>NZ_SGXT01000011.1 GCF_004216855.1 Microcella alkaliphila
CTTCGACAACTACCGGCTGCGGATCCTGCTCGCCGCCGGCGGCCACAAGCCCTGGCGAACAGCCCCTACCCCCGCTTCATGACGAAGAGCCCGTTTACGTGCGCGAAGAACTCGGGCCAATCAGTTGGATAGGAGTGGTCATTGACGAGGGTGTCCTGAGCCTCTTGCAGACGCTTGCCTTCGTTCTCGTAGGCGGTTTGCTCGGATGCGGTGAAGTCGACGCCGACGAGGGCGAGCCGGAAAGGAGCGACGACACCCTCTTCGCGGGCCTCTCCGTAGCCGTAATCCACGAGCACGGGGCCGAAGTAGGGGGCGAGATGGCGCTCGACTCCGTCGTCGAGTTGGCGTTCGTAGCTACCCGAGAGAGCGAGTCTCCGCTCGTACTGACCCCTGAGCGCCAAGGAGAAGCTCTCTGACCCGTAGCGGTGGGCCTCGTCAGCGATCAGGAGGCCGAGGCTGGTTGGGAGGATCTCACGACGATGTGCGGACTGCACCGTCGCCACAACCACATCGTGGTCGCGCAGGTCGTCGTTGCGGCCGCCGCCGACCGCGCCGATGCGAATGCCCACGAGGTTCTCGCGGAGAACTTTTTGCCACTGCTGCAGTAGTGAATCTGACGGTACGAGAATGAGGCTCTTTCCGGCGTGCTGCCATGTGGTGTGAACGGCAGCGACTCCTACGAGGGATTTTCCGGACCCCGTAATTGCCTTTACGACGCCCTGGTACTTGTTGTCTTCCCACATGCCATAGGCGCGTTTCTGCCACGCGCGCAGCGGGCGGCCACGGTAGGTCGGCTGGTCTGCAAGTGGGTCGTAATATTCGTCGTCATTGTCGAGCACCCTGAAGTCACCTCACGTCGTTGTGGTTTCGTTCAGGCTAGGGTGCCGCGCAGACATTCATCGATGACTCGCGTGCCAGCGGCATTTTGGGCGGCGCGACCGTGGCAGCAGTCTTCTAACCGCGGCGACTCCTAATTGTCCTGATCGTGACCCAGGCGAGTCAGAAACTTACTGACCTGGCGCGAAAGCGTCGTCGATTCCAGTCCGTGGAAGGCCGTCTCAATTTGCCTGAGCGCGGAAGCGAGGCGCTTTTCATCGTCCGAAAGTGCCTCTTCGAATTCTGCCTTCAGGAGGAAGCTGTGCGAATCCGTCGCTTTGCAGATCACCGCGTCGAGGAAGATCTCGAGCGTGCGTCCGGCGTTCGGCACGTCTCCGCTGTCATCTCGCGCGTTCATCGCCACCGTTGAGAGTTGGCCGCTCCAGAGGGCGTCGTGCAGGGGGTCGCGCGACATCGTGAGTGCGGTCGCCGCAGGGCCGGTAGTCGAGGTACCGACGGCGCGGCGAACGTCGTGCACGATCTCGTGGAAGTGGTCGTCGCGCAGGCCGAAGCCGACGAACAGCAGGTGGCGGGTCATGAGCGTGGCCTTCACCAGCGCGCTGAGGGCGCCGCGCTCCGAGTTGAAGCCCAGGTAGTCGTCGCGGGTCAGCACGATCGTCGACGGGTCGGTGACCGTGCCGTGCAGCTTCAGCAGCCAGCTCTCGGGGGTCGAGTCCGTTCCCGGAATCACGCGCCGGGGCTTGCCCGCGTCGGCGCACGCAAACTCGAACAGTTCGTCGTAGTTCAGGGTGATCGCCTGTTCTGACTCGAGAGATGCGAGCAGGGCGGGCGCCAGGCCGTAGCGGGGGCGCTCGACGATCGAGGCGATCGCGCGCTGGAAGGCGGGGCCAGCATTCGTGCCGTGAGTCTGCTCGAAACGCATGCGCAGATAGGCGGCCTGGTCGAGGGGGCTAGTTCCGACGCGGGTGATACTCGCGAGCTCGGCCCCGTCGAGCCCAGCCTCTGCGCCGAGCGAGCTGATCAGCTCATCCCAGGTGGGGGCGCCCGCGCTGACGCTCACGCCGGCGCCGAGGAACGGAACGAGGCGGCCATCGCGGGCGATTGCGGCAAGTCGGTGGGCGTGGTCGATCAGATGCTCGGGCAGGGCGCCGGCGAGCGCACCGTTTTGCTGGCGGCGGCGTTGCGCGAGGGCGAAACTCGGCTCAGAGGCGAACACGAATGCGAGGTCGACCTCGTAGCGGGCGGCCAACTCTCTCGCCTCCGCATGCAGGGCATCGAAGATCGCGCCTCGGCGGTTAGCGCCGCCACCGCCGGCCGTGCCGAAGAACGGCAGCGCGAAAAGGGGGAGCGGGCGCGTGCGTGGTCGCGAAGCGGTTGCGGCCACGGCCTCGGCCACGAACGCCCGAAGCGCCGGGAAAAGTTCGGCGGGCTCGTCGAAGCCGTGCAGCGGCACAGCCGTGGCGATGATGCGCGGGGCGTCGGGCTCGTCGACTGCCGGCGCGAGAGCTGCGGCGAGGCGGTCACCCACGCGCAGTGCCATGAGATCAGTTGCCTGCAGTTGTTCCGCGAGCGTCGGCAGAGCGTCGCGCCAATGCTGCTTGACGTTGATGCGCTGGTCGGTGGGCAGCAGCCAGGCGTCGCAGGCAATACGGGTGAGGTCACCCTGCACGACGAAGACGTGAGGGGCGGGGGTGTCGGCCATGGCAGCTCCGTCGCGGTGGGGGTTGTCTTGACCCTATCGACGCGGGTCGGGTGTGCGGCGGAACAGCCGCGCTGGCTTGCCGCGGGTGCCGCGCGAGAGCTCGCCGGTGTCGGTGAGCAGCGGCTCCATGCGACGGCGGAAGGCGTCGCGAGGGAGGCGCTCTCCGGCGATCGCCTCGTGCAGCGTTTGCAGCTCGCGCAGGGTGAAGGGCTCGGGCAGCAGGGGGCGCGGGTCGGGGCGGTCGGCGTACTCGGCGCGCAGGGCGTCGACCGCGAGCTCGATGATCTCGGCGTGGTCGTACATGAGCGGCAGGGTGCGCGCTGACCCGACGGCCGTGGGGTGGGCTAGGCTCGCATCCAGGGTGAGATCGCGCGCCGGAACCACGTCAAGGTGCGCCACCGACAGCACCCAGCCGCGCGTGTCGCGGCCCGGCGCGTCGAAGACCCGCAGCTGGCGGGGCTCGAGGCCCGAGATGCCGCACTTCACCCGCAGGCTGCGCAGCACCGCGTCGCGCAGCGTCTCGCCCTCGTGCAGGAAGGTTCCGGGTAGGGCGGGGCGGTCGCCCGACTGCACGAGCACGACCGACAGGGCTCTGTCGGCCACCGTCAGCAGGGCCGTGTCGACCGCGACCGACGGGCGCGGGTAGTCGGTCAGGGCGCGCGAGGGGGCCTCCGAGTTCGCGGGATGTTTGGGCTGCACGTGTCGATTATCGCGCTTCCGCGCTAAATGTCGGTGGTCACTCCTAACCTCTTTTTAGAGCGCAGACGCGCTAAAGGAGGACGCCATGATCGAACTACACCGGATGCACGTGGGCCGCGGAATCGCCGACGGCCCCGTCACGCTCTTCCCCGTCTGGATCGACGTGCCCGCCGTCACCGGCATCGACTGGCGGCCCACCGCCGTCGCCTACCGCGAGTTCGACGGGGGAGCCTCGGTGTCGACCCTCACCGCCCAGGCGGTCGGGCTGCGCCCCGCCATCGCGCTCGACGGCGACCTCGCCGAAGGCGGCTGGCAGACCCGCATGGTCGCGCGCAGCGTGCTGCTGGGCGCCGGGCAGACCGCGAAGCTGCCGGTGCTGTGCGTCGAAGAGGGGCGCTGGGGTGGGCTCAGCGACGAGCTCGTCGGGCGGGCGCGCCGGGCGACGCCCGCCGTGCGGGCTGCCACCTACGGCGCGGGCGACGCTCAGCAGAGTGTCTGGGCTCAGGTGCGCGAGTTCGAGCAGCTCGTGGGCGGCGCGGGCGTCTCGGCCACCCGGTCGCTTGCACACCACCTCGACGCCCTCGACGGCCTCGGTGACGGGCTGGAGGTGTGGCAGCCGACGGGCCTCGAGCCGCTCGGCGCGCGCCCCACGGTGATCGACGGCCAGCGCGGCGTGGTCGTCGGCATCGGCGGCCGCATCGTTGGGGCCGAGCTCTTCGCCTCCACCGTCGCGCTCAAATCGCGATGGGCGGGCATCATCGACGCCGCCCGCCTGGATGCGCGGCGCGTGTCGCCCGCCGCAACTCCCGCTGAACAGGCCCGCCGTTTTGCGCGTCGACTTGAGCAGGTTGGGATCGGGCGCGACGTCTATGCGCCGGGCGGGCTCTCGGTCGCGCTCGAGACCCGCGACGAGCGGTACGCGGGGCGCGGCATCGCGCTGTCGTCACCGGCGGCGACGTCGGAGGGATCTAACTCGACCGCGCTCAGCGGTGACGAGCGGATGCTGCACCTGGGCGTCGTCGACCTCGCGCATCCGATGTTCGCGTTGGCGGCGTGACCGGGGTGTGCGGTTGGACGCCTCTAGAGCATCTCGATCGTCGGCAGGAAGTCGGTGAGGGGCTGAGGGTCACGATCACGGTCGTATTGCCGAAGAAGACCGATGTATTCGGCCTTGTCGATCGCCCAGTCAAAAGTCTCGACCGACGACGGGCCCTGGGTGGCCAAGTAGACGAGATCAGCCAGCAGGCGAGTGGAGCGACCGTTGCCGTCGGTGAATGGGTGAATGCGCGTGAGTTCGGCGTGCGTGGCAACAGCAACCGTCTTGGCGGCCCAGTCGTCGGTGTGGCTCCAGCGGTAGGCGATTGTTTCCAGCGACGCGCGCACCTCTTCGGCGATGCGCTCAGGGGCGATGCCGATCGACAACTCTCTGTTGCGGTATCGGCCTGCCCACTGCCACAGGTCGCCGTAGAGCTCCTTATGGAGATCGCGCACGAAGTAGTCGGTGAGCAGTTCGTCGAGCGTGAGCCGGTTGTCGAGCACGGCCGTCACATGGGCTACCGCGACCTCGGCGTAGATCGCTTGCTCGAGGTCAAAGACCTCCGACTTGAGGGGTACAGAGCCGAGGCGCATCGCCACGTCGGGCAGGAGGGCGTCCCACTCGTCGCCATCGAGGGGCGTCTCGCCATACCCGGGCTCGAGGGTCATCCGGCAGCGGTGCGTCGATCTCGCAGAAACTGTTCCGCCCGAGGGGACCGCACGAAGCCGTCAGGAACGTCGCGGCGCTCGAGACGCGCCGACTCGCGGGCCGATCGTTCGACTGCGCGCCGGATGACGGCCGCGTCAACTTTTCTGCGTTCCACGTCGGGCGCCTCCTCGTCCCGTCAGGGTACTCCTCTACGCGATGAGACCGCAGCACGTCGCGTGACCGAATGTCAGACCTCACCGCTAGACCAGACCCTCAGGAGACGCCCATGACCGCACCTCGCATCACCCCCGCCCTCACCGACCGCGCTGTCGGGGCGCTCGTCGGCACCGCCGCCGGCGACGCGCTCGGCGCCGGCTACGAGTTCGGGCCGCCATTGGCTGACGACGCGCCCGTTGGCATGATCGGGGGCGGCAGCTTCGGCTGGGCTGCGGGGGAGTGGACCGACGACACCTCCATGGCCGTGCCCATCGCGCGGGCTGCCGCGCGCGGGGCCGACCTGCGCGACCCCTCGACGCACGACGAAATCGTCGCCGCGTGGATCGACTGGGCGCGCACCGCCCCCGACGTCGGGGTGCAAACCCGATCGGTGCTGAGCGCCGCCGGTGCGCTCGGCGGCGACGCGGCGGCTGCTCGGCGCGCGGCCCAGCAGCTGCACGAGCGCACCGGGCGCAGCGGCGGCAACGGCTCGCTCATGCGCACCGCGCCCGTCGCGCTCGCCCACCTCGGCGACCCCGACGCCATCGCCGACGCGGCACGCGCCATTAGCGGCCTCACCCACTACGACGACGATGCGGGCGACGCGTGCGTCATCTGGTCGGTCGCCATCGGGCACGCCATCGTCACGGGCTCGCTGTCGATCGACGTCGGCATCGACGCGCTACCCGCCGAACGCCGCGGCCGCTGGGCCGGGCTCGTTCGCGAGGCCGAGCAGTCGCAGCCGCGCGACTTCGACCGCAACGGCTGGGTCGTGCACGCGCTGCAGGGAGCCTGGTCGAGCATCCACCATGCGGGCGTCGCCGTGCTCGAAACGGGGGCTCCGCGCGCGACCGCGCTGCGCGACGGCCTCGAACGCGCGGTGCGCGGAGGGCGCGACACCGACACGGTCGCCGCTATCGCCGGCGGGATGCTCGGCGCCGTACACGGGGCATCGGCCACGCCCGCCGCCTGGCGGCGGCTCATCCACGGCTGGCCCGGTCTCGACACCCGCGGCCTCACCGAGCTCGCCGTGCAGGCCGTGCGCGGGGGAGAGCTCGGTACCGGTGACTGGCCGCTCGGCGAACGCATGGACTACGCGGGGTGGGGTGCGCGGGCGACGCTCACCGCGCATCCGCACGACGAGGGGGTACTGCTCGGCTCGATCGTCGACCTCGACGCGGTTCTCGACGGCAGCGCCGGGGTGCAGGTCGACGTGGTCGTGTCGCTGTGCCGGGTGGGGCGGGCGCAGCGGGCCGAGACCCATGTGGAGCAGTGGCTCATCGACGATCCGACCGACGGGCTCAACCCCAACCTCGACTTTGTGTTGGCCGACACGGTCGACGTGATCGCCGAGCTGCGTGGTGAGGGGAAGACCGTGCTCGTGCACTGCGTGCAGGCGCAGAGCCGCACTCCGTCGGTCGCGGCGCTGTATGCCGCGCGGCAGTTTGGCGTTGGGGTCGACGAGGCGTTCAATGCGGTGGGCCGCGCTGCCGGGGGCGCGACCGCAGGCCTTCCTCGTCGAAGCGGTGCGGCGACTTGCCAAGCAGGCGTGATTGCTTATCGGCGAGGCTTGCACAGCGCTGAGCGGAAATTGCCCAATGTCGGGGCAACCGTCTACGCTGAGAGGCGGTAGCGAAGGGTGAAAAAGACCTTTGAGCGCCGATTCGGAAAGCCCGCGCGAGAGCGCGGGCTTTCGTGTCGGTGGTGGTTGACATAGTGGCGTCATGCTCTTGGCCTACATCGACGAAGTCGGCGAGACCGGCGCCTTCGTATCCAAGGCGCACCCCCGCTACAACACCAGCCCCGCATTCGGCTACGCGGGCTTTGTCGTGCCGGCTGCTGAGGCACGCCGCTTCGGCATGTGGTTTACGGAAGAAAAGAGAAGACTCTTCCGAACGGAGATAGCGCAAAGTAGCGCGCCCGACCAGTGGGAACGCAAGGGCTCGATGATCTTTCGAGAGACGACGCTACAGAGGTACCCGCAGCAGCTTCGTGTCTTCAACGCATTAGTACGCAGGCTGCGAAGCATTGGTGGAAATCTCTTCTTTTATGTCGACGAGAAGCCGATCGGCACTCCGAAACAGACTCGCCTCGATACGGTCTCTCGCGAATCTGCAGCGATGAAGGAAACCTTGAATCGACTGGCGCGGCACGCTGAGGGCCGAGAGAGCAGCCTCCTCGTGCTGATGGATCAGGTCAATGAGAAGCAGCGAATCGACCGCATGCCAACACTGTACGCACACATGTTCAGTCGCTCGAACGAGTTCGAGGAGATGAAGCGCATCGTCGAGCCTCCCATGCACATCGACAGTGCAGTGAGTTCCAACATTCAGTTTGCCGACTGGGTCGCCGCCAGCCTCTCGCGCGCAATCGACTACCAGCTGGTTGAGGAATCGGAGCACGCGTGGATAACGGGATACGCGGCTGAATCGTTGCGCGGGTCGTTCACCAAAGAGTCAAAGCTGCACCTGTGGCAGCGAGGCGTCGGCGACATCCACCATTCCGCTGCACTGAAGCCAGAGCGCCCGTTGTATCCGAAGGTCGGAGGACAGCGAGTCTCGGCGGGGATACCGGATGCTGCCATTCGCAAGTTGCGCGCTGCCGCAGAGCGGCGCGGTGACACGAGCTAGCGTCGTGCTCGTCGAATGTTGGCGCTGTGAACTCCCGACGAGGAGCCGCCTCGAACCCCACAATCGTCAACCCGCTGACCGGGCGTGGGGGGCGTTGAGCAGCGCCTCGCTCCACGCGAGCTGGCGGCAGAGTCGGAGGTGGCAGCGCTCGCCATCTCGGTGCCTGCCGCCAGCGGTGCGGCGGCTCGCGCGGGCGTGGCATCGAAGGATGGGCTGCGCCGCCTCCCTCACAGCCAGGAGGTCGCTCACGGCATCACCGGGTTGTGGGGCGAGGCGCCACGTACTGCCGGAAAAGGCGCACGGTGGCGTCATGACCGGACGCTTTCGCACCATCGCCCCGCCCGACAGCACCTTCATCAACGACGCCGACCGGCAATTCATCGAAGCACTGGGCCCGGCCATACGCCGTCAACTGTGGCTGCGCTTCGACACGCCCGGTGCCGCCACCAAAGGCGTGGTCATTCAGCTCGACCAGCTGCCCGCGGCCGCTCCGCCAGAAGCGGCAGCCAACCTGACGAATGTCATGGCGGCGCTCGTCGAGCAGGGCAACCACACGAGCGTGACACCCGTGCTCGAACGCCGCGGAGGGCCCCAGCCCACCGCGCGCGACCGGGAATGGATGCGCGCAGTCCGCGACGCGGCCGAACGCGTGGGACTCGACATTGGCCTCGTGCTCATCAGTCACAGCCGGGGAGTTCGCGCATACGCCCAGTATCCCGATGGTTAGTCCACTAAACTTAGTCCGCATGAGGGTACAGGTGAACGTGCACGAGGCGAAGACGCGCATGTCTGAGCTGCTCGCGCGTGTCGAAGCGGGTGACGAGGTGATCATCGCCCGCGCAGGCCACCCCGTCGCGACCCTCGTGGCCATCGCCGAGCCGACCGCACGCGAACTCGGGTTCGTCGAGGGCTTCACCCTGCCTGACTCATTCTTCGAACCGTTGCCCGACGACGAAGTTTCCGTGTGGGAGGGGGCGTGACCCGGGCGCTGCTGCTCGACACCCACGTCCTCCTGTGGGCGCTGACGCAGCCCGAGAAACTGACAGCTCGGGCTCGGTCGCTCCTCGCCGACCGGAAAGTCGATCTCGTCGTTTCAGCGGCCAGTGCGTGGGAGATCGCGACGAAACACCGCAGCGGAAAACTGCCGGGAGTCGAACACATCATGAGCGACTTCGAGCAACACGTCGATCGGCTGGGTGCGCAATCGCTCTCAACCTCCCCAGCTCACGCCCTCGCCGCCGGACAACTCGACTGGCACCACCGCGACCCCTTCGACCGCGTGCTCGCCGCTCAGGCCCAGCTCGAACAGCTGCCCCTCATGACGGCCGACCCCGTGTTCGCCAGCTGCAACGACCTCACGGTCATTCCTTCGTGATGTGGCGGGGGCACGGCAAAGGGCAGACTGATGCCCATGCGTCGAAACGCCGCGCTCCGGCTGAACCCCGCCCTCACCGTGATGCTGAACGGGCTCGAAGACACCCCATACGGTGACGAGTTTCGGCAGAACGCGGTCACCCTGTCGACCGAGCTGCTGACACAGCCGCGGCCCGAGCCGCGCGCGGTGCTCGCGCCGTTCCTGTGGGTGCTTGAGCGCGCATCCGGAGCCGGTTTACCGCTCACCGCCGCCGGCTACCTGAAGCCGGCCGACGCGCGCGAACTGGGCGCGCTGCTGCCGGCTATGCGCGAGTATCCGTGGAGCGGCGCCCGAGAAATCGACGCCCACCCGGTGCTCGCATTTCGCGAAAACCTGCGAGACGTCGGCCTGGTGCGCAGATACAAGGGAACCCTTCGGCTCACCCGCCGCGGGCGGGAATGTGCCGCCAACCCGGACCAGCTGTGGCGACACCTCGCTGACACGCTCATCGGTGACTGGGCGACCTTCGATGGGCAGGGCGCCGCCACGATCCTCGTGTACGCGGGCACCACGGAACGCACCGTGCGCATGACGCGCATCGCGCGCATCCTCGACGCCCACGGGTGGCGCACGGAGGGTGGTGGCACGCTCGACGATCGCAACGTGTACCCCGTCTGGAATCGACTCTGGAGCGTCCTGGCCGCCGTCGGCACACCCGACCGCGAGGCCCCCGACGATGAATTCCTGCCGCGGATACCGGGAAGCGCCGCGCGGGCCCTGATCAGAGACGCGTTGTTCGAGATTGTGACCGACGTCGAGGAGCCCGACACCGGTGTGGCTCTTAAGCGGGGCGGGTACCGGCCCATTAGATAGGGACGCGGCAGTGTGGTGCAACCCGAACGGCGTGATGCATTTAGCGTATGTTTTTCGCGACGCTAACGTGCTTAATGTGTATTATTGGAGACATTATGGCGAATGTACGACGTCCCACACCGTTCGCTGTTCAGTCGGCGGCGGCTCAAATCGGTGCGCACGTGGCGACGTGGCGAAAGATGCAGCGTCTGACCGCTCAACAGGTCGCTGAACGCGCCGGTGTGTCGCGCTCCAGCCTCTCGAAGGTGGAAAACGGAGACCCCAGCGTCGGGTTCGAGACGATTCTGCGCATCAGCCGGGCACTCGGCATTCTGCAGCAGTGGGAAGACGCACTCGACCCACTCGCGACCGATCTCGGGCGTGCCCGCGCCGAAGAACGCCTGCCGAAACGCGTTCGCTCATGACAACGATCACCGCCCATCTTGAGCTCGACCCCGGCGAGAAGCCCGTTGACGTTGCGACTCTGTACTCACAGGTCAGACGTCGTGCGGTCTCCTCGAGCCTGCGCTATACCGATGCGTACGTAGCAAACCCGCGCGCGTACGCCCTTGAACCGTCGCTTCCGGTGACTGGTACCACCCAACCTCTCGACTCGGTATTGCCCCGCAGTTGGGCCGACGCCGCTCCCGACCGCTGGGGCAGAACCCTCATCGAACGGCAGTGGAGGGCACACGCGGGCGGAGCAGGCCACCACGGGCGCGACGACCGAGACTATCTGTTGGCTGTCTCTGACCTCACCAGGCAAGGAGCCCTGCGATTCCGTCGCGCCGATTCGACCGCATTTCTCGCCGACGCCCCCATCGTGCCTCCGCTCATCGAGCTACCGCGCCTGCTGCGCGCATCCGATGCGGTCGTCAGAGACAGCGATGACCTCGCCGCTGTCAAAGAACTGCTGGATGCGGGTACCGGCTCTCTGGGCGGCGCGCGACCGAAAGCATCCGTACGCGACGGAACCGACCTCTACATCGCCAAGTTCCCGAAGCCCGACGAAGACCGAGACGTCATGCTCTGGGAATCGATCGCGCTCACCCTCGCCGAGCGGTGCGGGGTAGTCGTACCCGCCAGGAGACTGCTGCCCGTAGGCGGACGCCACGTGCTCGCAATCAAACGATTCGACCGATCAGGTGCGCGCCGCATCGGCTACATCAGCGCCCTCACCCTCACTCGTGGTCGCGACGGCGAACTTGGTGACTACCTGACGATCACCGATGAATTGGCAGCGCACGGGGAGCGCGTGGCACTCGATCTCGAACAACTCTGGCTGCGCATCGCCGTCGGGGTCGCCCTGCACAACACCGACGACCACCTGCGCAACCACGGATTCCTCCGCGGTCGCACAGGGTGGAGCCTCGCCCCCGCCTTCGACATTAACCCCGAACCCGACACTGCGCAGCGGCATGCGACGGCCCTGGGCGGACGTGACACAACGCTGGGGATGGCGACCGAACTCATCGCACTAGCGCGTAGCTTCGGTCTGTCTGAACCTGTGGCCCGCGAGCGGTGCCGTCGCGTTGCCGGCGCCATCTCCGACTGGCGCGCGGTCGCCGGGGCGACGGGTGCAGCATCCGGGGAAGTCGAGCGAATGAGCGACGCGATCGACAGCGGGGTTGCCGCGCTCCGCCAGGCTGCGCAGTAAGCATCCCGTCAGCGTTCCCCGCGGCGCTCGACGCGGTTCATGAACGCGAGCACCTCATCGAACAGGTTCGGCTTGCGTGACCCGTGGTGGCCGAACCGGCGCCAGTCGTCGCCCCACAGGTAGATCGTGCCGCTCGCGTGGCGGCGCACCGCCGGATGCTCGGGGCCGTGCCCCGACGCCTCGCGCGCCGCCGCCACCCGCGTCACCGCCTCGCGGATCGCCCGGTACGTCTCATGGTCGATGCCGACGCGGTCGAACGAGAACGCGACCGCGTGCCAGTCGCGGAAGATAACCGGTTTGCCGGCGGCCGGGCCGCCGCGCACCAAACTCATCGCGAAAACGCTGGCCGCGCGCGGGGGAGCGGTGAGCAGCACCTCGCTCCATGCGAGCTGGCGCCAGAGCGACAGGCCCGCCCACCACACCGCGACCCGGTCAGCGGCGAGCCGTTGCTCGGGAGTGTGTCCGGCGGACCGGTCGACCGCGATGAGATCGACGAAGGGCTCGTGAAGCGCGAGTCGCTCGGCGAGCCCGGGCGGCAGGCCTGACGCGGCAGGAGCGTCGGGTTCGGGCGGGGCGGCAGGGGCGTCGAAGTAGGCGTCGTTGGGCATGGTGAACCTCCGTGTCGTGCAGATGGAGGTCGTGCCTCCATCGACGTGACCGGCCCGGGCGGGTCGGTCGGTTCTTCCCCTGGGGCACCCCGGTCGATGGACGGGGTTGCCGGGCAGCCGGCCAGGTACCGACAGCTGCCACTCGTGAACCAACAACGAGCCTTGCAGAGACCGCCGACATTCGCAGCGCTGGCGACGTCTGCTCTTCACAGGGCGATCCATCCCGGCGCGCTCACGGTTCTCGGCCTTGGGCCCGCCTAGCGTCTGGGCGATTGCGTCACTGTGGGGGCATGGTCGAGCCACATCGCAGAGTTAGTCCACTACACTTAGCCCGCATGAGGCTGCAGGTGAATGTGCACGAGGCGAAGACCCGAATGTCAGAGCCTCTTGCCCGCGTTGAGGCAGGTGACGAGGTGGTAATCGCGCGCGCCGGCCACCCTGTCGCAACCCTCGTGCCGATTGCCGTGCCCGCAGAGCGCTCTCTGGGCTTTGTCGAGGGATTCCAGGCGCCCGAATCGTTCTTCGATCCGCTGCCCGACGATGAACTAGCTGCGTGGGACGGCCGGTGATGTCGGCCGCGTTGCTCGACACTCATGTGCTGCTGTGGGCACTTGCCGAGCCCGAAAAGCTGTCCGCTCAGTCGCGGGCGCTCCTGTCGGACCGCCACGTCGACCTGTGGGTGTCAGCGGCCAGCGCGTGGGAAATCGCCACCAAGCACCGCATCGGGAAACTACCGGGGGCAGCTCGCATCGTCGCTGACTTCGATGAACACCTCGAACAGCTCGGGGCTCACCCGCTGTCGGTCACGACAGCGCACGCTCTGCGCTCCGGTTCCGCGCAGTGGGATCATCGAGACCCATTCGACCGGGTGCTCGCCGCGCAGGCAGAACTCGAGAGGCTGCCCTTTATGACCGCTGACCCGGTCTTCGCGAGCCGACCCGAGAACACGGTGGTCCCCGCCTGAGTATGTCGGTGCTCGCCGATAGCGTTGCCGCATGTACCTGATCGATCGCGCCGACGGCTCTCGGCTGCTCGTCACCTCCGCGAGCGACCTGAAGACGGCCGCCGAGTGCGAGTTCGGCTTCGCGCGCCGCGTCGACGCGCTACTCGGCCGCATCGAGGCTCTCGACGAGCCGCTCGACGCGATGAACGAGCGCACCATCCTTCTGGGGTACGCGCACGAGGCGCGGCTGATCGAGCAGCACCGGGCACACGGATCACTCGTCGAAATCGACCGGCCCGCCCGCGGCATCGATGGGATGCTCGCGGCCCAGCAGGCGACCCTCGACGCGTTGCATGCCCGCACCGACATGGTCGTGCAGGCAACGTTCTTCGACCCCGAACACGGCCCCGACGTGGCGCCCGGCGTCGGCCTGGGCTTCGTCGGCTACGCCGACTTTCTCGAACACCGCGGCGACGGGGTTTACCGGGTGCTCGACTCGAAGCTTGCCCGCCGTGCCAAAGTCACCGCGCTCATGCAACTGGCGGCATACGCGGACCAGCTCGAGCGGCTCGCAATTCCCGTCGACAGCGAAACAGGGCTGATCCTCGGCAACGACGAGCTGAGCATCCACCGCCTCGCCGACATCGCGCCCGTGCACCGCCGCCAACGCGAACGGATGCACGCCCTCCTCCGCGACCGCGCTCGCGCCGCCGACGTGGTCGCCTGGCGCGCCCCCGGCCTGAGCCACTGCGGCAAGTGCGTGTGGTGCGCCGACAGCATCGCCAGCCACGACGACGTGTGGCAGACCTACGGGCTGCGCGGCGGCCAATGGCAGAAGCTCGGCGACGCCGGGATCACCACCATGACCCACCTCGTCGACAGCGCCGGTGCCGTCGCGGGCATCCCGCAGCGCACCCTCGACGGCCTGCGCGCGCAAGCCGCCCTGCAGTTGCGCGCCGACGCCGGCGACCGCGTGCCGCCCGTCGAACTGATCGACGCCTCCGCCCTCGACGCCCTGCCCGCCCCGAGCCCCGGCGACCTGTACTTCGACTTCGAAGGCGACCCGCTGTACACCGAAGACGGCACCGGCTGGTGGGGCATCGACTACCTGTTCGGCGTTATCGACCGCGACGACGCCTTCACCGCCTACTGGGCGCACACCTTCGCCGACGAACGTGCCGCGCTCATCGCCTTCCTCGACGACGTCGACCGACGGCTCGCCGAGCACCCCGACCTGCACATCTACCACTACGCGCCCT
Source organism: Microcella alkaliphila (assembly GCF_004216855.1). Classification (GTDB taxonomy): domain Bacteria; phylum Actinomycetota; class Actinomycetes; order Actinomycetales; family Microbacteriaceae; genus Microcella; species Microcella alkaliphila. The sequence continues at coordinate 14,442 of NZ_SGXT01000011.1, forward strand.
ACGAGAAGACGCACCTGCGCCTGCTCGCCGCGCGCCACGGCGTAGGCGAAGACACCGTCGACCGGCTGCTGCGCGACGGCGTGCTCATCGATCTCTATGCCGTCGTCAAGCGCGCGCTGCGCATCGGCAGCACCAGCTACTCGATCAAGAAATTCGAACCTCTGTACTGGCCCGAATCGCGGCTCGGCTCCGCCGTCACCGCCGGCGACGACTCCGTCGGCGAGTACGTGCGCGCCCGCGAGCTGCGGATCGGCGGCCAGACGGCCGACGCGCAACAGATCCTCGACGACATTGCCGACTACAACCGCATCGACTGCGTCAGCACCCGCAAACTCGACCAGTGGCTGCGCGCATACCCGCGCGGGCGCGGCGATGATAGCGGGGGAGCAGACGGCGACAGCGCGGGCGACGGCGACGAGGGGGCGGGCGCCGACCCCGACGCGGCCGACCTAGATGCGGCCAACGCCGATGCGCCGGGAGCGGTCGACGACCGCATCATCGAGACCTCGCCCCTGCACGACGACCTCACCCGCCTCGCCGCGAACCCCGACGGCAGCCCCGCGCTCGAACCCGATCGCACCGCCGAACAGCGGCTCTACGCCTACGCGGCCGCCGCCATCGACTACCACCGACGCGAACACAAAACCTACTGGTGGGCCCACTTCGACCGACTCTCCAGCTCTCTAGACGAGTGGGCCGACACCCGAGACGTCTTCGTCGTCGACCCCGACCAGCCCGTCACCCAAACCGACTGGGGCATGACCGGCCGGCAACGCCTGCCCCGCCGCCAACTGCGGCTGCACGGGCAGTGGGCGCCCGGAAGCCGGCCCACCATCGGCGGCCGCAGCGGACCGTTCGCCGTGTACGAGCATCCCGCGCCGCTGCCCCTCAACCCCCGCGACCCGCTGAGTCGGCCCGCCCGCTCAATCAGCGTCGACGCCGCCGGAGACGACTGGGTCGCCCTCACCGAAACCCTCGCCACCGACCCGCGCACCGGCGAGCCCGTCAACGAGTACGGCGACCTGCCCGCCGCCCTCACGCCCGCCCCGCCTCCCGACCCCGGCAAACAGGTCGACGCGATCCACGAGTGGGGTGCGCGCCTCGTCACCGCCCACCCCGAGCTGCCGCGCGACGCCGTCGTCGACCTCCTGCTGCGCCGGCCACCGCGCACACGCGGCAACGTAGGGCTCGCCGCCGTTACGGCCGACGAGCACGGTGAACCCGACCGCATCCGCGTCGTTACCGACAGCCTGCTCGCCCTCGACCACAGCTACCTCGCCGTGCAAGGCCCGCCCGGCACCGGCAAGACCTACCTCGGCTCGCGCGTCATCGCCCGCCTCGTCGCCGACCACGGCTGGCGCGTCGGCGTCGTCGCCCAAGGGCACGCCACCGTCGAACACGTGCTCGACGCCGTCGTCAGCGCCGGGCTCGACGGGGCGCACGTCGCCAAAGCCCCGAAGACGGGGGCCGACCCCGCGCAGTACGCCACCGCCGAGTGGACCGTACTCGGCCGCGCCGACCAGCTCGCCGCGTGGACCGCCGAACAGCCGCGCGGCTACGTCATCGGCGGCACCGCGTGGGACTTCGCCAACCCCAGCCGAGTCGGCCGCGACAGCCTCGACCTGCTCGTCATCGACGAAGCCGGCCAATACGCGCTCGCCGCCACCATCGCCGCGAGCGTCAGCGCCCGCAACCTCCTCCTGCTCGGCGACCCGCAGCAGCTGCCGCAGGTGAGCCAGGGCACCCACCCCGAACCCATCGACGGATCCGCCCTCGGCTACCTCACCGACGGCCACGACGTGCTCCCCGCCGAATACGGGTACTTCCTCGCCGAAACCCGCCGCGTGCATCCCGCGCTCGCCGCCCACGTCAGCGACCTCTCGTACGAGGGCCAGCTGCACGCCCACCCGAGCGCCGCCCGCCGCCACCTCGAGGGGCTCGCCCCCGGCATCCACGCGCACCCCGTCACCCACCACGGCAACGCCACCGAGTCGGCCGAAGAGGCCGCCGCCGTCGTCGCCCTCGTCGACCGGGCCATCGGGCTCGGGTGGACCGACCCGACCGATCGTCGGGTCGCGCGGGGCGATGCCCCGCGCCCGCTCACCGCCGCCGACATCATCGTCGTCACGCCGTACAACGCCCACGTGCACGCCGTGCGCGACGCCCTCGACGCCGCCGGGCACACCGAGACGCGCGTTGGCACGGTCGACAAGTTCCAAGGCCAGGAGGCCGTGATCGCCATCGTCACCCTTGCCGCCTCCAGCGCCGCCGACGCGCCCCGTGGTCTCGACTTCCTGCTCAACCGCAACCGGCTCAACGTTGCCATCTCGCGCGCCCAGTGGGCCGCCCACATCGTGCACTCACCCGCCATCGCCGACCACCTGCCCCACACCCCGGCAGGGCTCGGCGAACTGAGTGCGTTCCTCCGCCTCATCGACTGACGCGGCCGCGGACGCTCCTTCACACAGGTCGGAGGCTGAACACCCGTCCACCTGTGTCCGCGCGGGGCGTCAGTGCGCACAACTAGCTGGCACGCTCGCCACATGCCGATCCCGACAACACGTGTTATACCGAGTTATACTGCCCGCATGAAGACCGCGATATCGCTGCCTGATGAGCTCTTCCAGCGTGTCGAAGCTGCCCGAGCGCAGGACGGCACGGGCCGATCAGAATTCTTCGCCGAAGCTGCGCGGGCGTACTTGCAGCAACGCGAGTCCGAGCGGCTCCGGGAGGAAATCGACGCGGCGATCACGGCGATCGCGGCCGATCCCGACGGTAACGACGATGACAACACGTCCGAGATCGTGGCCTACTCGATGCAGCGGTGGGCACAGCTCAGCGAGGATGAGGGCTGGTGATCAGCAGGGGAGACATCTGTTGGGCCGACTTGGGGCCGGTCATCGATCACGCGCCAGCGAAACGTCGCCCTGTGGTCGTCGTGCAGAGTGACATCTTCACGCACACCTCGATCGGAACGATCGTGGTCGTAGCCATGAGCAGCAAACTGGGACGCGCCCGACTGAGGGGCACGGTGTTTGTTCCGAAATCAATCAGTGGTCTGGAACGCGACAGCATGGTTGTGCCGACCGAGATCATCACCGTCGATCGTTCCCGCATGGGGCAGCCCGTGGGACGACTTCCGCGGCCCCTGCTCGACGAGCTCGATGCCGGACTCCGGCTGGTCCTGAACCTGTAGTCCGGGGCGGTTCTGCCTGACGACCGCCTCGCACGACACCCGCACTCAGCCGCCCGCGCTACCGTGGACGGATGCCCACGAACGTTCGCCCGAGCATCCCGCGCATCGTCGCCGGGGTCGCGGCCGACTACGCGTACGTGCTCGGCCGCCGCCTCACCGCCACCCTGAAGCCCCGCGCGCCGCTGCCCGGAGACGGCACCCCGCCCGGCAGCAGGGGACGCCCCGTCGTCATCCTGCCCGGCATCTTCGAAAGCTGGCACTACCTCGAACGCATCGTCGAAGCCCTCTCCGCCGCCGGCCACCCCGTCTACATCGTCGGCGACATCGGCATCAACGGTCGGCCCATCCCCGCCACCGCCCGCCGCGTCTACCGCTACCTCGTCGCCCACGACCTGCGCGACGCGATCCTCGTCGCCCACTCCAAAGGCGGGCTGATCGGCAAGCACGTCATGTTGCACGACGCGCAGGTGAACCCGGGCGCCAACCTGCCCGGTCGCCGCCGCGTGGCCCACCTGATCGCTGTCAACACTCCCTGGCGGGGCAGCGAACTCGCCCGCTACGGCGTCGGAGCGTGGCGCGAATTCGCGCCGCGCCGCCCCGTCATGGCACTCCTCGCAGCCGAAAGCGACGTGGATGCCCGCATCACCGCCATCGACTCGGCCGTCGACCAGTACGTGCCGCGCGAATCCGCGCCCGCCGCGGCCACGCGCATCCCCGTGCCGCTCGTCGGGCACTTCCGGGTGCTGGCGCACCCGAGCGTGGTCGCCCTGATCGTGGACCGCGTGCGCGAGGTGACGCGGGCTCGCGGCGGCGTGCCGCCCCGCACCCGCGTCAGCTACCCCGGTGTAGGAATTCCTACAGCCGAGTAGTCGCGGGCTACTTCGCCCCGCGCTCCTCCGGGTCCGACCGCTCCTCGGTCTCGTCGTTCACCCACTGCCCCTCGGCAAGGTAGGCGAGCCGGCGCAGCGCCTCGCGGTTGCGCAGGTCGAGCGGCGGATCGGTCAACAGTCGCGGCACATACTGCAGGGGCCCGCGCACCGCCCACTCGTGAATGCGCACCACGCACCCCTCCGCGTGCGGCCGCGTCTCCACCACAATGCGGGCCTCGCCGATCGGCCAGCCCTTCGCCTGAAACACGGCGCGCTTCGGCGCATCCCACTCCACGACGACCGTCTCGTCATCGATCACCGCCGGCCAGATGCCCACCGAGTGGTTGATCCGCGAACCCACCTCCGGCCACTCCTCGTCGACGTAGCGCATGCGGGACGCGCCGACCACCCACGAGGGGTAGGTCCACCCGTCGGCGAGCACCGCGAACACCGCCTCGGGCGGGCATCGGAACAGCCTCGTCGTCGTCGCCATCAGTGCGTCCCCTCCGTCAGATCGATCGCCGAGCCGGCGACCCCCAGGTGCGGCAGCGCCGTCACCCCAAACTCATTCCTCAGCGCACTGCGCGCCGCGTACGCACCCGCCAGACCGTGCACGCCCGGCCCCGGCGGCGTCGCCGACGAGCACAGGTACACGCCCGGCAGGGGAGTGCGCCACGGATCCACCGCCAGCCGCGGACGCGCCGCCAACTGCCACAGCGTCGCCGCGCCCGTCGCAATATCGCCGCCCACGTAGTTCGGGTTCTGGTGCTCCATCTCCACCGCCGAAAAACTCGCGGATGCCCGGATCACGTCCCGGAACCCCGGCGCGAACCGCTCCACCTGCCGCGTGATCGCCTCCGTCTGATCGACCGTCGAACCGTGCGGCACGTGCGTATATGTCCACAGCACGTGCTGCCCGTCGGGCGCCCGCGAGTCGTCCACGATGGACGGCTGCGACACCAGCACGTACGGGTTCGACGAGTGCCGTCCCGCCGCCACGTCGCGCTCGGCCGCCGCGATCTCCTCCCGCGAGCCTCCGAGGTGCAGCGTCGGGGCCGACCGCAACTCGGGGTCGCGCCACGGCACTGGGCCCGACAGCGCGAAGTCGACCTTCGCGACGGCGTCGCCGTGACGGTAGGCGAGCATCCGACGAGCGAACCAGGTCGGCAGCGCGCCCCCTGCGAGCTCCACGAGCGCGCGGGGCGTCACATCCAGCAGCACGGCGTCGGAGGGCGGCAGCTCGGCGAGCGAGCGCACCGGGTGGTCGGCGACCACCTCGCCGCCGTGGGCGACCAGGTCGGCGACCAGAGCATCCACGATCGACTGCGAGCCGCCGCGCGGAATCGGCCAGCCGCCCGCGTGCGCCGCCGTTGCGAGCGCGAGCGCCGTGCCGGCCGTCGCGAGGCTCGGCATGGGCCGCACCGAGTGGGCCGCCACCCCCGCGAACAGCGCGGGGGCGACCGCGTCGCGGAAGCGCAGGTTCCAGGCGGGAGAGCCCTGCTCGAGCGCCCGCACCCCAAACATCGCGGTCGTCACGGGATGCGCGGGGATGCGGAGCAGGGACGACCCCGTGAACTGCGCCACCTCCCGCGCGCGCTCGACCAGCGGCTCGAACAGCGCGTGCCAGGCGTTGCCGTCGCCGGCAGCGAAACCCCCGCCCGGCAGCGGGATGCCCGTCTCGTCGAGCCGGTCGGCCGTGTCCTCCAGGCTGCGGAAGGCGATGCCCGCGGGGCGGTCGTCGAGCGGGTGGGCGTACGAGATGTCGGGCGTGATCAGGTCGACGCGCTTGTGAAGCTCGAACTTGCGAAAAAAGCCTGACGCGACCGCGAGCGGATGCACGGCGCTGCCGAGGTCGTGACGGAAGCCGGGAAGGGTCAGCTCACCGGTGCGGGCGCCGCCGCCGACCGTGTCGGCCTGCTCGAACACGGTGACCCGCACGCCGGCGCGGGCGAGCAGCACCGCCGCGGCGAGACCGTTGGGGCCCGAGCCGACCACGACCGCCGTGTGGGTGTCACGCGAAAACGCCATCCGACAACGCTAGTGAGCGTGGGGCCTTCGTGCAGGCCAGTCTCAGGGTTGTTGGAGGTTTGCGGGCACGGATCAGTCCTCGGAGAACCACGCGATCCACGCGTCACGCAGGGGGCCCGCCGGCGCGCCCTCGGGCCACTGCCACGAGATGTGCGCGCGCACCGCCTCGCGATCCGTGCGAAAGCGACGGGCGAGCATCCGCCGTTCGGGGTCGGTGAAGGCGAACGGTGCGGCGCCCGCGAGGGCCGCGTCGTCGGCAGCGCGGCGAACCTCCGCGAGCTGCGCATCGGTGCGACGACGAACCCCGGGCACCCAGCCGACGCGGGCGCGTCGACGAGCGAGGCCCGCGATCGCGGCCAACGCCTCCCGGCTGGGCGGGGGCACGACGGCGGCGGGGCCGTCCGTATCCGCGGCCGGGCTGGCGGCATCGGGGCCGAGCGTCGCCACCAGCGCATCGACGGCCGAACCGCGAGACACCGGCGTGACGAGTACGCGCACCTCCCCGTCCGGGTCTGCCCACCGCCGCAGCAACTCGGCATAGCGGTGCTCGTGGGCGCGCTGGTCACTGGCGAGCGCCGCGCGTGCCGTGAGCGTCGTCTCCCCGGTCTGCTCGGCGAGTCGCACCGACTGGGCGAGAGCGGCCGCCAGCGCGTCGTCGGGGCGGCGGACGGGCAGCACGACGTCGACGCTGTCGGCAACGGTGCGCATTTCGCGGCGCAGCCCCGACGGGTCGGCGAGCCACGCGGCTCCGGGGGCGACAAGCACGAGTGTGTGGGCGCCCGCGTCTCGGGCGTCGTCGGCCACACGGCGCAGGCGGTCGCGCACCACCTGGCGTGCCTGAGGGGGCCGGGCGCGCAGCGCCCCGAGGCCGTCAGTCGGGCGGCTGGCACCCGACAACTCGACGAGTTCTGGGTGCACGGTGATGCGGTCGGCCATACGTCCGAACCACGCCGCATCGAGCGGGTACACCACGCCCGCCGGCAGGGAATCGGTCGCCGCGCGGGCACTCAGCTCAGCGGCCAGCGACGAGGCCGCCGTCCAGCGGGGTGCGAGTACGGCGACAAGGCGCAACGGTGCGGTCACTCCCTGAGTCAATCACGCGTCGACGGCCGCGGCAGCACCGTTTCCGCGTCAGTTCTCGAGTTCGGCCGGCAGGCCGGCAAGCTCAAGGGAGTATTCGATGGCACCGTTGATGCCCGCCCACCGAACAGTGATCAGCCCCACGACCGACCCCGCGTCGTCCAGTGCGTCGCAGCGGAAGGTAGATCCAATGCGAGCGTCAGCGGAGTCGGGGCACAAGACCTGCGCCACGAGAGCCTCGCTTGCCAGGTCTGCCGTGATGCGAGATTCGACGGCCCTCATTTCGGCGATCGTTGCTGACCGCGGAACGACGAACGGCGCGGCGATCACGAGTGAGGTGATGACCACCGATGTCGCGATGAATACCCACAGTGGCGCGGTTCCCTTGCCCGATTCGCGGACGACCCGGACGGTGCGTGCGATGAGGTAAATGAATGGACCAAGGAGGATCCACCACGCGGACGCTCGATGCGTGTGACCGAGACTCACGAGTCGTCTCCGGTCGATGACCACCGCGACGATGAGATAGACCACGCTGAGAACCGAGATCGCCGCGAGTGACCCGCCGAGCACCAGCAGGTTTCGCTCAGCGACGAGCACAGGCAGGGCCGCCACGTTACCCGCAGTCAGAGCGACGCCAAGCAGTGTCATGACCACAGGGACGACGAGCGGGCTGACTGCGAGCATCCACCCCCCGACCGTCGAAGATCGGCTCGGAGCGGGCGTGCGAGCAGGTGCCGACCGTGCCCAGTTGCGCCCCATCGGCTCATAGTCGACGGATGCCAGCTCGGCCGCAGACTGCGGAACAGCGAAACTCGGCGGCGGCGCCCAGGCGGCGTCTACGGGTGATTGAGCTGAGGGGGCGGCGGTCGGTGCACTGCCGACTGCTGACGCGCGCGGCGGCGACGCGGCCGACGCTGCGGACAGGGCCGACGACGCGAGTGCGCGTGTGTCAACCGGCCCGGGATTGAGCGGCACGACCCCCGTCGGTCCCGTCGACGACGGCACGATCATCCCGGCAGTTCGGGTCTCACTGGGGCGCTGTTCGACCTGCTGCACGACCGGCACGCCGAAAGTCACGTCGGAATCAGCGCTGTCCGGAGCGGAGCTGTCGGCGCTCGTCGACGACCCAGCCTCGAGGGCACGTCGCTCACGACGCGTGAGCATCTGCGCACCTGGAGGAGGAGCGGTGCGCAAGTCGTCCGAACGCGTCGTGCCGACGGGCGTCTGCATCATGACGCCTCGAGGTTGCGCATCGGCGGGCGGGGGCATCGTCACTGTCGAATCGCCAGCGACGGCGTCGTTGCTGGCACCGATGTTCACGCTGACAGCCATCGCAGGAACGGTCAGCGCCGCAGCGGGCAGTGGCTGACGGTGTTCCGTCCACCCGGTGCCGTCCCACCAACGCATGAACGACGAATCAGGCGCGTCGGGATACCACCCTGGTATCGGCGTTTGCTCTCCCATGCACAGACCCCCCTGAGCGATGCTGACGAAAGCCTAGGCACTGAGTGGGTCTCACGGATACCCCCTCTATGGGGGAATCTGAGCCGCATCTGCGACGATTGCCTCATGCCCGCCGCCGCTCCGATCGCCCCGACGGACTCCCTTCCGATCCTCAGCGCCAAGCTGATCCCCGCCGCCATCGTCGCGACGAGCGCCATCGTGCTGTTCGGTTTCGAGAACCGGGTCGTCGGCTACCCCTGGCTTCTCGCGGGTTTGATCGTTGCGTACGTGGTCGACCGCGAACTGATGCGCGACCTCGGCATCATCGCGGCGGGCCTCATCGTGGTGAGCACGGTGAGCGTCAAGGCCGACATCTCGTGGCCCAACTTCTTCCTGCTCGGGTTCGTCTTGAGCCTCGCCGTGGCCGTGCCGTTCGTGCTCGACCGATTCGTGCTGAAGCGTCGCGTGATCCGCTTCCCCTGGCGCGGCGGCCAGAAGTGGCAACCGTGGGAGAAGTCGTACCTCTTCGCCGTGCCGTTCCTCGGCTGGCTGATCCTGCCGTTCTACTTCATCCAGTCCGGCTCGTACCAAAACTGGCCTGCGGTCAGCGAGTTCAGCGAGGTGGCGCGTCTCTTCGTCGGCGTCAATGCGGTCGGCATCTGGGACGAGCTCTTCTTCATCTGCACCTGTTACGTGCTGCTGATGCGACACTTCCCGCTGCTGGTCGCCAACATCCTGCAGGCGATTATCTTCGTCAGCTTCCTGTGGGAGCTTGGCTACCAGGCCTGGGGCCCGCTCATGACGATCCCCTTCGCCTTGCTACAGGGCTGGATCTTCCACCGCACCAAGTCGCTCACCTACGTGATCATCGTGCACCTGCTGTTCGATCTGGTCGTCTTCCTCGCGATCGTGCACGCCCACAACCCGGGGGTGCTCCCGTTCTTCCTGATCGAGGCCCCCGGGTCGTAGCGCGCCGCGTCAGCCCGTGGCGCGGTCGGTCGCTCCGCCGTCCGTGCCGAGCGGATGATTTCCGTCGTCGGGATTCGCGTGATCGGTCATGCGCCCCACCCGGGCACGCACACGCCCGGGCCCCCAAGCGATTATCAGGTCACGCTCAGCCCTCGATGGACGCCGTGCAATCGAACGTGCCCGCATCGTCGGAGAAGCCGGAGCCCGGTGAACGTGAGGCGCGGCTGGGGGTCACGGCTCTCGGCGTACGTCCCCGCCGCGATAACCGCGAGAGTACTCGCGTTCTCATCACTGTCGGCCAGGCCGATATTGACTTTTTCACGGAATTCGACGGAGGAGCACGTTGTGGTGTGCCTAAACTTCGATCAGACGGTTCTCGCTCGCGGGATCGAAAAGGTGAAGTGCCCCCGGACGAACACTTAGGTCGACCAATGCGCCGACGGGAAGGTCGGCGAGGGCCGCGGCGTCAACGACGCTCGTGAGCCGGTCATCGCTCGCATCCAGGTGCACAATCGCGCGAGGGCCCAGCAACTCGACGAGGGCGACCTTGGCCGTGCCGGTGGGGCTCGGCGAGAGCGTTAGGTCATCGGGTCGCACTCCGAGAATCACCGCGTCGTGGGCGGGCGTTGAGCCCACGGCGATGCGGCTTCCGCTGGGAGAGGTGAACGCGCCATCGGCTATGGTGCCGCTCAGGATGTTCATTTTCGGACTGCCGACGAAGGTGGCGACGAAGACGCTGTTCGGCCGAGCATAGATCTCGTCCGGTCGTCCTGACTGCGCCACCCGACCGTCGCGCATGACGACCATCCGGTCAGACATCGTCATCGCCTCCTCCTGGTCGTGGGTGACGTACACGGCGGTGATGCCGAGGCGCCGCTGAATCTGCAAGAGCTCGAACCGGGTCTCCACTCGCAACTTGGCGTCGAGATTGCTAAGCGGCTCGTCGAACAAAAACACCGCAGGCTGACGGATGATCGCACGCCCGATCGCGACGCGCTGTTGTTGACCTCCCGACAGATCTTTCGGTTTGCGCGAGGTTAGTGCGCCGAGACCGAGTGAGTCGGCCACGTCTTGAGCGCGACGGAGAGCATCCGCCCGCCGCGTCTTGGTTGCGCGCAGCGGAAACGCGATGTTTTCGAGCACAGTGAGATGCGGGTACAGGGCATAGTTTTGAAAGACCATGGCGATGTCACGATCTCTTGGCTCGAGCCCGTTGATAACGCGCCCGTCGATCATGATCTCGCCGCCGCTGATTTCCTCCAGGCCGGCGAGCATGCGCAGCGAGGTCGACTTGCCGCAACCCGACGGGCCGACGAGAACAGTGAGCGAGCCATCCGGGAAGACGATGTCAACGTCGTCGACGATCACCGTTGATCCGTACTTCTTCCGAACCTTGTTGAAGCGCACCTCTGCCATTGCGACGAACCTCTCGTGAGAATTAGAACTTGACGGCGCCGCCGCTGATGCCCTGCACCAGTCGACGCTGGATGAAGAAACTCGCGATGACCACCGGAACCACCGCGATGATGATGGCCGCGCTCATCGCGCCCAGTTCGACGCCGCGGAACGTGTTGAAGGCAGCAATCGCGACGGGCAAGATCGTCTCCTGCGTGGGGGCCAGTATGAGCCCGTAAAACATGTCGTTCCAGGAGAGTGTGAATCCGAAAATCGCGGCCGCGCCGATGCCGGGCAACACCTGCGGCAGAACGACCATCCGGAAGGCGGCGAATCGCGAGAAACCGTCGACCCGCGCCTGCTCTTCGAGTGAGCGGGGCACCGCGTCAAAGAACCCAATGAGAAACCAGGTGATGACGGGGAGCACAAAACTCAGGTGGGCAAAGATCACGGGAATGTAGGTGGTGTCAAGCCGCAGGGCGTATGCCATCGTGAGGAAGGGGAACACCAGCACAGCGGGCGGCAATACCTGTGCCGCAAGAATGCCGAACCGGGTCGCTGATCCTCCGGTCTTGTAGGCCGAGATCGCGTATGCACCCATGGAACCCGCGACGACGCTGATGGCGACGGTGATTGTGGCGACCATCGCGCTGCGCCCGGCGGCGTCAAGCACGCCAGCCTCGAGCACGCGAGCCCAGTTGTCTAGATTCGGGGCAAACAGCACGAGCCCGGGATCGTTGAGTTGAGCTGGCGACTTAAAGCTCGCCAGCGCCACCCAGAGCAGCGGAAGAGTGACGGTCAGGGCAGCCACCCAAAGAAGGAGCGCTCGGGCAACACTCCAGAGGTTAGTTCGTCGGGTCATCGTGGAGCGCTCCTCTGGAGTCGACGGAACAGGATGACAATGAGGGTCATGACGATCGCCAGGAGGACGAAGGCGACCGCCGAGGCCTCACCGAGGCGGAAGAACTGAATACCGGTTTGGTAGGTGAAGTACTGGATGGTCTCTGTCTCGATACCAGGCCCGCCGCGGGTTGTGGCGTAGACGTACTCAAATACCTTGAGGGCATCTAGTGAGCGCAGCAGGACGGCCACGGTGAGCACTGGTGTGAGCAGCGGCAACACGACACGGCGGAAGGTATACCAGGCGCTTGCGCCATCGACCTTCGCCGCCTCAATCGGTTGCCGGGGAATCGACTCTAGACCCGCCAGGAGTAGCAGCACCATGAAAGGTGTCCACTGCCATACGTCGATAAGGGCGAGAGTCATCAGGGCATTGCCCGGGCCGAAGAAGTCGATCGAGATGCCGATGCTGCGTAGTGCTGCTGGAATCGCACCAAGTTGATCGTTCAGGAGGAAGCGGAAGGTGAGGCCCACCGCTATCGGGGTGATGAACATGGGTGCGAGCAGCATTGCTCGAGTGAGGTCGCGTATCCACTTCTGCTTCTGCAGGGCGAGAGCGATGGTGAGCCCGAGCACCGTCTGGAGGGCAACCGCGACAATCACGTAAGCTAGCGTGTTCGAGAATGCGTTCCACATGCGCGGATCAGTCAAGACGAACAGATAGTTCTCGAGTCCGATGAAGTTGGGGGCTCCGCGACTCGTCAGCCGGTAGTCGGTGAGGCTCAGGTACAGGGCATAGCCGAGAGGAAACCCGACAGCGACGCCGGTGATGGTCAATACCGGGGCGAGCATCGCCCAACGGAAGCTCATCGTTGATGTCACTGCCGGGTTTCCTTTCTCGAAATGGACGGTGCTTGTCTAGCGCTGGATGCGCTCGACGGCGGCCTGTGCGTCGGCCAGAGCCTCTTCGACGGTCTTGGTGCCGGCGACCGCCTCGCTGAGCTCGGTACCGACGGCTTGAATCATCTCCTCGCCGCCAAGGCCCTGCGAGAGCGGGGCAGCGTCTGAGAGGATCGCGATGATTGCCGCGTAGTAGTCCTCGCCGAATCCGGACTCAAGGACAGTCGGGTTGCTCAGCGTACTTTCGCGGATGGCCGCACCACCGGCGACGACACGCTCGACGTCCACCGCGGGCGAGGTGATCCACGCCGCAAACGCCCAGGCGGCGTCAGAAGCTGCGGAGTTCGCCGGGATCGCCCAGCTCCAGGAACCGAGAACTTGCTTCCCACCGGGCATTGGCGCAAGAGCAAATGAGCCAGCGAGTTCACCCGAGGCACCGTCGGGGTCGTTGAGGCCCGGGAGGTTCCAGTTGTAGCTAATCATCGACGCCGACTGGCCACTCGACACCGAACGGAATGCCTCGTCAAATGCCCAGTTCGAGCTGTTCGCCGGAGCCGCCGTCGTGAACGCCTCGATGTAGGCATCAAGCGCGGCGGCCGCCTCCGGAGTATCGAGAGTGGGGTTACCCGTCTCGTCGTAGATCGAGCCGCCGGCCGCGAACAGCCAGTTCGCCCACTCTTCGAAGATCTTGTATCCGCGCTGCGGCTGCATCGCGATTCCCGCGCGGTCACTCGTAGTGAGCTGCTGAACGTTTGCGACAAGCTCGTCCAGTGTGTTCGGCACGGCCATGCCGGCCTCGTCATAGAGGTCGGTGCGGTACAGGTAGCCGAGAGCGTAGTTGTAGAACGGCACTCCGTAGCGAACGCCCTCGACCTCGGTGATGTCGACTAAGGGCTGGAAGAAGTCTTCCGGCTGGTAGTCGGTCGTCGAGTCGATGCGTGCGTCGAGCGGCTCCAAGAAACCGGCATCAACGAAGTCGTCCATCCACGGGTTGTCCACAACAATCAAGTCGTAGGCGGGCTCGCTTGACTGGAACGACGCGATCAGCTTGTCGCGCATCTGGTCGAACGCGAGCGTCTCGATCTCGACCTCGATGCCGGGGTACGTCTCATTGAACGAGGCGACCAAGTCGACGACGATGTCGGTGTCGGGAACGCTCTCCATCAGGATCCGAACGGTGCCCTCCGTGTCGGCAGGGATGTCTCCCAAGCCTGACGAGTCCGGAGCATCCACTCCTCCGGATCCCGCGCATCCCGAGATCGTGAGAGCGAGTGCTGCTGCGAGGCCCATGGAGGCCAGAAGTCCTCGGCGTCGAGTACTCATGGGGTCACTTCCTTTCTGTGTTGGTTGGTGCAGGGGTAAATCGCTCAGGGTGAGCGATCAGTCCATGTAGGCGCCGCCGTTGACCGACAGCGATTCGCCGGTGATGAACGCGGCGTCATCGGAGAGCAGGAACGCAACCCCGCGGGCGACGTCATCCGGGGTCTGCAGTCGACCGAGCGGCGTGGCTGCCACCCACGCGTCGCGCACAGCCTCGGGAGTCGAGCCGCTCAGCGCGGCCTCCCAGGCAAGCTCGCGTTCCTGCATGGCCGTCGCAACAAACCCAGGGCAGACGGCATTCACGGTGATGTCGTTCTCGGCGAGCTCGAAAGCCATCGCCTGTGTCAGGCCAATGACACCGAATTTCGAGGCGACGTAGTCGGCCAGAAAGGGTACCCGGCCTTGCTTGCCCGCCATCGACGCTGTGTTTACGATACGCCCGGCGCTGCTAGTCCGGATCATTGCCCGTGCAGCGGCCTGGCCGCAAAGAAACACGCCTTTCAGGTTGACGTCCAGTGTCAGGTCGAGCTTCTCGCGCGGAATGTCGACGAAGCGTTCCATGAACGAAACGCCCGCGTTGCTCACCCAGGCGTCCAGTCCGATGGTGTCGGCGATCTCATCGGCAACGCCCTGGGCTGCGTCGCCGTCGGTGACGTTGAGCTGGCGGCTGAGGTGCGCCTGGCCAGCAGCGGTCGAGAGCAGGAGACGGGTCTCAGTTGCCGCGGCCTCGTTCACGTCAGTGGCTACGACCGTCCAGCCACGTTCAGCGAGCATGACGGCCATGGCCCGCCCGATGCCCGAGCCGCTTCCAGTTATGACGACAGTGCTCATAGGTATGCCTTTCGCGCGAGTGAGTGGGAGAACGGTTCGAGGGCGGCACCGAGCTGGCGCCACTCCTCATAGGCCTCGTCATACCGTGAGGCCGCGGCGGAGTCGGGATACACGGTGGGGCCCAGCGAGATGTATCGGTCGACATCGGTCCACGCATCCAGCAGGCCGACGCCGATTGCCGCGATCACGGCTGCGCCGAAGGAGGCGCCGGGATGGTCGACGATCGGGTGCATCTCGGTGCCCAGCACATCGGCATGGATCTGCTTCCAGAGCTTCGACTTCGAGCCACCATTAGTCACCATTGCTCGGGTGAGCGGCAAGCCGAGCTGACCGAAGACCTCCGCGTGATGCCGGAAGCCGAAGGCGATCGACTCGAGCACCGCCCGATACATCGCACCTCGAGAGGTTCCGAGGTGCAGTCCGACGAATGCGCCCCGCAGGTCAGGGTCATGTAGTGGGCTTTTCTCGCCGAGGAAGTAGGGCAAGCAGTACAGACCCGCCGCCGATTCAGTGGCGGCCTCATCGTCGAGCCTCAGAAGCTCGGCGCCGCCGGCCAGGGTCTGGAACCATCGGATAAGACTGCCCGAAGTCGCCATGCACCCGTTCGGCAACCACAGGCCGGGCACGGGGTGGGCATCGAGATACAGCCGCTCATCGACCAGGGGCGCGTCGCTCGCCACTAACACGTCTCCTGCACCGCCGAGCTTTACCAGCCAGTCCCCCGGAGCCCTCACGCCAGCGGAGTAGGCCGAGAGCACATGGTCGGCGCCGCCGACGACGAGAGGGATGCCGATGGGGAGGCCGGTGCGGTTTGCCATCTCGGCCGAGAGCGAGCCGACCACGGTGCCGGGCTCGACGACTTCCGGAATCATGGTGTCATCGATCTGTGCCGACGCGAAGGCTTCGGTGAATCGCTCACCCGTGACGGTGAACAGGCCCGACTCGAGTGCCCAGTTTCGTTCGACGTGGGGACGAGCGCCGAGACGCGTGAGAACCCAGTCGTAGCTACCGACGACAAAGCGAGTGCGCATCCACAGGTCTGGTTCATGAACCTGCAACCAAAGGAGAGTGGGGGCGACCGATTGCTGGCTAACGGCACTTCCCGTCGTAGTGACAGGGTCGAAGGGCGCGAGACCGCGCGCGACGTCAGCGATTTGCTCAACAGCCCGTGCGTCGCTCTGCAGTATTGCACGGCGTAATGGAACACACCGATGGTCGAGTGGGATGACGGCGGGCACCATACCCGTGGTCGATATTGCGGCGACGCGGCGCGGGTCGACACCGTGGTGCGCGATCAGCTCGCCGATAGCGGTGATCGCATTGTCGATCCACTCTGCGCCGTCCGCTTCGGCCATGCCCGGCCCATCGGTGTGGGCCTGAACACTGCGACTCACCGCGATCAAGCGGCCGTCTGCCGCATCGAAGGCGACGACTTTGGTTCCGGTCGTGCCAATGTCGATGCCGAGAGTGACGGTTGCGGTCACGTGAGGCGTCCCGTCTCTTGTGCGGTCGGTGGCTGTACGCAGACAACGTTCACGCCTGCTGCGTGTGCGCTGCGAAGGGTCGGGTGGTCGGGGTCGCCGTCGGTGACCAGCGTGTCGAGCTCGGCAAGCCCGGCGATCTTGACCAGCTGCACTTTGCCGAGTTTTGATGAGTCCGCGACGACGATGATGCGCTGGGCAGAGCGCACTGCCGAGCGCTTCACATGTGCCTCGGAGTAGTGGTAGTCGGTCACCCCGGCGGCGCTCTCCACGCCCGCGACTCCCATCACAAAGGTGCTGGCGTTGAATCGCTCGAGGCTCTCCTGGGCGCCGGGTCCGATCAGGCTCAACTCACCGGGGCGGAGCTGGCCGCCGGTGACGAATACCTCAGTGTCGGTTTCGCTGCTGAGCTCGGTGGCCACCAGCAGGCTCGGTGTGACAACCGTGACTGACAGGTGTCGGGCGCGAATCTCGCGGGCCACCGCAAGCGCAGATGACCCGCTGTCAATGATGACCGTTTCGCCCTCGTGCAGGAAGTCGACCACTGCTGAGGCAATGTGGGCCTTCTCGGTTGCGGCAAGGGCGGCGCGTGAATCGAAGGACGGCTCAGCGGCCGCCGCACCAACTGAGATTGCGCCGCCCATGACGCGACGAAGCACACCCTTAAGTTCGAGTACCTCAACGTCGCGCCGGATCGTCATCTCGGAGACGCCCAACTCCGTCGCCAAGGTCGTGAAGTCAATCTCGCCTTTGTCGAGCACGCGTTGCTCGATCAGCGCTCGTCGCCGTTGAACTGACATGAGACCACAGTAGGGGCAAAGTGTTATCGAATAACACCCCCTCGGTTACATTTCTGTAAAAAGTTCCCAATACGCCAGGAAGTGTGCGAACATTTCACAACGCAGCGTCGCATCGTGTGCTGACGCGCACTCGATTCCCCATCCCGACACCCAAGCCCGTCGGGCAGCAGATAAGGAGCCTCAATGACCACCTGGTTGGACGACATCTTCGCGGTGAAGAAGCCTGTGATCGCGATGCTCCACCTTTCGGCGCTTCCGGGTGACCCTGGGTACGACGCTGAAGCCGGCCTCGACGCGGTGATCGCTCGCGCCCGCCAGGAGTTGCACGACCTGCAATCTGGTGGCGTCGATGGCGTGATGTTCTCGAACGAGTTCAGCCTTCCGTACCTCACGCAAACCGAGCCGATCACGGCCATCACCATGGCGCGCATCATCGGCGAACTTCGGTCTGAGATCACGGTGCCTTTCGGGGTGAACGTGCTGTGGGATGGCCGAGCATCTATTGATCTCGCAATGGCGACGGGAGCCCGTTGGGTGCGCGAGATCTTCACCGGCGTTTACGCCAGCGACTTCGGCCTCTGGAACACGAACGTGGGGGAGGTCGCCCGTCACCGAGCTCGGATCGGGGCGGCCGGGGTCAAGCTACTGTTCAACATTGTTCCTGAGTCGGCCACCTACCTAGCGGCGCGGGACCTGGAATCGATCGCCAAGACCACCGTCTTCGCTACCTTGCCGGACGCGCTGTGTGTCTCGGGCGCAACCGCGGGGGCGCCGACCGACACTCAGGCGCTCTCGATCGTCAAGAACGCGGCTGGCGCCGTGCCTGTGTTTGTCAACACGGGTGTGCGAGCTGAGAACATTAGCGAACAGCTCACTATCGCCGATGGCGCCGTAGTTGGCACGTACTTCAAGCGTGACGGCCGTTTCGAGAGCCAGGTTGATCCTGTTCGAGTTGCCACCCTCATGAGTGCGGCACGCGAGTTCCGCGCGACGATCTCCTAAGCGTCCCGCCCAAGCATTCAGAGATTCGGGATGCTCGCGTTGCGTCGACACGCCATCCGAGCATCCCGAAGCGTCATGGGGAGCCTGTGGCTGGCAGGGGCGACTCTCGCCGATGCGGCAGACTCGACCGGGTGAGCCTGATCGAGTCGATGCCGAAGCCCTACGAGGCGGGCGCGGCCTTCGACGCGATCGCGAACTGGGCGGCCGACACGGGCAGGCCGCTCTACCCCGCGCAGGAGGAGGCGATCTTCGAACTCGTCGCCGGAGCGCACGTGGTGCTCGCGACCCCGACCGGCAGCGGCAAGAGCCTCGTCGCCGTCGCTGCCCACGCGATCGCGCTCGCCCAGGGGCGCCGCAGCTACTACACGGCACCGATCAAGGCGCTCGTGAGCGAGAAGTTCTTTCAGCTGGTCGACATCTTCGGCGCGGAGAACGTTGGAATGGTCACCGGCGACAGCGCCGTCAACGGCGACGCTCCGATCATCTGCTGCACGGCCGAGATCCTCGCCAACCAGGCGTTGCGGTCGGGCAACGCGCTGGACGTGGGCCACGTCGTCATGGATGAGTTCCACTACTACGCCGATCCGGAGCGCGGATGGGCGTGGCAGGTGCCGCTGCTCGAACTGACCGGCACGCGATTTGTGCTGATGAGCGCGACGCTCGGCGACGTGAGCGCGATCGCGAGCGACCTCGAGAGGCGCACCGGGCATCCCGTCAGCGAGGTCACGCACACCGAGCGGCCGATCCCGCTGTCGTACGAGTACGTGCGCACGCCTGTGCACGAAACGGTGGAAGAACTGCTCGAGGAGCGACGCGCTCCCGTCTATGTCGTGCACTTCAGTCAGGCCGCGGCGATGGAACGCGCCCAGGCGCTGTCGAGCATCCGCGTCATCAGTCGCGAACAGCGGGACGAGATCGCCCGCGAGCTGGGGGAGTTCCGCTTCACCACCGGTTTCGGGCAGACCCTCAGCCGCCTCGTGCGCGCAGGCATCGGCGTACACCACGCCGGCATGCTGCCGAAGTACCGACGGCTCGTGGAGGTGCTCGCCCAGAAGGGGCTGCTGAAGGTCATTTGCGGCACCGACACGCTCGGCGTCGGCATCAACGTGCCCATTCGCACGGTTCTGCTGACGGCGCTCAGCAAGTACGACGGGGAGAAGACCCGCCACCTCACTGCGCGCGAGTTTCACCAGATCGCGGGGCGGGCGGGCCGTGCCGGCTTCGACAATGAAGGTTTCGTCGTCGTGCAGGCTCCCGAGCACGACGTCGAGAACGCGCAGGCCCAGGCGAAGGCACAGAAGGCCGGGGCGAGCGGCAAAAAGGTGAAGAAGTCGCCCAAAAAGTCGGCACCCGCCGGCAGCGTCGTGTGGACAGAGAAGACATTCGAGCGCCTCGTCGCCGCACCGCCCGAGCCGCTCGAGAGCCGCATGCAGGTGTCAGCGGCGATGCTGATCAACCTGATCGCGCGCGGGGGAGACGTCGTTGCCCACGCCCGCGCGCTGCTCACCGAGAACCACGAACCGCCGCACCGCCAGCGCGAGCTCGTGCGTCGCGCGCTCGGCATCGCCAAGACCCTCGTCACTGCCGGCGTCGTCGAGATCGTGCGCCCGCCCAACTCTCGTGTCAACAACTCAGGACTAACGGCCGAGGATGGTGCTGATGAGCCCCGGACGGCCGGGTCGCTACGCGGTAGTCCTGAGTTGTTGACACCCGAGGTGCGGCTGACCGTCGATCTGCAGCCGAATTTTGCCCTCAACCAGCCCCTCAGCCCGTTCGCCCTGTCGGTGATCGGGATGCTCGACCCGGCAGACACCGTCGGCTTCCGGCGCGACGACACGGGCTCGGCGAACGGCCTGCTCGGCACGGGTCACTACGCGCTCGACGTGGTGAGCGTCATGGAGGCGACGCTCGACAACCCGCGCGCCGTGGTTGCCCAGCAGCAGTTCCGCGCCCGAGGCGAGGCTGTCGCCCAGATGAAGGCCGACGGTATCGAGTACGACGAGCGGATGGAGCGGCTCGAGACCGTCACACACCCGCAGCCGCTCGCCGAGCTCCTCGAGGAGGCGTTCGAGGGCTTCGCAGCCGCCCAGCCGTGGATTCGCGATGTTGAGCTCAAGCCGAAAAGCGTCGTGCGTGACATGTTCGAGCGCGCGATGACGTTCGGTGAGTACGTCAGCTTCTACCAACTGCAGCGCAGCGAGGGCGGGCTGCTTCGCTACCTGAGCGACGCTGACCGGGCCTTGCGCCAGACGGTGCCGCCGGAGGCGATGACCGACGAGCTAACCGACATCGTCGAGTGGCTGCGCGAGCTCGTGCGCCAGGTCGACTCGAGCCTGCAAGACGAGTGGGAGGCGCTGACGCAGGCGGCCCACGCGGCAACGCCCTCCGCGCCGAGCGACACGCCCGTGACGCCGCCGCCCCCGCCCGACGTCACCACGAACCGCCGGGCCTTCACCGTGCTCGTACGCAACGAGCTGTTCCGCCGCGTGCAGCTGGCCGCGCGCGAGGCGGATGACGAGCTCGTCGCACTTGACCCCGACGCCGCCTGGCCCGAGGCGCTCGACGCCTACTTCGCCGAGCACGACGACATCGGCATCGACGCTGCCGCGCGGGCGACGGCGCTCGTGCACATCGATGAGAACCCCGCGGATGCTCGCCCCGGCGAACGCGTCTGGCGCGTTCGTCAGGTGCTCGCCGACCCGGCGGGCCACCACGACTGGGGCATCGACGCGGTCGTCGACCTCGACGCGAGTGCCGAGGAGGGCGTCGCCGTCGTGCGTGTACTCGGGCTCAGTCGCCTGTAGGCGGGTGAACCGCCCTAGTCGCTAGGTGGCGACCGCGGATGCGAGTGCATCAACGAATGGTGCGATGACGACCGCGTGCGCGACGACGCAAACACCTAAGGCAATCGTGCTTGTCGTTCGCCGGTATCGCAGCACGGTGACGCGGGCCGCGAGGTATCCCAGAGGCCCGAGAAGCAACCACCACGGCGACGGTCGACGGCCGTGCCCCCAGGCGCGGAGCGCTGCTCGGTCTCGAATGGCCCAGGTAATCAACCAGAGCGCGAGCAGTGCTAGACCGAGTGCGAAGGTCGCGCCGACGGGCACCGCGGCGGGGAATAGCTGCCCTGCAGGAGCGGTCAGCACGAGCAGCAAGGGTGCGAGGGCGAGCGACCAGAGAGCGAATCCTGCTGCGCGATCAGGGACGAACTCGGCGGCGCGGCTCTCACGCGCCGCTGCGCCACTTCCCAGCGCCGCGGCTGACGACGGTGCCGTGAGCGAGGGGGGCGAGTGGGGGGCGACGGAGGCCGGTAGGGGCGAGGCCGGTGTCAGCGAGCCGGGCGCGGTGTACGGATACGGTGCGGCCGCCGAAGGTTCGGCCACGTCGTTGATCGTCTGCGCGATCATGGGAGCGCCCGTGTACGGCGGAACCCGTGTCTGGCGATTGTCGCGGGGGTCGCCGTCACGGGCAGCACCGTCTCGACGGCCAGCCATTCCCGTGAAACGCTCTTCGATCTCGGCGTACGGCACGACGGGTTTGGGCCGGGTGTGATGGGTCCAACGACGGCCATCCCACCAGCGCAGGCTGAGGGCGACGTGCGGGTCGTCGTACCAGCCAGGGTCGGGTCTGTGGTCGCTCATGAGGAGCTTTCGGGACGTCGGGCCGCCGTCGCAGTGTCGCGACAGCGTCGGGTGGGTGAGCCCAGTCTAGAGCGCGAGCGGTCGTCCCCGTCGAGGTCGGCGAGACCCCCACTTTGGGGCATTGATTGCTCAGGAGACGACGTCGATCATCCGCCACACGGTGGGCGTGAGGTCGGGGTAGTCCAGCGCGATTTGCCTCAGCAGCCGGTAGTGGCGTGCTGGGCTCGGAAGGCGGCCCCCATCACGCTCGATAGCTGCTGCCCTGAGGGTCCAGACGACGAGCTCGTCGACCGTCGGCAGCTCGGTCATGAAATCCCACGGATCCTCTCCGCGGCGAGCTCGCTCCATAATGACTGTTTCGCGCTCGTCGTGAGCTTCAGCGCGGAGGACTTCCACACTCGCGCCCCGCGCTCGAAACTGCTCAGTCACTCGAAAAGAATACGGGGCACGGGTGATCCTGGCGGCGGGGCGCACCCCGCCGCCAGGATGATGGCCGCGCGACTAAAGGGGGGACAGTCGCGCGGCCCGTCTAGAGGGCGGTGACGGCCGAAAGTTGAGTCAGCCAGCCGGGATCAACGAGCGTAACCGTGACAACGACGGTGGCCTGCAATGCGCCCCAGGTCACCAGGGCAGGCCAGGGTGACGCGCCGGTTGCTCGACCAGTGAGGATGCCGCGCACGCCGACGTACACCGGCGGCAGGACGAGTGCGACGATCCAGGGGACGGTGCGGAGGTGACCGGCGGCAGACAGCTGGCGAGCATCTTGTGATGCGAGAGCGGCGTAGAGCACGAAGGGCAGTGCTATACCGAGCCACATGGTGGTCTGCGGGGCTGACGAGGCGGGAAGCTGAGCCACCACCCACTGCAGCACGAGCACCTGCGTGATGGGCATTGTCGCGATCAGCCAGAGAGACGCGGTGTGGGCTCGGGTTGGGCCGGAAGGCACCTCACGGTGTCGTCCGTGTGCCTGCTGCGGTGCCGCGAGGTGCGCTGCGACGGGCGCCGTGCGGTGCGCCGGAGTGCTCACTGACGCGGGCGACGCCGAGTGCAGTGACATAGTTTCCGCGATCGATGCAGCTTCCTTGCGCAGGTGCGTCGGTGAAATCGCCGCCAACCGCAGCGTGTCAATGGTGGTCGGTGAGATGTCGGGACTCTCGGGAACAGTGACGCTCCAGGGTGAGCGAACGCTTGTCGGAGTCTCGCCAATGAGCGCGGCGTGGTGCGTCCAGCCGTGGCCGTCCCACCAGCGGCGGTGCGTCGGCTGACCGTTCTCATCCGCGCTGAGCGGGTCGGCGTACCAGCCTGCCGGCACCCGAACTGCCGTCGTTGTCATTGCATTTCCCCCAGATCCCGGTCCCCCGACCGGGTTCGTGATCGCCCGTAGCCCCCCGGCTACCGGTGTGTGTCGCGCGTGTTCGGGACTGCGCGACCGGCATTCGCGTCACTTTCGTACCGGGTATTCGGCGTCGAGTGCGGCGTGGATGCCGTCGATATTCAGTTGTGGTGTGGTGTGTACATCCAGTGTCTCCGGCGGTGTCAGATTTCGCGAGTTTTGGGCGGTCGTGCCCTTCGCTTTCCGAACGCCGGGGGTACCCGGGTGTCACGCTGTTCCGTTGTGCTGTGGTGCGAGGTCTCGCGCCGTGGCTCAGCGCGAGAATCCGAAGACGCCCCAGTCGTCGACCTGCCACGCGATCCAACCGTTGGCACGCTGGAGGCTGACGGTGACGATGAAGGCCTCACCGGACGGGTTGACGGCCGGGCAGCGTAGCTGCTGGCCGATGAACAGGGGCGGCGTGGCGGGGCACGTCGCAGTGAGGTTCGCGCCGATCGAGCGGCTCGTCGACGAGATCGTCTGGTTCGCCTGCTCGGCGAAGACGCCGGGGAACGACGCGATCACGAGACCCGGAACAGCCAAAATGGATGCTCCCATCAGGCCGGTGAGGAGCAGCCAGACCGCGACGGGGCCGAATCCGACGCCGGAGACGCGGCTCAGGCGCACGGCCCGCACGATGAGGTACACGATCGGACCGGCGAGGGCCCACCAGCCGCTGGCCGGGCGGTCGAGCCCGAGGCGGCCGAGACGGCGGGCGTCGAGAAGCGCGAGCACGACGACGATCGGCAGCGGCCCCAGCCAGATTCCCGCCATCATGGCGAGGCTCGGGCCGGTCGCGAACGCCGACACGACGAGCAGGCTGAACAGCAGCTGCAGCATGGGAAGCAGGGCGATGGCCCACGCCTCGACGGTGTGAAGACCTGCGACCCCGGCGGGCGCGCCCGCCGCGAGTGCTCCGCGACGGCCGGCGGACACCGGCGCATCGCCCGCGGTCTGCGCATAGCCCGGAGCGCCCGGTGCGCTCCCGAAGCCGGGTGCCGACGCCGAGCCGTAGCCGGGGACGCTGCCGTAGCCGGGAGCCGACCCGAACCCGGGTGCGGAGCCGAACCCGGGGGCCGAGCCGTAGCCCGGTGCCGAGCCGTAGCCCGGTGCGTACGGGTGCGGCGTGCTGCCCGCGAGGTTCTGGGCGGCGGCACTTCCGGGAACCGAGGCCGAGGGCATCCCAGTGACGGAGGCCGCTGAGGCGACGCTCGCCTGGCTGCTGGCCGAATTCACGCTGGAGCGCGCCGAGCGGGGCTCAGCGGTCATCTCGTCCCGGTTGACGGGAACCCACGGTGAGGCCGCCGGCGACGTCGTGCCGGCTCCGGTCGCGGCCGTGGCCGAGCTCACGCTCGGGTCGGTGAACGCGGCGGCGGCGAAGGCGTCCGCGGCGTTCGATGCGGGGCGCGATGCCTGCGGGGGAGCGTTGTCCGCTCCCGGCGTGCCGATCGACTCGGTCGGCCGGACGGTGGCTGCCGCGGCGCGGGCCTCTGCCTCGCGGCGCTCGGTCTCCACGCGCTCTGCCTCGAGACGGGCGGCTTCGACACGCTCCTGTTCTCGGCGGGCCTCTTCGAGACGTTCCTGTTCGGCGCGCGCTTCGGCGATCTTGCGGGCGCGCTCGGCTTCCTCACGGGCGGCGGCTGCCGCGGCCGCAGCAGCGGCGGCCGCGTCGGCGTCGGTCACCTTTGCGTCGGCGACGGGCGGGGCGAGCTGACGCAACACCTGCGCGGTGGGCTGCTGTGCCGGCTGGCTGTCGTTGACGCCGCCGTCGACGGGAGTGCTGTCGGCCGACTCGGCGCTGCGCCGATCACGGCGACGCGGAAGGTCGTCGTCGGCGTAGACGGTCTCGGTGGGCACCATCGGCTGGCGCGCGTCGGAGACGTGCTCGGTCCACGCGTGGTTGTCCCACCAGCGAAGCTGCGGAAGCCCCAAGGGGTCGGGATACCACCCTGCAGGTACGCGCCCGTATTCGTCGTCTGCCACGATGTATCGCCCCCGAGTTCGAGCGCCGATCCCCCGACCGGCTGTGTGCAGTCTAGGGTTGCGAGGCTCTTTCGACTAGACGGATAGGTCCCCCCAGTACGAGTGTGCCCCTTTTGGGGGTACTCGACACGTGTCGTTGATCACAGCGCGGTGGCGGCGTTCGCGAGTGTGTGGCGCAGCCACGCGTCGCGCTCATCGTCGCGCACGAGCACGGGCCCCTCCACCCAGCGCTCGACCGCGCGGGCCCCGTGAAGGGCGCTCAGCACCCACAGGCTCGCTCCGGCCAGCTCGCCGACGGTGGGGCGGGCCTCGTCGACCGCGAGCCCGTGCGTGCGGGCGGCGTCCCGCACGAGACGCTCCGTCACACTGGGGATGCGCGGGGCCGGCTGCCCTATGACCGCCAGGCGCCCGTCGCGCGCGATGAGCAGGGAACTGTAGGCGCCCTCGACGGGGCGGCCCCGGGCATCCACGATGACGGCCTCATCCGCACCGGCGAGCTGTGCCTGCGTGCGCAGCGCGGCAAGCCGTTCGAGGTCGGGGCCCTTCACGCGGGGCGTGCGGCGCGGGTCGTGGGCCGCCGTCGCCACGGTGATCGCGGCGAGGCCGTCGCCCGTGACGATCGGCGGGCTCGGGCGCACGAGTAGCCGAAACTCGCCGCGCTCGCGCCGCTCCAGGCGGGGGAACAGGGCGGGATGCTCGGGATCGGCCGCCACGATCGCGCGCAGTGCCGCCTGCGCATCGTCCCAGAAGGCGGAGGCGCGCTCCAGCTCGCCAGGACCGGTGATCGCCGCGCTTGCGAGGAAGCGCTCCCGGTGGTGGGCAACGCCGCGGATGCGCCCGCGGTCCAGTCGAAACGAGTCGGCGACGGCAACCTCGCCCTGCCCTGGGTCGCACCAGTCAACCGTGGTGAAGGCGCGCGTGGTGCCCGCCGCGTCGGGGTGCCACACGAGGGTGCTGCCGATCGCCCCGCCGCCCGCGCCCATACACTTCAGCCTATGGCGAGGGGACCCCGAACGGTGCGCGTGCACCGCATCGACCTCGGCGCTATCGATGACCTCGAAGCACTCGCCGCACTCGTGCACGCCGCCCCCCGCCGATTCACGCTCGACGCGGTGGAACGCGAGGCGTCGGCGGCCGACCCGCTCGGCGTCGCGTGGCTCGACTCGGGTCGGGATGCGGACCACGGCCGCAGCGTGCTGGCGGTCGGCTCGCGGGTGACCCTGGGGCGAGGCGAGACCCTGTCCGGCCTGCAGACCGCGCTTGCCGCGCAACGCGCGTCGCTCGCCGCCGCGGGTGAGTTCCCGTCGCCGCTTGGGCTCATCGGCTGGTTCGGCTACGAGCTGCGCGACGAGACCATGGGCGCGACGGTGCCGGGCGTTGCCGACGCGCACCGAGCATCCTGGATGCGCGTGGATGCGGCGCTCGTGCGCGACCACGCGACCGGGCGCGGTCAGCTGGTCGCGTTCGCCGCCGATGCGGATGCGGACGCCTGGGCCGAGCGGGTGCGCGCGCTGATCGACGAGTCGGCTGAGCACTCGCCGGATGACCCGCCTGCGCCGCCCGTTCGGGACGTCCGATGGCGCGACACCGACGACCACTACGCCGAGCTCGTGCGCCGGTGCCTCGCCGCCATCCGTGACGGGCAGGCCTACCAGCTGTGTCTGACGAGCGCGGCACAGGTCACTGACCCCGGCGACCCGGTCACGATCTACCGACGCCTGCGCCGTTCGAGCCCCGCGCACCACGGCGCGCTCATCACGATCGGCGGCATCAGCCTGCTGTCGGCGAGCCCGGAGACCTTCCTCACGGTCGCCGACGGTCAGGTGACGACCCGACCCATCAAGGGCACGCGCCGCCGCGGGGCGGATGCCGCAAGCGACGCACAGTTGGCCCGCGAGCTCGCGGACGACGACAAAGAGCGCGCCGAGAACCTGATGATCGTCGACCTCATGCGCAACGACCTGCAGCGAGTGTGCGACGTCGGCACCGTCACTGTCACCGGTCTCCACGAGGTCGAAACGTACGCGCATGTGCACCAGCTGGTGTCAACGGTCACGGGCCGGCTGCGGGCCGGGTTCGACGCCCTCGACGCGGTGGCAGCCAGTTTCCCCGCCGGGTCGATGACGGGCGCCCCCAAGCGTCGCGCCGTCGACCTGCTCGGCGAGTGGGAGCGTGCGCCCCGCGGCATCTATTCGGGCGCATTCGGGATGCTCGGGGCTGACGGGTCCGCCGACCTCGCGATGGTCATCCGCTCGATCGTCATCGCCGACGGTGTCGCGACGGTGGGGGCGGGCGGCGGCATCACGGCGCTCAGCCAGCCAGAGGCGGAGACCGAAGAGATGCACCTGAAGGCGCGCGCCCTGCTCGCCGCGCTCGGTGCCAGAGAAGGCGACTAACCTGGGACGTCGGGTCACTGCGCCCCGACAGCCACCCCACTTTTCGCGATTGAGAGCCCCGTGAGCGACAGCACCGCCGACACCGAGCACGACTACGACCCGCACCGCATCGAGGCCGCCTGGGCTCCGGTGTGGGACGAGGTGAAGCCGTTCTCGACGCTCGACAGCGAGCTCGACGAGAGCGAGCGGGCGAGGCCGCGCAAGTACATCCTCGACATGTTCCCCTACCCCTCGGGCGACCTGCACATGGGTCACGCCGAGGTGTACGCGCTCGGTGACGTCGTCGCCCGCTACTGGCGCCAGCGCGGCTTCACCGTGCTGCACCCCATCGGCTGGGACTCGTTCGGCCTGCCCGCCGAGAACGCCGCGATCAAGCGCGGCGCCGACCCCCGCGAGTGGACCTACGAGAACATCGCCCAGCAGAAGGCGTCGATGAAGCGCTACGCCGCGAGCTTCGACTGGGACCGCGTGCTGCACACCTCCGACCCCGAGTACTACCGCTGGAACCAGTGGCTGTTCCTGAAGATGTACGAGAAGGGGCTCGCCTACCGCAAAGACAGCTGGGTCAACTGGGACCCGGTCGACCAGACGGTGCTCGCGAACGAGCAGGTGCTGCCCGACGGCACCTCGGAGCGCTCGGGCGCCGTGGTCGTCAAGAAGAAGCTGACGCAGTGGTACCTGAAGATCACCGACTACGCCGACCGGCTGCTCGACGACCTGAACCAGCTCGAGGGCTCGTGGCCATCCAAGGTGCTGACGATGCAGCGCAATTGGATCGGCCGCTCGACCGGTGCCGACGTCGACTTCGTCATCGAGGGTCACGAGGCGCCCGTGACCGTGTTCACTACGCGTCCCGACACGCTGTTCGGCGCGACCTTCATGGTCGTTGCGCCCGACAGCGACCTCGCCGCCGAGCTCGCGTCTGGTTCAACGCCCGAGGTGCGGATGCGCTTCCAGGCCTACCTCGACGAGGTGCAGAAGAAGAGCGAGATTGATCGACAGGATGCGTCGCGCGAGAAGACCGGCGTCTTCCTCGACCGTTACGCCATCAACCCCGTCAACGGCGAGCGGCTGCCCATCTGGGCGGCCGACTACGTGCTGGCCGACTACGGCCACGGTGCGGTCATGGCCGTGCCCGCGCACGACCAGCGCGACCTCGACTTCGCCCGCGCGTTCGACCTGCCGATCCGCATGGTGGTCGACACGCTCGCGCCTGTAACCGGCACGATCCCGGTCATCACCCCCGAGATGCTCGAGGAGGAGCCGCCGACGATCGACCCCGCCGCCACCGGCGAGGCTCTCACGGGCGATGGGCGGATGATCAACTCGGGTCCGCTGGACGGCCTCAGCAAGAACAACGCCATCAAGCGCGTCATCGAGCTGCTGGAAGAGCGCGGCACCGGTCGCGCGGCGAAGACGTACCGGTTGCGCGACTGGCTGATCAGCCGCCAGCGTTACTGGGGCACGCCCATCCCGATCATGTACGACGAGGACGGGCGCGAGATTCCCGTGCCGGAAGACCAGTTGCCCGTGCGGCTGCCTGACGCGGCCGGCATGGACATGAAGCCGAAGGGCACCTCGCCGCTCGGCGGCGTTCCGTCGTGGGTCGAGACGACGACCCCCGAGGGGAAGCCCGCGCGTCGCGACACCGACACGATGGACACCTTCGTCGACTCGTCGTGGTACTTCCTGCGCTTCTTGTCGCCGGGCGACGACTCGCAGGCGTTCGACCCTCGCGAGGCCGAGAAGTGGGCGCCCGTCGACCAGTACGTCGGCGGCGTCGAACACGCCATCCTGCACCTGCTGTATGCGCGGTTCATCACCAAGGTCTTGTTCGACCTCGGCTACGTCAGCTTCACCGAGCCGTTCAGTGCGCTGCTCAACCAGGGCATGGTGATTCTCGACGGCGCGAAGATGTCGAAGTCGAAGGGCAACCTCGTCTACTTCACCGAAGAGCTCGACCAGTACGGCGTCGACGCGGTGCGCCTCACCATGGCGTTCGCCGGGCCGCCGGAAGACGACATCGACTGGCGCGACGTGTCGGTGACGGGCTCGCAGAAGTTCCTGGCGCGCGCGTGGCGTCTGTCGGGGGAGGTGTCCTCGCCGGTCGACGTCGACTTCGCCGACGGTGATGTGGCCCTGCGTCGGGTCACCCACCGGTTCCTGTCCGAGGTTCCCGCGCTCGTTGAGTCGTTCAAGTTTAACGTGGTGGTCGCCCGCACGATGGAGCTCGTCAACGCCATCCGCAAGGCCGTCGATTCGGGCCCCGGCGCCGGTGACCCCGCCGTGCGCGAGGCCGTCGAGGCCGTCGCGATCGCCCTGTCGCTGTTCGCGCCGTACACGGCCGAAGACATGTGGCACCGACTCGGACGCGGCGACGCGTCGGCCGGGCGATCGGGCCTCGTCGCCTTCGCCGGCTGGCGCAAGGCCGACCCGACGCTGCTCGTCGATGATCAGGTGACCGCCGTCGTGCAGGTCGACGGCAAGGTGCGTGACCGGCTCGAGGTGAGCCCGCGCGTCGGCTACGACGAGCTCGAGGCGCTGGCCTTGGCATCCGAGGCCGTGCAGCGCGCGATCGGCGGGCGCGAAATCGCCCAGACGATCGTGCGCGCGTCGAAGATCGTGAGCATCGCCACGAAGAAGTAGCGGGCGCGTCCGGCGGGTGCCGCGTGCGTCCCCCACAGGGACGCCTCGGGATGCTCGTCCCCGATTGAGCGGGCGGGGCCCGCTGACGGGGTGGTCGCCTCGTAGCCTCGCCGCGTGCATCCGCCCGATTCGATCGCCGCATCGACCCGCGGTGAGCGCGAAGCGGCCGGGGTGGCGGGTCTGTCGAGCACGGCAGTCGAGCCGCCGCGCCGCTCGGCACGCGTGCGCGCGGCCGTCAGCGGCACCGTCGTGCTCGTGCTCATCGGGTTCGGAGCCGCTGTTGTTGCGTCGATCGTGACCCCGGGTGGCGAGCGCGTCACCGTGGGGCAGAGCGCGGCGGCCGGGTCGCCCTCCGGGCACGGTGATCGCGACGAGACGGGCGATCGAGGTGAAGGGCCCGGCGACGACGGAGGGGGCGAGGGTGCGGCAGGGGATGGTGCAGGCCTAGCGGGCGCACCGGCTGCACGGGCCGTATTCGTTCACATCACCGGCGCGGTCGAGTCCCCGGGCGTTGTCGAGCTGTCCGAGGGCGCCCGCGTCATCGATGTCGTCGCCCGCGCCGGCGGCGCGGCCGACGACGCTGACCTGGCCGCGGTGAACCTCGCCCGCGAGATCGTCGACGGCGAACAGATCCACATCCCCCGAGTCGGAGAGCACCCGCCCGATGCGCCCGCGGCCGGCCCCGGGTCCTCGGCGTCCGGCGGTGGTGCGGGCGGCACGGCCGCGGGCGGCGTTGTCAACATCAACACGGCCGCCTCTGCCGAGCTCGAGACCTTGCCCGGCGTGGGCCCGGCACTGGCCGGGCGCATCATCGCCTGGCGCGAGCAAAACGGGCCCTTCCGCAGCATCGACGAGCTGCTCGCCGTGTCGGGCATCGGTGAGAAGACCCTGTCGGGCTTCCGCGACCGGGTGGGCATCTAGTGCGAGTCCTCGATGCTCGGCTGGCCATTCCTGCCGGGGTCGCGTGGGTCGGGGCGCTCGTGCTCATCGGGGTGAGCCGAGACGTCGTCGTGCCGGTCGCCTGGAGCGTCGCCACCGCGGCGATCGCGCTGTCGCTCGCAACTTGGTGGTCCCTCCGGCGGACCCGTTCCGCCGTCCCGTCCCTGCTCGCGCTCGCCCTGATCGCCGGGGCAGTGGGGCTCGCGGCACCGGCGCGAACGCCCCCGGCGCTCACCGACGCGCTGGACGGTGCGCCGACTGAGCTCGTCGTGCAGTTGGAATTGACGGCGACACCCGAGACGACGACGGTGCCCGCGCGAATCGTCGGCGTCGTGCAGTCCGAGGGTGCGGTCGCCCGCGTCTCGGTGCCGGTGCGGCTGTTGTCGATCGACGTCGATCGCCGCACGCCGCTCGGCACAACGCTCGTCGGAACCGGCCGACTGATCCCCGTGGGAGCGGGCGACGGACGCGTCGCCCTCGTCCGCGTTATCGGCGCGTGGACTCCCACCCGCGACCCGCCGCCACTGCTTGCCGCGGGCGATGCGCTGCGCGAGCGTTTCCTCGCCCTGATGGAACAGTTCGGCGGCGACGGCGCCGTTCTTCTGCCCGGCCTCGCCATTGGCGACACCTCGGAGGTGCCCGACGACCTCGACCTCGCCATGAAGCAGAGCGCCCTCAGCCACCTGACGGCGGTCAGCGGAGCCAACTGCGCGATCGTCGTCGGCCTCATTCTCGGGCTCGGAGGCATCCTGCGCTGGCCCCGCTGGGTACGCATCACGATCGCGCTGGCCGCGCTCGGCTTCTTCGTGGTTCTCGTGACGCCCGAGCCGAGCGTCATTCGTGCGGCGATCATGGCGACCGCCGTGCTGCTCGCGACACAGGTGGGAAGGCCCGTGCACGGCCTGCCCGTGCTCGCGCTCGCCGTGATCGGCATCATCGTGCTCGACCCGTGGATCGCGCGGCAGTACGGCTTCGTGCTGTCAGTGCTCGCCACCGCGGCTCTTCTTGTGCTGGCTGGCCCCATCGCCGACCGGCTGTCGGCAATCATGCCGCCCGCGATGGCTCTCTGGGTTGCGGTGCCTCTGGCGGCCCAGCTCGCGTGCCAACCCGTGCTCATCCTGCTGCAGCCCGAGGTGCCGGTGTGGGGTGTCGTCGCGAACATCCTGGCCGCGCCCGCCGCGCCCGTGGCGACGGTCGTCGGGATGATTGCCTGCGTGCTGGCCCCGGGCATCCCGTGGGTGGCGACGGTTGTTGCGGCGATCGCGTGGGTGCCGTCGGCGTGGATTGCGGGCGTCGCGCGCGTGAGCGCGGGCATGCCGGGGGCGCTCGTGCCCTGGCCCGAGGGCGCGCTCGGCGCGACACTGCTGGCCGTGCTGACCGGGCTGGTACTCATCGCGTGGCGAGTGCCCGTGGCGCTCGGCTCGCAGCGCTTTCGCCGACGACTCGTTGCGGCAGGGCTCGTCGCGGCGGTCATCACGCTCGGGGTGACGGCGGGGCGCGACGCGCTGACCCGGATCGCCGTTCCTACCGACTGGGTGATCGCCCAGTGCGACGTCGGGCAGGGTGACGCTGTGCTCGTTCGTGATGGTCCGCTGACGGTGCTGATCGACACCGGCCCGACCGCCGAGGCGCTCGGGGAATGCCTCGACGTGCTGCGGGTCGACCAGGTCGACGTGTTTCTCATCAGCCATTTCGACCTCGACCATGTGGGCGGAGTCGAGGCGATCCTCGGACGGGTCGCTGCCGTCTGGACGGGGCCCGTCGGTCGCGACGCTGACCAAGCGGTACTGGATGCTCTCATCGCCTCGGGTGCGGAGGTCCACGACGTGCGCCAGGGCGACGTCCTGCAGCCCGCCGACGCGCGCTGGGAGGTGTTGTGGCCGCCCGACCACCGGGGCGTGGCGCCCGGAAACGACGCGAGCGTCGTCGTCGACGTGCGGTTCGGTGCCGGGTGTCCGCAGTGTCCCAGCCTCCTGGCCCTGGGGGACCTCGGCGAGTCGGTGCAGCGCACCATGATGGCGACGGCCGACGTGCGGCCCGTCGACGTGGTGAAAGTGAGCCACCACGGGTCGCCCGACCAGTTCGACGAAGTGTACGCGCGCGCTGGCGCTGCGGTGGGCCTCATCGGAGTGGGGGCCGACAATTCCTACGGGCATCCGGCCGCGTCGGTCATCGACGCGGTGGTGAACGCCGGCGGTACGGTGAGCCGATCCGACCTGCACGGACTCGTTCTCGTCGGCGCCGACGAGGACGGCCTGTGGGTGTGGCACGAGCGGCCCGGAGGTGTCGCAGCCGATCAGTAGGCTGGCGGGGGAGGACATCGATGGCACGAGCGAAGGCACCCGCGCGCGGGGGGTCGGGGCGGTCTGCCGCCGCGCGCATCCCGCAGCTGGCGTGGCACGAGGTTCGCCCCGCGCCGATCGTGCTCATCAGCGGTACCGAAGGGTTCCTCGCCGACCGAGCCCTGCGCATCCTGCGCGACGCGTTGCGCACAGAAGACCCGGCCCTTGAGGTGCACGACGTCGACGCTGCGGCCTATGCGCCCGGCGAACTGTTGACGCTCGCAAGCCCGTCGCTGTTCGGCGAACCGCGCCTCTTGCGCGTCACGAACGTCGAGAAGATGACGGACGCCTTCCTCGAGGAGGCGCTGGCGTTTCTGGAAGAGCCTGCCGACGGTGCGGTCGTCGCGTTGCGTCACGCCGGAGGAGTGCGCGGCAAGAAGCTGCTCGACGCGATTCGCGCGGGCACCGGCGACGGCGTGGAGGTGGTGTGTGCCGAACTCAAGCGCGAGTCTGACCGTGCCGACTTCGCCGCGGCCGAGTTCCGGCACGCGGGTCGCGCCATCGCCCCCGTCGCATTGCGTGCGCTCGTCGCCGCCTTCGCCGACGACCTCGGCGAGTTGGGGGCCGCCTGCCAGCAGCTGATCGCCGACACCGAGGGTGACATTTCTGCCGACATCGTGCAGCGGTACTACGGCGGGCGGGTCGAAGCGACCGCGTTCGCCGTCGCCGACGCCGCCATCGCCGGCCAGCTCGGGCAGGCACTCTCGCTGCTGCGGCACGCGCTCGACACCGGCGCCGACCCCGTGCCGATGGTTGCCGCGTTCGCGATGAAGCTGCGCACCATGGCGAAGGTCGGCGGAACCCGCGGCTCGGGCGGCCAGATCGCCTCGCAGTTAGGGCTCGCGCCGTGGCAGGTCGACCGCGCGCGGCGCGACCTCCAAGGGTGGGACGAGGTGGGACTCGGCCGCGCCATCCTGACGGTCGCCGAGACCGACGCCGCCGTGAAGGGCGCAAGCCGCGACCCGGTCTTCGCCCTCGAGCGCCTCGTCACCCTCATCGCCGACCGGGGCCACCCCCGCGGCTGACCCCCGCTTCGCGCGCTTCCCGCACCGACTGGGGACACCCCGCGCTCGACCCCTCGCCGACGCGCGCGCCCTCGACGCCTGTCCAACCCCTATGCGCGCCCTGGTGTCAACAATTCAGGACCAACGCGCGAACCCGCTGCCTCCGCCCGCCCCCGCGCGTGTCAACAACTCAGGACTAACGCGTGCAGCTCTTGCGCTCACCCCGGCAACCCTCGTGT
This sequence comes from Microcella alkaliphila, assembly GCF_004216855.1. Lineage (GTDB taxonomy): Bacteria > Actinomycetota > Actinomycetes > Actinomycetales > Microbacteriaceae > Microcella > Microcella alkaliphila. The sequence continues at coordinate 49,161 of NZ_SGXT01000011.1, forward strand.
CAACAACTCAGGACTAGCGGGTCCGTTCCTGCCGAGGTAGCGGGATACAGACCCGCAGAACCTCGCTAGTCCTGAGTTGTTGACGCTGCCGCGTCGGGCGGTCCTGCGGCGCGCGCAGCGCTAGTCCTGAGTTGTTGAAACCGCGGGTGGGGGAGCCTGCGGGGCGCCGGCCGCCGTTAGTCCTGAGTTGTTGACACGCGCGGGCGCGTCGGGGCAGCACTCCGCCGTACACACAGCGCCGTGCCCCGCACACAGCGCCGTGCCCCGCACACAGCGCCGTGCCCCGCACACGGCGACGCCCCCCCCGAACACAGCGAAGCGCCCCGGGGCGGTAAGCCCCGGGGCGCTTCAGCGTGCGTGTGGGTACGACCTAGAGGGCCGCGACCTGCTTCGCGATGGCCGACTTGCGGTTTGCGGCCTGGTTCTGGTGGATGACGCCCTTGCTGACCGCCTTGTCGAGCTTCTTCGACGCGACCTTGAGCGCGGCGGTCGCCGCCTCCTTGTCGCCCGCCGCGATCGCCTTGCGCGTGCTGCGCACGGCGGTCTTGAGCTCGCTCTTGACGGCCTTGTTGCGTTCCTGGGCCTTCAGGTTGGTCTTGATGCGCTTGATCTGCGACTTGATGTTCGCCATGACTGTCTTTCTTCGAGTGTGTACGGGATGAGCAACCGGTCGTGGGGTGTGCCTGACGGCGAACTGAGCCCGGTCGCGTTCCGTGCCGGAAGAGAGAGGGCTTCCTGGCACGCAAGCCAATCCAGAATCCTAGCAGGGCTTCACGCACCCGTCCCGCCCTGCCGCGCGTGCAAGGCCCGTAGCCCCACGATGAGTGCGTCGAGCCCCACTTCGAAGGCGCGGCGCGCGCCCGCCGACTCGATGTTTTCCGCATCGAGCGCTGCGCGTAGGGCTGGCAGGTCGGGCGGTGTTGACTCGCCGGAGAGCAGGTCGTCGGGCGCGACAATGTCGAGCGCTGAGCCGAGAATGTGGGCCTCAATGGTGCGCATCACGGCGACCGCGTCGCGCGTCGGCCAGCCCTGCCTTACGAGCGCCGCGACGACGCGCTCATACATGCGCAAGGTTGACTCATCGCGGATGGGTGTGGTCGCGAGGAGGGGAATGACGTTCGGATGCGAGGAGAACGCCGCCAGGTACGACCGGCTCCACGCCACAATCGCGTCATCCCACGGCTGATCGGTGAACGCGCTCGTGTCGATGTCAGCGACGATGACGGCTCGCAGTTCTTCGATGAGTTCGGCGCGATTGTGAATGTGGTTGTAAAGCGACGACACCTGGCGATTCACACGTGCGGCAAGGCTGCGCATGCTGAGGCTCTCGGCGCCCCGTTCGTCGACAAGCTGCAGGGCCGCCGTCACCAAATGGAGCTTGGTTAATGTCGCCATGGGTGTAACGTTATCCCACCGCTTACGAACACTGTTCGTAAAGCGGGCCTTTACCCCACCTCAATGACGCGGAAGGCGAGGAGTAGCTGGTGTCCGAAGTCCTGTATTACGGCGGCACGATCTGGCTCGGAGAATCGCGAGGCACGACCGATGCGGCGCTCAGTCGAAACGGGGTGATCGTCGCTCTGGGCGCGGACGCCCTCACCGAGGCACAGTCAACAATCGAGCACGTCGACCTTGCCGGAGGGTTCCTGATGCCGTCGTTCGGAGACGGCCACGCGCATCCCATTTTTGGCGGCCTGGAGGCCGAGGGCCCGGCGATCCGCGGCTGCACGAGCGTTGACGAGATTGTTGAGGCGGTGCGTCGCTATGCCGCCAACCATCCCGAGCTCGACGTGATTCGGGGTGCGTCGTACGACCCCACCCTGACCTCCGACGGCGTGTTTGATGCCCACTGGCTCGATGTTGCCGTGCCTGACCGGCCCGTGGTGCTGCGGGCGAGTGATTACCACACGGTGTGGTGCAACTCGCGGGCTCTCGAGCTAGCGGGCATCACGGCCGAGACGCCCGAGCCCGAATTGGGCGAGATTCCGCGCCGCGCCGATGGTAGCCCGGTGGGCACGCTGCGCGAGTGGGGCGCCGTCGAGCTGCTCACGAACGCGGTTGAGCACCCGCCGATCGAGACCCGAGTGCGGGCGCTCGAGCGCGCCGGTCAGTACTTTCTTGAGCGCGGCGTGACGTGGGTGCAAGACGCGTGGGTCGAGCGAGCTGACGTTGACGTGTACGTGGCAGCGGCGCGGGCCGGACGCGTTCCGCTGCGCATGAATCTGGCTCACTACGCCGACCCGCGCCGCTTTCCGGCGCAGCTGGCCGAGATGCGGGATGCCCGTGCCGAAATCGAGGCGTCCGGCTCGTCACTGCTCACCGCCAACACCGTCAAGTTTTTCGCCGACGGGGTGATTGAGAACGAAACCGGTGCCCTGCTGGAGCCGTACTGCTCGGCACTTCACTCGCACGGCATGGAGGTATGGGGGGCAGAGCGGCTCGCCGACGCCGTCGCCGCGGTGGACGCGGAAGGGTTCCAGATTCACATTCACGCGATCGGTGACGCCGCGGTGCGCCAAGCCCTAAACGCGATCGAGCACGTACAGCAGGTCAACGGCGAGCGCGACCGCCGGCCGGTCATCGCACACGCGCAGCTGGTTGACCAGACCGATCTGAACCGCTTTGCCGAGCTCGGCGTTATCCCGACGCTGCAGCCGCTGTGGGCGCAACTCGACGCGCTCATGACCGCGCTGACGATGCCGCGCCTTGGCCCCGAACGCTCGGCGCGACAGTACCCGACGCGCACACTACGTGACAGCGGCGCGCGGGTCGCGTTCGGCTCCGACTGGCCGGTGTCGTCGGGAGATCCCCGTGACGGCATCGCCGTAGCCACCTCCCGTCAGACGCCCGCGGGCGACCCCGCCGGTGGGTGGATTCCGGAGGAGACCCTGCCGATTGAGTCCGCTCTGTCGGCCTACACGCTCGGAGTCGCCTATCAGGCGTTCGCTGACCACACTGACGCCCCGTGGGGCGTCATCGAGGTGGGCGCGAGCGCCGACCTCGTCTGGCTGGCGCGTGACCCGCGCGCCGTCACGCCCCTCGACCTGCCAGCGGTCGAGATCCGGCAGACCTACCTTGCTGGCGAGCCTCGCATCACCCCGAGCCGCAACGGCGCGGCCGAGAGTTGAAAGGACTCACCGCCATGACTACCCCTACCCCTCACGCATCCGGCACGGATGGAGCACCCGGAGCACACGTCCGACTGCGACGCGTCTTGAAGGTTCCGTCGCTCGTTCTGTTCGGTCTCGTCTACATGGTGCCGCTCACCATCTTCACGACGTACGGCATCGTGACCGAGTTGACCGGCGGTCGCGTGCCGATGGCGTACGCCATCACGCTCGTCGCGATGCTGTTCACGGCTCGTTCATACGCGCGCATGGCGATAGCGTTCCCGTTTGCCGGCTCGGCCTACGTGTATTCGCAGCGTAGCTTCGGGCCCGGCGTCGGCTTCCTCGCCGGTTGGTCGCTCATGCTTGACTACCTGTTCTTGCCGATGATCAACTACCTCGTCATCGGTATCTACCTGAACGCGGCCTTCCCCGACGTGCCGAACTGGGTCTTTATTCTCGCCACGATCGCCCTGGTCACGGTGCTGAATGTGATCGGAATCGTGTCGGTGGTGCGCGCGAACTTCGTGATTATCGGCGTGCAGGCGCTGTTCATCGTCGTCTTTGTCGCCCTCGGCATCGGCAAACTTAACGGCGGCACGGTCGACCTCGCGGCGCCGTTTACGGGCGACGGTTCAGTTGACGGTGTCACGGTGCTGTTCGCTGGCGCTGCGATCCTGTGCCTCTCCTTCCTCGGCTTCGACTCGATCTCGACGCTCGCGGAGGAGGCGAAGGACGCCGGCCGCTCGGTTCCTCGCGCCATCATCATCACGACCCTCAGTGCGGGAGTCATCTTCATCGGCCTGTCGTGGCTGTCACAGGTGGTATACCCCGAGAACGACTTCGCCGACGTCGACTCGGCCGCCCTCGATGTCATGACGGCCGCCGGCGGCGAGTTCCTCGCGGCGTTCTTCACGGCGGCCTACATCGCCGGCGCGACCGGCTCGGCGCTGACCTCGCAGGCGTCGGTGTCGCGCATCCTCTATTCGATGGGTCGCGACGGCGTGCTGCCGCGGCGCTTCTTTGGTCGCCTTTCGGCGCGCTTCCGCACCCCGGCACGGGCAACGTTCGTCGTCTCGGCCGTGTCGCTGCTGGCGATGGTCATCGACCTGGGGCTGCTCGCCGAGATGATCAGCTTCGGCGCGCTCATCGCGTTCTCGGTCGTCAACCTGTCGGTCATCAAGCATTACTACGTCGACCGGAAGGAGCGGTCCGCAAACCAGCTGCTCAGCAACCTGATCCTGCCGTTCATCGGGTTCTCGTTGACAGTGTGGCTCTGGACGAACCTGTCAGGAAGCACGTTCATCGTCGGCGGCCTCTGGATGCTCGGCGGCGTGATTCTGCTGGCGATCGTCACGCGCGGCTTCCGTCAGCGCGCCCCGATGCTCGACCTGTCCGAGGTCGAGGCGACGACGGAGACCGACGCAGTGTCGACGGTGCGCGCGGCCGTCTAAGGGCGCTCGGCCGGGGGCGGGCGGTTCGTGAGGGCGTGAGAGGATTCAGTGACATGTCTCCTCGCGCCCACACCCCGCTCGCGCCCGCCGCGACCGACCCGACGCAGATCCGCAATTTCTGCATCATTGCCCACATCGATCACGGCAAATCGACCCTCGCCGACCGTATGCTCGGTATCACCGGGGTGGTGGCTGACCGCGACATGCGTGCGCAGTACCTCGACCGCATGGACATCGAGCGCGAGCGCGGCATCACCATCAAGAGCCAGGCCGTGCGCATGCCGTGGGCGGTTCCGGGGCCCGACGGCAAGCCGGTCACCTACGCGCTGAACATGATCGACACCCCCGGCCACGTCGACTTCACGTACGAGGTGAGCCGCAGCCTCGCCGCGTGCGAGGGCGCGATCCTGCTCGTGGACGCCGCGCAGGGCATCGAGGCGCAGACGCTCGCGAACCTGTACTTGGCTCTCGAGAACGATCTGACGATCATCCCGGTGCTGAACAAGATTGACCTTCCCGCGGCCGACCCCGACAAGTACGCTCGCGAGCTCGCCCAGCTGATCGGTGGCGACCCCGACGATGTGTTGCGGGTCAGCGGCAAGACGGGCGTCGGCGTCGAAGACCTGCTCGACCGCGTCGTCGAGCTCATCCCGGCCCCGGTGGGCAACGCTGACGCGCCGCCGCGTGCGATGATTTTCGACTCGGTGTACGACTCGTACCGCGGCGTCGTCACGTATGTGCGCATGGTGGACGGCCGCCTCGACCCGCGTGAGCGCATCCAGATGATGTCGACGAAGGCGACGCACGAGATCCTCGAGATTGGCGTGTCGAGCCCCGAGCCGACCCCGAGCAAGGGCCTCGCCGTGGGCGAGGTCGGCTACCTGATCACCGGCGTGAAAGACGTGCGCCAGTCGAAGGTCGGTGACACGGTCACGACGGCGTCGAAGGGCGCCACCGAGCCGCTTCCCGGCTACACCGACCCGCTGCCGATGGTGTTCTCGGGCGTGTATCCGATCGACGGCAGCGACTACCCCGATCTGCGCGACGCGCTCGACAAGCTGAAACTGTCGGATGCTGCGCTCCAGTACGAACCGGAAACGTCCGTCGCGCTCGGCTTCGGTTTCCGCTGCGGGTTCCTCGGGCTCTTGCACCTCGAGATCGTGACCGAGCGCCTACGCCGCGAGTTCGACCTCGACATCATCACGACCGCTCCGAGTGTGATTTACAACGTGACGACCGAGGATCGGTCGACGGTCGAGGTGACGAACCCCAGCGAGTACCCGACGGGCCGCATCGAGAAGGTCATGGAGCCGATCGTGTCGGCGTCGATCCTCGCGCCGAAGGACTACGTCGGCTCGATCATGGACCTGTGCCAGACGCGCCGCGGCACGATGCGGTCGATGGATTACCTCGGCGAGGATCGCGTCGAGCTGAAGTACACGCTGCCCCTCGGCGAGATCGTCTTCGACTTCTTCGATCAGCTGAAGAGCAAGACGCAGGGCTACGCGAGCCTCGACTATGAGCCGGCCGGCGAGCAGGAGGCCGACCTGGTGAAGGTCGACATCCTCCTGCAGGGCGAGCAGGTCGACGCCTTCAGCGCGATCGTGCACAAAGACAAGGCGTACGCCTACGGCACGATGATGGCCCAGCGCCTGCGCGAGCTGATCCCGCGTCAGCAGTTCGAGGTGCCCATCCAGGCCGCGATCGGCGCGCGCATCATCGCCCGCGAGAACATCCGGGCGATGCGCAAGGACGTGCTCGCGAAGTGTTACGGCGGTGACATCACCCGTAAGCGCAAGCTGCTCGAGAAGCAGAAGGAGGGCAAGAAGCGCATGAAGATGGTGGGCCGCGTCGAGGTTCCGCAGGAGGCGTTCATTGCCGCGCTGTCGGGCGACGTCGAGTCAAAGAAGGACAAAAAGTAAGCGCCATGCCGGCGACTGCCGACCGTCCACCGGTGACGTACGCCGCCGTCGGCGCGACGCAGGCGCCCGACCTGATGACGTTCCCGCCACGCGGGTTCCGTCCGGCCGCCTACACCGCGCGCATCGGCCACGGTGAGAACCGGTGGGCGTACGCGGTCGAAGGGATTCTCGATGGCGGCGTGTACCGCGGTGCTGGCATGACGGTGCGGTACCGGCCGGCACCTGACCAGATCGCCGCCGACGGGTACACCCCGGTCGGATTTGACGACGACGGCGAGCCGGTCGAGCCGGCCGAGCTGTCGCCGGCCGAGCAGGTGTTCACGGCCGATGGTCGCCCCCTGTTGCGTCCGGCCGACGAGATCACGGTCGGGCTCGGCGTCGGCGACGCGCTCTGGTTTCCTCTGCCGACCCGAGTGGTGCTGCTCGAGCAGGCAGAGTCCCGCATGACGCTCGTGATGGGCACCCTGCCCGGACACGTTCTGCGCGGCGAGGAATCGTTCACCCTGGAGCGAGCATCCGATGGCTCCGTCTGGCTGACCGTGCGCAGCTTCGCGCGCCCAGCCCACTGGTGGCTGTGGCCGGCATGGCCCGGGATGCTCGTGGCGCGCCGCCTGATCGCCGCCCGGTTCTTAAAGACCCTCGCTGGGCCGATTCCCACCCGCGAGGGGTCACAATGACGAGCGTGTCTGATTCGGCTGTCGCTCCGTCTCGTGTGAACGGTTTTACGCGCGTCCTTGTCGCCGTGTACGGCATTCTCGCGTTGGCCGCGACGGGTCGGTCGTTCTACCAGATCGCGACGAAGTTCGAGGAGGCGCCGCTCGCGTACTCCCTGTCCGCGGTCGCGGCGGTCGTGTACATCCTGGCGACGGTGGCTCTCGTGGCACCGGGGCGCGGGTGGTTTCGCGTCGCATGGCTCGCGATCGGCTTTGAGATGGTCGGCGTCGTCGCGGTTGGCATCGTGAGCATCGCGATTCCGGAGCTGTTCCCGGCGGACACGGTGTGGTCGCAGTTCGGTCGCGGCTACGGTTTCGTGCCGCTCGTGCTGCCGATTCTGGGGCTGTGGGCGCTGTCGCGTACTGCCCGCGCGAGTCGCCGCAGCGACGCGCGCGACGCGGCCGAGTCTGCCGAGGTGTCGTCGTGACCGACCAGCGTGTGGTGACCGGCATCGAGGCTCTGCCTCGAGATGGCTGCCGTTCCGCGGTCACGATTGGCAAGTTCGATGGCGTGCACCTCGGCCACCAGCGGGTGTTGGAGCGCTTGTGCGACGAGGCGGCCGAGCGCGGCATCGACCGCACGGTCGTGATCACGTTCGACCGCAACCCGCTCGAGGTGCTGCGCCCCGAGGCGGCACCGCTGCCGCTCATCAGCATTGCCCAGAAGACCGAGGCTCTCCTTCAGGCGGGCGTCGACCTCGTCGTGGTGATCCCATTCACTCCCGAGTTCGCGGCGCTCGCCCCCGACCGCTTCGTCGATGACGTGCTCGTGTCGGGCCTCAGTGCCGCCTGCGTGTTGGTCGGCTCCGACGTGCGCTATGGCGCGAACGGCGCCGGCACGCTCGAGACGCTGCGCGCCGCCGGCGAGGCCCACGGGTTCGATGTGGCCCTGGTCGACGATGTGTGCGTGTCCGACGGCGAGCGCATCTCGTCCACGGGCATCCGCCGCCTCTTGGAGGTCGGCCACGTCGCCGAAGCCGCCGCCGCGCTGGGACGCCTCCCGCGCATCCGTTCGCTCGTCGTGCCCGGGCACCAGCGGGGGCGCACGCTCGGCTACCCGACGGCGAACCTCGCGCACGGCGCGGAAGGGTTCATTCCCGCCGACGGGGTCTACGCCTGTTGGATGCACGTGAACGGCGAGCGCTTCGGCGCGGCCGTCTCGGTCGGCAACAATCCGACGTTCGGTGACGTGCCCGAAAAGACCGTCGAGGCGCACGCCATCGACGTGACCGTTGACCTGTACGGCCAGACGGTCGAGCTGGAGTTCGTGCGGTTCATCCGCGGCATGCGGAAGTTCCCGAACGCCGAGGCGCTTGCCCACCAGATGGGCGTCGACGAGCTCGAGATCCGCGAGGTGCTGGGGCTTCCGGCGGAGCCTCAGGCCTCGTAGTCGTCCTCGTCCTCGTCGTCGCGTGGGCGCCGGGGTCGCGGCTGCGGCTCGGGAAGTTCGTCGGGGATACCTTCGCGTCCGGCGAGAAACAGCACGATGCCAGCGCTCGTCGCGTACAGCGGACGACCGGCCCCCACCTGCCAGCCGCCGTCGACGGCGCGCATGGCGCGGGCGGTGATGACGGCGCGCCGCTCGGTCGGAACCCGCAACGCTAGGTCGAGCGCGACGGCGCCGAGGTCATGCGGGTCGACCGTCAGCGGCACGGTGTGACGGGCCGCGATGTCGAGGGCGACGACGACGATCTCGCTGAGGGCTTGCACCGAGGTGGGGCGCTCACTCGCGGTACGCGCCGCCGCCTCGACGCGAAGGACCTCGGGGAGAGCGGTCGTGTCGAGAGCGGCGAGCTCGTCGCTGGGTGCGTCGACCACGCCGACGACCGCGAGGAGGCGCTGCCAGCGCGACCAGCGCATCCGGGTGAGGGCGATGCGCAGCGCGCGGTCGACGGTCACGTCGGCGCGCGCGGTGTCGGCCATGAGCAGGTCGGGGCGCGCGGTGAGCACGTCGGCGAGGGCCGTCAGCACGGCCGCCGTTGCCGCCGACCGGTCGCCCGTGACGGCCGACTCGTCGCGGCGCGGGCGGTTGCTCAACGGCAGGTGCCGGGCCCAATCGCTCACCGTTCCACTGTAGGCGTTCGTGATGGGCGGGCGGCCGTAGGCTGAGCGTCGTGCCCGGCGCATCCTCCTCGACCGCAGGCCGCCCGGTCGCTCCGGGCGTGTTCTTCGCTGTCGTTGCGATTCTGCTGCTCGCGGTGAACCTGCGCACCGGCGTTGGCGGGCTGTCGCCGTTGGCATCGACGATCGGTGAGGAGATCCCGCTGTCAGCCGCGAGTCTCGGCGCACTCGGCATCGCGGCGCCGCTCGGGTTCGCGCTCGCCGGCGTGCTCGCCCCGTCGGCCGCGCACCGGTTCGGGCTCGAGCACACGCTCGTCGCGGCACTGGTCGCGATGATTGCCGGACACCTCGTGCGTGCGGTCGCTGCGGACGTTGCCATGCTTCTGGCGGGAAGCCTGATCGTTCTGCTGGGAGCCGGCTTCGGAAACATCCTGCTGCCGAGCGCCGTGAAGCGTTACGCGCCGCAGCGCATCGCCGCGCTCACTGCCGCCTACGGCACCGCGATGTCGATCGGGGCCGCCCTGCCGCCGCTCGTCGCCGTGCCGATCGCGGTGGGCGCCGACTGGCGCGCATCCCTGGCTGTATGGAGCGTCGTCGCGGTCGCCGCGCTCGTTCCGTGGATCGTGCTTGCCGTGCGCGCTCGTCGCGTCGCGACGCACGACGGCGACACCCCACGAGCGCCGGATGCTCGGGGCGCGGTCGCGCTTGCCCGCTCGCGCACCGTCTGGGGCATCACCATCGGGTTCGGTCTCTCGAGCGTGTCGGCGTACGCGCTGTTCGCCCTGTTGCCGGAGGTGCTGCGGGAAAGCGCCGGCGTGGGGCCAGCGGTCGCCGGTGCGCTCGTCGCGCTGTTCGGCATCCTCGGGCTGCCGCTCGCGTTGACCGTGCCGGGGCTCACGGCGCGGCTGCGCACGCCCACTCCGCTGCTTACCGCCGCGACCGTGCTGTTCGGCGTCGGCTGGGGCGGGCTGTGGCTGGCGCCCGCGCTCGCGCCCGTCGTGTGGGTCGCGGCGATCGGGCTCGGGCAGATCGCGTTCCCGCTGGGGCTGACGCTCATCGGCCTGCGCACCCGCACTGACCGAAGCGCCGCCGCCGTCAGCGGGTTCGTGCAGACGGTCGGCTATCTGGCGGCCGCTGCGGTGCCTCCTGTATTGGGTCTGCTGCGGGACACGTCGGGCTCCTGGTCCGCCTCGATGGCGCTCATGACCGTCCTCACGGTAGCGACGGCGACGGCAATCCCGCTCCTGCGGCGTGCGCGCTACGTCGACGACGAGATCGCGCGCTAACCGACCTGCTCGCGGTGGTGGATGAGCGCCGCCGCTCCGATCAGCGGCCCCTCACCACTCAGCCCGCTCGCGACGACGCGGGTGCTCGTCACGAAGCCGAAGTCGCTGTGCCCCGCGACGGTGCGGGCGACGATGTCGATGTAGTCGTCGGCGACGTGCGAGAAGCCGCCGCCGATGGCGACGACGTCGAGGTCGAGCAGTGCCGACGTCGACGCGATGGCCTGGCCGACGGCGGTCGCCGATCGCTCGATCGCCGCGCGTGCGATGGGGTCGCCGCCACGCGCGCTCTCGGCGAGCTGCTCGCCGGAGTCCCCGGCCCAGCCGTTCCGGCGCGCCCAGGCGACGGTGCGCGGGCCCGAGGCGACGGCCTCGAGGCACCCGCGTGCACCACAGGCGCACTGGTCATCGTGACCGGCGACCTGCACGTGGCCGATGTGTCCGGCATTGCCCGAGGGCCCGCCGTGGGTGCGCCCGTCGAGCAGCAGGCCGCCGCCGACGCCGGTCGACACGACCATGCCCATGACGTTGTGCTCGCCCTGGGCCGCACCCACCCACGTCTCGGCGAGGGTGATGGCGATGCCGTCGATGCGGGTCACGACCGGCACGTCGGGCACGAGCGAGGCGACCAGATCGCCGAGCGGATACCCGCGCCAGGCGGGCAGGTTCAGAGGAGACACCCGGCCGTCGGAACCGACGAGCGGGCCCGCGGAGCCGATCCCGATGCCGACCACGCGGTCGTGGCGAGTCGCGTCGACGAGCGCGCCCACAGCATCCTGAACAGCCTCGGTGACGCTGCGCGCGAGATCGTCGCTCGTCGCGGCCTGGCCGGACGGCCGGCGGTGCCGCGATCCGGGCAGAACCGAGCCGGTCGGGTCAACGATGGCGGCTTCGACTTTGGTGCCGCCGAGGTCGACGGCGAGGGCGTAGTCGGTCACCCGCTCAGACTACCGATTCGCGCGAACCTGCTCATGTGAGCAGACACGCAACAAATGTTGGTGGATGCGCGAAGGGAGCAATAGCGTGGACGAACGGGGCGCTCGCCCCGCCGCCACCCCGCGCCGTACACCGCGCCCCATCGCCTCGGAGGGACCGTGCCGCTCGACACCAGCGACAGCGAACTGCTCGCCGTGCGGGCGGCCGAGCTCTACTACGAAGAGAACAAGACCCAGGACGAAATCGGCGCGATCTTGCGCATCACCCGCTGGAAGGTCGGGCGCTTGCTCGCCCAGGCGCGTGAGCGCGGCATCATCCGCATCGAGATCGTGCACCCGCGGGCGCGTCGGCTGGGGCTCGAGCGCGACCTGGCCGCGCAGTTCGGGCTCAAGGACGCGGTGGTCGTTCCGGCGCCGCTCGACGACGTCGAACTGCAGTCCCGGGTCGCCGAGGCGGCGGCCGACTACCTCGTCAGCATGCGGCCAATTCCGCGGCTGCTCGGCCTCAGCTGGGGCCGCACCCTGCACCAAGTGGCCGAGGCGCTGCCCGTCGGCTGGTCGACCGGGGTCAACGTGGTGCAGCTGAACGGAGGAGTGAGCCTCTCGAAGCGGCCGGGAACCGCGGCGGCCACCGCGACGATGATCGCCCAGAAGGCCGGCGGTCAGGCGACCCTCTTGCCGACTCCGGCCATCCTCGAGCGCCTCGAGACCAAGCTCGCCATCGAGGGCGATCGCACGGTCGGCGGCGTCGCCCAGCTCGCCCGCACCGCGAACGCCTACCTGTATTCCGCCGGCCCGGCCGACACCAGCTCGGTGCACGTCGACAGTGGCTACCTGACCGCCGACGACATTAACCGCCTCGTCGACCTCGGCGCCGTCGGCGACGTGCTCGGCCGGTACATCACCGCCGAGGGCGAGATCGCCGACCCCGAGCTCGACGCCCGCACGCTTGGCCTCGGCCTCGATGAGCTACGCGCCGCGACGACGAGCATCCTGGCCGTCGGGGGCGAGACGAAGCACCCGGTTGCCCGCGCGATCGTCACGCACGGCCTCTGCTCGGTGCTCGTCACCGACGAGCACACGGCCCGATTCCTGCTCGGCCGCGACCGCGATGCCGACCGCGACGCCGACCTCGACCACTCGACCGACTCGACGCCTTCCACCGCACCGCGAGAGGACACCCCATGACCATCGACCACCCGGTCGCCCTGGCACCCGCTGAGCGCGCCGTTCGGCTGCTCGGCGGCGACCTGACCGAGAAGGCGCTCGCGCTGCACCTCGACGGTCTCGCCGGCGTCGACGCTGTCGGCCTCGAGCAGCGCGCCGCGGGGCTCGCGACTCGCTCGATCAAGACCAGCTCGAAGGCGTGGGCGCTCGACACGATCATCCGCACGTGCGACCTGACGACCCTCGAGGGCGCCGACACGCCCGGCAAGGTGCGCTCCCTCGTCGCGAAGGCCGTCACCCCTGACGCCACCGACCCGACAACGCCGCGCGTCGCGGCGGTCTGCGTCTACGGCGACATGGTACCGTACGTCGTCGAGGCGCTCGGCTCGCTGCACGGCGACCCGGATGCTGGCCTCGTCTCGGTCGCGGCCGTCGCCACCGCCTTCCCCTCCGGTCGCGCGAGCCTCGACATCAAGCTCGCCGACACCCGCGAGGCGGTCGCCGCCGGGGCCGACGAGATCGACATGGTCATCGACCGTGGAGCCTTCCTCTCGGGCCGCTACGGTCTCGTCTTCGACCAGATCGTCGCCGTCAAGGAAGCCTGCCGTCGCCCCGACGGCACGTACGCGCACCTCAAGGTGATCCTCGAAACCGGCGAACTCGTGACGTATGACAACGTCAAGCGCGCCTCGTGGCTCGCGATTCTCGCCGGTGCCGACTTCATCAAGACGTCTACCGGAAAGGTGAGCCCCGCGGCGACCCTACCCGTCACGCTGCTCATGCTGGAGGTCATTCGCGACTGGCACCGGCTCACCGGCGAGAAGGTCGGAATGAAGCCGGCCGGCGGCATCCGTGCCTCGAAAGATGCCGTTCGCTACCTCGTCACCGTCGCCGAGACGGTCGGCGAAGAGTGGCTGACGCCGCACCTGTGGCGATTCGGGGCGTCGAGCCTGGTCAACGACGTGCTGCTGCAGCGCCAGAAACTGCGAACCGGTCACTACAGTGGCCCCGACTACGTGACGGTGGACTAACCCATGAGCTTCCTCGAGTATGCCCCTGCTCCCGAATCCACGAGCATCCTGAACCTCAAGAGCGAGTACGGGCTCTTCATCGACGGCGAGTTCGTCGACGGTTCGGGTGAGGTCTTCGACACGATCTCGCCCGCGACCGAAGAGGTCATCGCCCGCATCGCGCAGGCCGACGCGTCCGACGTCGACCGCGCCGTCGCGGCCGCCCGCCGCGCCTACGACCGCACGTGGTCGCGCATGTCGGGTAGCGACCGCGGCAAGTACCTTTTCCGCATCGCGCGCCTCGTGCAAGAGCGCTCGCGCGAGCTGGCCGTCGCCGAGAGCCTCGACAACGGCAAGCCGATCCGTGAGACGCGCGACGTCGACGTGCCGCTCGTCGCCGCCTGGTTCTTCTACTACGCCGGCTGGGCCGACAAGCTCGAGTACGCCGGCCTCGGGCCGAACCCGCGATCGCTCGGCGTCGCCGCGCAGGTGATTCCGTGGAACTTCCCGCTGCTCATGCTCGCGTGGAAGATCGCGCCGGCCCTCGCCGCCGGCAACACAGTCGTCATCAAGCCGGCCGAGACCACGTCGCTCACCGCGATGCTGTTCGCCGAGATCCTGCAGCAGGCCGACCTCCCCGCCGGTGTCGTCAACATCGTCACCGGCCCGGGCTCGACCGGTCAGGCGCTCGTCACGCACGACGACGTCAACAAGGTCGCCTTTACGGGCTCGACCGGCGTGGGTCGCATGATCGCCCGCCAGGTCGCCGGCTCGTCGAAGAAGCTGACGCTGGAGCTCGGGGGGAAGGCCGCGAACATCGTCTTCGACGACGCAGCGATCGACCAGGCCGTGGAAGGCATCGTCAACGGCATCTTCTTCAACCAGGGTCACGTCTGCTGCGCCGGCAGCCGCCTGCTCGTGCAAGAAAACGTGCACGACGAGGTCGTCGACAAACTGAAGTACCGCCTGTCAACCCTGCGCCTCGGCGACCCCCTCGACAAGAACACCGACATCGGCGCCATCAACTCGGCCGCGCAGTTGGAGCGCATTCGCACGCTCAGCGACACCGGCGAAAACGAGGGAGCCGAGCGCTGGCAGCTCGACTGCACGATCCCCGAGAAGGGCTTCTGGTTCCGGCCGACGATCTTCACGCGCGTCTCAGCCGCCCACACGATCGCCCGCGAAGAGATCTTCGGGCCCGTGCTGTCGGTACTGACCTTCCGCACGCCCGACGAGGCGATCGCGAAGGCCAACAACACCCCGTACGGGCTGTCGGCCGGCATCTGGACCGAGAAGGCGTCGCGCATGCTCGCCGTCGCCGACCGCCTGCGCGCCGGCGTCGTCTGGGCAAACACGTTCAACAAGTTCGACCCCGCGTCGCCGTTCGGCGGCTACAAGGAGTCGGGCTACGGCCGCGAGGGCGGCCGCCACGGGCTGGCCGCCTACCTCGAGTCGGCCGGCCGGGAGGCGCCCGCCGCGATCATGGCGAGCGCAGCATCCGCGACCACGGCCGCCTCCGGCGGACGCAAGAAGACGACGAAGAAGGCGGTGGCGAAGTGAGCCGGTTGGCCGTGCCGAAGACGTACAAGCTCTACATCGGCGGGAACTTTCCGCGCAGCGAGTCGGGGCGCACCTACGAGGTGACGACGCCGGCCGGAGACTTCGTCGCGAACGCGGCGCTTGCCTCGCGGAAGGATGCCCGGGATGCCGTCGTTGCCGCGCGCGCGGCCGTCAAGGGGTGGGCCGGAGCCACCGCGTACAACCGCGGGCAGGTGATCTACCGCATCGCCGAGGTGCTCGAGGGCCGTCGCGCACAGTTCGTCGACGAGATCAGCCGCACCGAAGGCGTGACCCAGGCCGCCGCCGGCGCCCAGGTCGACGCCGCCATCGACGTGTGGGTCTGGTACGCCGGCTGGGCCGACAAGTACGCGCAGGTCGCGGGCAACGGCAACCCCGTGGCTGGCCCGTACTTCAACTTGTCCGTGCCCGAACCGACCGGTGTTGTCGCCGCGATCGCGCCGCAGCAGCGCGTCGGCATGTCGCTGCTGGGTCTCGCCGCCGTCGTCGCGCCGATCATCGTGTCGGGCAACGCCGTCGTCGTCGTGCCGAACCAGCAGGCGCCGCTGTCGGCCATCACCCTCGCGGAGGTGCTCGCCACCTCGGATGTGCCGGGTGGCGTCATCAACGTGCTGACCGGCTCGCCCGTCGAAATGGCACCGTGGCTGGCCGCGCACGCCGACGTGAACGCGCTCGACCTCGCCGGAGCCGCCGACATCGAGTGGGTCGACCTGCAGCTGTCGGCGGCCGAGACGCTCAAGCGCGTGCTCGCCCCGGTGTCGGGCGTTCCCGCCCCGGCGCTCGAGCGCATCACCGCGTTCACCGAGACGAAGACGGTCTGGCACACCAAGTCGATGCTCTAGCACCCCGCGTCGTCAACAACTCAGGACGAGCGCACGCCGCGGCGCCCGCCCCCGCCCCGCCCGGTGTGAACAACTCAGGACTAATGCGCCATCACGTGGTCTGCCGGGGTGCAATCACGGCCGCTGGCCGCGTTAGTCCTGAGTTGTTGACACATGGGTCGTAAGGGGGAGTGGGTTCCTCCGCGCGGGGGATGGCGAGTGACGCTCGCGTCGGTAGCGTTACAGGCTGACCCTGAGGAGAGATAGTCACGTGATTGCCGATATTCAAGAGTTCACCGCCTCCGTCGACCCGCTGTGGCAGTGGCTCGCCGTCATGGGGGCGGGAGCGATTCCGTTCGTCGAGTCGTATGGGGCTGGCCCAATCGGGATCGTCGTCGGGGTGACGCCAATCGTCGCGATCCTGGCCGCTATCGTCGGAAACATCGCATCCATGACGATCGTGGTGCTCGCAACGAGTGGCGCCCGCGACAAGCTCACCAACGCCGAGAAGCCGCAGAGCCCCCGTCGCCAGCGCTTCACCCGGGCGTTCGACAAGTGGGGTGTGCCCGGCGTGAGCTTGCTCGGTCAGTGGATTCTGCCGAGCCAGATCACGTCGTCGATCATGGTGGGGATCGGCGCGTCGAAGCAGAAGGTCATCGTCTGGCAGATCGTTTCGATCATCCTGTGGGGTGCCGCGTTCGGCGCGCTCGCCTGGGCCGCCGTCACTGCGATCCGCGGCTGAGCGTGTCAACAACTCAGGACTAACGCTCCGGCACGACCCGACACCCGCCTGTACGGGCGCGTTCGCGCGCGCTAGTCCTGAGTTGTTGACGAGCGGGGCGGGAGGGGCCCGAGCGTTAATCCTGAGTTGTTGACGGGAGAGCGGGCGCGATGAGGGCGAGGGTGTCCGCGGGGCTGAGGTGCTCGCCCGTGCGCTCTACCCCGTGCACGAGCTCGACAAGGGCCGAGTTCACAGGGGTCGCGACGCCATGCGCACGGCCGAGGGTAACGATCGCACCGTTGATCTGATCGACCTCGGTCACACGACCGCGGCGAATACTCTGCAGCATGGATGCCGGGTTCGGCACGTCCCCCATCCCTGTGGCCAGGCGCCTCGCCAGCTCGTCGGCGGCGACACGGCCTCGCTCTCGAATGCGCGCGACGGCGTCCGCATTCACGCCCCCGATCGGGCCCCACGAGACGCCCTCGGCGTCTCCGACGGCGACGGTTTCGACCATCCCGGTCGCAAGAATGCGGCGCAGCCCCTCGTCGGCGATGGTCTGTTGCACGCTCAGTCCGGTGATCGCCGGCAGGGCGTTGACCTGGTTCACCAGCAGCTTGGTGAACTGGGCGCCGAGGATGTCGTCGGTGACGGTGAGCTCCGCCGGAAGCGCGTGGCGCAAGACCGGCTCTGTGACCGCCACGGCGTCGGCGTCACCCCCGAGCGTCAGCCCGTTCGGCCCGGTCACGGTGATGCGACCGGGGCCGGTCAGGCTCACGGCGAACAGCGCCAGGCCGACGGCGACGGGAGAGTTCGGAAGCGCATCCCGAACCGCCTGCTCGCCACCCAGACCGTTTTGCAACACCAGCACCGCAGTGCCGTCGTGGCCGGCCCACTCACCGAGCGCCGCCGCCGAGTCATGCGCTTTCGTGGCGAGCACGAGAAGGTCGGCCGCCTCGGCGTCGTCGCCGCCCACGACCGAGACGCGGGCGCGCCACTCACCCCAGCCCCCGTCCACGTGAAGACCGTCGGCCGCAATCGCCGCCGCGTGCTCACCGCGCGCGACCACGGCGACGACGTGCCCCGCACGGTGGAGGAGCGCGGCGAGCACCCCGCCGACGGCTCCGGCTCCGATCACGATGACGCGCATCCGCCCATGCTAGGTCGAGCCGGTAGCGTTGACTCTGTGATCTCCGGCCTGCTGCTCGTCGACAAGCCGGCCGGCCTCACCAGCCACGACGTGGTCGCTCGCGCCCGTCGCGCGCTGGGCACCCGCAAGGTGGGCCACGCTGGCACCCTCGATCCCGCGGCCACCGGCCTGCTGACGCTGGGCGCGGGCCCTGCGACGCGCCTGCTCACCTATCTCGTGGGTCTCGACAAGCAGTACACGACGACGATCCGCCTCGGGTTCGCTACGTCGACCGATGACGCCGAGGGTGACGCGATCGGCGAGCGAGCGTCGGCCGCCGCGCTCGCCGCCGCCACCGACGACCGCATCGCCGCCGCGGTCGCCTCCCTCACCGGCGAGCTCGACCAGGTGCCGAGCGCGGTCAGCGCGATCAAGGTCGACGGTCGCCGCGCGTACGATCGAGTGCGCGCGGGCGAGGAGGTCACGCTGGCCTCGCGTCGCGTCACCGTCTCGCGCTTCGACGTGCTCGACATTCGTCGAACCGGTGATGCCGTCGACGTTGACGCGGTCGTCGATTGCTCGACGGGCACCTACATCCGCGCGCTCGCCCGCGACCTCGGCACCGCCCTCGGCGTCGGTGGGCACCTCACGGCGCTGCGCCGCACGCGTGTTGGCCCGTTCACGGTCGACGACGATGCCACGATCACCCTGGATGCTCTCATCGCCGCGGGCGAGGACGCATCCGCCCCAGCCCTCCTTGCTGCGCCCGCCGAGATCGTCGCCCGCCTGTTCCCCGTCCTCCACACCACGGACGACCAGACGCGGGATCTGTCGCACGGCAAGAAGCTCGACGGCCTGGACATCGCTGACGCTTCCCCGGTCGCCGCCGTCGACACGCAGGGCCGTCTCGTGGCGTTGCTCAGCGTTGAGGCGGGACGGGGCCGTATTCTGACGGGGTTCCCGCAGGAGCCGTAAACCCCCGCACTGCACAGCCCGCATCGCAGACCCCCGTCGCCCAGGAGTACACCGTGATCGAGTGGTTCAGCTTCGTGCAGATCGGCGTCGCCACGCTGGTTGGTCTGATCGCGCTGGTCTTCGGCGCGATGGGGCGTCGCCCCGACGACGTGACGGTGCTCGGGAGCGCCCTCGTCGCGCTGCTGCTCATTGCGCAGATCGTCGTCGGCATCGTGCAGCCGCTCGTCGGCAACGACCCGACCGGCGACATCGTCGAGTGGTGGCTCTACCTCATCGTGGCGCTGCTGCTCGTGGTCGCCGGCGTTGTGTGGGCGCTCATCGATCGCACCCGCTGGGCGACCATCATCTTGGGCGTGGTTGCGGTCACCGTGGCGGTGATGGTCTACCGCATGAACCAGATCTGGTTCGTGCAGACGGTGGGCGGCGCGCTCGGCGCGTAGCGCAGCTACAGCGCCTCGATCGCCGCCACCACCTCGTCGACGTGGCCCTCGATGGTCGGCACGACGAGCACCGCTGACGTCTCTCGCAGTTCCTCGACGCTGAACACCCCGGTCGCCACCGCGATGAACGGGATGCCCGCCGCCACCGCCGCCTCGTCGTCCCGCGGGGTGTCGCCGATGATCACGAGGATCTCGTCCGGCAGAGCGGCGCGCGCCGCGCGGGTGATGTCGCTGCGCTCGGGCGCGGTCGCGCCGAAGAACGAGCGGCTCCAGCCGAATCGGTCGGCGCCGAGCCCCGAGCCGTCGAGCTTTACGCGCGAGCGGGTGGCCGAGTTGCCGGTGAGCAGCGCGTTGACCCAGCCACGAGCATCCGCCTGATCGAGTGCCTCGCGGATGCCCGGCGCGATCTCTCGACGATCGCCCGCCTTCGCGCGCTCCACCGACAACTCGTCGAGCGCGACTTGAGTCCGCTCGTGCCACTCGGTCGCGTCGAACCCGAAGTGCTCGAGGATGTCGGTGAGGATATGGCCATCGGTCTTGCCGTGGGTGCGGGGGAGCGGCGGGCTGAGCTCACGGCCCACGGCCCGCTCGACGGCGGTGTGGTACAGCTCGCCGCCACCGGTGAACGAGTTGAGCAGCAGGGTTCCGTCGACGTCCCAGAGAATCGTGGTCACGTCTCCATCCTTTCAGGCGTCGGCCAGGCGCCAGACCGGCGAGAATGGTGCTGATGCCCAGCGCCCTGCCCCTTGCCGACCCGGCCCCCGACGACGGTGCCCTACCGGCGACCGTCGCCGAGGGCGCCGCCGAGCGGGCCTTCGGCGTCTACCTGCACGTGCCGTACTGCCGGGTGCGCTGCGGATACTGCGACTTCAACACCTACACGGCCGACGAGGTGCGCGGCACCTCACGGGCCGACTTCGCCGACCAGGCAATCGCGGAGGTCGCGCTCGCGGCCCGCGTGCTCGCCGAGGCCGACCTTCCTCCCCGCCCCGCGAGCACGGTGTTCTTCGGCGGCGGAACCCCCACCCTCCTGCCGACGCGCGACCTCGCCCGCATGCTCGACGCTGTGCGCGGCGCCTTCGGCCTCGCCGACGGCGCCGAGGTGACGACGGAGGCGAACCCGGACTCCATCGACGCGCGTGGTCTCGCCGATCTTGCCGAGGCGGGGTTCACCCGGGTGAGCCTGGGCATGCAGTCGGCGGTTCCGCACGTGTTGACGACGCTCGAGCGCACCCACGACCCCGAGAACGTGCCGCGACGGGTCGCCGAGGCGCGCGCGGCGGGCCTGCAGGTGAGCGTCGACCTGATCTTCGGCACCCCCGGCGAGAGCCTCGCCGACCTTGACCGCAGCATCGACGCGGCGCTCGCGACGGAGCCCGACCACCTGAGCGCCTATGCGCTGATCGTCGAGGAGGGCACGAAGCTCGCCCGCCAGATCGCCCGCGGCGAGGTGCCCCCGGTCGATGACGACCTGCACGCCGACATGTACGAGCACCTGGATGCACGGCTCGCCTCGGCCGGATACGCCTGGTACGAGGTCAGCAACTGGGCGCGCGATGAGACCCATCGCTCGCGCCACAACCTCGCGTACTGGACCGGTGAGGATTGGTGGGGCGTCGGTCCCGGCGCGCACAGCCACGTCGGCGGCGTGCGCTGGTGGAACGTGAAGCACCCGGCGGCCTACGCGCAGCGCCTCGCGTCTGGCCTCAGCCCTGCCGCGGGCCGCGAAACTCTCGACGCCGAGACCCGGCGCGTCGAGCGCGTGCTGCTTGAGACCCGCACGGCCCTCGGCCTGCCGGTCAGCGCGCTCGATCGGGCGGGACGCACCGCAGTCGCCGGCCTCATCGCCGACGAACTCGTGGATGCTCGCCTCGCCCTCGCGGGGCGGCTCGTGTTGACGGCGCGCGGCCGCCTGCTCGCCGACGCGGTTGTGCGTCGGCTGCTGCCGGAGCCTGCGTAAGTGCTGCGCTTAGTACTTGATGAAGCGAATCGCGAGCGGGTAGGCGTAGGCCTGGCCGCGGTTCGCGGCCACGGCGGCAAGGATCGACAGCACGAGGATCGCGATCGACACCCCCACCAGGATCACGAAGCCCACCAGTACGAGCGTCAACACGCTGCCAACGAGCGCCGCGATCAGCATCGTGAGCTGAAAGTTGAGCGCCGTCGCGGAGTGGTCACGGATGAACGGTCCGCGGTCTTTCAGCACGAGGTAGCCGATGAGCGAGGGGAGGAAACCGAAGAAGATCCCGCCGATGTGAATCAGGATGGCCCAGAGCTTCTCGTCCTCCGGCCGCATCGGCTGCGGCGGGGCGGCGTACGGCGAGCTCGGGGGAGGCGCGTCAGTCATGAGGCCAGTAAACACCCAGCACTGCCATGCACGCGAGAGGGGCCCGGCCATGCGGCCGAGCGCCTCGTCGTGTGATCGGTCAGGCGGCGCCTACTTGATGAGGCGCAGCGCGAACGGGTAGCGGTAGGCCACCCCGTCCTTCGCCTTCTGGAAGCCCATGATGCTCCAGATGAGCGAGAGCACCCAGAGCCCGAGCGGGAAGATCCAGCCGATCAGCGCCCAGAGGCCGAACGTCACTGTGGTGAGGATTGAGTTCAGGATGAACACGGCGATCTGGGCGATGGCCATCGTGATCTGGAAGTTCAGCGCCTCCTTCGACTCCTGGCGGGTGAAGGTTCCGCGGTCCTTGAAGATCAGGAAGATGATGAGCGACGGCAGGATGCCGATGATGCCGCCGAGGTGCGCGAACGAGGCCCACTGGCGGTCTTCGGCCTCGCTGAGTGGCGCCGGTGCGGCCGACGACGCGGGGGGAGGGGGAGGAGGGGTGTCAGTCATGGGGTGAACTGCCTTTCGAGCGAGCGAACGGTGCGTATGAATACCCGGGGTGGAGCATGACCGTGCCGGCGCCGTCGGAGAGCACGGAACGCCTTCGTTGGCACTGACACACGCTCGACCGTACTCGCGCCGCACCGCGAGGGCAACGATTTCGCGCCCGCGCCCCGCGGTAGAATTGGCAGTCACGTCAGGTGAGTGCCAGGAATGGCGGCGGCGAGCGGCACGAAAGGGGGCATCGCATGGTGTCGGATCGAGCACTGCAGGTGCTTCGCGCCATCGTGCAGGACTACGTGTCCTCGCGAGAACCCGTGGGCTCGAAGGCCCTGGTCGAGCGTCACCAGTTCGGGGTGAGTTCGGCGACGATTCGCAACGACATGGCCCTTCTCGAGGAAGAAGAGTTGATCGCCGCGCCGCACACGTCCTCCGGCCGCGTTCCGACCGACAAGGGCTACCGGATGTTCGTCGACCAGCTCGCCGAGTTGCGGCCGCTGAGCGCTGGCCAGCGCCAGGCGATCGCGCAGTTCCTCGATCAGTCGATCGACCTTGACGACGTGTTTGCCCGCACCGTGCGCCTGCTCAGCCAGCTCACTAACCAGGTGGCGCTCGTGCAGTACCCGACGCTCGGCAATGCCCGCGTTCGTCACGTCGAGTTTGTGCCGATGACGGCGACCCGTCTCATGACGGTCTTCATCACCGACGGTGGGCGGGTCGACCAGCGCATCATCGAGCTTCCGCTCGAGGCCGACGAGGTGTTCGTCGGCGAATTGCGCGCGAAGGTCAACGCGCTTCTCGACGGCCGGCCGCTCGCGGACGTCGGCGGCCTCGCCGACGTTCTCGGCGAGCATTTCGCACCCGAGCGACGGGACGCCGTTCGCGTCGTCGCCGAGGCCCTCGTCGGCCACGTGGATGCGCACCGGCAAGATCGGCTCGTCATGGCGGGGGCGGCGAACCTCGTGCGCACAGAGGGCGACTTCGCCGGCAGCGTGTACCCGGTGCTCGAGGCCATTGAGGAGCAGGTGACCCTGCTCAAGCTCTTCAGCGAGATGGAACTCGACTCGCAGGTGGTCGCGGCTCGGATCGGCCGCGAGAACGCGGAGGCCCTGCACGAGGCGGCGGTTGTGACGTCGCCGTACAGCATGGGCGCAGATCAATCGGCGAGGCTGGGCGTTCTGGGCCCGACCCGCATGGACTATTCGAACAACATGGCAGCGGTACGCGCCGTCGCGCGCTACGTCAGCCGCCTACTGGGTGAGGACTAACGCTAAGTGGCAGATCACTACGAGACCCTCGGGGTCGCCCGAGACGCGAGCGCCGACGACATCAAGAAGGCCTACCGGCGCCTCGCGCGCGAGCTGCACCCCGACGTGAACCCGTCGAGCGAGGCGGCCGAGCGCTTCAAGCAGGTGACGCACGCGTACGATGTGCTGAGCGACCCGAACCAGCGCCAGCAGTACGACCTCGGCGGCTCCGGCGGCATGGGCGGCGGCTTTGGCGGCTTCGGCGACATCTTCGAGACGTTCTTCGGCGGCGGTCAGTCGCAGCGCGGCCCCCGATCGCGCCGCGAGCGCGGCCAGGACGCCCTCCTGCGCGTCGAGGTCGAGCTGAACGAGATTATCTTCGGCACGACCCGCACCCTCGATGTCGACACGGCGGTCCTCTGCGAGACCTGCAACGGCTCGTGCTGCGCCCCCGGAACCGAGCCGATCACCTGCGGCATCTGCCGCGGCTCCGGCCAGATTCAGCGCACGGTACGCAGCCTGCTCGGCAACGTGATGACCTCGTCGCCGTGCGGATCCTGCCGCGGTTACGGCACGGTCATCCCGAACCCGTGCCCGTCGTGCGCCGGTCAGGGCCGCGTGCGCGCCCGCCGCTCGATCCCCGTCGACATTCCCGCCGGCGTCGACACCGGCCTGCGCATCCAACTGCCCGGACAGGGCGAGGTGGGCCCCGCCGGCGGCCCCAACGGTGACCTCTACCTCGAGATCAAGGTGAAGACGCACGAGACGTTCAGCCGCCAGGGCGACGACCTGATGGCCACCGTCGAGGTGCAGATGGCTGACGCGATCCTCGGCACGACCGTCACCCTGCCCGCGCTCGACGGCGACGTCTCCATCGAGATCAAGCCGGGCACCCAGAGCGCCGAGGTGCTGACGGTGAAGGAACGCGGCATCACGCGTCTGCGTGGCGCGGGTCGCGGCGACCTGAAGCTCGGCATTCAGGTGGTCACGCCGGTCCGGCTCAACAGCAAAGAGACGAAGCTCATCCAAGAGTTCGCGCAGAGCCGCCGGCCCGTGCCTCCCCAGTTCTCGACCTTCCAGCAGGGGCTGTTCTCGAAGCTGCGTGACCGCTTCCTGAACCTGTAGCGTCGGCGGCGTGGCGCACTTCTACCTCGACGAGACGCTCGCACTGGCCGGCGCCGCCGCGGGCGACGAGGTCGCCCTGACCGGTCCGGATGCCCGCCATGCCGTTACGGTCGCGCGCCTGCGTGCCGGCGAAACGGTGCGCGTCGGCGACGGTGCGGGAACGATCGCGCTCGGCCGCGTGCTCGACGCGACGCCCGATCGCGTCGCGCTCGTCCTCGAGACCGTGGATGCGCATCCCGAGCCCCCGACGCGCCTCACGCTCGTCCAGGCGCTCGCGAAGGGCGACCGCGACGAGCTGGCCATCCAGGCCGCGACGGAGCTCGGTGTCGACGCCATCGTGCCGTGGCAAGCGGCCCGCAGCGTCTCGATCTGGAAGGGGCCGAAGGCAGACAAGGGCCGCGCCCGTTGGCAGACGATCGTGCGGGAGGCCTCCAAGCAGGCGATTCGCCCCCGCGTGCCCTCCGTCGCACCGATCGCCACGACCCGCGAGCTCGTCGCGCAGGCCGGGGAAGTGGACGTCAGCGTGCTCGTGCTCGAGCCCACCGCACCGGACCGGCTGAGCGCACTCACGCCGAGTGAGCTGGGCGGCACAATACTGCTCGTCGTCGGGCCTGAGGGCGGCGTCGCACCCGACGAGCTCGCCGCGCTCACGACCGCGGGCGCCCGCCCGGTGCGCCTCGGCGACACCGTGCTGCGCACCTCGACGGCGGGGCCCGCCGCTCTCAGCGTGCTGTCGACGACGCTCGGTCGCTGGTGACCGGTTCTCGGCACGCCGGCGGCTCCGCTGGAAGCGAACCCTGAGCGGGAGCCGGGGCGCGCATCCGATATCGCCCGTAGAATTGCGCTCATGGAAACCCGCGAGCGGACGATCTTCGAGCGCATCATCGCCCGTGAGATCCCGGCCGACATCGTGCACGAGACCGACAGCGTGATCGCGTTCCGCGACATTGCACCACAGGCCCCCGTGCACCTCCTCGTCGTGCCGAAGACCGCCGAGTATGCCACGGTCGCCGAGCTGGCGGCCGGCGACCCCGAGCTCTTGGCCGAGGTCGTCGCCACCGCGCAGACGCTGGCCGAGAGCCACGCCGACGGACACTTCCGCCTCGTGTTCAACTCGGGGGAAAACGCGGGCCAGACCGTCTTCCACGTTCACGCGCACGTCCTCGCGGGCGGGCTCGCCGAGGGGTCGCTTGCCCACGGATAACGCACCCCACGCGCCCCTTCCCGACGCGCCCTACACCCGCCACCTCGACGTCGACGGCGTCGCCATGGTGCGGCTACTCGGCCCCCAGGACCGGCTGCTGACGACGCTCGAGCGCGAGCACCCCGGCGTCGACGTGCACGTGCGCGGCAATCAGATCACCCTGCAGGGCGAGCGCCCGGCAGTCGAACAGGCGGCAACGCTGGTAGAGGAGCTCATCCGGATGGTGCGAAACGGGACCGACCTCGGCGAGGTTGAGGTGCAGAGCTCGGCGCGCATCCTGCGCGACGGTTCGGGCAGCCCGGCCGATGTCCTGAGCCAGGCGATCCTGACGAGTCGAGGCAAGAGCATCCGCCCGAAGACGCTCGGCCAGAAGGCGTACGTCGACGCAATCGACCAGCACACGATTGTGTTCGGTATTGGCCCAGCCGGAACGGGCAAGACGTACCTCGCGATGGCGAAGGCCGTGCAGGCGTTAACGCGCAAGGAGGTCGACCGCATCATCCTGACGCGCCCGGCCGTCGAGGCCGGCGAGCGCCTCGGCTTCCTGCCCGGCACGCTCACCGACAAGATCGACCCGTACCTGCGTCCGCTCTACGACGCACTCAACGAGATGATGGACCCGGAGCTCGTGCCGAAGCTGCTCGCCTCCGGCGTCGTCGAGGTCGCGCCGCTCGCCTACATGCGCGGCCGCACGCTGAACAACTCGTTCGTCGTGCTCGACGAGGCGCAGAACACCACCCCCGAGCAGATGAAGATGTTCCTCACCCGCCTCGGGTTCGGTTCGACCATGGTCGTCACGGGCGACATCACCCAGGTCGACCTGCCGGGCGGCGCGTCGGGGTTGTCGCTCGTGACGCGCGTGCTCGACGGAATCGACGACATCCACTTCGCCCGCCTCACGAGCGACGACGTCGTGCGGCACAATCTGGTCGGACGCATCGTCGATGC
Organism: Microcella alkaliphila; assembly: GCF_004216855.1. Taxonomy (GTDB): domain Bacteria; phylum Actinomycetota; class Actinomycetes; order Actinomycetales; family Microbacteriaceae; genus Microcella; species Microcella alkaliphila. Next base: position 75,834 of record NZ_SGXT01000011.1, read on the forward strand.
TTACACGAAGTACGACGCAGAGCGGCAGAAGGCCGAGTATGAGCGCGCCGAGCGGCGCCGCTCGGGAGGCGGAAACGGGGATGCACGGGGTGCGCAGGGCGTGAATCGCGCGGCCCGACGCGCCGCGACCCGCGACCGGCTTCCCGGCCGCAGCCGTCGCGGTACGCAACGATGGTGAGCGTGAGTAGGGCGAGGGTTCGCGCGTGAGCGTCGAGATCAACAACGAGTCGGGCGTCGACGTCGACGAGGCGGCGATCCAGCGGCTCGTCGTGTACGCGTTTGACCACTTGAACGTGCATCCCGATGCGGAACTCGCGATCCAGATGGTCGATGAGGGCGCCATGGAGCGACTGCACATCGAGTGGATGGACGAGCCTGGCCCCACCGACGTGCTGAGCTTCCCGATGGACGAGCTACGCCCCGGCAGCGACGACGAGCCGACGCCTCCGGGCCTGCTCGGCGACATCGTGCTCTGCCCGCAAGTCGCGATCGCCCAGGCCGAAACGGCCGGCCACTCGGTCATGGACGAGTTGCTGCTGCTCACCACCCACGGCCTGCTGCACCTGCTCGGCTTCGACCACGCCGAGCCGGAAGAAGAGCGCGAGATGTTCGGCATCCAACGCGACGTGCTCGTCGGCTACACCCTCGCCGAACGCAAACGCTGATGGTGCTGACCACCGTCTTCTTCGCGGTGGCGTTCGTGCTCGTCGTGCTCGGCGGACTCTTCGCCGCCATCGACGCTGCCCTCGGAGTACTGAGTCGCAACGACCTGGTCGAGCTCGCCGCCGAGCGGAAGACCCCGCAGCGGCTGTTGACGATCTCGAACGACATCGGCGCGCACGTCAACGCCCTCAACTTCCTCCGCATCGTCGCCGAGACGATCGCGGCGGTGCTCGTCACGCTCGCGTTTGCGAGCATCCTCACGGAGTGGTGGTGGGTGCTCGTCGTCAGCGCGCTCATCATGATCGGCGTCTCGTTCGTGCTCGTCGGTTCGAGCCCGCGCAGCGTCGGCCGCGCGCATCCGCGTGCACTGATCGTCGCCACGGCGCCGCTCGTGCGGGCGATCCGCGTGCTGACCGGCCCGATCGCCGACGCCCTCGTCGTCATCGGTAACCGGGTCACGCCGGGCCGTCCGCGCAGCGTGGCGTTTTCCAGCGAGGAGCAGCTGCTGTCGATGGTCGACGAGGCGACCGACCTCGACGTGCTCGAGGTCGAAGACCGCGAACTCATCCACTCGATCTTCGAGTTCAACGACACGATCGTGCGCGAGGTCATGGTGCCGCGCACCGACATGACCACGCTCGAAACGGGGCAGACCGTCGCCGAGGCGATGGCGCTGTTCCTCGAGAAGGGGGTATCGCGCATCCCGCTGATCGGCGACGACGCCGACGACATTCGCGGCGTCGTGTACCTGCGCGATGTGACCCGGCTCACCGTCTCGTCGCCCGAGACAGCGGGGGCGACGCAGGTCGACGTGCTCGCGAAGCCCGCGCAGTTCCTGCCCGAGTCGAAAAAGGCCGACGACGCGCTGCGGTACCTGCAGCACGAGTCGAACCACCTGGCGCTCGTCGTCGACGAGTACGGAGGTATCGCGGGGCTCGTCACGATGGAAGACCTCATCGAAGAGCTCGTCGGCGACATCACCGACGAGTACGACCGCGAGCAAAGCGCGTTCGAGCAGCTCGACGAGAACCGGTTCCGCGTCAGCGCGCGCATGCCCGTCGACGAATTGGGTGACCTGTTTGGCATTGACCTCGACGATGACGACGTCGACACGGTCGGCGGGCTCCTGACGAAGCACCTCGACCGCCTGCCGGTGGCCGGCTCAACCGTCGAGGTAGACGGGCTGCACCTCACCGCCGAACGCACGGAGGGACGCCGCAAGCGCGTCGTCACCGTGCTCGTCGAGGCCGACCAGGCGCTCATCGATGCGCGCCTCGCGTTTGCCGCCGCGTCGACCGACACCGGCGCGATCCCCGTCCAGGATGCCCGCCCCACCTCCCCGAGGAGCGCCCCGTGACCGAAACCCGCGACACCCCTCCCGCCCGCAAGCCCCGCGCCTTCTGCGCGCCCCCTTCCGAAACCGCGGAACACCGAGCCGGATTCGTCACCTTCGTCGGCCGCCCGAACGTCGGCAAGTCGACCCTCATGAACGCGCTGGTCGGCGAGAAGGTCGCCATCACCTCGTCGAAGCCGCAAACGACGCGGCGGGCGATCCGCGGAATCGTGCACCGAGCATCCGGACAGTTGATCGTCGTCGACACGCCGGGCGTTCACCGCCCGCGCACACTGCTCGGCGAGCGCCTCAACGCGCTCGTGCAAGACACGCTCGGCGACGTCGACGTGATTGGGTTCTGCGTTCCCGCCGGCGAGCCGATTGGCCCTGGTGACACATACATCAACGAGCAGCTGGATGCGCACGGCGCTCGCGTACGCAAGGTGGCGATCGTGACGAAAACCGACCGCGTCGGGCCCGAGCGCGTCGCCGAGCAGCTCATCGCCGTGTCGGCCCTGCGCGAGTGGGACCTCGTGATCCCGCTGTCGGCACTGACCGGCGACCAGGTCGACGTGCTCGCCGACGAGCTGATTCGCCTCATGCCCGTCTCGCCGCCGCTCTACGAGGCCGAGTCGACGACCGACGAGACCGAGGAGGACCGGGTCGCCGAGCTCATTCGCGAGGCGGCGCTCGAGGGAGTCAGCGACGAGCTGCCGCACTCGCTCGCCGTCACCATCGACGAGATGATCGAGCGCGAGGGCGACGGCCTGCTACAGATCTTCGCCAACGTCTGGGTCGAGCGCGACAGCCAGAAGGGCATCATCATCGGGCACCGCGGATCGCGGCTTGCCGACGTGGGCCGGCGGGCCCGCGGCGAGATCGAGGCTTTGCTCGGGCGCAAGGTCTTTCTGAAGCTGCACGTGAAGGTCGCCAAGGAGTGGCAGCGCGACCCCAAGCAGTTGGGGCGGCTCGGGTTCTAGGGCGGGCACGGCGCGCCGCCCGCGTGTCGCGTAGTCCCGGTCAGGGTCGCGACAGTCGGCGAGTCCCCGGCAACACGCCGCGCGCGCCGCGACAGACCGGGGCGTTGCGACAGCCGAGCCCCGGCCGGTGTCTGCCAGGCCGACAATTCGGGCGGGCGTGCGGACTGTGGGCCCCCAACCCCGGCGTGTTGCGCCGCGCTGTCGGTGCTGCGGACATGCAACTTGGGGAGTGACACGGGCAACGGTCGCTAGTCGAGTGTCGCGCAGCACCGGCCAGGGTTGCGACATCCCGCGTGTTGCCGCGCGACGCGCCGCTGCGAGCGTGGTGCACCCGGGCGTTGCGACAGCCGAGGCCTGGGCGCGGCATCGCGCGGGCATGCCGCGCGGCCCTCAGCGGCGGGGGAGCAACCCATGGTCGTGCGCGTACAACACCACCTGCACCCGGTCGCGCAGCCCGAGCTTCGCGAGAATGCGACCGACGTGCGACTTCACCGTCGCCTCGCTGACGAACTCGCGTTCGGCGATCTCGGCGTTGCTGAGGCCTTCGGCGATAGCGCCGAAGATCTCGCGTTCGCGCGGGCTGAGGTCGGCGAGGGCGGTGTCGCGCGCGGCGCTGAGGTCTTTCGGGGGCGCGGGGCGGGCATCCACGTGAGTGAGCAGGTCGGCGATCGCGCCGGGCGCGACGACGGCGTGCCCGCCGTGCACGGCGCGGATGGCGGCGAGCAGAAACTCGGGCTCGGCGTGCTTAAGGAGGAAGCCACTCGCGCCCGCGCGGATTGCCCGCAGCGCTGCGTCATCGAGGTCGAAGGTGGTGAGCACGATGACGCGCGGGGGTGGACGGTTGGCGTCGGCCGCGGCACTCATGATGCCGCGGGTTCCGGCGATGCCGTCGACCCTCGGCATGCGGATGTCCATCAGCACAACGTCGGGCGAGTGCTCGCCCGCCGCGGTTACCGCCTCGTCACCACTGGCCGCCTCACCCACCACGGTGAGGTCGGATTGCGACTCGATGAGCATGCGCACTCCGCGCCGAAACAGCGGCTGGTCGTCGACCAGTAGCACGCGGATCGGGGTCACGCGGTGCTCCACGGCAGCGTCGCCGGAGTGAGAGGCCGGCGCGGCACAACCACGAATCCAATCGGAATGGCGACGGTCGCGGCGTCGGTGGCTGAGTGGCTCGCCGACACGTTCACCGGCGACACCGGCGCGGTCACGCGTGCACCTCGGTGACCACGCCTTCGCTGTCCCGAGCCTCGGCACGGGGATGCTCGCGCGGTTCCCGCGGGAGTCGCGCCCTCACTCGATACGTCGCGCCCTCATGGATGCTGAACTCGCCGCCCGCAAGGATCGAGCGCTCGCGCATCCCGTCGATGCCATGGCCGGGCTGCGACAGTGTGGCCGCGGCGGTGTCGGTGTCGGTGGCAGGCTCTGCGTTGGGGGGTGTTGATCGTGCCGAGGTTGCCGCTGCCTGGTTTGTGACGAGCAGGTCGACCGTTGCGTCGCTCCAATCGAGGTCGAGTGTCGCGCGGCCGTCGCCGTGGCGGAGGGCGTTCGTGAGCGACTCCTGCGCGATTCGGTAGAGCGCCAGCTCGCGGGCATCGGTGAGTCGACCCCGCTCGCCGAACTCGTGCACGTTGAGCTCGAGCCCGGAGTCGCGAAACGAGTCGAATAGCGCGTCGAGGTTCGCGAGCCCGGGCTGCGGACCGGCCTCCTGCGTGTGGCGCAGCTCGGTGAGCAGGGTGCGCACGTCGGCGAGCGCGTCGCGCGCTGTCTGCGCGATCGTGCCGAATGCGTCGGCCGCGGCGGGGGAGTCGGCGGTTGTCGCGTAGCGGGCCCCGTCGGCCTGGGCGATGACGACCGTGAGGGAGTGCGCCACGATGTCGTGCACGTCGCGCGCGACCCGGGTGCGCTCGGCCTCGAGGTCGGCGCGGGTGAGCGCGGCATCGCGCTCGGTGCTCACGCTCTTGACGGCGGCGCTCAGCACCCGTCGGTTTCGGATGCTTCGCACGAGCTCTCCGAGCACCCACGGCATCAGAGAGATGACCGGCCAGATCAAGATTTCGATAATCCTGGCGAGGACGTATCCGAGGCTCACGTTCACGTAAAGCCCCGCGCCAATGACGAAAACGAGGGCCAGGCCGATCGCTGCGAGAACGGAGAGCCCAAGGCCAAACCATCGCGTTGCCGGATTCCCGTAGGCGCTGGAACCGAAGGTGACGACTGCCGCTGCGAGGAAGATCAGCGCATTGTTGGGCGGCCCAATGAGAACTGTCGCAAGCAGTCCGACAAAGACGCTCGCGCCGAGTGCGACGACGGCCCAGTGAGGACGGGTGCGATGAACCGCGACACCGAAACCGAGGAGCAACGCGACGACGTTGCTGACGACGATCGCGAAGAAGGACCCCCCTCGCCACGTCTGGTCAAGCATGAGTGCGAGGGCCAAAAACACGCCGACGGCAATTTCCGCCCGGAAGAGGGTGCGATCGCGGCGCTCGGGTGTGAACCAGGTGATCAGGTGATCGAACATGTGCGTCACGCTACGCATCGCGACGCGGCGCGTCGCGCGAAACGCGCCCCGTTCATCCTGTCGGATGCGAGGTTTCATCCTTTAGTCGTATGCGACCGGGCGCGCACGCGTACCGCGGTCCAGCATCCGGAACGGTTCGCGGCCGTGAGCCGGCCGGGTGTACCCTGAGATCGTGTTCGGCACGCTTCTTCTTCGTTGCCGCGACGAGGCTTAGCCCTTAGCCTCCCTCGTCGCGGAGTTCGTTGTCGGCTGAGACCAGCATCAGACACGTCACCCAGGAGCCGCGAAGACCATGAAGAACCGCCAGCAGCCGTCGGGGATGCCGACGCACAAGTACCAGCCCTACCAGTCGATCGTGCGGGTCGATCTGCCCGACCGCACGTGGCCGACGAAGACGATCACGCAGGCTCCGCGCTGGTGCGCCGTCGACCTGCGTGACGGCAACCAGGCGCTCATCGACCCGATGAGCCCGGAGCGCAAGCGCATCATGTTCGACCTGCTCGTGCGCATGGGCTTCAAAGAGATCGAGGTCGGGTTCCCGTCGGCGTCGCAGACCGACTTCGACTTCGTGCGCTCACTCATCGAGGACGAGCTGATTCCCGACGACGTGACGATTCAGGTGCTGACGCAGTCGCGCGAGCACCTGATCGCTCGCACGTATGAGGCGATCAAGGGTGCGAAGCGCGCGATCGTGCACTTCTACAACTCGACCAGCGTTTTGCAGCGCGAGGTCGTGTTCCGCACTGATGTGGAGGGCGTGAAAGAGATTGCGCTTCATGGTGCGCGCTGGTGCAAGCAGTACGAAGCGACGGTGCCGGGCACGGAAGTGTTCTACGAGTACAGCCCCGAGAGCTACACCGGCACCGAGCTCGAGACGGCGCTCGAGGTCTGCAACGCCGTCATTGAGGAACTGCAGCCGACACCCGAGCGCCAGCTGATCATCAACCTGCCGGCGACCGTCGAGATGGCGACGCCGAACGTCTACGCCGACTCGATCGAGTGGATGCACCGCCACCTCGCGCGCCGAGACTCGATCATCCTCAGCCTGCACCCGCACAACGACCGCGGCACCGCAATTGCGGCGGCCGAGCTCGGCTACATGGCCGGCGCCGACCGCATCGAAGGGTGCCTCTTCGGCAACGGCGAGCGCACCGGCAACGTCGACCTCGTCGCGCTCGGCATCAACCTCTTCACGCAAGGCATCGACCCGCAGCTCGACTTCAGCGACCTCGACGAGATCAAGCGCACTGCCGAGTACTGCAACCAGCTGAAGGTGCACGAGCGCTCGCCCTGGGCGGGTGACCTCGTCTATACGGCCTTCAGCGGCTCGCACCAGGACGCCATCAAGAAGGGCTTCGAGGCGATGGATGCGCGCGCTGCGGCGGCGGGTGTTGGTGTCGATGAGTTGGTCTGGGGTGTTCCCTACCTGCCGGTCGACCCGAAAGACCTGGGGCGCTCGTATGAGGCGGTTATTCGGGTGAACTCGCAGTCGGGCAAGGGCGGCGTCGCTTACCTCTTGAAGACCGACCACGCGCTCGACCTGCCCCGAAAGCTGCAGATCGAGTTCAGCCACGTCGTGCAGGCGAAGACCGACGCCGAGGGTGGCGAGGTCACGAGCGAGCAGATTTGGGAGATCTTCCAGGACGAGTACCTGCCCGCAGCCGACGAGACGGACAAGTGGGGGCGATTCGAGCTGCTCTCCACTCGCACCGCCTCAGACATGACCGGGTCGGTCGCGCTCGACGTCACCCTGCGCGACGGCGACGCGATCGACGGCGTCTCGGCCACGGGAAACGGGCCGATCGCGGCGTTCCTCGGCATCATGCAGGGGCAGGGCATCGAGGTGCGACTGTTCGACTACGTCGAGCACGCGCTCTCGGCCGGCGGGGACGCCTACGCCGCCTCGTACGTCGAGCTCGAGGTCAACGGCCGCACGCTCTGGGGCGTCGGCATCGACCCCGACATCTCGACGGCCTCGCTGAAGGCCGTCGTCTCGGCGATCAACCGCGCCATTCGCCTCGAGACGGGCGCCCGCGAGCTCGCCACGGCGTAAGGGCGTGGCGCAGTGCCGCGATGTGCGGCCCCTGCGCGTGCGCCGTCAACAAGTCAGGACTAGCGCCGCTCGCCCCGACTTGGGTCGCCGTCAACAACTCAGGACTAGCGCGGCGTTTGCGGTGATTGCGCCGCGCGCTGCTGCGGCTCACAGACTGCACCTCGCGCGTTAGTCCTGAGTTGTTGACACCGCGGCGAGGAGTGCCCGCACTTCTCGGGTTCGGCGGATGCGCAGGACGACGAGATCGGGACGGGTGCGCACAGCACTCTCGATGAGGTGGCGATACTTGTTGCGCGTCGACACCGCCCAGCGGATGATCCCCTCGCGGTGCAGAATCGCGTGGCGGATGCCCGGTTCCTGGTTGCCGTTCCACAGCTCTTCGCGTCGGAGGCGTCGCCACAGTGTCCGTGAAACCACCCGTCGGAAGGTCGTGCGGAACGGCGGATCCAGCCAGACCATCACCGTTGCCCGCTCGAGGATCAGGGGGCGCACCGCGCGGTACTGCCACTCCGTGACCCAGCGTTCGCGAGCGACGAGTGCGCAGACGTCGTCCGCGAACGAGGGGCGCGGAGTCCAATCGGCTCCCCAGTGCAGGGCGTCCAGCTCGGTGTCGGGCAGATCGACGGCCGCCGACAGCCGGCGAGCGAGCGTGGACTTCCCCGAGCCGGAGACCCCCGCGATGGCGACCCGCGCATCCGGCCCTCTGAGCGCGTCCACCGCGGCCATGAGCTCGGGGCTGGGCACACGCTTCGGCACCCGACGACTGTAGTCGCCGCCCGCGTGTCAACAACTCAGGACTAACGCAGTGCGATGGCCCGGCGGCCCGCGTCCGACCGGGCCACGGCAGGGCGACCGCCCGCGTTAGTCCTGAATTGTCGACACCCCCTCGGATGCGCACCGGGAGGACACGAGGCGCACTAGTCCTGAGTTGTTGACAGCCGCTGCCAGCGGGTGCCCTCAGCGGCGCGCCCGGCTCGCACCCGGGATGGGGGAGCGGCGGCGCACCCGCGGCTCGGCGCCGGGTGCATCGCTGACGACGGGAATCGCGGCTGTGGTCGCGTGCAGGTGAATAATCCCCGTCGCGGTCGTGACGACTCGACCCCGCTCGACTTCCACGGTCGCCGACTGCCGCCGCCGACCCGGCATGGCGGGCAGCGGCGGCAACTTCGGCAGCCGCGTGATGGCGCGCTGTTCGGGCAGGCTCCAGCCGAACAGCACCGACAGGATTCGGATTACGAAGGTCAGTGCGACGCCAATCCCGGCGGCGACGAACACGTCGACGCCAAACTCGAGCAGCCCTGCGATGGCCACAGCCCCGCCGGCCGCGGCGAGCGCGTACAGCGACCCCACGTGCATGAGCGCGATCGGAAGGGTGAGCAGCACGTCGCGCAGGATCGACCCGCCCACGGCCGCCAAGACGCCGACGAACACCGCGGCCACGGGCGGAAGGCCCAGCGACAGGGCTTTGGTCGTGCCGATCGCCCCGAAGAGCCCGATCGTGAGGGCGTCGAGAGCGGTGATGATGCGCGAGAGCTTCGACAGCACGCGCTCGAGCAGCATGCCAAGCAGTGCCGCACCCGTCGCCACCGCGACGTACCAGTTCGACTGCAGGGGTGCGAGTTCGACGTTCAGCAGCAGGTCGCGCAGGAGACCGCCGCCAAACCCGACGACGATGCCGATGATGGCGACGCCCAGCCAGTCGAGCCGCCGGTCGCGGAACTGCGAGGCGAACATGGCGCCCTGCAGCGCGCCGACGCCGACGGCGAGCAGGTCGGCCCACAGGGGGATCACAAACAGCGGGCTCACGAGCCCCATTCTGGATGCTCGCAGCACCGTCCGAGCGCACCCCGCGCCGCGGCGCATATCGCCCAGTTCAGGTTCTGCACACCTTTAGTGGTACGCTTCGTTCTGGTCATCATGACTGTAACTCTGCGTCGCCCGGCGCAGCGAAGCCGACCGAAGGGGCGCCGTGAGCGACAGCAGTGACGTGCTCCGCGCATCCATCGGTCTCGCCGTGTCGACGGTGATCTTCGCGTTGCGCGATGCCGAGGGGGACACGAGTGGGCCCGCCGTGGGCACCGACGCGCCGGCGACCGTCTGGCTGCCACTCGTGCGCCGCATCCGCGAGCCGCAGTGCGGCCGGTGGGCGCTTCCCGGCGGAATGGTCGAACTCGACGAGAGTCTCGAAGGCGCGGCGCGCCGCAACCTCGCCGAGACGACCCAGCTCGAACCCGCCTACCTCGAGCAGCTCTACGCCTTCGGCGACGTCGACCGCTCGCCCGACCGGCGCCTCGTGTCGATCGTCTACTGGGCACTCGTGCGGCCCGATGAGGCCGAGCGCCTGACGCTGGGAGAGAACGTGCAGTGGTTCCCGGCCGACGAGCTGCCCGAGCTCGCCTTCGATCACAACCTCATCGTCGACTACGCGCTGTGGCGCCTGCGCACCAAGATGGAGTACTCGGCCATCGCGCACGCCTTCCTGGGCGACGAGTTCACGCTCGCCGAGCTGCGCGGCGTCTACGAGGCGGTGCTGCAGAAGCCTCTCGACCCGGCGAACTTCCGCCGCCAGATGGAGTCGTCGGGCGCCATCGAACCCACCGGCGGCGTCGTCACCGGCGGCCGCCACCGCCCCCCGAAGCTCTACCGCTACACCGGCGACGTGCAACTGGTCGACGCCGGCCCGCTCACCCCGAGGATCTCCGCATGAGTACGACACCCCTCACCCTCGACACGACCATTCGTGGCATCACCAACGGTGTGCTGCCCGGCGAGACGTGCACCCCCGACCTCGCGAAGAGCCCGTGGGAGTTCGACCCCACTCCCGGGTACGGCCCCGGGTCGTCGATGTACGACGTGATCCCGACCGGCTCACCCGTGCAGGGCGGGCTGCCCCGCGAGTACCAGGATGCGTCGACAAACGAACTGCACGCGCGCATCCGGGCGGCGAAGGAGACCCTGGGCGAGCGCCTCGTGATCCTCGGGCACTTCTACCAGCGCGACGAGGTTGTGCAGCACGCCGACTTCCTCGGCGACTCGTTCCAACTCGCGAACGCTGCGCTCACCAAGCCCGACGCCGAGTACATCGTGTTCTGCGGCGTGCACTTCATGGCCGAGACGGCTGACATCCTCGCCCGCGACTCGCAGCGGGTGATCCTTCCGAACCTCGCCGCGGGATGCTCGATGGCCGACATGGCCGACATCGACAGCGTCGAGGCGGCGTGGGAGGAGCTGGTTTCGGTCTACGGGACGGAACCGGATGCGGATGGCCGCGCCCCGATCATCCCGGTGACGTATATGAACTCGTCGGCGGCGCTCAAGGCGTTCTGCGGGCGCAACGGCGGCATCGTGTGCACGTCGTCGAACGCGAAGACCGTGCTCGAGTGGGCGTTCGAGCGGGGGCAGCGGGTGCTGTTCTTCCCCGACCAGCACCTCGGGCGCAACACCGCCAAGGCGATGGGCGTACCGCTCGAGCAGATGCCGATGTGGAACCCGCGCAAGCCGCTCGGCGGGTCGACCCGTGACGAATTGCTGGACGCCCGGGTCGTGCTTTGGCACGGGTTCTGCAGCGTGCACAAGCGCTTCACCGTCGAGCAGATCGAGAATGCGCGCGCCGTCTACCCCGACGTGCGTGTCGTGGTGCACCCCGAGTGCCCCATGCCCGTCGTCGACGCGGCCGACGAGGCGGGGTCGACCGACTACATCCGCCGGGCGGTGGCAGGGGCGACCGAGCCGACCACCTTCGCGATCGGCACCGAGGTGAACATGGTGAACCGGTTGGCCGCCGAGTACCCGCAACACACGATCTTCTGCCTCGACCCCGTGATCTGCCCGTGCTCGACCATGTACCGCATCCACCCGGGATACCTCGCGTGGGTGCTGGGGGAACTGGTGGCCGGCCGTGTCGTGAACGAGATCGTCGTGCCGTCAACAATTCAGGACGAAGCGCGCGTCGCACTCGAGCGCATGCTCGCGGCGAAACCGCGCGACTAGGGCTGTCACGGCTCTCGGACTCGGACACTCATGGGACACGTCGTCGTCATTGGCAGCGGCATTGCCGGTCTGATCAGCGCTTTACGTGCCGCGCGCGTGCACGACGTGACGCTCGTGACGAAGGCTGAGCTGACCGCGGGCTCGACCGCGTGGGCGCAGGGCGGAATCGCCGCCGCGGTGTTCGCCGACGATAGTCCTGAGTTGCACACACGCGACACGCTGGCGGCCGGCGCGGGGCTCAGTGACCCCGAGGCCGTGCGACTGATGGCGCGGGAGGGCGCCGCGCGCCTGCACGACCTGGTCGCGCTCGGGGTCGAGTTCGATACGGCGGCGAGCGACGAAAGCGATACGCGCGGCCCGCTTGGCTGGGCCCGCGGCCTGGAAGCCGCGCACTCGGTCGCCCGCGTGCTCCACGCCGGGGGCGACGCCACCGGCCGCATCATCGAGCACGCCCTCGCGACAGCGCTAGACGAGGCCCGCAGTTCCGGGCGGATGCTCGTGCGCGAGCACACGACCGCCGTCGCGATCGTGCGCGGAAGCGATGAGCGGGTGTGTGCCGTTGACGTGGCCCCGAGCATCCCGCGTGACGGAGCTGTCGTGACCGAGCGCCTGGACGCCGACGCGGTCGTTATCGCGACCGGCGGCAACGGGCAGTTGTACCGGCACACGACGAACCCGCCGGTGGCGACCGGGGACGGCGTGATTCTGGGCTACGCGGCGGGGGCAGCGGTCGTCGACCTCGAGTTCGTGCAGTTCCACCCGACCGTGTTGGCCGGCGGCGGCCTCGTCTCGGAGGCGGTGCGCGGCGAAGGGGCGGTGCTGCTCAACGCGGCGGGGCGGCGCTTCCTCACCGGGGCCGGCCATGATCCGCGGGGCGAGCTTGCCCCGCGCGATGTGGTGGCCCGCGCGATCGCCGCGCAGATGCGCGAGCAGGGCGGAGCTCCCGTGCTGCTCGATGCGACCTCGCTGGGGGAGCGGACGCTGCGCGAGCGCTTCCCGACGATCGACCGGCTCGTGCGCTCGGCCGGGTACGACTGGACTCGCGAGCCCGTGCCGGTCACGCCAGCCGCTCACTACGCCATGGGCGGATTGCTGACCGACATGAGCGGGCGCACCACAGTTCCGGGCCTGTTCGCTGTGGGCGAAACGGGGTCGACGGGCGTGCACGGGGCCAACCGCCTCGCGTCGAACTCGCTGCTCGAGGCGCTCGTCGTCGGCTGGCGGGCGGGCGACTTGCTTGCTGCCGACGTTGCACCCTCGCCGCTCCCAACCCCGTCGCTGTCAACAACTCAGGACAAACGCGATGACGAGGCTGGCGCGGTCGAGGTGCCGACTGTCCTGAGTGAGGCGCCTGGCGCATCGGACGCGCTGGCCGACGGCGCCACGCCCGTCGCTGGCGAGTACGTGCGCGACCGCGCGTGGGATGCGCTCGGGCTCCTCCGTGACGGAGTGACGATGGGCGATCTGGCCCGAGAACTCGCGGATGCACAGCCTGCCGATGCTCTCGCTGCCCGACTCGTGCCGCTGGCTCGCCTCACCGCTGAGGCAGCGCTCGCACGTCGCGAATCGCGTGGCGCCCACGCCCGCACGGACTATCCCGCGACGGACCCGAGGCAGCGGTGGCGACGCGCGTGGGCGCGGCGGGTTGTCGCTAGTCCTGAGTTGTTGACGCACGACCTGCACAGCGACCATCGCGAGCCCGCCCTCGCGGCGGCCGTACCTACCCGAGAGGTGAAGATATGAGCGCGACCGGCTCCGAGCATCCGACGGCCGTCAGCGGTCGCGTTCAGGCGCCTTCGCAGGCGATTGCCGAGCTGGTTGCTCGCGCCCTTGCCGAAGACGCACCGTGGGGTGATGTGTCGGGCGAGGCGAGCATCCCGGCGACGGCCACCGCCCGCGCGGAATTGGTCAGCCGTGCCGAGGGAGTCCTCGCCGGGTCGGACTGCATCGTCGAAGCCTTTCGCCAGGCTCACCCGGAAGCCGGCATCGTCATGCACCGCGCCGACGGTGACCGTCTCACCCCAGGCGCGACCATCGCCACGATCACCGGGAACGCGCGCGCGATTCTGCGCGCCGAGCGCATCGCGCTGAACTTCGCGCAACGACTCAGCGGTATCGCCACCCTCACCGCCCGATACGTCGACGCGGTGGAGGGCACGGGCGCGCGCATCGCCGACACACGGAAGACCACCCCCGGCCTTCGGATGCTCGAACGCGCCGCCGTGCGCGCCGGCGGGGCCCACAATCACCGCTTTTCGCTATCGGACGCCGTGATGCTGAAAGACAACCACCTTGCGGTGCTCGCACAGCAGGGGCTGGACCTCACGCAAGCGATTCGGGCGGTGCGGGCGCGGATCCCGCACACGATGCATCTCGAAGTGGAGATCGACCGGCTCGACCAGTTGCCTGCCGTGCTGGAGGGCCGTCCCGACACGATCATGCTCGACAACTTCAGCCTGGACGATTTGCGGGCTGGAGTTGCGTTGATCGACGGACGTGCGATTGTCGAAGCAAGCGGGGGAGTGACCCTGGACACCGTGCGTGCCATCGCTGAGACCGGTGTCGACGTGATTTCGGTGGGGGAACTCACCCACAGCGCGCCATCGCTCGACCTAGGGCTCGACTTCGCAACCGATGGCGCAGCTTCCGAAAGGTGAACGGTGACCCTCATCGATCTCGATCAGGCGGCGACCACGGCCGTGCGGCGCGAGGTGCTGGAGGCCATGTGGCCGTACCTGACCGGTGCCTACGGCAATGCGTCGAGCCGACACGCCCTCGGTCGGCACGCCGCTGACGGTCTCGCCGCCGCACGCGAGACGGTCGCACTGCTCGCAGGTGTTCGGCCCGCTCAGATCGTGTTCACGAGCGGCGGTACGGAGTCCGACAACCTGGCCGTCATCGGCCTGACTCTGGGCGCGATCGCAGCTGGCCGTGGACGACACATCGTGGTATCGGCGATCGAGCACGAAGCGGTGCGGGCCTCGGCGGACTACCTGGCGCGCTGGCACGACGTCGAGGTCAGCGTGCTGCCCGTCAACAACTCAGGACTAGTGGATGCTGGGGTGCTCGAGGCGGTCCTGCGACACGACACCGCACTGGTGAGCGTGCAGCACGCCAACAACGAGGTGGGAACGCTGCAACCCGTGCAGCAGCTGGGCGAGTTGGCTCGCGCGGTCGGCGCCCGCTTCCACGTGGACGCGGTGCAGACCGCAGGCTGGGTGTCGCTCGATGCGAGCGTTAGTCCTGAGTTGTCGACAGCCGACGCGATCACCGTCTCGGCCCACAAGCTTCGCGGGCCCAAGGGCGTGGGCGCCCTCGTCCTGCGCACCAACGCCCCGCTCGAGCCGGTCATCCACGGTGGGGGTCAGGAGCGCGATCGCCGCAGCGGAACCGAGAACGTCGCCGGAGCCATCGGCTTCGCTCGAGCGCTGGAGCTCGCCGCCGCAGAACACGACCCCACAACCGTCGCGAGGGTCTGCGCGGATCGTGATGCGTTCATCCACGCGGTAACGAACTCCGTGCCCGGCGCACAGCTCACCGGGCACCCCACGTTGCGCCTGCCCGCGCACGCGTCGTTCGTCGTGCCCGGGATCGGCGGCGAGCCGCTGCTCGTGGCACTCGACGACGCCGGAGTGCTCGCGTCAAGCGGTTCCGCGTGCGCCGCTGGCCGCGACGAGCCGTCACCGGTGCTGCTCGCGATGGGGTTCGACGCCGACACAGCGCGGACGGCAATCCGCTTCACCTGGGGTGTGTCAACAACTCAGGACGAGCTCTCACGTGCCGCACACCTTCTCGCCAATTCTGCTGCCTCGTTGCGCGCCTAGGGGTACTGGCGGCGCGTTAGTCCTGAGTTGTTGACGGCCGCGCGGCGTCGGGCGGCCGCCGGCGCCCTGCCGCTCCCCACTGCGCGCTCTCCGCGCCGGGCTCGCCAGCCCGCGCGCGCCGCTCAGCGCGCACCACACCGCGCGCGGGATACTGGAGCCCGTGCCCACCTACCGTGACGAAGCCGTCGTGCTGCGCACCCACAAGCTGGGTGAGGCTGACCGCATCGTGACGATGCTCGGCCGGCAGCACGGCAAGATCCGCGCGGTGGCGAAGGGCGTTCGCCGCACGGGCAGCCGTTTCGGCAGTCGGCTCGAACCGTTCATGGTCGCCGACCTGCAGCTGTACCGCGGCCGCAGCCTCGACATCGTGCAGCAGGCGGTGACTCTGGGCGCTTACGGTGCCGACATCTCGAGCGACTACGGCCGGTACACGGCGGCGAGCGCCATGGTTGAGACGGCCGACAAGGTGACGGGCGACGACGGCGGAGGCCTCCAGCAGTACCTCCTACTGGTGGGGGGCCTTCGCTCCCTTTCCCGCGGCGAACACGACCCGTCGCTCACCCTCGATTCGTACCTGCTGCGCGCCCTATCGATCGCGGGCTGGGCACCGACGTTCGGCGACTGCGCCGTCACGGGTGCCCCCGGCCCGCACCGTGCCTTCGTCGTCCAACTCGGTGGCATGGTGGCCGACGAGGTCGCCCCGCCAGGTGCCCCCCGCGTCGACGACGATACGCGCGCCCTGCTCACCGCCCTGCTCACCGGCGATTGGATGCTCGCTGACGCCTCCGACGAACGCACCCGCAACAAGGCGAGCGGCCTAATCGCGGCCTACACGCAGTTTCACCTGGAACGCGGTTTGCGTTCGCTGCCGCACGTCGACCGCGCGGCGCGCGAATCGCGCGCGCCGGCGGCAGCTCCCACCGACACCGCCCCGGCCGCCCCGGCTGCCTCACCCGCCCACGCCGGGGAAGTCGTCTGATGGCGCGTCGCGAGCAGCCCGAGCCGCTACGTCCGCTCGACTGGACGGGCGAGCATCCACCGTCGATCCCGGCGAAGGCGGTTCCCGCGCACGTCGCGATCGTGATGGACGGCAACGGCCGCTGGGCGAACGCCCGGGGCCTCACCCGCGTCGAGGGTCACCGCGCCGGCGAGGCGAGTCTGCTCGATGTGGTCGCCGGCGCCATCCAGGTCGGCGTGACGCACCTGAGTGTGTACGCCTTCAGCACCGAGAATTGGAGCCGCAGCCCCGACGAGGTGCGCTTCCTCATGGGCTTCAACCGCGAGGTGTTGCGCCGCCGGCGCGACCAGCTCGACGCGTGGAACGTCCGCATCCGCTGGGCCGGCCGCCGTCCGCGCCTGTGGCGCAGCGTCATCTCTGAGCTGGAAGAGGCGCAGGCCCGCACCGCTGACAACACGGGGCTCACTCTCACGATGTGCGTCAACTACGGCGGGCGCGTCGAGCTCGTCGACGCGGTGCGCGCCCTCGCCGCCGACATCAAGGCTGGGCGGCTGACCCCCGAGCGCATCTCCGAGCGCACGATCGCGAAGCACCTGTACGAGCCCAACCAACCCGACGTCGACCTGTTCGTCCGATCGAGCGGTGAGCAGCGCACGAGCAATTTCCTGCTGTGGCAGAGCGCCTATGCCGAAATGGTGTTCCTGAACACGCTGTGGCCCGACTTCCGCCGCCGCCACCTGTGGGATGCGATCGAGCAGTACGCGGGCCGCGATCGCCGGTTCGGCGGCGCCGTGGATGCTCCCACCACTCCGCCAGCGCAGCCGCCCGCTTCGTAGACGCGACGATCCGCACGCCCGCGGCCGCGCGCATCCTGTGCCGAGGGGCGGCGCTGGGCGCGACCAGGCCACGGCGCCTCGGGTGGCTCTGGACGCGCCCCGGCCGACGCGCGACACTGAGCGCGTGACCATCTCTCTCGACGACGCCCGCGCGCATTTCGGACCGAACGCCGCCGGATACCTGGGGACGGCTGCCCTCGGCCTGCCCACGCGCGAGACCGTCGCGGCGATGACCGCCGACCTCGACGTGTGGTTTGCCGGCGATCGTGGCGCGCCCGACTACGACCGCGTCGTGGATGCATGCCGCGCGGCGTATGCGCGGCTCGTGAGGATGCCGGTCGCGAACGTGGCGGCCGTGGCGCAGGTCAGCGCCGCCGTCAGTGTGATCGCCGCGGATCTCGCCCCGGGGTCCGAGGTCATCGTCGTCGAGGGCGACTTCTCGTCGATGGTGTTTCCGTTTCTGACCCGCGGCGACCTGGTCGTGCGGCATGTCGCTGTCGCGGCGCTGGCCGACGCAGTGCGAGAGGGCACCGCGCTGATCGCCTACTCGTTGGTCCAGTCGGCCACGGGGGAGCGCGCCGACGCCACGGCGGTCTGCCAGGCGGCAGCGCGGGTCGGCGCGCGCACGCTCTGCGACGTCACGCAGGCCGCGGGCGTCATGCCCGTCGACGCGTCGGTCGCCGACGCCACCGTGTGCCACCCGTACAAGTGGCTGTGCTCGCCGCGCGGTGTCGCGTTCCTGACGGTCTCCGACGACTGGATGCACACCCTCCGCCCGATCCAGGCCGGCTGGTACGCCGGTGACCAGGTCTGGCAGTCGGCGTACGGTCCCGAGATGCTCCTCGCCCCGAACGCGCGCCGCTTCGACGTCAGCCCCGCGTGGCCGGCCTGGGTCGGGGCCGAGCCCGCCCTCAAGCTCTTCGCCGCGCTCGACGACGTCGAACTGTGGCGCCACGCCGCGGGGCTCGGCGACGCGTACTGCGAGGCCATCGATCACGAACCGCTGGGCCAGGCGATCGTGTCCGTCCCCGATCCCGACGGCCGGATGCTCGCCGCCGCCCTCGAGGACGGCCTCCGCATCACCGGCCGGGCCGGCCGGCTGCGCGCGTCCTTCCACCTCTACAACACGCTCGACGACGTGGAGCGGCTGGCTCGGATCGTGCGCGCCGAGGCCGCCCCGCGCATCCTGTGAGGCGGCGCTCAGTAGACTGAGCGATCGTGCGCCGCGCAGCCCTCGCGGCGGCCCCGAAACCTGCAGGAGTACCCCCGTGGCAGCATCCACTCACCTCGATTCCGTCATCGCGCTCGCGAAGCGGCGCGGCTTCGTGTTCCAGGCGGGCGAAATCTACGGCGGGTCGCGGTCGGCGTGGGACTACGGGCCCCTCGGCGTCGAGCTGAAAGAGAACATCAAGCGCCAGTGGTGGAAGACCATGGTGCAATCACGCGACGACGTCGTCGGGCTCGATTCGAGCGTCATCCTGCCGAAGCGGGTGTGGGAGGCCTCCGGGCACGTCGACGTGTTCAGCGACCCGCTCGTCGAGTGCCTCCAGTGCCACAAGCGGTACCGCGCCGACCACCTCGAAGAGGAATACGAGGAGAAGAAGGGGCGTGCGCCCGAAAACGGACTGGCCGACATCGCCTGCGCGAATTGCGGCACCCGCGGCCAGTGGAGCGAGCCGCGAGAGTTCTCGGGCCTGCTGAAGACCTTCCTCGGGCCGGTCGACGACGAGTCGGGGCTGCACTACCTGCGGCCCGAGACCGCGCAGGGCATCTTCGTGAACTTCGTCAACGTGCTCAACGCATCGCGCATGAAGCCGCCGTTCGGCATCGGGCAGATCGGCAAGTCCTTCCGCAACGAGATCACGCCCGGAAACTTCATCTTCCGCACCCGCGAGTTCGAGCAGATGGAGATGGAGTTCTTCGTCGAGCCGGGCACCGACGAAGAGTGGCACCAGTACTGGATTGACGCCTCGGAGGCGTGGTTCACGGGGCTCGGGATCGACCCGGCGAACATCCGACAGTACGAGCACCCGCAAGAGAAGCTGTCGCACTACTCGAAGCGCACCGTCGACCTCGAGTATCGCTTCGGCTTCACCGGCAGCGAGTGGGGCGAGCTCATGGGCGTCGCCAACCGCACCGACTTCGACCTGTCGACCCACGCGCAGGCGTCCGGTCAAGACCTCTCGTACTTCGACCAGGCGAAGAACGAGCGCTGGACCCCGTACGTGATTGAGCCCGCGTTTGGCCTGACCCGCGCGCTGATGGCGTTCCTGCTCGACGCGTACGCCGAAGACGAGGCGCCCAACACGAAGGGCGGCGTCGACAAGCGCACCGTACTGCGCCTCGACCGTCGCCTCGCGCCCGTCAAGGCCGCGGTGCTGCCGCTGTCGCGCAACGAACGCCTCTCGCCCGCGGCGCGTGAGCTCGCCGACCGGCTTCGCCAGCACTGGAACGTCGACTTCGACGACGCCGGCGCCATCGGCCGTCGCTACCGTCGTCAGGACGAGATCGGCACGCCGTTCTGCATCACCGTCGACTTCGACACCCTCGACGACCAGGCCGTGACCGTGCGCGAGCGCGACAGCATGGAGCAGCAGCGCATCCCGCTGGAGGGCGTCGAGAAGTTCCTGGCCGCCGAACTGCTCGGAGCGTAACCGCCCGCGCTCGGCGGGGCGCGCGGGTGTCCTCCCCGCTCTGGACCCACCACGTCACCCCACCGACCCTGTCAACAACTCAGGACCAACGCGTGCTCGCGCCCTGTTACGCGGCCTTTTGCCGTCGCGTGGCTGCGTTCGTCCTGAGTTATTGACGCGCAGCAGTTTGTTCGCAACTCACGTCTCCCACTCAGCCGCGCTGAGACGGGCTCTGTGCACAGCGGGCGCCGTTTTGCTCACGGCGGGATGCGCATCCACACATGATGCGTCGATGTTCCAGACACTGATCGCTGACATCACGAATGCCGGGGGCGCGGCGGGCCGCGCGTACCTCGTGAGCCTCGGCCACAGCGACCGCGAGCTCGCCGCCGCCGTGCACCTCGGTGCCGTCGTGCGGCCCCGACGCGGCTGGTACGCCGTGTGGCGCGACGACGACCCGCGCACGCACGCGCTGCGTGTCGGCGGCCGACTCACTGGCCTTTCGGCCATCGCGGCGATGGGCGGTTGGGTGCGTCGCCGAAGCAGGATGCACGTGGCCGTGCCCGTCAACGCCTCGCGTTTGCGCTGTCCCCGCCGCCGCAGGGTTTCCTTCGCTCGTTCGCCGCGTCGCTCACAGGTGGTGCTGCATTGGACCCGTGAGCGTCACGATCGCGACCGGTCGTCCGGACTCGTCGGGGTGCGTGAGGCGCTCGAGGTCGTCCTCGCCACGGAACCGTTCGAAGACGCCGTTGCTGCGGTTGACTGGGCACGCCGAGCCGGGCTCATCGACCAGATCGATGCCCATCAGCTCATCCGCCGGGTGCCCGCCCGTGCTCGTGCAGTGGTTTACGCATCGAGCGAGAGGTGTCACTCGCTGCCCGAAAGTCTCGCCCGTACTCGGCTGACCAGACTGGGGCTGCGGGTCACGGAGCAGGTGGCGCTCCCCAACGATCCGAGCCCGATTGACCTCGTCATAGAAGACACCGTCGGGCTCGAGGTCGACGGTGAAGAGTTTCACCGCGAGCGGTTCACCCGTGACCGTAGCAAGGACCTCGCGATCACGATCACTGGACTGCACGCGATACGCCCCGCGGCCAGCCAGGTGTTCGACGACTGGCCGCGCGTGGAGGCCGCGGTCCTCACCGCCCTCGCCGCCCGCGGACTCCCCGCCCCGCCCGGCTCTACTGCGCCCGCCAACAACTCAGGACAACGGCGTCGGTATCGGCGTCCCGCACGGGCAAACCCGCGCTCTTCAAGCCCGCAGCCACGGGCGCGAGCTCGCTAGTCCTGAGTTGTTGGCATTCGGGCAGCGTCCAGTCGGAATACGGGGCGGGCAAACACGTTGATGCCAGGGTGAGCAATGTAGTCGACGTTCAGATCTGGTCAGACGTTCAGTGCCCGTGGTGCTACATCGGTAAGCGGAAGTTCGAGGCCGCGGTCGAACAGTTCCGCCTCGAAGGCGGCGACGTGAAAGTGACCTACCGCAGCTTCGAGTTGGCACCCGACACCCCTGTCGACTTTGAGGGCACCCCCATCGACTACTTGAGTGAGCGCAAGGGCATCAGCCCCGAGCAGGCACAGCAGATGGTCGACCACGTAAGCCACATCGCCGCGATTGTCGGTCTCGAGTACCACTACGACCGCATCCAGCAGACGAACACCGTTCTTGCGCACGAGCTGCTGCACTTCGCGAAGGTCCACGGGAAACAGTCCGAGCTGAAGGAACGCCTGCTTCTCGCCTATTTCACCGAGGGTCGGCATGTCGGTCGCGTCGATGAGCTGGCCCACCTCGCTGGAGAGGTCGGCCTCGACCGTGACGCGGCGGCGGCCGCTCTCGCCGAACACACGTACCTTCCCGACGTGAAGGCCGATATGGCACAGGCCGTGGCATACGGCATCCAGGGTGTTCCGTTCTTCGTTCTCAATGACGCGTACGGCGTGTCGGGCGCGCAGGAGGTTGCATCGTTCCTCGCTGCTCTCCAACGGGCCGCGGCCGACGCCGAGCGGGCGACGGTGCACGGCGCGCGGGGTGGCGACGCGTGACGGCCGGGGCCAGCGGATCGCGGCCGTTCACAATGCTCGGTGCGCCAGGCGCCGCTGCCTGTGACGGTGAGGCGTGCGAGATCCCGACACCCGCCAGCTCAGACCCGTCGAGCATGGCCGTGTCAACAACTCAGGACTAACGGTCCGGGTTTGTTGCGCAAACCCCACCCTCACGGGACTGTCAGCGCATAGTTGGCGGCTTAGTCCTGAGTTGTTGACGCGGGGGCGTGCGGGCCGCGGCCGTGGGACGTGCGGGGCGCGATGCCAGGAGGTGTGTGGCGCGGGCTGGGGCGCGGCGCGGGGGAGACGCCGGGGCTGGGCGCTACTCGGGGTCGCTGATGTCGGCGACGGTGGCGTCGAGGGCGTGCAGCAGCGGCTCGGCTTCCGTGAGCAGGCTGTGGCCGGGGCGCCCGGCGCCGAGGGCGACGCGGCCCGAGATTGTTGCGTCGGCAATCACGGGCCATGCGGTGGTCGAGCCGAGCGGCACGATTGTTCCGCGTTCGAACCCGGTGGCCTCGAGCGCCTGCTCGGGCCGCGGCATCTGCACTTTGTTGACGCCGAGCACCGCGCGAATCTTCGGCCATGACAGCGCCCGCCCTCCCGGTACGAGCGCGAACACGTACGTGCCGTCGCTCCTCTTCAGCACGAGCGTCTTGACGACCTGCGACGGCTCGACCCCTACGTTCGCGGCGGCTTCCTCCAGCGACCGCGCGTCGCCTCGCTCCACGATGTCGACGCTGAGCCCGAGCGCGGCCACGGCGGAGTCGACGCGCGCGGCGCCGTCGGCAGGGTTCGTCATCACACAGTCCTCCAGAACGTCACGACGGGATGCTCGATGCAACACCCAGCCCACCGCACGGCATTCCCGCCCACGCCAGCCCCTCGGCATCCCGCCAGCGGGCTCTCGGGGCCTCCCACCCGCAATCCCTAAGCCCCGAACGTGTCGTTTACCGACGGGTGCGACAATGGACCCCGTATGTCGTCTCTCACCGCTCCCGCCCCGCAGCTTCGCATCGGCCCGTTGCCGCTCAGCGTGCCGGTCGTGCTCGCACCGATGGCGGGCATCACGAACACGGCGTTCCGCCGGCTGTGTCGCGAGTACGGGGCCGGCCTGTATGTGAGCGAGATGATCACGAGCCGCGCTCTCGTTGAGCGCACGCCGGTGAGTATGCGACTGATCCGCCACCACGAGAGCGAGACGACCCGCAGCATTCAGCTGTACAGCGTCGACCCGGCGACGGCGGGTGAAGCGGCTCACTTTTTGGTGGGCGAGGGCCTCGCCGACCACATCGACATGAATTTCGGATGCCCCGTGCCGAAGGTCACACGCAAGGGTGGGGGAGCGGCCCTGCCGTGGAAGCTCAGCCACTTCCGTCGGATCGTCGAGGCGACCGTGAAGGCGGCGGGCGATATCCCTGTCACCGTGAAGATGCGTAAGGGCATCGACGCCGACCACCTCACCTACCTGGAGGCGGCGAAGGCGGCCGAGGGGGCCGGTGTCAGCGCCGTGGCGTTGCACGCCCGCACGGCCGCCGACTTCTACTCGGGCACTGCTGACTGGGATGCGATCGCCACTCTGAAGGATACGATCACGAGCATCCCGGTCCTGGGCAACGGCGACATCTGGAGCGCCGACGATGCCCTGCGCATGGTCGAGCAGTCGGGCTGCGACGGCATCGTGGTGGGCCGCGGCTGCCTCGGCCGCCCCTGGCTGTTCGGCGACCTCGCGGCCGCGTTCCGGGGCGAGAAGCGCAAGGCGACGCCGACGCTCGGCGAGGTGGGCGATGCTCTGCGCCGCCACGCCGAACTGCTCGTCGAGTTTTTCGACGGCGACGAGCAGCGCGGCTGCCGCGATATTCGCAAGCACGTCGCCTGGTACTTCAAGGGGTACCCGGTGGGAGGCGAGCTGCGCGCGCGCATGGCCCGCACGGAGAGCCTGCAACACCTGGACGACATGCTTGGCGAGCTCGACCGTGACGCCCCATACCCGGGCGAGGCTGCTGAGGGCCAGCGCGGACGCGCCGGAACGCCGAAGAAGCCCGCCCTGCCCGACCGTTGGCTCGAGAGCCGCGAGCTCAGTGAGGCGAGCCGCGCCGAGGTGTCCGCCGCCGAACTGCACAACAGCGGCGGCTAGGGCATGTTGTACGAGGAACACGACACAGAACGCCGCCATCCCGAGCAGCATTCGACGGACCGGGCGCACTTCGCCCGCGACCGCGCTCGCCTGTTGCACTCGAGCGCCCTGCGCCGTCTGAGCGCGAAGACGCAGGTGCTGAGTCCGACGGCCGGGGTCGACTTCGCCCGCAACCGTCTCACCCACTCGCTGGAGGTCGCACAGGTGGGCCGCGAGCTCGCCGGAGCGCTCGGCCTCGCACCCGATGTCGTCGACACCGCGTGCCTTGCGCACGACCTTGGCCATCCGCCGTTCGGTCACAACGGCGAGGGCGCGTTGAATGTCTGGTCGCACGACATCGGCGGCTTCGAGGGCAATGCGCAGACCCTGCGCCTGCTGACACGACTCGAGCCGAAGGTGTTGGGCGCAGACGGTCAGAGTTTCGGTTTGAACCTCACCCGGGCGAGCGTCGATGCCAGCTGCAAGTACCCGTGGCCGCTTGCGAGCGCGGTGGATGACCCGGGGGGCCGGCGTAAGTTTGGCGTATACGCCGACGACCGCGAGGCGTTCGATTGGATGCGCGAGGGCGCCCCCGCAGGCATCCCGAGCATCGAGGCGCAGGTCATGGACCTCTCCGACGACATCGCGTATTCGGTGCACGACTTCGAGGACGCGATCGTTGGGGGATCAATTGATCCGCGCATCCTGTCGAGCGCCGACGACCACGAGGCTCTTGTCGCCGGCGTTTTGCGCTGGAACGGCGACGAGCTCACCGAGAGCGACGTGCGCGCCGCCTTCGCGCGACTAGAGCGCCTCGAGACGTGGATCACCCGCTGGTCCGGCTCACGGGCCGACCTGGCAGGCTTGAAGAACCTGACGAGCCGCCTCATCGGTCGCTTCGCGCACGATGCCGTGCACGCCACCCGGCACGCGTATCCCCAGTCGTCGCTCGTTCGCTACAACGCGCACGTGGTCGTACCGGTGCACACGCGCGCCGAGATCGGCGTGCTGAAGGGCATCGTCGGCACCCTGGTGATGGCAAACGACGAGCGTCAACCGCTGTACGCCCGGCAGCGGGCACTGCTGACCGATCTCGCCGATGCCGTCTGGGCGGCGGGGCCGCAGGCTCTCGCCCCGGTGTTCCAGGCAGACTTCGCCGAAGCTGTGGACGATGACGCCCGTCGCCGCGTCGTGGTCGACCAGGTTGCCTCCCTCACCGACCAGTCGGCGCTCGCCTGGCATGAGCGCTGGGTCGAGGGTCACCGAGCGCCTGCCTGATCCCACCTAGAATCGGGCCTGTGGCCGGCCGCATTCGACGTAGTGACATTGACGAGGTGCGTACCCGCGTCAACATCGCCGACGTCGTCGGCGACTACGTCACGTTGAAGAGCGCGGGCGTGGGCTCGATGAAGGGCCTGTGCCCCTTCCACGACGAGCGCAGTCCCAGCTTCCACGTGCGCCCCCAGGTCGGCTTCTATCACTGCTTCGGCTGCGGTGAGGGCGGTGACGTGTTCACCTTCCTGCAGAAGATGGACCACATGACGTTCGCCGAGTCGGTCGAGCGTCTCGCGGCGCGCATCGGCTACGCCCTGCAGTACGAGGACGGCGGACCCGCTGTCGACCAGGGCAATCGGCGGCGCATCCTGGCCGCGAACGAGGCGGCCGAAGCGTTCTTCCGCGCCCAGCTCGCGACGCCCGAGGCGGAGCCCGCCCGCCGCTTTCTCGGCGAGCGCGGCTTCGATGCGATAGCGGCCGAGCGTTTCGGGGTCGGCTACGCGCCGAACGCCTACGACGCTGTTGGCTCTCACCTGCGTGCGAAGGGTTTCACGGCTGAGGAGATCCTGGCCGCCGGGCTTCAGGGCCAGGGCGACCGCAGCCCGTATGACCGCTTTCGGGGCCGCCTCATCTGGCCGATTCGCGACACGACGGGGGCGACCCTCGGCTTCGGCGCCCGGCGTCTGCTCGAGAGCGACAAGGGCCCGAAGTACCTGAACACCCCCGAGACGCCGGTCTACCACAAGGCCAAGGTGCTGTATGGGCTCGACCTCGCGAAGCGCGACATCGCACGCGGCAAGCAGGCGGTCGTCGTCGAGGGCTATACCGACGTCATGGCCTGCCACCTGGCCGGCGTCACCACCGCGGTTGCGACCTGTGGCACGGCGTTCGGCGGCGACCACATCACCATGCTGCGCCGCGTGATGGGGGACACCGAGAACGCCGATACGACGCAGCTCGGCGAGGTCATCTTCACCTTCGACCCCGACGAGGCGGGCCAGAAGGCGGCGAGTCGCGCTTTCGCCGACGAGCAGCGCTTCGCCGCCCTAACCTTCGTCGCCGTCGCCCCCGACGGGCTCGACCCGTGCGACTTGCGTCTCGAGCGCGGCGACGAAGCCGTGCGGCAACTCGTGAGCACTAGGCGCCCGATGTTCGAGTTCATGATCCGCCGTCAGCTCGACCAGTTCGACCTCGAGACGGTGGAGGGCCGCGTCGCCGCGGTGCGAGCCGCCGCCCCGGTCGTCGCGCGCATCCGCGACCGTGCCCTGAGCTCCGGCTACGTTCGGCAGGTGGCCGGCTGGATCGGCGTCGACACCGCCGACGTCCAGCGCGCGGTGACGGCCGCATCCCGTACTCCCAGCCCCGCGGATGCTCGTGGCCCGCGACCTCCATCCGCTCCCGATCGCGCGCCCTCCGGCCCGCAGGCCGCCGCGGCAGTGCCCGACCCCTCCGGCGGTCCTGCGTCGCGCCCCGGGGAGTACGCCGCGGGCGGCGTCCCCGCGGCGCCCGCCATCGGGCTCGCGCAGTTGCCCAATGATCCGGTGACGCGGCTGGAACGTGAGTTGCTCATGGCGCTGCTGCAGCATCCCGAGGACGTTCCGCGCGAGACCGCGCAGCGGGCGCTCGCGACGGCGTTCAGCCAGCCGGCGCTCGCGACCGTGCGTGACGCGCTCATCGCGGCCTTCGAGCACTACGGAACCGCCCACTGGGCGCGCATGGTGTCGGAGGAGGCCCCCGGGGCCTTCGCGCCGCTCGTCACGCAGCTCGCGATCGCGCCCTTGCCGGTGCGCGACGACCACGTCGCCGAGTACTGCGCGGGCATCACGACGTCGCTGATCGAGCGTGACCTGTTGCGCCGCAAGGCCGAGCTGCTGGGCGCGCTGCAGCGCACCGATCAGGTGGCGGATCCGACGCGGTACCGCGATCTTCAGACCCAGCTCATGACGATCGAGGCGGAGAGGCGTCGCGTTCGCGGAGACCTGTGATGAGTGTTCATCAGGCTGTGACGCAACACCACTAGACTCTCGCCGACCCGTCGCCGACGGGAGGGGAGAGGCGCTCGATGTCCACAGCCGCGGTGTCCGCGCGCGACCTGAGCCTGCGCTTTTCCGGCATCGAGGGCGCCCCGTCGGTCGACGCCGTGCAGGGGGTGAGTCTCGACATAGCTCCGGGCGAGACGCTCGCGATTCTCGGCGAGGCGGGCAGCGGCAAGAGTGCCCTGGCGCAGGCGATCGCGGGCCTCACCGATCGCACCGTCGACCGCGGCCCGAAGGTAATCGGCGGCTCGCTCGAGGTGCTCGGCATCGACGTGCGCAGCCTGCGTCGACGCGACGACAATGAACTCGCGTTGCGGGTCGGCTATGTGCCGCAGGATGCGGGGACTGCTCTCGACCCGCACCTCACCGCGGGCGAGAACGTTGCATACCCGCTGTATCAGCGCACCCCGAAACTCGACCGCGTTGAAGCCGGGGGCATCGTCGCGGAGGCGATCGACGCCATGCACCTGACGCTCGCGACGATCCCCAAGTACCCGCACGAGCTCAGCCGGGGCCAGCGACAACGGGTCGCCATCGCGCGCGCCCTCGTGCTCGAGCCCGAGCTACTCGTGACCGACGAGGCGACGAGCGGTGTCGACGCCACCGTGCGCTCGACGATCCTCGACCATCTCGCCGAGGTGCAGCGCAACCGCGGCTTCGCGGCGCTCGCCATTTCGAGTGAGATCGGCGAGGTGCGGCGCCTCACCGACCGTCTGGCCGTGATGCACGGGGGTCGGTTCGTCGGTTACGGCTCGGTCGACGAGGTACTCGAGACGGGAACACACCCCTACGTGCGAGCCCTCGCGGCGCTCGGCCGACGTCGGGCGGTCGCCGTCTAGCCTGGGCCTATGCCCGCTGACGACACCGCACCATCCCGCTACGACGTCACGCCGCCAGAGCGCGCGCCGGATCTCGCCCAGCACCGTGACCCGCTCTCCGGGCACGCGGCCACGCCGCCCCGTCCGGTGACCCCCGGGCCGATCGCCGTCCTTCCCGAGGCGCACCCCCTCTTCATCACCGCCGTGGAGAGCGCCGGCGGCACGGTTGCCCCGCTCGGCGACGACACCCGAGGCCTGCTGTGGCTGAGCGCGGCCCGCTCGGATGAGCTCGATGACGTGCTCATCACCCACCCCGGCATCGCCTGGGTCCAGCTGCCCTGGGCGGGCGTCGATGCTTTCGGCGACGTACTGCGCGCTCACGCCGACGGCCCGGTTTTCACGAGCGCGAAGGGCGCGTACTCCGAGCCGGTCGCCGAACACGCCGTGGCGCTCGTGCACGCCACCCTGCGCGAGTTCGCCCCGAAGGCGCGGGCGGCCCGCTGGGTTGAGAAGCGTACGGGTCGATCGCTGTACGGGCTGAACGTCACCATCGTTGGGGCAGGCGGCATCGCGGCCGAGATCATCCGACTCCTCGAGCCGTGGCGGTGCACCATCACGGTCGTGCGCCGCGGCGCCGACCCCATGCCGGGTGCGACGCGCACCGTCCAGGCTGCGGACCTCGACAGCGTCCTGCCGACGACGGACGCGCTGATCCTCGCCGCAGCATCCACCGACTCGACTCGCCACCTCATCGACGCGCGCCGCCTCGCGCTGATGCCCCGCGAATCCGTGCTCGTGAACATCGCCCGCGGGCCGCTCGTCGACACGGACGCCCTCACCGAGGCCCTCGCCGCCGGCAGCCTGCTTGGAGCGGGCCTCGACGTGACCGACCCCGAGCCGCTTCCCGACGATCACCCGCTCTTCGCCGAACCCCGCTGCCTGATCACCTCGCACTCGGCCGACACGGCAGAGATGACCGCACCACTGCTCGCCGGCCGCGTCGACGAGAACGTGCGCGGCTTCCTTACCGGCACCGGCCTCGTCGGCATCGTCGACCCGCGAGAGGGGTACTGAGCGGTCCGAAGGAGTACTGAGCGGTCCAAACCGTCGCCCAATTTCTGATACCGTAGAGCCCGCTGTTCACAGCGATCCTCGATAGCTCAATTGGCAGAGCAGCCGGCTGTTAACCGGCAGGTTCTTGGTTCGAGTCCAAGTCGGGGAGCCACACCACCCTCACACTGATCGCGGCGCAACCGGGCCCGTGAAGGAGCCCATCCGTGAGTGACGTCGCAGCGAGCATCCCTGTCGCGATCGCCGTGATCGCCGGCATCGGGATGCTCGTGGCCACGTCGATTGCGCTGGCCGCCTCCTCGAGGCTCCGCCGCGAGCGCGCCGAGGCGCTCGCCACCGCCGATAGGGCGCGCGAACTCGAGATTGCTCTCGGCGAGCAGACGGCGCGGCTGCGTCTCATCCGTGAGCAGCACGACGTGGCTGCCCACCGAATGACCGGGGTCGTGCAACTGGCGGAGGGCGCGAGCGCGGCGGCCACGCGAGATCCGAGTGTCGCTGCGCGAGCATCCGAGCAGATTGCGGCGAGTGCTCGTGCGACGCTCGCCGAGTTGCGCCGCGTGGTTACCGCGACGGCGGAGGCCGAACAGTTGGTCGCCGCCCGGCCCGCCCTCGAGGCCCTCGACGGTCTGTTCGATGCCCTGCGGGCGCGGGGTCTCGTCGTGACCGTCTCCGAGCTGGGGGAACGCTTCGCCGTCGCTGAGGGTGCCGGGCTCGCGCTGTACCGCATCCTCGAAGAGGCGCTCGCGAACGCGCTGCAGTACGGCGGCGAGGGCACCGAGGTGCGCGTCGGCCTCACGTGGTCAGACCAGGGCTTGCACGTGCGCATCGATGACGATGGCATCCGCGCCCAGGCTCGCCGGGAGGGCCTGACCCCCGACGAGCTCGCGGCGCGCGGGTACACGATCGAGGACGACCTCGCGGCGCTCACCGAGCGCATCGCCGGGACGGGGGTGGGCGAGATGCGCGCCCGTGCCGAACTGTTCGGGGGCGTGCTGAGCGCGCAGACGGTTCCCGGTGTCGGCTTCTCGGTGTCGGTGGTGTTCCCGGCCCTTCGCTTCCACAACGCTGTGCACGGCGTGAACGTGCGCCGGTGATGGTCGACGTCCCCTTCAACGAGACGGCGGCGCGGAAAGAAGCGCTGAAGGCGTCTGTCGCTGTCGGCCTCGCGGTCGCCGCCTACGGCGTCTCGTTCGGCGCGCTCGCCGTGGCCTCGGGGCTGACGGTGTGGCAGGCGTGCGTGCTCAGCCTCGTCATGTTTTCGGGCGGGTCGCAGTTCGCGCTCATCGGCGTCATCGCGGCCGGGGGAGTCGCTGCCGGGCCCGCCGCGATTGCCGGTGCCACGCTGCTGGGGCTCCGCAACGGCCTGTACGCGATCCGCGTGTCGCCGATCGTCGGTCCGGGATTCGCGAAGCGCGTCGTCGCCGGGCACCTCACGATCGACGAGTCGACGGCGGTCGCGACGGCGCAGGCGGTGCCAAGCGCGCAACGCGTCGGATTCTGGGCGACGGGCATCATCATCTACGTCGGCTGGAACCTCATGACGCTTGTTGGGGCGCTGCTCGGCAACCTGCTGGGCGACGTGAGCGCCTTCGGGCTGGATGCGGCCGCCGCCGCGGCGTTCCTTGGCCTAGTGTGGCCGCGTCTGCAGAGCCTGCAACCGGTCGCCGTCGCGGTCGGTGCCGCCGTCGTCGCGGTGGTGCTCATCCCGCTGGTTCCGCCGGGCGTCCCCGTGCTTGGCGCGGCCCTCGTCGGCGTCGTCGCGGGCCTCGCCGCCGCGCGGAGGGGGCGCCCATGACGCTCTGGCAGATCATCCTCGCCGCGTCGATCGCGGTGCTCGCAATTAAGCTTCTCGGCTACCTCGTGCCTCCCCGTGTGCTGGAGAAGCCCGGCGCCGCACGCACGGCCGAGCTGGTTACGGTCGCCCTCCTGTCGGCACTGATCGTCGTGCAGACCGTCGGCGCCGGACAGGGTCTCGTGCTGGATGCTCGTCTCCCGGCCATCGGCGTCGCCGCTGGCCTGTTCGCGCTCCGGGTCCCGTTCATCCTCGTGATCGTGGCCGCCGCCGCGACGGCCGCGGCGCTGCGCGCGCTCGGTTGGGCCGCCTAAGCGGCCCCGCACGCACCGCTAGTCTTCGAGGCGGTCGATTCCGGGCGTCCAGCTCTGACCGGGCCCACCCCACGAGTTGCGCTTGATGGCTTTGGCCGCGAGCTTCCCGTGCGGATGCGCGAGCCGGTCAACGTACAGCACGCCGTCGAGGTGGTCGAACTCGTGCTGGAAGATGCGGGCAAGCCAGCCGTGCGCCTCAATCTCGAACGGCTCGCCGTCGAGGCCGGTGGCACGCAGGAGGGCCCGTTCGGAGCGCATCAGGGGGAACCGCTCGCCCGGCACCGAGAGGCATCCTTCCGAGTGGTCCCACTCGTCGGGCTCGTCGATCGGTGGGGGCGAGATCCACAGTTCGGGGTTGATGGCGGTGCCGGAGTAGCGCATGTCGTCCTCGTCGGTCCAGTCCCAAATGAACAGCCGCGCGTCGACGCCCACCTGGGGGGCGGCGAGCCCCACGCCGGGCGCCTCGGCCATGGTGTCGCGCATGTCGGCGACGAGCCGCTCGAGCGACTCGTCGATCTCGGTCACGGGGGCTGCGGGGCTGTGCAGGACGGGCTCGCCGACGATGCGAATGGGGAGGATTGCCACAGGCTCCAGCGTATCTGCGTGGCGATGGGGCGACGCTCAGTAGAGTGGCGCGGTGGTGCCCGACGCGACCGACCTTGCTGGTGAGCTGTTGCGCAGCCCGCTCGTCGCCGTGGGTATCCCTCTTGCGCTGATCGGCGCGGTCTTCCTCTCGCTGGGCGCTCAATTCCAGAACCGCGGGGTCGAGAAGATCGAGCGGCGGCACGGCGATGGTAGTCGCGCGGGATTGAGTCGCCGACAGCTGGTGCGTCTGCTGGGGCGCCCGTCGTGGCTGATCGGTTCGGTCATGCTCGGCATCGCCGTGCTTTTCCAGCTGGCGAGCCTGGGTTTCGCCCCGCTCATCGTGGTCCAGCCCATCGGGGTGGTGGCCCTCGTCGTGACCGCGATCCTCAACGCGAGGGTGGCGCGCATCCGCCTCGACCATCGAGCGAAACGCGCGATCGCGCTCTGCGTCGGCGGCGTCGCCGTCTTCGTCGTCGTCGCGGCACTGTACGCCGTCGATCGCCTCGTCAACGACACGCAGTTGCTCATCATTCTCGGGATGCTCGGGGCGCTGACCCTGACGTTCGGCATCGTCTTCGCCGTGGTGCGCCGCCGCTCGGGCGCGCTCTTCGCGATCCTCGCCGCGGGGGTACTGTTCGGCTTCGTCGCAACCCTCGCGAAAGTCGTGATCACGCGCATCACAACGGCGGGGCTCGACCCGCTCACGATCGTGGCGATCGTGGCGCTGATCACCGCGGCCGCCCTCGGCGGGTACTTCGTGCAGACCGCCCACCAACTGGGTTCGCCCGATCTCGTGATTGCCGGGCTTACCGTGGTCGACCCGATCGTCGCGGTGCTGATCGGCGCATTCGTCGTGGGCGAGGCGGTGCTCATGCCGTGGCCCGCCGTGCTGGTCGGAGTTGCCGCCGGCGTCGTCGCGGTCGTCGGCGTGCGCGAGCTCGCGAAGCACCACCCGCAAACCCATCGATAGTCCACGGGCTCGGCTAGGGTTATCGGCGGGTCGACGCCGTCGGCCCGGCTCTGTCGCCCCCGAGACTGTCAAGGATGCCGCCGTGACCGACGACCCGCACGTGAGCGGTTCGCCCGACCGACCGTTGCGCATCCTCATCGGCTGCGACACCTTCGGCCCCGACGTGAACGGGGCGGCGAAGTTTGCTGAGCACCTCGCCGCCGGCATGGTCGAGCGGGGGCACGAGGTGCACGTCGTCGCACCCGGCGCCGAGCGCGGTCCGAACGTGACCCGAACCGAGGTGCACGAGGGCCAGAAGATGACCGTGCATCGCCTGCGCTCGTGGCGCTGGCGCCCCCATCCGTGGTTGCGCTACGCGCTGCCGTGGCGGATCGAGGCGAACGCGGCCCGCATCCTCGACACCGTGCGCCCCGACGTCGTGCACTTCCAGTCCCACATCGTCGTGGGGCGCGGGCTTGCCCGACAGGCGGCGAAGCGCGGCATCCGGGTGATCGGCACCAACCACTTCATGCCCGAAAACGCCATGCAGTTCACCCCGTTCATCGGGCCGCTGCACGACATGGTTGTGCGGGCCCTGTGGCGTGCGGCCGGGCGAACCTTCGGCATCGCGGCCGAGGTCACCACGCCGACGCTGAAGGCCGCGCAGTACTTCGAGAAGTGCACCGACCTCGACAAAGTCCACGCGATCAGTTGCGGGCTTCACGTCGAGAACTACACGGCCGACCTCACGCCGCGCAGCGAGAACGTCGTGTTGTTCCTCGGGCGCGTCGAGGCCGAGAAGCACATCGATGAGTTGTTGCGCGCCGTCGCCCTGCTGGATGATGCCCTCGCGGTGACGGTCGAGATCATCGGAGACGGGGAGCAGCGCCACGCGCTGGAGAAGCTCGCCGTTGAGCTCGGCCTCGGCGAGCGCGTGCACTTCGCCGGGTACGCGACCGACGAATACCTGCGCGCTCAGTTGACCCGCGCATCCGTGTTCGCGATGCCCTCGCGGGCGGAATTGCAGTCGATCGCGACGATGGAAGCCATGGCGTCTGGGCTGCCGGTGGTCGGCGCGAACGCGATGGCGCTGCCGCACCTCATCCACGACGGCGAAAACGGCTACCTCTACGAGCCCGGTGACATCGAGGGGTTCGCTGAGCGGCTTCGGCGCATTCTCACGATGCCGCACGACGAGCGCGTCGCCCTGCAGCGCGACAGTCTGCGCATCGTGTCGGGCCACGACATCCGGCGCACCCTCGACACCTTCGAAGACCTCTACCGCGGCCGGCCCGTCACCGACCCCGTGGTCGACACGGGCGTCATCACGGTGATCGAGCGCGACGCCGAAGCCGCCGGGTAGCATCACTGTCGGCGCGCATCGCGCCACGGGGCGGTAGCTCAGCTGGTTAGAGCAGTGGACTCATAATCCATCGGTCACGGGTTCAAGTCCCGTCCGCCCTACGGACCACCGTCGTCGTCGAGGAGGTCGCCGTGAGCCTGCCCGCACCGCCGTCCGCTCGATCGACCGCCCTCGGCGCGGGCCTGCTCGCCGGGCAGCTGCTTGCCTCGGTGCTGCTCGTTGTCTCGACCGGCGGGCTTCTCGATGTCATGGTCACGTTCGAGCCGCCGCAGGTGAGCCAGGACGGTTCCTTCGCCTTCGTCGCGGGAGCGGGGATCTGGTTCTCCGCCGAGGCGGGGATGCTGCCGGTGCTGCTCGTCACGGGAGCCGTGCTCGCGTGGCTCGCCGTCCGCTCCCGTCGTGGCGCCCTCTCGGCCCACGCGGCCTCGACCCTGCACTGGGTTGCCGTCTCGCAGTCGCTCGGCATCACGATCGTCATCGTCGCGGCGCTCAACGGGGTCGATGAGGCGGCGACGATCGTCGCGCTGTATGCGCTCGCCGCCGGCTCAGGGATACTCGGCTGGCTCTCCGACCGCGCTCCGCGTCATGACGGCTCGCGCGGGCACCTGTGGCCCTACGCGTTTCTTACGGTGCTCGCCATCGTGCCCTGGGGCGTCGTGGCGCTCGTCCAGGTCACGGGGATCGTCGTCGGAGCCCCGGCGAGCGAGGGCGTTCGCGTGACGACGCTCGTGATCCTCGCCGCCACCGCCCTGTGGGCCTCCGCCAAGTGGGCGATCGCGCGTCCCACAGGGCTCGCACGCGACCCTGCGCGCGCGGCGACCCTGCGCGTGGCGTCCTCGGCCGCGCTCGCGAGCATCCCGGCCGGCGCCGTTGTGGTGCTGGGGGTCTTCGGGGGCTGACCACGCCCGCGCGTCGATTGGCGCGCATCCCGCATCGCTTGCAGGATGGACGCATGGCCGACACCGCTCCCGCCCCGACCCCCGCCGAGCGTTACGCAACCTTCCGCGAGCGACGTGCGCTTGCCGCCACGCAGCCCCAGGGGCCACTGGCGCTCGTCAACACGCAGTGGGTGGGCGAGGAGCAGACGATCTGGGGCGTGCCCGGCACGTGGGCGCCCGCGCCCGAGGGCGGCCTGCTACTCACGGCGACGGCGGCCGACGGCATCACCGTCGACGGTGAGGTCGTCGACGGTACCGTGCGCGTGCGCGGAAAGGACGATCCGTCGCCCAGCACCATCCAGTTCGACGAGCACACCACCGGTTTCGTGATCGCGGGCGAGGATGGGCTGTACGCGCTGCGGGTGTGGGACGCACAGAGTGACGGCATTCAGAACTTCGGTGGCATCGACGCGTTTGACTACAACCCCGGCTGGGTGGTCACCGGCACGTTCCGGGAGATCGAGGGCGGGACCACCCTCGGATTCGAGCACCTGAAGAGCGACGGGCACACCCGCGACGAGGTTGTTCCCGGCGAGATTCGCTTCACGCACGACGGGGTCGAGTACGACATCGCGGCGTTCAAGTCGGGGCGCGCCCTGCAGCTCGTGTTCGCCGACGCGACGAACGGCGACGACACCTACTCAGTCGGGCGCTTTCTGTTCATGGCGCCGCACCCCGACGGCACGATCACCCTCGACTTCAACACGGCCATCCTGCCGCCGTGCGCGTTCAGCTACCACTTCAACTGCCCGCTGCCGCCGAAGCAGAACCGATTCCCCTTCCGCATCGAGGCGGGCGAGAAGAACGTGCTCGCCTCCTCCGGCGGGTTGCTGCACGGCTGAACGCCACCCAGGGGCACGCTCGGCTCGGCTCAGCGCCGGGTTAGGCTGTGCGCACGCACTCGACGGCGAGTGCACTCGGAGGTGAGCGGTGGCGGCCACACATCAGCCCCCATTGCGTCGTGACGATTTAGAATCGGCGGCGGCGTCGCTCACCACACCCGACAGGGACGCCGGTATTGCTTCGGGGGTGCGCAGGCTCGTTCTCGAATCGTGGATGCGCGCCATCGACTCGGATGTCGATCCCGACTCCCTACCGGGAGCGATCGACCTCGGAGAAGCAGAGCTGCGCGACTATCGAGCCTCGCACCCTCTCGCGCAGGCATTGCCCGTCGTTCACCGTCTGCTGATTCGGCACACGTTCGATGCCGGTCTCATCATCGCCATCGGAGACCATGAGGGTCGACTGCTGTGGATCGATGGCGATCGCGACCTGCGGCGTCGTGCCGAGCAGATGGCGTTCGTCGAGGGGGCGAACTGGTCCGAACGCATTGCTGGCACGTCGGCACCCGGTACCGCACTCGCCCTTGATCGCGGGGTGCAAATTCGCGGTGCCGAGCATTACGCGCGCATCGTGCATCCCTGGAGTTGCACGGCGGTGCCGGTGCACGACCCGGCGACCCGGCGCATCATCGGCGTCATCGACATCACGGGCGGTGACGTCGCCGCAGAACCGACAACCTTGCCGCTGCTGGAGGCGACCGTTGCGGCCGTTGAAGCCGAGCTTCACGTTCGGAGACTCGACACTCTCGCGGCGCGCACGCCGTTGCCCGGTGGCAGTGACCGGCACCCGGGGGAGGAACGCCTTCGGCCGGCATCGGGCCCCGAGATTGCGGTCTCGTCTGCCCCCATGCTGCACATTCTTGGGCGCGACACCGGGCTCCTGGTCACCGCACGTGGCGAACGCGAGCTGTCGACCCGTCACTCCGAGATCCTGACGGTGCTCGCCTGGCACCCCCACGGGCTGAGCGCTGATGCCCTCGCAGAGCTCGTCTACGAGCGCGAAGGAAGCGTCTCGACGATGCGTGCGGAGATGGTGCGCCTGCGCCGCGCCCTCGAGGAGTGTGGCGTTCCGGAGCTCGTGCCGGCGGCGCGACCGTATCGCCTCCCAACCCGTCTTGACCTGGACGTCCATCGCGTACTCGCTTTCCTCGACCGTGGTGCCCATCGGGTTGCTCTCGGCCACTATTCGGGACGCGTGCTTCCGGGGTCGTCATCGCCGGGCGTGACGCGGATTCGAGGCGAAGTGTCGACCCTGCTGAGGGACGCCATGCTCACAGACGCGACTCCCGATGTGCTTCTCGACTACGCCCGAAGTGATGAGGCAGCGCTCGACGTCGCGGTCTGGCGGACAGTCCTTCGGGCTCTTCCCCTGGATAGCCCGCAGCGGACAACCGTCGTCACACGGCTCGAAAGCATCGAACGCGACCTCGAATCGTAGCCCCGTCGCACCGGCGTGCAACGGGCCGCAACCGGCCGCAACGAACGGCAACGGTGCTCTGCCTACGGTGATGCCCACGCCTCGCAGCAGCGAGGAAGCACCCACCACGACAACGACGTCGCAAGGAGCAACATGACCGTTTACGCGGCCCCGGGCACGCCCGAGAGCATCATCACGTTCAAGTCACGCTACGACCATTGGATCGGAGGTGAGTGGGTTGCGCCCGTCAAGGGCATGTACTTCGAAGACATCACCCCCGTCACGGGGAAACCCTTCGCCGAGGTCGCCCGGGGAACAGCGGAGGACATCGAGGCGGCGCTCGACGCCGCACACAAGGCCGCGCCCGCGTGGGGCCGCACGAGCACGACGGAACGGGCATCCATCTTGAACGCGATCGCCGATGTCATCGATGCCAACCGCGAGGTGCTCGCCGTCGCGGAGACCTGGGACAACGGCAAGGCCATCCGTGAGCCGCTCAACGCTGACCTGCCGCTCGCAGCCGATCACTTCCGGTACTTCGCCAGCGCCATTCGCGCCCAGGATGGCGACTTCCAGGAGATGGACGGCACGATGACGGCGTACCAATACCACGAGCCACTTGGCGTGGTCGGGCAGATCATTCCGTGGAACTTCCCCATCCTCATGGCCGTCTGGAAGCTCGCACCCGCGCTCGCCGCGGGCAATGCGGTGGTGCTGAAGCCCGCCGAACAGACGCCCGTATCAATCCTCGTGCTGATGGAGTTGATCGGCGACATCCTGCCTCCGGGCGTCGTCAACGTGGTGAACGGATTCGGCGTGGAGGCGGGCAAGCCGCTCGCGAGTAGCAACCGGATCCGCAAGATCGCCTTCACCGGTGAGACCACCACAGGCCGCCTCATCCTGCAGTACGCGAGCGCGAACATCATTCCCGCAACGCTGGAGCTCGGAGGCAAGAGCCCCAACGTGTTCTTCGCTGACGTCGCCGACAAGAACGACTCGTTCTACGACAAGGCGCAGGAGGGCTTCACGCTCTTTGCCTTCAACCAGGGCGAGGTGTGCACCTGCCCGAGCCGCGCGCTCATCGAGAAGCCGATCTACGACTCGTTCCTCGGTGACGCTATCGAGCGCACCCGTAAAGCCGTTCAGGGAAACCCGCTCGACACAGACACGCAGGTCGGAGCGCAAGCGTCGAACGATCAGCTCGAGAAGATTTTGAGCTACATCGATATCGGCACGCAGGAAGGCGCAAAGCTGCTGCTGGGTGGGGAACGTGCGGACCTCGGCGGCGAGCTGTCCGGGGGCTACTACGTGCAGCCGACCATCTTCGAGGGCAACAATCGCATGCGGTTGTTTCAAGAGGAAATCTTTGGCCCGGTTGTCGCCGTCACCAGCTTCGACGGCTATGACGATGCGATCTCCATCGCAAACGACACGCTGTACGGGCTGGGAGCCGGTGTCTGGTCGCGCAACGGAAACGTCGCCTACCGAGCAGGTCGCGACATCCAGGCGGGCCGCGTGTGGGTGAACAACTACCACGCATACCCGGCGGGCGCCGCGTTCGGCGGCTACAAGAGCTCCGGCATCGGTCGCGAGAACAACAAGCTCGCCCTGTCGCACTACCAGCAGACGAAGAATCTCCTCGTCTCCTACAGCGAGGAACCCCTGGGCTTCTTCTAGGCCCCTTGACTCGGAGAGTCGGCCCCGAGCCTGGCGGGGTCGGCTCTCCGTACGTGACGCACCTGGGCGCAGGAAGGGAGAGTGTGACGTGGTGTACGAATCTAGGGTCACGATTGCCGGCGAAAGCGTGTCTCGTGTCGCCCTGAGCGATGAGGCTGCGGCCTTACTACGTCGGCTCTGGACGATTCATGGCCCGCTGATGTTCCATCAGTCGGGCGGCTGCTGTGATGGTTCGTCGCCGATGTGCTTCCCGGTCGGAGACTTTCAGACGTCGTCGCACGACGTATTGCTGGGTCGCTTTGACCTTGCTGAGGACGGACCCGACGCGATGCCCATCGAGTTCTGGATGAGCCGCGAACAGTTCGACTATTGGTCGCACACGCACTTGACCGTGGACGTCGTGCGCGGTCGGGGAAGTGGCTTCAGCGTGGAAGCGCCGGAGGGCGTGCGCTTCCTCATTCGCTCCCGCCTGATGGATAGTGCCATGCCATTCGTGTGACACGGCGCCGAGATCACACCGTGCGCGGGTAAATCACACTCTTGTGATTTGGGCCTGCAGTGCGCAATAATGCCCCGTAGGCGCATAACGCGCATCCACAAGTGAATACGTCGCGAGACGGCATGTTTCTCGAAGGTCGATGGGGAAGTCGCACCTGAAAGAGAAACGGACGGACCATCGTGGCACACACACTCGCACGCGGAGTGCTATTCGTGCACTCCGCTCCTCGCGCGCTCTGCCCCCACATTGAGTGGGCCGCCGGGCGCGCCATCGACCGCGCCGTCAACTTCGAATGGATTGAGCAGCCGGTCCTCAAGGGCACGCAGCGCGCCGAGTTCGTCTGGGAAGGCGAGCGCGGCACCGGCGCGAAGATCGCCAGCGCCCTGCGCGGCTGGGAACACCTGCGCTACGAGGTCACCGAAGACGCCTCCGC
Source organism: Microcella alkaliphila (assembly GCF_004216855.1). Lineage (GTDB taxonomy): Bacteria > Actinomycetota > Actinomycetes > Actinomycetales > Microbacteriaceae > Microcella > Microcella alkaliphila. The sequence goes on from NZ_SGXT01000011.1 coordinate 115,796, forward strand.
AGGTGCCGACGGCGGCCGCTGGATGCACACCCCCGACCTGGGCGTCTACTACGCCCAGACCGACACCGCCGGCAACACGGTCATCCCCGAAGACCGCGTGCGCTACGCGATGGAGGTCTCTGGCGGCAACGCCGTCGAGTTGCAGCGCGAGCTGCGCCTCGCCCTCGGGCAGGCGTGGGACGACGAACTCGAACCCTTCCGCCACGCCGGCGACGGCACTCGCGTCGTCTGGCTGCACCGCGCAGGCTGATCCCCCCCGATCCCCGCGCCCGCGCACCGTCAACAACTCAGGACTAAGGCCGACGCGGACACCGGGTGACACGCTCCCCGGGTTCGTGAGACGCAGCTAGTCCTGAGTTGTTGACGCGCGCACTACGCCTCGAACGAGCGGAACGCCACGACCGAGTTGTGGCCGCCGAAACCGAACGAGTTCGAGATCGCCAGCTGCGGACCATCGCCGAGGGCCCGGGGCGACGTGACAACGTCGAGCGGAATCCGCTCGTCCTGGTGGTCGAGGTTGATCGTCGGCGGCGCGGTGCGCTCGTGCAACGCAAGAATCGTGAAGATCGCCTCGAGCGCGCCGGTGCCGCCGAGCAGGTGACCCGTGGATGCTTTGGTCGCCGACACGGGAATCTCACCCACGCGGTCACCAAACACCCGCTTGAGGGCCTCGAACTCGGCCACGTCGCCCACCGGCGTCGAGGTCGCGTGCGCGTTGATGTGGGTGACATCGTCGGCCGTGGCGCCCGCCTGCTCGAGGGCGGCGCTGACGGCGCGGGCGGCACCCGAACCCTCGGGGTCGGGAGCGGTGATGTGGTACGAGTCGCTCGTCACTGAGCCACCGGCGAGTTCGGCGTAGATGCGCGCCCCGCGGGCGAGAGCGTGCTCTTTCGTCTCGAGCACGATTGCGGCGGCGCCCTCGCCGAGCACGAAGCCGTCGCGGTCGACGTCGTAGGGCCGCGAGGCCGCGGCGGGGTCATCGTTGCGCTTGGACAACGCCTGCATGGAGGCAAAGGCGGCGATGGGGAGCGGATGCACGACGGCCTCCGTGCCACCGGCGACCACTACGTCGGCAAGGCCGAGCTGCAGGTGCTCGTAGGCGTTCGCGATCGACTCGGTGCCGGAGGCGCAGGCCGACACGACAGAGCGGGCGCCCGCACGCGCACCGAGGTGCATGCTGATCGCCGCGGCAGCCGCGTTCGGCATGAGCATGGGGATCGTCATGGGAAGAACGCGGCGCGGGCCCTTCTCGCGCAGGGTGTCCCAGGCGTCCAACAGGGTCCAGAGCCCGCCGATGCCCGTGGCGTAGTCGACCAAAATTCGCTCGGGAGCGACCTCGGGCGTTCCCGCGTCGGCCCAGGCCTCGCGGGCAGCGATGAGCGCGAACTGCGACGACGGGTCGAGTCGCTTCACCTCCTGCCGCTCCAGCACCTCCTCCGGTCGCACGAGCGCCTGTGCGGCGAAGGTGACGGGGATCTCGTACTGCTCGACCCAGTCTTCTTCGATCGGTCGAGCGCCCGAGGCGCCGGCAAGGAGCGCCGTCCAGCTATCGCGGGCGGTGCCGCCGATGGGGCTGGTCGCGCCGATTCCGGTGACAACGATCGTGGTCATGCGAATTCTCCGGTCGAGATCGGGGGAGGGCATGCGTCCGTGCGGCACGGCTGACGCCGCACGGACGCGAATGCGGCGTCAGCCGCAGCGCACCTACGCGGAAGCGCCCACGATGAAGGTGACGGCGTCGCCGACGGTGGTCAGGTTCTTGACCTCTTCGTCGGGGATCTTCACGTCGAACTTCTCTTCGGCGTTCACGACGATGGTCATCATCGAGATCGAGTCGATGTCGAGGTCGTCGGTAAACGACTTGTCGAGCGCGACCGAGTCGGTGGCGATGCCGGTCTCGTCGTTGATGAGTTCGGCCAGGCCGGCGAGGACCTCTTCGGTGGACAGTGCCATGAGTGTTATCTCCTTGGGGATGGTGTCGAATGACCGTCCCCCATCCTAGGGCGGGGGTCGGCCCTGGTCGGGGGTTTAGGGCAGTCGGACGACCTGCGCGCCGTACACGAGCCCCGCGCCGAATCCGATCTGCAGGGCGAGTCCGCCGCTGAGTTCGGGGTGCTCGGCGAGCAGCGCGTGGGTGGCGAGGGGAATCGACGCGGCCGACGTGTTGCCGGTCGTCGCGATGTCGCGCGCCACGACGACGTGCTCGGGCAGCTTCAGCTGCTTGGCGAACTCGTCGATGATGCGCATATTGGCCTGGTGGGGGATGAACGCGGCCAGGTCCTCGGGACTCACTCCGGCAGCATCCAGCGCCTTCTGCGCCACCTTCGCCATCTCCCACACCGCCCAGCGGAAGACCGTCTGGCCCTCCTGTCGCAACGTCGGGAACTCGCCGTCTGGGTCATTCCACGCGTCCTTGAGGGGCCGATCCATGCCGACCGCATCCCACTTGGAACCGTCGGAGCCCCACACCGTCGCGCCGATGCCCGGCTCGTCGGCGGGACCGACGATCGCCGCGCCCGCCCCGTCACCGAGCAGGAACGAGATGGTGCGGTCGGTCGGCTTCGCGAAGTCGCTGAGCTTCTCGGCGCCGACGACCAGTACGTACTGCGCGAGGCCCGCGCGCACGAGGGCGTCGGCCTGGGCGATGCCGTACGTGTAGCCGGCGCAGGCCGCCGACACGTCGTACGCCGCGGCGGGATTCGCGCCCACCCGCTCGGCGAGCAGTGCCGCGAGTGACGGCGTTTGCACGGTGTTTGAGATGGTCGACACGATGACCGCCCCGACCTGAGCGGGCTCGATGCCGGCCTTCTCGATCGCTTCGCGCGCCGCTGTCTCGGCCAGGTCGACGGCCTCCACGTCGGCGCCCGCGCGCATGCGGGTGATGACGCCCGTGCGTTGGCGAATCCATTCGTCGCTCGAGTCGATCGGCCCCGCAATGTCGTCGTTCGTCACGGCGAGCTCGCCGCGCGCGGCGCCGAGGGCGTAGATGCGCGTGTAGGCCGCGCCCGCCGATGGCGTCAGCGCCGCGCTCATGCGGCGTCCAGCATGTCGATCGCGGCGGCGAGGTCGGCGGGCGTCTTGATGGCGACGGTCGGAACGCCCTTCAGGGCGCGCTTCGCGAGGCCCGTCAGTGCGCCGCCCGGCAGCAATTCGATGATGCCGGTCACGCCGTCGGCGGCGAACGACTCCATGCAGAGGTCCCAGCGCACCGGCGATGAAATCTGCCCGACGAGCAGGTCGACGAATTCAGCGCCCGACGTCACGACGGTGCCATCGCGGTTGGTGTACAGCCGGATGCTCGGATCACTCACCGAGACGGTCTCTGCGGCTCGACGAACCGCGTCCACGGCCGACCCCATGTACGAGGTGTGGAACGCGCCCGCGACCTGTAGCGGGATCACGCGAGCCCCCGGGATCGGGTCGGCGGCGAAAGCCTCCAAGTTGTTCAGTTCGCCGGCGACGACGACCTGACCGCCGCCGTTCACGTTCGCCGGTACGAGGCCCAGCTGCTCAAGGCGCTCGGTGAGTGCATCCGCGTCGCCACCGATGACAGCGCTCATGCCGGTGGGTATCTCGGCCGCGGCCGCGGCCATGGCCTCACCGCGCACGCCCACGAGGGAGAGGGCGTCTTCATCGCTCAAGACTCCAGCGATAGCCGCCGCCGCAAACTCCCCAACGGAGTGCCCGGCGACCGCTCCCACGCGATCGCGGCGGCCCGTGAGCAGAGAGCTCGCGCTCAGTAGGCTCGCCGCGACGATCAGGGGCTGTGCGATCCGGGTGTCGCGAATCGTGTCGGCGTCGCTCGTCGTGCCGTGGGCGACGAGGTCCACCCCGATCGACTCGCCCAGCGCACCGAGGCGGTCGCGGGTCTGCGCGTCCTCGAGCCACGGCTCGAGGAATCCGGGGGTCTGCGAGCCCTGGCCGGGCGCGACGACGATGATCATGAGTTCCATCCTCCCAAGGTGAGGGGTCGGGGCGGTGGTGGTTGTCTCCAGGGGCGCGCCGGAAGCGTTGGTGCGTTTCGACAATCAGCGGCGCGGTGCGCCCGGTTCGGCGATGGCGCCGACGATCAGGGCCGTCTGCAGAATCGTGGCCTCTCGGGGACCCGTTGCATCCCACCCGATCACATCGCTGATGCGCTTGAGTCGGTAGCGGACAGTGTTCGGATGCACAAACAACTCCCGCGCGGTGGCCTCGAGGCTCCGCCCGTTGTCGAGGTACGCCCACAGAGTCGCGAGCAGCTCCGTGTTGTGCTGCTTGAGCGGCTGGTAGATGCGACTGATGAGGGTCGCGCGCGCGATGGGGTCGCCGGCGAGCGCACGTTCGGGCAGCAGGTCGTCGGCGAGGGCCGGCCGCGGGGCATTGCGCCACGCCCGCGCGACCGCGAACCCGGCGAGCGCGGCTTTCGCGCTCTTGCCGGCGTCGACAACGTCGGGCACCTCGGGGCCCAGCACCAGGTGGCCCGGCCCGAACGCGGGCTCGAGCGCCTCCGCGATCTGGGGGAACGTGAAGCTGCGGTCGCCGGCCTGCTCCTCGCCGCGAGGCAGAGCCCGGCCGATGACGACGACGAGACGGTTTCCCTGCACGCCGATCAGCACGTCAGCGTCGACGTGGCGTGCGGTGCGACGTAGCTGATCAACGTCGACGATGCGCGGTGCCGTGCCGACGAGAACGCAGACCTCGCCGTGGCCGTTCCACCCGAGCGCGGCGATACGACTGGGCAACTCGTTGTCGTACTCACCCGAGAGGATCGAGTCGACAACGAGTGCCTCGAGTCGGGCATCCCACAGACCGCGAGCCTCCGCAGCCCGCGCGTAGACGTCCGCGGCGGCGAACGCGATCTCGCGGCTGTACAGCAGGATCGCTTCCCGCAGGGTCGCCGGTCCGTTCGTCAGACGCTCTTCGACGACCTCGACGACCACCCGAATGAGTTGCAGCGTCTGCTGCAGGCTGACCGAGCGCAACAACTCGCGAGGAGCGGCGTCGAAGACGTCGGCGGCGATCCACGCCTGCGAGCGGGGGTCGTCGTACCAGCTGATGAACGAGGTGATGCCGGCCTGCGCGACAAGTCCGACGGCGCTGCGCCGGCTCGGTGGCATGTCGCCGTACCAGGGCAGGGTGTCGTCGAGCCGCTTCAGCGTCTCGGTCGCCAACTCACCCGAGATGTTGCGCAACCAGGCCAGCGTCTGCGCCTTTGTCATCGCTGCCATGAAGACCCCTCCTCACGAAGGATGCGGTGCCCCGCGCTCGGGGACGGGGCACCGTGCCCGCTGTCTATGCGTCGCCGCCGGCGGAGCCGGTCGTGCCGGCGCTCACGTCGTGCAGACGGTACTGCTCGATTGCCCGGGCCGGAGCCTGCGGGTCGACCACGCCCTGACGCGCGAGCTGCTGGAGCGTGCGCACCACGATCGACGGGCTGTCGATCGTGAAGAAGCGCCGCGCCGCGGCACGCGTGTCGCTGAACCCGAAGCCGTCGGCGCCGAGCGTCGCGAAGTCGCCGGGCACAAACGGGCGGATCTGGTCGGGAACGGCGTGCATGAAGTCGCTCACCGCGACGAACGGACCCTCCGAGCCCTGCAGCTTCTGCGTCACGTAGGGCACGCGCTGCTCAGCCGTCGGGTTCAGGAAATTGTGCTCGTCGGCGGCGAGGCCCTCGCGGCGGAGCTCCGTCCACGAGGTGACGCTCCACACATCGGCGCTGACGCCCCAGTCGTCGGCCAGCAGCTGCTGCGCCTCCAGCGCCCACGGCACACTGACACCGGAGGCGAGAATCTGCGCCTTGGGGCCGGGGGCGTCGTTCTTCTTCAGCAAGTAGATGCCCTTGAGCAGGCCGTCGACGTCGAGGTCGTCGGGCTCAGCGGGCTGGGCGATCGGCTCGTTGTACACGGTGAGGTAGTACATGACGTTGGGGTCGGGGTGCGAGCCGCCGTACATGCGCTCGAGGCCCGCGCGCACGATGTGCCCGATCTCGTAGCCGAATGCCGGGTCGTACGTCACCACCGCGGGGTTCGTCGACGCGAGTAGCGGCGAGTGTCCATCCGCGTGCTGCAGACCCTCGCCCGTCAGCGTGGTCCGACCAGCGGTGGCGCCGATGATGAAGCCGCGAGCCATTTGGTCGGCGGCCGCCCACATCGCGTCGCCCGTGCGCTGGAAGCCGAACATCGAGTAGAACACGTACACCGGAATGAGCGGCTGCTGATGCGTCGCGTAGCTCGTTCCGATCGCGGTGAACGCGGCGAACGCGCCCGCCTCGTTGATCCCGGTGTGAATGATCTGGCCCTGCGGGCTCTCCTTGTAGGCGAGCAGCAGTTCGCGGTCGACCGAGGTGTAGTGCTGACCCTTCGGGTTGTAGATCTTCGACGTCGGGAAGTAGGCGTCCATGCCGAAGGTGCGTGCTTCATCCGGAATGATCGGGACGATGCGGTCGCCGAAATTCTTGTCGCGCAGCAGATCTTTCAGCAGACGCGCGAACGCCATCGTCGTCGCGACGCCCTGCTTGCCCGAGCCCTTCTTGACGACGCCGTACGCGCTCTCCTCCGGGATCTGCACGTCGACGTACTTCGAGCGACGCTCTGGCAGGTAGCCGCCGAGCGCACGGCGACGCTCGTGCATGTACTGAATGGCGGGGTGATCGTTGCCCGGGTGGTAGTACGGCGGGCGGTACGGGTCCTCGTCGAGCTGAGCGTCCGTGACGGGGATGCGCATCTCGTCACGGAACTGCTTCAGGTTGTCGAGTGTGAGCTTCTTCATCTGGTGGGTCGCGTTACGACCCTCGAAGCTCGGGCCGAGGCCGTAACCCTTCACCGTCTTCGCGAGGATGACGGTCGGCTGACCCTTGTGCTCGACAGCGGCCTTGTAGGCGGCGTACACCTTGCGGTAGTCGTGCCCGCCACGCTTCAGGCGCCAGATGTCGTCGTCGGACATGTCGGCCACCATCGCGGCGGCGCGCGGGTCGCGTCCGAAGAAGTTCTCGCGGATGAACGCGCCCGACTCGGCCTTGTACGTCTGGTAGTCGCCGTCGGGCGTCACGTTCATCAGGTCGCGCAAGGCGCTGTCGTGGTCGTTGGCGAGCAGAGCATCCCATTCGCGACCCCAGATGACCTTGATGACGTTCCATCCGGCACCACGGAAGAAGCTTTCGAGCTCTTGGATGATCTTGCCGTTGCCGCGCACCGGGCCGTCAAGACGCTGCAGGTTGCAGTTGATCACGAAGGTGAGGTTGTCGAGGCCGTCGTTCGCGGCAAGCTGCAGCGCGCCGCGACTCTCGGGCTCGTCCATCTCTCCGTCGCCGAGGAAGGCCCATACGTGGCTCTCGCCGGCGTCCTTCAGGCCGCGGTTCGTCAGGTACTTGTTGGCCTGCGCCTGGTAGATCGCGTTGATCGGGCCGAGACCCATCGACACCGTAGGGAACTGCCAATAGGCGGGCATGAGGCGCGGGTGCGGGTAGCTCGAGAGGCCACCTGCCGCGTGCGACTTCTCCTGGCGGAAGCCGTCGAGGTGCTCGGGGCCTAGGCGACCCTCGAGGAAGGAGCGGGCGTACATGCCGGGGGAGGCGTGGCCCTGGTAGAAGATCTGGTCGCCACCGTCGGGGTGGTCGGCAGCCTTGAAGAAGTGGTTGTGCCCCACCTCGTACAGCGCGGCGCTGGAGGCGTAGGTCGAGATGTGACCGCCCACGGCGATGTCGGGGCGCTGCGCGCGGTGCACCGTGATGGCGGCATTCCACCGGATCCAGCGTCGGTACTCGCGCTCGAGCTCCTCGTCGCCGGGGAAGTCAGGCTCGTTCTCGGACGCGATCGTGTTCAGGTAGTCGGTGGTCGGCACCATCGGAACACCGAGGTGCAGTTCCTTCGACCGCTTGAGCAGGCTCAGCATGATCTCGCGACCGCGCTGGTGGCCGCGCTCGGCGACGAGTGCCGACAGCGACTCGCTCCACTCGGCGGTTTCTTCCGGATCGGCGTCCATCGCCTCGACCGAATACGGATCCTGGTCGTTGACCGTCACCCTTGACCTCTTCCTGGTGGTAGACAAAAGAGTGCGTTGCGGCGCGCGGCGCCGTCGGGTGCGACGGGGGCGTGCTGGCAACCCCCCGAGTCTAGTCACTGTCGCGAAGGAGCTTTGTGTGAGTGCGACAACGCCGGCGCTGCCCGAGATCGGCTCGCCGACCCCCGATTTCACCCTGCGTGACCAGTGGGGAGCGACCGTAACCCTCAGTGATTTTCGGGGAGTTTCCCCGGTCGCGCTCGTGTTCTTTCCGCTTGCCTTCACCGGCACGTGCACGGGCGAACTCTGTGAGCTGCGCGACAACATCGGGCTTTTCGCCGACGCTGGCGTTCAGGTGGTGGGCATCTCTGTCGACTCGACGGCGACCCTGCGGCAGTTCGCCGACCAGGAGGGGTTCACCTTCCCGCTGCTGAGCGACTTTTGGCCCCACGGCGCGGTGGCGCGGTCGTACGGCGCCTTCGTGGAGGACCGCGGCTTCGCCGCTCGCGCCACCGTGGTTGTCAACAACTCAGGACTAGTGCACGCCGCGTTCGCCACGTCGCCCGGCGAAGCCCGCGATCTGGCGGCCTACCGCCAGGCGATCGCGAGCCTCTGACTCGGTAGTCCTGAGTTGTTGACGGGGCGTGTGTGTGGGGCGACGAGCGTTAGTCCTGAGTTGTTGACGCGGGGGCGGTAGGCTGGCGCCGCACGGGCTCTTAGCTCAGTTGGTTAGAGCGCCACGTTTACACCGTGGATGTCGGGGGTTCGAATCCCTCAGGGCCCACCACCCGGTACGCGGCATCACACAACCGTGTCGGATGTCGCTCGTACGCTCGCGGTGTGCCGCGACCCGTCCACGACTGGTGGGCCCGACGCCAGTGGGCGACCGGGCTCGCTGAACCCTACCCGGTGGGGCGCTTTCGCGACGCGTGGGCGCCATTCGTGCCGCTCGTCGGCCAGTACCGCCCCGAGCGAAACGCCGAGTTGCTGCTGTCGCAGATTCCGCCGGCTGCCGATGTCTACCTCGTGTGGGTGTGCACGATCGGCCACGACTTCGTCGCGACCCCGGCCGAACAGCGCGCGCGCCCCGGCGCGCGTCGCGCCCGCGGCGACTGGTGTCCGGTCTGCGCGACCCCCTCGGCCGCGCCGGCTGGAGCCTCTCGTTACCCGCGTCCGCCGATGACCGAGCCCGCGGCGATCAGACGACGCCCTCTCGCAGACCCGGTGCGCCAACGCCCCCTGCCCGACGCCACGCCGCCGCGGCCCGGCATAGCCTTCGTCTCGGCCCGCGCCGCGGCCGCAACCTCCGCCGCACAGGAGCGGCTGCGCGCGCTCATCGCCGAACGCCTCGACTGCGACCTCTCGGCCACGGCGATCACCACCGCCCAAACCTTCCACGGCAAACGCGAGGTGTGGCCCGACGTGGTCATCCCCGAGCTCGCGGTTGCGATCGAGTACGACACCGTCGGTCGCGCGGGCGACGAACACATCGGTCGCCGCGAGCGCTCCGACCACCGCAAAGATGCACTGCTGCGGGCGGCGGGCTGGGAGGTCGTGCGCCTGCGCCAGAAGCCGCTTCGACCATTGGCCCCGCACGACCTGGTCGTTTCGGGCGTCTCCGCCCCGGCCGTCGAGGCCCTCATCGACCGCCTCGCCGAGCTACGGGGTGCGCTCATCGTCGATGCGTATCGGCGTCACGCGAACACCGGCTGACCTCGACCTAGAGGCCGGCGAAAAGCGCGAGCACCAGGGCAATGAATACGACGACGAACACGGTCGGCGTCACAAACCGCACCACGTTCACGCCCCAGCCCATCGCGATGATGCGCGTGGCGAGCGGGCCGGGCGCGTCCACCGCGCGCAATCCCTGAACGACCGCCGCCCCCTCGGTCGCCGCCGCGTACTGTGCGGCGGCACCGAGAATGCCCGACGCGAGCAGGATGCCCGTGGCGGCCACGCGGACGGCGAGCGACGTCTCGGCGAGCCCGTCCACGAGCATCCAGACGGTGAAGGCGAGCAGCAGGGTAGGCGCGATCTGCGACACGATGATGTGCCACCGGGTTGTGTTCCACTGACGGATCAGGTCGGTCTCGCTCATGCGCGCTCCTCGTCATCGGAGTGTCCGGATGCGGGCCATGCCCGCTCAGCGCTCGGTCTCGCACTGTTGCCTGCGCGGATACGATGGCACGACCCTCGTGTCGTCCACGAGCCGTCACCCCTCGGAGCCGCCGTGATTCTTGCCGTCTGGGCCGTCGTCTTCGCCTCGGCGCTCTGGGGCACCACCGGCACGGCCGCGACGTTCCTCTCGCGTGACGTCAGCCCGCTCGCGACCGGCTCGGCCACCATGGCGATTGGCGGCGCGCTGCTCTTCGCCATCGCCGCTCGGCCCGCCTCTCGGGCGATCGCCGACCCGCAAGCCCGCCGCTGGCTGCTCGTCGGCGCAATCGGCGTCGTTGTCTATCCGCTCGCGTTCTACAGCTCGATGTCGCTGGCGGGCGTCGCGATCGGAAACGTCGTCTCCCTTGGCTCGGGGCCACTGTTTGCTGCCCTGTTGGAGTGGCGCGTCACGCGACGACCGCTGACTCGCCGATGGATGCTCGCGGCCGCGATCTCGATAACCGGCGTCGTCATGCTCGCGGCCGGTGGGCACGGCGGCGACTCACCCGTGAACCCCGACGACGTTCCGGCCGGTGTCGCGCTCGGCCTGCTCGCGGGGGCCGCGTATGCGCTCTACACGTTCACCTCCGCCGAGGTCATCGCGCGCGGCCACAGCAGCCGCGCGACGATGGGCGCCGTCTTTGGGCTGGGCGCCATCCCGCTCGCCGTGGTGCTCGGCTTCACCGGTGCCCCGCTCGTGCAGTCGCTCGGAAACGTGTCGATCATCGCCTACCTCGCGCTCGGTCCGATGTTTCTCGCGTACGTTCTCTTCGGTATAGGGCTGCGTCGCCTGCGCAGTTCCGTCGTGACCGTGATCACGCTGCTCGAGCCCCTCATGGCGACCCTCCTCGCGGTCGCGGTCGTGGGGGAGCGCCTCGACCTGCTCGGCTGGTGTGGCCTCGGGGTCATCCTCATCGGCGTAACCCTGCTTTCTCCGGCCCGTCGCCCCCGGTTGCGGCCCCCGCGCACCTAACATCGGGGCCATGGTCGACAGTCCCGCGTCCGCCCCCGACGACGCTGACTCCGTGACGCCACCGGGCCCGCGTCGTTCGACCTACACGCCTCCGCAGGCGCAGAGCCCTGACGATGACCCGATTGCCGATGCGATCGCTGCGGAGTATCGCGCCTGGGTGCCGGTGAAGCGTCAGCCCGAGCCGCCCGCTCCGGCGGCCTCCGCGCCGAACACCCCCGTCACCCCTCCCGAGAACCCGCTGGCAGGGTTGAGCGCACCCGAGGCAGCTCCGCCCAGCCCGTCGATCCCACCGCCGCCGTCGCGCGCCTCCCTTACCGACGCCGACCTCGTCGCCGTGCTTGACCCCGATCTCGCCGGGGGCAACACGGGTGCGCTCATCAACCTGTTCGAGGAGCAACTCACCCTGCGCGAGCAGGAGCTGCGGCAACTCGACGCGTGGGAGGAGCAGGTGCGTCGCCTCGGCGTCGAGAGCGCCGACGAGATCGTCGCCTCGGTGCGCTCGGCGTACACCGGGGTGATCGACGTCATTCCGCCGGCCGCGCACGCACAGACTTCGTCCGCGTCCGCGTCCTCGCCGCCGGCGGCTGCCGGACCCGCGCCCGCGCCGCCGCTCGCGCCCGCTCCGAACGACGTGCCCTCAGCCGACAGCGCCCCGACGGCGCCCGGCCAGGTTGTCGCTCCGGTCATCGACCCGGCAACCTTGACGGCGGGGGAGTTGTCGTCGGTGCTCGCGGATGCGCCCCCGCCCGACATGGCCCAGCGCACCGTGGCGACCCCGCCGGAGGACGGTCTCGACCTCGACGAGTCAGTGCCGCCGCCGCTCGTCGAACCCGACATTGCAGAATCGCCGAGCGACCCGCTCGCGCAGGCCTCCAACTGGGATGCTCTGCTCGCGACGGCGACGGACGGAACGCCCGCAACCTCCGAACCACCCGCGCTGTCGCCGTTCACGCTCACGCCGGCGTCGCCCTCCGCCCCGGCGGAGACGTCCGCGCTCGACGAGGAGTCACGGCCCGACAGGCAGTCCGACAGTGCGCCGCCCAGCCTCGAACCTGCCCCTGAGACGCCGCCATCCGCACCGGCGCCCGTTCCTGCAGCCACCCCGGTAGCCGCACCGGCTCCCGCGGCGCCTCAGCCTCCGGCCGCCGAGACACCGCCGGCAGCCGAACATCCGCCCCTTCCGACCGCGGCCGACACGCCCGCTCGTGGCCCACGGTCCTTCGCGCTCGAGCAGAGCGCGCTCGAGCCGACCCCGGCGGCGCTGCGGGCCGGCCGCGCTGTGCGGCTCTTCTGGCTGTGGTTTGCGGTCAACGCCTCGGTCGTGACGGTGGCTCTCGGTGCGCTCCTCATCGCCGACGGCGCGAGCCTGCGCCAGGCGGTGCTCGCCGCCCTCGGCGGTGTCGCACTGTCGTCGTTCCTGCTCGGAGTCATCACCCGCACGGGGCGGTGGAGCGGGCAGCCGACGATCGTCGTTGCACGCGCCACATTCGGCACCGTCGGCAATGCGATTCCTGCCGGAGTCGCCGTCCTCGTGCGCGTGCTGTGGGCATCCGCCTTGCTGTACCTGCTCGGCATCGGTGTCGCCGAGGTTCTCGTCGAGGCGCAACTGGACGGCGGGCTGGGCCGTCCCACGCTGACCGTCATCGTCGCCGCGGTGGGCTTCCTCATCGCCGCCGCCGCCGCTCTCGTGGGTTTCGGGCTCATCGCCCGACTCGGGGCCATCATCGCCCCGCTCGCGGGAATCCTTGTCGTCGGGCTCATCGTGCTCACCGGGCCGCTTGTCGATCTCGGCAACGCCCTGTCGATCCCCGACGGATCCTGGGCGCTGCTCGTTGGCGGATCCGTCTTGATTCTCAGCGCCATTGGGCTCGCCTGGGTGAGCAGCGGAGGCGACCTGGTCCGCTACCAGGCGCCCGGGGCCTCCGGAACGGCCGCCGCACTGTGGACCGGCCTCGGGGTCGCGGCCCCCGCATTCCTGCTGATCGGCTGGGGCGCGGCGCTCTCCGCATCGAACCCTGTGGTGCTGGAGGGGCTCGTCGCCAATCCCGTCGACACACTCGCGCGGCTGCTGCCCCTCTGGTACCCGGTGCCCCTGGCCCTCGCCGTCGCGTTGAGCCTCATCGCGGGCGCTGCGTTCAGCCTGTATTCCGGGGGTTTCGCCGTCCTCACGCTGGGCGCGCCGGCACCGCGCTGGCTGGGCGTGCTGATCGCCGCCGTGGTCGCTGCGGCTGCCCTGGTGGCTCTCATCCTCGCCGGCGGGGGAGTCGCGGGCCTCCTGCGTGACGCCCTCGTCGTCTTGGCCGTGCCCGTCGCGGCCTGGGCTGGCATCGTCGGCACGGAGACTTTGCTGCGCCGTCGGCGCGTGCACGCCCCCTCGCTTCTGCAGCCGGGTGGTGTCTACCCGTCGGTTCGGTGGGTGCCACTCGCCGGGTTCGTCGTCACCACCGCCCTCGGTCTGGGCTTTGTGACCGCGTCTACGTCGTGGCTCGCCTGGACAGGCTACCTGTGGCCGCTTCTGCCACTGCCCGCCGACAGCGCATGGGTCAATTCGGATGCGGGCGTGATTCTGGCTCTCCTTCTCGGCGCGATCGTCGCGGCCATCAGCCTCCCCGGGCTGCGCCGTCTGCACGATGTCGAGGCCAGCGCGACCGCGTGAGCGACCGTCCCGCGCGCGGGGCCCCTGCTCCTAGACTTGCGGGCATGCCCGTGACTCTCCGCGATGTGTGCGCCGTCCTCGAGCGGCGCTTCCCGCTCGACGGTGCCGAAGAGTGGGATGCACCCGGGCTGGTCGTCGGCGATCCTGAGGAGCCGGTCACGGGCATCCACCTCGCCGTTGACGCGGTCGCCGCGACGATCGACGAAGCGGTCGCACTCGGGGCGCAACTGCTTCTCGTCCACCACCCGCTGCTCTTGCGCGGCGTGACGTCCGTCGCGGAATCGACGGCCAAAGGCGCGCTGATCGCACGCCTCATCCGATCAGGATGCGCGTTGTACGCCGCCCACACGAACGCTGACGTTGTCGAGACGGGCACGAGCGCGCGGCTCGCCGGCGCGATCGGCCTGGTCGATGCCGTTCCGATCGTGCCGGGGGCGCCCGGACGCGGTCTTGGCCGCGTTGGCGAGCTCGACCCGCCGCTCACGCTTGGCGCGCTTGCGCAGCGAGTCGCCGACGTGCTGCCGCCTACCGTCGGGGGAGTTCGCTTCGCTGGCGACCCCGAGCGCTCGGTGTCACGCGTCGCAGTGTGTGGCGGGGCGGGCGACTCGCTGCTTTCTGACCCGGCCGTTCGCGGTGCCGACGCGTACGTCACGTCAGATCTTCGGCACCACCCTGCGAGCGAGGCGCTCGAGTCGGCCGCCGTCGCGGGTGGGCCCGCTCTCATCGATACGGCCCACTGGGCGAGCGAGTCGCTCTGGCTCGACGCGGTCGCTGACGAGCTCCGCGCCGACTTTCCCGACGTGACGGTCACCGTCAGCCGCCTGTCTACCGACCCGTGGACCGGCGTCGTCCACCGTGCGGTACCGTCCCCGTCTGACCGCCCCTAACCCCAGGAAGGCCCGCACACCCGCATGGCTCTCACCGCTCCGCCCGAGGCCCAGGCGCTGCTGCTCGACCTGCAGCGCATCGATACCGACCTGCAGCGAATCGCGCATCGCTCCCGCACCCTGCCCGAGCAGGCTCGTCTGGACGAACTCACGGCGCTCACTGCGTCCGTGCGCGAAAGCCTCGCCGAGCGCGAGAATGCGCTCGAGGATGCTCGTCTCGAACTCTCGCGGGTCGAGTCGGACGTGGCGCTCGTCGAGAAGCGCATTGCGCGTGACGAGGGGCTCGTCCAGCAGAGCTCGTCGGTGAAAGACATTGCGGGGCTCGAGCACGAGGTCGCCTCGCTGAAGACGCGCCTGTCCGACCTGGAAGAGATTGAACTGGCCATCATGGAGAAGGTTGAGACGATCGAGGCCGAGGTTGCCGACGCGCGCTCGACGCTCGAGGCCCACGAGTCGGCTGTCGCGGCGGCCACCGAGGCGCGCGACGAGGCGCTCGGGGGTCTTGCCCGCGAACGCGACAACCAGACGGCTGACCGCGCCGACGTCGCCAGCCGCATCCCTGCCGACCTGCTCGCCCTGTATGAGAAGCAGCGCGAACGCTACGGCGTCGGCGCCTCGCACCTGCGCGCCCGCGTGTCCAGCGCAAGCGGCGTCGAACTGACGGGTAACGACCTCGCGAGCGTCCGTGCCGCGGCGCCCGACGCCGTCATCCTCTGCCCCGACTCGAACGCGATCCTCGTCCGCACCGCGGAGTCGGGCCTGTGACCCGCGAGCTCGTCGTCGAGGCCGACGGCGGCTCGCGCGGCAACCCCGGGCCCGCCGCCGGGGGAGCGGTGGTCATCGACCCGCAGACCGGTGAGGTACTCGCCGAGCTGGGAGTGTGGGTCGGAACCGCCAGCAACAACGTCGCCGAGTATCGGGGAATGATCGAGGGCGTCCGCACCGCCATCGCCCTCGATCCCACCGCCGAGCTCACCGTGCGTCTCGACTCGAAGCTTGTCGTCGAGCAGATGACGGGCCGCTGGAAGATCAAACACCCCGCCATGGCGGAGCTCGCCGCGGAGGCGCGCGACGTGCTCACCGGCACCCCGGTGCGCTTCGAATGGATTCCGCGCGAGAAGAACACGCGCGCCGACGCCTGCGCAAACCAGGCGATGGACGCGCGGGCGTCGTTCCGTCGCTGACCGGGCCCCGCGCATCCCGCCCGCCAGGCGGTAGCCTAGATACGCAAGCGGGTCGGCTAGACGGTCGCGTCGGATGCGCGCCCCGAGTAATCGGGGAACGGCACCGCCGAGGAACGTCCGGGCTCCACAGAGCAGGGCGGTGGGTAACACCCACCCGGAGCAATCCGCGAGAAAGTGCAACAGAGAGCAGACCGCCGGCGGCTTCGGCCGCCGGTAAGGGTGAAACGGTGGTGTAAGAGACCACCAGAGCCCCGAGTGATCGGGGCTGCTGGGTAAACCTCGCCCGGAGCTAGATCAGACAGGCACCCGTGACGCTGCTCGCCGAGGTGCCGGGTAGATCGCTAGAGGGTGTCGGCAACGCCACCCCGAGATAGATGGCCGTCGTCCGGGGCTCGCCCCGGGCACAGAACCCGGCGTATCGGTCGGCCCGCTTGCCTCCGACCGCGACACGCCGCTCAGACCCGCCATATACCCACCTGGGCATGAGGGGCCGCGTAGCGTCGAATCATCTACCGAGCATCCGCTCACGCACCGCGCCGGCTGGGAAGTCGCAATTCGACCCCGAAGGCCGCATGTCTGCTTCCTCTCTTGGTCCCATCCGTACGACAACGCCTCGTCCTGCCGATTATGTGCACCCGACGAGCACCTATGCCGCGCTCATGCGCACGGTTCGTGACGCCGGCCTCCTGCGCCGCCGAACGGGCTTCTACTACGCCGTCTTCGCCGGCCTCGCCGTCGCCCTGGGCGGCGCCATCACCGGTTTCGTGCTCCTCGGCGACAGCTGGTTCCAGCTGCTCATCGCGGCAGCCCTCGGCATCATCCTCACCCAGATCGCCTTCGTCACGCACGAGGCGGCGCACCGCCAGATCTGGACCTCCGGAAAGACGAATGACCGTGTGGGCCGCATCCTCGCCGCCGGCGTCGTCGGCATCAGCTACCACTGGTGGATGCACAAGCACTCGCGCCACCACGCGAAGCCGAACCAGCGCGGGGCCGACCCCGACATCGAGCCCGACACGATCGTCTTCACGCCGGAAGACGCCGAGAAGCACACCGGCTTCCTCGCCCTCATCACGCGCAAGCAGGGCTACCTGTTCTTCCCGCTGCTGACGCTCGAAGGGCTCAACCTGCATGTGCAGGGTGTGCGTTCGCTCATGCAGAAGGGCCGCATCGAGGGCCGCGCGCTCGAGCTCACCCTCATCACGCTGCGCCTCAGCCTCTACATCGCCGTGCTGTTCTGGGCCCTGCCGCTCGGCATGGCCTTCGCCTTCCTCGGCGTGCAGATGGCCGTCTTTGGCGTCTACATGGGGGCGAGCTTCGCCCCCAACCACAAGGGCATGCCGATCTTGCCGGCTGATAGCCCGCTCGACTTCCTGAGCCGTCAGATCATCACCTCGCGCAACATTCGCGGCGGCTGGTGGGCGACCGCCCTGTTCGGCGGGCTCAACCACCAGGTCGAGCACCACCTGTTCCCGAACATGCCGCGTCCGGCGCTGTCGAAGGCCCGCGAGATCACGCGTGAGTACGCGAACCAGCTCGAGATTCCGTACACCGAGGCCGGTGTCGCCGAGTCGTATCGCATCGTCATCCGCTACCTGAACGAGGTGGGGCTGAGCGCGCGCAACCCGTTCGACTGCCCGCTGGTGAACCGCTTCCGTACCACCTGATTTCTGGATGCGCGTCGCGATCGCGCGCGCAGCATCCGCCCCTGAGGGCGCGGTCCGCGAGGGCCGCGCCCTCAGCCGCGTTCCGTCATACTTGACGCGAGGCACCCCGTCGAAAGGATTGCGATGACGCAGCGACTCATCATGGCCGTTTCCGTATTGTCCGCGCTCGTGATCGCGGGCGTCTTCATCTGGTACGTCGCCGTCAACTACGTGTTGGCGTAACTGACCGTCGCCTCGCCCGGCTCATTCCACCGAAAGAGTACGAGGTGCCAGAGGCTGGGTTGGGTGCGTGACGGGTCGATCAGTCCGCGCGCTCCCGACGCCTCAAGTCGGTCGCGAATCTCCCACGATGGTGGTGTGTCGCCGTTGTCGAGTGCATCTCTCCACGATGCTGACGCGCAGCGCGGGTCAGCGCGAAGTGCGGCCCAGACGTCGCTGTCTCGGAGGTCAGCGATCTGGTCAGCGGTCACCACGAATGGCACGACGATCTTCCTACTCATGCCCCCGTGCGCGGCCATTGCCGCCGCGACGCCACGCGTGGTGGCGCTGAGATACAACGTCGCTTGCTCGGGTCTCGAGTACCGTCCTGCGGCCCTCGAACCGGAGAGCGCGCTTGCGTGATGCTCGGGAGCTACAGCGCGATAAAACGTGCCGTGAAGGGGTCTCAGGGGCACCGGCCAGTCCGGCAATCCGCTAGCCGACACGTGATGCCAAGGCCGCGGCGCCCATGAGACCAGCGTTGTTGCGCAGCGTCGCGGGCACGATGGGCGTGCGCAGCCGAAGCAACGGCAGGAATTCTTCGTGGTGCTTCGACACCCCGCCACCGACGACGAACAGCGTGGGGGAGAAGAGAAACTCGACGTGGGCGTAGAAGCGCTGCAAGCGCACCGCCCACTCCTCGAAGCTCAGCTCCTCGCGTTCCCGCACCGAGTTCGCGGCCCAGGTCTCGACATCGGCACCGTCAAGTTCAAGGTGCCCCAGTTCGGTGTTCGGCAGCAGCACGCCGTCGTGGATGAAGGCGGAGCCGATGCCGGTGCCGAGCGTCGTCACTATCGTGAGGCCGCGCTGGCCCGCTGCTGCCCCGTAGCGAGCCTCGGCGTAGCCGGCAGCATCGGCGTCGTTGACGAAGTGAATCTCCCGGCCGAGCGCGTCGGCGAATAGCTGGTCAGCATCGAGGCCGATCCACTCGTCGGAGACGTTCGCGGCCGACATGGTCCGTCCGCCGAGCACGATCGCGGGGAAGCACACCCCGACCGCGTCGAGCGACTCGGCCCCCAGCTCGTCGGCGATCTCGGCGACGGTCGCAATGACGTCGGTGGGGCGACCGCCGTCTGGCGCCGCGCGCTTGACGCGCTCACTGACGAGTTCGCCCGAGTCGAGGTCGACGAGCGCCCCCTTGATGCCGGTGCCGCCAATGTCGATGCCGATCGCCTGCGTCATGCTGGTTGTCGCCTCTCGTCGAAGACTCGGATGCGCGCCTACGGCAGCGTCAGGATCTCGGCTCCGCGTTCGGTCACCACGAGGGTGTGCTCGAACTGCGCGGAGTACCGCTTGTCTTTCGTCGTCACGGTCCAGTCGTCGTCCCACATGTCCCACTCGTGCGTACCGAGCGTCAGCATGGGTTCGATCGTGAACACCATTCCCTCCTGGATGGTCTGGTCGTAGAGCGGGGCGGCGTCGTGGTGGGGGATCACGAGGCCGGTGTGGAACGACGTGCCCACCCCGTGGCCCGTGAAGTCGCGCACGACGCCGTAGCCGAAGCGCTTCGCGTAGGCCTCGATTGCTCGGCCGATCACGTTGATGGGGCGGCCGGGGGCGACGGCCTTGATGCCGCGACGGAGGGCTTCCTCGGTGCGCTCGACGAGCATCCGCGCCTCGTCCGCGACGTCGCCGGCCAGGAACGTCTTGTTGAGGTCGCCGTGCACGCCGTCCTTGTAGGCGGTGATGTCGACGTTCACGATGTCGCCCTCAGCGATGACCGTGTCGTCGGGGATGCCGTGGCAGATGACCTCGTTGAGGCTCGTGCAGCACGACTTCGGAAAGCCGCGGTAGCCGAGGGTCGACGGGTAGGCGCCGTGGTCGGTGACGTACTCGTGGGCGATGCGATCCAGTTCGTCGGTCGTGACGCCGGGACGGATGGCGGCGCCCACCGCCTCGACGGCCCCGGCGGCGATGCGGCCGGCGGCTCGGATGCGCTCGACCGTCTCGGCGTCGTAGGCGTCGCCGCCCACGTGCTCGGGGGGTGCGGGCTTCCCGACGTACGGCGGCCGTGCGATGGCAGCGGGGACGGGGCGAAGGGGGGAGATACGCCCCGGAATCAGGCGGCCAGAATCGTCGCGGGGCATAGGCTCGAGTCTACCGAGCGCGGGGGTTGTGCCCGCCCGGACTGAGGGGGAGGGACGACATGGCCTGGTGGTACAACCATCGAACCGGTGAGGTCGAGGAGGGTCCGAAGTCACTCGGCAGTGACCGCTACGGCCCGTTCGACAGCCGCGAGGAAGCAGAGAGAGCCCCGCAGAAGCTGCAGCAGCGCGCCGATGACTGGGAGGCCGACGAGCGCGAGGACGACTGAACTCGCGCGCTTCGCGTGGCGCGCTACTCGCGGTCGCGGTGCGCCTTCTCAGCCGTCTCATCGCTGTAGCTGTGTGCCTCGTCGGGGTAGGCCCCCGATTCGACGTCGGCCTTGTACGCGACGGCGGCGTCGAACAGCACGTCACGCAGGTTGGCGTACTGCTTCACGAACTTCGGGATGCGCCCACTCGTGAGCCCCGCCCAGTCGGTCCACACGACGAGCTGTCCGTCGCAGTGCGGGCCCGCGCCAACACTGATGGTCGGGATGCTCAGCTCGGCCGTCACGCGCTCCGCCGCCTCCGCGGGCACCATCTCGAGCACGACCGCGAACGCCCCGGCCTCTTCAACGGCTTTCGCGTCGGCGAGCAGTTGGTCGGCTGCGGTCCCGCGACCCTGGATCACGTGGCCCCCGAGCCCGTGCTCCGACTGCGGGGTGAAGCCGACGTGCCCCATCACGGGGATGCCCGCGGACACGATGCGGCGAATCTGCTCGGCGGAGCGCACCCCGCCCTCGAGCTTCACCGCGTGCGCGCCCGTTTCCTTCATGAAGCGGAACGCGGTGTGCAGGGCCTCGTCGGGCCCCGTCTCGTACGAGCCGAACGGCATGTCGGCAACGACGAGCGCGCGCTTGACTCCCCGCACCACGCCGCGGGTGAGGGGAATCAGGTCGTCAATGGTGACCGGGAGTGTCGTGTCGTAGCCGAGCACGGTGTTGCCGGCCGAGTCGCCGACGAGGAGGAAGTCGATACCCGCCTCGTCAAAGATCTGGGCCGTGAGGACGTCGTACGACGTGAGCCCGGTGATGGTGATGCCCTCCTCCTTCGCTCGAGCGAAGTGGCGGGTGCGGACGCGCTTCGGTGCTTCGGCCATGCAGCGAGCCTACTCGCGGCACCGCGGTGCTAGTCGGTGGGCCTGTACGTAATCGGCAGGCGCCGGTCGCGGCCGAACGCAATCGCCGAGATCTTCGGCCCGATCGCGCCCTGGCGGCGCTTCCACTCGGCGCGGTCGACGAGACCGGTGACGAACTCCACCGTTTCACGGTCGTAGCCGAGGGCGACGATGTCGTCCTTGCCGAGCAGTTCGGAGATGTAGTGCTCGAGGATCGCGTCGAGCAGTTCGTACGGCGGCAGCGAGTCTTGGTCGGTCTGGTCGGGGCGCAACTCAGCGCTCGGCGGCTTCTCGATGGACCCGACGGGAATCGGAGGCGTCTCGCCGCGCGCCCGCGCGTGCTCATTCCGCCACCGCGCGAGCTCCCACACGAGCAGCTTGGGCACGTCCTTGATGGGGGCGAAACCGCCCACCGAGTCTCCGTAGATGGTCGAGTAGCCCACCGCGAGCTCGGTCTTGTTGCCGGTCGTCAGCACCAGGTGGCCGTGCATGTTCGACAGCCCCATGAGGATGAGCCCGCGGATGCGCGCCTGCAGGTTTTCGGCGGCCACCCCGTCGAGCGCCAGCTGGGTCTCGACCGGGTGCACGAGGTCGGCGATCGGCTCGACCGTGTAGTGGATGCCCGTGGCTGCGGCGAGCAGGTCGGCGTCGCTGCGCGAGTGGTCGCTCGAGTACTTGCTCGGCATGGACACGCCGTGCACACGCTCGGGGCCGAGCGCGTCGACGGCAATCGCGGCGCAGACCGCCGAGTCGATACCGCCCGACAGCCCGAGCACGACGGAGCGGAAGCGGTTCTTCTCGACGTAGTCGCGCAGGCCCGTCACGAGCGCGTTCCACAACTGCTCGCGATCGTCGGGGAGCGCGGTGATGTCGCTCGGGGCGGGGGAGCGGTCAGGGCGGTCGTTCGCCGCCAGTTCGACACGGTGCACGCCCTGCGGGGCCGGGTGGTCGCCGGCTGCCTGGGCGTTCAGGTCGACGATCAGGAGGTGCTCGTCGAACTGCGGCGCGCGGGCGAGGATCGTGCCGTTGCCGTCAACCACGACGCTGTCACCGTCGAACACAAGATCGTCCTGCCCCCCGACGATGTTCACGTACGCGACCACCGTGTCGGTCTCGGTGGCTCGCCGCGTGACGAGCGGCAATCTAACCTCGTCTTTGTCGCGTTCGAAGGGGGACGCGTTCAGCACGAGCAGAAGCCCCGCGTCCGACTCGAGGACCCGCCCCACGGGGCCGCCGTCGCGCCAGAGGTCTTCGCAGACGATGACGGCGGCGTCGACCACCCCGCCGATGCGGACGACGAGCAGCTCGTCGCCGGGAATGAACACGCGGTATTCGTCGAACACGGAGTAGTTCGGCAGGTGGTGCTTGGCGTAGCGCGCCACGACGCGGCCGTGCTGGAGGACGCTGGCGCAGTTCTGGGCGATCGCCGTTGGGGCGTTCGAGCTTCCGATGGCGCGCGGCTCGAACGGACCGTCGGGGTGACCGACGATGACAGCGAGCGAGCCGAGCCCGCGTGCATCCAGTTCGCGCGCCAGCGCGTCGACGGCCCGGCGCGACGCGGCGAGAAACGACGGCCGGGACGCAAGGTCTTCAATGGGGTACCCGGACAGGGCCATCTCGCCGGTGACGAGCAGGTCGGCGCCCGCATCGTGCGCGGCGTGCGCGGCATCGAGAACCTGACGGGCGTTGCCCGACAGGTCGCCGACAACCGGGTTCGTCTGGGCGAGGGCGACGCGCAGTCGAGGCATACGCAGTAGCCTAATGGCGGGCCCGTGACAGGCCGCCGAGAGGCGCGATCACGGCTCACACCCGGTAGTAGTGGCGGCCCGTCAGGGGGCCCGACGGAAGGGCAGCATGGACAAGCAGAGGGACTTCGTTCTGCGCACCATCGAAGAGCGCGGCGTCAAGTTCGTGCGGCTGTGGTTCACCGACGTGGTGGGCACCCTGAAGATGGTGGCGATTGCCCCCGCCGAGGTGGAGGGCGCATTCGCCGAGGGGCTCGGAATCGACGGGTCGTCCATCGAGGGCTTCACCCGCGCCTACGAGGCCGACGTGCTGGCGCACCCCGACCCCACCACGTTCCAGATCCTGCCGTGGCGCGGCGATGTCGACCCCACCGCGCGAATGTTCTGCGACATCACGACGCCCGACGGCCAGCCGGCCGCGGCCGACCCTCGCCAGGTGCTGAAGCGCACGCTCGCCAAGGCGGCCGACGCGGGCTTCACGTTCTACACGCACCCCGAGATCGAGTTCTACCTGCTAAAGAGTTCGAAGTTCGGCCCGGAGGGCCCGCAGCCGGTCGATTCGGCCGGGTACTTCGACAACGTTCCCGGCGGCTCCGCGCACGATTTCCGTCGCCGCGCGGTGCGCATGCTGGAAGACCTCGGCATCTCCGTCGAGTTCAGCCACCATGAGGCGGGCCCCGGTCAGAACGAAATCGACCTGCGCTACGCCGATGCGCTGACGACGGCCGACAACATCCAGACGTTCCGCACCGTCGTCAAAGAGGTCGCGATCGAGCAGGGTGTGTACGCCACCTTCATGCCCAAGCCGCTCGAGAAGCACCCCGGAAGCGGTATGCACACCCACATGTCACTGTTCGAAGGTGACACGAACGCGTTCTTCGACCCGGGCGGGCAGTACCAGCTGTCGCAGATCGGCCGCCAATTCGTTGCGGGGCTCCTGCACCACGCGCCCGAGATCACGGCGGTCACGAACCAGTTCGTGAACTCGTACAAGCGCATTTGGAGTGGCGACGAGGCCCCGAGCTACGTGACGTGGGGCCACAACAACCGCTCGGCGCTCGTGCGCGTGCCGCTCTACAAGCCAGGCAAGGGCCAGAGTGCGCGGGTCGAATACCGCGGCCTCGACTCGGCTGCGAACCCCTACCTGGCCTATTCGCTCCTACTCGCCGCCGGCCTCAAGGGAATCGAAAACGGCTACGAGTTGCCGCCCGAGGCGGAAGACACCGTGTGGGCGCTCAGCGAGTCTGAGCGTCGAGCGCTCGGCTACAAAGGCTTGCCCGCGAGCCTCGACCGCGCGCTCGGTCTGATGGAGGACAGCGAGCTCGTCGCCGAAACGCTCGGTGAGCAGGTGTTCAACTACGTGCTGCTGAACAAGCGCCGCGAGTGGCGCGAATATCGTGCTCAGGTGACGCCGTACGAGCTCTCGAGCAACCTCGAGATCCTGTAGCGCTCGGAGGCCAGGCCACCCGCATGAATTCCCGCCCAGCGTCGACGCTGACGCTGCTCGCCCGACTCGGTTTCGACGACCTCGGAGCGGCGAAGTCGACGATCGATGCACTCGACGCGACGCCCGGCGCGGGCGGCATCACCGAGCACCTCGATCTCTTTTCGCTCGCCGCCGACCCCGATCGCGCCCTGAGGGGTCTGCAATCACTGCTCGACCGCCATGCCGACGCGCTCGCACCCGCACTGGAAGATCCGTCATGGATGCGCCGCATCATTCGCGTTCTCGGCGCAAGCGAGGGCCTCGGCCAGTTCCTCCTGCGCCGCCCGGACGAGCTCGCGGCGCTCCGAGAGCAGCTCGGCGAGCCCCGGGACACCGAGGTATACCGCCGCGACATCGTGGAGGCGGTGGCGGGGCTCACGGGCGAGGACGCGCGGCTCGCGCTACGGGTGCGTTACCGACGACACCTGCTGCAATTGGCCGCCTGGGATCTCGACCACGACGACCCCCTCACCGCGATGCCGGCGGTGGGCTGCGCGCTGGCCGACCTCGCGGGCGCAAGCCTCGATGCCGGCCTCGACATCGCGCGACGCGAATGTGGCTTCCCCGACGCACAGGTTGCGGCGACGCGACTGGCGATCATCGGCATGGGCAAGTGCGGCGCCCGAGAACTGAACTATCTGAGCGACGTGGACGTCATCTACGCCGTCGAGGCGGGCGATGGGATCGAAACCGGGCGGGCGGTGGAGATCGGAACCCGCCTTGCCTCGATGACGGCCCGCAGCATCCAGGAGCCGGGAATCGAACCGCCGCTCTGGGAAGTCGATGCGAACCTGCGGCCGGAAGGCAAGGACGGCGCGCTCGTGCGCAGCCTCGACTCGCACCGCGCGTACTACGAGCGCTGGGCGAAGAATTGGGAGTTTCAAGCGCTGCTGAAGGCGCGGCCCATCGCCGGAGACCCGGAGGTGGGGGAGGGCTTCCTCGCCATCACGCAGCCACTCGTCTGGGAGAGCTCGCAACGCGACGGCTTCGTCGAACAGGTGCAGGGGATGCGCGAACGCGTTACCGCACACATTCCGGCCGACGAGGTGGACGTGCAAGTGAAGCTCGGCCCCGGAGGGCTTCGCGACATCGAATTCACCGTTCAGTTGCTGCAACTCGTGCATGGCAATCACGACGACCGCGTTCGGCAACGCGATAGCCTGGGGGCCCTCGCGGCCCTCGCGGAGTGCGGCTACATCGGCCGTGCCGAGGCGGCCGAATTCTCGGGTGACTACCGCCTCCTGCGGGTGATCGAACACCGACTGCAGCTCGATCGGCTGAGCCGCACCCACCTCATGCCGCGCGACGCCGACAGGCAGCGCGTCATCGCGCGCGCGACCGGCCTTGCGTCCTCGGCCGAAGAGCTGCTGTCGCAGTGGCAGCGGACGAAACTCGCTGTGCGATCGCTGCACGAAAAGCTGTTCTATCGGCCGCTGCTGTCGGCGGTGGCGAAGCTTCCCGACGAGCAGCTGGCGCTCACGTCCGACCAGGCGGAAGCGCGCCTCGCGGCCATCGGCTTCGTCGACCCCGAACGCGCTCTGCAGCACATCGCCGCCCTCACCGGCGGGGTGTCGCGCCGTGCTGCCATCCAGCGCACGCTCTTGCCCGTGATTCTGCAGTGGCTGGCGGACGGCGCCGATCCCGACCACGGTCTGCTGTCGTTCCGGCGGCTGAGTGACGCGCTCGGCGAGACCTACTGGTTCCTGCGCATGCTGCGTGACTCCTCGGGGGCCGCACAGCGCCTGTCGACCGTACTCGCGGCCTCGCACTTCGTCGGGGCTTTGTTCGAGCGCATCCCCGAAGGGGCGGCATGGCTCGAAGACGATGACGAGTTGCGGCCGCGGCCACTCGCGGCCCTGCTCGACGAAGTGCGCGCGACGGTCGCCCGTCACACGGGCGACGACGATGCGGCGGCGAAGGCTCTTCGCGTCGCTCGCCGCCGCGAGACGCTGCGCGTCGCGCTCGCCGCCATGGTCGACGTCATCGACGTTCAGCAGTTGGGCGTCGCTCTCAGCGACGTCACGACCGCCTACCTCACGGGTGCCCTCGCGCTCGCGCATACGTACGGCGACGGGGTGGAGTTCGCCATCATCGCGATGGGCCGTTACGGCGGCGCAGAGCTCGGGTTCGGATCCGACGCCGACGTCATCTACGTCTTCCGTGACGCGGGCGCCGGCGACCGCGCCGCGACCGTTGCCCAGCGCATCGTCACGCGTCTGGGGCAGCTCACCGAGGACCTTCGTTTGCCCTGTGAATTGGATGCGGGGCTTCGGCCCGAGGGACGCAACGGCCCGATCGTCCGGTCGCTGGATTCCTACCGCGCGTATTACGAACGCTGGTCGCTGACGTGGGAGGCGCAGGCGCTGTTACGCGCCCGACCCGCGGCGGGGGACGGCGCCCTGTCGGCCGACTTCATGGACGTGGCGGACGCCGTTCGATATCCATCGACGTTTGGCGAGGCCGAGGCGCGGGAAGTGCGGCGCATCAAGGCTCGAGTCGAATCGGAGCGCTTGCCGCAGGCGGCCGACCCCGCCCGGCACCTGAAGCTCGGACGCGGATCTCTGAGCGATGTCGAATGGTTCGTGCAACTTCTGCAATTGCGCCACGCCCACGAGGAGCCCGCGCTGCGAACTCCGTCGACATTGGGGGCCCTCGCCGCTGCCGCCGACGCGGGACTTCTTCCGTCCCGCGACGCCGAGCGATTGCGTGCGGCCTGGTTGATCGCATCTCGGGTGCGTTCGGCGGCCATGCTGTGGACGGGCCGCACAGCGGACGTGTTGCCCGCCGATCGCCGGCAGCTCGATGCGATTGCCCGCCTGCTCGCCTACCCGCCGAAGTCGGCGGCGCTCCTCGAAGAGGACTACCTGCGTACCACGCGCCTCGCGCGCCAGGTGTTTGAGAAGGGCTTCTACGCCACGTAGGGCGTAAACGCCGCGAAGGCCCCGCTCCGCTGATGGAACGAGGCCCCCGGGCGTACTGTGTCGCGCTTACACCGAGAAGTACAGCTCGTACTCGAACGGGTGCGGCCGCTGCGCGGCGGGGAGGATCTCCTTCTCGCGCTTGTAGTCAATCCAGGTCTCGATGAGATCCTTCGTGAAGACGCCACCGGCGAGCAGGAACTCGTGGTCGTTTTCGAGAGCGACGAGCGCCTCTTCGAGCGAACCGGGAACCTGCGGGATGCCCTTGGCCTCCTCCGGGGGGAGTTCGTAGAGATCCTTGTCGACCGGCTCGTGCGGCTCGATCTTGTTCAGGATTCCGTCGAGACCCGCCATCATCTGCGCCGCGAAGGCCAGGTAGGGGTTACCCGAGGCGTCGGGCGCGCGGAACTCGATGCGCTTCGCCTTCGGGTTCGTGCCCGTGATGGGGATGCGGATGGCCGCCGAGCGGTTACCGGCCGAGTAAACAAGGTTGACCGGCGCCTCAAAGCCCTTCACCAGTCGGTGGTAGGAGTTCAGCGACGGGTTGGTGAAGGCGAGTACAGCGGGTGCGTGCTTTAGCAGGCCGCCGATGTACCAGCGGGCGATGTCGCTGAGGCCCCCATAGCCTGCCTCGTCGTAGAACAGCGGCTTGCCGTCGTTCCAGAGCGACTGGTGCACGTGCATGCCCGAACCGTTGTCGCCGAACAGCGGCTTCGGCATGAAGGTCGCGACCTTGCCCCACTCGAGAGCGGTGTTCTTGACAACGTACTTGAACTTCAAGATGTCGTCGGCCGAGTGAACCATGGTGGAGAACTTGTAGTTAATCTCGGCCTGGCCGGCGGTACCCACCTCGTGGTGGGAGCGCTCAACTTCCAGGCCCACCTCGGTGAGCTTCATGACGATGTCGTCACGCAGGTCAGCCTGCTTGTCGACGGGGGAGACGGGGAAGTAGCCACCCTTAAAGGGGGTCTTGTTCGCCAGGTTTCCGCCGGCCTCTTCCCGGCCGGTGTTCCATGCGGCCTCCTCCGAGTCGACCTGGTAGAAGCTCTTGCCCTGGCTGACCTCGTAGCGCACGTCGTCGAAGACGTAGAACTCGGCCTCGGGGGCGAAGAAAGCCGTGTCGGCCACCCCGGTCGACGCGAGGTACTTCTCGGCCTTCTTGGCCACCTGACGCGGGTCCCGCGTGTAGATCTCGCCGTTGCGCGGGTTGTAGATGTCGAAGACCATCACGAGCGTGCGCTCGGTGCGGAACGGGTCGACGTAGGCGGTCGAGACGTCGGGGATGAGCTGGAGGTCCGACTCGTGGATCGACTGGAAGCCACGGATGGAGGAACCGTCGAACAGCTGGCCGACGGTGAAGAAGTCTTCGTCGACGGTGGAGGCGGGAATGTTGAAGTGCTGCTGCACACCGGGCAGATCGGTGAAGCGGATGTCAAGGAACTTGACGTCCGTCTCCTTGATGAACTTCAGCACCTCGGACGAGTCACGGAACATGCGTATGGTCTCCTGAGCTAGATCCGGGTAGGCGGGCGCAACTGCGACCGTGTTTCACGGTAGACGGGTGGGATTTCCCCACAGTGTCCCCAATGTTTCGGCGATGTTACGCGGGCTAGCTGACCGCCTGCGCAAACCCGGCAGCACTGTCGGCCAGCTGACGAAGGTGGTCGGGGATAGGGCGACCCTTCGCGACCATCGACTGCGCCCACAGCCGGCCGGCCCGGTAGCTCGAGCGCACGAGCGGGCCAGCGAGGACGCCGAGGAAGCCAATCTCTTCGGCCTCCCCCTTGATCTCGACGAATTCTTCCGGCTTCACCCAGCGATCGATGGGGTGATGCCGCGGTGTGGGGCGGAGGTACTGCGTGATCGTGACAATATCTGTGCCGGCGTCGTGGAGGTCGCGCAGCGCCTGACTGACTTCTTCCCGCGTCTCGCCCATCCCGAGGATGAGATTCGACTTGGTGATCAGCCCGAAGTCGCGCGCCTGGGTGATGACGTCTAGCGAGCGGTCGTAGCGGAACGCCGGCCGAATGCGCTTGAAGATGCGCGGAACCGTCTCGACGTTGTGGGCGAAGACCTCGGGGCGGGATTCGAAGACGACGCGCAGCAGCTCGGGGTTTCCGTTGAAGTCGGTCGCGAGAATTTCGACGCCGGTGCCCGGGTTCAGCTCGTGGATCTGCCGCACTGTCTCGGCGTGCAGCCACGCCCCCTCGTCGGGGAGGTCGTCACGCGCGACGCCGGTCACCGTGGCGTAACGCAGGTTCATTTCGCGTACGCTCTCGGCGACGCGACGCGGCTCATCCGTGTCGTAGTCGGCCGGCTTCCCGGTGTCGATCTGACAGAAGTCGCACCGCCGTGTGCACTGGCTTCCCCCGATGAGGAATGTGGCCTCGCGGTCTTCCCAGCACTCGTAGATGTTGGGGCAGCCGGCCTCCTGGCAGACAGTGTGCAGCTGCTTGTCGCCGACGAGGGAGCGCAACGCGCTGAATTCGGGGCCCATCTTGGCCCGCGTCTTGATCCACTCCGGCTTCTTCTCGATCGGAGTCTGCGCATTGCGCACCTCCAGGCGCAGCATCTTGCGGCCGTCGACGGGTGCGGTCATGCGAGAACTCCAGAGGGTGTGGGATGTGATTCAGGGGTGGATGCGGAACTCGCGACGTGCGCGTAGACGTACTCCTCGAAGCGGGCGCGCACCGCGACGGCCGCCTCGGCGGGGGTCACGGTTCGGCCGAGCTCGCGACTGATAGAGGTGACACCGGCGTCGCTGAGGCCACAGGCGATGATGCGGTCGTAGGCCTCGAAGCTGTTCGAGCAGTTCAGCGCGAAGCCGTGCATGGTGACGCCAGAAGCGACGCGGATGCCGATGGCCGCGATCTTGTCGGTGCCGCGCATCCAGACGCCGCTGCGTCCGGGGACGCGTTCGGCGCCCGCGACGCCCACGTCCTCGAGGACGGCGATGAGCATCCCTTCGAGGCGGCGAACATAGCCGACGACGTCGATCGGTTCGGCGAGGCGCAGGATGGGGTACCCGACGAGTTGGCCCGGGCCGTGCCACGTGATCTTGCCGCCGCGGTCGACGTCGACGACGGGCGTGCCGTCCGTCGGTCGCTCGTGCGGCTCGGTGCGTTTGCCGGCGGTGTAGACGCTCTCGTGCTCGAGCAGCATCACAGAATCAGGCGCCCGGCCCTCGACGACAGCAGCGTGCAGGGCACGCTGCTGTTCGAGACCCGACAAGTACGGCACGGAGTTGGCGCTTAGCCCCGTGTCGACAAAGTCGATCACGTGACCGAGTGTACGCCGCAAAGCCGGAAAGGCTCTGCGCGCGCCCCGAATTCGCCCACCACGGCGCTTCTACACTGGGCGTGTGACCCCCGATAGTGAACTTCCCGACTGGCCGGGGCAACGCATCGGCCTCCCCGAATCCGGATCCCGCTCGGTCGCCCGCCTGGGGCGCCGCATCGGGGGCATCGCGATCGACTGGGGCTTCAGCGTGATCATTTCGGCCGCGTTCTTCTCCTACGAGCCGCTCGCCACCCTGGCCGTGTTCGCCGGTCTGCACATCGTTTCGACCGCACTTCTGGGCGGCAGCCCCGGTCACCTGATTCTGGGGATGCACGTGGTGCCGATGGCGGGTGGCCGCATCGGACTCTGGCGCCCGGTGCTGCGCACCGCCCTGCTCGTGCTTGTGCTGCCCGCCGTGTTTTTCGATGTGAACCACCGGGGGCTTCACGACCGCGCCGCGGGAACGGTTCTGCTCGTCAAGTAGCAGCGTTCGGCGTCGCCTCGGCACAACAACAGCGGCCCCGGTTCCGAGCGTGGAACCGGGGCCTTCGTCGTGACGGGGCGTTAGTGCTTCTGCGCCTCGATCTCGCGCTGCGTGACGGGAGCGACGCGGTCTTCGAAGAACCAGCGCGACAGTCCAGCACGCACGCGCTGGCGCACCGTGATGCGGCCATTGTCGTCCGGGCGGATCATGAGCGGCTGGTACTCGTCGTGCGCAACCAGCTTCCAGCGCTCGTAGTCATCGAGCTGCTCGTGCACCTCGATGTACTCGCCTCCGGGCAGACGCACGATGCGGCCGGTCTCGAAGCCGTGCAGAGCCATCTCGCGATCCTTGCGCTGGAGCGCCAGGCACACACGCTTGGTGATCCAGTAGGCGATGAACGGCCCCACCACGGTGATGAACTGCAGCGTGTGGATGACGCCCTCGAGTGTGACGCGGAAGTGCGTCGCGATGAGGTCGGAGCTTGCCGCCGCCCACAGTCCGCAGTAGAACACCACGGCTGCCGCACCGATACCGGTACGTACGGGGGCGTTCCGCGGGCGCTCGGCGATGTGGTGCTCGCGCTTGTCGCCGGTGACCCACGCCTCGAGGAAGGGGTACACCGCGATGAGGGCGAGGAACACCAGCATGACCACGGTCGGAATCAGCACACCCATTGGCAGCGTGTAGCCGAAGATCACCCAGTCAAGGTTCGGCGGCATCAGTCGCAGAGCGCCGTCAGCCCACCCGATGTACCAGTCAGGCTGGGTACCCGCAGACACGGGGGAGGGGTCGTACGGCCCGTAGTTCCAGATGGGGTTGATCGTGAACAGCGACGCGATCAGCACAATGAAACCGAAGACGATGAAGAAGAAGCCACCCGCCTTCGCCGCGAACGTCGGCATGACCGGCGCGCCCACCACGTTGTCGTTCGTGCGCCCGGGGGCCGCGAACTGCGTGTGCTTGTTGACGATCAGCAGCAGCATGTGCACGCCGATGAGGGCGATCGTGATCGCCGGCAACAGCATGATGTGCAGGATGTACAGGCGCTGAATGATCTGCGTTCCGGGGAACTCGTCACCGAAGAACAGGTACGAGATCCAGGCTCCGACAACCGGAATACCCTTGATCATGCCGTCGATGATGCGCAGGCCGTTGCCCGAAAGCATGTCGTCGGGCAGCGAGTAGCCCGTGAAGCCGAGGGCCATCGCCATGACGAAGAGCAGGAAGCCGATCACCCAGTTGAGCTCGCGCGGCTTGCGGAAGGCTCCGGTGAAGAACACCCGCAGCATGTGCAGCGCAACCGAGGCGACGAACAGCAGTGCCGCCCAGTGGTGCACCTGACGCATCAGGAGGCCGCCGCGGATCTCGAAAGAGATGTCGAGTGCCGTGTGGTACGCCACCGACATCGGGATGCCCTGAAGCGGCACGTACGACCCGCTGTACTCGACCTCGGTCATCGACGGGTCGAAGAAGAAGGTCAAGAAGGTGCCGCTGATGAGGATGACGATAAAGCTGTACAGCGCCACCTCACCGAGCATGAACGACCAGTGGTCGGGGAAGATCTTGCGACCCAGAGTCTTGACCGCGGTCGACGCGCTCGTGCGTTCATCAATGTAGTTCGCGGCCCACCCAGTGAACCGCATGCCGGTGCTCGGCGCGGCCTGCGTGGCCGTGCCCGCGCTCGGCGCAGTAGTGGTCGTGCTCATCGGTTGATCTCCCAGAAGGTCGGGCCGACAGGGTCGCGGAAGTCGCTACGCGCGACAAGGAATCCTTCATCGTCCACAGTGATCGGGAGCTGAGGCAGAGGACGGGCCGCCGGTCCAAAGATGACCTCGCAGTGGTTCGCGACGTCGAACTGCGACTGGTGGCAGGGGCACAGCAGGTGGTGCGTCTGCTGTTCGTACAGCGCAACGGGGCAACCCACGTGCGTGCAGATCTTTGAGTAGGCGACAATGCCGTCGTACGACCAGTCGGCCTTAGCAGGGTCTTCGTTGAGCTCGTCGACGGGGAGGCGCATCAGCAGCACAGCCGCCTTGGCCTTCTCTTCGATGCGGTGGTACTCGAGCTCCGCGAGCCCCTCGGGGATGACGTGGAACGCCGAGCCGATCGTGACGTCTGCGGCCCGGATCGGGGTGCCGGAGGGATCGCGGCAGAGCCGCACGCCCTCGTCCCACATGGTCTGCTTCAGCAACGCGACCGGGTCGTCGTCGCCGGCAAGGTCGCGGAACATGACGACGGCCGGAATGGGCGTCACGGCGACGGCACCGATGAGCGTGTTGCGCACAAGGCTACGGCGGGTAAAGCCCGACTCTTTGTTGGCCTGGCTGAAGATCTCGACGGCCTTCGTGCGCGATTCGTCCGAGCCGCGCGTCGGGTGACGCATCTCGACCTCTTCATGGCTGTGCATGAGGGCCTTCGACCAGTGCACGGCGCCAATACCGACGCCGAGAAGGGCGAGGGTAATGCCGAGCCCGAGGAACAGGTTGTTGAGACGTACCGACCCGGGGTTGGCCTGGTCGATCGGGAACG
Source organism: Microcella alkaliphila (assembly GCF_004216855.1). GTDB lineage: Bacteria > Actinomycetota > Actinomycetes > Actinomycetales > Microbacteriaceae > Microcella > Microcella alkaliphila. The sequence goes on from NZ_SGXT01000011.1 coordinate 149,200, forward strand.
CGAAGTACGCGACCACAGCCAGCACGCTGCCCACGATCGAGAGCAGGAAGAGGGCGCTGATGGTGCGCTCTGCCTGCTTCTCCTTCTTGGGGTCGAGGTCGGTGACGCGCGGGCGGTGCGGCGGGAAGCCGGGGTTCGGAATACGGTCTGCGCGCACAACTGCGGTCGCAGGAGCCGCAGCACTGTGGTCGTCCACCGTGGCGACCTCGGTCGACGGGGCTACTGCCTCGTCGCGGTCGTCGTGGATGTCGGCCATTATCGATCCTTCCTAATCGCGCGCATCCGTCAGTTCGACTTCGCGGTAAGCCAGACGGTCACGGCGACGAGGCCGCCGAGGCCGAAGATCCAGATGAAGAGACCCTCCGAGACGGGGCCGAGCGAGCCGAGGTCGAAGCCACCGACCGACGGGTTCTCGTCGATGTAGCGGAGGTACGAGATGACGTCGTTCTTCTCTTCGGGCGTGAGGTTCATGTCGCTAAACACCGGCATGTTCTGAGGGCCGGTGACCATGGCGCCGTAGACGTGGATCGGGTCGATGTTCGCAAGGCCCGGGGCGTACTTACCCTCGGTGAGCGCGCCACCGGCACCCGCAACGTTGTGGCACATGGCGCAGTTGATGCGGAACAGCTCGGCACCATTAGCGACGTCACCATCGCCGGCGAAGTAGCGCTCTGCGGGGATGGCGGGGCCGGGCGCCAACTCAGCGACCCAGGCGCCCATCGCGTCAATCTGCTCTTGGCTGAACTGCACGGGCTTGACCTCGGCCTGCGGGCCCGAGGCGGCCATGGGCATGCGGCCCGTGCCGACCTGGAAGTCGACCGCGAGGGCGCCCACACCGATGAGCGAGGGGCCAGCTGCGGTGCCGTCAGCGAGGATGCCGTGACAGCTCGCGCAGTTTGCCGCGAAGAGCTTTCCACCCTCCTCGACCATTTCGGCCGTGTGTGCCGTCGTCTCTGCCGTCGCCGTGCTTGTGGCCAGCGCGTAGGCGCCGCCCGTGGCGAGAAGGCCGACGATCAGCAGGGCCGCGGTTGCCAGCGGGTGGCGACGGCCGGAGCGTCGGGGGGAAGCGGGTGAGGTGATTGCCATGGTGCGGTGCGTCTCGATTCTCGGTGTCTGCTGTCGCGTTACGAGCTGATCGGGCTACTTACTGGAGGACGTAGATGACAAGGAACAGGCCGATCCAGACGACATCGACGAAGTGCCAGTAGTACGACACGACGATGGCGCTGGTGGCGTCCCGGTGGGTGAAGTTCTTGACGGCATAGGCGCGGCCGATCACGAGGAGGAAGGCGATGAGCCCACCAATCACGTGCAGGCCGTGGAAGCCGGTGGTCAGATAGAAGGCCGAGCCGAACGCGTCGGAGTTCAACCAGACGAACTTGCTCGTGAGGATCGAGTACTCGTAGATCTGACCGACGACGAAGATCGCGCCCATCGCGTAGGTCACGAAGAACCACTCGATCATGCCCCACTCGGTGATCTTCCAGCTCTTGCGTCGCGGCTGCAGGCGCTCGGCCGCGAACACACCGAACTGGCAGGCCACCGACGACAGCACGAGAATCGTCGTGTTCACCGCCGCGAAGGTGACGTCAAACTTCTCGGTGCCCATCGCCCACAGCTCAGGTGAGGTCGATCGCAGCGTGAAGTAGATGGCGAACAGTCCGGCGAAGAACATCACTTCGCTGCCGAGCCACACGATCGTTCCGACGGCGACGACGTTGGGTCTGTTGATCGTGGGGGCGCTGAGCGATGCGGCGAGTGGGGTACTGGTCACCCGAACATTATGACCGATGTTTCTGGAGGTTCTTTGCGCTCGCCGCGCGACTTTGCAGGATTTCACTAGCATCGTCACATGTCTGTGACCCTGACCTGGCCGGCCGTCCTCACACGACTCATCGAGGGGCAGGATCTGTCGATCGCCGAGGCCACGTGGGCGATGGAGCGGGTCATGGCGGGGGAAACGACCGACGCGCAGCTGGCGGCTTTCCTCGTCGCGTTACGCGTCAAGGGCGAGACGGTGGACGAGATCGTCGGGTTCCGGGATGCGGCGCTCAGCCACGCGCATCCGGTGGCGATTGATCCGATGGTGCTCGACATCGTCGGCACCGGGGGGGACCCGTACGGCGCCGTCGTCAACGTCTCGTCCATTGCGTCGATTGTCGTCGCGGCGACGGGAGTGCCGGTCGCCAAGCATGGCAATCGCGGAGCAAGCTCGAAGTCAGGCGCCTCTGACGTCCTCGGCGAGCTGGGCATCAACCTGTCACTGGACCCGGACGAGGTCGCCGACGTGCAGCGCGAGGTGGGTGTGACGTATCTCAATGCGCAGGTGTTCCACCCGGGGTTTCGCCATGCGGGCCCGGCACGGCGAGAGATGGGTGTGTCGACCGTCTTCAACATCCTGGGGCCGCTGGTGAACCCGGCCCGCCCGGAAGCGTCCGCCGTGGGGGTGGCCCATCTCGACCGCGTGCCGTTGATGGTCGGAGTCTTTCGCACGCGCGGGGCCACGGCGCTCGTCTATCGCGGCGACGACGGCATCGACAAACTCAGCGTGAGCGGTCACTCGCACATGTGGGAGGTGTCGCGAGGGTCGGTGACCGAGCACGACATCGACCCGCGCGAGCTGGGCCTGAGCTACCACCCGGTCGAGGCGGTGCTCGGAGGAGAGCCCGCACACAATGCCGACATTGCCCGCCGGGTGCTCGCCGGCGAGGCGGGCGCCGTGCGCGACATCGTGTTGCTGAACGCCGCCGCTGGCCTCGTATCGTTCGGGCTCGCGCAGGACCCGTCCCAGATCACGCGACCCATCACGGAGAGGATCGCGGAACAGCTTGCCGTCGCCGCCGAGTCGATTGACTCAGGCGCGGCGCAGGCGAAGCTCGCCGAGTGGGCGGACGCAACGCAGCGCTGACGCGCGGACGCGGTTAGGCCCGTGCAGTCACGACTCCGGGGCCGTCCATGACGTCGAAGACCAGTTGCGTCTCGGTGTGCACGACCCCCGGGTGCTGCGTGATGTGCTCCAGTACGAGGTCGCGCAATGCACTCGCGTCAGCAACGGCGACGTGCAGCAGGTAATCGTCGGCGCCCGCAACGTGGAAAATGCGGATGACACCCGGTATGCGCCGCAAGCGCGCGTGAAAGGCCAGCACGCCGTCCCGATCATGGCTGCCGAGACGAACCTTGATCACGGCCTGCATGGGGCGACCGACGGCCGCAGGGTCGATGTCAGCGCGGAATGCTCGGATGACGCCGCGATCTCGCAGGGCGCGCATCCGTTGTGTGCACGTTGACTCGGCGATCCCCGCCGCCTGTGCGAGCGCCGCGTTGGTGAGCCGTGCGTTCTGATCGAGGGCGGCGAGCAGTGCGCGATCGACCGCGTCGAGCGGGGTGCGCGGATTCTGCGGGTCGGAGACGTCAGCCACCACCCCAGCCTGCAGGTTCAGCGGGAATTTCTCCACTGCTCGCGGCTTATTCGAACAACATTGATGATTGCCGCGCCTCCGCCCAGACTCTTCCCATGTTGCTCGACACTGCCGTCGCCCCCGCCTCACTCGACACGGTCGCAGTTCACGCCGGTCGCGCCGATCTCACGACCCTCGGCGTGCACGCGCCGCCGCTCGACCTGTCGTCGACGAATCCGCTGCCTGATATCGAGGCCGGGGGAGAGTCGTACGAGTCGATGGCAACGGGCGGGCACCCCACCGATGGCGGCCCTGTCTACGCGCGGCTCTGGAACCCCACCGTGGCCCGCTTCGAGAGCGCACTCGCCGAGCTCGAAGGAACTGACGAGGCGGTTGCCTTCGCCTCCGGTATGGCGGCGTTCTCGGCGGCCGTCACCGCGGCGGCGAACCGCGGCGCGGGGCGCCACATAGTCGCGGTGCGCCCGCTCTACGGCGGCACCGATCACCTGCTGGCCTCGGGGATGCTCGGGGTCGAGACCACCTTCTGCTCACCTCACGAGGTGGCCGCGTCGCTTCGACCCGATACCTGCCTGGTCGTCATGGAGACGCCCGCGAACCCCACGCTCGAGCTCGTCGACATCGCGGCGGTCGTGGACGCTGCGGGGGAGCGCCCTGTGCTCGTCGACAACACGTTCGCCACACCCGTGCTGCAAAACCCCGCAGCATTGGGGGCCGCCCTCGTGCTGCACAGCGCGACCAAGTACCTCGGCGGCCACGGCGACGTCGTGGGCGGAGCGCTGGCGGTCAGCGCCGAGTGGGCAACCGCGATTCGCCCCGTGCGCGCGATCACCGGAGGAATCTTGCACCCGATGGCCGCGTACCTGCTCCATCGTGGCCTGCCGACGCTGCCCCTGCGGGTGCGCGCGCAACAGGCGACGACCGCGCAGCTCGCCGCGAGGCTCGTCGAGCATCCCGCCGTCGCTCGTGTCTTCTATCCGACGGTCGACGGTGGCGATCCGCAGGGTCTGCTCGGCCGCCAACTGCGGGGACCGGGCGCGATGCTCAGTGTTGACCTCGTCGGTGGCTACGCCGCCGCGCAGAAGCTCACGAGTGGCCGTCGCTGGTTCACGCACGCCGTATCGCTGGGCGGCGTCGATTCCCTGATTCAGCATCCGGCCTCGCTCACGCACCGGCCCGTCGCGCCTGAGTCGCGACCGGGCGCGGGCATCGTTCGACTCTCCGTCGGGCTGGAGGGCATCGACGACCTGTGGGAGGACCTGGAGATCGGGCTCGGCTAGTCCGGCACCGCTCCTCCCAGACACACCGTGCTACTGTCGGCGGCGTTGACACGGGGTGCCCGCCGCGCGGGCTGAGATCACACCCGTTGAACCTGATCTAGCTCGTACTAGCGAAGGGAATGTCGTTATGTCTGCGCACCCATCTGCCGTCCTCGTTGAGCCGGGGAATGCCCTTGCCCTGTTGCGCTCTTCGCAGCCGCTCACGCAGTGCATCACGAATGCGGTGGTGACCAACATGACTGCCAACGCGCTGCTCGCGATCGGAGCGTCGCCCGCGATGTGCGACATACCGGGTGAGGCGGGGGTCTTCGCCCGCATCGCGGGCGGGGTGCTCGTGAATCTCGGGACGCCCACCGCTGAACAGCGCGACGCGGCGAGGGAGGCCGTCGTCGAGAACGCCCGCTGGGTGCTCGACCCTGTCGCCGTGGGGGCCTTGCCCATACGCACTGCTCTCGCCGCCGAACTGCTCGCGCACCGTCCCGCGATCATCCGGGGGAACCCCTCTGAGATCATCGCGCTGGCGGGCGCGGGGTCGGGAGGGCGCGGCGTCGACAGCACCGACAGTCCCGACGATGCGCTGGACGCAGCCACACGACTCGCGGAAGAGACGGGGGCGGTCGTCGCCGTGTCCGGCGAGCGCGACTTGATCACTGACGGGCGACGCGTAGCTCGCGTATCCGGGGGTAGCCCACTCCTCACGCGAATCACGGGCGGCGGATGCTCGCTCGGCGCCGTCATGGCGGCTTTCGTCGCCGTCACCGATCCGTTCTCCGCGGCGGTGGCCGCGTCGGCGGTCTACGCCGTCGCGTCGGAGCGTGCCGAAGCGCGCGGAGTCGGGCCGGGCAGTTTCTCTCCGGCTTTCCTCGACGAGCTGGACGCCCTCACGCCGCGCGACTCCGCGCTCAGCGTGCGCGTCAGCAAGGGGGTCGCGCCGTGACCGTGTCGACTGGTCTGTCCCTGCATCTCGTCACGGCGGAGGGGCTTCCCACGGACACTCTGTGCGCGATTGTCGACGCCGCGGTCGACGGGGGAGTGACGATCGTCCAGGTGCGCGAGAAGACCGCGAGCGCGCGCGAGTTGATCGAGCGGACCGTGCGCGTCTCAGACACGGTCGCTGGCCGCGCTGCCGTGCTCGTCGACGACCGGGTTGACGTGGTGCTCGCCGCGAGGGACCGCGGAGCGCGGGTCGACGGCGTGCACCTCGGCCAATCGGATCTGCCGGTCGAGGTAGCGCGCCGCCTGCTCGGAGCAGAAAGCGTCATCGGACTCACCGCGAACACCGTGGAACATCTCACGGTTGCCGCGGCGCTGCGAGCGGGCACGGTCGACTACCTCGGCGTTGGCGTGATCAGGCCGACCGCGACCAAACCCGATCATCCGAAGCCGCTCGGCGTCGACGGCTTCGCCGCGCTCGCTGCCCGCACAGACATCCCCTGTGTGGCGATCGGCGGCGTCCGCCCCGACGACGCGGCCGATCTCCGGGCGGCGGGCGCCGCGGGAGTTGCGGTCGTCTCGGCAATCTGCGGGGCGAGCGATCCGCGCGTGGCGGCCCGCGCCTTCCGTGAGGCGATGAGCCGATGAGCGCCCGGCCGTCGCGTCCTCGCGTCCTCGCGATCGCCGGGTCTGATCCGAGCGGCGGGGCGGGCATTCAGGCCGACCTGAAGTCGATCGCGGCCTTCGGCGGCTACGGCATGGCCGCCATCACCGCGCTCACGGCACAGAACACGCGCGCCGTCGACGGCGTCCACGCTCCGCCGGCCGAGTTCGTGGCGGATCAACTCCGCGCGGTCTCCGACGACATCGCCGTCGATGCGGTCAAGATCGGGATGCTCTTCTCCGCTCCCATCGTGGAGGTCGTCGCCGACTGGGTGCGGCGTACCCGCCCCGCCGTCGTGGTCCTCGACCCGGTCATGATCTCGACGAGCGGGCACCGACTGCTGGACGCCGCCGCCGAGCGAGCGGTGCTCGAGCTGGCGAGTGCGGCGCACCTCATCACGCCCAACCTCGACGAGCTCGCGGCCCTCGTCGGCGCCCCGCGCGCTGCCTCGTGGTCGGACGCCCTCGATCAGGGACGGCGACTGTCGAGGCAAACCGGCGCGCGGGTCGTCGTGAAGGGCGGCCACCTCGCCGGTCCTAGCGCGCCCGATGCGCTCGTCGACGGCGACGACGTATACGAGGTGCCGGGGGAGCGGGTGGAGAGCCGCAACACCCATGGCACGGGTTGCTCGCTCTCGGCCGCTCTGGCAACGGTGCGGGCGGACGGCGCCACCTGGGAGGACGGACTCGTCCGGGTGAAGGCGTGGCTCACCGCCGCAATCCGGGAAGGAGAGAGGCTGTGGGTGGGGTCGGGCAACGGGCCGATCGATCACCTGCACGCGCTCGACCCGCGCACCTCTGCTGATCGCGAGAACGGGTCGTGGGCGCGCAGCGCGTGGGATCGCGGTGCCGCCGTGCGGGCCGACATCCTGGCTGTCGCGTTCGTCCGCGGAATGGCCGACGGCTCCCTGCACCGCGATCACTGGGCGGAATACCTCCGTCAGGACGCCCACTACCTGGCGGGCTACGGGCGCGTCCTTCGGCGCCTCGCCGAGCTCGCACCTACGACGGATGATCGAGCGTTCTGGGCGGCTTCGGCCGAGGGCGCTGACCTCGAGGTCGAGCGCCTGCATCGCCGCATCGTGGGCGAGGACGTCGGGATGCCCGCTCCGGTGACGGTGGGCTACCTCGACCACCTGGAACGCACGGCGGCCCGGGGCGACTATGCCGAAACGGTCGCGGCGGTGCTGCCGTGTTTCACGGTGTACGCGGACCTGGGGCGTCGCTTCGCGCCGATCGAGAGGGCGGGCCACCCGTATGCCGAGTGGCTCGATGCGTACGGTGACCCCCAGTTCTTGCACACGAGCGTGCTCGCGGAGTCGGTCGCATCCCGCGTCGCCGACTCAGCGAGTCACGAGCAGCGTCGGGCAATGGAGCGCGCCCACGACGTCTCGCTGATCTGGGAGAGGGACTTCTTCGATGAAGCCTGGCGCGGAACCGAGGTGTCCTCTGCGTACACCGCGACTGACCCCGGTCACGTCGGCTGAGCGGCCAGCGGGGGTGCCGAGCGGCGTCCGCCTCGCTGAGCGGCCGCCCCCGCGATGACGACGAGGGCGATCCCCGCGATCTGCGCGAGCCCCGGGACCTGCAGCAGCACGAGCATCCCGATGACGAGGCCGATCGCGGGCTCGACGGCCATGAGGGTGCCGAACGCGGTGGCCGTCATGCGGCGAAGAGCGACCATCTCGAGGGCGAAGGGCACGACGGGCACGAGGAGCGCCAGTCCAGCTCCGATGATGAGGTGCTCCAGCCGCAGGGTGCCGACCGCCTGGGGCACGCCGATGAATGCCGCGGTGAGGGCGGCGACCGGGATGGTGATCGACAGGGCGCGAATGCCGCTGAAGCGGTCTCCGACGCGCTGTGTGAGCACGATGTAGATGCCCCAGCCGGTGCCGGCGAGTGCCGCAAACAGCACCCCGATCGGGTCGACGGTGTCGCGCCACGGCTCGGTCATGAGCACGACGCCCGCGAGGGCGAGCAGCGGCCACGCCAGCGCTCGACCGCTCGGTCGGCGCAGCGCGGCGACGGCGAGAGGCCCGAGGAATTCGATCGCCACGGCGATACCGAGCGGGATGCGCGCGATAGCGGCAAGGAAGAACACGGTCATGAGGCCGGTCGCGACCCCTAGCCCGAGGAGGGGCAGCACGTCACTGCGGCGAATCGATCGCAACGGCGGCCGGGCGATCGCGACCAGGATGATCGCGCCGAGCGTCAGGCGGAGCCAGGCGGTCCCGCCGGCCCCCAGCTCGGGAATGAGCAGACCCGCCGACAGGGCCGAGCCGAGTTGAATCATGAGCATCGCCGCGACGGCGAGCGTCCACGGGGGAGTGGCGGCAGTCGCGCGGGCCGCTCCCCGTTCGAGCACGCTCACGGGGCCGGCTCGAAGACGGTGAGGACGAACGTGACGGGTTCGTCGTCGGCGGGTCGGTAACCGTGGGGCCGATCTCCCGGAAAGCTCGCCGCATCGCCCGCGCCGAGCCTGTGTCGGTCGCCGTCAACGATCAACTCGAGCGTGCCGGCGATAACGTGCACCAGTTCTCGCGCGCCCGTGGGGTGAGCGTCGCTGTCTCGCGTCTCTCCGGGGTGCATTGTCCAGATCCAGAGCTCGAGCACGTCGGGGGTTGTCGCGCTGGCAAGCAGAGATGCGGTACCACCGGCGTCACCGCGCCACAGCACCGGAGCTGATCCCGCCGGGGAGACCGCCACGTCGCCAGCGCGCGGCGGCTCGACCAGCTCGGGAAGACCGAGACCGAGAGCCTGCGCAAGCCGCAATAGCGTGGCGACGCTGGGATTGGCGGATCCCTGCTCGACGTTGACGAGCATCCGCCGCGATACGCCCGCCGACGCGGCGAGCTGATCGAGCGTGAGCGACCGACGGGTGCGTGCATCGCGCACGCGGGCACCGATCACGGCGGCGAGTTCATCGGGGGCGCTGGACGACACTTCCATGAGTGCACTATACTGCACTTTAGGTGCAAAATTCAGTCGGCGCTCGCGGAAAACCCGGACCGGATCGGAGCGTGACCGTCGACGCCCGCGGGGCGGAGGTCGTGACCAGCGACGGAGCCGTCCCATACGCAGACGACTTCGTGGCGGGATTCTGGATCATTGAGGCGCCGAGTGTCGAGGCGGCACGACACGTCGCGGTCGCCGCATCGCGCGCATGCAATCGCCGCGTCGAGGTCCGGCCGCTACTCGGCCTCGCGGACTGAGAGCAGCGGCGCGGGGAGAGTGCCTCGTCGTAGCCTCAACCGGACTGGCATCACCCTTTAGTGGTGTGAGTGCGTATTGATGAGCGGCGTATTCTTTGGCGATGTGCAGGGACGGGATCGCTGCGGTTGCAACGCGATCACCGCGGCAAAGCTGATGGTTCCGGGGCCCGCTGAGGTTGTATCTTCAGCGTCGACGGGCGAAGAGGTGGGGTCGAGGCGGATCAGCGGTTGTGATCGACAGCAACGGCGGGCGTGTCCGTGCCTCCGTGGAGGAGGCGGGGGCGGGCGAACACGACCGCGGCTGTTCCGGCGGCGGCGGCGATGACGAGGAGCGCGATCGCTGCTTCGGTGAGGTTCGCCGCTCCCAGCCATCCTGCGATCGGGTAGGTGATGAGGAAGCAGGCGTGGGAGAGGGCGAACTGGGCGGTGTAGACGAGGTTCCGATTCGCTGGCGTCGACGCATCCGCGAGCAGCCGCGAGGAGGGCGTGTTCACCAGCGACGTGCCCATGCCGAGCAGCACCCAGGCACCGAGCAGTACGAACCATCCCGCCCCGTTTGCTGTCGCGACCGCGGTGATCGCGACCGCGGTGATCGCGACAGCGACGACTAGGCCGGTGATGATGACGGTCGCGCCGGTGATCATGGTGCGGATCACGCCGAGCTTGCCGACCAGCCAGGGGATGTTCACCGCGACGATCAGAGACCCGATCCCGTAGCAGGCCAATGCGAGGGCGAGGGCCTGGTCTCCGAGGCCGAAGACGCCGCGCGCGTAGACGACGGAGTTCACTAGGACGATCGCGGTGCCGGCCGCGACGACGATGTTCGTGAGCATCAGGAACCGCAGTGTCGGTGTGCGGGCGAACACCTTCGCCCCGAGCGGGAGCCGCTGCCAGAACGGCAGCACCGGCCCGTCGTCAGTGCGGGCGGGCAGCCGGGAGAACAGCACCAGCAGGGCGGAGCAGGTGAAGCCGATCGCGGTGCCGACGAACAGGTTGTTGTAGGTGATCACCGTCAGCAGGGCTGCGGCGATCGTCGGGCTCAGCAGCGCCTCGAGGTCGTAGGCGAGCCGCGACAGCGACAGCGCCCGGGTGTAGTCCTCGGGCTCGGGGAGCACCGAGGGGATCAGAGACTGGAACGCTGGGGTGAACGTCGCGGAGGCGGACTGCAGCACGAACACGAGGACGTAGATCTGCCAGGCATCGGTGACGAACGGCAGCATCAGCGCGATCGCGAGGCGGATCAGGTCCGCGCTGATCAGGACGGCTTTTTTCGGGAGCCGGTCGACGACCGCGGCGATCAGCGGGGCGACCCCGACGTAGGCAACCATCTTGATCGTCAACGCCGTGCCGAGAACCGACCCTGCCGCGGCCCCAGCGATGTCGAACGCGAGAAGTCCCAGGGCGACGGTGAGCAGCCCTGTGCCGAGCAGGGCGATCACCTGAGCTGCGAACAGCTTCGCGTAGGTGGGGTTGCGGAGGACCTGCAGCATCAGCGCACGTCCTCTGGGGTCGGGTGCGCGCCGCGGTGGTGGGCCGGGTCGTTGCTCAGTGTGTGCTGGGCCTGGAAGATCGCGTCCGCGACCAGCTGCCGGGCGTGCTCGTTCGTTAGCCGGTAGAACACCTTCGTGCCCTCCTGGCGTGTCGACACGATCCGGGCGAGACGCAGCTTCGCCAGGTGCTGTGAGACCGCCGGAGCAGACTTGTCGACGATGTCCGCGAGATGGTTCACCGACAGCTCCTGATCACGCAGCGCGAGAATGATCCGGATCCGCGTCGCGTCCGCGAGCATCGAGAACACCTCGACCGCAAGCTCGACATACTCGCTCTCCGCCGACAACGAACATCTCTTATCTGCATGCATACGCAGATTATTGCATAAGAGGGAGTTGTGCCCACTCAGGGGTGGGGTCGTTTGGCGATGTAGTCGATGAACTGAGCCCCGGCATTGCGTCGGTGTTGCTCTGTGACGGTGTAGCTGTAGTTGAAGGAATCCGCGACGATCGGTGCGGGCATTTGGAGGACAAGCTCACGGAGTGCGGCGTTCTTGGCGCCGCGGAGGTCGATGCCGGCATCGCGAAGCAGATTCATCAACGTGCTCTGGTGGATGGGTTGGCCGGGCCTGCCGCCGGGGAAGAGCCAGGCGTTGTCCCGATGGGCGGAGGTGTTCAGGTTGGGTAGGTCTTCGATGTGCGCGCGGGCAACGCTCGCGAAGGGCTCAGGGATGCGCAAGGGGTCGTTGGTGAATCGGATGGTGATGCCGGCATCGTTGATGCGGAGCTGGTCGAGCCGCATGCGAGCGATTCGCGCCAACGGCTGCCCATAGAGCATGAGCAGGAGCGCTGCGGTTTGTTCGAGGGGGCGCAGAGGTGTCGCTGGATCGAGTAGCCGCTGGATGTGTGCGAGGCGTTGTTGCTGGGTGATCACGGGGGTGGTCTTGGCGAGGCGATAGGGGACTTCGATGACGGGGAGGTGGCCGTGTTGCATGGCCCAGCGGATAAACCCGCGAGCCAGGCTGCGTGTGGTGGGACCGCCCGTGAGCCAGCCATCGATGTCAGCTTGTCGACAGTTGGCCGGTGCAGTGTGTCGTTCTCGGAGGTGGGCGAGGAACTCGAGTGCGACGGTGGTGGATTGTTTGGCGGAGAGGAACGTGCCCTTTTTCAGCTGGCCGGTCTCGGCGAGGTGATTCATGCGGTTGAGGTGAACCCAGCGGCCGTATTGAACGATCAGTCGTCCATCGTCTGGGTGGGCGAGCTCGGCCTTCCGTGCTAGCCAGGATTGGAAGCGTTCGATGTCGAGATGGACGGGGGAGAGGAGCCCGTGCTCGACGCAGAGCTCACGGAGGAACGCGACCCGGATCGGGTTCGGATGCTCTGTGAAGGTGCTGTGCTCGAGCGGGACTTCGCGCCGAGCAAGCGCCCGGATCAGGGCGACAGCTTCCGCGTTCGTCGTCAGCCAGATCTTCGCGCTGCGGGCGTGCTTCTGGCCCGTCAGGGCATGAAACAGGGGCTGCAGATGCGGGGCGATCTTCCCGTCGCCGCCGTCGAAGAGGTGGGTGAGATCGTCGGCGAGGCAGCAGTGGGCGCAGAGCCCGACTCGAACGTGTTCGTCTTCACGGCCGCAGCGGGTGCAGTGAAAGTCTTTGGGGATCCCTGCGCAATCAGTGCAGGCGGGGGCGTTGCCGAGGAGGCCGGGCAGGAGCCGGTCGCCGTTGCAACCGGGGCAGGTGCCGTGGATGCGTGTGACACGCTGGTAGCAGCGCCGGCAGATGCGTCCTTCTGGCCAGGTCGTCGCGAACCGAACTCCGACTCGTTCGCAGCGTGCGCAACTGGCGTCGACTTGATGCCGGCTCAACTGGGTCGATGAATCCGCGCCCGCGCGGGCCGGATTCCGTCGGTGCGGGCGAGAGCGGCCGTATCCGTTGTTCCGGTGGCGCGGGTGCGGGACGCGGTGGCCGTGACCGTGACGGGCACGAGTTCCTCGAAGTCGCAATCGAGGGTGTCGAGGATCGCGCCGAGCAAGGTGAGGTTGATCCGCTCGGGTATGCCGCTGAGGAGTCGATAGAGCTGCGAGTCCGAGAGCGTGATGCCGCGGTCGGCGAGGTGGGGGATGAGATCGGAGATGGTGTTCATCCCGCGGGCGGCCATGAGCTCCCGGAGCCGCCAACCATGCTCAACGCGTCGAATCATGAAGTATCACTCCTGTGTGGTGAGGGCTTGCGCGGCCATGCGGGCGATCGCGTCGTCGACGACGCGGGCTCGGTAGTCAGGGGAGAGGCCGGTGTAGATGGAGGTCGTGGAAGCGTGCTCGTGGCCGACCTGCTGCTGGATGAAGAACGCGTCGTAGCCGTCTTCGACCAGGTGAGTGACGTAGGAGCGGCGCAGTGAGTGGAAGTCGAGATCATCGGTCAAGCCGGCCTCGCGTTTGACCTCCGCGAATGCCCGGCTGATCTGCCCGGCGGTGATGATCTGGTTTCCGCGCTCGCTCGGCCAAAGGCCCGTCGATCCGGACGGGGCATAGAGCGGACGGATCTCTTCGCGCCATTGCCGCAGGCAATCAACCGCCCAGGAGAACTCGGGCAGAGTCAGAACCGTGCGTCGTTTCGGGGGAGAGCCTTTCATCGCCTTCCCGAACCGGACGTAGATGATGCCGGCGTCGCCGAACTGGCGTGCGCGGGGATTGGATGCGAGGTCGACCAGATCCAGCTGGCGAACCTCGTTTCGACGTAGCCCCCATGCATAGGCTCCTTCATTAGCGTCGCGATCCGGAACGCCGGCAGCCAGCCCTTCACACCAGAACGACGGATCCGGAGGACGCGCTCGTCAGCGCAGTCAAAGAGATCCTCCAGCTCGTCACGGGTGTAGGGGCGCTTGCCCGGCTCAGCGATCGACTCTGCCGCGTGCCGCGCCGTGTTCCAATCGTGGAATACCTGCGCGGGGTGATCACCGAAACGCTCCCAGCACTGCTCACTCCACCCATACGCAGGGTCCGTCAAGTACTCCAGGAACATGCGCAGCGCGTTCTGATAGCCCAGCACCATCGACCGCGATGCGCCACGAACACCGCGCAGCTCCATGAAGAACTTATCGACCAGCCCCGCCGACCAAGACCACGGGTAGGAGTCCGCGAATGCACGAAACCGTAGGACGATCGACCGGCGAGCGTCCACTGTCGATGGGGCAAGGTTTCGAGCGAACTGCTGAGCCCGCCACCCATTCAGCATCGCCAACCAGACGTTCTCGGGCTCGTTCAAGACCGCCGAACCGGACCGCAGATAGGCCGGAACCGCGCCTGGGGCCACCCCATCACTCTTTCGCATAATATGCGAAAGTATCGCGTTAACTGCGAATCGTTCGCAGGTGCCGCATAGAAACGCCTGATCAGAGAGGCAGTGACCCCACGGATCAGCGCACCAAATCAACGCTCACCGCCGCCCGAGTCTCACCGTGCGCGTCACTCACCTCAGGCCAACCAAGGGGAGTCGTGCCAGGTGTCGTATTCGCATCCAGCGAGGATAGGCCAGCTTCGTTCTGACATAATGGTGATTATCGGATAACAGTCCTACGTGGAGATGCGCACCATTCGGGCCTCGAGAAACGTCGGCACCCGGTCGTCGGGCTTGACCGTTCCGTCGAACCGGAATCCGTTGCGGCGGTAGAACGCCTGAGCGCGCGGGTTGCGCTTTGCCACCCACAGAACCGTGTCGTCCTCGGCGGTGACCACAGCATCCAGCAATTGCTGGCCAATACCGGTCCCGTGATGACCAGCGAGCACGTACAGCGTGTACAGCTGACGCTCGGCACCCGTCGCCCGGTCGGACGCATCGAGCGGTAGCCCGGACGATGCGAATCCGACGATCGCGGCGTCACGTTCCGCCACGGCGATGCGCTGCGTCGGAGCCGAGGCGTCACCAGCAGTGGCCGTGCGCACGTCGTACGTCACCGCCGCTCGCTCGTGTTCGTGGGAACAAGCAGTCGATCTCGCGTGTGCGGACGGCCGATCAGGAACCACAGCAGCGGTCCGACAACCTGCAGAAAGACGACCAAGAGCAACCAGCCGACGAGGGCAAGACTCGGGAGTCCGTCGCGGTGCCGGGAAATAGACACGATCGCGCAGACGAGCGGTATGACCACAATGAGGGCGGCCATCGACCAGACGGCGTCATAGAGCGGCGGAAGCACTAGCTCTGCACCGGCAACGGGCGGCTGGAACTCGATGACGCTCATCCGCCAAACTCCGCCATGTAGTAAACCGCCGTGTGGTTGCGGCTGCACGCGGTGTGGACGGTGGTGACCGCGTCGTACGCGCTATCGAGTGCCATGCCGACGTCTCCCCCGAGTGTTGCGCGCACGTCGGCAAACGCGTCCTTCAGCTCGGATTCCGCGGAGGCGACGAGGACGTCGAGGTCAGCGGTGGCGAGCGCGATGCGTTGGCTCCATTCGTCTTCATCTACGGCGTTGTAGTAGCGGTAGCCGTGATCCGCGTTCGACAGGGCGCTCACGATGGGAACGAACGCAGCGCAGTCCGCGCCGATCGACGCGTCAGACAGGAACGGCATCGGCGAGAACGCCGGCGTCACTGTCCACGATGCCTCGTCGTGGACGAAGATGCGCAGGGTCGAGCGGAATGACTCGGTGATGGGCCAGACGAATTCGCTGGTGGAGGAGCATTCGCCGCGGTGCGAACCCGCCGTAGCCTCCCACATCTCGCCGAACTGAACCGCGAACTCGCCGGGGCCCTCGCAGTCAAACTCGATGTGGAACGAGTTCGATCCTTCGGGAATGTCGAGCATGATCGGCTTCTCAAGCGTCGGCCCCACGCCGGTCAGCACGGGCGGCGTCGCGTCGATGATTTCGAGGATGGGCGCCTCGCCCGCCGGCTCGGACTCGGCGGTTTCCACTCCCCCGGCGCACGCCGTCACGACGAGTGCTGCCGCAGCGACAGTGGATGCGACAGCGACGCGTCGATGCTGAGCAGCAGCCAGGAAAAGTGTGAGCATGCCCCGACTCTAAGGGTAGTCGTCGTCGGTGACCAGACCTTTCTCCCCCGACACGCCGTACCGGCGAACCGCCGGTTTCCCCCACACAAACCAGCTGAGTGCGCCAATTGGCCCAGCGATGATGACGATGGCGACCCACGCCATGAGCGTCGAGTCGAAAAACGGCGGGATGCTCGCCACGGCGAGTTCCGTGTCGTAGCTCCCCGGCGCATCCATGACGCGATTTCAGCGCGTCACGCCGAAAAGTACCCGCGTGCCGATTGGCACAGGAACCCCCCGGTGTGCTCTACTTGCGCGCGGAGGGGAGTATCCCCGCACTCGACGTCCCCTCGTCACCACGGTTCGCAATCGGACCCGGGGCCACGGACCGGTTCGCCGGTTGGGAGAGACCTCCTGATCATCACCCGTGTGTCGGGTGGTCAGGAGAGAAGCACCATGGACGTCGCCCTCTGGGTCTGGTTCGCCGTCATCGGCGCCATCATCGCGTTGCTCGCGATCGATCTGTTTGCGCACCGGAAGGCGCACGTCATCGGCGTGCGCGAGGCCGCTCTCTGGAGCGTCTTTTACATCGTCATCGGCGTCATCTTCGGCGGCATTGTGTGGTCCGTGTGGGGCGCAGAGTTCGGCCAGCAGTACTACGCCGGGTACCTCATTGAGAAGTCGCTCTCGGTCGACAACGTCTTTGTCTGGGCGATCATCTTCACCTTCTTCGGTGTCCCCCGGCAGTACCAGCACCGCGTGCTGTTCTTGGGCGTTTTGGGCGCCCTTGTCTTCCGCGGAATCTTCATCGGCGCCGGCGCCGTGCTCATCAGCCAATTCGGTTGGGTGCTGTACATCTTCGCGGCCTTCCTCATCTACACGGCCATCACGATGATCGTGAAGCGCGACGACCACATCGACGTGGCCAACTCGAAGGTGATGCGCTGGTTCCAGCGCGTAACCCCCATGACCGACGCGTACTACGGGCAGAAATTTGTGATCCGCCGCGCGGGCGTTGTCTACGCCACTCCCCTGCTCGCCGTGCTCGTGCTCGTCGAGGTGAGCGACATCATTTTTGCCGTCGACTCGATTCCCGCGATTTTCGGCGTGAGCCAGGAGGCCTTCATCGTCTTCACCGCCAACGCGTTCGCGATCCTCGGGCTTCGCGCGCTGTACTTCCTGCTGGCCGACCTCATTCACCGCTTCGTGTACTTGAAGATCGGGCTCGCGGTCGTCCTGCTGTGGGTGGGTGCGAAGCTTGCCCTGATCGACGTGCTGCACGTTCCGACCGCCATATCACTGGCCGTCATCGCACTGATCCTTGCTACCGCGATCGTGGCGAGCATCGTGAAGACGCGAGGCCAGGGTCGCCACGCGCCCGAGGTCGACCAAGCTCCGCCGTTCCGCGAAGCCACCGACGACGAGCTGGCGAGCGCCGAGGCGGTGTTCGGTCGCAAAGAGCTGACGCGTTCCTGACGCGTCAGACGGACCTCGCCGCCAGCCGAATCAGGTCGGGGAGGTGCGCGGGCTCGAACGGCTCGGCACCCGACTCAAGGTCGTCCGCTGTCGCCCAGCGGTGCGCGGTCACGTCGACGTGCTCGTCGGGCGTCCAGTTCGCATTCGACGGTTCGAAACGTTCCGCGACGCGAAGAACGTAGTACTCGGCGTGACCCCGATCGTGATCGGCTTCGTCCCAGCGGACATCGAAATCGAACGAGTGGATGCTCGCGCCCACGTCGTCGACCGTGAGCCCCGTCTCCTCGAACAGCTCGCGCACCGCGGCCTGAGCGTGCGTTTCTCCGGGGTCAACCCCGCCGCCAGGCGTGATTCAGCGCGCGAAGCCCGACGAGTCCGGAGCCGCGGTGAAGAACAGCAGCGCGGATCCATCGGGTGCGATGACGAGGACGCGCGAGGTGCGACGCAGGCCCGGCTGCGGCGCCACCGGCTACTCCCCTGCGTACTCGGTGAAGTAGCTGACGTCGCCCACGAGGCGCGTATTGTCGGCCGGTACGGGTTCGACGGCGGCGAGCGCGACTTCCGCGGCGAACTCCGAGACGTTGTAGAGCTTGCCGGCCGCTTCCTTGCGCGTCTCGATGGCGCCGGGACGAGCGCGTTCCAGCAGCGTCGCGGTAATGGTGCCTTCGATCATGTCGCCGGACACGACGGTGAAGCCGATCCCTCGCTCCGCGAGGTCCGCGATGCGCTCGCGCAGAGCATCCTCGCCCGCACGCTTCGAGAGCGCGACCGCCTCGTATTCCGGCATGGTCGGAACGGTGCGGATGAAGTGTGCCTGGTGGCTCGTGACGAACACGACGCGGCCACCCTCGCCCATCAGCGCAGTTCCCTGCTCGAGCACGTTCACCTGCGCATCGCGGTTGAGGCGCAGAGCGTAGTCCTCGCCCATGTTCGACTCCATGCCACCGGAGGCGTTGAGCACGAGGACGTCGAGCGAGCCGAAGCGATCGCGGATCGTGTCCATCATCGCGGCGACGGATTCCGGATCGGTGAGGTCGGCTCCGACGGCGATCGCCGCGGTTCCCTGCTCGGCGAGCTCCGCGACGAGTTTCTCGGCGCGCGGCGCCTTCGAGCGGTAGTTGATGACGACGTTGGCGCCCGCCGCCGCGAAGTAGCGGACGGTGTCTGCGCCGATGCCGCGGGAGGATCCGGTGACGAGGGCGGTCTTGCCGGCGAGTGCGCCAGCGGGAAGAGGACTGTTCACGGGTTCCGAGCGTACCGGGTGCCGATGTTCGGCTGCGCGTCGGTGAGTGCTGATAGCGTGACAAAAGCACCGTTTGACAGCACGCGACGAAGGGGCGCCACGATGCTGCTGGACCTCACCCAGTACCTGTGGATCATGTGGCTCGTCTTCGTGCTGATCTGCGTGATCATCGAGCTGCTGACCCTGGAATTCACCTTCCTCATGATCGCGGCCGGTTCGCTGATCGGTGGGGTCGGCGCCAACCTGCTCGGCCTGCCCTGGTGGGCGCAGATCGCGCTCGCCGCGGTAATCGCGGGCAGCCTCCTGTTCACCATCCGCCCGCTACTGCTCAAACGACTGAGATCGGGCGGCGACCCCACGAAGAGCAACATTGACGCCCTGTACGGGATGCGCGCTCGGGCAACCAGCGACATCACGGACGACGGCGGCTTTGCTCGGCTGGCAAACGGAGAAACGTGGTCGGCGCGACGTGCGCCCGACCACGAACACACGACCATCGCGGAGGGCGCACGACTCGTCGTCACCCGCGTCGACGGGGCGACCGTGGAGGTTGCGCCAGAAGAAAGGACTGAGACCGAATGATCGGCCCATCCGAATTCATCGGGCAGCTATTCGTTATCGCCCTGCTCGTCGTTCTCGCGATCTTCGTGATCGTGGTGATTGTCCGCGCGATTCGCATTGTTCCCCAGGCCTACGCCGGTGTCGTTGAACGCCTCGGCCGCTACCACAAGACACTGCAGCCGGGCCTGAACATCCTGGTGCCGTTCATCGACCGCATGCGACCTCTGGTCGACATGCGCGAGCAGGTCGTGTCGTTCCCCCCTCAGCCCGTCATCACGGAGGACAACCTCGTCGTCTCGATCGACACGGTCGTCTACTTCCAGGTGACGGATGCACGTGCCGCCACCTACGAGATCGCGAACTACCTCGCCGCGGTCGAGCAACTGACCACGACGACCCTGCGTAACGTCGTCGGTGGCCTGAACCTCGAAGAGGCGCTCACGAGCCGCGACAACATCAACGGTCAGCTCCGCGTCGTGCTCGACGAGGCGACCGGCAAGTGGGGCATTCGCGTCAACCGTGTCGAGCTGAAGGCGATTGACCCGCCCGTGTCGATCCAGGACTCGATGGAGAAGCAGATGCGCGCCGAGCGGGACCGCCGCGCGGCGATCCTGACGGCCGAGGGTACGAAGCAGTCGCAAATTCTGGAGGCAGAAGGTCGCCGACAGGCCGAGATCCTGAAGGCCGAGGGTGACGCGAAGGCCCAGGTGCTGCGGGCGCAGGCTGAAGCCGAGGCCATCCAGACGGTCTTCGACGCGATCCACAAGGGCGACCCGGACCCCAAGCTTCTGGCGTACCAGTACCTGCAGACGCTTCCGAAGCTTGCCGAAGGCGATTCGAACAAGATGTGGATCATCCCGAGCGAGCTGACCGAGGCGCTGAAGGGAATCGGGCAGGGCTTCTTTTCGCCCAAGGGTGAGCACCGCACTCCCCCGAGCGCGTAACACCCTGTGTCGAGCGAACTGCCCTACTTCGCTCCGGCGAGGCCGCGTGTGCTGGCGCACCGCGGCCTCGCCGTTTCCGCCCCGGAAAACACGCTGCTCGCGTTCCAGCACGCCCTCGAGGCCGGTGCCGACCACATCGAGACCGATGTGCACGCGAGTAGCGACGGGCACGCGGTCGTCGCGCACGATGATGACCTGAGCCGCGTCGGTGGCGTCGACGTGCGCGTGGACGGGCTCACCGTCACCGAGCTGGCCGGGCTCGACCTCGGCGCCGGCCAGCACGTGCCGACTCTCGCCGAAGCGCTGGATGCCTTCCCCGACGCATTCTTCAACATCGACCTCAAGTCACCCGGCTCCATCGAACCGGCCGTCGCTGCCATTCGGGCAACCTCGGCTGAACAGCGCGTGCTGGTGACGAGCTTCAGCGAGCGGCGGCGTGCGGCCGCGCTCCGGCTGCTTCCCACGGTAGCGACCAGTGCATCCGGGCCCCGTTTTGCGCTGGCACTCGCGGCCACCGTCCTCCGGGCCACTCCCCTGGTGCGTCGGGCCCTGCGCGGCCTGCACGCCGTGCAGATCCCCGAGCGCGCCCTCGGGCTCACGACGGTGACCCCCGCGCGCATCGCCGCCTTCCACGCCGCAGGTGTCGAGGTGCACGTGTGGACCGTCAACGAGCCGTCCGACATGGAGCGGCTCCTTGACCTCGGCGTCGACGGAATCGTGACCGACCGCGCCGATCTCGCGCTCGCTGTCGTGGCGAGCCGCGCTTGACGCGCGCGTCGGCGACGGTCGCGCCGGGACTGTCAAAGTTCTGGGAACACAGCGCCTTCGTCGTCGGTTCCCATCTGGCGGGTCTATACCTTTACATGGAATTGGTCCGGACGGTGACAGGAGGTGCACGATGGCTGATCGAACGCTTCGCGGCATGCGACTCGGCTCGCAGAGCCTACAGAGCGAAGACGGCGTCGAGTTTGCCGAGCGTCAGCGCGCTCGTTTCCGCACGGCCGACGGCGAAGAATTCGAAGTGATCTTCGCCGCTGACGCCGAGCTCCCCGACCTGTGGAAGTCGCCGAAGTCCGGAAAAGAGGGCCGTCTGCTCACCCCCGATGGCACCCCCATCGAGATTGACGAGGGCGAGCAGAAGGCCGCGCGCACTCACTGGGACATGCTGCTCGAGCGCCGCACTCGCGATGAGCTCGAGGAGCTGCTTCAAGAGCGTCTCGAGCTGCTGCGGGCGCGCCGTGGGGGCGGCGAAAAGATCGGCGCGTAACGCCGAGGTTAGGGGTCCCACCCCGTCAGGCGGCGCCGACCGCCTCGGGAGGCGATGCCCCAGACCGTCACGCGGCCGAGCGCTTCAGCGACGATCCCCGCGTGCATCTTCGACCGGCCACTCGCACGTTCGACAAACGCGATCGGATGCTCGCGCACCACTCCCCCGGACTGCTCCACGCGCCACGCAAGTTCCACCTGAAAGCAGTACCCCTGGCTGGAGACGTGCGCACGGTCGATGCTGGAGAGCGCGGCCACGCGGTAGACCCGGAAACCGGCCGTGATGTCCTTGATCCGGGATCCGAGCATCCGCCGTGCGTAGCTGTTTCCCGCCCGCGAGATCGCCCGTCGGAACCATGGCCAGTTCACCACTGAGCCGCCCGGAACCCATCGTGAGCCGATGACGAGGTCGGCGCCGCTCGTGTGCGCGATGGTGAGCATGGCGGGGAGTTCGGCGGGATCGTGCGAGCCATCGGCGTCGATCTCGACGGCGCGCGCGTAACCCCGGTCGGCCGCCACCGCGAAACCGGCGAGGTACGCGCTTCCGAGGCCGTCTTTGCCCGCACGGTGTAGGACACTCACGCGCCGGTCGGCTGCGGCGAGTTCGTCGGCGATGGCTCCCGTTCCGTCGGGTGAGGCGTCGTCGACGATAAGAATGTCAGCGTCGGGGACGGCAACGCGGATGCGCGCGATGATCGAGCGCAGGCTGTCGGCCTCGTTGTATGTGGGCACGACAATCAGGCAGTCGGCCCCCGAGGCAGCGGCGGGTGGCGTCATGGGGTGGCGGCCCCATGCCGTGGGCGGGCCAGCACGGCCGCGCTCGTGATGGTCACCACCGTGAAGAGGATCACGAGCCACTCGAGTGTGCGGCCGAGGGCGTGTGCGGGCGTCGTCGTGTCGCTCAACGGCACCTCGGCAACCATCGTTCCGGGCTCGAACAGCGGCAGATCGACGATGGTCGACCCGTCCGGCGCGATGATCGCACTCGCCCCCACCGTGGATGCGTTCACCAGTGCGCGCCCCGCCTCGACCGCGCGTAGGCGCGCGATGGCGAGCTGCTGCACGCTCTGGTCGGTGACGCCGAAGTCGGCATTGTTGGTCGGCGAGATGATGACCTCAGCCCCCTCGTCCATCATCTGCAGGAATAGGTCGTCAGCGACGATATCGAAGCAAATAGCAATGCCGGCGATCACGCCGTCGACGTTGAAGACCGTGTCGCGCTGGCCGAAGGCGAAGTCGCGAGGCACGAGATCGAAGAGGTCGGGGGCGAGCGGGTAAAAGAACTCGCGCGCTGGCAGGTACTCCGCAAACGGCACCGGGCGAATCTTGTCGTATTGGTCGACCGCGCCTTCGCCGGTGCGCCACATCAGTTGGCTGTTGAACGTCTTGTCGCCCGCAACGGTGATTGTGCCGACCAGGAGTGGTGCGTTCACCTGCTCGGACACGATGTCCATGACCCCGGCGGCGTATTCGCTCCGCAGCGGGTCGAGATCACTGGCGTTCTCTGGCCACACGAGCATGTCGATGCCCTCCCGACCAAAGAGCGGGCGGGTGGCGTCGTAGTGTGCTTGCAGGATCTCGCCCCGCTCGTAGTCGGCGAAGAGTCCCGAGTTGGAGTTGCCCTGCACAGCCGCGATCGTCGTGGTGCCGATGATCGTGACGGGAAACGCCGGCCACACCAGGAGCAGAACGGCGAACGCAACAGGCACGGATGCCCGCTCCGCTCGCGACCGGCGGGTCTCGACGAGCGCGGTAACCGTCAACGCCACGAGCGCCGCAATCAGAAAGCTGAGCGCGGAAAAGCCCGTCCACGCAACGAGGGGCGACAGCGGGCCTTCCGCCTGACTGTGGGCGAGCCTCCCCCAGGCGAAGCCGCCGAACGGGAACACGCTGGAGACGGCCTCGCGGACCATCCATGCGCCGCCGACCACGAGCGGTGTCAGCACCAGGCGGCCGGCGGTGCTGGGCCACGCGCGCGGGACCCAGCGCCACGCGAGCGCAATGAGCGCGCCGCCGAGAGCGGTGAAGAACACCTGGGCGAGCGTGAGGGCGAGCCACGGCACGAGACCGAGGTAGACGGTGAGCCACTCGATGAGCGCTCCGTAGTAGGCGAATCCGCTGACCGCGCCGATGATCAGGCCCCCGCCCACTGTTCGGCCGCGGAGGGCCCACAGGACGAGTCCGAGCCCGGGTAGCATCATCGGCCACCAGCCCGGGTCGGGGTAGGCGAGGCTCATGAGCCAGCCACCGAGCACGGCGGCGAGCAGGGCGACGCCAATGCGCGGCCCCGGGCGGGTCGTCGGGTTCAGATCAGGCAACGGAACTGTAGGCGACGATTCCGCGTCGCACGGAGTCGAGGGCGGTGCGGGCTGTGCGACCGACTTTCCCGTCGGCAACGAGCGAGATCTGGTCGAGGAGGTCGATGGTTTGCTTGCACCAGCGCACGAAGTCCCCCGCGGCGAGGTCAGCGTCGCGCAGCACCACGTCGAGCGCAGCACCCTGTGCCCATTTCTGCATGGGCAGAGCGAGCGTCGTCGCCAAGGGGTCAGTGCCCGGTAGGCGGTGCTCGCGCTCCAGATCGTCGAGTCGAGCCCAGAGCTCTTGTGTGCGCTCGAGTGCGGGACGGAAGGCCCCGCGCGGGAGCGCATACTCGGGGGCTTGTCCGTCGTCGCGTCGCGCTTCGAACACGATCGCGCACGCCATGGCGGCAAGCCCCGCGGCATCGAGGTCGCGCCAGAGGTCGCGACGCAAGGCTTCTGCGACGAGCAGGTCGCGCTCGCCGTAGATGCGCCGAAGCGCGCGCCCGTGCGTCGACAGGCCGAGCCGGCCGTGGTCGTCATCGACGAGGTAGCCCAGTTCCCCGAGCACCTCGGTGACCCGGTCAAAGACCTGCGCGACGGCGCCCGTGCGGCCCTGAATCTGGCGGCTCACTTTGTCGCGCTCACGCTTCAGGCGCCAGTAGCGCTCCGCCCAGCGCGAGTGCGCCTCCCGATCGGCGCAGCCATGACAGGGATGCTTGCGCATCCGTGTTCTGACGCCCTCAATCTGTTTCTGGCGTCGATCGCGTTCTGCCCGCGCTCCCCGTGCATCCGTCGCCCGGCGCCGTTCGAGGTCGCTCAGTTCGCGCCGAAGCGACGAGTACTGGCGGAAGTCGCCGAGGTGGCACTCCATGGCTGTTGCGTAGCCCTCCAGCGCCTCGTCGTTCTTGCGTACGGTGCGTGCGAGGTCGACGACGGCGCGGTCGGCCTGGAACTGCGCGAACGAGCTTTCAAGAATCTCACGCGTGCGGGCCCGGCCGAACTGCTCGATGAGGTTGACGGCCATGTTGTAGGTGGGTCGGAAGGACGAATTCAGCGGATAACTGCGACGAGAGGCGAGCGAGGCGACCGCTTGGGGGTCGAGGCCCGAGGCCCACTGAATGACCGAGTGGCCCTCGACGTCGATGCCTCGTCGACCGGCTCGACCGGTCAGCTGGGTGTACTCCCCCGGGGTGATCGGCACGCGCGCCTCGCCGTTGTACTTCTCCAGCTTCTCGAGCACAACCGTGCGCGCGGGCATGTTGATTCCGAGCGCAAGCGTCTCCGTCGCAAAAACCGCCTTCAACAGCTTCTTCTGGAAGAGCTCTTCGACGACCTCCTTGAAGGCGGGGAGAAGGCCGGCATGGTGGGCAGCGACCCCTCGCTGCAGACCGTCGAGCCACTCCCAGTAGCCGAGCACGGCCAGGTCGTCATCGCGCAGCGTACGGCAGCGCTCTTCGACGATCTGGCGAATTTCTTCCCGCTCGTGTGCGTCGGTCAAGCGCACGCCCGAGCGCAGCACCTGCCGAACGGCCTGATCGCAGCCCATGCGGCTGAAGATGAAGAAGATCGCGGGAAGGAGGTTCTTGCCGTCGAGCAGCTGCACGATCTCGGCGCGCGACATGCGGCCCTCGTCACGGCCACGGTGTGCCTGCCAGCGGCTGGGGTGCTTGCGCCCGCGCCCGCCTCCCTGCTGCGAATAGCCACCCGCCCTGGCCAACTGCACGAGCTCGGGATTCACCCGATTGGTGGCCGCGCGGCCGGACGAGTCGAACAGGTCGACCATCTTTGAGCGCACGATGACGTGCTGCTCGAGCGGCACCGGGCGCACCTCCGAGACGATGACGTCCGTGTCTCCCCGCACGGCCTGCAGCCAGTCGCCGAACTCCTCCGCGTTCGACACCGTGGCCGACAGCGAGATGAGACGCACCGACTCGGGTAGGTGGATGATCACCTCTTCCCACACGGCACCGCGGAAGCGGTCGGCGAGGTAGTGCACCTCGTCCATGACGACGTAGGCGAGGTCGGTGAGCAGGTCGGAGTCGGCGTACAGCATGTTCCGTAGCACCTCGGTCGTCATGACGACGATGCGGGCGGTCGCGTTGATGTTCGTGTCGCCGGTCAGCAACCCCACCTCGCTGGCCCCGTATTGGGCCACGAGTTCGGTGTACTTCTGGTTGCTCAACGCCTTCATCGGCGCGGTGTAGAAGATCTTCGCGCGCGCGTCGAACATCGCGAGGAAGACGGCGAATTCCGCGACGATCGTCTTGCCGGCGCCCGTGGGTGCCGCAACCAGCACGCTGCGGCCCTCTTCCAGCGTGCGACAGGCAGCCGCCTGGAAGGGATCGAGATCGAACGTCAGCTGGTCACGGAAGGCCCGCAGTCGCGGCAGCTGGCGTAACGCTCGGGCCTCTTCGTATCGCTCGGCCGGTGACCTGACGTCAGTCATCAGAAGACGCTAGTCCGTACTCGTCGGCCAGCGTCGCCTCCTTGCGGGCAACGCGACGGTCGTTGAATGCAGCCACCGCGCACGCGGCGAAGTACAGGCCGACGAGCGGAATGGCCAACAGCACCATCGAGAGCACGTCAGCGGCGGGCGTCGCGAGCGCCGTGAAGGTGGCGATTGCGAGTATCGCCCAGCGCCACGCCTTGAGCATGGCTTCACCGCTCACCACACGGGCAAAGTTCAGCAGCACGAGCAGTAGAGGAAGCACGAACCCGACGCCGATCGCGAGGATGAACTTCACCGCGAAGTCGAGGTACACGCGCGCTGTCAGAAGGGTCGCTGAATCGCTGAACGCAAAGCCCGTTAACAGCGTCACGATATTGGGAAACACGAACCAGGCTGCGACGCACCCGCTGATGAACAGTGGTGCTCCGACGGCCAGGAATCCGATGGCGTAGCGCTTTTCGTTCTTGTGCAGCGCGGGCACGATGAAGGCCCAGAGCTGGTAGAGCCACACCGGCGACGCCGCCACGATGCCGACCAAGAACATAATGATGAGGCGCGTGTCGAACGCCTCCCCAACCGTGACGTACGTGAGCGCCGCATCCCGGTCTTGCTCTTCCGCGATACGCAGAACCGGCTCGCTGAGCGCTGCCCAGATCGGGTCGACGAGCCACCAGCCGCCAATCGCGGCGACGATGATTGCCACACCGGCGATCGTGATGCGCTTGCGCAGTTCGACCAAGTGCTGGCCGAGGGTCATGCGGCCCTCGGGATTCCGGGACCGCGTCGGGCGGTCGCTCACCGCCCTACTTGCTGGTGGCGGAGTCGGGACCGTCGGTCGCCGCGTCGGTGCCCTCGGCAGTCTGCTCGCGCTCTGCCGCCTCGGCGTCCTTGCCGGCCTTGACTTCTTTCTTGAAGATTGTCATCGACTGGCCGAGGCTCTTGGCGAGCTGCGGAAGCTTCGGAGCGGCGAAGAGGAGCAGGATGACCAACAGCAGAATGAGGCCGGTCCAGCCGGAAAGTTGGGGCATTCAGCTCACGTCCTTCGTGTGCGGGGGTGCGAGGTGGTCACGAGTCTAACCGGCGATTCTGTGCGGCAATGGCGCGTTCGGCCCAGTGTCGGGCTTCCGTCGCAGCCTCCGGCGTGACGATGTGGCCAGCGCCGACGAGCCGGGCTGCAAGTCGCCCCACCTTGGCGACGTTCGAGAGCTCCACCGTTGCGCGTACGAGGCCTGGGCCACCGTCGACCGGGCGCACGTCGTCTGGCAGGTAGTCGGCGACCAGCGGAAGTGCCGCCTCGTGCAGTTCGAACTCGACACGCACGGTGCCGACCGCCGCGCCGCTGAACAGACTCGCCGGGTCGGCGGTCGACGCGGGATGCTCATCTGCCGTGCCCGCGGATCGAACGCTCGCGATCCGGTCGACCCGGAACGTTCGCTCGGCACCGCGCGTCAGGCACCAGGCGCGCAAATACCAGACCCCGTCAATCGAGTCGAGACGGATGGGATCGACGAGACGTTCCTCGCGGTCACCGTCGCCGCTCACGTAGTCGAGCGCGAGCCGGCGACCCGCGGACTGAGCACGCCGGACCTCCTGCAGCGTCTCGCTGGAGTCGCCCGGTGCGACAGCGACGGGAGCAACGCCGGAGGCCGAGCCGCGCGCGAGCTTCTCGCGCAGCGCCCAGAGGTCGTCGCGCTCGGCGTAGTCGGGCAGCGCCATGATGGTCTGCAACCCCGCGATGAGAGCCGCAGCTTCGCGACCCGATAACCGGGGCTGCTCGGTGAGCGGCGCCTGGCGGAAGCGGATGATCGACTGCTCCTCGAACTGGTCCCAGTCGATGTCGAACATGCCAGAGCCCGGCAGCACACTGCCGCTGGCGTCGGGCACGCCGCTCACCGCGATGAGTTCAACCGCGCGTCGGATGCGCTCTGGCGTCGTGCCGAAGTGGTCGGCGGCCTCGTCCACCGAAACGCTCACCTGGTCGATGAGGTACGGCACGAGGGCGAGGAGGAACGCGAGGCGGTCGGTGCTCGTGCCGCCTGCGTCGCGACGGTCAGCCATGGGAGCCCGCCACGTGCATCCACCGGTCGAGGACCGCGTCGACCAGGGCCCGAGGGCTCACGACCTGCACCTCGTCGCCGAATCCGGCGAGTTCGTCAGCCAGCAATTGGAAATCGGTGGTGTGCACCACGAGTACGTCGCCGTCGACCTCTGTGCCAGCCCGATTGCGGAGAACCACGTCGGCCTCGCTGCCGGGGGTCACTGAGACGGTCGCGCGCTGCTGCGTCCACAACGTGCGCAAGTCGGCGAGGGCGCGCTCGGCGGCGTCGCTGGCGGGCTCGCGCGCCACGTCCGTGCGCAGGCGAACGCCCCCCACGATGCGCTGCAGGAGGAAGGTTCGCTCGCCCCCCTTGCCCTCGTCGAAGCCCTGCAGGTGCCAGCGTCCTTCGTGCTGCACGAGCGCCTGAGGTGACACGCGCCGATGCTCGGGTCGAGCATCCCCCGGTTTCAGGTAGTCGAATTCGACCTGACGGCCCCGACTGATCGCGAGGGTGAGCGGCGCGTGCGCCCGGTCGTGCGCGCGCAGTGTCGGGGCGACCCCGATGACGGTGGCGCCGACCGCGACGCCGAGGCCGCGCAGCTTCGTGAGGGCGCGGCGGGAATCGTCACTCAGCGAGCCTTCACGCCAGACCTGGCCGGCGAGCCCCAACAGTGCGAGCTCTTCCGAACTGAACGTGATGTCGTCGGGAAGGGGGTACTCGGCCCGCGATACCCGATAGCGCTGCAGCTTTGTGTCGCCGTCGGCGCCCGGCTGGTCGAACGTCTCGAGCGGGATGCCGAGCTCGCGCAGGTCATCCTTGTCGCGCTCGAACTGCCGCTCGAGGCTCGCATTGTCGCCGCCGGGCACAAACCGTGCGCTGTAGCCCTCGACTGTCGACAGGATCTGGGTCTTGGTGAGCCCCGTCTCGGTCGCGATGAGCGCGAGCACGAGACTAAACTGCCGCTCTTCGGCGGAGACGCGGCGGCCGGAGGCGTCAGCGGTCACGCTCGCCATCCTAGAACGCGATGGCTGCTCAGCCGCGGTCCTCGATGCCGAGAACGTCGACGACGAACACCATCGTGCTGCCCTCCGGAATCGACGCGGGTGCCTGACCGGAGGGGTAGCCGAGTGACGGCGGGATCACGACGACCACCTGCGAGCCGACCGTCTGTCCGACGAGAGCCTCGGCGAGACCCGGAACGATGCCGTTGGGGTCGTCGAGGAAGCTCGTCGCGGGGAAGGTCGCAGGCGCGCCGCGCTCCCAGCTCGAGTCGAACACGCGCTCGGTCTCCCACACGAGGCCGGTGTAATGCATGACGACGCTGTCGTCGGCGGCAACCTCGGCGCCGCCACCCCGCGTCAACACGTGGGCGACCAGCTCGTCGGGCGCGTCCTGGTTGGGAATCGTCACGCCGGGGCGCCCGTCGGGGGCCGTCACCACGGCGGGAACGCCGTTCGCGCCGAGCTGCGGGGTGCCCGTCGCGCGGCCGAGGTACGCCGCCTCGATGTCGAGCACGAGCACGACGGCGTCACTGTCGTCGAGCCCGAGGGCGGGGTCGAGCGTGCCGACACCGAACACGTCGGCGATCGTGCCGGTCGCGGCGATGCGCGAGCCGACCTGAGCGCACTGCACGACCTCGGCGAGGATGTCCATGTCAGCGCCAGCCGTCCGGCGCAACGGGCTGCTCGCGTCGTCGTACGCGCTCTGGGTGATGAGCTCGCCGTCGACACCCGAAAACAGGCTCACCTGGAAGTCGACGACCTGACCTTCTGCGATCGTGTCACCCTCCCCCTCCACGAGCACGGCCTGCTGGGCGCCCTGCGTCCGCAGCGGGGTCGGGAAGCTCACGTCCGGCGCGCTCGACACGGGCCCGGAGGCGCGCACAAATGTGGGCGATTCACCGCTCGGGATGGCCGGCTCGCATGCGGCGGAACCGCCCAGCGGCGCGCACGCTGTCAGCGTGGCGAGCAGGGCCGTCGAGACGATGAGCGCGGGAACAGTGCGCACGAGACCTCTTTCGTCGGGGTGGGCGTTCTTCACTCTAGTGCGCCGTCGGCTGACCGCTTCGCGGTCGACTGCGCCTGCCGCGCGGCCTTTCGCAGCCGCTTCGCGCTCGCCTGACGTTCGCCGACCGCGCCCGGCGTCCAGAGCTCGACGTCCTCGTCGCTCGCCTCGGTCTTGGAGCCGCGACGGGCCTTGGAGAACGTGGGTGATCCGTCGGCGAGGCGGCGCGCCGTGATGAGGAAGCCGGTGTGGGCAACCATGCGGTGGTCGGGGCGGACGGCAAGGCCATCAAGGTGCCAGCCGCGCACCATCGTCTCGTTGGCGAGCGGCTCGGTGAACCGACCGAGATCACGCATGGCTTCGGCGACGCGCGACAGCTGCGTGACGGTCGCGACGTAGCACAGCACGACTCCCCCGGGCACGAGCGCGTCGGCGACGGAGTCCAGACACTCCCAGGGCGCGAGCATGTCGAGCACGGCGCGGTCGGCACTCCCCGCGTCCACCACGGTGGGCAACTGCTCTTGGAGATCGCCGAGGGTGATGCTCCAGTTGTCGACCGGGCCGCCCATGAAGGTCTCGACGTTGCCGCGGGCGATGTCGGCGAACTCCTCGCGGCGCTCGAACGAAAACAGGTGCCCCTCGGGGCCGATCGCGCGCAGCAGCCACGTCGAGAGAGCCCCCGAGCCGACGCCCGCTTCGATCACGCGCGCGCCCGGGAAGATGTCGGCGGCGCCGAGAATCTGGGCCGCATCCTTCGGGTAGATGATCGCTGCGCCGCGCGGCATCGACATGACGAAGTCGGTCAGCAGAGGGCGGAGCGCCAGGTAGGCGACACCGGCAGAGTTTTCGACCACGCTTCCGTCGGGTAGCCCGATCAGGTCCTCGTGGGCGAGGGCACCGCGATGCGAGTGGAACGAGCCTCCCGGTTGCAGGGTGACCGTATTGAGGCGCCCCTTCGGGTCGGTGAGCTGCACCTGATCGCCAACCCGGAACGGCCCGCGACGCCGTGCGACGCTCATCGGCGCGCCTCCGCGGCCGGGCGGAATCCGTGGTGGGCGTTCAACACGGCGGTGAGATCGGCGATGGTGCGCCCCTCTAGGCTTGGCCACAGGACGTGCGTCGGCCCCTCCTGAAGCGCCAGGTGCAGCGGGGCGCCGATCGCGGCGGCGCCGGAACTGATTGCCGAGGCGAGCCCGAACTGCGAGTCTTCAATCGCGACACAGTGGCTGATCTCGACGCCGAGCCGCTCGGCTGCGGTCAGATACGGCTCGGGGTGGGGCTTCTCGTGCTCCACGTCGTCGCCGCCGATCACCTCGTCGAAGGTACCGGGCCCGATGGCGTCGGCGACGCGAAGCGCCATGCGTCGCATCGACATCGTCACGAGCGCAATCGGGATGCGCGTGTCGCGCAGGCGCTCAATCAGTTCGCGGGCCCCCGGTCGCCAGGGAACCGCGACATCGATCTGCGTCAGTACCTCGTCGGTCAATCGGTCAATGATCTGCTGCACCTCGAGGTCAACACCCGCGCGCTGCAGGATCACCGCCGAGTTTTCGAGGCCAGAGCCGACGAGCTGCATGGCGTCCTCGGTCGACCAGGAGCCGCCGAAGGACTCGACGAGGGCGACCTCCGCGGCCATCCAATACGGCTCGGTGTCGACAATGGTGCCGTCCATATCCCACAGCACGGCGGCGGGACGGTCGAAGGGCTGGCTGGCGCTGGTCACGACGCACGAGTCTAGTTGCGTTCTATCCTGGGGGACGCTCCGGTGAGCATCCGGAGCCCAAGGGAAATGAGGGCGCGTGGCGCACACGGATCTTTTTCGCGGAGGACGTCTCCTTGTCGTGGCCTTCGAAGGCTGGAACGACGCCGGGGAGGCCGCGAGCGGCGCGGTGCGCGCGCTGAAGGATGTGCTCGACGTTGTCCCCATCGCCGACATCGACCCGGAGGACTACTACGACTTCCAGCTGAATCGGCCGATGATCGAGACGGACGACGACGGCCGGCGCCGGCTGCGGTGGCCCGGGGTGACCTTGTTCGGACCGGCGGTCGTTGACGGTCTGCCTCGCGCATCCGCCGCACCGTCCGATGACCCGCTCGCGGTGAGCGGGATGAATCACGACAACATCTACCTGCTGCTCGGCACGGAACCCTCGCGCGGGTGGCGCACGTTCGCGACAGAGACCGTTGACCAGGCACTCACCGCCGACGTGACCGGCATCATTCTGCTGGGGGCGCTGCTCGCCGACGTCCCGCACACGCGTCCGATCGCCGTGACCGCCACGAGCGAGAACGCCGAGGTGCGCGACGAGCTCGGGCTCGAGCGGTCGAGCTACGAGGGCCCCGTGGGCATCCTCAGCGTCATCGTGGAGGCCGCCGAGGAGGTGGGCATTCCGACGGTCTCGCTGTGGGCATCCGTGCCTCACTACGTGCACAACGCCCCCTCGCCGAAGGCCACCCTCGCACTGCTGGACCGGCTGGAGGAGCTGGTCGACGTGACGATTCCGCGCGGCGAACTGCTCGATGAAGCCCGCACCTGGGAGGAGGGCATCGACGCGCTCGCCGAGGAGGACGACGAGATGCGCGGCTACATCGCGCAGCTCGAAAAAGCGCGGGATGCCGTCGAGGCTCCCGAGGCGAGTGGCGAGGCCATCGCGCAAGAATTCGAGCGCTACCTGCGCAAGCACGACGACGACGAGCCCGGCGGAGACGTGCGCCGCGACGAGTAGCGCGTCGGATCAGCCTTCGAGCACGCCCGTCGAGAGCAGGATCAGGATCGTCGAGCCGAGCAGCACGCGATAGATCACGAATGGCAGGAACGAGCGCTTCGAGATGTAGGCCATGAGCCCCGCGATGACGACGAGGGCGATGACGAAGGCGATGCCGGTGGCGACGAGCGTCTCTCCCCAGCCGAAGGGGCCGGTCGTTGTCGGGTCGATCAGTGCCGTGCGCAGCTCGTAGAACCCTGAGCCGAAGACGGCCGGGATCGCGAGGAGGAAGGCGTAGCGGGCGGCGGCGGGCCGGGTGTAGCCGAGCGTGAGACCCATGGTCGTCGTGGCGCCCGAACGCGAGACGCCCGGCACGAGCGCCAGCATCTGCGCGAGGCCGTAGTAGAGGCCGTGCGGGTACGTGAGGTCGTTCAGTTCGCGGGTGCGTCGGCCGAGATAGTCTGCCAGGCCGAGCAGCAGGCCGAAGCCGATCAGAAAGATCGCGACGAGCCACAGCGAGCGGAAGGTGTCGCGAATGTACTCCTGCCCGAAGTAGCCGGCCACGGCGATCGGCACGGAGCCGATGATGATCAGCCAGCCCATGCGCACGTCGGGGTCGCTCGCGGGAACCCCGCGACGGAACACGTGCGCGAACCAGCGGCTGAGGATGCGCGTGATGTCGCGCCAGAAGAACAGCACGACGGCAAGCTCCGTACCGATCTGCGTGATCGCGGTGAAGGTCGCGCCCGGGTCGGTCGCGGCGGGCAGGAATTCGCCGACGATGCGCAGGTGCGCGCTGGAGGAGATCGGCAGGAATTCGGTGATGCCCTGAACGACGCCCAGGATGATCGCGTCGACGTACGTACTCGTGCTCACGGGATCGGGATCGCCTTCTAGTAGGTGAGGAGGAAGTCGGTCAGCGCGCGGTGGCCGAAGTCGAGGGCCGCCAGCGGAACGCGCTCGTCGACCCCGTGGAACATAGCGGGAAAGTCGAGCTCGGGCGTGAGGCGCAGCGGGGCGAAGCCGTATCCGGTGATGCCGAGCTCGCTGAGCGCCTTGTTGTCGGTGCCGCCGCTCAACAGGTACGGCAGCACCTCAGCCTCGGGGTCGTGGGCCTTGAGCGTGCCGACCATGGCGTCGACGATGGGGCCCGAGAAGGGGTTTTCGAGCCCGACGTCTTGCACGACGATCTCGAGCTCGATGTCGTCGCCGATGAGTTCTCGCACCCGGTCGAGCACGGCGTCTTCGTCGCCCGGCAGGGTGCGGATGTCGATGAGCGCCTCGGCCGCGTCGGGGATCACGTTGTGCTTGTAGCCGGCCGCGAGCAGCGTGGGGTTGCTCGTCGTGCGGAGGGTCGCCGTGAGGAAACCGGCGGCCGTGCCCGTACGCAGCAGCAACTCATCAGGGCCCGTGGTCTCGAGGTCCGCGTTGAGCAGGCGTGCGACTTCGCCGAGCAGTTGAGACGTGGTGTCGGTGAGGTGCAGCGGCCACTCTTCGCGGCCGAGCGCGACGACCGCCTCGGCGAGCTTCGTGACCGCATTGTTCGGGATGACGCGGGATCCGTGGGCGGCGACCCCGCGAGCGCGCAAGCGGATCCAGATGAGCGCCTTCTCCCCCGTCTGTAGCAGGTAGGCGCGCTTGCCGCCGATCTCGACGGAGTAGCCGCCCACCTCGCTGATGGCTTCCGTCGCGCCGGCGAACAATTCGGGGCGATGCGTGACCAGGTGATGCGAGCCATAGACGCCGCCGTTCTCCTCGTCGGAGAAGAACGCGATCGTCAGGTCGCGATTCGGCTGGCGACCGCTTCCGAGAGTCTCGGTGAGCGCGGTCAGGATCATCGCATCCATGTTCTTCATGTCAACCGCGCCCCGGCCCCACAGGAGCCCGTCGCGAATCTCGCCACCGAACGGATCGACGCTCCAGTTCGCCGGGTCGGCGGGCACAACGTCGAGGTGGCCGTGCACGACGAGCCCCGGGCGCTCAGAGCGACTTGTGTCGACCGGGTTGGCGTACGAGCCGGGGACCTTCGCGATGACGCTTGTGCGACGATCGGCGGCGTCGACGTATTCGATGTCGAGGCCGAGCGATTCGAGGATCGCGCCGACGTATTCAGCCGCCTCCGTCTCGCCGCGACTGCGGCCCTCACCCCAGTTCGTCGTGTCGAAACGAATGAGGTCGCGAGCGATCCGGGCGGTGTCGCTGAGTGTCTCGTCGGCGGCCATGAGTTCCACGCTACCCGCCGCGCATCCGGGCCCGCATTCCGTGCTAATGTCGTACCTCGTTCGGCCCCTCGGGGCCTGACAAACCAGCGCGGGTGGCGGAATTGGCAGACGCGCTAGCTTGAGGTGCTAGTGCCCGTATTAGGGCGTGGGGGTTCAAGTCCCCCCTCGCGCACGCTGGGTGTAAGCGGCCCCCGAGACGATGAATCTCGGGGGCCGTTTCGCATTTCTTCGCCGTTCGGCCGTCACAGCTCGCGACGCATCAGCCAGCGGGTGCGATGGCCGGCGTGCGCCGAGGTCTCGAGCACGCGCTCGAAGCCGTGCGCCTCGAAGAGCGCGGTCGTGCCGACGTACCCCGAGATCGTGTCGATGCGCTCGCCCTGCGTCTCGGCCGGGTAACCCTCGACGACCGTTGCGCCGTGAGCTTTGGCGTGGGCGACAGCTCCATCGAGCAGCTCGTGCATGAGGCCGCGCTTACGGTGACCGGCGCGCACCACGAAGCACACGATCGACCATTCCCTGCCGTCGTCGAGAAGCGGAATCGTGCGCGAGTTCATCAGTCGCCGGTACGTCGAGCGCGGGGCAACCGAGCACCAGCCGGCCACCTGGCCGTCGACGTACGCGAGGACACCGGGGCCGGGTTCGGTCTCGCACTCGCGCGCCATGTAGGCGGGGCGCTCGGCATTCGCCGGCCGGGAGTCGCGGTAGCTCATGCACCAGCAGGCGCCCGCGCCGGGGTTCTTCGTGCCGACGACCTCGGCAACATCCGCGAAGCGGCCGACGGCGGAGAGAACCTCAATGCTCATGCGGGAACGGTACTCCCCTGCCCCGACGCGCCCGGCTCGGCTTCGTGACCGTGCGCGGCCGCGTGCTGCCGCTGCCGCTCGAGGTGGCGCTCGCGGTTCATGAGGAACAGCGGGAAGGTGAAGGCGATCGCCGTCAGTCCCGAGAAGACGATGTACGCCCAGAGGTGGCGCATGCCGAGCCGGCGTCCCTCGATGACGATGAACGCGCCTCCCGCGACCGCCATGACGAGCAGATCGGTGGTGAGCGAGCCGACGGCGGGGCCGTTATTGAACCAGTCGCCGAGGAAGTCGGTGCGTTCGATGATGGCGATGGCGTTGTACGTCCAGGTGCCGACGAGGCCGGCGACAGCGATGATGCCGAAGACGACGGCGCGCGGGGTCCAGTAGCGGGTCATGGGGTCATTGTGCCCGGCGCGGTTCAGCGAGGATGGAGGCGTGAGCGCATTCTCAGCACCGTTCGGACTTCTTCTCGACGTTGACGGGCCGATCGCGAGCCCGGTCGCTCGGCGGATTGTCGAGCCGAGCATCCTGCCCGACCTGGTGGCACTGGCGACAGCGGGCGTGCCGATTGCCTTCATCACGGGGCGCAGCGCGGTGTTTGTGCGTGATGAGGTCGCGGCGCGGCTGGTCGAGGCGGGGCTGCCCGACGGAGCGCCCGTCTTCGCGGTCATGGAGAAGGGCGGCGCCTGGGCGCCAGTTACACCCGCCGGGTTGGGCGCGGTCGAACTGGATGATGCGCTTGCGATTCCCGCGGACGTCACGGAGGCGGTGCACACCCTCGCACGGGCCGAGTATGCGCACGCGATGGAGGTCGACGAGGGCAAGCACGTGATGATCTCACTGGAGGCGCGCAGCGACATCCCTCACGAGGACTACTGGCCGGCGCGGGACGAGTTCCAGGAGCGGGTCTGGCAACTGCTCGTCGAGCGCGGGCTGGGGCTGCGCTACGGCGAGCGGATGCAGGCGGATGCGCGGGGCGAGGTTCCCTGGCGCATCGACCCGACGATCATCTCGACCGACGTTGAGTCGGTGCTGCTCGACAAGGATCGCGGCGCTGCCAGGGCGCTGGAGTGGTTCGCCGCGCGGGGCGTCACAGCCCCCCGCTGGTACTCGGCGGGCGACTCGCGCTCGGACTACCTGATGGCCGACCACGTGCACGCCGACGGCTTCGAGGCGGTGCACGTCGACGTGCGGCCGAGTGACGGCATGCTCGACCGCGACTATCCCGTCGTCACGATGGGCGAGCTGATCCACGATGAGGCGGGTGCGGCGTTCCTGCGCGAGCGGGTCGCCGAGTTGGGGCTCTGACCGGGCGTGGCAGTCACGACTCCCCCACTCGAGCCGGTGCGCACCCTGCAGGCTGCGTTGATCTCCGGCGGGGTGCCGTGCGTCGTGGGAGGCTCAGCGCTGCTGGCCGCGCGGGGCCTCATTGAGCGGGTCAACGACTGGGATCTCGTCGTTGATGCCGAGCGCGGATCTGACGGGGTGCGGGTGGACGTGTCGACGACAGCCGAGCCCGGCGCTTTCGGGCTGTGGCATGGTATGCGGCTGGGTCGCGCTGATGAGTGGGCCCACGCCTACAGAGCGATGGGGCGTGAATCTCGCGCAGCGCTGCTCGCCACCTAGGCTGACGCGTGCCGCGGACAGGTCAGCGTTGCTGGGCGTCCGTTACGAGGAACTCGGCGGCGGGCTTGGTGAGCTTCCGGTTGGCTTTGCGCAGCGCGGCGACCGCCTGCTCTTTCTCGATCCGCGGGTCGATGCGGCGATCCCGGAGGATCCGTGCCGCCCACTCCCGCGCCGCAGGTGGCACGCCAACCGTGGTCACGTGGTCGTCGAAAATCTCCTGCAAGCGACTGCTCGGATCTTCTCGGTCACCGAAAAGTTTGGCGGCGAGGCGGCTCTGCATGGCGCATATCCTTCAGTTCGGTTCGGTCGAGGGTCCATCGTGACGCGTGCACCCGAGCGGCGGCTGGGTGGTCTCTGCGCCGCCTTGCCCGGCATTCCACCGACACGCCGACGGAATGTCGGTGCAGGTTGCCATATTCGAACGTATGTTCGACCATGGAGAGGTGCCCACACTCGCCCTCGCCTCCCCCCAGCCGACCCCGTCGGCTGTTGAGGCGTTGCAGGCGCGCATCAACGCGATGCAGCGCACGACGCTCGACACGAAGCTCACGCCGACCCACGAGGCCCTCGCCGATCTTCTGCCCGACGGCGGGCTGAAGCAGGGCGCCGCCTACTCAGTGACCTCGTCGAGCGCGCTCGTGATGGCGCTGCTCGCCGGGCCGTCGCAGGCCGGCTCGTGGTGCGGCGTCGTCGGCGTGCCCGAGTTCGGCGTCGAGGCGGCCGAAGCGCTCGGCATCGACCTCGACCGGCTCGTGCTCGTGCCGCACCCCGGTGACCAGTGGCTCACCGTCACCGCGGCGATCGCCGACGCCATGAGCGTCATCGTCGTGAAGCCCGGGCGCGCGGCGAGCGACGGCGCCGTGACGAAGCTCGCCGGGCGGCTGCGCGAGCGCGGGTCAACCCTGCTCGTGCTCGGCACCTGGCCACAGACGGAGGCCATGATCAGCATCACCGCGAGCCGCTGGTCGGGGCTTGGGCAGGGCTGGGGCTACCTCACCCAGCGCGAGGTCACCGTCACCGTCAGCTCGCGCCGCTCCCCCACACCGCGCAGCGGCCGGCTCGTCTTGCCCGACCCCAAGGTGGGCATTCGGCGTCTCGACCCGCCGCTCGGCGCCGGCCGTGGCCGCACAGCATCGGTGACGCCCCTCCCGCGGAGGGCCGGCTGATGCAGCGCACCATGGTCGTCTGGGTGCCCGACTGGCCGGTGATCGCCGCGGTGCGCGACGAGGCGGCGCCTGCCGGTGACGCGCATCCCATCGCGATCATGGCCGCGAACCGCGTGGTCGCCTGCTCGGCCGCCGCCCGCGCCCACGGCGTGCACCGGGGGCAGAAGCGCCGCGACGCGCAAGGGGCCTGCCCGCACCTCGTCGTCGTCGCCCACGACGACGACCGCGAGCACCGGCACTTCGCCCCCCTCATCGACGCCGTTGAAGCCCGCGCCGCTGGCGTGCAGATCGTGCGCCCCGGCCTTGTCGCGCTCGCCGCGCGCGGCCCCGCCCGCTACTACGGCGGCGAAAAGGCGGCGGCGCTCGCGCTCATCAGTGCGGTTCTCGACGAGGGGGTGCCGGATGCACGCGTCGGGGTCTCCGACGGACCCTTCGCCGCCGACCGCGCCGCTCGCGACACGCGAGCCCACGCCCCCGTGCGCATCGTCGCCGAGGGCGCCGCTGCCGCCTACCTCGCGCCGCTGCCGGTGTCGGCGCTCGCCGACCCTGAGCTCGCCACCCTGCTCACGCGGCTCGGCGTGCGCACCCTCGGAGCCTTCACCGCCCTAGCAGCAGCCTCCGTGCGCGAACGCTTCGGGCCGAGCGGTGCGCACGCGCACGCGCTCGCCGGTGCTATCGACGCGACCCCGATCATCCCGAGAACACCGCCCGACGACCTCGAACGCGTCATCGAGCTCGAGCCGCCGCTCGACCGGGTCGACCAGATCGCCTTCGCCGTGCGGCAACTCGCCGACGACGTCATCGAAACCCTCGCCGCCCGGCGGCTCGTCGCCACCGCCGTCAGGGTGAGCGTGCGCGACGAGTCGGGGCGCGAATCCGACCGGGTGTGGCTGCACCCGCGCGCGTTCCGGGCGAGCGAGATCGTCGACCGGGTGCGCTGGCAGCTGAGCGGTTCCACGCGCCGGCTCGGCTCCACGCCCGACGCGGCGCTCGGGCCCGGCCTCGCCTCGCCCGTCGACCGGGTGAGCATCGCGCCCGACAGCGTCGACGCCACCGCCAACCACGAGCCGGGGCTCTGGGGAGGCGAACCCGACGACCGGGTACACCACGCCCTGTCGCGCGTGCAGAGCATGCTCGGGCACGAATCCGTCGTCACCGCGCAGCGGGCCGGCGGGCGCACCCTCGCCGAGCGGCGCATCCTCGTGCCGTGGGGCGACCGCGCCGTGCACCAGCGCCCGCTCGACCGGCCCTGGCCGGGCGCCCTGCCGCAGCCGGCGCCCGCGACCGTGTTCCCCAGCCGGCACGCCGTCACCGTCATCGACGGTCGCGGCGACATCGTGCTCGTCGACGACCGACTGCGGGTCACCGGCGCGCCCGCCGCGTTCGCGCCCGCCGCCGGAGGGGCGACCCGACCCATCCGATCGTGGGCGGGGCCCTGGCCGCTCGACGAACGCTGGTGGGATGCGACGCAGCGCCGCCGACTGCACCGGCTGCAGGTCGTCGACGAGGCCGGCATCGCCTGGCTGCTCGTGCTCGACGGCGGCAGCTGGTGGGCGGAAGCGCGGTACGACTGATGGTGGGCGAGCACTGATGGGTGGCGAGCACTGATGGGTGGCGAGCACTGATGGGGTGGCACAACCCGCCCATCCCCTGGAGTGAACTCGAGCGAACCCTCCGTTCGGGCAACCGCCCAGACCCTTCGCTGCCCGAGGTGGGCGATGGCAGCGACTCGCCCGCGTGGTCGAACAAGCGGGCCCCCTACCGGCCGGGTCGGGTGGAACAGCCCGACCCCGAGACGGTCGTGCCGTACGCCGAACTGCACGCGCACTCGAGCTTCTCGTTCCTCGACGGCGCGTCCAGCCCCGAGGAGCTGCTCGAAGAGGCCGCGCGGCTCGGTCTCACCGGGCTTGCCCTGACCGACCACGACGGGTTCTACGGCGCCGTGCGCATGGCCGAGGCGGCAGAACCCTATGGCCTCACGACGGTGTTCGGCGCCGAACTCTCACTCGGTCTCACCAAGCCGCAGCTGGGCGAACCCGACCCGGAGGGTACCCACCTGCTCGTGCTCGCTCGCGGCCAGGAGGGCTATCACCGGCTCGCCGCCGCCCTCACCGACGGGCAGCTTGCCGGCGGCGCCAAGGGGCGCCCCGTCTACGACCTCGACGTGCTCGCCCAGCACGCCGGGCGCGGCGGCGACGCCACGGCACCCGGCCACTGGGTGATCCTGACCGGCTGCCGCAAAGGCACCGTGCGCACGGCGCTCACCGCCGGCGACCCGAACGGGCAGACGGTGCCGACCCGCGCATCCATGGAGGCGGCCGGGCGCGAACTCGACGCGCTGACCGAGCGATTTGGGCGCGAGAGTGTCGTCGTCGAGCTGTTCGACCACGGGCGTCCGCTCGACACCGTCTACAACGATGCGCTGGCCGCCCTCGCCGCCGAGCGGGGTCTGCCCATCGTCGCCACCGGTGCCGTGCACTACGCCCACCCCGGCCGCTACCCGCTCGCGAGCGCCTTCGCGGGCCTGCGCGCGCGGCGCAGCCTTGACGACATGGACGGGTGGCTGCCCGCCGCCGGCACCGCACACCTGCGCAGCGGCGCCGAAATGCAGCGGCTGTTCGCCCGGTACCCCGGTGCCGTTGACCGCAGCGTCGAGCTCGCCCGCGAGCTCGGGTTCTCACTGCGCCAGGCGAAGCCGAAGCTGCCGAAGCTGCCCGTGCCCGAGGGGCACACCCCCATGAGTTGGCTGCGCGAACTCGTGTGGCAGGCGGTGCCGCAGAAGTACCCCGACGCCTCCGACGCCGACCGAGCGCGCATCGCGCGCGAGCTCGACGTGATCGAGCAGAAAGACTTCCCCGGCTACTTTCTCATCGTGCACGACATCGTGCAGTTCGCCCGCCGCCGCGGCATCCTCTGCCAGG
This sequence comes from Microcella alkaliphila, assembly GCF_004216855.1. Lineage (GTDB taxonomy): Bacteria > Actinomycetota > Actinomycetes > Actinomycetales > Microbacteriaceae > Microcella > Microcella alkaliphila. The sequence continues at coordinate 190,904 of NZ_SGXT01000011.1, forward strand.
GTCGCGGCTCGGCGGCGAACTCGGCGGTCTGTTACCTGCTCGACATCACCGCTGTCGACTCGATCTATTACACGCTGCCCTTCGAGCGCTTCCTGTCGGCGCTGCGCGACGAAGAGCCCGATATCGACGTCGATTTCGACTCCGACCGGCGCGAAGAGGTCATCCAGTACGTGTACGAGACGTACGGCCGGCGCAACGCCGCCCAGGTCGCCAACGTCATCTCGTACCGGCCGAAGAACGCCGTGCGCGACATGGCGAAGGCGCTCGGCTACTCGACCGGTCAGCAAGACGCGTGGAGCCGTCAGGTCGAACGCTGGGGTGCCGTGCTCTCGAGCGACGACCACGACATCCCCGACGCGGTCGTCGACCTCGCCCAGCAGGTGCTCACGTACCCGCGGCACCTCGGCATCCACTCGGGCGGCATGGTGCTCACCGACCGGCCCGTCGGCGAGATCGTGCCCATCGAGCACGCGCGTATGACGAAGCGCACCGTGCTGCAGTGGGACAAAGACGACTGCGCCTGGATGGGCCTTGTGAAGTTCGACCTGCTCGGCCTCGGTATGCTCGCCGCCCTGCAGTACGCCTTCGACCTCATCGGCGACCACCTTGGCGAACGGTGGGAACTCGCGACCATCCCGAAAGAAGAGCAGACCACCTACGACATGCTGTGTCGCGCCGACTCGATCGGTGTTTTCCAGGTCGAGAGTCGCGCCCAGATGGGGCTCTTGCCGCGCCTGCAACCCCGGAAGTTCTACGACCTCGTCGTGCAGATCGCGCTGATTCGCCCCGGGCCCATTCAGGGTGGCGCCGTGCACCCCTTCGTCAAGCGCAAGCTCGGCGAAGAGCCCGTTACCTATGACCACCCGAAGCTCGTCGAACCGCTCGAGCGCACCCTCGGCGTGCCCATCTTCCAAGAGCAGCTCATGCAGATCGCCATGGCGGTCGGCGGCTGCACGGGCGACGACGCCGACCTGCTGCGCCGCGCCATGGGCTCGAAGCGCGGCCTCGAACGCATCGAATCGCTGCGCGAAACCCTGTACGCCGGCATGGCCTCCAACGGCATCACCGGGCGCCTCGCCGACGAGATCTACGCCCGCATCCAGGCGTTCGCGAACTTCGGCTTCGCCGAAAGCCACTCCCTCAGCTTCGCCCTGCTCGTCTACGCCAGCTCGTGGATCAAACTGCACTACCCGGGCGTCTTCCTCGCCTCCCTCCTACGCGCCCAGCCGATGGGCTTCTACTCCCCTGCCTCGCTGACGGCCGACGCCGAACGGCACGGCGTCGAGGTGCGCGGCCCCTGCATTGTGCGCTCCGGCGTCGAGGCGGGCCTCGAACGGGTCGACCTCACGGTCGACGACCCGTTCTCGCCGCTCACTGCGGATGCTCGCCGCGCGGCACCAACGGGGCTCGCCTCGTGCACGCACCGCGTGCATCCGCCCGTTCCCGAGTTTCGACCAGACTCGCGCGACGGCGAACTGGAGGATCTGGTGCCGCACCGCCGCGACGGCGAGCTCGCCGTGCGGATGGGCCTCGGCGCGGTGTCAGGGCTCGGGAAAGAGACCGCCGAGAAGGTCATCGCCGAGCGTGAGCGCTACGGCCCCTACCGCGACCTCACCGACCTCGTGTACCGCACCGGGCTCACGGCGGCGCAGCTCGAGTCGCTCGCCACCGCCGGAGCCTTTGAGGTGTGGGGCATGACGCGGCGCGAGGCGCTGTGGGCCGCCGGTGCTGCGGCGCAGGCGCGCCCCGAATACCTGCCGGGCAGTGTCGTGGCGATCCAACCGCCGCTGTTCGACGACCTCGAACCGGTCGAGCGCATGGTCGCCGACCTCGTCACGACCGGCGTCGCCCCGGGCGACCACCCCGTGCGCTACGCCCGCGAGCGGTTGCGTGCCCGCGGGGTGCTGAGCGCCCGCGAGCTGCGCAGCGCCGAGCCGGGGCGCCGCATCGAGGTCGCGGGCGTCGTCACGCACCGGCAGCGGCCCGCGACGGCGAGCGGCATAACCTTCCTGAACCTCGAAGACGAGACGGGGCTCGCCAACATCATCTGCTCGGTCGGGCTGTGGGGGCGCTACCGGCGCACCGTCCGCGAGAGCCGGGCGCTCATCGTGCGCGGCATCCTCGAGCGCTCGCCCGAGGGGGTCGTGAACGTCGTCGCCGACCGGGTCGACGCGTTGTCACTGAAAGCCACCATGCCGAGTCGCGACTTTCGCTGAACGCACCCCGAGTGTTCGCCGCGGACGCGTCTCGGCGGCGCTACCCTCGGCGGATGCCGCAGACACCATCGCGCTCTTCTGCCCGCCACGCCACGCACCGCCTGCGCAACAGTCGCGTGTGGCGCGGCCTCGCCCGCACCGGCTTCGCCGTGAACGGACTGCTGCACATCCTCATCGGCGCGATCGCGATTCAGCTCGCCCTTCCGGGCGGCAGCGACGCCGACGCTGACCAGGGCGGAGCTCTCGAGAGCCTCGCCGCGACACCCTTCGGTGGAGTGCTGCTGTGGGTGGTGACCGCGGGGCTCGCCGCCCTCGGCCTGTGGCTGATCGTCGACGGCATCATCGACCGCCCTGAGGACGGCGCGACACAGCACGTCGCCGTGGCGTTCGCCAAAGGCCTCGCCTACCTGGCACTGTCCGCCACCGCCGCGCGAGTCGCCCTCGGCGGACGCGGCGACTCCTCCGGGGATGCGCAAAGCGTAACCGCGGCGCTCCTCGAGGCTCCCGCCGGCGTCGTGCTGGTTATCCTGGCCGGGCTGATCGTGCTGGGAATCGGCGTCTACTTCGGGGTAAAGGGCGCAACGCAGGGGTTCCGCGACGACGTCGACACCCCGGGCGGAGGCGCAGGGAAAGCGGTCATCGCGCTCGGCATCGGCGGCTACCTCGCAAAGGGTGTCGCCCTCGGCGCCGTCGGGGTGCTCCTCGGCAGCGCCGCGATCGCCTCAGACTCCGCGCGATCGACCGGGCTCGACGGGGCGCTCCGTTCGCTCCTTGAGCTGCCCTTCGGTGGCTGGCTGCTCGGCGCTGTCGGCGCGGGACTGATCGCCTACGGGGTGTACGGCTTCGCCCGCGCCCGCTATGCGCGCCTCGACTGAGCTGTCACGCCGGCCCGCGCCGTTCGGTGGCTCAGCGGCGTGTCGGCCACGACGCTCTACAGTGACCCCATGACCTGGCTGGTGCTGCAACAGATGTGGTTCGAGGGCCCCGCCGCGATCGGCGATATCGCGCACGAGCGCGGAACCGAGCTGCGCATCATCCGCACCGACCAAGGCGAGCCGGTGCCGAGCCCCGACGCACTCGACGCCTACGAGGGGCTCATCGTGCTGGGCGGCGCGATGGGCGCTCTCGATGACGACAAGCATCCCGCTCTCATCGGTGAACGCGCCCTGATGGCGGCCGCCGTCGAACGCGACCTGCCGGTGCTCGGTGTCTGCCTCGGCGCGCAGTTGCTTGCGATCGCGGGTGGCGGGGAGCTGCTCGATGGCGACAACGGCAGCGAAGATGGGCTCGGGCCCGTGGAGCTCACCGACGACGGCCTCGCCGACCCCGTGCTCGGCCCGGTCGGCCGACACTTTGAAGCGATGCACTGGCACGAAGACACGTACACGCTGCCCGAGGGTGCCGTGCACCTCGCGCGCAGTGATCGTTACGAGCAGCAGGCCTTCCGGCTCGGATCGTGCCAGTACGGCCTGCAGTTTCACCTCGAGATGGGCTCGGCCGAGGTGCAGTCGCTGCGCGACGACTTTCCTGACGACGCCGACCTCGACCCCGCGCGCACCGACGAGGTGGTGGTCATCGGCCGCGGCGTGTTCGAGCGCTTTTTCGAGCGTGCCACTGAGCTCGCTGAGGAGCGCGCCGGGAGCTAGGTGTTCGCGCCGCGCGCGGCGACCGGCCAGACCTCCTCGGTACCGTCGTCGTCGACGGCGATGAGGTCGTCGACGAGGTTGACCGCCGTGCAGACGTGATTCGGCACGATCCGAACCCGCTTGCCCCACGCCGGTGCCGTGTCGCCGGGCGGAAACGCGATGGTCGCGTGATGCTCCGACAGCGCCACGATGCGCGCATCGGGATGCTCAACGCACCTGCCGAATCCGCTCGCCCACGGCGCCCGGTCGCTCGAGAGCGCCTTGCTGCCCGCATCGACGATGAGGCGCAGACCGCCGTCGTCGTCGACCCGCCGGCTGACCACGGTCGCCACGACGCTCAGTGCGATGGATTCGGGCCGCACCGCTCCGAGTTCCCACTGCTGGGCGTCGCCCAGCGCATAGACGCCGGGGCGGAGCTCGGTGAGCACGTCGTCGGCACCTCCGTCGTGTGCGCCACCTGCCGCGGAGGCATCTGCGGTGGTGGGTGTGGAGCCGCCACTGACCACGGGGCAGGCGAGCCCCTCCGCGAACACGGCGTCGCGAGCGCACCGAAGGGCACGCTGCTCGTCCGCCGCTGCGGCGAGCATGCCGTCCGGAGAATACGAGTGGCCGGGGAACGTGAACACGCCCGCGACCTCGAGCCCGAGGTCGGTCGCGGCGCGCGCCAGCGCGCCCGCGCGTTCGGGCTCGACACCGCTGCGGTGGTGGCCGCTGTCGACCTCGACGGCGACCGTCACGCGTGACCGGTCGGTGTCTCGGGTGGCCGCCGCGAGCATCCCGAGCCCCTCAAGAGAATCGATGCCGATTCTGAGCCGCACGCCCCGGACGAGCAGGGCGGCGAGCCGCGCCGCGCGCGGGCCCTCCAACCACAGTGGGTAGGCGATGAACAGATCGTCGAAACCGTGGGCGGCGAAAACTTCCGCCTCCGCCACGGTCGCGACCGTGAGGCCGACCGCGCCGTGGGCGAGCTGGCGGGCCGCGATGTCGGGCGACTTGTGGGTTTTGGCGTGCGGCCGCAGTGCGACGCCTCGCGCCCGCGCGCGTTCGGCCATCGCCCCGAGGTTCTGCTCGAGCACGGCGACGTCGACGCGGGTGTACGGGGTATCGCGCACGCCTCCATCCTGCCCGACCCGCCCGCCCGCGGTTGTAACACCGGTGAGCCGTCCCGCACGGTTACAGGTGAGCCGCCCCGGGCAGTCACAAGCGAGCCGCCTCGGATAGGCGCGCGTGAGTGTGCAGTTGTGGCGCGTTGACTCGCGCCCATCCAGCCACGACTGCACACTCGCGTGCAAGAATACCCGTCAGCGGGCGCTGGTGGTCGGAGCCTCCACCGGGCAGCAACCACGCGAGACCGTTCGCGAGTCGATCTGCACGCTGCCGCGCTCCACGCCGCGCAGGGCCGGCGCCGCCAGACACGCGGCGACCGACCGAACTAGTGGCTCTGCATCTGTCGGCGCAGGAGGTCGATGCGCGCCTGCAGCTGTGCAACCGTCGCCTGCCCCACGGCTGGCCCCCCGCACACGCGCCGCAGTTCGGCGTGGATGTGCCCGTGGGGCTGCCCGGTGAGCTTCGCGCGCAGGCCCACGAGGCTGTTCAGCAGGCTGCGCTGCTCTTTCAGCGACCGGTACAGCGGCTCGGGCGCGGGCGCCGTCGGCGGCCGTTCCGCGACCCGTCGCGCCTGCCTGGCCTGGCGGTGGCGCAAGAGTTCGTGCACCTCGTCCGGTTCGAGGATTCCCGGCAACCCGAGGAAGTCGAGCTCCTCGAGGCTGCCGACCTCCGCCTGCTGCCCGAACTCGGCGCCCTCGTACACGACTTTGTCGAACGTGACGGTCGAATCGAGCGCCGCGAAGGTGTACTCGGCGAGCAGGTCCTCGCTCGCCTTCTCTTCCCGGTTGGCGTCGTCGACGAGCGAGTCGTCGAGCAGCTCACCGTCGCCAGCTCCTTCGCGATCGAGCGCGTGGTCGCGCTCACGCTCGAGCTCGTTCGCCAGCCGCAGGATGGGCTTCACGCTCGGAATGAAGATGCTCGCCGTCTCGCCGCGCCGCCGGGCGCGCACGAAGCGCCCGATCGCCTGCGCGAAGAACAGCGGCGTGGATGCACTGGTCGCGTACACGCCCACGCACAGTCGCGGAACGTCCACGCCCTCCGACACCATCCTGACCGCGACGAGCCACCGCGAGTCGCCTCGGCTAAAGGTCTCGATGCGGTCGGATGCGCCCGCCTCGTCGCTGAGGACGACCGTGGGCGGCGCCCCCGTGATCTGGTGCAGAAGAGCCGCATAGGCGCGCGCCGTCGTCTGGTCGGTGGCGATGACGAGGCCGCCGGCGTCGGGCACGTGGTGGCGCACCTCGGTGAGGCGCCGATCCGCTGCCTCAAGCACCCCGCGCATCCACTGCCCCTCGGGGTCGAGCGCGGTGCGCCAGGCCTGTGAGGTGACGTCGGCGGTGTCGTCTTGGCCGAGCACCGCCTCCATCTCGTCACCCGTGGTGGTGCGCCAGCGCATGCGGCCCGCGTAGCTCATAAACAGGACGGGGCGAACGACCCCGTCGCGCAGCGCCCGACCGTAGCCGTAGCTGTAGTCGGTCGCCGACATGCGGATGCCCTCGTCGTTCGGCTCGTACCGGACGAACGGGATAGGCGCGGTGTCGCTTCGGAAGGGCGTGCCGGTGAGCGACAGCCGGCGGGTGGCGCCCGAGTACGCGTCGCGGATCGCCTCGCCCCAACTGAGCGCATCACCGCCGTGGTGCACCTCGTCGAGAATCACGAGGGTGCGCACCTGGTCGGTGAGGATCTGGTGCAGGTAGGGCTTAGCGGCGACCTGCGCGTAGGTGACGGCGACGCCGTGAAAGGCGCGAGCGATCGCCCCCGACGAGTTGCTGAACGCGGGGTCGAGGCGAATGCCGACCCGGTGCGCCGCGTCGGCCCACTGCTTCTTCAAGTGCTCGGTCGGTGCGACGACCATGACGCGGTCGACGGTGCGGCGTGCCAGCAGTTCGGTGGCCAGCCGCAGCGCGAAGGTTGTCTTCCCGGCGCCAGGTGTTGCCGCCGCCAGAAAGTCGCGCGGTTCTGTCTCGAAGTAGCGGTCGAGGGCCTCCGCTTGCCACGCTCGCAGCCTGCCGGCGGTGCCACGCGCGGCGCGTTCAGGGTAGGACGGTGAGAGGTGCTCTGCCGCGAAGGTGCCGACGTGTGGGGCGGCGCGGAAGGAGGCTGTCACGGTGACAGAACCCTAGTCGAGCGAGCCGACATCCCGACTCGACCGGGCCGAGCGACGCCGGCCCTCCGCTCGCAAAAGGCTTGCCCGCTGGATCGCCGCCGAGCCGAAGCGGGCGGTGAGCGCATCCATCGTTTCTTCGGTCTCTCGCCAGCCCTCGTCGTCGTCCCACAGGCCACGCTCGACCGCGCCGGTCGGCAACAGGTTCTCTGCTCGCACCCCCAGCAACCGAATTCCCCGCCCATCCGCACCCGCGGCGCGAAAGAGCGCACGCGCTTCGGCGGCGATTCTTTGCGCAACATCGGTCGGCTCCGGGAGAGTCTGAGACCGGGTCAGGGTCGTGAAATCGCCAAAGCGCACCTTGACCGCCACGGTGCGCGCCACCCATCCGCCGGATCGCAGCCGCTTGGCCACCGCGTCAGACAGCCGCAGCAGCTCGCGATCGATGTGCGAGAGGTCGCTAAGGTCGCGTTCGTACGTCGACTCGTGACCGATCGACTTCTCGGCGCGTTCGGGCGTGACGCTGCGGGGGTCACGCGCCCACGCGAGGGCGTGCAGCTTCGCCGCGCCCGCCTCCCCCACGGCGCGACGCAGCGCGTCGACCGGCGTCTCAGCAACATCGCCCACGGTGCGCAGGCCGAGCCGCGCAAGCTTCTCCTCCGTCGCCCGGCCCACGCCCCACAAGGCACTAATCGGCAGAGGGTGCAGAAACGCCAGTGTGTCGTCGTGCGGCACGACGAGCAGCCCGTCGGGTTTGGCGCGAGACGACGCGAGTTTTGCCACGAACTTCGTCGACGCCGCGCCGACGGAGGCGACGAGGCCGGTCTCCCTGTGGATGCGCTCGCGCAGCATGCGTCCGATGTGCCAGGGCGGGCCGAATAACGCTCGCGCCCCGCCGACGTCGAGAAACGCCTCGTCAATGCTCAAGGGTTCGACGAGCGGCGTCACGTCGCCGAGGATCGCCATCACCTGCCTCGACGCCCCCTGATACCGGTCGTAGTGCGGTTCAAGCACCACCGCGTGGGGGCAGCGGCGCAGAGCCACGGCCATCGGCATGGCCGAGTTCACCCCGTACGCCCGCGCCTCGTAGGTCGCCGCGGTCACGACGGAGCGCTGTCCGCGATGGCCGACGATGACCGGCTGACCGCGCAACTCCGGTCGGGATAGCAACTCAACGGACGCAAAAAATGCGTCCATATCGACGTGCAGGATGCGCGCGGTCGCGTCATCGGTCGGCGTGTCGGTGACCTGCCGCCCCGATCCGTCCTGCTTGCTCACCCCGTGATCCTCTCAGCAGCCGCTGACAGTGCCGACCGCCGCCGCCGCGACGCGCCGCATCCGCTTCCCGCTCGCAAGACGCGCGTCGCTCTGCCACCCTGGGGAGCATGTCTCAGCAACACCCCTGGTCGCGCTACGTCGCGATCGGCGACTCGTTCACCGAGGGCATCGGCGACCGTGAACCGCGCAGCCCCGGCGGCCACCGCGGGTGGGCCGACCGCGTCGCCGAGGTCCTGGCCGATCAGACCACCGACTTCGCCTACGCAAACCTGGCGATCCGCGGCCGTCTGCTCCAGCAGATCGCCGATGAGCAGATCGAGCCAGCTCTCGAACTGCGCCCCGACCTCATCAGCATCTCGGGCGGGGGCAACGACATCCTCCGACCCGGAACCGACCCCGACGAGGTGGCCAGCCGCTTCGAGGACGCCGTCGTGCGCTTGCGGCGTGATGGCGCGACGGTCGTGATGTTCAACGGCCCCGACATCGGCATGACACCGGTGATGCGTCGGATTCGCGGCAAGGTCGCCATCTACAACGAGAATCTGCGAGCCGTGGCCGCGAAGCACGATGCGATCGTCGTCGACATGTGGGCACTTCGTCAGTTGCGTGACCCGCAGATGTGGGACCGTGACCGCCTGCATTTCTCTCCCCTCGGGCACCACACCATCGCCATCGCGATGCTCGAGGCTCTCGGCATTGATCACGGCCTCGAACCTCGGCACCCCGAGCCGCTGCCGAAGCAGAGCTGGCGGAAGGCCAGGGTGGACGACATCGGATGGGCACGGGAGTACCTCGTGCCGTGGGTGGTGCGGCGCATTCGCCACCAGTCGTCGGGCGATCTCATTCAGGCCAAGCGCCGCACCCTCGCACACCCGCGTGGGCACAAACGCGAGGGCTGAATCGGGTCAGGCCGAGTCGCGCCAAACGACCTCGGTCGGCAACAACACGACGCCGCTGCGGCGCTCGCCGGTACGGATCTCGTCGAGCACGAGTTCTGCCGCTCGAGCGCCGAGGCGGTCGGCCGGCTGACGGACCGTCGACAGGGCTGGTTGACACCGCAGCGCCCAGGCGCTGTCGTCAAACCCCACTACCCCCACGTCGTCAGGGATGCGCCGCCCGTCGGCGCGCAGCACGTCGACGGCGCCCGCCGCGATCGCGTCAGACGCCGCAAAAACGCCGTTGATGTCGGGGGCGCGGTCCAGGAGTGCGCGCATCCCCTCCTGGCCCGCGTGGAAGGAGTACAGCGGCACGTCGACGACGAGGGTCGCGTCGAAGCGGTCACCGAGCGCGTCGCGGAACCCGGCGAGGCGGTCGCGACCGGAGTCACGGTCGAGAGCCGCCGCGATCATCCCGATGCGGCGGCGCCCGGTCGCAACGAGCCGTTCCGTGATTTGGCGCGCGGACGTGCGGTTGTCGATGCTCACCGAGGGCAACTCGGGTGCGGTGTCGGGGCGGCCGACCAACACGGTGGGAATGCGCAGTCGCTGCAGGGCGTCCGCGATCGGATCGTCTTCGCGTGCCGAGACGACGATGGCGCCGTCGACGAAGCCTCCGCCGAGGTACGAGACGACTCGCTCAGTGTCGCGGTCTGTGTCGATGATGAGGGAGACGAGTTGGTAGTCGGCCTCGCTGAGGGCCGCGTTCGTACCGAGCAAAATCGCGCCAATGTTCGGGTCTTCGACGAACACGGAGTGTGGCTCGTGCACGATGAGCGCGACCGCACCGGAGCTCTGCGTGGCGAGGTTGCGTGCCGCCGTGTTGCGCACATACCCGACCTTCTCGATGGCGGCCTCGATGGCCTCACGCGCGCTCTGTGAGACGTACGGCTCCCCGTTCAGCACGCGCGACACGGTGCCGCGGGAAACCCCTGCTTCTGCCGCGACATCGAAGATCGTCGCGCGCTTAGGGCGTGTTCTCGGCTCGGCCACGGGGCCAGTGTATCCACGGCCGCGACACGCCGATGGGCGCAGGGGGTGTTGACACGGGCGCGCGGCCTTTCTATTCTGTGAGCGCTCACAGATCCTTCGGGGTCTTTTTCTTGACACTGTTCTGTGCACGTTCACAGAATGGACGAGAACGAGGCCCGAGATCGGAGCAACACCGTCGTTGATCGTTCCGAGAGGATCGCTGTGAGCATCACCCCCGTCACCCGCACCGCACCCGAACTGGTGCGCGGCTTCCCCGCGGGTCACGTGCTGCTCGGGTGCGACTACAACCCCGAACAGTGGGATGCGAGCGTCTGGCGCGATGACGTGGCACTGATGCGCGAACTCGGCGTCGACCTTGTCGCCATCAACATCTTCGGCTGGGCCCAGCTCGAGAAGCAGCCCGGCGAGTACGACTTCACGGCGCTCGACGAGGTCATCGGTCTGCTCCACGAGGCAGGCATCCGTCTGAACCTCGGAACGGGGACGTCGTCGGCCCCACCGTGGCTCTCGCGCATCGAGCCGTCGATTCTCCCCGTCGATGCCGACGGCGTGACCGCGTGGCCCGGCGGCCGTCAGGCGTGGTGCCCGAGCTCGCCGGTGTTTCGCGAGCACGCGCTCGCGCTGGTCGACCGTGTCGCCGAACGATACGGCGAACACCCCGCCCTTGCCCTGTGGCACGTGTCCAACGAGCTGGGCTGCCACAACGCGCACTGCTACTGCGACACGTCGGCCCACGCCTTCCGTCGCTGGCTTGAGGCCCGTTACGGCACCATCGACGCACTCAACCACGCGTGGGGCACCGCTTTCTGGAGCCAGCGCTACAGCCAGTGGGGCGACATCCTGCCGCCGCGACGCACGCGCTCTGCCGGCAACCCCGCGCACGCCCTCGATTTCCGCCGCTTCAGCTCCGACGCCCTCCTCGACTACTACCGGGCCGAGCGCTCGGTCATCGAACAGCACTCATCGGCTCCCGTCACGACGAACCTGATGGTGACCGCGCACATCCAGACGCAGGACTACTGGGGCTGGACGGACGACCTCGACCTCATCGCCAACGATCACTATCTCGATCACCGGCTCTCCGACCCGATCGCCGAGCTCGCCTTTAGCGCGGACCTCACGCGAGGGCTGGCCGGCGGTGACCCGTGGATGCTCATGGAATCGTCCACGAGCGCCGTCAGCTGGCAACCGGTCAACCACACGAAATCGGCCACCGAGCTACAGCTCACAGCCCTCACCCACGTCGCCCGCGGAGCCGACAGCATCTGCTTCTTCCAGTGGCGACAGTCACAACGCGGCGCCGAAAAGTTCCACTCGGCACTGCTGCCCCACGGCGGCACCGACTCCGACGGCTGGCGCTCGTCGGTCGCGCTCTCCGGCATGCTCGACCGCCTGGACGAGGTCGTCGGTAGCCGTGTCGAGGCGCGCGTGGCGATGGTGTTCGGCTGGCAGCAGTGGTGGGCGGCGGAAGGGGACTCTCACCCCACCTCGCTGCTTCGCTACCTCGACGAGGCACACCGCTACGCCCGCGTGTTGCGGGCCCTCGGCGTCACGGTCGACATGGTGCGGCCCGGGGACGACCTCAGCGACTACGCACTCGCCGTCATACCCACCTTCTACGCTCCGAGCGATGCGGATGTGCACGCCATCCGCTCCGCGGTCGACGCGGGAACGAGCATCCTCGTCACCCCGTTCAGCGGCATCGCCGACGAAACCGATGCCATCCGGCTGGGGGGCTACCCGGGGGCGTTTCGTGAGTTGCTCGGCATCACCATCGACGAGATGCGCCCCCTGGCAGCTGACAGCGCCGTGCGTCTCGAGAGCGGAGCCGAAGGCAGCATCTGGACCGACAGCATCCGTCTTGCCGGAGCTCACGCTCACGACACCTTCGCATCCGGAGACGTCGCCGGCACCCCGGCCATCACGCGTCACGCTCACGGCTCCGCCACCGCGTGGTACGTCGGCACGGTGCTCGCTGAGGAATCTCTCGCCCGCCTCCTGTCCGAGGTGTGCGAGTCTGCCTCGGTCCCTGTCGCCGAGGTCGGCCCCGACGCAGACCTGGTGGTGCGTCGGGGCCCTCACCACCGCTACACGTTCGTCATCAACCACGGCGGCGAGACGATCGCGAGTCCCGTCGCCGGCATCGACCTGCTCAGCGCAGACAGAATCGCAGTGGGGCACCGGGTCAGCGCCGGTCAGGCAATCGTCGTGCGTACCCCCCTCACCGACGAGGAGGCGAAGGAGAACCGATGAGTACCGACACTCCCACGAGAGGAAAGCCGAAATCACGCGCGGTGCGCCACCGCGGCGCGCTGCTCGTCTTCCTCGCCCCGTTCGGGGTCTTGTTCACGCTGTTCTACATCGTGCCGATCCTGTACGCAATCTATCAGTCGACGCTCGTCGTCGAGCGCGACGGCACCTTCGGCGCGGCCCGTCAGGTGTTCGGCGGGCTCACCCAATACATCGCGGTGTTCCAGAACGACGCCTTCTGGCAGTCCATCGGCCGCGTCATGCTGTTCGGCATCGTGCAGGTGCCGATCATGCTCGGGCTCGCCCTCTTGCTCGCCCTGTTGCTGGATTCACCGCTCGTGCGCGGCACGAAGTTCTTCCGGCTCGCATTCTTCGCGCCGTACGCCGTTCCCGGCGTCATCGCGGCCATCATGTGGGGCTTCCTGTACTCCCCCAACCTGTCGCCGTTCACCGACGTCACCCGAGCAATTCCGTTCCTCTCGGGCGAACTCGTCCTGTGGTCGATCGCGAACGTCGTCACCTGGGTGTACGTCGGCTACAACATGCTGATCATTTACTCGGCGTTGCTGGCGATTCCGCAGGAGATCTACGAAGCTGCCCGGCTCGATGGCGCCGGCCAGGCACGCATCGCCTGGTCGATCAAGATCCCCCTGGTCGTTCCCGCCCTCGTCTTGACCGGCATCTTCTCGATCATCGGCACACTGCAGTTGCTCGCCGAACCGCAGGTGTTCCGCAGCTTCACCTCCACGGTCACGAGCGACTTCACCCCAAATCTGCTCATCTACTCGACGGCATCCGTGCCGAACGTGTCTCTCGCGGCGGCCATGTCGGTCGTGCTCGCCCTGACCACGTTCATCCTCTCGTTCACCGTGCTGAAGCTCACCCAGCGGAGGACCCAAGCATGAGCGCCCAGACCGCTCCCGCCCGCACGAAGGGCCGCAGTTCCGTACAGGAGTCGATCGCCTCGCGCGTGCTCGCCATGGCCGTTATGGCCATCGCCACGCTGTACTTCCTCACGCCGATCTGGTGGTTGTTCGTCGCGTCGACCAAGACCCGTGGACAGTTCACGACGACGGCGCCGCTGTGGTTCGCCGACTTCAACCTCTTCGAGAACATCCAGGCCCTGTTCGACTACCGCAACGCGGTCTTCCTCCGGTGGTTGCTGAACAGCGCGCTCTATGCCGGCCTCGGAGCTGCCCTCGCGACGCTGTTCGCCGCCATGACGGGCTACGCGATCGCCAAGTACACGTTCTGGGGCCGCAACGCCCTGTTCAACGTGATTCTGGGCGGCGTGCTGGTGCCGGCGACTGCCCTCGCGCTGCCGCTGTTCCTGCTCTTCAGCCAGATCGGGGCAACCAACACGTACTGGGCCGTCTTCCTGCCGAGCCTCGTCAGCCCGTTCGGCGTCTACCTGTCCCGCATTTACGCGGCCGCGAGCGTGCCCGACGAGATCATCGAGGCCGCCCGCATTGACGGCGCGGGCGAGGTCAAGACCTTCTTCACCGTCTCTACCCGCATGCTGGCTCCGGCACTCGTCACGATCTTCCTGTTCCAGTTCGTGGCGATCTGGAACAACTTCTTTCTGCCCCTGATCATGCTGCGCGACGAAGCTCTCTTCCCCGTGACCCTCGGGCTGTACGTCTGGAATACCCAGGTGAGCCAGATCCCCGACATCCGCGCCCTCGTCATCATCGGGTCGCTCTTGTCGATCATCCCCCTCATCATCACGTTCCTCGGGCTGCAGCGTTTCTGGCAGTCCGGGCTGGCGAACGGCGGGCTCAAGTGAGCCCGACAGCCGGCGAACCCGCGGCGGGCCCCCTGCGCCCGACCCGCACCCCCACCACCAAGAGAAAGGAAACCCGCATGGCGATCTCCCGCATCGCGCGCACCGGGGCCATCGTGGCCGCGGCAACGCTCGCGCTCACCGCCTGCTCGACCGGCACCGGAGGCGATGGCGCCTCCGGTGACTGCGCTCCGAGCGACGGACCCGTCACCCTCACCTTCACCAGCTGGCTGCCCGGCGTCGAAGAAGCCGTGGCCATCTGGAACGAAGAGAACCCCGACATTCAGGTCAACGTGCAGACCGGCCCGAACGGCCTGGGCGGCACGTACCAGAACTTCTTCAACCAGCTCGCCGCCGGCAACGCGCCCGACCTCGGCCAGATCGAATACGACGCGATGCCGAACTTCCGCGTACAGGACGGCCTCGAGAACATCGCGGCCTGTGAGGGAATCCTCGACGCGCGGAGCCAGTTCGTCGACTGGACCTGGAGCCAGGTCACCTTCGGGGAAGAGAACGCGGTCTACGCGATCCCGCAGGACACCGGCCCGATGGCCATGTTCTACCGCGCCGACCTGTTCGAAGAGGCCGGTATCGACGTCCCCACCACGTGGGACGAGTACCGTGCCGCGGCTGAAGCGATCCGTGAGGAGGGTGGCTACATCACCAACTTCTCGCAGAGCGACATCAACCAGTTCGCCGGCTTCGTCTGGCAGACCGGCGGCCAGTGGTTCTCGAACAGTGGCGACGAGTGGCAGGTCAACCTCACGGGCGACGAGTCGCTCATGGTTGCCGAGTACTGGCAGGGCCTGCTCGCCGACGACCTCGTCTCGGCGAACCCGCCGTGGACCGACGAGTGGAACGCCGCGTTCAACAACTCCGAGGTCTGGACCTGGGTCTCGGCCGTCTGGGGCGCCAACACCATCCTCAGTGGCGCTCCCGATACCGCCGGCAACTGGGCCGTCGCCCCGATGCCGCAGTGGGAGGCTGGCGCGAGCGCTGCCGGTAACTGGGGTGGCTCGACCACTGCGGTTCTGAAGGGCTCTGACCACCCGTACGAGGCGGCTCAGTTCGCTCTGTGGCTGAACACCGACGCTGACGCGCTCACCGCCATGAACCGCACCGCGCAGATCTACCCGGCGACCATCGAGGGTGCGAACCTTCCGGTCTTCACCCAGGGCGTCGAGTTCTACGGCGGTCAGGAGATCTACCAGGTCTTCGCCGAGGCCGGCACCAACGTTGACCCCAACTTCGTGTGGGGCCCGACGATGACGCAGGTCTACAACGACGTGGCTGACGGCTTCTCCGGAGCCATCTCGGGCACCGGTACGCTCATGGACGCACTGACCGCCGGTCAGCAGTCGACCATCGCAGCGCTCCGCGCCGCGAGCATCCCCGTTCAGGAGTAAGCACCATCCCACTCCATCACCTCCGTGCCGCGGGTGTCAGCGTTCTGCTCGACGCCCGCGGCACGGGCGTGCCCCGGCTTCTTCACATCGGCGCCGACCTCGGCGCGCTCGATGACCAGTCCCTCTCAGCCCTCGCCGCGCCCGCCGCGATCCCACCCAGCTCGCCCGACATCCCCGTCGTTCCGTCGCTCGTCGCGAACCGACCCGAGGGGTTTGCCGGCTGGCCGACCGCGGTGCTGCGCCGCGCGACGGCCCCCGCGTCGCGATTCGCCACCCGCTTCGCGACGCGAGAAGTCGCGTCGGATGCCGCCTCGAGCATCCGCGTTGTCGTTGACGCGCGCGATGACCACGGTCTCGTCGCGACGATCGAATGGATGCTCGCCCTCAGCCCCGAGGGCGTCGTCACGATCGCGCTCACCGCGCACGCGGGCGCCGAGCCCGTCGAGCTGACGCGCCTGGCCGCGGCCGTTCCCGTTCCCGCTCGAGCGAGCGAGCTCCTCGACTTCACCGGCCTCTGGGCATACGAGCGGCGCCCTCAGCGCGGAGCAGTCAGAGACGGCCTGATGCTGCGCGAGCAACGCCAGGGTCGCCCCGGCCACGACAGCCCGTTCCTGACGGTGGCGGGCACGCCTGGGTTCGGCTTCCGCCACGGCGAGGTGTGGGCGCTCCACCACGCGTGGAGCGGCGACAACGTCACGGGACTCGAGAGCCTCGCGACCGGCGATCGGCGTCTCATCGCCGCCGAGCTGCTCGAACCGGGCGAGCTGATCCTCGCCCCCAGCGAGACGTACACCGCCCCAGACACCGTCGTGACGTATTCACGCGCGGGGCTCGACGGGCTGAGCGACCGCTTCCACCCGTTCGTGCGGCGCCTCACTCCCCGGGCGTCGCGCCCGCTCGTGCTGAACACGTGGGAGGCCGTGTACTTCGAGCAGTCGCTCGAGCGACTGACGCCCCTCGTCGAGGCGGCGGCAGAGGTCGGTGTTGAGCGCTTTGTGCTCGACGACGGCTGGTTCACCGGCCGCACCGACGACAAGCGCGCTCTCGGCGACTGGACCGTCGACCGCGGGCGCTGGCCCGACGGCTTGCACCCGCTGATTGCCGAGGTGCAGGCGCGCAGCATGGAGTTCGGCCTCTGGGTCGAACCCGAGATGGTGAGTCCCGACAGCGCGCTCGCCCGTGCCCACCCCGAGTGGGTGCTCGCTGACACGGCAGCCGACAACAGTGGCCAGAGCGTTCCCCCGGGCTGGCGCTGGCAGCACACCCTCGACCTCACGGCCGACGGCGCGGCCGACCACGTGTTTGACGCGCTCGACGCGCTCCTAACCGAGTACCCCATCACCTTTCTCAAGTGGGACCACAACCGCGCACTGCACGCCGCTTCGGCCGCGTCCCAGACCCGCGCCCTCTACGCGCTGCTCGACCGGATGCGCGCCGCCCACCCGCACGTTGCGATCGAGTCGTGCGCCTCCGGGGGTGCCCGCATCGATCTCGGCATCGCCCGCCGCGTGCACCGCTTCTGGACCTCCGACACGAACGACGCCCTCGAGCGGCAGGCCATTCAGCGCTACACGGGGATCCTGATGCCACCGGAGCTGCTCGGCGGCCACGTCGGCTCTGGCCGCGCCCACATCACCGGTCGCACTCACGACCTTTCGCTCAGGCTCATCACGGCCCTGTTCGGGCACGCTGGCATCGAATGGGATCTCACCCGCGCCTCCGACGCCGAGCGCGAGCAGCTCGCGGCGTGGGCGGCGCTCTACCGCGAGCTGCGTCCGCTGCTGCACGGCGGCCGCACCGTTCGCAGCGACGAGGCGGGCGGCGACCGACTCGTGCACGCGGTCGTCAGCCACGATGCTGACCGCGCCCTCATCGCGCTGGTCCAGCTCACCGCCTCCCCCGTCGCGACGCCCGCGCGCCTACGCGTGCCGGGCCTCGACCCCGATCGCGTTTACCGCCTCGAACCCGTCACGATTGGTGCCCCCGCGCACGCGGTGCAGGACGCCGCTCCGGCGTGGTGGCACGTCGGCTCGATCGACATCACTGGCCGCGCACTCGCCGAGTTCGGGGTTCCCGTGCCCCTGCTCGCGCCCGAGCAGGCGATCCTGCTGCGCGCGACCGCGATTGCCGCCAGCTAAACCTGCAGCGCGTACAGGGCAACGGCCGCCGCAGCGGCCACGTTGAGCGAGTCGACCCCGTGCCCCATGGGGATCGTCACCACTGTGTCGGCCGCGGCCAGCGCTCGCCGCGATAGCCCATCTCCCTCCGAGCCCACGACGACGGCCACCCGCTCGGGTGCCGAGGCCGCGTACTCGCGCAACCCCACGGCGTCGTCGGCGAGCGCGAGGGCGGCGAGCTGGAAGCCGGCGTCCGTGAAGAGGGTGCGTGCCGCATCCCATTCGGGAAGGCGCGTCCACGGCACCTGCAGCACCGTGCCCATCGAAACGCGCACGCTGCGCCGGTACAGCGGATCGGCGGCGTCGGCCGTGACGAACACGGCGTCGGCGCCGAGGCCCGCGACAGAGCGGAAGATCGCGCCGATGTTGGTGTGGTCAACGACGTTTTCGATGACGACGACGCGGCGGGCGTCGCGCAGCAGTGCGCCCGGGTCGGGAAGCGTGGGCCGGTGCATGCTCGCCAGCGCGCCGCGGTGCAGGTGGAACCCGGTCAGCTCCTCCAACAGCGCGGGTGTGCCGACGTAGACGGGCACATCATGCCCCGCGAGCAGCCCCTCGAGCTCGGGTAGCCAGCGCTCGCTCGTGAGCACGCTGCGCGGCCGGTGGCCCGCCGCCAGCGCGCGCCCGATGACGGTCAGGGACTCGGCCAGGTACAGTCCACCCTCGGGCTCGATCGCGCGGCGCAGCGCCACGTCGGTCAGCCGGGCGTAGTCGTCGAGCGCCGGGTCGTCGAGCGTCTCGAACACGCGAATCTGCACCGAATTGCCTCCCTACAGGCCCTCGGAAACATATCGGAAACCGCGAGAGTTTAGTGTGGCGACAGCACCGCGAATCGGAGACCGCCCGTGACGAGCACCGCAGCCCCCGCCCTCGCCTTCGGCGATGAGGCGCTTGCCGAGGTCGCGCGTGCCGCCGAGCTGCTGAAGGGCCGCCGTCTCGCCGTCCTCACCGGTGCGGGCATCAGCACCGATTCGGGCATCCCCGACTACCGGGGCGCCGGCGCTCCCGTGCGCACGCCGATGACCTTCAGCCAGTTCCTCGCCGACGAGCCGTACCGCAAGCGCTACTGGGCGGGCAGCCACCTCGGCTGGTCGCGGTTCGCCGCCTCCCGCCCGAACGCCGGGCATCGGATGCTCGCCGAGCTCGAGCAGGCCGGCCTCGTCACCGGCGTGGTCACCCAGAACGTCGACGGACTCCACGTGCGCGCCGGCTCGCAACGGGTCGTCGACCTGCATGGCTCGATGGATCGCGTCGTCTGCCTGCACTGCGGGCAGGCGTTCTCGCGCGATGCGATCGCCGAGCGCATCCAGCTGCTGAACCCCTGGTTCGACGAGTCCGTCGCGAGTCGCATCAACCCCGATGGCGACGCCGAGGTCGACGACGTGTCGCGCTTCGAGGTGCCCGAGTGCACCGTGTGCGGCGGCACGCTGAAGCCCGACATCGTGTTCTTCGGCGAGTTCGTGCCGCCGATCAAGTTCGAGGAAGCGCGCACGATCGTGGCTCGCGCCGACGCGCTCGTCGTGCTCGGGTCATCCCTCGTCGTCAACTCGGGCATCCGCCTCGTCGGGCTCGCGCAGAAGAAGCGCATCCCGACCGTCATCGTCAACCGTGGGGTCACGAAGGCCGACGCGCGGGCCGCCGTTAAGATCGATGCGGGCACCTCCGAGACGCTCGCCCTCCTCCGCGACGCGCTCCTGCCCTGATCTGAGCCTCGGCCGAAATCCGGTCGGGTACGGAAGGGACCGATGACCGTCTTCGCGCTCGTGCGCCACGGTGAGACCGACTGGAACCGCGCTCGCCGCATCCAGGGCGCCACCGATATTCCACTGAACCACACCGGCCGCGAGCAGGCGGCCGCCGCCGGCCGACTGCTCGCCGGGCGCGCCTGGAGCCGCATCGTCGCCTCGCCGCTGTCGCGTGCATCCGAAACCGCCGAGATCATCGCCCGCGAGGCCGGAATCGGGACGGTCGAGCACGAGCCGGCGTTCGTGGAGCGCAATTACGGCGAGGCCGAGGGCCTCACGGGCACCGAACTCGACGCGCGCTTTCCCGAGGGCACCGATGTTCCTGGCCGCGAAACCCGCGAGGCGGTCGCCGAGCGCGTCATCGACGGCCTGCACCGCCTGGCTGCGGCCCACCCCGGCGAGGCGATCATCGTCGTCGCGCACGGCGGTGTTATTCGTAGCGTGCTCGAGACCGTCGCGCCGGGGCACCACCGCGAGCCGATCACGAACGGCTCGATTCACTCGTTCCAGCACGCCGACGGCGGGCTCGAGCTCGTGCTGTTCGACGACCCGCTCGACGAGCAGTCGATCTTCCCGTACGCCGACGACTACGACGAGCAGAACCCGCTCGCGCACCGCGAGTCGGAGGGCGGGGCAGGCTAGTGGCGCCGTCCGGAGTCGACCGCTTCCGCGCGGCGACCGAGCACCTCGCGCTCGACATTCGTCGTATGCCCGACTCGACGCACACCGCCGCCGACGCGGCCGCGGCCCTCGGAGTCGAGGTGGGTGCGATCGTGAAGTCGCTCGTCTTCGTCGCCGTGCGAGAGGGAGCTGACGGCTCAGACGTTCACGAGCCCGTGCTCGTGCTCGTCCCCGGCGACCGTCGCGCCGATCTCGACCTGCTGGCCGCCGCTCTGGATGCCCACATCGAGAAAGCCGACGCCCGCACCGTCAAGCAGGCGACCGGCTTCTCGATCGGGGGCGTGCCCCCGATTGGCCACCCGCATCCGGTGCCGACACTCATCGACGACTCGTTTGATCGCTTCCCGGTGCTCTGGGCCGCCGCCGGCAGCGCCTACGACAACTTCCCGCTCACGTTCGACCAGCTGGTCGCGTGGTCGCGCGGCCGCGTTGCCTCCGTCGCGTCCTAGCGATCTGCGCGTCCGCCCTGCGCGGCCAGTGCGCGCAGCAGTTCGGCGAGCACTGCGGCACTCGCATCCCAGTCGAAGCGGGCTGCCTCCGCGGGGCCGGCGGCGCTGCGCCGCTCCCACTCCCCTGGCTCAGTGAGTCGACGGACAGCGGCGGCGAGACCGTCGGCGTCGTCGACGCCAAAGTAGAGCGCAGTGTCCCCGCCGATCTCGCGGAAGATCGCAGTGTCGGAAACCACGATCGGCGTGCCGCGTCCCATAGCCTCGACGAGGGGAATACCGAAACCCTCCTCGCGCGAGGCGTGTACGAGTGCGGTCGCCCGGTCGAGCAGCGCCGCGTACTCGGCGTCGTCAACGCCGTCGTGGACGACGAGTGACCCGGCGGGCGCCGCCTGTGTCAGCCGCTCGCGTTCGGCCGCCGGAATGCGGCTCAGCAGGTGCAGGCGCGCCCCCGGCAGGTGGTGCAGCGCGGCGACGAGGGTGTCGACGCCCTTGTAGGGCATAAACGAGCCCATGTACATGAGCTCGATGCCGTCCGGCCGCGTGCGCTCCCGCGCCTCCGGCACACCGGCGGCGTTAGGCACGACCGTGACGGGCCGCTTCGTCAGCCGGTGCCGCGCGATGAGCGCGCGCGTCGTCTCGGAGACCGTCACGACAGCATCCGCCCGATTGAGCAGCAGCCGCTGTGGCCACCACGCCAGGTGATACAGCCGCCAGAGCAGACGCACGGGCGCGGGGAGATCGCGCGGCGGCGTGCGGTGCGTGTAGTAGATGAGGTCGTGCACGGTGAGCACGAGCGGGTACCGGCGCCCCCACGACCCCGTGGTCTGCATGGGGCTGAACACGACGTCCGGCCTCAGGCGGTTCACCTGCCGGGCAACGAAAGGCTCCCGCACGCTCGTGGGGCTCGAGATCACGGCGTGCGGCAGCTCGGGCAGCATCGACAATTGCCGCTCGTCGCTGACGAGAATCACGAGCTCGTCATCGGGTCCGAGTTGCCGGGCGAGCGCGGCGGTCAACGAGGCGGTGAACCGGCTGATGCCATCGTGGCGCTCGAGCCGCGTGTAGCGGCAGTCGACGGCGACCCTCACGCGAGAAACTCCGCGATCGCCTCCGCCGCCTCGGCCGGCTTCTCGTAGTGAATCAGGTGGCCGACGTCCGCGATCTCAACGAGCCGCGCATCCGGAAACAGAGTCACGAGGCGCCGCTGCGCCTCGATCGGAGTGATGTCGTCGAGCGTCGCGGCAACCAACAGCGTGCGCGGGGTCACGCGCTCTGCGTACTCCGACACGTCATGCGACACGGATGCTCTGAACGCCTCCAGCAGCATGTCGCGGTTCGCAAACCCCGAGAAGTACCGGTCGTGTTCGGCGTGAATCCAGCGCCGCAAGTCTTTGTCGCCGGTTTTCGCCATCGACACGCTCATCACGCGGGTCACCACCCTGCTGCGCAATACGGCGAAGCCGGCGCGCTCGGGCAGGGCTGCGCCCAGGCGATAGAAGCCGATGGCGGCGCGCGTCAGAACGCCGCGGGGGCCCGATAGGGCGGGGGCCCCGATGGGGTTGACCAGGATCACCGACGGTGTTGGCATACCCAGGGCAACGGCCGCGCTCACGACGATCGTGCCGAACGAGTGACCGAGCAGCACCGCTTCGCCGGTGAGGCCCTCGGCCGCCACGAGTGCATTGAGCCACGCCGCGTAGCCGTCGATGTCGTGGGGACGATCCGGAAACGGCGTCGATGCTCCAAAGCCCGGCAGATCGGGGGCGAGGATGCGCAGGTGCGGAAGGCGCGCCACCACCGGTTCGAGCCCGTGGTGGTCGCCGCGGAAGCCGTGCACCACGAGCACGGTCGTCGCGGCGTCACTCGGCCCGTATTCGACGAGGCGCGTGCGGCTACCCAGCACCTCAACGACGCGCTCGCGGCGGGGAACAGCGGCGAGCAGCGCGGCGTGCGGTGCAGGGGTGCTCATCGCCGCCCAGTCTAGGTGCGGCGGGCCGTTCAGCTGGGCGAGCGGCGCCGTCTACAGTGGGTAGCGCCCCACCCCGATCGTCGTCTCGAGGAGCGCTGTGAACTTCACCGCACCCATCACCCTTCCCGGGCTCACCCTCGACCCGCAGTGGCACCGCCGCAGCGTCTTCTACGAGGTGATGGTGCGCTCCTTCGTCGACTCGAACGGCGACGGTACGGGCGACCTGGCGGGCCTCATCTCGAAGCTCGACTACCTGCAGTGGCTGGGCGTTGATGCACTGTGGCTTCCCCCGTTCTTCCAGTCACCCCTCCGCGACGGCGGCTACGACGTGAGCGACTACCGCGCGATCCTGCCCGAGTTCGGCACGATCGACGAATTCCGTGAGCTCGTGACGAAAGCCCACGAGCGCAACATGCGCATCGTGATCGACCTCGTCATCAACCACACCTCCGACCAGCATCCCTGGTTTCAGGCGTCGCGCAGCGACCCGGAGGGTCCATACGGGGACTACTACGTGTGGAGCGACACCGACGAGAAGTACGAAGACGTTCGCATCATCTTCGTCGACACGGAGGAGTCGAACTGGGCGTTCGACGCCGAGCGCCGACAGTTCTTCTGGCACCGCTTCTTCTCACACCAGCCCGACCTGAACTTTGAAAACCCGAAGGTGCACGACGAGATCTTTGACGTCGTGCGGTTCTGGGCCGACCTGGGTGTCGACGGGTTCCGTCTCGACGCGATCCCCTACCTCTACGAGTCGGACGGTGGCACGGGCGAGAGCGAACCCGAGACCCACGAGTTCATCAAGAAGCTGCGGCAGATGGTCGACACCGAGTACCCCGGCCGGGTGCTTATCGCCGAGGCAAACCAGTGGCCGCACGAGGTCGTCGAGTTCTTTGGCACCGACGAGGAGCCCGAGTGCCACATGGCGTTCGACTTCCCCGTCATGCCCCGCATCTTCTACGCGCTGCGCAGCCAGCAGGCCACCGAGTTGCAGCGCCAACTCTCCGAGGAGACCAACGCGCCGGAGGGCTCAGCGTGGGGCGTGTTCTTGCGCAACCACGACGAACTCACCCTCGAGATGGTGAGCGAGGAATACCGCCAGGCAATGTACGGCTGGTATGCCTACGACCCGCGCATGCGCGCCAACATCGGTATTCGTCGGCGCCTCGCTCCGCTGCTCGACAACTCACGCGCCGAACTCGAACTCGCGCACGCCCTGCTGTTCAGCCTGAACGGTAGCCCGTTCCTGTACTACGGCGACGAGATCGGCATGGGCGACAACATCTGGTTGCCCGACCGCGACAGCTCGCGTACCCCCATGCAGTGGACGCCCGACCGCAACGCCGGCTTCTCGCACGCCGACCCCGGCAAGCTCTACCTCCCGGTCGTGCAGTCGCTCGTGTTCCACTACAACCAGGTCAACGTCGAAACCCAGCTCGCGCAGCCCCGATCGCTCTTGCACTGGGTGCGCAACGTCATTCACGTGCGCAAGGCGCACCCGGCGTTCGGCCTCGGCACGATCCGCGTGCTCGAGACGAACAACGAGTCGGTGCTCGCGTTCGTGCGCGAGTACGAAGGATCCGGCTCGCCTATGGGCGACCGCCCCGAGCGAGTGCTGTGCGTGTTCTCGTTCGCGCACAACCCCACCTCGGCGACGATCGATCTCGGTTCGCCCGACGCGAATGCCGAGCTGTTCGACCTGTTCGGCGGTGCGAAGTTCCCGACGGTCGACGCCGACGGCACGGTCACGCTGACGCTCGGCACCCAGAGCTTCTTCTGGCTGCACATCGAGCGCCCCATAGCTGGGGCTGCCGGTGTCGGTGTCGGTGTCGGTGTCGGTGGCCAGGCGTAGCCTGCGCCCATGAGCATCTCTGCCCCGGCACTGGCCGTCTTCGACCTCGAGACGACCGGCGTCGACGTGACGACGGCCCGCATCGTCACGGCGTTCGTCGGCGTCCTGAGCGCCGACGGCGCGCTCATTTCGAGCCGCTCGTGGCTCGCCGACCCGGGGGTAGAGATTCCCGCGGGGGCTGCAGCGATTCACGGCGTGACCACCGAGCGCGCTCGGGCGGAAGGGCGCTCAGCCAGCCTCGTCGTGCGCGAAATCGTCGACGAGCTCGCCGCGCGCGCAGCCGACGGTCTCCCGCTCGTGGTCTACAACGCGCCGTACGACCTGACCCTGCTCAAACACGAGGCCAGGCGGCATCACGCTGGCCCCTTCGTGCCGCCCACGGTGGTCATCGACCCACTCGTCATCGACAAGGCGGTCGACCGCTACCGCAAGGGCAAGCGCACCCTCGAGGCCGCGTGCGCGCACTACGGCGTGACGCTCGACGGCGCGCACGATGCCAGCGTCGACGCGATCGGCGCCGGCCACGTGGCTCGCGCCATCATCGAGCGCTACAGCGGCGAATTGCCCGCGACGCTCACCGAACTGCACGCGCAGCAGGCGCTCTGGCATCAGCAGCAGGCCGACAGCTTCGAATCATGGATGCGCGCATCCAAAGACCAGAACTTCACCGCCGATCGCGGCTGGCCGATTCGCGCGTCGTAGAACTCCCCCGCCGTACCAACGACGAAGGGCCCCGCATCACGCGGGGCCCTTCGTTCGTGGCGGGTGTTAGGCGCCGAAGTTCTTGAAGCGCTGGTTGAACTTCTCGACGCGACCGGCCGAGTCCATGATGCGCTGCTTGCCCGTGTAGAACGGGTGCGAGGCGGCCGAGATCTCGACGTCGATGACCGGGTAGGTCACACCGTCGAGCTCGATCGTCTTGTCGCTCGTGACCGTCGAACGGGTGAGGTAGGTCTCGCCCGACGCCAGGTCGCGGAAGACGACGGGAGCGTAGTCGGGGTGGGTGTCAGCCTTCATTCGTTGGTCCTTGGAAGTTGTTGGTGAGTGGAATTCCCCGCTGTTCGGGGCACGCGTGAACGGCCTTTCGGCCGACACACGAGTCTAGCAGAGCGCTCGCGGTGCTATGCGGCGCGGGCGACGAATCGATCGCCGTCGCGCCAGACGTTCAGGCCGAGACCGAAGGCCTCACTCAGCCGCTCGCTCGTCAGCACCTCGTCGAGCGTGCCCGCCGCGACGACGTGACCGCCTGACAGCAGCAGCGCGTGGGTGAAGCCGGCCGGGATCTCTTCGACGTGGTGCGTGACCATCACCATCGCCGGCGAGCTCGGTTCGGAGGCGTAGGCGCCGAGCAACTGCACGAGTTCTTCGCGGGCCCCGAGGTCGAGGCTCGCGGCGGGCTCGTCGAGCAGCAGCATCTCGGGGTCAGTCATGATCGAGCGCGCGATCTGCACGCGCTTCTGCTCGCCGTCGCTCAGGGTGCCGAAGGTGCGCTCGGCAAACTGATCGAGCTTCCACTCGCGCAAAACCCGGTGGGCGCGGCGCTCGTCGACCTCTTCGTACTCTTCGTTCCAGCGGCCGGTGACCGAGTGGGCGGCGGTCATCACCGCGTCGAGCACGCGCTCATCGCCCGGAATCTGGCGGGCAAGAGCCGTCGACGCGAAACCGATGCGGGGGCGCAGTTCGCGCACATCGCTGTGGCCCAGTTCTTCGTCGAGCACGCGCACCACACCAGAACTCGGGTGCAGGTGGGAGGCCGCCAGCTGCAGCAGTGTGGTCTTGCCGGCACCGTTCGGGCCGAGCACGACCCACCGCTGGTCGTCCTCGACCTGCCAGTGAACGCCGTCAAGGATGCGGGTGTCGCCCCGCACGAGAGAAACATCGTCGAAGTCGAGAACGCGCGCCATGGTGCCCCCAGCCTAGGGCACCGGCGCGGCTAGACCAGGCTGCGGTAGAGCGCGTCGGTGCGTTCGGCGATGCGATCCCAGGCAAACATCTCTTCGGCACGGCGGCGCCCCGCCTCGCCCATGCGGGCTGCGGCCTCGGGGTC
Source organism: Microcella alkaliphila (assembly GCF_004216855.1). GTDB lineage: Bacteria > Actinomycetota > Actinomycetes > Actinomycetales > Microbacteriaceae > Microcella > Microcella alkaliphila. The sequence goes on from NZ_SGXT01000011.1 coordinate 217,545, forward strand.
AGAGACGACCTCGGTCAGGATGCGCGCCAGGTCGCTCACAAAGCGCTCCGGGTCGAGCGGCGTGCCCGTGCCGTCGTCGACCTGCTCGATGGGCACGAGGCGGCCCGTCACGCCATCGTCGACCACCTCGGGGATGCCGCCGGTGTGGGTACCAACGACGGCGACTCCGCACGCCATGGCCTCAAGGTTCACGATGCCGAGCGGCTCGTAGACGCTCGGGCAGACGAAAGCGGTCGCGTGCGAGAGCACGGCGGCGAGCTCACGCGGGGCGAGTATCCGTTCGATCCAGACGACACCCGTGCGCTCCGTTTGCAGGGCGGCGACGCCGTTCTGCACCTCGCGAAGAATCTCGGGCGTATCGGGAGCTCCGGCGCACAGCACCAACTGCACGTCCGTGGGCAGTCGGCGTGCCGCCTCGAGCAGGTACGGCAGTCCCTTCTGGCGGGTGATGCGGCCCACGAACACGACCGTCGGACGATCGGGGTCGATGCCTAGCCCGCGCACGGCGTCGTGATCGATCGTGCGCTGCCAGCGCTCCAGGTCGATGCCGTTGTGAATCGTCGTGACCATTGCCTCGTCGAGGCTCGGGTAGCAGCGAAGAATGTCGCGCCGCATGCCGTCGCTCACCGCGATCACCGCGTTGGCGGACTCGAAGGCGGTCTTCTCGATCCAGCTGGAAACGCGGTAGCCGCCGCCGAGCTGCTCGGCCTTCCACGGTCGCAGCGGCTCGAGGCTGTGGGCCGTGACGACGTGAGGTACGTCGTGCAGCAGCTGCGCGAGGTGCCCGGCGGCGTTCGCGTACCAGGTGTGCGAGTGCACGAGATCGGCGCCGTCGACATCTTCGGCGATCGCCAAGTCAACGCCGAGGGTCGCCAGCGCCGGGTTCGCGCTCGACAGCGCACCGGGCACGAGGTAGGCGTGCGTGTCAGCCTCCTGCCGGGGCTGACCGAAGCAGCGCACCCGCACCTCGAGGCGCTGCCGTAGCGCGCGCACCAATTCGGCGACGTGCACACCGGCCCCTCCGTAGACCTCCGGCGGATACTCACGAGAAATGACGTCGACGCGCATGCGGATGACCCTAGTACGGCGCTCACCCCTCGCCTACTGTGGGTGTCATGGCCTCTCCCAAGATCTTCGGAATCGTGCTCGCTGGCGGCGAAGGAAAGCGCCTGATGCCCCTCACCGTCGACCGGGCGAAGCCCGCGGTGCCGTTTGCGGGCGGCTACCGCCTTATCGATTTCGCCCTCTCGAACCTGATCAACTCGGGGCTTCGCCAGGTGGTCGTTCTCACGCAGTACAAGAGCCACTCGCTCGACCGACACGTATCGCAAACGTGGCGTCTCAGCGGCATACTGAACGCCTACGTGGCGTCGGTCCCTGCTCAGCAGCGCGTCGGCAAGCGCTGGTTTTCCGGTTCGGCGGACGCGATCTTCCAGAGCCTCAATCTGATTCGTGATGAAAAGCCCGACATCGTCGTCGTGGTCGGCGCCGACCACGTCTATCGCATGGACTTCCGGCAGATGATCGACGCGCACATCGAGAACGAGGCCGGGGTCACGGTGGCCGGAATTCGCCAGCCGATCAGCCTGGCCTACCAGTTCGGCGTCATCGAGACCGACCCCGCGAACCCGCAGCGCATCGCGGCGTTCCGCGAGAAGCCAACCGATGCGCTCGGGTTGCCCGACTCCCCCCACGAAATCCTCGCGTCCATGGGCAACTACGTGTTCGACGCCGACGTGCTGATCGACGCGGTGACGCGCGACGCGGACATCGAGAATTCGAAGCACGACATGGGGGGCGACATCGTTCCCGCCTTCGTCGACCGCGGTGAGGCGTACGTCTACGACCTGAACCGCAACGATGTGCCCGGCTCGACCGACCGCGACAAGTACTACTGGCGCGACGTCGGAACCATCGAGTCGTTCTTCGACGCCCACCAGGACCTGATCTCGGCCCTACCTGTCTTCAACCTGTACAACGCGGAATGGCCGATCTTCACGCAGCAGCTCAACCTTCCGCCGGCGAAGTTCGTGCGTGACGCCGCCGGCGAGGTCGGCGCCGTCATCGACTCGATCGTGTCGCTCGGATCGGTGCTGTCGGGAAGTCACATCGAACGCAGCGTGCTCGGCTCGGGGGTCGTCGCCGAGTCGGCCCGCATCGTCGACTCGATCGTGTTCGAGAAGGCCCAGATCGGCGCGGGCGCCGTCGTCGAGCGGGCTATTCTCGACAAGGAGGTCGTCGTCGCCCCCGGAGCGCAGGTGGGCGTCGATCACGCCGCCGACCGGGCCCGAGGGTTCACGGTGACCGAGACCGGAATCGTGGTGGTCGGCAAGGGCCAAACCGTCGCGTAGTGCTGCCCGCGCCCCTGCGGGCGCAAGGAAAGTGAGGCGAGCGTGGCGCGGTTTCTGGTGGTCCTCGATGTGGACTCCACCCTCATCAACGAGGAGGCCATCGAACTCATCGCTGATGAGGCCGGATCCGGCGCGGACGTTGCGCGCATCACCGAGCGGGCGATGGCCGGTGAACTCGACTTCGCCGACAGCCTCGCGCAACGCGTGGCGACCCTCGCCGACTTACCGGTTGCGCGCCTCGCGCGTGCCGCATCCCGCATCACGGTGACGACCGGCGCCCGGGAACTCATCGATGCCGTGCATGCCGCGGGCGGCGCTGCGGCGGTCGTCTCTGGCGGTTTCCACGAGTTGCTCGACCCGATCGCCGCTGAGCTCGACCTCGATGCGCACCGCGCGAACCGCCTCGAGGCGGTGGATGCTCGCCTCACCGGACGCACGACCGGTGCGGTCATCGACGCGGCCGCGAAGGCCGACGCCCTGCGCGAGTGGGCCGCACACTTCGGCGTGCCCCTGACGCGCACGATCGCTGTCGGTGACGGCGCGAACGACCTCGACATGATGCGGGTGGCGCAGCTGTCGGTCGCGTTCTGCGCGAAACCCGTCGTGCGCGCGCGTGCGCACGTCGCCGTCGACGGTCGCGACCTCAGCGCCGTGTTGCCGCTCTTGGGCCTCCGCGGTTAGTGGCCCATGCCCAGGCCGCCGTCGACCGGAATCACGGCGCCGGAGATGTAGCCGGCGTCGTCGCCGGCAAGCCACGTCACGACGCGCGCCACCTCGACCGGTGTGGCGAAGCGGCCGGCGGGGATGGCCTCCTGATACGCCTTCTGTTGCTCCTCCGGAAGGGCCGCCGTCATGTCGGTCTCGATGAAACCCGGCGCCACGACGTTTGCGGTGATTCCGCGACCGCCGAGCTCGCGCGTGAGCGAGCGCGCCATGCCGACGAGCGCTGATTTCGACGCCGAATAGTTGACCTGGCCGGCCGAGCCGTACAGACCGACCACGCTCGAGATCAGAATGATGCGGCCGAAGCGTGCCTTCAGCATCCCCTTGGATGCGCGCTTCACGGTGCGAAACGCCCCTGTCAGGTTCGTGTCGAGCACGTCGGTGAAGTCGTCTTCGCTCATCCGCAGCAGCAGCGTGTCGCGGGTGATGCCGGCGTTGGCGACGACGACCTCAACGGGGCCGTACTGCGCCTCCACCTCGCTGAACGCCGCATCGAGCGAGGCAGCATCCGTGACGTCGGCCGTGACCGTCAGCACACCCTCGGGGCCCTCGCCCGAACGAGCAGTCACCGCCACGCGGTGGCCCTGGGCCAGAAACTCTTCCGCAATGGCGCGGCCAATGCCGCGATTGCCGCCGGTGACGAGAACGGTTCGCTGAGTACTCATGACCGTCAAGCCTATTAGCAGGCAAGCGGGGTTAGCATCGCTTCACGATGAAGCACAAGGCCGCATCCACCAGCGCGATCACCAGCCTCGGTGACGCTCCCGACGAGGAGCGAAAAGCGCGCATGATGAAGTACGCCACGTCGCAGGGCATCCGACTGGTGTGCATCATCGCCTGCTTCTTCACACCCGGTGTGTGGCTGTTGATACCGGCTCTCGGGGCGATCTTCCTGCCGTACTTTGCCGTCATTGCCGCAAATCAGGTCACTCGCACCGGTGGCAACCAGGTCGAGCGCCCCGGCTCCATTCTGTTGTCGGGGCAGGGCCCGCAGTCGTGATCGGCCTCCCGGGTGAGATCTCGGGGCTGCGCTGCTCGCGAAGCGGGTGCCGCGCTGACGCGACGTGGGCCGTGAACTGGCGTAATCCCAAGATTCACGACGCGTCGCGCGTGAAGGTGTGGCTCGCCTGCGATGAGCACCGCGACTACCTGTACGACTTCGTCGACCAGCGCGGGTTTCCGGTCGCCATCACGCCGGCGGGCGTCGTGGTCGACGCCTTGCCTGACGCGGTCGGGCAGAATGACTCCCCGTGAGCATCCTCCAGATCGCCCTGACGAAACGGTGGCTCGGCTATCTCGCCGTCACCGTCGTGTTCGCCGTGATCTGCTCGCTGCTGGGCGTCTGGCAGTGGAATCGCCGCGAGGAAGCGGTCGCCGCGATCGAGCGGATCGAGAACAACTACGATGCCACGCCCCGATCGCTCGACGAGGCCCTGCCTGACCGAGACTCCTTCCGCACCGACACCGAATGGCAACCGGTCGCCGTGAGCGGCGAGTATCTGCTCGAGGAGCAACTGCTCGTGCGTGCGCGACCGCGCTCGGGGCAACCCGGCTTCGACGTCATCGTGCCGTTGCGTCTCGACGATGGCGGCCTGGTGGTTGTCAACCGCGGGTGGCTTCCGGTTGGCTCGGCTCAAGACTCACCCGACGTCGTGCCTGCCGCTCCGACGGGAAGAGTCGACGTGGTCGGACGCATTCGCCCGAGCGAGCCCACGATCGCCGGGCGCGGCGCACCGGAGGGACAGATCGCGACAATCCATCTGCCCACGATCGCGGAAAGCCTCGGCGACGACGTCGTCGAAGGCGCCTACCTGCAGCTGGCAGAAGAATCGCCCGCACCCGCGACGAGCCCGCGGCCAGCCGTGCGCCCCGAGATCAACGAGGGACCCCACCTCAGCTACACCTTCCAGTGGTACGTCTTCGCGCTTCTCGGGTTCATCGGGTTTGGGTGGGCGATTCGGCAGGAGCGTCGCGTACTGCGAGCCGCCGAAACCGGTGAACCGGTTCCGCCCCCGAAGCGTCGCCGGGCGGGGCCGACCGATGATGAAGAGGAAGACGCGCTCCTCGACGCGGTCACCCGCTGACACGGCGAGGGTGACGCCGACTACGCGAGCGAAATCAGGTCGGCGTAGTCGGCCGTCCAGAGGTCTTCGACCCCGTCAGGCATGATCAGCACGCGCTCGGGGTTCAGCGCTTCCACCGCGCCCTCGTCGTGGCTGACGAGGATCACCGCGCCGCTGTAGGTCGCCAGCGCGCCGAGGATCTCTTCCCGGCTCGCCGGGTCGAGGTTGTTGGTTGGCTCGTCGAGCAGCAGCAGGTTCGCCTTCGAGACGACCAGCATCGCGAGCGACAACCGGGTCTTCTCGCCCCCCGACAGCACGCCGGCGGGCTTCTGCACGTCGTCGCCGACGAACAGGAACGACCCGAGCACACTGCGCGCCTCGCGCTCGGTGATCGACTCGGATGCGCTCATCATGTTGGCGAGCACACTGCGGTTCACATCGAGCGTCTCGTGCTCCTGCGCGTAGTAACCCACCCGCAGGCCGTGCCCCGGTTCGAGTTCGCCCGTGTCGGGCTTATCGACACCCGCGAGGATGCGCAATAGCGTCGTCTTCCCGGCACCGTTCAATCCGAGGATGACGACGCGTGACCCGCGGTCGACCGCCAGATCGACCGCGGTGAAGATCTCGAGCGAGCCGTAGCTCTTCGACAGGTTCTTGGCCTGCAGTGGGGTCTTGCCGACCGGCGCGGGTTCCGGGAAGCGGAGCTTGGCCACGCGGTCGACGGCGCGCACCTCGTCGAGGCCGGCGAGCATCCGTTCGGCGCGCGCGACCATCTGGTGGGCTGCCGCCGCCTTCGAAGCCTTCGCCCCGAAGCGGGCCGCCTGCAACTGCAGCGCGGTCGCCTTCTTCTCGACGTTGACGCGCTCCTTCTTGCGACGCTCTTCGTCAGCCTCGCGCTGGCGCAGGTAGTGCTTCCAACCCATGTTGTAGATGTCGATGACCTGGCGGTTCGCGTCGAGGTAAAACACGCGATTGACGGTCTCTTCGACGAGGTGCACGTCGTGGCTGATCACGATGACCCCGCCTGCGTAGGCCTTCAAGAAGTCGCGCAACCACACGACCGAGTCGGCGTCGAGGTGGTTGGTCGGCTCGTCGAGGATCATCGTCTCGGCCGCCGAAAACAGGATGCGCGCCAGCTCGATACGGCGGCGCTGACCGCCCGAGAGCGTCTTCAGCGGCTGGCTCAGGATGCGATCGGGCAGCGCGAGGTTGCTCGCGATCGCGGCGGCCTCGGCCTCGGCGGCGTACCCTCCGAGCGACTGGAACTGGTCGGTGAGGCGGCTGTACCGGCGCATCGCGCGGTCGGCGATCGTCGGGTCGTCGCTCGCCATCTCGTGGCTCGCCGTGGTCATGTCGGCCACGATCGTGCCGAGGCCACGGGCGTCAAGGATGCGCGTGCGGGCTAACTGCTCGGGGTCACCGGCGCGCGGGTCCTGCGGCAGGTAGCCGATTTCACCGGAGCGGGTGATCGTGCCCCCAGTCGGCAGCGCCTCCCCCGCCAGAGCCTTCGTGAGTGTCGTCTTGCCCGCACCATTGCGGCCGACGAGTCCGATCTTGTCGCCCGCCGCGACCCGGAAGGCGACGTTCTCCATCAGCAGGCGTGCGCCGACCCGAATCTCGAGGCCTTGCACAGCGAGCACAGCGATTGTCCGATTCTTTCGTGGGGTTCGATAGGGCCGCTCCGTGGGGCCAGCGGGATAGTCTACGGGGGTTGGCGCTTAGCGCCGACCGCCACCTGCCGACTCCCGACCCCACCCGAGGAGCCCCATGACCAGCCTCTCCCTCGCGGCCCCGCGCCCCGTCCTTGTCGATCGCGTCCTCCCCCGCGGAATCGTTGCCGATGTCGCGGCGATCAGCACGGGCGTCGCGCTCACCGCTGTTCTCGCCCAGGTCGCCGTGCCTCTGTGGCCGGTTCCGGTCACCGGCCAAACGCTCGCCGTCCTTCTCGTCGGCGCATCGCTCGGTGCGGCCCGCGGGTCCATTGCCATGGCTCTGTACGCCCTCGTTGGCGGCCTGGGCCTGCCGGTGTTCAGCGACGCCAGCGCGGGGTGGACCATCATCGCCGGCCCGACGGGTGGTTACATTCTCGGCTTCATCCTCGCTGCCGCCATCGTCGGCTGGGCAGCCGAGCGTGAGTGGGATCGCGGCTGGCTCAAGCCCGCCGTTACCTTCATCGGCGGGTCGCTGGTCGTCTTTGCCGTAGGGCTCCCGTGGCTCGCCATGTCGCTCGGACAGCTGGGGCTGCCGAACGACCTCCAGAGTGTGCTCATCGGCGGCTTCTACCCGTTCATCATCGGTGGCCTCATCAAGGCGGCGATTGCCGCGGCCGTCCTGCCCCTGGCGTGGAAGGCCGTCGAAAAGCGCCGCAACGCCTAGCGCATCCTCATCACACGCGAAGGCCCCGCCGAGTGATCGGCGGGGCCTTCGTCGTGCGTGCGTCGCGTCAGATGCTGAATCCGAGCGCGCGCATCATGTCGCGGCCGTCGTCGGTGATGCGTTCGGGGCCCCACGGCGGCATCCACACCCAGTTGATGCGGAACTGCTTCACGATGCCGTCGAGCGAATTGGCGACCGACTCTTCGATGACGTCGGTGAGCGGGCACCCCGCGCTCGTCAACGTCATCGACAGGATCAACGCGTCTGCTTCGTCATCCCAGGCGAGGTCGTAGACCAGGCCCAGGTCGACGATGTTGACGCCAAGCTCAGGGTCAACAACGTTCTTCAGGCCCTCTTCAACCTCGTCGAACAGGGCGGGTTCGAGTGCGGTAGGCATGGCGGAAGTCTACGCCGTCGCCGCCGCGTAGCGGTCGTAGCCCTCGTTTTCGAGGCGCTCGGCAAGCTCGGGGCCACCCTGCTCGGCGATCTGCCCGTCGACGAAGACGTGCACGAAGTCGGGCGTGATGTAACGAAGGATGCGCGTGTAGTGCGTGATGAGCAGGACACCGAGGTTGTTCGACTCCTTGGCCCGGTTCACGCCCTCCGAGACGATCTTGAGCGCGTCGACGTCGAGCCCCGAGTCCGTCTCGTCAAGAACGGCGAACTTGGGCTTGAGTAGCTCGAGCTGCACGATCTCGTGACGCTTCTTCTCACCGCCGGAGAAGCCCTCGTTGACGTTGCGCTCGGCGAACGTCTGGTCCATCCGCAGTGCCTCCATCGAGCCGCGGAGGTCCTTGATCCAGGTGCGAACGGGCGGAGCCTCGCCGTCGAGGGCGGTCTTCGCGGTGCGCAGGAAGTTCGAGACGGTGACGCCGGGAATCTCGACCGGGTACTGCATGGCGAGGAAGAGTCCCGCCTTGGCCCGCTCGTCGACGCTCATCTCGAGCACGTCGTCGCCGTCGAGCTCGATCGAGCCCGAGTCGACCGTGTAACGCGGGTGGCCGGCGATCGTGTAGGCGAGGGTCGACTTGCCCGACCCGTTCGGGCCCATGACGGCGTGGATTTCGCCCTGGTTGATGGTGAGGTTCACACCGCGCAGGATCGGCTTGGAGCCCTGATCGGTCTCGATGCTGACGTGCAGGTCCTTGATGGTCAACGTAGCCATGGTTCTCAACTCTTCTTTCGGTTCGTGGGGCCCTCTGGCGGGCGCAGATCGGGATGCGGCGGGGCCGGCTTAGGGGGTGATGATCGCGTCAGGGTCGACGTACACGTCGCCGCCGTCGACGGTGACCGTGTACACCGGGACCGGCTCGTACGCCGGAAAATTGAGGGGCTTGCCGGTCGACAGCTCGAACTTCGACCCGTGCGCCCAGCACTCAAGCGTGGAGTCCTCGACGAACCCTTCACTCAGTGAGATGTCGCCGTGAGTGCACGTATCTCCGATGGCGTGCACCGCACCGGACGAGTCCTTCACGACGGCGATCGGCTTACCGTCGAGCACGACCTTCATCGCGGTCGCGACGCCGAGTTCTGATTCGGCGCAGACACGCTGTGCAGACATCAGATGCTCTCCACGGCTTCGAGTTCACGCTCCACGGCGGCGATGAGACGCTGCTCGAGCGACTCTTGACCGATCTTCTGAACAATTTCGAGCAGGAAGCCGAGCACGACCAGGCGGCGGGATTCGCTCTCGCTGATGCCGCGCGACCGCAGGTAGAACAGCTGCTCGTCGTCGAACCGGCCGGTGGCGCTGGCGTGGCCGGCACCGGCGATATCGCCCGTCTCGATCTCGAGGTTCGGAATCGAGTCGGCGCGCGTGCCGTCGCTGAGCACGAGGTTGCGGTTCGCCTCGTACGAGTCGGTTCCGGTTGCATCCCGTCCGATCAGCACGTCGCCGATCCACACGGTGCGGGCACCGGCACCGTTCAGTGCGCCCTTATAGAGCACGTCGCTGACCGTGTGCGGAGCGATGTGGTGCACGAACACCTGCTGCTCGAGGTGCTGGCCGGCGTCGCTGAAGTACAGGCCGTACAGGTTGCCGGTGGCACCCTCACCCGCGAGAGCCGCCGACGGGTTGACCCGCACGATCGAGCCGCCGAGCGAGACAACCACGTGCTTGAGGGTGGCGCTCTTGTCGACGCGTGCGAACTGCGCCGACAGGTGAACGCTCTCGTCGTCCCACTCTTGCAGGCTGACGACCGTCAGGTTGGCCCCGTCTTCGACGACAATCTCGACGTTCTCGCTGAGGCGAGCGCTACCGCGGTTGTCGATGACGACGATTCCGCGGGCGTTCGGCTTCGCCACGATGACGGTGTGGGATGCGCGCGGTGCGTGATCGGGTCCGGTGCGGTCGATCGTCACCTCCACGCGCTCCTCGGCGGTCAGCGTGACGACGAGGGCCTTCTCGGTGCGGGCCCACGCGTTGGCGGACGCGCGGTCTTCCGGCGTTCCTGCGGCGCCGATGCGGGCATCCTCGGGGCCCACCCACTCGGCGTTGACGCCGGCGGCCTCCGAAACGGTCGTGGCGATCGGCGAGCCGTCGAGCTCGCCGTCGATGAGGTCGCGGACCCGGTCGACCGGGGTCAGCTTCCAGTCGACCTCGCGCCCCGTGACGGCGGGAAACGCCGAGGGGTCGGTCGAGCGGAAGCGCTGGGACCGCGTCTGAACGGGGACGGGCGATCCGGGCCCATGCGGGTGGGCCGCAGCGCCGGGGACGGTCGGTGCGGTATTCGTGGCGGACATTTAGCCGACAGGTCCTTTCGACGTTGAGGAGAAGGTCATCCGACGCTGCCTTCCATGCTCATCTCGATGAGCTTGTTGAGTTCAAGCGCGTACTCCATGGGCAACTCGCGCGCGATGGGCTCGATGAACCCGCGCACGATCATGGCCATGGCTTCGTCTTCGGGCAACCCGCGCGACTGCAGGTAGAACAGCTGCTCCTCGCTCACCCGCGACACCGTTGCCTCGTGCCCGAGCTGCACGTCGTCGACGCGAATGTCGATCGCCGGGTAGGTGTCAGAGCGCGAGATGGTGTCAACCAGCAGCGCGTCGCAACGCACGGTATTGGCCGAGTGGTGAGCGTTCTGGTCGACGCGGACCTCGCCTCGGTATCCGGCACGGCCGCCGCCACGAGCGATCGACTTCGACACGATGGACGACGTCGTGTGCGGCGCCATGTGAATCATCTTGGCGCCCGCGTCCTGGTGCTGGCCGGGGCCGGCAAAAGCGACCGAGAGCGTCTCGCCTTTGGCGCGCTCGCCCATGAGGAAGATCGACGGATACTTCATCGTGACCTTCGAGCCGATGTTGCCGTCGACCCATTCCATCGTGCCGCCCTCTTGGGCAACCGCGCGCTTGGTGACGAGGTTGTAGACGTTGTTCGACCAGTTCTGAATTGTCGTGTAGCGAACGCGCGCGTTCTTCTTGACGATGATCTCAACGACGGCCGAGTGCAGCGAGTCACTCTTGTAGATGGGGGCCGTGCAGCCTTCGATGTAGTGCACGTACGAGCCCTCGTCCGCGATGATCAGCGTGCGCTCGAACTGGCCCATGTTCTCGGTGTTGATGCGGAAGTAGGCCTGCAGCGGAATCTCGACGTGAACGCCCGGGGGCACGTAGACGAAGGAGCCACCCGACCACACGGCCGTGTTCAGCGCCGCGAACTTATTGTCGCCTGCGGGAATGACGGTGCCGAAGTACTCCTCGAAGAACTCGGGGTGCTCGCGCAAGGCCGTGTCGGTGTCCATGAAGATGACACCCTGGGCCTCCAGGTCTTCACGGATCTGGTGGTAGACGACCTCCGACTCGTACTGCGCGGCAACACCCGCGACGAGGCGCTGGCGCTCGGCCTCGGGGATACCCAAACGCTCGTACGTGTTCTTGATGTCGTCGGGGAGCTCTTCCCAACTCGTCGCTTGCTTCTCGGTGGTGCGGACGAAGTACTTGATGTTGTCGAAGTCGATGCCCGACAGGTCGCTGCCCCACGTGGGCATCGGCTTGCGCTGGAACAGCTTGTAGCCCTTCAGGCGCTGCTCGAGCATCCATGCCGGCTCGTTCTTCTTCTGCGAGATGTCGGTGACAACCTCTTCGTTGATGCCGCGGCGAGCGGAGGCGCCGGCTGCGTCGCTGTCGGACCAGCCGAACTCATATTTACCGAGCCCTTCCAGTTCGGGGCGGTCGATGAGCACGTCAGACATGTCGCGTTCCTCTCTGTCGCCTGACAAAACCGAGCCGGCCTGCCAGGCATTCCCGCGACCGGCGGGGCCGGGCGCGTTCGGGGCTGATGCTCAAGGAGCCCCACGTACACTGGGCTCCAGGCGGGTCGGCGCCCGCGCAGTGCCGCGGAGACGCCCGCAATCAACACTGATGGTGAGCGCTGAAAGTCTACCGCGCTCCCGCTGAGAACGAGGGGTGCACGCTGTGAGTCAGCAGGTCGCGCAGAGGCCGTCGATCGTCCGCCGCTTCGTGGGGTGGCTGCCCACCGAGGTCACGCGCCGCGTGCGTGTCTTCGCCTGGCTGTCCCTGATCAGCCAGACCCTGATCGTCGGCACGGGCGGCGCCGTTCGGTTGACCGGTTCGGGTCTGGGCTGTCCCACGTGGCCGCGTTGCACCGAGGAGTCGTTTATTGCGACGCCCGAGATGGGCATTCACGGCGCCGTCGAGTTCGGCAACCGTCTGTTGACCTTCGTGCTCATCATCATCGCGATCGTCGCGTTCCTCTTCGTCGTGCGGATGCGGCGCGAGCGCCCCGAGCTGTTGCGCCTCACCGTCGCCCTCGGGCTGGGGATTCCGATCCAGGCGGTGATCGGGGGCATCACCGTCCTCACCAACCTCAACCCCTATGTCGTCGGCCTCCACTTCGTGGTGTCGGCTGTGCTGGTTGCCCTCGCCACCGTCTTTGTCGCCCGCGTTTACCGCGGAAAGAAGGTCGACCGCTTTGTCGTGAACGCACGATTCCGCGCGATTGCCATGGTCACCGCCGTCGGCGTGTGGATCACCGTGCTCGTCGGAATCCTCGTGACCGGCTCCGGTCCGCACGCTGGCGATGAGGGCGCGGCCCGCAACGGGCTGGACTCCGAGCTCCTGCAGCACATCCACTCGTGGCCCGCCTACATCACGGGCGTGCTCTCGCTCGCGCTCATGGTGTGGGCGTTGCGCACCGGGCGCTCCGGTTTGCAGAAGGCCACGATCGCTCTGGTCGCCGTCGAGGCGCTGCAAATCGTGATCGGTATTGCTCAGGCTCGGCTCGGATTGCCGATCATTCTCGTCGGCGTCCACATGGTGCTCGCCTGCGTCCTCGTCGCCGTGATGACGCTCGTGCTCGTGCTGCAGCGTCCGGGAGGGCGCGAACTAGAAGGGCAGCAGCGGGTCGACGCCGACGGCGACGAAGACGAGCGTCAGGTACGTGATGCTCGCGTGGAACACCTTCATCGGTGACACGTCGTCGAGACCGCGCGCTGCGCGGCCGTAGAGCCGGTGGCTCTCGACGATGAACCAGCCGCCGGCCAGAACGGCGACGGCGGTGTAGAGCGCCCCCATCGGCGCCACCGGGATGAGCAGCAGCGACATCGCCACGGTGGCCCAGGCGTACAGCACCACCTGAACGCCGACGACAGTACGCCCGCGCACGACAGCGAGCATGGGCACGCTCGCTTCCGCATAGTCGTCGCGGTACCGCATCGACAGCGGCCAGTAGTGCGGCGGCGTCCAGAGGAAAACGACCAAGAACAGGATGATCGGGGCCCAGTCGAGCGACCCGGTTACCGCGCTCCAGCCGATCAGTACGGGGAAGCAGCCGGCGATCCCGCCCCAAATGATGTTCTGTTCCGTACGACGCTTCAGAACGAGCGTGTAGATCACGACGTAGAACACAATTGCGGCGAACGCCAGAGAGGCTGCGAGAAGGTTCGTGGTCGCCCAGAGCCACACGATCGAGCCGACGCCGATGACGGTCGCGAACACGGTCGCCTGGCGCGCCGTGAGTTCCCCGGTAACCAGCGGACGGTTCTTGGTGCGGTTCATCAGCCGGTCGATGTCGCGATCGATGACCATGTTGAACGCGTTCGCCGAACCGGCAGCGAGCGACCCGCCGAGAAGCGTCGCCAGAACGAGCCAGATGCTCGGAAGGCCTCCCTGCGCGAGGATCATCACTGGCGCGGTCGTCACCAGCAGCAACTCGATCACGCGTGGCTTCGTCAACGCGACATAAGCGGTGACCGTGCGGCGGAGGGAGGGGCGTGGGGGGCTGACGACCTGCTCGAGCGCTGTGTCCATGTCTCCTCTTCACGACGGGCGTCGGTCGCCCGCCATTCTACGGGAGCGTGTCTGGGCGGGCGCCCGGGTGGCTGCCAGCACGCTCGGAGCGGGCTCCGGGCATCCCTATACTGGGCAGTGCCTGCAGACCGCCGAATTCCGTCTCTCGAACGGGGGTGCCTAGCACCCGGCTGGATCGCGGTTACGGTCGCCGATGACCGGGCACGGCTGAGACGATGCCGGAGGAGCGCCCCTGCCCACCGGCCGATTCGAGGAAAGGCTGTTTCGCCGAGATGACCGAACTGACCTGGAACGACCTGGACACCGCCGCCGTCGACACGGGCCGCCTGCTCGCCGCCGACGCCGTGGAGAAGGTCGGTAACGGCCACCCGGGCACCGCGATGAGCCTGTCGCCCGTCGCCTACCTGCTGCACCAGAAGGTCATGCAACACGACCCGAGCGACCCGACGTGGGTGGGGCGTGACCGCTTCATCCTGTCGGCCGGGCACAGCTCTCTGACCCAGTACGTGCAGCTCTACCTTGGCGGCTACGGGCTCGAACTCGACGACCTCAAGGCGCTACGCACCTGGGACTCTAAGACGCCCGGCCACCCCGAGTACGGCCACACCGACGGCGTGGAGATCACCACCGGCCCCCTCGGCCAGGGGCTCGCCTCCGCGGTCGGTTTCGCCTACGCCGCGCGCTTCGAACGCGGTCTGCTCGACCCCGACGCCCCCGCGGGGGAAAGCCCCTTCGATCACCACGTGTATGTCATTGCGGGTGACGGCGACATTCAGGAGGGCGTGACCTCCGAAGCCGGCTCCCTTGCCGGCCACCAGCAGCTCGGCAACCTCATCGCGATCTATGACTCGAACCAGATCTCGATCGAGGACGACACGAACATCGCCTTCACCGAGGATGTCGCCGCGCGCTACCGCGCGTACGGATGGCATGTCATCGAGGTCGACTGGAAGAAGTCGGGCGAGTACGTCGAAGACGTTCACGAACTGTATTCGGCCATCGAGGCGGCGAAAGCGGAGACGGCGAAGCCGAGTCTGATCGTGCTGAAGACCATCATCGGCTGGCCCGCCCCGACCAAGCAGAACACGGGGAAAATCCACGGCTCGGCGCTCGGCGCAGACGAGCTCGCCGCGACGAAGAAGGCCATGGGGCGTGACCCCGAGGCCACGTTTCTCGTCGACGACGCCGTCATCGCGCACACCCGCCAGGCCGTCGAACGCGGTGCGGAGCGGCACGCTGCGTGGCAGACGCGTTTTGACGCCTGGGCGAGTGCGAACCCCGAGAAGAAGGCCCTGTTCGCCCGCATGCAAGCGGGTGAACTGCCCGACGGCCTCGCCGACGCGCTTCCCGTCTTCGAGGGCGGCACCAGCGTGTCGACGCGCGCCGCGAGCGGCAAGGTCATCAACGCGATTGCGCCGCACCTGCCCGAGTTCTGGGGCGGGTCGGCCGACCTTGCCGAGTCGAACCTGACCACCATCCACGACGGCGGCTCCTTCGCGCCCGGCGAGCACTCGACGAAGGAGTGGACCGCCTCGCCGTACGGCCGTGTGATGCACTTCGGCATTCGCGAGCACGCCATGGGCGCGATCCTCAACGGCATCGCGCTGCACGGCCGCACCCGCGTTTTCGGCGGCACGTTCCTCATCTTTAGCGACTACATGCGCCCGTCCGTGCGCCTCGCGGCGCTCATGCGCATCCCGGTCACCTACGTGTGGACACACGACTCGGTGGCGCTGGGTGAAGACGGCCCGACCCACCAGCCCATCGAACAGTTGGCGTCACTGCGCGCGATTCCCGGACTCGAGATCGTACGCCCGGCGGACGCGAACGAGACGGCGCACGCCTGGCTCGCCGTCCTCGAGCGCTTCGACCGTCCGGTGGGCCTCGCGCTGACCCGCCAGAACATTCCGGTGTTCGAGCGTGGCGACGGGGACGCCGAGGGCGACACCCTCGCCTCGGCCCGCCACACGGCTCGCGGCGGGTATGTGCTCGCCGAGGCCGCCAACGGATCGCCCGATGTGATTCTGATCGCCACCGGTTCTGAGGTGCAGTTGGCCCTTGAGGCCCGGACGCGGCTCGCCGCGGACGGCGTGCACGCGCGCGTCGTGTCGATGCCGAGCGTCGAATGGTTCGATGAACAGCCGGCCGACTACCGGGAGGCCGTCCTGCCGCCGTCCGTGACCGCGCGCGTCGCCGTCGAAGCCGGTCTCGGTCTCACGTGGCACCGTTTCGTGGGCGACCGCGGCCGCATCGTCTCGATCGAGCACTTCGGCGCCAGCGCCGATTACCAGACCCTCTTCCGCGAATTCGGCATCACCACCGACGCGGTCGTCGCCGCCGCCCGAGAGACCCTCGCCGCCGGCTGACCTCCGCCCTCGCTCCTTTCGCACCGCCACCACTCACACCAAGGATTCTCATGACCAGCACCCCCACCGCCCGGCTCAGCGACGTCGGCGTCAGCATCTGGCTCGACGACCTGTCCCGCGACCGCATCACGTCCGGCGGCCTCGAGCGCCTGATCGCCGAGCGCAACGTCGTCGGAGTCACCACGAACCCGACCATCTTCGCCGCGGCATTGGCGACCGGCACGACGTACGACGACCAGATTCGCGAGCTTGCCGCAGCAGGTGCCGACGTCACGAGCGCCGTTTTCGAGATCACCACCGACGACGTTGCCGCCGCGAGCGACATCTTCGCCGGGGTCTCGGAGGCCACGGGCGGCCGTGACGGCCGCGTCTCCATCGAGGTCGAGCCGGGCCTCGCACACGACGCCGCTGGCACCGCGCAGCAGGCGCGTGAGCTGTGGGCGAAGGTCGACCGCCCGAACGCCATGATCAAGATTCCGGCGACCGTCGAAGGTCTCACCGCGATCACCGAAACCATCGCCGCCGGCATCAGTGTGAACGTCACGCTCATCTTCAGCCTTGAGCGCTACCGCGCTGTCGTCGAGGCGTACCTGGCCGGTCTCGAGCAGGCGAAAGAAGCCGGACACGACCTGTCGAGCATCCATTCGGTTGCGTCGTTCTTCGTCTCGCGCGTGGACTCGGAGATCGACTCGCGCCTCGTCGCGATCGGTTCGCCGGAGGCGCTCGCTCTGAAGAGCAAGGCCGGAATCGCGAACGCCCGTCTTGCCTACGAGGCGTTCGAAGAGCTTTTTGCCAGCGACCGTGCGCGCGCTCTGCTCGACGCCGGGGCGAATGCGCAACGCCCACTGTGGGCGTCGACCGGCGTCAAGGACCCGGCGCTGCCGGACACCCTCTATGTGACGCAACTGGCTGTGGCGCACACCGTCAACACCATGCCCGAGAAGACGCTTGAAGCGACCTTCGACCACGGCGACATCAGCGGCGACACCGTGAGCGGAAGCTACGACGAGGCCCGTGAGGTTCTTGCCGCTCTCGATGGGCTCGGCATCTCGTACGACGAGGTCACGGCAAAGCTCGAGAAGGAGGGCGTCGAGAAGTTCATCGTGAGCTGGAACGAGCTGCTCGACACCGTCAGCGCGGCGCTCGAGGCGGCTCGATGAGCGCGACCGTCGAGGCGCGCGGCGCGGCGCTCGAGGCCATCAACCGGCACGTGCCGCAGCTCGTGGCCGACCGGGTCGCGAGCCGCATCACGGGAGGTGACGCAACGCTCTGGGGCGAGGCGGCCGAGGCTGAGGCCTCCATCCGCTTGGGCTGGACGCAGGCCGTGTCGGTCTCGCGACCGCTCGTCGCCGAGATCGCCGAGCTGCGCGGGCAGCTGCACGAGCGCGGCGTTGACCGCATCGTGCTCTGCGGCATGGGTGGCTCGTCCCTCGCGCCCGAGGTCATCACCCGCACGGCCGGCGTGCCGCTCGTCGTGCTCGACTCCACCGACCCCGACCAGGTCGCCTCCGCCGTCGACCAGCACCTGGAGCGCACGGCCGTCGTCGTGTCGTCGAAGTCGGGCTCGACGGTCGAGACCGACAGCCAGAAGCGTGCGTTCGAAACCGCGTTCCGTGCATCCGGTATCGACCCGGCCGAGCGCATCATCATCGTGACCGACCCCGATTCGCCGCTGCACAAGGCGTCCGACGAGGCCGGCTACCGCGTATTCACCGCCGACCCGACCGTCGGCGGCCGCTACAGCGCGCTCACCGCCTTCGGCCTGGTGCCGAGCGGTCTGGCCGGTGTCGACCTGGACGCGCTGCTCGACGAAGCAGACGCTGCGTCGCTGCCGCTCGCCGTCGACTCGGAGTCGAACCCCGGCCTGCGGCTCGGCGCCGCAATCGCGGGGACCTCTCCCCGTCGCGACAAGCTCGTCATCGTCGCCGACGGAACCCACATCGTGGGGCTGGGCGACTGGGTCGAGCAGCTCGTCGCCGAGTCGACCGGTAAAGACGGCACCGGCATTCTGCCCGTCGTCGTCGGCGTCGACGCCCCCGAGCTCACCTCGGGCGCCGCTGACGTTCAGGTGCTGCGGCACGTCGCCGACCGCAAAGCGACGCGTGAGGTCGCCGATCATGAGATTGAGGTGTCGGGTTCGCTCGGCGCTCTTCTCATGACCTGGGAGTACGCGACCGCTATTGCGGGGCGGCTGCTCGGCATCAACCCGTTCGACCAGCCCGATGTCGAAAGCGCCAAGGTCGCCGCGCGTGGCCTGCTCGATCACCGGCCCGAGCCGGTCGCACCGGCGGTCATCGACGGCGGGATCGCCGTCACCGGCCCGGATGCTCTGGTCGCCGGCACGACATCGGTCGCCGATGCCGTCGCGCGGCTCCGAGACGCGGTCCCTGCCGACGGCTATATCGCCGTCCAGGCGTACCTCGACAGACTTGCTCACCCGGAGCTCGAGGCGATCCGTCACGCGCTTGCCGCGCAATCTGGTCGCCCGGTGACGTTCGGGTGGGGTCCGCGCTTCCTGCACTCGACGGGCCAGTACCACAAGGGTGGACCCGCACATGGCGTCTTCCTTCAGATCGTGGGAACCCCGGCGAACGACCGCGAGATCGAGGGTCGACCGTTCACCTTTGGGGAACTGATCGCCGCCCAGGCCGCCGGTGATGCCCGCGTGCTCGCCGACCACGGACGCCCGGTTCTGACCCTCACCGTCGCCGACGACGACGCGATCGCCGCGCTGATCGCTGCCATCGTCTGACCCTCCGGACGGAGCACCACGTGACCGCACCACACCGGATCGCGGCGGGGATGAACCCGTTGCGCTCCCCCGACGATCGGCGTCTGAATCGGATCGCCGGCCCCAGCAGTCTCATCATCTTCGGCGTGACGGGTGACCTATCCCGCAAGAAGCTGATGCCTGCCGTCTACGACCTCGCCAACCGAGGCCTCCTTCCCCCGGGCTTCGGCCTCGTCGGGTTCGCGCGCCGCGAGTGGGAACGGCACGATTTCGAGAAGGTCGTGCACGATGCCGTGCGGCAGTACGCACGCACCCCCTTCGATGAAGAGGTGTGGCGGCAACTGCGGACGGGCATCCGCTTTGTTCAGGGCGACTTCGACGACGATGACGCGTTCACGCGGTTGTCAGACACGATCGACGAGCTCGACCGCGAGCGCGGCACGATGGGAAACCACGCCTTCTACCTGTCGATCCCGCCCAAGTCGTTCCCCGTGGTCACGGAACAGCTCCGCCGCAGTGGCCTCGCGGAGGCGAAGCCCGGCCAGTGGCGACGGGTCGTCATCGAGAAGCCGTTCGGCAGCGACCTGACGACGGCACGCGAACTGAACAACGTGGTCGAGTCGGTGTTCCCGCCGGACTCGGTGTTCCGCATCGACCATTACCTCGGCAAAGAGACGGTGCAGAACATCCTCGCGCTGCGCTTTGCCAACATGCTCTACGAGCCGATCTGGAACGCCAACTACGTCGACCACGTCCAGATCACGATGGCCGAAGACATCGGCGTCGGCGGGCGGGCCGGCTACTACGACGGCATCGGCGCGGCCCGCGACGTCATCCAGAACCACCTCCTTCAGCTGCTCGCCCTCACCGCGATGGAAGAGCCGGTCTCGTTCGACGCCGCCGACCTGCGCGCGGAAAAGGAGAAGGTACTCTCGGCCGTGCGGCTGCCGAAAGACCTCGCCGCCGGCACGGCGCGCGGTCAGTACGCGAGCGGCTGGCAGGGCGGCGAGTGGGTTCCCGGCTTCCTCGAAGAGGACGGCATGAACCCCGAGTCGGTCACCGAGACCTACGCGGCGATGCGACTCGACATCAACACGCGGCGGTGGGCGGGCGTGCCCTTCTACCTACGAGCGGGCAAGCGACTCGGTCGCCGCGTCACCGAGATCGCGGTCGTCTTCAAGCGTGCCCCGCAATACCTGTTCGCCGAGTCGCAGACCTCCGCGCTCGGCCAGAACGCACTCGTCATCCGAGTGCAGCCGGACGAGGGCGTGACGATCCGCTTCGGGTCGAAGGTGCCGGGCGCGGGCATGCAGGTCCGCGACGTGACGATGGACTTCGGATACGGCCACGCCTTCACCGAGGCCAGCCCCGAAGCCTACGAACGACTCATTCTCGACGTGCTGCTCGGTGATCCGCCGCTATTCCCCCGGCACGAAGAGGTCGAACTCAGCTGGAAGATTCTCGACCCGATCGAAGAATTCTGGGCGACGCAGGGCCAGCCCGAGCAGTATGCGCCGGGAACCTGGGGTCCGGCGTCGGCCGACGCGTTGCTGGCACGCGATGGACGCGTCTGGAGGCGACCATGATCATCCCCCTGCCCGACACGACCGCGAGTGCCGTCTCGAAGGCGCTCGTGCGCATCCGCGAGGAAGCGGGCGCCGTGGCCCTCGGCCGCGTGCTGACGCTCATCATCGCCACCCGCATCGGCCACGAGGAAGACGCAATCGCGGCCGCCAATGAGGCGTCGCGCGAGCATCCCATGCGCATCATCGTGGTCGCGACCAACGGCGCCGACGCCGAATCGCGTCTCGACGCCGAGATTCGGGTGGGTGGCGACGCCGGTGCCAGCGAAGTCATCATCCTGCGCGCGCACGGCGACACGGCGACAGACCAGCGCGGCCTCGTGACGGGGCTCTTGCTGCCGGACGCCCCCGTCGTCACGTGGTGGCCGGAAGAGTGCCCGAGCGCCGTTCATCACACGCCGCTCGGCTCGTTGGCGCAGCGACGCATCACCGACTCGGCGTCGAACGAACGACCACTGGATGCGCTTCGTCGCGTCGCCGACGGCTACCAGCCCGGCGACACAGACTTTGCGTGGACGCGCCTCACCCTGTGGCGTGCCCAGCTCGCTGCCACCCTTGACCAACCCCCGTTCGAGCCCATCACCCGTGTTGAGGTGTCGGGAGCCGATGACTCGCCCTCGACCGTGCTCCTCGCTGCCTGGCTGCAGACTCGGCTCGGTGTGCCGGTCGACGTCGACGTCGCCGACGGCAACCCCTCGACCGGGATCCACCGCGTCGTCTTGCACCGTGACAGCGGTCCGATCACGCTCGACCGGAGCGAGCCCGGCATCGCCACCCTCACACAGCCGGGTCAGCCGACACACGAGATTGCCCTCCCCAGGAGGCCGCTTCGGGAATGTCTCGCGGAAGAATTGCGTAGGCTCGACCCCGACGACGCCTTCGGCGACGTGATCCTCAGCGGCTTCGGCGCGCTGGGGGCGACGACGCCCTAGCGCCTCCCCCGCACCGGAAAGGCACCACCGCACTGTGAGCACCGATCGCCGCGTTCTCGTCCACCCCGACCGCACGACCCTTGCGGGCAGCGTGGCAGCTCGGTTCATCACGAAGATGATCGACCTCATCGAAGACGAGGGCGAGGCGCACGTGGTTCTCACCGGCGGGTCAGTGGGTATCGAGGTGCTGGAGGCCATCGCACACTCCCCCGCGCGCGACAGCCTCGACTGGTCGGCGCTGCACGTGTGGTGGGGCGACGAACGCTGGCTTCCCCGCGGCGACGACGAGCGCAACGAAACCCAAGCCCGGCACGCCCTCCTCGATCACCTCGCCATTCCCGATGAGAACGTTCACCCGTTCCCGGCGAGCGACGACGGGCTCGACCTGGAGGAGGCGGCGAGCCGATACGCCGACGAGTTGCGCGCGCACGCGCGCGACGGTGCCGAGCATCCGAGATTCGCGATCGTCTTCCTGGGCGTCGGGCCCGATGGACACATCGCCTCGCTGTTCCCGGAGCGGCCGGGACCGCTCGTCGACGACCGCACCGTCATCGCTCTCGACGATTCACCGAAACCGCCGTCGGGGCGCCTCAGCCTCACCCTGCCCGTTATCCGCAATTCCGAGCGGGTGTGGCTCGTACTGGCCGGCGCCGACAAGGCCCCCGCTCTCGGTCTCGCTCTCGCGGGCGCGAACCCAGCTGATGTGCCCGCGGCCGGCGCGCAGGGCACCAAGCGCACGGTTTTCTTCGTCGATCAGGACGCGGCGACCGACGTTCCCGAATCCCTGACAACGCCGCCGAGCTACTGGACGGGCGCCATGGACCAGCAGGACTGGATGCCCTCGGAGTGGACGCCGAGCAGCCCTCGCGGGTAAGGCGCCGATACACACAACGCGCCGGCCCGAGAGTTCGGACCGGCGCGTTTATGCGTCTACGAGACGCTACTTGGACGCCTTCGCGGTGCCACGACGCTCGCGCAGCTTCTGCAGGGCCTCGTCAAGAATTTGGGCCGCCTCTTCCTCCGTACGACGCTCCTTCACGTAGGCGAGGTGCGTCTTGTACGGCTCGTTCTTCGCCAGCGCGGGCGGGTTGTCCTTGTCGCGACCGGCGGGCAGACCCGACTGCGGCGAATCGATAACGTCGGGGATCTCCTCGTCGGGCAGGTTCGCCGCAAAGTAGCGAACCGTCTCGTTGCCGAGGGCGTCCCAGTACGACACCGCGACTCGCTCGGCGTGAATGCCGCGGTCTTGTTCGCCCATCGGGCCGGAACCGACG
Source organism: Microcella alkaliphila (assembly GCF_004216855.1). Classification (GTDB taxonomy): domain Bacteria; phylum Actinomycetota; class Actinomycetes; order Actinomycetales; family Microbacteriaceae; genus Microcella; species Microcella alkaliphila. The sequence goes on from NZ_SGXT01000011.1 coordinate 240,217, forward strand.
CGGGATCCGCGGATCGCGCTTCCTCCTGACACCATGCGGGTACTCCTTACAGTCCGGTGAACCGGGTGATGAGCCCGAGGATCACGATCGTCGACACCCAGACCAGCGCGAGCAGGATCGTGATGCGGTTCAAGTTGCGTTCGGCCACACCCGACGCCCCGAGGTTCGAGGTCACGCCGCCGCCAAACATGTCAGACAGCCCGCCGCCGCGACCGCGGTGCAGCAGGATCATGAGGGTGAGCAGCAGGCTGGTGATGCCCAGGAGGACCTGGAGCACGACCTGAAGGATTTGCACGGATGACGCCTTCCGGGGGTGGGGAACGAAGAACAACTCTAGCGCAGGCGCAAGCGGCCCATCGGAACGGGCTACCCGCGCGGAGGTCAGGCTTAGGCGGTGCCGACGTGGTTGCGGAAGCGCGCGATCGCCGCAAACTCGTCCACATCGAGGCTTGCCCCGCCCACCAGCGCGCCGTCGACATCCTTCTGTGCCATGAAGCCGGCAATGTTGCCCGACTTCACGCTGCCGCCATACAGGATGCGCGTGGCCGCGGCCGCGTCCTCGCCCCACTTCTCGGCGATGGTCGCCCGCAGCGCTGCGCAGACCTGCTGAGCCTGCTCGGGGGTGGCGGCCTGACCGCTGCCGATCGCCCAGACGGGCTCGTAGGCCACGACGATGTCGGAACCGGCGTCCACGGAGTCGAGCACCGCGGCCAGCTGCGACACCGGGACGGCCGACGCTCCGTGCGTCTCCAGGTCGTCCGCCGTTTCGCCGACGCACACCACCGGAACCACGCCGTGCTTGACGGCCGCGGCAGTCTTGCGCGCCACGACCTGGTCGTCTTCAGAGTGATACTGGCGACGCTCGGAGTGGCCGACGATCACGTAGTGGCAGCCGAGCTTCGCCAGGAACTGACCCGAGACCTCGCCCGTGTAGGCACCCGAGTCATGCTCCGAGAGGTCTTGCGCGCCGTAGCGAACATCAAGCGAGTCCGCCCCGACGAGCGTCTGCACGCTACGCAGATCGGTGAAGGGCGGGAACACCGCGACCTCGACCTCGCTGAACGGGTGACCCTTGTCGCGAAGCGTCCACGCAAGCTTCTGCACGGTCGCGATCGCCTGCAGGTGGTCGAGGTTCATCTTCCAGTTGCCCGCAATCAGCGGGATACGCGTGTCTACCATCCGAGGACCTCCAGTCCGGGAAGTGCTTTGCCCTCGAGGAACTCGAGGCTCGCGCCACCACCGGTCGACACATGGCCGAACTGGTCGTCGCGGAAGCCGAGCGCGCGCACGGCGGCGGCGGAGTCGCCCCCTCCGACGACGCCGAGCCCGTCGAGGCGGGTGAGGGCGGCAGCAACCGCCTGGGTTCCGGCCGCGAACGCCGGGAACTCGAACACGCCCATGGGGCCGTTCCAGAACACGGTCCGCGACGAAGCGATGAGCTCGGCGAACCGCTGCGCCGTGTCGGGCCCGATGTCGAGCCCGATGCCGGCAGCGCCGGCTGGTCCGTCTTCCAGCCGGTCGGCCGCGAGCACGCTGTGCTCGGCGTCGGCGGCGAAACGGTCGGCCACGACCACGTCGGTCGGTAGCACGATCTCGACTCCGCGCTTTTCTGCCTCGGCGAGGTAGCCACGCACCGTGTCGAGCTGGTCGTCCTCGAGGAGGCTCGCGCCAATCGCCTTGCCCTGTGCCTTCAGGAAGGTGAACAGCATGCCGCCGCCAATGAGGAGGCGGTCCACGCGGGGCAACAGGTGGGCGATCACGCCCAGCTTGTCGGACACCTTCGAGCCGCCGAGCACGACCGTATACGGCCGCTCGGGGTTCTCGGTGAGGCGGTCGAGCACGTCGAGTTCGGTCGCGATCAGTGAACCCGCCGCGCTCGGAAGCACCTCGGCAAGCTCATAGACGCTCGCCTGCTTGCGGTGCACGACACCGAAGCCGTCCGACACCATCACGTCGCCCAGCTCGGCGAGGCGCGCGGCGAACCGAGCACGATCATCCGGGTTCTTGCTGGTCTCGTCCGCCGAGAATCGCAGGTTCTCGAGAACGGCCACCGCCCCGTCGGCAAGGCCGTCCACGGCCTCCCGGGCCGCGTCACCGACCGTGTCGGTCGCGAAGGTGACGGGCGCACCGAGAAGCTCGCTCAGTCGCTGTGCCGCCGGGCGCAGGCTGTAGCGAGCGTCGGGGGCGCCGTCGGGGCGTCCCAGGTGGGAGATCACGATCACCTTCGCGCCGCGGTGCACGAGCGCGTTGATGGTCGGCAAGGATGCTCGGATGCGGCCGTCATCGGTGACCTGGCCGTCGGACAACGGCACGTTCAGGTCGCAGCGCAGAATGACGCGCTTACCGGCGAGGTCGCCGAGGGATTCGATGGTGCGCAGAGCCACGACGGCTGCCCTCAGGCCCGGCGCTAGAGGCGCTCGGCGACGTACTCGGCGAGGTCGACGAGGCGGTTTGAGTAGCCCCACTCGTTGTCGTACCACGACGACAGCTTGACCTGGTTGCCGTTGACGCGCAGCAGGCCCGCGTCGAAAATCGACGAGTGCGGGTCGGTCACGATGTCGCTCGAGACGATCGGGTCCTCCGTGTACTTGAGGATGCCCTTCATGGGGCCCTCAGCGGCGGCCTTGTACGCGGCGAGGATCTCGTCGGCCGACACCTCGCGGCTCGCCTCAACCGTGAGGTCGGTGATCGAGCCCGTCGGAACCGGCACGCGCAGCGCGAAGCCGTCGAGCTTGCCCTTCAGCTCGGGCAGCACGAGACCGATTGCCTTTGCCGCACCGGTCGAGGTCGGCACGATGTTGAGGGCCGCGGCGCGGGCGCGGCGCAGGTCGCTGTGCGGGCCGTCCTGGAGGTTCTGGTCGGCGGTGTACGCGTGCACCGTCGTCATGAGGCCGCGCTCGATTCCGAACTCGTCGTTGAACACCTTGGCGAGCGGTGCAAGGCAGTTCGTGGTGCAGGACGCGTTGGAGATGATGTGGTGGTTCGCGGGGTCGTAGTCTTCGTGGTTCACACCGACAACGAACGTGGCGTCTTCGCCACTGGCCGGGGCCGAGATGATGACCTTCTTCGCGCCAGCATCGAGGTGCTTCTTGGCAGCCTCGGCCTTTGTGAAGAAGCCCGTCGACTCGATGACGATGTCGACGCCCAGTTCGCCCCAAGGGAGGTTCGCGGGGTCGCGGTCGGCGAGCACGGTGATCGGCTTGCCGTTGACCACGATGGTGTCGCCGTCAACGCTGACCTCGGCGTCGAGGCGCCCGGTGATCGAGTCGTACTTCAGGAGGTGCGCGAGCGCCGTCGTGTCCGTCAAGTCGTTGACGGCAACGATCTCGAGGTTGCTGCCCTGGGCGAGGGCCGCCCGGAAGTAGTTGCGGCCGATGCGGCCAAAACCGTTGATACCGATCTTCACGCTCACGAAGAACTCCTGTGGGGGTGCGGGGGCAGCAGACGCTGCGGTGTGGTGGTGGTGGGGTGAACCGCGCGCGGCCGGGGCGCGAGCGCCCCGGCCGCGTCGCCGTTGATTACGACAGTAGCAGGAGGCCGTCCGTCGTCGACCGGGCCGCGGCAAAGCGATCGGCCACGTTCTGCCAATTGACGATGTTCCAGAACGCCTTGACGTAGTCGGCCTTCACGTTCACGTAGTCGAGGTAGAACGCGTGCTCCCACATGTCGAGCTGCAGCAAGGGCACGGTGGTCTGTGCGGTGTTGCCCTGCTGGTCGAACAGCTGCTGAATCACGAGTCGGCGACCGATCGGGTCCCACGACAAGACGCCCCAGCCGGAGCCCTGGATTCCCATCGACGCCGCCGTGAAGTGGGCGACGAACTTGTCGAACGAACCGAAGAACTCGTCAATGGCGGCCGCGAGCTCACCCGTCGGCTTGTCGCCGCCCTCGGGCGACAGGTTGGTCCAGAAGATGGAGTGGTTGACGTGCCCGCCGAGGTGGAAGGCCAGATCCTTCTCGAGTCGGTTGATGTTGGCGAAGTCGCCCGACTCGCGCGCGGCGGCCATGCCGTCGAGTGCGGCGTTCGCGCCGGCCACATACGCGGCGTGGTGCTTCGAGTGGTGCAACTCCATGATGCGGCCACTGATGTGCGGCGCAAGTGCACCGTAGTCGTAGCCCAAATCGGGAAGGCTGTAGGTGGTCATCGACGTGTCATCTCCTCCGTGACGGATGCCGGGGCGCCCGGTCGGCGACCCCGCTGACTGGTCGTCAGTCTAGTGACGACAACTCGCCGAACCCCGGCCCTGTTCCCGATACTGCGGTGATGCCCAGGGTGCTTCATGTGCGCGACCCCGACTCATGACCACGGCCGCTCAGTCGGCGTCGAGGCCCTCGGGCAGGTTCGCCTCGGTGCCCGGCACGCCGAGCTGTTCGGCACGCTTGTCGGCCATGGCCAGGAGGCGGCGGATGCGCCCGGCGACAGCGTCCTTGGTCATGGGCGGGTCGGCGTGATGACCCAGTTCATCGAGGCTCGCGTCGCGATGGGCGAGCCGCAGCTCGCCGGCGTAGCGCAGGTGCTCGGGGACGTCGTCGGCGAGGATCTCCAGTGCGCGCTCGACGCGCGAGCACGCTGCGACCGCAGCCTGCGCCGAGCGGCGAAGGTTCGCGTCGTCGAAGTTGACCAGTCGATTCGCCGTGGCGCGCACCTCGCGGCGTTGACGCATCTCTTCCCACGCCCCGACGGTTTCGTCCGCACCCATCAAGCGCAGCATGTCGCTGATCTTCTCGCCGTCGCGAATCACCACGCGGTGGACGCCGCGCACCTCGCGCGCCTTCGCGGGGATACCGAGCCGACCCGCGGCACCGACCAGAGCCATCGCTGACTCGTTGCCCGGGCAGCTGACTTCGAGGGCCGCTGAGCGACCGGGATCGGTGAGCTGGCCGTGCGCCAGGAACGCGCCGCGCCAGATGGCGGCCAACTGCTCGGGGCCGCCGGTCGTGAGCTTGTTCGGCAGGCCGCGGACCGGACGCCGGCGTGCATCCAGAAGACCGGTCTGCCGGGCGAGCGTCTCGCCGCCGTCGACGACGCGAACCACATATGCGGGGTTCTTGCGCGCGCCCCCGGGAGACAGGATGGCACCGTCGCTGCGCATGCCGTACAACTCGGCGATGTCGCGGCGAACACGGCGGGCCACGTTCGGCGAGTCGAGCTCGACCTCGACCGCGATGCGGCCCGAGATCATGTGCAGGCCGCCGGCGAAGCGGAGGATCGTGGCGAGTTCTGCCGCCCGCACCGTCGTCTTCGTCGCTGCCAGTCGAGCCAGCTCCTCTTTGACGTCGGCGGTCAGTGCCACAGGCGAACCTCTCTCTCGCGAATTCATGTCAGAGCCCTCGGGGTGACAGTCGAGCCTACTCGCGTCCGAGGTCGCGATGTTTCACCGTGACCGCGATCGACGGGATGGCGCGCAGACGAGCGGCTAACTGCTCCACCATCGCGACCGAGCGATGCTTGCCGCCCGTGCAGCCGATCGCGAACGTCGCATGGCGCTTGTTCTCGCGTGCGTAGCCGGCGAGGACCGGCTTCAGCATCGCGACGAGACCCTCAAGGAAGTCGTCGGCGCCTTCTTGCGCGAGAACGTAGTCGCGGACGGGCTCGTCAAGTCCCGTCGAGCCGCGCAATTCGGGTTGCCAGAACGGGTTCGGAAGGAACCGGGCGTCAGCGATCACGTCGGCGTCCGTCGGGGTGCCGTATTTGAAGCCGAAGCTCTCGATCGTGACCTTGACGTCGGCGGTGCCCTGCGGCGCGAAGATGTCGGACACGGTCGTCGCGAGCTGGTGAATGTTGAAGCTGGTGGTGTCGATAACGATGTCGCTGAGCTCGCGCACCTCGAGCATCCTGGTTCGTTCGCGCGCGATTCCGTCGAGGAGCGTGCCATTCTCTTGAAGCGGGTGAGGGCGGCGGACCTGCTCGAAACGGCGCACGAGGGCGTCATCGGTCGCCTCGAGGAACACGACGCGCAGGTTCGTGCGCGCGCGCAACTCGTGAACGATGTAGACGAGGTCGGCGAACAGCTTGCCACCGCGCACGTCGACCACGGCCGCGAGCGACGGCAGCTGACTGCCGGGGTGCACGGCCAGGTCGACGAGGGGGCGCAGCATCTGCGGGGGCAGGTTGTCGACGACGTACCAGCCCAGGTCTTCGAGGGCGTTCGCGACCGTTGAGCGGCCCGCCCCCGACATGCCGGTGACGATCAGAACGTCGTGCGCGGGAGTATCGGTCATCGCCTCAGCCTGCGATCGGGTCGTGGACACTGCCAGCCTACCCGCCACCTCACGCGCCGAGCGCCCGGCGAATCTCGCTCGCCAGCGCCGGCCCAATGCCGTCGACCGCGGTCAACTCGGCCTCGTCGGCCGCGCGCAACCGGGCGACCGAGCCGAAGTGAGTCAGCAACTTCTGAATGCGGGCGGGCCCAAGCCCCGGCACGTCGGCCAGCTGGGTGCGAATATCGCGCTTGCGCGTCGTGCGCTGGTACCGCAGGGCGAACCGGTGCGCCTCGTCACGCAGGCGCTGCAGCAGGAACAGCGCGTCGGATGCACGGGGCAAGATGACGGGGAACCCCTCCCCCGGTAGCCACACCTCTTCCAGCCGCTTCGCGATGCCGCAGACCGCGATGTCGGTGACTCCGGCATCGGCCAACGCCCGCGCCGCGGCGTTCACCTGCGGCTCGCCGCCGTCGATCACGAGCAGGCCCGGCCGGTAGTGGAAGGCCGCCCGTGTGCCGGTGGGCGGCGGAGCATCGGGATCCTCGGCCTCGTCGGTCAGGTAGGCGAGCCGGCGACGCAGCACCTGGTAGATCGCGTCGGTGTCGTCGCGCGCATCCTCGATGGCGAAGCGCCGGTACTGGTCTTTCTTCGGCAGGCCGTCTTCGAAGACGACCATCGACGCGACCTGGCCTTTCCCGCCAAAGTGTGACACGTCGAAGCACTCGAGCCGGAGGGGGGCCTCGGCGAGACCGAGCGCCTCCTGAATGTCGGCGAGTGCTTGCGACCGGGCAGTGAAGTCGCCAGCGCGCCGCGTCGTGTACTGCACGAGCGCCCCATGGGCGTTCTGGCGGACGGTCTCCGCGAGAGCGGCCTTGTCGCCGCGCACGGCAGTACGCACCTGCACGCCCCCGCGCTCGCCCGCCGCACGTCGACGGTCGCCGAGCACCTGCTGCAATGCCGCCGCGTCGTCGGGCAGGGCGGGCACGATAATCTCGCGGGCCGGTACGAGCTCGTCGTAGGCGTTCTGCAGGGCCGTGTCGACAAGGTCGCCGAGAGACACATCCAGTTCGGTGTCGACCACCCACCCGCGCACGCCGCGAATGCGGCCCCCGCGCACGGTGAACAGTTGCACAGCGGCCGACAGTTGGTCGTGGGCGATGCCGAACACATCGGCGTCGACATCCTCCGCGAGAACGACGGTGCTCTTCTCCAACGCCGTCTCGAGCGCCCCGATCTGGTCGCGGATGCGCGCGGCCGTCTCATAGTCGAACTCGGCGGCCGCCTCGCTCATCTTCTTCTTGAGACCGCGCACGTAGGAGACGTCGTTACCGGCCATGAAGCTCGCGAAGTCGAGCGCTATGGACTTGTGCTCCGACTTCGACACCCGCCCGACACAGGGCGCCGCGCACTTGCCGATGTCGCCCAGCAGGCAGGGACGGTTGGTGCCCTCCGCCCGTTTGTAGACGGACTCGGAGCAGGACCGCATGGGAAACGCCTTGAGCATCGTGTCGACCGTCTCGCGGACCGCCCAGACCTTCGTGTACGGGCCGAAGTAGCGGGCGCCGCGGATGCCGCGCGTACGGGTGACCATGACGCGCGGCACCGCATCCCCCAGGGTGATGGCGAGGTAGGGGTACGTCTTGTCGTCGCGGAATTTGATGTTGAACGGGGGCGCGAACTCTTTGATCCACGTGTATTCGAGCTGCAGTGCCTCGAGTTCGGTTCCGACGATCGTCCATTCGACTCCGCGGGCGGTCGTGACCATGCGACGCGTGCGCTCGTGCAGGGAGTGCAGGGGCTGGAAGTAGTTCGTCAGCCGGGCGCGAAGGTTCTTGGCCTTGCCGACGTAGAGTACGCGCCCCGCCTCGTCACGGAAGCGGTAGACGCCGGGCGCGGTCGGAATCTCTCCTCGCCGCGGGCGCCAGTCGTCGCGCGAGACCACGCTTAGGCTCCGACGACCTCGAGCGCGGGCAAAAGTTCGCGCAGGAAGGCGCCGGTGTGGCTCGCATCGACCCGGGCGACCTCCTCGGGCGTGCCGGTCGCGACGATCGTGCCGCCGCCCGCACCGCCCTCGGGCCCGAGGTCGATCAGCCAGTCGGCTGCGCGGATCACATCGAGGTTGTGTTCGATCACGATGACCGAGTTTCCCTTGTCGACCAGGCCGTTCAACACGACCAGAAGCTTGCGGACGTCCTCGAAGTGCAGGCCGGTCGTGGGCTCGTCGAGCACGTAGATGCTGCGGCCGTTCGAGCGCTTCTGCAGCTCAGTGGCGAGCTTGACGCGCTGCGCCTCACCGCCGGAGAGCGTCGTGGCGCTTTGACCGAGCCGGACGTAGCCGAGGCCGACGTCGACGAGGGTCTTCAGATACCGGTGAATGGCGCTGATCGGCTCGAAGAACTCGGCGGCCTCCTCGATCGGCATGTCGAGCACTTCGGCGATGTTCTTGCCCTTGTAGTGCACCTGCAGGGTGTCGCGGTTGTAGCGGGCCCCCCCACACACCTCGCACGCCACGTAGACGTCGGGCAGGAAGTTCATCTCGATCTTGATCGTGCCGTCACCCGCACAGTTCTCGCACCGGCCGCCTTTGACGTTGAAGCTGAAACGCCCCGGCTGGTAGCCGCGCGCCTTCGCCTCTAGTGTCTCGGCGAACAGCTGGCGAATGCGGTCGAAGACACCGGTGTAGGTGGCCGGGTTTGATCGCGGGGTGCGCCCGATCGGCGCTTGGTCGACGTGCACCACCTTGTCGAGGTGTTCGAGCCCGGTCACGCGCACGTGCTTGCCTGGCACCTGACGCGCGCCGTTGAGCTTGTTGGCGAGCACCTTGTACAGGATGTCGTTCACGAGCGTCGACTTGCCCGAGCCGCTGACGCCCGTGACGGCGACGAATGCCCCGAGCGGAATGTCGACGGTGACGTCTTTCAGGTTGTTGGCCTTCGCACCGACGACCGTGAGCATCCGGTTCTCGTCGATCGGACGGCGTTCGACGCGTTCGATCACGTGTCGGCGGCCCGCGAGGTAGTCGCCCGTGATCGACTTCGGATTCTCGATCAGTTGCGCGTAGGAGCCCGAGTGCACGACGCGGCCGCCGTGCTCGCCCGCACCCGGCCCGATGTCGACAACCCAGTCGGCGGTGCGAATGGTGTCTTCGTCGTGCTCGACGACGATGAGCGTGTTGCCGAGGTTCTTCAACTTCACGAGGGTGTCGATGAGGCGGCGGTTGTCGCGCTGGTGGAGCCCGATGGATGGCTCGTCGAGCACGTAGAGCACCCCGGTCAGCCCCGACCCGATCTGGGTTGCCAGGCGAATGCGCTGCGCCTCGCCGCCCGAGAGGGAGCCCGCGGCCCGCGCCATAGTCAGATAACCAAGACCGACTTCGAGCAGGAACTCGAGTCGCGCGCGGATTTCGCGCAGCACGGCAGCGGCGATCGCCGCTTCGCGCTCGGTGAGCGTCAGGGACTCCATGAACGCGTACGCGTCCTGGATGCTCAACTCGGCGATCTCAGAAATTGAGCGCCCCGAGACCTGCACCGCCAACACCTCGGGCTTCAGCCGCGCGCCGTCGCACTCGGAGCAGGGCACCTCGCGCAGATACTCCGCGAAGCGCTGCTGCGACCAGTCACTCTCGGCCTCGGCATACTTGCGCTCGATGTACGGAATGACACCTTCGAAGCCGGTCGAATACGACACATCACGGCCATAGCGGTTTCGCCACTTAACCCGAACCTCGAAGTCGTTGCCGTGCAGGATGGCCTGCTGGGTGCTTTCTTCGAGCTCACCCCACGGGGTGTCGAGCGAAAACGCGAGGTCACGAGCAAGTCCGGCCAGAAGCTTTTGGAAGTAGCTGTAGAGCCCCTTCCCCTGCTGATTCCACGGCAGGATGACTCCGTCGTTCAGCGACAGACTGGGGTCGCCAATCAACAGGTCGTCATCGACCGCCATACGGGTGCCGAGCCCCGAGCAGACGGGGCACGCGCCGAACGGCGAGTTGAACGAGAACGTGCGCGGCTCGATCTCGGTCAGCTGCAGCGGGTGGCGATTGGGGCAGCTGAGCTTCTCGCTGAAAGTGCGCGTCTTGTCGGTCGCCCTCGCGTCGCGGTCGACGTAGTCGATCACGACGAGCCCGTCGGTGAGGCCGACCGCCGTCTCTAGCGAGTCGGTGAGGCGCTGCAGCAGGTCGGACTTCGCCACGAGGCGGTCGACGGCGACGGAGATGTCGTGCTTGTTCTGCTTCTTCAGCGCGGGCGCCTCGGCGAGTGAGATGGTCTCTCCGTCGACCACCGCGCGCGAGTAGCCAGCCTGTGCCAACTCTTTGAAGAGGTCGACGAATTCGCCCTTCTTCTGGCTGACCACCGGCGCAAGAACCTGGTACCGGGTGCCCTCCTCCATCTGCATGAGCTCGTCGGCGATCTGTTGCACGGTCTGTCGCTGGATGCGCTCGCCGCACACGGGGCAGTACGGGATACCGACGCGCGCCCACAGCAGACGCATGTAGTCGTAGATCTCGGTGATTGTGCCGACCGTCGACCGTGGGTTGCGGTTGGTCGACTTCTGATCGATGGAGACGGCGGGGCTGAGACCCTCGATGAAGTCGACGTCGGGGCGGTCGACCTGCCCGAGGAACTGACGCGCGTAGGCGGAGAGCGATTCGACGTAACGGCGCTGCCCCTCGGCGAAGATGGTGTCGAAGGCGAGCGAGCTCTTGCCCGAGCCCGACAGTCCGGTGAACACGACGAGGGCGTCGCGCGGAATGACGAGGTCGACATCACGCAGGTTATGCACGCGCGCGCCGCGCACACTCAAGTGGGGGGCTGATTCAAGAGGGGTTGCCGGCACTCGCGTCATTCTAGGCTCCGCCCCCGACACGGATGCCCGGCCCTCTCTCAGCGGACGTGTCCGGCCTCGGACATCTGCCGCAACTCGCGCTTCAGCTCTTGCACCTCATCGCGGAGGCGCGCGGCCAACTCGAACTTCAGTTCGTCGGCGGCACCGAGCATCTGTGCCGTCAGGTCAGCGATGATCGACTCGAGCTCAGCGGCGCCTTCCGCAGCTTTACCCTCGCGCCGCTTCACGGGCGTCGCGGCGCGCTTGCCGCCGGCGCGGCCCTCGAGAAGCTCGCGAGTGTCTTCGCCTTCACGGACCAATTGATCGGTGATGTCAGCGATGCGCTTGCGCAGGGGCGTCGGGTCGATGCCGTGCTCGGCGTTATACGCGAGTTGTCGGTCTCGACGCCGAGTGGTTTCGTCGATGGCGCGCGCCATCGACGCAGTGACCACGTCGGCGTACATGTGCACCTCGCCCGACACGTTGCGCGCCGCGCGGCCGATCGTCTGGATGAGCGACGTGGACGAGCGCAAGAAGCCCTCTTTGTCGGCGTCGAGAATGGCAACGAGCGACACCTCGGGGAGGTCGAGACCCTCACGCAACAGGTTGATACCGACGAGCACGTCGTACACGCCCTGACGCAGTTCGCGCAGCAGCTCGACGCGCCGCAGGGTGTCGACGTCAGAGTGCAGGTAGCGCACCCGCACCCCCGCCTCCTCGAGGAAGTCGGTGAGTTCTTCCGACATCTTCTTGGTCAACGTTGTGACGAGAACCCGCTCGTCACGCTCGACGCGCTGCCGGATCTGCTCGAGCAGGTCGTCGATCTGCCCCTTGCTCGGCTTGACGACGATCTGCGGGTCAACGAGGCCGGTCGGGCGAATGATCTGCTCGACGACGCCGTCGGATACCCCGAGCTCGTACGGACCCGGCGTGGCCGACAGGTACACCTTCTGCCCGGTTCGCTGCAGAAACTCTTCCCATCGCAGGGGACGGTTGTCGAGGGCGCTGGGTAGCCGGAAGCCGTGCTCAACGAGTGTGCGCTTGCGGCTGGCATCGCCCTCGTACATCGCACCGATCTGCGGAACGGTGACATGGCTCTCATCGATGACGACGAGGAAGTCGTCGGGAAAGTAGTCGAGAAGGCAGTTCGGCGGCTCACCGGCGGCGCGGCCATCGATATGGCGCGAGTAGTTTTCGATGCCGTTGCAGAACCCGATCTGCTCCATCATCTCGAGGTCGTAGGTCGTGCGCATGCGCAGACGCTGCGCTTCCAGGAGCTTGCCCTGGCGCTCGAGGTCGGCCAACCGCTCGTCGAGTTCGACGCGGATCGTGCCGATGGCGCGCTGCATCGTGTCGGGAGAGGCGGCATAGTGCGTGGCGGGGAAGACGCTCACCGCATCGAGGGTCTTGATGACGGTGCCCGTCAGCGGATGGAGCGCGTACAGCGCCTCGATCTCATCGCCGAACATCTCAATGCGAATCGCGAGCTCTTCGTAGACCGGGATGATCTCGATGGTGTCGCCGCGCACGCGGAACTTGCCGCGCGAGAAGTCGACATCGTTGCGCTGATACTGCATCGCCACGAAGGCGCGAATCAGCTGCTCGCGCGAGATCGTCTGACCGACCTGCAGGGCGATCATCGCCTCGAGGTACTCCTCGGCCGCGCCGAGGCCGTAAATGCACGACACCGTCGACACGACGACAACATCGCGGCGACTGAGCAGGGCATTCGTGGTGGAGTGCCGCAGCCGTTCGACCTCGGCGTTGATTGAGCTGTCTTTCTCAATGAAGGTGTCGGTCTGCGGGACGTACGCTTCGGGTTGGTAGTAGTCGTAGTACGACACGAAGTATTCGACCGCGTTGTGCGGCATGAGCTCACGAAACTCGGTCGCCAGCTGCGCGGCCAGTGTCTTGTTGTGCGCGAGCACGAGCGTCGGCCGCTGAACCTGCTCGATCAGCCACGCGGTCGTCGCGCTCTTGCCGGTACCGGTCGCCCCCAGAAGGACAATGTCGGTTTCGCCCGCGTTGATGCGCCCGGCGAGTTCGGCGATCGCTTGTGGCTGGTCACCACTCGGCTGATACTCGCTGACCACCTCGAAGGGGCGGACGGAGCGCGTCGGTTGCATGCCGAAAGCCTAGGGCTCACCACCGACAGCGACGCTGGGCGGGCACTCAGCCGCCGTCGCGCTCCGCAACCAGACGACGCCACAGAGCGTCGGTCTGAGCGAGGGTGTGCTCCAGGGTGCCCGACGAGTCGACCACGACGTCGGCCATGGCTCGCCGGTCGGCGTCGCTGATTTGGCTTCCCACGCGGTTCTCGGCCTCCCGCCGGTCCATGCCCCGCAGCTCGACGAGTCGGGCGATCCGCATCTCGGCGGGAGCGTCGACAACGACGATCGTGCCGAACTCATCGGCGGCCCGCGCCTCGGCGAGCAGCGGGACGTCGTAGACGATCACCGCATCGGGGTTCTGTGCACGAGCATCCGCCACAGCCTCGGCGTACCGTCGCCGAACCTCGGGATGCACGATGCCGTTCAACGCGCGTCGCGCCTCCTCATCGGCGAACACGATGCGCCCCAGCGCGGCGCGATCCAGTGACCCGTCGTCGCTGAGCACGGCGACGCCGAAGCGCTGCACGACCGCGTCAAGACCGGGGCTGCCCGGCTGGACCGCCTCGCGGGCGAGTTGGTCCGCATCGATGACGATCGCCCCGAGTTCAGCCAAACGGCCCGCGACCGTCGATTTTCCCGCGGCAATGCCCCCCGTGAGGCCGACGACATCCATGGTCGAAGGCTATCGGGCGAACGGGAGCCCGCGGGTTTAGCATGGCGACAACCGACACCGACAGGAGGGGCCATGCTCGAACTTCTCACCGGTGCAGGACTCGCCGTGTCGGCCGGCCTGAACGCATACATTCCGCTGCTCATTCTGGGGCTCGCGGGACGCTTCATCGAGGAGGTGACACTCCCGGCCGGATGGACGTGGCTGAGCAACGAGTGGGTACTCGGCATCATCGCGATACTGCTCGTATTCGAGCTCGTCGCCGACAAGATTCCCGCGGTTGACACCATTAACGACTGGATTCAGTCAGTCGTGCGACCCGCCTCCGGCGGCATCGTGTTTGGCGGCGGAGCCGGGGCGGAAACCGTCGCCGTGAGCGACCCGGCCGCGTTTGTCGAGTCGGGACAGTGGGTGCCGATCGCGATCGGTGTGGCGATCGCTTTCGTCGTCCACCTGGCGAAGGCACTCGTGCGCGTTGCTGCGAACACGCTGACCGCAGGTGCCGCCGCTCCGGCGCTGTCCACCGCGGAGGACATCACGGCCGTCACGCTCAGCGTGCTGGCGCTCATTGTGCCGATCCTCGTGCTTGTTGTCATCGTCGGCCTGGTGGTCGGTACGACAGTCGTTCTGCGGCGGGCGCGCGACCGCCGACGTCGGGTTCCGCAGCCCGAAACGGCGACGCGGGCCGCCTCCGGATAGGAGACGACCCGCGTCGGTTGCGCGCTGTGACGCGCGCCGTGCGTGCTAGTTGCCCGAGAGCTTCTCGCGAAGGGCCGCGAGCGACTCGTCGTCGGCAAGGGTGCCGGCGCCAGCCGAGTCAGAGGTGAACGAGCCAGCCGCCGGGGCCTCCAGCTCGGCCTCGTCGGTGATCGACTGGGCGACCTGCTTCTTGTGAGCTTCCCAGCGCGTCTGAGCGGCAGCGTAGTCCTGCTCCCACTTGGTGCGCTGCTCCTCGAAGCCGTCCTTCCACTCGCCCGACTCGGGGTCGAAGCCGTCCGGGTACTTGTAGTTGCCGGCCTCGTCGTACTCGGTCGGCATGCCGTAGACGGCCGGGTCGAACTCGGTGCCCTCGGGGTCGACGCCCTCGTTGGCCTGCTTGAGGCTCAGCGAGATGCGGCGACGCTCGAGATCGATGTCGATGACCTTGACGAACACCTCGTCGCCGACCGACACAACCTGCTCGGCGAGCTCGACGTGCTTGCTCGACAGCTCAGAGATGTGCACGAGACCCTCGATGCCATCGGCCACGCGAACGAACGCGCCGAACGGAACGAGCTTCGTGACCTTGCCCGGAGCGATCTGGCCGATCGCGTGCGTGCGGGCGAACACCTGCCACGGGTCTTCCTGGGTGGCCTTGAGCGACAGCGACACGCGCTCGCGCTCGAGGTCGACCTCGAGGATCTCGACGGTGACCTCCTGGCCCACCTCGACGACCTCGCTGGCGTGCTCGATGTGCTTCCAGCTGAGCTCGGAGACGTGCACGAGGCCGTCAACCCCGCCGAGGTCGACGAACGCACCGAAGTTAACGATCGACGACACGACACCCTTGCGCACCTGACCCTTGGCCAGCGCGTTGAGGAAGTTCGAGCGGCTCTCAGACTGCGTCTGCTCGAGCAGGGCGCGACGCGAGAGCACCACGTTGTTGCGGTTCTTGTCGAGCTCGAGGATCTTCGCCTCGATCTCCTGGCCAAGGTACGGGGTGAGGTCGCGCACGCGGCGCAGCTCGATCAGCGATGCCGGCAGGAAGCCGCGCAGACCGATGTCAACGATGAGGCCACCCTTGACGACCTCGATGACCGTGCCGGTGACAACACCGTCCGAGTCCTTGATCTTCTCGACGTCGCCCCACGCGCGCTCGTACTGCGCGCGCTTCTTCGACAGGATGAGGCGACCTTCCTTGTCCTCCTTCTGGAGAACGAGGGCTTCGACCATGTCACCGACGGCGACGACCTCGGTGGGGTCAACGTCGTGCTTGATCGAGAGTTCGCGGGAGGGGATAACACCCTCGGTCTTGTAGCCGACGTCGAGGAGGACCTCGTCGCGGTCGATCTTCACGACGGTTCCTTCGATGAGGTCGCCGTCGTTGAAGAACTTCAGAGTCTCTTCGACCGCCGCCAGGAAGTCTTCGGCAGACCCGATGTCGTTGATCGCGATCTGCTTGGGGGCGTTGGTCGTTGCGGTTGTCATGTAGTGGTTGCTCCGATGCGGACAGGGTTCGGGCCCGAAACGACGTGGTGCAGGGTGGGTGTCGTCCGGGCATGCGGACAGGATGGACGTCAAATCGACGACTCTCCAGCCTAGCGCGGCGAACGGGCGCGCGGCAAACGCCGCGTTACGGGCGATTCAGGATGCTCGCGAGCGCCTCATCGAGATCGGGATGCGTGAAGGCGAATCCGGCCGCCTCCAGCCGTTCGGGCAGCACCCACCGGCTCTTGAGAACCAGCTCGGGCTCGGTGCGCAGGACCGCCATCGCGGGCTCGAGCATGAACCGGTAGGAGGGAAGGCCGATAGGCCGTCCGAGCCGGTGCCGCACCTGCCGCATGAACGTGCGGTTGTCGACGGGGTGGGGCGCAGTGATGTTGACGGCGCCCGCGATGTCGTCACGGGCATCCAGGAATCGAAGCGCGGCGATGACGTCGTCGATATGGATCCAGCTGACCATTTGGTGGCCACCGGGGGCGCCGGGCGGCAGGTCGGTTCTGGCGGCGCGACGAGCGGGAGTCGATAGCCAGGGCCCGTCGTGCTGCGGGCCGCCCAGACCGAGGCGGGCCAGCCGGGTGATCGGGGGCAGCGCTCCCCCGCCGGCGCCGAACACGATCGACAGGCGCAGGGCGACGCGCCTCGTCCCGGGAAGATCGCCGTCGAACAGAGCGGACTCCCACGCGGCCGCGACCTGCTCGCTGAAGCGTGTGCCGATCTCACCACCCGATTCGGTCTGCGGCCGATCGGTCGCGTGCCGATAAATCGTGGCGGTCGATGCGTTGAGCCAGAGACGCGGAGCGTGTGTTGCGTTGCGCACCGCGGCGTTCAGCTGCCGCGTCGTGTCGACGCGCGACGACAGGATCTCGGCGCGGTTCTTCGCGGTGTAGCGGCAGTTGACACTGCGACCCGCGAGGTTGATGAGCGTGTCGGCCCCGTCGACGGCCTCAGCCACCGCGGTCTCGTCGCTCCACGCGACGGGACCGCGGCGGCCGATCGTCACGATCTGCCAACCGCGGTCCGCGTAGTCGCGGGCGACCGCGTCGCCGATGAAGCCGGATGCCCCGGCGATCACGACGCGCGGCGTCATCGTCACGTGTCGACTCAGCCGAGCAGGGCGAACGTGAGCGTGTCGAGGCCGACACCGCCGATGTCGAGGGCGCGCTTGTGGAACGCCTTGTCGCTATAGTCGGCCCCCTCGCGCTGCGTGATCTCGGCGCGCAGGTTCTCCCAGATGCGCTGACCGACCTTGTACGACGGGGCCTGGCCCGGCCAGCCGAGGTAGCGGTTCACCTCGAAGTTCACGAAGCCATCGTTCATGTTCACGTTCTTGCGCATGAACGCGAAGGCGTCGTCGCTCGTCCAGACCTGACCCGTCTCGGGGTGGATCTTGCCGAGGTGCACGCCAATGTCGAGCACGACGCGGGCGGCGCGCATGCGCTGGCCGTCCAACATCCCGAGGCGGTCTGCCGGGTCGTCGAGGTAGCCGAGCTCCTCCATGAGGCGCTCGGCGTACAGGGCCCACCCCTCGGCGTGGCCACTCGTACCGGCGAGCAGGCGACGCCACGAGTTCAGCTGCGCGCGGTTGTAGACGGCCTGGCCGATCTGCAGGTGGTGACCCGGAACACCCTCGTGGTACACCGTCGTCGTCTCGCGCCACGTGTCGAACTCGTCGACCCCCTCCGGAATCGACCACCACATGCGGCCCGGGCGAGAGAAGTCGTCGGTCGGGCCGGTGTAGTAGATCGCGCCGCCGGGCGTGGGGGCGATCATGCACTCGAGCTTCTTGACGGGTTCGGGAATCTCAAAGTGCGTGCGCGACAGCTCATCGACGGCCGTGTCGCTCAGCTGCTGCATCCACTCGCGCAGGGCCTCGCGGCCGTGCAGTTTGCGCGTCGGGTCCTTTTCGAGGTGCGCAATGGCCTCCTCGACGCTCGCACCCGGCAGGATCTGGTCGGCAATACGCGTCTGCTCGTCGACCATGCGGCGCAGTTCTTCGATGCCCCACTCGTACGTCTCGTCGAGGTCGATCGTCGCGCCGAGGAAGCGGCGCGATAGCAGCTCGTAGAGCTCGCGACCCACCGGGTCGTCGGCGCGCGCGGCGGGTGCCAGTTCGTTTTCGAGGAAGTCGCCGAACCGACCGTAGGCGTCGGAGGCCTGACGCGCGCCCTCGAGCAGATCTCTCTTTAGGGCGTCGGGCACGTCGGCGCCGGTGGCGAGTTCGTGGAAGAACCCGTCGGCGGACGCGTTGGTGCGCACCTGGGTGAGCACCTCGCGCACCTGGCGCACGGCGGGCGTGTTGCCGTTCGCGATGCCTTCACGCAGCGTCTCGGCGTAGCCGTCAAGCGCGTCGGACACGCGCGTGAGCTTCTTCGCGATCGTCGACCAGTCATCGTCGGTGCCGGTGGGCATGAGGTCGTAGATCTCGCGGATGCCCTGGGCCGGCGACGCGAGGACGTTCAGGTCGCGCGCCTCCCACCCGGCGTCGTCGAGTTCGAGGTCGAGCCGGAGCTCGGCGAGGAGGTCGGTCTTCGTGACACGGTCGGTGTCATCGACCGGGTCGACCGCTTCGAGTTTGCCGATTGTCGCGTTCGCGGCGCCGCGGATGGCGGCGCGGCCGTTCGGCGAGTAGTCCTGGTATCGCTCGAGGTCGCCGTCAGCGCCAATGTAGGTGGCCAGCTCGGGGCTGAAGGCGACGAGGGTGTCAACCCACTCTTCAGCGATGCGGTCGATCTCGGTGGGCGTACGCGCTTCGTGAGCGCCGGTGCTCTCAGTCATGGATTCGAGCCTAGTGCGCGGCCTCGTTCCAGTTCTGGCCCACTCCCACCTGCACGTCCAGCGGTACCGATAGCTCGGCCGCGCCACCCATGCGGGCGCGCACGAGTTCTTCCAGATCGTCGCGCTCGCCGGGAGCGACCTCGAACACGAGCTCATCGTGCACCTGCAGCAGCAGTCGCGACTGCAGTCCACGGTCGCGAAGATCATCGGCCACCCCGAGCATCGCGATTTTGATGATGTCGGCGGCTGTTCCCTGAATGGGAGCGTTGAGCGCAGCGCGCTCAGCGTTCTCGCGCAGCACCCGGTTCGGCGAATTCAGGTCGCCGAACGGCCTGCGGCGGCCGAAGATCGTCTCGGTGTATCCGTCGGCGCGGGCCTGGTCAACGACACTGCGCAGATAGTCACGCACGGCCCCGAAGCGGGCGAAGTAGTCGGTCATCAGCTGCTTCGCCTCAGCCGTCTCGATGCCCAGCTGCTTACTGAGCCCGAACGCGCTCAGGCCGTACGCGAGCCCGTAACTCATGGCCTTGACCTTGGTGCGCATGGTGGGCGTCACCTCGCTGGGCTCGACGCCGAAAATGCGGGCGCCCACGAACCGGTGCAGGTCTTCGCCCGTGCGGAACGCCTCGATCAGCCCCTCATCACCCGACAGGTGCGCCATGATGCGCATCTCAATCTGCGAATAGTCGGCCGTGAGCAGGCCCTCGAAACCGTCCCCCGCGATGAACGCGGCGCGGATGCGGTGGCCCACATCGGTGCGCACCGGGATGTTTTGCAGGTTGGGGTCGGTTGACGACACGCGCCCCGTCGAGGTGCCCGTCTGCTCGTAGGTGGTGTGGATGCGACCGTCATCGCGCACCGCCTTGTCGAGGCTTTCGACGATCTGCCCAAGCTTGGTCGCGTCGCGGTGCTCGAGCAGGATGCCGAGGAAGGGGTGCGGGTGCTTCGCCTGCAGCTCGGCCAGCGCTGCCGCGTCGGTCGAATAGCCGGTCTTCGTTGCGCGGGTCTTCGGCATACCGAGCTCATCGAACAACACCTGCTGCAGCTGCTTGGGCGAGCCGAGGTTCACCTCGCGACCGATTTCGGCAAACGCCCTCTCCGCGAGCCCCGCCGCGGTCTCGGACAGTTCGCGACGCAGGGACTGCAGACCGTCGCGGTCGACGGCGACGCCGATCGCCTCCATGCGGGCCAGTACGGGCGCGAGCGGCACCTCGATGTCGGTGAGCACACGGGTCGACCCCTCGTCGAGACGCTCACGCTGCGCCCGCGCGACCCGCAGCAGGTACCACGCGCTGGTTGCGGCCGGCACGGCCTCGGTGTCGGGCAGCAGCTGGTTGGGGTCGGCCTGCGGCAGGGTCTCGCCGAGCACGCCGTCGACGATCTCGGCGAGGTTTGCGGTGCGCGTGCCGGGGGCACGCAGCCACGCGGCGAGCTTGGCGTCCCATGCGATGCCGGCAACGGGCATCCCGACGGGGTCGAGCAGTGCGGTGAGCTGCTTGGCGTCAGCGACAACCTTGGGGCTGTCGCTCGCCAGCCACTCCTCGAGGGCGGCGTAGTCGGGTCGATGCGCGGCCCAGTTCACCTGCACGGTCTCGCGGTCGTTCGCGAGCCCGATGGCGCGCAGCTCGCCGCCGTCGGACTCAGCGACCACCGCCAACTCGGTCGCGCCGTTCGCCCGCAGCCACGCGGCCAGCTCTTCGTCGACGAGGGTGCGGACAGCGGGGGCGGCATCGCGCGCGGCGGCTCCCACGTCGACTGCCTCCCCCATGTCAGCGCCCTCAGCGGCGGCGATCTTCAGTACGCGCTCGGTCAGCGTGCGGAACTGCAGTCGCTCAAAAATGCTCTTGACTGCGGGCACGTCCATTGGCTTGCGTTCGAGGTCGGTGGGGCCGACCGGCAGTTCGACATCGGTCACGAGACGGTTGAGGCGCCGGTTGCGCTCGGCGCGGTCACGCTGCTCACGCAGGTTATTGCCGACAACGCCCGTGATCTCGTCGGCGTGCTCGAGCAGGGCATCGAGAGAGCCGTACTGGGTGATCCACTTCACGGCCGTCTTCTCACCGACCTTGTCGACGCCCGGAAGGTTGTCGCTCGTCTCGCCCACCAGCGCCGCGATCTCGGGGTACTGCTCGGGGTTGATGCCGTAGCGCTCGCGTACCGCGTCTGGGTCGTAGCGCTTCAGTTCACTCACGCCGCGGGCGTTCGGGTAGAGAAGCGTGACCCGGTCGTTCACCAACTGAATGGTGTCGCGGTCGCCCGACACCACAAGCACGTCAAAGCCCTGCTCAGACCCCTGGCGCGCGAGGGTGGCGAGAATGTCGTCGGCTTCGAAGTCTTCCTTCGTGATGGTGGTGACACTCATCGCCTCCAGCGCCTCCTGCAAGAGCGGCACCTGACCGACGAACTCCGGCGGCGTCTCGCCGCGGGTGCCCTTGTACTCGGGGTACTCCCGAGTGCGGAAAGAGTGTCGGGAGATGTCGAAAGCGACGGCAACGTGGGTCGGCTTCTCTTTCGCGAGCAGCCCCAAGAACATCGAAATGAAGCCGTGGATCGCGTTCGTGTGCTGCCCGTCGCGCGTGACGAAGCTGTCCACGGGGAGGGCGTAGAAGGCCCGAAACGCCAGCGAGTGGCCGTCGACAATGAGCAGAGTAGGCTTTGCGGAGTCCGTCACGCCCGCCAGCCTAACGGCGTGCGCCGACGCGGCCCCGAGACCGCCCGACGCCCGTGAGGAGAACCTGTGACGCGCATCCCCGATGACCTCGACCCGGAGCTCGTTGCCCGCCTCGTGGAAACCGGCGGGGGCGCGCTCACCCGGAAGATGGGCATCGAATTTCTCGAGCTGTCGGCCGAGAAGTCGGTCGCGACGATGCCCGTCGACGGCAACACGCAGGTGATCGGGCTGCTGCACGGCGGCGCCCACGTCGTGCTCGGCGAAAGCCTCGGGTCGATCTCGTCGGCGATCCACGCCGGCCCTGGCCGCTATGCGGTGGGCATCGAGATCAACGCCACCCACTCGCGTTCCGTCACGAGCGGCGTCGTGACCGGCACCTGCACGGCGCTCGTGCTCGGGCGCACGCTTGCCACCCACGAGATTGTCATCCGCGACGAGGAGGGCCGCCGGCTCTCGACGGTGCGCATGACGAACATGCTCCGTGACCGGTAACGGTCGGCATGCGCGGGGCGCGAGCTACTGGTCGTCGTCCTTCTTCGGCGCGTCCTTCTTCGGCGCTAGCTGGTCGATGATCGCCTGAGCGACGGCCTGCATCGTCGTACGACGGTCCATCGACGCCTTCTGAATCCAGCGGAACGCCTCGGGCTCGGTGAGGCCCATGCGCTCGTTGAGCAGCCCCTTGGCGCGGTCGACGAGCTTGCGGGTCTCGAAACGCTCGGCCATGTCAGCGATCTCGGCCTCGAGGGTGATGATCTGCTGGTACCTGCTGAGGGCGATCTCGATCGCAGGAAGCAAGTCATTCTGCGTGAAGGGCTTCACGACGTAGGCGAGAGCGCCGGCCTCGCTGGCCTGCTCGACCAGCTCCTTCTGGCTGAACGCGGTCAGCAGCACGACGGGCGCGATGTGGTTTTCGCTGAGGCGCTTCGCGGCCTCGATGCCGTCGAGCTTCGGCATGCGCACGTCCATCACGACGAGGTCGGGGCGCAGCTCCGTGGCGACCTCGACAGCGGCCTCGCCGTCGCCCACGTCGGCGACGACGTCGTAGCCGTTGTCGCGCAGAATCTCGACGATGTCCATCCGAATCAGCGACTCGTCTTCGGCGACGACGACACGGCGGGGGGCGGTGGTCTGCTGCTCATCACTCACGACGAGAAGCCTACGGTATGGTCACTACGCGAGCATCGATGGGGATGAACGCAAGCCGGCTTGGCGGAATGGTAGACGCGACGCACTCAAAATGCGTTGTCCGAAAGGGCGTGTGGGTTCGAGTCCCACAGCCGGTACTGTGCGGGCGCCGATCACACGGCCTCGTAGCGTGACAGTGGCGCGGGGTCAACCCCGGTGACGCTGACACGCGTGCACGTTTGGCTGGTGGTTCTCGAACGAAGGAGATCACCATGACCACCGCACGTTCCACCAGTTCAGCCCACGATCCCGCGGGCCGTCCCGCCCACGCCGATGAGGGTGTCGCCGTCGGATCGGCATTTCTCGGGTGGCTCACCGCCACGGGTGCCGCTCTTCTGCTCACCGCCTTCGTCGCCGGCATCGGGGCCGCGATCGGGCTCGGCGCAGCAGAGACACCAGAGGAGGCCGTCGACGGAGCGCTCTCTGAGGCAACCACGATCAGCGTCGTGGGGGCAATCATCCTCGCCCTCGCCCTGTTCATTGCCTACGTCGCCGGCGGGTACGTCGCCGGCCGCATGGCCCGCGTCTCCGGTGTGATGCAGGGGTTCGTCGTGTGGCTGTGGGCAGTCGCCTTCACGGTCGTCGTCGGCATACTGGCGGCGATTGGCGGCGCTCAGCTCGACGGCTTTGCCCGCGTGGACGGGTTCCCGCTCTTGGCGCTGACCGGAGCCGAGCTCACGGCGACCAGCATCATCACGATCGTGGTCGTTGCCGCGGTGTCGTTGGGCGGCGCGATTCTCGGCAGCATGGCCGGCACGCGGCATCGTCACACCGGCGACCCCACCGTCGTCGCGTCCTAGAGCGTGCGGGGAGCCGCTACGGCTGGCGGCTCTCCGCGCCGACCCGCTCGAGTACGTCCGCGGCGCGGCGGAGGCCGTCGCGAGCACGAATGGCTTCACCCGCCGCTCGCACGCGCTCGATGTGGGCCGCATCGCTGAGTTGCTCGTCGATCGCGGCCCGCAGCTCGACGGCCGTGAACCCGTAGGTGGGTAGGCGCCGGCCGTAGCCGCACTCGTGCACGCGCTGGGCGTTGTCGTACTGGTCCCAGAAGAGGGGCAGCAGCACCATGGGCTTGCCGAAGTGCATCGCCTCGGTGGTCGTGTTGTTTCCACCGTGGGTGATGACGAGGTCCACGAGCGGCAGGATGCGCGTCTGCGGCAGGAATTCCTCCCCCCAGCAGTTCGCCGGCAATTCGAACTCGTCGTGGCGGGGGCCCTTTGACACGATGACCCGGTACGGGCCGTCCGCGAGAGCATCCAGCACCGACTGCACGAGCGCGATGTCGGCGCTGCCGAGCGAGCCGAGGCTGAAGTAGATCAGCGGGTCATCGCCGTTGCGCAAATGCTCGGGCAGCTCGAAGGCGTCGTCGGTGTCGCGCACCGAGGAGTCGAGTCGCGTCCACGTGTTGGCGGGCGGGCGGGCATCCGTGTAGTCGAGCTCTTCCGGGTAGACGTAGAGATTCGCCACGCCTGAGTGGATGAAATCGAGGTCGCCGAGCGGCGGTGCGCCCTGCGCCTCGACCCAGGCGGCAAAGTCCTCCCACATCGGCCGGTGGGTGCGGTCGTACTCGTCACGGAAGGTCGCCCACTGGTCCGCCTCGTGCTCGCCGAGCCCGGAGAACACGGGAGCGACGCCATCAGCGCGAACCTCCAGCGGGTTGCAGCTGACGATGCGGACGAAGGGTTTCCCCGCCGTGACGAGGGCGGGAAAGCACAGCACGTTGTCTTCGATGATCACGTCGGGTTGCACTCGGCCGATGATGTCGCGCAGCTGCGGTTCGCAGTGCTTCGCACCGTCGATCAATTCTTGCCAGATGGGGGCAACGACCGTCTCGAGTTGTTCGATCGTGTCTTTGCGGAACTCTGGCTTGATCGCGTTGATGTAGTCCTTCCAGAACTGTCCCGCTGACTGCTCGGCCGCATCCCCCTCGGGCGGTGGCGCGAGGTCGACGAGATCCTCCTCGAAGCCGAGCGGCGCGAGTTTGCCCGCCCAGGACGCCTCGGCGGCGAAGACGACGCGGTGGCCCCGCTTCACGAGCTCGGCGCCGATGCCGACGCAGTTGTTGGTCGGGCCGTAGGCGCTCTCGGGCATGAACAGGAACGTCAACGGTGCGGTCATCAGCGCGGCCCTCCTCGTCTCGCGCAGCACCGTCGCCGCGCGCTTCTCCCCCATCCTCACACTACGAACGGGCATCTGGCAGTGCCAGGATGGGGACCATGTCGATGCCGCCGAGCCCCGCCCCCGGCGGCGTCGCCCTCGGCGCCGGGCGCATCGAATGGGATGCTCGCGGCCACGTCCAAATCGCCGGACCGGCGGGCGAGGCGGTCGCCTCCGACGGGGTCGCGGCGGCCCTCGCCGCGCTCGCAGTGACGGGCGGCACGGCCGGTCCGCTCATGGGACGCCCCACGACGCATGCGCATCCGGCACCCAGCGACGTCGAGGAGCCGTTCGCTGCCGATGTCGACATGACGAGCTGGGGCCTCATTGTGGGCGACACGCACATCGTGAAGGTGCCGCGACGCCTGGGGGCGGCCGATCGAGGTGCCCGATTGCAGCTGCTGGTTGCCGAGCGCGCCCCCGGGCTCGTTCCGGCCGTGATCGGAACCGTCGAACACGCCGACTCGGGTTCCGTCGTCGCGCTCGTGACGGCGCGCGTGCCCGACGCGAGCGATGGCTGGACATGGGCGGTCGAAGACCTCACCGCACACCTCGACGGCGGCGCCGACCCCGACTTCCCGCAGCAACTGGGCGAACTGACCGCCCAGCTGCACGCGGCGCTCGCCGACGCTGATCTCGGAGTTCGCCGCCCCACGAACGATTCAGACGGCAGCGAGGTCGCGCGACGCGGCGCAGACGAACGCGCCGCCGCCCAGTCTGCCCTCGACGACGTGCTCAGCCACGGTGCGGGCGACGACGCGCGTCCCGGGGCGAGTCGGCGTCTTGCCGCGCGGGCAGAGGCTCTCCGCACCCTATTCTCGGCCCTCCCCGACCCCGCAGCGCCCACCATTGCGCTGCACGGCGACCTTCACGTCGGGCAGGTTCTGCGGGGCGCGGACGGCCAGCTGGTCGTCATCGACTTCGACGGCGACCCGCAGCATCCCGACGACGACGCTCTCGGAGACGCGGCGATCGACGTCGCGCACCTGCAGGTATCGCTCGACCTCGTCGGTGCCATCGTGGCGAAGCGGCGGGGCGGTGACGTCCCCCGCATCGCCGAGTGGTGCCTCTCCGCCCAGCAGCGACTGCTCGACGCGTACCGTGCGGTCGCCCCCACGCGTGACGGACGCGCCCTGCTTGACCTGCGGCGCCTGCCTGGCCTGCGCGCCGCACAGCTCGTGCGGGAGCTGCGCTACGCCCGCGCCTTCCTGCCCCGCTGGGCGTACGCCGCCGACTGGGCGCTCACGCACCGCGTCCCCGCCGACCCCGACCTGGAGGATCCCCCGTGGACACCGCCCGCTTCGCCGACGACCTAGCCGCCATCCCCGCGTCGTTCGCGACCCTCGCCGACGCACTCGCGCATGCCGACGATGGCGCGGCGCTGCTCGAGCGTCTCGCCCCATCCCGCGTGCTCATCCTCGGCATGGGCTCGAGTCGCTACGCCGCCGGCCGTGTCGCCCGCGCCGCGCGCGCCCGCGGACAGCACGTCGTCGACGAGCTCGCCAGCACCGACGAGTTGCCAGCCCCCGCCGACGACCTGGCCGTCGTCGCGATTTCGGCGACCGGCGGCAGCGCCGAGGTGCTGCACGCCGTCGAACGGTACCGGGGCACCGGCCGACTCGTCGCCGTCACGAACCGCCCCGAGTCGGCGCTCGCCGAGGCGGCCGACGCGGTGAGCCTCCTGCACGCCGGCGTCGAAGAGAGCGGCGTGGCGTGCCGCACCTACCGGCACACGCACGTCGTCCTCGAACGCCTCCTCACCCTCGCCGCCGCCGACACCGTGCGGGCTGAGCTTGAGCGCGCCGCAGCCGCCACCGAGGCGCTGTTCGACAGCCGCGACGCGTGGCTGGACCCCCTCGCGGAACTGCTGCTCTCCCCCGCCGGAACCCACGTGCTGGCGCCCGCCGAGAGACTGTGTTCGGCCCAGCAGTCGGCACTCATGGTGCGGGAACTGCCCCGGCGGCTCGCGGTGGCGTGTGAGACGGGCGACTGGGCGCACGTCGACCTGTACACGGCGCGCACGCACGACTACCGGGCGGCGGTCTTCCCCGGCTCGTGCTGGGATGCGCAGGCTGGTGACTGGCTCACCCGCCGCGGAGCGCGCTACGCCGCGATCGGCGGCCCGCTCGACGGAGCCGAGCTCGTCGTGCGGTTCCCCGGAGACGAGGATGCGCGCATCCGGCCGCTCACGGAGCTGCTGCCGCTGGAACTCGTCGCCGACCGGTGGCGTGCCGCCGACCCGGAGTTCGCCTTCTCAGGGCGCCCCGGGCCGGCGTAATCCGGCTCGCTCTACTCGACGCTCGCGCCGGCCAGCCACGCCGGCAGCTCGGTGCCGATCGTGTCACCCACCGTGTGAACGCGGATGTCGTTGGTGCCGCCGGGAACTCCGGGAGGGGACCCCGAGATCACGACGACCTTGTCGCCCTTAGCCGCGAGCCCGTTGCCGAGCAGGGCCTCGTCGACCTGGCGATACATCGCGTCAGTGTGGGTGACGCGCTTCACGAGGAACGACTCAATGCCCCACGTCAGCGCCATGCGACGCTGGATGGCCGCGTCGGGCGTGAACGCCTTCATGGGGATGCGGAAACGCAGGCGGCTCATGCGGCGAGCCGAGTCACCCGACTCGGTGAAGACGCACACGTACTTTGCCTCAACGAAGTCGGCCACCTCGGCGGCGGCGAGCGTGATCGCCCCACCCTGGGTGCGCGGCTTCGTGCCGAGCGGCGGGATGCGCTCGAGGCCGTGCTCCTCCGTCGAATCGACGATGCGAGCCATGGTCGACACGGTGATGACCGGGAACTCGCCGACGCTCGTCTCACCCGACAGCATGACCGCGTCGGCGCCGTCGAGCACCGCGTTTGCGACGTCGGAGGTCTCGGCGCGCGTCGGAATGGGGCTCGAGATCATCGACTCGAGCATCTGGGTGGCCACGATGACCGGCTTCGCCATGCGGCGGGCGAGCTCGACGGCGCGCTTCTGCACGATCGGCACCGCCTCGAGCGGCAACTCGACCCCGAGGTCACCGCGGGCGACCATGATGCCGTCGAAGGCGTCGACAATGCCCTCGAGCGCGTCGACCGCCTGGGGCTTCTCGATCTTCGCGATGACGGGGATGCGGCGCCCCTCCTCGCTCATGATCTCGTGCACGCGGGTGATGTCGTCGGCGTTGCGGACGAACGACAGGGCGATGTAGTCGGCGCCGAGTTTCAAGCCCCACCGCAGATCGTCTTCGTCCTTCTCCGAGAGCGCGGGAACGTTGACCGCGACGCCGGGCAGGTTGATGCCCTTGTTGTTCGAGACCGGGCCGGCCACGACAACCTCGGTGCGCACGCGCACCCCGTCGGTGTCGAGCACGCGCACCTTAACCTTGCCGTCGTCGATGAGCAGGAAGTCGCCCGGCTTCACGTCGGCGGGCAGACCCTTGAACGTGGTGCCGACGAGCTCTTTCGTGCCCTCGACCTCCTCCGTGGTGATCGTGAAGATGTCACCCTCAGCGAGTTCGTGGGGACCGTCGGCGAACTTGCCGAGACGGATCTTCGGACCCTGGAGGTCGACGAGCACGGCCACGGGGCGGCCCGCGTCGGCGGCGGCCTGACGGACGTTGCCGTACACCTCTTCGTGCACGGCGTGCGTCCCGTGGCTGAGGTTCATGCGGGCGACGTCGACGCCGGCCTCGATGATGGCGCGAATGTTCTCGTAGCTCGACGTCGCCGGCCCGAGGGTCGCGACGATCTTTGCTCGTCTCATGGGGTCCTTCAGTGAGTTGGGGTGGTGGTAGACACGGCGGCGAGCCGCCATGGAGTCAGACCGCGATGGGGCGGTCTGTCGCCCGCACGGGTGCGGGAAGATCGGTGGTGCCCTGCAGGTAGCGGTCGATCTCGGCGGCCGCCGCCCGGCCCTCCGCGATCGCCCACACGATGAGCGACGCGCCGCGTCCCGCGTCGCCTGCGACGAAGACGCCCGGCTCGACCGTCGTGTAGTCGGCGTCCCGGCGGATCGTGCCGCGCGCATCCACGGGCAGCGGGAACTGCTCCGTGAGCGTCGCGGTCTCGGCGCCCGTGAAGCCGAGCGACAGCAGAACGAGGTCGGCCGGCAGCTCGCGCTCGGTGCCCGGCTTCGGCACGCGGTGACCGTCAACGAAGTCGGTCTCGGCCACGACGACGGCGCGCACCTCGCCCGCGTCGTTCGTGAGGAACTCGACGGTCGAGGCCAGGTACATGCGCTCGCCGCCCTCCTCGTGGGCCGACTGCACCTCGAACAGCGTCGGCTGCATGGGCCACGGCTGGTTCTCGGGGCGCTCGCTCGGCGGTTGCACGCCGATGGCGAGATTCGTCACGCTGAGCGCGCCCTGGCGGTGGGCGGTGCCGATGCAGTCCGCACCGGTGTCACCACCGCCGAGCACGATGACGTGCTTACCCTCGGCCGTGATCTGCTCGGCGACGGTGTCGCCGGCCTGCACACGGTTGGCCTGCGTGAGGTATTCCATAGCAAAGTGCACGCCGAGCGCGTCGCGGCCCGGGATGGGAAGGTCCCGCGGAAGCGGCGCGCCCGTGGCGACGAGCACCGCATCGTAGCGGCGCCGCAGCTCAGCCCAGGTGATGTCGACGCCGATCTCGACGCCGGCGCGGAAGCGTGTGCCCTCGGCCTGCATCTGCGTGAGGCGCTGGTCGAGGTGGCGCTTCTCCATCTTGAAGTCCGGGATGCCGTAGCGCAGCAATCCGCCGATGCGATCGTCCTTCTCGAACACGGCGACCGTGTGCCCGGCGCGCGTGAGCTGCTGGGCGGCGGCGAGCCCCGCTGGGCCGCTTCCGACGACGGCGACGGTCTTGCCGGTGAGTCGCTCGGGCGGAGCGGGCTGCACCCAGCCGTTGTTCCAGGCGTTCTCGATGATTGACGCCTCGACCTGCTTGATCGTCACGGCCGGCTGGTTGATCGCGAGCACACACGACGACTCACACGGCGCCGGGCAGAGCTTGCCGGTGAACTCCGGGAAGTTGTTCGTCGCGTGCAGGCGCTCGATCGCCTGACGCCCCTCGCCGCGCCACGTCAAGTCGTTCCACTCGGGGATGAGGTTGCCGAGCGGGCACCCCTGGTGGCAGAACGGGATGCCGCAGTCCATGCAGCGGCCCGCCTGGCGGCGCAGCTGCCCGGGGTCCCCCTGCTCGTAGACCTCTTTCCAGTCCATGAGCCGGATCGGCACGGGACGCCGCGGCGGGAGCTCCCGCTCGGGCACGTTCAGGAATCCGCGGGGGTCAGCCACCGGTCACCTCCAGGATGCGGCCCCACACGATGTCCCCATCGGGGTCGAGGCCTTCGTCGAGCGCCGTCTGGCGCGTAGCCAGGACGGCGGCGTAGTCGCGGGGCAGCACCTTCACGAAACGGTCAAGCGCGGCGTCGCCGTCCGCGAGCAAACGCTGAGCCAGCGCCGACTCGGTCTCGTCGTGGTGCTTCTTCAACAGCTCGGTCACGAGTGCGCGGTCGTCGTCGTCGAGCGCGCCGAGCGTCAACTCGCCGCTCGTCAGGCTGTCGCGGTTCACCCGGTCGTCCGTCAGGTCAAGCACGTATGCCGTGCCGCCCGACATACCCGCGCCGAGGTTGCGGCCGGTCTCGCCGAGAATGACGGCGACACCGCCCGTCATGTACTCGAGCGCGTGGTCACCCACGCCCTCGACAACGGCCGTCGCCCCCGAGTTGCGGACCAGGAAGCGCTCGCCGACGATTCCGCGAATAAACAGCTCGCCGCTCGTCGCGCCGTAACCGATCACGTTGCCCGCGATCACGTTGCGTTCGGCGTGGAAGACCGCCTCCCGAGCGGGACGCACGATGACACGGCCGCCCGACAGCCCCTTGCCGACATAGTCGTTGCTGTCGCCGTACAGGCGCAGGGTGATGCCGCGCGGCATGAACGCGCCGAGGCTCTGGCCGGCCGAGCCGGTGAGGGTCACGTCGATCGTGTCGGGGGCGAGCCCCTGCTCGCCGTAGCGTGCCGTCACGGCGTTGCCGAGCATCGTGCCGACGGCGCGCTCGGTGTTGCGCACCGGCAGGTCGATGCGCACCGGCTGGCCGTGCTCGAGGGCATCGGTCGACAGGCGAATCAACTGGTTGTCGAAGTGTTCATCGAGCTCATGATCTTGCCCCACTCGGCGCGTGCGCGCCGCGTCGGCCGGGAACACGGGGCCCGAGAGGATCGGGGTGAGATCGAGTCCGTCGGCCTTCCAGTGCCGTACGGCGCGGTCGACGTCGAGCAGTTCAGCGTGCCCGATGGCCTCTTCGAGGCTGCGGAAGCCGAGTTGAGCGAGGTACTCACGCACCTCCTGAGCCAAGAACTCGAAGAAGTTGATGACGAACTCAGGGCTCCCCGTGAACCGCTTGCGCAGTTCAGGGTTCTGTGTCGCGACGCCGACGGGACACGTGTCGAGGTGGCAGACCCGCATCAGGATGCACCCGGAGACCACCATGGGAGCGGTCGCGAAGCCGTATTCCTCGGCTCCGAGCAGCGCCGCGATGATCACGTCGCGCCCGGTCTTCATCTGGCCATCGACCTGCACCGTGACGCGCTCACGCAGTTGGTTCAGCATGAGGGTCTGCTGCGCCTCGGCGAGGCCGATCTCCCAGGGCGTGCCCGCGTGCTTGAGGGAATTGAGGGGGCTGGCGCCCGTTCCCCCGTCATGGCCCGAGATCAGGATCACGTCGCTCTTCGCCTTCGCGACCCCGGCGGCGACCGCACCGATGCCCGACTCGCTAACGAGTTTCACGTGGATGCGCGCCTTCGGGTTCGACCGCTTCAGGTCGAAGATCAGCTGCTTGAGGTCTTCGATCGAGTAGATGTCGTGGTGCGGGGGCGGCGAGATGAGGCCGACACCGGGGGTGCCGTGGCGCAGGCGCGCGATCCACGGGTACACCTTGTTGGCCGGGAGCTGGCCGCCCTCGCCGGGCTTTGCCCCCTGCGCCATCTTGATCTGGATGTCGTCGGCGTTCGTGAGGTACATGCTCGTCACGCCGAAGCGGCCAGAGGCGACCTGCTTGATCGCGCTGCGACGCTCGGGGTCGAGCAGACGCTCGACGTCTTCGCCGCCCTCGCCCGTGTTGCTGCGGCCGCCGATGCGGTTCATCGCGATGGCGAGGGTCTCGTGCATCTCGGGGCTGATGGCGCCCATGCTCATCGCGCCGGTCGTGAAGCGCCTGACGATCGACTCGATCGGCTCGACTTCGTCGAGCGGCACGGGTGCGCGCAGTCCGTCTGTGAAGCGGAACAGCCCGCGCAGCGTCATGAGCTTCTCGGCCTGCTCATCCACGGCCTTCGTGTACTCGCGGAAGATGTCGTAGCGGCCGGCCTTCGTCGCGTGCTGCAGCTTGAAGACCGTTTCGGGGTTGAACAGGTGAGGAGGACCCTCGCGACGCCACTGGTACTCGCCACCGCTCGGCAGCCGCTCGTGCGGGTTCGACGGCGAGGAAGCCGGGTAGGCCAGGGCGTGCCGACGTGCGTTCTCTTCGGCGATCGTGTCGATGCCGACGCCGCCGAGGATGCTCGTCGTCCCGGTGAAGTAGCGGTCGACGAACTCTTGGCTGAGCCCGACGGCCTCAAAGGCCTGAGCTCCGGCGTACGAACCGACCGTCGAGATGCCCATCTTCGACATGATCTTCAGCACGCCCTTGCCGAGCGCCTTGATGACGTTCGCCACGGCCTTCTCGGGAGTGATGCCGGTGATCATGCCGCTGCGGACCAGGTTCTCGACCGTCTCCATCGCGAGGTACGGGTTGATGGCCGAGGCGCCGTAGCCGATCAGGAGCGCGACGTGGTGCACCTCGCGCACGTCGCCGGTCTCGACGATAAGGCCCACGCGCATCCGCTTCTCGGTGCGGATGAGGTGGTGGTGAACGGCGGCAAGCATCAGCAGCGACGGCACCGGCGCGAGGTCGGCCGTCGAATCGCGGTCGCTCAAGACGATGAACTCGGCGCCGTCCTCGATCGCTTCATCGACCTCGTCGCACATCGCTTGGATGCGCTTTTCAAGCGCGCGGGGCCCCTTGTCGACGCGGTACAGCCCCTTGATCGTGGTCGTGAGGGCGCTGCCGGGTCGCGGGTCGATGTGCTGGATCTTCGCCAGCTCGTCGTTGTCGATGACGGGGAAGTCGAGGGTGACCTGCCGCGCATGGCGCGGCGTGGCGGCCAGGAGGTTACGCTCGGGCCCGAGGCCGAGCGCCATCGACGTGACAACCTCCTCGCGGATCGAGTCGAGCGGCGGGTTCGTCACCTGGGCGAACTGCTGGGTGAAGTAGTCGAACAGCAGGCGCGGGCGGTCGCTCAACACCGCGATGGGGGTGTCGGAGCCCATCGCGCCGAGCGGCTCGGCGCCCGCCTTCGCCATCGGCGCGAGCAGAACCCGCACCTCTTCCTCCGTGTACCCGAAGGTGCGCTGGCGACGCGTGATCGAGGCCGGGGTGTGCACGATGTGCTCACGCTCGGGCAGTTGGGAGAGAGCGATGCGGTTGCCCGCGAGCCACTCACCCCACGGCTCGAGCTCGGCGAGCTCACGCTTGATCTCGTCGTCTTCGATGATGCGGCCCTCGGCCGTGTCGACGAGGAACATGGCGCCCGGGCGCAGACGGCCCTTGCGGACGACGCGAGCGGGGTCGATGTCGAGCACACCGATCTCGCTGGCCAGCACGACCAGGCCGTCGTCGGTGACGAGGAAGCGTCCGGGGCGCAGGCCGTTGCGGTCGAGTGTCGCGCCCACCAGCGAGCCGTCCGTGAACGACAGGGCGGCGGGCCCGTCCCACGGCTCCATGAGCATCGAGTGGTACTCGTAGAAGTCGCGCAGTTTCTTGTCGAGACCCGTCTGGTTCTCCCACGCCTCGGGGATCATCATCATGATCGCGTGCGGCACACTACGACCCCCGAGGCTCAAGAGCTCGACGACCTCGTCGAAGGAGGCCGAGTCGCTCGCGCCGGGCGTCACGATGGGGAACACGTCGCGGAGGTCGCCGAGCAGGTCGCTGACCAGCTGGGACTGGCGGGCGCGCATCCAGTTGCGGTTTCCCTGCACCGTGTTGATCTCGCCGTTGTGCGCGATCATGCGGAACGGCTGGGCGAGGGGCCACGACGGGAAGGTGTTCGTCGAGTAGCGCGAGTGCACGAGCGCGAGCTTCGACGCGAAGCGCTCATCGCTCAGGTCGGGGTAGAACGGCTCCAGCTGGAGGGTGGTGACCATGCCCTTGTAGGTGATGGTGCGGCAGCTCAACGACGGGAAGTAGGCGCCCAGCTCGCGCTCGGCGCGCTTGCGCGTGCGGAAGGTCTGACGGTCGAGCGCGATGCCGGACAGCGGCGCCCCGGTCGCGTCGGCTCGGCCAGAGGCCAGGAAGAGCTGCTCAATCACGGGCATGGCCTCGCGGGCGAGCGCTCCGACCTGGCTCGGGTCCACCGGCACCTCGCGCCAGCCCAGCACCGTCAGGCCCTCTTCGGCGGCGATCGCCTCGATGCCGGACTTTTCGCGCGCGCGCTCGGCGGCGTCGGTCGGAAGGAAGGCGGCGCCGACCGCGTACGCGCCCGCCTCGGGCAGCGTGAAGGGGACGACCGCGCGGAAGAACGCGTCGGGGATCTGCGTCAGGATGCCGGCGCCGTCACCGGTGCCCGCGTCCGAGCCGACGGCACCGCGGTGCTCGAGATTGCGCAGTGCGTCGAGCGCGTTCTGAATGATGTCGTGACCGGCGGTTCCGCGCAGGGTCGCCACCATGGCGAGCCCGCAGGCATCGCGTTCGCGCTCGGGGTCGTAGGCACCCTGCTTCTCGGGGATGCTCGAAAATCGGCGATACGGGCTGTGAGTCATGCGCGGACCGTCCTCACATGGGTTGGTGCTGAGGTGCGGGACGTCGCTGGCCCAGGGACTGTGTGCGCGGAATCGCGCGCCGCGGAGCGGGGAACCGGGATCAAGGTGGTGGCGATCCGTGCGGTTACGCGTTCGCGGCGGGTCCGCTTGTGGCGGAAGGTGCGCCGGATTTCTCGGCGACCAGAGCGGCGTCTTTGCCGGCCAGGTCCGTCTCGGTGTAGACGGCTTCGGAGTCTACCCCAGCCTCCGGCGTCCACCCTCGACCAGCGACGTAGGGGCCGGGTTCGGCGCCAGGATGCCGGCGACGCTGCACGATCACGATGATGATGCCGAGCAGCACCGCAGCCCAGGCAGCCCACACGTTCACGCGCACGCCCAGGAAGAGTTCGCTTGGGTCGAGGCGGATCGTCTCGAAAACGCTGCGACCCACGCCGTACCAGATGAGGTATCCGCCGAGCAGCTTGCCCCACTGCACGCGCAGGCGCGCGTCGATGAGCAACAGCAGCGCGGCACCGGCCAGGTTCCAGACGATCTCGTAGAGGAATGTCGGATGGAACAGGACGTCCTCCGGCAGCCCCACAGGGATCGCCGCGTTCGGACGGTCGATCTCCAGCCCCCAGGGGAGGTCGGTGGGCAGGCCGAACAGTTCCTGATTGAACCAGTTGCCGAGCCGGCCGAAGGCCTGCGCGATGAGGAGTCCCGGGGCGAGGGCGTCGGCGAACGACCAGAAGCGGATGCCCGTGACGCGGCAGCCGATGTACGCGCCGACGGCGCCACCGATGAGGGCGCCGAAGATCGCCATGCCGCCTTCCCAGATGTACAGCACGCGCAAGAGGTCGGCGCCGGGGAAGAAGTAGTCGGCGGGGTGGGTGACCACGTGATAGATGCGTCCGCCGATGATGCCGAGCGGAACGGCGAACAGGGCGATGTCGAGCACAATCCACGGCTCAGCGCCGCGCCGCGTCAGGCGCACGTGGGTAAGCCACACGGCGGCAGCGATGCCGAGCAGGATGCAGAGCGCATAAGCGTTGATCGTGATGTCGAGCGAGAACCACGACAGGCCGATGTCGCGCAGCCACTGGCCGAGGTTGAACGCGCGCCACTCCTCGCCGGGACTCGGGATGCTGAGGGCAGAGATCACGGATGCGGGCCTTTCGGGAGGGTGAGAACGCGTGCCAGCCTACTGGCGACCGGCCGGATACGGAGGCTAGCGGGTGCCGGTGGCGAGGTCGGCCGCAACGCGGGCCGCCTCGGTGACGCCCCCCTCGGCGAGGGCGGCGACCAGGCGGGAGCCGACGATCGCGCCGTCGGCGTAGCTCAAGACATCGCGAACCTGATCGGCAGTCGAGATGCCGAGCCCCACACACGTGGACGTGCATCCCGCATCGCGCAGCCGGGAAACGACGCCGCGCGCGGCGGCGTCCACGTCGGAGCGGGCGCCGGTGATGCCCATCGTCGAAACGGCGTAGACGAATCCACGACTCGCCCCGACTGCCTGCCGCATACGGGCGTCGGACGACGACGGGGCCGCGAGGAACACACGGTCGAGGTCGTGGGCCTCCGACGCGGCCATCCAGTCGCTCGCCTCGTCGGGAATCAGGTCGGGCGTGATGAGGCCCGCTCCCCCGGCGCTCGCGAGGTCGGCGGCGAAACGGTCGACGCCGTACTGCAGCACGGGGTTCCAGTAGGTCATGACGAGGACCGGCGCGTCGACCGCCGCGCGCACCTTCTCGACGGCGGTGAAGCCGTCTCGCAGGCGGAAGCCGTTCTGCAGTGCGGTCTGGGTGGCCTTCTGAATGGCGGGCCCGTCCATGACCGGGTCACTGTACGGAAGGCCCAGTTCGAGGATGTCGACGCCGTTCTCGACGAGCGCGATCGCGGCAGCAATGCTGTCGTCGAGAGTGGGGAACCCGACGGGAAGGTAGGCGACGAGTGCGCCCGATCCGGCCTCGCGGCGCGCACGGATGGCCTGTTCGACCGCGCTCACCGCGCATCCTCGGTTTCGCCATCGAGCAGACGGAAGTAGCGCGCCGCCGTCTCCATGTCTTTGTCTCCGCGGCCGCTCAGCGACACAAGCACGATGCCTTCGGGGCCGAGTTCCTTCCCGAGCTCGAGCGCGCCGTGCAGGGCGTGGGCCGTCTCGATGGCGGGGATGATGCCCTCGGTGCGGCTCAGCAGTCGCAGCGCGCTCATCGCCTCGGCGTCGGTGACGCCGCGGTATTCGGCGCGACCGATGTCGGCGAGCCAGGCGTGCTCGGGGCCGACGCCCGGGTAGTCGAGGCCTGCCGAGATCGAGTGGGACTCCATCGTCTGGCCGTCGTCGTCTTGCAGCATGAGGCTGCGGGCGCCGTGCAGCACTCCGGGCCGGCCCTTGGAGATCGTCGCGGCGTGGTGCGGGGTGTCGACGCCGTCGCCGGCGGCCTCCAGGCCGACCAGGCGCACCGACTCGTCGTCGAGGAACGCGTGGAAGATGCCCATGGCGTTGCTGCCACCACCGACGCACGCGGCGACCGCGTCGGGGAGGCGCCCCGTGAGTTCCCGCACCTGCTCGCGGGCCTCGGTACCGATGACGGCGTGGAAGTCGCGCACCATGGTCGGGAACGGGTGCGGGCCCGCGACGGTGCCGAGCAGGTAGTGCGTCGTGTCGACGTTCGCCACCCAGTCGCGCATGGCGTCGTTGATGGCGTCTTTTAGCGTGCGCGACCCGGTCTGCACGGCCACCACCTCGGCACCGAGGAGCTTCATGCGGGCGACGTTCAACGCCTGCCGCTCGGTGTCGACGGCGCCCATGTACACGACGCACTCCATGCCGAACAGGGCGGCGGCGGTCGCGCTCGCGACGCCGTGCTGCCCGGCACCCGTCTCGGCGATGAGTCGCGTCTTGCCGAGGCGCTTTGCGAGCAGGGCCTGACCGAGCACGTTGTTGATCTTGTGGCTGCCCGTGTGGTTCAGGTCTTCGCGCTTCAACAGGATGCGTGCGCCGCCCGCGTGCTCGGCGAAGCGGGGCGCCTCGGTGATGATCGACGGCCGGCCCGTGTACGTGCGGTGCAGCTCGGCGAGTTCGGCGGCGAAGTCGGGGTCGACTCGGGCCGCCTGGTAGGCCGCGTCGAGTTCGTCGAGGGCGGCGATGAGGGATTCGGGCACGAAGCGGCCGCCAAAGGTGCCGAAGTAGGGGCCGACGACGTCGCGCAGGGTCATGACACGCTCACAAACTGCCGGGCGGTGGCGACGGGGTCGCCGCCGGTAACGAGGGCCTCGCCGACGAGCACCACGTCGGCGCCGGCGCGCCGGTAGTGCTCAACGTCGGCGACGCTGAGGACGGCCGACTCGGCGATGCGGATCGCGTCGTCGGGGATGATCGGGGCGAGCCGACCGAACAGGTCTCGATCGAGCTCGAACGTCGTGAGGTCGCGGGCGTTCACGCCGATGAGGGATGCGCCCAGGTCGACGGCAAGGCGCGCCTCGTCAGCGGAGTGCGTTTCGACGAGCGGGGTCATGCCCCATTGGAGGATGTGCGCGTGTAGCCGGCGGAGCGTGGCTTCGTCGAGGGCGGCCACGATTAGCAGAACCAGGTCGGCCCCCGCCGCGCGCGCCTCGGCGATCTGGTACTCGTCGGCGATGAAGTCTTTGCGCAAGATCGGCACGTCGACGGCGGCGCGGACCGCCTCAAGGTCGGCGAGCGACCCCTGAAAGCGCCGCTGCTCGGTCAGCACGCTGATCGCGTGCGCTCCCCCGGCCGCGTACTGCGCAGCAAGCTGCGCGGGGTCAGGGATGCTCGCGAGCGCTCCGCGGGACGGGCTCGCCCGCTTCACCTCGGCAATCAGCTTCACGTGCGAGGCGCGCGCAAGCGCACCCACGGCGTCGCGCGCCGGAGACTGAGCGGCGGCCGCAGCCTCGACTGCCGCGAGCGGACGCTCGGCGCGGCGGGCCGCGGCGTCCTCCAGCGCTCCCGCCGTCAGGCCGTCCAGCACTTAGGAGTGTGCCTTCGGGGCGTAGCGCGGGCCCTTCACGCCGTACCCCATCTTCGCCATCACGCCACCGACGATCCAGCCGATGACGACGACGACGGCGCTCGCCCAGACGATGGGAGCGAGCTCGAAGAAGAACGCGACGGTGCCCACGGTG
The DNA here is from genome assembly GCF_004216855.1 of Microcella alkaliphila. Classification (GTDB taxonomy): domain Bacteria; phylum Actinomycetota; class Actinomycetes; order Actinomycetales; family Microbacteriaceae; genus Microcella; species Microcella alkaliphila. The sequence goes on from NZ_SGXT01000011.1 coordinate 278,965, forward strand.
AAGCCGATCAGCATGATGACGACGGCCGTCCAGGCGGCGGGCGAGTGTCCGTGTCCGGGTTCGTTCTGGGCGTTCATGCGTCTCCTGAGTCGGGAACGGGCAGGGCTTACAGTCTACCGGGCTGTGGGGTCGTCGCCGTCGCTCAGCGCGTCCCAGTCACCCAGTCGGTCTGCCCGGGGCGCTGCACTGCCGTCGGGCGTGTCGTAGCGACGCACGCGCTCGGGCCAGCGGTGCGCGGTCAGCGCGGTCACGAGCCCACTCACGGCGGCGAGGGCGCCGGCAACAACGGCGACAGAGACCCACCCCGACACGCTGGACGCCACCACGAGGGCAGCGATCCCCGCATCGCCGTCGACGCCAGTGACCGCGGTCACGGCGGGTCCGCCGCGGCCGACGGGATCAGCGAGAACGGTCGCGGATGCTGCGGCGATTCCGACACCGAGTCCGAGCTGCACGATGCTGAGCAGAATGCGGGGGGTGCGGCCGACAAGGGCGAGCGCGGCGGTGAGCGCGAGCAATGCGAGGGCGAGGGCCGGAACGGTGTTCGCGGCGGTCTCCCCGCGGGCGTCAACGGCGAGCCCACCGCCGAGATCGAGCACGACCCAGACTTGGGTCCACGCCAGCAGGGCAAGGGCCGCCGCGGCGAGCGGCGCGACGATGGCGAGCAGCCGGAGACGGCGGGGCGTCACGGGGTTCCCTCGTCGTCCGTGATCGGCGTTAGCGCATTCGCGATGGCGACCGCCCGTAGCGGCGCGGCAGCCTTCGCCACCGTTTCGTCGAACTCGGCCTGCGGCTGCGAATCGGCGACGAGCCCCGCGCCCGCTTGCACGCGGGCGACGCCGTCGGCGAGGAATGCGGTGCGAATCGCAATCGCGAGGTCGAGGTCGCCCGAGAAGGAGAAGTATCCGACGACGCCGCCGTACACGCCGCGGCGGGCGGGCTCGAGGTCGTCGATGATTTCCAGTGCTCGCGGCTTCGGGGCGCCGCTCAGCGTGCCGGCCGGGAACGTGGCACGCAGCACGTCGATGGGGCTCGCGATGTCGCGCACGTCGCCCTCAACACTCGACACCAGGTGCATGATGTGACTGAACCGCTCGACCTGCATGAACTCGGTGACCTCGACACTGCCGGGCGTGCACACCTTCGACAGGTCGTTGCGCGCGAGATCGACGAGCATGAGGTGCTCAGCCTGCTCCTTGCGGTCGGCGAGCAGCTCGTCGGCGAGCGCGGCATCGTGCTCGGGGGTGGACCCGCGCGGGCGCGACCCGGCGATCGGGTGCGAGAACGCGCGCCCATCCTGCACCTTGACGAGCGCCTCGGGCGAGGAGCCCACAATCGCGTACGGCTCGCCGGCGGCGCTCGTCAAGCTGAGCACGTACATGTAGGGCGACGGGTTCAAGGCTCGCAGCACCCGGTACACGTCGAGGGGCGCAGCAGTCACCGGGTGGTCGAAACGCTGCGAGATGACGACCTGGAATACGTCGCCGTCGCGAATGTGCTCCTTCGACGCGGCGACCGCTCCAAGGAACTGTTCGGGCGTCGAGCGGTGCTCGGGATGCGGCGTCACCGTGGTGTCAATCAGCGCGGGGGCGGGGGCGATGGGGCGCGTGAGGGCGTGCGCGAGCGCATCCAACCGGCCCTGAGCATCCTCGAATCGCCGGCCGATCTCGGCATCGTCGGGATCGCCGTCGAGCAGCAGCGCGGCGACGATCTGCACGGTCCCCGTGCGATGGTCCATGACGACCAGTTCGCTCGTGAAGGCAACCGCGAGCTCCGGCACCGGGAAGTCGGCGGGGGGCGCGTCGGGGAGGTGCTCGACGCGGCGCACCGCATCCCAGCCGATGAAGCCGACAAGGCCACCCGTCAGCGGCGGATGCGCGGGGTCGGCCGGGGTGCGCCAACGTTCGTAGAGAACGTCCAGCGCCGCGAGCGGGTCGCCGGGCACGGGGCCACCAAACGCGCGCTCGCCGTCGATGCCGGTGTCGAGCCAGCGGGTTACGCCCTCGTGCTCGGTCAGCACGCCGAAGGATGCGACGCCGATGAACGAGTACCGTGACCAAATGCCGCCCTGTTCGGCCGACTCGAGTAGGAAGGTGCCCGGCCGATCATTCGCGAGCGCCCGGTAGAGCCCGACCGGGGTCGCGGCGTCGGCGAACAGCTCGCGAATGACCGGGACGACGCGGGCGTCGTGACGGCGCGCCACGACGTCGGCAAGGGTCGTGGTCACGACTCGGCTCCCTCCGTGATGACGGGGTCGACGTCGAAGCAGCGCCGGGCACCCGTGTGGCAGGCCGGGCCCACCTGGTGGACGCGGACGAGAAGGGTGTCGCCGTCGCAGTCCAATGCCGCCGAGCGCACCAGCTGAATGTTGCCGCTCGTGTCGCCCTTACGCCAGAATTCGCTGCGCGATCGGCTCCAGAACGTGACGCGTCCCTCCGTCAGGGTGCGGCGCACGGCTTCGGCGTTCATGTAGCCGAGCATCAGAACGGCGCCATCGTCGTGCGACTGGATGATCGCGGGCAGCAATCCGTCGGAGGCGAACTGCGCGCGCTCCACGACAGCGGCGGCCTCGTCGTCTGTCAGGCGCGCAGCGTCGTGGGGCGAGGGGATGGCGGGCTCAGTGGTCATCGAATCAGCACTCCCGCGTCGGCGAGCGACTGCTTGACCTCGCCGATCGTGAATTCCGCGTTGTGGAAGACGCTCGCGGCGAGAACGGCGTCAGCGCCCGCGGCCACCGCCGGCGCAAAGTGCTCGAGCGCGCCCGCGCCCCCGGAGGCGATCACCGGCACCGACGCCACCTCGCGCATGGCGGCAGTGAGCTCGAGATCGAAGCCGGCTTTCGTTCCATCGGCGTCGATCGAGTTGACCAGCAGCTCGCCGGCGCCGCGCTCGATCGCCTCGACCGCCCAGGCGATCGCGTCCAGCTGGGTGCGGGTGCGCCCACCGTGCGTGGTCACGACGAAGCCGCTCGGGGCCGCGTCGTCGCGCGTGACATCGAGCGACAGCACGCACACTTGGGCGCCGAAGCGGTCAGCGATCTCGTCGATCAGCGGCGGGCGCGCGATCGCCGCACTGTTGACGCCGATCTTGTCGGCGCCGTGGCCGAGCAACCGCGCAACGTCCTCGGTCGAGCGCACTCCCCCACCGACGGTGAGGGGAATGAACACCTGCTCGGCGGTCGCACGGACGACGTCGTAAGTCGTCTCACGCTGGTCGACCGTCGCGGTCACGTCGAGGAAGGTGATCTCGTCAGCGCCCTGCTCGAAGTAGCGACGGGCGAGCTCGATCGGGTCGCCCGCGTCGCGCAGGCCCATAAAGTTCACGCCTTTCACGACGCGGCCACCGGCCACGTCGAGACAGGGAATGACCCGAACGGCGACCGTCATCAGAGGCGTGCGGCGTGGATCGAACCGACAAGGATTGCGCGGGCGCCCAAGTCATACAACTCGTCCATGACGTGGTTGACGTCGGCGCGCGGAACCATGGCGCGCACGGCGACCCAGCCGCTGTCGGCCAGCGGGCTGACGGTCGGGGACTCGAGGCCCGGCGTGATCGCCTGGGCGCGCTCGAGCAGCTCGCGGGGTAGGTCGTAGTCCATCAGCACGTACTGCCGGGCGACGAGCACGCCCTGCAGTCGTCGCTGCAGCGTCGCGATCCCCGGGCGATCGGGCTGCGCGCTGATGAGCACGGCGGTCGACTCGAGAATGACGGGGCCAACGATCTCGAGGCCCTGTGCGCGCAGCGTCGCGCCGGTCGAGACAACGTCGGCGACCGCATCCGCGACACCCAGGCGCACGGCCGACTCCACCGCGCCGTCGAGGCGGATGAGGTCGGCGGTGACGCCGTGCCGGGCAAGGAAGTCGCCGACGAGACCGGTGTAGCTCGTCGCGACGCGCATCCCGCCCAGGTCCTCCAGCGTGCGCACCGTGTTCGGCGGGGCGGCGAAGCGGAACGTCGAACCGCCAAAGTCGAGCGCCTGAATCTCGCGCGCCTCGGAACCCGAGTCGAGCAGCAGATCACGGCCCGTGATGCCGACGTCGAGCGCGCCCGAGCCCACGTAGGTGGCGATGTCGCGGGGCCGCAGGTAGAAGAACTCGACCCCGTTGCGGGCGTCCGCGCTCGTCAGGGCGCGCGGGTCGCGACGGCCCGTGTAGCCGGCCTCCGCGAGCATGTGCGCGGCCGTCTCGGACAGCGATCCCTTGTTGGGCACCGCGATTCTCAGCATGCGGGTGTCTTCCTCGAGTGCGCGCGTCGCGCATCCGTCGTCGGCGGGCTTACAGGTGACGGTAGACGTCGGCGGGCGTGAGGCCCTTCGCGAGCATCAGCACCTGCAGGTGGTACAGCAGCTGCGAGATCTCTTCGGCCGCAGCCTCGTCGCTCTCGTATTCGGCGGCCATCCAGACCTCGGCGGCCTCCTCGACGATCTTCTTGCCGATCGCGTGCACGCCCGCGTCGAGCTGGGCCACGGTTCCGGAGCCCTCGGGGCGCGAGCGTGCCTTCTCGGCGAGCTCGGCGAACAGCTGGTCGAACGTCTTCACGCGCTCAGCGTACCGGGCGCGAACTGCGTGTTTTCGCCGCTCGGGGTCAGGAGACGCCGAGCAGGTCGATCACGAAGACGAGCGTCTTGCCCGACAGGCGATGGCCGCCGCCGGCGGGGCCGTAGGCGAGGTGCGGCGGGCAGACGAGCTGGCGACGGCCGCCCACCTTCATGCCCGGAATGCCCTGCTGCCACCCGGCGATGAGGCTGCCGAGGGGAAAGTTGATTGACGCGCCGCGGTTCCAGGAGGCGTCGAACTCTTCGCCGGTGTCGAACTCGACACCGACGTAGTGCACGTCGACCGTCGCGCCGGGCGTGGCCTCGGCTCCGTCTCCGACAACGAGGTCGGTGATGACGAGCTCGGTGGGGGCGGGCCCCTCGAAGAAGTCGATCTCGGGCTTGCTCAGCTGGCTCATGGTTCCATCCAAGCAGACTGCGCACGCTCGCGCAGACGGCTGATCGCCTCCGCCGGGTCAGCGGCCCCGTACACGGCGGAGCCCGCCACGAAGGTGTCGGCACCGGCCTCCGCGGCGATCGCGATGGTGTCGTCGGCTATCCCGCCGTCGACCTGCAGCCATGTGTCGACGCCGAGGCGGGCTCGGGCCTCGCGCAGCGCCCGCAGCTTCGGCATCGTCTCGGGCATGAACGACTGACCACCGAAACCGGGTTCCACCGTCATCACGAGCACCTGGTCGAACTCGGGCAGCAGCTCGAGATACGGCTCGATGGGGGTGCCGGGCTTCACCGCGAGGCCGGCGCGTGCGCCACGCTCGCGGAGCGCGCGGGCGACAGCCACCGGGTCGCGGGCCGCCTCGACGTGGAACGTCACCGAGAATGCGCCGAGTTCGGCGTAGCCGGGCGCCCAGCGATCAATGTCGGCGATCATCAGGTGCACGTCGAGCGGGATGGGCGACACGTCCTGCACGCGGCCGACCATCTGCGGGCCGAACGTGAGGTTCGGCACGAAGTGGTTGTCCATGACGTCGACGTGCACGTAGTCGGCGGTCGCGATGCGGCCGAGATCGCGCTCCATGTTGACGAAGTCGGCCGACAGGATGCTCGGATTGATGCGCGCGCTCGCCATGCGACCCAGCGTAGTCAGCGGCGGCGTTCGATCAGTTGGATGAACATCGCGTCACTCGCGTGCCGGTGCGGCCACAGCTGCACCGCAGTGCCGCGGTCGCCGAGGTCGAGGGGCGTGCGGGTGACGCCGGCGAGAACCGCCCGGGTGTCGATGGCGACCGCGTCGTCTCGCGCGCCCAGCACGGCGTCGACGACGTCGCGGGTCTCGGCGAGGTGCGGCGAGCAGGTCACGTAGGCGACGACTCCCCCGGGCGCGGTGGCATCGAGGGCCGCGGTGAGCAGTTCGGTCTGCAGGGTGGCGAGGGGTGCGACGTCGTCCACCGTCTTGCGCCACCGCGCCTCGGGACGGCGGCGTAGCGCACCGAGGCCGGTGCAGGGCGCGTCGACGAGCACGCGGTCGAACGACTCCGCCGCGTCGTGGGCGATGCTGCGGCCGTCGCCGACGCGCACCGTGAGGGAGGGATCAACGGGCGCAAGGGCACGCCGCACCAGCTCGGCTCGTGCGGGCACGGTCTCGTTGGCCGTGAGGGTGGCTCCGGCCGTGCGCGCCTCCGCTGCCAGCAGGGCTGCCTTGCCGCCCGGCCCCGCACAGAGGTCGAGCCAGCGCTCGCCCGCCCGGGCAGGACGCACCCTGCTGAGGGCCAGGGCAGCGAGCTGGGAGCCCTCGTCTTGCACGCGACGCGTGCCCGCAGCGACCCCGGCGTCGGCCGCCGGGTCGCCGGCGGCGGCGCGTATCCCGAGCGGTGAAAAGGCGGTGCGCTCGTCGCGGTCGTCGTCGGGGGCGTCCGCGAGGCCGGGCAGGGCGACGAGGGTCACGCGCGGCGGCGCGTTGTCGGCGGCGAGCAGCGCATCCAGCTCGTCCTCGCGCCCCTCGGCGGCGAGAGCTGCGCGCAGGGCTCGGACCACCCATTCGGGATGCGCGTGGCGGATCGCAAGTAGCGCATCCGGATCGCTGATGCCTCGGCTGAGTTCGTCGCGCCAGCTCTCACGGTCGCGCTCGCTCACGCGGCGGAGCGCCGCGTTGACGAAGCCCGCGGCGCGCGCCGACCCGACCTGTCGAACGAGTCGCACGGATTCGTCGACGGCCGCGTGTGGCGGGGTTCCCAGCGTGAGGAGTTGGTGGGCGCCCAGGCGCAGCACGTCGAGCACGGGCGGGTCGACGCGGTCGACAGCGCGACCGGTCGCGCGCTCGATGACCGCGTCGTAGAACCCGCGCCTCCGCAGCGTGCCGTAGGTCAGCTCGGTCGCGAAGCCGGCGTCGGCGGCGCTCAGTCGGGCCTCGCGCAGGCGCCCCGGCAGCAGCAGGTTGGCGTAGGCGTCGTCGGTCGAGACGGCGTGCACGACGTCGAAAGCGACACGGCGCGCGCTGCGGCCGGAGGCGGTGGGACGGGGGCTCATGCGAAACGGCGGGCGTCGCGGTCGCGGAGGCCGCGCATCCAATCGAGGGCCGACATGGCCTGCTTGCCGGCGGGCTGCACCGTGACGAGTTCGAGGGGGCGGTCAGCGGTGCCGACGAGCGCGCGCCGACCATCAAGCAGGAGGGTGCCCGGCGGAAGCGACGGTCCGTCGTGGGCGATGGTGGCGTCGAGCACCTTGACCACAGTTCCGTCGTCGAGTTCGCCGAAGGCGCCCGGTTCGGGGGTCGTGCCGCGCAACCGCGCAGAGATCTGGCTCGCCGCCGCCGTAAAGGTGAGACGCCCGTCGGCCCGATCAAGCTTCGGCGCGAACGTCGGCTGACCCTCCTGCGAGGTGGCCTCGATCGTTCCGGCGGCGAGTCGGTCGACGACGTCGGCGACGACGCTCGCGCCCTCGACGGCGAGGCGGTCCAACAGGCTGCCGGCGGTGTCGTGGGCGCCGATCGGGTGCGAGCGCTGGGCGTACAGGTCGCCCTCGTCGAGCCCCGCCGTGAGGTGGAAAACGCTGAGCCCGGTCGTCGTCTCACCGGCGATCAGGGCGTGCTGCACGGGCGCTGCACCTCGGTAGGCGGGCAGCAGCGAGAAATGCAGGTTGATCCAGCCGAGCCGGGGGGCGCTGAGGAGCGGCTCACGGACGAGTCCTCCGAAAGCGACGATGACGCCGAGGTCAGCCTCGCGTGCGATCAGCTCGTCCTGTAGTGGGGTGAGGCTGCGTGCATGCAGCACCGGCAGCCGATGTTCGACGGCGCTCACCTCAACCGGAGTCGGAGTGAGGATGCGTTTGCGGCCCTGCGGTGTGGGTGGTCGCGTGATGACGGCGTCGATCGTGTGCGGGCCGCGGGCGAGGGCCTCGAGGGTGGGGACGGCCGCCCGGGGGCTTCCGGCGAAGATCAGGCGCAGGGGGGCGGTCACCCGTCGATTCTGCCGCACCCGTCAGGAGGGTGCGTCGTCAGCGCTGACGTCGAAAGCCGTGGGGTCGTCGAGGCGTGCGCGGAGGGTCGAGCGTCGACGCTGCGCCCGTGCGGTCGCGGCGGCCACCAGAGAGGCCCGCAGCTCGCGGGCGACGTCGGCACCGCGGGCGTAGTCGAATCGCACGATGGCGCGCACCGCCCCGGGCTCGCGCTCGACGGGGCCCAGCACGTCGACGCCGCTCAATCCGCTGAGCGGCTGTAGGGCGACTCGCACCTCGTCGGCGGTGCCCGTGACCGTCGCCGAGCGCACCGCGGGCGGGAAACGCAGACGCCGACGGTCGGCCAGCTCCGACGCGATTAGCTCGTCGCTCGTGCCGGTCGCGAGGGCAGACGCGACGGGGCCGTCCACTCCGACGAGCAGAACGGGGGCGTCGTCAGCGGCGAGAGCCGCGGCGTTCTGCCACCATCGCAGGCAGTCTTCGACGACCCGCAGGCTGTCGCGGGCGAGCATGCGTTCGCCGTCGAGCAGCAGAACGGCGCGGTAGCCGCCGTCGACGAGGGGTTCGGCGCCGCGCGTCGCGACGACGATCGTGCGGCCCGGAGCAATGCGCTGGTGCGCGTGCTCGCCGTCCGAGACGATGACGCGCGCGCCGGGGAACGCCCGGCCGAGCTCGTCGGCGGTGCGTTGCGAGCCCGGCAGGGTGGGCCTGCGGCGGGTCCCGTTGCAGGTGGGGCACGGCGCCGCAGGCGCGATCGCTCCACACCAGTGGCACGAGGGCGACGCATTCGCGCGCCGCACCCCGACGGGCCCGGAGCACGTGCGACACCGGACGGGATCACCGCAGTCGGCGCAGACCAGCCGCGGGTCGAAACCGGGGCGCGCCACTTGCAGCAGCACTGCACCCTCGGCGAGGGCCTCGGTCGCCGCCCGCCACGCCATCGACGGGATGCGCGCCCGCGCTCCCGGGTCGTCTCCCCCGGTCGCCTGCGCGGTCGGCCGGATGCGCCGTCGCGCCGCGCGCGCCGGGGTGATGGCCGTGAGGTAGCCGAGCTCGACGAGGCGCTGCACCTCGGCCGACCGGGTGTGGGCGGCGAGGACGAGGCTGCACCCGCTGTCGTCGTGCCGAAGCAGGGCGAGGTCGCGGGCGTGCACGCCGGGTGCGTGCTGTTCGGCGTGCAAGGGGTCGCCGTCGTCCCAGAGGGCGAGCATCCCGAGTCGGTGGGCGGGCGCGGTGACCGCGGTGCGCGTGCCGATGACGAGGGTGGGGCGCTTTTCGAGCGCCCGGAGGAAGCCGCGATAGCGCTCAGCGTTGCCGCGTCCCGCGTCGACCCGCGCGACGGCGTCCGGCGGCAGCAGGCGGGCGGCGGCATCGGCCACGAGGTCGAGGTCCCGGTAGTCGGGTACGGCGATGATCGCCGAGCGTCCGGCAGCGAGGGTGCGGGCGGCGAGGGCGACGAGGTCGGCGAGCCCGACGGGGAGCCACAGCGGGTCGGGCGCGCCGTCGGCCGGCGGCAACGCCACCACTCGCGCGGGGGCGGTCACCGCGACGCGGCGAGTGGTCGCGGGCTCAGACATGTCACCGAGCCGAGCGACGACGTCGTCGGGGACACCTGTGACGGTGGCCTGCGCTGCGCGTGCCGCCTGCGACGGGTCGAGCCCCGGCCCGGTGCGCCCGCGCGCGTCGAGGGCGGCAAGCCAGGCCTTTTCGATGCGCACCTGTCGGGCCGGCACCGCAAGCCTCACGAGGTCGCTCGCGGTTCCGGCGGCGCGGTCAGCGGCACGTCGGGCAAGGTGCGCGACTTCGGGAGTCAGCACGCGCGCCGCCGACACCACCTCGGTGATGTCGGTGAGGCTGCCGGCGAAGCTGGGCTCGGCGACCCGGTCGACGAGGTAGCCCTTGGCCTGGCGCTGCCCTCCGCGCAGGGGCACGATCACCCGCACTCCGGGCTTCGCGTCGCGGTCGAGCGCCGCCGGGATGCGGTACTCGAGTAGCCGGTCGAGCTGCGGCAGGGGCGAGTCGATGAGCACCCGCGCGATCGGCTCGGCGGTCATCGCTGGCCTCGGCGCATCGTCGACCTACAGCCGGGCGTGGCGGCGCAGGTCGTCGACCTTCGTCGTCTGCTCCCACGTGAACTCGGGCAGCTCGCGGCCGAAGTGACCGTAGGCCGCGGTCTGTCCGTAGATGGGGCGCAGCAGGTCGAGTTCGCGGACGATCGCGCCGGGACGCAGGTCGAACGTCTCGCGAATGGCGCGGATGATCGTCGCCTCGTCGACGTGGTCCGTTCCGAAGGTCTCGACGTACAAGCCCACCGGTTCGGCCGCACCGATCGCGTAGGCGACCTGCACCTCGAGGCGGTCGGCGAGCCCGGCGGCGACCGCGTTCTTCGCCACCCAGCGCATGGCGTAGGCAGCCGAGCGGTCGACCTTCGAGGGGTCCTTTCCGCTGAACGCGCCGCCGCCGTGGCGGGATGCACCACCGTAGGTGTCGACGATGATCTTGCGCCCCGTGAGGCCGGCATCGCCCTGCGGGCCGCCGATCACGAATCGACCGGTCGGGTTGATCAGGATTCGCGGGGTCGCGTCGCCGAATCCGGCGTCGGCCAGCACGGGGCGGATGACCTCGCGCTCGACGTCGGCGCGAACCTGAGGCGTCTCGATGCCCTCACGGTGCTGCGTGCTGACGACGATTGTCTCGATCGTGCGCGGGGTGTTGCCGTCGTAGCCGGCCGTGACCTGCGTCTTTCCGTCGGGGCCGAGGTACGCGAGCGTGCCGTCTTTGCGCACCTGCGCGAGCCTCTCAGAAAGGCGGTGAGCCAGCCAGATCGGCAGGGGCATGAGCTGGGGGGTCTCGCGCGTGGCGTAGCCGAACATGAGGCCCTGATCGCCGGCGCCCTGCTGGTGTTCAGCGACCTCGCTCGCTTCTTCCCGCGCTTCGTACGCGCTGTCGACGCCCTGCGCGATGTCGGGCGACTGCCCGCCAATCGAGACGGAGACGCCGCAGGAGCGGCCGTCGAACCACACGTCACTGCCGGTGTAGCCGATGTTGGTGACGGTCGAGCGCACAATGCCCGGGATGTCGACGTAGCCGGACGTCGTGACCTCTCCGGCGACGTGCACGAGGCCGGTCGTCACGAGCGTCTCGACAGCTACGCGCGCGCCGCGATCCACCGTCAGCAACGCATCGAGGATGCGGTCGCTGATCTGGTCGCACATCTTGTCGGGGTGCCCCTCGGTCACAGACTCGGAAGTGAACAGGCGCAGCGCGGTCATGGAACTCCCGTCGAGTGGATGGGTGCGGGGAACGGACGCGGCCGTATCAGCCGAGAGCGTCGAGAATACGGTGGGCCACCGACATCTTGTCGGCGGAGGCCCGCCCCACCACGCTACCGGTCGGCGTCACGATGATGACGTCATTGGTCGCGCGGCCGAAGCCGCGATCGTGCCCGACGCGGTTCGCGACGATAAAGTCGGCGCCCTTGCGCGTCGCCTTGTCTGCGGCGAGGCGAATCAACTCGGCCTCGTCGTCGACGGTCTCGGCCGCGAAGCCGACAATGCGCTGGCCGTCGCGGCGGTTGCCAGCGAGGGCGGCGAGGATGTCGTCGGTGCGTTCCAGCGCGATCGTCGGGGGCTCTGCGCCGTCGACCTTCTTGATCTTCACGGGGCTCTGCGCGACGGGCCGGAAATCGGCCACCGCGGCGGCCATGATGACGACGTCGGCCGACGCCTGGTGCTCGCGCATGACGGCGAGCATGCGCTTCGCCGTGCCCGCTTCGACGACAGAGACGCCCGCCGGTGCCGGCACCTCCAGGTGCGCGGCCACCAGCACGACCTCCGCACCTCGCGAGCGGGCCGCCTCCGCCAACGCAACCCCTTGGCGACCGCTCGAGCGATTGCCGAGATAACGAACGGGGTCGATCGGTTCGCGGGTTCCTCCGGCCGAGACCAGCACGCGCCGACCAGCCAGATCCTGCGGCCGCAGCGCATCGAGCGACTCGCGCACGATCTCGTCCGGCTCCGCCATGCGGCCGGGGCCCGAATCGTCACCGGTGAGACGGCCGGTGGCAGGCCCGACGATAACGGCGCCGCGCTCTCGCAGCGTGGCGATGTTCGCCTGCGTTGCCGCGTTCATCCACATCTCGGTGTGCATGGCGGGCGCGATGACGAGCGGGGCCTCGGAGGCCAGGACGGTCGTGCCGAGCAGGTCGCCGGCGAGCCCCGCGGCCAGCGACGCGATCGTGTGGGCCGTCGCGGGGGCGATCACGATGAGATCGGCGCGCTGCCCGAGGGCGACATGGCGCACCTCGGCGACCCCTTCATAGAGGTCGGTGTGCACGGGGTTACGGCTGATCGCCTCGAGCGTCGGGCGACCCACGAACCGCAGGGCACCCTCCGTCGCGACGACGTGCACGTCATGCCCCGCGTCGACGAAACCGCGAGCGACACCTACCGCCTTGTAGGCGGCGATGCCCCCGGTGATTCCGACAACGACGGTCAGGGGGGCGCCGGAGGCCGGCATGATCGACTAGGCGGCGTTGCGGGTGAGGACCAGCTTGTCCTCGTTGATCTCGTGCAGGGCGACCGAGAGCGGCTTGTCGTCAACGGTCGAGTCGACGAGCGGGCCGACGTTGTCGAACAGCGAGCCCTCGTGCAGGTCGGAGTAGTAGTCGTTGATCTGGCGGGCGCGCTTGGCGGCGAAGATCACGAGCTGGTACTTCGAGTCGACCTTCGACAGCAGTTCGTCGATGGGCGGGTCAATGATGCCCTGGGACTTGTCAGCCATGTCAGCTCCGGTTTCGATCGATGTCGCGAGGTGTGGGGGCGTGCGCCGAGCGCACGGCAGTCAGCAAGTCTACGACCTCTTGGGCCGCACGCTCGACATTGTCGTTGACGACGTGGACGTCGAACTCGTCTTGGGCGGCCAGTTCGACCTTCGCTGTCTCGAGTCGGCGGGCCTGCTCGGCGGCCGTCTCGGTACCGCGCCCAATGAGGCGGCGCACGAGTTCGTCCCAGGTCGGCGGCAGCAGGAACACCAGAACGGCCTCGGGCATCGCCCGCTTCACCTGGCGAGCCCCCTGCAGGTCGATCTCCAGCAGAACGCTGCGCCCCGACGCGAGCGTCGCCTCGACGGGTGGCCGGGGTGTGCCATAACGCGACAGGTTGTGAACGGTCGCCCACTCGAGAAACTCGTCGGCCTCGACCATGCGGTCGAACTCGGCGTCGGAGACGAAGTAGTAGTGCACCCCGTCGCGCTCGCCCGGGCGGGGGGCGCGCGTCGTCGCCGAGACGCTCAGCAACACGTCGGGGTGGTGGTCGCGAATGAAGGCCGAGACGGTTCCCTTGCCCACGGCCGTCGGGCCGGCCAGAACGACGAGGCGACCGCGTTCTGTCGTCGCGCTTCGCCCTCGCAACCAGTCGCCCAACGCCTGGCGCTGCCGCACGCCCAGCCCGCCCAGCTTCTTGACCGGGGAGATGCCGAGTTCCTCGAGCACCGCCGCGACGCGGACGGGGCCGAAGCCGCGCAAACTGCCGAGCAGCTCGCGAACACGCAGGCTTCCCTCAACGCCGGCGGGGTCTCTCCAGGCGGCCTCGGCCACACTCAGCGCGTCGCGCTCCCCCGCCGCGACCGCAGCCTTCACCGCAGCACGCGCCTGGCGGGCGGCAACAGCGGCGCGCCCGGCGGCGGCGCGATCGACCTCGGGAGGCCGGTTCATGCGGCAAGCTCCCTCTGGTGCCGCTCGATCGCCGCGACGAGACCGTCGGCGCCGGCGGCGAGCACGCTGCGCGAGACGGTCGCGAGGGTGCGCTCCGCGAGCGGGCCGTAGTGCGCATCCAGAGCCGTGAGCCGGCCACCCTGGTGCCCGAAGCCGGGTGCGAGTACCGGCACCGCCGGCAGGGTGTCAGGGTCGAGTCCGACCTCGGCGAGCGGGACGGTTGCGCCGATCACAAGCCCGAACGATGACCACGTGTCGCGCCGGGCCGCCGCTGCCCCGAGGGCGGCAACGTCGGCGGCGACCACCGCCGCCACGGTGGCGCCGTCTGCATCCACGGCGGTCTGCACCCGCGCACTCTCGGGGTTGGAGGTGGCCGACAGCACGAATAAACCGGCGCCGTTGCGGTGGGCGCGCTCGACGGCGGGCGCGAGCGATCCCACGCCCTGGTAGGCCGAGACCGTCATCGCGTCGCTCGCGAGCGACGAGCTCGCCTCCAGCCACGCCTCGGCGTAGCCGTCGAGGGTGCTGCCAATGTCGCCGCGCTTCGCGTCGGCGATGACGAGGATGCCCGCCTCGCGCGCCCGGCGGATCACCCGCTCGAGCACCGCGATACCCGCAGACCCGTGCCGCTCGAAGAACGCCACCTGCGGCTTCACGACGGCCACGCGGCCCTCAGCCGCCCCAATGACGGCGTCAGCGAAGCCCTCGAGGCCCGTCGGATTGTCCGGAAGTCCCCAGTCGGCGAGCAGGCTCGCGTGCGGGTCGATGCCAACGCAGAGCCTGCCGTTCGCCGCCACCGCCGCGCGCAGCCGCTCTCCAAATGGGGTCATCGCCGGGCCCGCGCCGCGTCGTACTCCTGCAGGCTCGTCACCGACACCGGCTCGTCGGTCGACTCGAGCGAGGCCACCGCCGCGCCGAGGGTGGCGATGGTGGTGAACAGCGGCTTGTCGGCGGCGACCGTGGCGGTGCGAATCTCCAGCCCGTCGGCACGCGCCGTGCGACCACTCGGAGTGTTGATGACGACGTCGACCTGACCGGAGTTGATGAGGTCAACGATCGTCGGCTCGGAGCCATCGCCACGCTCACCGTGCTTGCGCACGACGCGCGCGGCGATGCCGTACCGCGACAGCACCTCGGCGGTGCCTCCCGTCGCCCAGATCTCGAAGCCGAGCTGGTTGAGGCGAAGGATCGGCAGCACGACGCTGCGCTTGTCCCGGTCGGCGACGGAGGCGAACACGACACCCGACTCCGGGAAGCCGCCGTAGGCCGCATCCTGGCTCTTGCGGAACGCGCGCGGGAAGTCGCGGTCGATGCCCATGACCTCACCGGTGGACCGCATCTCGGGGCCAAGCACGCTGTCGACGACAGCGCCCTCGCGGGTGCGGAAGCGGGTGAAGGGCAGCACAGCCTCCTTCACGGCGACGGGCGCATCCAGCGGCACCCGCGAGCCGTCCTGATCCGGAAGCAGGCCGCTGTCGACGAGCTCGTCGATCGAGCGGCCCACCATGACGAGCGAGGCCGCCTTGGCGAGCGGGATGCCGAGCGCCTTCGACACGAACGGCACCGTGCGGGATGCGCGAGGGTTCGCCTCCAGGACGTAGAGCACGCCAGCGCCGATGGCGAACTGCACGTTGATGAGGCCACGCACCCCGATGCCGCGCGCGATCGCCTCGGTCGCCTGCCGCACGCGGTCGATGACCTCGCGGCCGAGCGTGACGGGCGGCAAGGTGCAGGCCGAGTCACCGGAGTGCACGCCGGCCTCCTCGATGTGTTCCATGACGCCGCCGACGTAGAGGCGTTCACCGTCGAAGAGAGCGTCGACGTCGATTTCGACGGCGTCGTCGAGGAAGCGGTCGACGAGCAGCGGCATGCCGGGGCCGATGATGGCCTGGTCGCGCACCCGGTCGAAGTAGTCGACAAGACTCTCGGAGTCGTAGACGATCTCCATGCCGCGGCCGCCGAGCACGAAGCTCGGGCGCACGAGCACCGGGTAGCCGATCGACTCGGCGACGCGCACGGCCGAGTCGGCGTCGATCGCCGTGCCGTTGCGGGGAGCGATGAGGTTCGCGGCGTCCAGGATGCTCGCGAATGCTCCGCGCTCTTCGGCCAGGTCGATCGCGTCAGGGCTGGTACCGAGAATGGGCACGCCGGCCGCGGCGAGGCCCTGAGCGAGGCCGAGTGCCGTCTGCCCGCCGAGCTGGACGATCACGCCAAGCACGGTGCCGGTCGCCTGCTCGGCCTCGATCACCTCGAGCACGTCCTCGAGCGTGAGCGGCTCGAAGTACAGGCGATCAGAAGTGTCGTAGTCGGTCGACACGGTCTCGGGGTTGCAGTTGATCATGATCGTCTCGTACCCGGCGTCGCGCAGCGCGAAGCTCGCGTGCACGCACGAGTAGTCGAACTCGATGCCCTGCCCGATGCGGTTGGGGCCTGAGCCGAGGATGACCACCTTGGTCGCATCACTCGGCGCCACCTCCGACTCGAGGTCGTAGCTCGAGTAGTGGTACGGCGTGAGCGCGGGGAATTCCCCGGCACACGTGTCGACGGTCTTGAACACGGGGCGAAGACCCCGGTCGCGACGCAGCTGACGCACCTGCACTTCAGCGACTCCGCGCAGGCTCGCGATTTGCGCGTCGGAGAAGCCGTGCTCTTTCGCCTCGCGCAGGGTATCGACGTCGAGCTCGTCGGCGGCGGCGACGCGGTCGGCCACCTCATTGATCAGCACGATCTGGTCGAGGAACCACGGGTCGATCCCGGTGGCCTCGAACGCCTCCTCGATCGTCGCGCCGGCGCGCAGCGCCTGCTGCAGGGTGACGATGCGGCCATCCGTGGGCTTCCTTGAGGCGGCGAGCAGAGCATCCTTGTCGCCGGGCTCGCCGTCCCAGTGGAAGGAGGATCCGCGCTTCTCGAGGCTGCGCAGCGCCTTCTGCAGCGCGGTCGAGTAGTTGCGGCCAATCGCCATCGCCTCGCCGACCGACTTCATGGTTGTCGTGAGCGTGTCGTCGGCGCCGGGGAACTTCTCGAACGCGAAACGCGGCACCTTCACCACGACGTAGTCGAGCGTCGGCTCGAAGCTCGCCGGGGTGACCCCGGTGATGTCGTTCGGAATCTCGTCCAGGCGGTAGCCAATGGCGAGCTTCGCGGCGATCTTCGCGATCGGGAAGCCGGTGGCCTTCGACGCGAGCGCGCTCGACCGCGAGACGCGCGGGTTCATCTCGATGACGATGACGCGGCCGGTGGCAGGGTCGACGGCGAACTGCACGTTGCAGCCGCCGGTGTCGACACCGACGTCGCGAATGATCTGCAGGCCGATGTCGCGCAGCTTCTGGTACTCGCGGTCGGTGAGGGTCAACGCCGGGGCGACGGTGATCGAGTCGCCCGTGTGCACGCCGACCGGGTCGACGTTCTCGATCGAGCAGACGACGACCGTGTTGTCGGCGCGGTCGCGCATGAGCTCGAGCTCGTACTCTTTCCAGCCGAGAATCGACTCCTCGAGCAGCACCTCGGTCGTGGGCGAGGCGTGCAGTCCATCGCCGACCATGCGCTTCAGCTCGGCCTCGTCGTAGGCGAATCCCGAACCGAGGCCGCCCATCGTGAAGGACGGACGGATCACCATCGGGTAGCCGAGGTCGTCGGCCGCCGCGAGTGCCTCGTCGACCGTGTGCACGATGGCGCTGCGAGCGACATCGGCGCCGGCGTCGAGCACGAGCTGCTTGAACAGCTGGCGGTCTTCTGCCTTGTGGATCGCCTCGAAGGATGCGCCGATGAGTTCGACGCCGTACTTCTCGAGGATGCCCCGCTCGTGCAGCTTGATCGCCGCGTTCAGCGCCGTCTGGCCGCCGAGGGTCGGCAGTACCGCGTCGGGCTTCTCCTTGGCGATGATCGCCTCGATGATCTCGGGCGTGATCGGCTCGACGTAGGTGGCATCGGCGAAGTCGGGGTCGGTCATGATCGTCGCCGGGTTCGAGTTGACGAGGATCACGCGGATGCCCTCGCTGCGGAGCACCCGGCACGCCTGCGTGCCCGAGTAGTCGAACTCGGCGGCCTGACCGATCACGATCGGGCCCGACCCGATGACGAGGACGGAATTGATGTCGTCGCGCTTGGGCATCAGGCAGGGTTCTCCGATTCGGTGACGGATGCGCGCCCGCGGGCCTCAAGGACCATGTCGCGGAAGCGGTCGAACAGGTAGGTGGAGTCGTGCGGGCCGGCGGCCGCCTCCGGGTGGTACTGCACGCTGAACGCGGGAACGTCGAGCGCGCGGAGGCCTTCGACGACCTGGTCGTTCAGACCGATGTGGCTGACTTCGACGCGGCCGAAGCCGGCGGGACTGTCGACAACGCCCTCGAGCGGCGCGTCGACGGCGAAGCCGTGGTTGTGCGCCGTGATCTCGATCCGGCCGGTCTCTTTGTCGAGCACGGGCTGGTTGATGCCGCGGTGGCCGTACGGCAGCTTGTAGGTGCCGAAGCCGAGCGCACGCCCGAGCAGCTGGTTGCCGAAACAGATGCCGAAGAAGGGCGTCTTGTCGGCGAGCACCGCGCGCAGCAGTTCCACGTGGTCGTCGCTCGCGGCGGGGTCACCGGGGCCGTTCGAGTAGAAGACCGCGACGGGGTCAAGGGCGCGCAACGCGTCGATCGTCGTCGACTGCGGCAACACGTGCACCTCGAAGCCGCGCTCAGCCAGCGCCCGAATGGTCGCGGCCTTGATGCCGAGGTCGATGATCGCGAGGCGGCCAATCGTCTCGCCCTCGGCCGGCACGACCTCGCCCACCTCGACACTGACCTGAGCCGACAGGTTCTGGCCGACCATCTCGGGGGCGGCGGTGACGCGCGCGAGCTGCTCGGCAGCATCCAGCGCCGCATCGTCGCCCGAGAAGATGCCGGCGCGCATGGCACCCACCTCGCGAATGCGGCGGGTGAGCGCGCGCGTGTCGATGCCACTGATGCCGACGATGCCGTCGTTCTCGAGGTCGTCGTCGAGGCTGCGCGTCGCGCGGTGGTTCGACACGATGCGGGAGGGGTCGCGCACGACGTACCCCGCGACCCAGATGCGGCGGCTCTCGGGATCTTCGGGGTTCATGCCCGTGTTGCCGATGTGCGGGGCGGTCTGCACGACGATCTGCCCGGCGTAGCTCGGGTCGGTCAGCGTCTCCTGGTAGCCGCTCATGCCGGTGGCGAACACGGCCTCGCCGATCGTCACACCACGGGCACCATACGCGCGTCCGGTGAAGCGGGTGCCGTCTTCCAGGACGAGCACCGCGGGGTCATGCGTCATCGGTGGGCCTTTCGTCGGGGGTGGTCGCAGAATTCGGGATGCGCGTGCGGACAGCGTCGATCAGCACGCGGTCGTCGCGCGCGGGCAGGCGCAGCCACGTGTCGACCTCGGTGTCGCCGAGGCGCCAGCTGAGCACGGTGAGGCCGTCGGGCTCGACGGCCTTGTCGATCGTCCAGGTGCCCAGACCGATACCGAGAAGGTCGGCTGCGGGCACGAGGATGGGCTCATCGCCGGGGTAGGCGAGCACGACGCCCTCGTCGTGGACGCCCACCTGGATGCGCGAGCGGTAGCCGAGCCCGTGCGCGTTGACGCGCTCCAACGGCTGGCTCGCGAGGGTCGTGGCGTGCGCGATCGCCTCGGTGAGGAAGAGTGGTGCGCCGAGGGTGTCGGGCGCGCGGAGCGGAGCCGCGAACCCGCCCTGGCGGCGGCGACGACCGCGCCACCCCCACCAGGCGAGCGCGAGCAGCGCCAGCATGAGGGCGATTGTGAGCGCCGCGGGCAGAAGACGGTCCATGTCAGCGCCCCGTCCCCGCCGCCGCGGCGACGGTCTCGGCGTCGACGAGGGCGCCGTCGAGCACGGTGGGCACGCCGCCGTGCACGGTGGCGACCACGCGGCCGGGCAGGGTGAGCCCTGTGTACGGCGTGTTGCGACTGCGGCCGCGCAGCTCGCCGGGCGACCAGGTGCGCGATGCGGCCGGGTCGACGAGCGTGAGGTGAGCGGGCGCGCCGACGCTGAGGGGCCGGTCGTAGCCCGCGAGACGGCCGATGTGAGCCGGGGTCGTCGAGAGCACGCGGGCGACGGATGCCCAGTCGAGCATCCCGGTGTCGACGAGGGCGTGCTGCACAACCGAGAGCGCCGACTCGAGGCCGACCATGCCGAAGGCCGCCTCCGACCAGGCGCACTCTTTGCTTTCGTCGGGGTGCGGGGCGTGGTCGGTCGCGACGATGTCGATCGTGCCGTCGGCGACGGCGGCGCGCAAGGCGGCGACGTCCTCCGCGCGCCGCAGCGGCGGGTTCACCTTGAAGCGGGCGTCGTAGTCGCGCGCCGTCTCGTCGGTCAGCAGCAGGTGGTGCGGGGTCACCTCGGCGGTCACCTGGATACCACGCGCCTTCGCCCAGCGGACCACGTCGACGCTGCCCGCGGTCGAGACGTGGCAGACGTGCAGTCGCGAGTGCGTGTGCTCGGCCAGCAGCACGTCGCGGGCGATGATGGACTCCTCGGCAGCGGCGGGCCACCCGGTCAGCCCCAGCTCGCCCGAGAGCGGACCCTCGTTCATCTGAGCGCCTTCGGTGAGCCGCGGCTCCTGCGCGTGCTGCGCGACGACGCCGTCGAATGCGGCGACGTACTCCAGAGCGCGGCGCATCATGAGCGGGTCGGCGACGCAGTGGCCGTCGTCGCTGAACACGCGCACCTGGGCGCGGGATGAGGCCATCGCGCCGAGCTCGGCCAGCTGCTGCCCGGCCAGCCCGACCGTGACCGCGCCGATGGGGCGCACGGTCGCGTAGCCGTGCTGGCGGCCGAGTGCCTCCACCTGCTCGACGACCCCGGCGGTGTCGGCGACCGGCGTCGTGTTGGCCATCGCGAACACGGCGGTGAAGCCGCCCGCGGCCGCGGCGCGCGTGCCGGTGAGCACGGTTTCGGATGCCTCTCCCCCGGGCTCGCGGAGGTGCGTGTGGAGGTCGACGAGGCCCGGGAGGGCCACGAGGCCGTCGGCGTCGATGACGTGATCGCCCGACTCGGCGGATGCCGACCCGACGGCGACGATCGAGCCGTCAGCGATGCGAATATCGGCGCGGTCACCGCCCACAAGCGACGCACCGCGGATCAGGATGCCGCTCATGCTCGACCCCCGTCGGTTCCGGAAACGAGGAGGTAGAGCACTGCCATGCGGATCGACACCCCATTCGTGACTTGGTCAAGCACCGTCGATCGGGTCGAGTCGGCGGCGACGGACGCGATCTCGAGCCCACGATTCATCGGGCCGGGATGCATCACTATCGTATCGGCGGGAAGCGCGGCGAAGCGCTCGGCCGTCAGCCCCCAGATGCGCGCGTACTCACGCTCGGTCGGGAAAAAAGCGTCGTGCATCCGCTCACGCTGGATGCGCAGCATCATGACGGCGTCGGGCCCGGTCGCGAGCGCGTCATCGAGCAGTTCGTGCACCGTGGCGGGCCACGCCTCGATCCCCGCCGGTTGCAGGGTTCGGGGGGCGACCAGGTGCACCTCGGCGCCGAGCGTGGCGAGCAGCCAGACGTTCGAGCGGGCGACGCGGGAGTGCAGGATGTCGCCGACGATCACGACGCGGGCGCCGTCGAGGGCGCGACCACGCGCATCCTCACCGTGCAGTCGCCGCCGCAGGGTGAACGCGTCGAGTAGCGCCTGCGTGGGGTGCTCGTGGGTGCCGTCGCCGGCGTTGATTATGGCCGCGTCGATCCAGCCGGCGTGCGCAAGCCGGTGCGCCGCTCCCGAGGCGTGATGCCGCACGACGATCGCGTCGGCACCCATGGCGACGAGGGTCTGGGCCGTGTCTTTCAGGCTCTCGCCCTTCGACACGCTCGAGCCTTTCGCGCTGAAGGTGATGACGTCGGCGCTCAAGCGCTTGGCGGCCGACTCGAACGAGAGCCGGGTGCGCGTCGAGTCTTCGAAGAACAGGTTGACGATGGTTTTGCCGCGTAGCGCCGGCAGCTTCTTGACCTCGCGGTCGGCGGTCGCCGCCATCTCCTCGGCGACGTCGAGGATGCGCACCGCGTCGTCGCGGGCCAGGTCTTTCGTCGAGAGCAGATGCCTCATGAACTGATCGCCACCTCATCGACGCCGTCGACCTCGGTGAGGCGCACGAACACGCGCTCGCTGGTGGCCGATGGCAGGTTCTTGCCGACAAAATCGGCGCGGATCGGCAGTTCGCGGTGCCCGCGGTCAACCAGCACGGCGAGCCGCACGGCGCGCGGCCGGCCGTGATCGGCGAGCGCGTCGAGGGCGGCGCGCACGGTGCGCCCGGAGAACAACACGTCGTCGACGAGGACGACGACCGCGTCATCGATGCCGCCAGACGGGATGCGGGTCGGCGCGGGGGCGCGGGTGGCGCTGCGCCCCAGATCGTCGCGGTGCATCGTCACATCGAGGGTGCCGGCCTCGGCGACGCCGGGCTCAATCTGCTCGACGATGGAGTGCAGGCGCTTGGCGAGGGCAGCGCCGCGAGTGGGAATGCCGAGAAACACGAGCCGGCCGTCGCCGCGCCGTGCCTCGAGGATCTCGTGGGCGATACGGCGCAAGGCGCGGCCAATGTCGGCTGTCTGCAGCACGGGGCGTGCGGACATCGCAACCTCCTTCCCCGCCTCACAGGACGGTGCTTAAAGGATGTCTGGGTCGCCCACCACTCTACCGGTCGCGAGCCTCGCGCTCACCCGGCACCCGAGCGACCGCCCGTACCGGTGCGCCGTCGAGCCCGTCGAGGCGCAGCGGCAGGATGATCGCCTCGGCCCCGCTCGTCGGCACGCGGTCGAGCGCTGCCAGGTTTTCGACGATCACTCCCCCGCGTCCGAGCCAGAACTCGTGCACGGGAAGTGCCCAGGCGCCGTCGTCACCCGGCCACGACGGATCGGGGTTCAGGGTGTCGACGCCCAACACGCGCACGCCCCGCTCCCACAGCTCGGTCGCCAGCTCGACGTCTACGACGGGATGCTCGAGGTACGTTTCGTCGCCAAAACGCGCGTCCCAGCCGGTGCGCACCGCGACGATGTCACCGGGCACGATCTCCGGTGCGGCGTGCAGCGCCTCGACACCGATGCGGTCGCGGGCGGCGTGGCCCGTCGCGTCGAGGATCACGAGCGGGGCGACCAGGTCGTCGAGGGCGACCGCCTCGAGGGTGGCACCGTCCGCGATGGAGTGCGCGGGAGCATCCAGGTGCGTACCAGTGTGGGTACCGAGGTGCAGGGCGCTGACGCGGAAACCGTCGGTCTCGAGCGTCGCCGCGTTCTCGATCGACACCGCCGGGTCGCCGGGGAAGACGGTCATCCCCCCGGCGATCCGGTGGCTCAGGTCGATCAGCATGACCGCAGGTTACGCCTCGACTGCCTGCTCGGGCGCGGCGTCGGCGAGGTGCTGGTGCTCGGGCTTGGAGCCGTCGCGCTTCAGGCGGCCCGTCACAGCGGCGGCCGCGAGCGCGATCACGACGGTGAACACGAACGCCGGAATCGTCGCACCGATGGGGCTCGGGAACTGGTAGGTCAAGAGCAGCGAGAAGCCGAAGCCGAGCACCCACACGACGATCATCGGAATGTTCACGCCGCCGGTGAACCAGTATCGGCCACCGCGGTGCTTCAGGATGTCGGCCGTGTAGACGCGACGGTTCACGACGTAGTAGTCGACGATCATGATCGCGAAGACGGGAATGAAGATCGCCCCGATCACGAACAGGAAATCGATGAAGAGGCCGAGGAGGCCCAGGAACGTCGCGCCGATGACCGTGATCGCGCCGATCACGAGCGCGGTCGGCAGGAAGCGGAGCTTCAGGCGCGGCAGCGCGTTGATGGCCGACGTGGTCATGCCGTAAACGACGAGCGTGTTGGTCGCCATCACCGAGACGAAGATGACGGCAGCCAGCGCGACGCCGAACTCGCCGACGATGACGCCCGGGTCGAACTCGACGACCTCGCCGCCGGCGAGCACGACGTACGCGATGGCGGTTGCGCCGAGCGTCATCGACAGGAAGGTCGAGACGACGTAGCCGACACCCGAACCGACCACGGTCGGGCGCGTGCTGCGGCCAAGGCGGTTGAAGTCGGCCGACAACACTGTCCATGAGATGGCGGTCGCGATCACGATGTCGAGCACGGTGAGGTTCGTCAGCCCGATCGAGGCGTCGGCGGGAATCGCGAAGTAGGCGCTCGGCGGGAAGGTCGTGAATGCGACGGTCAGCACGTACCCGATGATGCCGATCATGACCACGGCGAGCCACGGCTCGACCCGGCTGATGCCCTCGTGGCCGAAGATCGCGAGGCCCACGACGATCAGCTGGCAGATCACGGCGAACAGGGCGGGGTTCGAGTAGCCCGTGAACTCGGCGACGACGAAGTCGACGGTGATGCCCGCGAGCATCGCCTGCACCCAGCTCCAGCCGAGCAGGATCAGTAGGTTCGCGGCGACGGGAAGAAGCGAACCGCGTGTGCCGAACGCCCCGCGAGTGAGCGACATTGTGGCGAGGCCCGTGCGGGTACCGATGGCCCCCACGGTGACGAGCACGGCACCGCCGATGATCGAGCCGACGAGAATCAGCATCAGCGCTTCGCCGTAGCCGACACCCGGCACGAAGATGGTGCCGGTCAGCATGGTCGTGACGACAAAGTTCGAGGCGAGCCAGATCATGGCGATCCGGCGCCAGGTCAGGCTTCCGCGCAGCGGGCCCAAGCCGTCGGCGTTGGCTTCGAGCCGGTCAGAGAGGCGGCACCACGCTGAGGGACGAGCGGTCGTGGTGGACATCGGTGACTCCTTTGTCGGATGGGGTAGGGGTGAATCAGGTCGTGGGGGCCGTCGACAGGTGCTCGTGCACGGCGAGCACGCTGCCGTCTGTCTGGCGCTGGAACACGATCGTCTCGCGCTCGAGGGTTGTCGCGTCGTCTCCGGGCACGCCCGCTGTCGTCGTGACCGTGTGGGTGAAGATGGCCGTGTTTCCGAGCAGCTGAACAAGCGGGTCGCTGCTCGCGCACGATACGACGCGCCAGCCGTCGGCGAGCCAGCTCGCCCAGAGCGTCTCGTAGGCGGCGCGGTCGTCGAGGCGCGCGGCTTCGGGGTGGAACACGAACGTGGCGGCTGCATCGAACTCGGCGAAGTACGCGTCCGTGTCGGTGCGCGCGAAGGCGTCGACGATGCGGGCGGCGGCAGCGGTAACCTCCGCGTGCGTGAGCGGCGCGGTGGCTGTGGTGGTCGACATCGGTGTCCTTCCCTCCGCAGACAGGTGCCTCTAGTGCACCAATCGTTGTCTGTTAGACAACATACGCAATGGTCGCTCGCGTCGCTCATCCTGTCAAGCGCAACGCGCCCCGCGTCGCCGGGGAGGCGACGCGGGGCGCGTTATCGAGGGGATGCTCGGGGCTAGCCCCAGCGCTTCAACAGCTGACGCTCTCCCAATCCGACCAGTGCGTCCGTGGTCTTGCCGAGGATGGCGAGCAACACGATCGCCAAGAAGAGCCGGTCGATGCGGCCATTGTTCTGCGACTCGATCAGCAAGAAGCCCAACCCCATGGTCGACCCCACCAGTTCGGCGGCGACCAGGAACAGCCACGACTGCGCGAGCGCGAGCCGCAGGCCCGAGACAACGGAGGGAACGATCGCGGGCAGCTGCACGGTCGCGAGCAGCGACACACCGCGGTAGCCGTAGGCGCGGCCGAGCTCAACGAGCTGACGGTCGACGTGACGCAGCGCCCCGGCGACCGTCGTGTAGACGGGGAATGCCGCGCCAATCGCAATGAGGGCGACCTTCGAGTCTTCGCCGAAGCCGAGGTAGAGCAAGAGCAGCGGAGCCCAGGCGAGCGACGGCACGGCGCGCAGGGCCCCAACCGTCGGCGCGAGAGCGCCGTCGGCAAGTTTCGAGAGCCCGACGATGGCGCCGAGCACGAGTCCCACGATCGCGCCGAGCGCGAAGCCGATCAGCACGCGCTGCGTCGAGATCGCGACGTAGAGCCCAAGAAGCCCGCGCTCGCCGAGGTCAATCGCGGCCAGCACGACCGACTCGGGCGTCGGCAGGCGATGCGCCGGAACCCAGCCGAGGGTCGAGGCGAGCTGCCACAGGACGAGGATCAGGATCGGTAATGCGGCGCCGAGGGCAAAGTAACCGAGTCGACGGCCGCGCGGTCCGCGATCACGCGCGGGCCTGCGGTCGATGCCTGACGAGCCGACGTCAGAGCCGGCGACGGTGGGCGCCGCGAAGCGGCGGCCCGAGTCCTCGGGTCGCCGCGTCGCGGTTGCGCTGGTGCGCTGGTCAAGGGCCATGGCTGGCGTCCTCCGGGTTACTCGAACCGACTGGGGTCGGCGTTCCGGGCGAAGTCGGGCAGGAACAGTTCGGCGAGAGCCGCATCCACCGCGTCTTGCGAGGCGATGTCGCCGTTGGCGACCTGGATCGGGCCGATCGTCGTGAGCACGTCGAGCTGCACGTCGCTGGGCGTCGGGTCGAGATCGATAACGGTGCGCTCGAGCAGGACCACGCGCGCAATGTCGATGTCGATCGCGCCAACCTCGGCGAGGATCTCGGCCGTCTCGTCGGGGTTCTCGATCGCCCACTGGCGAGCGCGCTCGTAAGCGTCGACGACGAGCTGCAGCAGATCGGGGCTGCGCTCGGCGAACTCTTCCGTCGCGTTTAGAACGCCGTAGGAGTTGAAGTCGATGTTGCGGTAGATCAGCGTCGCCCCGGTCGCTTCGGCGGAGGCCATCATCGGGTCGAGACCGGACCAGGCGTCGACCGTGCCGTTGGCGAGGGCCGCAGCTCCGTCGGCGTGCTGGAGGTTCTGAATCGACAGCTCAGACGGCTCCACGCCGGCCTCTTCCAGGGCCTGCAACAGGAAGAAGTAGGGGTCAGTTCCGAAGGTCACGGCGACCGTCTTGCCGCGCAGGTCGGCGACCTCGGTGATGTCGGAACCCTCCGGTGCGACGAGCGCCGACCACTCGGGCTGCGTGTAGACGGCGACCGTGCGAATCGGCGAGCCGTTCGCGCGGGCAAGCAGTGCCGCGGAACCAGCGGTCGAGCCGAGGTCGAGCTCGCCCGCGCGCAGGCCCTCGTTCGCGCGGTTCGAGCCGAGCGACTGCGTCCAGATGACCTCGACGTCATCGCCGAGTGTGTCTTCGAGCCAACCCTGGTCGCGAATGATCAGGCTGAGCGGGTTGTAGGTGGCGAAGTCGAGCGAGAGACGGTCGGCCGACCACTCCCCCGCGGCGGCTGGCTCGTCGGTCGGCTGCGGGGCAACGGCACTGCCCTCGCCGGCGACACATCCCGCCATCGCCATCATCGCGGCGGCGGCGATAGCGGCAAGCGGGAGGAGGGGACGGCGAGTCATGGTGTGCCTTTCTGACGGGGTGATGCTGATCGGGGTGGTGGCGGTACGGGTGGTGCGGTCGGTGACGCCTAGTGGGCGTGGTGATGACTGTCGACGCCGAGGGCATCCAACAGCTCGGCGCGCAGCTCGGCGAGCTCGGCATCGGCGCGATCACGCGGGCGCTGGCCGGGGACTTCCACGATGCGGCGGATGCTCGCGCCGGGCGCACCGTCAGGGTCGCGACCGAGCAATACGACGCGGTCGGCCAGGGTCAGCGCCTCATCGACGTCGTGTGTGACGAGCACGATCGTCGCGGGCTCGACGGCGTGGATGTCGACGAGCAGGTCCTGCATGGTGAGGCGCGTCAGCGCGTCGAGCGCTCCGAACGGCTCGTCCAGCAGCAGTACGCCGGGGCCACGCGCAAAGGCGCGGGCGAGCGACACGCGCTGCGCCATGCCGCCCGAGATCTGGCGGGGACGCAGATTCGCCGAGTCGCTCAGCTGGACGAGCTCGAGCAGTTCGGCGACGCGTTGCCGGCCATCCTCGCGGCCGAGGGTGCGGGGAATGCCGACCTCGACGTTGCGGGTGAGGGTGCGCCACGGCAGGAGGCGCGGCTCTTGGAATGCGACGGCGCACCGCTGGTCGGCGGGCACGACGTGACGGCCGTCAATCGTGACGTCACCCTCCGTGGGCACGTCCAGGCCGCTGATCTGGCGCAACAGGGTGGACTTGCCGCAGCCAGACGCTCCGATGAGGGCCACGATCTCACCCGCGGCGATGTCAAGGTCGACGTCGCGCAGCACGGTGCGGTCGGGAGCGCCGTCGGCGCCCGCGAAGGTGCGCCCGACGCCCGCGAGGCGCACCGGTAGTGCCGGCGAGGTCGCGAGGGTGGAGGGTGCGCTGAAGCTCATGCCGTCACGGTACGGGCGGGTGCCTCACCGCCTCAAACGCCCCCGACACAGTGCGACACCGTCTGAAACATTGCGTCATACGGTGTCGCACTGCGCCCTACACGGGCGGTGGTTCGGGCGTCAGTGCGCGCCTTCTGCGAACACCGCGGGGTGCCGCACCGTGGATGATGCGGTGTCGGATGGACCCCGAGATCGCGTCGATGATGAGCGTCACGATGATGATCACGGCGAGCGTGACGCCGATCCGGTCCCACGCGCGGATGTTGAACAGCGCCGACAGGATGGACCCGATGCCGCCGGCACCCAGAACGCCGAGGATCGCGCTCGCTCGAATGTTGATCTCGAAGCGGTAGAGCCAATACGCGACCACCTCGGGCATGACCTGCGGCACCATCGCGTACCGAATCACCTGCCAGCGCGATGCGCCAGATGCTCGCGCCGACTCCACGGGACCGGTATCGATGCTCTCGATCGCCTCGCTCGTGAGCTTGCCGAGCGTGCCGACCGAGTTCACGCCGATCGCGAGCGCGCCGGCAAGGGGACCCAGCCCGAAGATCGGCAGCATGATCGCGATCGCGAAGATGATCTCGGGAATCGCCCGGATCGCGTTCAGGATCTGCCGCACGACAACGACGACGCCGGGAGGCGCGACGTTGCGGGCCGCGAGGAAACCGAGCGGAAAGCTCAGGATCGCGCCAATCAGGGTTCCGATCCAGGCGATGTGCAGCGACTCGATCATGAGCTCGAGCGAGCGCGTCCAATACTCGTTCGTCGGAGCCTCGAGGGGGTTCTGCAGCACGCCCTGCGTCATCAGCACGACGAATTCACCGAGAACTGCGGGTGCCTCCAGCAGTCGCGGCCAGTTCGCGTCGGCGAGAACGACCGCGAGCGCGAAGACCAGCGTGACCGCGAGCATCCCGATCGTTTCGCGCAGCTTGCTGGGAGCGGGAGGAGGCGTGAACGAGCGCCCGGGGGCGCGCGGTGGCGTGATGGTCGACATTTAGATCAGCTTCTTTCGCAGCCAGCGAGAGAACGCGTCGAGTGCGAACACGATCACGAACAGGGCGATGATGATGGCTGACAGGTTTTCGTAGGAGAACCGTGACAGCTCAACGCGGATGGTCGAGCCGATGCCGCCTGCGCCGACGAAGCCCAGCACGACGGAGGCGCGCAGATTCAGCTCGAACACGTAGAGGCTGTACGACAGGTACCCCGGTAGCGCCTGCGGCAGCACGGCGAAACGGGCGCGTCGCGCGAGGCTCGCCCCCGACGCATCCGCCGCTTCGATAGGCCCGGGATCAACGGCGTCGATCGTTTCGGCGGTCAACTTGGCGCAGACGCCGATGTTGAACATGATGAGCGCGAGGATGCCCGCGAGGCTTCCAACACCGACCGCCGCCACAAAGATGAGTCCGTAGGCGACGTCGGGAAGCGAGCGCACAACGGCCATGACGGCCTTCATCGTCTTCTGGAACGGCGTGATCGGGTTTGTCACCGGGGAGGCGAGGAAGGCGAGCACCAGGGCAATCGCGTTGCCGACGAGGGAGGCGATGATCGCGATGGCGATGGTCTCGAGCCAGGCGTCCCAGACGCGGAAAATGAACAACCAGTTTGGGTCGAGGAAGCCGCGAACGACGGGCTCACCGCGACCGATGTCGGTGATGAGCGGCGTCAGCGTGAACTCGATGCTGATCCCCGCCCACACCGTGATGGCCACGACGGCGGCGAGGCCGACGGGCAGGCGCCACGACGGGAGCGGACGTTTCGGCGGCGTGATCGCACGCCGGGCTGGCGCGGTGGATGCGCTCATCGCGCTGCGGCGTCAGGGTCGCTGGTGAGCGAGACGGGCGCGGCCTCGACATCGTCGGCACCGAGAACGTCTTCGTTGGTCAGCGACCGGCCGTAAATACGCTCGAACACGGCATCATCGGCCTGGACGCCGGACCCGTCGAAGACGACCTTCCCGTCCCGCATCCCGATGATGCGGTCTCCGAACTCGCGGGCGAGGTCGAGGAAGTGCAGGTTCACGATCGTCGTGATGCCCAGTTCTCGATTGATGCGCTGCAGGTCGCGCATCACCATGTGCGCCGTGGGCGGGTCGAGCGAGGCGACCGGCTCGTCGGCGAGGATCACGCTCGGCTGTTGGGCCAGCACGCGGGCGATCGCGACCCGCTGCTGCTGCCCACCCGACAGGGCGGACGCGCGGTTGTACGCCTTCTCGAGAATGCCGACGCGGTCGAGGGCTTCGAAGGCGAGCTGCTTGTCGGAGGCCCGGAACCACCCGAGCATCGAGCGCAGGAAGCCTGTTGCGTGGAGCCGGCCGACGAGCACGTTGGTGAGCACGCTCGATCGCTTTACGAGGTTAAACGACTGGAAAATCATGCCGACGCGGGCGCGCAGCCGCCTCAGCGCGCGACCCTTGGCGCCGTGAACGGCGCTGCCGTCAACGACGAGCTCGCCGTTCGTCACGGGCACGAGTCCGTTGACGGAGCGGATGAGGGTGGACTTACCGGCGCCGGAGAGTCCGACAACGACGACGAACTGACCGGCAGGGATATCGAGGGTGATGTCGTCGAGCCCAACAGTTCCGTCGGGGTAGGTGACGGTAACGGAGCGGAATTCGATCATGGGGTGGGATCGCTTTCGAGGGAGACGTGCCACGAGGGGGTGGCGCGCGAGCGCCGCCCCCTCGACACTACGGGCCGGGTCGGATCAGCGGTCGCCGAAGTTGGCGGCGACCTGACGGGCGACGTCGAGCGCCTCGAGGTCGGCCGGCACGAGTCCGTCGATCGAGTACACGTCGAACAGCGCCTGCTGTCCCTCGGGGGTCTCGGCGATCGCGAGGAACGCGTCCGTGATCGCCTGGATCAGGTCGGCGGGCAGGTCACCGGCGACGGCCACACCGTCGTTGGGGATCTCGTCCGACCACGCGAACACCGTGACCGAGGTGCCCGCCTCGGGGTCTTCCTCGAGCAGGTTGATGCGGGCGTCGTCGAAGCTCACACCGACGGCCGCGTCGCCGCGCTGCACGGCGAGGATCGAGTTCGGGTGCCCACCGGCAAAGAGCGCGCTGATGTCGCTGAACGGGTCGAGGCCGGCGGCGTTCTCGAGCTGCGTTGCCGGGTAGTAGTAGCCCGATGCGCTGAGCTCGTCGACGAACGAGATGGTCTCGCCCGCCTCGATGTTCGCGAGCGCCTCGACGCCGACGGGGCCGACCTCGGCCGTGTCGGTGCCGTTGCAGTGCGAGAACTCGTTGCCGTCGTCGTCGGTCACGATGACCGGCTCGTCGAGGCAGAAGCGGTCGGTGTCGGTCGTGAACCACTGCGTGTGGTAGCTCGCGGTGCCGCGGCGCACCGACTGCAGAACGACCTCGGCACCCGCCTGGTCGGCGGCGGCGACGAGCGCGATCGGGCCGAAGAGGCCCACCTGCGCCTGGCCGGTCTGCATGGCCACGACGAGCGCGGCGTAGTTGTCGGTGACGGTCGTGGTCACGGGGATTCCGATCTCGCCGGCGAGCAGTTCACCGAGCGCCTCGGCGTCTTCGACGAGCTGGTCGAGGTCCTGCGACGGGACGAGGCCGATGACGAGTTCGTCGGGCCATTCGGTCGACTGCGCGTCGGGCGCGGGAGCGGTGGTCGGATCGTCGGCGGGGGCGTCAGTGGCGCAGCCGGCAAGCCCGAGGGCGAGAACGGAGGCGGCGCCGAGGGCGGCCCAGCGGGAAAGGCGTGCAGTCATGATGAGTAGGGTCTCCTGTGCGTGTGGGGTGAGGACAACCGCGCACCCAGGCCCCCGCTGTATTCGGGGCCGACGGTGCCGTGCACCTCCACGCTAGGCAGGATTCCCCGATCGCGACGACCACTTTCCCCGGGCTGACGCCGGAATTTACCGAACGTTCACGGGGCGGTTTCCGCGCCCTGGATGCACTCGCGGAGCTTCCTGAGCGCATCCTGAGGCTGCCGTGCACGCACCGTGGGAGCCGCATCTGCCTGCGGGTGACGGTCGATGAGAGCTGTCCACCCGCCCAGGGCCGCAACGGGCGCAAGGTCATTGCGCCAGATGTCGCCGACCGACGCGAGTGGTGTTCGGGCGGCGTCGTGAAGCTCTCCCCCTTCCGCGAGGAGAGCCTCAAGCCCGCGAGGCTTTCCCGCATCGCCGATGATGTGGTCGACGACGCCGGCGAAACCCAGCGTCGACACGAGAGCCCGGGTGCCTGCGTCGGGCGCATTGGTGACGAGCACTCGGCGCCACCCTATCCAGTGCGCCAACTCATCTGCCATGCCCGGTGCGGCACGCATCGGAACCAGCCCGGCGTCGACGTCAGCGCGTGACGCCCGGTACGCCCGCCCGAGCGCGGCAGCGTCGAGCCCGAGGCGGCGTCCGAGCTCTGCCGTCGCCTGGTAGCCGTCAGACGCCACAACGATGTCGACGGACGAGGTGTCTGCCGCGAGAAACGCGTCGAGCGGGTCGAGGACGAGCGCGTGGGGAATACCGGCCTCGTCCGCCACCGCGCGCGCATAGGCGCGCACCGGCTCGTCTCCGAGGCACAGTGTGCCGTCGAAGTCGAGGATCAGCAGCCCGCTCACGTCAGCCTCAGGCGCGGTCGGCGATGGCTCCGAGTACCCCGTTCACGAATGCCGCCGAATCGTCGGTCGACAGCAGGGTGGCGAACTCGACCGCTTCGCTGATCGCAACGGGTGCGGGAATGTCGTCGTTGTAGACGAGTTCCCACACCGCGACGCGGAGGATGGCGCGGTCGACGGCCGGCATGCGCGCGAGACTCCAGCCGGTGGCGTGCAGTTCGAGCAAGCGGTCGATCGCGTCGGCGTTGTCGATCACGCCCCGAACGATGTCTTCGGCATAGGGCCAGCTGGAGGAGCGTTGCGGCTGAACGGCGGCGCGCTCGGCTTCTTCGCGCAACACATCGCGGAGCGACGACTGACGCACGTCGGCGATGTAGAGCATGTCGAGGGCGCGCTTGCGCGCCTTAGACCGGGCGCTCACGTTAGTCGTTGACGCGGCCGAGGTAGTCGCCCGTGCGGGTGTCGACCTTGACCTTGGTGTTCGCCTCGAGGAACAGCGGAACCTGAATCTCGTAGCCGGTCTCGAGCGTGGCGGGCTTCGTACCGCCGGTCGAGCGGTCACCCTGCAGGCCCGGCTCGGTGTACGTCACCTCGAGTACCACCGACGCGGGCAGGTCGAGGTAGAGCGCGACGCCCTCGTGCATGGCGATCGTGACGTTCTGGTTCTCGAGCATGAAATTCTTCGCGTCACCGACGGTCTCCGACGGGACCGTGATCTGGTCGTAGTCGGTGAGGTCCATGAAGACGAAGCCGTCGCCGTCCTGGTAGAGGTACTGGTAGTCGCGGCGGTCAACGACAGCGAAGTCGATCTTGGTGCCCGCGTTGAACGTCTTGTCGACGACCTTGCCGCTCGTGACGTTCTTCAACTTGGTGCGCACGAACGCGCCGCCCTTGCCTGGCTTCACGTGCTGGAACTCGATGACGCTCCAGAGCTGGCCGTCGAGCGAGAGGACGCTGCCGTTCTTGATGTCGTTCGTAGTGGCCATGGCGTGTTCGTATCCGTTCGTTTGGTGCACAAAGTCGTGTGCGGTGCGCCGGGCACCGCCGGGGAAGTCTAGTCGACGCTAAGCCTGGCGCCGCACCTGGTCGAGGGCGAGGAGGTAGGAGTGCTGGCCGAAGCCGGCGATGACGCCCGTCGCGACGCCGCTGATCACACTCGTGTGTCGGAACGTCTCGCGCGCGTGGGGATTCGACAGGTGCACCTCGATCAGCGGAAGGCCCGCCTCGGTCACGAGCGCGGCGGCATCCCGCAGGGCGTACGAGTAGTGCGTGAAGGCGGCGGGGTTCAGGATGACGGGCATGCGCTCGTCAACGGCCTCGTGCATCCAGCCGATCAGGGTCGCCTCGTCGTTCGTCTGGCGCACATCGAGCGTGACGTCCGGATGGTGCTCGGCGAGCATCCGCTCGATGTCAGCGAGGCTCATCGTGCCGTAGATTTCGGGCTGCCGGGTGCCGAGCCGATCGAGGTTCGGGCCGTTCAGCACCAGCACGCGATCGATGTCTGCCATGCGTTCACCCTACTGGCGGCTCAGGAGCCGACCTCTTGGTACGCGCTGAACAGCAGCGACTCGTCAGTCCCGTTGAGAACCCGGGGGCGGCCGACGTCATCGAGCACGATGAAGCGCAGCATGCCCGCACG
Organism: Microcella alkaliphila; assembly: GCF_004216855.1. GTDB lineage: Bacteria > Actinomycetota > Actinomycetes > Actinomycetales > Microbacteriaceae > Microcella > Microcella alkaliphila. Next base: position 313,052 of record NZ_SGXT01000011.1, read on the forward strand.
CGCCTTCTTGTCGCGCTGCATGGTCGCCAGCAACGTCTTCCACCGGCCGATCGGATACGTGGTTGGCAACGTGAGCGACTCGAGGATCGCGCGGTGGCGGTCGACGACGGCGTCGGGAAGACCCGTGGCGAGCCTCGACAGCTCGGCGGCGAAGATCATGCCGATCGCGACGGCGGAGCCGTGGCGCCAGCGGTAGCGCTCCGCGTGCTCGATGGCGTGGCCGAGCGTGTGGCCGTAGTTCAACATCTCGCGGCGCCCCTGCTCGGTGAAGTCGTCGCTGACGACCTCGGCCTTCACGCGGATGGCGCGTTCGATGAGTTCGCGGAAGACCGCGCTGTTCGGGTCGGTCGCCGTCTCGACGTCAGCCTCGATGAGCTCGAGGATGCGCTCATCGGCGATGAAGCCGGCCTTCACGATCTCGGCGAAACCGGCGAGAATGTCGTTCTTCGGGAGCGTCGCGACAAGGTCGAGGTCGGCGACGACGGCGCGCGGCGCCCAGAAGGCGCCGACGAGATTTTTGCCCTCGGCCGTGTTGATGCCGGTCTTGCCACCGACGGCCGCGTCGACGGCGCCGAGCACGGTCGTCGGAACGGCGACCCACGGCACGCCACGCAGCCAGGTGGCGGCGACGAAGCCGGCGAGGTCGGTGGTCGCTCCCCCACCGAGGCCGACGATCGCGTCGGTGCGCGTGAAGTCGGTCTGGCCGAGGATCTGCCAGCAGAAGGCCGCAACCTCGACCCGCTTGGCCCCTTCGGCGTCGGGCACCTCGGCAAGCAGCACCTCAGTGCGGCCCGCAAGCTGCTCGCGCAGCCGCTCGGCGGTCGGCGCCATGGCCGGCGCGTGGATCACGAGCACCTTGGCGGCGTTCGGCGGCAGCACGGAGCCGAGAGAATCGACGAGGCCGCGGCCGACGTGAACGTCGTAGCCGCCGCCCGAGGCGACGGGGATGATCGTGGCGTCCGTCATGACGCATCCTTCCTCTCGGGGGCGCCCAGGCGCACCCAGTCGGCAATCTCGATGGCGATGGTGTCGGCGGGGCGACGGGAGGTGTCCCAGGTGGCCCGCGCGAGCATCCGATAGGTCGGCATGCGGCGCTCGACGAGGGCCGCCCACTGCGCAACGCCGCCCGCGACGAGGGGGCGCGACGAGCCCGACCGGGTGAGGCGCGCCTCGGCGGCTTCCTCGGTGATCGTGAGCAGCGCGACGGGAAGGCCGGCGAGGCGCTCTGTCGTCTCGGGGGTCATGACCGCTCCCCCGCCGAGCGCGACGACCGCGCCGTCGAGGGCGAGCGCGTCGGCGACCGCATCACGCTCGTAGCCGCGGAACGTCGGCTCGCCCTCGTGCTCGAAGATCTCGGGGATCGGTCCGTGACGATCCACGATCATCCGGTCGGTGTCGACGAACTCAGTCTCGAGAGCGCGCGCGATGCGCTTACCGATTCTCGTCTTGCCGGCCGCCGGCGGGCCGATCAAGACGACGGCGGGATGCGCGCGGTCAGTCACCGGTGATGACGGCCGTCGCGAGCGTGGCCGGAATAGCGGCGCGGTACGCCTCGAGGTTGCGCCGTGTTTCGGCGACGGAGTCGCCGCCGAACTTGTCGAGCACCGCGTCGGCGACGACGAGCGCCACCATGGCTTCGGCGACGACACCGGCGGCGGGCACGGCGCAGACATCGGAGCGTTGGTGGTGGGCGGGCGCGGCGTCGCCGGTGGCGGTGTCGATCGTGCGGAGGGCGTGCGGCACGGTCGCGATCGGCTTCATGCCGGCGCGGACGCGCAGTACGGTGCCCGTCGACATGCCGCCCTCGGTGCCGCCCGCGCGGTCGCTGAGGCGTTCGACAACGCCGTCGCCGGGAACCAGCTCGTCGTGCGCGGCTGAGCCGCGGCGCCGAGTGGTTTCGAAGCCGTCGCCGACCTCGACCCCCTTGATGGCCTGGATTCCCATGAGGGCGTGCGCGAGCTTCGCGTCGAGGCGACGGTCCCAGTGGGTGTACGAGCCGAGGCCCGGGGGCACGCCGTAGGCGAGCACTTCGACGACGCCGCCGAGCGTGTCGCCGTCTTTGTGGGCCGCGTCGACCTCGGCCACCATCGCGGCCGAGGTTTCCGGGTGCAGGCAGCGCAGCGGGTCGGCGTCGAGCGTCTCGACATCGCCGGGACGCGGCAGCGGGGCATCGTCAGGCACCCGCACGGGGCCGATGGAGAGGGTGTGGCTGACGAGGCGGATACCGAGTTCGCCGAGGAACGCGCGGGCGACGGCGCCGAGGGCGACGCGCGCGGCGGTCTCGCGGGCGCTCGCGCGCTCGAGCACGGGCCGCGACTCGTCGAAGCCGTACTTCTGCATGCCGACGAGGTCGGCGTGGCCGGGGCGGGGGCGGGTGAGCGGGGCGGCGCGGCCGCCCGTCAGCTCGGCGGGGTCGACCGGGTCGGGGCTCATTACGGTGGTCCACTTGGGCCACTCGGTGTTGCCGATGCGCAGCGCGACGGGACTGCCCATCGTGACGCCGTGGCGAATGCCGCCCGAGATGTCGAGCTGGTCGGCCTCGAACTTCATGCGCGCGCCGCGCCCATAGCCGAGCTTGCGGCGCGCGAGGTCGGCCTGAATGGCCTCACGCGTGACGGGCACCCCGGCGGGGAGGCCTTCCAGAATGGCCACGAGTTCGGGCCCGTGCGATTCTCCAGCGGTCAACCAGCGCAGCATTGTTCCATCCTCCCACGGCTATTCGGGCGCGGGATGCACGGGGTGCGGCCCGTCAGGACGCCTCCGGCAGCGCGGCGCGCATCGCCGCCTCGACCAGTTCCTCGTCCGGCAGCGGCGACTCCGTCTGGCCGCTGACGAAGAAGCGCGCCTGGCGGACGGCCTGGTGCAGCAGCATGTCTCGGCCGGACGCCACGCGACCGCCTGCGGCCAGCCACGGCGCGGCGAGCGGGCCCGGCCACGGCGAGTAGGTGACGTCCAGCGCGACCGCCTCCGGTGCATCCGTCAGGGTCAGCGGGGTGGGCAGGGGAACGCCGTTCGGAAGAGTCCAGGCGACGACGTCGGTGCCCTCGACCAGGTGGCGAAGCTCGGCGACGTCGACGAGGTCGAGTTCGAGGCCGAGCTCGTCGGCGAGTCGGGTGAACGCTACGGCACGCGCCGGGTCCCGCACGAGCGCGGTAACGCCGCGGAGGCCCAGGTGGTCGAGCGCCACGAGCACGCTGCGCGCCGTCGCGCCCGCCCCGACGACCACGGCGTGTTCGACGTCGGTCGCGCCCGCGTCGGTGAGGGCGCGCTCGACGCCGGCGACGTCGGTGTTGCGGGCGATACGGCGACCGCCGTCGAGCAGCAGCGTGTTGGCGGCGCCCGTCAACTCGACGGTGCGATCGGCGCCGTCCGCAAGTTCGGCCGTCTCCTCCTTGAGAGGCATCGTGACCGACAGCCCGCGCCACTGACGGTCGAGGCCGTCGACGAACGCGGTGAGGCCTCCGGCGCGCACCTCGTGGCGGTCGTAGCCCCAGTCGAGGCCGAGCGCGCGGTAGGCCGCGCGGTGCAGGGCAGGAGACAGCGAGTGCGCGATCGGCGAACCAATCACGGCGAGCCGGCGATCAGGCACAGAACTGCGCGTTCTCATCGCTCTCGCGACACCACGCGCGCAGGCGTTCGACGCCCTGCTCGTGCTCGGCGAGGGTGACCGAGAACTGCGTCTCGCCCGTCGCGAGGTTCACCGTGACGAAGTAGATCCAGTCGCCCTCGGCGGGGTTCAGGGCAGCGTCGATCGCGAGATCGCCGGGTGCCGCGATCGGCCCAATCGGCAGCCCCACGATCGCGTAGGTGTTGTACGGGTTGTCCGCTTCGAGCGCGTCCGCACTCGACCACACCGAGCCGGTGTCGCCCGCGCCGTACTGGGTCGCCGAGTCGAACTGCAGCATCATGTCGATCTCGAGGCGGTTCTGAATGACGCGCGAGACGCGGAAGAAGTCCTCGTCGAGCCGCGCTTCGCGCTGAATCAGCGAGGCGATGGTGAGCACCTCGTGACGGTCCTCTACTGCGACGCCCCGAGCATCCAGGCGGGAGAAGGTCTCGTTCACCATGCGCTGGATGTGGTCTCCCGCGGTGCCGCCCGGCTCGAACGTGTAGGTCGCCGGGAAGAGGTAGCCCTCGATGTTCGGGGCCTCCTCGGGGATGCCAAGTGCCGCGAGGTCGTCGGCGACCGTCTCGTAATCCTCAATGGGCACACCGGTCGCGTCGGACAGCGCGGCGAACACCTCGCCGGCGCGCAGGCCCTCCCGCACGAGCGCGCGGATCGTGATGATGTTCTCGGGGTCGCGCAGGATGTCGAGAGCGGCTTGAGCCGACATCTGTTCCTGCAGTTCGTAGGTGCCCGGCTGGAACTGGATGCTCGGATCGGCGAGCAGCAGGTCGTAGAAGGCGTCGAAGGTCATGGTGACGCCGGCGTCGACTAGGTTGGTGGCGACGTCCGAGCCGATGTCTCCTGGCTGGATTGCGAAGAGCACCTCGGTGCCGTTGCCAGCACCCTCGTAGTCGTTGGGCAGCTCGATGTCGAGCAGGGTGCGGATCTGCGGCTCGTAGTTCGACCAGGCCCAGTAGGTCGCAGCGCCTGCGCCACCGAGAAGCAGCAGCAACACCCCGAGGAGCACCCACGGCCACTTTCGCCGACGCTTCTTCGGCGGCGCGCCAGCGCCAGCGTCGCCGCGCGACCGGCTCGCGCGCCCGCCCGCGGCCCGGGCCTCGCGCCGGCTCTGCGGCGCGGCGGCGGTGGGGGGCGGAGCGGCCGGCTCGGGTTCGTCGCTCGGCTGGGTGCGGAAGATCGCGTCCCAGGCGTCGTCGTTCTCGCCGGCGCTGGCGCTGTCGGGGCGGGAGTCGGTCACGATGTCGGGTGTCCTTCGTCGGCCGTCAGGATGGCGCCCGGTGCGTCCCCGCGGGAACGCTCATGGTCGAGCGCGTGCTGGAGCAGAATAACAGCGGCCACTTGGTCGACGACCGAGCGGCTCGACTTCGTCGTGCGGCCCGCGCCGTGCAGGGCGCGCTGGGCAGACACGGTGGTCAAGCGCTCGTCAACGAGGCGCACGTCGAGCCCGCGCGCGGCCAACTCAGCGGCCAGCGCTCGGGCATCCGCGGTTGACGCCGTGTCAGCGCCGCTCATCGACAACGGCAGCCCCACGACGAGTTCGATCGCGTCATGTTCTGCGGCAAGGGCAACTAAGCGGTCGACCGTGTCCGGCCTACGCGCCACCGTCTCGACCGGCGTGGCGAGCATGCCGTGCAGATCGCTTTTCGCGACACCGACGCGGGCCTTCCCCACGTCGATGCCGAGCCGCACTCCCGACCGCACGGGATTTAGCCTCGGAGCGCGCCGCGAACGGCCGCCAGAGCATCGCCGACTCGCTCGAGAGCGGGACCGCCACCCTGGGCCAGGTCGTCTTTGCCGCCGCCCCCGCCGCCGAGCACCGCCGACGCGCGCTTGGCCAACTCGCCCGCGCGAGCACCGGCGTCGCGGGCCTCGGGGCTCGTCGCCACGATCACGGTTGCTTTACCTGCCGCCGCTCCGGCCAGCGCGACCACGGCGGGCTGGCCCGAGAGGCGCTCGCGCACCGACTGGGCGAGCCGACGCACATCGTCGGCAGACGACACGGCGCCGAGGTCGGCGGCGACGAGCTGCACGGCGCCGACGGACTCGGCCGACTGAGCAAGTGCGGGCACTCGCTCGGACAGCTTCTGTGCCTCAAACTGCTGAATGCGCTTCTCGGCGCTCTTCAGCTGCTGGGCGAGGTCAGCGATGCGGTCGGCGAGGTTTTCGCGCGGCGTCTTCAGCTGCGCGGTGAGCTGCTGCACGAGCGCGCGCTCGGCGGCGAACTCGCGGAACGCCTCCAGCCCGACGAGCGCCTCGACGCGGCGGTTCGTCGAGCCGACGCTCGACTCGCTCACGAGGCTGATCATGCCGATCTCGGCCGAACGGGACACGTGGGTGCCGGCGCACAGCTCGCGCGACCAGGGGCCACCGATGTCGACGACGCGCACGCGTTCGCCGTACTTCTCGCCGAAGAGCGCCATCGCGCCGAGCGACTTCGCCTCGTCGAGCCCCATCACGCGGGTTTCGACGGCGAGGTTGTCGCGCACGGCGATGTTGCTGATCTCTTCGATCTCGCTGCGGGTTTCCGGGCTGAGTGCCTGGTTCCAGCTGAAGTCGAGGCGCATGTAGCCGGCCTTGTTGTACGAACCGGACTGGTGCGCCTCGGAGCCGAGCGTCTGGCGCAGGGCGGCGTGGATGACGTGGGTCGCCGAGTGCGCCTGGGTCGCCGAACGACGGTACTCGGCGTCGACGATCGAGCGAGCGGCCATGCCGACCGCGACCTCGCCCGTGCGCACCTCGACGCGGTGGCTGACAAGCCCAGCAATCGGACGCTGCACGTCGAGCACGTCGAGCTCGAAGCTGTGGCCCACGATTGTGCCCTCGTCGGCGTCCTGACCACCTGACTCGGCATACAGGGTCGTGTCGGCGAGGATCACCTCGGCCAGCTGGCCGGCGCTCGCCCGGTCGACGCTCTGCCCGTCGACGATGATGCCGACGACCGTGGTCTCGGCCTCCAGCTCGTCGTAGCCCAGGAATCGCGTTTCGCCGAGGGAGCGGAAGCCGCCGTACACCGAGACGTCGGCGAGCACAGCCTTCTTCGACTTGGCGTCGGCCTTCGCCCGCGCACGCTGCTCAGCCATCAGGGTGTCGAACGCCGCGCGGTCGACCGACAGTCCCGCCTCCTCCGCCATTTCCAGCGTCAGGTCGATCGGGAAGCCAAACGTGTCGTGCAACTGGAAGGCGGTGTCGCCGGGAAGCACGCTGCCGCCCGACTTCGTGGTCTCGGCGACCGCCACATCCAGGATGCTCGTGCCGCTCGCGAGCGTCCGCAGGAACGCGTCCTCCTCACCGAGTGCAAGGCGCGAGACGCGGTGGTAGTTCTGCGCGACCTCGGGGTACGCGGCGCTCATCGCATCCCGGGAGGCGGCGAAGAGCACCTCGAAGCTCGGGGCGTCCACGCCGAGCAGCCGCATGGCGCGGATCGAGCGGCGCATGAGGCGTCGCAGGATGTAGCCGCGCCCCTCGTTGCCGGGCGCGACGCCGTCGGTCATGAGCATGAGACTCGAGCGCACGTGATCGGCGATGACGCGCATCCGCACGTCGTCGTCGTGGTTCGCGCCGTAGCGGCGACCCGACATCGCGGCCGCCGCGTCGAGAACGGGGCGCACCTGGTCGATCTCGTACATGTTCTCGACGCCCTGCTTCAGAAACGCGACGCGCTCCATGCCCATGCCGGTGTCGATGTTCTTGTTCGGCAGCTCGCCGAGAATGCGGAACTCGGTCTTCGACGTCACCTGGTCGATCGCGTACTGCATGAACACGAGGTTCCAGATCTCGATGTACCGGGTGTCGTCCACGGCCGGGCCGCCCTCGGGGCCATAGGCGGGGCCGCGGTCGAAGTAGATCTCGCTGCACGGGCCCGCGGGGCCGGGCTGACCGGTCGACCAGTAGTTGTCTTCCTTGCCCATCGACTGGATGCGCTCGTCGGGAAGCCCCGCGATTCGCTTCCACAACTGGCGCGCCTCGTCGTCGTCTTCGTAGACGGTGACCCAGAGGTCTTTCTCGTCGAAGCCGAGGCCGCCGTCGGCCTCGGGCATCGTGAGCAGCTCCCAGGCGTACTCGATCGCGCCTTCCTTGAAATAGTCGCCGAATGAGAAGTTGCCGTTCATCTGGAAGAACGTGCCGTGCCGGGTGGTCTTCCCGACCTCCTCGATGTCGTTCGTGCGGATGCACTTCTGCACACTGGTGGCGCGCGGGTACGGCGCCGGCACGACGCCTGTGAGATACGGGATGAACGGCACCATGCCCGCGATCGTGAACATGACCGTGGGGTCATCGGCGATCAGGCTGGCGCTGGGAACGACGGTGTGGCCTCGCTGCCCGAAATAGTCGAGCCAGCGGCGCTGAATATCGGCGGTCTGCACCGGTTACTTCAGCTTGTTCGACAGATCAGCGATCGTGTCTTCCGCTTCGGCGACGGCGGCGCGCAGCTCGGCCTCGCGCTGCTTGTAGCCGTCGATGACGGCCGAGCCGAACTCGCGGGCGCGGCTGTCGACCTCGTCGAAGAACTGGGCGCCCTGCTCGGTGCGCGAGTACTGGTGGGCGGCGACGGCACCCACCGCAACGCCGACGATGAACCAGAGAGCGTTCTTCATGAGGGACTCCTTACAGCCGAGGTGTGGTGGCGTGCGCGGTCTCGCGCGTACGGGCAGTCACCCAGCCTAGCGGCCCCGCGAACGACGTCGGGGGCCCGGCAAACATGCCGAGCCCCCGACGGGATAAATCAGTGTGCGCTAGCGCGCGGCGTAGTACTCAACGACGAGCTGCACGTCACAGGTGACGGGCACCTCGGCGCGCTTCGGGCGGCGCACGAGGCGCGCCTGCAGCTTGTCGAGCTCGACCTCGAGGTAGCCCGGGGTCTTCGGCAGCACGTCGACGTGGCCACCGGCGGCGGCGACCTGGAACGGCTCCATGCCCTCGCTCTTCGGCTTGACGTGGATGAGCTGGCCCGGCTTCACGCGGAACGACGGGCGGTCAACGAGCTGGCCGTCGACGAGGATGTGGCGGTGCACGACCATCTGACGGGCCTGCGCGGTGGTGCGGGCGAAGCCGGCACGCAGCACGAGCGCGTCGAGGCGCATCTCGAGCAGCTCGACCAGGTTCTCACCGGTCATGCCTTCGGTGCGGCGGGCCTCCTGGAATACGTTGCGCAGCTGCGCCTCGCGAATGCCGTACTGGGCGCGCAGACGCTGCTTCTCGCGCAGGCGGACCGCGTAGTCGCTGTCCTGCTTGCGGCGGGTCCGGCCGTGCTCACCGGGGCCATACGGACGCTTCTCGAGGTACTTGGCGGCCTTCGGGGTGAGGGCGATGCCGAGCGAGCGCGAGAGGCGGGTCTTGCTGCGGGTACGTGACTTAGTCGACACGAACGGTTTCCTTCCATGACGTGGCCGCGGCGTTCGCGACTCACGGACGTACATCCCGCCTCCCTGCCCGGGCGCACGTCGCAGCGTTCCGGAGGATCCGATAAGGAATGGGTGGGATGTGCTCGTGACCTGACGAGCCGGTAAAGCTTAGCAGAATGGCGGCACTTAGCCGCCGGTCGCTCGGCCCCGGACGATCGCGCGCAACTTCTCGAGCCGCGCGGCGATGTCGCGCTCGGCACCGCGAGCCGTCGGTCGGTAGTACTCACGCCCCACGAGGCGGTCCGGCAGGTACTGCTGGGTCGACACGCCGTGCTCGTCGTCGTGGGGGTAGCGGTACCCCTTCCCGTGGCCGAGAGTTTTCGCCCCGGGGTAGTGCGCGTCGCGCAGGTGCAGGGGCACGACCCCGGCCTTCCCCGCCCGCACGTCGGCGAGAGCCGCGTCGATCCCGAGATAGGCGGCGTTCGACTTCGGTGCGGTCGCGAGGTACACCACAGCCTCGGCGAGCGGGATTCGCCCCTCCGGCATGCCGATCAGCTGCACCGCCTGAGCCGCGGCGACGGCGAGCGGCAACGCCTGCGGGTCGGCGACACCAATGTCTTCAGCCGCAGAGATGATCACGCGTCGCGCGATAAACCGAGGGTCCTCCCCCGCCTCGATCATCCGCGCCAGGTAGTGCAGGGCCGCGTCGGGGTCGCTGCCGCGAATCGACTTGATGAACGCGCTGATGACGTCGTAGTGCTCGTCGCCGGCGCGGTCGTAGCGCAGGAGCGCCCGGTCGACGGCGGCGGAGACCGCTTCCGCCGTGATCACGGGATGCTCGTCCTCCTCATCGGCGGTCGCGAGCGTTGTCTGCGCGGCTGCCTCGAGCGCGGTCAGCGCGCGTCGGGCATCCCCGGACGCCAGGCGAACGAGCGCGGCGCGCGCCTCGTCGTCGAGCGTGACGCGACCGGCGAGCCCGCGAGGGTCGACGACGGCGCGGTCCACGAGCATCCCGAGGTCGTCGTCCTCGAGCGGTTTCAGCGTGAGCAGGAGGCTGCGGCTGAGCAGGGGGGAAATCACCGAGAAGCTGGGATTCTCTGTCGTCGCGGCGATCAGCACGACCCAGCCGTTCTCGACGCCGGGGAGCAGGGCATCCTGCTGGGCCTTGGTGAATCGGTGGATCTCGTCGAGAAACAGCACGGTCGTCGAGCCGTAGAGGTCGCGGTCGCTGAGGGCGCGCTCCATGACCTCGCGCACGTCTTTGACTCCGGCTGTGATCGCCGACAGTTCGACGAAGCGGCGCCCTGACTGACGGGCGATCGCCTGGGCGAGCGTCGTCTTTCCCGTGCCGGGAGGCCCCCACAGAATCACCGAGACGGCGCTCGGGCGCGCCTCGGCTCCGTCAGCGGCGAGCGCGACGAGCGGCGAACCGGGGCCCAGGAGGTGGTTTTGGCCCGCGACCTCGTCGAGCGACGTCGGGCGCATGCGAACCGCGAGCGGGGTCGCGCCGCGATGAAGCCCCTCCTGCTGCATCGCTCCAGGCTAGCGGGGTGGGGTGAGGCTCTCGCGCGGGCCTCGACTAGAGTTCGACGCGGTGAAAAAACGTGGCGAGACTCGCCACCCAAGGAGGAGCGCATGGCCCAGGCGTCGTCGAAAGATCGGGAGTCTCGCGAGCGGCTGCGCCGCTATCAGGCTAGGCAGACCGTGCACGACACCGCCATCCGGCGCCGGAAGCGCGACAACGTGGGTGGCGTGCTGGCGCTGGTCGCCGTCATCGCCCTGTCGAGCGCCGCGCTCGTCGGCTACGAGCTCGGCCCGGGTGCGCCCGAGCCTGACCCCGAGGCGACGGTCGAGCCGACGCCGGAACCCACCGGCGAGGCGCCCGATCCGTCGCTGGCCGAAGACCGCACCTGGACGGGACAGCTGACCCTCAACGACGAGATCGAGCTCGGCATCGAGCTCGATGGTGCCGCCGCCCCGCAGGCGGTTGCGGCCGTCACTTCGCTCATCACCGACGGGTTCTACGACGGCCTCACGTGCCACCGCCTGACGACGTCGAACATCTTCGTCCTGCAGTGCGGCGACCCCGACGGCACGGGAGGCGGCGGCCCCGACTTCCGTTTCGGTCCGGTTGAGAATGCGCCGGCCGACAGCCTGTACACGGCGGGCACGCTCGCCATGGCGCGCGTCGGCGGCGACGCGTTCAGCATGGGCAGCCAGTTCTTCATCGTCTACGGCGACTCGGCGATTCCGAGCGACGCGGCCGGTGGCTACACCGTCATTGGCGAGGTGACGTCGGGCCTCGATCTGCTGACGAGCGAGATCGTCGCCGGCGGCGTCGAGGGTGGCGCGCCCGATGGACGCCCGCGCATCGAGACGACCATCACCTCCATCACGATCGAGTAGCTATGGATGCCCGCCCCGCCTCCCAGCCGGATGCGGGGCGAGAGCGTGGAATATGCTGAACCCCGCCCGCAGGACTCGCCTGCGCGCCTGGCGTCGATGAGGATGATGCACCCGTGGCAGTGAACGAGAAGACCGCTTTCGGCCGAGTCGATGAGACCGGCACTGTCTACGTCACGGACGACGGAACAGAACGCGTCGTCGGACAGTACCCCGACGGCACCGCTGACGAGGCCCTCGCCTACTTCACGCGAAAGTACGACGACCTCGAAGGTCAGGTGCGGCTCGTCGAACAGCGTGCGCGCAGCGGAGCACCGGCCGCCGATGTGGCGAAGACGGTGGCAAGTCTGCGCCAGACCCTCACCGACGCCGCCGCCGTGGGCGACCTGCCCGCGCTGCGTGCCCGCCTGGACGCCCTGGGCGGCACCGTCGAGAAGCTGACGGAGGAGCAGCAGGCCGAGGCGAAAGCCGCACTCGAGGCCGCCATTGCCGAACGCGAGGCGATCGTCGTCGAGGCCGAAGCTCTGGCCGCAAAAGACCCGCAGTCGGTGCAGTGGAAGCAGGCATCGACACAGATGGAGGCCCTGTTCACCCGCTGGAAGGACCACCAGCAGTCGGGCCCTCGCCTGCCGAAGAAGCAGGCCGACGACCTCTGGAAGCGCTTCCGCACCGCCCGCGGAACGCTCGACAGCAACCGTCGCGCCTTCTTTGCGGCGCTGGATGCCGAGCACAAGGGCGCGAAGCAGGCCAAGCAGGCGTTGATCGCGAAGGCCGAGGCGCTTGCCCCGCAGGGGCCCGCCGGTATCCCCGCCTATCGGCGCCTGCTCGACGACTGGAAGGCCGCCGGCCGTGCCGGCAAGAAGGTCGACGACGCACTGTGGGCGGCGTTCAAGGCTGCGGGTGACGTTCTCTATCAGGCCAAGGCCGAGATCGACGCCCGTGAGAACGAGGAGTTCCAGGGAAACCTCGAGCAGAAGCTGGCGCTGTTGAGCGAGGCCGAACCGCTGCTCGGCGCCACCGACCGCGTCGTTGCCCGCAACACGCTGACGAACATCCAGCGCCGCTGGGATGCGATCGGCAAGGTTCCTCGCGACCAGGTACGTCCCATCGAGGACCGTCTGCGGAAGATCGAGCAGGCCGTCAAGGCGCTCGAGGAAGCGCACTGGGAGAAGTCCAACCCCGAGAAGAAGGCTCGCTCGGAAGGACTCGCGTCTCAGCTGCACGATGCCATCGCGCAACTCGAGGCAGAGCTCGCCGAGGCGAAGAAGGCAAAGAACGAGAAGAAGGTCGCCGAGCTCACCGAGGCACTCGAGGCGCGTCGCGCCTGGCTCGCAGCCGTCGGCGACTAGGTCGACGCGGGGTTATCCCCAGCGCGGGGTTGCACGCGGTTATCCTCCGTTCGGGATGATCGGGGCGGCGCTTCGCACGCGGCCCCACACACTGCGGCGCATGTCTGCCGTCCGTACCGTAACCCTGTCCCCCACAGAACTGCGCGCCGCCGAACTCGACGGAGAGCTCACCCGCGTCGGGGATGCTTTCCTGCCGATCGATGTGCCCGTCGGCGCCGCGGATCGCGCCCGCTCCATGAGCGCTGTGCGCCGGGAGTCACGCCTGTTCGTGCAGCGACGAAGCGCGGCGTGGGTCTACGGCTGGTGCGCCGAGCCAGCCACGCCCTCACTCGCCGCGTCGATCGGGTCGCGTGTCCCGTCGGGGACGCGCATGCGCACGGGGGCGCGTGAGCTCGTCATCGACGCCGATGACCTGCAGCTCGTCGGCGGTGTCCTCGTCACGACCCCGGTGCGCACGCTTCTCGACCTCGCCCGAGCCGACGACGACGAGTGTCCGCTCGCGGACTTGCACCGAATGATCGAGCTGTCGGGGCTCGGCGCCGACGCGGTGCTAGAGGCGCTCACTGCGGCCCGGCGCGCGCCGTACACCGCGCGAGCGAGGCAGCGCTTGCTAGCCGTTGCTGACGCGGTAGACGTCGTACACGGCATCGATGCGACGAACGGCGTTCAGAACGCGGTCGAGGTGCGTGACGTCGCCCATCTCGAAGACGAACTTCGAGATGGCCAGGCGGTCGCGTGACGTGTTGACGCTGGCGGACAGGATGTTGACGTGGTGCTCGGACAGCACACGCGTGACATCCGACAGCAGCCCGCTTCGGTCGAGGGCCTCGACCTGAATCTGCACGAGGAAGACGCTCTTCGTGGTCGGGGCCCACTCCACCTCGATCATGCGATCGGGTTCAGCCAACAAGCTCTGAACGTTGGTGCAGTCACCCCGGTGCACGCTCACGCCCTGGCCGCGCGTGATGAAGCCCACGATCGCGTCGCCCGGCACGGGCGTGCAGCACTTCGCGAGCTTGACGAGGATGTCCGGAGCGCCACGGACGAGGATCCCGGAATCGCTCGTGCGAACCGGCGTGCGCGCCCGGTTCGGCAGCGTGAACGACTCGTCATCGGATTCCGCCTCGACGTGCAGCGTCGACAGGATCTTCTCGATGACCGACTGCGTGGAGACGTGTCCTTCGCCGACCGCCGCGTAGAGAGCATCCACCGTTTCGTAGCGGAGCGTCGCCGCGGCCTGCGCAATCGAGTCCTGCGACATCATGCGCTGCAGCGGAAGGTTCTGCTTGCGCATCGCGCGAGCGATCGCGTCCTTGCCCTGCTCGATCGCCTCATCGCGGCGCTCCTTCGTGAACCACTGCCGAATCTTCGACTTGGCTCGCGTGGACGTCACGAAATTTAGCCAGTCATGGCTCGGGCCGGCGTCGGGGTTCTTCGACGTGAAGACCTCGACCGTGTCTCCACTCGAGAGCGTCGAATCGAGCGGCACGAGCCGGCCATTGACCTTGGCCCCCATGGTGCGGTGGCCAATCTCGGTGTGCACGGCATAGGCGAAATCGACGGGGGTCGCGCCGGAGGGAAGGCCGATGACCTTGCCCTGCGGGGTGAAGACGTAGACCTCTTTCGCGCCGATCTCGTAGCGCAGCGTGTCGAGGAACTCGCTCGGGTCGGCCGTCTCGGCCTGCCAGTCGGAGATGTGCTTCAGCCACGCCATGTCGGTGTCGTGGCCGAGCGCTGCGCTGCCCTCGGCCTTCGAGCCGCCGGAGGCCATGCGCTCCTTGTATGCCCAGTGCGCGGCGACACCGAACTCGGCCCGCTGATGCATCTCGTGCGTGCGAATCTGCAGCTCGACCGGTCGCCCGCCCGGGCCGAAGACCGTGGTGTGTAGCGACTGGTACAGGTTGAACTTCGGCGTCGCGATGTAGTCCTTAAAGCGCCCGGGCATCGGGCTCCAGCGCGCGTGCACCGCGCCGAGCGCGGCGTAGCAGTCGCGGATCGAACCCACGAGGATGCGCACGCCGGTGAGGTCGTAGATGTCATCGAAGTCGCGGCCTCGGTGCACCATCTTCTGGTAGATGGAGTAGTACTGCTTCGGCCGCCCGGCGACCTGCGCCTTGATTTTCGCTTGACGGAGGTCACCGTTGACCTCGTCGATGACCTGCTGCACGAACTTCTCCCGTTCGGGCGTGCGGTTCTTGACGAGGCTTTCGATCTCGACGTAGAGCTTCGGGTGGAGCACGGCGAACGAGAGGTCTTCGAGCTCCCACTTGATGGTCTGGATTCCCAGCCGGTGGGCGAGCGGGGTGTAGATCTCGAGGGTTTCCTGAGCCTTGCGCTTTGCGGACGAGCCCTCGACGAAGCCCCAGGTGCGGGCGTTGTGCAGCCGGTCGGCCAGCTTGATGACGAGCACGCGGATGTCTTTCGACATGGCGACAATCATCTTGCGCACCGTCTCGGCCTGTGCCGAGTCGCCGTACTTCACCTTGTCGAGCTTGGTCACCCCGTCAACGAGCATGGCGACCTCGTCGCCGAACTCGACGCGCAGCTGGTCGAGCGTGTAGTCGGTGTCCTCGACGGTGTCGTGCAGGAGGGCGGCTGCGAGCGTCTTCACCCCGAGGCCGAGCTCGGCGAGGATCTGGGCCACCGCGAGCGGGTGCGTGATGTACGGCTCGCCGCTCTTGCGCTTCTGACCCTCGTGGGCCTTCTCCGCGACGCGATACGCG
Organism: Microcella alkaliphila; assembly: GCF_004216855.1. GTDB lineage: Bacteria > Actinomycetota > Actinomycetes > Actinomycetales > Microbacteriaceae > Microcella > Microcella alkaliphila. Next base: position 328,497 of record NZ_SGXT01000011.1, read on the forward strand.
CGCTCGAGGAGTGGGATGTCAGCCTTGGGGTGCTGGGCCCGCACCGTGCGGTACAGCGTTTCCAGTGCCCCGGTGGGCTGGGCGCGCGAGAACAGGCGCGGCAACAACGAACGCAATGGCGCTGCGCTCTGCGTCACCTCTGTCATCGCACCCTCCGGGGGCAGTCTACGAGGTGCGGCTGACGCTAGCGGACGGCACCGGACTCAGGAGTGGGTGCCTTCTTGCGCGTGCCCTGCTTCTTGACCTCGGGCTCGTTCGCACGCAACTGCACGTACAGCGGAGCCGCGATGAAGATCGACGAGTACGTGCCGACGATCGTGCCGACGGTCAAGGCGAGCGCGATGTCGCGGAGGGTTCCCGCGCCGAGCAGGAACGACCCGATGAACAGAATCGCGGCCGTGGGCAAGACGGCGACCACCGACGTGTTGATGGAACGCACGATTGTCTGGTTCACCCCGAGGTTCACCGACTCGGCAAAGGTGCGTCGCGATTCCACCCCGTCTTCACTCGTGTTCTCGCGAACCTTGTCGAACACGACGACGGTGTCGTACAGCGAGTACGACAGGATCGTCAGGAAGCCGATGACGGCCGCGGGCGTGATCTCAAAGCCGAGAGCGCCGTACAGGCCAGCGGTCAGCACGACGTCGTGAACGAGGGCGACACCGGCTGCGACGACCATCTTCCAGGTTCTGAAGTACAGCGTCATGATGATGCTGACAAAGACCATGAACACGATCAGGGCGACGATCGCCTGACGGGTGATGTCTTGGCCCCACGTTGCGCCGATGAACGACGACGTGACCTGCTCGAGGGGAACGTCGAACGCGTCGGCGAGCTCCGCACGCAGGAGGTTCGTGTCCTCCGCCGTCAGCTGGTCGGTCTGCACGCGAACCGAGTCGGTACCGACCGTCGATACACGCGGGTTGCCCCCGACGACCGTGTCATTGACGACGTCGGTGGCCAACTGCGTTGCGGCGGTGGGGTTTTCGACAACCTGAGCCGCCGCCGACACGCGGAACTCTGAGCCGCCTCGGAACTCGATACCGAAGACGAAGCCGCCGCGCAGTGCAGTGACGCCGATCGCGAGCAGCAGGAAGACCGCCGCGATCGAATACCAGAGAGCGCTTCGACCGACGACGTTGATCGAGCGTTCGCCGGTGTAGAGGCCGTTGCCAAACCGGGTGAGCATGCTCATCGGGCGTCCTTCTTCCCTGCGGTCTCCGCCTCGGCGGCCTTGCGTTCAGCGATGGTTTGCCGGCGCTGTGCTTCGCGCGAGCTTCCTGTGTTCTTCTTCGGCGTGCTCACCGGTGCGCGGAACTGCGCGCGGCCGCGGTACACCGCCCCGAGCGCCTTGGGGTCAAGACCCGACAGCGGGTGTCCGCTCGAGAAGAAATCGGTGCGCGCCACGAGTCGAAGGGTCGGGTACGTCATGAGGGTGACGATCACGAGGTTGATGAGCGACATCACGCCGAGGGTGAAGGCGAAACCGCGCACGTTTCCGACGGCGAGCACGTACAGCACGACTGCACCCACGAGGCTGACGACGTTCGAAATCAGGATCGTGCGGAACGCGCGAGACCACCCGGCCTCGACCGCGTTCGGCAATGACCGACCGTCACGCAACTCGTCTCGCACGCGTTCGAAGTACACGATGAAGCCGTCAGCGATGACACCGATCGAGATGATCAGACCGGCAACGCCGGCGAGTGACAGGCGATACCCCTGCTGGTTCGACAGGTACAGGATCACGAAGTACGACAACACCGCGGCAACCATCAGGCTCACGATGATCACACCGCCGAGAGCGCGGTACTGGAACAGCGCGTACGCCATGACGAGCAAGAGGCCGATGACACCGGCGATGATGCCGCTCTCGAGCTGTGAGATACCGAGGGTGGCCGAGATGTTCTCTTGGCTCTGCAGTTCGAAGCCGATGGGCAGCGCTCCGAAGCGCAGCTGGTCGGCGAGCACCTGCGCGGTATCTTGCGTGAACGACCCCGAGATCTGCGGCTGGCCATTGGTAATGGCGGCCAGGGTGCGCGGGGCGCTAATGACCGAACCGTCGAGCACGATGGCGAACTGGTTCTGGATTCCTTGAAGCGTGATGAGTCGCTCGGTAACCGTTCGGAACTGCTGGGTACCGACGGCGTCAAACTCAATGTTGACGCCCCACTCGGTCGTGGTGACACCGGTCTGCGAGGCAATCAGACCCGCGGTCGCATTCGTAATGCTGGCACCCTCGACCTCAACGGGTCCAAGAATGTACTTCACGATGCCGTCAACGTCGCAGGTCACGAGCGGTTCGTCGACGGGCGCGATGTTCGTTCCCAGCTCGTCGAGCGCAGCGCAATCGATCGTGTCGAATAGCTCCCGCACCTCCGGCGTGATCCACGCCAGGTCGCTGGCGTCGGTCGGCGCAATGGGTGGGGCCTCGGGGGCGTCCGTCGTGACGGCAGCCGCGTTGTCCTCGGCGGTTGCCTCGCCCGTCGTGGTGTCGTCAGTGGCTGCACCGTCCTCGGCCCCGCCTTCGGTTTGGCCATCGTCGATGCCACTCTCGTCCGAGACGTCGTCGTCCGGGCCGCCGATCGCGGAGTTTGACGCAGCGTCGGCCGCCAGCACGGGGCGGAACTCGAGCTTCGCCGCGGACTGGATGCGGTCGATCGTCGCCTGGTCGGGTGTGCCGGGAATCGACACGACGATGTTGCGGCCACCCTGCGTGTTGATCTCGGCTTCGCTCACCCCGCCAGCGTCGACGCGCTGGCGGATGATCGCGACGGCCTGGTTGAGCTGTTCGGCGGAGACGTTGGCGCCCTCCTCAATCTGCGGCTCGAGGATCAACTGCGTGCCGCCCTGCAGGTCGAGGGCCAGCCGCGGGGTCCACTCCCCCTCGTTGAAGGCCACACTCGCCGCATTCGCCGACAGGAGGCCGACGATGATGACGAGCAGCCACACGAGGGAGCGCAGGGCTTTGCGCTCGGGTGTCGATCTAGCCACGGAGGTTACTCATTTCTCGGGGGTGGTGGAGCGAGATCGTTGTCCCGCCGCCCGGGTGCGCGTCGTCGCGCAGCGTTAGTCGTCGGTCTTCTTGCGCTCAGTGGGGTCAACGCTCGACTCGTTGAGGCGCGGCCCGGCCTCGTCGGTGCCGGGAGCGTCGTCGGTCGACCCCTGCACGGGCTCGTCGTCTTCGATGACCCGGGCCAGCGTCTGCCGGTGCACGCGAATGGTGCTGCCCGGCGAGACCTCGATCGTCGCGATGTTCTCGTCTTCGTCGAGTTCGACGAGCGTTCCGAAGAGCCCGAAGTTCGTCATGACCTCGGCGCCGGGCACCATCTTCTGCTGCAGCTCATCGACCATGGCGCGACGCTTGCGCGAGTTGCGCACCATAAAGAAGATCAGCAGGCCGAGCACGCCCAGCATGACAATGGTCAACGGATCCATGACGACCTTTCGAGGGGGAACAGGACGGCGCGCACGCGGAAGCGGGGCCCGCGGCAGCCTGCGCTCAACTATAGGTCATCGATGAGGCTGGGCTGCGGCCCCGGTGCGGCACGCCCGAGGTGGCGCCAGCCTTGCGGGGTCGCGACCCGCCCCCGAGGCGTGCGCGTCACGAGGCCGCTGCGCACGAGAAAAGGCTCTACGACCGACTCGATCGTCTCCGCTTCCTCCCCGACCGTCACAGCGAGCGTCGACAGGCCGACGGGCCCCCCGTCGAACCGCTCGACAATGGCCGAGAGCACGGCACGGTCGAGCCGATCGAGACCGTGCTCGTCGACGTCGTAGAGCTCAAGCGCCGCACTCACCGCCGTGTGGTCAGCAGCGGCACCGTGCACGAGCGCGTAGTCGCGCACGCGGCGCAGCAGCCGATTGGCGATGCGCGGCGTCCCGCGGGAGCGTCCGGCGATCTCGCGGAGGGCATCCGACTCGATCTGCAGGCCGATCAGCCCGGATGCGCGCTCGATGACGCGGTGCAGTTCGTCGGCTTCGTAGAACTCGAGGTGCGCGGTGAAGCCGAAGCGGTCGCGCAGCGGGTTGGGCAGCAGCCCCGCGCGCGTGGTCGCGCCGACGAGCGTGAACGGCGCCAGTTCGAGCGGGATGCTCGTCGCGCCGGCTCCCTTGCCGACCATGATGTCGACGCGGAAGTCCTCCATCGCGAGGTAGAGCATCTCTTCGGCACTACGCGCCATCCGGTGGATCTCGTCGATGAACAGCACCTCGCCGGGCACGAGCGACGACAGCACGGCGGCGAGGTCGCCCGCGTGCTGGATCGCCGGCCCGCTCGTCATGCGTAGCGGTCGCTCGCCCTCGTGCGCGACGATCATCGCCAGCGTCGTCTTGCCGAGCCCAGGAGGGCCGGCAAGCAGGATGTGATCGGGCGCGCGGTTCTGCAGCTGTGCCGCGTCGAGCAGCAGCTGCAGTTGGCGACGCACCTTCTGCTGACCGACGAACTCGGCGAGCGACCCGGGGCGGAGGGCGCCCTCGAAGGCCAGGTCGTCGGCGGCCGCCTCCGGCTGCAGGATCTCGTCGCTCACGGGCGGCCCCCTCCCGGTCCGAGCTCGGCGAGCGCGAGCCGCAGCAGCGCGGGGAGGCCCGGTAGCTCGCCGTCACCCGCGTCGGCACGCGCAGCCTCGATGACCGAGGTTGCCGTCGCCACCGCCGTGCGCTCGGGCCAGCCGAGGCCGGTGAGCGCGGCCGCGAGCCCGGTGCGGGTCGCGGCGTCGCCGGCAGGCGGCGTCGGGGTATTCGCGGTGTCGGCGGTCGCGGGGGCTCCGGGCGGTGCGATGCGGCCCGAGAGCGACACGACGATGAGCTTGGCCGTCTTTGGCCCGATGCCGCTCACCTTCCGGAAGGGCGCGTCGTCGCCGTCGGTGATGGCGCGCGCGGCCTCGTCGGGGGTCATCGCGCCGAGCACGCCGAGAGCCGACTTGGGGCCGACCCCCGAAACGCTGCGCAGCAGGTCGAAGAGCCCGAGTTCGAGCTCGTCGGCGAAGCCGTACAGACTCATGTCGTCTTCGCGCACGATCAGAGCCGTGTGCAGTCTCGCCGTCTCGCCGACCCGCAGGGTCGCGGCGACGCGCGGGGTGATCGCGACGGCGTATCCGACCCCGTGCACGTCGACGACGGCACGGCCGCCGCTCACGGCGGCGACGGTTCCCTGGATGCTCGCGATCACCTCTCGAGCCTAGGCGCGCGGGAGGCGCGCTCCGCGTCGCGCCACGCACGCTGGGCGGGAGTGAGGCCCGCGTCGGCCGCGCCCGCACCGCCCGTCGCCGAGGGCGGCGCCCCCCGCCAGCCGTGGCAGATAGCGAGCGCGAGCGCGTCGGCGGCGTCGGCGGGCTTCGGCGGGGCATCGAGGCGCAGGATGCGCTGCACCATCGCGGTGACCTGCCGCTTGTCGGCCCCGCCGTGCCCGGTGACCGCTGCCTTCACCTCGGTGGGCGTGTGCAATGCGACGGTGAGCCCGCGCTGGGCCGCCTCTGCGAGCACCACGCCGGAGGCCTGGGCGGTTCCCATGACCGTGCGTACGTTGTGCTGGGCGAACACCCGCTCGAGGGCGACGGCGGAGGGCGCGTGCTCGTCGAGGAGTGCGGCGACTCCCAGCTGGATGCGCCGCACGCGCTCGGCGAGCTCCAGCTCGGGCGCGGTGCGGATCACCTCGACGGCCACGAGCGTTGCGCGCCGGTCGGGCGCGATGTCGACGATGCCGACACCGCACCGGGTGAGCCCGGGGTCGATGCCGAGCACGCGCAGCGCCACAGTCTCGGCTATTCGTCGTCGGCGTCGAGCTCGGCGCGCACCTCAGCGCTCAGCTGCACGTTGGTGTAGACGTTCTGCACGTCGTCGCTGTCTTCCAGCGCGTCGACGAGGCGGAACACCTTGCGGGCGGTCTCGGCGTCGGCCTCGACCTGGATGTTGGGCACGAACTCGGCCTCGGCCGAGTCATAGTCGATGCCGGCGTCCTTGAGAGCGTTGCGCGCATCCAGCAGTTGCGAGGGGTCGGTGATGACCTCGAAGCCGCCGCCCTGGTCGACGACTTCCTCGGCGCCCGCCTCGACCACGGCGAGCAGGATGTCGTCCTCCGTGACGCCGTCCTCCTTCGTGATCGCGATGACGCCCTTGCGGCTGAAGTTATAGGCGACGCTGCCTGGGTCGGCCATCGTGCCGCCGTTGCGGGTCATCGCCGTGCGCACCTCGGCAGCGGCGCGGTTGCGGTTGTCGGTCAGACACTCGATGAGCATCGCGACGCCGCCCGGGGCGTAACCCTCGTACATGATCGTCTGGTAGTCGACGGCGTCGCCCGTGAGGCCGGCGCCGCGCTTGACGGCGCGATCGATGTTGTCGTTCGGAACCGAGGTCTTCTTGGCCTTCTGGATCGCGTCGGCGAGCGTCGGGTTGCCAGCCGGGTCGGGGCCGCCGATCTTCGCGGCAACCTCGATGTTCTTGATCAGCTTGGCGAACGACTTGGCGCGGCGGGCGTCGATGACGGCCTTCTTGTGCTTCGTCGTCGCCCACTTGGAATGGCCTGACATGCGGCTCCTCTACTCGGGGCGGTACCCGAGAAGTTTAGGGCAGGAGGTCTGACGCGACGCCGAGGCGGCGCAGCTCCAGCTCGGCAAGCGCCCGGATCGTCGAGCGGTCGCCCGCGAGCAGGGCCGACCCCGGGTCGGGGTGAACGCGGCCGAGAGCGCCGAGGCGCGCGGTCGCCAGCGCCCTGACCGCGAAGGTGTCCGTCGACATGCCGGCCGCGATCATCCGCTCGGCACCTCGGCGGCGCTGCACGAATCTGACGCGGGGCCAAACCCAGACGAAGGCGATCAGCGTGAGCAGGCCGAGGGCGACGATCCACCCGGCGAGGACGGCCGCGGTGTCGACCACGTCGATCACGGCGACCCCTGCGTCGCTGACCGAGTCTCCTGCTCCCGCTGCCGCGTCGAAGGGGGCACTGACGGCGCCACCGCGACGACGCCAGCCACGTCAGCCGCAACCTGGCGGGCGCGCTGCGCGGAGTAGGGCGAATACAGCAGCATGGCGCCATGCTTGCGCCCCCGCGGCGGCGCTGCCGGGCGGCGCGCCGACAAGGTCGGTCAGGATGCTGCGCGCACTCTCTCGAGGAACCTCTCGTGGAAGCGGTGCTCCCCCGCCACCTCGGGGTGGAAAGCGGTGCCGAGAAGGGGCCCCTGCTCGATCGCGACGATGCGTCCGTCGTCGACGCGCGCCAACACCTCGACGCCGGGGCCGACCCGCTCCACCACCGGCGCACGAATGAAGACCGCGTGCACGGGCGGCTCGCCGAGCGCCGGTATGTCAAGCTCGGTTTCGAACGAGTCGAGCTGAGTTCCGAACGCGTTGCGTCGGACGGTCGCGTCGAGCCCGCCGAAGGTCTGCTGACCCGCGATGCCGTCGACGAGGTCGTCGGCGAGCATGATGAGGCCCGCGCAGGTGCCATAGACGGGCATGCCGCTCGCGATACGCGCACGAATCGCATCGCGCACGTCGAAGATCCGCGACAGCTTGTCGATCACGCTGGACTCGCCGCCCGGGATCACGAGCCCGGCGACCCGTTCGAGTTCGCCGGCGCTCTTCACCGGGCGCGCGTCGGCGCCCAACGCGCTCAGGGCGGCGAGGTGTTCGCGCACGTCGCCCTGCAGGGCGAGGACGCCGACCGGCGGGGTATTACCAGCCACGCTCGGCGAGGCGGTGCGGCGCGGGCAGGTCGGCGACGTTGATGCCGACCATGGCCTCGCCGAGTCCGCGCGACGCGTCGGCGATGACCGCTGGGTCGTCGAACGCCGTCGTCGCCTTGACGATCGCCTTCGCGCGGGCGACGGGGTCGCCCGACTTGAAGATGCCCGAGCCAACGAACACGCCGTCGGCCCCGAGCTGCATCATCATCGCCGCGTCGGCGGGGGTGGCGACACCGCCGGCCGTGAACAGCACCACGGGAAGCTTGCCGGTTTCGGCGACCTCGCGCACGAGCTCGTACGGGGCCTGCAGCTCTTTCGCCGCGACGTAGAGCTCGTCCTTCGTGAGCGAGCGCAGGCGGTTGATCTCGCCCGTGATGGTGCGGATGTGCTTGGTCGCCTCCGAGACGTCGCCCGTTCCGGCCTCACCCTTCGAGCGGATCATGGCGGCACCCTCGGTGATGCGACGCAGCGCCTCACCCAGGTTCGTGGCACCGCAGACGAACGGCACGTCGTAGCCCCACTTGTCGATGTGATTGACGTAGTCGGCGGGGCTCAGCACCTCCGACTCGTCGATGTAGTCGACGCCGAGCGACTGCAAGACCTGGGCCTCCACAAAGTGGCCGATGCGGGCCTTCGCCATGACGGGGATCGAGACCTCGGCCATGATCTGCTCGATCAGGTCGGGGTCACTCATGCGGGCGACGCCCCCCTGTGCGCGGATGTCGGCGGGAACGCGCTCGAGCGCCATGACAGCGACGGCGCCGGCGTCTTCGGCGATGCGCGCCTGCTCGGCGGTAACGACGTCCATGATCACGCCGCCCTTCAGCATCTCGGCAAGTCCCCGCTTCACGCGGGCGGTGCCGGTCTCAGACGTGCTCATGAGGGAATCCCTTCGACAAGTGGTGCGCCGACGCGCAGGATGCTGGCACGAACGTATCGTTGGCCTAGGCCAAAAGATAGCATGGGGTGATGGGACCCCAGATCACCGGACGCTCAGCCGCCGACATCGCCGCCAGCGTGCGGGCGCTCATTGAGCGCGGCGTACTGGCCCCGGGGGATGCGCTGCCCCCCGTGCGGAACCTTGCCGACGAGTTGGGGGTGAACCGCAACACCGCGGTCGCGGCCTACCGGCAACTCACTCAAGCAGGAATGGTCGTGACGCTCGGTCGCGGGGGAACGAGGGTCGCCGACCGCTCCCCGGTCGCCCAAGAAGGCTTTGCGGCCGACAGCGTGCTGCGCGACGTGGCCACCGGCAACCCCGACTCGGATCTCATTCCGAACCCGTCGCGCGCGCTGGCCGGCGTGGTCGGCCGCCCCATCCTGTACGGCGAGCCGGTCATTGACCCCGACCTCGAAATCTGGGCCATGCAGTGGATGCGCGCCGACCTCGCCCCCTCCGACGTGCGGTTGACTGTTACGAGCGGCGCCGCGGATGCTGTCGATCGCCTCCTCGCGCAGGCTCTCGTGCGCGACGACGCCGTCGCGCTAGAAGACCCGTGCTTCTTGACGAGCATCCATACGGTTCGCGTGAACGGTTACCGACCCGTTCCCGTGCCCGTGGACGACGACGGCATGACGGTCGAGGGGCTGCGCGCGGCGCTCGAGCAGGGGGTGCGCGCGATCGTCTGTACGCCACGGGCGCAGAACCCCACCGGCGCGAGCCTCGGCCCAGAGCGCGCTGCGGCGTTGCGGGCGGTGCTTGCCGACTACCCCTACGTGCTCGTGATCGAAGACGACCACTTTTCGATGCTGTCGCGCACGCCGTTCCGGTCACTGATCGGGCCCGAGCGCAAGCGGTGGGCGCTCGTGCGCTCCGTGTCGAAGTTCTTGGGGCCCGACATGTGCCTTGCGGTCGTCGCATCGGACCCCGACACGGCCGAACGGCTCGCCACCCGTCTCACGCCCGGCACCACATGGGTCAGTCACCTGCTACAGCGACTCGCGCTTTCACTGCTCACCGATGACGCCGTCGTCAGCGACATCGCTCGCGCCGCCGACCACTACTCGTCGAGAAACGTTGCCTTCGCGCAGAAGCTCAGCGCACACGGCGTCCCGACAACCGCCGGAGACGGACTGAACCTGTGGGTGGCGCTCCCCGTGCCGGCGCGGGATGTCTCCGAGCAGCTCATGCGTCGCGGCTGGCTGGCACGAACGGGCGACGAGTTCTCGCTCGGTGCCGTCATCACAGATCACCGGCTGCGGCTGACCGTTCACGACCTCGACGACGGCGATGCCGAGCGCCTCGCCGCCGACATCGCCAGCGCCGTGCGCGCCGCGGGTGGGCGGCTCGCGCAGGCCGAACTGGGATGATCGAGTGATGAAGGTGCTCTCCATTCAGTCCGCCGTCGCCTACGGGCACGTCGGCAATTCGGCCGCCGTGTTCCCGCTGCAGCGCATCGGTGTCGAGGTCATGCCCGTCTACACGGTGACCTTCTCGAACCACACCGGCTATGGCGCGTGGCGCGGCTCGCTTATCAGCTCGGACGACGTGCGGGAGGTCATCACCGGCATCGAGGAGCGCGGGGTCTTCCCGCACATTGACGTGATCCTCTCGGGCTACCAGGGCTCGGAGGGCATCGCCGACGTGATTCTCGACGCGGTGGCACGCATCAAGACGGCAAACCCTGCGGCGATCTACGCGTGCGATCCCGTGATGGGCAACGCGAAGAGCGGGTGCTTCGTCGCCCCGGCCATCCCGATTCTGCTGCGCGAGCGCGTCGTGCCCGCTGCCGACATCATCACCCCCAACCAGTTCGAGCTCGGCTACCTCACCGGCACCGAGCCGGACACGCTCGAGTCAACGCTGCGCTCTGTGGACCTCGCCCGCGCGATCGGCCCGCGCACGGTTCTCGTCACGAGCGTCGAGCGACCGGACCGCGAGGAGGGCACGCTCGAGATGCTCGCGGTCACCGACGACGGCGCCTGGATCGTCGCCACCCCGCAGTTGCCGATGACGGCGAACGGTTCGGGTGACGTGACGGCGGCGCTGTTCACCGCTCACTACCGGCGGACGGGTGACGCCGCCGACGCACTCGCCCGAACGGCCTCGAGCGTCTTCGACCTGTTGCAGAACACCCTCAACTCGGGCGAGCGCGAACTGCAGCTCGTCGAGTCGCAGGAGGCGTATGCGCACCCGCGCATGCAGTTCGCGGTGCGCCAGGTGCGCTAGGTTCACTCGGCCGTCGGCCAGGCGGCTGCGAGCTCGTCGCGCACCTCGCCGAGCAGCCGCGGCACCGCCTTCGTGCGTGCCACGATGGGGAAGAAGTTCGCGTCCTGCGCCCACCGCGGCACGATGTGCTGGTGCAGGTGACCGGCGATCCCCGCACCGGCGACCGCGCCCTGATTCATGCCGATGTTGAATCCGTCACAGCGGCTCGTCTCGCGCAGCACCCGCATGGCCGACTGCGTGAGTGATGCGATCTCAGCGGCTTCTTCGGCCGTCGCCTCGTCGTAACTCGCGACGTGGCGGTACGGGCACACGAGCAGGTGGCCGCTGTTGTAGGGATACAGGTTCAGCAACACGTAGGCGTGCACGCCGCGCGCGACGATGAGTCCGGTCGCATCGTCGAGCCCCGGCGCTCGGCAGAACGGGCACCCCGAACGCTCCCCCGTTCGGTCCTCGTCGTCGATGTACACCATGCGGTGTGGCGTCCACAGACGCTGAAAGGCGTCGGGAACGCCCGCGAAGTCGTCGGCCGCCTCGGGGGGCGAGCCGGTGCCGTTCGCGTCCGCGTGCATCCGGGCTACAGTTCCTGCGATCGGGAGGCGATCGCGCCCGTGATGCGGGCGATCGCCTCGTCGACCGGCACGCCGTTCAGCTGCGTGCCGTCTCGGAAGCGGAAGCTGACCGCGCCGTTCGCACGGTCATCCTCGCCCGCGATGAGCAGGTAGGGCACCTTCTGCGTCGTATGCGTGCGGATCTTCTTCTGCATGCGGTCGTCGGAGTGGTCGACGTGCGCGCGCACGCCCTCCGCCCGCAGACGGCCGATGACGTCTTCGAGGTAGTCGCCGTACTGCTCGGCAACCGGGATGCCCACCACCTGTTCCGGAGAAAGCCACGCCGGGAACGATCCGGCGTAGTGCTCGACCAGGATGGCGAAGAAGCGCTCGATCGACCCGAACAGGGCGCGGTGAATCATGATCGGCCGCTGCTTCGTGCCATCGGAGGCGGCGTAGGTCAGGTCGAATCGCTCGGGGAGGTTGAAGTCGAGCTGGATGGTCGACATCTGCCAGGTGCGCCCGATCGCGTCGCGCGCCTGCACCGAGATCTTCGGGCCGTAGAAGGCCGCGCCGCCCGGGTCAGGGACGAGCTCGAGGCCCGACTCTTCGGCGACCTCCTGCAGGGTCCGGGTCGCCGTCTCCCACAGTTCGGGCGAGCCGACGAACTTCTCGCTCTGGGGGTCGCGAGTCGACAGTTCGAGGTAGAAGTCGTCGAGGCCGTAGTCGCGCAGCAGCCCGAGGACGAAGTTCAACGTGCCCGTGAGCTCGCTCTTCACGAGCTCGGGAGTCGTGTAGATGTGGGCGTCGTCCTGCGTCATGCCGCGCACGCGGGTGAGCCCCTGCAGCGTGCCCGACTTCTCGTAGCGGTAGACGCTGCCGAACTCAAACATGCGCAAGGGAAGCTCGCGGTACGAGCGGCCGCGCGAGCGGAAGATCAGGTTGTGAAAGGGGCAGTTCATGGGCTTCAGGTAGTAGTCCTGGCCCTGGCGGGTAACGTGGCCCGTCTCGTCGCGCTCCTCGTCGAGGTGCATGGGCGGGAACATTCCGTCGGCGTACCACTGCAGGTGGCCGCTCGTCATGAAGAGGTTCGACTTCGTGATGTGCGGCGAGTACACGAACTCGTAGCCCGCCTCCGTGTGCCGCTGCCGCGAGTAGTTTTCCATCACCTGGCGGATGATGCCGCCCTTCGGGTGGAACACCGCAAGCCCCGAGCCGATCTCGTCGGGGAAGCTGAACAGGTCCAGCTCGGTGCCGAGGCGACGGTGGTCGCGCTTCTGCGCCTCCTCCAGGCGGTGCTGGTAGGCGCGCAGTTCGTCCTTCGACGGCCAGGCCGTGCCGTAGATGCGCTGCAGTTGCGGGTTCTTCTCGCTGCCGCGCCAGTAGGCGGCGGCCACGCGCATGAGCGCCCAGCCGTTGCCGATCATGCGGGTATTCGGCAGGTGCGGGCCGCGGCACAGGTCCTTCCAGTGCACCTCGCACGTCTTTGGGTCGACGTTGTCGTAGATGGTCAGCTCGCTGCCGCCCACCTCGACGCTTTCGCCGTCGCTCCCCTCGGCAGCCGAACCCTTCAGCCCGATGAGCTCGAGCTTGTAGGGCTCGTCGGCGAGCTCGATGCGCGCCTCCTCCTCCGTGACGACGCGGCGCACAAAACGCTGCCCGGAGCGGATGATGCGCTCCATCGCCTTCGACAGTGCAGACAGGTCGTCGCTCGAGAACGCGGCGGGCACATCGAAGTCGTAGTAGAAACCGTCGGTGACGGGCGGTCCGATGCCGAGCCGGGCATCCGGATTGATCTGCTGCACCGCCTGGGCGAGAACGTGCGCGGCGGAGTGGCGCAGGATGTTCAGCCCGTCGGGCGAGGAGACCGTCACCGGCTCGACGTGGGTGCCGGCCGGCACGCGACGAGCCAGGTCGAGCAGTTCGCCGTCGACGCGCATCGCGACGACACTGCGGTCGGTGAACAGGCCGAAGCCGTCCGTTTCCTCCGTCGTCTCCACCGTCTCGATTGCAACGGCGGGGGCGGGGGCGTCAGTCACCGGGAGACCTTTCAACGGCGGGGCAGGGGCCCGTCCATGCTAGCGGCGGCGCGGGTGCGTGTTGGTCCGCGCTAGACCCCGAGTACGACGAGCATCGCCTCGCTCACGATGCGCATCCAGTCGACGACCAGGTCACGATCGAGTGCGATGAGCCACCCCAACGCAAGCTGGCCGACGGCGACCACGGTGAGCAGCGCATTTTGAACGACTGAACGTCCGGTGGGCAGAAGGGTGATCGCGAGCAGCGTGACGACCAGATAGGTCGTCCCCGCCGCACCGACGGAGACGAGCCCGACGACGAAGCCTGCCTGGATCAGCGCGAAGGCGGCCGCGGCGACGAGGGCCACGGTCGGGCGCCGCGTGATGATGGCGATGACCAGGGCGACGAGAACCGGGCTCGCAAGCAGCAGAGCGGTCACGGGAGTCTCGGTGTAGATGACGCTGAGCTGCTCCAGGCGTTCGGGAATCGACGCCCACAATTCACCCGTTTCGTCCGGCCACAGAACCCGAAAGAAGGCAATGTTCAGCAGCACCACGGTGGTGAGGGTGCCGAGCGCAGGAAACGCGAGGACCAGTGTGTTGGCCGCGCGCAGCCCGCGCGTGGTCCACCGACCCGAGCGGAGATACGGAGCGGCGACGAGAGCGACAACGAGCAGCACAACACCGGACGAATCGCTGAGGGCCGCCGCCGCAAGCAGGAGCCCCGCACGAAAGCCGCTGCCCGTGTTTCCCCAGGTCACGAAACGCTGAATGTCAGCGAGGGCCAACCCGAAGAACGTGATCGCGAGAAACACGGCGAGGTTCTCATTGACGAGAAAAAAGAACAGCGGCGTTGCCGCAAGTGCGACCATGAGAGCCGTCCCGAAAGAGACCGAGACGGCCCGTTGCGCCAAGATCTCGATGGCCCCTTGCAGCAGGAATCCGGCCGCAACGACTCCGGCGATTGCCAGCCCCGCCGCCCCCAACGGCGCAAGGGCCACCGCGATGCCCGTTGAGATGTGCGGGTACAGCAACGACAGCCAGAGCGAGTCGGCGCGGTCCCACTCAAACGACGTGGCGCGGGCCAGCAGTTCGGCGTTCGGAGAACTCTCCCCCAACATCCCGGGTACCCCGAGTGCCACAACGATGACACCCGGCACCATGAACACGAGCCGCAGCGTCCAGCGTCGCCATGCTCTGCGCGGAAACGGCAGCGACCGTCGTAGCTGTTCGTCGCGTCGAGCCCGCTCGCGGCGATCGAGCACAGCGGCCCGCGAGAGAGACGGGTACTCAGCCATGAGCATCCTGCTTCGTCAGACCGTGCTCGGTTTTCTCCCAGTAGTGCGGCTTCGTGATGAGCTGCCAGAGCCCCTTGTACGACGCCCACGAGTGCAAGAGCCAATACACCGGGTTCAGCAACGCCCACAACACGAGGTGGAAGGCGCCGCGCCTGTACGGCCCCATCATCGACAGGTAGATCATGATGACGTTGCCGACGACGAAGTTCAGCAGGGTCAGCCACAACAGCCAGACCGGAAAGAACGGCGCCACGAGTTCGGTGGGCAATGCGAGCGTGATCGCGGTCAGCAGATAAGCCGGAATCACGCCGAGAAAGGTCAACGGCGTGCCCGCGATCAGCAGGACGAAGCTGAGAAACCGCACCCACCCGATCTGCCGAATGAGAGCAACGGGCTGCCGGGCGTGAACGAGGCTCGTCTGCATGTAGCCCTTGATCCAGCGCGAGCGCTGCCGGATGAAGTTCGGAATCGAGGTGTTGGCCTCTTCCATCGTGGTCGAGTTGATCACGCCGACGCGGTACCCGAGCGCGCTCGCGCGAATGCCGAGGTCAGCATCTTCGGTCACGTTGTACGGGTCCCAGCCGCCCAGCTCGAGAAGCGCGCTCGTGCGGAAGTGATTCGATGTGCCCCCGAGCGGAATCGGCAGGTCGGCAATGTCGAGCCCCGCGAGCATGTAGTCAAACCAGTAGCTGTACTCGAGCGTGAACATGCGCGTGAGCACGTTCTCGGTGTTGTTGAAGTAGTTGAGGGCCGCCTGCACGCAGACGGTCTCTTCGCCACCGCGCGCAAACGCCACGACGGCCTTCTTCAGCTGGTCGGGGTCGGGCGTGTCTTCCGCGTCGTAGATGACGAGGTAGTCGCCGGTGGCGAAGTACAGCCCGACGTTGCAGGCCCGCGGCTTCGTCTGCGGCTGGCCCTTCGGAATCGTGACGATACGAAAGTGCGGTGGCGGGTCGGAGGCGAGCACCGCATCCCGGGTATCGTGATCCTCCTCCTCGACCAGAATCAGCACCTCGAGCTTCTCGATGGGGTAATCAATGCCACCGAGGTTGCGGATCAGTTGCGCCACAATGTTGGCCTCGCGAAACACGGGCACCAGCACGGTGTAGCGCGGCAGGTCGCGGTCGTCGAGGGCCGCGACGTCGGCGCGCGACACGCGCTCGACCACGTCGTAGCCGGCTCCGCGCATCGCGACGATGAACTTGAAGCTCGTGCCGGCGAGAAAGACCAGGCTGACGAGGGTGAGCAGCGCGATCGCCGTCTGCACCGGCCACATGACGGCACACACCGCGATGCCGAGGCCGGCAACGGCGGACCCCACTTTCTGCCCGCGACTGAAGGTGATGCGGGCCGACATGGCCGGGTTTTGTCGCCACAGTTCGTTCGCCGCCGAGTCGGCAATCTCCGAGCGAAAAAGGCGCAGGCAGGCGTTCTTGATGTTCCACGAGGTGGTCGCGACGAAGCGGGGCTCCGCCCCGATCGCCTGCTGGATGCGCGCGGCACGTTCCGGGGACGGCTCGCGCGCCGTCGCCACAAACACCCTCCCGTCGTCGTCGCGCTTGATGGGCAGCCAATTTTCGGCGAGGAAGCGCTGGCCGGCGTTTTCGTCCATGCGCACCAGAGTGTCGTCGAACTTCACCGCCTCAAGGTCGATGGGCAGCACGCCCCACGCCTCGGCCTCGGCGATCAGCAGTGACTCGCTGTCGAGCAGGCCCTCACTGATGAGCACCTGGTCGAACGAAGCGCCCGTGCGCAGCTCGACCTCTCGCGCGAACGTGAGCGCTTCGGGCGTGACGAGGTGCGAGCGCAGAAGCAGCTCGGCGAAGGCGTCATGCTCGTGCGGGTCGGCGTAGCCCGGCACCGTCTCCCCCATCGACATGAGTTGAGCGTATCGATGCCGGACGCCACAACGACGAAACCCCCGCCGTGGCGGGGGTTGTGGTGGTGGGCGATACTGGGATCGAACCAGTGACCTCTTCCGTGTCAGGGAAGCGCGCTACCGCTGCGCCAATCGCCCGCTCGCTTTAGGCCCTGCGGGGGCCGGTTGGTAGCTGTGAGGTGGCGACGGGATTCGAACCCGTGTATACGGCTTTGCAGGCCGCTGCCTCGCCTCTCGGCCACGCCACCGTGGGTGACCCCCCAACTACCGAGAGGTGTCACTCGAGCGGATGACGAGATTCGAACTCGCGACCCTCACCTTGGCAAGGTGATGCGCTACCACTGCGCCACATCCGCGTGCCCGTCGGTCTCCGTCAGGGCGTGTGATGACTCTAGCGAATCGACGCGCGATGCGCCAAACCGGCGCCTCCGGGCGTGTCCAGCAGCGGCCAAACGGCCCGGCGAGTTGTGGCAAGATGGAGGCCGCGGGCGATTGGCGCAGTTGGTAGCGCGCTTCCTTCACACGGAAGAGGTCATCAGTTCGAGTCTGGTATCGCCCACCACTCACAGCCCCGGTTCGCCGGGGCTGTCGCCATTTTCGGAGCGTTTCCGCCGGCTCGTGGCCACACGCACACCTGCACCCGCCGCGGCGCCGACAGCGGCGCCCGCGAGCGTGATGACGAGCACTGCTCCCCCCTGCGCCGCGGCCTGCCCGAGCGACCCGGTCGCGGCGAACCCGATCCCCTCGGCGAGCAACGCCGTGACGACGCCTCCGGCCGCGAGTCCGGCGAGCAGGCCGAAGACGACGCCGCGGAGGGGCCGACGCTCGCTGCGCATCGCTCCCCCGACGACACCGGCCGCAGCTCCTACCGCGACCACGGCGACGGGCACGAGCGCCACGGCGGCCAGGGACACGGCGGCCGCCCCGACGATGGTGCCCGCGACGGGATCCGCCGCGTGGGCGGGGCGTCCTGCGATGCGCACGACGAGCATCCAGCCGACGGCGCCGGTGACAGCGCCCACGGCGGCGAACACCAGGATGCTCGCGGTCGCCTCATCGAGGCGCCCCTCCGCCGCGACGACGGACGCGGCGACGGACAGTGCGCCGCTGACACACGCGGCCAGGATTCTGCCGATGGGCACTCGCTCATGGTTCGCCGTCGACTCCGGATTCTTGCGGATGACGAGCAGGATCCCCACCATGACGGCGGCCGGCGCGGCGAGACGCGGAAATGCTCCCCCCAGGTCGACGGCGCCCAGCGTTGTTTCGAGCAGCGGTGGCACAGCGACGATGTGCACGACCGCGATCGGAGCGACAACAAGCGCCGCGCCGAGGGCGGCAACGACGCTTCGCGCGACGACCCCGACACGCCGCCGCAGAAGCAGTGCGATCACGGCGCCGCCCCCGGTGGCCGCCGCGCTGGCAGACACGGTTCGAGCGACGTCAACGGTTCCGGCGAGGGCGAGCACCGCGATCATTGCAACGGCGACGGCGACGGCCGCAGAGACGCCGATGGAGCGCGCATCCCGTCCGCTGGGCGCGCGGACGAAAAGTACGGCGGCGATGAGAAAGAGGGCGGCGGCGAGAGACGCGACCACGGTCACCGCGGGTGGCGAAACCAGAGTGGTCACGACGGTCGTCCTCCCTCGGCCAGGCGCGCATACGACGGCGGGGCGCCCTCCCGAGTGTGAGAGTAGCGCCCCGCCGAAGGGGTGGTGCTAAGGACTACTTCTGCTCGACGAAGTCGTACGCCTCGCCACCGTGGATCACGGTGTCGATGCCGGCGACCTCGTCCTCGTTCTTGACGCGGAAGCCAATCGTCTTCTCGATCGCGAGCCCCAAGATGAAGGCGACGACGAACGAGTAGATCAGCACGCCGAAGGCGGCGATCGTCTGAACGATCAGCTGGCCGAAGTCGCCACCGGTGAACAGGCCGGTGTCGATCGCGAAGAAGCCGAGGTACAGGGTTCCGATCATGCCGGCGACGAGGTGCAGGCCCACCACGTCGAGCGAGTCGTCGAAGCCGAGCTTGAACTTCAGCTCGATCGCGAGCGCGCTCACGGCACCGGCGATGACGCCGAGCACCAGCGCCCAGCCGGGCGACAGGTTCGCGCACGCCGGAGTGATCGCGACGAGTCCGGCGACGGCGCCCGAGGCGGCACCGACGGCCGTCGGCTTGCCATCCTTGATCTTCTCGACCACGAGCCAGCCGAGGATCGCCGCGGCGGTGCAGCCCAGCGTGTTGACGATGATGAGGCCAACCCCGGCGTTCCCTCCGCCGAACGCCTCGGCGCCCGCGTTGAAGCCGAACCAGCCGAACCAGAGCAGCGACGC
This sequence comes from Microcella alkaliphila, assembly GCF_004216855.1. Classification (GTDB taxonomy): domain Bacteria; phylum Actinomycetota; class Actinomycetes; order Actinomycetales; family Microbacteriaceae; genus Microcella; species Microcella alkaliphila. The sequence continues at coordinate 347,425 of NZ_SGXT01000011.1, forward strand.
GCCGAGCAGCACGAGCGGCACGTTGTGGGGCTTGTGGGCACCCTTCTCGAACACGACGCGGCGGCCGAGCACGAGGGCGAGAGCCAGAGCCGCGGCGCCGGCGTTGATGTGCACAGCGGTACCACCGGCGTAGTCGATGACCTCGGGCAGGCCCATCAGCTCGCCGAGCGAGTAAGCCCAACCGCCACCCCACACCCACGCGGCGACGGGGAAGTACACGAGCGTGGCGAAGAGGCCGACGAAAATCATCCAGGCACCGAACTTCGCGCGGTCGGCGATGGCGCCCGAGACGAGCGCGACGGTGATGATGGCGAAGGTCGCGCCGAAGGTTACGCCGACGAGGCCGTCATTGTCAGCGACCATGCTGCCGAGGGCGAAGTCGGCGAATGGATTACCCGCGAATTGGAACGGGCTGTCGACGGCCGACATCGAGTAGCCGTAGAGAATCCACAGCACGCTGACGAGGCCGAGCGAGCCGAAGCTCATCATCATCATGCTGACGACGCTCTTGGCCTTGACGAGGCCGCCGTAGAAGAAGGCGACGCCGGGGGTCATGAGCAGAACGAGTGCGGTGGCCGTTACGGCCCATGCGAGTTCGCCGGTATCCATCAGGTAGTACCTCTCGAGTTCGGATTGCGAGGAAGCGTGACCGAGCTCGGGGGCCTCGTGGTGGCTGAGGTCGCCGTGGTCACATTCGACAGTGTCAACCCGGCGTGTTTCGTCGGCGGTTGCGCCCTGTTTCTGTCGTGTTACACGCGGCGGGCGCAGATTAACATCGCATTTCCGATCTCCGGATGCACGCTGTTACGACCGCTCAGATTCGCTGCGATTCGTCAGGGTCACCGAACGCATCATCGGCCAGGTGGTCGGGCGTGGTGAACGATGCGGGCCGCGCCCCGGTGAGATACCCCGCTCGCGCGAGAGCGAAGCCGCCGATCGAGGAGGTGACGAGCTGGCCGATGATGGCGACGACTCCCTTGATGAGGTTCGCGACCGTCGGGTCGAGAACGAGGAGTCCGACGATGAGCAGTGCGACTCCGAGCCCAGCCGCGGCTGCGATCGCGCAGGCGCGGGTGTAGAAGTCGGGGAGTCGAATTAACCCGATCGCGCCACTCAGGATGATGAAGGCGCCAACGACGAGCATCGCGTTGCCGACGATGGTCTGCACGGTATCGAGCATCAGCGCTTCCTCCCCTGCAGCAACCGCGCGAGCGACAGAATCGACAGGAAGCCGAGGATCGCCGCGACCAGAATGATGTCCAGAACGGCATCGACACGGAGCAGCAGGCCGAACACCACCATCAATCCCATGAAGGCAAAAAGGATCAGGTCTCCGGCGATAGCACTGTCGGCCTTGGTGGGGCCCACCACAATGCGCACGACCGCGACGGCGACCGCGGCGATCAGCATGATCACGACGATGACGGCGACGACGGGATGGATCATGCCGGGGTGTCCTTTCCTCCGTCAGCGCGCGGGCGCGACCGGGTGGCGCGGAGCATCCGCCTCTCGAGGTCGAGAATGCTGGCACGGAACGCGTCTACGTCGCCGTTCACGAACATCCCGTAGACGTACACGTCGCCGCGTTCGCGGTTGATGGCCATCAGCATCGTGTCGGGGGTCAGCGCGACGAGGATGACGAGCAGCGTCTCTTCGGTCTCGGTGAGGTCGTAAAGGTGCACCTTCACGATGCCGGATGTGGGCTTCTTCTTCGGCAGCAGCATGACGGCGAGCACGCGAATGCTCGCGACGACGACCTCGCCGAAGAACCAGCCGATGAAAATCAGGATGCGCAGGGGCCACGCCCAGGGAGTGTTCACTGGCCGATCACCGCCACCACGTAGTCGGTCGTGTCGATGAGTCCGGCCGCGGCCTGCTCCGAGAGGCCGAGCAAGAACTCCGCGCCAACGCCGAGACAGACGGTAATCACCGCAAGTTGCAGGGCGGGCAGCGCCAGACGTAACGGTACCCGCAGGCCGTGCGGGTGGTCGTGCGCGTGATCGTCACCCTCGCCGGCATGCCCGGTGTCGTGGCGCTCGCGTGCTGCCTGAATCTCGGCGTCGACGGCGCCCGCGTCGACGGGTTCGTCGTCGAGAAGCCCGGCGGTCTCGCGCACGCGCGCCTCAGCAGCCCGGCGCTCGCTGTCCTGCGGCAGCTTGCCGTTGAATACGGCGGCCCAGATCTTCAGCATCGACAGCAGTGTGAACAGGCTGACGGCGATCGCGACGATGCCCACGATCACCTGCCCCGCGTCGATGGTGGCGAGAATCAGGCTGAACTTGGCGACGAAGCCCGAGAACGGGGGCAGTCCGGCCAGCGACAGCGCCGCGATCACGAAGGCCGCCGTAATGAGTGGCTCGCGGGTGCGCATGCCACCGAGCTGGTCGAGACGACCACTGCCGTAGGTCTGCTCGAGCGCGCCGGTCGACAAGAACAGCGAGGCCTTCACGATCATGTGGTGCAGCAGGTAGAAGATGCCGGCCGTGAGGCCCAACTGGGTGAACAAGCCGACGCCGACAAGGATGTAGCCAATCTGGCTCACCATGTGGAACACGAGGATTGAGCGCATCGTGGGCTCACCCATGGCCCCGAAGACGCCGATCACCATCGTGAGCGAGGTAATCACGAGCGCGATCACGAGCCAGGTGGCGTCGCCGTCGAAGACGACCGCATAGATGCGGTAGATCACGTAGATCGCAACCTTGGTGTGCAGGCCTGAGAACAGCGCGGTCACCGCGGGCGACGTAACGACGTAGGTGCGCGCAAGCCAGCCGTGCACGGGGAACACGGCCGCCTTGACGGCGATCGCACCCAAACAGACGGCAGCGGCCACGGCCGTCGCCGGGTTGTCGACCGCCGCGCCCGCCAGTTCGGCGAGGTTCACGGTGCCCTCGACGGCGTAGATGAGGCCAACCCCACCCAGGAACAACGTCGAGGCGAGCAGGTTGACGGTGACATAGAGGCGCGCGCCGCCCAGGTCGCCCTGGCGACTGAGCACCAGCAGCAAGCCGTACGAGGGCAGCAGCATGACCTCGATGAAAACGAAGAGATTGAAGAGGTCGCCGGTCAGCAGCGCGCCGGCCACGCCACCCGCGAGAATCAGCACGAACGAGGCAATCGACGGGCTCCGCGCCTCCCGGCTCGCGATCATGTATTGGAAGCTGACCACCGCGAGGATCGACGTCACGGTGAGGACTAGCGAGGCAAAGAGGTCGGCGACGAACGGGATGGAGATTCCGCCGGGCCACAACGCAACCTGGTGCGCAATGACGGTGCCGTCCGCGGTGAGCACGACGAGCAGAACGGCACCGGCGAGCATCGCCAGCAGCGAGACCATGCCGAGCACGCTGCGCAGCGTGTGCTGTCGCGGCAGAGCGAGCAGGATCCCACCAACCACGAGCGGAGCCCCCGCAAACATCGGGAGAAGCAACGACACGACGTCGGTCATGAGCGCACCTCCTGGCCCTCGTCACCCAGATCGGCGGGGGTCAGGGAGTCCGGTTCGGTGTCATCGTCCCGTCGACCAATCGCCGCGAAGGTCGCCATGACGACGGTGATCGAGAAGGCGATGACAATGGCGGTGAGCACGAAGGCCTGGGGCAGCGGGTCGGCCGCCTGCGACGTGTCGCCGCCGAAGAACGGAGCATCGCGTCGCGCGACGCCACCCGACGCGATCAACAGCAGGTTGATGGCGTGGGTCACGAGGATGAAGCCAAAGATGATGCGCATCATGCCGCGTTGCAGGACGAGATAGATACCCGCCCCCATCAGTAAGCCAATGGTCAGCGCGAGACTCATGCCGACACCTCCTCTCGGGCACGTTCTGTCGATCGTTTCGCTCGCTCGACAATTTCGCCGTGCCGCTCGCGCACCCCACCGAGTTCGTTGAGAACGGCGATCACCATGGCGACAACGGCGAAGTACACACCAAGGTCGAAGATGAGGGCGCTGGTGAAGGCGTACTCACCACCCCAGGGCAAGGGGATGTCGAAGCGGATGGGGCGCAGGAACGACCCGACCGCCATCCCGGCAACACCGGTGAGCACGGCGACGATGATGCCGGAGGCGAAGAGTCCGCGGTACGGCCAGCGGACAGGCGCGAGACGGTCGGCCGATGCGCCCAGGTAGAAGAGGGCGAAGCCCGTCGCCCCGACGAGTGCCGAGATGAAGCCGCCGCCCGGCTCGTAGTGACCGCGCAGCAGCAGGTACAGCGACAGCACGACGATGACGGGCGCCGTCCAGTGCGCAACGACCCGGATGGGCATCGTGTTGTCGTGGCTGCGGGCGAGGGCGGAGGTCTCGGGCACGGCGAGGGCAACGTCGCGCTCGCCGATGAGCCGGCGGGTCCCGAGCACCGCCATCACGACGATGCCGGCGACCGCCACGACCGTGAGCTCACCGAACGTGTCCAGCGCGCGATAGTCAACGAGGATCGTGTTGACGATGTTCTCGCCGCCCGTGTCGATGTAAACGTTGTCGAGGAAGTACTGACCCACAGCAGAGATCTCGCGTCGACCCGTAAAGGCGAGGGTTGCAAGCGTGGCGGCGAAACCCGCACCCAGGGCGATCGCCGCCGTCACGATGGTGCGCTGGCGCGAGACGCGGTGGAAGCGCCGGGGCAGACGCCGGAGAATTAGCACGAGGGCGACCACCGTGAGCAGCTCGACGAGCAGCTGGGTGAGTCCGACGTCGATGGCGCCGAGGGCGAAGAACCAGATCGCCACCGCGAAGCCGGCGCCGCCGACGAGCACGAGCGCCGTGAGTCGCGAGCGAACGAGCACGGTCGGGATGACCGTGGCCGCGACGAGCGCGAACAGAACCGCATCGGTCCACGGCTCGTCGGGCTGGATGAGCGCGCCCGCGGTCGGGGCGACGACGATGGCGGCGGCCGCGATGATACCGAGCAGGATCCACGGCACGCCAAGGTGCAGGGCCTGCCCGTCGGTGCGGGTGAGGTCGCCCACCCGGGCGCCGAGGGCAATCGACCCCGTACGCAACTTCTCGACCACGTCGATGGCGGTGAACGACAGGATGCGCCGCTCAAACACGCGGTCAAGTCGACGACGCTGGCTCACCACGACCAGCCCCAGCACGATGATCGTGATCGACAGGGCGAGCTCCAGCGTGAAACCCGCGAACAGCGCGAACGTTGCCGTGTACGGCTCACCGGCGGCGGCGCTGCCGGCCGCCCCGGTCAGCGGGTGTAGCCACACGATCGCCGGCCCGAGCACGAGGCCCGCCAAGGCGGGGGCGAGGGCCGGGGCGAGGAATGCGGGCGATGCCTCGGAGACCATCTGGGGCATCCGATGCGTGTCGAGCGTGTCGTCGACGCGTTCGGTGCCCCGGTAGTCGGTGAATCCGCCGAGCAGGATGCGCGCGGTGTACGCGAACGTCGCCGTCGCGGCCAGCACGCCGGTCGCCGCGAGCGCCGCACCGAGCCACGCCGGGCCGCCCGGGTCGGCCAGGCCCCCGAGCAGGTACTCCTTTGCCACGAAGCCGAGCAGCGGGAAGATGCCCGCCATCGACAGCCCGGCAAGCAGGGTCGTCGCGAATGTCACGGGCATGCGGCGCGCCAGCCCCCGCAGAAGGCGAATGTCACGCGTTCCGGCCTGCTGGTCGACGATGCCGACCACCATGAACAGGGCCGCCTTGAACAGCGCGTGACCGAGCGTGTAGAGCGCCGCGGTCGCGAGGGCGCCCGGAGTACCGATGCCGATGATCGCGACGATGAAGCCGAGTTGGCTGACCGTCGAGTACGCCATGATCTCTTTCAGATCAAAGCGGCGCAAGGCAAAGACGGCGCCCATGATGGCCGTTATGAGACCCGTGGTCACCAAGATCGACTGCCACACGACCGTGCCGGCGAGCGCGGGCGAGAACAGCAGCAGCAGGTAGATGCCCGCCTTCACCATGGCGGCGGCGTGCAGGTAGGCGCTCACCGGCGTCGGGGCGACCATCGCGTCGGGCAGCCACATGTGGAACGGGAACTGCGCCGACTTGGTCATCGCGGCGATCGCGACGAGCACGGCGACGGCCGCCGTGAACCCGCCGTCGGCCTGCCAAGCGTCACTCGCGAGGGCCTCGCTGACGACGGTGGTGCCCGTGCGGGCGATGATCAACACGACGGCGAACAGCAGCGCGAGACCACCCATCGCCGTGACGAGCAGGGTGCGCACGGCGGGGGCGCTCGCCTTGCGTCCCGAGCGGTTGATCAAGAAGAACGAGCAGAGCGTCGTCAGCTCCCAGAACACGAACAGCAGCACGAGATCGTCAGCGAGAACGAGACCGGTCATCGCGAACGCGAACAGCAGCATCCATGCGTAGTAGCCGGTGTGCCGGTGAATGTCACGGCCCGACAGGTAGCGCGCTGAATACGCCATGACGAGGGCGCCGATGCCGAGCACGATGATTAAGAACAGGGCCCCGAGGCCGTCGAGACGCAGTCGGAGGGCGATGTCGAGCGTCGGCATCCACGGAACGCTTTCGCTCACGACACTGCCCGGTTCCAGAACCTCGGATGCTCGCATGGCGACCGCGACCGCGAGGGCTCCCAGCCCTGCCGCGGCAACCCAGCCCGCGGCGCGCCCAATGGCGACGGTGGCGGCCATTGTTACAACGACCACAACGAGGGTGGCGCCGAGCAGCATCATGAGGCTCACGGGGAACCTGCCGGGTGTGCGATTCCAGGGGTCATGAGCTCCTCAGGTGCTGATCGTCGCGGTAGTGCACCGCTGTCGTAGCGGTACCGCGGCGCGCACTCTGCGCTCCGCATTTGCCGACCAGTCTTCCCGGCGCACCTGCCCGCTATTCTACAGGCTCGCGCTCCGCTGACATTCAGGAAATCCGCAGTCCAGTCAGGGAATAACCGGAACACGTCGCGTCACGACATTGAGGTGAGCGCGATCATTCGCGAGACCGCGCGCAGGTACTTCTTCCGATATCCGCCCGCGAGCATCTCGTCGCCGAACACGCGGTCGAGGGGCACACCGGTCGCAATAATGCGAACCTGCGCGTCGTACAGGCGGTCAACGAGCGCGACGAGGCGCAGCGCATCCGTCTGGTTATCCAACGTGCGGACGCCGGTCACGGCCACGGCCGAAAGCCCCTCGATGAGCCCGACGTAGCGCGACGGGTGAACGGTGGCAAGGTGCCGCAACACGTCGTCGAACGCATCCAGCGTGACCGAGCCCGCGACGCCCTCGATGGTGCGCGCAAGGTCAGCGTCGTCGACCGTGACCGCGGTTCCCTCGATGTCGCGCTTGCGGTAGTCGACCCCGTCAATGCGAACGGTGAGGAATCGGTCGGCCAGGGCGTGAATCTCGCGCAGAAAGTCTTGCGCGGCGAAGCGCCCCTCGCCGAGCGCGTGCGGCGGGGTGTTCGACGTCGCCGCGATGCGGGACCCGCTCGCCACCAGTTCACCGAGCAGCCGCGACATCACCATGGTGTCGCCCGGGTCGTCGAGCTCGAACTCGTCGATGGCGATCAGTTGTGCGCCGCGGAAGTGCTGCACCGCTTCGCGGTAGCCGAGCGCGCCCACGATCGCGGTGTACTCGATGAACGTGCCGAAGTACTTGCGGCCTCGGGTGCGGTGCCACAGCGACGCGAGCAGGTGGGTCTTGCCGACGCCGAACCCGCCGTCAAGGTAGATGCCGGGCCGGGTGGGCGGCGTCGCGGGCTTGCGCCGAAAGAGACCGCCTTTGGCGGCGCTCGCGCCGTCAACGAACTCGCGCACCGCATCGACAGCCTCCTGCTGGCTGGGATGCTCGGGGTCGGGGACGTAGGATTCCAGGCTCGCCGTCGCGAACTGGGGCGGCGGAACGAGGTGACCGATGAGTTCGTCGGGCCCCATACCGGGACGGCGGTCGCACAGGCTGAGCGCAGTGGAGAGGGGCACCGGATTCTCATTAGGTCGGCGGCGGGGAACGCCCAATTCTACTAGCGTGGCGGCATGCTGCTGCGCCGGGTGCTGCCCTCCGATGGAGGCGTGGTCGACCTCGCCTCCCCGGACAGCGATGAGCGGCTGCACGACTGGTATCGGCCGCTGGGCCCTGGCCTTCGCCTGATGCTGATCTCGACGCTCGACGGCAAGACGGCCGGCGACGACGGCACCTCCGCGTCCATCAGTTCAGACACGGACCGTCGGGTGTTGCGGGCCGTGCGATCCCACGCCGACGCGATCATCATCGGCGCCGAGACGGTACGCCGCGAGGCGATCGGGCCCGCACAGGGGTCGGCGATCGTCGTCGTGTCGGGCAGCGGCGCGCTCGACGGCCACCGGCTCGCCCCCTCCGCCGCCGAGCGTGAACTCCTCGTGGTCACGACGCCGGACGGGGCAGACCGTGCGCGGCACGCGCTCACCGCACTCCCCCACGAGGTGGTCACGCTAGCCGCCGCGGACGACGGCCGACTCGACGCTGACGCCGTCGTCGATGCCGTGCGAGCCCGCGGATACACCCAGCTCGTCTGCGAGGGCGGGCCGTCACTCGCGCACCAGTTCCGCGCATCCGGCCTCGTCGACGAGTGGTGCCTGACGGTCGCGCCTGCGATCGGCGGCGGGACGCCTCTCACGGCCACCGACAGCGCCGTGGCGCGCCTTGTTCCCCGGCAACTCCTCGTCGATGACGAAGGGTTCAGCTACGGTCGCTGGGCTCCGGAAGCCGGCTGAGCCACGTTTCGATCGCCCGCCCGAAGCGACGCGGGTCGTAGTTCCACAGTCGGGTGTGGCCGGCGACGGTGAACCGTTCGAGGTGCACGTCGCCCGGCGCCGCGGCGACGAGACGCAGGATCGGCTCGATGGGCACATCGGGGTCATCGTCACTGTGCAGCACGAGCAGCGGCACTCCGAGCTCGGCGGCACGGGCGGTCGCGTCGAGGCGGTCGAGGTCGATCGGCGCCGCCCGTCCGGTGAGTCGCACCCCCCACTGCTCCGTCAGCACGCGGGTTGCGAGCGTCTGAATGGCCCGCGGCAACCCGCGGCGCTGCGCTTGCCGCGCGAGCACCGCCCGCCAGTCGACAGCCGCCGACTCGAGGATCACTCCGTCGACGTATCGGGCCTCGGATGCGCGCAGCACGGTTTGCAGGACGGTCGCGCCCCCCATCGACCAGCCCATCAGCACGATCTGCTGAGCTCCCCGGTCGCGGGCGAAGCGAATCGCGGTGGCGACGTCGCGCCACTCGTCGTCGCCGAGCCCGTAGCGTCCGTCGGGAGATGACGGCGCGTCGCCGTCGTTGCGATAGCTGATCAACAGGCTGGTCCAGCCGCTGGTGCGGGCAGTGGGTACGACGCGCAGCCCCTCGGCGCGGGTGACGCCACGACCGTGCACCTGAATGATCCACCGCGTACTCGGCCGAGCCGGCGGAATGAGCCAGGCCGGCGCTGGCCCCAGTTCCGTTGCGACCGCCACCTCGTCGAACGGCACCCGGAGGTCTGCGGGGGTGAGGTAGTACCAGGCTCCCCAGCGTGCGTGGGTCGCCGCCTCCAGCTCGCCGCGCTCGACCGATAGCAACTCGCGAATCACGACTCCGGGGCCGCGACCAACGATCGTGCCAACTCGGGCGTGCCCGCGCCCGCGGTCGAACCACAGACTGTACCGGCCGGGAAGTTCGGTCTCGGGCGTCGCCGAGACGGTCACGGTTCGGGATGCACGATCCACCCCGTGCAGGACGACCTCCTCTGGTCGCTCCCCCGGCGGCGTCACCACCGCCCGCGCTGCGCTCCCGGCAATCGCGAGGGCGGCAGCGCCCGTCGTGACGGCGATTGCGCCGAGCGCCGCCGTGGCGCCCCCCAGCGCTCTCAGCACCGTGCGGGCGGTGTCTGGGCGGGGCCCTGCGGCGAGTCTCACGCGCCGACCGTATCAACTCGGCCTAGCCTCAAGGCGTGCCAACGACCGCCTCCCCTGCCGACCGGTTTGACGCCATCGTCGCGTCGATCGCCCGCGCGACGCCGCGCGACGAGCTGGTCATCAGCGAGATCTCGGCGCCCACAGGCCTCGCGCCCTACACCCACGCACTCGCAGCCGATGTCAATCCGGCGCACCACGCCGACGATTCCGACCTGGGCACGGGTCGGCTCATCGTGTTGTTCGATCCGGATGAGCCGGAGGCCTGGGAGGGCGCAATTCGCATCATCTGTTTTGCGCAGGCCCCCCTCGAACACGACATAGGGGTTGACCCCTTTGTTGCCGATGTGGCGTGGTCATGGCTCATGGACGGACTCGCCGTGCGCGATGCCCAGTTCACGGCCGAGAGCGGAACCGCGACGAAGGTGCTCTCGACCGGCTTCGGCAGCCTTGCCCCGCAGGGGTCCGGAGCTCAGCTGGAGCTTCGCGCCTCGTGGAGCCCGATCGGCGACGACCTCTCCGCACACGTCGAGGGGTGGACCGAGCTGCTCTGCATGCTCGCCGGTTACCCCCCCGTCCAAGAGGGCGTTACTCCCATCACCGCGATTCGGAGAAGCCGTGGCTGACGACTCCGACGAGGCCCCCGAACAGCTGCGGATCGCACGGCCCGCCGAGCCCCCGCACGTCATCGAGACGCGGGACGACTACCTGCGCGCCGTCGAATCGCTTGCAGAGGGTGACGGCCCGGTCGCGGTCGACGCTGAACGTGCGAGCGGTTTCCGCTACTCGCAACGCGCCTACCTCATTCAGGTCTACCGTCGCGGGTCGCGCACAGCGCTGTTCGATCCGCCCGCTATCGAGCGATTCGGCGAGTTGCAGGAGGCGATTGGCGACGCCGAATGGGTACTGCATGCGGCCAGCCAAGACCTGCCGTGCCTCCGCGAGGTGGGCCTCGAACCGGCCACGCTGTTTGACACGGAGCTGGGCGCCCGCCTCGCGGGACTCCCCCGCGTCGGCCTTGCGGCGGTCGTCGAAGAGACGCTCGGCTTGCACCTGAAGAAAGAGCACTCGGCCGCTGACTGGTCGACACGTCCCCTTCCCGAGTCGTGGCTCACCTACGCCGCGCTCGACGTTGAGCTTCTCGTCGACGTGCGCGATCGCATCCACGACCGTCTTGAGAGCGCAGGAAAGCTGAGCGCCGCCGAACAGGAGTTTGCGGCCGTTCTCGCGAAACCCACGCCGGAACCGCGGGCTGAACTCTGGCGTCGTCTCTCGGGGTTGCACTCGGTGCGCGGCCAGCGAGCCCTCGCTGTCGCTCGCGAGCTCTGGCTCGCGCGCGACGCGGCGGCGCAGGCGAGCGACATCGCACCGGGGCGACTGATACCCGACGCGTCGATCGTCGCGGCGGCGCGCGCTATGCCCGAATCGAAACGCGAACTGGCGAGCCTGTCGAGTTTCCACGGTCGCGCATCCCGTTCGCAGCTCGACCGCTGGTGGACCGCGATCGAGGCGGGGCGCACGACCGACGACCTCCCTGTATTGCGGGTGCGCGAGGAGGCGACGCTTCCTCCTCCGCGTTCCTGGTCAGACAGAAACCCCGAGGCCGACCGACGCCTGCGTGCGGCGCGTGAGGCACTGACAGCGATCGGCGACGACCTCGAGATCCCGCTCGAGAACCTCCTGACGCCCGATACGCTGCGGCGCGTCGCATGGAACCCGCCGTCCCCCATCTCGACCGAGAGCGTCGCGTCAGCCCTCGAATCCCTCGGTGCCCGCCCCTGGCAGATTGACGCAACGGCACTAACAATCGCCTCCGCTTTTGTGGATGCTGACCAAGCGGTAGACGAGGACGTCGCGCCCCCTTCGTAGGTTCACCCAACCGGCTATCGCCGCGACTCCCACCTTCCTAGGCTGGGCAAACACCGAAACCGAACTGGGAGGCACTGTGGCCGAACGAGCCGATGTCGTCTTCGTCGATGGGGTTCGCACCCCGTTTGGACGAGCCGGCGAAAAAGGCATGTACTGGAACACTCGAGCGGACGACCTGATCGTCAAAGCCATGATTGGCATGCTCGAGCGCAATCCAGAGCTGCCGAAAGACCGGGTAGACGAGGTCGCCATCGCCGCGACGACGCAGGAAGGCGACCAGGGCCTGACCCTCGGCCGCACGGCGGCGATTCTCGCGGGGCTTCCCTTGAGCGTTCCGGGCTACGCCATCGACCGGATGTGCGCGGGCGCAATGACCGCTGTCACCACGGCCGCCGGGTCCATCGCGTTCGGCGCCTACGACGTGGCGATCGCCGGCGGAGTCGAGCACATGGGCCGCCACCCGATGGGCGGCAACGCCGACCCGAACCCGCGCTTCCTCGCCGAAAAGCTCGTCAGCGGCGACGCCCTCAACATGGGGCTCACCGCGGAGCGCCTGCACGATCGTTTCCCGCACCTGACGAAGGAGCGCAGCGACCGTTTCGGTATGCGCAGTCAGCAGAAGGTCGCCGCCGCCTATGAGGCTGGTCACATCCAGCCCGACCTGGTGCCGGTCGCGATTCGCAGCGAGCAGGGCTGGGGGTTGGCGACCGACGACGAGGGCCTGCGTCCCGAGACGACGATGGAGGGCCTCGCGACCCTGCGCACGCCGTTCCGCCCGCACGGCCGCGTCACGGCGGGCAACGCCTCCCCGCTGACCGACGGGGCGACCGTGAGCCTGCTGGCCAGTGCCGACGCCGCCCGCGAACTCGGCCTGACCTCGAAGATGCGCCTGGTGAGCTTCGCCTTTGCCGGCGTGCAGCCCGAGGTCATGGGCATCGGGCCGATCCCGTCGACCGAGAAGGCCCTGAAGAAGGCGGGTCTCACGATCGACGACATCGGCCTGTTTGAGCTCAATGAGGCCTTCGCCGTTCAGGTGCTGAGCCTGCTCGACCACTTCGGGATCGACGACGACGATGCGCGGGTGAACCCGTGGGGCGGCGCCATCGCGGTCGGACACCCGCTCGCGAGCTCGGGCGTGCGCCTCATGATTCAGCTCGCCCGCCAGTTCGAACAGCACCCCGAGGTGCGATACGGCATGACCGCGATGTGCGTCGGTCTCGGCCAGGGCGGCACCGTGATCTGGGAAAACCCTCACTACGACGGAAAGAAGAAGTAATCGTGGCGAAGAGTGCCGTCAGCCAATACACCCGCGAGCAGTTCGACTCTCTCCTCGCCCTCAGCGACGACGAGGTCGTCACGCACTCCTACGTGCGCGACGTGGCTCTGCCGAGCGGCGGAACCCTCGCCCTCATCACGCTCGACAACGGACGCGACCACACGCGGCCGAGCACGCTCGGCCCGCAGGGGCTGCTCGAGCTCGCCGGGGTCCTCGACGAGCTGAGCCAGCGTGCATCCGCCGGAGAGATACAGGCAGTTGCCGTGACCGGCAAGCCCTTCATTCTCGCCGCCGGCGCCGACCTGTCGAAGGTCGGCGACCTGCCCGACCGCGACGCGGGGCTCAAGATGGCGCAGCTCGGGCACTACGCGCTCGGCAAGCTCGGCGAGCTCGGCGTGCCCTCGTTCTGCTTCATCAACGGTCTCGCCCTGGGCGGCGGCGTCGAGGTGGCGCTGAACTGCGATTACCGCACGCTCGACTCGAGCGCCGCAGCGCTCGCGCTCCCCGAGGTGTTCCTCGGCATCATCCCGGGCTGGGGTGGCGCGTGGCTGCTGCCGAACCTCATCGGTATTGAGAACGCCCTCAAGGTGGTCGTCGAGAACCCGCTGAAGAACAACCGCACCCTGAAGCCCGCGCAGGCTCTCGAACTCGGCATCGCCGACGTGATGTTCTCCCCGGCGAACTTCCTCGAGGACTCGATTCGCTGGGCCGACGGCGTCATCACCGGGTCGATCAGCGTGAAGCGCCCCAACGCGCCCGGCAAGCTCGAGCGCGCCGTGAAGTGGGATGCGGCGATCGGCATCGCGCGCAAGATGCTCGAGAAGCGCATCGGCACGGTCGCGAAGTCGCCGTACGCCGCTCTCGACCTGCTGAAGGCGGCGAAGTCGAGCGACAAGGCCACCGGGTTTGCCGCGGAAGACGAGGCGCTTGCCGACCTCGTGTCCGGCGACCAGTTCGCCGCGTCGATCTACGCCTTCAACCTCGTGCAGAAGCGCGCGAAGAAGCCGGCCGGCGCCCCGGATAAGGAGCACGCCAAGCCGGTCACGAAGGTCGGCGTACTCGGGGCGGGCCTCATGGCGAGTCAGTTCGCGCTGTTGTTCGTGCGGCGCCTCAAGGTGCCCGTGATCATCACCGACCTCGACCAGGCGCGCGTCGACAAAGGTCTCGACTACATCCGCGGCGAGATCACCGAGCTCGAGAACAAGGGTCGCCTCGACGCTGACGAGGCCAACCAGCTGCGCGCACTCGTGACGGGCACGGTCGACAAGGGCGACTTCGCCGACTGCGACTGGGTCATTGAGGCCGTCATCGAAGAGCTCACAATCAAGCAAGACCTGTTCGCCGAGATGGAGGGGATCATCTCCCCCGAGGCGGTTCTCGCCACGAACACGTCGTCGCTGTCGGTCGAGCAGATCGGCGCGAAGCTCTCGCATCCCGAGCGCGTCGTCGGCTTCCACTTCTTCAACCCCGTGGCCGTCATGCCGCTGATCGAGGTCGTGAAGACGCCGCACACCGACGAGGCGACGCTCGCCACGGCGATGGCGACGGCCGCGAAGCTGCGCAAGAACGCGGTCATCACCGCAGACACGCCGGGCTTCGTCGTCAACCGCATCCTCGCGAAGCTCCTCGGTGAGGCGATGCACGCCGTCGAGCAGGGAACCCCGTTCGAGGATGTGGTGGCCGCGCAGAAGCACTTCGGCCTGCCGATGGACCCGTTCGTGCTGCTCGACCTCGTGGGGCTCAAAGTCGGGGCACACGTGCTCGACACCCACCACGGCGCGTTCCCCGACCGCTTCTTCGAGTCGAAGGCACTGCACGAGCTCGCCGACGCCGGCGTGCTGCTCGAGAAGGACAGCAAGGGGCAGGCGAAGGGCATCGACAAGAAGGCGATCGCGATCGTCGAGAAGCACCGTCCGGCGGATGCTCGCCCCTACTCGGTCACGGAGCTCACCGTCCGCCTCGAAGACGGCCTCGCCGACGAGATTCACCGGATGCTCGAGGACACGGTGGTCGAAGCCCCGGAAGACATCGACCTGTGCATGATTCTCGGCGCCGGGTGGCCCTTCCAGATGGGCGGCGTGACGCCGTTTCTCGACCGCGTCGGAGCGTCGGAGCGCGCCTTCGGCGGCACCTTCCACGACCCGCGCATCCAGGGCGTGTCGTAGCGGCACCCCACCGCTGACAGACCGCGGCCCCCGGTCCCTCTCGCTGCGAGGGGCCGGGGGCCGTTCGTCGTGATCGAGCGCCTGAGCTACTGCTGCGCGCTGCGGTCGTTCGCCGTTGTGTCGATCGTCGCGTCGTCGGGCAACGGGCGCGCCACCGGGATGCGGGTGCCCAGCACCTGCGCGACGAGGTCGCGCGCGATGGCCTGCGCCGTGAGACCCACCCGCTCGAAGATCTCACCGCGCGTGGCGTGCTCAAGGAATTCGTCCGGCAGTCCCAGTTCATCGACGGCCGTGTCGACACCGGCGGCACGCAGGACTTGCCGAATACGGGTGCCGATACCGCCGACGCGAACGCCGTCCTCGATGGACACCACGATCCGGTGGTCGCGCGCCAGGGCGATGATGCTACCCGCGACCGGAACGACCCAGCGGGGGTCGACTACGGTGGCGCCGATGCCCTGGTCGGCCAGTCGGTCGGCGACCTCGAGCCCCAGCTTTGCCATCGGGCCTACCGTCACGATGAGCACATCCTTGTGCGGTGCCTCACGCAACACGTCGACGCCGTCGTCGGTGCGACGGACCGCGTCGAACTCCGTTCCGACGCTGCCCTTCGAGAACCGGATGACCGTGGGGGCGTCGTCAACGGAGACCGCCTCTGCGAGTTCCTCGCGCAGTCGCGTCGCATCCCGCGGTGCCGCCAGGCGAATGCCGGGAACGACCTGCAGAATCGAAAGATCCCACACCCCGTGGTGGCTTGCGCCGTCGGGGCCGGTCACACCGGCGCGGTCGAGCACGAACGTGACACCGGCCTTGTGCAGGGCGACGTCCATGAGCACCTGGTCGAAGGCGCGGTTGATGAAGGTCGCGTAGACGGCGACGACCGGGTGCAGACCGCCGTAGGCGAGGCCCGCGGCAGACGCGACGGCGTGCTGTTCGGCGATGCCCACGTCGAAAACGCGGTGCGGGTGCTTCTCGGCCAGCTTGTGCAGCCCGGTCGGGCGCAACATCGCGGCGGTGATCCCCACGAGGCGGTCGTCGCGATCGGCGAGCCGCACGAGCTCATCGGCGAACACGCTCGTCCACGACGGCGCACTCGCGGTGTCGATCGACTCCCCCGTCTCGGGATCGATTTGCCCGACCGCGTGGAACTGATCGGCGACGTCGGCGAGGGCCGGCTCGTAGCCCTTGCCCTTCTGCGTGATGGCGTGCACGATGACCGGCGCCTCGAAGTCTTTCGCCTGCCGCAGGGCGCGCTCGACGTCGCGAATGTCGTGCCCGTCGATCGGCCCGATGTACTTGATGTCGAGGTTCGAGTACAGCGCCTCGTTGTTCGTGAAGCGCGAGAGGAAGCCGTGCAGGCCGCCGCGCACACCGCGGTAGAACGCGCGGCCGGGCGAGCCAAGGTGGTCGAACATCGCCTCGGTGCGGCGCCGGAACGTGCGGTACGACCGGCGCGTGCGCACGCTCGACAGGAAGCGCGCCATGCCGCCGATTGTCGGGGCGTACGATCGCCCGTTGTCGTTGACGACGATGACGAGGTTGCGGCTGTTGTCATCGGAGATGTTGTTCAGCGCCTCCCAGGTCATGCCGCCGGTGAGCGCACCATCCCCCACGACAGCGACGACGTGGCGATCGCCCTGGCCGGTCATCTCGTAGGCGCGCGAAATGCCGTCGGCCCAACTCAGCGAGCTGGAGGCGTGAGAGCTCTCCACGATGTCGTGCGGTGACTCCGCCCGTTGCGGGTAGCCGGCCAGCCCGTCCTTCTGACGCAGGCGCGAGAAGTCTTGTCGGCCGGTGACGAGCTTGTGTACGTACGACTGGTGGCCGGTGTCCCACACGATCGCGTCGCTAGGAGAGTCGAAGACGCGGTGAATGCCAAGGGTGAGTTCAACGACGCCGAGGTTCGGGCCCAGGTGGCCGCCCGTCTTCGATACCTCAGCCACCAAGAACCGCCGAATCTCGTCGGCGAGCTGCTCCAACTGGGTGTGGGTGAGCGCGTCGAGGTCGCGGGGTTCACGGATCGTTCGGAGTAGCTCCATCCCTTCACGATACGGGTTTCCAGCAGAGCGCGCGCCGCAAAGCCGCGGCAGATTTCTGGGGGTTCGCTGGATGAATCCGGGATGCGCGCCTAGACCAGGCTGCGCAGCACGTACTGCAGGATTCCGCCGTTGCGGTAGTAGTCGGCCTCACCGGGTGTGTCGATACGGACAACCGCGTCGAACTCGACCGGCTGTTTGCCGGCGGGCGAGTGCGCCGTAGGAGTCGCGACGACCCGAACGGTGCGGGGGGTGCGCCCCTCGTTCAATTCGGTGATGCCCGAAATCGCGATCTCTTCCGTGCCATCGAGACCGAGACTCTCGGCTGACTCGCCGGCGGGGAACTGCAGCGGCACAACGCCCATGCCGATCAGGTTCGACCGGTGGATGCGCTCGAAGCTCTCGGCGATGACCGCGCGGACGCCAAGCAGGCTCGTACCCTTCGCGGCCCAGTCGCGGCTCGATCCCGAGCCGTACTCCTTGCCGGCCAAAACGACGAGCGGCGTGCCGGCCGCCGCATAGTTCTGGCTGGCGTCGTAGATGAACGACTGAGCGCCGTCGTCGGTCGTGAAGTCGCGGGTGTAGCCACCCTCGACGCCGTCGAGCAGCTGGTTCTTCAGGCGGATGTTCGCAAAGGTTCCGCGAATCATGACCTCGTGGTTGCCACGACGCGAGCCGTAGGAGTTGAAGTCCTTGCGCTCGACACCGTGCTCGGTCAGGTAGCGGCCGGCAGGGGTGTCGGCCTTGATCGAGCCCGCGGGGCTGATGTGGTCGGTGGTCACCGAGTCACCCAGCTTCGCCAGCACCCGGGCGCCCGCGATGTCGACGACCGGGGTCGTCTCCATCGTCATGCCCTCGAAGTACGGAGGTTTGCGCACGTACGTCGACTCGGTGTCCCACTCGAACGTGGCGCCGGCCGGGGTCGGCAGCGACCGCCAGCGCTCGTCGCCGTCGAACACCGAGGCGTACTGCGTGGAGAACATGTCGGTGTCGATGGACGCGTCGATGGTCTTCTGCACCTCGTCGGCGTCGGGCCAGATGTCGCGGAGGTAGACCTCGTTGCCCTCACTGTCGGTGCCGAGCGGGTCGTTCTCGAAGTCGAAGTTCATCGAGCCAGCGAGCGCATACGCGATGACGAGCGGCGGGCTCGCGAGGTAGTTCATCTTCACGTCGGGGTTGATGCGGCCCTCGAAGTTGCGGTTACCCGAGAGCACCGCCGTGACGGCGAGGTCGTTCGCGTTGATCGCCTCGGAGATCTCGTCGGCCAACGGGCCCGAGTTGCCGATGCAGGTCGTGCAGCCATAGCCGACGGTGTAGAAGCCAAGGGCCTCCAGATCGTCGGTGAGGCCGGCCTTCTCATAGTAGTCGGTGACGACCTTCGAGCCGGGAGCAAGCGTGGTCTTCACCCACGGCTTCGCCTTCAGTCCCTTCTGGGCGGCGTTGCGTGCGAGAAGACCTGCCGCGAGCATGACCGACGGGTTCGAGGTGTTCGTGCACGACGTGATCGCCGCGATTGTCACCGCACCGTGGTCGATCGTGAACTCGCTGTCGCCCACCGTGACATCGACGGGCTTCGACGCGGCGGTCGGCGACTTCGAACGCTCGCGACGCACGCGCTGCTGCTCCGCATCCTCGTCCTCCGGGGTGAAGCCCACCGGGTCGGAGGCCGGGAAGGTGCCTTCGATCGCCGCGTCGACGGCGCTTTGGGTAGCCCCCGCGTAGTCGACGAGGTCGCGCTCGAAGGTCTCCTTCGCCGCGGTCAGCTCAATGCGGTCCTGCGGACGACGCGGACCGGCGATCGACGGCACGACCGTCGACAAGTCGAGCTCCATGTACTCGCTGAACTCGGGCTCGACGCTCGGGTCGTGCCACAGGTGCTGCAGCTTCGAGTACGCCTCGACCAGTGCGACCTGCTCGGCCGAACGGCCGGTGAGGCGCAGGTAGTCGAGGGTGACCTCGTCGATCGGGAACATGGCGGCGGTCGAGCCGAATTCGGGGCTCATGTTGCCGATCGTGGCGCGGTTCGCGAGCGGAACCTGCGCGACGCCCTCGCCGTAGAACTCGACGAACTTGCCGACCACGCCGTGCTGGCGGAGCATGTCGGTGATCGTCAGGACGACGTCGGTCGCGGTGACGCCGGCCGGGATGGAGCCGGAGAGCTTGAAGCCCACGACCTTCGGGATCAGCATCGACACGGGCTGGCCAAGCATGGCCGCCTCGGCCTCGATGCCGCCGACGCCCCAGCCGAGCACGCCCAGACCGTTGACCATGGTCGTGTGCGAGTCGGTGCCGACGCAGGTGTCGGGGTAGGCGCGCAACACGCCGTCGACCGTGCGCGTGTAGGTGACCTTCGCGAGGTGCTCGATGTTCACCTGGTGCACGATGCCGGTTCCCGGGGGCACGACCTTGAAGTCGTCGAAGGCCGTCTGGCCCCAGCGCAGGAACTGGTAGCGCTCACCGTTGCGCTCGTACTCGATCTCGACGTTGCGCTCGAGCGCGTCGGGCGTGCCGAAGAGGTCGGCGATGACCGAGTGGTCGATGACGAGCTCGGCCGGCGCCAGCGGGTTGATCTTCTTCGGGTCGCCGCCGAGCTCGGCGACGGCCTCCCGCATGGTCGCGAGGTCGACGATGCAGGGAACACCGGTGAAGTCCTGCATCACGACGCGCGCGGGCGAGAACTGGATCTCGGTGTCGGGCTCGGCGGTCGGCTGCCACGAGCCGAGAGCACGAATCTGCTCAGCGGTGACGTTCTTGCCGTCCTCGGTGCGGAGCAGGTTCTCGAGCAGCACCTTCAGGCTGAAGGGAAGCTTCTCGTAGCCGTCCACGGCGTCGATGCGGAAGACCTCGTACTCGGTCTCTCCGACCGTGAGGGTGTCCTTCGCGGAGAATGAGTTGACTGCGGACACGACGTCCATCCTTTCGCGGTTGCGCGACGGGGTGTCCGTCGCATCGGTCGCCTACGACCCCTATTTATCTTGATGTCGAGATATTTAATGCTAGCACTCGGTCATGCCCGCGAGCGGGCGTACACGGCGCGAATCATGAGCCACGTCACCCACAGCACGGCGGCGTAGAGCGGCAGACCCATGAGAAGCCGAGAGGCGGCCAGCGCGGTCACGTTCTCGGCGAGGTAGAAGGGCACCTGAACGCCCAGACGCAGCGAGAACAACCCCACCCAGAGCCAGGTCGTCAGGGTCAGGATGCTGCGCTTTGCCGGGTCCGATCGCCACTCGGCATCGCCCGTCAAGAGTCCCGTGATGACGCCGATGAGGGGGCGCCGGACGGCGAGGCTGATGAGCAAAGCCACGAGCCAGACAGTGTTGATCACAAAGCCGAGAACGAAGTTCTCCTCGGCGCGGCCAGTGAAGAGGGCGAGGCCCGCCGAGAGCGCGATCCCGATGAGACCGATGATCGCCGGGGCGATCGGCGTTCGCGTGATGGCGCGCACGAGCACAAAAACCACGGCCACCCCGAGCGGCACGAGGACCGACGGACCCACCTCGCCGGTGATGGTGAACACGACGAGAAAGAGAAAGCCGGGCAGCAGCGACTCGATGAGCCCGCGCACGCCGCCGACCGCGCCCCACAGTGCGTGGGCGGTCGGCCGCTCCCCCGGCTCGACGCGACCGAAACCCGATCGGCGCGCGGCCTCGGCGAGGGTCGCCTGCAGGTCGGGAGCGTCCGCGCCGGGCTCCTCGTCGCCTGCCGACTCGGCGCCGGTCGCTCGCTCGTCCGCCCGTTCGGTCATGAGGATGCGGTGGGCTGCGGCCCCGCACCGGCGCTCGCACCGGCGGCGCCCTGCGCTCCGGCGGGTACCTGCAGAGGGATGAGATCGCGCGGCGGCATGGGCGTCGACCCGCGAACCACCACGATGCTGCGGAACACGTCGTCGATCGCCTCCGCGGCGGCCTGGTCGACCGCGCCCTGCCCGGCGATCACGCCGCGGAGGAACCAGCGCGGTCCGTCAACACCGACAAAGCGGGCGATGCGGGTCGACGCCTGGCCGTCAGCCTGCACGGGAATGCGCGCGAGCAGCTCCGGTCCAAACACGCCGTCGCGCTCGCTGATCTCGCCGCCCTGCGAGCGAATCTGCTGCTCGATCTGACCGCGCACCCCGTGCCAGAGGCCCGTGGAGCGCGGAGCCGCGAACGCCTGCACCTGCAGGGTCGAGCCCTGGTAGTCGATGCCGACGGCGACGACGCGCTTCGTGGCCTCCTCGACCTCCAGCCGCAGCTGCAGTTCGGGTCGGGGAACGAGCTTAATCGCACCCAGGTCGACGTAGGGCCGGACGGCGTTCGCCTCGGACTCGTCAAAGGGGCCGTTCTCGGCGCGGTCGGCGGGCGCCGACTTCGCGTCTTCGGGAAGCGGCCCGTCGGTCATGGCGGTGTCAGTCACAGAACTCCTTCACTCGGCGACGGCTCACTACGGTAGCCGCTTGAGCCAAAGCCCGCCTGTCCGCGGTGTGAACCGGGAAGGGATTCGACGGGAATAAACATGGGGCGTTCGACGCGCTGGATCACCAACTGGGCAATGCGGTCACCGGGCGCGACCGAATACGGCTCGCGAGCATCCGTATTGAGGAGCGTGACGCGGATCTCGCCTCGATAGCCCGCATCCACGGTTCCCGGGGCGTTCAGCACGGTGATGCCGTGCTTCGCGGCAAGTCCGCTGCGCGGAAGCACGAACGCGGCGTAGCCGTCGGGCAAGGCGATCGCCAGGCCGGTGCCGACCGTCGCGCGCTCGCCGGGAGCGATCGTCACCGATTCGGATGCGACGAGATCCGCACCCGCATCGCCCGGATGCGCCACCACGGGCGCGCGGTCACCGGTCATCAGAATCTCGACGTCGGGCACTTCTGAAGGCTAGTGCATGGTCGAATAGGGGTATGGAGCAGTTCCGCGAGCGCCTCTGGCCCGCCCTCTGGTGGTACCCCATCATCGCGCTGATTGTGCCGGCGACTCTGCTGGTGTTCGAGCCGATCAGCCTCATCGCCGGCGTTGTGACGGCGACCGCGCTCGTCTCCGGCTCCCTCCTTCTTCTGATCGGCTCGGCGCCGACCATTCGCGTGGCCGACGGAACATTGCAGGCGGGAAAGGCGCGCATTCCGGTCGCCCTGATCGGCGACATGCGCGCGGCGGCGGGCGAGGACGCGCGCGCCGAACGGGGCCCGCTCTTGGATGCACGGGCCTGGCTCCTGCTCCGCGGGGACGTCGGCCCCGTCGTGCGGCTCGACATCACCGACCCTGAGGACCCGACACCGTACTGGGTGGTCTCGACGCGGCGTCCTGAGGAGTTGATCGCCGCGATCAGCGTCGCCCGGAAGAGCACCGAGGCGTCAGAAAGTCGCTAGACGCGGCCCGTGGCGCCGATCAGAGAGCCAGAAGCGCAGCGTGAGAACTACGAGCACTCAGCGCAGACGGGCCCGAGCTTCTCCTGGTGGTCGAGCTGAGAGCGGTGCTTCACGAGGAAGCAGCTGACGCACGTGAACTCGTCGGCCTGCGGGGGCAGCACGACGACGTCGAGATCGAGGTCGGCCAGGTCTTGTCCGGCGAGCTCGAAGCCCGGATTGTCGGCATCGTCAACGTCGACGACGCCCGACATCTTGTCGGGAACTCGCTCCTGAAGCGCTTGGATCGAATCGGTGTCATCGTCCGTTTTGCGCGGAGCGTCGTAGTCGGTTGCCATGCCTCATCCACTCTCATGTGTACTGCCGGGGGCCGCGGGGGGCGGCGATAGTTTGCAGGACGCCCCGCCGAAACGCAAACGGGGTTCGCTGTTTGTGCCTGCGTGTCGAGGCAACTTCCGGCACGCCCGCCGTATTCCCGGGCGGGCGGGCATGCGCGTGGCATGCTGTGCGCAGCATCCGCGCAGTCGGGAGACAACGCCATGGAAGAACTGACCGTTATTGGCGCCGAGAACGGCGCACTGGTCGTCGTCGGGGACGACGGTACTCGCTACCGGGTGCCGATCACCGAAGCCTTGCACACCGCCATTCGGCAAAACCGCCCGGCTCAGCCCGCCGCGCATCGCGTGTCGCCGCGCGAGATCCAGGCGCAGATTCGTGCGGGCCTGTCGGCCGCCGAGGTGGTGGCCGCCACCGGTGAGGCCCTCGAATACGTGCAACGCTTCGAGGGCCCCGTGCTCGCCGAGCGCGAGTACGTCGTGACGGCAGCGCGCAGTGTTCCCGTCGCCGTCGCCGCCGACACCGAGTCGGGCGTTGCCGCCCACACCTTCGGGGGCGTCATCGACCAGCGTCTCGACGAGCTCGGGGCGACCGAGATCGCCTGGGCGAGCTGGAAGAAGGACGCGCTGTGGACCATCCGCGTCGCCTTCCTCGACGGTGAGGTGTCGCGCGAGGCCCTGTGGAGCTTCGACCCCAAGAAGTCGACACTGTCGCCCGCGAACCACGAGGCGCAGTCGCTGTCACAGCAGGGCGACGGCCCTACCACCGCCCTGCCGCGCCTCCGGGCCGTCACGACAGACCCCGCCGACGACCAGCCGTCCGGCCGCTTCGACTCGGGCGCCTTCCAGATCGGCCCCGAGGCAGTTGCCCCGGCCACGCCCTCGCGCGTCGGCGTGCGCACCGACCCCGACGACGTCCCGCGGCCCGCGATGGGTCAGACCGCCGACCTCCTCGAAGCGCTGCGGCGCCGCCGGGGCGAGCGTGAGCCTGCACCGCAGGACGAGCGTGATGCGGCGCGCGCGGCGCATCCGTCGACCGGTTCCATCCGGGTCATCGAGGTTCCGCTCGATCGCGACGAAGCGGACATGTCTGATACCGCGGATGCGCCCACCCTCATCGGCATGGACGGTGATCTGCCCGACGGAGCTGCGGTTCCCGCCTCCTCGAGCGCGAGCTCGCCTGCGGAGCCCCCGACGAAGCCCGCCTCCGTGAAGCGCGGGCGCGCGGCGATGCCGAGCTGGGACGAGATCGTCTTCGGCGCTCGTCCCGACGACGACCCGGCCTAGGACCGGACGAACGCGCCGAAGCGCGCCAGCGGCACGCGGGTCTCGGCGTCCGAAAACGAGCCGTGCTGTCCGACCATGGCGAGCGAGCGGTCGGTGGCCGTGCGCTCGTCGTAGTAGACGACGGCGGAGCGCGCGGCGACAAGCACGTCACCGATGCGGGAGATGACGCCTGGATCGACGGCGCTGCCGAACCAGCCGGCCGCGATGGCCTCGTCGCGGGTGACCACCCACGATCGGGCAGCTTCTCGGGCGGTCCAGCGCGCATGAATGCCCGCCACCTCCGCGGGGTCGTCCGCAACGAGGTGCAGGCAGCGCGGCTCGCCGGCCACGTGGCGCACTCCCCGCCACAGCTCGTCGTCGGCGGCGACGACGCGACGGGCGTGCGGGGCGATGTCGAGCATCCCGTGATCGGCCGTCAGCAAGGCGCCCGTGCCGGGCGGGGCGAGCGGCTGGGCGAGCGCCGCATCCAGCTCTTCCAGGCGGTGCAGCCAGCGCGCCGACGTTGTCCCGGCGGCGTGACCAGCCTTGTCGAGCTCAGGCAGGTACGTGTAAATCAGGCACGGCTCGTTGCCAGCGAGAAGGTCGCGCGTGCGATCGAGACGATCGGCGATCGACTCGGCCGAAACAAAGCGCGCTCCGCGCAGCACCGCCCGCGTGAATCCAGAGTCGGCGTAGCGGCGGGCCGCGACAACGATCGGCTCGATCCCGAGGCCCGCCGCGCGCTCAAACAGGGTTTCGTGACGTTGCCACACCTCGGGATGCGCGGACGAGTCCCAGCCGGTCAGCATGTTGACCACGCGGTCACCCGCCGCGTCGTGGGCCGAGTACCCGACGAGCCCGTGCTCGCCCGCCGGGCGCCCCGTGGTGAGGGTCGCCAGTGCCGAAGCAGTCGTCGTCGGGAAAGCCGAGTGGATCGTCCCGCCGCGCCGGGGTATCGCGGCCGTGAGGTGGCGCGCGTGCCCGCGATGGGCCACGAGCGGCTGCGCGCCGAGGCCGTCGACGAGCACTACGGCGGCGGAGCGCACGGCGGGAAGCGCAAGGGGGTTGTCGTCCCCTCGAACCGCCGACAACGCGCTCGACAACACGTCGCCGAGTGTCCGGGTCGAGCCGGGGGGCGCCGGTAGCATGGGCGCCATCCTATGACTCCCCCCGCAGCCCCCCAGCTCCCCGACTCCCCCGCCCCGGCCGAACGCATCGACGATGTCGATCTGGCCGACGAGATGCAGGGGTCATTTCTCGAATACGCCTACTCGGTCATCTACTCTCGCGCTCTCCCCGATGCTCGCGATGGGCTCAAGCCCGTGCAGCGGCGAATTCTGTACATGATGAGCGACATGGGGCTTCGCCCCGAGCGCGGCCACGTCAAGTCGGCCCGCGTTGTCGGCGAGGTCATGGGCAAGCTGCACCCGCACGGCGACGGCGCCATCTACGACGCCCTCGTGCGCCTCGCCCAAGACTTCACGATGCGTGTTCCGTTTGTCGACGGCCACGGCAACTTCGGCTCGCTCGACGACGGCCCGGCCGCCGCCCGCTACACCGAGGCCCGCTTGCGCGCCGCGGCACTCGCCATGGTCGAGAGTCTCGACGAAGACGTCGTCGACTTCGTGCCGAATTACGACAACCAGCTGACGCAGCCCGAGGTGTTGCCGGCCGCCTTCCCGAACCTCCTCGTCAACGGAGCGAGCGGCATCGCGGTCGGCATGGCGACCAACATGGCGCCGCACAATCTCATCGAGGTGGCGGCCGCCGCCCGCTACCTGCTCGACAAACCCGATGCAACGCTCGACGAGCTGATGGCCTTCGTCCCGGGGCCAGACCTACCGACCGGGGGGCGCATCCTGGGCCTTGACGGCATCAAGGAGGCCTACGCGACCGGCCGCGGGCGCTTCACCACGCGCGCGACCGTGAACGTCGAGCAGGTCACGGCACGCAAACGCGGCCTCGTGATCACCGAACTGCCCTACCTCGTCGGCCCCGAGCGCGTGATCGAAAAGATCAAGGACGGCGTGCAGTCGAAGAAGCTGCAGGGCATCAGTGACGTCACCGACCTCACCGACCGCAAGAACGGCCTGCGACTCGTGGTTGGCATCAAGAACGGCTTCGACCCGAACGCGGTGCTCGAGCAGCTCTACCGCTACACGCCGCTCGAGGACGGCTTCTCGATCAACGCCGTCGCGCTCGTCGACGGCCGGCCGCAAACCCTTGGCCTCGTCGAGCTGCTGCGCGTCTACCTTGACCACCGCACGTCGGTGGTCACGCGGCGCAGCCAGTATCGCCTCGACCGTCGCCGTGAACGCCTGCACCTCGTCGAGGGCCTGCTGGTGGCGATCCTCGACATCGACGAGGTCATCCAGGTCATCCGCTCCTCCGACGATGCGGAACAGGCGCGCACCCGCCTCATCGAGATCTTCGACCTCAGCCAGCTGCAGAGCGAGTACATCCTCGAACTGCGACTGCGTCGACTCACGCGCTTCAGCCGCATCGAGCTCGAGGCAGAGCGCGACCAGCTACGCGCCGAGATCGCCGAGCTGGAGGCGATCCTCGCCGACCCGGCCCGCGTGCGCGCCCTCGTGGGCGACGAACTCGACGATGTCGCCGCTCGCCTCGGCACCCCGCGCCGCACGCTATTGACGGAGGGCATGCCGACCGCGCCGCCGTCGCGCGCTCGCGCCCAGGCGGCCGCCTCCCTCGAGATTGCCGACACGCCCTGCCGCGTGCTGCTGTCAACGACCGGTCGCGCGCTGCGCGTCGACATCGGCGACGAGGATGCACTCATCCAGCCGCCCACGGACCGCCGGGTCGCGCACGACGCGATCCGCGCATCCGCCGTGACGACGGTGCGGGGGGAGCTCGTCGCGATCACGGATCGTGGTCGTTTCGTGCGGTTCAGCCCGGACGCCCTGCCGGCGGTGCCGGCCACGTCGGTGCAGCTCGCCGCCGGAGTATCGCTGGCCGAGTACGTAGGGCTGACGGACCCGCGCGAACACATCGTGACGATCATCGATCCGGCGTCGGAGACTCCACTCGCGCTCGGCACTCGTGGCGGGGTCGTGAAGCGACTCGCACCGGGCAGCTACGCGGCGAAGCCGGACGGCGAGGTCATCGGCCTGAAAGACGGAGACTCCGTCGTCGGGGCTGGGCTTGCGACCGACGCGAGCGAGCTGGTCTTCGTCACCTCCGACGCGCAGCTGCTGCGCTTCTCCGCCGAGCTCGTGCGCCCGCAGGGAGCGCCCGCGGGCGGCATGGCGGGCATCAAGCTGGGTGCTGGCGCGAGCGTCATCGCCTTCCACGTCACCCCTCGCGACGAGGCGGTCGAGGTGGTCACCGTGTCGGGGTCGAGTGCGGCTCTGGCCGGTGTCGAGCCGGGGCGTGCCAAGCGCTCGTTCCTCAGCGAGTTCCCGGCGAAGGGTCGCGCGACGGGCGGGGTGCGCGCCCACGCCTTCCTCAAAGGCGAAGACACGCTGCGACTCGCGTTCGTCGGGGTCGGCCCCCTGGCGGTCGCGGCCGACGGGAAGGCTCGCACGCTGCCCGAGGGCGGAGCCAAGCGCGACAGCTCGGGCACGCCACTCGACGCCGCCGTCGACACGATCGGCACGCGGGCGAGCTGACCGCTTTCAGACGTCGATGCGGTCGCGGTCGAGCCCCTGGCCCGCGATGATGAAGTCTTTGCGCGGGGCGACGTCGTTACCCATGAGCAGCTCGAACACGCGGTTCGCCCCCTCGGCGTCGGAGACGCGCACCCGGCGTAGCGTGCGGTGGGCGCGGCTCATGGTCGTGTCGGCCAACTGGTCGGCATCCATCTCTCCGAGGCCCTTGTAGCGCTGAATGGGGTCCTGGTAGCGCTTGCCCGACTTCTTCAGCGCGGCGAGGACACCCTGCAGCTCTTTCTCGCTGTAGGTGTAGATCGTCTCGTTCGGCTTCGATCCCGGGTTCATGACGACGACGCGATGCAGCGGCGGCACGGCGGCGAATACGCGACCGTCGTCGATCATGGGGCGCATGTAGCGGAAGAACAGCGTCAGCAGGAGCGTGCGAATGTGGGCTCCGTCGACGTCGGCGTCGGACATGATGATGACCTTGCCGTAGCGAGCCGCGTCGAGATCAAACGAGCGACCGGAGCCCGCTCCGATCACCTGGATGATGGATGCGCACTCGGCGTTCGAGAGCATGTCGCTCACCGAGGCCTTCTGCACGTTCAGGATCTTGCCGCGAATCGGCAAGAGAGCCTGGTACTCGCTGTCGCGGGCGAGCTTGGCGGTGCCGAGCGCACTGTCGCCCTCCACGATAAACAGCTCGCTCTCGGCGACATCGCTTGAGCGGCAGTCGACCAGCTTCGCGGGTAGGGAGGAGTTCTCGAGTGCGTTCTTGCGACGCTGGGTCTCCTTGTGGGCACGCGCCGAGATGCGGCTCTTCATCTCGGCGACGACCTTGTCGAGCACGAGCGCTGACTGCGCCTTATCGTCGCGCTTCGTGCTCGCAAAACGCGCCTTCAGGGCATCCGACAGCACCTTCGCGACGATCGCCCGTGCGGCCGGCGTGCCGAGAACTTCCTTCGTCTGGCCCTCGAACTGCGGCTCGGGGATGCGGACCGTCAGCACCGCGGTGAGGCCGGCCAGCACGTCGTCCTTCTCGAGCTTGTCGGTGCCAGCCTTCAGGCGCCGCGCGTTCTTCTCGACCTCCGCCCGCAGGGTCTTCAGCAGCCCCTGTTCGAAGCCGGCCAGGTGACTGCCGCCCTTCGGCGTCGCGATGATGTTGACGAAGCTGCGCACAGCGGTCTCATAGCCGGTCCCCCAGCGCAGGGCGATGTCGACCGTGCACTCGCGTTCGAGCTCGGTCGGCGTCATGTGGCCCTGCGCGTCGAGCACCGGCACCGTCTCGGTGAAGTGGCCGTTGCCGGTGATGCGCCAGGTGTCGGTCAACGGCGAATCCGGCGCAAGGTAGTCGACGTACTCGCTGATGCCCCCCGAAAAGTGGAACGTTTCCGTCCTCGTTTGCTCGCCGCGCTCATCCGTGACGGAGAGGGAGAGCCCCGGCACGAGGAACGCCGTCTGCCGTGCTCGAGCCATCAGCTCGTCTGGCTGGAATTCCGTGCCCTTCGTGAAGATCTGCGGGTCGGCCCAGTACCGGATGCGCGTTCCGGTGACCCCCTTGGCCACCTTTCCGACCACCCGTAGCTCACTGCCCGAGATGAACGGGGAGAACGGCGCGTCAGGGCGTGGGCCGTCGGCGTCGTCGTCGAAGATGCCGGGCTCGCCGCGGTGAAACGACATGGCCCACGTCTTGCCCCCGCGATCGACCTCAACGTCGAGCCGCTCCGAGAGGGCGTTGACGACCGACGCGCCGACCCCGTGCAGACCGCCCGAGGCGGCGTAGGAGCCGCTGCCGAACTTGCCGCCAGCGTGCAGCTTCGTGAACACAACCTCAACGCCCGACAAGCCGGTCTTCGGCTCGATGTCGACGGGGATACCGCGGGCGCTGTCGCGCACCTCGACACTGCCGTCAGCGTGCAGACGAACCTCGATGCTGTCGCCATGACCGGCGAGGGCTTCGTCGACCGAGTTGTCGATGATCTCCCACAGGCAGTGCATGAGGCCGCGGGAATCAGTGGAGCCGATGTACATGCCGGGGCGCTTGCGAACAGCCTCGAGTCCCTCAAGGACGGACAGGTGCCGGGCGGAGTAATCAGAGTGAGCCACGATCCTCCAGCGTAGACGCGGGGAGGCGACGGGCTTGCGCACCACTCCGGGAGCTCGCACGACCCCCAGCCGGCAGGGGCGGTCGTCGTTATGCGCTGAGCGAAACGGCGGCCAACTGGCAGGGTTCGGTCGGTGCGGTGTGGTGCAATAGGCCATCCGGAACCCGATCACGACGCGACGAAGGAAGGCCCACCATGACGCAGCTGACGACCGACACTCCGAGCGTCACCGCGCCGGCACCCCTGACCGCGACCGATCGTTGCGACGCGTGCGGCGCGCAAGCCTACGTGCGGGCGACCCTCGCGACGGGTGAACTGCTCTTCTGCGCCCACCATGCCAGCCGGTTCCGCGACTCAATCAGGCCGACGGCGACTGCCTGGCACGACGAGTCGGCCAAGTTGCACCGGAAGTAGGCTCTCGCAAGCCCATCTGCGTGTGGCCTCACCGCGAGTCACTACCCGCAACTATGGTGACAGCGCAGTTGTGCGAGGCACCCACGGAGCAATACGAGTTACGACCTCCTCACCAATTGTGCCGACGGCTTCTGCGAGTGCCGTCGGCTCCACCGCCGGTCCGAAGATTTCGACGGTGTCTCCGACGCGCGCGCCCGGCCATGAGCCCACGCGGCTGACTTCCGCACCGACCTCTCGAAGGGGACGCAGGCCGGCAGATGTGGCGACGTCGACGGCCCCAGCGAGCGAGGAAAACAGACCATCGCGGGACCCAACGGCGACGGTGACAGCCGCGTCGTCAACCGCCACAACGGGTGCAAGTAGTCGCGCAATGGGGCGGATCCCCAGCGTGGCGCTGTCTGGCCCGCCGGCGGGGCGAATGCCGTAGGCGAATGCTCCGATGCGCACAGCGTCGTAACGGAATTCGGGCCGCGCCCACGACGCAGCGCTCGCCGCTAAATGCCGAATGCCGGGCGTGAGGCCCGCCGTCGTGAGCGCGTGAACCGCCTCGTCGTACCGAGAACGGGCGTCATCATCGTCATCATCGCTTGCCTCAGCAATGTGACTCCACACTCCCGCAAGCTCGATAGCACCAGACGTCACCGCGGCCGACACAGTCGACGCCAGCGAATTCCACTGGTCAGGGCGAAACCCCCCACGGCTGAGGCCTGTGTCGACCTCAAGGTGCACTCGCGTTCGCCGTGTGGCGTGGCGATCTATGAGCAGCGCCAACAGCTCAAAATCTCCGACCCCGATCTCAATCTCGGCGGCGATCGCATCAGCGAGGAGGGATCGCTCCCCCGTCGGCCACGCGAGCACGCGCGTGTCGGCGGGGACAACGGCGCGGGTGGCGAGACCCGTCGCGAGGTCTGACGTGGCGAATGAGCGAATGCCCGCATCGGCGGCAGCCGTCGCGATCGTGCTCAATCCGTGACCGTATGCATCGTTCTTGACCACGAGCATGAGGTCAGCTGGTCCTACCCGGGCGCGGAGAACGTCAATATTACGTCGAAAGGCTGCCAGGTCGATTTCCAGACGGGGGCCAATCACGGCACGACCACAGCTGTCCCGCGCGCGCAGAGCGGAATGACCACCTCGTCGGGGGCGAGCCCGGTCACGGACACCCACTCAGCCACCGGCGGTTCGTTTGCTTCAGGATCACCCAACAATACGACCTCCGTGCCTGATCGCACGACCCGGGAACCGACATCGATGACGCACACGTCCATCGCCACCCGGCCAACGATCGGCGCACGCTCACCCTCGACGAGAACCGAAGCACGGTTGCCGAGCGCGCGCACAACGCCCTGCGCGTACCCCCCAGCCACCAGCGCCACAGTGGTGTCCGTTTTAGCCCGCCACGTCAAGCCATAAGAAACGCCGTCTCCGGCCCGCAATCGCTTAGTGGTCGCGACGCGTGACAACACACGGATGACAGGGGGCTTCAGCGTCTCGCGCCTCGCGACGAGAGGGTTGTCGCACAGTGAAGCCTCAACAACGACAAGTCCCGCCGCACGTGCCCGGTCGCCTTCCGCCGCGTCAACGCACACAGCACAAGGGTTCTCAGCCAGTAGTGGCAAGACTCGCTCGAGTCCGATACCCCAGGCGTCATGACGAAGATCGAGCACATGGTCGCCGGACATGGCGGCAAGCCACTTATGCAATCGTGACCGAGACACCTCAACGGTCAGCCTCCGTGGTACGAGAGGCCAGGAAACGCGGCGCGCGGTAGTCACCGGTTGCGGGCCGCCTCGAAGAGGGGTTCGTGCCGAGGCCGGGAGCCCCGACGTAACCCGGTGGCGCTCACCCGCGTTTCGTAAAGTCCGGGTATCCAGTTTCCCTCTATCAGTAAAGGCCCCTCTGGGGTTATCGCCACATCCCAGCCGACATAGGGAACCTCAGGTATGCGTCGCGCCGCGTCTTTCACAAGAGCAACAGCCTCGTTCCATAGGGGAACCCGGTAGTCAATAATCGATTCGCCGGAGTCCGGGTGTGTGTCGTATCGGCTCTTGTGCTTTCCCGTATAGCCAGGGCCCACTGACGCACCGTCGTCGTCAAGCATCGTGTAAAAACCACCCCACGTGAACTGGTCGCTCACGGCGCCGCGGCCAAACTTTTGCACGGCGACGAGGAGGTGGACCTCCGCACCGTCAAACCACGTCGTCATTCGAATTGTGTTGACCGTGCCCGAGCAGTAGGCCGCGATCGCCGGGTGTTGCGTAATTGGTTCTTCCACCAACAGCTGACCCGCCGCGACCCGCTCGTCGAAGAAAACGCTCCAATCGCGTACCTCGCGCGTATCGAACCGAAACACACCCTTGCCTTCGCGACTCACCGGCACTTTCGCGATGATCACGGGGTGCCTCTCGGCGAACTCGCGCAAGCCGGAAACCCCCGCCGCTCTGATGTCGATCCACTCGCGGTGCAGGAGATCTGAAAACGCCACGTTGAATGAGAGCTTGTTCTCTAAGGTTTTCGCGGCTTCTCGATCATTGAGCGCTGTCGCAAGGTGGTGCTGCAAAAGAGAGGTCATGAATGTCGCGCGCTCAGCACGATTCAAGAGAGCAAAATCCGCCTCGTAGTAATCGATGTACGCCGTGTCACGGAACGCGGCCGAAAAGAGCATGTCGACGAAAACCCGCACGCGCGAGACCGACTGCTCCTCAGCGATCTGCGTCGCAATACCCCAGACTCGTGAGAATCGGAATGCCCGGAAACGACGGACGATATAGCGAATACGAGCAGAAAGGGCAACTCCCATGGTGTGCGCGTAGCCCTTTCTGTCTTCGATCCGTGCTTCGTCCACACAGCGAGCTACCCGCCACGGACGCGGCACAATTATAGTGGCGGCGCGCGCGAGCGAGAGGGTTCGCAACCCGTGTTAGCGTAACGGCGTGCGTCAAGTCGGCCTGCGCTTGCGGTACCTCGCTGAGCGAGCTCTCCGCCTCAACACAGCGAACCTCATCGAGTGTGCGCGGCAGGCGAAGCGGGTGTCGAAGGCCCCCCTGGTCATCATCATCCTCGACATGCTGTGGTGCTCCGTGCGGTACGAAATGGCATTCCGCGACTATGCGGTCTGGGACATCCGAACGCTGTCGGGAACTGAGCGGCGCACATGGATGACCCACCCCAAAGCGTTTCGCCTCAATAGCACGCTCAATGCTCCGAACTCCCGTGAGCTGCTGGGCGACAAGCCGCGGTTTTACCGCGACTTCGCGACAGAAATCGGTCGCGAGTGGATCGATGCACAACACGCGAGCGAGGAAGAGGTTAGCCGGTTCCTTTCCCGGCACGCACGGGTTATGGCAAAACCCCCGCACGGCGAGGGCGGCGCCGGCATTGACATCCTCGACACGACGGACGTCCTCGCAGATGTGGGAACCACCCTTCAGTCGCTGCGCGAGAAACATCAGACGCTGCTCGAGGAAGTCGTTGTTCAGCACCCCGATCTCGCAGCCCTCGCCTCCCACAGCGTCAACACCATCCGGCTCATTACCTACCGTGACCCGCGAGACCAGTTCCATCTCATCGCCGCGGTCCTCCGCATCGGCAATCAGGGAATCATCGACAATTTCGCAGCCGGCGGCATGTTCACGATGCTGGATGACGACGGTGTCGCCCTCTGGCCAGCTGTCGACAAGCAATCGAACATCTACGCGAAGCACCCCGTGTCAGGCGTCGCCATCCAGGGTTTTCGCGTGCCCCACTTCCGGGAGGCGGTTGAGCTGGTCACACATGCTTCCCGTCGGCTACCCACGGTGCCGTATGTGGGGTGGGATATCGCGATCACCGCAGAGCGGCCCATCCTGATCGAGGCCAACCATAACTCAAGTGTTTTTCAGATGAAGCCTCGAGCCTCCGGTATTAGAACCGGGCTCCTCCACCGGTATCGCGCGGCCGTCGGCCCAGGAATACTCGACCGCCGTTCCCGTCGACGCGTCACCACACAGGTCTGATTCGCCGACGCGTCAGTGACCCAAGCGCTGTCTCACTGCGGCGAAGGCGAGCGAAAGTTCTCGGGTGCGAAGCGCCGCAAGTACGGCGAGATAGACGATCAGCGAGGCAGTGCCAATCAGTACCGTGCCGAGGGCTCCTGTGAGCTTGTCTGTGAGCATCCACCCCTCGGCACCCCCACTCAGCATGTAGACACCGAAGCCGGCGCTGGCGGCGAGTGCCGCCGCACAGACGAACCGACCGAGTGCAACGAGTGTGCGGCCGAGACCAAACGGGCCAATCATGCGTCGCAACAGCACGGCAGCGACCGTGACCTGAAACAACCCGGCCACGGTTTGTCCCGCGGCGACCGACGCCGTCAGCGACTCGTTCGCAACTACGGCTGCGGCGCTCAGCGTGAAGACGACTACGAGCACACCTTGCACAAGGGTGAACCAGAAGGGCGTGCGCGTGTCGCCATAGGCGTAGAAGGTGCGTTGCACGATGAAGAGCACCGCCATCGGCGTGAGCCCGACGAGAAACGCGATCAGCACGGGCGCCGAGGCAAGAGCATCGGTTGTCGAGTTCGAGAAGACACGGGTGGCGGGCGCCGCCGCCGCCACCAGGCCCGCGACAGCAACGAGGACGAAGATAGTAAGCATTCGTATCGACTGATCGATGTCGCTGACAAGTTGCCGGTTGCGCCCCGCCGCAGCATGCTCACTGATGCGGGTGAAGTAGGGAGTGCCGATAGACAGCACGATCAGCGAGTAAGGCAACATGTAGATCAGCCAGGCGTTCTGCCAGACGAAGATCGATGCGTCAGTACCCGATGCGGCTGAGATCGTCTGTTGTTGCACGATCCCCGCGGCGACGCCGATCAACATGGTCGAAAATGTCCAGCTCGCACGACGGCTGAGGCCACGCAAGCCAATTCCCCGCCAGCGAAAGTCGGGTCTCAGCGGAATTCCGGTGCGGCGCCAGAATACGGCGAGGATAAGGGTCTGAGCGATGATGCCAATTGTCGCCGTGGCACCAATCAGCGCGATACTCCCGAGATCCCACTCTTCGAGCTGTCGACGATCGGCCCCGAAGATCGCAATCAATACCCCGAAACCCGCAATCGACACGACGTTGTTGGCAATGGGAGCCCATGCGTACGGGGCAAACACCCCCCGGGCGTTGAGAGTCTCCCCGACGAGGGCGAACATTCCGAGGAAGAACACCTGCGGAATACACCAGTACGCGAATGCGACAGCGAGCGCGCGTTGTTCGTCCGAGAAGTTGGCGGCGAACAGCCACACCAGGAACGGGGCGGCGAGCATGGCAAGCGCAGTTGCAATGGCAAGACCGGTAGCACCCAGCGTCATCAACTTCGGCAGCACCGCCCGGCCACCGTCAGATCGTGCACTGAGCGCCACGACGTGGGGCACGATCACCCCTGTCAGTAGACCGGTCGAGATAATCGCGATCAGCGTGTTCGGCAATTGGTTTGCGGTTGCAAAGGCGTCACTTGCGGGGCCGATAACTCCGATTGCTGTGACGAGTACTATCGTACGAATCAGGCCGGTTACACGCGACACGAGGGTGCCGGCGGCGATCAGTGCGCTGGAGCGCGCCAGGCTCATACGGATCGGACGATCCCGAGGGGCGTGCTTTGGTGCCCCTGACCGAGCGGGTTGTCACGCAGAATCCGGACCAACCGGCGTTCTCCGTCAGGATCAAGGGTTGACCCCAAGATGTTGCCGCCGAAGTCGTTGATGTCGACGACCGCGACGTCGACCGGAAGGCTGAGCGCTGACTGCAGCGTCTTCGCCACCTCGGCCGGCTTCTCGGGCACCAGTACGACCTGGGTGTTGTAGGGCGGGATGGTTCCGGAGGTCGGCCCATCGATGCCGCGCGCCTTGGGGCCGGCGATGCGGTAGAAGTCGCCCGTGCGGCCGACCGCTTTGGTGACGGCGGCGACGGCGGCGGCGAACAGGATGCGCGGGGTTCCGCACTCGCGCAGCGCCATTTCCATCGTCTCGGGCATTCCGAGTCCGATGCCGTGCGAGGTCTTCGTGACGTACTTTGACAGGAAGGTGGCGAGCTTGCGGGGCTGAATGTCGGAGACCGGGTACGAGCGCCCCTGGCTGATCGCGACGATCTTCTCCGTGACGAACAGCAGGTCGCCGGCGCGCAGGTGCTCGGTGGCGTAGCGCGTGACGACCTCGACGATGTCGTCGTCGGTTGTCACCACGTGGGTCTTCACCGGGATGCGCTGAATGGTTTCACCGTCGACCTCGATGGTCAACGCCTTGCCCTCGTTGGGAGACGCGGTCATGGTCCTGCTTTCTGCTCGTCGACGCCCAGACTGCCAGAGACTCTTACTCGAGGTAGTCGCGCAACGCCTGCGAGCGCGACGGGTGGCGCAGCTTCGCCATCGTCTTCGACTCGATCTGGCGGATGCGCTCGCGGGTGACGCCGAACGTGTCGCCGATCTGGTCGAGCGTCTTCGGCATGCCGTCGCCGAGGCCGAAGCGCATGCGAATGACGCCGGCCTCGCGCTCCGAAAGCGAGTCGAGCAGGCTCTCGAGCTGCTTCTGCAGCATGGTGAAGCCGACCGCATCGGCCGGCACGACCGCTTCGGTGTCCTCGATGAGGTCACCGAACTCGCTGTCGCCGTCTTCGCCGAGCGGAGTGTGCAGCGAGATCGGCTCACGGCCGTACTTCTGCACCTCGATGACCTTCTCGGGGGTCATGTCGAGTTCGCGGCTCAGTTCTTCCGGCGTGGGCTCGCGACCCAGGTCTTGCAGCATCTGGCGCTGCACGCGGGCGAGCTTGTTGATGACCTCCACCATGTGTACCGGGATGCGGATGGTGCGCGCCTGGTCGGCCATCGCGCGCGTGATTGCCTGACGAATCCACCAGGTGGCGTAGGTCGAGAACTTGAAGCCCTTCGTGT
Source organism: Microcella alkaliphila (assembly GCF_004216855.1). GTDB lineage: Bacteria > Actinomycetota > Actinomycetes > Actinomycetales > Microbacteriaceae > Microcella > Microcella alkaliphila. Next base: position 384,604 of record NZ_SGXT01000011.1, read on the forward strand.
AGTCGAACTTCTCGACGGCACGAATAAGGCCCAGGTTTCCTTCTTGGATGAGGTCGAGGAACTGCATGCCTCGGCCCGTGTAGCGCTTCGCGAGCGACACGACGAGACGCAGGTTGGCGCCGAGCAGGTGCTTCTTGGCCCGCTGGCCGTCGCGGGCCACCCAGTCGAGCTCACGACCGAGCTGGGTGCGCTTTTCCTTGTCGCTCATCTGCGACAGCTTCTCTTCGGCGAACAGGCCCGCTTCAATGCGCATCGCCAGCTCGACCTCTTCGGCCGCGTTCAAGAGCGCGACCTTACCGATCTGCTTCAGGTAGTCCTTGACCGGGTCAGCGGTCGCGCCGGTGATCGTCGTTGAGTAGACGGGGACCTCGTCGTCGTCGGTGTTGCTGAGAACGATCGCGCCCGTCGGAAGCTCTTCCTTCGGTACGTCCGTGTCGTCGTCCGCGTCATCGTCGGCGGGAGCGCTCGCGAGTGCCGCGGCAGCGTCCTCGTCGACGGCAGATTCATCCTTCGCCGCGGCGGCCGTCGTCTTCTTGCTGCGCGACGCGGTGGCCTTCGTCGCGGTCGCGGTCTTCTCCGCCGCCGCGGCGTCGGCCTTCGCTGTCGGCTTCTTCGCGGCTGTCGGCTTCTTCGCGGCCGTGGTCGCGGCCGTCGCCTTCTTCGCGACGGTGGTGGTCGTGGTTGTCGCCTTCTTCGCGGCAGGCTTCTTCGCGGCAGGCTTCGCCGCGGCCTTCTTCTCAGCCGGAGCGTCGCTCGTGCTCGTCGTACGTGTCGCCATGGGCCCCTACTTCCGCGTCTTCCGGGCAGTACAACGACCCATGTCAAGTCCCCGCGATTCGTACGGTGCTAAAGAAACGGTGCTAAAGAAGCGGTGTACGGCGGGCGACCGACCGGGTCGCGAACCTCCATTATTGCACGGATGCTCGCACCCTCCGACCAGCGCGGCGCGGGTCAGTCGTCGTCGGCGCGCCGCCGGTGCGCGAGGAATTTCTCCAGCTCGGCGGCGATCGAGTCAGCGCTCGGAACCTCGCCGTCGTCGCCCGTCAAGGGCGAGCGCAAGGCGTTATCCTCCATGTAGCTGTCGTGGCGATCCTCGAGGGTTCCGACGAGGCGCTGCAATTCGCTGTTGCCCTCAACCTGATCGTCGACCTTGGCAAGGAACTCGCGCCCCTCTTCGCGCAGGCGGTCGGTCGGCAACAGCAAGCCGGTCGCGGCGGTGATGCTCTCGAGTGCCGCCACCGCCGCCGCCGGATACTCGGTGTCGCCCAGGTAGTGGGGAATCAGCAGCACGAAGCCCGCAACCGGCTGGCCAGCTTCTTGCAACTTGTATTCGAGCAGGTGCATGGCGTTCCCGGGCACCTGCGTCTGGGGCCGCCAGATCGAGTGCGCATCGGTGAGGTCCTCGCGGTTGCCGCTGACCGTCGATCCGATCGGCCGCGTGTGCGGCACCGGCATCGGGATGGCATTGATCCACGTGGTCGACGCGACCTCCCACTGCTCGACGAGGGCGACGACCGCGTCGGTGAAACCCTCCCAGCGGAAGTCCGGCTCGTAGCCCGTCATCAAGAGGAACGGCGCCCCCAGTTCATCGCGTGCGAGGCGGATCGCGAGCTCGGGCCGCCGATACTCCGTGAAGCGGGTCTCGTCGAAGAAGAGAATCGGTCGGCGGGCGCGGTAGTCGAGCAGAGCATCCCCGTCGAATTCGACGACCACCTCGGCGTCCAGGGCGTCCAGGAGGTACTCGGTGACCTGCTGCACTGCCCCGCCAGCGTCCGTGAAGCCGGTGATCGCTGCCACGAGGGGCAAGCCGCGCGGCATTTCGTCGGCCGGACGACGCAGGCGGTACAGCTCGGAGGGTTCGCGCATATTTCCCATCGTAGGAGCGGCCCCTCGGCGTCACCTGCGCCCCACGCGCGCCGAGAGCGAACAGTCGGCGTCGATACGATGATTCGATGCTTCCTCTCGACGTGACTCGTACGACTGACTCTCCCGCCACCATCGACGCCGACGTCCTCGTCGTGTTCGTGGCCCGCACCGAGAACGGCCCCCGCGTCCTCGCCGACCCCGATGTGGCTGAGCTGCTGGGAGGCGCGCTCGTCGCCGTCGGAGCGACGGGCGCCGCAGAGGAAACAGTGCGCGTGCCCGCGCCCGAGGGCGTTGCCGCCACGAGCATCCTCGCCGCTGGCGTCGGCAGCGAGACGCCCGACGCCGAAAGCGTGCGCCGGGCCGCCGGCGCCGCGACGCGCACCCTGAAGGCGATCACCGCGATCGCGATTGTGCCGCCCAGCGACGACGATGTCGCCGCAGCTGTCGAGGGTGCCGTGATGGGCGCCTACCGCTTCGAGGCCGAAGGCCTGCGCGCTCGAGAGGCCGACGATGCGACACGGCTCGAGCGCGTGCGCGTCGTGGCGCACGGTGACGAGGCGGATGCCCGGATCACCCGAGCGCTCGTCGGCGCGGAGGCCGTGTGGACGGTTCGCGACCTCGTGACGACTCCCCCGCACGCCCTGTACCCCGAGACGTTCGCACAGCACGCCCAGGGGCTTTCTGTCGAGCTGCCCCTCGAGGTCGAGATCCTCGACGAGGCGGCACTGGCGGCGGGCGGATTCGGCGGCATCCTCGGCGTCGGTCAGGGGTCGTCGCGCCCGCCGCGCCTCGTCGTCGTTCGCTACAACCGCGACGCCAACCTGCCGCACCTGGCCCTCGTGGGTAAGGGCATCACCTTCGACTCGGGCGGACTGTCGCTCAAGCCCGCCGCCTCCATGGTCGGCATGAAGTACGACATGACCGGGGCAGCCACCACGCTGGCCGCCACGGTGGCCGCCGCGAAGCTTGGCCTGCCCGTGCGCATCACTGCCTGGCTGTGCCTCGCCGAAAACATGCCAAGCTCGACCGCGATTCGCCCGAACGACGTGCTGACGATCCGCGGCGGGCGCACCGTCGAGGTACTCAATACTGACGCCGAAGGGCGACTCGTCATGGCCGACGGTCTCGTTGCCGCGAGCGAAGAGCGCCCCGACGCCATCGTCGACGTGGCGACCCTGACCGGCGCTGCCCGGGTGGCCCTCGGCGAGCGGTACGCGGGCCTCATGGGAGACCCCGAGCTGGTCGCGGCCGTGCAGAAAGCGGCCGACGCGACGGGTGAGCTCGTCTGGCCGATGCCGCTGCCGAGCGAACTGCGGGCCCTGTTGGCCACCGACGTCGCGGACATCGCGAACGCCAAGCCGGGCAACACCGCGGCGGGCATGCTGCTCGCCGGCGTCTTCCTGCAGGAATTCGTGGGGCGCACGTCCGACGAGGCGGATGCTCCGCGCATCCCGTGGGCGCATCTCGACATCGCGGGCCCCGCGAACAACTCGGGCGGACCGTTCGGATACACGCCGAAGGGTTCGTCGGGCGTCGCGACGCGCCTCCTGATTGCGCTCGCAGACGCGCTCGGCGCAAAGGAGTAGGCTGGGCGATCGGCGCGACCACCCGCGCGACGTCCCCCGGCCGGCACCATAACCAGGCGCCGGCCTCCGCTCGACTGCCAGACCGATGAGGGAGCAATTGCCGGTGACCGAACACAACTTTGACCTCGTGATCCTCGGAGCCGGAAGTGGTGGCTACGCCGCCGCGCTCCGCGCCAGCCAGCTGGGCATGACGGTTGGACTGATCGAGAAGAGCAAGGTCGGTGGAACCTGCCTGCACGTCGGCTGCATTCCGACGAAGGCGCTGCTGCACGCAGCAGAGATCGCTGACGCAGCCCGCGACTCCGATAAGTTCGGCGTACGCGCGACCCTCGAGGGTGTCGACGTGCCGGCGGTCATCCAGTACCGCGAGAGCGTGGTCTCGAGCAAGCACAAGGGCCTGCAGGGCCTGATCAAGGCCCGCGGCATCACGACCATCGAGGGCGAAGGGCGCCTCACCTCGCCGACGACCGTGCAGGTGGGCGAGCACACCATCACGGGCAAGAACGTGATCCTCGCGACGGGTTCGTACCCGCGCACGCTTCCCGGCCTCGAGATCGGCGGCCGTGTCATCACGAGCGAGCAGGGACTGCAGCTCGACTACGTACCCAAGAAGGTCGCCGTTCTCGGCGGCGGCGTCATCGGTGTCGAGTTCGCGAGCGTGTGGCGCTCGTTCGGCGCCGAAGTGGTCATCATCGAGGCCCTGCCGCACCTGGTGCCGGCCGAGGACGAGTCGATCTCGAAGCAGTTCGAGCGCGCCTACCGCAAGCGCGGCATCGAGTTCAGCCTGGGCGTGAAGTTCCAGGGCGTCACCCAGAACGACCAGGGCGTCGTCGTCACCCTCGAAGACGGAAAGACCATCGAGGCCGATCTGCTGCTCGTCGCCGTCGGCCGCGGCCCGGCGACGGCCGGGCTCGGCTTCGAAGAGGTCGGCGTCGAGATGGATCGCGGCTTCGTCCTCACCGACGAGCGCCTGCGGACCAACATCCCCGGCGTCTGGGCCGTCGGCGACATCGTGCCCGGCCTGCAGCTGGCCCACCGTGGCTTCCAGCACGGCATCTTCGTCGCGGAAGAAATCGCCGGACTGAACCCGGTCGTGATCAGCGACACGAACATCCCCAAGGTCACCTACTCGGAGCCCGAGGTCGCCTCGGTCGGCCTTAGCGAGAAGAAGGCGAAGGAGCAGTACGGCGACGACGCCGTGGCGACCTACGACTACAACCTCGCAGGCAACGGCAAGAGCCACATCCTCGAGACGGCGGGGTCGATCAAGGTCATCCGCGTCGTCGACGGCCCGGTTGTCGGCGTGCACATGATCGGCGCTCGCGTCGGCGAACTCATCGGCGAGGCGCAGCTGGCCGTCAACTGGGATGCGCACCCCGAGGACGTCGCTCCGCTCCTGCACGCGCACCCCACGCAGCACGAGGCTCTCGGCGAAGCATTCATGGCGCTGGCCGGCAAGTCCCTGCACGCGATCTGACATACGGCCAGAATTAGGCTGAGACAACCCACAAGGTTCAAAAGGAGCATCACTGATGAGCGAATCCGTCAACCTCCCCGCGCTCGGCGAGAGCGTCACCGAGGGTACGGTCACCCGCTGGTTGAAGAACGTCGGCGACCGCGTCGAGGTTGACGAGCCGTTGCTCGAGGTCTCGACCGACAAGGTCGACACCGAAATCCCGTCGCCCATCGCTGGCGTCATCGAGGAGATCCTCGTTGCCGAGGACGAGACCGTCGAGGTCGGCGCTCCCCTCGTGCGCATCGATGACGGCTCCGGCGGAGGGGGGTCGACCGACGTGCCCGGCGCCGACGCCGAGGTGGAGGCTGCTCCGAGCGCTCCGGCTGAGCCGAGTGCGGCTGCTCCGAGCGCGCCGGCTGAACCGGCGCCGAGTGCGGCTCCGGCACCCAGTGCCGCCCCCGCCCCCAGCGCAGCTCCGGCACCGAGCGCCGCCCCGGCACCCAGCGCGGCCCCCGCGCCGAGTGCGGCACCCGCACCCAGCGCAGCCCCTGCCCCGAGCGCAGCGCCGGCGCCGAGCGCCGTCGCGGCCTCCTCGCAGGATGCCCCCGCCCAGGCGGGAAGCAACGCGGGCTACATCACGCCGATCGTGCGGAAGCTCGCCGCCGAGCACGGTGTCGACCTCGCGTCGATCACGGGCACCGGCGTCGGCGGCCGCATTCGTAAGCAGGATGTGCTCGCCGCCGCGGAGTCGTCGGGCTCGGCGGCTGCTGCCCCCGCGGCGTCGGCTGCGCGCGAGCCGCTCGAGGCGTCGCCCCTGCGCGGCACCACCGTGTCGATGTCGCGCCTGCGCAAGGTCATCGCCGAGCGCGCCGTCGTGTCGATGCAGTCGACCGCCCAACTCACCTCGGTGGTTGAGGTGGACGTCACGAAGGTGGCAGCTCTCCGCTCGTCGGTGAAGGACGCCTTCCTCGAGGCGACTGGGACGAAACTGTCGTTCCTGCCGTTCTTCGCGAAGGCGGCGACCGAGGCCCTCCGCGCGTTCCCGATCATCAACGCGACCGTCGACGGTGACTCCATCGTCTACCCCGACACCGAGAACCTGTCGATCGCGGTCGACACCGAGCGCGGCCTGCTGACGCCCGTCGTCCGTGGCGCCGGTGACAAGTCGATCGCCGAGTTGGCAGGCGACATCGCCGATCTCGCCGCGCGAACGCGCGACAACCAGTTGAAGCCCGACGAACTCGCCGGAGGCACGTTCACGCTGACCAACACCGGTTCGCGTGGCGCGCTATTCGACACCCCGGTCGTCTTCCTTCCGCAGGTCGCGATCCTCGGAACCGGCGTTGTCACGAAGAAGCCGACCGTCGTGACGATTGACGGCGAAGACGTGATTGCGATCCGCTCGATGGTCTATCTCGCCCTGTCGTACGACCACCGCATCGTGGACGGAGCAGACGCCGCCCGATTCCTCACCGCCGTCAAGGCGCGTTTGGAAGAGGCCGACTTCGACGCCGATCTCGGCATCTAGGTCCACGCGTCTCGAATACGCCATCCGGCCTCGCTTCTGATCATCAGAAGCGAGGCCGGAGTCGTTTCCGGCGCCATCAGGGAGACAACCACGGCGTCACCCGATCGCTCCAACACGACGACGTCGACCCGATCACTGTCAACCAGGGGCGCGAGCGCGGCAAGGACGGAGTCTCGACCGGCCGCCCGCGATTCCGCCGCGCTCGACGACGCGTGCAACGCATCATCACAGAGCAGCCGTTGCTCGTGTTCGCATGACTGCCACCTCCGCACGAGCTCGCGCACCACGATGAGCCAATCGTCAGGATGTGCCATGAGCGTCGGATCGTCGGCGTCCTCCGCACGACCGTCGAACGCGTCGTCCGCTGGGCTGATGCTCGTCTCCGGGTGGTCGGTCGCCGCCTCTGCGACACCCGACGACGCGTCCCCGGACGGCGAGGGCACCACCCCCACGATGACGACCGCGGCGAGAACTGCCACGCCCGCTGCCGCCATAATCAGCGATCGGCGCGGGAGGCGCGTCGCCGCGGCGCGAATGCGCTGACAACGCTCCGTCATGTCGGTCACCGCACGCTCCACGAGCGTCGTGACCCTCTGCGGGAGGCCCACCTGCTGCGTCACGCGCGCGAGGGTCGCCGCGACGCCGACGCGCTCGTGGTAGGGCTCCTGCTGGCCATCGTCAGTGACCGCTCGCCTGTGCGCCGCCGTGTCTGTACCGGGCGCTGCACCGACGAGCGGCTCGGCAGCGCTCCAGCGCAGGAGAACATCGGGGTCATCGAGGGCATCGACGATTTCGGGCAGCGAAGCGGCTGTGTCGGAGAAGCCCGCCGCGTCCAGCGCGCGAACGGCCGCGAGACGCACTCTTTCCAGCGCCTGAACATCGGCCAGGTGCGCCGGATCTTTGGCGCGGAGATGCGTCGGGAGCGGCGCCGCGCGAAACGCGCCCGTGAGTTCGGCGATGATGGGGCGCCCGTCGGCGGTCACCACGATGCGGCCAATGTCGGGCCCGCCCAGGACGGCACCGAGGTCGTGCGCGGTGCGCAGCGTGACCACCATCGGGTGCAGGAGCGTCACCGCCCGACCGGGCGTGCACCAGCCGGGCGTAGCGAGTAAGCCGTCGAGCCGCTCCCCGGTCACGAGGGTGCGAATGATGCGCAGGGTGCCGTCGGGGTCGATCGCGAGGTCACGCACCGAGGGCAGATGGGGCGACGGGCACTCCCCCATCACGCGCACCTGGTGTTCCCACGCACCGCGCGAGGCCTCCGGAACCACGAGGAGTTCGGCGGCGCCCGTTCCAACATCAACGACAGCGCGATGCACCTCGCCCTCCGCGGAGCGGTGCCGCACGACGCGGTATGACTCTGCTCCCGGCGCCTGCATGGGGTGACAATGTCAGCCCGACGACCCACACGGTGCGCCCCTCGCCTACGCTCGGGAGAGCGTGCCGGCATGCGCCGGCGGGGAGGAGGCAGCTGGCGACCCCGTATCCTTGAGGTATGGCACGTCGCGACTCCAGCAGCCCGAAGGCACCCAAGGAACCCGGCCGCATCAAGCAGATGTGGCAGGTCTTCCAGATGACGCGGCGGATGGACAAGGCCGCACCCTGGTGGATGCTTCTGTGGTTCCTGCTCCCCCTGACAGCGGGCATCGTCCTTGCCATTGTGATCGCCGGCGGCAGCATTCTCGGAATGGTGCTGTACATCATCGCCGGTGTCATGGGCGGTATTCTCGGCCCGCTCGTCGTGCTCGGCCGACGAGCCGAAAAGGTCGCCTACCGCCAGATCTCGGGCCAGCCGGGCGCCGTCGGCGCCGTGCTCCGAAGCTCGTTGCGTCGCGCATGGCAGTCGAGCGAAATGCCGGTGGCGATGAGCCCCAAAAGCCAAGACGCGGTATACCGAGCCGTCGGGAAGCCGGGCGTGATGCTCATCGGAGAAGGTCCCAAGAGCCGCACCAAGCGCATGCTCGAAGACGAGCGTCGCAACGTCAATCGCATCGTGCCGAACGTTCCCGTGCACTTCGTCTACGTCGGGCCCGACGAGGACTCCACAAAGCTGGAGAACCTCGCCAAGACGCTCAACAAGAACAAGAAGGTGCTCACCAAGGCCGAGGTGCTCGCCGTGAACAATCGACTGACGTCGCTCAGCCGCTCGAGCACGTTGCCCATCCCGAAGGGCATCGACCCGATGAAGGTGCGCGCGCCGAAGCCCCGCTAGTCGGCACGTCCCAGTCGCTCGTCGCCGCCAGCCACTCGCGGCGTAGTAGTGCGTAGCATTCCCGTTCGAACGTGCGGGGCTGAACTGCGTCCGCCCCTACGGCCACGTCGCTAAAAAGCGCCGCCGCGACCGGGCGTAAGCCGCTGGCACGGATGGCGAGTTGCATCCACTCGCCGGGCGCTGGCACGTCTCCGCTCGGCTGCGCCGCCACGATCGACTCGGCGCTCGCACGGTCGTAGTCGACCGACCACATTGGTATCGCCCAGTGTCAGGAGCACGCCGGTGGGAGACAAAGGCGTCGAAGTCGTCCGCAGCGAGCGTCGCCAGCCGCGTCCGCGCTGTCGTCAGGATCATGCCGCCGGGCTACTAAAACACTCGGCGCATGTACTCCGCGTTCTGCGAGTAGCCCAGGCGGTCGTAGAAGCCTCCCGCGCGGCGCGCCGCGACCGTGATCTGGCGAACGCCGCGGCGGATGCACTCAGCCTCGACGGCGTGAACCAGAGCCGTGCCGAGATCGAGGCCACGAGCATCCGAGTCGACAACGATCTCTTGAAGCTGCGCCGACGGGCCGTTGGTGGACAGCAGGCGGGCAACGGTCGTCAAGGCGTAGCCCGCGACCTCACCGGAATCCTTTTCCGCCACGAGGAGGAAGATTGCGTCGTCTTCGCCGGCGGCGACCACGTCGTGGAACGACTCGTCAAAGGCACTGCGCACGGGAACAAACGCTGCACCCAGCTGCTGCACAAGGGAGAAGACCGCGTCCGCGTCTTCGGGCCGGGCACGCCGAACGTCACTCATGCGAGGCGGCTCAGCGTCCGAAGTTGCCGCGGTAGTACTCGTACACCCAGCCGACCAAGCCGATCAGGGCGATGACGGCCGCGTAGCCCACGATCCAGAAGTCGATGGCGAGCCCCAGGAAGACGAGCGAGGCGCCACCGGCCAGGATGATCGGCCACCAGCTCCACGGGGGGAAGAAGCCCTGCTCGGCGTCGCCGTCATCGATATCGGCGTCGAGGCGGTCCTCCGGCAGCTCGCCGCCCTGGTTGCGGTAGACGAGGCGCAGGTAGAAGGCGATGAACGCCGACAGGATGCCGCAGAGGCCGATCGCGACGGCGCCCACCCACTCGACCTGGCCCGTGTCGATGATCGCCCACGAGATGTAGACGACGTCAAGGACGACGAAGAAGACGAGCAGGACCCAGAAGAGGTTGATGTTGGTCTTCACGGGATCACTTCACCTTGTTGTCGTCGATGTCGAGCGTGGGTGCGTCGGGCGCGTCCTTGCCCGGCCCGATGCCGATCGGGATGCCGGCCTCGGGGTGGTTCAGGTCGAACGCCGGCGACTCGGAGCGGATACGCGGGATCGACGTGAAGTTGTGGCGCGGCGGGGGACAGGAGGTCGCCCACTCGAGCGAACGACCGTAACCCCACGGGTCGTTGACCGTGACCTTCGGAGCCCGACGCGCGGTGATGTACACGTTCAGCAGGAACGGAATCATCGAGGCCGCGAGCAGGAACGACCCGACGGTCGACAGCTGGTTCATCCAAGTGAAGCCGTCCTCGACGAGGTACGTGGCGTAGCGGCGGGGCATGCCCACGACGCCGAGCCAGTGCTGCACGAGGAAGGTCGCGTGGAAGCCGACAAACAGGATCCAGAAGTGGATGTGGCCGAGACGCTCGTTGAGCATCTTGCCCGTCCACTTCGGCCACCAGAAATAGAAGCCGGCGAACATCGCGAACACGACGGTTCCGAAGACGACGTAGTGGAAGTGCGCCACGACGAAGTAGGAGTCGGAGACAGCGAAGTCAAGCGGGGGCGAGGCGAGGATGACGCCCGTCAGGCCACCGAACACGAAGGTGATGAGGAAGCCCAGCGACCACACGAGCGGGGTCTCGAACGTGACGGAGCCCCGCCACATGGTGCCGATCCAGTTGAAGATCTTCACGCCGGTTGGCACCGCGATCAGCATCGTCATCAGCGCGAAGAACGGCAGGAGCACCGAACCGGTCACGTACATGTGGTGCGCCCACACGGTGATCGACAGCGCCGCGATGGCGATTGTTGCGTACACCAGGGTCTTGTAGCCGAAGATCGGCTTGCGGCTGAATACCGGGAAGATCTCGGACACGATGCCGAAGAACGGCAGCGCGATGATGTACACCTCGGGGTGGCCGAAAAACCAGAAGAGGTGCTGCCACAGGATGGCTCCGCCGTTGGCGGCGTCAAACACGTGCGATCCGAACATCCGGTCAGAGCCCAGGGCGAACAGGGCGGCGGCGAGGACGGGGAAGGCCATCAGCACGAGCAGCGACGTCACCAGCGTGTTCCACGTGAAGATCGGCATGCGCCACATGGTCATGCCGGGCGCACGCATCGTGATGATCGTGGTGATGAAGTTCACCGCACCGAGGATCGTTCCGAACCCGGATATCGCGAGACCGAAGACCCACAGGTTTCCGCCGAGCCCTGGAGAGAACGTTTGGCTTGACAGTGGCGCGTACGCAAACCAGCCGAACGATGCCGCACCCTGCGGGGTCAGGAAGCCGGCGACCGCGATCAGCGAACCGAACGAATACAGCCAGTAGGCGAAAGCGTTCAGACGCGGGAAGGCGACGTCAGGGGCGCCAATCTGCAGCGGCATGAGCACGTTGGCGAAGCCCGCGAACAGCGGCGTCGCGAACATGAGCAGCATGATCGTGCCGTGCATCGTGAAGAGCTGGTTGTACTGCTCTTTCGTGGCGACGATCTCGAGGCCCGGCGCGAAAAGCTGCGCGCGGATGACGAGAGCCATCACACCGCCGATGAGGAAGTAGACGAACGACGTCATCAGGTACATGTACCCGATGGTCTTGTGGTCGGTAGAGGTGATCCATCCGACGAAAACGTTGCCTTTACGCCCGACGGTGGGCGAGATCGCCCCCGGAGCGCTGCCGGAAACGTTGGGGCGAGGTGCGGTCGTGGTCATGTGGCCGCTTACTCCTCTTCGCTCGTGCCGGCGGGTGCGATGACCGGCGGGTTCGGGGCGGTGTTGAACTCCGGTCCGAGGCGTCCTTCGAAGCCGCGGTCACGCAGAGCCTGCATTTGGGCTTCGTACTCGTCGACCGAGACGACCTCGACGTTGAAGAGCATGAGCGAGTGGAACTCTCCGCAGAGTTCGGCGCACTTGCCGACGAAGCTGCCTTCCCGCTCAGGGATGAAGAACCAGTGGTTGGTGCGCCCGGGGATCATGTCCTTCTTGTAGAGGAAGTCGATGATCCAGAAGGAGTGGATGACGTCGCGCGACTCGAGGATGATTTCGACCTTCTGCCCCACGGGGAGGTACAGGGTCGGCAGCGATTCGACGTCGATGGTGTTGTTCGGGCCCGTCTCTTGGGCCTGGATGCCCGAGTAGTAGACGTTGTCGGTCAGGTAGTTGAAGTCCCACGCCCAGCGCTTGCCGTAGACCTCGATCTGCACGTCGGGGTCTTCGAGCGGCGCCTCGATCGCGGCCTGGTCGCGGGCGGTGAAGGCGAAGAAGCCGAGCACGAGGATCAGCGGAACGACGGTGTAGAACACCTCGATCGGCATGTTGTAGCGCAGCTGCACGGGGAGGCCCGTCTGCCCGCGACGGCGGCGGTAGACGACGGCGGCCCAGATGATGAGGCCCCACGTGATCACGCCAACGACGAGCAGAACAATCCAGGAGGTCACCCACAGGCCGATGACGCGGTCGACCTGGTTGGTCGTTCCAGGTTCGGTCGGGAGCCAACCCAGTTGCATCTGGGTCGTGCACCCTGCTAGGGCGATCGTGGTGATGACGGCGAGGGGAATCGCTGTCCATCGAAGACGTCGGTTGGAACGCACCGGTGACCTCTCGTCGAGACGGGGGTTGTGAATCGTTGTTCAGTCTACGTTACGCGGCGGCGCGGTCCGGGCCCGCGACGCTCCGAGATCCCTGCCAATCCGGGGATCGGGGCACCCTAACGATGTGGTATCGACGGGGTCGGTGCGCTCACCGCGTCGGCGTCAGTGGAAGCTGTCGCCGCACGCGCAGGAGCCCTGCGCGTTGGGGTTGTCGATCGTGAAGCCCTGCTTCTGGATCGTGTCTTCGAAGTCGATCGATGCGCCTTCGAGGTACGGCACGCTCATCTTGTCGACGACGACTTCAACGCCGCCGAACTCGCGCGTCGCATCGCCGTCCAGCAGTCGTTCGTCGAAGTACAGCTGGTAGATCAGCCCCGAGCATCCCCCGGGCTGAACGGCCAGGCGCAGCCGCAGGTCGTCACGGCCCTCCTGGTGAAGCAGCGATGCCACCTTTTCGGCGGCCGCGTCGGTGAGCGTGACGCCGTGGGCGGGAGCCGTAGTCGCGGTGTCGGTCATGGTGTTCCTCCGAAGCTGTGGGGACTGCACACTCAGTGTACGTCGGTCGCCGGGGCACGCTCGGACAGCCGCGCGAGGAGCACGGCCTCCGTGAGGATGGCGCGGCGCAGCACGCCCAGGTGCAGCGACTCGTTCGGGCTGTGCGCGCGCGACTCGGGGTCTTCCACACCGGTCACCAGCACGTGTGCGTCGGGGAACACCTCGGCAAGGTCGGCGATGAACGGGATCGAGCCGCCGACGCCGGTCAACTGCGGCTCGGCACCCCAGGCATCACGCATGGCCTGCAGCGCCTCATCCGCGCCCCAGCCACTTGTGTCAACGAGGAACGGGTTGCCGAGATCAACCTGGCCGAACTCGAGGTGCGCCCCAAACGGCGCGTGAGCGAGGAGGTGATCGCGGATCGCCTCGAAAGCCTCGGCCGCGCTCTGACCGGGCGCCACCCGCGCACTGATCTTCACGGAGACGCTCGGCTGCAGCGTGTTGGACGCGTTCTGCACGCTCGGGGCGTCAATTCCGGTGACCGTGATCGCCGGCTGCGCCCAGACGCGGTGCAGCAGTGCGCCGCGGCCAATCGGAGAGACCCCCTCGAGCAGGCCCGCCTCGTGGCGGAAGCGCTCGAGGTCGTCGGCAGGCACCTCCTGCTCATGGCTCGTCAGGCCAGCAACGGCGACCGACCCATCCTCGTCGTGGAGGGTGGCAAGCAGGCGTACGGCAGCGAGCATGGCGTCCGGCGCCGCTCCCCCGAGCATCCCGGAATGCGACGCGTGCGCGAGTGTCGAGATGGTGAGCGTGAAAGCGGCATTGCCGCGCAGCCCGATCGTGAGCGAGGGGATCTCGGTCGTCCAGTTGTCGCTGTCGGCGACAACGATCACGTCAGCGGCGAGCGTCTCGCGGTGGGCGTCCAGGAGGGCGCGGAAGGACCGCGAACCGAACTCCTCCTCCCCCTCGATGAAGACGACGATGCCGACGTCGGGATCGCCGACCGTGTCGATCAGGGCGCGAATCGCGGCAACATGGGCGATCACGCCGGCCTTGTCGTCGGCGGCGCCGCGCCCGTACAGGCGGTCACCGCGCACGGTCGGCTCGAACGGCGGCGACTGCCACAGGGCGTCATCGCCCGGGGGCTGCACGTCGTGGTGGGCGTACAGCAGCACCGTCGGCCGGCCGTTCTTCGGCTCGCGCCGGGCGAGCACCGCGGGCTGCCCGGTGTGGTCGGTGCCGGGAATCGGAGCGCTGACGATGTCGACGCGGTCGAACACGCCGAGCCCCCGGAGCAGCTGGGCGACGGCCTCGGCGGAGGCGGCAACGTGGGCCGGATCAAAACCGTCCCATGACACCGAGGGGATGCGCACGAGCTCCGATAGCTCGGCGATCGTCTGCGGCATCCGGTCGCGCACGGCATCGGCGAGTGCGGCGAGGGTCGTGGGGGCGGTCGGGGCGGGCCGGTCGTCACGGGTCATGCCGGTACCCTAGTGGTCTTGGATTCAACGGAAGGACGAGCCGCCGTGGCCCGCAGGAACGACGCCAGCAGCATCCCGAGCGCCGCCGAGCAGGCGTCCGCTGACGCCCGTGCCGAGGCGGAGGCAGCATCGACCGGCAAGAAGGGTCGCCCGACTCCGACGCGGAAGGAGCGCGAGGCGGCACGCAAGCGCCCGCTCGTTCCTGACGACCGCAAGCGCGCTCGCGTCGAGAACCGTCAGCGCATGGCCGAGGCGCGCGAGCGTGCCCGCGAGGGGCTCGCCCGCGGCGAGGAGCGCTACCTTCCCCAGCGCGACCGCGGTCCGCAGCGGCGCTATGTGCGCGACTACGTGGACGCGCGCACGAGCTTCGGCGAGTTCATGATCCCGGTGATGTTCCTCGTGATCATCGCCACGTTCCTGCCGAGCGTTGACGCGCAGTTCATCGCGATCATTTCGCTGTGGGGCTTCTTCCTCGTCGCGATCATCGACAGCATCCTGCTCGGCTATCTCGTCAAGCGCCGCCTGCGCAAGAAGTTCGGGGAGGACAAGGTCGAGAAGGGCGTCGGCTGGTACGCCGGCATGCGCGCGCTGCAGCTGCGCGTGCTGCGGCTGCCGAAGCCGCAGGTCAAGCGCGGCGAGTACCCGGTCTAGCTGGTCGGGCGGGCGGATGCGCGGGCAAGACCGCGCAGGATCTGGCGCGCCCAGCCCGGCCCCCGGTACAGGAAGCCTGTGTATCCCTGAATGAGCGTGGCGCCCGCCTCGAGCCGCTCGCGCGCGTCGTCGGCGGTCTCGATGCCACCGACCGAGATGACGCAGTAGTCGGCGGGCACGGCCGCACGAATGACGCGCAGCACCTCAAGTGAGCGCGCGCGCACCGGGGCGCCGCTGAGACCGCCCGCACCGGCCGCTTCCACACGCTGCGGGTCGCTGACGAGACCGTCACGGCGAATCGTGGTGTTGGTCGCAATGATGCCGGCGAGACCCTTCGCGACGGCGAGCCGCGCGACGCCCTCGACGGCTTCATCGTCGAGATCGGGGGCGATCTTCACGAGAACGGGAGTGGTTCCCGCCTCCTCGAGCACGGCATCCATCAGCGGGCCGAGCAGTCCGTCCTCTTGGAGGCCGCGAAGCCCCGGAGTATTCGGCGACGACACGTTCACCGCCAGGTAGTCGGCGACCGGCGCCATGAGCCGCGCGCTCTGCCGGTAATCATCGATCGCGTCGGCGACCTCGACGACACGGGATTTGCCGATGTTGGCACCGATGATGGGACGCTCGCGGCGCGCTCGCTCACGCGCGACACGGCCAGCGGCCGCCGCCGCTCCCCTGTTGTTGAATCCCATCCGGTTGATCACCGCGCGGTCGGCGATTAGGCGGAACAGTCGCGGCTTCGGGTTTCCGTCCTGCGGGATCGCCGTCACGGTCCCCACCTCGACGTGGCCAAAGCCCAGCGCCCAGAGTCCGCGAATCAGCTCGGCGTCTTTGTCGAAGCCGGCCGCCATTCCCCACGGCGATTCGACGTGCAGGCCCAGCGTGTCAACGGCGAGGGATGCCGGCGGACGGGTTGCGACGCGCACCAGGCGGGTCAGGCCAAGGCGCGGGATGGCGCGGATGACGCTCGCGGCCAGGTGGTGGGCGCGCTCCGGGTCCATGCGACTGAGGACGGAGCGGAAGAGAACGTCGTACGCGCCCATCAGTCGACGTTCGTCGCTCGATCGGCGTCTTCGCTGCGCAATTGGGCGATCGCCGCCTCGAAGTCGTCGAGGTTGTCGAACGCCTGGTACACGCTTGCAAAGCGCAAGTAGGCGACCTCGTCGAGCTGACGCAACTCCGGCAGGATCGCCAGGCCGATGTCGTTGGCGTCGAGCTGGGAGGCACCGGTCGCGCGGAGGTTCTCCTCGACGCGCTGAGCAAGCTGGGCGAGGTCGCCGTCGGTGACCGGGCGACCCTGGCACGCCTTGCGCACCCCCGCGACGATCTTGTCGCGGGAAAAGGGCTCGGCGACACCCGAGCGCTTGACGACCGACAGCGACGCAGTCTCGGTGGTGGAGAAGCGGCGACCGCACTCGGGGCACTGCCGGCGGCGGCGAATCGCGAGCCCGTCGTCACTTGTGCGGGAGTCGACGACGCGGCTGTCGGAGTACCGGCAGAAGGGGCAGTGCATGGTGTGTGAGCCTAGTCGAGCGTGGCGTCGGGCCCCGAGAAGCGCGCGGTGATCGCGGCACCGTGCGCGGGCAGCTCTTCGGCGTGGGCGAGCGACACGACGTCGTCAGCGACGGCGCGCAGGGCACCGCGGGTGTACTCGACCACCTGCTGGGCGCGCAGGAACGTGTAGGCGCCGAGTCCCGCCGAGAACCGCGCCTGGCCGCCGGTCGGCAACACGTGGTTCGACCCCGCGGCGTAATCACCCAGGCTTACGGGTGTGTGAGCGCCGACGAAGATGGCACCCGCGTGGCTGAGCGCGGGGAGCAGTGCGTGCGGATCGGCGACGTGCAGCTCGAGGTGTTCGGGCGCGTAGGCGTCAGAAAATCGGCATGCGACGGCCAGGTCGTCGACGATGACGATCGCCGACTGCTGGCCCCGCAGTGCCGTCGTGACCCGGGCAGCGTGCGGGGTCGCGTCCGCGGCGGCGGGCAGGGCGGCCGCGACCGCGTCGGCGAGCGATGAGCTCGTCGTCACGAGCACGGCGCTCGCCAGCTCATCGTGTTCGGCCTGACTGAGCAGGTCAGCCACGACGAGGTCGGCCCGCGCCGTCTCGTCGGCGATAATCAGGATCTCGGTGGGGCCGGCCTCCGAGTCGATGCCGACGACGCCGGTGACCGCGCGCTTGGCGGTCGCCACGAAGAGGTTGCCGGGGCCGGTGATGACCTGAACCGGCTCGAGGCCGAAACCGGGAACGCCGTAGGCGAGTGCGCCGATTGCGCCAGCGCCGCCCATCGCGTACACCTCGTCGATGCCGAGCAGCGACGCGGCCGCGAGGATCGTGGGATGCACTGAGCCGCCGAACGCTTCCTGCGGCGGGGAGGCGAGGGCGATCGACGCGACGCCCGCGCCCTGCGCGGCCAGGACGTTCATCACGACGCTCGACGGGTAGACCGCCTTGCCGCCGGGCACATACAGCCCAACGCGGTCGACGGGGCGCCAGCGTTGAACGATCGTTGCCCCGGGGGCGATCTCGGTGCGTACCTCCGGCGGAACCTGCGCCGCCGTGCCGCGCCGAACGCGCTCGATCGCAGTGAGCAGCGCCGAGCGGACGGCGGGGTCGAGGTCCCGCTCGGCGCGCGCGATGTCGTCGGCCGACACTCGGATGCTCGTGGGACGGACCCGATCGAAGCGCTCGGCCTGCTCGAGCAGCGCGTCCGCACCGCGCTGACGGACGTCGGCGATGATCGCCTCCACCGCGTCGACGGCGGAGGCAACGCTCGACGCGGACCGCGGAACGAGGGTCAGCAGCTCGGCGTCCGTGAGGCGACGACCGCGCAGGTCAATGGTTTGGATCATGGCTCCCCCATCGTACTGAGCGGCCACCTCGGGAATACCCGGGCGGCAATACGGTTGACTGACAACGTGGCCACTCCCCAAGCTCCCGATGCATCCGGCTTCGACGCGTTCGCGCAGGCGTTTCGACGCCACGCGGCGGGGGTGGCGATCATCACTGCCGTGACCCCGGAGGGTCGCCCGGTCGGATTCACCGCCACGTCTCTCGCCTCCCTCGCCGCGAACCCGCCGCTCGCAACCTTCAACATGGCGCGCACGGCGAGCAGTTGGCCCGCGATTGAGCAGACGGAGCACGTCGCGATTCACATCCTCGGGGAGCGGCAGTTCGGTGTGGCGCAGATCCTGGCCGGGGACAACGCGAAGCGGTTCGACGGCGACCACTGGGAGCCAGGGCCGCACGGGTTGCCGATTATTCGCGACGTGCCCGCGTGGATGGTCGGAGGGATCGTCGCCCGCACGCCCGTTGCCGACAACGCCATGATTGCCGTGCAGATCACCGAGGGCGCACTCGGAGCCCCCGACGAGCCGCTGACCTACCACGAGCGCGCGTACCGCGCCCTCGGCGCTCCGCTGCGTTAGGCGAGCGCGCGCGGGCCGAGCAGGCTCTTCACCTCGCCGAAGAACCCCGCCGTCGTGTCGATGCGGTGGGGCAGCTCGAAGACGCGCGCGGTGTCGTCGCGCACGAGACGCAGTCGCACCTCGGTGGAGCCGCGGTGCCGATTCAGCACGGCGTCCAGCTCCGCGACGACGTCGACGGTCGCGCGCTGTTCGCGCACCGACAGCACGATCGGACCGGAATCGGTGCTCACCCCGAAGTCGGGCGTGCGCAGCATGTTGGCCTGCAGCGTGATGCCGTCGTCGCGGTGGTTGACGCGACCCGTGACCACCACGATGGTGTCGGCGACGAGCCCCTGAGCGAACTCTTGGTACGACTTGCCGAGGAACATGACGGTGAGTTCCCCGCCGAAGTCTTCGAGCGTGATCATTCCGTAGGGGTTGCCCGACTGCCGGGCGACGCGGTGCTGGACGCTGGTGATGAGCCCCGCGACGGTGACCTTCTCGCCGTCGTCGGGAGGGTTGTCGTTGAGCTCCGCGATGCCGACACCGGCGTGCTTGGCCAGCGCGCTCTCGAGTCCCGCGAGGGGATGGTCGGAGACATACAGGCCGAGCATCTCGCGCTCGAAGGCCAGCTTGTCTTTCTTCGCCCACTCCGGCCGTGCCGGGACGGTGGCGGCCGTCGCCTCCCCCTCGTCGAACAGGCTGTCGAAGTCGAAGCCGATGTCGCCCTTGTCTTCAGCTCGTTTGTCTTTCACCGCGGATTCGACGGCGCCCTCGTGGATCTCCATGAGCGCGCGGCGAGTGTCGCCGAGGGAGTCAAATGCTCCGGACTTGATGAGCGACTCGATCGCGCGCTTGTTCGCAACCGGCGTCGGCACCTTCTTCAGAAAGTCGTGGAAGCCGGTGAAGCGGCCCTTCTCGTCGCGAGCCTGACGGATGCCCTCGACGACGTTGTGGCCGACGTTGCGCACGGCGCCGAGCCCGAAGCGGATGTCGTCGCCGACGGCGGCGAAGTACTCGATGGACTCGTTGACGTCGGGCGGCAGAACGGTGATGCCCATGCGGCGGCACTCGTTCAGGTACACCGCCATCTTGTCTTTCGAGTCGCCGACGCTCGTCAGCAGAGCAGCCATGTACTCGGCCGGGTAGTGCGCCTTCAGGTAGGCGGTCCAGTAGGACACGACACCGTAGGCGGCCGAGTGCGCCTTGTTAAACGCGTAGTCCGAGAAGGGCAGGAGGATGTCCCACAACGTCTTCGTCGCCTCGGGCGAGTAGCCGTTCGCGGCCATGCCCGCCTGGAAGCCCTCGTACTGCTTGTCGAGCTCCGACTTCTTCTTCTTACCCATGGCGCGGCGCAGCAGGTCGGCTTGGGCGAGTGTGTAGCCGGCGAGCTTCTGGGCGATCGCCATGACCTGCTCTTGGTAGACGATGAGGCCGTAGGTCGTGCCGAGCACCTCTTCGAGCGGCTCGGCCAGCTCGGGATGGATCGGCGTGATCGGCTGACGACCGTTCTTGCGGAGGGCGTAGTTGGTGTGGCTGTCGGCGCCCATCGGCCCCGGACGGTACAGCGCGAGTACGGCGGAGATGTCTTCGAAGTTGTCAGGTTTCATCATGCGCAACAGCGAGCGCATGGGGCCGCCGTCAAGCTGGAAGACCCCGAGGGTGTCGCCCCGGGCCAGCAGCTCGTAGGCGGCGGGGTCATCCAGCGTCAGGTCTTCGAGCACCAGCTCGGTGCCCCGGTTCGCGCGGATATTGTCGAGCGCGTCATCGATGATGGTGAGGTTGCGCAGCCCCAGGAAGTCCATCTTGATCAGGCCGAGCGACTCACACGCGGGGTAGTCGAACTGCGTGACGATCTGGCCGTCCTGCTCGCGCTTCATGATCGGGATGATGTCGATGAGCGGCTCGCTCGACATGATGACGCCGGCCGCGTGAACGCCCCACTGGCGCTTCAGATTCTCGAGGCCGAGCGCCGTGTCGAAGACGCGCCGAGCATCCGGATCGGTGTCGATCACGGCGCGGAAGTCGTTCGCCTCCTTGTAGCGCGGGTGGTCCTTGTCGTACATGCCCGACAGGGGCATGTCTTTGCCCATGACAGACGGCGGCATCGCCTTCGTGAGCTTCTCCCCCATGCCGAAGGGGAAGCCGAGGACGCGAGAGGAATCCTTCAGCGCCTGCTTGGCCTTGATCGTGCCGTACGTGACGATCTGGGCGACACGCTCGTCGCCGTACTTGTCGGTGACGTAGCGGATCACCTCGCCGCGGCGACGGTCGTCGAAGTCGACGTCGAAGTCGGGCATCGAGACGCGGTCGGGATTCAGGAAGCGCTCGAAGATCAGACCGTGCTCGAGCGGGTCGAGATCGGTGATGCGCATGGCGTAGGCGGCCATCGAGCCGGCACCCGAACCACGGCCAGGGCCGACGCGGATGCCGTTGTCTTTCGACCAGTTGATGAAGTCGGCGACGACGAGGAAGTACCCCGAGAAGCCCATCTGGGTAATGACGCCGATCTCGTACTCAGCCTGCGCCTTCACCCGATCGCTGATGCCGTTCGGGTACCGGCGTTCCAGCCCGGCCCAGACCTCCTTGATGAACCAGCTGTCTTCCGTCTGGCCCTCGGGGACGGGGAAACGCGGCATGTAGTTGGCGTTCGTGTCGAACTGGGTGTCAACGCGCTCGGCGATGAGCAGAGTGTTGTCGCACGCTTCAGGATGATCGCGGAACAGCTCGCGCATCTCGCGGGCCGACTTGAGGTAGAACTCGTCGGCGTCAAACTTGAAGCGGTTCGGGTCGTCGAGCGTCGAGCCCGACTGCACGCACAGGAGCGCCGCGTGCGAGCTGGCGTCGCCGGGGTGCGTGTAGTGCAGGTCGTTCGTGGCAACGAGCGGCAGGTCAAGCTCTTTCGCGAGGCGAATCAGGTCGCTCATGATGCGGCGCTCGATGCCGAGGCCGTGGTCCATGATCTCGGCGAAATAGTTCTCTTTGCCGAAAATGTCGCGGAACTCGGCCGCTGCCTCGACCGCCTTGTCGTACTGGCCGAGCCGCAGGCGCGTCTGCACCTCGCCGCTCGGGCATCCGGTCGTCGCGATCACGCCCTCGCTGTAGCGGCTGAGCAGCTCGCGGTCCATGCGGGGCTTGAAGTAGTAGCCCTCGATAGAGGCGAGTGACGACATCCGGAAGAGGTTGTGCAGGCCCGTCGTCGACTGCGCAACCATCGTGATGTGCGTGTAGGCACCGGCACCCGACACATCGTCTTCACCGCCGCCGCCCCACTTCACGCGGGTCTTGTCGGTGCGGTGCGTGCCAGGCGTGAGGTAGGCCTCTGTGCCGATGATCGGCTTGATGCCGGCCTCGGTGGCGGTGCGCCAAAAATCGAAGGCGCCGAACATGTTGCCGTGGTCGGTCACCGCGATGGCGGGCATGCCCTGGGCCACCGCCTCGTCGATCAGCGGCCCCACGCGCGCTGCCCCATCGAGCATGGAGTACTCGCTGTGCACATGCAGGTGAACGAACGAGTCAGAACTCACGGAACCTCCGTCAATGGCGTGGGCGGATGACCAGTTTAGGTCGAGCCGCGCGCACCGCCCGGCGTGTCGCGAGGGGTGTCAGGATGCGCGGAGCACGTCGAGCGCGTGCTGCAGGTCGTCGGGGTACACCGACGCGAATTCGACGCGCTCGCCGCTTCCCGGATGGGTGATCGCGAGCCGCATCGCGTGTAGCCACTGACGCGTGAGCCCGAGCTTCGCGCTCAGTGTCGGGTCGGCGCCATACATCGCGTCGCCCACGCAGGGGTGCCGCTGGGCGGCCATGTGCACACGGATCTGGTGCGTGCGCCCCGTCTCGAGGTGCACCTCGAGGAGCGTTGCGGCCGGGAACGCTTCGAGCGTGTCGTAGTGGGTGACTGAGGGCTTGCCACCCGCGACGACGGCGAACTTCCACGCCGAGCCGGGATGCCGGCCGATTGGGGCATCGATGGTGCCGGAGAACGGGTCGGGGTGCCCCTGCACGACCGCGTGGTAGATCTTTCCGACCTCCCGGTCGTGGAACTGGCGTTTCAGCTCACGGTAGGCGTTCTCGGACTTCGCGACGACCATGAGCCCGCTCGTGCCGGCATCCAACCGGTGCACGATCCCCGCGCGCTCGGTCGGCCCCGACGTGGCGATGCGGAATCCTGCCCCCGCGAGCGCACCCAGCACCGTGGGGCCATCCCACCCGACGCTCGGGTGAGCAGCGACCCCGACCGGCTTGTCGATAACGACGAGTTCGTCATCATCGTGCACGATGCGCAGGTTCTCGACGGTGACCGGCTGGATGCTCGGCTCTTCTTTCGGCTGCCAGGTGACCTCGAGCCACTGGCCGGCCGACACCCGGTCGGCCTTGCCGACGGTGCGACCATCGAGGCTCACCCCTGACGCGTCGGCGATCTCAGCGGCCAGCGTGCGGGAGAAACCCAGCAGCTTGGAGAGGGCGACGTCGACACGCTCGCCGGAACGGCCGTCGGGGACGGGCATCGACCGTGACTCGGTCACGATGACGCCCGTCCCCGACGGGATGCTGCGGTGCTCAGTTGCCGTAGCCCGGGTACTGCGGGTTCTGCTGACCCGGGTACACGGGAGCCGATCCGGGCGCGGAGCCGGGCGCGGAGCCGGGCTGGCCGAACGCCGGGGCGGAGCCGGGCTGGCCGTAGGCGGGTGCCGAACCCGGAGCGGAGCCGTACGGCTGCTCGGCGGGCTGCTGGCCCCACGCGGGCTGATCGTCGTGGCCCGCGGGCTGCTGCTCGACCGACCCGGACGGCGTGCTGCCGCCCTGGGGCTGCGCCGAGCCGTCGAGGTCGGCCAACTGCGACTCGATGTACGAGCGCAGCTGCTGACGGTATTCACGCTCAAACGTGCGCAGCTGCTCGACCTGCTGCTCGAGGGTGGCCTTCTCGGCGGCGAGCGATTCAACGACGGCGCGCTGCTGACCCTCGGCCTCGCTGACGAGGCGCTCGGCCTCGGCGCGGCTCTCGGAGAGAACGCGATCGGCTTCCGCCTGGCCCTCGGCGATCAGCTCGTCGCGCTTCGCCATGCCCTCGCGCACGTGCTCCTCGTGCAGACGGCGGGCAAGCTGCAGCAGGTTGGCCGTGTTGGTCGATTCGATGTCGGCCTGGCTCTGCGTCTCTTCTGCGGCGGGTGCTGCGGCCACGGGCGCGGCGAGCGTCTCGGGCGCGGCCGGCGCCGATGCGACGGCGGGAGCCGGGGCGGAAGCCGGCGCGGGAGCGGAGGCGGCGCTGCGCTGCGCCTCGGCGATGCGGGCGTCGGCCGCGACGAGTCGCTGGCGAAGCTCTTCGTTCTCTTGGTTCAGGCGACGCAGCTCGACCACGATCTCGTCGAGGAAGTCGTCGACCTCGTCCTGGTCGTAGCCTTCCCGGAACTTCGTGGACTGGAAACGCTTGTTGACGACGTCTTCGGGCGTCAGGGCCATGATCGTCACCTCGAACTTTCTGGAGCAATTGAATAACGGTGGGGTAACGCTAGCAACAGAGCGTCACACCCGTCACATCTGCGACATTCAGCGTACATCCGGCTGGGCGCCCGGTGAACAGTTTGTCAGGGGCGTACGAGATTCATCAGAATCCAGACGACGAACAAGACGATCATGAACGCCAAATCCAGCTGGATACTGCCGAGCCGCAGCGGCGGAACAACCTTGCGTACCGTGCGAATCGGCGGGTCGGTGATCGTGTAGCTGAGTTCAGCGACGACCACCATGGGACCGCGCGGGCGCCATCCGCGATTCAACACCTGCACCCAGTCGATGATGAACCGCGCCCACAGCGCGATGAAGACGATCAGGAGCGCGAAGTAGAGAACGCTGAGAACGATCGTGACAAGCAGTTGCACGTCTCTAGTGTCTCAGGTGTCGCTGAGAAGCGGTGTCAGTCGCGGGCGACGAATGACGCGTCGACGTCGCTGTCAGGCTCGGCCGACTCGCCGCTGACCGCCACGTGCGCGGGCGACAGCAGGAACACTTTCGCCGTGACGCGCTCGATCTTCCCGTACAGGCCCTGCGAGAGTCCGCTCGCGAAGTCGACCAGTCGACGCGCCTCCGACTCGGTCATCTGCGTCAGGTTGATGATGACGGGGATGCCCTCGCGGAAGCTCTCGGCAATGACCGCGGCGTCTTTGTAGTGACGGGGGTGGACGGTGAGGATTTCGTTCATGTCGGGGGTTGCCGCGGCGGGACGCGACGAGGCGGCACGGCGCAGCGGGGTCACGGGCGCCTTTTGGGGCGCGCTGGCGGTCGGAGCGGCGGCGGGCGAGGCGGGCGCCGGCGCCGGGGTCATCGGGGCGTCCTCGTAGCGCGCCTCTTCGTCGGCGAGGCCGAGGTACACCATGGTCTTGCGCAGCGGGTTGCTCATGACTGATCCTTCGTCGTCCGTGTGTTCACGAGGTTAGGGGGCGAGCGGCCGTTTGCCGGTGATTGCGGTGCCGATGCGAAGGTGTGTCGCGCCCTCGGCGATCGCGTCCGGGAAGTCGCCGGACATCCCTGCAGAAATCGCTCGGGCATCCGGAGCGATGCGGCGCACCCGCTCGGACAGCAGCCGCAACCGCGCGAACGCCGCGCGCGGAACCTCATCGATCGGGGCGACGGCCATAACGCCTGCGAGTCGCAGCGTCGGGCGCTCGAGCACGCTCTCGGTCAGCGCTTCCAGCGCGTCGGGCGCCACACCGCCACGGGCGGGATCGTCGGTGAGGTTCACCTCGAGGAACACCTCGCACGGCGTGTCAGCCTTCGCCAACGCGGAGACCAGCGACGAGCGGTCGACCGAGTGAATGATGCGGGAGTACCCGAGCACGGCGCGCGCCTTGTTCGACTGCAGCTGCCCGACGAAATGCCACGTCAGAGGTTCGTCGGCGAGCTCCGCGGCCTTCGGGGCCGCGTCCTGGTGCCGGTTCTCGCCGACGTGATGGATGCCGAGGCGAACGAACTGACGAATAAGCGACGCGGGGTGGAACTTGGTGACTGCGATCACCGTGACCTCATCGGGGCGACGGTCCGCATCGCGACACGCATCGGCGACGCGACCCAACACGTTCTCGACGCGCTGCGCCAGCTCCCCCGGCGTGTCCACGGCGACTAACGCAGGAATTCGGGCACGTCGAGATCGTCGTCGACCTCGACGGCGGCCGCGTCGAGCGGATCGATCGGGGCCGTGGCGCCGAGCGCATCGCCCGTGGTCCACGTCTCGCCGGTCTCATCCATTCCGGCCTGCGGGGCCTCCGACTCACTCCCCTCGGCCGCCAGGAAGCTGGAGCGCCGATCGGTGCGGATCGCCTGGGGCTCACCGCCGTCGAACCCGGCGGCGATGACGGTCACGCGCACCTCGTCGCCGAGCGTGTCGTCGATCACGGCGCCGAAAATGATGTTGGCCTCGGGATGCACGGCCTCCTGCACGAGGCGGGCCGCGTCGTTGATTTCGAAGATTCCGAGGTTCGACCCACCTTGGATCGACAGCAGCACGCCGTGCGCTCCGTCGATGCTCGCCTCGAGGAGCGGGCTCGCGACGGCGAGTTCGGCGGCTTTGATCGCCCGGTCGGCTCCCCTGCTCGACCCGATGCCCATGAGGGCGCTCCCCGCGCCCTGCATGACGCTCTTGACGTCGGCGAAGTCGAGGTTGATGAGGCCAGGAGTCGTGATGAGGTCGGTGATGCCCTGCACACCGGCGAGCAACACCTGGTCGGCGGTCGCGAAGGCCTCGAGCATGCTGATGCCGCGGTCGCTGATCTCGAGCAGCCGGTCGTTCGGCACGACGATCAGGGTGTCGACCTCGTTCTTCAGCGAGCCGACACCGTCTTCGGCCTGCGCCTGCCGGCGCTTTCCCTCGAAGGAGAACGGCTTTGTCACGACACCGATCGTGAGGGCGCCGATCGACTTGGCGATGCGGGCCACGACGGGTGCGCCACCGGTTCCGGTGCCGCCGCCCTCACCCGCGGTGACGAAGACCATGTCAGCGCCCGCGAGCGCTTCCTCGATTTCCTCCGCATGGTCTTCGGCGGCCCGGCGCCCGACCTCGGGGTCGGCCCCGGCGCCGAGGCCTCGGGTGAGTTCGCGACCGACGTCGAGTTTGACGTCGGCGTCGCTCATGAGCAGCGCCTGCGCATCCGTGTTGATGGCGATGAATTCGACCCCGCGCAATCCGAGTTCGATCATGCGGTTGACGGCGTTGACGCCGCCGCCGCCGATGCCAACCACCTTGATGACGGCGAGGTAGTTCTGGTTCGTGGTCACGTCGGCCTCCGTTTAACCTTCAACCTCTACCTGAGGTGTAAGGTATCCTCAACTGCTGATCACCACGAACGGTACGACCGTTGCCCCCTCCGGCGGCTCAGGCTGCGCGCGTGTCGTGTCATCCGTTCGCGTCGCGCACGACGAGGCTGTCGGGCGCCGACACGTCATACACCCACCGCGTGCCCTGATCGGTCGCCGCAATAGCGGCATCGAGCACGCGCGCTTTTTGCGCCGAGCGCTCCGCATCGCCCCACATCACCACGTGGCCGCTCCCGCGCAACTCGAACGTCACATCGTCCCGCGTCGTCGCCGTCACCGTCTCGACCCGAGCCGCGACCTCCCGGGGGATGCTGATCAACACGTCAGCAACGGATGCGAACGCCCGCTCCCCCGCCTCCCCGCTCGCCAGCTGGATGAGCGGCAGCCCCTCGGGGACGGCGTCCACCGTCTCGACGACGACCCCGGCCGCATCCACCAGCTCGAGACCGGCCGGCGCCTCGACGGCGCCGATCGGAGCGCGCTCGACGATGCGGACGATGAGGGTGTTGGGCGGCACGATCTCGGTCGAGTACGACCGGATCAGTGCGAACTGCGCCAAGTCGTCCCCGATCGCGGAGTCGGCAACGAAGGCCAACGGCGTGCCGAGATGCTCATCGAGTGCGGCGGTGACCTCGGCGGCATCGAGCCGCTGCGTACCGGTGACGTCGATGGTTGCCAGAGACATGAGCGGGCTGAAGGTGACCGCGATGACTCCGGCGAGCAGGGCGCTGAACGACGTGACGATGCCGATGACCACGGCGCGCCGGCGGCGCGAGTGGCGGGTGAAGCGCCGCACCTCGCCGCGCTCGGCGCGACGCCGGTCGCGGCCGGCCTGCCGTTCCAGAGCGCGAGCCTCGCGGCGGGCTCGGGCAGCGGAGCGCCGAAGCTCGCGCGCGGTGGGCTCCGACGGTTTCGGCGACTGGGGGGCCGCCTTCGGCGTGTCCGCCACCGGCGGAGCGGAACTCGGGCGAGCGGGGGATCGCCCGGGCGGCGGCGGCGGACCAGCGATGCCCTCGGGGCGTTTCACGGCCGTATCCGGCCATCCAGCGCATCCCGCAACTGCGGGATGATGCGGTACACGTCACCGCAACTGAGAGTCATGACGATGTCGCCGGGCTCGGCGATCTCGGCGACGCGGCGGGCGGCGTCGTCCCAGTCGGGGCGGTACGACACGTGCGCGTCGTCGTCGAACGCGTCGGCGACGAGCGCTCCGGTCACACCGGGGATCGGGTCTTCGCGCGCGCCGTACACGTCGAGCACCACCGTATGGTCGGCTCCGGACTCGTAGACGGCGGCGAACTCGCTCGCCATGGCCTGCGTGCGGCTGTACAGGTGGGGCTGGTGCACCGCGATGACCCGCCCGGCGCCCACCACACTGCGTGCGGTCTGCAGAGCCGCGGCGACCTCGGCCGGGTGGTGCGCGTAATCGTCGTAGAGGCGCACGCCGTCCGCCTCACCGTGGCTCTCGAAGCGGCGCTGCGTACCGGCGAACCCATCCAGGGCGGCGACGGCAGCGGCGAGCGGCATATCGAGCACGCTCAGCAGGGCGACCACGCCCGCAGCGTTGACCGCGTTGTGGCGTCCAGGCACCGCGAGGCGACCGGACGCGGACATGCCGCCACGCTCGACCGTGAAGCTGACCGGGCCCTCCGCGCCGATCTCGGTCAGACGCACGTCCGCGTCGGCCGCCCCGCCGAAGGTCACCACCCGCGGGCCGGGGTGTCCGCCGGCACGGTCAGCGTGCATCCGGTCAGCGAGGCGGCGGGTGGCCTCGTCATCGGCGGACAGCACGACCGTTTCCCGCACCCGGGAGGCGAAACGGAAAAAGGCCTCCTCGATACCCTCCGCACTGCCGTAGTGGTCGAGGTGATCGGAATCGATGTTGGTGATGAGCGCGATCGCCGTGTCGTAAAGCAGGAACGAGCCGTCGGACTCGTCGGCCTCGATCACGAACAGCTCGCCCTCGCCCCAGGCCGACGAGGTGCCCGCCGACTGGATGACCGCTCCGTTCACGAAGGACGGATCGTGGCCGAGGTACCGCAGAGCCTCAACGGCCATGCCGGTCGACGTCGACTTGCCGTGCGCGCCCGCGACCGCGACGAGCCGCTCGCCGCGCACCAGCCACGCGAGCGCGTTCGCCCGGTGCAAGACGGGGATACCCCGCTCGAGCGCCGCCTGGTATTCGGGGTTGTCTTGCCACAGTGCCCCGGTGACGACGAGTGCCTCGGCAGCGTCGATGTGGGCAGCGTCGTGCCCGATCGCGACCGGGATCCCCTCGCGACGCAGGGCCTCGACCGTCGGCGACTCGGCGCGGTCGCTGCCGGTCACTCGATGGCCGCGAGCGTGCATCATGCGGGCGATGCCGCTCATGCCGCTGCCGCCGATGCCGACGAAGTGCAGGGACCCGAGTTCGTCGGGCAGAACGAGGTCGAGGTCAGGTGCGATCATCGGCCATCACCCTACGCGCTGTGCCGCGACGGCTTCGCGTGCGAGGCCCACGAGCGCGAGAGCGGCGTCGGGGCGCGCGACCGTGGCCGCAGCGGCCGTCATGCGGGCGATCTCGGCCCGCCCGGTGAGCAGCGGAATGAGGGTTTCTGTGACCCACTCGGGTGTGAAGGCAGCGTCATCGACGAGGATCGCCGCGCCCGCCTCGATGAGCTCGGCGGCGTTGAGCTTCTGCTCGCCGTTACCGACCGGATACGGCACCAGCACGGAGGCGAGGCCCACCGCCGCGAGCTCCGTCACGGTCGCGGCCCCCGAGCGGCACACCACGAGATCGGCGGCGGCCAGCGCGAGGTGCATCTCGTCGCAGTACTCGATCACGCGGTAGCCCTCGAGCCCGGGGTCGGTGCCGCCGCGGCCGGTGCCGGTGATGTGCAACACCTGCCAGCCGGCGCCGAGCAGCGGCACGATCGACGCGGACACGGTTTCGTTCAGCCGCTTCGCGCCGGTCGAGCCTCCCGTCACGAGCAGAACGGGGCGACTGGCGTCGAGTCCGAAGGCAGCGAGAGCGCGGGGCCGTTCAGCCCGTCGATCGAGAGCCACGATCTCTGCCCGTAGCGGCATGCCGACGACCTGCGCTCGGCGCAGAGGGGTTCCCGGGAAGGTCGTCGCGATCACTCCCCCGAGCCACGCCCCGAGCCTGTTCGCGATACCAGGACGCGCATTCGCCTCGTGCACGACGAAGGGGATGCGCTCGGCGCGGGCGGCGACGTACGCGGGCGCAGCGGCGTACCCCCCGAAACCCACGACGACGTCGATCTCGCGCTCGCGCAGAATCTGCCGCGTGCGGCGCACCGCGTCTCGGAAGCGAGCCGGGAATCGGACGGCGGCTCCGTTCGGACGTCGCGGAAACGGCACGCGCGGGATCGTCAGCAGTTCATAGCCGCGCGCCGGCACGAGGCGCGCTTCGAGCCCTTCCGCCGTGCCCAGCACGCCGATCGTCACGCCGGGTTCGTCATCGCGCCACGCGTCGGCGACGGCGAGCAGGGGGTTGACGTGGCCGGCGGTGCCTCCGCCAGCGAGCAGAACGGATGTCACCGTGCAGTCTCCGTGAGGGGTGAGTTGCGCGCGAGCGACAGGACGACGCCCACGGCGAGCAGGGTGGCGACGAGCGAGGAGCCGCCGGCTGAGATGAAGGGCAGTGGCACGCCGAGGACGGGCAGCATGCCGAGCACCACGGCGATGTTGACGAACGACTGCACGACGAGCCACGTCATGATCGCTCCAATGGCGATGCGTCGGAAGGGGTCGGCCTGGGTGCGCACGAGACGCACGAAGGCGATCGCGAGCGCGACGAAGACAGCGAGCACGACGAGCGCGCCCACGAGCCCGAGCTCCTCGCCGATGATGGCGAAGATGAAGTCGCTCTCGGCGTGCGGTAACCACGACCACTTGGCCGATGAGTTTCCGAGCCCGACGCCGAACAGGCCGCCGGAGCCGAGTGCCCACGTGCCGTGCACGACCTGCCAGCAGACGCCCTCGTAGTCTTCCGGCCGGCAGCCGTCGATCCAGACCGTGATGCGGCTGGAGCGTGAGGGGCTCGAGAACGCGAACGCGATGGCCGCGGCGGCGATGCCCGAGACGAGCACAATGAGTTTGCCGAGAGGCGCGCCGGCGAAGTACAGCGCGCCCAACACCATCGCGAGCATCACGCCGGCGGTGCCGAGATCGTCACCGATCAGCACCATGCCGATGCTGAAGAACGATAGCGGCAGGGCCGGGAAGATGACGTCGTGCCAGCTGCGGAGGCCGTCGGCCTTCTCGGCGAGCACGGCGGCGAGCCACACCGCCAGCGCAAGCTTCAAGAACTCGGATGGTTGCGCCGTGAAGCCGCCGATATAGAGCCAGTTGCGGTTACCGCCGTACTCGTAGCCCAGCGGCGTGAAGACCACGAGGGCTTGCAGCCCCACTCCCAGGATGACGAAGTGCCGCGCCCAGCGTCGCCAAAAGACGGCGGGCAGTCGACCGACCATCAGCATCACGGGGATGCCGACGAGGGCGAACAGACCCTGACGCAGAAAAATACCGAAGAAGTCGCCGTTTCCGCCGCGGCCCGAGATCACGAACGAGGCGGACAGCACCATGACGAGCCCAAACAGCACGAGGAAGATCGTCACGCCAAGCAGCAGGATCGCGTCGCCGTTGTCGGTGCCGAACAGCTTGCGCACGGCAACGACCGCGACAGGCGGCCGCCCGGCCGGCTCAGCGGGCGTCGGACGAGGGGGTCGGATGCTCGTCATCCGGTCCTCCCTCCGTGTGACGTCGGACCGCCTCGGCAAAGCGTCGTCCGCGGTCGGCATAGTCGGTGAACTGGTCCATGGATGCCGCGGCCGGCGCCAGCAGCACCGTGTCGCCCGCTTCGGCGACCTGGGCTGCGAGCCGGACGGCTTCCGGCATCACCCCGTCAGTCTCCCCGGCGGTCACCTCGAGCACCGTCAGGTGGGGGGCGTGTCGGGAGAACGCCTCCCGCAGCGCTGAGCGATCATCGCCAATGAGCACGGCCGCGCGCAGGCGAGCAGCGTGGGCAGCGACGAGGGGTGCCAGGTCGACGCCCTTCGCGAGCCCGCCGGCGATCCAGACGACCGAGCGGTAGGCGGCCAGCGCGGAGGCGGCGGCGTGTGCGTTCGTCGCCTTCGAGTCATCGACCCAGACGATGTCGTCGGCTGCAGCGACGACTTCGGTGCGGTGCGCGTCGACGCGGAAGGCGCGCAAGCCCTCGCGTACGGCGGTCGGCTCGACCCCCACCGCTCGGGCGAGGGCCGCGGCGGCCAGCACGTTCGCCAGGCCGTGCGGGGTCTGCAGGCCCGCCTGCGCCAGGTCGGCGAGCGATGCCAGCTCCAGGGCGCTCGTGTGGCGCTCGGCAAGGAACGCGCGGTCGACGAGCAGGCCATCGACAACGCCGATGTCGCTCGGCCCCGGCGTGTCTGAACCGAAGCCGATTGCGCGGCACCCTTCGATGACGTCGGCCTCCTCGACCATTCGCATGGTCGCCTCGTCGCGGCGGTTGTAGACGCAGGCGACGCGCGTGTTCTCGTACACCTTCGCCTTCGCGTCACGGTAGGCCACTGCCGATCCGTGCCAGTCGTAGTGGTCTTCGGCGAGGTTCAAGCACGTGCTCGCGAGCGGCACGAGCGCGCCAGGCCCGGCGGCCGGCAGCCAGTGCAGCTGGAAGCTCGACAGCTCGACGACGAGTGCGTCGAAGCCCGCGGGGTCGCGCACCGCATCAAGCACCGGCACCCCGATGTTGCCGCAGGGGGCCGCGCGCAGGCCTCCTTCACGGAGCATCGTCGCGGTGAGCTGCGTCGTCGTGGTCTTTCCGTTCGTGCCGGTGATGAGAATCCACTCGCCAGCGGGCTCCACCTTGTCGCGCACCCGCCACGCCAGCTCGATGTCGCCCCAGATCGGGATGCCCGCATCCTGGATGGCGCGGATCAGCGGCTGGTCGGGGCGGAAGCCGGGCGAGACGATCGCGAGCTCCGCGTCGAGGGCGAGCACGGCATCCCCGTCGCTCGCGTCGTCGCCGGTGAGTTCGACCAGGTCGACGCCGATGACCGGCAGGATGCGCGCCCGCTCGGCATCGGGCGTGCGCGCGGCGACCGTCACGCGGGCTCCGAGTTCGGCGAGGGTGTCGGCGGCGGCGAAGCCGGTGACGCCGAGGCCAAGCACGACGACACGTAACCCCCGCCAGTCGGCGCTCCAGCTCGTCAACTCGTCGAGCGGCGCGGCCATCAGGCGCTAATCCATTCGAGGTAGAACAGCCCCACGCCGACGGCGACGAAGAGGCCGCCGATGAGCCAGAACCGCACGACGACGGTGACCTCGGCCCAGCCCTTCAGCTCGAAGTGGTGGTGTAGCGGGCTCATGAGGAAGATGCGTTTGCCGCCCGTGATCTTGAAGTAGGCGCGCTGCACAATCACCGAACCGGTGACGATGAGGAACAGGCCGCCCATCAGGATCAGCAGCAGCTGCGTGTGGGTGAGGATCGCGAGGGCGGCCAGCGCTCCGCCGATGGCGAGCGAGCCCGTGTCGCCCATGAAGATCTGGGCGGGAGAGGTGTTCCACCAGAGGAACCCGATGAGACTCGCGGCGATCGCGGCGGCGACGATCGCGAGGTCGAGGGAGTCGCGCACGTCGTAGCACTTGAATGCGACAGCGGGGTCGAGCCCGGCGTTCGAGCACGACTGGTTGAACTGCCAGAACGCGATGATGATGTAGCCGACGACCGAGAGGATCGAGGCGCCGGTGGCCAGACCGTCCAGCCCGTCGGCGACGTTGACCGCGTTCGACGTGCTGACGACGATGATGTTCACCCAGATGGCGAAGAGGATCATCGCGCCGATCGAGCCGAAGGTGGCGAAGTCGAGCCACGCGATGTCGCGCACGGCGGAGATCTGTGTCGACGCGGGGGTCAGGCCCTGGCGGTCGGGGAAGTTGATGGCGACGAGGGCGAAGGCGGTAGCAACGATGACCTGTCCGGCGATCTTCGCCCAGCCGCCGAGGCCGAGGCTGCGCTGGTTGCGCACCTTGGAGTAGTCGTCGATGAAGCCGACGACGGCGAGTCCCACGAAGATGCCCAGCACGAGTAGCCCGCTCAGCGTGAACGGCTCACCGGCGACGAGGTGGCCGAAGACGTAGCCGAGGCCAGCGCCGAGCACGACGATGATGCCGCCCATCGTGGGTGTGCCGCGCTTCGTGTGGTGGGTCTGCGGCCCATCCTCCCGAATGAACTGGCCCCACTCGATGCGCTTGAACAGGCGCACGAACAGCGGGGTCGTGAACAGGGTGAAGGCGAGCGCGAAGGCGCCGGAAAACAGCAGGGCGATCACGCGGCGGCTCCGATCAGCCGGTCGACGAGCGGGCCGAGGTCGGTGCGCCCTCCCCCGGTCACCAGCACGATGTCTCCGGCGCGAACTCTGTCACGAAGGCCAGCGTAGGCCTCATCGACCGTGTCGACGAGGAGCGACTCCCCATCCCACGACCCCTCGAGCCCCGCCGCGTTGTGCAGGTGACGCGCGCCGTGGCCGATCACGACGAGCTGGGAGACGTCAAGACGCACCACGATGCGGCCGAGCGCATCGTGCGCCTCGAACCAGTCGGCCGGCTCGGTGTCGAGCTCACCGACGACCGCAAACGACCGGGCCGACGTGCCCCGCGTGAGGCCCGCCAGCACCTGCAGCGAGCGGCGCACCTCGGCGGCCGTCACGGCGTCACGATCGTCCAGGACCAGCAGCTCGCCGGGTGCGGCGACGCGCGCGCACCGACGAGGAACATCGCGGATGCTCGTGGCCGCGCCGAGCGCGTCGGCGAGCGTCGCGCCGGCGGCGAGGCGCGCATCCATCGCCTGAATGGCGGAATCGACGGCCGTCTCGCCGAGCGCGTCGATGAGCACCTCGGCGCGCTGGTCGCCGTGGCGCAGGTGCACGAGGGTGCCGGCGCGCGACACGATCACATCGTCGACGGTCAGCGCCATCACGCCCACCCCGCCTCGCGAAGAGCGGCACGGGCCTCATCGCGCGCCGAGTACGGGGTGCGCACGCCCTCGATGTCGCGGTAGTCCTGGTGGCCGGGCCCGGCCCACAGGATCGAGTCGCCCTCGCGCGCGAGGTTCACGGCGACCCGGATGGCCTCTTCGGGCGGGCTCACCTCGTGAATCTCGTCCGGCTGGTTCTCGGCCAGGGCCGCGCCCTCCAGGAGCGTCGCGCGAATCGACGCGGGGTCTTCGAACCGCGGGTGATGGTCGGTGATGACGAGCACGTCGCAGCCCTCGGCGGCGACCCGCGCCATCTCGTGGCGCTTGGTCGCGTCGCGGTCGCCGTCGGCGCCGAAGACCATGATGGTGCGGCCCGTCGTGAGCCGGCGAACCGCCGCGAGGGTGTTCTCGAACGCGTCGGCGCTGTGGCCGAAGTCGACATAGATGGTTGGCCCACGGTCGCCCGACACGCGCTCGGTGCGGCCGGGAAGGTAGGCCTCGACGCCGGTCGCGAGCACCTCGCTGAGGCGCGCGAAGTCGTGCCCGCCCTCGAGCAGCATGACGATGACGAGGCCGGCGTTCGCCGCCATGTGGCGGCCAATGATCGGGATGCTCGTGGCGAGCATCCGCCCGTCTGTCGCCGTGAGCGTGAAGGCCGTGTACTGCGGTGTCTCCTCGGTGACGACGACGCGCCAGTCGGCCTCGACGTCGTCGCGTGAGGTGATCGTCACGGTCGGGATGCCGGCCGATGCGACGACCCGCTCGCCCCAGGGCGAGTCGAGGCAGATCACGGCTCGCTTCGCGCGGTCTGGCTGGAAGAGCGGCAGCTTCGCGGCGAAGTACTCCTCCATGTCGGCGTAGTCGTCGAGGTGGTCGTGGCTGAGATTAGTGAAGCCGGCGACGTCGTGCACGATGCCGTCGACGCGGTGGCGGCTGAGCGCCTGCGCGCTGACCTCCACGGCGACCGAGGTGACGCCGGCCTCGCGCATGCGGGCGAGCAACGCGTGCATCTCGGTCGCCTCGGGGGTCGTCAGGCGGCTCACGACGGTCAACTCACCGATCTGACGCTCGGCCGTGGAGGTGAGCCCGGCCGTCTCGCCGAGCTGCGTCAGCATGCCCTTCATCAGGTACACGCTCGATGTCTTTCCGTTGGTGCCGGTGATGCCGTAAAGCACGGCCGGGTTCTCGGCGGTTTCGTACACCCAGGCGCTCAGCTCACCGAGGCGGCTGCGCGGATGCTCGACCACGAGAACCGGAACGCTCGCGGCGCCGACGAGGGCGGCGCCCTCTTCGTCGGTCAGGACGGCGACGGCGCCCTGGGCGATCGCGTCGGCGGCGAACTCGGCGCCGTGTCGGTGCTGCCCGCGCACCCCCACGTACAGGTCGCCGGCGTGCAGGTCGCTGGTCGACAGCGTGATGCCCGTGACGGACACCCCGGCGGGTTCGCCGCGGACCTCGATGCTCGACACGTCGCGCGCGAGCGCGTCGAGCGGTCGGGGGCGAGGATGCTCGGGGCGCAGAACCGGAGGAATACGACCTGACACGCGCGACCTCTTCTTTCGACTTCTGTGCCTACCAGGTGGTGGGTAGGCGGGGCGGGGGCTGCGTGCTCGGCGCCACCCGGAAGGTCTTGAGCACCTGCGTCATGATCTGCTGGAACGGGGGCGCCGCGGCCGCGGCGACCTTCATCGTATCGGGCTTGCCGAGCGTGACGATGACGACGAATTCGGGGTTCTCGGCCGGTGCGAGACCGGCGACCGACACGATGCGCTCGCTCGTGTAGACGCCGTTGACGGGCACCTCGGCAGTGCCGGTTTTAGCGGCAACCCGGTACCCGGGAACGGTGAGCTGCGGGCCGACGAACCCCTCGGTGACGACCGACTCGAGGATCTGCACCGTCTGGTTCGCCGCCTGCTGCGAGATCACCCGCGTGCCCTCCGTCTCGGGCAGGTGCGTCACCTCGTCCTCGCGCTGGCATCCGGTAACCAGGGTGAGCGGCTGCAGGACGCCGCCGTTCGCGATGGCCTGATAGGCCTGCGCCATCTGCGCGCTCGTCACCGAGATGGACTGGCCGAACAGCTGCATATAAGCGCCGTGTCCGTCGATCGAGTCAGCCGGGCGCACGATGCCCGACTCTTCGCCGAGGAAGGAGACCGCGGTCGGCGAACCGAAGCCGAAGTCGCGGAAGTACTGCTCGCGTTGGGCGAAGGTGAGGCGTTCGCCGAGCAACGAGGTGCCCACGTTCGAGGAGTTCATCAGAATTCCGGCGGTCGTGAGCTTCAGACCATCGTGAGCCCACGCATCCCGGATCTGCCAGCCGTTGATCGTGTCGTAGCGCGCGGGCACTCCGATGCGCTCGCCCGGCGTGGTCACGCCCGCATCCAACATGGCGGCGATCGAGATCGACTTCATGGTCGAACCGGGCTCGTATGGCCACGAGAAGATGCGCGAACCCAGATTGTCGGGGTGGGTGGAGTTGACGTCGTTAGGGTCGACCGTCGGCCAGTCCGCGGCGGCGATGATGTGCCCGTCGCGGACACTGACGACCATGGCGGTGGCCCAGTCGGCACCGACGGCGCGTGCCTGTTCCTCCAGCTTCTGCTGGGAGAACCACTGCAGGTCGGAGTCGATCGTGGTGTGCAGGGTTCCGCCGTCGATCGGCTCCTGGTGCACGACGGTGCTGCCGGGCAGGCGCACGCCGTCGGCGCCGCGTTCGAAGGTCGACGAGCCATCGACTGCCGACAGGCACTCGTCGAGGCGCAGCTCGAGCCCCGTCTGCGGGCCGTCGGTGCCGAGGAAGCCGACGAGGTTACCCGCCACCTGCCCGTTCGGGTACGTGCGCGAGGCGATGCGCTCGGAGTAGACCCACGGCACGCGCAGGTCGCGCACCTGCTGGAAGACGTCGGTCGGCACGCGGCGAACCAGGTAGGCGTGGTCGCTGTTGGGATTCGTCTCAAGCGCGGTCTCGATGCGCTCGAGCAGATCGAGCGGGTCGGTGTCGGTCAGCTCGGCGATCGCGGTCAGCGCATCCCACACGCTGTGCTTCTCGCGCTCCCCCGTCTCGCTATTGACCAGCGTGTAGTCGCCGACGAATCGGGGCGAGACCGTGATGTCGTAGCGGTACACCGAGTCGGCGAGGGCCACGCCGTTGCGGTCGACGATGTCGCCGCGAAGGCCCTGCAGTGTCTGGGGGATCGACCGGCGCGCCTCGGCCTCGGTTGCCAGGTCGGCAGCACGGACGACCTGGATGTCGACGAGACGAACGACGAACGCCGAGACGATGATCACCATGACGAGCACGGTCGCGGCGACCCGGCGACGTGTGCGGCGATCCGAGGTCACGGGGCTCCTTCCAAGCGTGTTGTCAGTGGCGAATGAACGACGGGGTCACTGGGTGATCGGGGCGGGAAGGGGTTCGGGCCCGGTGGGCTCTTCGGCGGAGGCTAGTGGTCCCGGCGACGACGGCGTCGGAGCCACGCCCAACGCCTCCCCCGCCGCCGCCGGGACCACGAGCGGCACGTCGACGAGCAGCACATTGCCGACCGTGCTGGCGCGCCCGTCGAGGACTCCCGACTGGGCGCTTGCGGCGACTGGGGTACCCAGTACGGCCGCATCCGCCAACCGAAGGTAGGCGGAGGATGAGTTGACGACCATGCCGAGCGACTCGGCCTGGGCGGCGAGGTTCTGGGGCGATTCGAGGCGCGCGAGATTCTCGGAGAGCACCTGCGAGCTGCGACTGAGTTCGACAAGCTGCCCTTCGGCCGCCGTGATGCGGTAGGCGCCTTCGGAAAGCTGGATGCTCAGCATCAGTTGCGCAAGCAGGATCGCGAAGACACCACTCACGGCAATCGTGGCGGCGAGAGCGCGGGGTCGCCGCCGACGCTGCTCGCGGCTCGGGGTGACCTCGACAGGGCGAAGACGACGGCGCGGTTCGGGAGCACTGGCCGGCGCGGCGGGGGCGCCGAGCGGCTGCGCGAGCGCGCTCACGCGACGTCTCGCAGTCGTTCGGCCGCGCGCAGGCGCACGGGGTTCGCCCGCGGGTTGCGGGCACGCTCAGCGTCATCGGCCTGTTCGGCGCCACGCACGAGCAGGCGCAACTCGGGAGCGTGTTCGGGCAGTTCGACGGGGAGACCGGCCGGCGCCGTCGAGCGGCTGCGCGCGGCGAGCTCGCGCTTCACGATGCGGTCTTCCAGCGACTGGTAGGCGAGCACCACGATGCGTCCCCCGACGGCGAGCGCGTCGATCGCGGCAGGCAGGGCGGCCTCGAGGGCGGCGAGCTCAGCGTTGACCTCGATGCGCAACGCCTGGTAGACGCGCTTTGCGGGGTGTCCCGGGCGGCGGGCCGCCTGGGGGGTCGCGTCGGCGATGATGCGGTTCAGCTGCTCGCTGCGCTCAATGGGCGCCTCCGTGCGGCGCTCAACGATGCGGCGCGCATAGCGGGCCGCGAGCTGCTCCTCGCCGTAGCGGTGGAAGATGCGTCGGAGGTCGGCCTCCGCGTAGCTCGCGAGGACGTCGGCGGCGGTGACGCCCGTCGTGCGGTCCATGCGCATGTCGAGCGGAGCATCCTGGGCGTACGCAAAGCCGCGCTCGGCCTCGTCCAACTGCATGGACGAGACACCGAGATCGAACAGGACCCCCTGCACGCGGTCGATCTCGAGCTCGTCGAGCGCCTCACGGACCCGGTCGTAGACCGTGTGGACGGGACGGAATCGGTCGCCGAAGGGGGCGAGACGCTCGCTCGCGAGCCGGAGCGCGTCGGAGTCACGGTCGAGGCCGACGACCGTCAGTTCGGGAAACCGCGTCAGCGCCGCCTCGGTGTGGCCGCCGAGACCGAGGGTGGCGTCGATGAGGACGGCGCCCGGCGACTCGATGGCGGGGGCAAGCAGGTCGAGGCAGCGCTCGAGCAGGACGGGGATGTGGCGGTCGGCAGTCATATGCAGAATCGGCCGAGCGCGGGGCCCGGATCCCCATCCGTGCGACCTGGCACCGGGGAAGGTGCGCCAGGGCGGGTCACGGCTGGGAGTCGGAGCCACGCGATCAGAAGAGGCCGGGGATCACCTCCTCCTCCATCGATGAGAACGTCTCCTCCTGGGCGGCGTAGTACGCCTCCCATGCGGCGGTTGACCAGATTTCGGCGCGGTCACCCGCACCGATGACGGTGAGATCGCGGTCGAGGTCGGCGTACTGACGCAGGGCCGGCGGAATCGTCACGCGGAACTGCTTGTCGGGCTCTTCGGCGCTGGCCCCCGACAGGAACATGCGGACGTAATCGCGGGCGACCTTGCTCGTAAGCGGCGCGGTGTTGATGAGCTGCACCTTCTGC
Organism: Microcella alkaliphila; assembly: GCF_004216855.1. Classification (GTDB taxonomy): domain Bacteria; phylum Actinomycetota; class Actinomycetes; order Actinomycetales; family Microbacteriaceae; genus Microcella; species Microcella alkaliphila. The sequence continues at coordinate 424,733 of NZ_SGXT01000011.1, forward strand.
TGGAACACCTCGGGGGTGAACACGTAGATGCAGCGCTCCTGGCCGCGGGCGAGAACGAGGCCGTCGGCGAGAGAGCCACGGAACTTGGCGGGGAGGATCAGCCGGCCCTTGTCGTCGAGTTTGGGGGTGTGCGTGCCAAGGAACATCCGGCTCCCCCTTTCCTCTCCGGCCCGAGATCGGGAATTTCCTCCACATTACTCCACTTACCTCCACTTGGAAGGGTTTCGCCCCACTTTATTCCGCCGGAAGCCCCTGTGACCCCCGGACTGGGGGTGGGATGCCCGCGGACCGTTGGCCGCTCCGTGGGCCCTGCGGGCGCGCGGGCGCGCAAAAAACCGGGGCCGACCGTGCGGTCGACCCCGGCGCGAAGAACCTGGGGAGGGAAGTGGAGCGGCTAGCGCTCGCCCTCCTGGCGCCGCTCCCAGCGCTCATTCATGCGGTCGGTCCAGGAGGACCGGTTCGTGCGAGCAGCGGCGGGAGCCTCGGGTGCGGCGGACGACGCCGACCCCTTGGCGGGCGTGAGCGCGAGCAGCACTCCACCGAACATGACCGCGAAGCCGAGCACACCCACCAGCGGAATGCTGATCACGACGCCCGTAACGAGCACGCCGATGCCGACGACGGCAAGCAGAGCACCCACAGTGACAAGCGTGTAGTTGGGCTTGCCTCGGCGACCGGAGACCGCCGACACGAAATCGGCGTCGTTGCGGTAGAGGTTGCGCTCCATCTCTTCGAGAAGGCGCTGCTCCTGCTCTGACAGCGGCATGGTGACCCTTTGGCTTGATGAGGCGGGGCGCGAGGGTTCTCGCGGTGCACTCATTCTAGGACCGGCCACCTGGATAGGCTAGGCGGGTGGCTGAGAAATTGCGCCTAGTTGACCTGGTCCACGCTCGACTCGACCGGTTCCTCGACGACCGCCAGGCGCACCTCGACTCGGTCGCCGACGAGCTTGGAGTCTTCGTCGACGCCGGCCGCGAGCTCCTGGCCGGCGGGAAGCGGTTCCGCGCCTTGTTCGCCTACTGGGGCTGGCAGGCGGTGGCGGGAGCCTCGAAGCCGGACGACCTTCTCGCGACGCTGGACGAGCATCCCGACATCGACGCGATCATCGACGTCGCGGCCGCCGTCGAGATCTTCCAGGGCGCGGCGCTCGTGCATGACGACATCATGGACAACTCCGACACCCGCCGCGGCAAGCCGGCCGCGCACCGCCGATTCGAGTCCATGCACCGCGAACGCGAATGGGCGGGAAGCGCGAGCGTGTATGGCATGTCGGGCGCGCTCTTGCTCGGCGACCTTCTGCTCGGCTGGAGCGACGAGTTGCTCGACGATGGCCTCGCACAGCTGGGCGACCGCCGAGCCGCACGCGCGGCGCGCGACGAGTTCCGCACCATGCGCACCGAAGTCATGCTCGGGCAATACCTCGACATCTACGAGGAGGTCGCCTGGCGCGAGGCCGACGAGCGCGAACAGCTCCCCCGCGCCCACCGCGTCGTGACGTACAAGTCGGCGAAGTACTCCATTGAGGCGCCTCTCGCGCTCGGCGCGCTCATGGCCGGGGGCACCGAGGAGCAGGTGTCGGCCCTGCGCGCCTTCGGCCTCCCGCTCGGCGTGGCCTTCCAGTTGCGTGACGACCTGCTGGGCGTCTTCGGTGACCCCGAGGTCACCGGCAAGCCGGCGGGCGACGACCTGCGCGAGGGCAAGCGCACCGTGATCATCGCGCTAGCGCGGGCGGGCCTGCCGGTCGGCCCGCGTGCCCTCATCGACGAGTTGCTCGGCGACCCCGACCTGACCCCCCACCAGGTGGCCACTCTGCAGGCGACGATTCGGGATAGCGGAGCCGTCGAGACCGTCGAGTCGATCATCGCCCGCTCGGTCGCGGAGGCGGTCGCGGCGCTCGAGGACGCGCCTATCAGCCGCGCAGCGACGCGCGAACTCATCGGGCTCGCCGACACGGTCACCCGCCGGCAGAGCTAGAGAACGCCGCTAGAACGCTTCGCCCTGCGCGATGCGCCGCACTTCAGCCTTGCGGCCCGCGCGGAGGGCTCCGGTCGGCGAGCCGTCGAGCTGATCGTGCGGGGCGAGCATCCATTCCATGGCCTCGTCGTCGCTGAATCCGGCGTCGGCCAAGAGCGTCAACGTGCCCGGCAGGCCGTGAACGGGCTCGCCATTAAGGAGGAACTCCTCCGGCACGACGACGACGCCGTCTCGTCGGACGGCGAGCAGGTGCCGCTCCTCGAGGAGTCGGTGAATCTTGCCGGGGCTGAGGCCCAGGATGTCGACCAGATCGGGAACGGTTAGCCAGCGGGACGATTCGACGCTCACCCCTTCAGACTGCCACGCTCACGGCCGACGCGCGACGCGTCGTAAATGTTACGGGCGTGTTACAGATAGTCACATCTTCCCCAACAGTTGACAGCAGTTGTACTGTGTAACAAGCGGAAGGGGGATTTCCGCTCGTCCGCGTTCCCGCGCGGCGCCACTCACGGCCAGGGGGTTCCTGTCACCATGACCGTCCGTCACGACACCGACACCGAGCACGACCCGGATGCTGCTGGCCGCGCTCGCGAGGTCTTCGCCGGCCTCGCGCCGCGCACCCCGGGCGCAGTCTCGACAGAACCCGCCGCGGCATTCCGTCGCGCGTCGACCACCCCGCGCAGCACCGGCCGCGCGCTCACGTACAGCACCATGCCCGTCGTCCTGACGGGCGCGATCGTGCTCGGGCTCGGCCTCACCGGACCCGTCGACGCCGCCCAGGCCACTCGTAAGCCGCTCGCTCCGAAACCCCAACAGAACCCGGCGGCGCCGAGTCTGCGGGCGGCCCTCGGCCAGGTCGGCGCGGCTATGACGCCGGGTGCTCTCGGGGTTCGGACCATTCAGGCTGCCGCCGCGCCGGCGAGCTACGTCGTCCAGGCGGGCGACACCGTCTCCGACATCGCGGGCCGCTTTGGCCTGTCGACCCCCGCCGTGCTCGCGATGAACGGTCTCAGCTGGAACTCGTTGATCTTCCCGGGCCAGGTCCTGAAGCTCACGGATGCCCCGACGAAGGTGGCCGCGACGCCAACGCCCGCGACGCAGGACGGCTACTACGTGGTCGCTGCGGGCGACACGGTGTCGGGCATCGCCGCCCGCTTCGGCGTGACAACGCAGGCCGTGCTCGATGCCAATGGACTCGGCTGGCGAAGCATCATCTACCCCGGTCAGCAGCTGCGGATTCCCGGCGTGAGCCCCGCCGCAAGCGAGTCCGGTACGGCAGCGGAAACGGTCACTCACGAATCTGTCGAGGCCGACGAGGTGCTGTCGATGCCGGTCAGCGAGCGACCGACGCTTCCGGGCGGTCCTGCGGAGCAGGCGGCGCCCGCCGTCGCGGCACCGGCACCGGCACCCGCGCCCCCGCGCGCGGAGGCGGCGCCCGCTCCGGCGCCAGCGCCCCCCGCTCCGGCGCCAGCGCCGCCCATCGCGCCGCCCGCGACTCCGTCGCCCGGCACCGTGACGGCCCTGAACGCCGACCAGCGCGCTCACGCACAGACGATCATCTCGGTGGGCCGTCAGCTGGGCGTGCCCGACTACGGCATCGTGATCGCACTCGCGACCGCGATGCAGGAGTCGTCGCTGCGCAACCTCTCGTGGGGCCACCTCGACTCCGTGGGCCTGTTCCAGCAGCGGCCCTCGAGCGGCTGGGGAACTCCCGCGCAATTGCAGGATCCCGCCTACGCAGCGCGCCTGTTCTACGGCGGGCCGCAGAACCCGAACGCCGGGCGCACCAGGGGTCTTCTCGACATCCGCGGGTGGCAGTCAATGTCGCTCACGGTCGCCGCGCAGGCTGTACAAATCTCGGCCTACCCCGACGCCTACGCCAAGTGGGAAACGAGCGCCTGGGCGTGGCTCGCACAACTCGGCTAACCCGTGTGGCGCGGCCTGATCGCACCTGAGCGACACCTACACTCGAGGGCGTGAGCGCCGCGCCCGGAGACCCGTTGATCGGCCGGCTGATCGACGGTCGATACCACGTGCGCTCCCGCATCGCTCGGGGCGGCATGGCGACCGTGTACCTCGCCACCGATCAGCGGCTCGACCGCCTCGTCGCGGTCAAGATCATGCACGGGCACCTCGCTGACGACAGCCAATTCAAGGAGCGCTTCATCCAGGAAGCGCGCAGCGCCGCTCGCCTCGCGCATCCAAACGTCGTCAATGTTTTCGACCAGGGACAGGACCACGAGTCGGCCTACCTCGTCATGGAATATCTGCCCGGCATCACCCTGCGCGAGCTGTTGCAGGAGTACGGCGCGCTCACCCCCGAGCAGACGCTCGACATCGGCGAGGCCGTGCTCGCGGGGCTCTCGGCGGCGCACAAGTCAGCCATCGTGCACCGCGATCTGAAGCCCGAGAACGTGTTGCTGGCGGACGACGGCCGCATCAAGATCGGCGACTTCGGTCTCGCGCGCGCCGCCAGCGCCAACACCGCGACGGGCGCGGCGCTGCTCGGCACAATCGCCTACCTCTCCCCCGAGCTCATCACCCGCGGCGTCGCCGACACCCGCAGCGACATCTACGCGCTCGGCATCATGATGTTCGAGATGCTCACCGGTGAGCAGCCGTTCAAGGGCGAGCAGCCGATGCAGATCGCCTACCAACACGCGAACGACTCGGTGCCGGCCCCCAGCACCGTCAATCCCGACGTGCCGGCCGAACTCGACGAGCTGGTGCTGTGGGCGACCGCGCGCGATCCCGCGGATCGCCCGGCAGATGCGCGCGCGCTTCTCGAGCAACTGCGCGACACCTCGCGCTCACTCGCGACCTCGATCGTCGCCACGGGCCCGCAGCAGACGATGGTGCTGCCTCCCCTCTCCACCTCAGCCGCGGCGATGACGGCCGAGACGCAGGTCATCGCGCCCGCAGGTGCGGCTGCCGCGCCGCCCGCCGATACGGGTACGCCCCGTCAACGGCTCGCGCTTGCCGCTCCCGCGCGTCGCCGCCGCGGCATCGCGATCATGCTCGTCGTTCTCCTCGTCGCCGGGCTCGCGGCCGTCGCCGGCTGGTGGTTCTCCAGTGGACCGGGCGGCTCGGTGACGATCCCTGAGCTGCGCAGCGTCGCCGAGGCGGACGCCCGGGTGATCCTCACCGACGAGGGACTCCTTGTCGCGAGCGAGACGGTGCGCGAGTTCTCGCTCGACGTGGATGCGGGGCTCGTCATTCGCACGGATCCTCCCGCGGGCGAGGCGGTTCCGCGCGAAACCGAGGTCACTCTCGTGGTCTCTGAGGGCGCCGAGCCGACGACCGTTCCCGAGGTGCGTGGCCAGCCCGAGGCGGACGCCCGGGCGATTCTGGAGGACGCGGGCTTTGTCGTCGCCGAGGAGCGCGCCGAGCGCTTCGATGGTGAGATCGGCGACGGCTCGGTCCTGGAGGTGCGCGATGCGGAGGGTTCCCCCCTCGCGGCGGGCACCGACTCGTTCCGCGGCACGCCCGTGTCACTGCTCGTCTCGGTCGGCTCGATTCCCGAAGTTCGTGGCCTTACTCTTGACGCCGCCCAGGCGGAGCTTGATCGTCGAGGCCTCGGCTCCACCGTCGCGACCGAAACGTTCGACAACGACATCGCGGCGGGATCTGTGCTGGGCTATGGCGATCTGCCGGAGGTCATTCAGCCGGGCGACACGCTGCCGCTGGTCGTCTCGCGCGGCCCCGACCTCGTCGAGATTCCCGACGTGATCGGGCTCAGCATCAACGAGGCGATCGAGGCGCTGCGTGCCGCCGAGTTCGGCGTCGACGTGCGCACGAACGTGCCCGAGAGCTTCCTCTGGAACTTCACGAGCGTGCAGAACGTCATCCCGTCGCAGGACGGCAGCGCCGTGCGGGGCTCGACGATCATCATTGAGGCGTTCGTCTAGACGCCCCGAGCGGGAGATCCTGCGCGGGCGAACGGGTCAGCTCGCGCTGAGCTCCTCCGCGACGAGGAACGCCAGCTCGAGCGACTGCATGTGGTTCAGGCGCGGGTCGCACAGCGACTCGTAGCGCGTCGCCAGCGTCGCCTCGTCGATCATCTCGCTGCCGCCGAGGCACTCGGTGACGTCGTCGCCCGTGAGCTCGACGTGGATGCCGCCGGGGTGCGTGCCCGCCGCGCGGTGCGCCTCGAAGAAGCCCTTGACCTCGTCGACGACGTCGTCGAAGCGACGCGTCTTGTAGCCGGTGGGGGTGGTGAGGCCGTTGCCGTGCATGGGGTCGGTCACCCACAGCGGGTTCGCGTCCATGCCCGTGATCGCCTCGAGGAGCGGGGGCAGAGCATCCCGGATCTTGCCGGCCCCCATGCGCGTGATGAAGGTGAGGCGACCCGGTTCGCGATCGGGGTCGAGCACGTCGATGAGGCGCTCCATCGTCTCGGGCGTCGTCGACGGCCCGAGCTTCACGCCGATGGGATTGCGGATGCGCTTGAAGAAGTCGACGTGCGCGCCGTCGAGCTCGCGGGTGCGCTCGCCGATCCAGAGGAAGTGGGCGCTCGTGTTGTACGGCAGCCCCGTGCGCGAGTCGATGCGGGTCATCGGGCGCTCGTAGTCCATGAGCAGGCCCTCGTGGCTGGAGTAGAACTCGACGCGCTTCAGCTCGTCGAAGTCGGCGCCCGCGGCCTCCATGAACTTGATGGCGCGGTCGATCTCTTTCGCGAGGCCCTCGTAGCGCTGGTTGGCCGGGTTCGCGGCGAAGCCCTTGTTCCACGAGTGCACCATGCGCAGGTCGGCGAAACCACCCTGCGTGAAGGCACGGATCAGGTTCAGCGTTGACGCGGCCGTGTGGTAGCCCTGCACGATGCGGCGCGGGTCTGCGGCACGCGACTCGGGCGTGAAGTCGTACCCGTTGACGATGTCGCCGCGGTAGGCGGGCAGCGTGACATCGCCGCGCGTCTCAGAGTCGCTCGAGCGGGGCTTCGCGAACTGGCCGGCCATGCGGCCCATCTTGATGACCGGCATCGAGGCGCCGTAGGTGAGCACGACCGCCATCTGCAGGATCGTCTTCACCCGGTTGCGAATCTGGTCGGCGGTCGCACCCGCGAAGGTCTCGGCGCAGTCGCCGCCCTGCAGGAGGAAGGCCTCGCCGCGCGCCGCGCGCGCCAGGCGGTCGCGCAGGTTGTCGACCTCGCCGGCGAACACCAGCGGCGGAAGGGTGCCAAGCTCAGCGGAGGCCGCCTCTGCCGCCGCGGCGTCCGGCCACTGCGGCTGCTGCTTGATCGGCAGGGTGCGCCAGTGGTCGAGCCCCGCAACGATGTCGGGGTCAGCGGCGATCACAGGTTCGGTCGGGTCGACCACAGGCGGTACTCCAGTGCAGAAAGAAGGGGGTGGATGGCGCAGGGCGGGAGCGCGCTGTTCGAGCCTAGCCCAGCGGAATGAGTGTGCGCGCCTCGGGTCAGCGGACGTGGGCGGGACGCTTGTCGCGCACGGTGGTGGCGTACACGTCCCGGTATTCCTGGCCGGACAGCCGACCCAGTTCGTACATGATCTCGTCGGTCACCGAGCGCAGCACGAAGCGGTCGCTTTCCATGCCAGCGAAGCGGCTGAAGTCGAGGGGCTCGCCGAACACAATGCCGGGGCGCAACACCTTCGGCACGCGGGTACCGATCGGCATGACCTTCTCGGTATCGATCATCGCAACCGGGATGACCGGGGCACCGGATTCGAGGATCATGCGGGCGACGCCCGTGCGGCCCCGATACAGGATGGCGTCGGGGCTGCGGGTGCCCTCGGGATAGATGCCGAGCGCCTTGCCCTCGGCGAGCACGCGAAGCCCGGTGTTGAGCGAGGCCTCCGACGCCTTGCCGCCAGAGCGGTCAATGGGGAGCTGTCCAGACGCCTGGAAGAAGAAGCGGGTCAACCACCCCTTGATGCCCTTGCCGGTGAAGTAGTCGCTCTTGGCGAGAAACACGACGCGACGGTCGAGCACGAGCGGCAAGAAGATCGAGTCGACGAAGGACAGGTGATTGCTCGCGAGGATCACCGGGCCAGAACGGGGAACGTTGTCGATGCCCCGCACCCACGGACGAAAAACCGTGAGCAGGATGGGGCCGATGACCAGGTTCTTCATCAACCAGTAGAACATCGTTGCTCCCCTCGCTCGGCCGCCACCCAGCCTAACCCCGCGGCGCGGCGCCGATGGACTCGGCGTGGATGCGCGCAAGGTCGGCCGCGCCCACGACGCCGGCGTCGTTCACCAGCTCGGCGACGACGAACTCGGGCTCGGGGTGGTAGCCGCGCGCGGGAAGGTGAGCGAGGTAGGCCTCCCGCACCGGATCAAGCAGCGCGTCGCCCGCGACGGAGACACCGCCGCCGAAGACGAACATCTCGGGATCCAGCACCGCGCTGAGGCTGGCGCACGCCTGACCGAGCCACAGCCCCAGCTGGCGGAGGGCGTGGTGAGCGCCCGGATCGCCGTCCTCGAGGAACCCGGCGAGCATCCCGCCCGTCAGGGTCCCTCCCGCCTCCTCGCGGGCGACGGCGAGAGCGTGGCCGATGCCGCCGGCGTCGGCGATCTCGTTCGCCATACGCAAGAGCGCCCGGCCCGAGCCGTACTGCTCGATGCAGCCGCGTGCGCCGCAGCCGCAGGGAAGCCCGTCCGGCACGATGCGCAGGTGCCCCAGCTCGCCGGCCGTTCCGAAACCGCCTCGCAGCAGGCGGTCGCCGGTGACGATCGCGCCGCCGACGCCCGTGCCGATCGTCAGCATCGTCATGTCGTGGGCGTCACGAGCGACGCCATAGCGGAACTCGGCCCAGCCGGCAGCGTTCGCGTCGTTGTCGATCGTGACGTCCATGCCGAGACGGGCACGCAAGCGGTCACGGAACGGCTCATTACGCCACGAGATGTTGGGGGCGTAGTACACGGTCGACTGCGCAGCGTCGATGAAGCCGGCGGCGGCGACGCCGGTCGCGATCACGGTGTGCCCCTCGCTCAACCGCTCAACCATGCTGGCCACGATCTCGACGATCGCCGACGGGTCGGTGGCCGGCGTGGGCCGGCGCTCCTCGGCGAGAATCGTGCCGTCGTCGGCCACGAGAGCGCCGGCGATCTTCGTCCCGCCAATGTCGATTCCGATTGCATGCACGGCTCGAAACTCTATCGGTGGTGAGCAGTCAGCGCGTGGCGAGGTCGCCCCGGTAGGGTGGTCGAACCGCCCCAGACCAGACCCGGTGCCAGAGGAGCTGCCGTGAAAAAATTCGTCGTCCCGGCCGTCGTGACCCCCGACCCCGACGCGAACACTACTGACCTGCTTGTCGACCGCGTCGCCCAGGCGCCCGACGATGCGCTGTTCGCCCTTCCGACCGCCGACGGCGGCTGGAGTGACATCACGGCCGCCGAGTTTCACACGCAGGTGATCGCTCTGGCCAAGGGCTTCATTGCCGCGGGCGTCGAGCCCGGCGAGAAGATCGGGTTCATGTGTAAGACCCGCTACGAGTGGACCCTGGTCGACTTCGCAGCGTGGTTCGCCGGCGCCGTCCTCGTCCCGATCTACGAGACGAGTTCGCCGAGCCAGATCCAGTACATCCTTGAAGATTCTGAGGCGCACCACCTGATCGTCGAGACCGCCGAGCACTACTCGCGCTTCGACGAGATCGCCAGCGACGTGCCGAGCATCGGCCACGTGTGGCAGATGCACCTCGGCGCGCTCGACAAGCTCGCCGCCGACGGCACGGACGTCACCGACGAGGCCGTCGAGGCGCGCCGCACGGCGGCAGTGGGCAGCGACCTCGCGACCCTCATCTACACGTCCGGCTCGACGGGAGTGCCGAAGGGCGTCATGCTGACGCACTCGAACTTCGTCGAGCTGTCACGCAACGCCCGCATCGCGATGAAGGAGGTCTTCGCGCCCGGCGCGTCGACGCTGCTGTTCATCACCACCGCCCACGTGTTCGCGCGCTTCATTTCGATCATCTGTGTGCACGGCGGCATCAAGGTCGGTCACCAGGCCGACACGAAGCAGCTCTTGCCCGCGCTCGGCTCGTTCAAGCCGACCTTCCTGCTCGCCGTTCCGCGCGTGTTCGAGAAGGTCTACAACTCGGCCGAGCAGAAAGCTGAGGCCGGCGGCAAGGGCAAGATCTTCCGCAAGGCGGCCGACACCGCCGTCGAGTACTCGAAGGCCCTCGACACCGGCTCCGTGCCGCTCGGCCTAAAACTTCGCTTCACGCTGTTCGACAAGCTCGTGTACTCGAAGCTGAAGAACGCGATGGGCGGCCGCGTGCAGTACGCCGTGTCGGGCTCGGCGCCGCTGGGCACGCGTCTCGGGCACTTCTTCCGCGCCCTGAACGTGCGCATCCTGGAGGGCTACGGCCTCACCGAAACGACGGCTCCCGCCTCGGTGAACCTTGTCAACAACTTCAAGATCGGCACGGTCGGCCCGGCGCTTCCGGGCGTCGGAATCGCCCTCGACGACGACGGCGAGATCCTCATCTCGGGCAACAACGTGTTCGCCGGCTACTGGAAGAAGCCTGAGGCAACAGCCGAGGTCATGACGGAGGACGGCTGGTTCCGCACCGGCGACATCGGCACGATCGACGCCGACGGCTACCTCACAATCACGGGCCGCAAGAAGGAGATCATCGTCACCGCCGGTGGAAAGAACGTCGCCCCCGCCGTTCTGGAAGACCCGATCCGCGCGAACCCGATCGTCGGCCAGGTCGTCGTGGTGGGCGACCAGAAGCCGTTTATCTCGGCCCTCATCACGCTCGACCCCGAGATGCTGCCGGTGTGGCTCAACAACAACGGCGAGGACGCGCAGATGACGCTCGCCGACGCCGCTCAGCACCCCAAGGTGCTCGCCGAGGTGCAGAGCGCGATCGACGTCGCGAACGCCCGCGTGTCGCGCGCCGAATCCATCCGCAAGTTTGTGATTCTCGCGACCGAGTTCACGGAGGCCTCGGGGCACCTCACGCCCAAGATGAGCATCAAGCGCCACGTCATCACGAAAGACTTCGCGTCGGTGATCGACGGGCTGTACTCGGCCTCGCCCGAGACGCAAGGAATCTCACTCGCGCAGTAGCGCGACACCGCACGGGATGCGCGTGGTCAGGGCCGCTGGAACCAGTCGGCGGTCCTGATCGCCCGCATCGCCTCGCGCTTCAGTTCCGGCTCGAGGCCCTCGACGTACACCCGGCCCTCGAGGTGATCCGTCTCGTGCTGCAGCGCCTGGGCAAGCAACCCCTCCCCCTCGACGGCGACGGCGTTGCCGTCGAGGTCGACGCCCTCGACGCGCGCCCACGGGTGACGCCGGCGCGGGTAGGCGAGCCCAGGAACCGAGAGGCACCCCTCATCGACGGGCTCGGCGTCGCCGCGCACCTCGACAAGCTGCGGGTTGATGATGTAGCCGAGGTCACCATCGATGTTGTAGCTGAACACGGCAAGCCCCACACCGATCTGGTTCGCGGCGACGCCCGCGCGCCCCGGAACCTGCACCGTGTCGAGCAGGTCGTCAACGAGCGCGCGCAACGACGCATCGAAGTGGACGACACGATCGGTGCGCGAGCGCAACACGGGGTCGCCGAAGAGGCGAATGGGGCGGACGGTCATCGTGCGCGATCAGTACCCGTCGCGCGGAATGCCCTCGACCACCAGCGCGGCGAGCTCACGGGCCGCATGGCGGGTGTACGGCTTCAGGTCTTTCCACTTCACGACGGAGCCGGCAGCCAGCACCTCGTCGTAGGGGATGCGCACGATCTCGCGCACGCGGGAGGCGAAGTGCGCCTCGATCTCTTCGAGCTTCACCAGGTTCGTGCCCTGGGTGGCGGTATTGATCGCCACAACCGCGTTGCGCACCAGCTCGTCGTAGCCGTTGGCCTCCAGCCAGGTCAGCGTCTCGCTGGCAAGGCGCGCCTCGTCGACGCTGCCGCCCGACACAATGACGACGGAGTCAGCGCGCTCGAGAGTGGGGCGCATGACCGAGTGCACGATTCCCGTGCCGCAGTCGGTCAAGACGATCGAGTAGTAGCGCGCGGCGAGGTCGGCGACGACGTTGTAGTCGTCGGCGTCGAACGCCTCGGACAGCAACGGATCGGTGTCGCTGGCGAGCACATCCAGACGCGTCGCGTCGCGCGACACGAAAGTCGAAAAGTCGTTGTAGGCACCGATGGACGCGGCGCGGTTGACGACGTCACGCACCGTAGAGCGTGTCTGCTTCGCGACGCGCTCGGCGAGCGTGCCGCGATCAGGGTTGGCATCGATCGCGATCACGCGGTCCTCGCGCACGGAAGCCAGCGCCATGCCGAGAAGAGTGGTCACGGTCGTCTTGCCGACGCCACCCTTGCGGGTCAGCACGGGCACGAAGCGGGCATTGAGACCGAGCGGCTGCGCGATGCGCGCATCCAACTCTTTACGCTCGCGAACGCGACGCGAGTCGCCGATGTTGACCTGCTTGAACGTGCTGAGGTACACGAACCGCGGCCAGGCACCTTCGGGGCCGTTCGGTCGGGAACGCTTCGGGTCGAGCAGACGGTCAGCCGTCAGCATTCCCGCTGCTTCGGGCTGGTGGTCCCCGTACATGACGCGGCGCGAGAGGTCAGCGGGGAGATCAGCCGGGTCGATGTCGCTGAGGTCGGGCTGGGTCAGGGCGCTGGCGAGCTGCTGGTCACCGAGCTGGATGGTCGTGGCGCCCGTCTGCAGCATCTCGACGATCTGCGGGTCAACGCCGCGCGCAGCGAGCTCCGCGGTCGGGTCGGGAGCCTCGTCAGGTGCCGGTTCGGGCAGCACGACGTCGATGGAAAGAGACTCGGGCACAGCGGCGATGAACTCGCTCCCGCCGCCGGGCTCGACGCCGTCATTGACGGTGCGGGGTGTAGACCCCCCGACCACGTCGGTCGAAACGTCGCCTGATGCGTCGCGTTTCTCGGCCATGCGGCCTCCTTCCAAAGTTCGACACGCCAGTGTAGCGGGGTCTTCGCCCCCCTCACTGACCCGGGTGTCTACTGCCCGGCGACGACGACGAGCAGGTCCCCGGCCTCCACCTGCTGCGTAGAGGGAATCGCTCGACGCTCAATCGTGCCCGCAATGGGGGTCGTGATGGCCGCCTCCATCTTCATCGCCTCAATCGTCGCGATGGTGGCGCCCGCCTCAACCTCGTCGCCCTCGTCGACCTGCAGCGTGACGACGCCGCTGAAGGGTGCGGCGACGTGGCCGGGCTTCCCCGGGTCTGCCTTCTCGGCCGAGGCCGCGTCGACGGCGACCGAGCGGTCGCGAATGAGCACGGGACGCAACTGACCGTTGAGCGTGGCCATGACCGTTCGCATGCCCTTCTCGTCCGCCTCGCTGATCGCCTCGAGACCCATGAACAGGGTGACGCCGCGCTCTATCTCGATGACGTGCTCTTCGCCCGGCTTCAGGCCGTACAGATAGTCGGGGGTTGCCAGCACGGACACGTCGCCGTACTGCTCCCGCACCTGGAGGAACTGCTGCGTGGGCTGGGCGAACAGCAGCTGATTCAGCATGAGGCGACGCTCGTCGGTCGACCCGTCGAGCGCGGCGCGCTGGTCGTCGGTGAGCTCGGTGAGCCCGGGCTTTACGGTGCGCCCCTCGAGAACCTTGGTGCGGAACGGCTCGGGCCATCCGCCCGGCAGATCGCCGAGCTCGCCAGCCATGAAGCCGATCACCGAGTCGGGGATGTCGTAGTTCTGCGGGTTCCGCTCGAAGTCGTCGGGGTCGGCTCCCGCGGCGGCCATCTGCAGCGCGAGGTCACCGACCACCTTCGACGACGGGGTCACCTTCGTCGGCCGGCCGAGGATGCGGTTCGCCGCGGCATACCAGTCCTCGATGAGCTCGAAGCGGTCGCCGAGGCCGAGAGCGATGGCCTGCTGGCGCAGGTTCGACAGCTGCCCGCCGGGGATCTCGTGGTGGTACACGCGTCCGGTCGGCCCGGGCAGGCCCGACTCGAACGGCTTGTAAGCGCGACGCACCGCCTCCCAGTAGGGCTCGAGGTCGCTGACGGCGCCGAGATCGAGACCGGTGTCACGCTCCGTGTGCGCGAGGGCTGCGACGAGGGCCGACAGCGACGGCTGCGACGTTGTTCCCGCCATCGGCGCGCTGGCCGCGTCGACGGCGTCGGCGCCCGCGTTCGCGGCGGCGAGCAGGGTGGCGAGCTGTCCCCCCGCCGTGTCGTGGGTGTGCACGTGCAGGGGCACGTCGAATCGGTCGCGCAGCGCCGTCACGAGCTTCTCGGCGGCGCCGGCGCGCAAGAGGCCCGCCATGTCCTTGATCGCAAGGATGTGCGCTCCAGCATCGACGATGCGCTCAGCAAGCCGCAGGTAGTAGTCGAGCGTGTAGAGGTCTTCCGCCGGATTCAACAGATCACCCGAGTAACACATGGCGACCTCGGCCACGGTGGTACCCGTGCCGAGGACCGCGTCGATGGCGGGCCGCATCTGGTCGACAACGTTGAGGGCGTCGAAGATGCGGAAGACGTCGATGCCGGTCTCGGCCGCCTCGCGCACGAACGCGTCGGTCACCTCGGTCGGGTACGGCGTGTAGCCGACCGTGTTTCGGCCGCGCAGCAGCATCTGAATCGCGACGTTCGGCAGGGCCTCGCGCATGGCGGCAAGACGCTGCCACGGGTCTTCTCCGAGGAAACGGAGGGCAACGTCGTAGGTCGCCCCACCCCAGGCCTCGACGCTCAGCAGCTGCGGGGTCAGTCGCGCCACGTGCGGCATGACAGCGACGAGGTCGCGGGTGCGCACCCGCGTCGCCAAGAGCGACTGGTGCGCATCGCGGAAGGTGGTGTCGGTGACGGCGAGAGCGGTCTGTGCGCGCAGTTCGGCGGCGAAGCCGACCGGCCCGAGTTCGCGCAGACGGTCACGACTGCCCGCAGCGGGCGCCGCGTCGTAGTCGACCGCGGGCAGCTTCATGGCGGGGTCAATCACGCCGTCGCCCGCGCCGTTCGGCTGGTTGACGGTGACGTCGGCGAGCCACGTGAGCATCTTCGTGCCGCGGTCCTTCGACGGGTTCATTGTCACCAGCCCGGGGCGCTCGTCGATGAACGACGTCGACAGATCGCCGGCGATCACCGCCGGGTCGTCGAGCACCGCCTGCAAGAACGGGATGTTCGTGGTGACGCCGCGGATACGGAACTCGGCGAGTCCGCGCTTGGCGCGGTTCACAGCCGTGGCGAAGTCACGACCGCGGCACGTCATCTTGGCGAGCATCGAGTCGAAGTGTGGGCTCACCTGCGCGCCGGCGGCAATGGTGCCGCCATCGAGGCGCACGCCCGCACCGCCGGGCGACCGATAGGTGGTGATCTTGCCGGTGTCGGGGCGGAACCCGCTCGCCGGGTCTTCCGTGGTGATGCGACACTGCAGGGCAGCACCGCGCAGCTGGATCTGATCCTGGGCGAGCCCGAGATCGCTCAGCGACTCGCCCGCAGCGATGAGCATCTGAGCGCGAACGAGGTCGACGTCGGTGACCTCCTCGGTCACCGTGTGCTCGACCTGGATGCGCGGATTCATTTCGATGAACACGTACTCGCCAGCCCGTTCGCCCGCCGTGTCGAGCAGGAACTCGACGGTGCCGGCGTTCACGTAGCCGATCGACTTCGCGAACGCGACCGCGTCGCGATACATCGCCTGGCGGGTGTCGTCATCGAGGTTCGGGGCCGGGGCGATCTCGACCACCTTCTGGTGGCGGCGCTGGATCGAGCAGTCGCGCTCGAACAGGTGCACGGTCTCGCCGGAGCTATCGGCAAGAATCTGCACCTCGATGTGCCGCGGGCGCACGACGGCCTGCTCGACGAACATCGTCGCGTCGCCGAACGCGCTGTCGGCCTCGCGCATCGCCGCTTCGAGAGCGGGGCGCAGTTCCTCGCGGGTCTCGACCCGGCGCATCCCTCGCCCGCCGCCACCGGCGACGGCCTTCGCGAAGACGGGGAATCCGATCTCGTCGGCGGCCTCGAGGAGAACCTGGATGTCGGTGGTTGCGGGGCTCGACTTCAGAACGGGAACCCCTGCGGCAATCGCCTTCTCTTTGGCCGACACCTTGTTTCCGGCCATCTCGAGCACCTCGCGGGGTGGGCCGATGAATGCGATGCCGTTGGCGCGCGCCGCCTCGGCCAGGTCGGGGTTCTCGCTGAGGAACCCGTAGCCGGGGTAGATCGCATCGGCACCCGAGAGCTTCGCGACCCGAATGATCTCGTCAACGTTCAAGTAGGCCCGAACCGGGTGGCCCTCCTCGCCGATCTGATATGCCTCGTCGGCCTTCAGCCGGTGAAACGAGTTGCGATCTTCGTAGGGAAACACGGCGACCGTCTTGGCGCCCAGCTCAACCGCGGCGCGAAACGCCCGGATAGCAATTTCTCCACGATTAGCGACGAGGATCTTCTGAAACATTGCGTCCTTCCTGGCACGACGCCGAAGCGTCGCGTCGGGGGTGGTGGCCGGGGACGTCCGCGAATGGTGCGGATGCACGCGTTCCATAGCCTAGTGAAGGTAGGGTCTTCTTCCGTGCACGTACTGAGCATCAGCTCCCTCAAGGGAGGCGTCGGCAAGACGACGGTGACCCTCGGGCTCGCGTCTGCCGCGTTCTCGCGGGGCCTGCGCACTCTCGTCGTCGATCTCGACCCGCAGTCGGATGCATCCACGGGCATGGACATTCAGATCGCCGGCCGGCTGACGGTCGCCGACGTGCTGGCCTCGCCGAAGGAGCGCATCGTTCGCCAGGCGATTGCCCCGTCGGGCTGGACGCGTGGACGACCGGGAAAGGTCGACGTGCTCATCGGCAGCCCCAGCGCCATCAACTTCGACGGGCCGCACCCCTCGATTCGTGAGATCTGGAAACTCGAAGAGGCTCTCGCGCACATCGAAAGCGAATACGACCTCGTGCTCGTCGACTGCGCCCCCTCGTTGAACGCCCTCACCCGCACGGCGTGGGCGGCGAGCGATCGAGTCATGGTGGTCACGGAGCCCGGGCTGTTTTCCGTCGCCGCCGCTGACCGAGCGCTGCGCGCGATCGAAGAAATCCGTCGCGGACTGTCTCCGCGTCTCCAGCCGCTCGGCATTGTGGTGAACCGTGCACGTGTGCAAAGCCTTGAGCACCAGTTCCGCATCAAGGAGCTGCGCGACATGTTCGGCCCGCTGGTGCTCGCCCCGCAGCTGCCCGAGCGCACATCGCTCCAGCAGGCACAGGGTGCCGCGAAGCCGCTGCACGTGTGGCCGGGCGAAAGCTCTCAGGAGATGGCGCGCAACTTCGACCAGCTCCTCGACCGCGTGATGCGTACGGCGCGTATCGGCGAGTACGCCCAGCAGTAGCGTGCTGTTGCTCTAACTGGCGCGGGTCGCGCGGCGGGCGGCGAGTTCGTCTTTGGGGTCGGCAGTCGGGCTGGCATCGAGGTCGATGAGTTCGGTCTCGACCTCGCGCAGTACCTTGCCGACGGCGATGCCGAAGACGCCCTGGCCGCGGCTGACGAGGTCGATGACCTCGTCATTGGAGGTGCAGAGGTAGACGCTCGCCCCGTCGCTCATGAGGGTCGTCTGGGCCAGGTCATGCACGCCGGATTCGCGCAGCTGCTCGACGGCCGTGCGAATCTGCTGCAGCGAAATGCCGGTATCGAGCAGCCGCTTCACTAGCTTCAGCACGAGAATGTCGCGGAAGCCGTAGAGGCGCTGCGTGCCCGAACCGGATGCGCCGCGAACGGTCGGCTCGACGAGTTGTGTGCGTGCCCAGTAATCGAGCTGGCGGTACGAGATGCCGGCGGCACGTGCGGCGACAGCGCCGCGGTATCCCGCCTCATCGTCGAGATCGGGCAGGCCGTCGGTGAAGAGCAGTTCGAGTTCGTAGCGTTCGTCGCGGCGGCTGCTGTCCGTCATGGCGCGTACCTAACCTTCAGTCTTAACGTGACACTTGGCGTCACGCCCTTCACCCTAGCGAGCGCAAGACGCGCTGGCCGCGAGATCCGCCGACGACACGTCGGCGTGTCGGGCCTCCCTACGACTGTAGCCTGCCGAGCGCCGAACGGATCAGGCTGGATCGCACGATTTCGAGCTGGCTGGCAATCTCACGAGCCAGTTCTGCCGCCTTCGCACGGCTGGAGGCGTCGTTACGGCGAGAGACCGGGATCAGTGCGCTCTCGATGAGGCCCAGTTCACGCTCCGCTGAGGCGCGGAAGCCCCGCAGGTGACGGGGCTCGATGCCGGTGCGCTGCAGTTCCACAAGCGCGCGCAACACCTGCACCGCGTCGTCACCGAAGGTGTCTGCCGGGGTGATCAGGGATGCGCTGATCGCGTCGCTGAGCAGACCGGGGGTCGCCTGCGCCTCGCGAATGAGTTCCTCGCGGCTGTAGCGACGGTCGCTCGAGAGGATCGACGGGACGGCTGCGTCGAGGCCGACCGGCAGGCGCGGGGTGCGCCCAGCGTCAAGGTCGTCGAGGTGCTCGCGAATGACCTTCAACGGCAGGTAGTGATCGCGCTGCATCGTGAGAATGAAGCGCAGCCGGTCGACGTCTGCTGCCGAGAACTTTCGGTAGCCCGAGTCGGTGCGCTCGGGTGCCACGAGGTTGCGCTCCTCCAAGAACCGCAGTTTCGAGGGCGTCAGGTCGGGGAACTCGGGACTGAGTTTGGCAAGCACCTGGCCGATCGACAGTAGCCCCGCTGTCGCCGGCCGTCGCGCCTCAGCGGACGACCGTGCGGGCATCAGGCGCCCTGCGGCTGGTCGTGGCGCGATGAGTAGAAGGTCAGGTGGAACTTGCCCACCTGCACTTCGGCGCCGTCGACGAGGGGGACGGTGTCGTCGATGCGCTCGCCGTTGTAGAACGTGCCGTTCAGCGAACCGAGGTCACGAACGGCGAATTGGGTACCCGAGCGTACGAATTCTGCATGCTTGCGCGACACCGTCACGTCGTCGAGGAAGATGTCGGCGTCGGGGTGGCGACCGGCGATCGTCTGGTCGCTGTCGAGCAGGAATCGCGCGCCGGTGTTGGGGCCTCGGCGCACGATGAGCACGGCTGAACCCGACGGAAGGGCGCTGATGATGTCCAGTTCGCCCGTGCGGACACCGGCTTCCATCGCCGCCAATTGCGAGGCGAATTCGGGCCCGTAGTGCACCGTCGTGTCTTGCGGGCGGTACTCGCGTTCGCCGTCTGCCGTGTTGTCAGCCATCCGTCGTCCTCCTGTGTGCCAGCGTATCCGATGCATCTACTCTGTCGAGGGGGTGTTCACGGATGAGGACACGCGTTTGGCGCAGGTAGAGCAGGCCCGCCCACCAGTAGAGGAAGGCCCCCCACAGGGCGAAGGCCCAGCCGATGGGGTCAGATACGGCCGCGAGGGACGGGAAGGCCTGCCCGAGGACGAGGATGGGCAGCGCGTAGAACAGTGCGAAGGTCGCGGTTTTGCCGAGGTGATGAACGGGCAGCGGCCCGAATCGGTGCTGGGCGAGCACGACACCGAGCACGACCAGAAAGACGTCGCGACCGATGATCACCACGACGAGCCACCAGGGGACGACCCCTCGCACGGCGAGACCCAGGACGGCCGCCATGATGAAGAGCCGGTCGGCGGCCGGATCGAGGAGTTGGCCGAGCTTCGTGATCTGGCCGAAGCGTCGGGCGATCACCCCATCGGCCCAATCGCTGACGGTGGACACCACGATCACGATGAGAGCCGCGACATCTTCGCCGACAACGACGAGGACAAAGAAAACGGGGACGAGCAGCAGACGCAGCGCGCTCAACGCGTTCGGAACGGTCCAGACGCGGTCGCTCACCACGGGCGAGGCGGGCGCGGGCTCGGACACGGCCACAGTCTAGTGACGCGCCGCTGCCCGCTCCGGGGAAGGACAGCGCAGAGTTCGCTGTACGCGCCGTGCCGCAGTCGCCGGAAACGGCGAGCGAGGGTTACCGTACCTGGCATGTCGTGCATCCGGTTCAACACCCCCGCGCAGAAGCGCCAACTCGCCGAGAACGCCCCCGCGATGCAGCTCGGAACCGAGCCGGTGGCGCAGTTCCTCTCCCCCACGGTGACTGACTCCAAGCGGGAGCGCATTCGTCGACTGGCCGCGAGCGACGACCCGCGCATCCGTGAGAGCGCCGCGCTGTCGTACCACGCCCCCGACGAGGTGTACGAGGCGCTGGCCCACGACCCCGAAGCGAGCGTGCGCAGCTGTCTCGCCCGCAACGAGCGCACGCCGTGCGATGTGCTGCGCACCCTCGCGGCCGATCCCGACGAGCAGGTGCGCGCGTGGGTGGCAATCAACTACTTCGTTCCCGCGGACGCGATGGAACGTCTCGCGGTCGACGAGAGCGACACCGTGCGCGCCCTTGTCGCTTGGAAGGCGTCGCTCGCCGGCGAAGCCCACCCCGTCGCCGTCTAGCGCGAGCGGAACTGCCCAGCCGCCGACAGCGAGTCGGGCAGGATGCGGGCAAGCCCCGCGATGACCTTCCAGCGCAGTGTCGGGATTACGACACTGCGGCCGCGATCGATCGCCCGCATCGACTGCCGAACAACCGTCGGGGCGTCCAGCCACAGCGCCTTCGGGATGCCGGAGACGTCGACCCCCATGCGCTCATGGAATTCGGTTCGCACAAATCCGGGAGCCACCGCTGTCACGCTCACGCCGCGGCGGCGATACGTCAGGTTCGCCCAGCGCGCGAACGACACGCCCCAGGCCTTTGCGGCGCCATAGGTGCCGCGCGGAGTGAATGCGGCCACGCTCGAGACGATGACGATGCGTCCCCCGCCGCCCGCGAGCATCCGCCTCAGGGCCGTCTGAGAGAGGCGCAGCGGAACGGCCACGTGAATCGCGAGGTGGCGCTGCTCGTCCTCGGCGTCGGTCGCGGCGAGGTCGCCGCCGATCCCGTAGCCGGCGTTGTTGATGAGCACGTCGACCGGGTCGGACTCGGACGCGATGCGGGCGTCAACGGCCTCGACCCCAGCCGCATCGTGCAGGTCGGCCACCAGGGTCTCGACGGTGACTCCGTGCTGCGAGCGCATCCGCTCGGCGACCTCGTCGAGCCTGCTCGCGGTACGGGCGACCAGCACGAGGTCGTCGCCGCGGGCCGCGAGCTGGCGGGCGAATTCGAGTCCGATACCGGCGGTTGCACCGGTGATGAGGGCACGCGTCACGACGCCGAGCCTAGCCGCGCGACAGGTCGGTAAGCGGCGTCGACCAGCCGTCGGGGCCGGACGAGCCGGCCGGGTACTCGTCAAGCGGTACCGCGCCATCACGCCAGGCGGCGAGCACCGGATCGACGAGCGCCCAGCAGAGTTCGGCGGCCTCCGCGGGAACGCTCAACAGCGGATCGGCGGCCAGGATGCCGTCGAGCACCTCGCCGTATGCCGTGAGCTCACCCGACCCGAAGTCGGTGTCCAGCTGCACGCGGTCGAGCTCCAGCGGATCGCCCGGCCCGTTCAGGTCGAGGTCGACCGTGAGGTGCTCGGGCGTCAACGAGACGATGATGCGCGGCGCATCGGAAGCCCCGCGAAAGCCCCGCGGGAGGTGAGCGACCGGATGCAACGTCAGCTGCGCGTCCTTTCGTGGCGCGCCGACCGCTTTGCCGCTGCGCAGCATGATCGGTACCCCCGCCCAGCGGGCGTTCTCGACGGTGACGACGAATTCGGCGAGTGTCTCGGTCTCGTTCTCTGGGTCGACGCCGTCTTCGTCCGCATAGGCGGGCACGCCCTCGCCGTCGAGCTCGCCCGCCGTGTACCGCGCACGGCGGGAGGCGCGCGCCGGGTCGTCGGCAAGCGGCCGCATCGCCCGCAGCGCCTGCACGAGCGACCCGCGCAGGTCGTCGGCGTCGAGAGCGGCGGGCGCTTCCATCGTCATAAAGCCGGCGACGAGCAGCAGATGGCTCTGGATCATGTCGACGAGCGCTCCCGCACTGTCGTAGTAGCCGGCGCGGCCCTCCAGCGCGAGCGTCTCGTCGTAGACGATGTCGATGGCGGCGACATTGTCGCGATTCCACACGCTCTCGAACAAACGGTTGGCAAAGCGCAGCCCCAGGAGGTTCAACACGGTCGACTTGCCGAGGAAGTGGTCGACGCGGAACACCTGGTCATCGGCGACGCGCTCGGCGAGCAGCGCATTGAGTGTTCGGGCCGACTCGGCGTCGTGACCGAAGGGCTTCTCGAGGGCGAGGCGGGTTCCGTCGGGCAGGTCGCCGGGCCGCAGCGCCTCGACGGCCCGCACGGTGATGTCGGGCGGCAGGGCGAAGTAGAGGATCGGCGGATGCTCGGCGCTGGCCACAAGGTCACGCAACTGCCCGCGGTCGGTCGCGTCCACCGTGCGCCACCGGGCCGCGTCGACGGCGCGGTCGATCGCGGTCTTCGCGGCAGCCGCATCGGGAACGTCACCGAGCGCATCCAGGCCGTTTTCGAGGGCCTCACGCACGATTTCGCGCCATGCGGCGTCGTCGCTCTCACTGTGGCCCGCTCCGACAAGGGTGAGGCGCAATTCCGGGTTTCGGGCGAGTACTCCGGCGAGCCCCGGCACCAGCAGGCGCTTCGTGAGGTCGCCACCGGCGCCGAGGATGATGAGCGTCTGATCGGACTGCATCGAGTCACCGTATCGAGGCCGCCTCGAAGATGCGTCTGCTTGGATGATTCTCATGGCCGAGCCTCTGGAGAATTACGCCCTCGTCGGAGACTGCCGATCGGCGGCACTCATCGGCCGCACCGGATCGATCGACTGGCTGTGCCTGCCGCGCTTCGACTCGTCGTCTCTGCTCGCTCGGATCCTCGGCGACGAGCGCCACGGGCACTGGTCGCTGAACCCGGTCGGCGCCGTCGAATGCACCTCGCGTCGCTACGAGGAGGACACGTTCGTCCTCGTGACCCGGTGGGAGACCCCGACCGGCGTCATCGAGGTCACCGATTGGATGCCGATCGAGAACGGCGAGAGCGACATCGTGCGGCGGGTGACCGGCCTTGAGGGCGAGGTGACGGTCGAGCAGGTGCTGCGCATCCGCTTCGATTACGCCGATGCGATGCCGTGGGTGCGTCAAACAGGCACGGAGGATGCCCCGGAACTCACCGCCATCGCCGGCCCTGACGCGGTCGTCGTGCGCGGCCCCCGGTTCACCGCGGTCGATCACGCACACCGCGCCGAGTTCACCGTGAGCGCGGGCGAGACCGTCGACACCGTGCTGACGTGGTTCCCCTCGCACAAGTCGCCCCGCCCGCCGCAAGACGTGGACACGATGCTCGAGACCACGCGCGCGTGGTGGCAGAACTGGGCGCGGACGTGCACTCCGCCGGGCGCGTACGACGAACACGTGCGCCGCTCGCTGCTCGTCCTGCGAGCGCTCACCCACGAGTCGACCGGCGGCATCGTCGCCGCCCCGACGACGAGCCTGCCGGAGGAGATCGGGGGCGGACGCAACTGGGACTACCGCTACGTCTGGATCCGCGACGCCGCCCTCACCCTCGAGGCACTCATGATCCACGGCTACCAGGACGAGGCAAGTGCGTGGCGCGACTGGCTATTGCGGGCGATCGCCGGCGACCCGGAAGACGTGCAGATCATGTACGGCCTCTCGGGCGCGCGCTACCTGTACGAGCGCGAGATCGAGAGCCTCCCCGGCTACGAGGGCTCCTCCCCCGTGCGCGTCGGAAACGGCGCCTACGACCAATTCCAGGGCGACATCTTCGGCGAGCTCATGATCGCCCTGGAAGACGCACGCGAGCTCGGGGTGCACGAGGACGACTTCTCGTGGTCGCTCCAGGTGCGACTGCTCGAGTGGGTTGCGACCCAACTCGACCGCGCCGATAACGGCATCTGGGAGATCCGCGGGCCGCTGCGCACCTTCACGCACTCCCGAGCGATGCTGTGGGCAGCCTTCGACCGCGGCATCCGCGCGATCGAGCAGTTCGACCTGACCGGGCCGCTCGCCGAGTGGAAGGCCACTCGCGAGCGCTTGCGCACCGAGATCGAGGAGCACGGTTTCGACGCTGAGCGCGGTCACTACCGTCAGCACTACGACACAGTCGAAGTCGACGCGTCGCTGCTGCAGCTCGCCCAGATCGGCTACGTCGCCTACGACGACGATCGGATGCTCGGAACGGTCGCCGAGATCGAACGCACGTTGCTGCGCAAGGGACTCCCGCTGCGCTACCGCACGGAAAGCGGGGTCGATGGCCTGGAGGGTGACGAGCATCCGTTCCTCACCTGCGCCTTCTGGCTGGTCGAGCAGTACGCCCGCTCGGGCCGCCTCGACGACGCGGTTACCCTCATGGACCGGCTGGTCGGCATCACGAACGACGTGGGGCTGCTCAGTGAGGAGTACGACGTCGACGATGAGCGGCACCTCGGCAATACCCCGCAGGCGCTGTCGCACCTCGCTCTCGTGCGGGCGGCCGACGCGATCTCGGAGGCGCGGGCGACGTGACGGCCGCTGGCGGGGTCGGCGGGGCGACACAGGCACGCGTTGACGCGTGGGCCTGGGCGATTCGCCTGTTTTCGACCCGCTCGGCGGCGACCGCTGCCTGCAAGGCGGGGCACCTGAAGGTGAATGGATCGACGGTGAAGCCCGCCCACCCGGTTAAGGTCGGAGACACGGTGCGGGCGCTGACCCCGGGTGGCGAGCGCATCGTCGTCGTCACCGGCATCATCGTCAAGCGCACCTCGGCGGCGAAGGCGGCCGAACACTACGATGACCGCACTCCCCCGCCCCCGCCAAAGGAGGAGCGCGTTTTGCCGGTGCTGCGCGAGCGCGGGGCAGGACGCCCGACCAAGCGCGACCGGCGCGAGATTGAGCGATTGCGCGGACGCGACTGAGCGCTTCCTCGACGCTGCCTGTGGGAACCGCCCACTCGCCGACCCGCGGCCCCACACTCGACGGGTGCGCCTTCGACGATCTTCGACCGACGACCCGGGAATGACGCGGCGCCGTCGCGGACGCGGGTACTCCTACAGTGACGCGGACGGCAGGCCCGTCACCGACCCGGCGACGCTGGAGCGGATCACCTCGCTCGTCATTCCGCCCGCCTGGACCGACGTGTGGATCTGCGCTGACGAGCGCGGGCATCTCCAGGCCGCCGGGACGGACGCCGACGGACGCCGACGGACGGCGACAGTACCGCTACCACCTGGGGTGGACGGTACGCGCCGAGCGGCGCAAGTACGCCCGCGTGCGCGAGCTCGCCGGGTGTACGACCCCCCTGCGCCGACGCATCACCACCGACCTCCGCAGTGAGGTTCCGCAGGCCCGCGCCACGGCGATCGCGGCTCGACTCATCGACGCGCTGGGGGTGCGACTCGGCGACGAACGGTACGCGCTCGAGCACGGCACGGTGGGTGCCCTCACGCTGGAATGGCAGCACGTCGAGATCGACGGCGCTCGGGTGCACCTCGATTTCCCGGCAAAATCGGGCGTGCGCTGGCAGGCGACGCTGCGCGACGCCGACCTGGCCGCGGCGCTGGACGCCGTGCCGCGAGGGCGTCGCGTACGACTGACCGAGTGGCGCGATGCCGAGGGCCGGCATCGCGTCAGCGCACGAGCGCTCACTGACTACCTGTCGATCGCGAGCGGGTGCGCCGTGACGCCGAAAGACCTGCGCACGCTCCTCGGCTCGCGCACTGCCGCCGAGGTGCTGGCCCGGTCGGGGCCGCTCCCCCGCGCCGAGCAGGACGCCGTCATCCTCTCGGCGGTGGATACCGTCGCGGAGACGCTGCGCAACACGCGCGCCGTGGCGCGTTCGTCATACATCGATCCCGTGGTGATCGAACGGTTCCGCCGCGGCCGCGTCGCCGCTCTCACGCGCGCGGGCGTCTCAGATCGGGCGTACGCCGACCTCGTCAGGTGACGCGGCTCACAGCCCCAGAGCCTCGAGGGATGCGCGGATCGCCTCCGCGCTGTGGTGCAGCTGCCGCTCCTCCTCCGCCGAGAACGGCGCGTCGATGACCCGCGAGACACCGCGCGCATCGACGATGCTCGGCACGGACAGCGCAACACCGCTGACGCCCCGGTAGTCGTCGAGCACGCTCGAGACGGGCAGGATCGCGCCCTCGTCATGCAGGATCGCCTCGACGATGCGCGCGCCGGACAGCCCAATCGCGTAGTTCGTCGCACCCTTGCCCGCGATGATGGTGTATGCCGCGTTCTTGACCTCCTCGGCGATCTCGTCGAGCTCTTCGACCGTGAGGCTCGCCCCCTCCTCGTCGATCCACTCGCGAATGGGGATCGGGCCGATGCGGCTTTGTGACCACAGGGGGAACTCGCTGTCGCCGTGCTCCCCGACGATCATGGCGTGCACGCTCGCGGCGCTCACCCCGAGGCGTTCTGCCAGTCGCCACCGCAACCGCGACGAGTCGAGCACCGTGCCGCTCGAGAACACCCGCGCGGGCTCGAGCTCGCTGAACTGCTGGGCGGCGACCGCCAACACGTCGCACGGGTTCGTCACGAGCATGAACACGGCATTCGGTGCACGCTCGACGAGGCGCGGCATGAGATCGCGCAGGATCTCGACGTTGACCCCCGCGAGGTCGAGTCGGCTCTGGCCGGGGTGCTGCTTGGCACCGGCTGTGATCACCACGACGTTGGCCCCCTCCACCACGTCGAGGTCGGCACCGCCACTAATGGCGCTCGAACCGGTGAACGGGGTACCGTGCGCGAGGTCGAGAATCTCGGCGTTCACGCGCGCCTCGTCAATGTCGTACAACACCACCTCGCGTGCGCTCTCGCGAATAAGGGAGGCGTAGGCGAGGGCGGTGCCCACCGCGCCTGCTCCGACGATGGCCAAACGGGAATTGTCGATGACTGCCATGACATCCACCCTGGCCGAAGGATCACCCCGCTGTCGAGGGTCCTTCGACCCATTCGGAGGCGGTGTCAGGGTCGACCAGCGATTGCAGATGCGCCACGAGCATCCCCTCGGCCGCGCCCGACGGGACTGCCTCGTTGAGCGCGATCCGCGGCGCCTGCTCCACCGGCAGCATTCCGAAGCCGCTGGTGCTGAGGGAACCGATGACGCAGCCCGCCACGGTGCGGCGAGAAATGTCTGAGAGCTCGGTGAGGGTGTCGCCCCAGTGCGCCATGCCCGGAGACTAGCGCGCGAGCACCCCCGGGCCGACGGAGACAGGCCGTCGCACCGGGGGTGCTCGTGGGCGTCGTCAGGGGCGACGACGGGGTGCTGCGTTACGACGCCTGCTCGCCGATGGCGAAGCGAACGTTGCCGTCCTCCGCGACCTGCGCGTCGAGCACCTTGTCGGCGAGGGCGACGGACGCGTTCTGCTCGAGGAATACACGGGCAGCGCCGTTCTCGACCACCTGGTCGCCGTCAACGGGGGCGGGCGCGACCGACACGGCGAACTGCGTCGAGTCAGCTCCACCGGAGTCGATGCGCAGGCCGGCGGTACCGGGGTCGGCCTCGCGTGCGACGAGGTTCTCGATGACGGTGCTGGCGGTCGGGGTGAGGGTGAGCATGGCTGCTCCTTCCGGATCGCGGGCAATAAGTCAGCCACGATTCCGCACACCCCGCGGACTCTTCAAGCGGTGCGCAGCGATACGGAGGGTTCTCCCACGAAGCTTTGCGCACATTGTGCGGCTCACCCGCGACGTGGGTAATTGCTACCGACAATGCCGGTGACGCGGGTGGTTCCTCCAGCGTTGCACTGGTCACCCTGCCGATCGACGGCGGGGTTCCCTTCCCCGACGTCTTCTTCCCGACCGACGCATTTATCGAGGGCTCGTACGGCACCGACACCAACGCCAACACCGAGGTCTGGAATGTGCAGCTGACGAGCGCCGACCCCGCCGCTGAGGTCGCCGCGGTCGAAGCTGCCTACGCGGGCGCGATGGCCCTCAGCGCGTCGGAGGACCCCGCAAACGGGCTCTACAGTCGGTCATTCTGTGACACAGCGGCAGGACTCGCGGTTGTGTACGGCTGGCGGTGACGTGATCAGCATCACGGTCGAAGCCGACCTCGACTAAGGCGCAGCGCCCGACCGTTACGGTCTCCCGGCCGTCACGCGGCGGCCGGGGTTAGCATGCCCGCATGTCGACAGCGCGACCCGCGATGCCCGGCCGCCGCCCCCCGGTCATGTCGTCGGGGCAGGTCACCCGCACACTGCTGCTGGTCGCGCTGATCGCGATGGTCGTCGGCGGCCTGTCGTTTCAGCTGGGCACGGCCGACACGTCGTTCGATCGTCCCGGCGAGGTTGTGCTGCTGTTCGTCGACGTGGCTCCGCTGCTGTGGTTCGCCGCGGCTCCGATCGTGCTCAGCACGCTGCGCTGGCAGGCGCTGGATGCTCGGCTCAAGTGGGTGACGCTGGCCGCGGTGATCGCGGCGGCCGTCGCGGTCGCGGTGCGGCTGTTCGCGCTCGACGACCCGCCGCTGGCGGCGGTCGTCGACCCCTTCACGGCGGCGTTCCCCGTGTGGGTGCTCGCGGCGGTGCTGTTCATTCGCACTCGGGCGCGACGGTTCGCCGCCGGAACGGATGAGGGCATCACGCTCGTAGGCATGGCGCTGGGCTTCGGTGCCGCGGCCGCGGGGGTGGCGCTCGGCGCCCTGCGCCTCGTGCTCGTCGGCCCGATCGCGACGCCCGGCGTCCCGGTCGTTCCGGTGAACGAGAGCCCGACCGTCACCTTCCTCACCGCCGCCACCTTCGCGATGGTCGGCGGGCTGTTCTGGCTCGTGGATCGCACGCGGTCGCCGCGGCGGTGAGCCGAGACCGGGGTAACCGCGACACAATGGCGCCGTGACTACCGACCGCACGTCTGCCCTCGACGAGCTGCGGGCTGCCCTCGGCGCCGCACTCTCCACCGATGCCACCGAGCTCGAGGCGGCGCGCGCCGACAAGTCGGGGCAGCGCTCAGCCGCAGCGCCCCTCGCGATCGTGCACGCCGCGTCGGTCGCCGACGTGCAGGCGGCCTTACGCATCGCGAGCGCGCACCGCCTCCCCGTCGTGCCGCGCGGCGCCGGCACGGGGCTTGCTGGTGGTGCGATGGCGGGCGCAGACCGGCTGGTGTTGTCGACGGCGCGCATGACGCGCATCCATGAGATTGACGCCGTCGACCAGATCGCGGTTGTCGAGCCGGGCGTCATCGTCGCCGAGCTGGATGCCGCCGCCCGCAAGCAAGGGCTTTTCTACGCGCCCGACCCGGCGAGCCGGGCGTGGGCAACCATCGGCGGCACGGTCGCGACCGGCGCCGGCGGCCTCATGTGCGTGAAGTATGGAGTCACCCGTGAGGCGGTGCTCGGCCTCGACGTCGTGCTCGCCGACGGAACGCTCATGCGACTCGGCCACCGCACCGTGAAGGGAGTCACGGGGCTCGACCTCGTCGGCCTGATGGTGGGCAGCGAGGGAACGCTCGGCGTCGTCGTCGGTGCGACGGTGCGACTGCTGCCGGTTCCGGCGGGGACGACCGCGACGATCGGCGCCCACCTGCCGTCGGTCGTGGCCGCGGGCGCGGCTTCCGCGGCCATCATGGCGAGCGGGGTGCGTCCAGCGGCGCTCGAGATCATCGATCCACTCGCGCTGTCACGCATTCACGCGTATCTCGGGCTGCCGCTGCCGCTCGACGGCACCACGCACCTGCTGATGCAGACGGATGGCCCGCAGGCCATCGCGGATGCCGAGTCAGCGCTCGCCCTCGTGCGCGCGGCGGGTGGCGACGGTGACGTGTCGACCGACGACGCGAGCGCCGAGCAGTTGCTCACCGTCCGCCGGTCCTTCCACGCCGCGATGGAGGCGCACGGCACGGTCCTGATCGAGGACGTGGCCGTGCCGAGGCGCCGGCTTCCCGAGATGTTCGCCGCGATCGAGCGCATCTCGGCCGAGTTCGGCGTCGAGATTCCGACGGTCGCCCACGCGGGCGACGGCAACCTGCACCCCAACTTCGTCTATTCGGGGGATGCTGTGCCCGAGCCGGTCTGGCAGGCCGCGCACGCGGTATTCCGCGAGGCGCTCGCCCTCGGCGGCACCCTCACGGGCGAGCACGGTGTCGGCGTGCTGAAGAAGCGCCATCTCGTCGACGAGCTCGGCGAGCACCAGCTCGCTCTGCAACGGCGCATCAAGGCGGCGTTCGACCCGCTCGGCATCATGAACCCCGACGCGGTGTTCTAGGGCCTGCGCGCACGCCCGACGTACACGCCGTTGACCGATTCACCCTCCGTCAGAGGGTTGGCGAAGGCGACAGTGTGCCCGGCGACATCGTCGAACGCGGCCTCCAGGTCGCTGAGCGTGCCCGCGTGTGGGCGTTCGTCTGACCACAGCGCGAAGACGCCGCCCGGCCGCAGCCGCTCGGCCAGTCGACGAAAACCGGCAACCGTGTAGAGGTCGGCGTGTGAGGCGTCCAGCGTGTGCTGAGGCGTGTGGTCGACATCGAGCAGAATGGCGTCAACCGGTTCGCGGGGAGTGCCATCAGGCTGGTCACCGCGCGCCCACGCGAAGAAGTCGGCGGCGACGAGCCGGGTGCGGGAGTCGCTGGCGAGCCGGTCACTCACCGGTAGAAGCCGACGCTCGTGCCAATCGATGACGGGTCGCAGCGCATCGATCACCACAAGTGAGTGGATGCGCGCATCATCGAGGACGGTCACCGCCGTGTACCCGAGTCCCAGACCTCCGACGACGACGTCGAGAGGCCCGTCACCGTGGACGGCGGCGAGACCGAGCCGGGCGAGCTCTTCCTCGGCAACCGTGAACAGGCTCGACATGAGGAACTCATCGCCCAGCTTGACCTCGTAGACCTCCGCGTCGATGACGGGGTCGTGGCGACGGCGCAGCACGAGCTCCCCCATGGGTGTGGACTCGACGGCGAGCTCAGCGAAGCGGCGCATCGAGCCAGGCTAACCCGCAGGCCACCCTGCTACGGTCAGGCACCGGCTCTCGCTGGTCGCGAAGGAGCATCTCATGCAACCGCACCAGCCGCTCGCGGCCGTTCTCCCCCTCGGCTCGACCGCCGTCGTGTACTGCGACGGCGCATTCGGCGATGCCGACGGCAAGACGGCGAACGGCCTTGTTCGGCACTCCGAGCTCTACGACATCGTGAGCGTCGTCGACGCGCGCTTCGCCGGCCGCGACGCGAGCGACATTCTCGACGGCGTGGCCCCGGGCATCCCCGTCGTGGGGGACTTGGCCGAGGCACTCGCCCTGCGCGCCGACCTACCCGATTACCTCATCTGGGGCATCGCGCCCGCCGACGGGGTACTGACCGACGCGCACCGCGCCGTGTTGCTCGACGCAATCTCGCGCGGCATGCACATCATCAATGGCCTGCACGAACTGCTCGGCGACGACGCCGAGATGTCAGCGGCGGCACGCCTCAGCAGCGTGACGATCACCGACGTGCGCCGGCAGCGCCTCGCCAAGGACCTGCGCTTGTACTCGGGCCGCATTCGCACGGTTACGTGTCCGCGCATCGCCGTTCTCGGCACGGACGGCTCGATCGGCAAACGCACGACGGCGACCATCCTCGTCGCGGCGCTGCGCGCACGTGGCCTCAAGGCGGTGCTCGTCGGAACAGGGCAGACAACGATCATGCAGGGCGGTCTCTACGGCGCCGCGGTCGATGCGATGGTGCCGCAGTACCGATCGGGCGAGGTCGAACACCAAGTAGTGCGAGCCTTTGAAGCCGAAAACCCCGACGTCATCGTCATCGAGGGGCAGGGCGCGCTGAGCCACCCCGCGTACCTCAGTTCGGGCGCCATCATTCGAGGAAGCAGGCCCACCGGGGTCATCGTGCAGCACGCCCCTGCGCGCCTCATGCGCGACGACTTTCCGAACGAGCCGATGCCCAGCCTCGCGCACGAAATCGCGCTCATCGAGTTGTTCGGGCACACGCGCGTGATCGGCATCACCCTCAATCACGAGCACCTGTCGGATGCGCAGATCACCGCGACCATCGACCAGTACACCCGTGATTACGCGCTTCCCGTGACGGATGCGCTCAGCCGGCCGGCCACGGAACTGGCTGACATGGTTATCGGCTCCGACCCGCGGCTGCGCGCTGCACAGACGCACGCCGCGAACGGCTAGCGAAAACTGACGGCCGCTGCCCCGACACGGTCACGACCGAACTGCCGGGCGCGTTCCAGTTCCCCGGGCAGGACGGGCCCGTCGTACCCGACGATGGAGAACGAGGTGGGGCGCTGCGTGAGCGGAAGACCCGCAGACTTCGCGACGCGTCGTGCCGCCCAGGCCGCAGAGCCGGGCAGCCGCTTCACCTGTTCAACTTTGGTGTCGAAAGTGGCCACCAGAATGTGACGAGCGTCGGCCTCAATGCGTGCCATCCACTCACGGATACCGCTCGCGCTTGGCTGTGTGGCCCCCTTCGCGATCGCCTCGTCCCGAGTTGCGGGTCGGCTGAGCGAAAAAGCGTGCGTGAGAGCGCCGATCACGAGCAGGTCGACGCCCTCGAGACGTGTTGGCGCATCATCGACGCGCACGACACGTGCGTCACCGGCGGCAGCGAGACCCTCCGCAACGGCGTACGCAATGCGCTCAGTGTTGCCCCAGTGCGACTCGACGACGACGAGAGAGGTGGTCATGTCTCGACGCTACGAGCCGCACCGGGGCCGTGACAGGGGCTTAGGTCCGGTCGTCCGTGAGCACGGGGTCAACCTCGAGGCCGTAGTGGTCTCCGATTTCGTCGACCAGTTCGGCGCGCTCGGCGCGATCGGCGATTCGGCCCTCGCGGCGGAACGCGACCACCAGAGCGGCGCAGGCGAGCAGGAGCACGACCGAGAACGGCAGTGCCGCAATGATGGACGCCGTCTGCAGCGCGCTGAGGCCACCGACCAGCAGCAGCGAGATCGCGAGCAGGGCGACGACCACGACGAAGAAGGCGCGCACCCAGCGGCGAGGCTCGGGGTCGCCACCGGTCGCGAGCATCCCCATCACGAGCGAACCCGAGTCGGCCGACGTGATGAAGAAGATCGAGATCAGGAGGATCGCGCCGAGGATCAGCGCGGCACCGCCGGGAGCCGACCCCAGCACGGCAAATAGGGCGCCCTCCGTGTCAACTCCCCCATCAGCGCTGACGAGGCCACCGGCGCCGTAGAGCTCCGTGTAGATCGCGGTGCCGCCGAGCACCGAGAACCAGAGGAAGGTGATGATCGTCGGCACGAGCATGACGCCGACGACGAACTCGCGAACGGTGCGGCCCTTCGAGATGCGGGCGATGAAGATGCCCACGAACGGCGCCCACGCGATCCACCAGCCCCAGTAGAAGCTCGTCCAGCCGGCCTGCCAGGCCTCGCCCTCGGCACCCGCGAAGGCACTCACGGTGAAGCTGAGGGCGATGAAGTCGCCGAGGTAGTTGCCGATCGACTGCACGAACTGGCGCAGCAGGAACTGCGTCGGACCGACCACGAGCAGGAACACGACGAGGAACCCGGCTAGCGCGAGGTTGATGTTGGAGAGCCACTTCATGCCGCGGTTGATGCCAGACAGCACCGATGCCAGCACGGCGACCGAGATCACGGCGATGACGGCGACGAGCGTCACATCGTTTGCCTCGGCGATGCCGGCTGCCTCGAGGCCCGCCCCGATCTGCAGTACGCCGAGTCCGAGCGACGTCGCGACACCGAACAGCGTTCCGACGAGGGCAACGACGTCGATGACGTTGCCGAGGCCACCCCTGACGCGCTTGCCGAACAGCGGCTCGAGAGTCCAGCGCACCGAGATCGGCCGACCGCGGCGGTGAATGGCGTAGGCAAGGCCGAGGCCCAGGGCGACGTAGATCGCCCACGCGTGCACGCCCCAGTGCAGGTAGGTCTGCGACATGGCGGCCTGGGCGAGCTCGATGTCGGTGCCCTCAACGCCGGGGCGCGGGTTCGCGAAGTGGTTGAGCGGCTCAGCCACACCCCAGAACACGAGGCCGATGCCCATTCCGGCGGCGAACAGCAGCGCGAACCACGAGCGGTAGCCGAACTCGGGCTCGTCATCGTCTGTGCCGAGCCTGATGCGGCCGTAGCGGCTGAAAGCGGCCCACAGCCCGAACACGACGAAGAACGCGGCGATGAGGACGTAGTACCAGTTGAACCAGGAAATGATCGATGCCTGCACCGCACCGAAGCCGGTCTCCGCGGCGTCGGGCGCGACGAGCGTGAACGCGACGAAGCCGACGGTCAGGACGGCCGCTGGCCAGAAGACCCAGCGCTTGATGGGGTAGCGCTCAGCGGGTGGCGCGGTGGATGCGGGACTCGGGGTACGTGCGATCGGTTCAGTCACGTGAATCCAGCCTAGAAAACGCTCTCGGCCAGATCAGTTCAGATATGGAGGAACCGGTCAGGAACGTCTGCCATCGCGTGGGTGCGCGCGCACGCGCACGCTTGGGGCATGCACGTGGGGGCCCGCCGGATGGCGAGCCCCCACGGAACGATCTGCGCCCGTTAGGCGATGCGGATCATCTTCTTGTTGACGAACTCGTCGATGCCGAGCGTTCCGAGCTCGCGGCCCGAGCCCGAGTTCTTCACGCCGCCGAAGGGCAGTTCGGGGCTGTCGGCGAGCACGCAGTTGACGTACACCATGCCAGCGTCGATCTGGTCGGCGACGCGGGCAGCCTGCTCCTCGTCGGTCGTGAACAGGTACGAACCGAGCCCGAACGGCGTGTCGTTGGCGAGCTCGACCGCCTCGGCCTCGTTCGCCACCTTGAACACCTGCGCGACGGGGCCGAAGAATTCTTCGTAGTAGGCCGAGTTGCCCGGCTTCACGTTCGCAAGCACGGTGGCCGAGAAGTAGGTGCCCTCGCGGGTACCCCCGACGAGTACTTCTGCGCCGCCGGCGACGGCGCGCTCGACCTGGTCGGCGAGGTTGTCGGCGGCCTGCGCGCTCGACAGCACGCCGTACGCGGCCTCACCCTTCATGGGGTCGCCCGGGCCGACCTCGCCCATCTTGGCGACGAACTTCTCAAGGAAGGCGTCGTACAGCTCCTCAACGACGATGAAGCGCTTGGCACCGTTGCACGACTGGCCGCTGTTGTCGACACGCGCGTTGACGGCCATCTCGACCGTCGCATCCAGGTCGTCGGTCGACAGCAGGATGAACGGGTCGCTGCCGCCGAGCTCGAGCACGACCTTCTTCAGGTGACGTCCGGCTTGCTCGGCAACCGCGGCACCGGCACGTTCGGAACCGGTCAGCGAGACGCCCGCAACGCGCGGGTCGGCGATGATCGTCGACACCTGCTCGTTGGTCGCGTAGACGTTGACGTAGGCACCCTTCGGGAAGCCCGCGTCGTCGAAGATCTGCTGAATCGCGGCGGCCGACTCGGGGCACTGCGCGGCGTGCTTCAGGATGATCGTGTTGCCGAGAACGAGGTTCGGGCCGGCAAAACGCGACACCTGGTAGTACGGGAAGTTCCACGGCATGATGCCGAGCAAGACGCCCAGGGGGCTCTTGCGGATGACGGCGCTGCCCTCGCTGCCCTCGACGAGGTCGACCGGCTCGTCGGCGAGCAGGCCGGGACCGTTGTCGGCGTAGTACTGGTAGATGTCGGCCGAGAAGTCGACCTCGCCGAGGGCGTCGCCGATGGGCTTGCCCATTTCGCGCACGATGATCTCGGCGAGTTCCTGCCGGCGCTCGCGGTGCAGCTCGGCGACGCGGGTGATGAGCGCGGCGCGCTCCTCGCGGGTGGTCGACCGCGCCCAGTCGCGGCTGGCGGCGTGAGCCGCGTCGATCGCGGCGGCGATGTCGGCGTCGGTGGCCGTCGGGTACTCCTTGACGGTTTCGCCCGTCGCCGGGTTGATCACGGCGTACTTGCTCATGGGACTCCTTGAGTGTCGTCGGTGGTGGTCGCCGGCCGATCGGATGCGGCGACGGTGCACGCTGTCGCCCCCACCCTAGGGCCTCACGACTGTCCGTCGTGTCGACATCGAGGCGATTATCAGCGCCTACTTCGCCGCCGTGTATAGCCGACCTAGTCGGGGGCGGCGAGCCACGCACGCAAGGCCGCTCCGTCGGCGTCGAGTGCGGGCGGCGCGGTCGGCGTGACGGGCGTGAAGGCCGAGTACCGCACCGGGTACCGTACCTGCGCCGGGTGCCCCTCCCCCACGTCGACGAGCGGGTCAAGGCCGAGGGATTCCGCCAGCGCGATCGCGGACGGGATGTCGCCGACGCGACCGGCGGGGAGGCCGGCGGCGAGCATCCGATTGACCGCATCGTCGACGGGGATGCTCGCGAGCGCGCCCTCGAGGACGGCGATCAGTTCGGCGCGGTTTCCGACCCGCGCGCCATTGCTCGCGAACCGCGGATCGTCGGCGAACGCGGGTGCGTCGAGCGCGACGGTCAGCGCCCGGAATTGGCGATCGGATCCGACCGCGACCGCGAGGATCCCGTCGGCGGCGCGCAGCGTCTCATAGGGCGCGATCGAGGGGTGCTGGTTGCCCATCGCCCGCGGGGCGACACCGGTTGCGAGATAACTCGACGCCTGGTTCGCGAGCGACGCGAGCAGCGAACTCAACAGGTCGACCTCGACGTGCTGACCCTCACCCGTGTGCTCGCGGTGGCGCAGGGCGGCGAAGATGCCGATGACGGCATCCTTCGCGGCCAAAAGATCGACGAGCGCGACGCCGACCTTGCGCGGCTCACCGTCGGGGTCGCCCGTGATGCTCATGAGCCCACCGACCGCCTGCACCAGGAAGTCGTAGCCGGGCAGGTGCGCGCCCGCGCCCGAGCCGAAGCCCGTGATGGAACAGTAAACGGCCCGTGGGTTCGCGCGGTGCACAGCGTCGGGGTCGAGGCCGAAGCGGGCAAGCGACCCCGTGCGGAAGTTCTCGAGCACGACGTCGGCGCGGGCCGCGAGGGTGCGGGCGAGGGACGCGTCGTCGGGGTTCGCAAGATCGAGGGCGATCGACTCTTTCGACCGGTTCGCCGACTCGAAGTAGGCGCTCGACGAGCCCGCCCATGGTGGCCCGAACGCCCGCGTGTCGTCACCCGTGCCGGGCCGCTCAACCTTGATGACGCGGGCGCCGAGGTCGGCGAGCCACATGCTCGCCGACGGGCCGGCCAAGACGCGGCTGAAGTCGGCGACGAGAATGCCATCGAGGGGGCCTGGGCTCACGCCGCCACTGTAGCCCCGCCGTCGAGCGCGCACCGCGCGAAGGTGCATCATGGTGCGCATGACACGTACTCCGCTCACCCCCGACGAGGTGGCCGCTGATCCGATCGGACTCGACGCGATGCTGAGCGACGACGAGCGCGCCGTGCGCGACCGCGTGCGCGCCTTCGTCGACACTGAGCTTCGTCCTCACCTCGCCGAGTGGTACGAGAACGCAGTACTGCCGCGCGAGCTGCTGCCAGCCTTCGGCGAGCTGGGGGTGCTCGGCATGATGCTCGCGGGCGACGGACTGCCGGGCCGCAGCGCCGTCGAGTACGGCCTCGCCGCCGCCGAGCTCGAGGCGGCCGACTCGGGGTTACGCACCGTCGTGTCGGTGCAGGGATCGCTCGCGATGACCGCGATCCACACGTTCGGCACGGACGACCAGAAGGCCCAGCACCTAACGGGCATGGCCGCCGGCCACATTGTCGGCTGCTTCGGGCTCACCGAGCCGAACGCGGGCAGCGACCCCGGCTCGATGACCACGTACGCCCGCCGCGACGGCGACGACTGGGTACTCACGGGAGCGAAGCGCTGGATCGGCCTCGCCTCCATCGCGGACATCGCCGTCGTCTGGGCGCAGACCGACGACGGCATCCGCGGTTTCATCGTGCCGACCGACGCTCCCGGGTTCACGGCGACGCCCATCACGGCGAAGCTGTCAATGCGCGCCTCCGTACAGTGCGACCTGACCTTCGACGATGTTCGTCTGCCCGCCGACGCGCTGCTTCCCGGCGCTCGGGGCCTGAGTGGCCCCTTCACGTGCCTCAACTCGGCGCGCTACGGCATCGTGTGGGGGGCGATGGGCGCCGCCCGCGACAGCCTCGAGGCCGCCCGCCGCTACGCGCTCGACCGGGTCGCGTTCGAGCGGCCGATCGCCGCCGCTCAACTCACGCAGGCGAAGCTCGCCGACATGACGGTGCAGGTCTCCACCGGCACGCTGCTCGCCCTGCACCTCGGCCGGCTCAAAGACCAGGGTCTGCTGCAGCCGCACCAGATCTCGATCGGCAAGCTCAACAACGTGCGCACCGCCGTCGCGGTCGCTCAGAGCGCGCGCACGATCCTCGGCGGCAACGGCATCACGGGCGACTACTCCCCTATGCGCCACGCGCAGAACCTCGAGTCGGTGCGCACCTACGAGGGCACCGACGAGGTGCACGCCCTCGTCATCGGCTCCGCGCTGACGGGGCTGCCAGCGTTTCGGTAGGGATGCGCGGGGTCGGCTTCGGCGCGGCACCGGCCGGCGGGCCGGCGCTTAGGCGCCGGCCGTGACCGCCAGCACCAGCACGAGCGAGCTCGCGATCATCGTCAGGAAGGCGGCCGCGAGCAGGGCGAGGCGCAGCCGACCGGGGCGGACGGCGAAACGGGCCACGAGCATCCCGAGGGTGAGGGCGGCGGCGATCGCCGCGCCGACGAGCGCGACGGATGAGTCGAGGCGCGCCCAGAGCGCGACGAACATGCCGCCGACGAGCACGGAGGTGATGAGGCCCATCACCACCCACACGGTGCCGGAGGCGGTCGTCAGCTGCGGCTGCGCGCGCACGCGGGTCGGGTCGGGCTGCGGAGTGTCGGCCATCGACCCACCGTGGCAGCCCGACCTGGCAGAGCGGTCAGGAAGCGGTGCCCCGGGGATCGACGCTCAGACGAGGACGCGCTCGGGCACGACCACGGGGTGTGCGCCCGCCATCGTCTCGAGCACGCGAATCACCTGCGAGCTGTAGCCGAACTCGTTGTCGTACCAGACGTAGACGATGAGGTGGCGGCCCTCGCAGATGGTCGCGAGCCCGTCGACGATGCCCGCGCGATGCGACCCCACGAAGTCGGTCGACACCACCTCCGGTGACTCGATGTAGTCGATCTGCTGACGCAGCTCAGAGTGCAGCGACATGCGGCGCAGGTGCTCGTTCACCTCGTCGCGCGTCGTCTCGTCGCGCAGGGTGAGGTTCAGAATGGCCATCGAGACGTCGGGCGTGGGCACCCGAATCGCGTTTCCGGTCAGCTTGCCGGCCAACTGCGGAAGCGCCTTCGCCACCGCCTTCGCGGCCCCCGTCTCGGTGATGACCATGTTGAGCGCAGCGCTGCGGCCGCGTCGGTCGCCCGAGTGGAAGTTGTCGATCAGGTTCTGGTCGTTCGTGTACGAGTGCACCGTCTCGACGTGGCCGTGCTCGATGCCCCACGCATCGTCGATGACCTTCAGAACGGGAGTCACCGCGTTGGTGGTGCAGGATGCAGCGGTCACGATGGCATCGTCGGCCTCGATGGCGGCGTGGTTGATGCCGTGCACGATGTTCTTCAGCGCGCCCTTGCCGGGAGCCGTCAGCAGAACGCGGGCGACACCGGGCGCGCGGAGGTGCTGGCTGAGGCCCTCTTCGTCGCGCCAACGCCCCGTGTTGTCGACGACGATCGCATCGTGAATGCCGTGCGCCGTGTAGTCAACGCGGTCGGGAGCGTCCGCGTAGATGACCTGGATGAGCGTGCCATTCGCGAGGATCGTGTTCGCCTCCTCGTCGACGGTGATCGAGCCGTCGAAGGGGCCGTGCACGCTGTCGCGGCGCAACAGGCTCGCGCGCTTGACGAGGTCGTTGGCGCCGCCGCGACGCACGACGATCGCCCGCAGTCGCAGGCCCGAGCCGCTTCCGGAGTGCGCGACGAGGATGCGGGCAAGCAGTCGCCCGATGCGTCCAAAGCCATACAACACGACGTCGGTGGGGGCAGTGGGGGCCGCGGTCGGCATGACGGCGGCGAGTTCGTCGCGCAGGAACTCGATGAGGTCGCGGTCGTCGTCCGACGCGGCGTGGCCCGTCACGAGGCGCGCGATGTCGAGGGAGGCGGGGCCCGGCTGGATCGCGAGCAGAGCATCCAGAACCCGGTGCGAGTCGGCGAGCGCCAGCTCGTCTCCCGTCACGTGCTGGGCGTAGCGGTGGGCGCGCAGGATTCCGGTCGCCGATTCGTTAATGAGGCGGCGGCCGTGGATGCTCGTCACCACCCCGTGGTCGCGGTACAGCCGCCCGATCAGGGGGATCAGCTGTTCGGCTGCGGCCTCGCGCTCTTTCCAGGCGGCGTGGATGGTCGTGACGTCATCGCTCACTGTGGCGTTCCTTGGCTTCCCGGCGCGCGGTCGCTGCCGTGTCGAGGGTGATCGGGGACACGTGGTGGCGGTGGTGCCTCCGATGCTACCTGTCGCTACGCGTCGGCGGCGGCCAGCTGCCCGCAGGCGCCGTCGATCTCTTTTCCGCGGGTGTCGCGCAGCGTCGTCGGAATTCCGGCGTCGTTCAGTCGACGCACGAACTCGTTCTGCACGGCCCTCTCCGACGCCGTCCAGATCGAGCCGGGGGTCGGGTTCAGCGGGATGGGGTTCACGTGCACCCAGCCGCGCCCCCGCTCGTGCAGCTTCTGCGCAAGCAGGTCGGCCCGCCACGCGTGGTCGTTCATGTCTTTGATGAGCGCGTACTCGATCGAGACCCGACGACCGGTCTTGTCGAAGTAGTCGCGGGCCGCATCCAGCGCCTCATCGACCTTCCAGCGCGAGTTGACCGGAATCAGCTCGTCGCGCAGCTGGTCGTCGGGCGCGTGCAGGCTGAGGGCGAACGTGACGGGAATCTTCTCGTCGGCGAGCTTGCGAATCGCGGGCACGAGACCCACGGTCGAGACGGTGATGTTGCGGGCGCTCATGCCGAGCCCGTGCGGCTGCGGGGCGACCATCGTGCGCACGGCACTCATGAGTCGGGCGTAGTTCGCGAGCGGCTCGCCCATGCCCATGAAGACGATGTTGCTGACCCGGTCGGGCGTCTCGTCACCCTTCTTGCGCCCTCCTAGCTCGGCGCGGGCGAGCGCGCGGTTCGCCGCGACCACCTGGTCAACAATCTCGGCCGCCGACATGTTGCGGGTGAGCCCCGCCTGGCCCGTCGCGCAGAACGGGCAGTTCATTCCGCAGCCGGCCTGGCTCGAGACACACAGGGTGATGCGACCGGGGTAGCGCATCAGCACCGACTCGACGAGGGCTCCGTCGTGCAGCTTCCAGAGGAACTTGATGGTGTCGCCGTTGTCGGTCGCGAGGCGCCGCACCTCGGTGAGCAGCGGCGGCATGAGATCGACGACGAGCTCGTCGCGGCCAGCGGCCGGCAGGTCGGTCATCGCGGCCGAGTCGGTCGTGTAGTGCGTGAAGTAGTGGGTCGACAGCTGCTTCGCGCGGAAGGCGGGAAGACCGCGATCCGTGACCGCCTGGATGCGCGCATCCTGGTCGAGATCCGCCCAGTGCACGGGGGGCTTTCCTCGCTTCGGGGAGGCGAACTGCAGCAGCGGCCGCCCCTCGGTGTCGAGCTTCTGCTGCCAGCCCTCCGTCTGCGGGCGCACCTGACGGGTCTCGCCGTTGTTGCGGATGCCGCCAGAAGAAGCCATGCCTCTAGGGTACGGGGCGCCAGTGAGGCAGCGAGCAGGGGTCCGCACACGACCGTAGTCAGTGATGACAGTATATAGTATTCCTGCTACATTACGTCTCACGATAACAACACGTCAGGAGTCAGCCATGACACGAGACATCGTCGTCCGCGCCCGCGGTGTGGCCATGAGCTACGGCGCAAAACGCGTACTCGACAGCATCGATCTCGACATTCATCGGGGCGAGGTCATCGCGCTCCTGGGCGCCAACGGCGCAGGAAAGACCACGACGATTGAGATACTGGAGGGCGTCCGCTCGCCCACCGCGGGAACGGTAGAGGTGCTCGGAATCGACCCCGTTCGCGCCGGTGTTGAGCACCGAGCCCGAGTCGGAGTTGTCCTGCAGTCGTGGCGAGATCACGGGCGGTGGCGCGTGCGCGAGTTCCTGCACCACTTCTTCGTCCTGCATTCGCCATTTCGCAAACATGACAGCTGGGCGGTTGACGACCTGCTGGAACGGGTCGGT
This sequence comes from Microcella alkaliphila, assembly GCF_004216855.1. Lineage (GTDB taxonomy): Bacteria > Actinomycetota > Actinomycetes > Actinomycetales > Microbacteriaceae > Microcella > Microcella alkaliphila. The sequence goes on from NZ_SGXT01000011.1 coordinate 466,600, forward strand.
CTCGCCGACAAGGCGCGGGCTCGCATCATGTCGCTTTCCGGCGGGCAGCGTCGCCGACTCGACGTGGCGGTGGGGCTGATGGGCAACCCGGAACTACTCTTCCTCGACGAACCCACGGCGGGTTTCGATCCACACGCGCGACGGGAATTCCACGAACTCATGCACGAGTTGGTGGACGCCCGCGCGACCACCATCCTGCTCACCACTCACGACCTCGCCGAGGCGGAGCGCCTCGCCGACCGCATCCTCATTCTGCATAACGGTCGCATCGCCGCGAACGGCAGCGCCGACGCCCTTGCCCGAGAAGTCGCGGGCACCACGGAAGTGCGGTGGACCGCCCGCGGTGAGCGTTTCGTGCACTCGACCGAATCGGCTACGAGGTTTGTGCGAGACCTACTCGCCCGCGACCCCGACGTCGACGACCTCGAGGTTCGCCGAACCACCCTGGAGGACACCTACCTGACCATGGTTGCCCAGCACGAGGCGGCCGACGCCGAGACGAACGGAGAGCGAGCATGACAATCACGAGCGGCGCGGTTCGCGCGGGAGCGATGCGCGGGTGGGTGGAGTTTCGCAACAGCCTCCAGACGCCTACGGACGTCATCTACTACGTCATCGGCGCGGCAGGCTTCTCGGCCGCCGTGTGGTTTTTCCGCGACGACGTGATCCCCGAGCTCGGCATCTCCACGGCGGCCGTCATCTTTCCCAGCGTGCTCGCCCTCATGACCCTCTTTGTCGGTGCCTACGGACTCGCAACTCTCGTGTCAACCGAGCGTGAAGACGGCACCCTCTTGCGGCTCGCGATGCAGCCCGCAGGGACATTCACATACGCGTGGGGGCAAACCGTCCGCACCTTGCTCGAGTTGGCGTTCACATTCGGGATGTTCACGATCCTGGCCAGCATCCTCGTTCCCGACCTCTGGGCTCGCGGAATCGGAGGCGCGTCGATAGCCGTGGGCTTTCTCCTGCTCGGCGTCCTCGCGTGTCTGCCCCTCGGATTCGTCGTCGGGTCCCTGTTCAATAACCCGCGGTCGGTGGGTGGGTGGGGCTTCCTCGTGACGGGGGCGATCGTCGCCGCCTCGGGCGTCTTCCTCCCCCTGAGTGAGTTGCCGACGTGGGTGCAGATCGCCGGTCAAGTCCTCCCCCTGTACTGGCTTGGGCTCGGACTGCGCAGCGCCCTCCTCCCCGCGGATTTCGCGGTGGTCGAGCTCGGTGAGAGTTGGCGCACGCTGGAATCGATCGGGATGCTCGGGCTCTGGGCTGCCATGGGCCTCGTGCTTGCCCCGATTCTCCTGCAACGAGTGGCACGCAGAGAGTCGCTGGCAACGCTGGCGACGCGACGCGAGAAGGCGATGCAGCGTGTCTGAGAAGACGGCGACCGAGCGCACCGAGCAGGTGCACAACCGGATCGCCATGCTTCGCGTCGAGCGCGGCATCAGCCGACGACAGTTTTCCGAACAACTCGGGGTGCACTACCAAACGGTGGGGTATCTGGAACGGGGTGAGTACAGCCCAAGCCTGCACCTCGCGCTGCGTATCGCCGACTACTTCGATGTCCCGGTTGAGTTCATCTTTTCTCTGGAACCCTTTGCGCCCATCGGCCAGCAAGCCGCGCGGAGACCGTGACGGCTATGCGGTGACGCCAACCGGGCAAGGCGCGTACCGTCAGGGGAATGACGCCTCCTGAGACGCCCGATACGACCGAGGCCGATCCGTCTCGAGATTCGCCCAGTGAACCGGCGGCTTGCCCCGCTTCGGGGAGGCGAACTGCAGCAGGGGGCGGCCCGCGGCGTCTAGCTTCTGCTGCCAGCCCTCGGTGGCGGGGCGTACCTGACGGGTCTCGCCGCTATTGCGGATGCCGCCGGAACGAGCTGTTACTCAAGAGTACGGGCTACGCGCGGCCTCAGTGTGCGCGGAGGCGCGCCATGAGAGCCACCAGTGCGCGTTCGACAACCTGGTCCACAATCTCCGACGGTGTGCCGGTGAACACGTGTGTCTGCGCCGTTCCGATGCCCCGCGCGTGCACGCCAATGACCACGGTGCCCGCCGGCAGACCCTCCGAGCCGCCCGGACCGCCCACACCTGTCACGGCAACGGCGGCGTCTGCGCCCAGCAGTCGACGCACGCCCCATGCCATCTGGCGGGCGCAAGTTTCTGTGACCACGGGGCCAACACCGACCCCCAGAGCGCGAAATTTTGACTCCGGGCGGTACGCCACGACGCCTCCCGCGAACCAGTCGCTGGCACCTGGCGCCGCGCCCAGCGTCGATGCGATCGCACCACTCGTGAGCGACTCAGCGCACGCGAGGATGAGTGATTGCTCACGCGCGTAACCGGCAATCTCATCCGCAAGGCGCGATGCAGATGGAGGAGCGGAGGTCGAGTCAGTCGAGGTCACCCGACACCGTTACGAAATGACCCGCACGTCGTCAGGGGGCTTGACGCAGACCTGGCGAATTCCTTCGGCATCGGCAACGGTACGTCGCGCGGCCAAACCCGCGTACCGTTAAGGGCATGACGCCTCCAGAGACGCCCGATACGACCGAGGCAGACAACGCCACACCCCTGCCGAAATTCTCTGAACTCGGGCTCAGCGACGCCGTGATGGCCGCGCTGACCGACGTCGGCTACGAGACCCCCTCCGCCATCCAGGCGGCGACGATCCCGACACTGCTGGCTGGGCGCGACGTCGTGGGCCTCGCCCAGACCGGCACCGGCAAGACGGCCGCGTTCGCGTTGCCGATCCTGTCGCGCCTTGACGTGTCGCAGCGCACACCGCAGGCGCTCGTGCTCGCCCCCACCCGCGAGCTCGCTCTGCAGGTCTGTGAGGCGTTCGAGCGCTACGCCGCACACCTTCCCGGCGTGAGCGTTCTGCCCGTCTACGGAGGCCAGGGCTATGGCGTGCAGCTGTCGGCGCTGCGCCGCGGCGTGCACGTCATCGTCGGCACGCCCGGCCGCATCATGGACCACCTCGACAAGGGCACCCTCGACCTGTCTGAGCTGAAGTACCTCGTGCTCGACGAGGCCGACGAGATGCTGAAGATGGGCTTCGCGGAAGACGTTGAGACGATCCTCGCCGACACGCCCGACGACAAGCAGGTCGCCCTGTTCTCGGCGACCATGCCCGCCTCGATTCGCCGGATCGCGCAGCAGCACCTCAACGATCCCGAAGAAATCAGCGTCAAGACGAAGACGACCACGTCGTCGACGATCACGCAGCGCTACCTCGTCGTGTCGTACCAGCAGAAGGTCGACGCCCTCACGCGCATCCTCGAGGTCGAGAACTTCGACGGCATGATCGTGTTCGTTCGCACGAAGAACGAGACCGAGACGCTGGCCGAGAAGCTGCGCGCCCGCGGATACTCCGCCCAGGCGATCAACGGCGACGTGCCGCAGGTGCAGCGCGAACGCACGGTCGAGCAGCTGAAGAACGCGAAGCTCGACATCCTCGTCGCCACCGACGTCGCCGCCCGCGGCCTCGACGTCGAGCGCATCAGCCACGTCGTCAACTTCGACATTCCCGTCGACACCGAGAGCTACGTGCACCGCATCGGCCGCACGGGCCGCGCCGGCCGCACGGGCGACGCGATCAGCTTCGTCACTCCGCGCGAGCGGCGCCTGCTGGATGCGATCGAGCGCGCCACCCGCCAGCCGCTCACGCAGATGCACCTGCCGACGGTCGACGACGTCAACGCCACGCGACTCACCCGCTTCGACGACGCCATCAGCGAGGCACTCGGCAAGACCGACCTGATCGAAACGTTCCGGGGCATCATCGACCACTACGTCGAGCACCACGATGTGCCGGAAGCCGACGTCGCCGCCGCGCTCGCGGTCGTCGCGCAGGGCGGCACTCCCCTGCTGCTTACGGAGGACGACATCCGCCCGCCGAAGATGCCGCGCGACGATCGCTCGCGGGATGCCGGCGGCCGGGATGGCGGCCGGGATGCTCGCGGCGACTCCGAGCGCCCGCCGCGTCGCGAACGCCGTAACGGTCCGCCGCTCGCGCCGTACCGCATCGAGGTCGGCCGCCGGCACCGCGTCGAGCCTCGCCAGATCGTCGGAGCGCTCGCGAACGAGGGCGGGCTGTCGCGCGACGACTTCGGGGCGATCGACATCAAGCTCGACTTCTCGATCGTCGAGCTGCCCGCCGAGATGTCGACCGCGACGCTGAAGAAGCTCGCCGACACCCGCATCAGCGGGCGCCTGATCGAGTTGAAGAGTGACCGCGGCCCGCGTAAGAAGGACCGCGGCGGGTTCCGCGACCGCAACGACCGCGGGGGTCGCGCTGGTGATGCGCGCGGCGGCGGCGACGCGCGCGGCAGCTTCTCGCGCGAGAGCGACGACCGCCCGGCCCGCAAGCCCCGCCAGAAGCGCCGCGACGGCTAGCGGGGAGCGGTAGCGCGCCGCGCCCCGCGCGTCAATCCCCTCCGACCCCGCATGACCAGGGTGTACGGTACGGTTCACTGCACGGCGATCCCGCTCGCAGTGACAAGGAGGCGTGACATGACCACCATCACCTGGAGCGTCGTACCGGGAGTCCCCCACCTCGCCCTCGTCGGCCGCAAGGGCACCGAGGTCGTCGCGACGATCGAGACCGACGGAATCCTGCGCTACCGACTGATTGCGGCGAACGGCAGGATGCTCGGGCGCTTCGAATCCATCGGCGAAGCCCAGGCGGCCCTGCATACGTTCGAAATCGAGCGCGAGATGCGCGAGGGCCAGCTCACGTGAGCGGCCCCGCGATCGAAACGTGGTGGCCTGAGCTGTCGATCGGCGCGCGCCACGCGCTGAACGACGCGCTCGCCGAGGAGCGCAATCCGCACCTCCCGGAGTCGGTGCTCGCCGAGATCGAGTCGATCACCGGCGATACGCGCGATGCCGATGACGCGCTCAGCGACGACGAGCGCGCGTTCATCGAAACGCAGCAGGAGCAGGTCGACTAGCGACGCCCGCTCGCGGCCCACACGGTCGAGAGGTGCGCGCCCGCGTCGTCGTCGCGCACTCGCTGCCAGTTGCGACCGCCGCGCTGCAGGGTCTGCACTATGGCGGCGGGCAGCTCGTCATCGCCCAGCGGTGTCGACCGCCAATCGCACGGCCGCACATGCACAAGATCGACAGCGTGTGCCTCGGCCGAATCGTCGCGCGCGTACGGGCCCGCGAGACGTCCGAGATAGACGTCGCCCCGAGCATCCAGTGTGATGACGAACGCGCCGTCGGGCGCGGAGGCGAAGCGGTCGACCCGCCGCGCGAGGCGTTCCCGCTGGCCGGCATCGCCGTCGTCAATGCGGTCGCCGATTCCGACGACGCCGATCTCGAGCGCGCGCGTAACCGCAGCGCCGTCATCGGGGATGCTCGCCGACCGTGACCGCATCGGCGCACGGAACACGGGCACCGCCCCGGGCGCGGCCGGGGCCGATTCTGCCGAGGGCGTGCCCGCTGCCACAGCGTCGCTAGTCGGTTCCGGCGTCGAACGCGGCGCCCTCGCCAGCGATGTCAAACGCGTCGACGTCTTGCTCGCCGCCGCTTGCCGCCGTGATCGCCTCCGCCTCGCCGGCGGTCATGCGGCCGACAAGCTCGGCGGTCGGGCCGCCGATGATGCCGTGTGCGGCGTACTGTTCGAGGCGCGACCGCGAGTCGGCGATGTCGAGGTTGCGCATGGTGAGCTGGCCGATGCGGTCGGTCGGGCCGAAGGCGGCATCGCCGACGCGCTCCATCGACAGCTTCTCGGCGGCGTACGACAGGGTCGGGCCGGTCGTGTCAAGGATCGTATAGTCGTCGCCGCGACGCAGACGCACCGTGACTTCGCCGGTCACGGCCGAGCCGACCCAGCGCTGAATCGACTCGCGCAACATGAGCGACTGCGGGTCGAGCCAGCGGCCCTCGTACATGAGGCGGCCAAGGCGCCGCCCCTCGGCGTGGTAGTTCGCGATGGTGTCTTCGTTGTGGATGCCGTTCAAGAGCCGCTCGTAGGCGATGTGCAGCAGCGCCATGCCGGGGGCCTCGTAGATGCCCCGGCTCTTGGCCTCGATGATGCGGTTTTCGATCTGGTCGCTCATGCCGAGGCCGTGGCGGCCGCCGATCTCGTTCGCGGCGCGCACGAGAGCCACCGCATCGCCGTATTCGACGCCGTTGATGGCGACGGGGCGTCCGGCGTCGAAGGTGATGCGCACATCCTCGGTGGCGATCGCGACGTTCTCGTCCCAGAAGCGCACGCCCATGATCGGCTCGACGGTCTCAAGCGACACGTCGAGGTGCTCGAGCGTCTTCGCCTCGTGGGTGGCGCCCCAGATGTTCGCGTCGGTCGAGTACGCCTTCTCGGCCGAGTCGCGGTACGGGAAGCCGTGCGCAACGAGCCACTCGCTCATCTCTTGGCGCCCGCCGAGCTCGGAGACGAAGGCCTCATCGAGCCACGGCTTGTAGATGCGCAGGCGGGGGTTAGCGAGCAGGCCGTAGCGGTAGAACCGCTCGATGTCGTTGCCCTTGTAGGTCGAGCCGTCGCCCCAGATCTCGACGCCGTCTTCCTTCATCGCCTGCACGAGCATGGTGCCGGTGACGGCGCGGCCGAGCGGCGTCGTGTTGAAGTAGGCCTTGCCGCCCGAGCGAATGTGGAACGCCCCGCACTGCAGCGCCACGAGGCCCTCCTCGACGAGCGCGGCCTTCGCATCCACGAGGCGGCTGATCTCGGCCCCGTATTCGGACGCTCGACCCGGCACCGCGGCGATGTCCGGCTCGTCGTACTGGCCGAGGTCGCCCGTGTAGGTGCAGGGCACGGCCCCCTTGTCGCGCATCCACGCGACGGCGACGGAGGTGTCGAGACCTCCGGAGAAGGCGATGCCGACGCGTTCGCCGACGGGGAGGGACGTCAAGACCTTGGACACGAGGGTCGAGTCTATCGAGCGACGCGCACATAGCCGTCCAGTGCCCCATCGTCAAGCCCTAGATCGCCGACTCCCCGCCGTGACACAGTGTTCCATCATGACCCGCGTCTACCCTTCATTTTCCCCGCGCATCGTCCCGCCGCACCGAATCTCCGCACGCTGATGGGGCAGTTCATATATGGAGGGTCCGCCACGAACTCCTTCGAGATCGACGATCGAATTCTCGCTCACCTAGAAATTGCGATCGGCACGAAGTTTCGTCGAAACGAGTCGTTCATCCTGACGTTGCGGGGACGAGAACTTCCGTCGGGCTCTGGCTACCGGGAGTTCTGGATGCACCCGGCCATCTGGATGCAGTTTCGCATCGACCGCCCGGAACGAGCGCGACCGATCAACGCGGCATGGGTGGCGACGATGGTTGCCGCCGCGTCGACCGATCGCGGGCTCAGCCTGATCCGAGAGCCCTAGAGCACCGACTCAGGAGAGGGCATCGCGAATCGCGCCCTCCGCCTTGGACAGCACGGCGGGCCCGGGGTCCGTTCCGTGGAATCGTGGGTCGGGTCGGGTCGGCGGCCCCATGGGAACCCGAGAGCTTGGCCCATCGACGTAACTAAACTCGCCGTGCCCGTCTGGGGTCGGACCGGATGCCCACGAACCCTCTGCCGCGGCCTGGCCGTCGGAGAAGTTCAGGTACTCGTACGCGTGCTCGGATGCCTCCTTGCTGCGCGGGAAGGTGCTCGGCACGGGCAGCGCCTCGCGGTTTTCCTCTTGCAGCTCGCGCGCGGCGGCGATCCACTGATTCTGATGCATCGTGTCGCGGGCGATGAGGAACGACAGCATGCTCTTCACGCCCGCATCGTCAGTCATCGAGTGCAGGCGGGCGATCATGATGGCGAGCATCTCCACGTGGCCGAACTCTTCCGCGGCGATTCCGTAAAGCAAATCGCGGTACTTGCCGGGCAGATGACAGTTCCAGGCCTGGAAGCCGTACTGCATGGCGACCGTGATCTCGCCGTACTGCCCGCCGAGCACCTCCTGCAGGCGCCGGGCGTATACCGCGTCCGGCTTGTCGGGTGTCGCGTCGAACTGCAGTTCCTGACGGTGGAAGAACATAAAATCCCCTTCGGACGGGCCCGCGCAATGAGCGGACGGTGAGTCGGCGACGCTACGCCGCACCTCGGCTGATCCCGCGGGGCATGACAGGATGCCGGGCGCAGAGGATCGTGTGCCCGCCCGCTGTCAACCCCCTGCCCGTGCGGCCACGACGCGAGGATGCTCGACGCATGACATCCACATCGCCACGCCCGCCCGGCCGCTGCCAGCGCAAGGGAGGCGTCCGATGAGGGCCGTCACCTGGCAGGGTCATCGCTCACTCGAGGTCGCCGATGTCCCCGCACCGCGGATCGAGCAGCCGACCGATGCGATCATCCGTGTGACTGCGACCGCTGTCTGCGGTTCCGACCTTCACCTGTACGAACTACTCGGTGCGTTCATCAAGCCGGGGGACATCCTCGGTCACGAGCCGATGGGCATTGTCACCGAGGTCGGCCCGGGGGTGTCGAGCCTTGCTGTGGGCGACCGCGTCGTCGTGCCCTTCCCCATCGCCTGCGGCTCGTGCCCGATGTGCCTTCGAGGACTGCACACGCAGTGCGAGACGACCCAGAACCGCGACCACGGGATGGGCGCCTCCCTCTTCGGCTACACCTCGCTGTACGGCTCCGTGCCGGGCGGGCAGGCCGAGTATCTGCGGATACCCCTTGCCGATGCGACCTCCATCCGCATCGACGGCACGCTGCCGGATGAGCGGTACCTCTTCCTCAGCGACATCATCCCGACGGCCTGGCAGGCGGTCGAGTACGCCGAGCTGCAGGAGGGCGAGACCCTTCTCGTGCTCGGGCTCGGTCCGGTCGGCCAGCTGGCCGCGCGAGTCGGCCGGCTGCGCGGCGCCCGCGTGATTGGCGTCGATCCGGTGCCCGAGCGGCGCGCGATGGCCGCGCGGCACGGCGTCCACGCGCTCGACGTTGACGAACTCAACACGGTCGTTGAGCTCACCGAGGGCCGGGGTGCCGACCGGGTGGTCGACGCGGTCGGCACCGAGGCGAGCGGCAATCCCGTCGTCAAGGCAGCCCAGGCCGCCACGGCACGCCTGCCGAAGGCGATCGCCCGCCCCGTTCTCGAGGCGACGGGCGTCGACCGCCTGCAGGCGCTGCACACGGCGATCGACCTGGTTCGCCGCGGCGGCACCGTGTCTCTTGCCGGCGTGTACATCGGAGATGCCGACGTCCTGCCGGTGAAGACGATGTTCGACAAGCAGCTCACGCTGCGGATGGGCCAGTGCAACGTGCAGCGCTGGATCGACGAGCTCCTGCCGATCGTGGAAGACCCGGCGGACCCGCTGGGCCTCTCCGACCTCGTCACGCACCGCGGAACGCTCGAGGACGCGCCGCGCTTGTACGAGCTGTTCCAGAAGAAGGAGGACGGCTGCATCAAGGTCGTCCTCTACCCCGAGGGCGCGGAGGTCACCGCGTGAGCGGGCAGCACGGCCCGCTCTCGCTCTGGCACGCCACCTCCTCGGGCATCGAGGCGGATACGGGCATCCCGCAGCGCGCGGACGTCGTCGTGGCAGGAGGCGGCCTCGCCGGCGTCGCCACCGCCCTGCTGCTCGCGAGGGAGGGCCGTGACGTCGTGCTGCTCGAGGCCGACCGCATCGGCGGGCGGACGACGGGCAACACCACGGCGAAGGTCAGCGCCCTGCAGGGGACCATGTACAGCAGCATCCGCGCCCACAACGGCGACGATGCCGTTCGCGACTACGCGGCGGCCACCCTGGATGCGCAGGCCTGGCTGCTCGACGAACTGCGCGGCGCGGGCGGCGTCGTGGAGGAACGGACGTCGCTCAGCTACGCGACGACCGATGAGGGCGTCGCCGCGCTGACCGAGGAGGCGGACGCGCTGGCCGTGGCGGGCATCGGTGCCGAGTGGTGCTCCCCCAGCGGCGTCGAGCTGCCCGTGACTGTGCGCGGCGCCCTTCGGCTCGACGGGCAGCATCAAATTCAGCCGCTCGATGCGCTGTCGGTCCTCGCCCGCCGCGCGCGTGCGGCGGGCGCGAAGCTCATCGAAGGAGTTCGCGTGCGCGATGTCGAGATCGACCGCGACGGGGTCTCGGTCCGCCTCGATGACGCGACGGTCCGGGCCGAGCACATCGTCGTCGCGACGGGCCTGCCCATCGTTGACCGCGGACTCTTCTTCGCCCACATGGTGCCCTCTCGCCAGTACGTGGGGGCGTTCAGTGTCCCCGGCGGCGCGCCCGAGATGGCGATGAGCTTGTCCGTCGACCCCATTGAGCGATCGCTGCGGGATGCCCGCGGTCCGGATGGCGAGCGACTGGTTGTCGTCGGCGGCGACAGCTTCACGACGGGCCGGGACGAGAACACGGCCGAGCGACTCGCCGCTGTCGTCGATTGGGCGTCGACAACCTTTGCGGGTGCGTCGCTCGTAACGTGGTGGGCCGCGCAGGACTATCAACCCGAGCACCACATGCCCTTCGCCGGCCCCGTACCGCGAAGCCATGGCCGCGCCTACGCCGCGACCGGTTTCGCCAAGTGGGGCATGACGGGTGCCATGCTCGCAGCACGCATCATCGCGGGAGAACTCGCCGATGCTCCGATGCCGTGGGCACCGGCCTTCCATGGTCGGCGCGGCTCCGCGCGCACCCTCGGCAGCATCGTCGGAGCGAACGCCGCCGTCGCAAAGGAGATGATCGCGGGGTGGGCGCGGCCGTCGCCCGCCGCGCCGTCCGCCCCCGAGGTGGACCGCGAGGGGGTCGTGCCTGTCACCTCGGAGGGCGCGGAACCCGGATGCGCACTGCGCACGGTGTGCACGCATCTCGGAGGAGTTCTTCGGTGGAACACCGCCGAGGAGTCGTGGGATTGCCCGCTGCACGGCTCGCGGTTCGACGTGGAGGGCCGCGTCATCGAGGGGCCGGCCACCCGTGACCTTTCCCGCACGAACAATTCGGCTAGCGAGTAGTGTTCCCCAGATGGGGACGTTGTATTACGCGGGCAGTGAAGTGGCGATTCCGTTCGACGACGAGGCCTTGGCGCACCTGAAGGTGCTCGCCACGGCGAAGTTGCGGCGCGGCGAGAGCTTCACCGTAAGTTGGGAACACCCACCTGGCGAACGACCGGGACGCTCGACAATCTGGGTGCATCCGACCATACCCCTGCGCTTCGTCTTCGACTCGCTCGACCAGCCGGAGTTGGATCGAGCCTGGCTCGAAAGCCTGTCAACGTCAGCGAATCTCTCAGGCGGGATTGTCATCGACTCCGAGCACGTGCAGCAAGACCACGACTCGGCGTAGCGCTGGCGGAGGCGGCCGGCGCCGACTCTTCCGGCTCGGGAACGATCCGCAGACCAGTGGGCCCGCTCGCCTCGCGGAAGAGCGTTTCAACCCAGGCTCGGTTGAGGCGCGGTTCGCGGCTGCCGAAGAAGTGGAACTGGATGGGCACGGCCGGGTGCACCCAGAAGCTCCGCCTGCCGCTGCCCTCTGCGGGCGGCAGGTCGAATTCGAACATGAAGGGTTCCGATCGGCGGAGCTTGGTGGTCATCACCATGCGCAGGTGAGCGAGCACACGGTCATCAATGTCGACCGTAGTGGAGGGTACTCCGTAGATGAATTTCCCCATGGCCAGACACTACCCCCGAACGGGGGTAGACGGTCAGTGCGACGTATACGAAACATTTCGCACGCTCACGCAAGGGTTATAGATGGTCGCGCGCGATGTCATACACATGCACCATCCGTCAACCCCCTCCCGCGAAACGGCCGTCCCGGGCATGTCGTGGAGCGCTCGTGCGACGTCGGCTCAAAGCCGTCGCACGACGACGAGCCGGTAGACGACCCGACGCATTGCGCGCCGTGCGAGCACGAGCACGGCCCCCCGTCGCAGCCAGTCACGGGGCGATGTAGGGTCACCGAGGCGCATGAAGAATGATGCGCGGCGTTGTGCGCGGCGCGCTACGCGGCTGACTGCGCGCGAGTAGCGACGAAAAACGATGCGGTCGTGGATGCTCGCGCGCGTGAGCTCGTCGGCGAGCGTCTGCGCCGCCCCCCATCCGATCGTCAGCCCCTGGCCCCCGATGGGGCTCACCGTGGTCGCCGCATCCCCCGCGATCACCACCCGACCATGGACGAGTCGCCGTCGGCGCCGACTTTGCGCGGCGAAGACGGATACGGGACCGTGGATGATGCCGACCGAGCATCCGGTGCGGTCGTGCACGAGCATCCGGAACTGGTCATCGTCGAGCGCAGCGTCGTTGTCGCGCCAGGCCACCCAGCGCCGGCGACCGCCGGGCAGCGGGAACGACTCGACGACGCCGCCCGGCGAGGCGATGAGCGCGACCGAGCCGGCCTGATCCTCGGTGGTCGCCTCCGCCTCCGCCATGGCGTACCAGCGCTTCGGGCCGACGAGGCGAGCGGGTCCGGCAAACGTTTCGCTGAGGCGCCCGTTCGTGCCGTCGACGAGCAGAGCGATTGCAGCGGAGAGTTCGAGTGTGTCGCCGCCGATGCGCGCGCTGACGCGCACGCAGGAACCCTCCTCGGTCACGGCGGTCACCGTCACGCCGCGCTGCAGCGCTCTGGGCGCGAGGGCGTGCAGGCGCTGCTCGAGCAGCTCTTCTACGCGGTTCTGGCCCAGCACGACGGGGCCGGGGAAGTCGCGCGGGTCGAACGTGACCGCCGCCCGGCGACCGTCGATGCCAACGAACGCGCCGTCCGTCAGTGCGAGCGCCTCCGCGCGCACGGCGTCGCCGACCCCGACCGCGTCGAGCGCGTCGAGAGCGGCGGGATGGATGCCGAATGCGCGCGGGCGGTCGGCGATCGTTGCACGGCGCTCGAGCACCCGCACCGTGAGGCCGCGGTCGGCGAGCAGGCACGCGAGCAGGATGCCGTTACCGCCGCCGCCCACGATGGCGACGTCGACGGTGCGCTCACTCATGGGGCCGCTCGTGGCGAATGACCAGGCGCCAGGGCACTCGATAGTGGCGGACGCTCCAGCCGGGCGGAAGCGCGTGGCGCAACTCGCGGGGCGTGTGCGATCGACGGATGCTGATCAGCCCGTCGACGTGCAGCAACGATCCGCGAAACAGGGTCGGGTACAACACGCGCATGCCGAGGTCGTAGCCGACGTAACCGAGCCTGCTGCGCGCAAGGTCATGATGGGCGGCGACCCCACCGGGGGCGAGCAGCGCTTCCGAGTCGGCGAAAAGCGCCCCGAGCTCGCGGGCATCGAGGTGGTGCACGACGTGGTTCGACAGCACCACGTCGAACCGTTCCCCCGCCGCCACGAGGTCGGCCGTGGTCGCCTCCCGTAGGTCGAGGCCCGGCGGCAGCGCCTGCGTGCGCGCCCACCCGATCGCGCGCGGGTCGGGGTCGATCGCGACGACCTCGAGCGGGAGGCCCGCTCGGGCCGCTCTGGTGAGTAGCGCCCGTGGGAGGTCCGCTCCCCCGGTGCCGATGTCGAGCACGCGCACGGGCCGGCTGGCCGATCTGCCCATCGCACGGGGTGCAATCTCGTCGGCGAAGATCCCGCCAATGTCGCTCACGGCCGCGTTTACCGTGGCGAAGTGCCCGTACGTCAGCTCCAGGGCATCTACGTCGCAGTCTGGGTCGTCCATCAGTTCACGAGCATCCGCCGCTCGGTGTCGCAAGTCGATCACGGCGGGACTATCCCGTGACGACGGTCATGAGCGTCGACTCGACGGTGAGGCCCGGGCCGAAGGCAAGCGCGATCAGGCGATCGCCGGGCTCGGCGTATGCCTCAAGGTTGCGCTGCATGACGACCATGACGGTGGCGCTCGACACGTTTCCGATGGCGCGCAGCACGTCGCGCGACGGGGCCACCTGCTGGGGTTCGAGGCCGAGGCTCTCCTCGACCTTGTCGACGATGCTGCGCCCACCGGGATGCACGGCCCAGCGCGCGACCGCTCTTCCAAGTCCGTCCTCGGCGAGAGCGCTGGCAAGCTCGGGAACAGAGGACACGAGCGGCCGCAGGGCCGCCGCGATGTGCTCGCCGATGATCTGCGGCACGGCGGTCGACAAGACCATGTCAAAGCCCTCGTCGCCGATCGTCCACGCCATGTCGCCCTCGCCGACGGGCGTCACGGCCGTCTCGGAGCGATCGAGTCGCAGGCCACGCTCGCCAGCGCCGAGCGGGCGGCGACTCACGATGCCGGCGACTCCCGCGTCGCCGAACAGCGAGTTCGCGACGATCAGGTCGGGGTCGTCACTCGCGTGCAGGTGCAGTGTGCACAACTCCACACTCACGACGAGCACCACGGCCTCGGGATCAGCGGCGCAGAACTGTGCCGCCATGCGCAGGGCCGGGAGCGCGGCGTAGCAGCCCATGAATCCCAGGTGGTATCGCTGCACTGCCGGGTCGAGGCCGAGATTGCGCGCGATGAGGTATTCGGGGCCCGGGGCGAAGAAGCCCGTGCACGAGACGGTGATCACGTGCGTGACGTCGGCCGCTTCAATGCCGTCAGCGGCATGTATCGCGCGTCGGGCGGCCTCCACGAACATCGGCCCGGCCGCCGCGATGTAGTGGTCGTTGCGCGCCTTTGTGCCCGGAGCGTGCAAAGCACCCGTCGCCTCGTCGATGTAGGCGGGGGCGACGCCCCGCGCGTCCGGGTTGTTGTCGCCGAAGTCGGTGATGACGGTGTGCCGGGTGTCGATGCCCGACGAGTCGAATGCCGTGGCGACGAGGCGTTGCCCCAGCCGGCTGAGCCCCTCCTGGCCGGAGAAGATGTCGCGCACCCGATCTTGCTCGATAACGATGTCGGGCAGCACCGTGCTGATGGCGCGCAGGACGGCGGTGGGGTGGTGGGCACTCATGACGGAATGCTGTCAGACGGCAGCGCTGCTCGGGGCCGTTTGCCAGCCCCCGCCCAGTCCACGTGCGGTTTCCTGGTCTGTCGCGGTGAGTGTGCTGTGCGCCCGATGCGCAGAGCTGCCGTCGGCGTCGGCGTCCGGGCACCCTGGGGGCACGAACGGAACAGGGAGGCTCACGGTGCCGAAGAACGACGACAACCCCAGCGTGAAGGACGAGAAGCTCTACGAGAGCCTTCGCGACGACGGCGCATCCAAGGAGAAGGCGGCGCGCATCGCGAACGCCGCCGCGCGCGACGGACGCGACGCGGTGGGCGCGCGCGGCGGCTCCAGCGGTTCGTACGACGATTGGACGGTCGACGAACTGCGCGGCCGGGCGAAAGAGCTCGGCATCACCGGCTACAGCGAACTGCGCAAAGACGAACTCATCGAGAAGTTGCGGTCACACTAGACCGCGCGGCGCCCGACTCAGCGCGCTCCCGCCGTTGCCACGACCGGCGGCAGCACGTGACGAAGGACGTCAGCGAGCGTCACCACGCCGACCATCTCTGTGCCGCGCATAATGATCGCTAGCTGGACGCTGTCCGCCTGCATCATCGTCAGCGCCTCGTGCACGAGCGTGCCCGCCTCGATGCGGTAGGCAGGGCGCGCAAACCTCGACGCGGGCTCCGTGGAGTCGGCGAGCAGCGTGTCCCGCACGTGCACGACGCCCGGTAGCCCATCATCGTCACCATCATCGATGAGGATGCGCAGGTGACCGGTACGCCGCGCAGTCGCCTGCACGTCGGCAACGCTCGATTGGGCCGCAACCGTCGTCGGGCGCACACCGGACGAGATCAGCGTCTCAACGACCATGGTCTGAAGGTCGAGCACGCCCGAGATCTGACTGCGCACCTCCGGCTCGAGCACACCGGCCTGCGCCGAGTGCTCGACCAGATGGCGAATGGTGGCCGCATCCTGTCCGCCGACGGCGGCACGATCGACCGGCTCGACGCCGGTCGCGGCGACGAGCCGGTTGGCGATCGCGTTGATGGCCGTCAGCAGCGGTCGAAGCACGGTGACGAAGGCGCGCGACGGCAGGCCGATGACCTTCGCCGACAGCTCCGGGTGGGCAATGGCCCACGACTTCGGGGCCATCTCTCCCACAACGAGGTGTAAGAACGTGACCACGAGCAGCGCGAGCACGAACGCAATGGTGGTCGACAGCCACTCCGGCATCCACCCCGCGAATACAGGCTCCAGGAGGGCTTCGACCCCGGGCTTGGTGATCGCGCCGAGCGCGAACGTGCAGGCCGTGATGCCGAGCTGAGCGACGGCGAGCATCATGGTCAGCTCGTTGACGCTGCGCAGCGCGGCGCGGGCAGAGCGGCTGGTGGCCGCCTCCTCTTCCAGGCGGTGGCGGCGGGCGCCGAGCAGCGCGAACTCGATAACGACGAAGAACGCCGACAGCACGATTAGGCCGATCGTGATCAGAAGGATCGCAAGGACGCTCATCGTGCATCCCCTTCGATGGATGCGCGGTCCGCGTCGTCGTCGCTCGCGTCGTCCGCGGGCACGATCTCGACGGGGCCCGTCGCGGCGCGCTCGATGAGCCGCACGCGCAGCTCACTCGGCACGTGCCGGTCGATCTCGAGAACCTCGATCTCGAGGTATCGGCGAACCGGATCATCGTCGATGAAGTCGCCGCCCTCGATGGGCAGTTCGACCGTGATCACTTCGCCGACGCCGGGGAGGTCGCCGCGGGCCGCAATCAACAGCCCCGCGATCGTCTCGTAGTCGCCGGCGGGGAGGTCGTGGCCGACGGCGCGTTCCACCTCGTCAACGTGAACGTCGCCGTCCATGCTCCACTCGTCGTCGGCGAGGCGCTCGACGACCTCGTCGAGCTCTGCGTCGTGCTCGTCGGTGATCTCACCGACGACTTCTTCGGCGAGATCTTCGAGCGTGAGCACGCCCGCGAATCCGCCGTACTCGTCGATGACGCAGGCGAGCTCGTTGCGGGTGCCGGTGAGCTGCGCAAGCGCGTCGGGAAGCCGCATGAGTGTCGGCACGACGAGCGCCTCGCGCATGAGCTCGGTGACGGGCCGGTCACCGGGAAGTGGGCTGCGTAGCAGGTCGGCCAACTGCACGACACCGATCGGCTCCTCGTCGTCGTTGACGACGGGGTAGCGCGTGTGACCCGTCGCCATGAGGGTGCGGACCTCGTCGATCGTCGCGGTCGGGCGAACGATGTCGACGTGCGCGCGCGGAATCATGGCGTGCTCGACGTCTTGGTTCGGGAAGTCGAGGATGCGGTCGAGGATGATCGACAACCCTTCGGGCAGGTCGCCGCTCTCGCGCGAGTCGTCGATGATGTGCTCGAGGTCGGCGGCCGACGCGCTCGTGTCGAGGTCGTGCACTGGCTCGATGCGCAACAGGCGTAGGAAGGCGTTGGCCGACTTGTCGAAGATCGTGATCAGCCAGCCGAAGGCGGCCAAGTAGATCGTGGTCGAGCGCGCCAGGAAACGAGCGACCGGTTCGGGGTTGGCGATCGCAAGGTTCTTCGGAAACAGTTCGCCGAAGATCATTTGCACGACACTCGCGACGACGAGCACGCCCACCGTCCCGACTCCGATCGCGATGCCCGTCGCGACACCGGCATCGCCGAGCATCGCACCGATCGGCTCACCCACGAGCGGCTCGGCGACGTAGCCGACGAGCAGGCCGGTCACAGTGATGCCGAGCTGCGCGCCCGACAGCATGAATGATGTGCGCTTCGTGACCGCGAGTGCCCGCTGCGCCGAGCGATCGCCCGCCTCAGAGCGGGCGCCAAGCTTCACGCGATCGACCGACATGTACGCAAATTCCTGAGCGACGAAGTAGCCGTTCGCGGCGATGATCACGAGGATCGCGACGATGCCGACGATGAGAAGAATGACAGCCTCGGTCACGGGGTCACCCCCGTCGGGCGTCGATCAGTGCGGGTCAGATGTGAGTAGCAACTATGTCCAGGGTCGTCTTGCGACGACCCTGAGTGCGTGGTGTGATCCACGAGTGTTCGATTCCTCCAGAGGAAAAACGGGTGGTGTGGCAATCAGGATACGGGTATCGCTGAGAAATCGCTCGATTCGTTGCGGAGGCCACCACGCGCATCCGGGATGCGCGGGTCGGCGCCCGCCGCTCAGCGCCCGCTGATCACGTCGGCGATGCGCGCCACACGTGAGGTGTGGGTGAGCCCGCGGAACTCGGAGCGGTCGGCCCAGCGGTAGGCGCCGTAGATGACCCGCGTGGCGACCCACCGCAGCGGCTCGGGCTCCCATCTGCGGGTGCGCTGGCCAACCCACGGCAGTCTTGTGATCGGGGTGTCGGCGCCGGTCACGAGGTCGGCGAGGGTTCGCCCGGCGAGGTTCGTCGCCGTGACGCCGGTGCCGACATAGCCGCCGGCCGCCCCAAGCCCCGTTTCCGCGTCGTACTGCACGGTCGCCCGCCAGTTGCGGGGCACGCCGAGCACGCCGCTCCAGGTGTGGGCGATGCCCACGTCGCCGATCACGGGAAACCACTCGCGCACCAGCGCCGACAGGCTCGACCAGGTCGCCTCGTCGGTCAGCCCGTCGGTGTCGAAGCGGCTCGCCCAGTGGTACGGCGTGCCGCGGCCGCCGATCGCGATGCGGCCATCGGGGGTGCGCTGTGCGTAGGCGTAGACGTGCGACAGGTCTTCCAGCGTCTCGAATCCCTGCCAGCCGATCTCAGCCCACATGTCGTCGGTGAGCGGCTCGGTGATGATCATCGACGAGTTGAGCGGAAGCCAGTCACGCTTCCTGCCGGGCAGTCGGGTTGTGAAGCCCTCGGTGGCGCGCAACACGTGGCGGGCACGCACGACGCCGTGCTCGGTGCGGGCGACGCCCTGTTCGATGTCGGTCACGCGCGTGTTCTCGTAGATGCGCACGCCGCGGCGGCGCACGGCATCGGCAAGTCCGAGCGCGAGCTTCGCAGGGTGGATGCGCGCGCAATGGGGCTGCCACAGTCCGCCCCGCGTCTCGGCGACGTTGACGCGGGCGCGGCTCTCAGCGGCACTCAGCTCGACGACGCCCTCCTCGGGCCACTTTTCGGCGTGGTCGACATATTTCGCGACGCGGCGACGCTGGGCCTCATTGCGCGCGACGAGCAGGCTGCCGCCCTTCGTCGCCTCGGCATCGATGCCCTCGCGCGCGCAGACCGCGAGCACCTCGTCGACCGTCGCGTTCAACTCAGTCTGGAACGCGCGAACCGCCTCAACCCCGTGCTTCGCCGCGTAGCCGTCGTGTCCACCCGTGATGGTGTTCGTCAGCCACCCGCCGTTGCGCCCCGATGCCCCGTAACCGACGCGGTGCTGCTCGAGCACGACGATCGACAGGGACGGGTCGCGCTCGGCCAGGTAGTAGGCGGTCCAGAGGCCCGTGTAGCCGGCGCCGACGATGACGACGTCGGCCTCCGCGTCGACGGCCAGCGGCTCGCCGACGGGTACGGGGCCGAGGTCTGACATCCAGTACGAGATCTCGCCGTTGCGGGCGGGGGCGGGCGCGGGGGCGGCACCGGATGCGCGTCGTGGCATACGACTATTCTGCCGCCGGCGGCACCGGCTCGTTTACGCTGGCCGCATGCTCATCGCCGCCCTCGCACTACTGGGTTTCGGCGTGCTGTTTCACGGCGCGGCGTTTGTGCTCGAGTCGCTGCTGTGGGGTCGCCCCGCAACCCGCCGCCTGTTCGGCGTGCGCGGCGACGACGCCGTCGAGGCCACGCGACTTTTCGCCGCCAACCAGGGCGTCTACAACCTCGTGCTCGCCGCGATCACGAGCGCGGGGTTTGTGCTTCTGATCGGCGATGCAGGCTCCGTCGTCGGGGCGACCCTCGCATGTGCCGGCGGCGCCGCCATGACGATCGCCGGCGTAGCGCTGCTGGTCACGTCTCGCCGCGCGTGGCGGGCGGCCCTCCTGCAGGCCGCTCCTCCGGCCCTCGGATGCGCGCTGCTTATCTCCGCCCTCGTCGCCGCAGGGGCATGATGACCAGGGTGCTCGCACCGCCGTTCCCCGAGCACCTCGTCGGCTGGAGCGTCGCCGAGGTCCTCGCCGCCGAGCAGCCGCTCCTCGCGGCCGGCGAACCGCTCATGCAGCGCGCAGCCGACGGGCTCGCCGAGGTGGTGCGTGAGCAGCTCGCGTCCACGGCCAGTGGCCCCCGTTCGGCCGGCCCCGCGCCCCGGGTGCTCGCCCTCGTCGGCGCCGGCAACAACGGCGGCGACGCACTGTGGGCGTGCGCGCGCGTCGCGGCAGACGACGTACCGGTGGCGGTGCAGGCGACGGCCACGAGCATCCATGAGGCGGGGAGGGATGCGGCGGTCGCCGCCGGCGCGCGCCTCATCGAGGCGGCGCAGCTCGACGACGCGCTCGCCACCGCGGAGGTTGTCGTTGACGGGATCCTCGGCATCGGGTCGGCGGGTAGAGCAGCCCTGCGCGGGGCTGCCCGCGATGCGGTGCTGCAGGTTCGAGCACATCCACGGTTCGGTGAGCTGAGCGTGGTGGCGTGCGACCAGCCCAGCGGCGTCGATGCCGACAGCGGCGATGTTCCCGACCCTGATGCAGTGCTGCCCGCCACCGTCACGGTCACGTTCGGGGCGGTGAAGCGCGGGCTACGGCGCCCGCCCGCGCGTGAGATCTGCGGCGAACTGCGGCTCGTCGACATTGGGCTCACGCGCCCCGTCTGACGGAGCGGCCGTCAGCGCAGCGATACCAGCTCGCTGAGGTCGTCGCTCGGCAACTCATCGATCGTCGCCGACACGGTCAGCTCGGTGAGGTCGACGAACGCGCCGTGGATGCTGAGGAATGCGGTGTCAGCCGCATCGCGACCGGTGGCGATGCGTACGAGGGATGAGCGCGGGGCGAGAGCCGTCGCATCCACGACCCGCCAGACACCATCGACGGCGACCTCGGCAACGGCGTGGAAGTCCATGGGGTCGAGGCCCGGCGCGTAGACAGACACGAGGCGCGCGGGCACGTCGAGCGCGCGCAGCAAGGCAACGACGAGGTGCGCGTAATCGCGGCACACGACCTTGCCGCCGAGCAGGGTGCGCACGGCCCCGTCGGTGGGCAGGCTCGACCCGGGAACGTAGTCGAGGTGCGTACCGACCCATGAGCTCACGCCGGCGACGAGGTCGTGCCCGCTCAGCCCAGCGAACTCGCGCGCGGCGGTGGCGACGAGTTCGTCGGCCTCGCAGTATCGGCTCGGGCGCAGGAACGTGATCTCGTCCAGGGGCGTGACGATCTGCGGCTCGGCGCGACCCGTCACCGTCGCGCGATAGCGAACGCTGACCTTCCCCTCCCCCACGTCGCACACGTGCAGGCGGTTGCCGTGAGTGTCGCGTAGTTCACTCACGACAACGGGTTCGTCACCGTGCACGACATCGAATTCTTCATCGACGCCGTCGAGGCTCGAGTGGGTGGCGACGGAGAGCACGAGCCGCGCTTCCCCGCGCGCAGTGAGCGACATGTCGGCGGTGCAGGTTCGGCGCATCCCGCGATGATCGCAGAGTTGTATTGCCGCCGTGTGACGTCGGCGGCGATCAGCCGTCAGCGAGCAGCGCGTCGATCTGCGCCATCGCCGACGACATGCCCTCGACCATCCCCATCTCGGCCAGCTCGTCGAGCGCTTCACGGCTGGGGAACGTCGAGACCAGCGTCATGCGCGTCGTGCCCTCCCCCGCATCCTCCAGCCGTGCCTCCGCGTGGGTGACGGGCATGTCGGGCACGGGGTTTCCGTCGGCATCGGCGAATCCGTCGTCGAACGCCAAACGGTGTGGCGCCTCGACGTCTGTCATGCGCCACCACCCCGCCGACGTCTCGCCGTCGGGCCCGGTCATGACGTACCGCATCTCGCCGCCCGGCTCGAGTTCGTGCCGCGTGAAGGTGGCCGGCCACTCCGGCGGACCCCACCACCGCTCGAGCTGCCGCGGGTCGGCCCACACCTGCCAGACGCGCTCGACGGGCGCGGCGAATTCCGCGACGAACGTCAGAGTGAGCGCGTCACGGTCGATCGCGTGGTCACGCACGGTCATGGTCGGTCCTTCCGTCAGCCCTCGGCGAGGAGGGCGGTGATCTGGTCGGCACGGTGCCGCCAGAGGGCTTCATAGCTGTCGAGTACCTTCCGCGCGAGCCGCACGGCGTCGCGGTCCGCCGTCACGATCTGCTCGCGGCCGCGTCGGCGCTTCGACACCAGGGATGCGCGCTCCAGCACCGAAACATGCTTCTGCACCGCGGCGAAGCTCATCTCGTAGCGCTCCGCGAGCGCCGACACGCTCTGTTCGCGGTGGATGACGCGGGCGACGATGTCGCGCCGCGTGCGATCGGCGAGCGCGCGGAACAGGGCGTCGACCTGATCGTCGGTGAGGGCATCCGTTTGTACAACCATTTGGTTGCACGTTAGACCGCGCGAACGACCGCGTCAAGCCCCCGCGTCGTACCCACCGAGAAGGGCGTCGATCTGCCCGATGCCCTCGACGTAGCCCTGCTCGGCACCGTACTCGACCGCCTCGGCGAACGCCTCATCGGTGTGGAACACCGAGCGCAAGGTCATGCGGCTGCTCTCGCCGATCTGCTCGAACGTCACCGTCGTGCGGTTGTCGGGTTCGGGGGTCTCGTCGCGGGGTAGGCGGGCGGACCCCACCACTTCTCGAGCAGGTCGCGTTCTGCCCACACCCGCCAGAATTCGGCCACGGGCGCGGCGAACTCGGCGACGAAGGTCATAGTTCTCGTCGTAGCGTCGGCGTTCGAGCTGGTCACGGTCATGGTGAGGTTCCCTCCCGCGCGGTGGGCCCCCAGAGTAGCCTCACCGACATGACCGACGTAGGCCCCTCCGGATTCCGTTCGACCCGCGACATCGCGGCCGCCCCCGAGCGCGTGTGGGAGGTGCTGACCACGCCCAGCGCATTCGCGACGTGGTTCGGCACGGACGCCGTCGAGGTCCCGCTCGACCGTCTCACCTGGCGCGCTGTTGCCGGCGAGCCGTGGTCGGCCCAGATGGTGCTCCCGGGCGGGGCGACGATCGATTGGGAAGGCGAGATGCTCACGGTCGATGCCCCGAGCATCCTGTCGTTCACGATCACCGACGACGCGTCGATCGATCAACGCGACACGGTCATGTTCGAGCTCGCCGGCGCCGAGGCGAATGGATGCTCGCTGACGCTCTCGCAGACCGGCGGCGGCCTCGACGTCGACGGCTACGCGCAGGCGGCGGCCGGGTGGGCCGGATTCGTCGACGCGATCGAGCGACTGGCTGCCGCCAGCCGGTGAGTCACCCCCGGAACGGCGGTTCTGGTCTCGGCTCGGGTTCGGGAGGACCGATGTCGAAGATGCGTTCCACACGCGCGAATGCGACCGGACTCATCGCGTCGCCGGGGAAGTATGCGCCGTAGAGGTCATCGACCTCATCGGCCGACCGTAGACCCAACAGGGTGATGAGTTTCGCCACGTCTCCCGCATCCCGGTTACCCCTGCGCTCCATCGCTTTCACCTTCATAGCGAGCAGCGCACCGGGCGGGGCGATGGCCACGCGACACGTTTCGTTGTCAAGCACTGTGTTCCACTCGACCTCTTCGCCCCACGCGGGGATAAAGAGCGCAGCTTTCGTGTTGAGCCAGTCGTCAGGCCACCCGCGTTCTCGAGCGATCGCGCGCACGTGGGGGGCGAGAGCTGCCTCGTCGGAAATACGCGCGTCAATGTCAACAGTGGTGCGGCGGTCGAAGTATCCGAGACGAAGCGCGGCGCCCCCAATGATCTCGATCGTCACGCCCGTGACTCCCGCGTCCCGGGCCCGAGCAATCAGCTCGCTCAACGCCGAGATGATGTCGTCGCGGTCGAGAGGGAATCCCATCAGACGCTCTCCCATTCGGCGGCGTCCACCAACACGTTTCTCTGCAAGAACGGCAGCGGAACATGATTGCGGGGCGGCTCCATATCAAAGGGCGAGCTCGCGAGAGTCGTCGGGTTCTCAAGCCGCTCACCAAAGCCGGCGACCCACGACGGCACGGGCAAGCCTCGCTCTCCGAGCCGCCAATCCACCAGCGCAGCAATAGTCGCGTCCCACAGAGGGACAGCGGTGCTGGCGGGCGCCTCCGCGCACAAGAGAACGGCCTCGACAGGTTCTGCGACCAGCAATGCGTCGGCGAGTGACAGCAAAGCACGCCGCCCGTCGTCTGATCTGTCAGCCTGCAGGGCGTCGGTTACGACGACCCCGACCTCCGCCGCGGTCGGGTACACACTTGGGAATGCGACGAGGTGGTGGTTCGTGACGTGCAACCAGCGGGCAACTGTGTCTACACGCGGCGCACGATGCCCGGACTCGATAAAGGACACCGCAGCTTGGCTCGTGCCGATAGCGTCGGCCAACTCGGCCTGACCGAGCCCGCGGCGAACCCGCGCATCTCTGAGCAACTGCTTCATCGCACCTCCCTAAAATATCTTAAACGATATACCCGTCGACGGAGAACTTTTGCGTCACTCCACAAGGCGGATGCTCGCCCTCTTCGCGGCCGCATCTCACCTCGCGGGCGTAGCGTGCATCCATGACCGAAGGAAACATCCCCCGGCACGACCCGGCCGACTACCGGGCGACCGCCGATCAGCTGTCTCGCCTCACGCCGCTGCAGCACAAGGTGACGCAAAACGACGGCACCGAGCCGCCGTTTCGCAACGAGTACCACGACAACAAAGCCGAGGGGCTGTATGTCGACGTGGTGTCTGGCCAGCCGCTGTTCTCCTCGCGCGACAAGTACGACTCCGGCACCGGATGGCCGAGCTTCACGCGTCCCATCCAGGAGGATGCCGTCACGACCCGCATCGACCGCGGTCTGTTCATGAAGCGGGTCGAGGTGCGATCCTCCGGCGCCGACAGTCACCTCGGGCACGTGTTCGATGACGGCCCACGCGATCGCGGCGGCATGCGCTACTGCATGAACTGGGCGTCACTACGGTTCATCCCGGTCGCCGAGCTCGAGGCCGAGGGGTACGGCGAATACCGGGTGCTGTTCGACTAGACAGCCTCGGCGGCCACCCCCATGTCGGGGTCGATCGGCGCGGACGTCGTCACCCGCGGCTGTGCCGTGAAGCGCAGCCCGAACGGGTCGAGCGTTCCCGGCAACGGCTGCCGGGGGTCGAGAACTCCGCTGGTCAGTTCCAGCTCGCGCTCGGTGACGAGTCGGGCGACGACCGTGCTCGTGATGTGCAGCACGAGGTTGCGCGCCGGGCAGATCGCGGGGCCGGCGCTAAACGGGATGAACGGCCAATCCTCCGAGGTGCGTTCGTGCAGGAAGTGCTCGGGCTCGAAGCGGTGGGCGGCCTCGACGCTTGTGTCGTCGCGGTGGAAGAAGGGGGCGTAGATGAACACGCTCGTGTCCTCCGGCATCGAGCCGCCGGGCCATGGCGACGGCGCCCGCTGCCTGCGCTTCGCCGCGCACGATGCGTTCAATGGCGGCCAGCACACCCGCACGCACCGTCGAGTCGAACGTGCGAATAGAGAGCTTCAGTTCGGCCGAGTCCGGGATGATATTGACCGCCGCGCCCGTACAGGGTGACCCGGAGCGCGTCGGAGGCGGCGAATGCGGGCCCCACGCGCATCCCGATGGCACCGGCCGGAAGCGGAGCGACGTGCTGGCCAATCACGACGTCGGGCGTGCCGAAGCGGTCGAAGAGCCCGTCGTTCCCCATCGCGCGGGTGCCAGCACCCTTCTCTTCGGCGGGCTGGAAGACGGCGAGGATGCGCCCGCTCCACGACGCGTCGGCCGCGAGCGCGTCTCGGCGAAACTCAGCTCGGGTGCGCGTGGAGGTCGCGGTAGAGGTCAGCGAGCTGCTCGAGTGCTGCGTCGGTCATGGTGAGCCATCGACCACATGACGCCGATTCGTCCGCCAATCGAGCTGCGACTTTCGGGGTCTGCGCTGCGCGGCGCGCCGGTGCTGGTCGCCGCTGTCGGCATCGCGATGGCCGGCTACCTGATCGGCCCGCTCGGGATGCCCGCAGTCGTTCTCAGGCTCGTGATCGTCGGCACGCTGATCGGCGCGCTCGCCGTGGGCCGCATCGAGGGCACCGTCGCGGCCGCTAAATGACGCCGAGCGCGAGCATCGCGTCGGCCACCTGGGTAACGCCCGCGATGTTCGCCCCGGCGACGTAGTCGTCGGGCACCCCGTAGGCGTCGGCCGTGTCGAGCACGCGGTCGTGGATACCGCGCATGATGTCGGCAAGCCGTTCCTCCGTGTGCTCGAAACTCCACGAGTCGCGCGAAGCGTTCTGCTGCATCTCAAGCGCGCTCGTCGCCACACCGCCAGCATTCACAGCTTTTCCGGGTGCGAACAGCACACCGCCCGCGCGCAGCACGGCGACGCCCTCGGGCGTCGTCGGCATGTTGGCGCCCTCGGCGACAATGCGCGCGCCGTTCGTGACGAGCGCGGCCGCACCCCGTTCATCCAGCTCGTTCTGCGTGGCGCAGGGCAGTGCGATGTCGCACGGAACGTCCCAGATCTGCCCGCCCGACACGTGCCGAACCGAGCCGCCCTTCTCGGCGGCGTAGTCGGCAACGCGCCCGCGGCGGCGCTCTTTGATGTCAGTGAGCAGGTCGAGGTCGATGCCGCGCTCGTCGACGACGTAGCCGCCCGAGTCGGAGCAGGCGACGACCGTCGCACCCAGCTGGTGCGCCTTCTCGATCGCGTAGCGGGCCACGTTGCCCGACCCCGACGCGACTACGCGCTTGCCTTCGAGCGCCTCGCCATGGCGCTGCAGCATCTCGTCGACGAAGAACACGGTGCCGTAGCCGGTCGCCTCGGTGCGCACGAGCGAGCCACCCCAGCCGACGCCCTTGCCGGTCAGCACGCCCGACTCGTAGCGATTCGTGAGCCGCTTGTACTGGCCGAACAGATAGCCGAGCTCGCGGCCGCCGACACCGATATCGCCGGCCGGCACGTCGGTGTATTCGCCGATGTGCCGGGCCAGCTCGGTCATGTACGACTGGCAGAAGCGCATGATTTCGGCGTCGCTCTTGCCCTTCGGGTCGAAGTCGGCGCCGCCCTTGCCCCCGCCGATCGGCATGCCGGTCAGCGCGTTCTTGAAGGTCTGCTCGAAGCCGAGGAACTTGATGATGCCGAGGTTCACCGACGGGTGAAACCGCAACCCGCCCTTGTACGGCCCGAGCGTCGAGTTGAACTGCACGCGGAAGCCGCGGTTGAGACGAACGTCGCCCGCGTCGTCGACCCACGGCACGCGGAAAATCAGCTGGCGCTCGGGCTCGACGAGGCGCTCCATGATCGCCGCGTCCATGTACTCCGGATGCTTCCGCACGACGGGCGCGAGGGTTTCGAATACCTCCTTCACGGCCTGGTGAAACTCCGGCTCGCCCGGATTTCGCGCGATGACGGCGTCGAAAACGGGCTCGAGGGCGAGGTCGAGTACGGCCATGATGAAGCGGGCTCCGGTGCGGTCGGGGGCGTGCGCCGGCGGGCGCAGGATAAACGTATGACCCGCCGCGGTTAAATCCTATTCGCCTCCCTCGGCATCATCTGGGGCGTCCCGTATCTCTTCATCAAGATCGCTGTCGCCGAGCCGACACCGGAATTTCTCGTGCTCGCCCACGCGCACGAAAATCACCTCTCCGGCGACCTCGCCTGCGACCGACTAGCCAAGTCCGTCGACGTAGAAGCGCCGCGCGGCGGCGAGCTCGCCGACGGCACGAGTGATGACGCTGACGCGGGGGTCCATGGCTGCCGGCGGTGGGCGCTACTCGGCGGTGGGACGCTCGCCGATCGCGGTGCCGGGCTTGCGACCCGTGCCCGGTGCGTGCTTCTCGCGCTCGTCGACGAGCCATTCGGGCATCTCGTCGATGATGGCGCGAATCTCGGCAGTCGTCAGTGAGTCGCTGACGCCGTTGCGGGCGAGCGCCGAGTTCGAGACGCCGAGGCGGCGCGACACCTCTTCGCGCGGGTGCGGGCCCTCTTTGCGCAGGGTGACGAGCCACTCGGGCGGGTTCTCGTTCAGCTCGTTCAGCTGCGTGCGGGTGATCGGGGTCGCCTGAAACTCCTCCGGCGTCGCCGGCAGGAAGACGTTCAGCTTCTTCGCCGCCGTCGCCGGGCTGAGCAGCTGCTCCTTCTTCGGCTTCGGCTGCTGGCGGCGGTCCTCACGCGGGGTCTCGGTCATGGTGACGAGCGTACGGGAGTCTGGGCACGGGGCGGGATTGTCTGCGTTGTGCAGATGCCCATTACCTAGCCGCTGATATCACGATATCATTCTCGCTAGCAGCAGTAAGGGGAAGAAGTGGTCGACATCTTGATTCGCGGGCTCGATGCCAACACTGTCGCGCGGCTGGACGCGCGAGCGTCAGCTCTCGGCATTTCACGTAGCGAGTACCTCCGTCGGCAACTCGACGCAGCCGGAAGCGGCGAGGTACCAGCGAACGTGTCCGCCGATGACCTGCGACGGGCGGCACGCGCCGCTCGCGATCTCGGAGACCCTGACGTCATGGCGGCGGCGTGGCAGTGACCACGTGGCTGATCGATAAGTCCGCATACATTCGCCTCGACAGCAGCCCCGACATCGATCTGTGGGCGAACCGCATTTCGCGTGGCCTGGTTCACGTGAGCGGCGTGACCCGCCTCGAGATCGGCTATTCGATGCGTAGCGGTCGAGACTTTGAGATCGAGTTCGGTGCGCCGCCCCTCTCGCTACTACCCGTCGAGCACCTCACCCCTGGCATCGAAGAGCGAGCACTCGAGATTCAGCGTGCCCTCGCGCTCCGGGGCCTCCATCGGGCGCCCTCGATTCCTGACCTTCTCATCGCCGCTACTGCAGAGTTGGCAGGCTGCACGGTTCTGGCGGTCGACAAAGACTTCGACATCATCGCCACCGAGACCGGACAGCCGGTCGAGTGGCTATCGACCTAGGTACCCTTGCCGCATGCCCGAACCGCTTGAGGTCGCCTTCGTCACGGGCGTCACCCCCACCAAGTGGGAGCGCATCTGGCGCGAGCGCCGCCCCGGCGGCCGCATCCACCTGACCCCCATGACGCAGGATGCTGCGCTCACCGCCCTCGCGGACCGCACCGCCCACATGGCCCTCCTCCGCGACGTCACCGCCGACGACGACCGCCACGCGATCCCGCTCTACCGCGAGCAGCCGGTGCTGGTCTCGCCGAAGGGCTCGCTCGCGGCCGGCCTCGACGACCTGAGCGTCGTCGACCTCGACGACCTTGACGGGCTCGCCGTGCTCGACGTCGACCTCGTCGCCGGAACGGGCGCCGAGGCGGTCGAACTGGTCGCCGCGAACGTCGGGGTCGCCGTCATGCCGCAGTCGGTCGCGCGGCAGCACTCGCGCAAAGACGTCGTTGCCAAACCGATCCGGGATGCGGCAGACACCGGCATCTCCCTCGTGTGGCCGGTGACCGGCGCGCATCCCCTCGCCGACGTGTTCATCGGCATCGTGCGCGGGCGCACGGCGAACAGTTCGCGGTAGCGGCGACCCTGGCGCCAAAAAGAAAACCCGGCCCCAGAGGGGCCGGGTGGTGTTTGACGAGAATACCAGGTTCGCTATTCGCTCACCAGGCAACGGGCTCCGTGACACGGTGTCCAACGCGAGCCGGAAGTTGATGAGCTCGCCAGTCTTCGGCGGTGAGCTGGTGCCACCAATGTTGACCCGCGCCCTCCCCGGGGTCTCCCGCCAGCTTTCCGGCGAGATAGCCCCTCGTCGGGTTGACGAGACCCAGTGGCACCCGCCCGCGGACAAAAGAAATAGGAAAGGCGAGGTCACTGTCATTCGACACGACGACTACCGCATCAACGTCCCCGCTCATCACGTCGATCAGCATGTGTGATGCGACGTTGACATCGGATCCCTTCTCTTCTCGTCTCGCCCCGGAGGCCATGAAGCGCCCCGCAGGGGCGTCCACCTGCGCACCGTCTTGAACCATCAGGGGCCACCGTGGATGCGTCACAATCGGCTTCCCGTTGCGCCCTGCGGTCGCGAGCGGGGCGGTGGCGATACGCACCACATAGTTGCCGAAGCTCATCCGGTCGACAGAACCAGATTGCGTTAGTGCGCGCAGATAGACGTCCTGCTCCCGTTGTCCAGACGCATTGCTCGCGCCGCTGACCCCGCGTCCGCCGTAGTACAGGTTGAATCCATCGATGTAGGCGCCGATTCGCATGGGGCGAGAGGGTAAACCGATTCCCAGGAGCCACGCCGGCATCCCTCACAGAGTGCCGCGCACTTACGCAGCGCGAGGGCACGAAACCAAGAATTTTGCGAGTCGACTCCGCAGTCGACCTTTCCGACGGTGTCGCCACAAGCCAACGCCCGGGGCCAGGAGAACTGGCTCACTCGGTCGAGAAGTGCGACTCACGCGTGAGCAGGTCGGCGAGACCCGCGTTGACGGCGCCCGGCATATCGATGGCGTCCACAAATTTCGCCCACGCATCTTCCGAGAGCCCGACCTGCCGCTCTTCAGTCAGCACGCGCCGCGCGGCCTCAAGCGCGGCCTGCTTGACGAATGCGGAGGTCGTCAGCCCCAGCGCGTCTGACGCCGCCTCAAGCTCCGTCTTCTGCTGGGCGGGAAGGCGGAATTCAACCCGATCCGTGGCGGAAGAACTCATGCATTGCAACTTATGTCATATGGCCGGAATTGCCCAGAGGTTGCGCAATACGGGGACGCGCCCGGCGTCAGCCGATCGACACCATCACGCTCAACACCGTCAGCACCACGCACACCGGCGCCATCGTGTACCGCTCGGGCTTCGAGCGCGAGATGCCGTTCATGACGATGCCGAGCGCCGAGTAGGCCACGATCACCCAGATGCCGACGTCGACGACGACGCCGGCAGCAGTTCGACGAGGCCGGCGCGCTGCAGCACGACGACGGCGAACAGCGCGTACAGCAGGATCGAGACGACACTGCCGATGCGCTTCGCCGTCGGCAGCACGCGATCCTGCCCACCCCACGCGAAGTGGCCGAGCGGGGCACCCGCGATCAGCGCGAGTTGGAAGAGCGCCAGCGCGGCCATGAGCGCCACAAAGGCGAGCGCCGCGAGGTTCTGCGCATTCATGTCCAACTTCAGCCTCCCCCGGTATTCTCGCGGTGTGTCGACTGCCGCCGCTACTCCCGAGACACTCGCACTGCGCGAGCTTCTCAGCGCGCGCCGCAAAGAATTCGAGGCGCTCCTGAAGAAGTACGGCGCTACCCACCCCAAGCTCTTCGGGTCGGTAGCTCGCGGCGATGCCGGGCCCGATAGCGACATCGACATCGTCGTCACGATGGACCCTGCCGACGGCAACCTCCTCATGCGTGCGTCAGGGCTTATGGAAGAGACACGAAAGCTCTTCGGCCGCAACGACATCGACATTTTTCCGACTCAGCTACTCAAGCCTTCGATCTCCGAGTCTGCTGCCGAGGGCCTCGACACGTAGCGAGACAGATCCGCTCCCTACGTCCCACAGAACGTCGTGTACGGCCCCGACCCGGCCGGGGCCCCGGCGGCATACCGCTCAAGCCCCGGCCGCTCCTCGAACGGCCGCCTCACCACATCGACGAGCGCTTCGAACGGTGCCATATCCCCCGCCGTCGCCGCCGTTAGCGCCTCCTCCACGAGGTGGTTGCGCGGAATGTAGACCGGGTTCACGCGGTCCATCACGCCCGCGTCGGGCGACAGCTCGAGCCAGCGGGCCGCCCACTCCCCGATCGCGTCCACCTCGAGCACGGCGGGGCGGTCACCGCCGCGGGCGACGGAGGCCAGCACGCGGAAGAACGACGTGAAGTCGACCCGGTTCTCGTGCAGCAGGTGCAGCAGGTCGGTGGCGAGCGGGGCAACGGCCTCGTCGGTGACGGAGCCTGCGAGACCGAGCTTGGCGCGCATCCCCGCAATCCACGCCTCGCTGTAGTGCGCGCGGTACTCGCCGAGTGCCCCCGTCGCCCGCTCGACGGCGCGGTCGGCGTCGTCGTCGATAAGGGGCAGCAGGGTTTCGGCGAAGCGCGCCAAGTTCCACTCGGTGATGACCGGCTGGTTGCCGTAGGCGTAGCGGCCGCCCCCGTCGATCGAGCTGAACACGGCGGCGTGGTCGAACACGTCGACGAAGGCGCACGGACCGTAGTCGATCGTCTCGCCCGAGATGGTCACGTTGTCGGTGTTCATGACGCCGTGCACGAAGCCGACGAGCATCCACTTCGCGACGAGGCTCGCCTGCGCCTTCACGACCGATTCGAACAACGTCAGATACGGATGCTCGGCTGACGCCGCGTGCGCATAGTGCCGGTCGATCGCGTGGTCGGCGAGGCGGCGCAGCAGCTCGACGTCTCCGGTCGCGGCGGCGAACTGGAAGCTGCCCACCCGCAGGTGGCTGCTCGCCGTGCGGGCGAGAATCGCGCCCGGAAACTCGACCTCGCGCTGCACCACGCGGCCGGTGGCGACGACGGCGAGCGAGCGGGTCGACGGGATTCCGAGGGCGTGCACGCCCTCACTGACGACGTACTCGCGCAGCATGGGCGCGAGCACGGCGCGGCCGTCGCCGGCCCGGGCGAACGGGGTGGGGCCGGAGCCCTTCAGGTGCAGGTCGTGGGTGTTGCCGTCTGGGTCGCGCAGTTCGCCGAGCAGCAGGGCGCGCCCGTCACCGAGCCGGGGGCTGAACCCGCCGAACTGGTGGCCCGAGTAGGCCTGCGCGACGGGGGTGGCGGTGTCGGGGAGGGCGGCGCCGGTAAGGAAGGCGACGCCCTCGACGGAGCGCAGAAAGGCTGCATCGAGACCGAGGGTGGCGGCGAGCGGCGCGTTGAGCGCCAGCAGCTCGGGTGACGGCGCCGGTTCGGCCTGCCACGGCACAGAGAGTTCCGGCAGCTCACGGGCGAAGCGGCCCTCGAGTGCGATGGTAGCGGCGGTCGACGCGGTCATGGGTCGACGCTACGCCTCGAGCCTGTGCGCGGCGGTTCTAACTCGAGCGGAAGGTGGTTGCGAGCGCATCATGAACGGCGGCGACATCGACCCCGACCGACGGCTCTTTTGTCAGCAACTGCACGAGCTTTTTCGGCCACAGCACCAGCACATCGCTAACCGTGAACGGGTCGGCGAACCAGGCCCAGTCGCCCTCGACGAAGCACAGCACGCCCTTCACCGGAACGCCTGGCACCGCGGCCTCGACGAGCGCGACCTGCTTCGTCATTCCCGCGACAAGCTTCGTGTTGTCTCCACCCACCCACAGCTTCTCGACGCGCGGGCTAAACAACCCGCCCTCGACGCGCTTTTCGATGCGCTTGTCGACGTAGCGCTTCGTGTCGATCACCCACACCCCGCCGGGCGTCACCACGATGTGGTCGATGTTCGCCCTCGATTTCGGGATGCGTCGGTCATGCAACACGCGGATTTGGTCGCTGGCAATCGCATCCAGCTTCGCCCCGACGACCTCTTCGCCGATCGCACCCGTTGCCCACACGCGGGTACTGCTGCGCTCGGGAGTCAGAGCGACGGCGATGCCCCCAAGCTTGCCCCAAGCGGCACGAGTCGCGGCTTCGTCCTTGGCGCGGCGGCGTTCGTGCTCGGCGCGGGCGGAGACTCCAGCCCTGGGTAGAGGCCGCTCAGTCGAATCGCTCATTGACCGACAGCTTCCTTCTCCAGTAGCGCAGAACTCGCCCTGAACTCAGGCGCCTCTGGCTCGACCGTGTACTGAAGCACCTCGACTGACTCTTCCTTCAAAGCGTCAAGCACTTGCTCCGGGGTGACCTTGAAATACTCCCGGCGCAGGTTGATCTTGTTGAGTCTCTGGCGCTCGAAGCGCTTGTGAAGCATCGACTCGATGCCCACGGCGTCGTCTGCGAAGAAGAGTGCGTGAACGTCGAAACGGAAGGGGACTGAAGCATCACCGAGCTCGTTGACGCGATCCATCGGCTCGAGTCTCCGCGTCAACCCGATCTTGACTACGTCTTCACCGAACGATCCGACGTTCGAGATGACGTAGACATACCCGGCGCGAATATTGGCCGCACGGTAATCGACATCGACGATCGCTTTCTCCACGTCGGCGATTCGTTCGCGCACTCGGGCCGCACCCTCTTCGTCACCGTTTGCCTCAAGTGCCGCAAGCGTGGCCGCATAGTGCGCCCGCTCTTTCTCGAGCTTGTCCTTCTCACGCTGCAGCTCCTGCTCGGCCTTCTTCTGCTCACGCAACTCTTCGCGATGAGCGCGCTCCAACTCCTTCTCGCGTTGCACGGCCTGAAGGTGTTGCGCGGCCAACGAAAGCTCTTGCAGTCGCAAAGCGTGGTAGTCCGACGTGATCTGCAGCGAGATCATTGACCCTTGCCGAGCGATCTGATCCGCGACAGTGCTGAGTCGTTTAGTCGCCGTGGCGATCCCACCCGCTTTGACACTCTTCACGCAGTTCTCGGCTTCGGCGTTGTACGCCCTCAGCAAGAGCTTCGACATGTCCGCGACGAACTTGCGGCCCTTCGCTGCCGAGTTGTTGAACGTGAAGTTGGTGGTCGCAATAGTCGCGCGCTTGTCGCGCACCATTGCCTTGATCTGGGAACGAACCGACTCAAGTTGCGCCATCAAGGCAGTCGAATTCTCGGCGGGATGCTCGTAGTCGTACAGCCCAAACGATTGCAGCTCAATCCCTTGCCGTGCACTCAAGATCTCTTCGTTGAGCGAGGAAAGTTCTGCCTTCGTAGACGCGACGCGGGACTGCAATTCAGACAGGTTCGACTTTTCTGCGTCGACTTGGGCTTGGTACTCCGCGTGTACTCGATCAAGCTCGGCGATTTCAATGAGCCCGTGTTTCGCCACTAGCTTTTCGAGCCGCTCGTTCTCGGATGCAAGCGCGATCGCTGCCTTCTTGCCGCCGAAAAAGGTGATCTTGGGCTTCGATGCACGGACCGTCTCAGTTTCTCTGGGCTCCTCTACCGGAGGAGCCGCAGACGTGGGGTGCTGATCGGCGAAGTGACTGGTCCAGTGCGAACCGTCCCACCACCGCCGTCGTCCTGAACCGTCGTCGTACCATCCCGAGGCTGCACTCATAATTTCGACCGTAGGTGAATTCGAGCGGCGCTCGCAAGACCCCCACTCGGGGCGCAGGTCGAGGCCGGGCCCCGGCGGGCCTCCGTGCTACGTTGACGAAATGGTCGATAACGCCGCTCGCGATGCCCTACGGGCCTTCGTGTCAGAGCGTGACTGGGCGCAGTTTCACACACCCGAGAACCTTGCGAAGAGCATCGCTATCGAAGCGGGGGAGCTTCTCGAGTGTTACCAGTGGAACGCCGAAGGCAACGAGCAAGCCATCCGCGACGAACTCGCCGATGTACTCAGCTACTGCATTTTGCTCGCAGATCGCCTGGGGCTTGATGCCGAGCAGCTGGTGCTCGACAAACTTGAGAAATCGCGCGCAAAGTACCCCGTCGAAAGATCGCGCGGACGCAGCGACAAATATGACCAGCTCTGAAATCCCGCGGATCTCGTTCGACAAGTCGGCGGTCCGTGACTGGGCCAAGACGGACCCGCGACACAAGAACTGGCCGGTCGTGTACCTCCTCGATTCAGCGAAACCGGCGGCGACTTCCACCGTGCTGCGCGACGTCTACGTCGGCGAAACTCTCAATGCCGAAGCGCGCATCCTTCAGCACCTCGACAACCCCGACAAGAAGCGACTTCTCTCACAGTTCCGGGTGGTCCTCGACGACCGCTTCAACAAGTCGGTGTGCCTCGATCTCGAATCACACCTGATCCGCCTGCTCGCGGGCGACGGCACGTTTCGCGTGCTCAACCGCAACGACGGCATCACCGACGCCAACTATTTCGATCGAGATGTGTATCGCGAGTCCTTCCGACAGGTCTTCGACCAGTTGCTTCACGACGGCGTGTTCTCCCGCAGCATTCCCGAGATCGAAAACAGCGACCTCTTCAAGCTGTCGCCGTACAAGGCGCTAACCACCGACCAAGCGGTCGCTGTCGAGAACATTGTTGAAGGCCTGTTCGACGACCTCGACCACGACCGCGGCGAGCTACTTGTCGTCCAGGGCGAGCCGGGAACCGGCAAGACCGTCATCGCCATCTACCTGATGAAGCTCCTCGCCGACATCGCCGCCTCCCGGCCCGACGACGAGCCCGATGCCGACTCAATCTTCTCCGACTTCTTCACTGACGGGCACCGCGAACTGCTCCGCGAATTTAGGGTCGGACTGGTCGTGCCGCAGCAATCCCTCCGCGAAAGCATCAAGCGCGTCTTCAAGCGCACACCGGGCCTTGCTCCGTCGCAAGTTCTCACGCCTTTCCAGGTGGGCGCCAGCGACGAGCGCTGGGATCTGCTAATCGTCGACGAGGCGCACCGATTGAACCAGCGTGCCAACCAGCCGTCAGGTGTGCAGAACAAGCAGTTCAGCGATATCACCGTGAAGCTCTTCGGCCAGGACGACTACTCCAAGACACAACTCGACTGGATTCGGGCGCTCAGCCGCCACCAAGTGCTGCTCGTCGACCCAGAGCAGAGCGTTCGGCCCGCCGACCTTCCTCCCGAACTTCTTCGCAGCCTTGTCGATGAGGCGAAGGACGAGAGCCGGCACTACCCGCTGGTCTCGCAACTACGAGTGCGGGCCGGAGACGACTACATCGCCTGGGTGCGCCAACTATTCAGCCCGCAGTCGAGCGAGGCCGCGATGCGCACTCGTCCATACTTCGGGGACTACGAACTGAAGTTCTTCGATGATCTCGGCGAAATGCACGACGCGATTCGAGAACGGGATGCGCAATACGGCCTCGCGAGACTCGTCGCCGGCTATGCGTGGGAGTGGAAGAGTCGCAACAATCGCGATGCCTACGACATCGAACTCGACGGTCGCCGACTGCGGTGGAACAGCACCGCAACCGAATGGATCGCATCGCCGAACTCGCTAGAAGAAATTGGTTCGATCCACACCGTGCAGGGCTATGACCTCAACTATGCCGGGGTCATCATCGGCAACGACCTGCGCTGGGATGAAGAGTGCGATGAGCTCGTCATCCACCGCGCGAGCTACTTCGACAAAAAAGGCAAAGAGAACAATCCGACGCTCGGTCGGATGTACAGCGACAACGATCTGCTGCGTTACATCTGCAATGTGTACTCAGTACTGATGACGCGGGGCATTCGCGGCACTTTCGTGTACGCCTGCGATCCGGTCTTGAGGCAGAGGCTAAGCGACGTTATTGCATTTTGAATGGTCATTCTGCGAGATCCTGACCCGGTTTCCCGGACACTTCTCTTGTGTTGATCATGCCGCGATTTCTGCGGCGGTGTGAAGGGCTTCAAACTCGGCGGGGCTGAGGTTTTCGAGGCTGGTGTGCCGACGGCGGGAGTTGTAGAACCCCTCGATCCACTCGAACATGGCCGACGATAGCTGTGTTCTCGAGTCCCAGCCGGTGCGGTCAAGCAGCTCGAGTTGCATCGTGGACCAGAACGACTCGATGAGCGCGTTGTCGACGCTGGAAGCGACGCGGCCCATCGAACCGAGCAGCCCTGCTTGTCGCAGCCGGTGCCCGAAGAGCCAAGAGGTGTATTGCGCGCCCCTGTCCGCGTGAACGACTGTTCCCGGCTCGGGTCGCCGACGCCAACGGGCCATCTCCACCGCGTCGACCACGATCTCCGCGGTGATCCGATCGGAGATCGACCAGCCAACGATGCGGCGCGGGTAGGCGTCGATGACGGCAGCGCAATAGACCCAGCCGTCTTTCGCGCGATGCTACGTGATGTCGCAGAACCAGAGCCGGTTCGGCTCATCAGCGCGGAACTGCCGCTTCACGAGGTCTTCGTGCGTGGCCGTGTCCGGCCTCCAGCCTCGCCGCTTGCGACGATGGGAGACGCCGACCAACCCGTCTTGCCGCATCAGCCTGGCGACGCGTTTGCGGGAGACGTGAACGCCAAGCCCGAGCCTCAACTCGGCCAGCACCCGCGGCGCACCATAGGTTGCCCGCGAGTCGGCGTGGATCCGTCGGATCGTGGTCGTCAGCTCAGCGTCCGCGATCGCGCGCGCCGATGGCGGCCGGCCCGCCCAGTCGTAATAGCCAGACGTTGAGACCTTCAGAAACCGGCAGGCCACCGCGACGAGGATCCCATCGAGGCTGAGCTCCTGGACCAGCCGGAACCCTATTTTGGGAGCACGTTCTCCCGCGCAAAATAGGCCGACGCGCGCTTGAGGATCTCCTTCTCCATCTCCAGCACCCGCAACCGGCGCCGCAGTTCCACCAGCTCCCGATGCTCATCGGAACTCACGCCAGGTCTGCGACCAGAGTCAACCGCGTCACGGTGCATCCAGTTACGGAGACAGGACTCGCTGCTCCCCAGATCGCCGGCCGTCTGAGCGACAGGATTTCCCTGCGCGACCAGATCCAGGGCGCGACGCCGAAACTCCGGCGGGTGGGCAGCAGGCATCTCACGGACTCCTCTCTGAGACGATCATCGCCTCAACTCAGGTGTCCGGCAAAGCGGGTCAGGCTCCAGCCCACCCCACGATCCGTCTGGGTTACGGTGCCGTCGGCACTCCTGTCCGTCGACGATCGTGAGGATGTCGTCGCCTTCGCTGATGAACCGTCCACCCGTCGGCGGAATGTCGATATCCATGAGTTGTCCTCTCGCTGCGGCTCCATTCTGGGAGCAAGCGGGACCACCCATGTAATTCAGGTAGCCGCTGCGCGCTCACGATGCATGTGGGCAGGCGAGCGCGCAGCGGCGACCTGAAGGAGCCGGCGGCAGCAGGTGACTGCGCCGACTGGCTTTAGTTGTGCGCTCCGAACGCAGAAATTGCAAGCATGAGCTCCGTGTACGGCGCGCGGCGCGGCAGCACGGGCAACGACACAGGCAGGCCGCGTCCGTCAGCGATGTCGCAGGCCACACCTACGATCAGCGAAACGAGCGAAGGGCACCATGGATATCGACTGGCACCAGCTCATCTGGGACGGACGCTGGACTGCGCTCGAGATGCTCTGGAACGCCGTCATCGTCAACGTCACTACGCATTGGTGGTTTGGCCCACTCCTCGCCGTCATCCTGATCTCCGCTGGGTGGAAGAAGATCGCCCGATTCGGTTTCTACGTTGCGCGGGTGTTTGGGCACGCTAGCGGCGGCTCCTGAGAGATCCGACGATGTCCGAGTTGACCTGCTGAGCAGGTTCCGCAGGCCAAGCCAGAATGGTGAGCAGACCTCGAAAGGGACCTGGATGCACCTTCACCTGCGCGCAGAGAGTGTCGCCGTCAGCGAGAGCCACGCAAAGGCGCTGGACGACGAGTTCTTCCTCTCTCACCCTGCGGCGCAATTCGCCTCGCGCATCTCCTCTCTGCTTGCCGCGAATCGAACCGCAGACTCAGCGACGCCGGATACGGAACCGGAGTTCTTCAAGACGCTCGGGCTGACGAAGACCGACGGACTCCTCGCGTTCGAAGAACAGGATCGGCGCCTGCAGGTAGCCGTCGAGGCGCTCAGCCTTCGCCACCAGGCGGCAGAGGCGCGCCTCCGCTTTATGTACGCCGTGACGGCGGCGAAGCCAAAGTCCGTTGACGCTCCCAGCACCTGGCTGGCGATTGCCGATAGCCCTAACGCGCTTATCGACGTCGTCCAGAAGACCGTCGCTGCTCTGGAGGCGGACGAAGAGCTGATCCTGCGCTGCCTGTTCGTGCCGGGTACTCGTTTCGACGAGAACGTGGCCGCCGCCGCGGAGACTGCCATCGCGTGGGTCAACCACGCGAGCTCGCTCCTCACCGGCGACGAGCTGTCGGTCAACGCCGCGCACAACAAGGTGAAGCACGGCCTGGCCGTTAGCGCGCGCGGCGACGTGCGCATTGAGCTGATCACAACGCCCCCGGATGACCTCGGCCAGATTCCAGTCAGCGCGTTCGGGGAAGGGAAGTCGGTACCGATCTTCGACCGCCCGATGCTGACCTACTTCAGCCGGCCGCATGTGAAACCGGGGCAGGGCCTGGAGGCCATCTCGCTACGGGTCGATGTCCCGGTGGTGCTGGCGGAAGCCTGGATGATTGCGAACGTCTACGCCGCGATGTTCCATGCGCAAGCGAAGCGTCATTTCGGCGAGGAGATGCCAGAAGGCGTTGCTCCAAATCCCACGCTGGTGATCGGGCGCCTGCCGGAGCACGTCATCAGCAACCGTCCGCTCGGGTATCGGGCTGCGGTGAGGTTGCCGCCGGACGGCACCACTCCCCCGAGGAAGCCTGGACTGTTCTTCCACGGCAGCTTCATGCCGATGGACGTCGACTACGAGAACAAGGTCAGCGGGGTCGTCGTCGACGGATAAACCCCGATGTCGACGAGGCCTTAATCCCAGAGCTTGATTCTGAAGAACCCGCCCTGAGGCGTGTCGTGGAAGTCGAAACCAAGCTCGTCCGCCCAGATCTGCAGGTGAAGCCCCATCTCGCGAACCACTTCGTCAGTAGCGGCAATATCGACCTCGACCGTCATCGGGATCTCGCCGAGAAGCCCCAGGTATCGCTCCCACCACGGCGCGATGTGCTGACGCCAGCCCGGCAGCGACGCAATATCGCTTGGCACCGGACGGAAGCCGTCTTCCGTGCGAAGTGCCGCGGCTAGATAGGCGAGCGTCTTCCAAAGGATGTGCAGCGCGTTGAACGTCACGAGCATGCCGCGCTGGAAGTAGTCAGGGTCGTCCTCGGGAATCGCGGGCAGCTCCGTAGCCAGCGTCTCCTGCCACGCCTCGATCGATGCCTCAACGTTGCTTGCGGACTGCTCGACTTCGCGCCCCGTGACCTGGGAACCCAGGTACTCAGCCAAGTGCTCTTCGATCTGCTCGCTCGCCATCGAGACGAAGTTCATCAACGCGTAGCCGAACTCTTCGCGATGGTGCAGGTCGAAGGGTTCGTCCCCGATGTGATGAATGCTGGCGTGAACAGCCTCATGAGCAGCCAGATGCTGAATAAGGCGCGACTGCTCGGCCGTTTCCTGCACGTCTTCGAGCGGCAAGAGCCAGTAGACCGGGATGAGGATGTCGACAAGTCCATCGGCGTTCGGTGGCATGGTCTTCGCCGCCACTACCCCTGCACCGCGCTCCATCATGAAGGGGGTGTCGGTCCGGTCCTCGCGCGCGTTCACCGTCGCAACGAGATCACCAGTAATCACCAGCCGCGTCTTCGCGCGATCCTCGGGGCGAAGTGCGCTCGTCACCGCGCCGATAAGCTGCGCGAGAGCTCCGCCATCAGCGCTCGACTGAATGCCGGCGGCGAGGAGCTGGGCACCCTCCTCGCTCAGGTTCTCAATGACGATCTGAAGCCCGTTGGTGCTGTCGCTTGGCTCAGTCATGATGTAGCTCCTTCGTCCTGGTCGCGGATTCTTCGCCGTTCATTGAGGTACCCCTCGTGGAGCTCGTCAGTCTTTTCCAGTAGCGCTATCAGTGCACGGCCGCGCTCCTGTAGGGCGTGCGGAAGCGGCATGCCGAGGAAGATGCGACTGTAGTCACCGAGGGTGAGCAAGGACAGAAGCGCCATCGATAGCAGTGGCTGTGGGCGGAATGGCTGCGGCCGGAGCTCGATCTCAAAGCCTCCGCTCACCTCGTCGAGGTGGTGCTTATAGATGTCCGCGAAGCTTCCGTGCACGGCACCCGAGCCCGTCCGATACGCCGCGTAGGCGGTCGGTCCGAGAAGCTCGAGGCGCACCTGCGCGTTGGGCCAGCCGTTGTTCCGACGCGACGGAATGTCTTCCTCGCGCACCCCGGCGGCCTTCAGCGTCCCGGCGATAGAGCGGTTGATCCGCTCCTCGATCGGGAGCATTACGTCACTGCGCTGAGCGACCTGCTCGCCAACGTCTTTCAAGAACTCGCGCTCCGCGATGAGGCTGTCCATGACATAAGACGTGTACCGGCTTCCGTCTCCCGGATCGCCGAGAAGGTACATGACGGTCGAGACGGAATCCATAAACTCGCGACTCACCGCGATCTGTTGATCCCCGCCGTGCTCATCGGCGATCTGTCGGATCAAGGTCTTCATGAGCTTGATCATGCGGGCGTAGTGACCGACGACGATTGCGTGGTTGCGCGAGAGACCATCGGTCTGGCCCTCTGTTCGGATGCCGGCAACCGCGGCCAGGAAGATCGACGCCTCTTTCAGCAGCTCGAAGCTCTCGCGGACGAAAGGCACCTCGTCTGTGGTGGTTTCGAGTTCCTCGAAGTTGACAGCATGGAGCTCCGGGAGCATCGCCGGATCGAACGGGCTCGTACCGCGGGTGGATTCAGGACTCATCGGCATACCCCAATAGCTCATCGTGCGGAGGCGAGTCCTCACTCCAGCGGAAACTCGCCCCATCTGGCTTCGCACGGTGACGAGCAGTGGTGAGCACGAGTTCGTCCTTGGCCCGTGAGATGGCGACGAAGAACTCCGACTTCACATCGTTGTCATCGCCCCAGAAGAACTGAGGCTCGACGCCGAAGACAATGACCTTCTCGAACTCCAGCCCCTTGCACTTGTGCACCGTCAGTATCCGGATGGCGTCCTCTTCCGATAGTCGGTCGAGCGCCGCAATCGGATCGCCGTCGATCGCTAACTCACGCTTGAAGGCGCCGGCGGCCTCGATCATCACGTCGTTCAGGCGAGTCCCTTGTTGATATGAGGGCGATAGCGCGTTGAGCGACGGACGCGTCACGAACTTCAGAAACGAACTGATGAGTGGATTCCACGAGGAGTAGTCGGCGGCATCGAAGCCTGCCGCGCGCACGGTCAGGCGAGCGTCGCGAAGGAGAGCGCGGAGCTTGCTGTCCAACACGCCGTCCACCTCCTCGATTCCACCGCGGGTCACGACGCGCACCAGCTCGGTGTAGGCCGCCGGCCACCCTTCATCCGCTACGACGCGGAGGTAATTGAAGATCAGGGCCGCAACCGGCTCCGTCGTTAGGTCTTGAGACTGCTGCTCGTTGCGATACGGGATGCCCGCGGCGGTGAGACGCTCACCAAGGACGCTCGTGATGAGGTGGGGCTGCTGCCGTGCCAGCACCGTGATCTCGTGCGGTGGTACGCCGGCGTCGAGCCATTCCTGGAGCATAGTCGTCACTGCGGCTGCCTCGTCCTCGTCGGTCTCGAAGCGCAGCGCTTGGAGTACGCCTTCGTCGCCGACAAGATCTTCATCCGGGCTCGCGGCACCCGGATCCATCTCGAGAATCATGCGGTTCTGCATCCGGCGCAGCCGCGGCTTCGATCGGAAGTTTTGGTACAGCTGCAGGTCGGTCGCGCCGAAGTCTGCAGCGAATGTCGCCATGACTCCGTCCAGCGCGCCCGCGAAGCGCATGATGCGCTGCTTGGTGTCACCGACGCCGATGAGCTGCACACCGGTACCCTCAAACGCCTCCTTCAAGAAGGCGTACTGCGCGGTCGTAGCGTCCTGGAACTCGTCCATGAAAACGTGGCTGTAGGTCTGCCGAAGCGCCCCTCGCGCGTAGGCATTCTTTTCCAGGATCTCCAGAGCGAGCGGCACGAGGTCATCGAAGCTGATCTGCTCGTTCTGAATCCGGGTGCGCGCGTCGAGCCGGTAGTCCGCGTTGAGCGCGTTTTGGCCGGTAAGTGCCGGACGGAAGTTGTCGACGAGTCGCTTAGCAAAGGCGTGGAAGGTGAAGCTGTCGAAGCGAGCGGCATACTGCGATCCGGAGCGCAGTCGAACGCGGGACTGAAGATTGCGGGCTGCGTCGACCTTGAATGAGATCGCCAGGATTCGCTTGGGGTAGGGACTCGCGCCGGTTCGGAAGAGCAAGTCTGCCCGCTGCGCAAGTAGCTCGGTCTTGCCCGCGCCAGGGCCGGCGGTGACAACGATGTTGGCCGTCGTTTCACGCACGGCCTTCAGCGCGTTCGGCTCGAGATCCAGTCCGCCGACCGGATGCCAGTCATCGGGATGGATCACTCGGGAAGCGCCCCCAGCTTCGCACGCACGTCCGCGACGATCCGCTCGAGTACCTCCGGAAGGTCTTCGAGTAGCTCCTCGTCGGTCAGCGCCGCCATTGCCCGAAGGTGCGACGCGGGCTTGCTCTTCAGGTCGAACAGCCGGTGATAGTCATCGAAGAGCTCGCGGGTGTCGGCCGGGAGACGATCCTCGTTCGCGTGCGACTTGCCGAGTACCGCGGCGATGGTTTTTTCGTCGGGCGTGCCCACCGACTCCACTCCGTAGGAATCGGGGAACGCCTCGAGCATCATGAGGTCGAGATCGACCGGGTGCGAGAAGTAGACGCCCTTCGTCTCGAGGGAGTTGACGGGGCCCACGCCGCCGGCGATGCGCGGATCTACGAGTTCCGGGAAGTCGATGGCGTCGTTCCACTTCGGAAGCCCTTCGATCGACGCGTCCGCGTACGTGCCGGGCGTCAGCTTGTTGTACTGCTTCAGCGCGTTTCGAACGCGACCCCAGCCGCCCTCATGGCGCCCGGAATCAAGGTCGAGCAACGTCACGTGCGGGATCTCCAGCTCGTGGAGGAGACGCCAAAAGTGATTGACGTGGCGACCACCGAGCGGCACGACCGAGACTGATGCATCGTCTTCCGCGATACCTGCCGCCGCAAGGACACGAGGCAGCACGATCTGCTCGCTGTCTCCCTCGCCGAGAACGACCAGACGCGAGAAGTAGAGCTCCGGGAATGCGAGCACGGCTTCGCGCACGTACTTCGCTGTCTCATCACTCGTCGTCGGTAGCAGGATGCGGCGCACCTGCGACTGGCGATTGCTGTCGAGGCGCAGGAAGCAGATCGACTCAGGATCGACTCGGCGGAGCAAGGCCGGCGAGTGCGTCGCGATGAGGGACTGCGAGTCGCCGTGCCCCGCGGCCGTCCGGAGCTGCCGGATGATGCGACCGAGGTACTGCGGCGCGAGACTGTTCTCTGGCTCCTCAAGCGCTATGACCGTGTGCACCGGAGGGCGCAGGCGGTGCTGATCGAATGAGGTCTCGGTGCCACTCAGCACTTCTCGCGCGAGGGACTGCCATGCGAGAACTAGCGAGATGTAGAGCAGCGACTTCTGCCCGTCACTGAGTCGATCGAACGGAAGGGACGAGCCGGCCGGGGACGGTGCGAATGAAACGGTGAGCTGGCGGAGCACACTCTCTAGATCGCCACTGCCAAACGCAATCGACGGGTCGGTGAAGAAGGCGCCAGAGTGGAGACCCTTCCACTCCCCCGCGAGCTGAACACCGATGCTCTTCACGGCGTCATTGT
Organism: Microcella alkaliphila; assembly: GCF_004216855.1. Lineage (GTDB taxonomy): Bacteria > Actinomycetota > Actinomycetes > Actinomycetales > Microbacteriaceae > Microcella > Microcella alkaliphila. Next base: position 511,541 of record NZ_SGXT01000011.1, read on the forward strand.
CAGCAAGCGCGTCGGTGAGACTCTTCGACAGCGTGTCCAGTGTCGTGCGCTCGGCAGTCCAATCCGCCGCGCGTAGCGCGCGACCGACCAACGACGCGGTCGTGTAAGCGATGTGCTCGGCCGGATCGCGGCGCGCAGGCAGGTAGTGCACCTCTATGTTGGCGCGGTCGAAGCGCGACATGTCGGCTCGCTGCAGCGGTTCTCCGTCCGCATCCGCTTCGAGGATGTACTCGAGCTTCTCCTCGATCACATTGTCGGGAGCGATAGTGGCGGTGAGGCGGACGCGGATCCGCGGAACCCCGTCCTCCGTGGCGATTCGCATGTGTGCGAAGTTGGGCGGGACCGAAGCGTGGTCGCCTGATGCGCCCGACTCGGGCACCTCGATGTCTACCTCGATCCACAGCACGGGGCTAGCGGCATGCACATCTGCTGCCGTCTGCCCATTCGGGATGTGGAAGTCCGAGTGACGAACTTTGCGCTGCGCCGACAGCGGACTGAAGAGCCGCGAGAGCGCCTCGAGCACAGCAGTCTTGCCGGCGCCGTTAAGTCCGAGGACGTAGGTGACGTGGCGCAGGGCGATCTCAGTCGGGTCGGTGCCGAACGACTGGAAGCCGGACATTCGAAGATAGGTGATCTGCATCAGGCGCCCTCGTCTCGATGCGCGCGCGAAGAAGCTCGCCGGGACGGACGAGCGGATCGGGTGAGCTGGGAATGCTTCATCGGGTGGTCAATTCGAGCGCATAAATCGCGTTTCGCTCATTCTCCTTTGTGCCTTTAGTTATGAGGCAACGAACGCGCCGTGGCGATAGGCCAGATGTTGTGACTTGGGCAACGAGGTCGGCCCGAAACGAAAGAGCGGCGACCACGAGCGACGAGACTGTCGATGCTCAAGTGGTCGCCGCTTCTCAGTTAGAGGAGAGCACGCGTGGACGGATCCGAAACTGGACGCCCGGTCGAGCGGAGCGCGTCAGCAACATGCACCAGACCGCTGCCTCGAACACTGTGCCGAACTGCGCACGCGTCTCTCGCCAGAGACGGCCAGCGTGGGCTCTCACGTCGATGAAGAACTCGCTGGCCTCAAACACATCGCCCACGAGCTCCTCCGGGACGTCGCCGTCGTTCCCGTCTCCAGACAGCACTACGTCGCCGAACAGCAGCGGGTGCCGCATCGGGTCAACGGCGTACAGCCAGGTCAGCGCCATCGCCCTCGTGTTGAGGGGCGCGAAGTCGCGATGCGCGGCCTCATTGACGTAGAGCGTGGCGCCCATGCCGGGCACCCCGATGATCTCGAGCCAGCCGTCGACAGCCTCCTGGAAGGCGCCGATGTCCGGCATCTCCTGGAGCCGCGGCGGACGGGTCTCGTCGTGCGGGATGACGACGCTCTTCACCATCGCTCCCACCTCCTTACTGTTGTCGCGGCCGAGGACTCGTTCGTTCTCTGACAAGCCGCGGGGCAGCAACGAGGGGCAGGCGAGTAGGCGCCGAGGCGCCCGGGAGAGCACGGCGGTGCTCGATCCCGGACGCCCGGCGCTGGTCAGGCCGAAGCCTGCTTGGTGGTGCGACCACCACGTGACGATGCGCCTCCGAAGATGGCCTCGATCGCGCTCTGCTTGGTCTTGGCCTCGCGCTCGATCTCAGCCCGCACCGTCTCGGCGCGCTGGAGCACCTTCGGGTCCGACTTGCTGGTCTCGACCCAGGCCTCCAGCGCCAGACGGATCTCTTCTGTGACGCTCCGGTCGTTGAGCTGTGCGATCACTTCGAGCTGCGCCCGCAACCCGTCGGTGATGCGCACGCTCAGCGGGCGGATGGGACCGAGAGCCGTGGCCGGCACCTCGGGCAGTTCGTTATCACTCACGAGTGAGCCTCCTCATCGGATCCGGCCGACGAACCCCGGGTGGGTTCCTCTTGGTGAAGCCGCGTCCCGGCGAGGAGGACTGCTGAGTATGACGGCTCAGATCAGCACGTCAATGCGCCGGTCGCGCTCGTTGCGAAAAGCACAACGCGTGGGCTGTTCTCGTCGCGGACGAGTTCGGTCATAGTCATAAGCAGATATGAGCGCCCGCCTACATACCGAACACCACATGCGAGCCTGCCGATGATGATCGACTACAACGTCAACGACCACTGGTCGGAAGGTACCCCCGCCTGGCTCCCGTCGCTGGTGTCTTCGCTTGACCGGCGGCACGGCTCAAGCAGTGTCCTGCCGCTTACGGTCATCGTGAGCGAGATCGTCGAGTGGGTGCGCCTGGCGAGCGGCGCCGAGGCATGGAGCCCGAAGCCGAACCGCACCTCACTCAGGCTGGACCTCGAGCAGTCGATAGCTGCACTCGGACCCGCACTGCGCACCCAGGTCACTGGTCCGCTGGCCGCGTTCGAAGCGGCATTCGCTGCGCTCGCCGGTAGCCCGCGCACCACGCTCATGCAAGCTCCGGGGACGCGCAGTGCAGCAGTTTGGTTCGACGTCACGATGACCGCAGCAACGATCCTGGCGGCGCTCGAAACGGACGAAGCGGTCCGCGCGACCTGGGACGATTTGGTGGCGGTCGCAAAGGATCGGACGCTCTCGGGCCGCGAGTATCGTCCGATCGCGGAGTTGCTGTTTGATCAGCTGACGAGGCGAGGACACCATGCCGAAGGCATCTTCAGTGGGCTTGTCAGCATCATGGGGTTCGGTCGCGATCCTGACGACATTCCGATGGGCGAAAAAGACACGCCGGCCGAGGAGCGACTCGAGAAGGCTCGCGACTTCGTTGGATCTCCGGCCGAGCAAGAGCCGATCGTTGTCTGGATCGGCTTTAAGGGTCGGATTCATGCAGACTTCGAGGCAGGCAACGTCATGTTCCGCGACGCGCGCTGGGCGGTGCCCAACGCCGAGCCTGGCCGGTTCGAGTTTCCGCATAAGGAAGAGCTGTGGGAGATCGTCCAGTACGGGCACAGCTTCCGGGTCGCCAAGATGGTCGACGAGGAGTCCGATGTCGACACCATCGTCCGGGTGGATCTCGGCATCACGAAAGCGGCCGGAGCCGTCGAGAAGGCCCGCGCCATCGTCGACACGATTCTGAGCGTCTCGATCCACCGCGTCGGTGGTGTCCGCCCGCGGCTAGCCGAGTACCACGTGCTGCGCTCTGGACGAAATGCCGGCGGGGGCCATCACGCCGTGCATAGGCAGACCGGCTTTCCCGACGACACCTACGGCGCCGGAATTACTTCTGAGGCGGTCGCAGAGCAGGGACCCCGGATCGCGGAAGCGCTAGCCCGCGAAGAGCTCCCACAGTTCCTCGCTGCCGCCATCGACGTGCAAACTGCCGCCGATCACCCCTTCAGCCGCGATATGGCGCTACGGAAGCCCTCCGAAGCCGACATCAGCAGTGTCATCCCGCTTTCTGACCGCGTCGTGCAGCACGTCGCCACTCACGCCGCCATGAAGCCGGATGACCTTTTCGCGCTTCTCAACGAGCGGTGGGCGCACGCCCGTTGGCTGGGCGACCTTCAGACCGCGGCGCACATGTGCCTGCTTGGAGGGGCTGGCCACACTGAGCTACTCACTGAGCTGACCCGAAAGCGGGTGTCGGATCGGCCGAAGCAGCCCTGGCTGCTGTTCCTCGCCGACCGTGCCGACGACTTCCTATCTCTCTGTCGCATTGAACACGAGCGCAACTGGATAGAGCGCATGTTCGCGAGCCTCAGCGATCACGCCATTTACACCGCGCTCATGGCGGAGTACACCTCCGAGGGTGCCGTACTCGACGCCCGTCGACGCCGAGCTCGCAACGCACTCGTGCACGGCAATCCGGTCACGTTTGCCGTCATTGAGTCCGTCCGTGGGTATGCCCAGTTTGCCAGCAGCACTTCTTTGTACATCGCACTGGAGGCATTCGTCGATGTCACCGACCCGAGGGTTGCCCTCGCGGAGCGAACTGATGAGTTCATTGCGATGCAAGCCGGGAAGGACGCGGCGACGTATTGGCGTGAGCGCGTCGCAGCCGATGGTTGGCCGCTCCCGTAGCGATCTCGGTGCGATGTCGGAGCCCACTGCGATCATGATCGCGTGACCGAACTTGCCTACATGGTGCGCGAAGACTGGGGACAGCACGGCACCGCGATGATTCCACAGAGCGCCTTGATCCGAGACTGGATCGGCGATGCGCCGTATCTCTTCGCCGTCACGGACGTGAAGAAGTTCAACCACGACGACCGCGGCGCAGACGTCGAAGCCGCGGAGTTCATAGCACCCGAAAAGACCGATCGGATCGTCTTCGACATCCGTGAGCTCGCGAGCCTGGAACGCGACGATAAGGTCATCGACCACGCGGTAGTGGTGCTTCATCCGTACGAGCAGCCCGAGCTAGAGACGATCCGGCGCGCGGTCGAGGCGGACTCACTCGGCAAGCTCTTCGTCCTGATCTGGTCCCGTTACGACATGGTGCGCACCTGGCTCGACGGTCTCGGGGCGCTCAACCTCCACACCCATGACGCCGTCCCGGCCAGCGACCCGCTCCTGCTCGCTGCCGCCGAAAAGATCCAGAGCGAGGACTACAACGGCCTCAGCTCCGGGCGAGGCAAGGACGCCGTCGTGCAGCTAGTCCGGGCGTTCGCCACCGAGGGGTTCCCGATCGACCCCGACTCTTGGCTCCGCGCCTACTTCGCCGTTGGCGGCAGCTTCCACCACGCCGAGTCAATCGAGAAGCTAGTCAAGGAGATGAAGGCGGGGACGCGTCACCGCGTGAAGTCGCGTTACCGCGACAACATCGTCGAAATCATGCGCGAGCAGCTCGCCGCAAAGCGGTAGCGTCCGCCAGCCGCCACGCCACACGAGAAGCCTGGACGCGGTGATGACAACACCTGCGCAGAGAGGCACGATGTGGCACTGACGCTCGGCCCGCTACTTCTCGACGCGGGCATCGACCCCGGGCAGGCGCTCGTGGTCCGTCATGCCTTCGCGCAGGAAGCGCCGGAAAGCGGACTGGCGGGTCTTCACGCCGACTCAACGCACGCAGAAATCTTCGAGTACACCCGGAGGCAGTCGGCCAGCGCGAGAAGCTTTCCGACCGCTCCTTCGCCCATCTGGGTGGTCTTCATCAAGGAAGGCGGCGACCAGGCACGGCTCTGGTCCGTCGTCGAGTGCTACGGAGAAGTCGAGGACAACGGGATCTTCCGCACCTTCCATATCGCCGATTCCGAGCACATGGCAGACCTCCGCAACCGCCTCGTCATCGGATGGAAGCCGCCGCGCACCTGGCGGATGAATGCCACCACCGCAGCGAGCTACCCGGTCGTCGGGATCGCGGACGCCGAGCCGATCCCGTTTCCCGGCTTCGACCGACTCGTCTTGAGCCACGTCCAGCTCCAAACAATGATGCGCGAGCACCGCTACGCCTCGTGGCGCACCGCGCTTTCGTCGGTCGTGGGCGTCTACATGATCACTGACACTCGCGACGGACGGCACTACGTCGGCAAGGCGGACGGGCTAGAGAATATTCGACAGCGCTGGAACGCCTACGCGACGAACCGGCACGGCGGCAACGTCGAGCTCCGTCCGCTGGACCCGACGAGCTTCCGCTTCTCGCTGCTACGCGTGTTTGACCCGTCCACTCCGACGCGGGATATCGACATCGCCGAGAGCCACTTCAAAGACGCCCTCGACAGCCGCCGGCACGGGCTTAATCGGAACTAGCTGGATCTGAGGCCGGCACTCAGCGACCGCCGCGATGAGCGTTGAGGTCTGCCACTGGAGCTAGTGACACGTCGCGGAGGTCTGCAGAGCCGCGGGAGCGAGCAACGCCTTCACCCTGAATAGCGAACGTCACAATGCCGAGCATTAGATTCTGAACATCCTGCGCTCGCACGTTCAAGACGCGCGCGATGTCAGAGAAACCCTCTCCACGTGCGCGCATATCGCTCATGACCTGCGTCAGCAGACTCGAGGACTCGACCCGCAGATCGGATCCTGGTTCGCCCCGGCGGAAGCCAGCGATCGAGAGCTGCTTTGCAAGAGTGCTGTAGGTCCACTCCGAGATCACGCCCAGGCGGTGAGCGCGCAGATTGAGGGCCATCGCGCTGACCCGCCAGCGCCGCTTAAGAACGAGGACATCCTCGAGCATCAAGTTCCCCCGGATGGATCCCAGCACGTCCGAACGCGGCATGAGGAACGCGCTGGCGAAGTCATTCGCCGCGAGTTCCTTCTCCTTGCCCGGCTCCACGTGCAGTGACCCTCCGTGCATGACCAAGTGCCCGAGTTCGTGAGCGAGGTCAAAGCGAAGGCGCTCGGCAGACTTATGCACATTGAGGAAGATGACGGGTGTCGCCCCGTGACGGAACGAGAAGGCGTCGATAGCTTGCAGCGGCCCGCCGGCCGAGTAGATCTTTGCACCCTTGGACTCGAGGAGCTGCAGCAGGTTCTTGATCGGCGCCACTCCGAGCCCCCAAGCACCGCGAAGGGCCTCCGCTGCCTGCTCGGGTGCGACCTCGTCATCTGAGCCGATGAGGTCTTGCAGCTCAGGTACCGCCGGATCGGGGGCTCGGTAGGTGTCCTCAATCCAGTCGGAAAGTTCCATCGCGAGCGCGGACAGCGCCCGGGCAGTGTCCTCGTCCTTCTTGGCGAGTCGCGACGTCGCCCGAAAGTGGAAGGCATCCGAGGGTGGCAACTGCTCGAGCGGCCGGTAGAAGAAGTCGACCGGGAAGTTGAGGACGCGCGCGAACTCACGAATCAGTTCAGGGCTGGGCGTCTCCTTGCTGCGCTCGGACTGCGACACCCATGGCGGAGTAGTGCCGGCCTCGGCCGCGAGAGCAGTCGCGGTCATCTGTCGAATGGCGCGCGCCATCTTGAGGCGCGCAGGAACGAAAGTGGTGGTGCTCATGGTCGGGAACCGACGCCTCTCAGCGACGCGTCACGGTAAAGCCGATGTCGCCCTCGTCGTCGGCCTCGTCCTCGTCCTCGTCGTACGAGAAGGTGCCGAGCGCCAGGTCGAACGGCGGGAAGATGATGCGCTCCGACCAGCTGTCTACGAAGCTGCCGGCCATCGAAGCCGGGCGGGACAGCTCGAGGTGCACCAGACCGTCGCGCTCGTTGTATAGCAGGATCCAGGCGTCCTCGACGTCGACCTCGCCGTCCTCGACCGGCCGGCCGAACATCGCGACCTTGCCGTTCTCATCGACGCGACGGGCGAAGGCCGAGCCCTTCGGGTTGCGGGTCGTGGGGTTGCCGTAGGTGACGCCCGTGAAGGCGTCGCCGCTGCTGACGATCAGGCCGATGTTGAGATCGGGCTGCAGGAAGTACGGCAGGTTCTGCGGGTCGAAGCGGAGCCAACCAGCGCGCAGGAGCATGATGCCCTCGTGCAGCGACTCAACGGTACGGAGCCAGCGCGTAAACTCCGGGCCGGATTTGGGGGCGGCGGGCGAGAACGTGCGGCTCTCCGCAGCACCGACCGCGACCGCACGCTCGAACGGGGTCGCCTCGAGACGCATGGGGTTTAGCAGGCGCGCGAGATCCTCGCGAGTCTTCGGGGTGCGGATCGCCATCTGCGGTTCCTCTCGTCGCTGCCGGGTCATAATTATCATAGCGCGACCACTTAAAGAACTGCCACATCAAGTTAGGTGCGGCGTGTCGGCGCGTTCAGTCCGGGAACGGTGGCTCGTCACCCCACATCGCGGAGCCCGCCCGGTTGGCGCTCGCACTCCCGGCACGGTTCGCTGAGACAGAAGGGCTGGCAATCCGCGCGGAGTGAGTCGAGCGGTAGACAACGCGCTCCCCCACGATGGTGCCCGCGTAGCGCCCCGAGGGGTCGAACACGTAGTCGCCCTTGATCTTGCCTACGTACGTTCCCGAGCGCGCAAACAACTTGTCACCGCTACGTCGGAGCGGTCGGCCATTCTTCGTGTAGAGGTCTGCCACGAAATCAGTGTGCGCTGGGCCTCCGACATGGAGAGGAGCGCCGGATGCTAGGGCGGACGGACGAGAAAAAGAGAGCGAGCGGCAATGCGCTAGCTGACGAACGCATTCAAGGACGAGGCAAGGACGCACCGCAACGAAGCCAAGCTGCGCCAGTGACGGGACAAAGGGGAAACCGTGATCCATCACTTTCGAGGGTTTCCTAGGTGCGGAAGCGGCACGCAGTCGGACTGACAGGATTTGTCCCCACCGGCTCCCCCAAACGCGGCGGGGCCGCGCCCGGGGCCCCTTGCGCGGCGTGGGCCCACCTGCTCGCAGGTGCAACCTTGATTAGCCCACAAATCACGAAACCCTCCCGCTAAAGCGAGAGGGTTTCGTGATTTGGTCGGGCTGACAGGATTTGAACCTGCGACCCCTTGACCCCCAGTCAAGTGCGCTACCAAGCTGCGCCACAGCCCGTGGCTGGCCCCGGAGGGCCTAGGAGAGTCTAGCGGTAATGCGTGGGGCGGTTGAACCGGGGTGGGTGGCAGAGTGGGGGTGTGAGCGGGCAGACGATACGGGTGTCGGCGGCGCTCGTCGTGGACGACATCGGGCGACTGCTTGTGGTCAGGAAGCGGGGGACCTCCGTTTACATGCAGCCGGGCGGCAAGCCCGAGGCGGGTGAGACGGCGGCCGAGACGCTCAGTCGTGAGCTGCGGGAAGAAATTGGGGCGAGCATCCCGCCGGAAGAATTGCAGCCGATTGGGCAGTACACGGCGCCGGCCGCCAACGAGGCCGGGGCGACGCTGATCGCCGACGTGTTCCGCGCGCAGCTTGCCGAGCCCATCGCGGCCGCCGCCGAAATCGATTGCCTGCGCTGGCTCAGCCCCGCAGAGCTCGCCACCCTGCCGGTCGCGCCGCTCATCACCCAGCACATGCTCCCCCTCCTCGGGATGCCCGGGGCAGCCCCCACAGACACCCCCGGTGTCGGTGGTCACCCCTATCGTGGCGATGACCATGAATCTTGACGACCTCGATCGACTCTGGCAGCGCCACCCTGCCTGGCGTCTCATGCGGGCCCGCAACGCGCCCCTCGTGCTTTCGTTCCTCGGCACCTACTTTGTTGACGGCAATAGGGGCGCGGTTCCGGCCAGCCAACTCATCTCGGCGCTCGACGACTACCTGTATGAACTGCACCGGTCAGAGCCCGAGCGCTATACGGGTGAACCGGCCGCATACCTTGACGACTGGTCTGCCGCCGAGTCGGGCTGGTTGCGACGGCACTACCCGGTCGGGTCTGACGAGGTGCACTTTGACGCGACACCCGCGCTGCACAAGGCCCACTCCTGGGTCGACAGCATGCGCACGCGCACGTTCATCGGAACCGAATCACGCCTTCAGACCGTCGTTGAACTACTGCGACAGATCATGCACGGCGCTGAAACCAACCCCGACGCGCGCATCGCCGAACTCGAACGACGTCGCGCGGCCATCGACGCCGAACTCGACGACGCCCGAAACGGCGTCGTGCGAACGCTTGACGAAACGGCGCTGCGCGACCGCTACCAGCAGGTGGCGGCAACCGCCCGCGAACTCCTCGCCGACTTCCGCGAAGTCGAAGACAACTTCCGCGCACTCGATCGCAGTGCGCGAGAGAAGATCGCCCGGTGGGACGGCGGCAAAGGCGAGCTGCTCGCCGAACTGGTGGCCAGCAGAGCTGACATCACCGCATCAGACCAGGGCCGCACCTTCCAGTCGTTCTACGACTACCTCCTGTCAGAAGACACTCAAAACGAGATCACTCACATGCTCGCGGCCGTGCAACGCCTGCCCCAGATCACACCCGACCAGCGCTTGCACACCGTGCACCACGACTGGCTAGACGCCGCCGAACGCACCCAGCAGACCGTTCGCACCCTGTCAGAACAACTGCGTCGCTTCCTCGACGACCACGTCTGGGTAGAAAACAAGCGCATCATGCAGCTCGTGCGTGAGATCGAAACCGCGGCGCTCAGCGTGCGCGAGCAGCCCCCACACGACCTCGGGCTCACAGTCAACACGCCGGGCGTGCCCATTAGCCTGCCACTCGAGCGGCCCCTCTACGACCCACAGCCCGAAACACGCGTCGACAGTCTGCTCGCTCCCGGCGAAGACGACGACGCCGACCTCGACGGGCTCATCGCCCAGCGGTACATCGACACAGCCCGCCTCGCCGCGACCATTCGCGACGCTGTGCCGCCGCGCGCCAGCGCATCGCTCACCGACATCATTGCCCAGCACCCCCTGCGCGATGGCGTAGCCGAACTGCTCGGCTACCTCAGCCTCGAGGCCGACGACATCATGGTCACCATCGACGACCACGCCACGAGCATCCCCTACAGTGACCCCGCCGGAAACACCAAAATTGTTCGCATGCAGCACGTGACGGTGAGCCGACCATGACACCAGCCGACGAACGCGCCATCGCCACCGCGATCATCCACCTCATGAAAGACGTCGTCTACCGAGACGTGACCGCACACGAGGCCGTGTGGCACACCCTCGAACGGCATCGCGGCCACGTCGCCGACCACTTCCGCACCATCGGCATCGACGTCGTCATCGATGAGACCGAAGGCTACGCATACCTGGCAACCCGCGAACCGCACGACAGCGACGAGCCACTGCCCCGCCTCGTGCGTCGCCACAGTCTGACGTACAACGTGAGCTTGCTGCTCGTGCTCCTGCGCAAGAGACTCGCCGAATTCGAGGCCGACGGCGACAGCGGTACCCTCGTCGTCACGCGCGACCAACTCGTCGACATGATCCGGGTTTTTCACGCCACGACCAGCAACGAGGCGCGAAGCGTCGACCAGGCAGACACCACCATCAAGAGGGTCGTCGAACTCGGATTTCTGCGAGAACTTCGCGCACAACAGGGCCACTACGAAGTGCGCCGAATACTCAAGGCGTACGTCGACGCTCACACTCTCGGCGACTTCGCGAACCAGCTCGCCGTCTACGCCACAACCACCTCGGGGGCCACACCGTGACCGACACGCTGTTCAGCGCACTCGACACCCCAGCGAGCACCCACCACACGAGCGGGTACCGGTTGAAGCGCGTCGAAGTACTCAACTGGGGAACGTTCGACAAGCGCGTCTACACCCTCACCCCGGGCGGAGCCACCTCCCTGCTGACCGGAGACATCGGCAGCGGCAAATCGACGCTCGTCGACGCAATCACCACCCTGCTGCTGCCGGCCCACCGCATCGCCTACAACAAAGCAGCGGGAGCCGATGCGCGCGAACGCACCCTGCGCAGTTACGTCGAAGGCCACTACAAATCTGAACGCAACGAGACCACCGGCGCCTCACGACCCGTGGGGCTTCGTGACGACCGCAGCTACACCGTCATTCTCGGGATGTTCGGCAACGTCGGACACGCAGAAACCGTCACCCTCGCGCAGGTCTTTCACCAGAAAGACCGTGCGGGACAGCCTGACCGCTTCTACGTCACCGCAACGCGACCACTCGCCATCGACAGCGATTTTGCTGACTTCGGCAACGAACTGACCGCACTGCGTGCGCGCCTACGGGGCAGCGGCGCCACCATTGACACCAGCTATCCCGACTACCAGCGGCGTGTGCGGCGACTCCTCGGAATCGCCAGCGAACAGGCGATGGAGCTATTCCACCAGACCGTGTCAATGAAATCGGTCGGCAACCTGAACGACTTCGTGCGGCAGCACATGCTCGAGCCCGTCGAAGCCGATACGCGCGTGCGCGCGATCATCAGCCACTACACCGACCTCGTGAAGGCACACGAGGCGGTGCGCACCGCCACCGACCAGCTCGCCATTCTCACCCCACTCATCGACGCGGCCGACCGCTACGACGACACGCGAACCACCCACACAGCCCACCGCAACGAGCGCGACGCTGTCGCCCCCTACATTGCTGAACGGGTGCGGGCAATCCTCGCCACAGAGCTCGAGAAATGCGAAACCAGGAAGCGCGTTCTCACCGAAGAATCGGATGCCCTCGCCCGCGAGCGTGCCGCGCTTGCGCCGACGCGTGACACACTCACCGTCCACAGGGCACAGGCGGGCGGCGATCGACTTCGTGAGATCGACGCAGAAATTCGCCGCGCCGAAGACGACATGTCCGCCCGAGCCGATCGACGACGCCGGTACACAGAACTGAGTGAAACGGCACAGCTCGCGCCCGTCGACAGCGCCTACGAATTCCAGGCCCGGCGCGACGACATTGCACATCGCGCCGCCGAACTCGCGCACGAAGATCAGGCCGAAGCATTGCGCCGCGACCCGCTGATGGAACGGCGCATCGACGTTCGCCGAGCACGCGACACCATCGAACGAGAAATCACGAGTCTGCGTACTCGCCGCAACAGTATTCCGATCGACCTCGAACGGGTTCGCACCGAGCTCTGCGCGGCGCTCGGCGTCGAACCCCACGAGCTCCCCTACGCCGCCGAGCTGATCGACATCAGCCCCGACGGCGGTGAATGGCGGGGTGCTGCCGAACGAGTGCTGCGGGGATTCGCACTCACCATGCTCGTGCCCCATCATCACTACGCGGCGGTCACCCACTGGGTCAACGAGCACCGCCTGAACGCCAGACTCGTCTACCGACGAGTCCCCGAACGACAGGTTCGCAGCACCCCAGCCACCCTGCACGGCCGCCGCCTCACCAACATCCTCACCGTCGAAGCAGGCCCGTTCGCCGAATACCTCAGCATCGAGCTCGCTCAACGCGCTGACCATGTCCTCGCCGACACCGTCGACGAACTGCGGCGGGAACATCGAGCCATCACCCGCGAAGGCCTCACCAAGGACGGTGACCGACACGAGAAAGACGACCGAGACGACACACTCAGCCCTCGCGGCTGGGTCCTCGGCCGCGACAACGGTCGAAAAATCGCGATGCTCGAGGCCGAACACACGACGCTCATCACCGAATATGAGCGTCTGACCAGCGAGCTCGACGCGGCCGACGAGGCGGCACGAGCCCGTCGCACCATCAGCGCTGCGCTCGCCGGGCTCGACGAGTACCGCACCTGGTCAGACATCGACACCGAGTCGGCAGCAGCTCAGCTCAGCCGCCTAACCGAGGAGCAACACCAGCTCGTCGCCGGGTCCGACGAGTTGAGAAACCTCGACACCCGAATCGCGCAGATCGACGCGGAAGAAAACCGCCTGACAGAGCGGCTCACCGCGGTCGCCACTGCGATCGGAGGCATCGAGCAGCTGATCCGCGACATGCGAGAGCGTGACCAGCGCGAAGAGCAGACGCTTCAGGCCATCGGCGCTGAGGTCATCGAGATCGCGCGAAGCCACTACGCCGCGTTGACCAGTCGACACGGGCAGACCCCCCTCAGCACGGTTGCTGACTACGATGCACTGCGCGTGGGCCTCACCGGCGAGCTCACCGTCGCCATTGACCGACTCCAGCGTGAAATGAACGGCTACACGACGAACATCCAGCAGCAGATGGCGGAGTTTCTGCGACGCTGGCCTACGTACCGAGCCGAACTCGACGCCGACATCGACTCGCTTGCGGCGTTCCGTGAACTGCACACCACCGTCCTGCGCGACGACCTGCCCCGATTCGAGGCGGAATTCCGGCACCAGCTGACCACCAACGCCATCCGCGAACTTGCACAGTTCTCGACCTGGTTGCGTCGACAAGCGGACGACATTCGCCAGCGCATCGACCGGATCAACGACGCGCTGCGCGCGATCGACTACACCGAAGGTCGAATTATCCAACTCGTGGCAGAACCCACGGTCAACCACGACGTGCGGCAATTTCGAGCCGACCTCCGCGAAGCCACGAGCGACGCACTCGGAAGCGCTGAACGCAGCGACCTTCTGGAAAGCCGGTTTGAGCAGATTCGCCAACTGATCGAGAGGTTTGGTGGCCGCGAGGGGCACGCTGACGCCGACAAGGCATGGCTCAAACGGGTGACCGACGTGCGCAACTGGTACACGTTCGCCGCCAGTGAGCAAGACCGTGTCACGGGAGACGAATACGAGCACTACACCGACTCCGACGGAAAATCGGGCGGACAGAAAGAGAAACTCGCGTACACGATCCTCGCCGCATCGCTTGCTTACCAGTTCGGGCTCGAGTGGGGCGTCGAAAAGTCTCGCGATTTCCGCTTCGCCGTCATCGACGAGGCGTTCGGACGGGGTTCCGATGTGTCAACCCGCTACGCGCTCGAGCTTTTTGCCAAACTCGGGCTGCAATTGCTCATCGTCACCCCGCTACAGAAGGTGCACATCATCGAGCCATACGTCAGCACCATTGGCTTCGTCGACAACCCAACCGGAGCATCGTCACGCGTGCACACGATGACCATCGAAGAGTTTCGCGAACGCCGCCGCGAGATATCGTGAGCGACCCCGCCCGCTGGACCACAGCATCCCAGATCGCCGACGCGGTGCGACGGCGCTGGAATGACGGCACCCTTCTGCGGGGGGCCGTGACGGGCGATCCCTTCACTGTCATCGATCTGCCCCTTCGCGGGCCCAGCTCGGCTGACCTCGGAGAGCATTTCGACGATGCTCGCGCATGGGCGGACGCAGTGCGCCGGGCGTCCCGCGGCGGACGCGCGTACACAATCGTCGACGGGCACATCGGAGGCCGTTCGACAGGAATCACGAGTCGACCAGAGCGCGCCCAGATCACCAGCTACGAACAGGCATGGGAACTGCTCGGCACAGGCGCCCGCGCCGACCTCGCCACGTATCGCCAGATCGTTGCGACCAGCGAACCCCGCCCCAACGCCGTGCAGTGGGCCCTCGCGCATCCGCTTCGGGCAGTAGCAATGGGAAGCGAGTGGGCGACGGTGATGGCCGCGCTCGACTGGCTCACGGCCCACCGACACACCGGGTTATATCTGCGACAGGTCGACGCTCCGGGAGTCGACACGAAGTTCATCGACCGGCACCGTTCGGCGCTGGCCGGGATGCTCGGTGTTCCCCACGCGCGCACCTCATTCGAACGGGCTCTCGGCTACGCAACGCGACCCACCACCGTTCGACTTCGATTCGACCCCGCACTTCTGGGCTTCCCCCCGGGCGTCAGTGAGGCGGCCCTCCGCACAACCGAGCTGAACACGCTCGATATCGCCCCGACGCGCGCGCTCATCGTTGAAAACGAGATCAGCTACTTGAGCGTGCCCGTGCCCGCAGGATGCGTGGCGATCTGGGGGCGCGGCTACGACGCCGGCGAGCCCGCGTCTCTGCGATGGCTGGCAGGTCGACCCGTCGATTATTGGGGTGACATCGACACGCACGGGTTCAGCATCCTCAATCGCGTCCGCAGCCACCTGCCCCAGACACGCTCGGTGCTCATGGATGCGCCCACACTGCTCACCCACGAAGACCGATGGGGGACGGAAAGCGAACCAACCCGAGCGGAGCTCCCGCATCTCACCGACGATGAAAAGGTCGTGTACTCAGACCTGGTCACGGGGCGCCACGGGCCGGATGTGCGGCTCGAACAGGAGCGACTTGACTGGCAGTGGGTCAGCGAGCGCCTGTGGAATGGCTCAGCAGGCAGTCACTAGTGCTCGTCCGGGGTAGCGCGACGGCGATCGCAGCGCTGGCTCGCAGTTGGTCTTGCGAAGGACTGCGTACGCCTCGCCTGGTGGCGTCGCCTCCGCGACCGCTCACCTCTCCTCCCCAGAGTGCGCTCATGCCCTCTTCTCTGCGGGCGTGAGAGCCGCTCCGCCCGTGTCGGTAGTCGAACGTATATTCGAATGCGGGGCGGAGTTCACCGCCCGAGGTACACGCGAGGCACGCGAGAGGAGGCCACCGTGAGCGAGATCGCCGCGCTGCTGGGCTCCGCCGTCGCGGCACTCACGGCCGTGCCGCGCTCGGGCGACGCGTACCGCGGTCTCGACGATGCCGCGCTGCTTGCCTTGACCCGAGTCGCCGCCGACGAGGTGCGGCTCGCGCAGCTGCACGTGTCGCTGCTCGCGGGCGAGATCGCCCGCCGCTCGGCCCCCGAACTCGGCAGCGACGGGCTCGCACAGCGCGAAGGCCACCGCACGCCGGAAGAAATGGTGCGCGTCACGACGGGCACGCGGGTGGCGGATGCTCGTGCTGCGGTCCGCGTCGGCGTCGCCGCGGGCGCGCCCTCCCCCACCCCGCTCACGTCGGCCGTCATCGACGGGCGGGTGAGTGTCGCCGTGGCCGACGCTGTCGTTGGTGCGCTCGGGCGCCCCGCCGCCGGAGTCACGCAGCCGCAGCTCGACGAGGCCGCCGCCGCGATGGTTGAGCGTGTGGCGGGGCTCGACCCCGAGCGCGCCGCCCGCGAAGCGCGTGCCGCCCGTGACGAGCTCGACCTGGCTGGCATTGCCACGCGCGAGCAGGCCGCCCGCGAGCGACGCGGGTTCCGCCTCGGGCGCCGCGCCGCCGGCGGCGGGTACGCCCACTGGGAGCTCGACCCCGAAACCTTCGCCGTCGTCAGCGAGATCTACGACCGCGTGACGTCGCCGCGGCGAAACCTACCAAGCTTCGACGACGGGACGGCAGCGGGCCCTTCGGCACTCCGCGCGACCAGCGACAGTGCGGCCAGTGGCGGCGCCGAGGCTGATCCCGACGCCGACGAGCGCACGCTCGAGCAATACACGAGCGACGTGTTCGCCGAGCTGCTGCGCCAGGGTGTGAGCGCCGACACCGAGCACCTGCTCGGCGACTCCCCCGTCGGCGTGCGCGTCGTCGTCGCCGCAGCCACCCTCGCCGAGGGCCGGGGCGGCGGCTACCTCGAGGGCCAGCCCGACCCGGTCAGCCTTGCCACCGTCGAACGCCTCGGCTGCGCCACTGGAACAGTCGCCATCACCGTCGACCACGACGGCCAGCCCCTCAATCTTGGCCGCGAACAGCGCCTCTACAGCCGCTCCCAGCGCATCGCGCTCGCCGCCCGCGATGGCGGATGTCGCTGGCCCGGCTGCGAACGCCCACCCAGCTGGTGCGAGGCCCACCACATCAACCACTGGCTACGCGACGGCGGCCGCACCGACGTCGCCGACGGAATCCTGCTTTGCCGGCACCACCACCGGCTCGCCCACAACAACGGCTGGGAGATCACCCGCGCCGGCCCCACCTACCTGCTGCATCCGCCCGAGCGCGGACCGGGCGGCGCGAGCGGTGGCGACCCCGAATCAGCGTCTTCGCCACCGCGAACCGCGCCGCCGCGCGAGATGCCCAGCCGCAGCCGGGCCCTCCGCGACGCGCTCAAGCCGCCCGCGTGACAGGCTGGACGCATGACCGAGACGCGCACCGTGCTGCTCACCGGCTTCGAGCCCTTCGGCGGCGACTCCACCAACCCCAGCGGAGACGTCGCCCGCGCCCTGAACGGCGAAACGCTCGAGTGCACGGCGGCCGGCGCAGGCGAAGCGGACACGACCGACGCCGCGGCGCACGCGACCGTAATCGGCCGAGTGCTTCCCGTCAGCTTCGCGGCCTCCGCCGCCCAGCTCGAGCAGCTCGCCGCCAAGCACCGGCCCGACCTCATCATCGCGCTCGGCCTCGCCGACGGGCGCGAGGCGATCACCCCCGAACGCGTCGCCATCAACTACGCCGACGCCCGCATCCCCGACAACGACGGAGCCCAGCCCCGCGACGAGCCCCTCGACCCAACAGGCCCCGCCGCCCACTTCACCGGCCTTCCCGTCAAGCGCATCGCCCGCGCCCTCACCGACGCCGGCCACCCCGCCACCGTCTCCCTCACCGCCGGCAGTTACGTCTGCAACGCCGTCGCCTACCACCTCGGCGCTATCGCCGAACGGCGCACGCAGCAGACCGGCACGCCGACCCCCGCCGGCTTCATCCACGTGCCGAACTGGCCCGCCGACCGGCTCACGCCCGCCATCCGCCTCGCCATCGCGACCACCCTCGCCAATCCGACCGACCTTGACGAGGCGGGCGGCAGCATCCACTGACCACGGGCAGCGCCGCGTCAGAAGGGCGACAGATGCGGCAGAACGCGCCGCGCAGTGTCGAGCGCCTCCACGGCCACGTCGATCGCATCGGCAGCGTCATCGCGGGAGGCCGCGGGTGTTTCCGCGTCGGGATACTCGTTCGCGTTGCGAAGCCGACGAATCCTGTCAACCCGACGACCCGTACGCACGGGCGGGTCGAGCTGAGCAGTCACAGCTTCGGTCACCGCGATGTGGCCACCGCGCCGCGTGGGTCGCAGTCCCTGCGCGAGCAGCATCGCGACAAGTGCCTTCCGAGCCGCGTCGTACGCCAGAGTGACCGCCCCGACCGGATCCTCCTCCCGAATCAACCGGGCCGCAGCGACATGCGCTTCGCACGTGATCAGAACGGAAGCGGCGGCAGCCGGGTTGGGTGCAACCCGCTCGAGTTCTCCGTCAGTGATGAGCCTCTCCACGGTCTCCTGACCCTGCTGCCACGTCATGTTCGCCCCTCGTGTCGACCTGAAGATCGACCAATGGTCGCCCACGAACCGTCGCGACGAACGGATCATCCACATGCGCCCACTGTGCAGGCGTCAGCGACGTCACGTTCACCTCGCGCCGCAGCACACGTTCAGCGCGCTCCGCTGCGTCGTACAGGTCATCCGGGTCCGGCCTCCCCACAACAAGTACGTCGATGTCGCGAGGGGGAGGGCCCGGCTCGCCGCGCCGACGCGCCGCCCACGAGCCGAAGATCATCGCCTCGGCGACGCCGGGCACGTCCGCAAGCTCCCGAGTGATCACCGGTTGAGGGCCGTGTGCGAAGAGCGCAATCTCGCGCATCGCCTCAGCGAGGGGATGCTCGGCATTCGGACGGTACACCGACCGGCGCCCCACTGGCTCGCTCATCAACAGCTCGGCGTCAACCAGCCGACCCAGTTCACGCGTCACGGTCGGCAGGCTCACCCCGACGTGGTGCGCAAGGTCGCTGGCGGTTTCGCCGCGCTCACTCAACACGAGGGCGGCCAGAATCTGCCCCTGCGTGTCCGAACGCAGCAGCGGAAACAGCGCCGACGGGGCTACTTTCATAAAGTGAATGCTAGCAAACGCTTTATGAAAGTTAAAGGGCTCTGTCGTCGGCAAGGCGACGGCGGACCGCCACACTGAAGCCACCATGAGCACAATCGCCGCCGAGCTCACCATCACCCCTGCCGAGCTCGTGCCCGACGCCGCCGTCGACGCGGTGCTTGACGCCGTCACCGAAGCGTCGCGCTGCTGGTGCCGCTGGTGGATGCTCGCCAACGCCGAGCACGCGCTCACCGACCCACAGACCCGCCGCTCCGCACTCGACGACGACCGCGCGAACGGGCGCGCCACCGGCCTCATCGCGCACCACAACGAGGATGCCGTCGGCTGGATCGGCGTTGCCCCGCGTCCGCGCTACGAGCGCCTCCCCCGTACCAAAGCGATCGCGTCAGCCGCGGGCGACACCGACTGGGCCGACGACGGCGTCTGGTCGATCGTCTGCTTCACCATCCCGCGCAGCCACCGCGGGCAGGGCATCGCCCACCACCTGCTCGACGCCGCCGTCGCGCACGCCCGCACCCGCGGAGCCCACACCATCGAGGCCTACCCGCACGACACCGACGTCTCCGCAAAGCCCGCCGGCAGTCTCAACACGGGCACGCTGCGCCTCTTAACCGCGCACGGCTTCACCGAGGTCGGCCGCTCCGGCCCACGCGTCGTCGTGCGGCTCGGCTAAGGACCCGCCCACCGCCGAGCACGGCGCACGACCGCGCGCTTGCAGGCCCTCACGCCCCGATGAGTTCCGCGTGCGGCCCCTCGTGCAGCGCCACGTACACCCGGTCGCGCAGCGCGTTCGCCTCCGCGTCGGTCAGCGTGCGGTCGAGCGGGCGCAGCACCACCCGCACGAGCGCGTTCACCTGACCGTCCGTGATGCCGAGCCGCGCCCGCGCCGCCGCTGGCAGTTCGGCGGCGGACGTGCGCGCGATAACGGCCACCGATTCGAGGTCGTCGACACGAGCATCCAACGCCGCGCGCACGCGGTCGCCGACCGTCTCGTCGTCCTCGCCCGCCCCGATCACGACCGACAGGTCGCGCGTGATCGGCGGCATCGCCGACACCGGTCGCCACGGCGACAGGTCGGCCAGCTGCGAGCGGATGCGCGCGTCCGTCGACCGCAACACCCGGATGTCGTCAATGCCCTTGCGCAGCATCACCGCGCGATCGAGCCCCATGCCGAGCGCGAGCCCCGACCAGCGGCGCGGGTCGAGCCCGCAGCGGCGCAGCACGCCCGGGTCGATGAGCCCGCACTCGGCGAGCTCCAACCACTCGCCGCCGTGCCACACATCGATCTGGCGGCCGTCGAAAGTGTACGGGTGCTCGGCCGGCACCGCGCGCCAGCGAGCACCCGGCAGCACCGCCTCGACCAGCGCGCCAGCGAGCGCGAGCAACTCGTCGACCGTGCGCCGCGCGGGCGCGCAAACGCGCCAGACGTCGACCTGGTGCGGCGTGCCCACGTGGGTGCGGTCGATCGCGTCACGCCGGTGCACGACGCCCGGCAGCACGAGCACCTCGTCGCGGTCGCTGGCCGGGTCGAGCGCGCGCAGCACCGCCGGGATGCCCGCCGACGTGTGGCTGCGCAGCATCACCGTGGGGCTCACGTAGTGCGAGTAGCGGCGGTCGCGGGTGACCGCGTCGGCCGAGAACCCCAGCTCGTCGTAGTTGTCGCGCGTCGACACGAGCGGGCTCGAGCGCACCACGCGGTGCGGCGCCCCGCCCGAGACTGCGACGGCCGCCGCGGTGATCGCGTCGAGCATGAGGGCGAGGGCGTGCGGGGGTTCATCGCCAGCGGGCGCCGCCGGCACGCTGAGGTCGCGCACCGCCAGAGCGGCCGCCACCGAGGGTGGTGAGAGGTACATGATCGTGAGTCCTTCCGAAACGGTCGAGTGTGGGTGGGGTTCCCCTCGACCGAGTCGGTGCGACTCAGGCGGCCAGTGTCTACGCGTGCAGCGTCAGCCCGAGTCGGCCGGTGTTCGGCCGAGGGCTGAGAAATCGCTGTCCCGCGTTCATGGCCGAAAGGGTAGCACCCGCCCTATCCCCGGCGGCACCCGTCGGGCAGGAGGAGGCCATGCCGCTGAGCGGCATCGCGCACGATATGGACACGTTCGCGCTGACCGCCGCGATCCTCACCATCGCGGGCGTGATCGCGTTTCTCGCCCACCGGGCCAAGCAGCCGCTCATCATCGCGTTCATTCTCGTCGGCATCGTCGTCGGCCCGAACGTGTTGGGCCTCGTCGAGGAGGCCGAGCCGCTCGAGCTGCTCGCCGAGATCGGCATCGCGATCCTGCTGTTCCTCGTCGGGCTCAAGCTCGACATCGGGCTCGTGCGCTCGATCGGCAAGATCGCCCTCTTGACCGGCCTCGGGCAGGTCGTCTTCACCTCGCTGATCGGCTGGGTCATCGCCGTGCTGTTCGGCATCGACCTCGTCGCCGCCCGGTGGGTGCTGCCGTGGCTGCTTGAGCGGCTCGCCACCAGCCAAGAGCTGCTCATCGTGTGGAGCGTCGCCTGGGCCGTCGCGCTGGCCGCCCTCACCGACGTGCTCGGCTTCTCGATCGAGGTCGGCGCGTTCCTCGCCGGGTTCGCCCTCGCATCCACCCGCTACCGCGAGTCGATCGCCGCGTGCTTGAGCGGCTTACGCGACTTCCTGCTGCTGTTCTTCTTCATCACCCTCGGCGCGCAGCTCGACTTCTCGACGATCGGCGCGCAGGTGCCTGCCGCGATCGTGTTCTCGCTGTTCGTGCTCATCGGCAACCCGCTGATCGTGCTCGTCATCATGGGCGTCATGGGCTACCCGAGCCGCGTCGGGTTCCTCGCCGGCCTCGCCGTCGCCCAAATCAGCGAGTTCAACCTGATCCTCATCGCGCTCGGCCGCGACCTCGACCAGATCGGCGACGACATGGTCGCCCTCGTCACCCTCGTCGGGCTCATCATGATCGCCGGGTCGACGTACATGATCCTGTACTCGAAGCAGCTCTACGCGTGGCTGGCACCCGCCTTGCGCATCTTCGAGCGCACAAACGCCCGCGAACCTGAGTCGCCTGAACCCGAGAAGGTCGACGCGATCGTCTTCGGGCTCGGACGCTACGGCAGCCGCGTCGTGCGCGAACTCACCGACCACGGGATGCACGTGCTCGCCGTCGAGTGGGACCCGTACGCCGAGCAGCGCCTCGCCGACTGCCGCCACCGCGATCGCGTGCGCGTCGTCTTCGGCGACGCCTCCAGCCCCGACTTCGCCGAGACGCTGCCCATTCGCCGCGCCCAATGGATCATCTCGACCGTGCCCGACCCGGGCACGAACGTCGTGCTCGCCCAGTCGCTGCGCCGCCACGGCGCCGAGGGTGTCATCGCCGTCACCGCCCACACGACCGCGGCAGCGCACGCCTACGACTCCGAGCTCGCCGCCGGAACCATCGACACCGTGCTGAAGCCGTTCGAGCTGGCCGCCCACGAGACCCTCGCGGCGCTGCGCGAGGTCGAGCGCGAGGGCGACAACGAATAGACCGCAGAATCCGTCGCGAGAGGGATGCGCGCATCCAGACACATTGATTGACTGGCTGTCATGAACGACCAGCCCCGCACCCCCGACGCCTCGCCCGCGAAGAAGCGCGACGACGGCCAGGAAGCGTTCGTGCCCGTCGGCATCGTGTTCATCATGCTGGGCGTCGTGTTCCTCATCACGAACGACGGCATGGGGCCCGTTGCGTGGACGTTCATCCCGGTCGGCTTCACTTTCCTCGTGCTGGGCTTGAGCGCCGTGTCGTCGAAGCGCTCGCGGTGTGACCGCGATGGAGAGTCCGCCGCGTGAGCCCGTTCGGTTCGCGGATGCGCGGGGTCGCGAAGCGCGCATCCGCCCGCGGAGCGCTGTGGGCCGGCATCGCCGCCCTGCTGCTCGCCCTGGTGTCGTTCGGGGTCGGCCGTTCGGGCAGCGCCGTCGTTCTGCTCGTCGTCGGCGGCGTGCTGCTCGCGGTAGCAGCGACGCGCCTGTCTCGGCTGGCCGCAGACGCCCGATCAGCGCGCGCTGCCCGCGACGTCGACGGCTTAGCCGGTCGGTAGCTGCGCGCGCAGTCGCGGCCAGCTCGCGGCAAACCCCGGATGAAGCGGCAGGTGCTCGACGTCGCCGACGGCGACCCAGCGCAGCTCGATGCTCTCGAGATCGCCCAACACGGGCTCGAACAGCTCGTCAACGCGAGCGACGACGGTCGTGTAGCTCCAGAAGCCGAGGTCGTGGTGGCTCTCCCACAGCACCGTCACGGCGTCGAGGGGAACGCCCGCCTCCTCGTGCGCCTCTCGAACTGCCGCCGTCGCGGCGTCTTCACCCAGCTTGCGCGCCCCGCCCGGGATGCCCCACGTACCCCCGTGGTGTGACCACTCGGCGCGGTGCTGCAGCAGCACCCCTGCCGTTGGGTGCCAGGCGAGCAGCCCGGCCGCGCCGAACCGACCCCAGTACCGGGTGCCGTCGGGCCCTTCAACCCAGGCGTCGCCCGGGTCGCGCAGGTGTGGCGGCGGAAGGCGCGGCGGCGTGCTGCTGCGGGCCGCATCGGCCGGGCTGGGCGCCGCACTCTCCATAGCCGAAGGCTACGCCCGTTGCCTGCGAGAACGCGCGCGGGGCGTCCGTCGAGCGGGCTGTGTGCCGCGAGAGGCACACTGGTGAAATGAGCACACCGGAGCCCGCGCTCCCCCACCACGCTCCACCCTTGCCGGGCCGCGCGGTCATCCGCCAACGCTGGAACCACTTTGTGTTCCTGCACTGGCGGGTCGACCCCGCGCGCGTCGCCCCGCTCATGCCCGCCGGCACCCGCCCCGACACGTTCGACGGCAGCGCGTGGGTCGGGCTGATCCCGTTCGTGCTCAGCGACCACGCCTTCCTCCCACTGCCGCCCGTGCCCCGCCTCGGAACCTTCGTCGAAATCAACGTGCGCACCTACTCGGTCGACAACGCCGGCAACCGCGGGGTTGTCTTCCAGTCGCTCGAAGCCGAACCGCTACCCAGCGCGCTCGCCGCGCAATCGCTGTTCGGGCTCCCCTACCGTTGGGCGCACGCCGGCCAGCGCATCGCCGAGGGAACCATCGAATACCGCTCGCGCCGTCGCGGCGGCCCGCGCCTCGATTCCGGGCGCGCCGACCGCGCCGCCCGCGCACTCGCAACTACCGCCGCAACCGGGATGCCCGACGCACGCACCGAACACCCGCTCCCGTCCACGCGCATCCACGCCAGACCGTCCACCGCCGCGGTTGACACTCCCCTCAGCCGCTTCCTCACCGACCGCTGGGGATTCCACGAAACCCGCCGTGGCCGCACCATCTACGCGCGCAACCGGCACGAGCCGTGGCCGCTCGTCGAGGCCGAACTCCTGCGCCTCGACGACGGGCTGCTCGCGGCCGCCGGCTTCGCCGACCTCGCCGCGCGCGAACCCGACTCGGTGCTCGCGACGCCGCCCGAGCATCCCGGAATCGTCACCGAATTCGCGGCGGCGCGCGCGATCAGCCTCTAGCGCTGACGACGCTCCCGCCCGGTGCCCGAGACGGGCACCGGTGCGTCAGGCGCAGAGGCCAGAAATGGCCTCTGCAGGCAGCTAGCGCTGCCTTCTTTCCCTGACGCGCATGTTGACAACAATCGGCGTGCCCTCGAAGCCCCACGTCTCGCGCAGGCGGCGCGTGATGAAGCGCCGGTACTGCGGGTCGAGGAACTGCGTCGTGAACAGCACGAACGTCGGCGGGCGGGTCGAGGCTTGCGTGCCGAACAGGATGCGCGGCTGGCGTCCCCCGCGAACGGGGTGCGGGTGCTCCGCGATCAGCTCGGTGAGGAACGCGTTGAACTTGCCCGTCGGAATGCGCGTGTCCCACGACTCGAGCGCCGTCTCGAGCGCCGGAACCAGCTTCTCGAGGTGACGGCCCGTGCGGGCCGAGATGTTGACGCGCGGCGCCCACGACACGTGCGCGAGGTCTTGGTCGATCTCCCGCTCGAGGTACCGGCGGCGCTCGTCGTCGAGCAGGTCCCACTTGTTGAACGCGAGCACCAGCGCGCGACCCGACTCGAGCACGAGGTCGATGATGCGCACGTCTTGCTCGCTGATCGGCTGGGTCACGTCGATCAAGACGACCGCGACCTCCGCCTTCTCGAGCGCGGCGGCGGTGCGCAGTGACGCGTAGAAGTCGGCGCCCTGCGCCATGTGCTGGCGGCGGCGAATGCCGGCGGTGTCGACGAAGCGCCACACCTTGCCGCCGAGCTCGATCTGCTCATCGATGGGGTCGCGGGTGGTGCCGGCGAGCTCGTTGACGACGACGCGCTCTTCGCGGGCGGCCTTGTTGAGCAGGCTCGACTTGCCGACGTTGGGGCGGCCGATCAGCGCGACGCGGCGCGGCCCGCCGAACTCCTGCTTCGCAACGGTCGACACTTCGGGCAGCACGGTGAGCACGTGGTCAAGCAGGTCGGCGACGCCGCGGCCGTGCACGGCGGAAGTCGGCCACGGCTCGCCGAGCCCCAGGCTCCACAGGGCGGCCGCTTCGGGCTCCTGCCGCGTGTCGTCGATCTTGTTCGCGACGAGAATCACGGGCTTGTTCGAGCGGCGCAGCATCTTGACGACGAACTCGTCGGTCGCGGTCGCGCCGGTGATGGCGTCGACGACGAACAGCACCGCGTCGGCCAGCTCGACCGCGACCTCCGCCTGGGCGGCGACGGAGGCGTTGATGCCCGACGCGTCGGGCTCCCAGCCGCCGGTGTCGACGAGGGTAAAGCGGCGCGTGTTCCACTCGGCCTTGTAGGCGATGCGGTCGCGGGTGACGCCCGGCTTGTCTTCGACAACCGCTTCGCGGCGCCCGAGGATGCGGTTCACCAGCGCGCTCTTGCCGACGTTCGGCCGGCCGACGATCGCGAGCACGGGAAGGGCGGGCAGCGTGACGATGCCGTCTTCGCCGAGCTCGGCGCCCTCGAGCAGGGCGATGTCGTCGTCGTCGAGGTCGTAGTCGGCGAGCCCGGCGCGCAGGGCGTCGGCCCGCTGCTGGTCGAACTCGGCGCGTTCGGGGTCGTCGTAGTCGACGGAGGAGCCGGCATCAATCGCGTCGTCGAATTCCGGTGCGCTGCCGACGCTCGGCACGCGGTCGGCGCCGTCGGGGGTGTTAGTCATGAGGTATTCCTGAGCGCACGGTGTCGATGAGCGCTTGCACCGTCTGCTCGAAGTCGATGTCGGTGGAATCGAGGGGGATCACACCTGGGGCGGCCGTCATAAAGTCGACGACACGGGAGTCTTGGCGGTCCCGCGAGGCCAGCTGCTGCGCGGTCGCTTCGGTCGTCTGGGCGCTCACCTCGGCCGACCGTCGGGCAATTCTAGCCTCTTCCGACGCGGTCAGAAGAATTCGCACCGGAGCATCCGGCGCCACGATCGTCGTGATGTCGCGTCCTTCGACGATGACCCCGGGGGCGGGATGCTCGTCCATCAACCGCCGGAACATCGCGTTCAGAGACTGACGCACCTCCGGCACCCGCGCCACGGCCGACACGACGGCCGAGACGCGCGGCTCGCGAATGTCGGGCGTGATGTCTTCGCCGCCGACCCGCACGTAGTAGCGGTCGGGGTCCATGCCGGTCGCGTAGTCGAAGGCGCGCACCCGCTCGAGAACCGCATCCGGGTTCTCGACGTCGACGCCCTCGTCGAGGCAGTGCCAGGCGAGCGCGCGGTACGCGGCGCCGGTGTCGAGGTAGGCGTACCCGAGGCGGCGGGCGGCCTCCTTCGACACGCTCGACTTGCCGCTTCCGGCGGGGCCGTCGACGGCCACGACGATGTCGCTCACGGGTGCTCCTTATCGGTGAGAGGTCAGTCAGTGCCGGCGGCGGCGATTTTCCAGCCGCGCGCCTCCAGTTCGGCCACAAGCCGCTCTTCGGCTTCGGGCACGACCGACACTTCGGCGAAGCCGACGGGCGCGCCCGGCGAGTGCTCGAGCCGCAGGTCTTCCATGTTGACGCCGAGTTCGCCGATCTCGGTGAGCAGGCGCGCCAGCTGGCCGGGGGTGTCGTCGATCATGACGACGAGGGTGGCGAAGCGCCGGTCCTGGCCGTGCTTGCCGGGTATGCGCGCGACGCCGACGTTGCCCGCGCCCATCAGGTCGGCGATGGTGCGGCGCGCGCCAGGGGCATCGGGATGCTCGAGGGCGTCGATCGCGGCCGTCACGTCGTCACGCAGCCCGCGCAGGATCGCGGCCACGGGCGCGGCGTTGGCGGCGAGAATCTGCACCCACAGCCCCGGGTCGCTGGAGGCGATGCGGGTGACGTCGCGCAGGCCCTGGCCGGCGAGCCCCACGGCGCCGTTCGTGGCGGCGCGCAGCCGCGCGGCCATGACCGTGGCGACAAGCTGCGGCACGTGGCTGACCATCGCGACCGACTCGTCGTGTTCCGCGACGGTCATCTCGATCGGCACGGCGCCGACGTCGAGGATGAGGTCTTCGATCGCCCCGGCCCGCGCGTAGCTGATGCCGTCGTGCCCGGCGAGCACCCACGGGCGCCCCACAAACATGTCGCTGCGCGCCGAGATGGGACCGCCGCGCTCGCGCCCGGCCATGGGGTGGGTGCCGAGGTAGCGACTCACGTCGGCGCCCATCGCGGTCAGCTCGCGCAGCACGCTCTGCTTCACACTCGCCACGTCGGTCACCAACGCTTCGGGATGCGCGTTCAGCTCGGCCGCGACCGTCACCGCGGTTACGTCCGGCGGCACGCACACGACGACGAGCCCGGGCACGTCGTGTTCGCCCCGGTTCGCGCTGGCCGCGCGGCCCGCGCCGTAGTCGACGGCGAGCTTCACGGCGGTCGGCGACAGGTCGTCGAGGGTGACGTCGACGCCCCGCTCGGTGAGTGCGAGGCCGATGCTGGTGCCGAGTAGGCCCGCGCCGACGATGCGCACGCGTTCCTGCAGGCGGCGGTCGGTCATCGGCTTCCTCGGTGGCTTCGGGGGCGGCGGGTTGTCGGCTTCTGCGCGCCGGCCGGGGCAGGGCCCGCCGGATGGGTGCCGGCCACGCGGCCGCCAGCGGCACCCGCCTCTGACGTGGTTGCGGGCGCGACGCCGTCGCGGGCCTCGCGGGCGAGCGTCAGCAGCGCACCGCGCTCAACTGTACTGAGTTCCCGCAGCTCGCCGAGCTTGAGTGGCCCAAGGTGCAGGGGCCCGAACTGGCGCCGCACGAGTTCGACCACCGGGTGCCCGACCTCGGCCATCATGCGCCTGACGATGCGGTTGCGCCCCGAGTGCAGGGTCAGCTCGACCATGCTGTGGCCGTGCTGCGGGCTGCCGATCACCTTCACGGCGTCGGCGTGAATCGGCCCGTCCTCGAGCTCGACGCCCGTCTTCAGCTGGGTGAGCGTCTTCGGCGCGACGACGCCGCGCACCTTCGCGATGTACGTCTTCTCTACGCCGAACTTGGGGTGCGCGAGCACGTTGGCGAGTTCGCCGTCGTTCGTCAGCAGCAGCAGCCCGCTCGTGTCGGTGTCGAGGCGGCCGACGTTGTAGACCCGCTCCTCGAACCGGGCGGCGTACTGCCGGAGGTCGGGGCGCCCTTGCTCGTCCTTCATGGTGCTGACGACGCCGCGCGGCTTGTTCAGCATCAGGTACCGCTTCGTCTGATCGAGCTGAATCGCGACCCCGTCGACGGCGATCTCGTCGGTCTCGGGGTCGATGCGGCGCCCGAGTTCGGTGACGACCTCGCCGTTGACGGTGACGCGGCCGGCCTCGATGTACTGCTCGCTGACCCGGCGCGAGGCGACCCCGGCGGCCGCCATCACCTTCTGCAGCCGCTCCCCCGTGGGGGCCGCCGCGTCATCCCACGGCGGAATCTCGAACGAGCCGCCCCGGGCATCCCCGTTATCGGACGTCATCGAAGCCCGCCTGTCCGTCGTCGAGCAGCGGCGAGATCTGCGGCAGCTCGTCGAGCGAGTTGATGCCGAGTTGCGTGAGCAAGAGCTCGGTCGTCTCGTAGTGAATTGCGCCGGTCTCCGAGTCGGTGTACGCCTCGGTGATCAGCCCGCGGCTGAGCAGGGTGCGCACGACCGAGTCGACGTTGACGGCGCGGATGCTCGCCACGGCTCCCCGAGAGATCGGCTGCTTGTACGCGATCACCGCGAGCGTCTCGAGTGCCGCCTGCGACAGCTTCGCGGGCGCCTGGGTGTGCACGAAGTCGCGCACGACGTCGTCGAACTCGGCGCGCACGTACAGCCGCCAGCCGCCACCGACCTCGCGCAGCTCGAAGCCGCGCCGCGGGCGCGCGGGAGCATCGGGTAAGGCTGCCGGGTCGGGCTCACCGTCGTAGTCGGCGACGAGGGATGCGATGGCGGCGCGCACCTCCTTCACGGGGCGGCCGACCGCGCTTGCGAGCCCCACGACGCTCTGCGGTTCGTCGACGACCATGAAGATCGCCTCAAGCGCGCGGGCGAGGTCGACGCCGTCGGCGAGGCCGGCGCGTTCGGGGGCGTCAGCGTTCTCGGGCGCTGCCGCGTCGGGCGCCGCTGCGCTGTCGGTCACGGTCTCACTGGCCATATTCGGCTCCCAGGTTCACGAGGTTCTCGTCGCTCCAGTTCTCGGCGGTCCAGCGCACGGTCAGTTCGCCGAGCGGCTCGAGCTGTTCGAAGCCGATCGCGGCGTGCCGGTACAGCTCGAGCAGTGCGAGGAAGCGCGCGACGACGACGCCCATCTGGTCGGCTCCGGCGATCAGCTGCCGGAAGGTGAGGGGCTCACCCGCCCGCAGCATGCCGACCACGTGTGCGGCCTCCTCGCGCACCGAAATGAGCGGGGCATGCAGGTGGT
This sequence comes from Microcella alkaliphila, assembly GCF_004216855.1. Lineage (GTDB taxonomy): Bacteria > Actinomycetota > Actinomycetes > Actinomycetales > Microbacteriaceae > Microcella > Microcella alkaliphila. Next base: position 541,202 of record NZ_SGXT01000011.1, read on the forward strand.
CGAGCCCGACGATCGGGATCTCTTTCGGCGCGAAGGCGAGCAGCGCGAGCGCGGCGAAGTCGTCGACGCTGGTCGTCCAGCGCAGCTCGGTCGTGGTCTGACGGAAGCGGTCTTCGAGGCGCACGCTGCGCACGTGGCGGCGGGTTTCGGCGGTGATGCGCTCCGAGAACCAGGCGCTGACCTCCTTGAACGCGCGGTACTGCAGCAGGCGGGCGAAGAGCAGGTCGCGGGCCTCGAGCAGTGCGACGTCTTCGGCGTCGACCAGTTCGCCCTGCGGCAGGAGGCTCGCGATCTTCAGGTCGAGCAGCGTGGCGGCGACGACGAGAAACTCGCTGGCCTCGTCGAGTCGCTCTGCGCCTTCGAGCGCGCGCAGGTAGGCGAGAAAGTCGTCGGTGACGGCCGACAGCGAGACCTCGGTGATGTCGAGTTCGCGCTTCGTGATGAGGCTCAGGAGGAGGTCGAACGGGCCGTCGAAGTCGGCGACGGCGACGCGGAAGCCGCCGCGTGCATCCGGCGAACTGTCCCCCGCCTCGATGACGGCGTCAGGCGGCGTGGCCACGGGCGATCAGCTCCCGTGCCAGCTGGCGGTAGGCGCCGGCGGCCGGGTGGTCGGGCGCGAACGTCGTGATGGGGGTGCCGGCGACGGTCGCGTCGGGAAACTTCACGGTGCGGCCGATGACCGTCTCGAGCACGGAGTCGCCGAACGCGTCGACGACCCGCTCGAGCACCTCGCGTGAGTGCAGCGTGCGCGAGTCGTACATGGTGGCGAGAATCGCGTCGAGTTCGAGCGCAGGGTTCAGCCGGTCTTTCACCTTCTCGATCGTCTCGACGAGCAGGGCGACGCCGCGCAGGGCGAAGTATTCGCACTCGAGCGGAATCAGCACGCCGTGCGCGGCGGTGAGCGCGTTGACGGTGAGCAGGCCGAGGCTCGGCTGGCAGTCGACGAGGATCACGTCGTACTCGTCGAGCACGGGGCGCAGCACCCGGGCGAGAATCTGCTCGCGCGCGACCTCGTTGACGAGGTGCACCTCGGCGGCCGACAGGTCGATGTTGGCGGGCACGACGTCCAGGCGCGGGGTCGACGTCGACTGGATGGCCGTGCGAATGTCTTTCTCGCGCCCGATCAGCAGGTCGTAGATGGTCGGTACGTCGTGGCTGGCGACACCCAGCCCGGCAGACAGGGCGCCCTGCGGGTCGAAGTCGACGGCGAGCACGCGCCGGCCGTACTCGGCGAGCGCCGCGCCCAGGCTGATGGTCGTCGTCGTCTTGCCGACGCCGCCCTTCTGGTTGCACAGGGCGATGACCCGCGCCGGGCCGTGGTTCTTCAGCGTCGGCGGCTCAGGAAACGCGCGCAGCGGGCGGCCGGTGGGGCCGGGCACCATGTCCGACATTCCGGGGAGTTCTGGTGCCTCGTGCTGGTCGCCGCTCATGGCAGTGAAGTCTAGTGTTCACGCGAGATTCAGTCGCGGCGGCGTGCCGCGCGCAAACGGGCTTCCCCACCGACCGCTCTGTCGTGATTGACTGACCCTCATGGACGAGACCGGTCGTGGCGCCCCCGCCGCCGGCGACGTGCCGGACGATCTCGACCGGCTCGACGAGCTTGATCGGCTCGACGACGCGGCGCTGCGGGCGATCGCCTACGGACGCACCTCGTCTGAAGCCGATCGGATGCGCGCCGACCGCGCCGCGCGCATCCTCGCCTCGCGCGCCGATCGCGCCCGCGAGGCCGAAGCGGCACGGGCCGCAGCCGCGCCCGGCGCGGGCGGGGCGACGCCGGGTGACGTGGCCTCGGCCGCCGACGATGTCGACGAGGGCGCCGACGACCGCCTCTCCTGGTGGACGCGCTCGCGGCGCATCGGTGTGGCCGTCTTCGTCGGCGCCCTCGTGGTGGGTCTGGGGCTGTCGGCGGTCGGCGAGCGCGTGGTGGCGGCGCTCGCCCCCGACGCACTTGAGGTGTTCGACGAGCCGGCCCCGGCGAACGAGCAGGCGCTCGTGACCGAGTTGCTCGGCAGTGTCGGCGGTGGCGAGGCGCGCCTGCTCGCCACGGTGGACGGTTTCGAGGTCTACGCGCTGCGCAGCGGGCCGGGCGGCCTGCTGTTCGAGGCGACCACGCTCGGACCACAGGTGTGTGTGGGCGCGCGCGATCGCGAGCAGGTGGTGCGGTTCTTCTTCAGTGAGTGTGTGCCCGAGCCGGTGTTTCGCGAGCAGGGAATCGCCGGCGTGCTCTCCGGTTACGTGTTCGGCGTGCTCGAGAGCACGCCCACGCAGAGCGTTGCCCTCGTCGTCGAGTGGAGCCCTCGCGGGGGGCTGACCGTTCGCGACGCGAGCGAGCAGCTGATCGAACCCGTGGCCGGTCGCCCGGACACTGACGTCGTCGTGCCAGCCCCCGTTCCGCCCGACGGGGGAGCGGCTCCCGCCGAAGAACCGGCGCTTTACGCGACCCTGCGCGAGCTGCCGGCCAACATTACCGTCGGCGAACAGCTGGTGCCGTTCGCTGGCCCGGTCGAGCTCGGCCCCGCCGAACTGGGCGCGGCGAGCGTCAATGGCGCCGAGCTGATCTTCTTCGGCAGCGTTCATGAGGGGCCGGACGATGTTGGGTCTCGCGTCTGTCTCTCGGCCGGAACCACGGCCGCATTCCGAGACCTTCAGTGCGTTGACGAGGCAGAGTTCGTGGCGACCGGCGTCACCCTGCGCGGAAACGGCGATTTCGCCACCGTCACGATCACTCTCGACCCATCCGGTGAACCCGATGTGAGGTTCAACTGATGACGCCGTCAGGCCGCACCATCGCCGCAATCGCGGTCGCGGGGCTCGCCGCCGGCGTTCTAGTTGGCGCCGGTGCCGGCCCGCTCACACAGGCGGTCTCCGCTGAGTCACTCGCCGTGTTCGACCGCGAGTCAACGCCCGCCGACGAGCTGGCCCCCGGCGTCGTCACCTACGGCCCCTTCAGCGCCTCGCGTCTGCTCACCGAATTTGACGACGTTCGTGTGTTCGCCGTACGCGCCGATCAGGACCTTCGCACTGGATTGGATGATCTCGGCCCGCTCGTCTGCGTGTCGGCCGCCGCCCCCGGCAGGGAATTCGTGCCCACTTCGTGTGTGCCCGAGGAGGTCTTCCGCGAGCAGGGCATGCGCGGCGTGCTCCGCGGGCTCGCGCCCGCCGGATCAGTCGGCGGATATCGCGACGTCGAACGCGTGCTCGCCGTCGAGTGGGGCCCGCGCGGTGGTCCGCGCATTGTCGACATGACCGACAGCACCGTCGTCGCTCTCGACGATCTCTTCACCGATGACGAGCTCGCCCTCGGCGCCGACATCCCCCTCGTTCGGGCGATGCGCGACGCACCCACCGCTGACGATGTTGCCGAGGAGATCAACGCCCTCACTGAGCTGCCCGCGGCCATCGCCGGACCGGTGTCGTACGGCGAGTCCGGCTACGACGGCCTCGGCATCACCGAACTGTTCGCGAGCCTGCACCCTCCCATGGACGACCAGGAAGCCCACGTGTGTCTGAGCTTTCGGGTCGAGGGAGAGTTCGTCGCCTGGCAGTGCAACCCGCTCGAGACGGTGCGCATTCGTGGAGTCCGCGTCGTCGTCGAGCATGACGGCGTCCAGACGGCCTTCCGCATCGGCCCCAACAACGAGGGCATCAACGTGGAGCAGACGAGTTGAGCGGCTCACCTCGGACCGACGACGTCAGCGCCCTCACCGACAACGAGTTGCGGCGCATCGCGTACGGCCGCGGCGAGCGCACTGACGACACCGCTGGGCTGAGTCGTGAGGCTGCTGCGCAAGAGCTCGTGCGACGCACCCCACCGTCGGCCGCACCGGCGCCGCCCGCCCCGAACACCCCTCGCGCGGTGACCTCTCTCCACCCCAGCACCGACAATCTGGCTCTTCGTCATGAAGCGGGGGTAGGGGCTGTTCGCCAGGGCTTGTGGCCGCCGGCGGCGAGCAGGATCCGCAGCCGGTAGTTGTCGAAGTTGC
>NZ_SGXT01000013.1 GCF_004216855.1 Microcella alkaliphila
TCAGACAGTTAGCGCTTCTGATCCTCGGGGACCTCGACCCCTACCCGCCCGACCTCACCCGGCGAGCCTCACCCCCACCGAAAGTCCGAAGAGCCATATATCGCCGACCATCATTTCCCAGCTCCACAACTACTTCCTGCATCGTCTGGTGAATGATCTGGACATCAGGGCGATCGAGAAGGCCGTTTCTTATCTGGACCGCGTGTCGTTTGAGTCGATGCCTATCTTGCCAACTGGAACCTGCATCCTCTCGGGTGTTGCGGCCCAGATCCCAGTCATGGTGAGCGTTGGTGGGCTTGCGCCCAAGTCCGAACCGAACAGCCGCACGATGTCGATAGCGGAATCCTGGGCAAGCCCACTCGCACCGCCGGATGGCAACTAGGGATCACTTATCGGCCGAGTGCTTTTCGGATCGGCACGTTCTGCGCGCGCAAGGCGGCGATGACAGTGTGGTTGTCGAAACCAAGCTGCTTGCCGATGGTGATGCTCGAAATGCCTTGGGAGTAAAGTTCGATGGCTTGTGCCACGTCCTCAGGTTTCATCCCTCGATCGGTGTCTACTCCTCTCTGAGCTAGCAGCTTTGTCACAGTCGTCCGAGAAATCCGGAACTGACGAGCGACCTCCCGCACGTTACGGACCTCCAGGTATAGCCGGACGAGTTCGTCTGTTTCTGCAGCGCGAAGCTGGCGCGCCCTTGTGACAGGTGCACATGGTTTGGCATCACGCCTTGCCGATTGGCCCGAACGGAAGAGCAGTTCTTGAGGTGAGACGACCCCTAGTCTGGGGTTCGAGTAAACCTGTAGCAGGTGCACCAGTCGCTGCGCGTGGGCACCCTTATCGCCGTGTGGCTACTCGAGCAGCTTGCCGTCTTGCGTCACGTTCTCCATGAGCGCGGCAATCTCGCCGGGTACCGGCGGAATCGGCTCGTGCTCGATCGTGCCGTCGGCCGACCACACGAGGTTCACCTGCAGTGCCGGATCCGTGTCGGGGTAGTCGCTGCGGTTGTGGGCTCCCCGGCTCTCGCGTCGCTCGAGCGCGCAGTCAAGGGTCGCGCGGGCGGCGAGAAGCGACGCGCGCAGGTCGAAGGCGTGGGCGAGGCCCGAGAAGCCGGCGAGATCGGGGTGCACCCCCACTCGGGTTTGACGGTCCTCCAGCTCGTCGAGTTGGCGCAGACCCTCGAGCAGCCCCGCTTCGTCGCGCACCACACCGCCGTGGTCGGTCATTGTGTTGCGCAGATCGCGCTGCAGAGCCCGCACGTTCTCCGTGCCGTCCGACATGAGGAGTTCGGTCACCTCGTCGTCGGCGGCCTCGATCGCCTCGCGCGAGCGGTGCTGGTGCACGATGCCAGCGCTGTAGTTTGCGGCCGCCTCGCCGACGATGCGGCCGTATACGAGCAGCTCGACGAGTGAGTTGCCGCCGAGACGGTTGGCACCGTGCAGGCCGCTCGATGCTTCGCCGATCGCGTACAAGCCCTGCACGTCGGTCGAGTGGTCGTCGGAGTTCACCCACACGCCGCCCATCGAGTAGTGGGCGGTCGGTGCAATCTCGATCGGCGTCGTCGTCACGTCGAGCACCTGCAGTTCGAGCAAGGTCTGGTAGACGCGGGGCAGGCGCGTCATGATCGTTTCGCGCGGTAGGTGCGAGATGTCAAGCAGGACGCCACCCTTCTCGGTGCCGCGGCCCTCCTTGATTTCGGTGTACGCGGCCAGGGCGACACGGTCGCGCGTCGACAACTCCATGCGCTCGGGGTCGTACCTCTCCATGAAGCGCTCTCCGAGAGCGTTCAGCAGGTGTCCGCCCTCCCCGCGAGCGGCCTCGCTGACGAGCGTTCCGGCGGCGTTCTCGGGCTCGAGGATGCCGCTCGGGTGGAACTGCACGAGTTCGGCGTCACGCAGACGGCCGCCCGCATCGACGGCCAGCTTGAATGAGTCGCCGGTGTTCTCGTCGCGGCGGCTCGAGGTGCGTCGCCAGATGCGGTTGTGACCGCCGGCCGCGATGATGACCGCGTCGGCGATGATCGTCACCCGGGTGCCGTCGCGCAGGTCGAAACCGTAGGCGCCGAACACCACGTTGTCGCTGACGAGAATGCGCGTGATGTAGACCGAGTCGAGTATCGGCACCTGCAGTTCGGTCGCGCGCGAGACGAGGGTGCGCTGAATCTCGAGCCCCGTGTAGTCACCGGCAAAGGCTGTGCGGCGGTACTTGTGTGCGCCGAAGTAGCGCTGGCTGATGCGCCCATCTGCTTCGCGCGCGAAGGGCATGCCCCACCGTTCGAGGTCTTCGATGCCGCGGTGGGCATACTTCGTGACGGTCTCGACCGTGTGGGGGTTGGCGAGCATGTAGCTCTCGGTGATCGTGTCGGCGGCGTGCTGCTGCCAACTGTCGTCCTCATCCATCGTCGAGAGCGCAGCGTTGATGCCACCTGCGGCCAGAGCCGTGTGGGCGTCGTTCTTCGGCCGCTTGCCGACGGCGAGCACGTCGACCCCGCGTTCCGACAGTTCGATCGCCGCACGCAGGCCCGATCCGCCCGTCCCGATGACGAGAACAGACGTGTAAATTCGACGGTCAGACCTGGTTCGAGGAGTCATAGGAGAACGCTATGTCTGAGCGCTGGGCAGGCCCTCGCCGGGGCCTGAGCGGCGCCTTGGGCGGGGCTGGTAAGTGCCAGTGGGTTTGGTAACGGCCCGGTCTACCGCGGCGTCGCGATCGATTCGCGGGTGACGACCGGCATGGGGACGAGCAGCTCGCCCGTGTCGCCCGGCGAGAGCAGCGCGTCCACAGCGCGCCGGCCCATGTCTTCGTGGGGGAGCGCGATGGTGGTGAGGCCGGGGCGCAGGTAGGCGGCGAGCTCGTCGTTGTCGAACGAGACGATCGAGACGTCGTCGGGCACGCGCATCCCGGATGCGGGAACGCGCCAGCGCGCGACGCGCGTGCGCTCCGAAGGGGCGCCGCACTTCGCCGCGCCGGGGCCGTGGCTGCGCTGGGGCATGGGGTTCCAGCTCGACTCGGAGGCCCGTCGCTATCTGACCCCGACCTCGCTCGGGCACGACGGCGCCGGCGGCCAGGTGGCCTTTCCCGACCCCGACCACCGCGTGGGTTTCGCGTTCCTGACAAACGAGATGGAGGCGGGTGACGACCGCGCGACCCGCGTCGTGGATGCGCTTCGCGAGGTGCTCGCCGCGCGCTGAGACTGACGCAACGGCGTGGTGAGTGGGCAGTTGTGGCGGCTTCCCTCCGCGTTCATCCCGCCACGACTGCCCATTCGGGGCCGTGGCGCACACTGGAGGGGTGAGTAATCGGCCTGAGGGCAGGGGCGTTGCGCGCGCGGCGCTGGAGCGACGCCGCGCTGACGTGGCCGCCCGGGTCGACAGCTTGCGTCGAGAACTGGATGCGGTGCAGCGACTACGCTCCGAGAACTCCGACGACGACGAGCACGACCCGGAGGGCGCCACCACCTCGCAGCTCTGGTCGCACTCTGCTGGCCTCGTGGCTGACGCCGAACGCGAGCTCAGCGAACTGGATGCAGCCCTCAGCCGGGTCGCTTCTGGCGACTACGGCACGTGTCGCGAGTGCGGCGGCCCGATCAGTTCGGATCGACTGGAAGCCCGCCCGGCCGCTGCTTTCTGCATCACCTGTGCGCGGCGAGGCGGCGCAGGCCCTCGTCGAGGGTGACGGTCGGCGCCCAGTCGAGCGCTTCGCGCGTGGCGCGCTGGTCGAACCAGTGCGCGGTCGACAGCTGCTCGGCGAGGAACCGCGTCATCGGCGGCTCGTCGGTGCCGGGCCGCACCGCCCAGACGCGCTCGATGAGCGAGCCGACGGCGCGAGCGATACCGGCGGGCAGACTCCACGCGGGCGGCCGCACACCCGAGGCGGTGCAAATTCCGGCGAGCAGCTCGCCGACCGGCCGCGGCTCGCCGTTGGTCAGCACGAAGGCGCGGCCATGTGCGACGTCGGCGCGACGTAACGCCGCGACGATGCCGGAGGCAGCGTTGTCGATGTAGGTGGTATCGATGAGCGCCCGGCCTCCGTCGAGCAGCGGCAGGCGGCCGCGCCGCGCACGGTCGACGATACGTGCCACGAGCTGCGGGTCGCCCGGCCCCCACACGAGGTGCGGGCGGATCGCAACGACAGCCATCGCGTCGGAATCGCGGGCGAGGGCCAGCAATTCTGATTGCGCCTTCGTGCGCGCGTACTCGCCCCGAGCATCCTGGGGCGATGCGGGCTCGGCGCCGACGCCGGCGAGCGCAGAGCCCGCGTGTGCGACCGACGGCGACGAGATGTGCACGAAACGCGAGACCCCCGCTGACTCGGCGGCGTCGAGCACAACGCGGGTGCCGTCAACGTTCACGCGGTCGAACTCGGCCGGGTCGCCCGCCAGCGACACCTTGGCCGCCAAGTGGATCACGCCCTCGGCCCCGGTGAACGCCTCGCGCACGAGGGCGGCGTCGGTGACGGAGCCGAGAAAGTCGGTGGCCCCGTCAACACCCGACGGCCGGCGTTGCAGCGTGCGCACCTCGTGCCCGTCGGCCACGAGGGCCGCCGCGACGGCTCCGCCCAGATAGCCGGATGCTCCGGTCACCGCAACAATCACGGTCGCCCCATCCGTCCACCCGCGAGCGTCGCATCGGCCCACATCGACAGCCGCCGGCGGTCGATCTTCGAGTTGTGGCGAATGTCGGTCGGAAGCTCGGGAACAGTCAGCACAGCGACGAGCGACAGGCTCGAGAGGGCCCGCAGCTCAGCCGCGAGGTCGGCCGGAGCGAGGCCCGGTCGGCTTACCGCGGGAACGGTCTCGACAACGGCGACCGCCTGCCGCAGGCCTTCCGGCCCGACGCCGACGACGGCCGCGCGCCGCACGCGCCCGCTGCGCTCGAGCTCCTGCTCGGGGCCGACCGGCGCGACCGGCCCGTCGGCGGTGGTGAGTACGTGCGGGAGGCGACCGTCGATCCAGAGGCGACCCTGAGCATCCAGGTGGCCGACATCGCCGGTGCGATGCCATCGGCCACCGTCGTCAGGCGTGTTGTCTGCCGCGGCGCGGTCGGTGAGCCACAGCCGGTCGTACGACGACTTCAGGTGTCGGGCCGAGATGACGACCTCGCCGAGCACGCCCGGCTCGGACGCTGGCGGGCCGACCGGGCGACCACCCGAGTCGAGGGCGCTGATCAGCACCCGGTTGCTACCGATCGGCACACCCACGCACACGCCACGATCGGGGGCGGTCGCCGACGCGCGGATACCGTCGAGCGTGATGTCGGTGACGAGCAGGCACTCGGTCATGCCGTATGGCGTATGCGGTTCGGCGTTCGGCATGAGCGCGGCCGTCGCCGCAAGTAGCGGCTCGCCGACCGGCGCCCCCGTCGACAGGAACGTCGCCACCTCGGCGAGCGCGTCACGGTCATCGTCGGTCAACTCGCCCGCCGTCGCCACAACGTTGAGGATCGCGGCGGGCGAGAGGAAGACCATGCGCGCGTCGGCGGCGCGCACCGCGGCGGCCACCGCGCGGGCAGTCAGGGTGCGCGGGGCCGAAACGTCCATGTCGGGGGTCGCCGAGCGCGTGCCGAGGGCGGGGCCGAGCAGCGCGAACGGGGCGAAGCCGGTGACGAGCCCCGTCTCCTCCGTGATGGCGAAGTGTGCGGCCAGCACGTCGCGGACGGCCGACAGCTGCCGGTGCGTGTACCGCACGCCCTTCGCGGGCCCGGTCGAGCCCGAGGTGTAGAGGATCGCGGCGAGGTCGTCGGGTGACGGTTCGGCCGGCAGCGACGCTCCGGTGCCGCGCGCGGCGATCTTGGCCAGGCTGTGGGACACGCCCAGGGCGCGCCGCGATGCCCACGGCAGCGTCGCCGTCGAGATGCGCACGCCCGGCCAGCCCAGCGTCTTCGCCGCGGCAAGCCCCTTCACCTCGCCGATGACCACGTCGGGCCATGCGCCACGCACAGCCCGCGAGAGGCCGCGCACGCCGAGGCCCGCGTCGGCAACGACGACGACGGCGCCGATGCGCAGGCACGCGTAGATCACCGCCGTGAGGGTCGGCCCAGGAGGAACCAGAACCGACACGCGCTGCCCGCGGCGCACTCCGCCGCTCGCGAGTCCCGCGGCAATGCGCCGCACCCGGTCGTCGAGTCGGCGCCAACTGACGTGCCGCGTACGCCCGCCGCGCGCGGCCATGTCGATGATCGCGTCGGCGTCATCCTCGCGCCGCCGGTCGAGGGCCGACCACAGCGGCGCGTACGGGGCGTCATCGATCGGGGGATGCGCATCCCGCGTCGCCAGCGGAGCCGCCGCCCCGGGGGCGACGCGGTCCGCAAGCCACGTGAGTACGGCATCCGCGTAGGGGCGATCCTCTGCGATGAGGTGCCCGGCGCCTTCGAAGCGGTGCACGTCGGCGTGCGGCAGACGGTCGACGAGGTCGTCGAGGTAACGGTCGCCGAAGATCGGGTCGTCGGGACCCCAGAGCAGCAGTGCGGGGACGGTCAGCATCGAGACCCCCGCGGCGATGCGGCGCAGCTCACCGAAGCTGGCGTCACCGTCGTCGACGGGAATGTCGGCGACGAACGCGCCGATGCCCGATCGGTCAGCCGCCGATCGATACGGGGCGCGGTAGGCGTCTTTCACCTCGGGGGCGAGAGCGGGGCGAGCGAGCGCGAGCGTCGCCTCGAGGAACGCGGGGGTCGTCACCGTCGAGGTGGCCAGCACGCCGCGCGCCGTCGCCAGCCGCAGCGGCGCGGGGATCGGCACGCCCTCGGGGTGGTGCACGGCGGTGTTGAGCGAGGTGATTCCGGCGAGCAATTCGGGGTGGTCGACCGCCCACCCGAGCGCGACGACACCGCCCCAGTCGTGTCCAAGCGTCACGACGGGCCCGGCGAGCCCGAGTTCGTCGGTCAGGTCGCCGAGGTCAGAGACGCGCTGCTGAAGCGTGCGGGGCGCCCCGGTGCGGGCCGAGAAGCCCATGTTCAGCTGGTCGACGGCGATGACCCGCCAGGCGGGTGCTCCCGTCGCCGCCGCCTCGACACTGGCGCCCACGATGCGCCGCCACAGGTACGACCACGTGGGGTTGCCGTGCACGGCGAGGATCGTGCCGACCGGGCTCACCCCGAGTCGGTCGAGTGCGCCCGCCGTGTCGAGCAGGTGCCAGTCGTGCGCGTCGCCCGTGGCCGAGTCGGCGACCCGAACGACCCGGCTCCAACTCGGGTCGATGTCGGGGAGTCCCGCCGGGAGCGGCGTCGTGAGGGCACTCACCAGGCGAGCTCCAGCATCGCCGTGTTGAGGCCGGAGCCGACGCCGACGAGCAGCACGCGGTCGTCACGCTTCAGCGCGTGCTGTTCTTCGACCAGAGTGATCGGCACCGACGCGGGCCCGATGTTGCCGAACGTGGGAAAGGTGGTCGGCACGCGCGAGCGGTCGAGTCCCACGGCCTTCACGAGCGAGGAGGTGTGAATCGACGACACCTGGTGGGTGATGTAGCGCGTCATGGACGACCAGTTCCAGTCTGTCGAGGCGTCCCTCCACGCCGACACGACGAGGTCGAGGCCGCCCTTCAAGAGCGCCTTCGCGTCGGTGAACATGCCGTCGACGCTGCCGACGCAAAGCTGATGGAACTGGGTTGCCGCGCGCGTCACGCCGCCGAGGACGCGGTGACCGTTCGGATGCTCATCGGCGCGCCCGAGAACGGCCGCCGCCGACCCCGACCCGAGGGTGAGAGTCGCGAACTCTTGCATGAAGTCGTCGCGGCTGCCGTTCGAGGCGAGCAACCGGTCGATCGTGTTCATCTGGATGTCGTCGGCGTTCTCACCGGCAACCACGACCGCGTGTCGGATCTGCCCCGACTCGATCATGGTGGCCGCGAGCGACATGCCATTAATGAAGCCGAGGCAGGCGTTGGCGACATCGAAGTTGATGGCAGAACTCGGAAGCTCGAGCCCATGGTGCAGGCCGACGGCGACAGACGGCTCGAGGTTCATCCGGGTGACCGAGGTGTTGATGAGCAACCCCACCTCGTCGGGGCTCACCCCCGCGTCGGCGAGGGCCCGCTGGCCAGCGGTGATCGTTGCGGAGTCGACCGTTTCACCCTCAGCCCAATTGCGCCGCTCGTTCACTCCGGCGACGCGGCGCAAGAGTCCACTGCGCAGTTTGAGGCGCTCAAGAGCTGGCGCGAGTTGTGCTTCGATGTCGTCCGAGGTTGTCACGCGGGACGGAAGCACGCTCGCCACCGAGAGCAGTGCGACGTTCTCGAACCGAACGGTGGCGTTTCCGGCCACAGGGCCTCCCTCCGGAGATCGATGTGCCGCTCCCTCGCGGAGCACCTTTCAGCCTAATGGGGCGACCTATTTCGGTCACGGCATATGACGCCGCCCCGGCCCGCGAATCGCGCTAGGGAAACCGCGAACCCACCACGATGTGCAGAAGCGGCACGACGGCGACGATCATCAGCACGGTGCCGAGGGGGTCACCCGCGCTTCGCAGCACTGCCCCGGCGATGAGGAGACCGATCACGAGTAAGCCCGAGGTTGCTCGGCCGACCGAGCGCTCAAGTGCGCGCATCCTCCGATCGGTCTCGGGCATGCGCAGCGCGAGGTCGCCGCGCTCCGCCTTCGCCGCCAACTGGTCGATGCGCCGCGGCAATCGCGCGAGCGTCGATGCGTAGCCGACGGCCTGCTGGCCCAGGTCGACAACCCCGTCGATGCCGCCGGAGCGGCCAGCGGCGACCAGGGTCTTCGCGAACGGGTCAACGGCATCCCAGATGTTGAAGTCCTGGTTCAGGGCGCTCGTGACGCCCGACAGCAGCGACACCGTGCGAATCAACAACAGGAAGCTCTCGGGCAGCTGGAAGGGCAGCGTGCGCACCGTCTCGCTGAAGCGGCGAGCGAACTGTTCGAGCTCGCGCGGGTCGACCTGCGTGAGCTCGGCGACGCCCATGCCGCCGAAGCGATCGAACAGGGCGGTCATCGCGCGTTCGAGCTCGTCGATGTCAGCGGTGGGCAGCAGGACTCCGAGGCGCTGCATCGCCTGCACAAGTCCCGGCCCGTCGCGGCCGACGGCAGCCAGGATGAACGCGCGCAGCCCGGCGCGTAGGCCGGGCGTGATCTCGCCCATCATCCCGAAGTCGATGTACGTGATGGTCCAGTCGTCGGGCCCGCCGGAGGGGCCAGGGGTCACGAAGATGTTGCCGGGGTGCGGGTCGGCGTGGAAGAAGCCCGCGATGAAGAGCTGCTGGAAGGTGACGCGCGCGAGTTCGGCGGCGACAGCATCCGGATCGATGCCGGCGGCGCGCAGCGACGCGACGTCGGTGATCTTGATCGCCGTGACGTCCTGCAGGGTGAGCGTGCGGCGTGCCGACCGCTCCCAGATGATCGCGGGGGTGCGCATGCGGGCGTCGTCGGCGAAGTCGGCGGCGAAACGCTCGGCGTAGGCCGCCTCGTTCAGATAGTCGATCTCTTCGAGACTCGTCGTGGCGAACTCTTCGACGAGCGCCGGTGCGTCGGTGCGGTTTGCGACCAACTTCACGCGAGACAGGATGCGGCCCACCCGTCGCAGCGCGGTCAAGTCGACCTTGACGATCTCTTCGATGCCCGGGCGCAGCACCTTCACCACGACCTGGTCGATACCGAGCTCGGCCGCGAGGCCGGGGGAGAGGCGCGCGCGGTGGGCCTGGCCGAGCGAGGCCGCCGCGATTGGGGTGTCGTCGAATGCGGCGAAGGCGACGCCGAGCGGCATGCCGAGCTCACGCTCAATTTGAGCGACGATGCGGTCGAGCGGCTCGGGGGCGACCTCGTCTTGCAGGCCCTCGAGTTCTTGGGTGATTTCGCGCGGCAGGACGTCAAGGCGCGATGACAGGAACTGCCCGGCCTTGATCATCAGCCCGCCGAGGTCGGCCGCGAGGCGGTGGAAGCGGCGGGCGGCCTTCTGCAGGCGTCGGATACGCCCCCGTGCCGCAAGACCGCCGAGTCCGAAGCGCGGCAAGACGAGCTCGAACCACCACGCCTGCACGAGAACGCGGGTGGCAAACCGCATGATGCGGCGGTATCGAGCCTTCAGCGCACGCTGTTGATCGGGGGTCGGTGCGGGGCGTCTAGCCGCCGTGACCGACGGGTCGGGCACGGGCTAGTCCTCGGCGAGGATGGCGTAGAGGCGCTTGCGGGTCTCGTCGAGCAGCTCGGCGGCACGCTTCTTTTGGTCGGCAGTGCCGACCTGGGCGACCTGCGCGGCGGCCTGGGCGAGCTTCGCACCCGACTTCGGAACGAGCACATCGTGCTCGTCCATGCGCGGGAATTGCGGCGCCTTCCACGCGCCGTGGCCACCCCGGTGGTGTCCCGCGGCGTGGTCGTGGTTGTCAGCATGCTCGGCGTGGTCGGCGGCGGCCTGCTCGGCCGCTGTGCGCCCCGCCTCGGTGAGCGCGTACACCTTCTTCTCGTCGCGCTGCTCGGACGCGACGAGGCCTTCGTCGGCGAGCAACTGCAACAGGGGGTACACCGCGCCCGGCTTCGGCCGCCAGTGGCCGTCCGCGTCGGCGGCGATCGTGTCGATGATCTCGGCACCGGTGCGGGCGTGGTCGAGCAACGCCATGAGCACGGCCGCGCGCACATCGCGGTGGGGAGTGTGGTCAGCCTTGTCGCCGCGTGGGGTGAAGGCGTCGCGCAGGCCCTCGACGGCTTCGCGAAGGTCAAACATCGACGACGAGGACGAGCTGCTGCGCATGAGATTCCTTCCGACAGGCATGGATGCGCGAGGGGGCGCATCGCGCGCAGGTTTGACGCTACGGCGCATCGCTGAACGACAACCCGGCGAAAAGCGAGCGCCCGCTGGGTGCCAAGTGCTGGCATCATGATCACAAGCCTTGCGGCACCCCGCGAGGACGCACCACGTCGCCGGCCAGAAGCCGACGCCGAGACACCGCGAGGACAATGATGACCCTGCACACCCTGCCCGATTTCACCCACGAACGCGTGACGACGGCGGTTGGCCGTCGCAGCGGCCTGACTATGGCGGTCGCCCTTCACTCGTCGGCTCTCGGCCCCGGCCTCGGCGGCTGCCGCATGTGGCGCTACGGCCACTGGAGCGACGGACTCGGTGATGTTCTGCGCCTCTCGGCGGCCATGACGTTGAAGAACGCGCTCGCCGACATTGGTTACGGCGGCGGTAAGGCGGTCATCGCCCTCGCTCCCGACGACGAGCTCGACGCCGAGCGACGCACGGCGGCTTTGCACGACATGGGTGACCTCGTTGAACAGTTCGGCGGCGCCTACATCACGGCTGAAGACGTCGGCACGAGCGAACTCGACATGCTCGTTGTGCATGAGCGCACCCGGCACGTCGTCGGTCTCCCGCCCGAAGAGGGCGGCGAAGGTGAGCCCGCTGACGGCACGGCGCTCGGCGTCTTCGTCTCGATCGAACGCACGCTCGCCGAGCTCGACGGTTCTGCGTCGCTCGCCGGCCGCCGCATCGTGATCTCCGGTCTCGGTCAGGTCGGTGGCCGCCTCGCGCGCCGCCTCGCGGCTGCCGGAGCCTCGCTCGCCGTCACCGACATCGTCGCGTCGCGTCGCGCGCTCGCCGACGAACTCGGTGCCGACTGGATCGACGTGGATGCTGCGCTCACCACCCCGGGCGACCTCTTCGTTCCCGCCGGCCTCGGTGGGGTGCTCACCGACGAAACGATCGATGCCCTGCCCGTTCGGGCCGTCGTCGGCCCTGCCAACAATCCGCTCGCCGACCGCTCGGGAGCGGCCCGTCTCGCAGCCCGCGGCATCCTGTACGCCCCCGATTTTCTCGTGAACGCCGGCGGCGTAATCCACCTGGCCCTTGCGAGCAAGGGAGCGTCGGTCGACGAGATCGAGCGTCGCCTTCACGGCATCGGCGACACGCTCGAGGAGGTGTTTGCGGCGGCGCGCGCCGACGGCGTCACGCCGCTCGACGCGGCGGAAGCCCTCGCCGTCGCGCGGGTGCGGGGCGGTCGCGTCTCGGCGTAACGCCGTTAGCCTGACACGACCTCGAGGGCCATGCCCGGGCACGCCGTGCGGGTGAGTGATGCGAGTTCCGCGCCGCGGATGGAGTCACCCGTCTCGCGGTGCGGACTCGTTGACAGCAGCACGCGGCCCACGCCGTTCACGATCGAGATGTCTGAACCGTGCGGCGCGAGGCGCGGTGTGAGGTCGCGCTCGACCTGGTCGATGAGCAGATCGAGCCCGGCGACGCCGACGAATTCCCGGTCGAGGAAGATCGGGGAGGCGATCGTGATCGTGTACTCGTCGCTGCACAGATAGTCGACGTACGGGCCGGCGACGTGAGCCTCGCCTGTCTGGTGGGGCACGCGATACCACTCGAGCTCGGAGTAGTCGATCGCCTCTTTGCTCACTGACTGGGCGGCGAGGACCAGCCGCGCGCGGTCCGCGCCCTGCCACCAGGCCAGGTGGCTGCTGGCGTCGGCGAGCGAGTTGAGTGCCGCAATGAAGCCCGAGCCGTACACGGGAAGGTCGAGAGCGTCGAAGGTGCTGAGGGCGTATGGGGCGACCAGAGCATCCAGGGTGTCGGTCGTGACGGGTCCGCGGGCGCGCGCCGCCGCGAGGTCATCGGAGAACTTCGCCTTCCAGCTCTCGAGCTCGTCGATCGCCTGGCCGAAGTAGTCGGCGACGATCGTGGACGGACTGCCGGTCGCGGGTGGCGCGTGCATCGTCATCGAACGGCCCTCTTCAACGGTTCGAACGGGTGGGGTGAGGAGATCATTGTGCCTCCAATTCGGCTCGATGGTCGATCAGCCAGGTGACATCGTGCGCGACGGCGTCGGCGACGAGGTTGCCTGCCCGCGACGCATCGGCCTCGGCGACCGCGTTCAGGATGCTGTCCATCGCCTCCAGGCGTCGGCGCTGTTCCGCCTCGTCTTGATCGATGAGAGCAAAGAATGGCGAGAGTTCGGCCTGCAGGCGCATCTGCTCGCGGGTCAGCCGCGCGCTTTGGCTGAGGGCGGCGAGCTCGATGACGGCGTCGTCGACGATGCGCCGCCACATGCGCAGGTCGCCGCCGTGGGCGCGGTGCACGCGGGCGCGGATCAGCTCGACCTCGCTGGGATCGGCGCGGCGGGCCGCGAGCTCGACGCACGCGCGGGTGATGGCGAGGTAGTGGGTCGCGGCGTCTCGCAGCGACACGCGCGTGGTCGCGAGCAGCGCCTCGGTCGTGAACGCCATCGGGTCGGCGCTGTCGGCCACGAAGCTGCCCCCCCCTCGGCCTCGCCGTGTGACGACGAGTTTTCGTGACCGCAGTGACATAAGCGCTTCACGGACAGTGGCGGGGGCCACCCCGAAGGCTTGAGCCAGGTCTTGCTCGCTCGGCAGCTTCTCGCCCGCGTGGAGCACCCCTCCGCGAATCGCATCGGCGATGCGGCGCTCAACGAGAGATGCACGGCCTTCATCCCCGATGGGCTGAAAGACCGCACTCAGCAAGCGTGCTGGCCGGCCTTGGCGGTGGGCGGGTGATCGGGCCGACATGGTCTCATTCTCGCCGATCGAGGTGAGCAGGGGGGAGCACCGCGTGGGTTTCGTGATCGAACCCATTTCGTCACACCTTCGTCACGCGCTTGAAATATAAGTTCTGAAACTATAGCTTTAGCGTTTATAGCCTCGACCCGATGACGCTCGAAGGAGTTTGCCGACAATGCCCGCAACGGACACGACGGCCCCGGCCACCACCCCCGACGCTCCTTCGAGCGAGACAGCGGGGGTCGAACTGCGGGGGGTCTCGAAGCACTTTGGCGACATGGTGGCCGTGCGTGAACTCGATCTGACGGTCGCGCCGGGCGAGTTCTTTTCGATGCTCGGGCCCTCGGGATCGGGCAAGACCACGGTGCTGCGCATGATCGCGGGCTTTGAAGACGTCACCTCGGGACAGATCCTGCTCGACGGGCAGGACGTCACGGCCGCGGCACCCTTCGACCGCACCGTCAACACGGTCTTCCAGGACTACGCGCTCTTTCCGCACATGACGATCGCGGAAAACGTCGCCTACGGACTCAAGGTCCGCAAGACCCCGAAGACTGAGATCACCGCACGCGTCGGAGAGTCGCTCGAGCAGGTGCGCCTCAGTCACGTCGCCGACCGACTGCCCCACCAGTTGTCGGGCGGTCAGCGTCAACGCATCGCTCTCGCCCGCGCGCTCATCCTGCGCCCCCGGGTCCTGCTGCTCGACGAGCCGCTCGGTGCCCTCGACAAGCAGCTACGCGAACAGATGCAAATCGAGCTCAAGCAGATTCAGCGCGAGGTCGGCATCACGTTCGTCTTCGTGACGCACGACCAAGAGGAGGCGCTCACCCTCAGCGACCGCATCGCCGTCTTCAACGAGGGTCGTGTCGAGCAGGTCGGAACTCCGCGAGAGGTGTACGAGTACCCGCAGACGGCGTTCGTTGCCAGTTTCCTCGGCATTTCCAACCTGATTCCCGCGGACCTTGCGCGAGAACTCGCCGGCGCCGAGGGCGCGATCAGTGTGCGACCCGAGCGCGTCCGTCTTGCCGCGACCGACGCGTCCATGTCGGCCGCGGAAACGAGCGTCATCGGCACCATCACCGAGACCGTGTACACCGGCCCGGCGACGCGGTACATCGTCACCACCGACTACGGGCTCACGATCGTCGCCGAGCGGCACAACGACCACGCCCCCGATGACACCGCGCCCTTCCACCGCGGTGACCAGGTGCGTGCCATCTGGTACCGCGAGCACGCGGCACTCGTTCCCTAATCCTCAGACCCTTTACCGCCGAACCTGGCACCACCCCACACAGTAAAGAAGGAGATGCAATGAAAAAGAAGGTGCTTATCCCCGCCTTCGCGTCAGCGGCGCTGCTGGTGCTCGCGGGCTGTAGCAGCGACGGACAGTCCGGCGACGGCCTGTTCATTGATGTGCCCGACATTCCCATGGCTGAAGAGCTGGGCGAGCCGGAAGGCCAGCTCGACATCGTCGCGTGGTCGGGCTTCGTCGAGCCCGCGTGGGCCGACCAGTTCACCGAGGACACCGGATGCGTTGTCAACCGTCGCGTCGCCGGTACCAGCGACGAGATGGTCACCCTCATGCGCACCGGCGAGTACGATCTCGTGTCGGCCTCGGGTGATGCAAGCCTGCGCCTCATCGCCGCCGGTGATGTGGCGCCGATCAACCTCGACCTGATCCCGAACTTCGGCGACGACATCGTCGAGGGCATGAAGGGTCAGATCTACGACACCATCAACGGCCAGAGCTACGGCGTTCCCATCGGCCGCGGCGCGAACATCCTGCAATACAACAGCGACGTCGTCACCGAGACGCCCGAGAGCTGGTCGGTGGTGTGGGAGACGGACAGCCCCTACGCCGGTCAGATCACGGCTTATGACGCCCCGATCTACATCGCTGACGCCGCGGTGTACCTGATGTACCACGAGCCCGAGCTCGGCATCACGAACCCCTACGCACTCGACCAGACCCAGCTCGACGCCGCGATCGACCTACTGAAGCAGCAGAACACGATCGTCGCCGAGTACTGGGCCGACCCGGTGGCGCAGATCACCTCCTTCCTCGGCGGTACCACCGTCGTCGGCACGTCGTGGGAGGTGCTGCGGAAGTTCACTGAGGACACCGAGAAGTTCCAGGGCGTACTCCCCGTCGAGGGTTCGACGGGCTGGTCGGACGCCTGGATGATCTCGTCGCAGTCGGACAGCGTCAACTGCGCCTACCTGTGGATGGACTACACGAGCGCCGCTGACGTCAACGGTCAGATCGCCATGAACTTCGGTATGGCCCCGGCCAACGCCGCGTTCTGCGAGACCAGCGAGGAAGCCGCTGCCCACTGTGAGCAGTTCAACGCCACGGACGAGGAGTACTTCGACAACGTCTGGTATTGGACCACGCCGATCGAGCAGTGCATCGATGGCCGGACCGACGTGCAGTGCACCAACTTCCAGCAGTGGACCCAGGCCTGGCTGACCGTCAAGGGCTGATCCACCTCGCGGGCGGGGCTTCGGCCCCGCCCGCACCCCACGCTTTTTCCACCCCTACTGCGAATCGGGAGCGCACGTGACCTCCACAGCATCCGCACCGACGCGGAGCGAACCGCAAGCGGTGCCGCTGCACCGGCCGGTGTCGACGGCTCTGCACCGTCGGCCTCGCCTGCGCCTCGGCGCCCTGCTTGCCCTGCCGTTGACATGGCTGGTCGGGCTCTACATTTTCTCGCTCGCGCTACTGCTGATCACGGCATTCTGGCTGGTTGACCCTTTCACGTCGCTGGTGCGCCCCGGCTTCACCCTCGACAACTTCGCGCTGCTCTTCTCCAACCCGGCGTACGTGTCGACCTCGCTGCGCACGCTGGGGATCGCGCTCGCCGTGACGGCGCTGAGCGCCGTCTTCGCGATTCCGCTCGGCATCTTCATGGCGAAGATCGCGTCGCCCTGGATGCGCGCGGTGCTCGCCGTCGCCATCACCCTTCCGCTCTGGGCCGGCTACCTCGTGAAGATCGTCGCGATGCGCATCACGTTCACCGAGGAGGGGTTCTTCAACTCGGTCGCCGGGCTGATCGGAGGTCGGGGCCCCGGGTTCGGCATCCCGATCGTCATCCTCACGCTGACCTACCTGTGGTTCCCGTACATGGCGCTGCCGGTGTACACGGCGATCCGTCAGATCCCCGTGAACCTGTTTGATGCATCCGCCGATCTGGGGGCACAGGGGTGGACGACGATTCGGACCGTCGTTATGCCGCTGCTGACCCCGGCACTCATCGCGGGCAGCGTCTTCACGTTCTCGCTCAGCCTCGGCGACTACCTCGCCGCTCGCTTCGTGGGCGGGCCGAACAGTCAGATGATCGGGTCGATCATCGCGTCGAACATCAACCTGAACCCGCCCGTCGCGGCGGCGTTCTCGGTCGTTCCGATCGCGTTCGTCGTCATCTACCTGCTGGTCACCCGTCGCACGGGTGCCCTTGAGCGGATGTAGGAGCCCTCATGCTGAGACTAGGTCGCGGATCGAAGATCGCCCTCGGGGTGATCGTCAGCATCGTGCTCATCTTCATGTACGTGCCACTCATGCTCGTCATGGTCAACTCGTTCAACGATTCGCGGATCGCCGCGTGGCCGGTGCAGGCCTTCTCGACCCGGTGGTGGGAGATCGCCGCAACCTCCGAACCGATCCGTGCGGCCGTGCTCAACTCGATCGTGGTGGGGCTCGGCGCAACCGTCATCGCACTGCTGCTCGGAACACTGTCGGCCTTCGCCCTGTCGCGCTACTCGTTCTTCGGGAAGCAGACCGTCAACCTGCTCATCGTGCTGCCGATTGCACTCCCGGGAGTCGTCACGGGTGTCGCCTTCAGCAACACCTTCAACTCGATCCTCAGCCCCGCGGGCATCCAGGTCGGCTACTTCGGCATGATCATCGCGCACGGCACCTTCTGCATCGTGATGGTCTTCAACAACGTCTTTGCCCGACTGCGGCGCATGAGTCCGAACCTGCAGGAGGCGTCGATGGACTTGGGTGCGGGTATCGGCCAGACGTTCCGGCTCGTCACCTTCCCGCAGTTCCGCACGGCGTTCGTCGCCGGCGGCCTGCTGGCGTTCGCGCTCAGCTTCGACGAGGTGGTCGTGACGATCTTCACGGCACCCCCCGGAGTAGACACCCTGCCCCTGTGGATCCTCAACACCATGGCCAGGCCAAACGAGGGCAACCTCGTCAACGTCGTTGCCACCGTGCTGATTCTGCTGTCGCTCATTCCGGTCTACATTTCGCAGTGGCTGTCGCGCGCGGAAGAAGACGAGTAGACGGCGCTACTCGGGCTGGGTCGTATCGACGACGGCGACGTTCACTCCGCGGTCCACCCAGAGGTGAGCCGGTTGCAGGCGGCCCCGGCCGTGATTGACGGACAACCAGCCGCCTCCGGCGGCGATCAGTTCGTCGATCTCTGCGCGCATCTGCTGCTGGCTACGCGCGACGACATACTCGTTGCCGCCGTAGAGGATCGTTGCGCGGCTCATTCGCCGTCCATTCCGTCGGGCGTGGGCTCCGGCACGAGGTGGAGCCCGGCCGGGGTGTTGGCCGACAGCATGAGCTCATCGATCCATGCGCGGTTGATCGCGGCCTGGCGACTGCCGAAGTACTTGAACGAGATGGGAATCGTCGGGTGCAGCCAGATGACGCTGCGTCCGTCCCCGATCGATTCGTCATCTTTCCAGCTGAAGTAGAAGGCCTCGTTGCGGCGCAGCTTTGCGCCGATGACGAGTTGCAGATGGGCGAGCGTCCGATCGTCGAAGTCCGCCGACAGCGTCGAGTCGTACGTCAGGGTTCCCACAGCGCCTCCGTGCGTGGCGCTGATCGGCCGCGCCTCACCGTCATTCTGGCGCGTTTCAGTGCTTCGCGCATCCCCACCGGGGCTTGTGGGGGGCTCTGGGTGGGGATGCGCGAAAAGTGTCACGTGCGCTCGACGAATGCACCCCGTGCGGCGGCAAGCGAGCCGTAGAACTCGGTGTGGTCAGGGTCTCTCAGGCTCGTCACCCGATAGGCGGGGCCGACGCGGTCGATGACACCGATGATGGCGCGGCCGGTTTCTGTCAGGAATCGTCGATCGCTTACGCGCCACTCGGTGGAGGAAACGCGGTCCAGCCGGACGTCCTCCAGGGCGCGCGGGGCTGCACGAAAGCCGGTGACCGGCGGATCGTTGTCAGGACGTGCGGCGCTGCAGGTGTCGATGGTCGTCATGATGTGGTGGCCCCTTCTGCCGTCAGCTCACGACAGTAGGGGTAATGACGAACTCTCGGTGAGGGGTTGAACTCTCAGCTAATGAGGAGTAGTGAACCCCGCGTTCTGCCCGCGCGTGGGGGTCAGTCTTACTGGCCGAGCGTGCCGTCCGCGAGGCCGAGCTCGAGTTCGAGGGCGCGGCCGATGAGGCGCAGCGAGCTCGCGCCGCGGCCGTAGTCGACCATCTCGTGTGCGTTCAGGCCGTCGATCATCGCGAGCACCTGGGAGGCGATGAGGTCGGTGTCCGCCGGTGTCATGGCTCCCGCATTGATCCCGGCGTCCAGAACTTCCACGACAGCCGCGTGCCACTCGGTCATCTCTTCCGCTATGGCGTCGGCGAGGTCGGGGTTGCGCCGGCCGAGGCCCCACGCATCGACCCAGACGGGGGTGACGTCGTTTCGCGTGCCGTCGAGCATGGTGGTGAGAAGTGTGCGCAACCGGGCGACGGGGTCCCGCACCGCGAGCACATGGGCGCGCACTTCGGCGAGTTCCCGACCGGCTATGGCCCGAAAGGTGTCGGCGACGAGTTCACTCATGCTCGGTGCATAGTGCGCAACGAGCGCGGAGGCGACCCCCGCGCGTTCAGCGACAGCGCGAAGCGTGACGCCCGCGAGACCGCGCTCAAGGGCAACCTCCTGGGCGGCTTCGTAGATCTGTTCAGCACGAAGAGCGGCGGGGATGCGCTCCGCGCGCGGACGGTCATCCTGCGGCGTTGACATGCTCACCTTAATGACAGTACCGTCAGAACAGATTATTGATCACTTGATCAATAGCAGTCGAGATCGCGACGAGGAGATCCCATGGCGTGGCGTATGCCGGCGGAAACCGCACCGCAAGCCCGCATCTGGATGGCATTCCCGCGTGAAGGCGACGTGATGGGTGACAGCTCGGCTGCGCGTGAGGCGACCTACGCCGCGTGGACAGCCGTCGCCCACGCGACCCTCGACTTCGAACCCGTGACGATGGTCGTCGATCCGAGTGAGCGCGAGCGCGCCCGCCGCATGCTGAGCGGCGATATCGACATCGTGGAGGCGCCGCTCAACGACTTCTGGATGCGCGACTTCGGCCCCACGTTCGTCCTCGACGACCAGACCGGCGCGCTCGGCGGCGTCGACTGGATCTTCAACGCATGGGGTCAGGGTGTCGACTGCGAGAAGGACGCGCTGATCGCGGAACGGGTGATCGGCGTGGTCGGGGCCACGCGCATCCCGAGCCTGCTCGTGAACGAGGGCGGCGGCATTCACGTCGACGGCGAGGGCACCGTGCTCGTCACGGAAACGGTGCAGCTCGACCCCGATCGCAACCCCTGGGCGACGAAGGAGCGCGTTGAGGCAGAGCTTGCCCGCACGATCGGCGCGACCACCGCCATCTGGCTGCCCCGCGGCCTCACTCGCGACTACGACGAGCTGGGCACCCGCGGCCACGTCGACATCGTTGCAACCTTCGCCGCGCCGGGACGCGTTCTGCTGCACGCCCAGCTCGACCCCGCGCATCCCGACCACGCGGTGATGCCCGAGATTCGGGCCGTGCTCGAGGGCGCCGTCGACGCGCAGGGTCGCCGCCTCGAGATCATCGACCTGCCGGCCCCCGCCCAGCTCACCGACGATGAGGGTTTCGTCGACTACAGCTACGTCAACCACCTCGTCGTCAACGATGGGGTGATCGCCTGCGGCTTCGGTGACGACCATGCGGATGCCCGGGCGCGCGACATTCTGTCGGCCGCGTACCCGGGGCGCACCGTCATCACGGTGGATGCTCGCGAGATCTTTGCGCGCGGCGGCGGCATCCACTGCATCACGCAGCAGCAGCCGGCGGTGACGGGCGGAGGTCGCGGGTGACGCGCATCCCGCTCGTCGAGGCGAGCGTCGCGGAGCTGTCGGCAGCCCTCGCGGCCGGTCGCACGACCGCGGTCGAACTCGTGACCGGGTACCTCGAGCGCATTGCGGCCTACGACGCCGCCGGCCCGACACTGAACTCCTTCGTCGTCATGAACCCGGATGCTCTCGCCGAGGCCCGAGCGAGCGACGATCGGCGCGCCCGGGGTGAGGCGCGCGGCCCGCTCGACGGCATCCCGTACGCCGCGAAAGACTCGTATATGGTGCGCGGGCTGACCGTTGCGAGTGGTTCACCGGCCTTCGCCAACCTCGTCGCCCAACGCGACGCGTTCACCATCGAGCGGTTACGGGCGGCGGGCGCCATCTGCCTGGGTCTCACCAACATGCCCCCGATGGCGAACGGCGGCATGCAGCGCGGTCTGTATGGCCGCGCCGAAAGCCCGTACAACCCCGACTTCTTGACGGCGCCGTTCGGCTCGGGCTCGTCGAACGGTTCGGGGTCGGCGCTCGCCGCGTCGTTGTGCGCCTTCGCGCTGGCAGAGGAGACCTGGTCGAGCGGTCGGGGCCCCGCCTCGAACAATGGGCTCGTCTGCTACACCCCGAGCCGCGGCGTGATCTCGGTGCGCGGCAACTGGCCGCTCGTGCCGACCATGGACGTCGTCGTTCCCTATGCGCGCAGCGTCGACGACCTGCTGCTCGTGCTCGACGCGGTGGTCGCCGACGACCCCGAGACGCGGGGTGACTTCTGGCGGGTGCAGCCCTGGGTCGAGGTGCCGACCGCTTCCACGGTGCGGCCCGCGTCGTACCCCGCGCTCGCCGACCCCGAGGCGCTGCGCGGGCGCCGGCTCGGCGTGCCGAAGCTCTATATCGGCGGCGATGACGCAAGCGGCGAACGAATCGCGACCCGTGCATCCGTCATCGATCAGTGGCGCGCCGCCCGGCGCGACCTGGAGGCGGCAGGTGCCACGGTCGTTGAGGTCGACATCCCCGTCGTCACCGACTACGAGTCGCGCGGCCACGCCGACGACCGATCGCTCGCGGCCCGCGGCTACGTGCCCGCCACGTTTGCCGACCATGAGCTGTACGAGTTGTCGATGTGGGGGTGGGACGAGTTTCTGCAGGCCGACGGCGACCCGGCGCTGCACCGCCTCGTCGACGTCGATCCCGACCTGATCTTCCCCGAGCCCCCTAGCGCGCTGCCCGGCCAGTACGACGATCACCTGAGCCGGTTCGCGCCAGAAGACGTCGAGCTCGCCGACTACGTGCACCGCGCGCGCGAACACGGGGTTCCCGCGCTCGAGCAGATTCCCGACATCGCTGAGGGTGCGCAGGGTCTCGAGCGCGCACGCCGTGAGCTGTTCGAAGCCTGGCTCGACGAGCTCGCCCTCGACGCAATCGTGTTCCCCGCGGTCGCCGATGTCGGCCCAGCCGACGCCGACGTGAATCCCGACAGCGCGGCGCTCGCGTGGCGCAACGGCACGTGGGTGGCGAACGGCAATCTTGTGCCGCGTCACTTGGGCATTCCGGCGGTGCAGGTGTCGATGGGGCTCATGAGCGATATCGGGATGCCCGTGGGGCTCACAATCGCCGGTCGCGCATACGACGACGCGGCACTCCTGGCATTCGGTTTTGCATTCGAGGCGGCAGCGAATCGCGCCGGTTCGGCGCTAGGCGCCACGCGCCGCGCTCCGTCGCGCACCCCCGAACTCAGTGCGGGTGCGGCCGACGGTTAGCTGACGGGCGCTGACACCCTACTCTATAGGGCGCGCAACACCGGCGCGTTCCAGCCGTCGTAACGCCCTCCGTGGGTGTCGACGACCGTGAACACCTGCGCGGTCAGTCGGTCTGCGGTCTCGACGTCGACGGTTGCGATCTGCGCGGCGATCAGCACGCCGTGCGTGAGGCGACGTCGCTCGACTGTGACCGTCCAGCCTTCGGCGTCGAGCTCGATCGCGGCGTCTTTGGCATCGGCGATGCGCCGGAACTCCGCGAAATGTTCGACCCGCCGCGGCGCGTCGACGTCGTCGTGCATCTTGATGCGCTGCACGTACTGTTCGACGTTGCCAGAGAGGTGATGCTGGAGGTCAGCCACCAGGGGAGTGTAATTCGCTCTACACAGAAAGGGGGATGCGCGGTGTCGCGCATCCCCCTTTTGTGTGAGTGTGGGGGTTATACCCGTCGGCTCCCCGACAGGGCGCGAATGAGGAAGACGATGACGGCCAGCACGAGCAGCACAATGCCGACGTAGAGCAGGAAATTGACCGCTTCGATGAGGCCACCAGTGACGAGCAGGATGATGGCGATGATTCCAGCAATGATGAGCAGAAGGTTCATGATTCTCCTTGTGTGATCGGGGTGTGCCCCCGACCGTGGGAAGCGAGCTTGTGACTGCTTCGCCGAATCGGGGCGAAATTGACGTTATGCCCCCGAATGGGGGGTGGGGGTAGTCAATTCACTTCCCTTCCACTTCACTCTCAGCTTCGGTTCAGTTTTCGCGGAGGTGTGCCAATGCCCGGATTGACGCCCCGCCGCGCCGCCGTCCTGCGGGGCGTCAACAGTCGCGCTGCGACTAACGAGTTGCTGGCAGGCCTGGCGCACCGAACCTTCACTCCGCAGGCGTTCGGCGCCTTCCTCGCCGACGCAACTGTGCGCAGCGTGCGCGAGGCCCAGCGCCGCCCGCGGGCCCTCGCTGAACTCACGGCCATCCACGTCGCCGTGGCTGCCGTGGCGGGGCACCGGGGCGCGCCGTGGCTTGTCGCCAGCTGGCTGATGGGCGCGACGCATCTCGGCATGCTCGAATCGTGCACGTCGCTGGGGCCGGCGAATGCCCTCACGGTCGCTCGTGCGGCCCTGCCCTCGGCGGGCCACGCCCTCGGCGCGGCCGTGCCCATCGCGGCCCTCGCGACAGATTTCGCCGACGGCCAGATCGCCCGCCGCACGGGGTCGGTCACTCGATTTGGCGCGCAGGGTGACTTTCTCGCTGATGCGGCCCTGTGGACGTGGTTCGTCCTCCGCTACGAAAACAGCCGCGCATGGCGCCTCGCGACGTTCGCCGCCTGGATCGTGCCGGTCGGCGCGGTCACGGCCGTCAGTTTCGAGCGCGGCGGCATGGTCGACCTCCCGCGCTCGCGGTGGTTCCGGCCCGCCGCGGCCGTCGAGGTGCTGATCGGGATGCGCGTGATCACTCGCTGGGCGACATCGCGTCGTCAGCGACGCTGAGCATTCAGGACGATGTCGAGAGCATGTCTTGACAGTACCCCCCCGGGGTACTAGCGTGCCGAGCATGGATCACGCTCAGCACACGCATCAGACGCGCCACGACGACGACGCGACCCACGACGCGAGCGGCCACGCTGACCCCTCGGGACACGCCGACCACCACGACCATGTAGCGCAGTTCCGCCGACTGTTCTGGGTCAGCTTCGTGCTCGCGATCCCGACCGTGGCCTTCAGTATGATGTTCGCCGACCTGGTCGGCTACGACCTGCCCATGGGTGGCGTGTGGGAGTGGGTCTCGCCGGTGCTCGGCGCCATCATCTTCGTGGTCGGCGGTCGCCCGTTCCTCATTGGCGCTGTCGATGAGATTCGGCGCCGCAGCCCCGGAATGATGCTCCTTATCGGCCTCGCCATCACGGTGGCTTTCCTCGCCTCATCGGGGGCCAGCATTGGTCTGCTTCCGCACGAGCTCGACTTCTGGTGGGAGCTTGCTCTGCTGGTGGTGATCATGCTGCTCGGTCACTGGATCGAGATGCGGTCGCTGGCGCAGACCACGAGCGCTCTCGACTCGCTCGCCGCTCTCTTGCCCGATGAGGCGGAGCGCGTCGGATCCGACGGCGATATCGAACGCGTGACGCCGGACGCTCTCCGCGTCGGTGACGTCGTCGTCGTGCGACCGGGTGCCCGCGTCCCCGCCGACGGTCGCATCGTGTCGGGCGAGGCGGAGTTCGATGAGTCGATGATCACGGGCGAGTCGCGCACCGTGCGACGCGGCGAGACGGATGCGGTCGTCGCTGGCACGGTCGCCACCGACGGCGGCGTCCGCATCGAGGTCACAGCGACGGGTGAGGACACCGCCCTGTCGGGCATTCGCAAACTCGTCGCCGACGCGCAGGCGTCGAGCTCGCGCGCCCAGCGGCTCGCCGACCGTGCTGCCGCGTGGCTGTTCTGGTTCGCCCTCGGCGCGGGGGTCATCACGGCGATCGTCTGGTCGCTCACCGGTGCCCCCGACCTCGCCGTCGTGCGCACCGTCACGGTGCTCGTGATCGCGTGTCCGCATGCGCTGGGCCTCGCGATTCCGCTCGTCGTATCGATCTCGACGGAGCGCGCCGCGCGCGGCGGCGTGCTGGTCAAAGACCGCCTCGCCCTCGAAAGTATGCGCACGATCGGGGCGGTGCTGTTCGACAAGACCGGCACCCTCACGAAGGGTGCCCCGACCGTGCTGGAGGTCGAGACGTCCGGCGGGCTGTCGGACGACGAGGTGCTGGCACTGGCAGCGTCAGCGGAAGGCGACAGCGAGCATCCCCTCGCCCGCGCGATCGTGCGTGCGGCGACCGAGCGGGGGCTCTCCGTGCCGAGCGCGACCGGGTTCCGCTCCGAGGCGGCACTGGGAGTGAGCGCGACCGTGGACGGTCGCGAAGTGCACGTCGGCGGGCCCCGCATGCTCGACGACCACAACGCGGCGCCGCTCGCGGCGACCGGGGCGTGGAGCGACGATGGCGCCATCGTGTTGCACGTCCTCATCGATGGCGAGGTTGCGGGGGCGCTGAAGCTCGCCGACGAGATTCGCCCCGAGTCGCGCGAGGCCGTCGACACGCTGCACGCCCTCGGCATCGAGGTCGTCATGATCACCGGCGACGCGGAGCCGGTCGCGAACTCTGTCGCCGCGGAACTCGGCATCGACCGCGTCTACGCCGGGGTGCGCCCCGAAGACAAGTCGGCGAAGGTTGCCGAACTGCAGGGTGAGGGGTTGAGCGTCGCGATGGTCGGCGACGGCGTCAACGACGCCCCGGCACTCGCGACCGCCGATGTCGGCATCGCGATCGGCGCGGGCACCGACGTCGCCATCGGGTCGGCGGGCGTCATTCTCGCGAGCGACGACCCCCGTTCGGTGCTCTCGGTGATCCGGCTGTCGCGCGCGGGCTACCGCAAGATGGTGCAGAACCTGTGGTGGGGTGCCGGCTACAACCTGGCTGCCGTACCCCTGGCGGCCGGCGTGCTGGCACCCATCGGATTCGTGCTGCCGATGTCTGTCGGGGCCGTCTTGATGTCGCTCTCGACGATCGTCGTGGCGCTCAACGCTCAGCTGCTGCGCCGGCTCGACCTCCGACCCGCCGAGAGCGTGGCCGCGCTACGCGCGTAGTCACAGTCCGCGGTCACGGCGCCCGGTCAGCATCCGCTGAGAACCCGGGCGCCGTGCATCCGCGGCCTTCTAGGGTGGAACCATGGCCGCCGTCACCGCACTACCCGTCGACCGCCACGTGCTCGCTGAGAGCCCCCGCTGGGATGCCGCCACCGGCACTATGAGCTGGGTCGACATCGAGGCGGGTCGCCTCATCGTCGCGCGGCCACAACCGGGCGCGCAGGTCGACATTCTGCGCACCCTCGATTTCGATGACCCGGTGGGATGCGCGTTCCGGCTCGGCGACGCCCGCTTCCTGTTGGCGCTCGGTCGCCGCCTCGGATTCGTCACCGCGGTCGGCGACGTCACGACGTCGCGCGACCTGCTGCCCGAGCACCAGCGGTTCAATGACGGCGTCATCGACCCGGCTGGCCGGCTCATCGTCGGCTCGACCGCCGTCGACCCGGCCGGGCCGCACGAGGGCAACGTGCTGATGAGACTCGAGCACGACGGCGAGGTCACGACCCTCGACACGGGGCTCGGCATCTCCAACGGCCTCGCCTTCGCCCCCGACGGCAAGACCCTGTATTCGGTCGACAGCGCCGCGGGCGTCATCTACGCGCGCGACTACGACTACGAGACCGGCACGGTTGGCGAGCGCCGCGAGTTCGTCCGCATAGACGAGGAGGGCGTCGAACCCGACGGCCTCGCCGTTGACGCCGACGGCGCCGTGTGGGTGGCGCTGTGGGGCGGCTCGGCGGTGCGCCGCTACAGCGCTGGCGGGTCGGTCGATCGCGAGGTGTCGATCGGCGTTCCCCACGTGACGGCGCTCGCCTTCATCGGATCCGCGCTGCAGCATGCCCTCGTGACTACCGCGAGTCGTGACCTCGACGACGCGGAGCTCAGCGAGCATCCTGACGCCGGCAAAGTCTTCGTCGTCGACCTCGACGTGACCGGGCAGTACGGCTACCGGTGGCGGCCGGGGCCGCTGCCGCAGTGAGCGCGCTATCGTGCCCTTATGGGCGACGGTGGCCAGGCTGAACGAGACGTCGCTGAGGCGAGCCGCCGGCGCGGAACGAACTTGCCCGCGATGGCGGATTTCAACCAGTTGGTGATTCTCGACGCGATTAGGAGATCGGCCTCGGGGTTGAGCCGTGTGGAGCTCGCACTGTCCACGGGCCTGTCGGCCCAAACCGTCACAAACATCACGCGGCGGCTCTTTGCCTCAGGGTTCATCGCGGAGGCAGGTAAAGAGTCGTTTGGCCCGGGTAAGCCCCGTACTATCCTCCGCCTTCACCCCCCTGCGCTATACGCAGTAGGCGTGCACCTAGACCCGACCGTGACAACTGCTCTTCTTGTCGATCTCGCAGGAGAGCCGATGCTGGAGCGTCGCATGATGACCCCGCTCGGGCAGGACCCCGAGTTGGCGATTGACGCGCTTGTCGCCATGGTGGAGGGCTTGCTCTCAGAGAGCGCTGTCGACCGTGCCCGCGTAACCGGCATGGGACTCGCTGCCCCGGGGCCAATTGACCCACTCGCCGGTGCGCTCGTTGATCCGCCCCACCTGCCCGGTTGGCACAGCGTGCCGTTGCGCGACGAACTGAGTCAGCGCCTGGGCCTCGTCACCCTGCTCGAGAAGGACGTGGCGGCCGCTACAGCAGCCGAGCTGTGGGTGGGGACGCCCGCCGCCGCGACGGGTTCGTTCGTCTTCCTGTACCTCGGCACGGGTATCGGTGCCGGGTTGGCGGTAGGTCACGAGGTCTTGCGGGGCAGTCTCGGCAACGCGGGTGAGATTGGGCACATCGTCGTTGAGCCCGATGGTGCACAGTGTTGGTGCGGTCTTCGTGGGTGTGTCGCGGTCACCTGCACTCCTGACGCCATCGTGCGCGACGCGATCGCGGAGCGAGTTCTGGAGCCGCTTGTCGAACCACACAACACTGTGCTTGTTGACGCGGCCTTCACTCGTCTTGCTGCGCGTGCCACGGACGGCGACGACGCGGCGAGAGCGGTCATCGACCGTGCCGCCGAGCGGTTTGCGCGTGCCCTGGCGGTGATCGCCAATCTGCTCGACCTCGATCGAATCGTGATCGGGGGGCCCGCCTGGGAACGCGTTGCGGAGCGCTTCATGACGATCGTGCCCGCCGAATTGGATCGGATGCGCGCAGCCCGAAGCATTCACCCTGTCCTCATCGAGGGCACGACGCTAGGAAACGCGGTGGCGGCAAAGGGAGCCGCTTCGCTCGTCCTCGACAGATGGCTTTCTCCGCGTACCGAATCGTTACTTCTTCCTGTCCCAGGTGCTTGACCGAAGTAAATCCATTCGATTTACTTACTGCTACGTGGCTCGCAATGGCGCGACACGGCACGCGATGGCGCGTGATTCCGAGAAGACAAAGGAGCACCCTATGCGTGCTAGAAGATCGGCCATAGCTCTCAGTGCAATCGCGGCGGGCGCTCTCGTCGGAACCGTGGGGTGCACGCCAGCGTCAGAGGGTGGAGCTGGCGAACAAACCATCACCGTCAGTTACATCCGCACCGACGCGTTCACTGCCCTGGACACGCTCTTCCAGGCGACCAAAGATCAGTTTGAAGCGGAAAACGAGGGGGTCATTGTTGACCTCCAACCCGTCTCGGCCAACGACGAGGATTACAAGACGCGGCTCGCCTTGTCCCACCGGTCGGCAAACACCGCGCCGGACGTCTTCTACCAGGACACCACGACCGTTCGCGCAGATGCCGAGGCTGGCTATCTGCTGCCGCTCGATGAGTACCTCGCCGAGTGGGACGACTGGAGCCAGTTCAGCGAGGCCGCTCAGCAGGCTGGTGTCGGAAACGACGGGCAGACCTACGCCGTCTCGTTGGGTACTGATACCCGCGGTCTCTGGTACAGCATCCCCGTACTCGAAGCCGCTGGCATTTCTACGCCGTGGCAACCCAACACATGGGCTGACGTGTTGGCCATGGCGGAGGCCGTGCAAACGTCGGATTCTGATGCTGTCCCGTTCATGCTGTACGCGGGCACCGGCACCGGTGAAGGCTCAAACATGCAGGGCTTTTACCAGCTCCTGTACGGCACGGAACTTGGTGGTGACGCCCTCTTCGATTCCGAGTCGGCGAAGTGGGTCGTCGGTTCGCAGGGCTTCATTGACTCGCTGGAGTTTGTCCAGACCGTCTACGACGAGGGGTACGCCCTCCCCGTTGACCGCGCACTCGACCCGAACGTGTGGCAGTCGGTCTTCGGCGAGCTCTTCCCGGGGGACGCACTCGGGGCGACGATCGAGGGTTCGTACACGCCCTCGTTCTGGGTACCGGGTGGTTCGTTTGAGTGGGACGCCTACGCCGAGAACATGGGTGTCGCAGCGTTCCCCACTCAGAACGGAGACGGTCCCGGGGTGAGCATGTCGGGAGGTTGGACACTCGCAGTGGGGGCGCAAACTGATGTGCCCGATCTGGCCTTCGAGTTCTTGACCATGGCGTTGAGCTTCGAGAACTCGCTGTCGTACGTGAACGAGAACTCTCAGATTGCGGTGCGGGCCGACGTGGCAGCTGACCCAAGCTACATCGAGGCCAACCCGTTCGTCGAGCAGGTGACCTCTTTCGTCGAGTTCACGCACTTCCGGCCGGCGACGAGCGAGTACAACCAGATCTCTGCGGCTGTGCAGCGCGCCACCGAGGCGGTCATCACCGGCCAGGCCACGCCTGAGGAAGCGGCGGCGGAGTATGACCGTGAGGTCGAGTCCATCGTCGGTGCAGAACAGGTGATTGCAAAGTGATCGTACGCTCGAGTGGTTTGCAGCTCCGCCTTACGAACAAGGCGGCGACCGGGGACTCTCGAGCATGACGCACGCACCATCCGCGGGTTCGCCGTCGCGTCAGCGGCGGAGAACCCGCGGCAGTTCGGCACTGCGTGCGCTGGTGCGCGGCGGACCCCTCGTGCCCGCCGCGATTTTGCTGGCCGTCTTCCTGATCGTGCCGATCATGTGGGCTTTCATCGGCTCATTCACCAACGCCACCCTCACCGGCGTGACCGCGACCCAGCCCGAGTGGGTGGGCACGGCGAACTATGAGCGGCTCTTCGCCGACCCCGACTTCAGCCTCTCGCTGTGGCTCACTCTCGTGTTCACCCTGGCGTCGGCTGTGATCGGTCAAAACGTCCTCGGCTTCGCGATCGCCTACCTCATGACCCGTGCCTCGCGCCGGATCGCCGCGATTGTTGGCGGTGTCGTTGTGCTGGCCTGGGTGCTGCCCGAGATCGTGGCAGCGTTCATCGCGTACGCATTCTTCAGTCGCGAGGGGACACTGAACCAACTCCTCGGGCTCGTCGGGCTCACGGGAGACAACTGGCTGTTTATCGCTCCGATGGCGACTGTCATTCTGGCCAACATCTGGCGCGGAACGGCCTTCTCAATGCTCATCTACCGGGCGGCGCTCTCAGAGGTTCCCCCCGACTTGATGGAGGCGGCGGAAATCGACGGAGCGAACGGTTGGCAGCGGCTGGTGCGGGTCACCCTGCCCGTTCTGCGAGGCACCATCGCCACCAACCTCATGCTTGTCACCCTGCAGACCCTGTCGGTCTTCACCCTCATCTACGTCATGACCGCTGGCGGCCCGGGTAACGCTAGCGCGACCCTTCCCGTGTTCGCGTACCAAGAGGCCTTCCGCTTCGGCAGCATTGCGTACGGCACGGCAATCGCCACGGTGATGCTGGTGATCGGCGCAGTCTTTTCCCTCGGCTACATCGCTGTCCTCCGCCGAGCGGAGGCGGACCGATGACTACTGTCCGCCCCGTTGTCGCAACACGCCTGAGTGTCTCGTCGCCCGCCCGACGCGCATCACGCCTCTGGGCTTCTGTCGCGCTGAGTCTCGTCGCCGTGACCTTTGTGGTGCCCCTCGCGTGGATCGTTCTTGCCGCCTTTGACGCCACGGCGACATACGAAACCCGGCTACCTGATACCTGGACGATCGATAACTTTCGCGCAGTCCTGACGCCCCAGACCACGTTCATTCCCATCATGAATAGCGTGGGGCTTGCGAGCTTGACTGCGAGTCTGACAGTACTGGCATCTCTTCTCGCCGCCTATCCGCTGTCTCGATACCGATCGCGATTCCACAAAGGATTCATGTACGGCGTCCTGTTCGGCACCTGCCTCCCGATCACCGCGATCATGGTGCCCGTCTACAGCGTGTTTGTCTTCCTGGGCCTGCTTGACTCGTTCTTTGGAACGGTCCTGTTCCTCACGGCGTCGTCCTTGCCGATGGCGATATTCATGACGAAGAACTTCATGGATGCGGTACCCGTGGCGCTGGAGGAAGCCGCCTGGATCGACGGCGCATCCGCCATGAAGGCCCTGGGCACGGTCGTGGTTCCCTTGATGCGGCCGGGGATCGCCGTCGTCTTCGTCTTCGTTTTCCTGCAGGCCTGGGGCAACTTCTTCGTGCCGTTCGTGTTGCTCTTCTCGCCAGAGAAGCAGCCAGCAGCCACGAGCATTTACACCTTTTTTGGCCAGTTCGGCTCGATCGCCTATGGCCAGTTGGCCGCATTCTCGATGCTCTATTCGCTTCCGGTCATTGTGCTGTACGTGTTGGCCTCCCGCCTCATCGGCGGGTCGTTCGCGCTTGCCGGCTCGGTCAAAGGCTGAGCCCCGAAAGGACCCCCATGCATGTGAACCACACCCAACAACACGCGCGGATCGCCCGATTCCTTCGCGACGTTCTCGACCCTGCTCGAATCCTCGATAGGGTCGCGCTCGACACAGAACACTGGGCAGTCGGCGGCGAGCCCGTGCCGTTCTCTGCCGCACGGGAGGCCGCATACTCGCCTTTTGTTGTCGGCTCACCCTGGGGGAGCGCCTGGGACACAGTCTGGTTTCGAATCCGCGGCACCGTTCCGGCGTCCTGGCAGGGCTCAGGGGCAATTGAGCTGCTCGTGGATCTGGGCTACACCGACCGGCTTCCCGGGTTTCAAGCGGAAGGGACCGTGTACACGACCGACGGCCACATCGTGAAGGGGTTGGAGCCGCTCAACCGGCACGCACCCGTCACCACCACCGGTGCGATCGAGTACTACATCGAGGCGGCGGCGAACCCGAACATCGCTGACGGCTTCCAGTTTCGCGCCACCACGCTGGGCCGCAAGGAGACAGCGGGTGATGCACCCCTGTATGTGGCTCGTTCGTTCGATGTCGTGCTCCGCGATCACGCACTGAGCGCCCTGTGGTGGGATGCCACGACCCTCT
This sequence comes from Microcella alkaliphila, assembly GCF_004216855.1. Lineage (GTDB taxonomy): Bacteria > Actinomycetota > Actinomycetes > Actinomycetales > Microbacteriaceae > Microcella > Microcella alkaliphila. The sequence goes on from NZ_SGXT01000013.1 coordinate 32,136, forward strand.
TCGATCTCGCCCAACAACTGCCTGATGAGTCTGTGCGTCGGGCGCGCATACTCGAGTCCCTTTCCCGTGTCGTCGACGTCTTCGATGCGTCGAACCCGCGCGGCGGGGTCGACGCGGCGCGCGCGGTCCTCGCGCCTGAACTTGTGGCGCCGGCAGCGGCCAGCGCGCACACGGCGATCGCAGTGGGCCACGCGCACCTCGATTCGGCGTGGCTCTGGCCAACCCGCGAAACGGTGCGCAAGTTTGCGCGAACCCTCTCCAACGTGCTCGACCTCATCAACGAGTACGAGGATTTTCGATTTGTTGCGTCCTCTGCCCAGCAGTACGCCTGGGTCGAAGAGAACTACCCCGAGCTGTTCGCGCGTGTGAAGCGCGCCGTCGCGGCGGGCCGAATCGTGCCGATCGGAAATATGTGGGTTGAATCCGACGCGACCATGATCGGGGGCGAGTCGATGATTCGCCAGTTCGCGCAGGGAACCCGCTACTTCGCGAACGCCTTCGGGGTCACCTCCAACATCGTGTGGCTACCGGATTCTTTCGGCTTCTCTGGGGCCTTGCCGCAGATCTTCCGAGGGGTCGGCGCGACCGGGTTCGTCACGCAGAAACTGTCGTGGGGTGATACCAATCGGATGCCGCACCACACGTTCGCGTGGGAGGGCATCGACGGCACGCGCATCCTCACGCATTTCCCACCCGTCGACAGCTACATGAGTGACCTTGGCGCGGCCGACCTCGCAAGAGCCGAACGCCAGTTCGCCGAGAAATCGATTAGCTCACAATCGATCGTCCCGTTTGGTTGGGGCGACGGTGGGGGCGGGCCGACTCGCGACATGATCGAAGGTGGCCGACGGAAATCCACCCTCGAGGGGTCGCCGAAGGTTGTGTTCGGCACGCCTGCCGAGTTCTTCGAGACTGTCCGACGCGAACTCGTCGATCCGCCCGTGTGGTCGGGCGAGATGTACCTCGAACTGCACCGTGGTGTCTTCACGACGCAGGTGCGTACGAAGCAGGGCAACCGCCGCAGCGAAGCGTTGTTGCACGAGGCTGAGTTGTGGGCGGCGACCGCAGCGGTTCGGGCGGGAGCTGCGTACCCGCACGCCGAACTCGACGTCGCGTGGCAGTTGACACTGTTGAACCAGTTCCACGACATCCTCCCGGGAACCGCAATCGGCTGGGTGCATGAGGAGGCTGAGCGTGCACACGCGCGCGTAGCCTCCATCGCCCACGGCATCATCGAGAGCTCGTTGCGCGCGCTCACAGGCGACGGTGACCGTGAACTTGTTGCGCACCCAACACCGCGCGGGCCGCGTGGGTTTTCCATCATCGAGCCGGACCCCCGTGCGCCGGTGGAGGTCATGTCGGAACCGGACGGTGGCGCGACCCTCCGCAGCGAACAACTCCTCGTGCGCCTTAATGCCAACGGTGAAATCACGTCGTTGATTGACCGGGAACAGGGGCGCGAACTCTTGGTGCCGGGGGTGCCCGCCGCGGCTTTGCAGCTCTTCCATGACCGGCCGTCGCAGTGGGATGCCTGGGACATCGAAGAGCACTATCGCCGCACGCCGATCGCGCTCGATGATGACGCCACCGTCGACGTTGTGGGCACGACCGTTGAGGTCGATCGTGTCGTCGGAGATTCGAGGGCATCGCTGCGCTGGTCGCTGTCGGGCGATGGCTCGTCTCTCGAACTCGACATCACCGTCGACTGGCGCGAAGACGAGAAGCTTCTGAAGATTGCCTTTCCGGTCGGTCTGCTCGCGGACCGCACGGCCGCGGAAACGCAATTTGGCCACGTGTGGCGTAGCGTCCACACCAACACGTCGTGGGAGGCGGCGCGCTATGAGAGCGTGGCACACCGGTGGGTGTATGTCGAGGAACCCGGACAAGGGATCGTCATCGCGAACGCGAGTTCGTATGGCTGGGACACGAAACGTGTCGTCGTCGATGGCCGCGGCGTTGGCACACAACTTCGGGCGACCCTCCTTCGAGCGCCGCGATTTCCCGACCCACTGGCAGACCGTGCAGAGCAACGTTTCCGCCTCTCGTTGCGGCCCGTGACACACGTCGGGGGTGCGGTCGCTGAGGGCTATCGGCTGAGTCGACCTGTGCGCCCGCTCCGCGGCGCGAGCTCTGTCGAACCCCTCGTGCAGGTGTCTGAGGGCTCGGTCGTGGTGGAGACGCTCAAGCTCGCTGACGACGGCAGTGGCGATCTCATCGTACGACTCTACGAGTCGGAGGGGCGGGCCTCGTCTGCGACCCTCACGGTCGACGTTCCGTGGGAGAGCGCCCGCCGAGTCGATCTTCTCGAGCGCGACATTGAGGGAGAGGCGGTCATAAGAAGTCGGGCGGGAGTCCCCCTCTCGGTGCGACCGTTCGAGATCGTTACCGTACGCATCCTGACCGCTTGCTGAGTCGGCATCCTGTGATGTCAACCCCCTGACGTAGGCGACAAGCGGGCGTAGCGTCGCCAGTCGTTCGGCCACACCCGGCCGAGCACCACGACGCGACAGGGAGACACTCATGAGCACCGTTACCTCCACGATCGACATCGATGCGCCCATCACCACGGTCTACAACCAGTGGACGCAGTTCGAGACGTTCCCGCAGTTCATGTCGGGCGTCGACCAGGTGCGCCAGCTGAGCGACACGCTGACCCACTGGGAGGTGTCGATCGCTGGCGTCGACCGCGAGTTTGACGCCGAGATCGTCGAGCAGCACCCCGACGAGCGCATCGCCTGGAACTCCGTCGGCGGCGAGAATCACGCCGGCGTCGTCACCTTCCACCGCATCGACGACGACCGCACGCGCGTGTCGCTCCAGCTGGAGTGGGAGCCCCAGGGCGTCGTCGAGAATGTCGGCGCGCTGCTGCAGGCCGACGACATCCAGGTCGACCGCGACCTGCACCGCTTCAAGGAGCTGATGGAGGAGAACGGCTTTGAGACCGGAGCCTGGCGCGGCGACATCGACCGCGCTCCCGACGCCACGGGACGCTGACGCGACTCTGTGGCTCGGTCCGTGACCCCCGGCGGCTAGCGTTGACCGGGTGACGAACACCCCCGCCGACGACCTCGCGATCCTGCGGTGCCCGCACTGCCTCGGGTCGCTTCAGGCCGTCGACGGGGGTGCGTCCTGTTCGGCGGGGCATCACCACGACCGCGCCAAGCAGGGCTACCTCGGGCTTCGGGTCGCCGCTCGCGGGCTGGGCGCGCCCGCCACGGGCGACACCGCCGACATGGTGGATGCTCGCGAGCGCTTCCAGGGCGCCGGTCACCACGACGCCGTGGCCGCCGCCGTATGCGACGCCGCCGTCGCCGGTCTATTGGCTGCGCCCGGCGACGAGGGCTGGGCCGTCGACCTCGCCGGCGGTCCTGGCTGGCACCTCGGTCAGGTGCTCGACGCTCTGCCCGGGATGCGCGGCCTCCTCCTCGACGCCAGCACCGTCGCCGTGCGGCGCGCCCAGCGCAGCCACCCGCGGATCGTGGCCGCGACGGCGGACCTGCGGGCGCGCATCCCGGTCGGTGACGGCGCCGCGGCCGCCGTGCTGAAAGTGTTCGCGCCGGGGCCTCCCGCCGAAATTCAGCGCATTCTGGCGCCCGGCGGCGTGCTGGTGGCGGCGATTCCCGAGCCGGAGCACCACCGCGAACTCGTGCAGCCGCTGAAGCTGCTGAAGGTGCCGGCGGGCAAGGCCGACGAGCTGGTGGCGTCGCTGCCCGGGCTGCAGGAGGTCGCGCGGACGACGGTGCGCGAGACCGTCCGCGTCGATCGGGCCGCCGCAGCCGATGCCGTCTTCATGGGGCCGAACGCGTTCCACCAGAAGCGCGCGGAGGTGGAGGCGGCGCTGGCCGCAGGCCCCGAGACCCGCGAGCTGACCGTCGCCGTCACGGTCGTGACGCTGCGGGCGCCGGGGGGTTAACCCCCCTCTCGGTTCGGGTGGGCGTCGGGTGGGGCAGAAACGCCTGCGTCGGAAGGCTGGAGGCATCGCGTGAGAGTCGCGCGCATGCCATCCTGACCGGAGAGACGGAAATGACGACCACCATGACTGCAGAGGCCGAAGCGCCGCGCACGACGCGCCCCGCGACCGGTGCCGCGCATCCACCGACCCCGCCGAGCCTGCCGCCGCTGGAAGACTGGAGCTACCGCGCTGTGTGGCGGCGCCTCCCTCGCGGCCTCGGCTACCTCGTGCCGACCTTCGCCATTGCGATCACGGTCAGCGCGATCCTCAACTCGCTGTTCTCGGCCGGCGTCAGCCTGCTGATCGTCGTTATCGGGCTGTTCCTGATCGCGTTGACCCTGCTGCTCGCCCGCTTCGCCGGCTCGTTCGAGGTGCTGCGCCTGCGCTGGTCGGGCGAGCGCGCGATCGCGGAACCCGACTGGCGCATCGACCCGAGCCAGCCGCTGTGGCGGAAGGCCCTCACCCCGTTCGCGAACGGCCACTACTGGCTGAGCCTGTTGCACGGGGCGATCATCGCGCCGATCGTCGCGACCGTCAGCTTCGTACTGCTCACCGTGTGGGGATCGTTCATCCTCGCCGGTGTGATCGCGCCGATTGCGTGGCTGGCCGGGGGCCGGTCGATCGTCGGCCCGAACCTGCTCGGCATTGTCGACCGCATCGGTGATGGCGGTGGCTTCGGCCCCGGGTACTGGATCTGGATGGAGCGCTTCGGTGGGCCCCTGCGCGACCAGGGCCTCAACGTGGGCGTTCAGCTCAGCGGCGTCATGGCCGTCCTCGCCATCGCCCTGGCGATCGGCGCCATCCTGACCCTGCCGTACCTGGTGCGCTCGATGGCGTGGCTGCACGCCGCGATCGCCCGCCCGCTGCTCGGCCGCTTCAAGAGCGAAGAGCTTGAGGGTCAGGTCTCAAGCCTGTTCACCGCCCGCTCCGCCGCGGTCGCCGCCGAGGGCAGCGCCCTCAGCCGCATCGAGCGCGACATTCACGACGGCCCGCAGCAGCGCCTTATCCGCCTGCAGATGGACCTCGCCGCCGCCGAGCGGCGCCTCGACGAGCAGCCAGACGACGCCAAAAACCTGATCGCGGATGCTCGTCGCCAGGCCCAGGACGCCCTCGACGAACTGCGCAACCTCTCACGCGGCTTCGCGCCGCCGCTGCTGCTCGATCGGGGACTGTTCGCGGCGTTGGAGTCCCTGGCGACGCGGTCGAGCATCCCCGTGACGATGCAGTCGACGCTCGGTGCGACGGCCGACCTGCCCGACGAGGTCGCCCGCAACGCGTACTTCGTGGCGAGCGAGCTGATTGCGAACGCGACGAAGCACTCGGAGGCGACGGGCGTCACGCTCGTGGTCACGCGTGAGGGCGGCGACCTCGTGATCGCCGTCACGGACGACGGAGTGGGCGGCGCGGCTGAGACTCCACACCACGGGCTGGCGGGTCTGCGCGACCGCGCTGTGAGCCTCGGCGGCACCTTCACGCTGTCGAGCCCCGACGGTGGGCCGACCGAGGTGCGGGTGACCCTGCCGCTCAGCGGAGTCGGCGGGCAGGGCGCTCCGACCGGGGACAATGCCTGACATGCCCTCGACCGCACCGGCCCTTCGCGTGGCGCTCGCCGACGATTCGGTGCTGCTGCGCGAAGGGCTCGTGCGCGTCCTTGAGGATGCCGGCTTCGCCGTCGTCGGCTCCTACGGCGATGCGGATGCGCTCCTCACCGCCCTGCCCTCGCTCACGGTCGATGCGGTCGTCCTCGACGTCCGGATGCCTCCGACGTTCCGCGACGAGGGGGTGCGGGCGGCGGTGCGGATCCGACGCGAATTTCCCGCCATCGCCGTGCTGCTCTTGTCGCAGTACGTCGAACTGACCTACGCGACAGAACTGCTCGCGGGCGGCGAGGGGCGCGTTGGCTACCTGCTCAAAGACCGCATCGTGTCACTCGACGACGTGCGCGACGCAGTGACGCGCATCGCGGCGGGCGGCACCGTGCTCGACCCCGAGGTGGTGGCGCAACTCATGGGACGACGCCGTGACCCCCTGCAGACGCTGACGCCGCGCGAACGCGACGTGCTCGAACTGATGGCGGCGGGGCGCACCAACGCCGCGATCGCCGAACGTCTGTTCATCGGCGTTGGAGCCGTCGAGAAGAACGTGTCGTCGATCTTCGCGAAGCTCGGGCTCGACGAAACGCAGGGCGACCACCGCCGCGTCCTCGCGGTGCTCGCGTACCTGCAGCGCTGAGCGCTGCTGTGGTGCGGGCCGGGCCGAGCCGCCACCGGGCCGACCCGAGCCGCCACCGGGCTCGCCCGCGCGGTCACCGGGCAGGGCCGTGCGGCAGTTTGGGCGCGATGCGCGTGTTTGTTCTCACGCATCGCGCCCAAACTGCCGCACCTACGACGGGACTCGGGTGAGGACGGGCGCGGGCAACCCTGCGGCGGCTCAGTAGCGGGCCAGCACGTCGGCGTCGCGCGCGTGGGTGATGGCGCGGCGCGCGGCGTCGAGCGCCGCCACCGGGTCGGTCGACGACTCGCGCTCGGCGAGCTCCAGCTCGCGGCGGGCCTGCTCGAGGCGGGCCCGCGCGGCGGCGGCTCCGCGTCCACGCCCGGCGGCCTCCGCATCGGCCAGCTGGATGCGCGCGGTCACCATCGCCGCGTCGAGCGCCTCACGCGCGTGGCTGAGCCGCTGCGCCTGCGTGCGCGCGGCGGCCAGCGCCACGTCGAGCGCGTCGAGGGCGCCGCGCAGCCGGGTGAGGGCGGGAAGCGGGTCGCGTGCATCCACGGTGGTGGAGAGCGCGGTGTCGACGTCGGCGACCGCGCGCGTGATGGCTGCGGCGGTGTCGGGGTCGGGCGCGTTGTCGACGGCGGCCAACGCCTCGGTGCGCTGCACCCGCGCGTCGGCGGCGAGGGCCTCGAGGGCTGTGGCGACGTCGTCGAGCCGGGCGACCGCCGCGGCCCGGTCGTCGAGCAGGCGCTCTGCCGCGAGGATCGCGACGTCGGCGTCGTCGAGGGCATCGGTGACGGGCGGCGGCACGGCCTGGGCGAGAGCGTCGTCGACGCGGGCGAGCGCGGCGTCGGCCGCGTCGAGCCGCTCGGCGGCGAGTCTGGGCGCGTCGGCGGCGGCGCCGAGAGCCTTCGCGCTGTAGGTGTCGGGCGTCTCGTGCAGGCGGGCGCGTTCCTCGTCGGCGTGTCGCGCGCGCACGGCGGCCGTGCGTTCCCGCAGGCGGGTGAGCCGCTCGCGCGCCCCCGACTCGGCGCTGCGCCGGCGCCGGAACGCCGTCTCGTGCTCGCCGAGGCTCGCCGCGATGCGCTCGGAGAGCATCACGATGCGGTCGGCGCGTTCTCGCTGCCGGAGGCCGGGAGCGGGATCGTCCACGAGCATCCCGTGCAGGCGGAAGATTTCGCGCCGGTCCTCTTCGGCCGCATCGATCGCGGCGCGGAACGCGACCGTGTCATGCTCGCCGAACTGGGCGAGGGCAAAGCCCAGCTCGCGGTCGGCCGACTGGAGGGCGTCGTCGGCCCGCACGAGCGCGATGCCCGCCTGGGTGCGCTGACTCTCGAGTTCGCGCTCGGGCCGGTGGCGACCCCGCGACACCATGACGATTCCGCCCACGAGAACCCCCGTGACGACGATGCCGAGGGTGAAGGCCGCGGTGAGCACTCCCGAGACGATGCCGCCGAACAGTTCCACGAGACGGAAGTGTAGGCGGCGCATCTTTACTCCCGCGGCGCGGAATACCGGGCGAAACGCTGGGCCGGTCATAAGGTGACCGCGTGTGGCGTGCCGACCGATACGACGATCATGAGCTCGACGACGATGCTCCCGCGGCCGCGCCGTCGGTGGAACCGGGGGCGCTCACCATCGGCGACCCCACGGTGAAGCCGATGAACGTGGCGAGCGAGACCTGGCAGCGCTGGCGCGACGAGCTGGCCGCGCTGGGGGGCGAGAGCCCGCTGCTGCACTTCGATGACGAGCGCCGCGGCCGCATCGAACTCGGAACGAGCCACCCAGGGGGGCTCGCCCGCTTCATCGCCGGCAGCCCGACGCTGCTCAGCAACCTGGTGCGCGACGACGTCGCCTTGAAGGCTGCTCGCGTCGCCGCTGAACGCATCGCCGACAAAGGCCTCGAGCTGTCGAGCGTGCGCGGCATCGACGCCATCGCTCTCGGCATCGGCATGGTGACGTGGAGCCACGCCGGCGTCGACTACCGCGCCCCGCTGCTGCTGCGCCCGCTCGACCTGCGTCGCCGCGGCCGCGACATCGAGCTCACGCTGCTCGACCGCCTCGTGCTAAACCCGGCCCTTGCGCGAGTCCTCGCCCAGCAGTTCTCACTGCACCTCGACGAGGAGGCCTTCGTCGCGCTGGCCGACGACGGCGGCACGTTCAAGCCGAACCCGCCGCTCGACCGGCTGCGGGGCCTGACGGCGCACCTCGACGGTTTCACGATCACGCCGCGCCTCGTCGTGTCGACGTTCGCCGAGGTGGGCCCGGCGCTCGCCGCCGACGCGCGCGACCTCGCGCATCCGGTGCTCGATGCGATCGCCGGCAACACGAGTGCGCGCTGGGCGGTGCAGGAGAGCCAGACGACGGTCACCCCCGTGCCGGCCGACCAGCGCCCGCCCGAAACCGACCTGCTGCTGCTCGACGCCGACGCCGAGCAGGAGGACGTCATCGCGAACGTCGCCGCTGGCAACTCGATCGTCGTCAAGACCCTGCCGGGTACGGGCGCCACGCAAACTATCGTCAACGCGCTCGGCACCTTGATCGCGCAGAACAAGCGCGTGCTCGTCGTGAGCTCGCGACGCGCGGCGCTCAGCTCGATCCAGCGCCGCTTCACCGACATCGGGCTGAGCGGCGTCACGGTCATGCCCCGCACGCTGCGGCGCGACCTGGTTCGCGCGATCAGCCGCAACGAGAAGGCGCAGAAGCCGCGCGTCGCCGACATCAATGAGGCGCTCGTGCGCCTGCGCGGCGTGCTGCTCGACTACCGTGAGGCCCTCGGTCGCCCCGACCCGAAGCTCGGCATCAGCGTCTACGACTGCGTCACCGAACTCAGCCGCCTCGCGCTGTTGCCGGCGCCCCCGACGACCCGCGCCCGCCTCGAGCGCTCCGCCGTCGAGACCCTCGCCCACAACCGGGCGCACGCGGCCGACGTCATCGTGCAGGCCGCGAAACTCGGCCAGTTCACCTACGGCCCGGGCGACTCGCCCTGGTACGGCGCCAGCTTCTCGACCGGTGAGGAGGCGACCCGCGCCCAGGAGCGCGCCCGCCGACTGCACACCGACCTCGTGCCGCGCCTGCTCGACCGTGCCGTCGCGCTCGTCGCAACGACACCCATGCGGCAGTTTGAGACGCTCGCCGAGCTCGGCACCTACCTGCGCCTGCTGACCGACCTGCGCGACACACTCGACAAGTTCCAGCCGGCCGTGTTCGACCGCTCGCTGAGTGAGCTCATCGCCGCCACCGCGCCGCGGCGCGAGGGCTCGACGATGCCGGCCACGACGCGCCGCCGCCTGAAGGCGCTCGCGAAAGAGTACGTGCGGCCCGGCGTTCACGTGAGTGACCTGCACGACGCGCTCACGCGCATCCAGCAGCAGCGCATCCTGTGGCAGCGCTTCGCGCCCGTCGGCATCACGCCGACCGTGCCCGTCGGCATCGCCGATGTGGCGGTCGCGTTCCAGCAGGTCGAGCAAGACCTCGAAGCCCTGGATGTTCCGCTCGGCCACACGACGCGAGAAACGCAGCTGCTGAACCGCCGCATCGACGACCTGGTCACGACCCTCGCGGGTCTCGCCGCGGAGAGCGACGTGCTCGCGAACCTGCAGGAGCGCACCGAGCTGATGCGCGAGATGCAGCCGTGGGGTCTCACCGCCCTGCTCGATGACCTCGCCCAGCGTCACGTGCCGCACGAGCAGGTCGCGGCTGAGCTGGAGCTCGCGTGGTGGCGTAGCGCCCTCGACAGTCTGCTGCAGGCCGACCGGGCGCTGCTCGGCGCCGACACGGCCGTCCTCGACCGGCTCGAGTCCGACTTCCGGCTCGTCGACGAAGCGCACGCCGCCGGCAGCGCCGCGATGATGGCGTGGCAGCTGTCGGAGGCCTGGTCGATCGGCATCACCGACTGGCCCGACGAGGCCGCCGCGCTGCGCGGCTCGCTGAAGAGCGGCGCGATCACCCCCGCCGAGCTGCAGAAGCACGCCCCGCACTTGAGCCGTCCGCTCGCGCCCGTCTGGCTGAGCTCGCCGTACGACGTGCACGAGATCAGCGACGACATCCCGTTCGACGCCGTGTTCGTGCTTGACGCCGGAGCGGTCACGATCGCCGAGGTCGCCCCCGCGATCCGCCGCGGCCGCCAGGTCGTCGCCATCGGCGACCCGGTCACGCAGACGCCGGCCGCGTTCTCGATCGCCGTCACCGACCGCCCGGCTGCCGCCGACACCAGCGACGTGGATGCTCGTCACTCCTCGAGCGCGCTCGTGCAGCTCTCCGAGCTGCTTCCGACGCTCAGCCTGACCCGCTCGTACCGCGCGGGCGGCGAAGACCTGGCCGAGCTCGTAAACCGTCGCTTCTACGCTGGCCGTATCGACTCGCTGCCGTGGGCGGGGTCGTTCCTCGGCCACCCGTCGATCGCGGTCGACTACCTCGACGACGGCAACGGTATGCCCGACGACGACACCGGCACGATCGAGAGCGTCGACGCCGAAGTCGACCAGGTCGTCACCCGCGTGCTCGAGCACGCGACCGCGCGGCCGAAAGAGTCGCTCATGGTGATCACCGCGAGCGCGAAGCACGCCGCCCGCGTTCAGACCGCGGTGCTGCGGGCTATGCAGTCGCGCCCCGACCTGCACGACTTCTTCCTCGGTGACCGCGCCGAACCGTTCGTGGTGCTGACCATCGAGCAGGCGGTCGCTCAGTCGCGCGATCGGGTCATCTTCTCGATCGGGTTCGGGCGCACCCCGCACGGCCGCGTGCTGAGCGAGTTCGGAGCCCTCGGACGCCCGGGTGGGGACCGGCTGCTTGCTGTCGCGATGACCCGCGCGCGTCGATTTGTGCGCATCGTGTCGTGCATCCGCGCCGACGACCTCGACGACGACCGCATGGGCCCCGGCGCCCGCGCGCTCGCCGAGCTGCTCGCCGACACGGAGGCGCGCCGCACCGCCGTCGACGTGCCCGACGACAGCGACCCCATGCTCATCGACCTGGCCCGCCGGCTGGAGGCGCGGGGCCTGCGCACGGCGCTCGGCCACCGCGGCAAGCTGCGGCTTGTGGCGAGTCGCGGCGGCTACTGCATCGCGATCGACACCGACGCGTCGCTGGGCACGATGAGCCTGCGGGAGTCGCTGCGGCTGCGGCCCGACCTGCTGCGCCGTCTCGGCTGGCACTACGCCCGCGTGCACGTGTTCGAACTGTTCTCGAACCCGGATGCGGTCGCCGAGCGCATCGTCCAGATGGCGCGCCCGGTTGCAGTGGAGCCTCCGCCCGCGCCCCCGGCGCCGCCGCAGCCGACGACGACCGCCGCTGCTCGTGCCGCGGCATCGGCCGCGGAGACCCAGCCGGTCGACCGCGATACGAAGACGGGGCCGGTTGACGTGCAGTCGCCCGCGCCCGCATCGACCGCGCCCGCTCCCGCGCCGCCCGCGCCGCCGTCGGCCGAGCGGCGGGCACAGGCAGCGCAGAGCGAGACACAGCCGCTGTTCTGATCGCGCGTACCCTGGTGCGCGTGACCACGAACGACTCCGCGGATGCTCGGGGCGACGCCCCGCGCCCCCGTCGCGCCCGTCGGCGGGTCACCACCGCGGCCCCGCCCGGGTCTGACCCAGCGCCGGCCCGCGCGCCCCTCACCGCCGAGCCGGAGCGCCATGGTTCGGGCGAGAACGACGACCGGCTGCGGGCCGACAAACCCCCGCACTACGCATGAGCGAGGTCGAGCGCCCCGCGCGCGGGGTCAGCGACCTCGGCGAGCTGCTGGCCACGATGCGACCGGAGCTCGACCCCGACGCCTGGGTGTTCGCCACCGCTGCCGAGCCGCTCGCCGGCGCCGAGGTCACCGTCGTCGAAGCGGAGGGGGTGACGTCGGTGCTGCGCAAGCACGACCTGCCGACGGCCGGCGACGCTCCCGCACGTATGCGGGTGAGCCCGCCCTTCGCGCGCATCACCCTGCAAGTGCATTCCGACCTGGAGGCGGTGGGCCTCACGGCAGCGGTCGCGACGGCACTCGCGGCGGAGGGCATCCCGGCGAACGTGGTCGCGGGGTTCTTCCACGATCACATCTTCGTGCCCTGGCCACGAGCATCCGATGCTCTGGCGAGTGTGCGCGCGCTTCAGCGAGACGCGGCGCGCGCGGGGGATGCTCGGGGCTAGCTCCCTGAGGACTGTCCCCGCTGGGCAGCGAGCAGGTCGCGGATCTCGGCGAGCAGCTCGGTCTCGGTGGGCGGCGCGTCTTCCGACACGGCGGGCTCACCCGCCTTGCGGCGCTCTTCCGCACGGCGCTTCAGCGTGTTGATCGGCAACACGAGTGCGAAATACACGACGGCAGCCACGATGAGGAAGTTCAGGATGGCCGCCAGTACGGCACCGAACACCAACTGTGCCTCGCCGCCCGTCGTGGTGGGGATCGCAATGACGAACGCGGTCGACAACGACTCTGCGTTGAACAGAGCGCCGATCGCCGGGTTGATCACGGCGTCAACGGTGGCTGTGACAACGGCGGTGAACGCCGCGCCGATGACAACCGCGACGGCGAGCTCGACGACGTTGCCGCGCAGGACGAACTCTTTGAAGCCCTTGAGCATGGTGGCTCCTTTGGGGAAGGGGAGGCGGACGCTCCTGACCCTAGCTGGCGGCAGCCGCCGGCGCGGAGGTTTTCGACCCCGAGTCGGACGAGCTCGCCCCACTCGACGATGAGCTACCCGACGAGCCTGAGTCCGATGAACCGGACCCCGAGCCTTCACTCGCGCCCGCGCGGCTATCGGTGCGGTAGAAGCCCGACCCGTTGAAGGTCACGCCGGTCACCGAGAAAATCTTGCGCAGGCGACCCTGGCAGGCGGGGCACTCGGTGAGCGCGTCGTCGGTGAAGGCCTGCTGGACGTCGAACGCGTTCGCGCAGGCGGTGCAACGGTAGGAATAGGTGGGCATGGCGGTGGGTCCTCCGCCGTCAAGGATACGTGCGCTCAGAAGCGCCGAATGCCACCCGGGGTGACCACCCCGTCGACGGGCTGGTCGTGCGGTTCGTGGGGGAGCGCATCCACGATTTCGTCGTCGAAGAGCACGGCGAAGACGGGCGGGCGGTTGTCCATCGAGCCGAGCGTCTTGTCGAAGTAGCCGCGCCCCCAGCCCATGCGCATGCCCCCCTCGTCGCACGCGGCGGCGGGAACGAGCATCAGCCCGACCTCGCCGACCATGATCGGCGGCACGATTCCGCCGATCGGCACCGGCATGCCGAGAACGTCTTCGCCCTCATCGTCGGAGTCGTACGCCGCCCAGTCGAGCAGCCCGTCGTCGCGTGACACGGGCAGCAGCACGTCGACACCGTTCGTGCGCGCCCAGGCGAGAAACGGCCGGGTGTCGGGCTCGTCGGGAGTCGAGAGGTAGCAGGCGACGGTGCGTGCACCGAGTGCCTGCGTCAGCGCGATCAACTGCGTCGTGAGGGATGCTGTGCTCGCCTCGCGCTCGGGCGCCGGCCGAATGCGCCGCCGCTCTCGCAATTCGGCGCGCAGCGCACGCTTGGCGCTGACCGGGTCGCTCGACATACACAGCATCGTAGGCGCGTCCGCGCTCTGCCGGGGTGTCCCGATACGCTGAGGTCATGTCGCGACCGATCACGAAAGCCGTCATCCCCGCTGCAGGACTCGGAACCCGGTTCTTGCCGGCGACGAAGGCGATGCCGAAAGAGATGCTGCCCGTCGTCGACAAGCCCGCGATCCAGTACGTGGTGGAGGAGGCCGTCACTGCCGGCCTCACCGACGTGCTCATGATCACGGGCCGCAACAAGTACGCGCTTGAGAACCATTTCGATCGTGTCACCGAGCTCGAGGCGACGCTCAAGCGCAAGGGCGACGACGTGAAGCTCGAGAAAATCATGGAGTCGACGAACCTGGCCGACATGCATTACGTGCGTCAAGGCGACCCGAAGGGTCTCGGCCACGCTGTGTTCCGGGCCCGGCAGCATGTCGGGAATGAACCCTTCGCGGTGCTGCTCGGCGACGACATCATCGACGAGCGCGACCCGTTGTTGCCGCGCATGATCGACGTCGCCACGAAGCGCAACGCGTCGGTTGTCGCGCTGTTGGAGGTCGACCCCGCCCAGGCGCACCTGTACGGTGTCGCGACGGTGGAGGCGACCGACACCGACGACGTCGTCAAGATCACCGACCTGGTCGAGAAGCCGGCGCCCGGCACCGCCCCGTCGAACCTCGCGATCATCGGACGCTACGTGCTGAAGCCCGAGATCTTCGGCGTGCTGGAGCGCACCGAACCGGGCGAGGGTGGCGAGATTCAGCTCACCGACGCCATGCTCGAGCTCGCGCACGATGAGGCGAGCGGCGGTGTCTACGGGGTCGTGTTCCGCGGCCGCCGCTACGACACGGGCGACCGCCTCGACTACATCAAGGCCATCGTGCAGCTCGCCTCCGAGCGCGACGACCTCGGCCCCGACCTGCGTCGCTGGCTGACGGGCTTCGTCGCCGAGTTCGAGGACTAACAGGCCTTTATGGCCGCCATTCCCACGCTGCGCGACGGCGCGACGCTGTTGCGTCCGATTCGGGCTCGGGATGCGCGCATCCTGGAACGCGAACTGGTCGGCAACCGTGCGTGGTTGCGTCCGTGGGAGGCGACCAGCCCCAATCAGAACCTCGCCTGGGATACGAAGGGCAGCATCCGTGGCCTGTTGCAGCAGGCGCGCGCCGGCAGCGGTTTGCCGTTCGTCATCGAGTGTGACGGCGAGTTCGCCGGCCAGCTGAACATCTCGCAGATGACGTACGGCTCGCTCGCGTCGGCGACGCTCGGCTACTGGGTTGCCGAGCGGTTCGCGGGGCGCGGGCTGACCCCGACCGCGGTGGCGCTCGCGACCGACCATCTGTTTTTCTCGGTGGGCCTGCACCGCATGGAGATCTGCATCCGACCCGAGAACGCGCCGTCGCTTCGCGTGGTCGAAAAGCTCGGGTTTCGCTACGAAGGGCTGCGGCGCCGGTTCATCCACATCGACGGCGACTGGCGCGACCACTTCTGCTTTGCGCTGACCGTCGAGGAGGTTCCGGTGGGAGTGCTGCAGCGCTGGAAGCAGGGCCGCGTGCCCGAGCACGTCGCCGACGTGCCCGAGGTCGACCGCATCGCGGCGCGCCGAGGCTTGCGCCTGCCGTAGCGGCCCTACCCTCGTGCCATGGCTGAGGGTTCGGGGGCCGGTACTGCCCTACTGATTGCGCTCGCAGCCGTGCTCTGGCTGTGGTACCTGATTCCGCTGTGGCGCCGGCGGCGCGAATATCTCGCGACCGAGCGCAACGCGATCCGCTTGCAGCAGACGCTGCGCATCATGGCGCAGACGACCGAGTTGCCCGAGCCGGTTCGCGCCGAGTTGACGGCGCGCGAGGCGGCGGCGCAGCAGCGCTCTCTCGCCGCCCGCCAGCGCGAGGAGGCGGCGATCGCTCGCGCCCGTGAAGTCGCCGCGCAGCGCGCGTTGCGGGCCCGCTTGGCGGCGCAGGCCCCCGGCCTCGTCGCCGAAGTGGATGCTGCGCGCACCGGCCAGCGTCGGCTTCGCCGTTCGCGGGCGGTCACCACGCTCGTGACGTTCCTCACTCTTGTCGGCATCGTCGCGTCGGCGAGCCTGGGTGCGTGGGCGTGGACCGGTTTCGCGTCGGTCGTCGCCATCAGCGGCGTCGTGCTGCTCGTCGGGCTCGCCCGGGCGGGCCGCCGCCGCTCGGCCGTGCTCGCCGGCACCGGGTCGCGAGCGGGGGCCGGCAGTGACTTCGTCGACCTGGCGCCGGCCACGGAGGGCCGGCGCGCGCCGCGCCCGTGGACTCCCGTGCCGCTGCCGAAGCCGCTCTACTTCGACACCGCGGTTGACGCCGCCCCCCGACCCGAGCTGCGCCGCAGCGCGATCGACCACGCCGCGGTGCTCGCTGTCGCGGCGGCCGAGGCCGAGAAGGCGCAGCGGGACGCCGCCGCGCCGGCCGCTGGGCCTGTGCCGGCCGCGCCTGCCGCGACCCCGGCCGCGGCCGTGGCGTCGCCCGCGCCGGCCGCCGAGCAGCCGAGCCGCTTCGCGCGCATGGGCATGCTCGACGGTCTGCCAACGAACGCTCCCGACCTCGACGAGGTGCTCGAGCGGCGCCGCGCCGCCGGCTAACGGGCGGCGATCTCGGGGGCGCGACCGTGTGCATCCGGCCCGATTCTCGGTGATAAGGTTGACGTCGTTCTAGGGCCTGTGGCGCAGTTGGTAGCGCGTCTCGTTCGCAATGAGAAGGTCAGGGGTTCGATTCCCCTCAGGTCCACCAAATTCCGTCTGACGTGTCTGACTGTGCCGCCGCGGTCCGTCGTAGAGGTGCGAATTGGCTCGTCACTCGTGACTCACGGTCGTGAGTTGCGCGTTGTGGCTGACTGCCGTGCCGCCAGTCGACCACAACGCGCAACTCACCGCAGCGCGCGGCGCATCGACGTTCTGCACACCTCGAGCGGAGACCCGGGCCGCGCAACTACATCTCTTCGTGGGTCTCGGGGTCGCCGCCGAACAGGCGCCCGTCGGGCCGGCCGAGCGCCGTGATGGCCGCGACCTCGGCCTCGCTGAGCGTGAACCCGCCGAGCTCGAAGTTTTCGCGCTGGCGGGCGGGCGTCGCCGACTTCGGGATCGGCAGCGAGCCGATCTGCTGGTGCCAGCGCAGAATCACCTGGGCCGGGGTCACGCCGTGCGCTGCCGCCGCCGAGGCGACGGGCGCCGACTCCTTCACGGGCGCGGCCTTGCCGAGCGGGCTCCACCCTTCGGTGACGACGCCATGCTCGGCGTGGAAGGCCCGCAACTGCTCTTGCGGGAAGAACGGGTGCAGCTCGATCTGGTTGACCGCAGGCATCACGCCGGTCTCGTCGGCGACGCGCGTCAGGTACTCGGCGGTGAAGTTCGAGACCCCGATCGAGCGCACGCGGCCCTCCTCGCGCAGGCGCACCATCGCGCGCCACGCGTCGACGTACTTGTCGACGTTCGGGTTCGGCCAGTGGATCAGGTACAGGTCGAGCACGTCGAGTCCGAGCCGTTCCATCGAGCCGTCGAACGAGCGCAGCGTCTCGTCGTAACCGTGATCGCGGCCCGGCACCTTCGTGGCGACGATGATGTCGTCGCGCGGAACGGGAGTTTCCGCGATGGCGCGACCCACAGCATCCTCGTTCTGGTAGTTCACGGCCGTGTCGATGAGGCGGTAGCCGAGCGACAGGGCGCTCAGCACCGCGGCCGTGCCCTCCTCGCCGCGCAGCGGGTAGGTGCCGAAGCCGATGTCGGGCAGGGTCGTTCCGTCGTTCAATTCAGGCATGGATGCACGCTACCGCGCCGCGCTCCGGCCCTGTACAGAGACCCCCGCCAGGCGTACCATCGTCGGCCATGGAGACCGACGACGGTCCACGCGTCATCCGCTCTAGCGAGGTCGATGTCACCGGCGAGCCGGGATCACTGGACCGCTACCTGCTGGAGGGCGCCGCATCGGGTGGCGCGCTCGCCGTCGTCGAGCACGTGCTGGCGCCCAAGGTGCTGGCCGCCCCCATGCACCTTCACACCCGAGAAGACGAGTACAGCTACGTGCTGGCTGGCACACTCGGCGTCATTGACAACGGGGTCGAGGTCACGGCCGGTGCCGGTGACGTGGTCGTTAAGCCGCGCGGCCACTGGCACACCTTCTGGAACGCCGGTGATGACGAGTTGCACGTGCTCGAAAACATCGTGCCCGGGGGTATCGAGCAATTGTTCCGACGTTTGGCCGAGCCGGGCGGCGAGTACGACCCCGAGACGCTTCCCGCCCTGGCGGCCGAGTACGGCGCGGAGGTCGACTTCGAGGCGACGATGCCGCTCGTCGAGCGCCACGGGCTCGCTTTCTAGGTGTCCGCCGTGGTCTGGCGGTAGACCGGTGAACACCTGACAGTCCTTCCCACGGGCCCGCGCGTCCGGGTAGTTTGGCGGAAACGCTCAGGAACGGACACCGGCCACCGGCCACCCGGTAGTCTAGTGACACATTTTGCAGGAAAAGTTGAGGCTGTATCTCGTGTGCTCAACCCGATCGGAGCCCCATGACGCACGCATCGGACACCGCGCTGCGCGCCCCCGCGGCCGTGCACGCCGCCAGCGTTGACGAGACCTTCGCCGCCCTCGACGTCACGCCCGAGGGGCTGAGCGCCGACGAGGCTGCACGCCGACTCGAGACGGTCGGGCCCAACCGCCTGCCAGAAAAGGCACCCGACCCAGCGTGGAAGCGCCTGCTGCGGCACTTCAACGACGTGCTCATCTACGTGCTGCTCGCGGCCGCCGTGCTGAAGGCATTCCTGCTCGAATGGGTCGACGTCGGTGTCATCCTTGCGGTCGCGATCATCAACGCGCTCATCGGCTTCATTCAAGAGGGTCGGGCCCAGCGCGCCCTCGACGGCCTGCGCAGCATGCTGTCGGTGCGCGCTCAGGTGCGTCGCGACGGCGAGTGGGTGAGCACCGACGCTGAGAAGCTCGTGCCCGGCGATGTCGTGCGCGTGAAGTCGGGTGACCGCATCCCGGCCGACATTCGCATCACCCACTCCACCGAGTTGCGTGCCGAAGAGGCGGGGCTCACCGGCGAGTCCGAGCCTGTCACGAAGAGCGCCGACCCGGTCGACCAGGCCTCGGGGGTCGGCGACCGCACGTCGATCGGCCACTCCGGAAGCCTCGTCGTCAGCGGCCGCGGCACCGGTGTCGTCGTCGCGACCGGCGCCGACACCGAGATCGGCCGCATCAGCACGATGATCGAGTCGGTCGAGCAGTTGTCGACCCCGCTCGAGCGCAAGATACACCGCTTCAGCATTCTGCTGGCGCGCATCATCCTCTCCGTTGCGGTGCTACTGATCGTCTTCGGCTTCGCCGTGCACGACTACCCCGTGGCCCTGCTGCTGACCGTTGCGGTGGCGTTCGCTGTCGCTGCGATTCCCGAGGGGCTGCCGGCCATCGTGACCATCACGCTCTCGTTGGGCGTGCAGGCGATGGCTCGCCGCAACGCGATCACGCGGCGGCTCACATCTGTCGAAACACTCGGATCCGTCACCGTGATCTGTTCGGACAAAACGGGCACGCTCACGAAGAACGAAATGACGGTCGAGCGGGTGGTGACCGCCGCAGCAAGCTACGAGGTGACGGGCACGGGCTACGACCCGCGCGGCGGTATCCGCCTCGACGGCGGCGACGTCGACATCAGCACTCAGGATGCTCTACGCCAGCTGGTCACGGTCATGGCGGTCGCGAACGACTCGGGCCTTCGCGAGAAGGACGACACGTGGTCGATCGTCGGCGAGCCCACGGAAGGTGCGCTGATCACGTTCGCGCACAAGGCGCAGGCTGTTCCGGTCGGCTTCGAGCGCCTTGCGGCCGTCCCGTTCGAGTCAGAGCACAAACTCATGGCGACCCTCGACCGCAGTCCCGAGGGTGACGTCACGGTGCACGTGAAGGGAGCCCCTGACCGCGTTCTTGACCGGTGCGTAGCCCAACTCGGCGCGAACGGCGAGTCAGAGCCGCTCGACGCCGACTTCTGGCACGCCCGGATCGCTGAGCTAAGCGCCGACGGCCTGCGGGTGCTGGCCGCAGCGCAGCGTGCCGCCGAACCCGACACGAGCGATCTCGCGCTCGCCCACCTCGACGACGACCTCGTGTTCGTTGGTGTCGTCGGCATCCTCGACCCGCCTCGCCCGGAAGCCATCGAGGCGATCGAGGACGCGAAGCGGGCGGGCATTCGCGTCAAGATGATCACCGGCGACCACGCGGGGACGGCGACGGCGATTGGCCGCCAGATGGGCATCATCGACCCGGACGACGACCACGCTGACGAGGCGATCACCGGTGCCGAGCTCGACGCCGCCAGCGACGACGAACTGCGCGACATCGTGCAGCGCTACGACACGTTCGCCCGGGTGAGCCCCGAGCACAAGCTGCGCATCGTCGAGGCGCTCCAGGCGCACAACGAGGTCGTCGCCATGACCGGCGACGGCATCAATGACGCGCCCGCTCTGCGCCGGGCAGACGTCGGCGTGGCCATGGGCATCAAGGGCACCGAGGCGACCAAGGAGGCCGCCGAGATTGTGCTCGCCGATGACAACTTCGCCACGATCGCCCGCGCGGTCGAGGAGGGGCGGCGCACGTTCGACAACATCGTGAAGTCGGTTGTGTTCCTGCTGCCGACGAACGGCGCGCAGTCGCTCGTGCTGCTGGTCGCCGTGCTACTCGGGCTGTCGATTCCGCTCGCCCCCGTGCAGATCCTGTGGGTCAACCTCATCGCGGCCGTCACCCTGTCGCTCGCGCTCGCGTTCGAACCGGCAGAAGCAGACGTCATGAAGCGCGCCCCGCGCGTCCCGGACCGCCCGATTGTCGGCGCGGCCCACCTGATCCAGATCGCTCTCGCCTCGCTGCTCATCGGCGGGGGAACGTTCGCCATGTACTACCTGGCACGTGGTCAGGGTGTCGACGACCCGCAGGCGCAGAGCCTCGCCGTGACCACCCTCGCGGTCGCGCAGATCGGGTACCTGCTGACCTGCCGCAACCTGCGCGGGGCCACAGTGTCGCCGGCCCAGTGGTTCTCGAACCCCATCGTGTGGCTGTCGATCGGCGGACTGCTCGTGCTGCAGGCGCTGTTCGTGTACGCGCCGTTCATGAACACCCTGTTCGGCTCGGCTCCCCTGCCCGCCAGCTCGTGGGCGCTCGCGTTCGCGATCGCGGCCGCCGTGTACGTCGCCATCGAGGTGACGAAGGCGATCACGCGCCGACTCATGCCCGAGGCGGCGCCGCGATGACGGACACCCTGTGAGCGCCGCGGTCAGTGTCGCCCTGATCGTGGCGGCCTTCATCCTGTTCGCCTGCATCCTGGCGGGGCTGTGGCGCGCCGTTGCGGGCCCGACGATCGAAGACCGGCTTACCGCTTTCGTGCTCTTGGGCGCGGGCGGTGCCGCCCTCTTCATCGTGCTCGCGGCGATCGCCG
Source organism: Microcella alkaliphila (assembly GCF_004216855.1). GTDB lineage: Bacteria > Actinomycetota > Actinomycetes > Actinomycetales > Microbacteriaceae > Microcella > Microcella alkaliphila. The sequence goes on from NZ_SGXT01000013.1 coordinate 53,244, forward strand.
ACCTGCCGGCCCTGCGCGACGTCGCGATCGTCGTCGTCGGCCTGGCCACCATCGTCGCGGTCGTGTTCACTCGGCGGTCGGTGCGCTGATGGTCATCATCGACGTGCTCGTCATCACCCTGCTCGCGGGGGGTGTCTTCTTCGTCGTGGCGGGCACGGTGGCGCTGCTGCGCTTTCCCGACCTCGCGAGCCGCTTGCACGGCGTGTCGAAGGCCGACGTCCTCGGCCTCGGACTCATCGCCACCGCGCTCGCCCTGCACCTTCTCATCACCGAACCGGGATGGGCAGCGGTCGGCGTGGTGGCGAAGCTGGCCCTCATCTGGATTCTCGCCCTCATCGGCACCGCCGCGAACGCCTACCTCATGGCGGGCAGCAGGCGGCGGGCTGAGGGGGAGACGGAGGAGGAGCCGTGACGGTCATCGCCTTCTCCGACGTCGACGTGCTCGACATGCTCGTCGTGGCGGCCGTCGCCGTCACCGCGATACTCGCCATCGCGATTCCTCGCCGGGTCGGCGCGACCATCGCCTTCCTCGTCTTCGGCCTGCTGCTCGCGCTGCTGTGGGCACGCGTCGCCGCGCCCGACGTGGCGATTGCCGAGGCAGCGCTCGGCGGTGGGGTGGCGGGGGCGCTGCTGGTCGATGCTCTCCACCGGCGACAGCCCGCGCAGCCGAATCGCGACCGTCGTCGCGCGGTGGCGATCACGGCGGTCGGCGCCGCGCTCGGTGCGGTGACGTTCGCCGCCCTGGCGACCGTGCTGTCGCGTCTCACGGCGGAGCCCGCCGACCTCGGGCCGCTCGCCCTGGAGGCCGTCGAGCGCAGCGGCGTGAGCCACCCCATCACCGCGGTGCTGTTGAACTTCCGCAACCTCGACACGCTGCTCGAGATCGCGGTCGTCGTATTCGCCGCGGTGGGTGCCGCGGCGCTGTCGCGTGACCGCATCCGCACCGTGACCGACCCGGGCCCGGTTCGGCGCGTCATCGCCGTCATCATCGTGCCGGCTCTCGTGCTGCTCGCCGCCTGGCTGCTCGTGGCCGGAACCAGTGAGCCCGGGGGTGCCTTCCAGGCCGGTGCCGTGCTCGGTGCCGCGCTCATCATCGCCCACCTGTGCGGGGTGCGCCCCGCCCGCGCGGCCGGAGGGCGCGCGCTCGTGCTCGTCGTGGCGGGCCTGCTGGCGTTCATCCTGCTCGGCGGCATCGGGCTCGCGGCGACGGGAACGTGGCTCGCGCTCGACCTCAGCTGGGCGTTCGCGGCCATTCTCGCCATCGAGACCCTGCTCACCGTCAGCATCGGGGTCGCGCTCGCCATGCTCTTCCTCGCCGCCGGCTCGCGCGACGACGCGGCGGCCGCCGACCGGGCGGCAGACGCCCCAGCCCTGGGGGGTGCCCCGTGACCACCCTGCAGCTGTTTATGTATGCCGGTGCGTTCATCCTCGTGCTGGGGGTTGCCGCGACCCTGCTGGTACGCGACCTGATTCGCCGCCTGATCGCCCTCAACGTCGCCTCCGGAGGCGTCATGCTGCTGTTGTTGGCGCTCGCCGATCGCGGCGACGGCGAGCCCGACCCCGTGCCGCAAGCACTCGTGCTCACGGGCATCGTCGTCATGGCGGCCGTCACGGGCATCGCCATCGTGCTGGCGCGACGGGTCGAGCAGCTCGACGACGACCTCGAGGAGGTCGAGCAGTGATGTCGGCCGCAGCCCTCGTGCTCGTGCCCGTCTTTCTGCCCCTCGCGGTCGGCGCGCTGTCGGCCGTGCTGCCTCGGCGGGCGGCGGCGACGCTGACGGTCATCGCGGCCGTCGCCACGCTGATGGTCGCCGTGTTGCTGGGCATCGCCGTGCTCGACGCGGGCCCCGTGCGGCTGGAGGTGGCCGGCTGGGCGCCGCCCGTCGGAATCCTTCTCGCCGCGGACGGACTCTCGGTCGTCATGATCGGCCTGTCGGCAATCGCGGTGCTGGCCGCGACGCTCGTTGCCGCCGCCGACGACCACTTCGCGGGAGGGCACGCGTTCTGGCCGCTCGTCGGTGCGGCGGCGGCGGCCGTCAATGGCGTCTTTGTCGCGCGCGATGTGTTCACCGCCTTTGTGCTGTTGGAGCTGTTGACCATCGCATCCGTCGCGCTTGTCGCCCTGGGGGGCACGCGATCGGCCGCAGCCGCCCTGCGCTACCTCTTCGTTGCCGTGACCGGCTCGCTGTTCTTCCTGCTCGCGGTCGCCCTCACGTACGGGCACACCGGCACCGTCGACCTGGCGCGGGCCGCCGAGCGCGCCGACGACACCGTCATCGTCGGGGCGATCATCGCGCTCACCGTGGTCGGCATGGCCGCGAAGACGGCGCTGTTCCCGTTGCACTCGTGGCTGCCGGTCGCCCACCCCGCCGCCCCTGCGGCGGTCAGTGCCCTGCTCTCGGCGCTCGTGATCAAGGCGTCGATCGTGATCCTGTGGCGCATCGTCGAGTACTTCGGCCCGCTCACCGACCTCGCCGCGCCGCTCGCGACCGCCGTGGGCGTCGCGGGCGCCGCCGCCGTGCTGTGGGGCGGGGTGCTCGCGCTGCGACGCGACCGCCTGAAGTCGATCATCGCCTACTCGACGGTCGCCCAAGTCGGGTACATGGTGCTGCTGGTGCCGCTCGTGTTCACCGCGAGCGACCCGCAGGTGGCCTGGATCGGCGGCATTCTGATCACTCTGGCTCACGGCGTCGCGAAGGTCGCCATGTTCCTCGCCGCCGGAGCGCTCGCCACCGCGGCCGGCACGAGTCGGCTCGACGGGCTCGAGGGCACGATCAGCCGCATGCCGTGGACGGTCGCCGCGATTGGGCTCGCCGGCGTCAGCCTCGCGGGGCTTCCGCCCACGCTCGGCTTCGTCGGCAAATGGATGCTCGTGCAGGCCTCGCTCGACGCGGGCGCCTGGTGGTGGCTGGCTCTGCTGCTCGGCGGCGGGCTGCTGACCTTCGCCTACACGGCGCGCATGCTGCGAGCCACCTTCAACCCGCCCGGCGACTTCTCGGGCGCCCGCGAGCTCACCCGGCCCGCGCGCACCGTGGCCATCGTGCCGCTGGCACTCGCCGCCCTGTCGGTGGTGCTGGGTCTCATTCCGTGGCTGCTCATTGAGGTGCTGAGTGCCGCGCCGATGGGAGGTGGCGCATGAACGACGACACGGTCACCGTGATGAGCGCGCTGCCGGTCGTGCTTCTGCTGACGTCGCTCGTGCCGGCGCTGCTGATCTTCGCGCTGCGCGAGAAGCAGACGGTACTGCGCACCACCCTGAACCTCGCCGGCGCGATCGCGAAGGTTGTGCTCGTGATCGTGCTGATTCCGCGCGTCGTGGCGGGCGAGGAGCTACGCGCCGAGTTCACGTGGATTCCCGGGCTCGACATCGTCTTCGTCACCGACACGTTCTCGCTGTTCTTCGTCGCGCTCTCGGCGGGCCTGTGGTTGGCGACGACGATCTACGCCGTCGGCTACCTGGAGGGCTCGCCCAACCGCAGCCGGTTCTTCGGCTTCTTCAGCCTGTGCGTCACGGCCACGGTCGGTATCGCGTTGGCCGGCAACCTGCTCACCTTCCTGATCTTCTTCGAGCTGTTGACGCTCGTCACCTACCCGCTGGTGGCTCACCGCGGAACGCGGGCGGCCCTGCGCGGCGCCCGCATCTACCTCGCGTACACGCTCGGCGGCGGCGTCGCCCTGCTGCTCGGCGTCGCCTGGCTGACTCTCGAGGTCGGGCCGGTCGAGTTCCGTGCCGGCGGCATCCCCGAGGTGGCGGAATTCGCCGCCCGCGACCCGCTCACCGCGACGGTGATCGGCGCAGTGTTGTTGCTCGGCGTCGGCGTGAAGGCCGCGCTGTTCCCGCTGCACGGCTGGCTGCCGATTGCCATGGTTGCCCCCGCGCCGGTGAGTGCCCTGCTGCACGCGGTCGCCGTGGTGAAGGCCGGCGCGTTCGGAATCATCCGCATCGTCGAAGACGTTTTCGGCCTGGCCCTGTTCGCCGAGCTCGGGATGCTGCAGGCGCTCGCCGTCGTCGCCTCCGTCACGATCGTCTACGGGTCCGTCCGCGCGCTCGCGCAGGATGACCTGAAGAAGCGCCTCGCGTATTCGACGGTGTCGCAGGTGTCGTACATCGCGCTCGGCGCGGCGCTACTGTCGCCGATCGCCACCGCCGGGGCGATCGTGCACATGGTCAACCAGGGCTTCATGAAGATCACACTGTTCTTCTGCGCCGGCCTGTTCGCCGAAGAGCTCAAGCTGTCAAAGGTCAGCCAACTCGCCGGGGTCGGCCGACGGATGCCCGTCACGAGCGCCGCCTTCACCATCGCCGCGCTCGGCATGATCGGGCTGCCGCCGTTCGCCGGCTTCATCTCGAAGTGGGCCCTCGGGCTGGGCGGGCTCGACGCGGGCCAGCCATGGGTGATCGCCGTGCTGCTGACAAGCACGGTGTTGAACGCCGCCTACTTCCTGCCGATCATCGCGACCATCTGGACGTCGCCGCGATCCGAGTCGGAGGGCAGCGATGAGGGCACGTTCCCGGCACCCGCCCGGCGGTCGGGCTGGGAGGCGCCCGCGAGCCTCCTGCTGCCCGCGGTCGCGACCGCACTCTTCGTCATCCTGTTTGGCGTCGCCGCCGGCTGGGACTACTCGCCCTGGGTTCTCGCGCAGATCGTGGGGGAGGGAGCATGGCCGTGATGTGGGCTCTCTCCTTCGTCGTCCCGCTTCTGGTGGCGGCGACAATCGCCGCGCTGAGTCTCGGAGCGGGCGAGGCGCGCACCCGCGCCCGCGAGCTCGTCGTGCAGTACGCGTGGCTCGCGGTCGTGCCGACGGGCATCGTCGCGAGCCTCGACGACGGCGCGCTGAAAACGGTCGACTGGATGCTGTTCGGCACCGCGATCCGCCTCGATGAGGTGGGGCGCCCGCTCGTGCTGCTCGCGGTCATCCTGTACGGCATCGCGCTGGCGTTCGTGCCGCGGTCGATCTCCGAGCGCCCCGCCGGGCTGAACGGCTTCCTGCTGCTGTGCTTCACCGCGAACGTGGGGGTCTTCGTTGCGGCGAACCTCGTCACCTTCTACCTCGTGTTCGCCGCGATGAGCTTCCTCGGCTACGCGATCGTCGTGCACGACCGCACGACGTCGGCCCGCCGGGCCGGTGCGGTGTACCTCGTGATGACGGTGTTCGGAGAGTCGGCCGTGCTGGGCGCATTCCTGCTCATCGCGTCCGAGGGCGTCACCGACGTTCTCGACGTGCCTGCGGCAGTCGCCGCATCTGACGCTCGCGACGTCATCGTGGCGCTGCTCATCATCGGCTTCGGGGTGAAGGCCGGCACGATTCCACTGCACGTGTGGTTGCCGCTTGCCCACCCCGCCGCGCCGAGCCCGGCCAGCGCCGTGCTGTCGGGTGTGATGCTCAAGGCGGGAATCATCGGCCTGCTGCGCTTCTTGCCGCTCGGCGAGGGCGCCGCCGAACCGCTCTGGGGCGGTCTGCTCGTCACGCTCGCCCTCGTCGGGGGGCTGCTCGCTGCCGTCGTGGGCGTACTGCATGACAACCCGAAGGTGATTCTCGCGTACAGCAGCATCGGCCAGATGGGCTTCATAACCGCGCTCATCGGTGCGGCACTGCTTGAGCCGGCGATCGCGCCCGCGGCCATCGCCGCCGCCGTCGTCTACAGCGTCGCCCACGGGCTGATCAAGGGCGCGCTGTTCTTCAGCATCCAGGTGTGGGATCTCAGCCGCGCCCCCACCTGGGCTGTCGTCGTGCCCCAGACCGTGGCCGCGCTGGGCCTTGCCGGAGCGCCGCTGACGGCGGGCTTCATCGCCAAGTACGTGTCGAAAGAGTCGCTCGGAGACGTCGCATTGCCCGGCCTTCCGGTGGTCGCGCTCGCCGACCTCCTCCCGTGGTTTGCCGTTGGGTCGACCGTGCTGCTCGCCCGATTCGCCATCGCCATGAGCCGCCGATCGCGCCGCCGCACCGCTGGTAAGCCGATCAGCACCACGGCCTGGGCGGTGCTGGCGCTCGCCGCGGCCGCCCCCGTGTGGTGGCTCGCGACCGGGTTCGCACCCCCGCTCACCGTGCCCGGCTGGTTCTCGCCCGGCCCCGTCGTCGACCAGTCGTGGCCGTTCCTGCTCGGCATCGCCCTCGCGCTGGCCGCGGCCGCGCTCGCGCGTCGGCCACGATTCCGGGATGCTCGCCTGCTGCATCCGCGCGGAGACATCGTGCCCGAGGGCGACGTCGTGGTGCTGCTTGAGCGGGCTACCGGCGGCACGATGCGGGGCGTGATCCGGGCATCCGGTGTTCTGGGGGCGACGCGCGACGCGCTCGTGGAGCGCGTGCGGCGGGGGCCGTCGCCGATGCCGACGGTCAGCGGCGTTCAGGCGCGGCTGGGAACCTGGGTGGTGTCGGGTGCGCTTGCGGTCGCAGCCCTGGCCGGCGCCCTCCTATTCGTGGTGCTGGCGGGAGGGGGCGGCTGATGGTGGTCTCGGTGATCTTTCGCACGATTGTCATCGCGGCGGCGTGGTTCGCTGTGACGGAACTGCGCCCCTCGGCAATCGTCTACGCGCTCGCGGCCGTGCCCGTGGGGGTTGCCGCTACGTACCTCGTGACCGGGATGCCCGCGCGGGGAGGCTCGCTGCGACTCTCTCGGGGCGTCGCGGCGACGGCCGCGAGCCTGCGTTTCGTCGGCTGGATCGCCCGCAGCGCGATCCTGGGCGGCGGTGACGTCGCGCGCCGGGCGTTGTGGCTGCCGCGCCCCGACGTGGACCCCGCATGGGTGACCCGGCGCACCACCCTCGGGACCGCGGCGGGGCGCGTGACCCTGGCCCTCGCCATCAACCTCGCCCCCGGAACGCTCAGCGCGCGCATCGACGGGGACGAGCTCGAGATTCACGTCATTACGAATGAGCTCGATGTGGACGCGGCGGTGACGGCGCTCGAAACCCGCATCGCGGCCATCGAACGCGCGATGGCGTGATGTCAGGCGGGGGATGCCGTGTCGAGCGCGGCTTCCACCCGTTCCACCACCCGACGCTGCGCGTCGTTCAGGGAGTCATTCGAGTACTCCGCCAACAGGGCAACTGCTCGCGGGTCGAACGACACCTCGTCGTCTCGAAGAGCTCTGATGACGTCTCCGTACGTCGCCACCATGTCGGCGACGATCGCCTCGACGACGCTATCCGGAGCATCCGCGTCGAGGTCGGCGAGGCGGCGGGTGAGCGTGAGTGACGTCTCGAGCAGCGCGGGTTCCGAGAAGCGCGCGTACAACCCCGCCAACTCGTCGAGCACCTCGGGGCTCGCCAGGTGGCCGATCAGGATCGCCTGCTCGCGGTCAACGCGGGCCAGCGTAGAGTCGCCGAGTCGTGCGGCGAAGAGCGCGATGTGCGGCGCGAAGGCATCGGGCAAGTCGGGCGCGGCGTTCCACGCCATGAGCTGTGCGATCAGCGCTCGACGCTCGGTTAGGCGCTCGATCTCCCGGGCCGTCTCATCGTCGAGCCGCTCGAGCACCTCTGCCGTGTCCTTGCCGTCGCGGTCGAGCATCGGCGCCAGTTCGCCCAGGCGGAAACCGAGCGACGCGAGTCGGACGATACGCAGCACGCGCACCAGGTGGTGCACCGAATATTCGCGGTATCCGTTGGTCGTCCGCGGAGGCTCGTCGAGGAGGCCGAGCTGGTGGTAATGCCGCAGGGTGCGCACCGTGACGCCGGCGAGGTGGGCGAGGTCACTGCTGCGCATCGGTCGGATCCTCATCGGCAGGGGGCGTCGACGAGTTCAGACTACGGAGTGATCGCGAGACCAGCGAGACAGCGAGGGCAATGAGCCAGAGGGAGGCGATCGACCACGACGCGATCTCGAGCGTGGCGTACTCGACGAGCAACGCCGCGGCCATGATGCCTGCCGGTGCCGCCACCGTGAGTGCGGCATTCTGCGTACTCAAGATGCGGCCGCGCATGCTTTCGGGAATGCGCTCGATGAGCACGACCCCGATGATCGTGTTGAGGATTCCGCCACCCGCGCCGACCAGTGCGGCGGCACCGATGACGATCAGCACCGATGGCAGCGAGGCCATGGCGAAGAAGCCCGCGGTCGCGAGCAGCAGTCCGCCCATGAACCACGCTCGTCGGTGGCCCGGCGTGCCGACGGCGGCGAACAGGCCAGCGCCGAGCAGGATGCCGCCGGCGAGGGCCGACAGGATGAGGCCGAGCATTCCCGCCTGATCCTGAATGGTGACGTACACCGGCAGAATCAGGCCCTGGTAGGCGGCGAGCACCATCGCCACAATGACGCTGAAGACGGTGACAGTGACGAGAAAGCGATCGCGGGCAAGCGTTCGCCATCCCTCGCTCAGATCGCGCCAGGGCGACCGCGTGGGGGTGGGTGTAGGCGTGGGCGTGCCGGGTGCGCCCGCGGTCGCAACGGGCACGTCGGCGCTGATGCGCCCGATTCGGTGAGGCATCGCCAGCGTCACCATCGCGGCGAGAAATGACGTGCCGGCCGTCACCCACAGCACCGTCGACCCGTCGAGGAGGGTCACCAGTAGCCCGGCGAGCGCTGGCCCGATGAGGAAGGCGACCGAGCCCAGCATCTCGCGCAGACCGATGAGTCGCTCGGCGCTCATCGCCCCGTGCCGCACGATCGCCGGGAGGAGTGCCTCGCGTGCGGTGATGCCCGGCACGTCGCCGATCGAGCCGAGGATGCCGAACAGCACGAACCACCCGATGGTGAGTCCCGTGATCGCGTCGACGATGGGAAGTGCCGCCATCGCCGCCGCCGAGACGAGGTCGGTGACGACAGAGGAGGTTCGCCGGTTGATGCGGTCGATCACGACGCCCATGAGCAGCCCCGCAACCACGGCGGGGAGCGCTGTTGCCGCGGCGACGGTTCCCGCGCCTAGCGCGCTTCCCGTCGTCAGAAGCACGATGAGGGGTAGGGCGATCGCGGCGATCGAGTTGCCGAGCGTCGACAGGAAGTATGACGCCAGATACGCAGTGGGGATGAGTCGCATGCCCCCATCTGAAACTATGACGTTACGTCGGGGTCAAGCGGCCCCGTAGTCAGTGCGCCAGCGTCACCTTCAGCACGACGACGACCCCGGCGGCGAGGGCCAGCGCGATGCCGCTCCACAGTGTGCGGAGCGTCGGCCGGCGGCCGCTGAGGCGGGCGACATCGACGCCGAGGAACGAGAACTGCAGGGCGATCCAGCCGCCCGCGATGAGCTTACGCGGCCTCGGTGGGGAGCGACGTCACGGTGGGTAGCAGCAGCACGATCGTCGGTGTCACGCCGGCAAACAGAATCGGAGTCGAGTCGCGCGCCTCCTGCCGCCAGTGATCGCGTTCCGTGCCGCGCGGCCGCCCGATCTGCTCGCCGACCCGGTGCGCGAGCACGTGCGCGAGATAGGTCGTCGCCGTCGTCGCCGCGACGACAAGGGCCGCATGACCGTCGGCGATCGTCTCACCGTTTGCCACGGCGATCGCCCCGAGAACCAGAATCCCGCCGTATACGTACGCGGCGAGCCGCAGCCTCATGCGCTCGACGGGCAACGACTTTCCGCGGCGCACGAGCAGCCAGCGCGGCAGTCGGGTCGGCAGCTCGACAGTGCTCACCCTGTCACTGTGCCACGCGCGAGCGATCGGCGGAACATCCGAGGCCGCTCGGGCGTTACCCCAATATGACCCTCAGCCCTGCCCCCTACGCTGGAGGGGTGACCGAGGCCGCCCCGTTCTCCTCCGCTGAGCTGGAGCACATTCGCGCGCAGTTTCCCATTCTGCGCCGCGACCTGCACGGGCATCCCCTCGTCTACCTTGACTCGGCGGCGACCGCGCAGAAGCCGAGCCGCGTCATCGAAGCCGAGGCCACCTTCTATTGGGAGGCGAACGCCGCCGTGCACCGCGGCGCGCACACGCTCGCCGGCGAGGCGACAGAGCTCTACGAGGATGCTCGTGGCACCGTCGCGCGCTTTCTGGCCGTCAACGATGACGAGGTCATCTTCACGTCGAACGCTACCGAGGGCCTGAACCTGATCGCGTACGCGATCGGGAACGCGAGCCTCGGTCGCGGGGGAGCGGCGGCCGCTCCCTACGCGCTGCGCGAGGGCGATGAGATCGTCGTCACCGAGCTCGAGCACCACGCGAACCTCATCCCGTGGCAAGAGCTCGCCGCCCGCACAGGCGCGACCCTGCGATACATCCCGGTCGACGACAGCGGGGCGATCGACGTCGACGCTGCAACGGGCGTGATCGGGGCGCGCACGCGCATCCTCGCCGTCAGCCACGTGTCGAACGTGACCGGGGCGCATTCCCCGCTCGAGACGCTCGTTCCGCTCGCGCGCGCGGCCGGAGCGCTCGTCGTGCTCGACGCGTGCCAGTCGGCGCCGCACCTCCCGCTGCGCCCGCGCGAGCTCGACGTCGACGTCGCGGTGTTCAGCGGGCACAAGCTCTACGGCCCGACCGGCATCGGCGTGCTTTACGGCCGCGCCGAGCTGCTCAACGCGCTGCCGCCCTTCCTCACGGGCGGGTCGATGATCACGACCGTCACGATGGAGGGCGCCGAGTACCTGCCGGCACCCCAGCGCTTCGAGCCGGGCACGCCGCGCATCGCGCAGGCGATCGGGCTGGCCGAGGCGATCCGCTTCGTCGACGAGTTGGGTTTCGACCGCATCGCGGCGACCGAGCACCAGCTCGGTGCGCGCCTGCTCGCGGGGCTCGCTGAGTTGCCGGGTATCCGCGTGCTGGGGGCGGGCATCGACGCGCCGCGGGTGGCGCTCGCGAGCGTCGTCGTCGACGGCGTGCACGCGCACGATGCGGGTCAGGTGCTCGACAACGTCGGCATCGCCGCGCGTGTCGGCCACCACTGCGCGCAGCCGCTGCACCGCCGCCTCGGCGCGACGGCGAGCCTGCGCATCAGCGCGGGCGTGCACACGACGGCTGACGAGATCGACCAGGCCGTCGCCGCCATCGCGGGCGTTCGCCACTTCTTCGGACTGACGGGAGAGAACGCATGAGCGGGCTCGAGCAGCTGTACCAGCAGATCATCATGGACCACTCGAAGTCGCCGCATGGCTACGGCCTAACGGAGGGCGACGTGACGAGCCACCAGCGCAACCCGGTCTGCGGCGACGAGGTCACGCTGGCGCTGCGCTGGAGCGCGGACGGCACGCGCGTCGAGGAAGTCGCCTGGGAGGGCTCGGGATGCTCGATTTCGCAGGCGAGTGCGTCACTGTTCGCGACGCTCGCGGCCGAGGACGCCGACGCCGGCAACGCGTGGACCCCTGACGACCTGCAGGCCTTCATTGACGAGTTCCGCGAGGCGCTGCGCTCGCGCGGTCAGATCCCCCTCGACGAGGAGCGCTTCGGTGACGCCGCCGCCCTGAGCGGGGTGTCGAAGTTCGTCGCCCGCGTCAAGTGCGCGATGCTCGCGTGGGTTGCGGCGGAAGACCTGCTGACCCGCCGCGCTGCCGAGGCGTGACCACGGAGGGAATGTTTCCCTGCTGTCACTGAGGATCACTAGAGTCGGCACATGACCGACGACGACGTCCAGTTCGCCCGACTTTTCCAGCGCTTCCTCGAGCGTACGACGCAGCTTGCCGTCGACGGCGCCCCACAGCGCACACCGCTGGGCGACCGACTGAGTGAGCACCTGGGCGTCGACGCCGCGGGCCTGTCTGTCGTCGACGAAGACATCCCCAGTCACCGCCTCGCCGACCTTGAGCTGGCGTTCGATGCGCTCGGACCGGGGGCCGACCTCATCGGTGTCGGCGGCGGTCAGAACAAGTACTTTGAGCGTTTCGCCGACATGATCGCGCACCCGCACTTCCACTACGCCCCTGCGCAGGTGGACTACACGACCGTGGCAGAGGGCCCCGGAAACTCGCGGATGGCGGTGGCCTTCGGCGTGCGACTCCTCGAGGTCGATGGCGAGAAGATCGCCGTGTTGCAGCGAACCGCTGACCCGCAACGCGGCGTACCGACCGCGCGCATCGAGGTGCTGGCGCGTGAACCGCAACTCGCCTCGTCGGCGATTGCGCGCATCCGCGAACTGATGGATGCACGGAGCGCTCTGCGCGGTCAGGTTCTGACGTTCGGGCATCACCCCGACAACTACGGGCAGGTCACCGCGCAGTTCCGCGAACGTCCGCGGGTGGACGCGGAGGCGATCGTGTTGCCGGATGGCGTGCTCGATCGCGTGCGGCGACATGTGCTCGGGGTCAGGGAGCACGCCGAAACCCTGCTCGCTCAGGGCGGCCACCTGAAGAGGGGCGTGCTGCTCTACGGTCCTCCCGGCACCGGCAAGACCCTCACGGCGTCACACCTGGTGAGTGAGGCGCAGGGCGTGACGTGCATCCTGCTCACCGGCGCCTCGATCGCATTCATCTCCGAGGCCGCTGCCCTGGCCCGGTCGCTTCAGCCGAGCCTCGTGGTGCTCGAAGACGTTGACCTCGTCGCCTTCGACCGAGACATGCATTCTGGTGGCGGTCAGCCGCTGCTGTTCGCCGTGCTCGACGCACTGGAGGGCCTCGACGGTGACGCCGACATTGCCTTCGTTTTGACGACCAACCGCGTCGAGGTGCTGGAGGAAGCGCTCGCGCAACGCCCGGGGCGCGTCGATCTCGCCGTCGAGCTGCCGAGGCCATCAGATGCGGAGCGGCGGCGGCTCTTCGCGCTCGCCGCGCACAACGCCCCGTTCAGCGCCGCGGCCGTCGCCGCCGCTGCAGACCGTGCAGAAGGAGTGACCGGGTCGTTCGCCAAGGAGCTCGTGCGACGGGCCCTGTTGACGGCGGCGAGCGACGGGCGAGAGCCCTCAGACGACGATCTTGCCGACGCGCTCGGCGCGCTGCTCTCCGAAGCAGAGGCGCTGTCGTCCCGCATGCTCAGCGGGCCGAGTGGGCCCGATGACGGAGGGCACCATATTCACCTCTCGAGCCACTTCTCGTAGGGGGCTGCACCGGGCTCTTGGCGTGTCGGGGCGGCCCGGCATACTATCGAGCATTCGAACACACGTTCGAATGCGGGCCGCGTGTCGCGGCACCGCGTCAGCGTGACCCGTGCCGGAGGTGAGGCGAATGGCCCACGCCATCCGCACAGCAACAACAGCAGAGCGTGCGCCCGAGCAGGGGCACCGCGCGTCGCCCGACATCGATGCCGTCGTGTGGTCCGATGACGCCGGTCGCCCGCTGCGGTTGATCTGGCAGGGGCTCCGGTGGCGGGTCACCGACCGGCCAACGGTGATCACCGCGCCGGTGTCGTGGTGGCGGCGCGTCGACCCAGCGGGCGACGACCTCGATCTCGCCCCGAGCGAGTGCGTGGGGTGGCGTTTTCAGGCGACGGGCGAACACGGCGAGACGCGCGTGTTCGACATTCGCGACACGGGGGACCCTCGGCGCTGGCGCGTCGCGAAAACCTACCGCTGAGGGGCGGCGCGCGTCACGACTCGTCGATGAGTCGGGCCAGGTTGGCGATGAACCCCGCGAAGTCACCGCTATCGCGCGCGAGCCCCGCGACGTCTCGACGTGCGGCGAAGACGTTCACGAACTGGTCGAACAGCGGCTGGAAGCGGGCGCGGCCGTCGGCACTGAAGGCGATGAACGCGACGACGGAGACGCGTGCATCCCCCCATGTCACGGGGTTCGGGCACAGCGCTAGTGCAATCGCGGTGCGGTTGGCGGTGAGCCCCATGGCGTGCGGCACGGCCAGGGTTTCCGTGAATGCCGTGGACGACATACGTTCCCGCTCGAGCGCTCCCTCGACATACGCCTCGTCGGCCGCGCCGACCTCCACGAGCGCCGCACCGAGGCCGCGGATGATCGACTCGGGGTCGTCGCCGGGCGGAGTGGCGAAGAAAAGTCGTTCGTCGAAGTACTCCAGCAGTTCGTCCGCGATGCCGGCTCGGCGACGTTGGCGGCGTGCCCGCGATGCGGCCTGCCGGATCGCGTCGATGTCGTCGTCAGTGAGGAAGGGTTGCACAACGACGACGCCCTCGCGCACCGCCCCCGTCGGCACTGTCGTGATGACCAGTTCGCTCGCGAGGTCGCGCGGATCGACGTCGGATCGAGTCACCACGTACTCGATCGTGAGCTGATCGCCGAGTTCCTCCTCCACCTTCTTCCGCAGAATCTGGTGCAGGTCGTAGTAGCTCGGGCAGACGATCGAGCACGTGACCCGTTGCTCCCGACGCGACGCGCGCTCCAGGTGCGAGCCGAGGTGCAGGGCGATGTACGAGATCTCGTCGTCGTCGACGGTGATGTCGCGCTCGCGCTGCACGATCGAGGCGATGAACACGGCGATGTCGAAGATGAGCGGGTACGAGCTCTTGATCGACCGCGTCAGCGGGTTGCGACTGCGGGCGTTGTCTCGGGCCCGAGCCACGAGGTTTCCGAGGTGGATCGCGAACCGCGTCATGAACGCGTCGTCGCGGAAATCGACCGAGTACTCGTCGAGCACCTGCGTGACGATGCGGTCGACGGTGTCACGGTCATCCGGGTCGATGGCGGGAGTCTCGGCCGCGCGGTTGCCCGGCGCAACGACGCGCGTGACGAGAAGGCGCGCCAGGTACTCGAGGTCGGCCGCATTCAGCTCGACGCCGTAATGCTCGTGAGTGAGTCGACGCAAAACGTCGACGACCGCCACGTGCTGCGGGTCGGGGTGCACGTTCGCATCCGACAGGTGCTGATCGCGTCGCGCGCGGTCAACCGCGATCGCGATGTGCAGCAGAACGGCGTCGACCCCGTACTCGTTGACGAAGAACCCGTCGGCCTCGAGCGCCTGCATCAATTCGGCCTTGAAGGCGCCGAGCGCTGTCAGCCCAAACTCGTTTTCGAGTGCATCAAGGTCGATGACCCCCCGCGAGCTCTCGGCCTGCAGGAGGCTGCTCAGCAGTCGGCGGCGTGAGCCCTCGGTTCCGATGAGACGCACGCGGCTGCCGGCGCGCTCGAGCGAGGCCCCGGCCGTGTCGGCGATCGTCTTGACCTTGCGCAGATCGGCCTCGAGGGTCGACTCACTGACGAAGAGGGTGTCGGCGAGGGCGAACACATCGATTCCGTCGTCGAGCTCGGTAAGTCGACGAACGAGGTGGTGCACTCGCTCCTGGGGCGTTCCCGCGATGTCACCCCGGGTGCGGGCCCGGTCGAGGAACTCGCCGTACGCCTCACGGTTCAGTCGGTAGCCCGACGTCGAGGCAATCACGATCGGCAGCGGCTGAGCGGCGGTCTTCGCGGCAGCGACGTAGCTGCGCACCGAGCGGGTGGTCACGCCCAGATCGTCGGCGAGCTCCGACGCCGTCACCCAGTCGTCGGTCTGCGCCAGGAGCTCGAGCATGCGCTCGTACTTGTCCGCCATCGTGCGTTCACTGTAGGTGATTGCGCCGCACGGCACACGATTTCCGCAGGGGAGGAAACACGTCTGTTGGCGACCGGATGCCCGCAATGCGCACCATGGGAACACGAACGGGGCATCCCGTCTCGTGCCCGTCGACAACCCGCACCGCCCGCATGATTCGCAAGGAGGCGACCGTGACCCATCGCGTTGGTCTCGTCTGTGCGGCGGGCGTATCGAGCACGTTTCTCGCCCACGGGCTGCGTGTGGCGATCGCCGATGCGGGCCTGGACGCCGTCAAGCTTGAGCCTCTGTCGGCCGACCGCGCCGTCACCGCCGAGGTCGACCTCCTGCTGCTTGCCCACCACCTGCGAGGCGCCGCCGATGAGCTGCGCACCGCGGCGGCCGCCCCGATCGTGCTGCTGACCACCGACGATCGGGCGGCCGTCATTGACGAAGCGATCGGCGAGATTGCTCGCCGCGTCGCCGACACCGCCTCGATGGAAGGACACTGACCATGGCCGAACGCACGCTTGCCGTCGCCTCCGCAAACGGATTGCACGCCCGCCCCGCTGCACTGTTCGTGAAGACCGTGACCGACTCGGGTCAGCAGGTGCAGCTCACCAAGGGGGAGCGCTCGGTCAACGCCGCGAGCATCCTCGGGGTCGTCTCGCTCGGCATCGAACACGGCGACGAGGTGACCGTTGCGGTCGACGGAGACAACGCCGACGCCACGCTGGATGCCCTCGTCACCTTCCTCTCGACGGACCACGACGCCTGATGGTCACCACCGAACTGATCCGTGGCGTCGGCATCGGACGCGGCACCGCTGTCGGCCCGGTCCTGCGGATGCCGGACCCCGTACCCGACCCCGCCGACGCACGCCGTGACGGCTCGGCGGAGGACGAGCAGGCTCGCGCAACCGAGGCTCTGGCGGCCACCTCCGCTCAGCTGCGGGCCCGCGGCCAGGCAGCTGGCGGCACCGCCGCCGAGGTGCTCGACGCGCTCGCGATGATGGCCGACGACCCCGCCCTTGCCGCCGACGTCACCCACCGTATCGACGACGGCGCGACCGCCGAGTACGCCATTCACGCCGCCATGGCGTCCTTCCGCGACATGCTCGCCTCGATGGGCGGCTACCTCGGCGAGCGTGCCGGTGACCTTGACGATGTCGCCCGACGGGCGATCGCCCACCTCATGGGGCTCCCCGAGCCGGGCGTTCCTCGGTCAGACACCCCGTTCATCCTGGTCGCCCGAGACCTCGCCCCCGCCGACACGGCCACCCTCGACCTCGACAGCGTGCTCGCGCTCGTGACCACGGATGGCGGACCCACCTCGCACACCGCGATTCTCGCCCGCGAGAAGGGCATCACCGCCGTGGTGGGCGCAACGGGTGCGGCCGAGCTCGTCGATGGCGACCAGGTTCTGGTCGATGCCGAGAACGGAACCGTCGAGCGCGACCCCGACCAGGAACGTGTTGACCTCGCGCTGCAGCGCACGGCCGCGCTGTCCGCCATTCGCGCGGCCAGCACCGGCCCGGGGCGATTGGCCGACGGGCACGCTGTGCCGCTGCTGGCCAACATCGGGTCGATCGATTCGGCGCGCGAGGCCGCGGCACGCGGAGCGGAAGGGGTCGGCCTCTTCCGCACCGAGGTGCTGTTCCTCGGCGCCGAAAAGGCTCCCAGCATCGACGAGCAGGCAGACACCTACCGGGCGGTGTTCGCGGAGTTTCCCGACCAGAAGGTCGTCGTGCGCGTGCTCGACGCCGGGGCTGACAAGCCGCTCGCCTTCCTCACCGACCAGGGGGAGGAGAACCCCGCTCTGGGTCGCCGCGGCCTGCGGGCACTGCAAGCCCACGAGCAGGTGCTGCGCGACCAGTTGACCGCACTGGCGAAAGCGGCCGCGGCGAGCGATGCCCACGTGCAGGTCATGGCGCCCATGGTCTCGACGCCCGAGGAAGCGGAGTACTTCCGCGCCCTCGCTCACGAACTCGGTGTTCCCACCGCGGGCGTCATGGTCGAGGTGCCGAGCGCCGCGATCCTCGCCGACCACCTCGTGCCGCACGCCGACTTCGTTTCGATCGGCACCAACGACCTCACGCAGTACGTGTTCGCCGCCGACCGACTCCTCGGCACAGTGGCTCACCTGCAGGACCCGTGGCACCCAGCCGTGCTGCGCCTCATCGAGACGGTGGGTCGTGCCGGCGCGGAAAACGGTGTGCCGGTCGGCATCTGCGGCGAGGCCGCAGCCGACCCATCGCTGGCCATCGTGCTCGTGGGGCTCGGGGCGACGACGCTGTCGATGTCGTCCACGTCGATTGCCGACGTGCGCGCCGAGCTGTCGCAGGTCACCCTCGACGACGCGCGGCGCCTCGCGGCGCTCGCCGCCTCCGCCCCGAGCGCGGAGGCCGCGCGGCGCGCGGTCGCCGACGCCCGTTCCTAAGCCCCCGTCCGTCCCTCTATCCCCGCACCATCCACCCCCTCTATACAAGGAGACACTCATGACGACGACGTCAGCCCCTCCGGCCCGCTCAGGCGCGCGCGTGCGCGTTCAGCGGTTCGGCACCTTCCTGAGCGGCATGATCATGCCGAACATCGCGGCCTTCATCGCCTGGGGCTTCATCACGGCGTTCTTCATCCCGACGGGGTGGACGCCGAACGAGCAGCTCGTGCAGCTCGTCGATCCGATGATCCTGTACTTGCTGCCTCTTCTCATCGCGAACACCGGTGGACGCATGGTCTATGGCGTTCGTGGCGGTGTCGTCGCGACCATCGGCACGATGGGCGTCATCGTGGGCACGTCGATTCCGATGTTCATCGGCGCGATGCTGATGGGACCGCTGGCCGCGTGGTTGATGAAGCAGGTCGACAAGATCTGGGCGGGCAAGATCCGCGCCGGTTTCGAGATGCTCGTTGACAACTTCTCGGCCGGTATCCTCGGCTTCCTTCTGGCGCTCGGCGGCTTCTTCGGAATCGCCCCCGTCGTCACCGTGCTCAGCGACGCGCTCGGCGCGGGCGCCCGCTTCCTCACGGAGACCGGCCTGCTGCCGCTCGCGAGCCTCGTGATTGAGCCCGGCAAGGTGCTGTTCCTCAACAACGCCATCAACCAGGGCGTCCTCACGCCGCTCGGTATTCAGCAGGCGGCGCAGGACGGAAAGTCGATCCTGTTCCTGCTCGAGGCCAACCCCGGCCCGGGTCTCGGCCTGCTGCTTGCCTTCGCGCTGTTCGGCGTCGGTATCGCCCGCGCATCGGCCCCGGGTGCGATCATCATCCACTTCCTGGGAGGAATCCACGAGATCTACTTCCCGTACGTGCTGATGAAGCCGATCCTGATCGTCGCGATGATCGCGGGTGGCGCCACCGGCATCACCACGAACCTGATCTTCGGTTCAGGGCTTCGCGCACCCGCGTCGCCCGGCTCGATCTTCGCGGTGTTGCTGCAGACCGCGAGCGACAGCTACGTGGGCGTCGTCCTCTCGGTCGTGCTGTCGGCCACCGTGTCGTTCCTGGTCGCGAGCCTCATCCTGCGGGCGAGCCGCAAGAAGGACCTCGCGGCAATCGAGGCCGGCACCGACACGTTCGGCGCATCCGTCGCGCAGAACGCCGAGAACAAGGGCGGCGAGTCGAAGGTGGCGAGCCTGCTCGGCACCGACACCGCCACGGCGGTTCGCATCGACAACGTCGTGTTCGCATGCGACGCCGGCATGGGGTCAAGTGCCATGGGTGCGACGATCCTGCGCAAGAAGTTCGCCGACGCGGGCCTCGCCGACGTGACCGTGACCAATGTGTCGATCGCCAACCTCGACGAGACCGCCGACCTGGTCATCACCCACCAGGACCTGACCGCTCGAGCGACGGAGGCGGCGCCGCAGGCGCAGCACATCTCGGTCGAGAACTTCATGTCGAGCCCGAAGTACGACGAGGTCGTCGCCCTCGTCAAGAGCCAGCGAGTCTAGGCTCGCTGACACCGTCACGGGGGCATCGTGAGCAGCTGTGCCGCGGTGCCCCCGTGCATCCCCTGATCGAGACCGTGACTCTCGAGACCGTGACCACCGACGAGAAGGAGACCACCATGAGCGCCGACGTTCTCACCCCCGACCGCATCGTTCTCGGCGGCACGGCCCGCACCCGCGAGGAGGCGATCAACGAGGGTGGCCGGCTCCTCGTCGCCGCCGGCGCCGTTGACGAGTCGTACGTCACCGCGATGCACGACCGCGAAGCGTCGGTGTCGACCTTCATGGGCAACCACCTCGCGATCCCGCACGGCACAAACGAGGCGAAGGATGCGATCCACGTCTCGGCCATGACGCTCGTGCGCTACGACCACCCCATCGATTGGGATGGCAACCCCGTGCGCGTCGTCGCCACCATCGCCGGCAAAGACGGCGGCCACATGACCGTGCTGCAGGCCCTCGCGCTCGCGTTCAGTGACGACGCCTCGGTGCAGCGCGTGCTCGACGCCGCCACGCCCGACGACGTGCTCGCCGTGCTCGGCGACGTCAACGCCTGAGGCGACGGTCATGACGGCCGTTCACTTCGGCGCCGGCAACATCGGCCGCGGCTTTATCGGCCTGCTGCTGCACCAGGCGGGGCATGACCTCGTCTTCATCGACGTCAACGCACCCCTCATCGCGGCCCTGAACGCGGCCGACAGCTACCGCGTCATCGAAATCGGGCCAGGCGGTGGAGAGACGACCGTCACGGGCTTTTCCGCCATCGACAGCGCTGCCGACCGTGGCGCCGCCGTGACCGCCGTCGCGACCGCCGACATCGTCACGACGGCGGTGGGCCCCACCGTGCTGCGCTTCCTCGCGCCGCTCATCGCCGACGGGCTGCGGGCCCGCACGGCGGATGCGCCGCTCGTCATCATGGCCTGCGAGAACGCACTGCAGGCGACCGACGCCCTGCGTGCGGAGATCGTGGCGGCGCTCGGCGACGACCGGCGGGCACTGTCACGCGCGATCTTCGCGAACACCGCCGTCGACCGCATCGTGCCGACCGCCGACCCCGCCGACGGACTCGACGTGCGGGTCGAGCCGTTTTACGAGTGGGCGATCGAATCCGCGCCGTTCGCGGGCTCGCCCCCCAGCATCCCGGGCGCCCACTTCGTCGACGAGCTCGCGCCATACATCGAGCGCAAGCTGTTCACCGTCAACACCGGCCATGCCTCCACCGCGTACGTCGGACGTCTCGCGGGCGCCGCCACCATCCACGAGGCGATCGGGATGCCCGCCGTGCGCGACGCCGTTGACGCGGCCCTTCGAGAAACCTCCGCGCTGCTGGTCGCTCGACACGGCTTCGACCCGGTCGTGCAAGACACCTACCGCGAGACGGCGCTCGGTCGCTTCGCGAACGACGCCCTCGCCGACCCGGTCGAGCGCGTCGGGCGACAGCCGCTGCGCAAACTCTCGCGGCACGAGCGCCTCATCGAACCGGCGGCCGACCTCGCCGAGCGGGGCGAGCATCCGACCGCACTGGTCGAGGTGATTGGTGCCGCCCTGCGGTTCGTCGACGTTGCGGACGACTCGGAGAGCGTCGAACTCGGCGAGAAGCTTGCGTCGCTGACACCCGAAGCGTTCGTCGCCGACGTCACGGGAGTGGAGCCGGGGCATCCTCTGCACTCGGCGCTCGTGAGCCGCGTCGCCGACGCACAGAGCGCACGCTGACCCATACGATCGCGGCGATCACGCCGAGCACCGCCAGCCACGGGAGCATGATGCCCGCGAGCACCAGTGCGGCCGAGCCGAAGGTGACGAGAGCGTCCCACCCCTGACGGAGTCCGTCGAGGAACGTCCCGGGCTCGGTCGGCGGGGCGACCGCCTCCGAGCCGAGCGTGAGGGTCAGCGTCGATAGCGACACGCGGTCGGCCAGCGAACGGCGCTGGGCTTGCAGGCTCTCGAGCTGGCCCTGCCGGTCGGCGACCACCGACTCGAGCGTGATCAGATCCTCGATGTCGTCGGCCTGCACGAGCAGCGCCAACAGGCGATCAAGCGACGCTTCGAGAGCGCCGATGCGCGCATCCAGGTCTTGCACCTCGCGCGTCACGTCGCTCGCGCTGAGGCTCAACTCTTCGAGCTCACCGAGCGCCTTCAACTCGTCGATGGTCGGCTGAAGCACCTCGCTGGGAATGCGCAGCACCAGCTCGGCGCCGCCCGCATCCTCGTTGTGCGGCGCGTACTCGGTGCGTCCATCGACGCGACCGCCCACTCGCTCGGTGATGCGGGCCGCCTCGGCGGCGGCCTCCAGCGGCGCCTCGACCGTCACGTACATCCACCCGGTGGTGATGACTTGGCGACCGTCGCCGGGCGCCGGGGCGCTGATCGGGCCTCCCTCGTCACCGGCCGATCCGTCGCTGCCGAGATCGCGGTCGTCGACCGGCGTGTCGGGAGCCGGCATGCCGGGCTCGAATTCGCCGCTCCAGCCGCCGCCGGCGTCCGATCCGGATTCGGCGCCTGCCGAGCATCCGGCAAGCAGGAGGGCCGCAGAGAGCGCGGCGAGCGGGGCGAGGGCGAGGCGTGTGCGAGTCATGGCGGTGACGCTACGCCCGCAATTGTTCGCCCCACCACCCAACGTTTTTCGGAGATGCGCAACCGTTATCTGAACTCTTCCTGACAGGGCACAGAGCGTCCGGTGCAAACCCTCGAACGGGATGCGCGGCCCCCGATAGCGTCGAAGCACGCGGTCACACACCGCGACCCGCTTCCCCGGGAATCGACCGACAGAGGAGGACGACCGTGGGTTTGATGGATAGCGCGAAGGACGCCGCCGAGGCGACCGGCGAGAAGATCGGCCGCAAGGTCGACGATGCCAAAGAGGCCGCCAGCGACAAGGTCGACGAGATGCAGGCCGACGCTGAGGTGAAGAAGAAGGAAGCCGAGCTGAAGAAGGCCGAATCCGAGGCCGAGGCGACGAAGGCGAAGAACGAATACAAAAAAGACCTGCGCGACTAGGGGTGGACGCGAAGGGCACGGGGGTCGGCTGAGCCGGCCCCCGTGTTGCGTGTTCCGGCTGTCCTGTCGGGCGTGGTGTGGGGAAGAATGCGGGCATGACGGCAACACTCGGAGACCGGTTCCGCGCGTGGGTGCGCCGACGCCGGGCGCCGCTGCTGCACATCGCCGGTGACACGGGAGGCGACGGGCCGGTCGTCGTCATGATTCACGGCATCGCGTCGTCGTCCGTGACCTTCCAGAACCTCGTTCCGCTCCTGGAGGCAGACCACCGCTGCATCACGATCGACATTCTCGGGTTCGGCCAATCACCCGCCCCGCCCGACTGGGACTACACGCTCGCCGAGCACGCAGCGGCGCTCGACACCACGATCCGGTCCCTTCGGATTCGGAGGCCGTTCATCCTGATCGGGCACTCGCTTGGCAGTCTCATCGCCACTCGCTACGCCGCGAGGCACCCCAACGGTGTGTCGCGGTTGGTCTTGGTCAGCCCTCCGCTGTACCTGCCGCCCGAGATGATCGGCGACCGCGCCGACCGAACGGGCATGGGCGCGTACTTTGCGCTGTACGAGTTTTTGCGCGGCAACCAAGAGTTCACGGTGCGCGCCGCCGCCGCACTTGCCCGCATCGCGCCGATCAAGAACGTGCTTGAGGTCACGGCCGACAACTGGGTGCCGTTCACCCGGTCTCTGCAGAACGCGATCGAATCGCAGACCACAATCGCCGACCTCGCCGCTGTTGACGCGCCCGTCGACCTGGTCTACGGCACCCTCGACCCATTCCTCGCCCCGGGCGGGCTGAAGATCGCCGAGCGCCTGCGCCATGTCTCTGCTCACCGCGTGGCGGGCAACGACCACCTGGTGCGGCCGCGACTCGCCGAAGCGGTCGCCGCCGTCGTACGGGATGACAAGACCGCCGACGAGCGCGGTTAGTCTTTTCGAATGCATACATCGGTACTGGGTCGCACCGGAGCGACCGTCTCATCGATCGGACTCGGAACCTGGCAGCTCGGTGCCGACTGGGGCGAGGTGAGCGAGGCCGACGCATTCAGCGTTCTCGACGCTGCCGTTGAGTCGGGCGTCACGATCTTCGACACCGCCGACGTCTACGGCGACGGCCGCAGCGAGCAGATCATCGGCCGCTACCGGCGCGAGCGGCCCGACGCGAATGTTTTTGTCGCGACCAAGATGGGTCGTCGCCTGCCGCAGGTGCCCGAGAACTACTCGACCGAGAACTTCCTCGCCTGGAACGATCGCAGCCGCCAGAACCTGCAGGTCGACACGCTCGACCTCGTGCAGCTGCACTGCCCACCGACCCCTGTGTACTCGATCGACCGCGTCTACGACGACCTCGACGCCATGGTCGACGCCGGCCGCATCCGCCACTACGGCGTCAGCGTCGAGACGGTCGAGGAGGCGCTCACCGCCATCGCCCGCCCCAACGTCGCGAGCGTTCAGATCATCGTCAACGCGTTCCGCCTGAAGCCCCTGGATGCTGTTCTGCCGGCCGCGCAGGAATCCGGCGTCGGCATCATTGCCCGCGTCCCGCTCGCCTCCGGCCTGCTGAGCGGCCGCTACTCGCGCGAGACGACGTTCGCCGAAAACGACCACCGGAACTACAACCGCAACGGCGACGCCTTCGATGTCGGCGAGACCTTCTCGGGCGTGAACTACGACGACGGTGTGGAGGCCGCCCAGCAGTTCGCGGCGCTCGCCGCCGAACACGACCTCGCCCCCGCCACCGCAGCGCTGGCGTGGCTTGTGCACCTGCCCGGCATTTCGACCGTGATCCCGGGGGCGCGCTCGCCCGAGCAGGCCCGCATGAACGCGGCGGCGGGCGGCGTCGAGCCGCTCGGGGACGACTTCCACGCTCGCGTGGTGGCGCTGTACGACCAGTACTTCCGCGCCGCCGTGCATCCTCGCTGGTGAGCTCGGAGGCCACCCCGGGCAGTGAGCGGCGCGGCCTCGGCCGCACCTTCGCCAACGTTTTCACGGCGAACTTGGCCTCGAGCCTGGGTGACGGCATTGCGCGCACGGCCGCGCCGCTGCTCGCGGCGCGCCTCACCGACGACCCGGTGCTCATTGCCGGGCTCGCCGCGCTCGCGATGCTGCCCTGGCTGCTATTCGCCCTGCCGAGCGGGATCCTCGTCGACCGCATGGACAGGCGGCACGCCCTCGCGCTGGCCGCCTCGGTGCGCACCGTGCTCGCCGTAGGATTGCTCGCGCTCGTGTGGACCGACGCCCTCACCATTTGGTGGCTCTACCTGCTGATCTTCGTCTACGGCGCGTGCGAGACCCTCTACGACGGAGCGATCCGCGCGGTGGTGCCGAGCGTTGTGCCGAAGAAGAAGCTGTCGCGCGCGAACGCCCGCATCGAAGGCGCCGAGCTGGTGGTGCAAAACTTCGCCGCGGCCCCGCTGACCTCGGCGCTGTTCGCCGTCGCCGTGCTGATCCCGCTCGGACTGCTGGGCGCGGCCTACGGGCTCGCCGTCGTGCTTGCGGTGTTGCTGCCGCAGGTGGCGTCGGGGCGGCAGTTTCGGGGCGCAGCCGCGACGAGCGGCCGGCCGGCGCAGCCGGACGCCGCGGACGCGAGCGACGAGCAGGGCGCACCGCGAGCATCCACTTCAGCTCTTTCGGCGCCGCCCGCCGAGCCGTTCCGCCGCCAGCTGGTCGACGGCTGGCGGTTCATCATGGCGAACCGGCAGCTGCGCACCCTGTGGTTCTTCACGACCGCGACCGGGCTGCTGTACGCCGCATCGTCGGCGACGCTCGTGCTGTTCGTGCTGCAGACGCTCGCGATCCCGGAGGCGGCGTTCGGACTCTTCCTGCTGTCGGGCGCGGTCGGCGGGCTCATCGGGTCGGTGGTGGCATCGCGACTGCAAGGTCGATTCGGGCTCGGGGCGATCATGGCCGCGATGAACCTCATCGCCGGGGCGGCGACGCTCGTCATGGGCATGTGGTCGGTCGCCGCCGTCGGCGTCATCGGGTTCGCCGTCGCGTCGGGCAGCGTCACCATCTGGAACATCCTGATGATGTCGTACCGGCAGGCGATCGTGCCCGGCCGGTTGCTCGGGCGGGTGCACGGAACCTGGCGCACCTTGCTGTGGGGGTCGATGCCGCTCGGCTCGGTCATCGGCGGCGCCATCGCGCTCGTCGACCTGCGGCTGCCGTGGATTATCGGCGGCGGCCTCATGACCCTGCTCGCGCTCATGTTCTACCGGTTCCTGATGGGGCTGCCGAACCCCGAAGACATCGACAACGGCGACGAGCCGCCGCCCGTCACCGACGCGCTGCCGGCCGTCGGGTCGGGCACGCCGCCGGGCCAGCCGACGGCCGACCGGTAGGAGGCCCTCGGTATGCACCGCCCGCGACGGGTGGGGGCGGGGGTTCGAGGGTTGGGGCCGTCCGGCTAGGCTCGGGCGCATGCCCGTGAGCCTGTACCGCGACAAGTACCCGGAGGCGTTCCGACACCTGCGGCTGGTATCGCGGCAGGAGATTGCGACCGACTTCTGGCGGGTCAGGCTCGCCGTCTCCCCGGATACCCCAGACGCTCTCATCGGCTACCGCGCGCCCGGCGCCGGAGACCACGGCCGGGTCTACGTTGGCCGCGCCGACGACGACTGGGCGGTGCCGGTCGACGCGTCGGGGGTTCCGGCGGGGGAGTTTCGCATCGAGACCGTCGTCGATCACTCGGCGGCGGAAGGGTGGATCGACCTCGACCTGCTCGTGCACCGCGGGGCCGACGGCTCTCCGGCGGGTTTGATCGGCCCCTGGGCCCTGGCCGCGCCGCTCGGGTCGCCCGTCATCGTGGCCGACCCCAAGGGTTCCGTCTTGATGCGCGGAGCGCCGGAGGCCTGGGTGCTGGCGGGCGACGACTCCGGCGTGCCGGCCGTGCGGCGCTACATCGCGGCGCTTGCTGGTGCGGGCGCCCCAGGCCTCGTGCTGCTCGAAACCCGGCACGGGGTGGACGAGCTGGAACTCGACGTTCCTGCGGGGGTGGAGGTGCGCATCCTCGAGCCGGGCGCGACGCTGTCGGCGGCGCTCGCCGACGCGCTCGAGTCGCTGCCCCGCCCGCTACCTGCGCCCGAGACGATCGAGCCCGAGGCAGACGTGCTCCTCTTCGCCTGCGCCGAGCAGTCGCTCGTGTCGGTCACCCGCCGGGTGCTCGAGCGCTGGCGCGTCGACCCCGAGAACGCCGTCGCCAAGGGCTACTGGAAGCGCGCGACCGCGAGCGTGAAAGCATGAGCGAGTCCGAGGAACGGTCACGAGGCCCGGTGCGAGTCGTCGCCGTCGTCACACTGGTCGGTGTGCTCGCTGCGGCGTTCGTCTTCGTATCGGCGCTCGTCGCGCCCTCCTTCGGCGAACGGGCCATGCAGCGCTGCACCGCGCTGGGGCTCGAGGCGGGCGGGGACACGGTCGGGCTGAGTGCCAACGCTTTCCTTCCGCTGCAGTGGACCTGCACCTACTCGGACGAGTCGGGCCGGATGCAGCGCACCACCATCACGATCGGCGACCTCGCGAGTTAGTCCAAGGTTCGCTGCGGTTCAGAAGTCGGCGAGCCAGTCGTGCATCGCGTCGAGCGTGTCGATCGGTGCGTCGCGGTGCACGTTGTGGCCGGCCGGCACGATGCGCTGCTCGATGAGCGGGTTCGCGGCGAGTGCCTGGGCGGCGAGGTCATCCGCGAACAGCGCGCCCCGGTCGGCGTCGCCCGCGATCACGAGCGTCGGCTGGGTCAGGTGCGGAAGGTGCGGCAGCCCATCCCAGTCGGGGTTGTCGAGCACGGCGTGCTCGAGCGCGAACCGGGAGGCGGCGTGCACGGCCCGTACCCGCAACTCGACATCGAGCGGGTGCCAGTGCGGGTTTTCGGCCGTCGCGCTCTCGATCGTGATGGCGTCTTTCGCGGCCAGCTGCCGGTGACGAATGGCGTCGCGCGCCTGCTCGTTGGCGTGCAGCGCGGGGTCGAGCAGTACAAGGCGCTCGGCCCAGCGAGGGTGCGCGGCGGCCGCGACCACCGTGGCAGCGCCGCCGATCGAGTGGGCGACCACGAGGTTCCAGGTGCCGCGCTGGGTGGTGGGGTGAGCATCCTCGTTGCCGGGGTCGTCGCTCGCGCCGCGCGGATGCGTGGTCGCGAGGTCAACGGCGAACTCGTCGATGCGATAGCTCGAGGTGCGGGGCGCGTCGCCGTGCCCGCGCAGGTCGACGGCGTCGACGCTCCAGCCGGCGTCGGCGAGTGACTCGGCGACGCGCCACATGGTGTGCGCGCTCGAGCCCAGGCCGTGCACGACGAGCGCGCGGCGGTCGCTGGCGGTCCCCCAGTGCAGTCGCGGCAGCGTCACGGCGTTCATGCCGCCACCCTAGCCCCGCGCCCCGCGCCCTGCGCCCCGCGCCCTGCGCCCTGCGCGCGGCCGACCCCGGCGCCCCGCGCCAGCGCCCCGTCCCCGCGCTCGCGCGCCACCCCGCCACCCCCGCGCCCCGTACGTTGTGCAGGAGTACAGCCGGCTCCGGCGCGTAAGCACGCGTCCCCTGCAGCGGGGTCGAGGCTGTACTCCTGAGAAACGTCACGCCGCTCCCTCACACCCGCGGGCGCTTTCACCCGCAGCACATGTCCGCAATCCGGTGCTCAGGGCTGGGTGTCGACACGCCATCGTCGCGCCATGTTCGTACTCAACCCACTCAACGTTTACTCGCGATCCGATCTCCTCGCGTCTGTGCCCATCTCGGCCGTGCGTCGAGCAATCGCGCGGGGCAATCTTCTCCGCCTTCGCCGCGACGTGTACGTCAGCCCAGCAATGCCGCCTCGCATGCAAGAGGCTCTCGCCATCGGCGGCAGTCTGTGCTGCGTCTCGGCGCTCGCTGAACGCGGAGCCTGGCATCCTCCCGCGCGCGGTCTACATCTCACTGTTCCGCACAATGCGTCTCGGCTCGCCCGTCCGCGCAGTGGGGCGCACGCTGTCACCGTTCACTGGAGCATGGATGAGGTCACGCGGCCACTGTCGACCGTCGACGACGCGCTTACCCGGCTCTTGGCATGTCAGCCCCGGCGGATGTCGATCGCAGTACTTGACAGCGCCCTGCGCGCAGGGATGGTCGACGCCGAAGGTGTGAACCAGGCAAACGCTCGAGTCCCCGCAGTCTTCAGGGTCTCGCCCGGTGAACTCGACGCGACGGCCGAGTCGGGTATCGAGTCGCTCGTGCGCGTGGCGTTGCGAGACGCGGGGTTGCGGGTGGCGTCCCAGGTCGTGATCCCGGGCGTCGGGCGCGTTGACTTCCTTGTTGAAGGCCGTGTCATCGTCGAGGTGGATGGCCGCGAGTGGCATCGCGGAGAGCAGGAGCGCGACTACCGGCGCGACCTCGAGGCGGTGCAGCGCGGGTATCGCGTTGTGCGGGTCGACTACGAGCACGCTGTCGCGCACGCCCCGTTGGTCGTCGCCGCCGTGGTGCGGTCGGCCTCAGCCGCAGCCGGCATTGGCGAGGGCGTGACGTTTCTCAGGAGTTCAGGCCCGTCGCGCGCGGATTTACGCGACAACGTCGGCGGGCAGGCGCTCTACTCCTGAGAAACGTCATATGCTCGGTCGCAGGCGGCGGCCAGGCGTGGCTGCGGGCAGTGCGGGCGGCGGTACGCCGCGCGCCTACCCGAGGTCGTCGGGGTGCCGGCCGGTGCGTTCGCCGGTTTCGAGCTGCGCAATCTCGGCCATGTCGGTGGCGGTGAGCTCGAAGTCGAAGATGTCGGCGTTCTCGGCCACGCGCTTCAGCGACGTCGACTTCGGGATCACGATCAGCCCCTGCTGCACGTGCCAGCGCAGCGCGACCTGGGCGGGCGTCTTGTCGTGCCGCGCCGCGATGTTGCTCAGCACCTCACGGTCGCGCGACCCGGCCTCGAGTACGCGGCCGCGCGCGAGCGGGCTCCAGCTTTCGACGGCGGCGCCCATCGCCGAGGCGGCGGCCCGGACGTCACGCTGCGGCAGCCACGGGTGCAGTTCGACCTGGTCGACGACGGGCGCCACCCCGGTCTCGTCGACGAGACGCTGCAGGTGGTGCGGCTCGAAGTTGCTCACACCGATCGACCGCACGAGGCCCTGCTCGCGCAGGCCGATGAGCGCCTTCCACGCCTCGACGTAGCGGTCTTGCCGCGGTGCGGGCCAGTGAATCAGGTAGAGGTCGAAGTAGTCGAGCCCTGACGCGTCGAGCGCGTCGAGGAACGCCGCGCGGGTCTCGTCGACCCCGTGCCGGTCGTTCCACACTTTCGAGGTGACGTACAGCTCGTCGCGGGGCACGCCGCTGGCGCACACGCCCTCGCCCACCTCGGCCTCATTGCGGTACAGCGCCGCCGTGTCAACGTGGCGGTAGCCGAGTTCGATCGCGCCGGCGACGAGCTCGGCGGTCTGCTCCGCGGGAACTTTGTACACCCCGAGCCCCAATTGCGGGATGCTCGTACCGTCAGACAGCGTGATGCGCGGGGCGAGGGGCTCGGCGGCGGTCATGCAGACAGTATTTCGAAGCGTCCCGAGAGAACGCACAGCGTGCATCCAGACCTTGCCGGAATTGATCCAGGATGCCCGTGGTTGGCTTCCAGCATGGCTCACGTGATGATCGTCGTCGGTTCCGTCCGCCCTGGCCGCATTGGCCTGCCCATCGCCGAGTGGGTGCGTTCGCGGGTCGAGGAGGCGGGTCACGCCGTCGACTTCGCCGACCTGAAGGCGCTCGCGCTGCCGTTTCTTGACGAGCCGAGCCACCCCAGCAAGCGCGACTACCAGCACGCCCACACCCGTGACTGGAGCGCGCGCGTCGAGGCAGCCGACGCCCTCATCTTCGTCACCCCTGAGTACAACCACAGCTACTCGCCGGCCCTGAAGAACGCGATCGACTACCTCTACGCCGAGTGGCAGGCGAAGCCGGTCGGCTTCGTCAGCTACGGCGGCATGTCGGGCGGTTCTCGCGGCGTGACCGCGCTCGAGCTGGTGCTCTCGTCGGTGGGCGCGGTCAAGATTCCGACGGAGGTCAACCTGGTCGCCGCGAGCAAGCAGCTCGCTGATGGCGCGTTCGCGGCCGACGACCGGCAGAACGGCGGCGTGGATGCGCTGATCGCGCAGGTGGTTGCCTACGGCGAGGCGCTGCGCCCCCTGCAGGCCCGCAGCTAGCTGATCGTCGTCACCGGTTCGGTGTCGGGCAGCGGCGACGCGTCGCGACCGCGCAGGTCGGGGTGCCAGCGCACGAACATCGCGCCGACGACGGTGGCGGCGAGGGCAAAGCCGATGGCGGTGTAGAAGCCGCCGACGGGCCCCATGTCGTCAATGACGAATCCGGCGATGGCCGAGCCCAAGGCCGCCCCAATGAGCTGCCCGGTGCCGAGCCAGCCGTAGGCCTCGGCGGTCGCGCTGAACTTCACGCTCGCCGACACGATGGCGAACATGACGGCGAGGGCCGGGGCGATGCCGATGCCGGCCACGCAGAGGGCGATGGCGAGCCACCAGAATTCGAGCGCGAACGGCGCCATGGACATGCCGACGAAGATGATCGCGAGTCGCCGGGTGAGCGCCCACGGCCCGATCGGTAGGTGCCCCATCGACAGGCCGCCGACGAGCGAGGCGATGGCCCAGATGCCGAGCAACAGGCCGGCCTCGGCTCCGCCCTCGCCGAAGACCGCGACGACGCCGACCTCGATGGCGGCAGCCGAGCCGATCATGAGGAACCCGGTCAGGGTGGCGAGCAACACGGCGCGGTTTTTGAGCACCACGCCGATGCGGTGCTTGCTCGGCGGAATGCGCACCTTGCCGACCTCGGGGCTCGAGATGAACCACGTGCCACCGAGGATAAGGAAGCTGCCGGCGACGGCGATCGCCACGACCGGCGAAATCTGCAGCGCGAGGAACACGGTGACGACCGGGCCCATGATCCAGATCAGCTCTTGCGCCGAGGCGTCGAGCGAGAACAGCGGGGTGAGCTGCTTGGAGGTGACCATCTTCGGGTAGATGGTGCGCACCGCCGGTTGAATCGGCGGGTTCGACAGGCCCGTCACGAGGGCCACGAGCATGTAGCCCCACAGCGGAAGCGGGGCGAAGGCGATGAGGGCGATGCCGCTCGCGCAGATGAGCAGGGTGGTGATGAGCACCGGGCGCATCCCGAGTCTGCCCATCCAACGGCTGGTGAGCGGGCCGGCGACCGCCTGGCCCACGCTGGTCGCGGCGAGCACGAGCCCGGCCGAGCCGTACGAGTCGAAGATTCGCTCGATGTGAATGAGGAAGGCGAGCGAGAGCATGCCGGAGGGCAACCGCGCGACGAGTTGGGCGGAGATGATTCGCGCCACGCCGCGGGTTTTCAACAGGTCGATGTAGCCGCTCACGAGAGCACCAGCCTATTGGCTTCGTGAAGGGCGAATTGTCGCCCCATATTGCGGGCTTTTCCCGCATCCTCTCCGCGTGTCGGAGGTCTCTGGGATGCTGTGGATAAGCCCGACAAGTTATACACACCTGTGGACGACACGCCCACAAGATATAGGGGGTGATGTTTGTCGGTGCCCCGATATATAGTGGCCAGACCACGGCGTGGGGATGCCGTGACAGACCCGGTTTTGCGGGCCGCAGAACCTCTCCACCACAGCGAAGAACCGCCGGGAAACCGGCCCAACAGATGACCCGCCGGGCGGGCCTGAATGGAGTACCAGTGAGCATCACGGTCGTGAAGCGAGACGGCAGCCGCGAGCCGTACGACGCGAACAAGATCAACCTCGCTATCGAGCACGCCGCCGAGGGGCTCGACCCGAACATCACGTGGGTCACCCAGATCGCCAGCGAGCTCGAGTTGACCCTGTTCGACGGCATCACGACCCAGCAGCTCGACGAGGCGGTGATCCAGGTCGCCCTGCAAAACGTCAAGGATGACCCTGCCTTCGACCAGGTCGCCGCTCGCCTCTTGCTCAAGACCATCTACAAGCGGGTGCTGGGCGACTACACCGATGCGGCCGACCTGAAGCGCCTGCACCGCGAGCACTTCGCCGCGACGATCGCGCGCGGCGTTGACGAGGCCCTGCTCGACCCGCGCTTCACGACCGGCCTGTTCGACCTCGAGGCGCTCGCTGAGGTGCTTGAGCCGGCCAACGACGAGCTGCTCAAGTACATCGGCGTCGTCACGCTGAACAACCGCTACGGCATCAAGGCCCGCAACAACGAACCGCTCGAGGTTCCCCAATACTTCTGGATGCGCGTGGCGATGGGCCTGTCGCTCAACGAGGCAAACCCCACCGAGCACGCGATCGCCTTCTACAAGAAGATGTCGACGCTCGAATACCTCGCCGCCGGATCGACGCTCGTCAACGCGGGCACGAGCTACCCGCAGCTGTCGAACTGCTTCGTCATGGAGATGCACGACGACATCGAGCACATCGCCAAGAGCGTGCGTGACGTCATGTGGCTCACGAAGGGCACCGGCGGCATTGGCCTCTCGGTCACGAAGCTGCGCGCCCAGGGTTCGCCGATTCGCTCGAACAACACCACCTCGACCGGTCCGATCCCGTTCATGCACACGATTGACTCGGTGCTGCGTGCGGTCAGTCGTGGCGGCAAGAAGTTCGGTGCCCTGTGCTTCTACATGGAGAACTGGCACATGGACTTCCCCGAGTTCCTCGACCTGCGCCAGAACTCGGGTGACCCCTACCGCCGCACCCGCACCGCCAACACCGCCGTGTGGATCAGCGACGAGTTCATGAAGCGCGTGCAGAACGACGACGACTGGTACCTCTTCGACCCGCTCGAGGTCACCGACCTCAACGAGCTGTACGGCAAAGAGTTCTCGACCCGCTACGCCGAGTACGTGGCGATGGCCGAGCGCGGCGAGATCAAGATGTTCAAGAAGATCGGCGCGCGCGAGCAGTTCAAGCAGATCCTCATCTCGCTGCAGTCCACCAGCCACCCGTGGCTGACGTGGAAGGACACGATCAACAACCGTGCGATCAACAACAACACGGGCACGATCCACCTGTCGAACCTCTGCACCGAAATCTGCCTGCCGCAGGACCGCGACAACATCTCGGTCTGCAACCTCGCCTCGATCAACCTGAGTCGCCATTTCGCCGACGGCAAGGTCGACTTCGAGAAGATCGCCGAGAGCGCGAAGCTCGCCGTGCGTCAGCTCGACAACCTCATCGACATCACGGTGTCGAGCGTCGACGAGGCCGACCACGCCAACACCACGAACCGCGCCATCGGCCTCGGCGTCATGGGCTTCACCGACCTGGTCGAGAAGCTCGGCTACTCGTACGACTCGGAAGAGTCGTTCGACCTGATCGACGAGATCATGGAGCACGTCTCGTACGCCGCCATCGAGGCCTCGGTCGAGCTCGCCCAGGAGCGCGGCGCCTACGACAACTTCGAGGGCAGCCGCTGGTCGCAGGGCCTCGTGCCGTTCGACACGATCGACCTCACCGAGGCCGACCGTGGCATCGAGGTGCAGGTGAACCGCACCACCCGCCTCGACTGGGACGCGCTGCGCGAGAAGGTCAAGGGGGGCGTGCGCAACGCGACCTTCATGGCGATCGCTCCCACGGCATCCATCGGTCTCGTTGCGGGCACGACGCCGGGCCTCGACCCGCAGTTCTCGCAGATCTTCAGCCGCTCGACCAGTTCGGGCAAGTTCCTCGAGGTGAACCGCAACCTCGTCGAGGCGCTCAAGGCTCAGGGTCTGTGGGAGCGCACGCGCGAGGCGATCCTGCGCAGCCAGGGCGACATTCAGGGCATCGCCGAGATCCCGGAAGACATCCGCGCCTCGTACAAGACCAGCTTCCAGCTGTCGCCGTACGCGTTCCTTGAGGTCGCGGCCCGCGCCCAGAAGTGGATCGACCAGGCCATCAGCCGCAACATGTACCTCGAGACGCGCGACATCGACGACATGGTCGACATCTACTCGGCCGCGTGGAAGAAGGGCGTGAAGACGACCTACTACCTGCACATGAAGCCGCGCCACACCGCCGAGCAGTCGACCGTCAAGGTCAACAAGTCGGAGGCGATCGGCGGCGGGCAGAAGAAGGGCTTCGGCGCGGCCGGTGGCTCCTCGGCCGCTCCGAGCGCAGAGCCGGCCGCGGCTCCCGCGCCAGCGCGCAAGGGCTTCGGCTTTGGCGGCGCCGCGAAGGCGAACGGC
This sequence comes from Microcella alkaliphila, assembly GCF_004216855.1. Lineage (GTDB taxonomy): Bacteria > Actinomycetota > Actinomycetes > Actinomycetales > Microbacteriaceae > Microcella > Microcella alkaliphila. Next base: position 87,594 of record NZ_SGXT01000013.1, read on the forward strand.
TAATGGGCCCGCACGACAGCGTCGACGGTTACGCCGTTCCGGTCGACCCGATGGACGACCTGCACTGCGAGAGCTGCCAGTAACCAGACCGTGAGATTCCCCGGATGCGCACCACGCGCATCCGGGGATCGTCACCCCTCCAGACCCCCCGATCAATTCATTCCCGCACCACACTCAGAGAAGGAAGCGCACACCATGGGCATTCTCGGCACCGGCATTCAGGATGGTCTGCTCCTGAAGCCCGTCACCTACAAGTGGGCGATGGACCTGTACGACCAGGCCGTTGCCAACACGTGGTTCCCCAATGAGATTCAGCTCGGCGAAGACATCGCTGACTTCAAGAAGATGACGGACGAGGAGCGCCACGCGATCACGTTCCTGATGTCGTACTTCAACCCGAACGAGCTGCTCGTCAACAAGGCGCTTGCGTTCGGCGTGTACCCCTACGTGAAGGCTCCCGAGGCGCACCTCTACCTCGCGAAGCAGATGTGGGAGGAGGCCAACCACTGCATGAGCTTCGAGTACGTGCTCGAGACCTTCCCCATCGACCGCGCTGCCGCCTACGACAGCCACGTCGAGGTGCCCTCGATGGCGCGCAAGGAGGAGTTCGAGGTTAAGTTCATCAAGCGCATGACCGAAGACACCCTCGACATCACGACGACCGAGGGCAAGCAAGACTTCATCCGCAACCTCGTGGCGTACAACGTGATCCTCGAGGGCATCTGGTTCTACTCGGGCTTCATGGTGGCCCTGTCGTTCCGCCAGCGGAACCTGCTGCGCAACTTCGGCTCGCTCGTCGACTGGATCGTGCGCGACGAGTCGCTGCACTTGAAGTTCGGCATCAACCTGATCCTCACGGTGCTGGAGGAGAACCCCGACCTGCAGACCGAGGAGTTCGCCGCCGAGATCCGCCAGATGATCCTCGACGCCGTCGAGATGGAGGAGGCGTACAACCACGACCTCCTGCCGAACGGCATCCTTGGCCTGAACGCCAACTACATCAACCAGTACGTCAAGTATCTGGCCGACCGCCGCCTGGAAGAGCTCGGCTTCGAGCCCGAGTACAACGTGGCGAACCCGGCCAAGTGGATGGCGACCGCGAACGACACCCTGCAGCTCGTGAACTTCTTCGAGTCGGTGAACACCTCGTATGAGGTGAACTCGGGCTCGAGCTCGCGCAGCTAGTCAGTCGTTGTTGTAGTTCTCGATCGAACCGCCCGTGTCCACGCCGTGCGACCTCCTGTTTACGAAAGGGGTCGTCTGGCGCGGCGCGGGCGGTTCGTCGTTGCCGGAGCGCCTCGATGTCGCCGTCACCGACGGCGTCATCGTCGCGGTGGATGCTGATCTCTCGCGGCTGCGCGGCCCCGGCACGTCGGTGGTCGACTTGGCGGGCGGCCTGCTGCACGCCGGCTTCGTCGACGCGCACATCCACCCCATCCAGGGCGGGTTGGAGCGCCTGTCGTGCGACCTGAGCGAGGGCGGCTCGGTCGCGGAGTACCTCGACGTCGTCGCGCGCTACGCGGCGGCGAACCCGCCCCGCGGCTGCGACGCCTCGCGCGCGTGGATCACGGGCGGCGGCTGGGCGATGAGCGCCTTTCCGGGTGGCGCGCCCACGGCCGCCGAACTCGATGCAGTCGAGCCGATTCGCCCGGTGTTTCTGTACAACCGCGACCACCACGGCGCATGGGCGAACTCGGCGGCGCTGGCCCTCGCGGGCATCAAGGCTGACACCCCCGACCCGGCCGACGGCCGCATCGAGCGCCTTCCCGACGGCTCGCCGTCGGGAACCCTGCACGAGGGGGCCGCGAAGCTCGTTGCGGCGGTCGCGCCCGACCCGACGCCCGACGACGAGTTCGCAGCGCTGCTCGAGGCGCAGCGGTATGCGCTGAGCCTCGGCATCACCGGGTGGCAGGACGCGATCGTCGGCGACTACTTCGGAGCCTCGGACACCGCGCTCGTCTACCGGCGCGCCCTCGATGAGGGGCGACTTTTCGTCGACGTGACGGGCGCGCTCTGGTGGGACCGCGACCGCCGGGTCGAGCAGGTGCCCGAGTTGGTCGCCCGGCGCGAGGCGCTCGTCGCGGCGCTCGGGGAGGGCGCCCGCTTCCGCCTCCCGGCCGTGAAGATCATGGCCGACGGCGTGGTCGAGAACGGTACGGCGTCGATGCTTGAGCCGTACCTGGGCGACGTGGCGAGCCCCGAGCATCCCCACGGCATCGCATTCGTCGGCGGGCAGGCACTGGTCGACGCGATCGTGGCCCTCGACGCGGCGGGCTTCTCGGCCCACGTGCACGTGATCGGCGATCGCGCGGTGCGCGACGCCCTCGACGGTTTCGCGGCCGCACGTGAGCGCAACGGCTGGAGCACCCCCGGCCGCCACCACCTGGCGCACCTGCAGTTCGTGCACCCCGACGATGTGGCGCGCTTCGCCGCGCTCGGCGTGACGGCGAACATACAGGCGCTCTGGGCGTGCAACGAGCCGCAGATGCGCGAGCTGACGGTGCCGATTGTGGGGCCGCAGCGCGCCGCGACGCAGTACCCGTTCGCGTCGATCCTGCGTCAGCAACCGGTGGGCGCGCCGGCGTCCGCAGCCCCGCGCCTGTGCGCCGGCAGCGACTGGCCGGTGTCGACTCCCGACCCGTGGCAGGCGATCCACGTCGCGGTGAACCGCACGCTGCCGGCTTCCGACCCTGAGCACGACCCAGAGCCGCTGCTCGCCGACGAGGCGATCACGCTCGGTGATGCCCTGCAGGCGTACACCGCCGGCTCCGCGTGGATCACGGGCCGCGGTCCCGCCGATCCGGTGGTGGATGCGCGCGGTCGCGTCGCGCATGGCGCGGGCGTAATCGAGGTGGGCGCCGTCGCGGACTTCGCCGCGGCCGACCGCGACCCGTTTGCGGGGCCGGCGGAAAGCATCCACGAGACACGGAACGTCGGTACCTGGATCGCTGGCCGTCGCGTGTTTGGCTAGCGGCATGGACGACGGCGCCCTGAACCCCGCGCTCGCGCAGCGTCTCGTCGACCAGGTAGCCGCCTCGGTGGCGCACAACGTGAATCTGATGGACGCGGAAGGCGTCATCATCGCCTCCCTCGATCGCGCCCGCGTGGGGCGCACCCACTGGGCGGCGGCGCGCGCGGCGACCGAGCGGGTGGTGGTGCGGGTACATGCCGCGGACGCGCGCGACGAGGTGCGGGCCGGGGTGAATGCCCCGCTGATCATCGACGGAGTGGTGTTGGGGGTTGTCGGCGTCACCGGCGACCCGGCCGAGGTCGACGAGGTGGCGACCCTGCTCCTGCTCGCGCTGCGACTGATCCTCGACGCCGAGTCTGATCAGGATGCCCGCACCGCGCGCGACGCGATCGCCCGCGACCTCATCGCCGGTCTCGCGGCCGGCTCGGTGGGTGAGGCCGAGTTGGCGGCCCGGTCGGCGTCCGCTGGGGGGATGCTCGTCGCGCCGTTCCGGGTCATCGTCGCGGTCGATCCGCGCGGCCTCGGCGACGGGGCGGCAGGGCCGGCATCCCCGCCGCCTGCCGCCGCCCGTCTCCTGCGCGCGGCGCGCGCCGTGGGCACCGGAGTCAGCGTGGTCGACGGCGACGGGTTGTGGCTGATCGTGGGCGGCGCGAGCGGTGAGCGGGTCGACGCGTTTCGGATGCGGGCGCGCGAAGCCGATGCGTGCATCCTCGATTCGGGGATTCTTGGTTCGGCGGGGGCGCTGACCGATGCGGTTCGCGGCCTTCGCGCGCTGTTGGTGGTGCCTGCACTGATCCCGGTGGGCGGTGCGCAACTGGCGACTCTGGAGGCCGAGGCGGTGGTCGCGGCCATGGGGCCGTCTGCCAGGCGGCACCTCGTCGAGCGGACGCTGCACGGGCTGTCAGCGCGCGACCGGCAGACGTTGCGCGCCGTCGTTGAGTCGGGCGGCTCGGTGGCGCGTGCGGCGACGACGCTCGGATTGCACCGCAACTCGATGAGCGCGCGGTTGGAGCGCATCGAGGCTCGCGCCGGGTGGTCGATTCTTGCTCCGGGTGCGAGCACGCGCGTCGCGCTCGCCCTGCTCGCGGACCGCGCCGAGGCGACATCGGCACCCTGATTGTGCTGATTGCCCAGCCTGAGAGGGCAGAGCGCGGAGAAAGTTGGGCATTTTGCTGGTGACGCGGTGGGTTTCCGTTTCTACGCTCGACACGTGCTCACATCGTCGTCGGCATTGCCGCTTCGCATCCTGGTCGCTCCCGACTCGTTTAAGGGAAGCCTGACCGCTGACGCGGCCGCCGCCCACATCGCCGCCGGCCTGACCGAAGCGTTCGGCACCGATGCCGAGATTCGCCTCCTGCCGGTCGCCGACGGCGGTGAAGGAACCCTCGATGTGCTTGTCTCGGCCACGACCGCGCGCGTGATCGAGGTGCCGACGACCGATGCCCTCGGGCGTGATCGCGTCGGGTGCATCGCGATGCTGCCGTCGGGGCGCGCCATCATCGAGGCGGCCGAAGCGAACGGGCTGCCGCACGTCGCGGATGCGCCCCTGCGCGCGGTCGATGCCGACTCCGCCGGCGTCGGCGTCCTCGTCCGCGCCGCGCTCGACGCTGGCGCCACCGAGCTCGTGCTGACCGTCGGCGGCTCCGCGACGACGGATGGCGGCGTGGGGCTGCTGCGCGCGCTGGGCGCCCGCTTTCTCGATGCGCATGGCCGCGAACTGCGACCCGGCGGTGGTTCGCTCATCGACCTCGCGACCATCGACCTGGACGGCCTCGACCCGCGGGCCTCGGCCGCCCGGTGGCGCATCGCGTGCGACGTCACGAACCCTCTCGTCGGTGACGACGGTGCAGCCGCCGTCTTCGGGCCGCAGAAGGGTGCGAGCCCACACGACGTTGCGGCCCTCGACGACGGCCTTGATCGGCTCGCGAGCGTTGTCTCGGCGGAAACCGGCGTCGACATGCGGTCGGTGGTTGGCGGTGGTGCGGCCGGAGGGATCCCCGCCGCGCTGCACGCGGTGTTCGGCGCGCGTTTGGAGCCGGGAATGGAGCTTGTCGCCGAGGCGATCAGCCTCGACGAGGCGATTCGCGCATCCGATCTCGTGATCACGGGGGAGGGGGCCCTGGATGCGCAATCGCTGCGCGGCAAGGCTCCCGGCGCGATCGCGGCGATCGCCCGCGAGGCCGGGATTCCGGTCGTCGTCATCGCCGGCCGTGTCGCGCTGAGCGTCGACGAGTTGCGGTCCGCCGGCATCGCGGCCGCTGTTCCGATTGCCGACGCCCCCGCCGAGTTGGACGACCTTCGCGCCCGCGCGGGCGAGTTAGTTCACGCGGCCGCACAGCGGGTGGCCGCGCTCATCGCCGTCGGGCTCCGGGCGGAGCGGCGTTCAACGCCGACGACCGCGCCGGTGCCCCCACCCACCCCGCACCCGCGGGACTAACCCCTGCAAGAACCATCAAAGGAGAAGGTTCATGATCGACGTCATCATTCTGTTGGTGCTTGTCGCGGCGATCGTCGTCGCGACGGCTCGATTTCGGTTGCACCCCTTCCTCGCGCTGCTCGGCGCCGCGTTCGTGGGAGCCTTCGCGCTGCGGTTGGCGCCGCTCGACATCGTGCCGACCATCACCGAGGCCTTCGGGCGCACGCTCGGCAACATCGGCATCGTGATCGTCTTCGGCACGATCATCGGCGTGATTCTCGAGCGCACGGGCGCCGCGATCGCGATGGCCGAGGCGATCTTGCGCGTGCTCGGCAAGCGATTCCCGGGTCTCACAATGACGATCATCGGCTACATCGTGTCGATTCCGGTCTTCTGCGACTCGGGCTTCGTGATTCTCAACTCGCTGAAGAAGGCGGTCACGGTGCGCACCGCCGCTAACCCGATCGTCATGACGATCGCGCTTATGACGGGGCTGTACTCGACCCACGTTTTCGTGCCCCCGACGCCGGGCCCGATCGCGGCCGCGGGCAACTACGACGTGCTCGACCAGCTGGGCCTCATCATCGGCCTGGGCCTGATCGTGGCGGCCGTGTCCGCCGCGGCCGGGCTCGCGTTCGCGCAGCTGTATCGCAAGTCCGACATCCCGCTGCTTCCGGAGGAGTCGGAGGACGCTATCGCGGCCAACGCCTCGTGGGAGGAACTGCGCGCCAGCTACGGCAAGCTGCCGAGCGCGTTCGTATCGTTCCTGCCCATTCTCGTGCCGATCATCCTGATCTGCCTCGGTTCGGTGGCGGCGCTGCCGACCGCGCCGTTCGGCGAGGAGTCGCCGCTGACGATCGCCTTCCGCCTGCTCGGTGCGCCCGCCGTCGCGTTGGCCGTCGGTCTGATCGTTGCGGCTCTCGCGCTCGGGGGTGCGCGCCGCGACAACGACTCGTTCAGTGACCGCGTCGCGGAGGGTATTCGCGTCTCGGCGCCGATTCTGCTGATCACGGCGGCGGGCGCGAGCTTCGGCGCGGTGCTCGCCGCGTCGACGCTCGACGACGTGCTGGGCGAGACGCTCGCGAGCCTCGGTCTCGGTATCGCGGTGCCGTTCCTCGTGTCGGCCGCGCTTAAGTCGGCGCAGGGTTCGTCGACGGTGGCGCTGGTGACCACGTCGACGCTGCTCTTCCCGCTGCTCGGCTCCCTCGGCCTCGACAGCCCGATCGGCGCCGTGCTCGCGGTGCTCGCGACCGGCGCGGGAGCCATGGTCGTGTCGCACGCGAATGACAGCTACTTCTGGGTCGTCTCGCAGCTCAGCCGCATTCCTGTCGCCACGGCGTACCGCACGCTGACGCCGGCCACCGCCGTTCAGGGCGTCGCGGGTTTCGCCGCGGTGTGGGTGCTGTCGCTGTTCCTCCTCTAGGGGTGGGGGATGCTGTGGGCGTGGGTTCCGGGGACGGGCCCGCGCCCACAGGCGTCTGAGGATGCTGCACATGCGTCAAATGGTCGGATGGCAGACTCGCTCGCATGAGTGTGCCGGCGAAGAACGCGACGCGGTCTGTGTCTCCTTGGGTTGTCGTGCTTGCCTCCTCGCTCACCGCGTGGGCGGTACTGGCCGTGAGCACCGGTATCGCACTGACGGTTGCCGGCCCCGCCGCGCTCGACACCGCAGGCGTCGCTCTGTCATTGGCGGGACTCGTGGCGCTCGCGGCCATCGTGCTGCGAGCGGCATGGCGGGCGCCGCGGCAGCGTGACACGGCCTCGACGAGCTCGCGTCTGTTGGTTGCCGTCGCGACGGCGCTCGCCGCGCCCCTCCTGGTGGCTGTTCTTGTCACCTCGGCATCGGCTCCGTCGGTGACCAACGTGGGGCTGGCGTTGCCCGTTCTGGGCGTGCTCGGCGGGCTGTCGAACCGCGTGCGCCGGCGTACGTTCTCGGCCGGCGGGGTCATCGTCGCTCTCATGCTTGCGCTGGTTGCCACGATCGTCGCGTTGCGCGCGCTGGGCGGGGGTCTCGAATCACTCGTGACCGAACTGGTGGTCGCGGCGCTCGCGGGCTTTGTGGCGCTCGCGATTGTGGTGCTCGTCGTCACCCTGCTGACCGTGCTGCTGCGCCCAGCGGGCGAGCTCAGCGACTGAGCGCCTCAAGCCGCCCGCCGTGCGGAGCCGCGAGCCCGAGCGGTTCGCCGTCGAGCGCGAGGACGAACAGTCGCTCCGCGCGTTCGTGGTCGGCTGCCGAAACCTGAACGTCGGCCATCACATCGCGCCCCTCCAGACTGGTGACGTGGTCGGCGAGCGCGCGCAGCGATGCTGCCGCGTGCATCCGGTCGTCGGGGGTGAGGTAGGCGAAGACGGCGCTGTGCACGACCACCAGCGTCGCGTCGTCGGGAGCGTCGGCGACGAGCGCCGTGAGATCGTCGCGCAGGTCGCCGCGCGTGATCGCAGGGCGCGCCACGGCCACCGTCTGCAGCGCTCGATCGAGACGCTCGCGGCGCTCGGTGTGCTCGGGCCAGACAAGTGTCTGGAGCCAGGCCACCTCGTCGGCGTCGTCGAGCGAAACCGGGTTGAGGTCGATGCCGTGCCGCCACACAATGTGGGGCATCGCGGCCGGGGCGGCCATACCCCGCAACTCGCAGGTGATCGTCACGTGCCCGGCGTCGTGACGGGGCACGAGTTCTGACCGCGTGCCATCGACATCGAAGGCATACCGGTAGTAGTCGGGAATCAGACAGGTGCCAGCAGCGGCCCCCACCTCCAGCAGGGCGATCGGCCCAGGGATGCGCGCGAGCGCCACCGCGAGGTACGCGGTGCGGGCGGCCTCGTTGGTCTGGGTCGACCGAGTGAGCACCGTCTCGCGCACAGCGGCCCAGTGCGCGCTGAGCCAGTCGATGAACGCGTCGGCCCCCGAGGGTGCGCCGTGCCAGCGCGCGGCCGCGAACACCAGATTGGGCTGCTTCTTCCCGGCCGGGAGAGCGTCGATGAGGTCGATCAGCGCGTTGTTCGCCGCGATCGCGCGAGCCCACGCGGCGTACTGCGGGCTCGACCCGTCTGCCTCCAACCGCGCCCAGCGATCCCACCTGCTCGAGAGCGAATCCATCCGACAACCGTAGTGATCCCCATCGAGCTGTGTGCCGTAAACGGCACATCCGCCAACCGCATTGCCGCCTTCCCGCGCAGACGTCGCAGCCTGGCCCGGGGGAACCGCGAATCGCTTAATCCGCGAGCGCTTTCCGCACCCGCTGCACCGAGATCGGCCCCTGCGGGCCGAGCGGCTGGGCGAAGAGCGACAAGCGCAGCTCCTCGAGCATCCACCGCACCGTGACCAGGTTGGCACGTGCGTCCGCCGCGAGCGGTAAAACCCCGCCCGCCTGCTCGAACAGGCGCAGCGCCGTCTCGAACTCGGACTGACCGGCGCGGTCGCGGCCCGGGTTGTCGGCCAGCTTCTCCACCCGGTGCACGATGCCGCGCAGGTAGACGACCAGCCGCGGCAGGCGCTCGAGCCCCGTGCGGCCGATGAAGCCGCCAAACACCAGCTGCCCCAGCTGCGCGCGGCAGTCGGCCAGCGGTGCCATGAGCGACAGCGACGAGCTCCGGCTGATCGCGACGTCCGCCTCGCGGGCTGCCGCCAAGACGGATGCTGCCGTCGCCACGATCCGGAACAGGCGATCCGGCAACCCCCGGTTCACCGCGTCGCGGACCGCCTCGAAATCGGCGCGCGTCCAGGGCAGCTCGCTGCGCGCATCCATTTCGGCGTCGATGACGGCGCGCAGCGCGTCGTCGATCAGTGCCGCCGTCGACCGGTATGGGGAGGCCGCGAGCGACAGCTTCTCGGCGTGGGTTAGGTGCTCCTGTACGTAGCTCAGCGGCGACGGCACGGCCAGCTGCACGAGGCGCCGCACACCCGCCCGGTGCGCCCGCAGCTGATCGTCGACCGACACCTGAAGGCGAAGCGCCACCGCCGCGCCCTCGTCGACGAGCGCCGGATACCCGCGAATCGTCGTGTCGGCCCGGCGCACCTCGACCTGGCGGGGCACGGTGCCTGCCTCGCCGACGGTGTCGTCCCAGACGGTGATGCCGCCGCGCTCGATGGGGCTCCGCGCCGCGGCCGTCGCGACGCGCGCCACCGAGTCGCGGGTGCGGGTCTTCAGCTTCGCCTGCAGCTGCGCCAGGTCGGTGCCGCGGGCGAGGCGGCGGCCGCGGTCGTCGACGACGGCATACCCCATGCGCAGGTGCGCCGGCAGGCGGTCGAGGTCGAAGTCGTCGGGCTCCACAGGCGTGAAGGTTTGCCGCCGAATCTCGCGCGCCAGAAACTCGGTGATGCGGAGCTCCCGCAGGTCGGCGCCGTCGGGCACCTCCGCCAACAGTCGCGTCGCCCAGTCGGCGGCCGGCACCACGTTGCGCCTCACCGACTTCGGAAGCGTCTTGATCAGCGCGGTGACGAGCTCGTGGCGCAGGCCCGGCACGAGCCAGTCGAAGCCGGCGTCGTCGAGCCGCGGCAACAGGGGCAGCGGCACGGTGACCGTAACCCCGTCGTCGGCACTGCCCGGCTCGAAGCGGTAGCCAACGCTCAGCGTCTGGTCGCCGAGGGTCAGCCGGGTCGGGTACGCGTCGTCGTCTCCCTGCGGGAGCTCCTCCGCGTCGACGAGGTCGGACCTCGTCAGCGTGAGCAGATCCGGATGCTCGCGGCGCGCATCCCGCCACCACCGTTCGAAGCGGCGCACGTCGGTGACGTCCTCCGGCAGCCGCGCCTCGTAGAAGTCGACGAGCCTCTCGTCGTCGAGCAGGATGTCGCGGCGTCGCTGCCGCTCCTCGAGCTTCTCGAGCTCGTGGCGCAGCTGCGCGTTCGTGCGGTGGAAGGCGGTGAGGCGCTTGTCGAGGCGGGAGGTGTCCCAGTCGCCCTCGACGAGGGCGTGGCGGATAAACAGCTCGCGCGCGAGCGGCGCGTCGATGCGGGCCAGCTGCCCGCGGCGGCGCGGCACGATGGGCACGCCGAAGAGGGTGACCTTCTCGTCGACGACGGCGGAGCCCTGGCGCTTCTCCCACCGCGGCTCGGAGTACTGCCGCTTCACCAGGTGCGTGGCGAGTGGCTCGGCCCACGCCGGGTCGATCTGCGCGACCGTGCGGGCGAACAGCCGGCTCGTCTCGACGAGTTCGGCGGCCATCACGGCGGCCGGCTGCTTCTTCGCGAGCCCCGAGCCGGGGAAGATCACGAAGCGCCGCTGCCGTGCCCCTAGGTATTCGCGGCCGCGGGCCGCCCGGCCGGCGGAGCGGCCGTCGCGGCCCTTGTTCGTCGAGGTCGGGCTGCCCGCGTCGCGGTCGTCGCGCAGGCCGATGTGGCTGAGCAGGCCGGAGAGGATCGCTTTATGGATGGCATCCGCATCCACCGCAGTGTCGGCTTCGGCCCGACGGCCGAGACGGCCGTCGGCGCTGGCGTCGCGGCGACGGCCAGAAATGGCCCCCGCTTGTCGCTCCAGCGCGCGCTCGACGTCTTGCCACTCGCGAATGCGTAGGTAGTTGAGGAACTCGCCGCGCACCTCGCGCCGGAACCCGTTGCCGGAAAGCTCCTTCTGTCGCCGCTGCAGGTGCTTCCAGAGGTTCAGCAGCGTGATGAAGTCGCTCGTCGGGTCCCGGAAGCGCGCGTGCAGCTGATCGGCCTTCTCGCGGTGCTCGGCGGGCCGCTCGCGCGGGTCTTGGATGCTCAGCCCGGCCACGATCGCGATGACTTCGCGCGCGACGCCGAGCTTCTGGGCCTCGACGACCATGCGCGCGTAGCGCGGGTCGAGCGGCAGCGGCGCGATCGCTCGTCCGACGCGCGTGATGCGCAGCTCGTCACCGCGCTTGTCGATCGCGCCGAGCTCGAGCAGCAGGTCGACGCCGTCTTTCACGCCGCGCTTGTCGGGCGGCTGCAGGAACGGGAAGAGCTCGATGTCGCCGAGCCCGAGCGAGATCATCTGCAGGATGACCGCGGCGAGGTTGGTGCGCAGAATCTCGGGGTCGGTGAACGCGGGCCGCTTCTCGTAGTCGAGCTGCGAGTACAGCCGGATCGCGATGCCGTCGCTCGTGCGCCCCGCGCGGCCGGAGCGCTGGTTGGCGCTCGCTTGCGAGATCGGCTCGATCGGCAGGCGCTGCACCTTCGCCCGCGCCGAGTAGCGCGAGATGCGGGCGGTGCCGGTGTCGACGACGCTGCGGATGCCCGGCACCGTCAGGCTGGTTTCGGCGACGTTCGTCGCGAGCACGATGCGGCGATGGATGCCCGGGGCCGGCTTCTCGAAGACACGGTGCTGTTCGGCGGCCGACAACCGCCCATAGAGCGGCAGCACTTCCGTGGCGGCACCTCGGGCCCCTCGTCTTTGGAAGTGGCCGCGGAGCGCGTCTGCCGCATCCCGAATCTCGTTTTCGCCGCTGAAGAAGACGAGCACGTCGCCGTCGGTGTCGCGTTCGAGCTCGTCGACGGCCGCGATGATGCCCTCGATCATGTCGACGGCGTCGTCGGGGGTGCTGGGGGCGTCGGCGCCGTCGGACTCGTCGTCGCCCGCCCCGCCGGCGCCACCTGCAGGCTCGGTAGCGTCGGGCACGAGCGGCCGGTAGCGAATCTCGACCGGGTAGGTGCGCCCGCTCACCTCGATGATGGGCGCGGGCGTGCCGTCGCCCGCCGCGAAGTGCTTCGCGAAGCTCTCGGGGTCGATGGTCGCCGAGGTGATGACGAGCTTCAGCTCGGGGCGGCGCGGCAGCAGCTGCTTGAGGTAGCCGAGCAGGAAGTCGATGGTGAGCGAGCGTTCGTGCGCCTCGTCGATGATGATCGCGTCGTAGCGGTCCAGCTCGCGGTCTCCGCGCAGCGCCGCGAGCAGGATGCCGTCGGTCATGAGCGTGAGGCGCGTCGCGTCGGTGACCTCGTCGGTGAAGCGCACCTTGTAGCCGACGGTGTCGCCGACGCGGGTGCCGAGCTCGTCCGCGACGCGTTCGGCGATGGTGCGCGCGGCGATGCGCCGCGGCTGCGTGTGGGCGATGCGCTCGTAGCCTAGTTCGAGCAGCATCTTCGGCAGCTGCGTGGTCTTGCCCGACCCGGTTTCGCCGGCGACGATCACGACCTGGTTGTCGCGGAGGGCCTCGAGGATGTCGTCGCGCCGCTGCGACACCGGCAGGTCCGGCGGGTAGTGGATGCGCGGGGGAGCTCCCGGCGCGGCGGCGGCAATCATCAGCCCTCCAGTCTATGGCGCGGCGACTGCTGTGCTGGCCGTGCGTATCCTCCCCACGCGGTGCGCGGAGAGCATGTGCCCGGTTTGCGTATGTGCCTCGCACGGCACGTGCCGTCAGAGGCACATTCGCGTAATGGACATCCTTTTTCTCGTGGTTCATCCCGTTCGCTGGCGCATCGTCGAGATTTTGGCGAGCGGCGAGCACACTGCTGGGCAGATCGCCGCCGAGCTCACGCACCGACACCGCATCGGCCGGGAGGCGGTGTCGAAACATTTGACGAAACTCACCACGGCCGGCCTGATCGCCGTTCGACCGGACGAGAACTTCCGCGTTTATCGGCTCAGCCCGCGGGTGATCGGTGCACTGGCCGGGCTCGTCGAACACCTCTTGTCGCTGCGTGGCGCGACCGAATACGACGACATCGAGCTTGACGGCAGTGAGCGAGACATCGGTTACGAGCGCGACCCACACTGGCGCGAAAGCGACCCTGACTACTGCTGGTGTATACGGAAAACGCTCAATCTGGTCTGAGTATCGATTCTCGACGAATTTATGTATACATTAGGGCTGTGGTTCAGGAGATCGGCACGGCGGCAGACCGCGCCTACGCGACCCTGCGCACCGCCATCATCGACGGCGAGCTCGCCCCCGGCAGCTCCCTCGCCGAGGTCGACCAGGCCCAGCGCCTCGGCATGAGCCGCACCCCCGTGCGTGAAGCGTTCGCCCGCCTCACCGACGACGGCCTCGCCACCGAGCTCGGCCCCCGCACCCTCGTCGTCAGCACCATCGACGCCGACGACGTCACCGCCCTCTTTGACCTGCGCCGGGCCCTCGACGAGCAGGCCTCCCGCCTCGCCGCCCGCCGCGCCACCCCCGAGCAGCGCGAGCAGCTGCGCACCCTCGCCGAACGCTTCGGAAACGTCACCACCTCATCCCTTGCCGACGACGACGCAGGACGACACGGCTACTACGCCCTCGTCACCGAATTCGATGCGACCATCGACCAGGCACTCGGCCGCAGCCCCCACCTTGCCGCCGCCATCGGCCGCGTGCGCACCCACCTCGCCCGCGTGCGCCGCCTCGCGCACGACGACGACGCCCGACTCGTCGCATCAGCCTCCGAACACGGCGCCATCGCCGCCGCCATCGCCGACGGCGACGCGGAGCGGGCCGCCCACGCGACGCACCTGCACCTGCACAACGCGCTCACGAGCATCCACGCCCACCTGAAAGGGAGCACCCCATGACCACCAGGCACACCGTGCGCACCTACAAGAGCAGCGAGCCCCTGCCGCCCGCCGAGCAGCTGGCCGGCAAGCTCGCCGCCCTCGCCTCCGAACAGGACCGCCCGCTCGACGACGCCGCCGTCGACATGGTCATCAACCGCGTCATCGACAACGCCGCCGTCGCCACCGCGAGCCTCGGCCGCGCCCCCGTCGTGAGCGCCCGCGGTCAGGCCGAAAACCACCCATACACGCCCGGCGCCACCGTCTTCGGTTTGCCGCAGACGCAGCGAGTCAGCCCAGAGTGGGCCGCCTGGGCCAACGGCGTCGCCGTGCGCGAGCTCGACTACCACGACACCTTCCTCGCCGCCGACTACTCGCACCCGGGCGACAACATCCCGCCGATCCTCGCCGTCGCCCAGCACGTCGGCGCCACCGGCGAGCAGCTGCTGAAGGGGCTGCTCACCGGGTACGAGATCCAGATTGACCTGGTCAAGGCCATCTGTCTGCACGAGCACAAAATCGACCACGTCGCCCACCTCGGGCCGAGTGCTGCCGCGGGCATCGGCACCCTCCTTCAACTCGACAAGGAAACGATCTTCCAGGCCATCGGCCAGGCCCTGCACACCACGACCGCCACGCGGCAGTCGCGCAAGGGCGAAATCTCGACCTGGAAGGCGCACGCCCCCGCCTTCGCCGGCAAGATGGCCGTCGAAGCCGTCGACCGGGCCCTCCGCGGCCAGACCAGCCCCAGCCCCATCTACGAGGGCGAAGACGGCGTCATCGCCTGGCTGCTCTCCGGCCCGAGTGCCCGCTACGAGGTGCCGCTGCCCGACAGCGGCGAGCCGCTCACCGGCATCCTCGACAGCTACACGAAGGAGCACTCGGCTGAGTACCAGGCGCAGGCCTGGATCGACCTCGCCCGCCGCCTCGGCACCGAGCGCCCCGAACTGCGCGACCCCTCAAACATCAGAAGCATCGTGCTGCACACGAGCCACCACACGCACTACGTGATCGGCTCGGGAGCGAACGACCCGCAGAAGTACGACCCGACCGCCAGCCGCGAGACGCTCGACCACTCGATTCCGTACATCGTCGCCGTCGCCCTGCAAGACGGCCGCTGGCACCACGTCGCCTCGTACGCTCCCGAGCGCGCCGCCCGCCCCGACACCGTCGAGCTGTGGCACAAGATCACCACCGTGGAAGACGAAGAGTGGACTCGCCGCTACCACTCGCTCGACCTCGCCGAGAAAGCCTTCGGGGGCCGCATCGAGATCGAACTCACCGACGGCACCCGCGTGATCGACGAGATCGCCGTCGCCGACGCGCACCCGCTCGGCGCCCGCCCCTTCGGCCGCGCCGAATACGAAAACAAGCTGCGCACCCTCGCCGACGGCGTGCTCGCCGACGAGGAGGTCGACCGCTTCCTCGCGCTCGCCGCCCGCCTGCCCGAGCTGACCGCCGACGAGCTCACCGGGCTCACGGTCACCCCGATCGAACCGGTTCCCGCCGCCCCGAAGGGACTCTTCTGATGCTGTCCACGACGACGACCCCCACTGACCGCCGGAAGGCCTTCCGCGCGGGGCTGCGAAGCGACCGCCTGCAGGTCTTTCCCGGCGCATTCACGCCGCTGAGCATCCGCCTCATTCAGGAGAAGGGCTTCGGCGGCGCCTACATTTCGGGCGCCGTCATGGCCGCCGAGCTGGGCCTTCCCGACATCGGGCTGACCACGCTCACCGAAGTTGCCCAGCGCGCCCACCAGATCAGCCGCATGAGCGACCTGCCGACCCTCGTCGACGCCGACACCGGCTTCGGCGAGCCGATGAACGTCGCCCGCACGGTGCACGAACTCGAAGACGCCGGAGTCGCCGGCCTGCACCTTGAAGACCAGGTCAACCCGAAGCGTTGCGGGCACCTCGACGGCAAGGCGGTCGTGGATGCCGACACCGCGATCAAGAGGATCCGCGCGGCCGTCGACGCCCGCCGCGACCCCGAACTCGTCATCATGGCCCGCACCGACATCCGCGGCGTCGATGGGCTCGACGCGGCAATCGACCGCGCAAAAGCCCTGGTCGACGCGGGGGCCGACGCGATCTTCCCTGAAGCGATGGCGACCCTTGACGAGTTCGCCGCAATGCGGGCGGCCGTCGACGTACCGATCCTCGCCAACATGACCGAATTCGGCAAGAGCGCGCTGTTCACCCACGCGCAGCTTGCCAACGTGGGCGTCAACATGGTGATCCACCCCGTGTCGCTCTTGCGCGTCGCGTTTGGTGCGATCGAACGCGCGCTCGACACGCTTGCCGCCGATGGCACCCTCGACGCGGAGGTTGACAGCATGCAGACTCGAGGCAGGCTCTACGAGCTGCTCGACTACGAGGCGTACAACGCCTTCGATGCGGGCATCTTCACCTACACCGGCCGCTGACCGCCACACCGAGATCGACCCCCGAGCGAAGGAGCACGGCATGAGCGACGACATCAAGAAGGGTCTCGCCGGCGTGATCGTCGACGAAACCGCCATCAGCAAGGTCAACCCCGAGACCAACTCTCTGCTGTACCGCGGCTACCCCGTGCAGCAGTTGGCGGCGCAGTGCACGTTCGAGGAGGTCGCCTACCTGCTGTGGCACGGTGAACTGCCCACCGACGACCAGTTGGCCGAGTTCGAGGACCACGAGCGGGCAAACCGCCACCTCGACCGGGTCGTGAAGGACGCGATCGACGCGCTGCCGCTCACCGCGCATCCCATGGATGTTGTGCGCACCGCGATCAGCGTGCTCGGCGCGCTCGACGAAACGCTGTCGAGCGACCGCACCTGGATCGACCGCGACTTCACGCTGCAACGATCAATGCGGATGCTCGCGAAGCTTCCAGCGATCGTTGCGTACGCGCAGCGCCGCCGCCGCCGCGACGGGAACCCGGTCGAGCCGCGCGACGACCTCGGCTATTCGGCGAACTTCCTGCACATGGTCTTCGGCGAGGTGCCCGAGAAGGTCGTCGTCGACGCGTTCGACACGTCGATGACGCTCTACGCCGAGCACTCGTTCAACGCCTCGACGTTCACCGCGCGGGTCATTACGTCGACCCTCAGCGACGTCTACTCGGCCGTCACGGGCGCGATCGGTGCGCTGAAAGGCCCGCTGCACGGCGGAGCGAACGAGGCCGTCATGCACGTGCTCGCCGAGATCGGCTCGGCCGACCGCGCCGAGGCCTGGCTCGATCAGGCGCTCGCCGAAAAGCGCAAGATCATGGGCTTCGGGCACCGCGTCTACAAGAACGGCGACTCGCGGGTGCCGACCATGAGGGCGTCGCTCGAGACGCTGGTCGCGCACTACGACCGGGCAGACATGATCGAGCTGTACGAGGCGCTCGAGCAGGCGATGGATGCTCGCAAGGGCATCAAACCGAACCTCGACTACCCGTCGGGCCCGGCCTACCACCTCATGGGTTTTGACACCGAGGTGTTCACGCCGCTGTTCGTCGCCGCCCGCATCACCGGCTGGACGGCCCACGTGATGGAGCAGCTGAGCGCCAACGCGCTGATTCGCCCCCTGAGCGTTTATAACGGGCCGGATGAACGTCGCGTCCCAGGTGCCTGAGAGGCGGATGCGGGAAACTGGAGGGATGACTGACGCGATTCTTGCACCGCACCTGACCCTCAACGACGGCAACCGCATCCCGCAGCTGGGTCTCGGCGTCTTCCTCGTCGAGCCCGACGAGGCCGAGCGCATCGTCTCGGACGCCTTCGAGGTCGGCTACCGGCACATTGACACCGCCCGCATCTACAAGAACGAGGAGGGCGTCGGCCGCGCCATCGCCTCCTCGGGACTTTCGCGCGACGAGCTCTACATCACCACGAAGCTGTGGAACAGCGACCAGGGTGCTGACACCGCGCGCGGGGCGTTGGAGGCGAGCCTCGAGCGGCTTGGCCTCGACTACGTCGACCTGTACCTCATCCACTGGCCGGCGCCGAAGTACGGCAAGCACGTCGAATCGTGGGAGGCGCTCGTCGCGCTGAAGGAGGCCGGGCTTGCGAAGTCGATCGGTGTGTCGAACTTCATGCAGTCCCACCTCGAAGACATCGACAAGGCGACCGGCGTCGTGCCCGTGGTGAACCAGATCGAGCTGCACCCCGCTTTCCAGCAGCGAGAGCTGCGGTCGTTCCAAGAGCCGCGCGGCACGCTCACCGAGGCGTGGGGACCGCTCGGCCAGGGCAAGTACGAGCTCGCTGAGCTGGCGGGTCTCGCTGAGATCGCCGAGCGCCACGGAAAGAGCGTGCAGCAGGTTGCCATTCGCTGGCACATTCAGGAGGGCATCATCGTCTTCCCGAAGACCACGAAGCGCGAGCGCATGGTTGAGAACGCCGACGTGTTCGACTTCGAACTCTCGGCCGACGAGATGGCGACGATTGCTGCGGTCGACCAGGGTCTGCGCGTCGGCGCGCACCCCGAGAACACCGACTTCTAAGGGAGCGAGTCGAGTGCGGCGCGCAGCGTCGTGCCCGACGGGTGATTCGGCGTGAATGCGTCGTCCGCGATGAGGGCGTAGCGTGCATCCTCGCTGGCGGCGGGGTCGTCGATGACCCACCACGCCCAGGCGAGCGCGCCGACCGCGTTGCCGCGCGACCAGTCGAGCACGGCGTCGAGGTGATCGCTGCCGCCGTCGCTCTGGCCGAACTCTGCGACCAGCAGGGGCGCGACCTGAGTGACGGGGCCGAGCTCTGTCTGCCAACACTCGACATCGCGACAGCGCTGCTCGGGGTAGAGGTGCACGCCCGCGATCAGCTGGTCGTCGGCGGGGCGGTGATCGACCCACGCCCGCAGGTCGTTCGCGTAATCCAGACCGCTCACGATGACCGGCTGGCGAGCTCCGGATGCGCGCACCGCGGCGACGAGGTCGGCCATGCCGCTCGCCGCGAACGTCGAGCCCGACACCGTCGAGGCTCGGTCAATCTCGCGCGGCACCCGGCACCCGCCGTCGCGCCAGCACTCCGGGGTGAGTTCGAACGCCCACTGTTGCCGGTCGGCGTCGTAGCGGCTGTGCGGCTCGTTGAACACGTCGAACATCACCGCGCGGTGTTTGCGATAGTCGGCGGCCACCTCGTTCCAGAAGGTGACGCTGTTCGCGTCGGGCATCGCGCGCAGACCATCGGCGATCTCGCCGCCGGGGGCGCTCCAGTGCAGGTCGACGATCACGACGAGTCCTGTGTTGGTCGCAAGCGACACGAAGCGCTCGAGATTGGCGCGGTAGTCGTCGACGGTACCGAACGCCACGCTCGGCCGGTCGACGCCCCAACACTGCTGGTTGAGTGGAATGCGGACGGCCGTGAAACCCCACTCGATCATGGCAGCGACAGCGTCAGCGGTGGTGCCTCCGTCGTCATGCCCGCGACCCTGGATGCACGCGTACTCGAACCCCGGAACGTTCGCGCCCCAGAGCGCGAGCGGTTTGCCCGTGCGCCCATCGACAAGCTCGCTGCCCCGCACGTACGGAGCGGGGGCATTCGGGGTGGCGCTCGTGAACGTTGGTGCCCACGCCTTCGCAGGCCCCGGGGTGCCGATGAGGAGCACGACCGCGATGGCGGAACCCGCGAGCGCCACGGTCACGCCCGCGGCGATGACGAGCGCGACGATGCGGGTTCGGCGACGGGAGGGAGCGTTCTGCATGACCTCAGTCTGCATACTGGTGCCCGCCGCCCCGCGCACTTCGGTGAGGCAGTCGGCGGGCGAAACGCTTTGGGAGCACCGTTCCGCCCGCCGACGCTCACGGCGAGTCGTTATTGGTCGAGTCGGTGATCGTTCCCGACCCCTCGTGGATGAGTTCACCCGTCTCGAGGTCGCGCAGAATCTCTTCGATCTCGTCGAGGCGTACGGGCACCCACGGCGAGCTATCGGGATCGGCGGCGTGGGCGGCCGGGCTGTCGCCCTGGGTCCACCACTTCGCTTCGTACGCGGTGTCGTCGAAGAGCACGCGCGCGCCGCGGTCGTAGACGGCGGTGCCTTCCCATTCGGGATAGGTGCCGTACGGCAGGGTGGGAATCTGCATGGGTTTCTCGCCGTCGAGCACCGGCCCGACGAGCACCCAAGGGGTCTCCCACTCGTTCAATACGGGGTTGTCCGGCAACTCTCCGCGCGTCCACCATTTTGCTTCATACACATTGCGGTGCCAGACGACCTTCGTGCCGGCGAGGTAGGCAAACTCGGCGTTCCAGATTGGGTATGGGCTCGTCTCGGGGTCGTCGATGTATTCCGCCGGGTCGCGAGGTTCGGGAGTCGTGACGAACCCGGCAACCGAATCGATGCGGCCAGTGAAGCCTTCGGCGAGGATGTCGGAGAACCGCGCCTCTCCCTGCGGGATACCTGAGCACGCATCCGACACCCGGCGCAGATCGACGTAGTTGGGACCGCACGGCACATCACGGTTGAGCGACCACATACCCATGCGGCCGATCGTTGTGTCGATGGCGAAGGCGTTGAGTTCGTAGGCGTCTTCGAGTGTGAAGATCTCTTCGAACACATCGTTCTGGCCGATCATCGGTGTCGCGCCGACCTTGCGCCATAGCGTGGCGTCGCTGAGCTCAATCTCGGCGATTTGGTAGATCACCCCCAGTTGACGGTGGGTGGACTGGAGCGCCCGGATGGACGCCTCGGCCATCGACTCGCCCGTGTCGCGCGCCTGCCCATAGTTCATGGTCATCACATTGACTCCGGCCAGGTCGACGCCAGCCTCGATCATCTGCTGCACGGCGGTGGTGCCGTCTTCGGTCATCCCCGAGGGGATCACCGGCAGCGTCATCCATACGGCGAGCTCGTCACCGGATGCGCGTCGCTGCTGCTGCAGCTCGGCGATCGCGGCGGCGCGCCTCTCGCCCGCCTCGCGGTCGCTGAGGTTGATGCCTTCGACGTCGAGATCGATCGTGGTCAGGTCGTAACGGTCGACGACGGAGCCGTAGGCGGCAACCAACTCGTCGTGGTCGGTGCACACGGTCGCGAGTTCGTCGTTGAGCAGTCCGCCGAATGACACGGTGAAGTCAGCGCCCGCCTGGGAGAACCGCGCGAGGCGACGGTCAAGGTCGAGTGCCTGCGACGCCTCATCCATCGTGTATGCGGTGCCCCACGTGGGCAGGCACGGGTCGTCGCGATCGGCGACGATGAACGACAGCACGATGTCTTGGGCTGTCTGCGCGTCGACGTTCTCGAAGGCAAACGTGGGCGTTGCCGTGACATCGACGTATGCCGCGAACCAGGGCTCTTCCTGCGTCTCGGCCTGCGTCGCCACCCAGTCGGTGACGTGCGTGTAGCCGAAGACGCCGAGTCCGCTGGTCAGCAGAAGGGCGATGAGCGCTCGGAAGGGGCTGAGGCGTCGGCCGTCTCGCCAGAGGATGCTGGGGCGTGGTGCGGCGGCCATTATGCGTTGCTCCGTTCGGTGGTGCTCGAGGAGGTGCGTGCGCCGCGGGGGCTGACGACGTGGTCGGCCGTCGCGCGCGAGTGAGTCGGAACCGTCCCGTAGTACAGAACCGACTGCCAGTCGACGGCGACTTCCTGCTCGGCAGCGACGGGGGTCTTCGGGCGGCGCGGCGCGGCGTACAGCCAGTTCGTTGCGCCGTAGCCGAAGTCGACCAGTGAGGTGCCGAGGCCGATGTACGCGATCACCGCGTAGAGCGCGAGGAGAGCGTTGAAGCCGGCGAACGCAGCGTTGCCCCAGTTCTCGGCCTGTACGTCGCGCACGAGCGTCACGATCGAGAACACGATGATGGCGTACGGTGCGACCACGTAAAGGAACGGTGTCGCGGTGCGGTCGCGAACCTTCGGCGTGCGCGCGAACGGAATCTTCTTGCTGGTGATGGCCTGTTCGAGTGACTTGAGCACCCCGGCAAGGTTCACGGGTAGAAGGATGAGGTTGAAGCCGTAGATCCGGAACACGTCGGTTCGCTTGTAGCCGCTGTAGTGCAGATCGCTCGCCATGGCGAGGAAGTAGGGCAGAGCGGCGAGCAGGACGACGGGGGAGAGCAGACGGCTGTCGTAGGGGTAGGCCAAGAGGAAGACGAGCCCGAAGCTCGCCCAGGCAATCGACGACATGTAGTTGACGCGAAGCAGAATCTCGATGATGGAGACCCGTTCGCCGCGTGCGCGACGCTCACGCACCTGTCGGAAGTATTTCGGCAGGATGAGAAGACCGCCGTTCGCCCAGCGCCGCCGCTGAATGACGAGCGACCCGAAGTCAGGCGGGGTCGCCGAATAGCTCAAGCGCTCGGGGTAATTGGTGAGTGTCCACCCGTGGGTGCCGAGGTCGATACTCGACTCGGTGTCTTCGATGACCGTCCGGTCTTGAACGTACCGCTTGACGACAAATCCACCCGTCGTTTCCAGCTGAACGATGTCATCGAGGGCGCGTTTGCGAATCACCGCGTTGGCACCGACCCAGAACGTCGCGTTGTGGTGCGAGAAGCCCTGGTGGAGGATGTGCTGGATGTCGGTCGTCGCCGCCGCAAGTCGCTCGATGCGGGTTCGTGCGCCCCGGTACGACGAGTACGGCGTCTGCGTGACGGCGACCTGCGCGTTCTCGGGCTGCTCCATCGAGTGCACGAGCCGCACGCAGTAGTCGCGAAGGAGCATCGAGTCGGCGTCGAGCGTCAGGATGTAGTCGGGCTCGGGAACGACCAGATCGGCCTCGTGGGCGAAGGGCACCGCTCGCAGCACCGGTCCCTGCGGGGTCTGTTCGCGGGTGTAGGCCCCGCCCATGAGCCCGATGTAGGCGTTCAGGTTCATCGCCTTGTTGGCTTCGTGCGAGAGGGATGCGTACGCCTTGCGCTCGAAGCTCGTCACCTCGGCGGTGAACGTTCGGGCAAGTCGTCGCATCATGTGAACAGCCATCTCGCCGCTAATGCCGTGCTCACTCGAGCGGGCAGCGTCGAGTGCGTCTGCTGTGGCCGCGAACTCCGACCGGAGCCCGCCGAGCACCTGGTCCACGAAGAAGCGGTCGACGTGATCGGTCACGGTGTGCTGATCGATGCGCGCGTCGACCCAGTCGACGGCCCACCGGAAGTGCGTGATGAGCTGTTCGATCTCGGAATCGAGGATCGATTCGGGGCGCTCGACCTCCCACTCGAGCAGAGCGCTGCGGAAGCGCTCCGACGGCTCGCGAAGCGCGTCGTTGATCGCGGCGGGAATGGCGCGCGTTGCGTCGAGCCGGGCGAGCTTGTCCTCCTCCGTGGGGTTCGTCGGGTCGTCGATCAGCAGCACCACGCGCAGTTCGGGGTACTCCTGCAGCGCGGCGGACCACAGCGTCGTCGTCACGACGTCGGGCTCTTCGGCGTAAGACGGAACGAGCACTGTCATGGAGGTGGAGCGGTCGGCGAAGTGGCGGTCGAGTTCTGCGCGGGGGACGCGCACGTGTGCGGCGAACCGTTGCAGCGCTCCGTGGCGCGCGATCAGGTACATGAGTGCCGAGAACGTCAGGAAGGTGACGACGACGACGTAGGAGATCGCCTGAGTGGTGAACTCGAAGCTCTGGGTGCCGTTGTTCAGGAACTCGGCGATGACCGTGTACACGACGTACACGACCCAGAACACGATGGTCGCGACGATCGCGACGCGCGCCATGGCGATGCGGCGATCGCTCGGACGAGTGTGCACGATCGGGAGCGGCTCGGTGCGCTTTTCGGCGCCCCATTGGCGCTTTCGGGCAGGCAGGAAGGCAGGGGAAAGGGGGGTGGTGGGCACGGGTAACCTCATGCGCAGCTTCGCCAGTTCGGGTTCTGGCGAATTCGGGTGTTGCTACGCGTAGACGACAGTAGGCGGTCTAAGGAATCTTCGAAACCCCCAAACGGGGTACAAATGGTCCCCCAAAGGGCGGACAGTGGTGAATTGTGGGTAAACGGACTCCTGAAACGTCTCGCCGAGGGCCGAACGGGTCACTCGCGAGTCGGCAGAAAGGTGCCTACCGCACCTGCTTCTTGCTGCTGATGACGCCGGTGTCGAATCCCATGAGATGCAAACCGCCGTGGAACCGAGCGTGCTCGACCTTGATACAGCGATCCATGACGACGGTGAGCCCGCGAGCTTCGGCGTCGTACGCCGCTTCTTCGTTCCAAATGCCCAACTGCACCCAGATGGTGGGCGCGCCGATGGCCACGACGTCGTCGACGACAGAGGGAATGTCGCTCGCCTTGCGGAAGACATCAACGATGTCGGGTACCTCGGGCAACGAGGCAAGGTCCGGGTAGGCCTTCTGGCCCAGAATCTCGGTGGCGTTCGGGTTGACGAAGTACACCCGGTAGTCGCTCGACTGCAGCAGGTAGGTGCCGACGAAGTAGGACGAGCGTGCGGGGTTCGGTGAGGCACCAACGATCGCGATGCTCTGTGCGCGCCGAAGAATGCCAAGGCGCTCCTTGGCGCTGGGCCCCACCCACGTGCGCTGCGACTTGAGCCGCTTCGCAAGCGGCGAGCTGGCCGGGATGCTGCAGGTCAGTCCGTTCGCGAGCGTCACGGTTTCTGTCTCGGTCGCGGCGTTCGCTGTCGAGACGGCGCCATCCAGCGAAGCGGATGCCGGGGTGCTGACGTCGGTCATGGTCACGCCTCCTTCACGGCTGCGTTGAGTGCCTGATCGAGGTCGTAGATGATGTCCTCGACGTCTTCGATGCCAACGGACAAGCGCACCAGTCCCGGCCCGATGCCGGAGTCGGCAAGCTGCTGCTCGGTGAGCTGCGCGTGCGTCGTGGAGCCGGGGTGGATGATGAGCGTCTTCGCGTCGCCGATGTTCGCGAGGTGGCTGGCCAACTGCACGTTCTCGATGAGCCTCTCGCCCACAGCGCGACCGCCCTTGACATCGAAGCTGAACACCGAGCTCGGGCCGAGCGGCGTGTACTGCTGGGCCCGCTCGTAGTGACGGTGGGAGGGAAGCCCCGCCCAGCGCACCGTCTCGATGCGGGGGTCGGCCTCGAGCCACTGCGCGACCGCACGTGCGTTGTCGACGTGCGCCTGCATGCGGTACGGCAGCGTTTCGACGCCCTGCGCGAGCAGGAACGCCGAGTGCGGGGCGAGCGCCGGGCCGATGTCGCGCAGTTGCTCGGCGCGCAGGCGCGTGAGGAAGGCGTACTCGCCGAAGTTGCCGTACCAGGTGAGGCCGCCGTAGTGCGGCACGGTCTCTTCGAACAGCGGGAAGTTGTGGTTCGACCAGTCGAAGCGACCCGACTCGACGACGACGCCGCCGAGGGTCGTGCCGTGGCCGCCCAAGAACTTCGTGGCCGAGTGGGTGACCACGTCGGCGCCCCACTCGATCGGGCGGCACAGGTACGGGGTCGCGATCGTCGAGTCGACGATGAACGGAATCTCGTGCGCCCGCGCCACGTCGGCCAGCGCCTCGAGGTCGGCGATGTCACCCGACGGGTTCGCGATCGTCTCGGCGAAGAGCACCTTCGTGCGACCCGGGATGATCGCGGCCGCGTAGTCGTCGGCCTGGTCGCTCGCGACGAAGGTCGTCTCGACGCCGAAGCGGCGAAGTGTCACATCGAGCTGCGTGATTGACCCGCCGTACAGGTTCGACGACGCGACGACGTGGTCGCCGGCGCCGACGAGCGAGGCGAAGGTGATGAACTGCGCGCTCAGTCCGCTCGCCGTGGCGACGGCGCCGAGTCCGCCTTCGAGGCTCGCGATGCGCTCCTCGAAGCTCGCAACGGTCGGGTTCGCAAGGCGCGAGTAGATGTTGCCGTACTTCTGCAGGGCGAAGCGGGCGGCGGCATCCTGCGCGTCGTCGAACACGAACGCGCTCGACTGGTAGATCGGCAGGGCGCGGGCGCCCGTCGCCGAGTCGGGAACGTTGCCCGCGTGCAGGGCACGCGTGCGGAAACCGTAATCGCGGTCGGCCATCTCGCCACCGTATCCGAGCGACGCGACGTGCCCCGCGCATCCCCGTCACATTTCGTAAGCGCCCGCGGCCTCCCCGCCCGGGCCCACACACCGACGCTCGCCAGCACCCCGCCTCCGCACGCGGATCAGCGCATCGTGGGCGGCCCATCGGCGGTTCCCTTGGGCCGACCGAGGGTCGCTGAAGGGCGACTCTCGCATGACGTTTCTCAGGATTTCAGGTGCTCGAGACCGATAACTCCCGCGTGTATCCGGGCAGACCGCACCTCTACTCCTGAGAAACATCACGCAGCCCGCGGCCGGCGGCGCTGCAGCCAGTCGCACGGCGGCGCAGGCGCGTGTCGAGCGCGGGGCGGGGCTACGGTGGGCAGGCTTACCGGTGGTTCGAGGTGGCGGCCCCGGCTCGGCCGTGCGGCTGAGGCGGGGGATGCGCGAATCACTCCACAGGCTGAGGCGCGCCTCGCCACGCACCCCTAGCGTTGAGGCCATGACCGAGTCGACACTCGCCGCCCCCACTCCCCGCCTGAAGCGGGCCGCCGCTCCCGACGTCTCCCGCGGGCTCGTGCTCATCGGCATCGCGTTGGCGAATGTGCCGTTCTTCCTGTTCGGCACTGAGCTCGGCATTGCCCTGAAGCCGGTGTCGGATGACGCGACCGACCAGTGGACGAACGTCTTCGTCGCGATGCTGTTCGACAACCGCAGCTACCCGCTGTTCGCTCTGCTGTTCGGCTACGGCATGACGCAGCTGATGACCCGCGAGTACACACGTGGGGCGAGCTGGGAGGACACGCGTCGTCTGCTGATTCGCCGCAACCTGTGGTTGATCGCGTTCGGCGCCGCACACGGCGTGCTGCTGTTTTTCGGCGACTTTCTCGGCCCCTACGGTCTGCTCGGCCTCGCCCTGGTGCTGCTCATCCGGGCCTCGGGCAAGGTGCTCGCGATCGTCGGCTGGATCTGCTTCGGGATGCTCGTGCTGATTGGCGCGTTTGAGGGCCTGAGCGGGCTGTTCGGCACAGTCGACGGCGGCATGACGACCGGGGCCCCGTTCGGCTCGGCTGCGGCCGACTCGTTTGGAGTCGCTGTGCTGCTTCGCGCCGGCGAGTGGTTCGTGCAGATGATTGGCATGCCGTTCGGCGGTATCGGCCTGCTCGCGCCGATGATCCTCGGCATGTGGCTCGCCCGCCGCCGGGTGCTCGAAGACCCGACCCCGCACGTGCGTCGACTCGGGCTTGCCGCCAGCGTCGGCATCAGCGTCTCCCTGCTCGGCGCCGTGCCGCTCGCGCTCGCCCTACTCGGCGTCGTTGAGTACGGCATCTTCGTCGAACCTCTCGTGACCATGCTGCACGCGGGTACCGGAGCCGTGGGAGCGGTCGGCTACGTCGCCCTCATCGCGATCCTCGCCGGGCGCCGCGAAACCCCCGGCCCGATCAGCCGCATCTTCGCGACCCTCGGCCAGCGCTCGCTGAGCGGTTACCTCACCCAGTCGCTCGTGTTCCTCATCGTGTTCGCGCCGTACGCGCTCGGGCTCGGCGACCAGCTCGGTATCGCCGAGGCCAGCCAGATTGCTGTCATTACCTGGCTCGGCACGCTGATCGCGGCGAACGTGCTTGCGGCCGTCGACAAGCCCGGCCCGGCCGAGTGGGCGCTGCGGAAGCTCGTCTACCGTCCCCGGCGCCGAGCTACACCCAGCTCGGAAGCCAATAGCGCCAGCTGAGCTGGTCGAGCGGTAGCGGCAGGCCCATCCACACGGGCAGGAAGAACACGCTCACGACGACGACGAGCGCGCCGATGACGAGCAGCGCTACCCGCCCGCCTCGGCGCAGGATGCCGTCGGCCACCATGGCCAGTCCGATCACGAGAAACGGCACGAGCACGATCGTGTAGAAGAAGAACGTGGTGCGCTCGGGGTAGAGCAGCCACGGCAGCCAGCCGGCCGCGACCCCGGTGAGCACGACGGTGGCGGGGAGCGCGCCGCCCGAGAAAATGCGCAGACGCGACCACGCGCATCCCGCCGCAATGATCAGAAGCGCAGCCCACGCGAGCCACCAGATCAGCGGGTTCGGCAGTCCCGTGATGCCGACCGCGACGCCCTCCGTGACCTCGTCGTAGTGCATATAGGTGGGGCGCACGAGCAACGGCCAGAGGGCGGCGGGCGCCTCGTAGGCGTGCGGCGTCGACTCGCCGACGTGGTAGCCGTACACCTCCTGCTGGTAGCGCCACAGCGCGGCGAGAGCGTTCGTGCCGTGGTCGCGGCCCCAGCCGCCCGAGGTGGCGAACCAGCCGGTCCAGGTCGCGACGTAGGCGAGCAGAGCGGCCGGCACGGTGAGGAGGAACGACGCGGGCCCCTGCAGCAGTATCCCGCCCGAGAACCAGAACGGCACGCCCGCGCGTCGCCGATCGACCGCGTCGAGCACGACGCTCATGAGTGCGAACGCCGCGAACAGGTACAGGGCGCTCCACTTGATGGAGGCGGCGAGCCCGAACGTCGCCCCGAACGCGATGAGCCACGGGCGGCGCCACAGCACCGGCCCCCAATCGTCGCGGACGCGACGCGACGGGGGATGCTCGTCGCCCGGATGCGCATACGCCGCGATGCGGGGTGCGAGCCGCCGCCCGTACTGCCCGCGGTCGAGCGTCCAGAAGATGACGGCGCCCACGACGGTGAGTGCGAGGAAGCCGTCGAGCAGCGCGACGCGACTCATGACGATCGCGGAGCCGTCAATGGCGATCAGCCCACCCGCGATCATGCTGAGGGTGACGTTCTTCGTGAGCAGGTGGGCGAGCAGCATCACCAGCCCGACGAGCGCGATGCCGGCGATGGCGGCCGACAGGCGCCAGCCGACCGGGTTGCCGGTGCCGAACGCGGCGAGGCCGAGGGCGATCAGCCACTTGCCGAGCGGGGGATGCGCGACAAACGCGCCCTCCACGGCAGGGCGGGTGAGCTCGCCCGACTCGAAGCGCGGGTTCGGGTCGTCGGGCCAGCGACCCTCGTAGCCGTACGCGAGCAGCGACGCGGCATCTTTCACGTAATACGTCTCGTCGAAGACGAGGGTCTCGGGGGTGTCGAGTCCGATGAGCCGGGCGGCCGCGGCCACGCCGATGATCGCGGCGGGGACGCCGATGCGCACGGCCCGCGGCAGTCTCGTCGCCGACCGGGGGCCTGAAACGGTCGGCGTCTGCACGGTCACGCGCTCATGCTAGCCGCGGGTTTCGCGCTCCCCGCCGCACGTCGCGGCAGGCCCGCGTGCCAGAGTGGAGCCGTGATCGTGCTCGCCGCCACTCCCATCGGCAACCTCGGCGACGCCAGCCGCCGCCTCATCGAGGTGCTCGAGGCGGCGCCCGTGGTTGCCGCCGAAGACACACGCACCGCCGCGCACCTCCTGCGCGCCCTCGGGGTCGAGAACCGCCCGAAGCTCGTCGCGCTGCACGAGCATAACGAGCGCGCGGCATCCGCCGACCTCGTTGAGGCGGCGCGTGACGCCGACCTCGTGGTGCTGACCGACGCCGGGATGCCCGGCATCAGTGACCCCGGATACGTCCTCGTCGAGGCGGCCATCGCCGCGGGTGTCGACGTGACCGCGATCCCCGGACCGAGCGCGGTGCTCACCGCCCTCGTGCTGAGTGGGCTGCCCACCGACCGCTTCGCCTTCGACGGGTTCGTTCCCCGCAAGGGCCGGGTCGCGTGGGCGCGGGGGTTGGCGACCGAGCAGCGCACCATCGTGGTGTTCGAGGCGCCGCACCGCATCGGCGCCTCGCTCGCCGACCTCGCTCTGGGTTTCGGGTCGGAGCGCCGCGCCGCCGTCTGCCGCGAGCTGACGAAGAAGTTCGAGGAGGTCGCGCGCGGCACTCTCGGCGAGTTGGCCGAACGTTTTGCCGACGGCGCCCGGGGCGAGCTCGTCGTCGTCATCGAGGGAGCGCCCGCGCTCGCCGCCGACCTGCCGAGCGCGGTCGCCGAGGTGCTGGCCCGAGCCTCGGCGGGGGAGCGCCTGAAGGCTGCGGCCGCCGATGTCGGAGCCGCAACGGGCCTCGGCACCCGCGAGCTCTACGAGGCGGCGCTCGCCGCCCGGCGCGGGTAGGCCGCTACTCACAGCTGTCGGTGAGGCGCAGACGCACCGGCGCGCTGAGCACCTGTGTGTCGGTCGTGATGTCGACCACTTCGAGCAGGGCGTCTCCCCGGCCATCGCGCCGCACCGCGAGCGCGATGTAGCCCGCATCGCCCGGTTCGAGCACGGTGCCGCCAAGGTCGGAAACCGTCGCGCCCTCGGCCGCGCGGTCGGCGCGGCTGCCACCGAAGATGACCGGCTCGGGGTCGCCCTCGCCGTCGAACGGCTCGAACCAGCTGTCGACGACGGTGCCGCCCGAGAGTTCCTGGGCCGTCATTGACTCGATGACGACCGGGTCGTTGCTGTTGTTGACCAGCCCGAACGACGCGCTGCCGACCTGCCCCTCGGTGACGGGGCGGCACCCCTCGAGCCCGTCGGCGAGCACCGAGCCGGGGGCGCAGCTCGCGACGAGCGCGACGCTGGCGACGATCGAGAGGAGTGCGCGCATCCGCATGCTTTGAACCTACCGAACGGGGCTGTAACTTGCGGCTACGCACCCCAGCCGTGATCGGCGAGAAACGCCGCGCACTCGGACGTCCAGCGCTCGGCGTCGCCCGAGCCGGATGCGAGCCCCAACCCGTGCACGCCGGACGGGTAGACGTGCAGCGTGTGCGGCACCCCGTGCCGGGCGAGCGCCGCACCCAACAGGTAGGCGTGCTCAACCGGCACGAGCGCATCGTCGGCGGTGTGCCACACGAACGTCGGTGGCATCGCGGGCGTGACGAGGTGCTCGATCGACGTCGCGCGGCGGGCGCGCCGCCCCGGGCGCGGCCCGAGCAGGTTCTCGCGCGATCCCGCGTGGGTCGGGGTGAGCATCGACACCACGGGATAGCAGAGCACCGCGAGCTCGGCGAGGCCCGTCGCGGCCGCGTGACCCGCGAGGTGGCCGCCCGCGGAGAAGCCGAGCACGCCGACCCGCTGAGCCCCCGACGACCGCACCTGCGCGATGTGGGTGCGTACAGCATCCAGGGGGCCGGGGTGGCGGGTGGCGACCGGGTAGCGCAGCACGCTCGCGGCGACGCCGAGCGTGCGCAGCCAGTCGGCGACCGGCTCGGCCTCGTGGTCGGCGTGGCGGGCGTAGCCACCGCCCGGCAAGACGACGATGTGGTCGCGGGCGTTCGTGTCGGTCACTCGGGCAGTATGCCCCGCGCGCGCGTGCCCCGCGCGCGCCGGGCGCGCAGCCGCCGCCCGCCTAGAATGGGGCAATCATGGCCACAGCCCCCACCTTCTCGGTCACCACCCCGATCTTCTACGTCAACGACGCGCCGCACATCGGCCACGCGTACACGGAGGTCGCGGTCGACGTGCTCGCCCGCTGGAACCGGCAGTGCGGCGTCGAGACCTGGTCGCTGACGGGCACCGACGAGCACGGCCAGAAGATCTTGCGCACGGCGGTCGCGAACGACGTCACCCCGAAGGAGTGGGCCGACAAGCTCGTCGCCGACGCGTGGATTCCGCTGCTTGAGACGATCGACATCGCCAACGACGACTTCATTCGCACCACGGAGGAGCGGCACGAGAGCGTCGTGCAGGCGTTCCTGCAGAAGCTGTACGACGACGACTTCATCTACTTCGGCGAGTACGAGGGCTACTACTGCGTCGGCTGCGAAGAGTACAAGCAGCCCGACGACCTCGCGCAGGGCACGGGCGAATTCGAGGGTCAGTACGTCTGCCCGATTCACGGTCGCCCCGTCGAGGTGCTGAAGGAGGCCAACTACTTCTTCCGCATGAGCGCGTTCGGCGACCGCCTGCTCGAGCTGTATGAGACGCAGCCCGACTTCATCCAGCCCGACAGCCTGCGCAACGAGATCGTCTCGTTCGTGCGCCGCGGCCTCGACGACCTGTCGATCTCGCGCCAGAGCTTCGACTGGGGCGTGCGCGTTCCGTGGGATGAGAAGCACGTCTTCTACGTCTGGTTCGACGCGCTCATTAATTACATCTCTGCCCTCGGCTGGCGCGCCGATCAGCCCGGCGAACTGTTCCAGAAGTTCTGGCCCTCGAACCACATCGTCGGTAAAGACATCGCCCGCTTCCACGCCGTCATCTGGCCGGCCATGCTCATGGCCGCAGGCCTGCCGACCCCGCGCCGCGTGTTCGGGCACGGCTGGCTGCTCGTCGGCGGCGAGAAGATGTCGAAGTCGAAGCTCACCGGCATTGCTCCGGCGCAGATCACCGACGTGTTCGGCTCCGACGCGTTCCGCTACTACTTCCTGCGCGCCATCTCGTTCGGCCAAGACGGTTCCTTCTCGTGGGAGGACCTCGCCGCCCGCTACCAGGCCGAACTCGCCAACGGCTTCGGCAACCTCGCCTCCCGCGTCGTCGCGATGATCGGCCGCTACTGCGACGGGCGCGTACCCGCCGCGGGCGACCTCGATGAGGCGGATGCGCGCATCCGTTCGGTCGTTGAGTCGGCCGTCGAGCGCGCGAGCGCCGCGATGGACCGCTTCGCGATCCACGAGGCGATCACTGCGATCTGGACGATCGTCGACGAGCTGAACGGCTACCTGACCGAGCAGGAGCCGTGGAAGGTCGCGAAGGACGAGTCGAAGGTCGAGCGCCTGCACACGATCCTCGCGACCGCGGCGGAGGGGCTGCGCGCGCTGAGCGTGCTGCTCGCCCCCGTCATGCCGAAGTCGACCGCCCAGCTGTGGACGGCGCTCGGCGCCGAGGCCGCCATCGGTCCGCTCGCAGAGCAGCGTGTCGACGGTGTCGCCGCGTGGGGCCAGCTGCCCGCCGGTGCCGAGGTGTCGCCGCTGCCGCCGCTGTTCCCCCGCATCGAGGCCGACCAGCTCGGGTAGTCGGCGCTCCCGCGTCTGTCACGCGTGGCGGAGGCCGTCACACGCCCGGCCCAGCCTGTCGGCGCGGCGTGACTTTTCTCAGGAGTGCAGCGTGGCCGGGGCCGAAAACTGGCGGGGTCGATGAGCCGTACCTGCCTGAACTCCTGAGAACCGTCACGCCCGACCCGGCGGAGCGTCAACCCCCAGCGACCCCCGCGTGCCGGTCAGTAGACTCGCCTGCGCGGTCGGGGTGCCCGGCCCAGGAGGCGAGAACTGCATGACCGAGGCGATCGACCCGCACATCCGCAAGCGCGCGGCCATGGAGGACACCACCCGCGACCTCGCCTATCCGCCCGCTCCGGAGGCGCTCGTCGTGCCCGTGTACGACAACCACACGCACCTCGAGATTGCCGACGGTGAGAACCCGCTGCACTACCGCGACCACCTCGACAAGGCGAGTGCGGTCGGCGTGCGCGGGGTCGTGCAGGTCGGCACCGACGTAATCACGAGCCAGTGGTCGGCGGCGGTCGCCGAGCGCGAGCCGCGCGTGTTGGCCGCGGTCGCGATTCACCCGAACGAGGCCCCGAAACTGGATGCTGAGGGCACCCTCGACGACGCGCTGGCCGTCATCGACGGCCTCGCCCAGCAACCGCGTGTTGTCGCCATCGGCGAGACGGGGCTCGACTACTTCCGCACCGACGAGGGGGGACGCGAGGCGCAGTTGCGCGCGTTCGAGGCCCACATCGAGTTGGCGAAGCGGCACAACCTGGCCCTGCAGATCCACGACCGCGACGCGCACGACGACGTCGTGGCGACCCTGTTGCGGGTGGGCGCCCCCGACCGCGTGGTGTTCCACTGTTTCTCGGGCGACGTCGAGCTGGCGTCGATCTGCGCCGAGCGCGGCTGGTTCGCTTCGTTCGCCGGCACGGTGACGTTCAAGAACGCCCGCAACCTGCGCGACGCCCTCGAGGTGCTGCCGCGCGCCCTGCTGCTCGTCGAGTCGGACGCACCGTTCCTCACCCCGCACCCGCACCGCGGGCGACCGAACGGGCCCTACCTGCTGCCGTGGACGGTGCGCGCCATGGCCGACGCGATCGGCACCGACGCCTCGATGCTGGCGGCACAGCTGAGCTCGAACACCGAGAACGTCTACGGCCACTGGGACGACAACCCGGTGGTGGCCCCAGGCGACCCGTGGGCCGACCGGCCCGCCGATGATGCGGCCGACGCCACGCAGCACGACATTCCGGGCGACCCGCACGATTTCACCCCGTCGGCCCCGCATTCGGGCGACGCCGCGGGCGACGACTGACGTGGGAGCACTGCTCGGCCCGGCCGAGGTGCGCGACCTCGCCGAACTGCTGGGTGTCGCGCCGACGAAGAAGCTGGGCCAGAACTTCGTGCACGACGGCAACACGGTGCGCCGCATCGTGCAGGCCTCGAAGCTTCAGCCGGGTGAGACTGTGCTTGAGGTCGGCCCGGGCCTTGGCTCGCTGACCCTCGGCCTCCTCGACGCGGGCCACCCGGTCGTCGCGGTCGAGATCGACCCACGCCTCGCCGCCCAGTTGCCGACGACGGTGGCCGAGCTGCAACCGCACGCCGAACTCACGGTGGTGACGGCCGACGCGATGACGGTCGACGCGGCCGCGCTGTCTGCGCCGGGCGGTGCCCCGCGCATCCCGACCGCGCTGGTCGCGAACCTGCCGTACAACGTGAGCGTTCCGGTGCTGCTGCACTTGCTGGCCGCCCTGCCGTCGCTTGAGCGCGTGCTGGTCATGGTGCAGGCCGAGGTCGGGCACCGCATCGCCGCGGCGCCCGGGTCGAAGATCTATGGCAGCCCCAGCGTGAAGGCCGCCTGGTACGGCGACTGGCGCGTCGCGGGCACGATCAGCCGCCAGGTGTTTTGGCCGGTTCCGAACGTCGACAGCGTCATCGTCGGGATGCACGGACGTCGCGTCCCCGGCGACGACCTCCTGCGCCAGCGCACCTTCCAGCTGGTCGATGCCGCGTTCGGGCAACGGCGCAAAATGCTCAGGCAGGCGCTCGCCGAGGTGTTCGGGTCGTCCGCAGCGGCGACCGCGGCGCTCGAGGCGGCCGGGGTGGACCCGACGGCGCGCGGTGAGCAGCTCGACCTCGAGGCGTTTCTTTCTCTCGCGCGGCTCGAGTCGGCGTGAGCGCGCTCGCGCCGCAGGGCCCGGCTGCCGGGCGGTCCGGCGGCGCGCCCGGCAGCGGGCCGGGCGGCGGTGTGGGCGCGCCCGCGCGAGGCGCGCTTGGGTGGCTGGAGGCGCATCCCGCACCCCCGATCGTCGCGGCGATCGCGGCGGGCTTCTCGGTCGGAGCACTCGCGCCCGAGGTCGGCGCCGCGCCGGACGCGCTGCCGTTCGGGCTGATCGCGCTGGCGATCACGGTGACGCTCGCCGGGGTGCCGCTCGCGGCGGTCGGCCGCACCGTGCTCGAGAAGCGCTTCCTGTCGGCGCTCCTCCTGCTCTCGGTGGTCGTCGGCCCGCTGCTGACTCTCGTGCTCAGTCGCATCGTGTTCCGCGACCCCGACCTGCAGCTCGGCTTGCTGCTCATGCTGCTCGCGCCGGGGGTCGGCCTCATCGTCGGCCTGGTGCGCCGCGCGGGGGGCGACGCTGAGGCGCTGTTCGCCGCGGCCCCG
The DNA here is from genome assembly GCF_004216855.1 of Microcella alkaliphila. Lineage (GTDB taxonomy): Bacteria > Actinomycetota > Actinomycetes > Actinomycetales > Microbacteriaceae > Microcella > Microcella alkaliphila. Next base: position 122,801 of record NZ_SGXT01000013.1, read on the forward strand.
ATCATGCTGCTCGTGCAGGCCGTGACGGTTCCCGGCCTGCTGATTCTGTTTACGCTGTCTGACGGCTTTCTCACCCTCGACGTCTCGGGCCTGCCGCCCGTGATCCTCGCGTGCATCATCGGCCCCGCGCTCGCGATCACGGCCCTGCAATTCATCGGCGAGCGCGCCGCGCCGGTGCAGACGGGGCTGCGCGCGATCAACCGCTGGACGGTGCCCGCGACGGCCGTCGCCGCCGGCACCGTCGCCGCCGTGTTCGCGCCGCGCGCGGTCGAGCGCATCGACCTGCTCGTCGCCGTCGCGCCGCTGTTCGGGGTCTACCTGATCGTGATGACACCGCTCGGCATACTGATCGGCACCGCCTTCGGCCTGTCGATCGGCGGGGTGCGCTCGCTCACCTTCGCCGGCGCCGCCCGCAACGGCCTGCTCGTGCTGCCCATCGCGGCCGCCTTCGAGGAGGGTTTCGAGCTCGTACCGCTCGTCGTGGTGCTCGGCATGGCGATCGAGGTGATCGGCCTTGGCATCTACCGGCTGCTCGTGCCGAGCCTCACCTCGCAGAGCCGGGGCGCGTACTCGCGCGACTGAGCGGCGAGGCGACGCGCCTCAGGTGCGCTGCGCCTCAGTCGCGCTGGGTCTCAGCCGCGCTGGGCCTCAGGCGCGCTGGGCCTCAGGCCCGGCGCAGCAGCGTCAGCACCTCGACGTGCATCGTCTGCGGGAACATGTCGACCACCCGCGCCCGCTCGACCCGATAGTCAGGCATGGCGGCGAGGTCGCGGGCGAGCGTGTCGGGGTTGCAGCTCGAATAGATCACCGTCTCGGGCCCGCGCTCGGCGAGCAGCGTGGCGAGCGGCTGACCGAGCCCTCGCCGCGGCGGGTTGACGATCACGAGCTCGGGCAACGCCTGTTCGCGTCGGGCCCACTCGAGCGCGTCATCGGCCACAAAATGGATGCGCGCCCGGTCGCCGTCACGCCCGTACCGCGCGTCGCGCGCCAGTTCCGCACTCGCCACCGCGTCGCGCGACACTTCCACCCCGACCACATGACGTTCGGCACCCGCAGCACCCGCCGCGTGCAGCGCGAACCCGCCCACCCCGCAGTACAGGTCGGCGACGGACGCGGGCGCCACCTCGTCGACCCACGCCGCGGCCTGCCGGTAGAGCGCGCCCGCGACGTCCGTGTTCGTCTGCACGAATGACTGCGGCAGGGCCCGCAGCTCGACGTCACCCACGAGCAGGGGTAGCGCCTTCGCCTCGGTGAGCACGTGCTCCTCGACGCCCTCGAGCACGGCCTTGTGCTCGGGCAACAGGTTCACGGTCACGACGCGGGCGGCGGGCACGGCGGCCAGCAGGCTGGGCAGGTGGCGGCGCACCCGGGCGAGGCCGCCGGCGGTGCGCGTGATGAACCGCAGCATGAGCGAATCCTCGGCGCCGAGGGTGATGATCACGTTCTTCAGCTCACCGCGGCGGGCCGGCACGTCGTACGGGGTGAGCTGCGCGGTCGTGACGAATGTCGCGATGGCGGGCAGTGCATCCAGAATCGGGGGTGCGATCACGCCGCAGTGACGCAGGTCGACTCCGCGGCGTTGCTCGTCGAGAATTCCGAGCGTGGGGGAGCCGACCGTGCCGCCGACAACCATCTTCGCCTTCGCGCGAAAGCCACTCTCGACGCTCGCCACCGGCGGGCCCCACACCGATGCGGTCGGCCCGGCGAGGTGGGGCGCGAGCAGCGACTCGACGCGGGCCTGCTTCTCGGCCACCTGCGCGGCGTACGGCACACCCATGAGCGTGCACGAGCGGCAGACCCCCGCGTCGAAGTAGTCGCACTGCACGGCCTCGAGGCTACCGGCGCGCGGCCGACTGTGTTTCGATGCTCGTATGGGCGACGAGACACCGGTCAGGGCCGCCGCGGGTGGCGCGAGCGACGAGGCGGCGAGGAAGGCCACCGGGCGGCTGCCCGCCGACTGGTTCGGGATGCTCGATGCGGCCGGCGCGCGCGACTGGCCGCACAAGAAGATCGCCGATCACCTGGTCGCCGACCACGGGGTGGATGCCTGGTGGGCACAGTCGATCACGGTGGGCTTTGAGCAGGCGACGGGCCGGCGTCGCCCCGGCCAGCAGCAAGACGGAACATTCACTGCCTCCGTGAGCAGGCGCATCCCGGGCGACGGTCCGAGCGTGTACTCGCGCCTCATGCCCCACCTCGAAGCGGCGCTGGGCGAGCCGATGAGTGCGCGCCCCGACGCCGCCAACCCCGGCGCGACCTGGGTGCCCGACCCGGTGACGGAAGGCGCGCGCGAGCGGCTGCTGCTGAGCGTGCGGCCGGTCGCGGGGAAGCCCGCCACCGTCAGCCTCACGTGGTCGGGAATGGCCGACGACGACGCCCTGTCTACCGTCAAGGGACGGCTCGCAAAGTTGCTCGACACCCTGCCCTAGGGTGGAGGCATGAGCGTTGCCGCAGGCCCCCGCGTCGTGCACGCGAAGGCGCCCGGCAAGATCAACGTCTTCATGCGCGTAGGTGCTCTGCACGACGACGGCTACCACGATGTCGCCACCGCGTACCAGGCCGTGTCGCTCTACGAAGAGGTGTGGGCGACCGACGCTGACGACTTCTCGGTGCGCTTCACCGGCCCCATCGACACGAGCGCCTTGCCGACCGACGGATCGAACCTCGCAATTCGCGCCGCGCGGCTGCTGGCCCGCACCACCGACTACCGCGGGGGAGTGCACCTCGAGATCGCGAAGCACGTGCCCATCGCCGGAGGCATGGGCGGCGGCTCGGCCGACGCGGCCGCCACGCTCGTCGCCTGCGACCACCTCTGGGGTACGGGGCTCGGCCGCGACGAGCTCGGCGAGTTGGCCGCCGAACTGGGCGCGGATGTGCCCTTCGCCCTGATGGGCGGCACCGCGGTGGGCACTGGCCGCGGCGACCGACTGTCGCCCGCACTCGCGCAGGGCACGTTCCACTGGGTGCTCGTGCTCGCCGACGGCGGGCTATCGACCCCCGAGGTGTACGCCGAGCTCGACCGGCACCGCGAACGGCACGTCACCGACATCGCCCCCGCGCCCGAGCAGCCGACCGTCGACATCGAGGTGCTCCAGGCCTTGCGGGCAGGCGACGCGCACCAGCTGGCCGAGTACCTCTACAACGACCTGCAGGCTCCCGCGCTGCACCTGCAGCCCGAACTCGCGGCGACGCTCGAGGCGGGCGAGGTCGAGGGGGCGCTCGCCGCCCTCGTGTCGGGCTCAGGCCCGACGGTGGCGTTTCTTGTCGCCGACGCCGATGCGGCCCTCGAACTGCAGGTGAGCCTCAGCGCTGGGGGTCACCGGGTGCTGCGGGCGACGGGTCCGGTGCACGGCGCTCGGGTCGTCGCGGGCTGACGCCGATCAGGCTCAAGAGGATCATCCCGCCGGCTCCGACCACGAGTGCGATGTCGGCGATGTTGCCGACAAAGAAGCCGAAATAGTCGATGAAGTCGACGATTTCGCCGCGACCGAACGACGGGGGTCGGAACAGCCGGTCACCGAGGTGGCTGATCGCCCCACCAAACATGGCGCCGACGGCAACAGCCCAGCGTGCGCTCGAAATACGGGCGACAAAGATGGCGAGGCCGATGACCGCGAGCGCGGCGACGATCGCAAGGATCCACGTGTACTCGCGCCCGATGCCGAAGGCTGCACCCGGGTTGTACACGAGGCGCCACTGAATCCACTCGCCGATGACGGGCACGCCCTCGCGCAGCGTGAGCGTTGTCTCGGCCCAGAACTTCGTGGCCTGGTCGAGCAGGATGATGCCGGCCGCCCACACGAGCGTCCACGGCAAGACGCGGCGGATTCGCGCGGTCTCGCCCGGCGTCAGCGGGCCGGTGAGTTCTGTGGGGGCAGTGGCGTTCTCGGTGGCGTCGGGCGCTGCGCCCTCGGGGGCGGCGGGCGCGTGCTCGGCGTCAGACATGCCTCCCATTCTGCCGTGACGCGGCGATCGCCCGCTGCACGCTCACCCCTCGGGGTAGCGACTCTTCAGCACCTTCATCGAAAACCGTGACGACATGCGCGTGAGACCGGGAAGGGTGCGCAGCTTCTCGGTCGCGAAGCGCTCGTAGCCCTCGATGTCGGCGACGCGGATCGTCGCCACCACGTCGGGGCTGCCGAACATGCGATGCGCTTCGATGACCTCGGGGAATTCGATGAGCGCCGACTCGAATCGCTCGATCGTCTCCTGACGCTGATTGTCGAGCTCGAACTGCGCGAACACCTCGAAGCCCTGACCGATTGCCTTCGGGGCGATGCGCGCGTGGTAACCGAGAATCACGCCGTCCTGTTCGAGGCGGCGCACCCGCCGCAGGCACGGCGACGGCGACAAGCCCACTCGCTCGGCCAATTCCGTGTTCGAGATCTGCGCGTTGCGCGTCAGTTGGCTGACTATTGCGCGATCGATCGCATCCATGGTCATAGTGTGCTCTAGATCACCCGCCGGCGGCGCATATTGGCAATCGAAAACTCCTCCCTCCGCACTAGCGTTGCCTCGAACACGTGCCGAGAGGAGGGGCGGGCAGTCGATGGATCTTGCACTGTATGCGGCGTTTGCCGCCGCGATCTCGCTGCTGTGGTTCCTGCCGGGGCCCGACTGGGCGTTCGTCATCGGGCAGGCCTCCGCGAAGCACCCCTGGCAGGCGGGTGTGCTCGGAATCGCCCTCGGCTACGTCGTCATGTCGGGCGTCGTCGCGGGCGGACTCGGCATCCTCATCGCCGCCTCCCCGCTTGCGCTGTCGGTCATCACGATCGTCGGAGCCTCGTACCTGATCGCGCTCGGCACGCTTGCGGTGCGACGCATGGTCGTCGACCGGCGCCTCGCCGCGCAGCCGGTCACGAGCCCTCTCGAGGTCGTCACCGGTGCTCACCCGGTGACCGGCCCCATCGCCGTGGTCGGGCAGCCGCGTAGCGCGCGAGCGTCTCTCGTGGCCGGCTTCGCCGTCAGCGCGCTCAACCCGAAGGCGCTCATCTTCTTCGTCGCCCTGTTCCCGCAGTTCGTCTCACCCGGGGCCGTGTGGCCGCCCGCCGTGCAGTTGGCGGTGCTGGGCCTGACATGGGTCGCCGTCAGCTCGATGCTCTACATCGCCCTGTCGCTCGCCACCCGTCGCGTGTTCGAGCGTGCGCCGGGAGCGGCCGGGTGGGTCGCCACGGTCGCGGCGACCTCGATGGTGGTCATGGGTGTCGTCCTCATCGTCGAGCAGGTCATTCACGCGGTGACTGCCTGAGCGCGGGGCGCGGGCTGTCCTCGCCGACGGTCAGCGAGCATCCGGTGCCCGCCGTAGGCTCGACGTAATGGCCCACCTGCTGGGAGCCGAGCAGCTCCGCGTCGAATACCCCACCCGCGTCGTCCTCGACGGGGTGACCGTCGGCATCGGCGACGGCGACCGCATCGGCGTCGTCGGCCGCAACGGCGACGGCAAGTCGACCCTCCTGCGCATCCTCGCCGGCAAGCAAGAGCCCGACGCCGGCCGCGTCACCCGCCGTCGCGGCGTGACCCTCGGCATGCTCGACCAGGCCGACGCGCTCGCCACCGGCCAGAGCGTGCTCACCACGATCGTCGGCGACCGCGCCGAACACGAATGGGCGGGGGATGCTCGGGTGCGCGACGTTCTCGCCGGTCTCGTCCCCGACATCCCCGGCGACACCCTCGTCGACGATCTGTCGGGCGGGCAGCGGCGGCGCGTGGCGCTCGCCGCGCTGCTGAGTCGCGACTGGGACATCGTCATTCTCGATGAGCCCACCAACCACCTCGACATCGGCGGGGTCGCCTGGCTCGCCGAGCACCTGAAGCGTCGCTGGCCGCGCGGCCAGGGCGCCCTCGTCGTCGTCACCCACGACCGGTGGTTCCTCGACGAGGTCAGCGAGAACACGTGGGAGGTGCACGACCGCATCGTCGAGCCCTTCGAGGGTGGGTATGCGGCCTACGTGCTGCAGCGCATGGAGCGCGACCGGCAGGCCGCGACCATCGAGGCGAAGCGCCAGAACCTCATGAAGAAAGAGTTGGCGTGGCTGCGCCGCGGAGCTCCCGCCCGCACGGCGAAGCCGAAGTTCCGAATCGAGGCGGCCAACGCGCTCATCGCCGACGTGCCCGAAATGCGCAACCCGGTCGAGCTGACGCAGCTGGCGACGACGCGCCTCGGCAAAGACGTGATCGACCTGCTCGACGTGAGTGTCGCGTACGGCGAGACCACGATCATCCGCGATGTCGAGTGGCGCATCGCGCCGGGGGAGCGCACCGGCGTCCTCGGCGTCAACGGGGCCGGCAAGTCGACGCTGCTGAAACTCATCGACGGGTCGCTCGCGCCGACCACCGGGCGCGTCAAGCGCGGCAAGACGGTCGTCGTGGCAACCCTCGACCAGCAGCTCGCCGACCTGAGCGCCGTCGCCGACGAGCGGGTGTCGGCTGTCATCGCGTCGAAGCGCACGACCTACGTCGCCGGCGGCAAAGAGCTCACGCCCGGCCAGCTGCTCGAGCGGCTCGGCTTCACCTCGGCGCAGCTGTCGACGCCGGTGCGCGACCTGTCGGGCGGGCAGAAGCGGCGCCTGCAGCTGCTGCTGATCCTGCTCGACGAGCCGAACGTGCTCATCATGGATGAGCCCACGAACGACCTCGACACTGACATGCTCGCCGCCATCGAAGACCTGCTCGACACGTGGCCCGGCACCCTCATCGTCGTGTCGCACGACCGCTACCTGCTCGAGCGGGTGACCGACCAGCAGTACGCGATCCTGCCCGGGCCCGACGGCGCGGGGCGGCTGCGGCACCTGCCCGGAGGGGTCGACGAGTACCTGCGGCTGGCCGCGCGACTCGCGGCGCCGAGCGGCGGGCAGGATGCGGGGCGCGCGACCGTCGCGTCGGTGTCTGGCGCGCAGTCTGGCGCCGGCGCTGCAGGCGCAGCATCCGTCCCCGCGCTGAGCGGAGCCGAGCGCCGCGCCGCCGAGAAGGAGCTCGCGGCGATTGACCGCAAGCTCGCCAAACTGCAGGGCCGCGTCGACGAGTTGCACGTCGAGCTCGCCGAGCACGACGTCGCCGACTACGAGGGCCTGGGGCGGCTACACGAGTCGTTGCGCGCGGTCGAGTCCGAGCGCGATGCCCTCGAGACGCGCTGGCTCGAACTCGGCGAGCTCCTCGCCTGAGCCGCGCGGCTCTCTGGGCGCCGTGCGCCGGTTCGTTCTGCCGCTTTGCGCCCAGACCGCCGCATCTGCTCGGCGGGGCTCTCGCGGAGACCGTCCTACCGGGTCAGCCCGATGAGCAGGTTCACGCGGAACCCTGCCTTGGTGCGCACAAGCCCTGCGGGGATGCGCGGTTTGTCGCCACGATCATCCAGTCGGCGCACCGCGTCGTCGTAGACGCCTTCGAAGCCGCGCGGCACGCGCCCGACGACGCCGGTCACGCTGCGGCCCGAGAACAGGCGCACCTCGATCGGCGCGTCGACCCGCTCGAGGTCGAGGGTGCGCGCGGGCGTCGCGGTGACGAGCGAGTCAAGGTCGTCGCCGACCTCCGACCAGAGCGTCGAGAGCAGTTCCTGGTGCGGGTCGCTCGCTGCCAGCCGCATCGTCACATCACGCTTACGCGGGACCAGGTCGTAGTCATAGTCATCGAACTTCGCGGCGCCGCGATCGTTCTTCGGCAGCTCGCCGTCAGGGTGGGATGCTCGCCGCCAGAACGCCATCCCCTGATGCTAACGAGGCGGTGCCGCCCCCACGCCGGGCTCGACTACCGCCGGGGTGCTGGCCGACCCCGTGTTGCTTCCGGCCCCAGCTTCCGAGCGCGATTCTTCGACGATGTCGACCCGCCGGGGATACAGCAGCACGGCCAAGGTAAGCCCCAACGCTGCCCCCACGAGTTGCGCGATGACGAAGCCGGGGACGCTGGTGGGGGCGATTCCTGCGAAGGTGTCCGACAGCATCCGGCCGATCGTGATGGCGGGGTTCGCGAAGCTGGTGGATGCGGTGAAGAAGTAGGCCGAGCCGATGTAGGCGCCGACGGCGGGGGCGACGAGCGCGAGGCGCTGCGAGCGCACGAGGGCGAGGATGACGAGCACTAGGCCCGCGGCAGCGACGACTTCGGCGACGAGGGTGTTGGGGGCGACCCGGTCGGTGGTGCTGACGCTGATCGCGGGCTCGGCGAACATGAGGTTGGCGAGGACGGCTCCGGCTGAGCATCCCGCGATCTGGACGGTGATGTACGCGGGCGCATCACGCCAGGCGAGCCCGCGGGTCGCCGCGATGGCGAGGGTCACGGCGGGGTTGAAGTGTGCCCCGCCGACCGGTCCGAACACGAGGATCAGCACGGTGAGCCCGAATGCCGTGGCGACGGCGTTGATCAGCAGCTGCACGCCGACGTCGGGCGTGAGGGAGGTCGCCATGATTCCCGAGCCGACAACGATCGCGGCGAGGAGGGCGCTGCCGGTGAACTCGGCGACGAGGCGGCGGGGCAGGGGAGGTGCGGCCGTGGTGGCAGACACGTCGGAGCTCGGTGTGGTGGCGTGGAGTGGCCGGCTACACGGTCGCCAGCAGCGACGACACGGCGTCGAGCGAGCCCGGGGTCAGGCGGTAGTACGCCCAGGTGCCGCGCTTTTCGCGCTCGAGGTAGCCGGCGTCGACGAGCACCTTCAGGTGGTGTGACACGGTGGGCTGCGAGAGTCCGAGCGGCTCGGTCAGGTCGCACACGCACGCCTCGGCGCCTTCGCTCGCGGCCACGATCGAGATGAGCCGCAGGCGCGCCGGGTCGGCGAGCGCCTTGAGCGAGCGGGCGAGCAGTTCGGCGTTCTCGGCGCTGATGGTCTCGCGGGTGACGTTCGTGCAGCATGCCGAGACGTCGGTGATGGGAAGCATCGTGGCGCTCGGCATGGCGGGTCTCCTCTGATGGCGGTCGTGATCCGGTGCGGCGCTGTTCACTCGCCGTTCACCCTGACCGGCTGAGATTGACAGCGGTCGATGTTTCGACTGTACTCGACGTATCGATCCGCGTCGATGTTAACCCGGCAACGAACATCCAGGAGCCACCCCATGACCGAGACCGCCGCCCCCGACAAGCCCACCGTCCTCTTCGTGTGCGTGCACAACGCGGGCCGCTCGCAGATGGCCGCCGGCTACCTGAAGCACCTGGCGGGCGACCGCGTCGAGGTGCTGTCGGCCGGCTCCGAGCCGAAGGACCAGATCAACCCGGTCGCCGTCGAGGCGATGGCCGAAGAGGGCATCGACATCGCCAACAACACCCCGAAGGTGCTGACGACCGAGGCGGTCAAGGCCTCCGACGTCGTCATCACGATGGGCTGCGGCGACACGTGCCCGATCTTCCCGGGCAAGCGCTACGAAGACTGGGAGCTCGACGACCCGGCCGGGCAGGGCATCGAGTCGGTGCGGCCGATCCGCGATGACATCAGGCGCCGCGTCCAGACGCTCGTCGGCGAGCTGCTGCCGACGGCGTAGCGCACTCCGCGCATCCCGGCCGCCCCCTATCCTGAAGGCGTGACCGACCCGCTCGACGCCGCCAGCCTCATCGCCGAAGTGTTCGCGTGGGTGGCGCTGCCCACAGGCGTGCTGTTTCTCGCGATCGGCATCGCCCGGCGTGTGTGGGCGTCGCGCTACGAGCAGCAGAAGGCCGTCATCACGACGGTGCACGAGAGTGATGCCCGGCTGCGCTGGTTCGGCGAGGGGCGCGAGGTCATCGAGGCGATCGCGCCGCTCACCGGCTCGATCCCCGCCGTCGGGGATGCCCGCACCGTCTGGGTTCACCCGCTGCGGCCCGATTCGCCGCGCCTCGACGACCCCGCATCCGACGGCCGCGCGATGCTGATTGTCGGCGGCATCGCCTTAGCGGTCGGGATGCTCGGCCTCGTCGCCGGAATCGTCATCCCGTTCATCCAGGGCTGATTTTTCGAAACGGGCGGCGCGCTGCCGGCCCGGCCCCGTGCATCCCGTTCGCGCCTATGCCCCGCCCTGCATGCCGACGCCGAGGCGGCGCAGCAGTTCGGCGAGCCGCTCCTGGTCGGCCGGACTGAGCCCCGTGAGTAGAGCGCGCTCGCGTTCGACGAGTTCGCCGATGGCGCGGTCGACGCGGGCCTGCCCGAGGCGGGTCATGCGCACGATGATGCCGCGCCCGTCGTTCGGGTCGGTGCGGCGTTCGACGAGTCCGCGGGTGGTGAGCCGGTCGATGCGGTTCGTCATCGTGCCCGACGACACCATGGTCTGCTGCAGTAGCTGCTTGGGGCTCTGCTCGTAGGGGTCGCCACTGCGGCGCAGCGCGGCGAGTACGTCGAACTCCCACGGTTCTAGGTCGGAGGCCGCGAAGGCGTCTTTCCGCGCGCGGTCGAGTTGCCGGCCGATGCGGGTCAGCCGTGAGAGCACGTGCAGGGGAGTGAAGTCGAGGTCGGGCCGCTCGCGGCTCCACGCGTCGACGATGCGGTCGACGTCATCCGGGGCGGTCATGGGTTCATTATCGCGGGCGGGCGATGGGCGGATGCTCGGGCGCGCGTAGGGCGCGCGGGTCACGCTGGTACGAGCGCTGCGCCGGATGCTCGCCCCGCCTCTGGCAGACTGGTCACCGCGCGTTTTCGGCGCGCGTTCCGCCTTGGTGTAACGGCAGCACGACAGCCTTTGGAGCTGTTAGGTCCAGGTTCGAATCCTGGGGGCGGAGCTTCGAGGGTTCGGCGTCTCTCGCGGGGCGACGCGATCCCGGCTCTGCCCATGGCGCACGCGCTGCGCGCATCGCCGGCCTACGCTGCCCCGACACACGCCGAACGTTGCGGTACACCTGCAACGTTGCACGGGTGCTGCACCCATTGGCGTGTGTTGCGCACACGATGCTGACGCTGCGACCCTGTATGGGTGCCGCGCCCGTACGCCGCGACCAGGCAACGGACGCTGATCTCACCCGTTCGCCAGTCGGCCGATGTTGCTAGCATTGCTAGCAGGAGGTGTCATGGCCACTCTCACCATTCGTAACCTTCCCGAGCCGGTTCGGCGCGGCCTCAAGCAGCGTGCTGCCGCGCACAATCGATCGATGGAGGCCGAGGTGCGCGCGATCCTCGAGGAGGCAACCGTGCAGCGCCCCGATTTCGTCAACCAGTGGGTCGCCGCGACGGAAAGTCTGAGGGGCGAGTTCTCAGTGCCCGAGCGCACTGCTCCACGGCCGGTTGAGTTGCCGTGATCGTTGTTGACACGAACGTTTTCTCTGAGACGCTGAAGCCGTCCCCCGACGAGGGAGTGATGCGCTGGTTGGCGAGTCACGCCGATGAGGTTGCCACCACAGCAATCACGGTGGCCGAACTCAGGTTTGGCGCTTTTCGTCTGCCAGAGGGTCAACGCAGGTCGGCGATTCTCGGTGCTGTTGACGCATTGGTTGACGCAGCTGGCGAGCGGGTTCTGGCATTCGACGTCACGGCGGCACACCACTTCGCGGTGCTCCGAGCACAGCGAGAGGCTGCCGGTCGGGTCGTCAGTGTCGAGGACACGATGATCGCCGCGATCTGCCGGGCAGGTTCTCACCGCCTAGCGACCCGGAACGTGAGGGACTTCGACGATGCGGGGGTCGATTTCGTCAATCCGTGGGAGGCATCCACCCCGTGATTCTCCGCTCGCTTACGACGGACGACATGTCGCTCGCGCCGGACTGGCTGCGTGGGCGCCGCATGCTGCCCGACCGCTGGCGTGATGAGCACACCCGCACTCTCATCGCACAAGACGGGGCGGGGGAGCCGATCGGTGCGGGGACTATGTGGACGTCTCCGGTGCATCCCGATCGGTACAGTGTCGACCTCGTCGTCGCGCCCGACCATCGGCGTGCAGGCATCGCAACCGCGCTACTCAAGGCGCTCGCCGACTTGGAGCCCGCGGCCAAATCCTTCATTTGGGGGGGCCGCCGAGACTGATCCCGCGCACGGCTTCGCCGCGACCGTTGGCGCACGCACGATCAAGCGCGCCCCGCTCGACACGTTTCACACCTCGCGCGCTGTGCGTCTGCGATCCCACGACGACGTGGCACCGGCGGCCGCGGTACCGCGAGACGCTCTCGAGCAGGCGTGGGCCGACATGTACGAGTGGACCCACGCTGACTGGCGCCCGGTCGGGCCCGATGCACGGGGAGCATTAGTCGAGGACCTTTGGAGCGAGATCGACCCCCACCTCTCGTCGATCGCTCTTCCGGCAACCGGCGCAATCGATGCCGTACTGCTCGTCTTCATCGATGGCGGTCGGCCGGTCGTCGCGGGCGAGACGGTCTCGCGTGACACCTCGGCCGGCAAGCGTCTGCTCGAGGGTTGCCTGCGTCGAACGTTCGACCTGTTGGCCAGCGCGGGGTTCGCCGAAACCCTGCTCGACGCCCACGAGACCGATCCCCACTTTGCGTCACTGTTCGATGCTCTGGGGCCGGTCACCCATTGGCACCGCATCGTCGAGTTCCGCCCCGGACGTCGCTCACCCCCGAATCGTGCGCCCACGAACGACCTACGGCAGAATGACTCCAGCGGTTCGACGGCGCCCGCACAACGGGGCCGCGCGCACCGCTGAGCCCGTCCGGGCCCTGCGCGCCCCACCCGTGGCGCCGCATCCCGGCTAGCCCCAGGAGCCGCCGTGAGCATCCCCGTCGCCCTCGCCACCCCGCTGGCTGAGCGCACCTATATCTCGGTCCTCGACCTGTTTCGGGTCGGCATCGGACCCTCCAGCTCGCACACGGTCGGCCCGCTGCGCGCCGCCCGCGCCTTCGTCGACGAACTCGCCGCCAGCGGCCAACTCGACACTGTCGCCCGCGTCGCGTGCGTGCTGTTCGGCTCGCTCGGCTCGACAGGCGTCGGCCACGGAACCCCCGGAGCCGTGCTCGCCGGCCTCGCCGGCTGCGACGTCGAGACGGTCACCCGCGACGACGTCGCGCGCGTGACCGCCGACGCCGACAGCGGGATGCTCGCCCTGCGCGCCACCCACCCCGTCGCCTTCTCAGACGGCTGGCTCCGCTTCGCGCCACGCGAGCTGAAGCCGCGCCACCCCAACGCCTTGACCCTCACCGCGTTCGATGCGGATGGCGTTCCCCTCCGCGTCGACACCTACTACTCGGTGGGCGGCGGCTTCGTCGAGCACGACGGGGATGACCCGGCCGCGCTCGCGCGCGCCGCAAGCCCGCGCGTTCCCTACCCGTTCGCGACGATGGTCGAACTGCTCGCGCTCTGCCGCCAGCACGCGCTGAGCATTGCTGGGCTGGCGCGCGCCAACGAGGCGGCGATCCGTGGGGAGGCCGAGACGAGCATCCGGTTGGCGGCGATCTCGGAGGCGATGAACGCCTGCATCGACGCCGGCCTCACCGAGTCGGGCACGCTGCCCGGCAGCCTCCACGTGACGCGTCGAGCCGCCGCCATGGCGGCGCGGCTGCGCGAGCTTGATGCCGCGCCGACCCGCGACACGAGCCTCGAGTGGCTCCAGGCGTACGCGATCGCGGTCAACGAAGAGAACGCCGCCGGCGGCCGAGTCGTGACGGCGCCGACGAACGGGGCGGCGGGCATCATCCCGGCGGTGATGCGGCACGCGCTTGACGTGATTGACACGGCCGCCGCCGGCCCGGCCCGGGCCCAGGAGGAGTTCCTGCTCGTCGCCGGCGCGATCGGCGCGCTCATCAAATCGAACGCCTCCATTTCGGGCGCCGAAGCGGGCTGCCAGGGCGAGGTGGGATCGGCCGCGTCGATGGCCGCCGCTGGCTTCGCGCACCTGCTCGGGGGCAGCAACGAGCAGGTCGAGAACGCCGCCGAGATCGCCATGGAACACTCGCTCGGCCTGACCTGCGACCCCGTGGCGGGCCTCGTGCAGCTGCCCTGCATCGAGCGCAACGCGATCGGCGCGGGCAAAGCGGTCGCCGCCGCGCGCCTCGCGATGAACGGCGACGGCACGCACCTGATTAGCTTCGACACGGTCGTCGAGACGATGCGGCAGACCGGCCTCGACATGTCGAGCAAGTACAAGGAGACGAGCGAGGGCGGGCTCGCCGTCAACGTCGTCGAGTGCTGAGCGCCCGCAGGCTGCGAGGGTTCGCGACCCGCGGTCAGCACGCCCGGCGGCCGATTCTGGGCGTGATTCTGAGCCATCACATCTTTCCTGCGAAAACGGATGCTCTTCGCATTTTTCCCTGATCAGGGGCAAGAAAGGTGCGCCACGGTCTGGCTATGGTGGGCAAACACGCCAGCTGACGAAGGGACGCGTGAATCGCCATGTCAGGAAAATCGCCCCGATCATCCTCCGCCAAAAAAGAGCCCAAGCTCACGATCAAGGAAAAGCGTGAGCTTAAGCGAGAAAAGGCGCGGGCCACGGTCGTGAAGCCGCGCAAGTCTCGCTAGCCCGGCATCGCCGTCTGGGCGTCACCGTCCGGGCCGTAGTGTCCGCGCAGAACGCAGCCCCCTCCGCCACGCGGCGCAGGGGGCTGCGTCATGTCATCACCCGAACGGCTTGGTGGCGACGATGCTGATGCGCTGCTCGCCGGAGGGCGCGACGAAGGTGACGGCGTCGCCCACGTAGTGGCCGTTGATGGCGGTACCGAGCGGCGACGTCGGCGAATACACGTCGATGTCGAGACTCGAGTCGAGTTCGCTCAGGGTGCGGCTGCCGAGGAGGAATGTCGTCTCGCTTCCGTCCGAGTCGAAGCGGATCGTCACGATCATGCCCGGCTCGACGAGCCCGTCGTCGGGCATCTGGCCGACGACGGCGTTGCGCAGTAGCTCGCGAAGCTCGCGCGCCCGCACCACTGCGGCGTTGCTCGGCTGGCTGGCGGCCTCAAGCTGAACCAATTCAGCCTCGAGTCGCTGACGCGCAGCCAGCGTCAACCAGATCTTTTCCGACGTCATGCCGTCACTTCTCCTTGCACGGACCCACCCTCATCACCGTGGATGAGGCAAAATGGTCATGATATCCCGAAGGGTGACGCAGCAACGAATCCGGGGAGGACGAGCGCGCGCTGACAGAATGGTCGGCATGACCGACCAGCGCCTCGCCGTCATCGTGCTCGCCGCGGGAGCCGGAACCCGCATGAAGTCGCGCACCCCGAAGGTGCTGCACCGCATCGCCGGAACCCCGCTCATCGGCCACGTTCTTGCCACCGCCCAGTCGCTCGAGCCTGCGCACATCATCGCCGTCGTGCGGCACGAGCGCGAGCAGGTGGCCGCCGCAATCACCGAGCTGGCGCCCGAGGCGCACATCGTCGACCAAGACGAGATTCCGGGCACGGGGCGCGCCGCCGAGGTCGCCCTCGACGCGCTTCCCGACGGGTTCGACGGCGACGTGCTCATCGTGTCGGGCGACGTTCCGCTGCTCGACGCCGACACCCTCGCCGAGCTGCTCGCCGCCCACCGCGCGGCCGACGCCGCCGCGACCGTCTTGAGCGCGCACCTCGACGACGCGACGGGGTACGGGCGCGTGATCCGTGCATCCGACGGCGCCCTCGACCGCATTGTCGAGCACAAAGACGCGACCGACGCAGAACGCGCCGTCACCGAAATCAACTCGGGCACGTACGTGGTGAACGCGGATGCTCTGCGCCGCTCGCTCGCGCACGTCACCACCGACAACGCACAGGCCGAGAAGTACCTCACCGACGTCATCGGCGTGCTGCGCGGTGAGGACGCGACGGTCGCGGCGATTCCCGTCGCGGAGGCGTGGCTCGTCGGCGGCGTCAACGACCGTGTGCAGCTGGCGGAAGCCGCCGCCCGCCTCAACGCGCTCATCGTGCGCGGCTGGCAGATGGCCGGCGTCACCATTCACGACCCTGCCACCACCTGGATCGAGCGGGGCGTCACCATTGAGGCAGACAGCGAGGTGCTGCCCAACGTGCAGCTGCGCGGCGCGACCCTCGTGCGGTCCGGCGCCGTCGTCGGACCCGACTCGACCCTCACCGACGTCGAGGTCGGGGCGGATGCGAAGGTCGTGCGCACCGACGCAACCAGCGCGGTGATCGGAGCGCGCGCATCCATTGGGCCATTCTCGTATCTACGACCGGGCACGGTCGTCGGCGAGGACGGCAAGATTGGCACCTTCGTCGAGACGAAGAACGCCGTGCTCGGGGCGGGCTCGAAAGTGCCGCACCTGTCGTACATCGGCGACACCACGGTCGGCGAGGGCTCGAACATCGGCGCCGGCACGATCACCGCCAACTACGACGGGGTCAACAAGCACAAAACGGTCGTCGGCTCACACGTGCGCACCGGCTCGCACAACGTGTTCGTGGCCCCCGTTAGGATTGGCGACGGAGCGTACACGGGCGCCGGAACGGTCGTTCGCAAAGACGTGCCGGCCGGGGCGCTCGCCGTGACGGCCGCCTCGCAGCGGATCGTCGAACGGTGGGTCGCGGCCAACCGGCCCGGCACGGCGGCGGCCGACGCCGCGGCAGCGGCGCAGGCCACGGCCGAGCAGAACGACAACAGCTAAGCCACCCGAGTAACGCACCAAGACCGGCGAGAAGTACCAATGCCGCAGCGGCGGCAGAAGGCGAGCACGACGTGGCCAGCATCAAGATCACCGGTCAGAAGCGGCTTGTCCTCGTGACCGGTCGCGCGCATCCGCAGCTCGCGCACGACATCGCCGAGTACCTGCAGACCGACGTCGTGCCAACCGACGCGCGCACCTTCGCCAACGGCGAGATCTACGCCCGCTACGACGAGAGCGTGCGCGGCTGTGACGCCTTCGTCATTCAGTCGCACGCCAACCCCATCAACGAGGCGCTCATGGAGCAGCTCATCATGGTGGATGCGCTCAAGCGCGCGTCAGCGAAGCGCATCACCGTCGTCGCCCCCTTCTACCCGTACTCGCGGCAAGACAAGAAGGGCCGCGGTCGCGAGCCCATCTCGGCCCGCCTCGTCGCCGACCTGTTCAAGGCCGCCGGCGCCGACCGCATCATGAGCGTCGACCTGCACGCCGCCCAGATTCAGGGCTTCTTCGACGGGCCCGTCGACCACCTGTTCGCGATCCCCGTGCTGCTCGGGCACTTCCGCGAGCAGCTCGACGCCTCGACCCTCACCGTCGTATCGCCTGACATGGGGCGCGTGCGCGTCGCCGACATCTGGAGCGACAAGCTCGGGGCGCCGCTCGCGATCATCCACAAGCGCCGCGACCCGCTCGTGCCGAACCAGGTCTCCGTGCACGAGATCGTCGGTGACGTCGAGGGGCGGGTCTGCCTGCTCGTCGACGACATGATCGACACGGGGCGCACCATCGTGAAGGCGGCGGAGGCTCTGAAGAAGAACGGCGCCATCGGCGTCGTCGTCGCCGCCACGCACGCGATCTTCTCGCCGCCCGCCTTCGACATCCTCCAGAGCGAGTTCATCGACAGCGTCGTCGTCACCGACACCCTGCCGGTGCCGGAAGACAAGCGCTGGGACCGCCTCACCGTGCTGCCGATCGCACCGCTCATCGCGCGGGCGATCCACGAGGTGTTCGACGACGGCTCGGTTACCTCGATGTTCGACGGCGCTGCGTAGGCGCGGCGAGGCGACCGCCCGGGTCGACGAACGACGACCGCCCCGGTCAGGGGTTACAGGCGTCGCAATATTGCGGGTCTGCCGTCGTTCTGCCCGGGATGTCGTGCACCTCGCGGTGCTCGCAGCGCGGGCAGCCGTGCACGTGAGCGCGTGCCATGGCAGTGGGCAGCCAGCACACCGCGCACGGGAGCCCGCGCACGGTCTCGACCCGCCCGAATCCCGGGCATCCACACACCGGACAGAGCACTGCTGCGCGCTGCGCTAGGTCGCGAGCGGCCTCGGCGATGCGCTCCATCCGTCGAGGGTTGGCGTGGGCGCGCAGGTCGGATTCGACGGCGACCGCCCCGTCGTCAGAGAGCTCGCGCGCCCAGTCGAAAGCGAGCCGCAACTCGTCACGGTCGCGAACGCCCTTCCAGAAGCGCGGGTCATCGAGCGCGTTCGGGCGAACCACGAGCCAGTGGGTGGGAAACCCGGCGCGCTCGGCGATGCCGTCCAGCTCTTCCCCCGTGCGGGCGACCCCGTGGACGTGCGGTGAGGGCCCATCGGCGATCCCGACGATTTCAATGTCGCGATCGCGATCGACCAGCATGATGAGCTCGCGGTTGTGGCTGACGAACCCGAGCAGCGGGTGGCGGTCAAATGAACCTTCGCTGCCGAGCCCGATCGGATGCCCCGACAGCTCAATGGCCGTCAAGGCCTTGGTCCGCGCTGCCTCCCATTGGGTTCCTGCGCGATCGACGTCGCGGGTGAATGTGCCCAGTTGATCGGTGTCGAAGCCCTGGACACGGGCGACGGTGCAACCGAGTTCCGCCTCGAGTGCCGCGGCGACGACCGTTTCTTTCCCGTGCTGCGTGAGGAAGCCGACTGTCAACCGGTGGTAGGGGTGAGGCATGGGAGGCCTTAGGTTCCGGTGCGAGGTTCCAGGCTGGGGCGGCCCGGTATAAGCCCGAGCACAGCGATGCGCACTTCGCCGGCGGGCGACAGGGCGTAACAGTTCCAGCCGAGTAGCCGCGGGTCGGTGAGATCGAAGGCGATGCGAGAGGGCACTCCGGGTGCTGCATAGAAGTCGACCGCCATTCGGCAGGCCTGCGCGGCGGTGTTTCGCGCGACCGACCACGTACCGAGCGCTCCCGGAATCACGAGCGCCAGCATCGCCACAATGCTCACCCAGCGGAGGACACGTCGGCGCCGCTCCCACGGTGACAGGCCCGCGCTGGAGTCGCGGTCGGGGTCGTCGGGCCACTCGCGCAGCTCGATCGGGTCGTCGTTCATCGCGCCCAGTCTGGCACGCGCTCCCTGCTCGCCCCTGCGCCGGGTAGGGTTCAGCCCATGCCCGCGGAACCCGAAACCGCAGACGAGAGTACGCCACACCCCACCGCCGTACCCGCGGCCCACGGTGCCCTGGCGCGCCGTGTTCGCCTGCCCGGCGCGATCGGCATCGGCCTGGCCTCCATGATCGGTGCAGGCGTGTTCGCCGTGTGGGGTCCGGCGACCGACGCCGCGCGGGGCGGACTGATCATCGCGCTCGTGCTGGCGGCGCTCATCGCCACCCTCAACGCGTTCAGTTCCGCGCAGCTGGCAATGGCGCACCCCGTCGCGGGCGGAGCCTACGCATTCGGCCGCCGCTACGTGGGGCCCTGGACGGGCTTCAGCGCCGGCTGGTTGTTCGTCACCGGCAAGACAGCTTCGGCCGCCGCGATCGCGTCGATCGCCGCCGCCTACCTGTACCCGACGGAGCCGACTCCCGTCGCGGTGGGCCTCATTGTTCTGTTTGCCGCGCTCAACATGGCCGGCGTGCGCACGACGGCGCGGGTGGCGATGGTGATCGTGGCGACGGTGCTGACCGGCCTCGCCGTCGTGCTCATCGCGACGGTGTCGGGCGGCGCCGCAACCGACCTCGAACCCGTGACGAGCATCCTGCATTCCACGAGCCCCTACGGGGTGCTGCAGGGGGCAGCCCTGCTCTTCTTCGCGTTCGCCGGCTACGCGCGCATGGCGACCCTGGGTGAGGAGGTGGTCGAGCCGCGCCGCACTCTGCCGCGCGCCATCTTTATCGCCCTCGGTATCGTCCTCGTTCTGTACGCGAGCGTCGCCGTGCTTCTCATCTCGACGCTGGGGGTGAACCGGCTCGCCCTCAGCACCACCCCGCTCGCCGACGTGCTCGCGCCCGCGTGGACCCCGCTCGTCGTCATCATCGCCGGTATCGCCTGTCTCGGCTCTCTGGTCGGAATCCTCGCCGGCCTCAGCCGCACGAGCCTCGCCATGGCGCGCGAGCGCGACCTGCCGGGTCTTCTCGCGCGCGTCTCGCCGCGCACGTCCGCTCCGATCGTTGCCGAGGGCCTCATCGCCACGCTCGCGGTCGTCATCGTCGTGCTGCTGGAACCGGCGCACCTGGTCGCCGCCTCCAGCGCGGCGGTGCTGCTCTACTACGCCGTCGCCCACTTGTCGGCCCTGCGTCAGCCCCCGGCTGAGCGGTGGCAACCACGTGCCGTCGCGATCGCGGGGCTGGTCGGCTGTGTCGTGCTGGTTGCCGCGCTCCCGCCCCTGTCGATCCTCGGCACCGCGTGCCTGCTCGCCGTCGGCCTCGTGCTGCGGATGCTCGCGGTGCGCCTCCGCGCCCGCTCCGCCCCCGAGGCGGTCGCCCGGTGACGGCCGGAGCGGTGCGTCCGGATGCCGCGCCCGCTGCGGTCGCGCCGGCGATGCCGACCGACCTGTGCGAGCCGCACGGCGCCGCGATCATCGGCCACGGACCCTACGATGCGCGCTTCCCCGTGTCGGCGTTCGCGTCCGCGTCGGTGGCGACCTTCGCGACGGCGGTGGCCGAGCTGGTGGGCGGCGAAGCGACCCCGCTCGTCGACGCGCGCCTCGCCTCCGCCTGGTTCGACCGGGCGGTGCGGCCGCGCGAGGCGCAGCCGTCGCCCTGGCACCCGCTGAGCGGCGACTATCGCGCCGCCGACCGGTGGGTGCGCCTGCACATGAACGTGCCGGCTCATCGGGCGGCGGCGTTGGAGGCCCTCGGCGTGTCTCGCGTCGTCCCCGAGGGGGAACCCCCGCACGAGCCCGACCGCAACGAGGTCGCCGCAGCGGTCGAGGGCTGGTCGGCGCTCGAGCTGGAGGAGGCCGTCGTGGCGGCGGGCGGGTGCGCGGCGGCGTTGCGGTCCGCGAACGAGTGGGCCGAGCATCCGCAGGGCCGCGCGGTCGCCGAGCAGCCGCTCGTCACCGTGGAGCGCGGGGAGCGCAGTGAGCGTGAATGGCCGGCGGGGTCACCCGAGCGGCCGCTGGCGGGCGTGCGCGTGCTCGACCTGACTCGCGTGATTGCCGGCCCCGTCGCAACGCGTGCGCTTGCGCTGCTCGGCGCCGACGTGCTGCGCCTCGACCCGCCCGACTGGGAGGAGCCGGCGCTCGAACCCGACATAACTCTCGGCAAGCGCTGCGCCCGGCTCGACGCTCACGAGGTGGAGGGCGCCGCGACGCTGGCCGCGCTCATCGCCGAGAGTCACGTGCTCGTGCACGGCCTCCGCCCGGGAGCGCTCGACGCGCTCGGCCTCGACGCCGCTACTCGTGCCAGCCTGCGCCCCGGGCTTGTCGAGGTTCAGGTCAGCGCGTACGGCCCCACCGGCCCGTGGGCCGAGCGTCGGGGCTTCGACAGCCTGGTGCAACTGGTCACGGGCATCGCGGACGCGCGTGGCGAAACCGCCCCCGACGCCGCGCCGGTTGCCCTGCCCGTGCAGGCGCTCGATCACGCGACCGGCTGGCTGGCCGCGACCGCCGTCGTGCGGGGTATCTCGCACGCGCGCGCGACGGGGGAGGGCAGTGCCAGCCACGTGTCGCTCGCGCGCACCGCGCACGAATTGCAGCGCATGGCGGGGGAGCGTGCCGACAGCGAGACCGCGCCCCCGCCCGCGCCCGTGTCCGCGCGTGACGCTGACGACGCGGAGTTTCCCGCGCATCCCGTCGACACCGCCTGGGGCGTTGTTGACGTGCTGGCCGCGCCCTTCTCGATCGCCGGCGTGCGCGTCGAGGCGCTGCAGCCGCCGCGTCCGCTCGGCAGCGACGACCCCGACTGGGCGCCGCTCGACGCGCCCGCCCGACGCGAGCGCACGGCCAGTGCCGTGTCCGTGCCGCGGCGCCGCGTTCCCGTCTGGGCGGCGCTCAGCGGCCTGCTCGTGTGGGCCGGGCAGGGCGTGCCGCTGACGCTGGGAGGCGCGATGCTCGGCACCGCCGTGCCGAACCCCGGCTGGTGGACGTCGCCCGTGTGGGCGGCCGGCGCCGCCGCTCAGGCCGTTGCTCTGCTGCTGACCTGGTTCGCCCTCTCACGCGTCACGAACGTGGTGGGCGTGCTCGCCGCGACCATTCCTCTCGGGATGCTCGCGCACGTCTCCGCCGCGACCGCCGTCGCGCTCGCTACCGGCGCCGCATCCCCGCCCGCGCTCGACGCGGGGCTGAACCTGCTCGCGCTGCACTGGGCGAGCGGGGCGGCGCTGATCGCGGCGAGCATCCCGATTCTGTTGATGCTCACGCCTCTGGGCGCGGGGGCCGGCGCGCTGAATCGCCGCGCGTTCGCGCCGCGGTACGCGCGCCGGGGCCGCGGCCGGCGCGCCGCCTGAGCGACGCCGCGCGTCGCGGCCGGCGCGTCCTGCCTAGTGCAGGTCGTCCGCTTCGATCTCGGTGCGGTCGCCCGACCACAGGGTGTGGAAGGTGCCGTCCTTGTCGACTCGCTTATAGGTGTGCGCGCCGAAGAAGTCGCGCTGGCCCTGCACGAGCGCGGCGGGCAGGCGCTCGGCGCGCAGGCCGTCGTAGTACGACAGCGACGAGGCGAACGCGGGCGTCGGGATACCCGCAAGCGCGGCGCCGGCGACGATGCGACGCCACGACGGCAGCGCGGTCGACACGGCGTCGGCGAAGTAGGGGGCGGTGACGAGGGCGACGAGGCCCGGGTCGTCGGCGTAGGCCTCGGTGATGCGGTTCAGGAATTGGGCGCGGATGATGCAGCCGGCGCGCCAGATCTTCGCGATCTCGCCCTTTTTGATGTTCCAGTCGTACTCGGCGGCGCCGGCGACGATCGCGTCGAAGCCCTGGCTGTAGGCGATGATCTTCGACGCGTAGAGCGCCCGGCGGACGTCCTCGACGAATGCGGCACGATCATCCACCGACCAGGTTTCGGTGGCCGAGGGAAGCGACTGTGCGGCGGCGCGCTGGGCGGGCGCCGACGAGAGCGAGCGGGCGAACACGGCCTCGGCGATGCCGGAGACCGGAACCCCGAGGTCGAGTGCGGTCTGCACGGTCCAGGCGCCGGTGCCCTTCGCGCCGGCCTGGTCGAGGATCACGTCGACGAGCGGCTTTCCCGTCGCGGCGTCGACCTGGCGCAGTACCTCGGCGGTGATCTCGATCAGGTAGCTCTCGAGCTCTCCGGTGTTCCACTCCGCGAAGATGTCGGCGATCTCGGCCGGCTCGAGCCCGCCCACGCGGCGCAGCAGGTCGTAGGCCTCGGCGATCAGCTGCATGTCGGCATACTCGATGCCGTTGTGGATCATCTTGACGAAATGGCCGGCGCCGTCAGTGCCCACGTGCGTCACGCAGGGCTCGCCGTCGGCGACCGCCGCGATTGACGTCAAGATGGGGCCGAGCGTCTGCCACGCCTCCTCCGAGCCGCCGGGCATGATCGAGGGGCCGTTCAGGGCACCCTCTTCGCCGCCCGAGATGCCGGCGCCAACGAAGTTGATGCCCGTCTCGCGCACGGCCTTCTCGCGCCGCACCGTGTCGGTGAACAGGGCGTTGCCGCCGTCGACGATGATGTCGCCCGGCTCGAAGACCTGCACGAGCTCGTCGATGACCGCATCCGTGGGGCGGCCCGCCTTCACCATGATGATCGCGGTGCGCGGCTTCGTCAGCGCCGCGGCGAACTCGGTGTAGTCCTTCGCGGCGACGAAGCCTGCCTCGGGGTGCTCGGTGACGAGCGTCTCGGTCTTCTCCCACGAGCGGTTGTAGACGGCGACCGTGTTGCCCTCGCGGCTCGCAAGGTTGCGGGCCAGATTCGACCCCATGACGGCGAGTCCGACGACTCCGATGTTGGCGGTGGGCTGGGTCACGGGCGACTCCTCTAGGGGGTGTGGTGGCGAGGCCGTATTCCAGCCTAGAGCCTCGGGTGCGTGCCATCCTCCGCGTCCCGGCTAGCGTGGAGCACATGCCCGCCCCCATTAGCGTGATCGTCGCCGGGGTCTCTGGCTCGGGCAAGTCAACGGTGGGGCGTGCGGCCGCGGCGCTCGCCGGCGTGCCGTTCATCGACGGTGACGACCTGCACCCCGACGAGAACATCGCCCTCATGTTCGCGGGCACCGCCCTCACCGACGCCGACCGCGAACCCTGGCTGGATGCTGTGGCCGCCGCCGCGCGCGACCACGCTCCCTGCGTGGTCGCCTGCTCGGCGCTTGCGCGTCGCTATCGCGACCGGCTTCGCGATGGGGGTCCGAGCATCCAGATTGTGATTCTGGATGTGCGGGCAGAGGAACTGCGTCGACGGCTCGAGTCGCGCACCGGGCATTTCATGCGCGCGACGATGCTCGACTCGCAACTGCTCGCTCGCGAGCATCCGGAGGACGAGCCCGGTGTCACCGTCGTCGATGGCACGCAGAGCGTCGAGACGCTCGCGCGCACGGTCGCGGCGCTCCTGGGCCGTGCCGTAGACTGACCCACTGAACTTCGGCGAGGGCGCGCCCGCAAGGGTGTGCCGTGATCGACGCGGTGGGTGCGGCATGCGGTCGTTCCTCACGCGCACACGCGTTCGAGTTGACACAGACGATCGGGCCCAGGCCCCCCAATCATGAAATGAGTACAGCCATGGCTGACCAGAACAAGCTGAGCGCCGACGAGCGCACGTCCTTCGGCAAGGGCGCGGCGCGCAAGTTGCGCGCCACCCACAAGATCCCCGCCGTGCTGTACGGCCACGGAACCGACCCCCGCCACATCACGCTGCCCGGCCACGAGACGTCGCTGCTGCTGCGTAAGTCGAACGTGCTCGTCACGCTCGACATCGCTGGCGATGAGCAGCTCGCCCTCGTGAAGGACGTGCAGAAGGACCCGGTGCGTCAGCTGATCGAGCACATTGACCTCATCGTCGTCCGCAAGGGCGAGAAGGTCACCGTCGATGTGCCCGTGCACGTCGAGGGCGAGTCGGCCCCCGGCACGATCCACGTCGTTGACCACAACACGCTGACCGTTGAAACCGAGGCGACCCACATCCCCGAGGCGTTCACCGTCTCGATCGAGGGCCTCGAAGAGGGCACCCAGATCCTCGCCGGCCAGGTCGAGCTGCCGAAGGGCACCACGCTCGTCACCGACGCCGAGGCGCTCGTCGTCAACGTCACCGTTCCGGCCGCGCCGAAGGATGAGGACGAGTCGGCCGAGGCCGAGACCGAGAGTGGCGACGCCTCCGAGTCGGGCGACTCCGAGTAATCGGCACCCCCGCGATCACGCCGCATGTTTGGACTCGGAAGGCAGAAGCCTCCGGCCGCCGCTGATCGCGACACCTGGCTGGTAGTCGGGCTCGGGAACCCCGGGCCCGGCTATGCCGGGAACCGTCACAACGTCGGGCAGATGGTGCTCGACACTCTCGCGGAGCGCGTCGAGGCGAGACTGTCGCGCCACCGCTCAACGACCATGCTCGCCGAGGCGCGCCTTCGCCCCGGCGGGCCGAAGCTGATTCTGGCGAAGCCGCTCAGCTACATGAACACCTCCGGCGGCCCCGTTTCCGCCGCCGCGAAGTACTTCGGCATCCAGCCCGACCGCGTGATCGTGGTGCACGACGACCTCGACCTGCCCTTCGAGACGCTGCGCCTGAAGTCGGGCGGCGGGCACGGTGGCCAAAACGGTGTGCGCGACATCATCAAGGCCCTCGGCACCCCCGACTTCCTGCGCGTGCGGGTGGGCATTGGCCGCCCGCCCGGTCAGCAGAGCGCGGCCGACTACGTACTGCGCGACTTCCCCTCCTCCGAGCGCGCACAGTTGCCGTTCCTTCTCGACGAGGCGGCTGACGCGATCGAGCGCATCATCGACGACGGCCTCGTCGCCGCGCAGCAGCGCCACCACGCGCCCAAGGCGTAGGTGCAGGAGTCGCGCGTACACTTGCGCGACGTGACTCTCGAGCGGTTAATTCCGGCGCTTCAGCGCGCCCAGACATTTTCTGACGCCCTCGAGTACGCGGGGCGTTCGGCCGAGTTCTCCACCGTCGAGGGGCTTCGCCTTCCGCTCATCGCGGGGCTGCTCGAGCGGCGCGACGGCCCGCAGTGCCTCCTCGCCATCACCGCGACCGGCCGCGAGGCGGAGGCGGTGCGCGAGGCGTGGGAGTGCCTCGACCCCGACGCCACCGTGCTCGACCTGCCCGCGTGGGAGACCCTGCCGCACGAGCGCCTCAGCCCCAGCGCCGAGACCGTCGGCCGACGCATCCGCACGCTGCGCGCGCTCGCCGACTGGGCGGATGCTCCCACCGGCACAATCGTGGTCGTCGCCTCTGTGCGCGCCGCTCTGCAGCCCCTTCCCGCGGGTCTCACCGACATCGAGCCGGTGCTGCTCGAGCTGAACGGCAGGGGTTCGGAGCTCTCCGACGTCACCCGCCGACTCATCGACCTCGCGTATTCCCGCGTCGACATGGTGACGCGCCGCGGCGAGTTCGCGGTGCGCGGCGGAATCCTGGACGTATTTCCGGCCGTCGCCGAGCATCCCGTTCGCGTCGAGTTCTTCGGCGACGAGGTTGATCAGATTCGCGAATTCTCGGTCGCCGACCAGCGGTCGCTGCCCGACACGGGCATCACGCGCGTCGAGTTGCCGCCGACCCGCGAGCTGCTGCTCACCGACGGCGTTCGGCAACGCGCGCGCGAGATGCTGCACGAGTTTCCGAGCCTGTCGTCGATCCTCGAGAAGGTGGCCGAAGGCATTCCGGTCGAGGGCATGGAGAGCCTCGCGCCGGCGCTCGTCGACCGGCTCGTGCCGCTGACGACCTACCTGCCCGAGAACGCGGCCGTTGTGGTGCTCGGCCCCGAACGTGTGGCGACCCGCGCCGCGAATCTGGTCGAAACGAACCGCGAGTTTCTGAGCGCCGCGTGGCATGCCGCCACGGCCGGTGCCGAGTCGCCGATCGACCTCGACGCCGGCGACTTCCTGACCGTGCAGGCCCTGCGCGAGTCGGCCGGGGATCGCGCCTGGTGGACGGTCAGCCAGTTCGACGCCGACGAGCCCGGTGTCGTGCGCGTCGCCGCCGACCCGCCGCCGTCGTTCGCGGGCAAGAGCGGGGGAGCGGTCGACCACGTCGTCGACCGCCTGGCTGACGGCTGGAGCATGATCGTCGCGGCGGTCGGCCCCGGACTCGTCGAACGCGCCCGCGACGTGCTCTCGGACGCGGGCGCCGCCGCGCGTCCCGTCGACGCGCTGCCCGAGACGCTCGAGCCGGGCGTCGCGTACCTCGTGCGCGGCAGCGTCGAGCAGGGCTTCGAGCTACCCGACGTGAAGCTCGGGCTCTTCGGCGAGACCGAGTTCTATGGCCGCAGCGTCGGCTACGACTCGCGCCAGCCGAAGAAGCTCGCGAGCCGCCGCAAGAACGTCGTCGACCCGCTGCAACTGAAGGCGGGCGACTTCGTCGTGCACAACACCCACGGCATCGGCAAGTTCATCGAACTGGTGCAGCGCGAGGTGTCCACTGGCGGCGGCCGCAACGCCCAGAAGTCGACCCGCGAGTTCCTCGTCATCGAGTACGCGCCGTCGAAGCGCGGCTACCCCGGCGACAAGCTGTACGTACCCACCGACCAGCTCGACCTGCTCACCCGCTATGTCGGCGGCGAGGCACCGGCGCTCAGCAAGATGGGCGGCAGCGACTGGGCGGCCGCGAAGGGTCGCGCGCGCAAGGCCGTGCGCGACATCGCCGTCGAACTCGTGAAGCTGTACTCGGCGCGCATGTCGAGCAAGGGATTCGCGTTCCCTCCCGACACCCCGTGGCAGCGTGAGCTGGAGGAGGCGTTCCCGTACGCCGAGACACCCGACCAGTTGACGACGATCGACGAGGTCAAGCGCGACATGGAGTCGCCGATCCCCATGGACCGCCTGCTCGCCGGCGACGTCGGCTACGGCAAGACCGAGGTCGCCGTGCGCGCCGCATTCAAGGCGGTGCAGGGCGGAAAGCAGGTCGCCGTGATCGTGCCGACCACACTGCTCGTCAAGCAGCACATGGAGACGTTCGCCGACCGCTTCGCCGGCTTCCCCGTTCACCTGCGCGCGCTCAGTCGATTCCAGTCCGACCGGGAGGCGAAGGAAACGATCGACGGGCTCGCGCGCGGCACGGTCGACGTCGTGATCGGAACCCACCGCATTCTCAGCCAGGGCATCGCCTTCAAGGATCTGGGCCTCGTCATCATCGACGAGGAGCAGCGTTTCGGCGTCGAGCACAAGGACGCGCTCAAGAAGCTGAAGACGAACGTCGACGTGCTTGCGATGTCGGCCACGCCCATCCCGCGCACCCTCGAGATGGCGGTGACGGGCATCCGCGAAATGTCGACGCTCGCGACCCCGCCGGAGGATCGGCACCCGATCCTCACCTTCGTGGGGCCCTACAGCGACAAGCAGGTGGCGGCGGCGATCCACCGCGAGCTCTTGCGCGAGGGCCAGATCTTTTACGTGCACAACCGCGTGTCGAGCATCAACCGGGTCGCCGCGAACCTCGCCGAGCTGGTCCCGGATGCACGCATCGCGATCGCGCACGGACAGATGAGCGAGAGCGCCCTCGAGCAGGTCATGGTGGACTTCTGGGAGCGCAAGTTCGACGTGCTCGTCTCGACGACCATCATCGAAACCGGCCTGGACGTTGCCAACGCGAACACGCTCATCATCGACCGCGCCGACAAGTACGGGCTGTCGCAGCTGCACCAGCTGCGCGGACGCGTCGGCCGCGGGCGCGAGCGGGCCTACGCCTACTTCCTCTACGACGAGACGAAGCCGCTGACCGAGACCGCCCACGACCGGCTGCAGACTCTGGCGGCGAACAGCGACCTCGGCGGCGGCATGGCGATCGCGATGAAGGATCTCGAGATCCGCGGCGCGGGCAATCTGCTGGGTGCCGAGCAGGCGGGACACATCGCCGGCGTCGGCTTCGACCTGTACCTGCGCATGATCGGCGAAGCGGTCAGCGTCTTCCGCGGCGACGCGGCGGAAGAACAAACCGAGCTGCGCCTCGAATTGCCGGTGGATGCGCGCATCCCCGAAGAATTCATCGAGTCAGAGCGGCTGCGCCTCGAGGCGTACCAGAAGCTGTCGACGGCGGCGGCTCCGGCGAGCGACGACGAGGCGCTCGGCCAGGTGCGCGAGGAGCTCGCCGACCGCTACGGCGACCTGCCTGAGCCAGTGCTCGCCCTGCTACGGGTGTCGCAGTTGCGCCGCACCGCGCAGAAGGTGGGGCTGTCTGACGTCGTCGTGATGGGCTCGAACCTGCGCCTCGTTGGGCGCGAGCTTCCCGACTCAAAGCAGCTGCGCCTGCAGCGCATGTACCCGGGGTCGAAGTGGTGGGGTCAGACGCGGACCGCGCAGGTTCCGCTGCCGAAGGACGCCTCAGACGACGACCTGATCACGTGGGTCGGGTCGGTGCTCGAGAACCTTTACGACGCGGGGGCGTCGTCGGATGCTCGTGGTGCGTCGGACGCGTCGGCGTCGGCGTCGCCGTCGGCGGGCTGAGCGCCGTCGGTGGGCTCGTCGATCGCGCGCGGCGCGAGCGGCAGGGGCTTCGGAAACCGCACCGAGCCGGGCACCGTGTGCACGCGGTATACGGCGGCGGGAATGATGACGAGCGTGCGCAGGTCGAAGAGGGCGTGTAGCGCCATGACGAGCAGGATGCTGCCGCTCAGCACGTAGACGACGGTGAAAGCGAGCCCGATGAGTGTCGTGACGGCGACACCGACGGGCCCCTGGTACGCGTGCAGCAAACCAAAGACGAGGGCGGCGAGCCCGAAGGCGCTGAGCGGTTCGCCGGTGACGATGACGAGAAGGGCCGGCAGGGCGAGGCGGAACAGCAGTTCTTCGCTGACGCCGGCGTTGACCGACAGGGCGGCGCCCCAGCCGAGTTCGGGCCGGTTGCGGGGGAGGAGTGCGGCGATGTCGCCGACGACGATGACGCCTCCCTCTTTGCGGGCGGAGCGGACGCCGACGACGGTGAGGATCGCGATGGCCGTCAGGGTGGCGATGATGAGCGCGATGCCGATTCCGCCGCTGAGCCAGCCGCGCGCCGCGGCGATGGGGGCGAGCTGCTGGGTGGCGACGAGCAGTGGCTCCACGTAGTCGCGCGTGGCGATGAGGATCGCGGCGCCCGTCAGGCCGAAGAGGACGAGTGACTCGATGAGCCAGCGCCGCATCATCTGCTGGCGTTTGGCGGTGGAGCGGTAGCGGCGGAAGCGCCGAAACTGCCGTCGGTCTTTCTGTCGGGCGCGCACGATGAACGCCGCGATGAGCGCCGCCGCCGCGACGGCGGCGATAACGCGGGTGAGCGGTTCTGCCTCGAGCACGCCCCCACCCTGCCACGCCCGCCCTGCCGCCCGGTGTGTGCGCCCGCCGCTCGTCGCGCCCGCCTAGCCCTGCCGCGCCCCCTCGCCCGCCCGCCTAGTGCGCCCTGGCCTGCCCCTCGCCCGCGGACACACATCGCCCCCAAAACTCCTTCCACAACAGCGGAAGGCTGAATCTCGTTCGCCCGTTCCGCTGTTCTGGAAGGCGTCGCGGAATAGGTTGCTTCACTTCTCCGCTGTTCTGGAAGGCGTCAGACCAAAGGGCTTTCACTTTTCCGCTGTTCTGGAAGTCGCGGGGAGGGGTGAGGGCGTTCCGCGGCGGGCCGGTTGTCGGGGCAGCGACGGCAGGGGAGGGTGATCGCGCCCCTCCTGGCAGGATGGCCGCATGGCGATGTCCGACCCGGCCCCTGAGTCGAGCCCCCACCCCAGCCCCCATCCGAGCCCTGACCGGCGCGCACAACTCACTCCTGAGCCCCATCCCGAACTCGACCGTCTCATCGCCGTGATGGCCCACCTTCGGGCGCCGGGTGGATGCGCGTGGGACGCCGAGCAGACCCACACCAGCCTCGCGAAATACCTCATCGAGGAGAGCCATGAGCTGGTGGAGGCGATCGAGCACGGCACCCGCGACGACATCCTCGAAGAACTCGGAGACGTGCTCTACCAGGTGCTCTTCCACGCCGACATCGCGGCCGCCGACCCGGATGCGCCCTTCACGATCGACGACGTCGCCCGCGTCAGCGCCGAGAAGATGATCGGCCGCCACCCGCACGTGTTCGGCGACGTCACCGCCGATACCGCCGAGGAAGTTTCCGCGAACTGGGAGCAGTGGAAGCGGCAGGAGAAGCCCGCCCGAACCTCCTCGCTTGACGGCCTGCCCGTCGCGCTCCCGACTCTGGTCCGCGCCGAGAAGGTGCTGGGCCGCGCTGAGCGCATCGGTATCACCCCCACTGACGCCCCCACGACGGGATCCCCCGAAACGCTCGCCGACGAGACGGCGCTCGGCCACTACCTCCTCGCCCTCGTCGCGGACGCTCGTGCCCGCGGCCTCGACGCCGACCGCGCTCTCCGCGCCGCCGTGCGCGAGGTGGAAGACCGCATCCGCGCGTCGGAAACACAAAGTGCCCCCGCGCATCCTGAATGATGCTTGACTGTGCGGCATGACCATCGCTCCCGCGATCAGTGCCGCCGGTGTCGCCCGCTCATTCGGCGACGTGCACGCGGTTCGTGACGCCAGCTTCACGGCCCACTTCGGCCAGGTGACCGCGCTCATCGGGCCGAACGGCAGCGGCAAGACCACGCTGCTTCTCATGCTTGCCACCCTGCTCAAGCCGGACGCTGGCGAGATCCGCATCGACGGCCACGACCCCGTCACTGACGCGCGCGCCGTGCGGCAGGTCACCGGGTGGATGCCCGACGTGCTCGGCTCGTGGGGAAGCCTCACCGTGCGGCAGTCCATCGAGACGACGGCGCGGCTCTACGAGCTCAGCCCCGCCGACGCCCGCGCCCGCGCCACCGAGCTGATCGACCGCATCGGCCTCGGCCCGCTCGCCGACCAGCCAAGCCGCGTGCTCAGCCGCGGCCAAAAGCAGAAGCTCAGTCTCGCCCGCGCGCTCGTGCACCGCCCGCGGGTGCTGCTGCTCGACGAGCCAGCGTCCGGCCTCGACCCGGCCGCCCGCGTCGAACTGCGAGTCCTCGTGCGTGAGCTCGCCGCCGATGGTGCCGCCGTGCTGCTCTCGAGCCACGTGCTCGCTGAACTCGACGAGATGAGCGACGCGGCCGTCTACCTCGACCGGGGCGCGACCGCGAGCGCCGAAAGCGTCGACCGGGCACGAGCATCCGCCCGCCGCTGGCGCATCCGCGCCCTCGACGCGGCCGCCCTGACCGCGGCGCTCGCCGACGCCGGCCGCCCGGCCGTCGGCGCCGACCATCTCGGCGCCCTCGTCGAGGTGACCGGCGAGGCCGACGCCGCCGCTCTGCTCACCCACCTGGTGAGCGCCGGTGTCGGCATCGCCGCCTACGGCCCCGCCGTCGGCGACCTCGAACAGACCTTCCTCGACCTCGCGAAGGGAGGCGAGCGATGAGCCCGCGCCTCGCCGTTCTCGGCACCATCGTTCAGCTCGAACTGCGCCAGCGCATCCGCTCCGTGTCGTGGCTCGTGCTCGTCAGCGTCGTCTTCGTGCTCGTCGGCATCGTCACCGTGTTGCTGTGGTTCGCCCTGCCCGCCTTCGGCAGTGATGACCTCGCGAGCGCCGGCATCTACTCGACCCTGATCTTCTTCGTGCTGCTCATCGGCTCGCTCGT
Organism: Microcella alkaliphila; assembly: GCF_004216855.1. Taxonomy (GTDB): domain Bacteria; phylum Actinomycetota; class Actinomycetes; order Actinomycetales; family Microbacteriaceae; genus Microcella; species Microcella alkaliphila. The sequence goes on from NZ_SGXT01000013.1 coordinate 155,108, forward strand.
CACTCCCGCCACGAGCGGCGCGGCCATCAACGGCGACCGGGATGCCGGAACCCTCGCCACCACGCAGGTCACCCTCGTGACGACGACGCAGCTCGTGCTCGGCAAGTTTCTCGCCGCGTGGACGGTGGCGCTGACGTTCCTCGCCGCATCCGTGCCGGCGATGCTGTTCACGGTCATCGTGGGGGAGGTGCGCCCCGACACGCTCGTCGCCTCGCTCGGGGTGCTCGTACTGCTGCTTGGTGTCGTCGCGGCTGTCGGCGTCGGGGCATCGGCGCTCATCACGCGCCCGCTGTTCTCGGTCGTCACGACCTACCTTGTCGTCGCGGCGCTGAGCGTCGGAACCCTCATCGCCTTTGGGCTCGGATCGTTGGCGGCCCAAACCACGGTCAGTTCGACGTACACGCCCCTGAACTACGACGAGAGCGTTTTCGACGGAGAGGAGGGTCGCTGGACGACCATCGTCTGCGGCGAGCCGCAGCTCAACAGCTACGAGGTGCCGCGCACGGACACAGTGTGGGGTTTCCTGGCGGCGAACCCCTACGTCGTCCTCGCCGACGCGTCGCCCCCCGTGTGGGATGAATGGGGCAACCCGCGCGATCTGTTCGGCGGCATCGCCTTCGCCGTTCGCGCCGCGCAGCAGCCACCCGAGCCTCCGCTCGACTACGACGAGTGCGCTGACGCGCGTGGCGAGGGTGGCCAGCAGTGGCAGCAGGGCCCCACACCCCGCGAGATTTACGACGCGAGCGTGCCGAGCTGGTTCGTGGGCCTCGCGATACACCTCGCCCTCGGCGGCGGGATGCTCGCGGCGGCGATCGCGCGCACGCGCACGCCGGCCGCATCCCTGCCCCGCGGCAGCCGGGTCGCGTAGCGCTGACCAGCTCGCGGTCGTGAGGTTCGCGCATGCGCGCGCCGAGCATCCACTAACGGGTGCGTCAACGAAAATGGCGCCCCGTCAACCCGAATGACGAGGCGCCTTCGGCGCGCGGAGACCGGTGTCTCACTCTCGCGCCGCCGGTGGCGCGTCCCCCGACGCGACCACCTGGTGGTGATCCCGCGTCAGTGCGGGCGTGAATCAGCAGCAGCTGAGCACGCTCTCACCCTCCCCAGGGCGGTCTTTGCTGTGCTCGTGACCGATTATACATAACAGTTGTAATCATAACAACCGTTTGTTATTCTTTTTTTATGGCGCGACGCTCCGACCCCACCCGCAAGCCCGAACTGCTCGCGCAGATCATCGAGTACTTGCGCGACCAACCGCTCAGCGCGGTCACCTTTCGCACGCTTGCCGACGCCCTCGGGGTGAGTCCGTTCACGCTCGTATACCACTTCGGCACGCGCGCCGAACTCATCGCCGACATCATTCGTGCGGTGGGGCAACGCCAGCAGTCCGTCATCGACGCCGAGCTCGCGCTCGAGCCGTCGCTTGACGTGCACATCCAGGCGATCCGTGACTCGTGGGGAGGATTCCTGCACCCCGCGACTCGTGCGCTCTTGCGACTTGAGTTCGAGGCGGCCCTGCTGCAGGTCACCGACAGCGACCTCGAGGTCGGGGGCCGCGACGTGCACGATCGCTGGGTCGAGTGGGGTGCCGAGGCGCTCGAGCGCCTGGGCGTTCAGCGCGAGGCCGCCCTCGTCGAGTCTCGCGCCCTCGTCGACCAGCTGTACGGCGTGCAGTTCGACCTGGTCGTCACTGGCGATGAAGAGGCCGCGACCGCCGCCTGCGACGTCATGATCGACAGCTACCGCCGCCGCATCGAAGCGCTGCTGCCTGCCGCTGTCGCGTAGCGGTTGCGGGGCCATCTCGCGCGCGACGCCGTGAGAGAATCGCCCTCATGCCTTCGCCCGTGACGCCGCCCCGCGGCATGCGCGACATCCTGCCCGCCGACAAGGCCCGCCGTGAGGTGCTGCTCGCCACGATCCGCGACACCTACCGGCGCCACGGTTTCGACGAGATCGAGACTCCCGTCATGGAGGACTCGTCGCGCCTGCACGCGGGCCTCGGCGGCGACAACGAGAAGCTCGCCTTCGCCGTCATGAAGCGCGGCCTGACCCCCGATGACCTGCGCTCTGCGACCGCCCCGCTCGACCTCGCCGACCTCGGCCTGCGCTTCGACCTGACCGTGCCCCTTGCCCGCTTCTATGCGAGCAACCGGGCCGAACTTCCGAACGTGTTTCGGGCCATCCAAATTGCGCCCGTCTGGCGGGCCGAGCGACCCCAGAAGGGCCGCTACCGCCAGTTCGTTCAGTGCGACATCGACATCATCGGCGAGCCCGGCGTCATCGCCGAGATCGAGCTCATCGCGGCGACGGTCGACGCGCTCGACGCTCTCGGAGTTCCCGGCTGCACGATCCGCATCAACGACCGCCGCCTGCTGACCAGCATGCTTGCGGCCCTCCGCTTCCCGGCCAATCAGGCCGACGCCGTGCTCATCACGCTCGACAAACTCGACAAGATCGGTGTCGACGGGGTGCTCGCCGAGCTCCGCGACCGCGGGCTGCCCGAGGCCGCGGTGGCGGCCCTCGCGGAGGTGCCCGCGCTGCGCGCAGCGGCCGCCGGGGAGAGCGCGGTGAGCGCCGTCACGGCCGACGCGATCCGCGCATCCCTGCCCGCCGGAATCGACGAGACGGCCGTCGCCGACCTGGCCGCGATCGCCGACGCCGTCGGCGCCGACGTACCGCTCGCCTTCGACCCCTTCCTCGTGCGCGGCATGGGCTACTACACCGGCCCCATCTTCGAAGTCGCGAACCCCGAGCTCGGTTACTCGCTCGGTGGTGGCGGCCGCTACGACGGCATGATCGGCCGATTTGCCGGCACCGACGTGGCCGCGTGTGGCTTCTCGCTCGGCTTCGAACGCCTCGTCGACCTCGTGACGAGTAGCCAGGATGCCCGCGGCGGCTCCGCGCTCGTCGTCGACAAGGACGTCGCCGCATCCGACACGATCGCCCTCAAACGGATGCTCGTGGCCAGCGGCGAGCGCGTTCGCATCGTTGCGCGCACCAACAACATGCGCGCCCTGCTCGAGAGGCTCGAGGTCGACGGGTACACGCGCTTCGCCAGCGTCCGTGCCGGGGAGCGCGACGTCGCCGCCCTCCAGTGGCGCGCCCTCGGCGAGTAGGCTGGTTCTCGGCCCCGCTCGTGTCAGGGCCGAAACCCACCACCACCGTTAGGAGACCTTCCGTGGCTGCAATCGAGGCCGTAGGCGCTCGCGAGATTCTCGACTCCCGTGGCAACCCGACCGTCGAGGTGGAGGTGCTGCTCGACGACGGAACCGTGTCGCGCGCCGCCGTTCCCTCCGGCGCATCGACCGGCGCCTTCGAGGCGTACGAACTGCGTGACGGCGACAAGGGCCGTTACCTCGGCAAGGGCGTGCTGAAGGCCGTCGACGCCGTCCTCGACGTGCTCGGCCCCGCCATCGAGGGCCTCGAGGCGAGCGACCAGCGCCTCATCGACGCCGAGCTGAAGGTCGCCGACGGCAGCGACAACAAGTCGAAGCTCGGCGCGAACGCGATCCTCGGCGTCTCGCTCGCCGTCGCGAAGGCGGCCGCCGACTCGGCCGACCTGCCGCTGTTCCGCTACGTGGGCGGCCCGAACGCGCACCTGCTTCCCGTGCCGATGATGAACGTCATCAACGGAGGCGCGCACGCCGACACGGGCGTTGACGTGCAGGAGTTCATGATCCTCCCCGTCGGCGCCGAGAGCTTCACCGAGGCGCTGCGGTGGGGGGCCGAGACCTACCACGCCCTCAAGGGCGAGCTGAAGGCCGGCGGATACGCCACGGGGCTCGGCGACGAGGGCGGCTTCGCCCCTGACCTTGCTGGCACGAAGGCGGCGCTCGACTTCCTCGTTGCCGCGATCGAAAAGGCCGGATTCCGCGCCGGAACCGACATCGCGCTCGGCCTCGACGTGGCAGCCACCGAGTTCTTCGAGAACGGGTCGTACCGCTTCGAGGGCAACGAGCGCACCGCCGAGCAGATGGCCGCCTTCTACGGCGAGCTGCTCGACGCCTACCCGCTCGTCACGATCGAAGACCCGCTGTCGGAAGACGACTGGGACGGCTGGGCCGCGCTCACCGCGTCGATCGGCTCGCGCACACAGATCGTCGGCGACGATCTGTTTGTCACGAACCCCGCCCGCCTCGGCGACGGCATCGCCCGCGGCACCGCCAACTCGCTGCTCGTGAAGGTCAACCAGATCGGCACGCTCACCGAGACGCTCGACGCGGTCGCCCTCGCCCAGCGCAGCGGCTACACGGCCGTGCTGTCGCACCGCTCGGGCGAGACCGAAGACACGACGATCGCCGACCTCGCCGTTGCGACCAACTGCGGTCAGATCAAGACCGGCGCTCCCGCCCGCAGCGAGCGCGTCGCCAAGTACAACCAGCTGCTGCGCATCGAGGAAGAGCTGGGCGAGGCGGCTGTTTACGCTGCGCGGAGTGCATTCCCGCGCTTCACGGCGTAGCCGAGAAACGCAGGCCCGGGGCCATTTCTGGCCCCGGGGCACCCGCGCCGGCGGCCGTCTCGGTCGCCGGGTGTCGGCCCCGGCTGCTCCTGGGGGTGCGTCGTAAGCTGGCTTCATGGCGCGACGTACCCCGAGCATCCCCGTCGTCCTGCCCGACGATGCGCCCGCGCAGACCCCGTGGTTTCGCAACCTTCACGTCTCGGGCCTCACCGTCACGGTGCTGATCCTCATCATCGGAGCACTCGTCGTGCTCGCCCCGAGCCTGCGCGTGCTCGTCGAACAGAGGCAAGAGCTCGCAGCGCTCGAACAGCGGGTGGCCGAACAGCAGGCTCTCGTCGACGGCCTCGCGACCGAGATCGACCGCTGGCAAGACCCGGCCTTCATCGAAGCGCAGGCGCGAGATCGCCTGCTCTACGTGTACCCGGGCGACATCAGCTATCTGGTCATCGATGACGGGCAGACCATCGAAATCGATCCGCTGCAGCCGATCAGCGACGAAATTCAGACCACCAGGGTCGACTGGAGTCGGGCAGTGCTGCTCAGCGTCATGACCGCTGCCCTCACCGACCGCGAGGCCGACGACCTCGTCGCCCCCATCGTGCAAGGAACCCCGTGAGCCGACCCCCGTTCGAGCCCTTCACCGAGCGCGACGTCGAGCTGGTTTCGGCGCAGCTCGGCCGACCGGCGCGCGACGTCATTGGCATCCCGGCGCGCTGCGCATGTGGGGCGCCGACCGTGGTGGCGACCCGTCCGCGGCTCGGCAACGGCACGCCGTTTCCGACGCTCTACTACCTGACGCACCCGGCCGCGACGGCGGCCGCCTCGACGCTCGAGGCAAGCGGCATCATGGCCGAATATTCACAGCGCCTCATCGACGAGCCCGACTTGGCCGATGCCTACCGCGCCGCGCACGAGCAGTACCTCGCCGATCGCGAGAGCCTGCTTCACGTCGAGGAGGTCGACGGCTACTCGGCGGGCGGCATGCCCACGCGCGTCAAGTGCCTGCACGCCCTCATCGGGCATTCCCTCGCGGTCGGCCCTGGCGTCAACCCCATCGGCGATCTCGCCCTCGCCGCCTGCACGTGGAGCCCCGAGGTGTGTCAGTGCGCGCCCGATCAGCGCGGCGCGTAGCCGCCACCGCCGCCCTCGCCCTCCTGGGCGGGGCGCTCAGTGCGGGCGCCGGCGCAATCGCGACCGACGAGCCGGTCGCGGCCACGAGCATCCGTGACCGTGAGTATTGGCTCGACGAGTACGGCATCCGGGGTGCGTGGGCCGCGACCCGGGGCGCCGGTGTGACGATCGCCATCATCGACTCGGGCGTTGACGCCTCGCACCCCGACCTCGCGGGCGTCGTGGTCGGCGGCACCGACGTCAGCGGCATCGGCTCGCCTGATGGCACCCAGCCGGTCGGCATCGGCAGCGACCACGGAACGCGCGTCGCGAGCCTCGCCGCTGGTCGAGGCCTCGGCCCCGGCGGGGGAGTGCTGGGTGCCGCGCCGGACGCGAGAATCCTCACCGTGTCGCTCGCGTTCGGCGTGGAGGCCGCCCGCAGCGGCGACGATCAGATCGCCGAGGCCGTGCGGTGGAGCGTCGATCAGGGCGCCGACATCATCTCGCTGTCCCTCACCCGCAACACCGTCGAATGGCCGGAAAGCTGGGACGACGCCTTCGGTTACGCGGAGGCCAACGACGTCGTCGTGATCGCCGCCGCCGGCAACCGCGGTAGCGGGACCGAGCAGGTCGGGGCGCCCGCCACCATGCCCGGAGTGCTCGTCGTCGGCGGGGTCAACAGGCAGGGCGTCGCCAGCGACCGAGCCTCGTCACAGGGCATCACGATCGGCGTCATGGCACCCAGCGAGCAACTCGTCGGAGCCGTGCCGGGCGGCGGCTACGTCATCTGGCAGGGCACGAGCGGCGCGACCCCGATCGTCGCCGGCATCGCGGCGCTTGTGCGCGCCGCCTACCCCGAGCTCGACGCACCCAACGTGATCCAGCGCATCCTCGCCACGGCACGCCCCGTCACCGACCGCGTTCCCGACCCCATTTACGGATTCGGGCTCGTGGATGCGCGGGGTGCCGTCTTCGCGGATGTCCCGCGTGTCGACGCGAACCCCCTCGGAACGATCGCCGAGTGGGTCGTCGTCAACCGTCGCGCCGACGGCTCGCTGCCGAGCCTCACCGGCCGGGATGCTCGTGCCCCGATTGCACGCACGGTGCCCGTCGACGTCACGGTCGCCGCCCTCGAAGGGGCGTGGCGGCTGAGTGCGCCGCGCCTCCCGGTGCTGCTGCTCGCCGGTATCGTCGGCCTCACCGGCATCGCCGCGCTCGCCCTGCTGACCGCCGGGTTCGTCAGTCGCGCGCGAAGGCAGTAGATTAGGCGGGTTCCCTCACCATCCAAGGAGACGTCAGTCGTGCCCAGAATCGTGATCGTCGGTGGAGGCTACGCCGGTTTCTACACCGCCCTGAAGCTTGAGAAGCACCTCAGCAAGGGCGAGGCAGAAGTCGTCGTCATCGACCCGCTTCCCTACATGACGTATCAGCCGTTCCTGCCCGAGGTTGCTGCTGGCCAGATTGAGCCGCGCCACTCGGTCGTGTCGCACCGTCGTCACCTGAAGAAGACCCGCGTCATCACCGCGTCGGTGACCGCCGTCAACCACGCGTCGCGCACCGTCACGGTCGAGCCCGAGGTGGGCGACTCGTACGAGCTCGAGTACGACCAGGTGGTCGTCACCGCGGGCTCCGTTTCGCGTACCTTCCCGATTCCGGGCGTCGCCGACGTTGCGATCGGCATGAAGTCGATCGAAGAAGCCGTCGCCGTGCGCGACCGCCTGATCGACAACTTCCACCGCGCCGCGAACCTCCCCGCTGGGCCCGAACGCGAGCGCCTGCTCACCGTCGTCGTGGTTGGCGGTGGCTTCGCCGGAATCGAGACGTTCGCCGAGCTGCGTGCACTCGCGAGCGCACTGCTCAAGGATTACCCGCAGCTCACCATCGACGACACCCGTTTCCACCTCATCGAGGCGATGGGTCGCATCATGCCCGAGGTGTCGCTCGAGACCAGCAAGTGGGTTCTGAAGAACCTCGCCCAGCGCGCCGCGACCGTGCACCTCGACACGCAGCTCACGAGCGCGGTCGACGGCGTCGTCGAGCTGTCGACCGGCGAAAGCTTCGAAAGCGACCTCATCATCTGGACGGCCGGCGTCATGGCGAACCCGGTCGTGCGCGGCACCGACCTGCCGCTCGAAGAGCGCGGCCGCATCCGCGCCCAGGCTGACCTGCGCGTGATCGATGAGAACGGCGAGGTCGTCGAGGGTGCCTGGACGGCCGGCGACGTGTCGGCCGTGCCCGACCTCACCGGCGGCGGCGTCGGCGGCTATTGCGTGCCGAACGCCCAGCACGCTGTGCGCCAGGGCAAGCGCCTGGCGAAGAACCTCGTCGCCGTCCTGCGCGGCGAAGAGCCGAAAAACTACGTGCACAAGAACCTCGGCGCGGTCGCCGGCCTCGGCCTCGGCTACGGCGTCTTCCAGTCGGGCAAGATCGCGATCAAAGGCTTCCCAGCATGGGTCGCACACCGCGGCTACCACGGCCTCGCGATCCCCATGTGGGAGCGCAAGATCCGCGTCGTCAACGGCTGGCTCTGGAACCTCTTGCTCGGCCGCGACAACGTCACGCTTGCCGCGCGCGAAGAACCGCAGAAGTACTTCCAGGCCTTCGCTTCGCGACCGAAGGTCTAAGGCGCCTCTCTATGCTGGGGGGATGCCCCGGTAGCCCAATGGCAGAGGCAGGCGACTTAAAATCGCCACAGTGTGGGTTCGACCCCCACCCGGGGTACTTTCTGCACGGCGCGGGCCTGGTTCGGCCCGCGGGGTTCGACCCCCACCCGGGGTACTCTCTGCACGGCGCGGCGCTCCGTCGCGCCGCGGGGTTCGACCCCCACCCTGGGTACTAGCGCAGACTCGGCTCGACCCAGCGCGTCCACGCCACCACCGCGAGGCATACAGCGCCGAACGCGGCGGCGACGCCCGCGAGCGGCACGATCGGGAAGCTCGGCCCCGACACGGCAACCGCTGCTCCGACCGCAGCCGTAATGATCGTGACGACCGCCCAGCCGAGCCGCGAGATCGTGTACAGCGTGCGCCCGGGGAATGGCCCCACCGGCAGCAGCAGCAAGACGATCGACCCGAAGCCGCCGAGCGCGAGCGCGGCCGCGCCTTCAGCCGCGAGGTTGGCCCAGAACCCCACCGCGGGCGTGAGCACGTCGTGGATGGCCCAGCCGGCGAGAGCCACGACGGCGACCCCGGTTGTTTGCGCGATCGCGACGCCCGCGCGTGCCGACCTCGGCACGACGCCGACGATGGTCGTCGCGACCAGTACCCCCACGAGGATGGGCGGCTGCAGATCCCAGAGGCGCGACAGCAGCGCCGTGATGGTGGCCGCGATGAGCATCGAGGGAAGCAGTCGCTCGGTCACCGCGGACGAGGTGAGTCGCCCCGCCACTCGCGCGGGGATGACGACGGCCACCAGGTTGAGGACGAGCAGCGCCGCCCCGATCGCGGCCATGAGGCGTAGGTACCGCACCTCCAGATCGATGCCGCCCGAGAGCGCGGCGACGAGCGTCGCACCGCCGAGCACTCCGGCGGCGACAAACCAGCCGGGGAGGACGGGGTTGTCGTCATCGGCGACGGCGCGGTTACGTCCGGTCAGCCGGAAGCCCGGGGGCAGCAGCCGCGGCAGTGACCCCTGTGTCACCAGCCGCATTGGCCAGGCCACGAGCACCAGGTACCCGATCCCGACGAGCAGACCGATGAGCCAGCCACCGCGCTCCCACACCTGTGCCGCGGTGGGCAGCGACGCCCCGAACGTCGTCGGCGTTCCCCAGTTGGTGTCGGTGACGTTCGGCGCGGGCCCGTCCGGACGCACCGGAGCTGGCGGCGCCGAGCCGTTCGGGCCGGGCGGAGGAGACGGCGTCGCGCTGCCATCGTTCGAGTCAGGGTCGCCTCCCGCCTCACCATTGCCGTCCGTCGCATCGGGCTCGTCGGGCGTGCCCGGCGCGGAGGGGGTCGTCGGTCCCGGTGCTGCGGACGGAGAGCTTGGCGACGGCGTGGGTGTTTCGCTTTCCTGGCCGACAACGGTGACCTGGATCCGTTGTGTCGGCGCACTGAAATTCCCGGCTGCGTCACGTTGAAGCGCTTGGATATGTCGATTGCCGGTCCCGGTTATGCGAATGATGCAGTCCCACTCGCCTGAGTCAGTCGCATCAACGATGCGACGTTGTTCGGCATTGACGAAGACCTGAACGTTGGCGTTCGCTTCCGCGGTGCCGCGGACGCGAATGTCGGAGCCACTTACCGACGTTCCATTGCTCGGCTCGAAGATGCGGGGCGGCTCCGGCGGTTCGCGGTCGATGGTGAAGGGAACGGCCGTGCCGAAGATCGAGAACTCGGTCGACGGTGCGGGCGGCCCTTGCCGTGCACTCACCGAATACTCGCCGCTGGGTGCGTTGGAACGTGACAGGGCGCAAGACCAGAATCCGTCGGGCAGCACATCTGGGCACGCGTGGACGACCGCGCCGTTGTCTCCGACTGTCTGAACCTGCAGGCGTGCGCCGGGTTGCCCCTGGCCGACGACGCGACCAGCAGAGATGGGGGATCCGGAGCCAGCCGAGACGGTGGGAGGACCTAGTACTCGGAGGCGAAGCGGCGTAAGGGTGGTCGTCGACCCGTCACCGAACTCCACCACCCCGCCAAAATCGTTGATCCCATTCGGCACGCTGAGCGGCCCGCACGTGAATGTTTCGGTGCCGGCTTCGATGACGCAGACCACGTCGCCGGAGCCGTCAGCTCCCCGGGTGATGCGCAGCTCGCTGCCCTCGTCCTTCGTGCCCGAGAGTTCGACGACGTTCTGTCCGATGAACGCGTTGTTCGAGAGGTCCCACGCCGCCGCGGCCTGGGCGGGCGCGGCGGGTACGGCGGCCAGCAGCGCCGCGAGCGCGACCGTCGCGACAAGAACGGCGAGTATCCGCGACCGTCGCCGGGGCGCGCCACGTAGGTGCCGGGCAGGCCGCATGAATATCCCCCCTCTCGCCTCAACTCGGGAGACTGTCAATTCTTCCAGCATCGCCGGGTCTCCCGGGCATGCGGCGCGCTGTGCACAGCCCGCGTATAGCGGTCACCCTGTCGCCGCGCGGCACCGCGGCCTATGCTGAGACCATGGAATTCCTCATCGTCGTTGGCGTGATCCTCGTTCTCGCGATCATCGCGGGCATTTACCTCTGGGCGACGTACAACGCTCTCGTGACGCTGAACGTGCGCGTTGATGAGGCCTGGAGCGACATCACGGTGCAGTTGAAGCGCCGCGCCGACCTTCTGCCGAACCTGATTGAGGCAGTCAAGGGCTATGCCGCGCACGAGAAGCAGGTCTTCGAGAACGTGACGAAGGCGCGTGCCGAAACGCTGAGCGCTCAGGGCCCCGCCGAGGCGAGCGCGGCCGAGAACCACATGCAGCAGGCACTCAAGAGCATCTTCGCCGTCGCCGAGGCGTACCCGCAGCTGCAGGCGAGCCAGAACTTCCTTCAGCTGCAGGGCGAGCTCGTCGATACGGAAGACAAGATTCAGGCGTCGCGCCGCTTCTACAACGGCGGGGTGCGCGAGCTCAACGTCAAGATCAAGCAGTTTCCAAATACGCTCTTCGTGCGCAGCCTCGGCTTCACCGAGCGCGACTTCTTCGAGGTCGCCGACGCGGCCGCCATCGCCGAGCCGCCCCGGGTCCAGTTCTGACCAGCCTGATCGACTCTCTTCCGGCCTTCCAGGAGGGCTGACACGTGTATCGCGCCATTGCGGCGAACAAGCGCAAGACGGTGGTCATCATCGTGCTGTTCGTTATCTTCATCGGGCTCATCGCCCTCGTGTTCGACTACGCCTACGGCAGCGGGCTGACAATTACGATCGGCACGCTGATCGGCGCGACCATCTACGTACTGATTCAGTATTTCTCGGCCGGATCGCAGGCGCTGGCCATGGCGGGTGCACGCCAGATCCAAAAGGCCGACAACCCGCGCCTGTACCGCATCGTCGAAAACCTGGCGATCACCGAGGGCATGCCGATGCCCAAGGTCTACATCGTTGACGACCCGGCGCCCAACGCCTTCGCGACCGGCCGCGACCCGCAGCACGCGTCGGTCGCCGCGACGACCGGCCTGCTCGAGATCATGACCGACCGCGAACTGAACGGGGTGATGGCGCACGAGATCGGGCACGTGAAGAACTACGACATTCGCGTTTCCACGATCGTGTTCGGCCTCGTCGTCTTCGTCGGGTTCCTCACCGACATTCTCTTGCGCATGGCGTTCTTCGGGGGCAGTCGCAACAACGGCGGAAACCCCATCGTCTTGGTGCTGGGGCTCGCCGCGATGATCATCGCCCCGCTCACGGCCGCCGCCATCCAAGCCGCGGTGTCGCGCCAGCGCGAGTACCTCGCCGACGCGACGGGGGCGCTCGCCACGCGCGACCCCGAGGCCCTGGCAAGTGCGCTGCAGAAGCTCGGCGACTACGCCCGGCCGATGAAGCGTCAGAACTCGACGATGGCGCACCTGTGGATCAGCGACCCGATGAAGCCGGGCGTCATCGACCGCATGTTCGCCAGCCACCCGCCGATCCCCGATCGCGTGAAGCGCCTCATCGAGAACTCGACGCGCTTCTAGCCCTCTCGGGCGACGGATGCGCGAATCGCCTCGATCGCGTTTCCCCAGTCGGCGACTACCACACCATTCAGGCCCTGCCACTGCGCGGCCCGCGCGAGCACGGGCGCAACCCGCTCGGCCATTGAGTCGGGGTCGACCCCCTCCTCGGCCCAGGCCGACTGGACGCGGAGCACCCCGGCCTGACGGTCGCTCTTCAGATCGATGCGGCCGACGAGCGTCTCGTCAATGAGCACGGGCAGCGAGTAGTAGCCGAACTGCCGCTTCGGCGCGGGCGTGTAGATCTCGATGCGGTAGTGAAAGTCGAAGAGTCGCTCGGTGCGCGGCCGGAACCACACCACGGGGTCGAAGGGCGATAGCAGCGCGGCCGTCTCGATCCGGCGGGGCACGCGCGTGCTCGCCCAGCGGTAGGCGGGTTCGGGACGCGAGCCGCGCATCCAGCCGTCGACCGTGACGGGCTCGACGAGACCGTCGTCGACGAGCGAACGCAGCGCGGCCTGCGTGGGCGCGATCTTCAGGCGGTGGTAGTCGGCGATGTCGGCCACCGTGCCGACGCCGAGGGCGCGCACGCTGCGGGCGACGAGCTCGCGCTCGGCCTCGGCACGTGGAACCGCGAGCTCGTGCAGCTCGGTGAGGCCGATATGCTCGGGCAGCGCGTACACCCGTGAGAAGCCGCGCCGACCGGCGCTCACCACGTCGCCGAAGGCGAAGAGGTACTCGAGGCCGAGCTTCACGTCGCTCCAACCCCACCACGGGCCGCGGCGCACCGCGGTGTCGTGCTCGACGTCACTGACCGTCATCGGCCCGTTCGCCGCGAGCTCGTCGAGCAGCCAGCGCATCATCCGAGGGTTCTTGCTCACCCACCCGTCCCGCGCGTGGTACTTCTGGCGGAGCGCCTCGCGCTTCCACTGCCACAGCGGCCAGTCGTCGCGGCGAATGAGCGCCGCTTCGTGCGCCCAGTACTCGAGGTAGCGGCCGCGGCGTGAGAACACCAGACGATCGAGCGCGCTCGTGTCGTAGGCGCCGAGGCGGGCGAACAACGGGAGGTAGTGCGAGCGCGCGAAGACGTTCACGCTGTCGAGCTGCAGCACCTGCACACGGTCGACGGCGGAATTCAGCGTGCGCGCCGACACGGCCGACGGCTGGGCTCGATCGAACCCCTGGGCTGCGAGCGCGAGGCGGCGCGCCTCGGCGCGGCTGAGCTGGTCCACACGGCAACGCTAGTGCCGACCCCGGACGAGCGCGCATGCCCGGCAGGGCATGTGCGCGGCCACGAGCATCCCGAGCCTGCTCGTAGACTGGCCGAATGTTCCGTCGGTTGCGAAGCCCTGAGACACCGGCGTTCAGCGCCGAGTCCACGGTCTCGCCGGGCATGCGCGTTGCGGCCGCGTGGTCGTGGCGCTTCCTCGTGGTCGCGGGTGCGATTGCGATCCTGATCTTCTTGGTGATCCAGCTGCGCCTGCTCATCATCCCGTTGCTGATCGGTGTGCTGCTCGCCGCGCTGCTGCAGCCATTCTCGAGCCTGTTGCAGCGCCGGCTGCGCTTTCCCAAGTGGCTCGCGGTCATCACCGCCATGCTCACGCTGCTCGGCACGGTCACCGGGTTGGTGTGGCTCGTCGTGTCCGAGATTCGAGCAGGGTATGCCTCGATCGAGGCGCGCGCGATCGAGCGCTACGACGAACTCATCGTGTGGGCAACCGACACCTTCGGCCTCAGCGAAAACACCATCAGCGACTGGATCGCGAACGCGATCGACGAACTCGAGATCGACCCCGACTTCCTGCTCTCCGGCGCCCTGTCGGTCGGATCGACCGCCGCCGAGGTGGCGACCGGCGCGATCCTCGCGCTCTTCGCCCTGCTGTTCTTCCTCATCGATGGCCCCCGCATTTGGCGGTTCATCGTGCGACTATTCCCGAAGCCGGCGCGGGTGCCGGTCGACGGTGCCGGTAAGGCGGGCTGGCTGACGCTCAGCAACTTCGCGAAGGTGCAGATCTTCGTCGCCTTCGTGGACGCGGTCGGTATCGGCCTCGGCGCCCTGATTCTGCAGTTGCCGCTTGCCCTGCCGATCGCGGTCGCCGTCTTCCTCGGAAGCTTTGTGCCGATCGTCGGCGCCGTCGTCACCGGGGCGCTCGCGGTCTTCATCGCGCTCGTCTACTACGACATCGTGATCGCCCTCATCATGCTCGCCATCGTGCTCCTCGTGCAGCAGGTCGAGTCGAATGTCCTGCAGCCGCTCGTGATGGGTCAGGCGGTCAAGGTTCACCCCCTCGCCGTCGTGCTCGCGGTCGCCGCCGGCGGCTTCCTCGCGGGAATACCGGGCATCCTGTTCGCGGTGCCCATCGCGGCCGTGCTGAACGTGGTGGTCCGCTACCTGGCGAGCGGCGCCTGGCGCGAGCACCCTGACCCCGAACTGGCAGACATCTTGCCGCCTGAACCAGAGTCGCCTGCCAGTGATTCTGAACCCGCCGATAGGAAGGCCGACGAATGACGCACGAGCTCACGATCGCCGGCCCCACGCTCGAGGAGGTCGAGCGGGCGCGCACCACTCTGAATGGCGTGGTCGACGTGACGCCGATGGAGTCATCGCACTATCTGAGCCGCGTGCTCGGGCAGCCAGTCTTCATGAAGTGCGAGAACCTGCAGCGCACCGGCTCGTACAAGATCCGTGGCGCGTACAACCGCATCTCGTCGCTGAGCGACGACGAGAAGGCGCGTGGCGTGGTCGCCGCGTCGGCCGGTAACCACGCCCAAGGCGTGGCGTTCGCCGCGCGCGAGCTTGGCATCCCAGCCACCATCTTCATGCCCATCGGCGTCGCCCTGCCGAAGCTCGCCGCCACGCGCGACTACGGCGCCGACGTCGTGTTGCGCGGGCACACCGTTGCGGAACCGCTCAAGGCCGCCGCTGAGCACGCGGAGCGCACCGGTGCCGTCTACATCCCGCCGTTCGATCATCCCGATGTCGTCGCCGGTCAGGGCACGCTCGGGCTCGAGGTGCTCGATCAGGTGCCCGACCTCGCGACCGTGGTTGTTCCCATTGGCGGGGGAGGGCTCATCTCGGGCATGGCTTCGGTCCTGAAGCAGCGGGCCGCCGCGCTCGGCCGAGAGATTCGCGTCATCGGAGTGCAGGCGGTCAACGCCGCCGCATACCCCGTCTCGCTCGCCGCGGGCGCTCCGACCGAAATCACGATCAGCCCGACCATCGCCGACGGGATCGCGGTCTCGAAGCCCGGCAAGCTGAACTTCGCGATCATCAAGGACACCGTCGACGATGTCGTCACCGTCGATGATGACGACATCGCGCGCGCCATGCTCGTGCTGCTCGAGCGCGCCAAGCTCGTCGTCGAGCCGGCCGGTGCCGTCGGTGTCGCGGCGATCCTCACTGGCAAGGTTCGGGCGACCGGGCCCACCGTCGTGATGCTGTCCGGCGGCAACATCGACCCACTCATCATGGAGCGCGTGATTAGCCACGGACTGGCGGCCAGCGAGCGTTACCTGAAGTTGCGCATCCCGCTGCCCGACCGGCCAGGGCAGCTCGCGCGCACGAGCGAAATCGTCGCGGCGCAGAACGCCAACGTCGTCGAGGTGCTGCACACCCGCCACGGCACCGGGCTCGCGATCAGCCAGGTCGAACTTGAACTGCACATCGAAACCCGCGGCCCCGAGCACGCCGAACAGGTGCTGGGCGCGCTCAGGGCCGAGGGTTATGAACCGCGCGTCGACTTTTAACGCACGCGCGAAACGCTGATTCGCGTTTGGGTAGCGATGCGGGGTGAGTTTCTCGCACACGCGAAACGCTGATTCGCGTTTCGGGATATGAACCGCGCGTCGACTTTTAGCGCACACGCGAAACGCTGATTCGCGTTTCGGGTTATGAACCGCGCGTCGACTTTTAGGGCGCGTAGGTCTCGACCTCGACGATCGTGACCTCGATGCTCTTTCCGTTCGGCGCCTCGTAGCTCACCGTGTCGCCGACTTTGGCGCCGTTGATCGCCTGGCCCAACGGGCTCGCCTCACTGAACACATCGAGGTCGCTGCCGTCGGCGAGAATCTCGCGGCTGCCGAGCAGGAACTTTTCGTCGTCGCCGAGAATCGTCGCCGTGATCACCGTGCCGGGACGGACGACACCGTCTGCTTCGGGGGCGTCGCCGACGGATGCGTTCTTGAGCAGTTCGGTCAGCGTGCGGATGCGCGCCTCGATCTTGCCCTGCTCGTCTTTCGCAGCGTGGTAGCCGCCGTTCTCCTTGAGGTCGCCCTCGTCGCGCGCCGCCTCGATGCGCTTGGCGATCTCGGCGCGGCCCGTCGTCGACAGGTGCTCGAGCTCGGACTGCAGCCGGTCGTACGCGTCCTGGGTGAGCCACTGGGTGGTGCCACTGGTGTCGCTCATGAAGTGCCTCCTGATGCAAAACAGAACCGGCCGCTGACGCGGCCGGTTCCGAGATCGATTCGGGAAAGACTACGGGAGCCAGCAACCGTACGGCAAACCCGTCACAGCCTGCTCCGAGGTGCGCAGCGTTTCGGTGAAAGTGCGGGTGCGCTGGTCGGAGGCGCCAAGGTCGAGCACCCGCCACCCCACGATGCCGAAGTTCTCATTGAGGGCTTGGACGGCGCAGGAGACGTCGGTGCCCGGGTCGACCGAGACTTCCCACGCAACCGTGATGCTCGTCTCCGTCACCTCGGCGAAGCCGAGTTCGCGCACCTCGAGGGTGGCGTTCGTGCCCGAGAGGCCGCCCCAGACAACCCACGACCCGAAGACGAGCGTGAAGATGATGCCGCCGATGATCAGGATGCGCCGGGTGCGTCGGTCCTCGTTGGGGCTGCGGCCGTAGCGCTCATCGAGGCGCTGCTGCACGGTCATGGGGTTCGCTGTGCCCTCTCGGTGTTCGCTCTGGCGCGGGGGATACGCTGGGTGTTCCCAGGGTAGGGGCCGATCCTGTGCGGCCCCTCCCGGCCGGCGCGCGATCGACGCGCCGATCCCGTTGTCTGTCAAGGAGCGCATCCGCCGTGTTCTGGTCCGTTATCTCCCGACTGCCTGAGGGCCTCGGGCCGAACCCCATCGACGACCCGCTCATCCCGCCGTTCCAGGGTGACCCGAACACGGTCACACCCGGGGTTGCCGGGTTCTTTGCGATCTTCTTCGTCGCCGTCGCGTCGATCTTCATCATCGTCGACATGTCGCGGCGCATCCGCCGGGTGCGTTACCGCGGCGAGGTGCGCGAGCGGCTCGAGGCCGAGCGGCTCGCCGCTGAGCAGGCAGAGGCAGGCGAGCTCGCGCCCGATGTGACCCCCGCCGACTCAGCCGGCGTTGAACGGCGGGTTGATCGCGACGAGTAGCGTCGCGGTCCAGTGGCAGAGGAACGCCACGACGGTGAGCGCGTGGAAGATCTCGTGGAAGCCGAACACGCCCGGAATCGGGTTGGGCTTCTTCATTCCGTAGATGATCGCGCCGGCGGTGTATGCGAGGCCACCGGCGACGATCAGCACCATCATCGCCACGTTCGCGGCGACGAGGTCGCCGATGTAAAGCACAGCGGCCCAGCCGAGCAGCAGGTACAGCGGAACGTAGACCCAGCGCGGAGCGGTGATCCAGAACACGCGGAATCCGATTCCGAGCAGCGCCCCCGACCAGACGAGTACGAGCAGAATGAGCCCCTTGTCGAGGGGGAGCGCGAGCAGCGAGAGGGGCGTGTACGTTCCGGCGATCAGCAGGAAGATGTTCGCGTGGTCGAGCCGCTTCAGCAGCACCCGCATGCGGTCGCTCCAGGTGAAGCGGTGGTACGTCGCCGAGATACCGAACAGCAGCAGTGAGCTCAAGACGAAGACCGCGCTCGACCAGCGGGCCATCGGGCCGTCACCGAGAGCCACGAGCACGAGCCCGAGGACGACGGCGAGCGGAAAAGTGCCGGCGTGGATCCAGCCCCGCCAGGTCGGCTTCTTCTCGCCCGCGCGATAGTCGATCGAGTCGTCCAGGAGGGGAATATTCGGGATGTTCGCTCCCGGCTCGCGCTCGACGGATTCGGGCGTGGAGTTGTCGCGGTCCGTGGACGGACCCTGCGGGGTGGCGGTCATACGTTGATGCTACGTCGCGCGGATGTGTGCCCCCGGTCCGCTTGGACGACCGCCACAACGCGTGCGCCGTGGACTACCGTAGTGCTGTGCGTTCGACGCGAACTCTCGCGGGGCGCGGGCCCCTCTACCGCCTCTACATGGGTCGGCTGCGCCGTCAGCTGGCGGGTACGACGCACCCGCATCACGTGGCGATGATCATCGACGGTAACCGCCGCTGGGCGCGCCAGTGGGGCGGCAGCACCGAGCACGGCCATCGAGCGGGCGCCGTCAAGGTGCGCGAGTTTCTCGAGTGGTGCGACGACGCGGACATCAAGGTCGTCACCCTCTATCTGCTCTCGGCCGACAACCTGTCGGGCCGCGACAGCGACGAGCTGGCCGCGTTGACCCAGATCATCGCCGAACTGGCCGACGAGCTGTCGGGCGTGCGCGACTGGCGGGTTCACCACGTGGGCAGCCGCGACGGCTTGCCGGCGGAGCTGTGCGCGGCGCTCGAGCGCGCCTCGAAGGCGACGGAACAGCATCCCGGTCTGCATGTGAACCTCGCGGTCGGGTACGGCGGTCGCCGCGAGATCGTCGAGGCGGTGCGGCGCATCATTCAGGGGCACTCAGCGGGCGGGGGGTCCCTCGACGACCTGGCGGAGAAGGTCACCCCCGACCACATCGCCGAGCACCTGTACACGGGCGGGCAACCGGACCCCGACCTCGTGATCCGCACCTCCGGTGAACAGCGCCTCAGCGACTTCATGCTGTGGCAGAGCGCGCACAGCGAGTTCTACTTCGTCGAGGCCCTCGGGCCCGATCTGCGCGAGGTCGACTTCCTGCGAGCGCTGCGCGACTTTTCGAGGCGCCAGCGGCGCTTCGGGCAGTGACGAGCACACGAGACGTCTGACCGCACACCCCAACGAAAGGCGACACGATGCCGACGCTCGACGAGTACGCTGCCGAGTTCACCGACGAACCCGGCTACCTCGACTTCGCCACGGTGGCTCCGATCGGCGAGGCAGCCATGGGGGAGGAGCGGGCGCAGTCCCTGCTGTTGTCGAACGCCCGCTTCGGCTCGCTGACGGCGATCGTCGACCAGGAAGACCGGGTGGATGCGGCCATCGCCGCCCTGCTCGACATCGAACCCGAACAGGTTGTCTTCCAGCCGTCGACCTCCCAGGCGCTCATGCACGTCGCGTTCGGGCTCACCGGTGGCATCGCCCTGTCGACGAGCGAGCACCCGGCGACCTCGTACGCGGTCGCTCGGGCCTCCGACGCGCTGGGTGTGCTGCAGGCCACCCGCTTCACCCCCGACCACGAGCGGGTGACCCCTGCATCGATCGCGGATGCCCTCACCGGCTCCATCGCGGCGGTCGCGGTCAGCGCCGTCGACGACCGAACGGGGCACCTCGTTGACCTCGACGGCATCCGCCAGGTCATTGGCGACCGGCTTCTCATCGTCGATGCGAGCCAGGCGCTCGGTGTCGTCGATGCGCCGTGGCAGGTGGCAGACGTTGTCGTCGGCACAGGGCGCACGTGGCTCCGGGCCGGCTATGGTACCGGCTTTCTCGCGCTCAGCGACCGAGCTGCCGAACAGCTCGTGCCGGTGTGGTCTGGCTGGCTGGCGGCGGCGGGCGGCCACGGCGAAGACCGCACCGATCAGGTCTCGCCCCCGGTGAGCGGGGCGCGCGCGTACCGGGTCGGATACGCCGACCCCACGGCCCAGGCGCGTTTGGCGGGCGCTGCGGAGGAGGTCGCCCTGGTCGGCGTCGGGGCGATCCGCGAGCGGGTGCTTGCGACGTGTGCTCAGATCATCGAGTTGGCCGACTTTGCCGGCCTTGGCGTGCTGTCGCCGCGCGACGACGCCGAGCGTGCGGGCATCGTCGTCATCCAGCCTCCGCGCGGCGCGATCACGGCGCTCACCGCGGCCCTGCATAACCACGGCATCACCGCCGCGACGATCGGTGGGGCGGTGCGCCTGTCAGCCCACGTGTCGACGCGCGATGACACGCTCGACCTCCTGCGCCTCGCCTGTGCCGAGTTTCAGAACATGACGGTCGCGTGAACGCGCGGGTGTTCTCGCGTGTCGTTCCCGCGCATCCCTCGCGTCGGGCGTAGCGTCAGCGGCATCGGGCACCGCGCCCGATCGAGACGGCCGGACGCTCGTCTCGCGAGCCCCCGGCCGACCTCGTAGAACTGGTTCCGGGTGCGCCGGAGGTGCCCCGGGGATGGAGCACCGTGGCCGCGACTCGCACCTCTCGTTCCTCGTCCAACGCGACCGAGCAGAAGGCGGAGGTGGCGCAGCGGACGTACGTGCTCGACACCTCGGTTCTGCTGAGCGACCCGAAGGCGATGTTCCGCTTCGCGGAACACGCCGTCGTGTTGCCGGTCGTCGTCATCGGCGAGCTGGAAGCCAAACGCCACGACCCCGAGATCGGCTACTTCGCCCGTCAGGCGCTGCGTAACCTCGACGAGCTGCGCATCAAGCACGAACGACTCGACTTCCCGGTCGCCGTGGGCGACGAGGGCGGCAGCCTGCGCGTCGAGCTGAACCACTCGAACCAGTCGGTGCTGCCGAGCGGGTTGCAGCTCGGCGACAACGACTCGCGCATCCTCGCCGTGGCGATGAACCTCGCCGCAGAGGGGATGCACGTGACAGTCGTCTCGAAGGACCTCCCGATGCGCGTCAAAGCGTCATCGATCGGCCTCGCGGCCGAGGAGTACCGGCACGAGCTCGCCGTCGACTCCGGCTACACCGGAATGGCCGATGTCACCCTGTCGGCCGAGCAGATGGCCGACCTCTACGACCGCGAGGTGGTGCGCTCGAACACGGTGCGCGAGCTGCCCGTCAACACCTCGCTCGTGATCCACTCCGACCGCGGCTCGGCGCTCGGCCGGGTCGTCGGCGATGACGAGATCCAGCTTGTCCGCGGCGACCGCGACGTCTTCGGCCTCCACGGCCGCTCGGCCGAGCAGCGACTCGCGATCGACCTGCTGATGGACCCCCAGGTCGGCATCGTCTCGCTCGGCGGTCGCGCGGGCACCGGCAAATCGGCGCTCGCGATGTGCGCAGGCCTCGAGGCGGTGCTCGAGCGCAACCAGCAGCGCAAGATCATGGTCTTTCGCCCGCTGTACGCGGTCGGCGGACAAGAGCTCGGCTACCTTCCGGGGGATGCCAGCGAGAAGATGAACCCGTGGGCGCAGGCCACGTTCGACACCCTGTCGAGTGTCGTGTCGCAGAACGTGCTTGACGAGGTCGTCGACCGGGGCCTGCTCGAGGTGCTGCCGCTGACGCACATCCGCGGACGCTCGCTGCACGACGCCTTCGTCATCGTCGATGAGGCGCAGTCACTCGAGCGCAACGTTCTCTTGACCGTGCTGTCCCGCATCGGCCAGAACTCCAAGGTTGTGCTCACCCACGACGTCGCGCAGCGCGACAACCTCCGTGTGGGCCGCCACGACGGCGTCGCGAGCGTCATCGAAACGCTGAAGGGGCACGCGCTGTTCGGCCACATCACGCTCACCCGCAGCGAGCGCAGCGCCATCGCCGCGCTCGTCACCGACCTGCTGGAGGGCAACGAGCTCGCGTAGAGGCGCCAAGTCTGGGTGCCGCATCCCGATCCCGTTGGGGGCTCATCACGAGCGGTAGGGTGAGGGCGCGGGCCGGGGTGCGGACCGCGTGCGCTTCAGAACCGGTGGTGCGGATCGGAGAGCTGCTCGGCATCCCGGCCCGCTTTTCGCGTCCGTAGCGCCGCGTCGACGGTGCCCGTTTCCGTGGCGTTTAGCCCGCGACCGAGTTGAGCAGGTCGCCCACCGTGTGAGCGCTTTCGAGGGGATGCCGCAGCGGCTGATCGCGCAGGATGCGGTACGTGTTCCGCCGTCCGTCGCGGAACTTTTCGAGGTAGCCGGCGTCGACCAGCTCGCCGAGTATGCGCACGACCGCCCGCTCGGTGATGCCGACCTGCTCGGCGATGTCGCGCACGCGCAGCGACTCGTCATCGGAGAGGCACACGAGCACGTGTGCGTGGTTGGTGAGAAACGTCCACTCCGACACCCCTCCACTGTAGGCGCGGGATGCACGCATCGCGGTAATTCTTTACGCGTCAGTCTTTACATGTAACAAATTACCTGTATTGTGTGACGCGATAGGAGGTTCATGCATGGTTCCCGATCTCAGCCTCACCGAGCTGCTGCGGCTCGACGCCGCCACCCTGCTGCTTCTCGCGCTCGTTCTGCTCGTCGCCCTCGCCGTGCTGCCCTACGCGCACCGCAGCCTGCGCGGAGACCGGCACGGCGCATCCGTCACGGCCGCCCTCGCGCTGGTCTTCGTCGCGTCCGCCGCACTCGTCGTGCTCGCCCCACTGCCCGCCCAGGCGATCGCGTGGAGCACGGCGACCCTCGGCGTGATCGTCGCGCTCCGCCTCGGCGGGGGAACGTCGGCTGCCCGGCGCCCCGCTACCTGGCTGGTCGCCTCCGACGTGCTCGTCTGGGCCGCCGTCATCGTGGGGCCCGGCACTGCCGCCGCCATCCTCCTGGTGGGAGCGGCCATCATCCGCGCCGCCGGGGTTCCCGCACACGGCTGGCTGCTCGATGCTCTGCGCGCGCCGACGCCCGTCAGTGCAGCCCTGCACGGCGGTGTCGTGAACGGCGGCGCGATCCTCCTGATCCTGCAGCTGCCGGCCATGAACGCCGGCGCCGCGCCGCTCATCGTCGCCGCCGCCTTCGGGGCGCTCGCCATCGTCGTCGGGGGTGCCGGCCTTGCCGCCCGCCCCGACATCAAGGGCAAGCTCGTGCTGTCGACGGTGGCGCAGCTCGGCTTCACCCTGCTCTGCATCGGGCTGGGCTTGACGGTCGCGGCGCTGCTGCACCTCGTCGCACACGGCTGGTACAAGTCCTCCCGCTTCCTGTCCTCGGGTGACGGCGTCGACCGGCGTGCCCGCGAGCGCCGCTCTCCTGCCGCCCACCGCCGCGTCCTGCCGCGCGCGGGCACCCCACTCGGCGCAACCGTCGCCGCGGCCGCCGTTGTCGCCGGCGTGCTGGTCGCCTACCCCGGCGCGGTGTCGCTCGGCGGCGCGGTCATCACCCTCATGATCGGCCTCGCGCTCGCCGCCGCGGCCGGCCGGCTCGTCGCCCACGCGGTCACGACCGGTGAGGCGCTCACGCGACTCACCGCCTCCGCCACCCTGTCGTTCGCCGCGGCTCTCGCCCTCGGCTCACTCACCCGGATGCTCGGCCCCGCCCTCGGCGCGCCCCTCGCCACCCCGGCGGCATCCGTCGCGCTCGCCCTCGCCGCCGCCCTTGCGGTTCTTCTGCTGGCCGTCCTCCGACGGACGGCGGCGGGGGCGTCGTACGAGCGCGCCGCTCTCGCGGCGGCGCTCGCCCTGGGTGCGGCACCGAGGACGCCGGCCGCGCGCACCCGCGCCCGCGCCGCAGCGTTGCCCGCCGCCGCATCGTCCACAACCCAGCCCACCACCCACCGCCAGGAGGTCGCCGCGTGACCACGTCCCTTCCCGCACCGCGTGACGGCGCCGTGCTCAGCACTCCGGCCGCCGTGACCGGACCCAGCACCGCCGACCTGCAGCGCGTGCGCGCCTTCGCCGACGTCGCCCTCGACGTGATCGGCGACTACTACGGCCTCGACGCCGCCGTCGCCGTCAACCCGCTGCTGCCCCGGCTCGCCGCCGGCTTCGGGGTCGCGGCGACGGAGGGGGCTGCCGCGGTCGGTGCCGCCGGGTCGATCGGCGAGGCCGGCTACCACAAGCTGCTCCGCTCCGGACGGGTCCGCCGCGCCGATCTGGCGGCGGCTCTGCGCAGGCGGGGCACATCCTCCGACGCGGGGGCGGGTGCGGACAGCGACGACGAGATCGTGGAGGCGTTCCTTGCCGCTGCCCCGAGCATCCCGGCCGCGCCGGAGCTCGACCGGCTAACGGAGCGTGTCGACGACCGACTCGGCCGTTTCGCGCGCAGCTGGTTCGCCGATGGTGAGGCGGCGTGGTCGGTGCGGGGCGGTGCTGGCTTCTACGGCGACTGGCGGGCGCTCGCCCTCGTCGACCCGACGCTGCGTCCCCGCGCCCGTCGCTTGCTGCGCGAGCTGCCGGAGCGCGCCGATGGCGTCATCGCCCGCCACCTCGCCGGCCGACGCCTCGACGACACGGACGCACTCGAGCTGCTTGGCCAGCACCTCGCCCGCACGCCCGGATGGACGTCGGCGCTGCGCCGCCGCTCGAGCGTCGAGCGCGACATCGACGCCGTCGAATTCCTCGCCGTGCGCCTCGCGCTGACGACGATCCTCGGGGCCCCCGACCCGGCCGCGCCCGTCGCGCCCGAATTGTCGGCCGAGCGCCTGCTCGTCTGGCAGGAGGCCGCCGAAGCCGCCACGCACGACGCCCTGCTGCGCGCCCTGCGGGTGCCCGCCCGGGGCGATGCGGCCGGTACCGGTGAGGACAGACGCACCCCCGAGGCCGCTCACATCGTCTGCTGCATCGACGTGCGCAGCGAGGGCCTCCGCCGTCACATCGAGGCGGTCGGCCCCTACGGAACCAGCGGATTCGCCGGCTTCTTCGGCGTGGCCGCCCGCGTCACCCCGCTCGGTGCGGGCGCCGGACTCGACTCGTGCCCGGTGCTGCTGTCGCCGCGGCACGCGATCGACGAGCGCCCACGCCCGGGCGCAGCGCCGCGCGCGCGAACCGCCCTCGACCGCTTCCGCTCGAGTCTCGCCTGGCGCGGATCGCTGCGCGCCCCCGAACGCTCCGTCGGTTCCGCACTCGGCTGGGCAGAACTCAGCGGCTGGATGCTCGGCCCACTCGCCGCGCTCCGCTCGGTCTCGCCCGGCGCGCTCGGCGAGGCCACGCGCCCCGACGAGTTGCGGTCGGCGCCTCCGACGCTGTTCGACCTCGACTCGGCGATGTCGGTCGACGAGCAGGTGCTGACGGCCGAGACCATCCTCACCACGATGGGCATGACCCGCCACTTCGCGCCCGTCGTGCTGCTGCTCGGCCATGGTGCGACGACGACGAACTCGCCGTTCCGCACGGCGCTCGACTGTGGCGCGTGCGGCGGGCATCGCGGCGCCAGCAATGCCCGCATCGCCGCCGCGCTGCTCAACGCGCCCGCCGTGCGTGAGGGGCTCGCTGCCCGCGGCATCACGATCGACGACACGACGATCTTCCTCGGCGGCGAGCACGACACGGTCACCGACCGCGTCACCATTCACGACACGCACGCCCTCAGCGGTCGGCACCAGGTCGTCGTGAGCGCGCTGCGCGCCGACCTCGCCGTGGCGGGAAAGCGCCTGCGCCGCGAGCGACTCGCCGATCTGCCGGGCGGGCGCCGGGCGGGTGCCGAGGCCGAGGTCGCGCGCCGCGCGGCCGACTGGGCCCAGGTCTTCCCCGAGTGGGGCCTCGCCCGCAACGCTGCGATCATCATCGGCCCGCGTGACCTCACCCGCGGTGTCGACCTCGGTCGTCGCACGTTCCTGCACAGCTACGACCCGGAGGCCGACACTGAGGGCGTCGCGCTGACGACGATTCTCACCGCGCCGCTCGTCGTTGCCCACTGGATCAACGCCCAGTACTACTTCTCGACCGTCGACCCCGAGGTCTTCGGCGCGGGCAGCAAGACCGTACACAATCTCGTTGGCGGCCTCGGCGTGCTCACTGGCCCCGACGGCGACCTGCGCATCGGGCTTCCCCAGCAGTCGGTGATGACCCGTGAGGGCCACCACCACGAGCCGGTGCGCCTGCTCGCGATCGTGGATGCGCCGCTCGGCCGCATCGACCGCATCATCGAGCGCCACGACATCGTTCGCGACCTGGTTCTCGGCGAGTGGGTGCGCCTTGTCGCCCCCGCGGCAGACGGCCACGGCTGGGTCGAGCGCCGCGCCGACGGCTGGCATCCGCGCATCCCGACCGACAACACTGATCAGACGACCGACACGAAGGAGGCGGCATGACCGTCGAAGGACTCTCTCCCATGACCAAGGTCGAGGTGGTGGTTCGCTCGTCCGACGCTGATGCCGTCTCGCGCCAGATCGTCAGCGCGGGCGCAACCGGCTACACGAGCCTGCCCGGCGTGACCGGGCTCGGGCACCACGGGGCTCACGACGGCCGCGCCCTCTTCAACGACCAGGATGCTCTGACCCTCACGATCACGGTCGTTCCGGACGACCGCGCCCCCGCCCTGATCGCGGGCCTGCGCGAACTGCTCGAGCGGCGGCCCGGCGTGATGTTCGTCTCGACCGTGTCGGTGAGCCGCCCCCACTACTTCCAGTAGGGGCGGCGGCGCCGCAGGCTAGAGGCCGGGGGAGGTCATCGAGAGCACGTCGAGCAGCTCGTCGAGCTGCTGCTCGGTGACCTCGCCGCGCTCGACGAAGCCGAGGTCGATGACGGCCTCGCGCACGGTGAGCCCCTTGGCGACCGAGTGCTTGGCGACCTTCGCGGCGGCCTCGTAGCCGATGACGCGGTTCAACGGAGTCACGATCGAGGGCGACGACTCGGCGAGCGCACGGGCCCGGTCGAGGTTCGCCTCAAGCCCGCGAACGGTCTTGTCGGCGAGCACGCGGGTCGAGTTCGCGAGCAGACGGATCGACTCGAGCAGGGACGTGCCCATAACGGGGATCGCGACGTTCAGCTCGAACGAGCCCGATGCGCCGGCCCAGGCGATGGTCGCGTCGTTGCCGACGACCTTCGCGCACACCATGAGCACGGCCTCGGGCACGACGGGGTTCACCTTGCCCGGCATGATCGACGAGCCCGGCTGCAGGTCGGGAATGTGCAGTTCGGCAAGGCCGGTGTTGGGGCCAGAGCCCATCCAGCGCAGGTCGTTGCAGATCTTCGTCAGCGACACGGCGATGACGCGCAGAGCGCCGCTCGCCTCGACCAACCCATCGCGGGCGCCCTGCGCCTCGAAGTGGTCCTCGGCCTCCGTGATGGGCAGGCCGGTCGACGAGGCGAGCTCGGCGATGACCTTCTGCGAGAAGCCGAGCGGAGTGTTGATGCCGGTGCCCGTGGCGGTGCCGCCGAGCGGAACCTCCGCAACGCGCTCGATCGTTGCCCGCACGCGGGCGATGCCGAGTCGCACCTGGCGGGCGTACCCGGCGAACTCCTGGCCGAGGGTGACCGGGGTGGCGTCCATGAGGTGTGTGCGGCCGGCCTTGACCGCGGTCTTCCACAGTTCGGCCTTTTCCTCGAGCGCCTCGGCGAGGTACTCGAGCGCCGGAATCAGATCGGCGAGGAGCGCCTCGGTGACGGCGAGGTGCACCGAGGTCGGGAACACGTCGTTCGACGATTGCGAGGCGTTCACGTGGTCGTTCGGGTGCACGGCGGTGCCGGCGTGCTGCGTGGCGAGCGTGGCAAGCACCTCGTTCATGTTCATGTTCGACGACGTGCCCGAGCCCGTCTGGTACGTGTCGACGGGGAAGTGCTCGAGGTGCGCGCCCCCGATGATCTCGTCCGCGGCGGCGACGATGCCGCGCGCGAGGGTCTCATCGAGGATTCCGAGTTCGGCGTTCACGAGGGCCGCGGCGCGCTTGATCTGCGCGAGCGCCTTGATCTGCCCGGCCTCCAGGCGTGTGCCGGAGATGGGGAAGTTTTCGACGGCGCGCTGCGTCTGCGCGCGGTACAGCGCGCTCTTCGGCACGCGAACCTCGCCCATCGTGTCGTGCTCGATGCGGTACTCGGTCTCGGTGTTCTCGCTCATCGCGATGGTTCCGTTTCTGTAGAGGGGGAGGGGAGGTGGTGGTAGGTCTGGATGCTCGTCACACGGCACCGACGACGGCGTCGGCATTCACGCGGCCGTCATGCAGCTGGTAGTTGGCGCCGACGATCGCAAGACGCCCGGCGGCGACGGCTTCGCTGATGAGCTCGCTCGCGCTGAGGAGCGCCCCGACCGTGTCGCGCAGGTGCTGGCGGCCCACCTCGAACGCGTCGATGGTGTCGACGCCGGGCGAGCCCGCAGCGATGCGCACCCGCTGGACGGCCGGCATGATCTGCGTGACGAGTGAGCGGATGTGCGCGGGTAGGGTCGGAGCGTTCGGCCCCGCCTGATCGAGTGCGGCGCGGACGGCGCCGCACTCGTCGTGGGCCAGCACAACGATGAGCGGCACCTCGAGCACCGCCACGGCGTATTCGAGCGAACCGACGACGCTGTCGCTGACGATCTGGCCGGCATTTCGCACGACAAACAGATCACCGAGGCCCTTGTCGAAGATGATCTCGGCGGCGAGGCGACTGTCGCTGCACCCGAACAGCGCGGCGTCGGGGCGCTGGTAGCCGCTCAACTCGGTGCGACGTTCGGCGTCCTGGTGGGGGTGGCGGGGTTCGCCAGCGACGAAGCGGGCGTTACCCTCTTCCATTTCACGCCACACTGCGGCGGGGGTGCGCTCGGCGGTCGTCATGATCCTCCTCGTCGTGTCGCGACGCGACAGTCAGGGGGCGGTCAGCTCGCCGGCGATCGAGGTGGCGAGCAGAGTGAAGTCGGCTTCCTCCGCCGTGCCAAACAGCACGATTGTGCTGCTCTCGGTCTCGGTCACCAGTGCGTATTGGCGGTTCTCGAGCTGGCTGTTCCCTCGTCGATCGTAGAGCGTCCACGTGACGCCGCCGATCTCGACCTCGTCTCCGGCGGTGCGTGGCTGACGCAACTGCTCAGCGAGCCACGTGGGGTTGGCGTCGAAGCCCTGCAGAAGCGCGACGAAGCCGGCACGGGTGGGCTCGGGGTCGGTGACGAATCCGACGTACCACTCGGTCACGCCGCCTGAGGCGGTGAGACCCGCGCGATTGACCCACCAGCTGGGGGGAACAACGGGGGCGACGATGTCGAAATCGGTTCCCGCGACGAGTTCGTCCGCGGTGGCGCGGTAGTCGATTGGCGGGGGCGTGGGGGCCTCACGGACGACCACGACGATGAGGAAGAGCACAACGAGAAGCGATGCGGCGACCGAGAGAATCAGATTGATTGTGGTCTGGTTGGCCCGGCGTTTCGCTCGGTTCGCGGCCACGCGCGCCGCCTTCTCGTCGGCAGTCTCGGGGCGACCGAGCTCCGCGACGATGGGGCGTCCGGTTGCGGGGTCGGTCATGATGAATCGGCGGCGGCGCGCGCGGCGTCGAGCCGCTCTTTCGCGCCGATCAGCCAGGTTTCGCAGCGTCGGGCTAGGGCCTCGCCGCGCTCCCACAGGGCGATGGACTGCTCGAGCGTGGCGCCGCCCTGCTCGAGTGCGGAGACCACGCGAACGAGCTCGTCGCGAGCCTCCTCGTAGCTGAGGGTCTCGATGTCGGCCGGGGTCTCGCTCACGCTTGTCATGCTATTCGTCGCCTTCTGTGTCGGTGCCGGGAATGCGGGCGTCGGCGGCGATCGCGCCGTCGGCGAGGGTCACGCGCAACCGTGCACCGTCGACGACATCGGACGCGGCGCGCAGCACCGCGCCGTCAGCCGCCTGCACGATGGCGTACCCCCGGTCGAGGGTCGACTGCGGCGAGAGCGAGCGCAGGCGAGCGCGCCGTTCGGCCAATTCGTCGCCAGCGCGCTCGATGCGGCGCTCGGTGAGCTCGGCGCCGCGGGCGACCAGCCGGGTGAGCTCGTCGGCGCGCGCATCGATGATCCAATCGGCGCCGACGAGCACCGGGCGCGATCGCAGCTGGGCCAGGCGGTCGACCTCGGTGCGCACCTGCAGGGTGATGCGGGAGCGCAGCCGCGTGCGGGCCTGGTCGACGCGCGAGAGCTCGTCGCCGACATCGGGAACGACGCGCTTCGCGGCGTCGGTCGGCGTGGATGCACGCAGGTCGGCGACATCGTCGAGCAGGGGGCGGTCATTTTCGTGGCCGATCGCACTCACGACGGGCGTGGAGCAGGCGGCGACGGCGCGCACGACCCGCTCATCGCTGAACGGAAGCAGATTCTGAAAGTCGCCGCCTCCGCGCGCCACGATGATGACGTCGACCTCGGGGTCGGCATCGAGCGCCTCGATGGCGGCGACGAGTTCGCCGACCGCGCGGTCACCCTGCACGGCCGAGTGCTGCACGCGGAACGCGACGGATGGCCAGCGCAGGGCCGCGTTGCGCAGCACATCCTTTTCAGCATCACTGTCTTTGCCCGTCACGAGTCCGATGAGGCTCGGCAAGAAGGGAAGCGGCTTCTTGCGCGCTATGTCGAACAGTCCTTCGGCGCGCAGACTCTGCCGCAGCCGCTCCAGGCGTTCGAGCAGGTCGCCGAGGCCGACGCGCCGCACGTCGAAGACCTGCATCGTCAAGCTGCCGCCCTTGACCCACCAGTTGGCCTTGACGTGCATGACGACGCGATCGCCCTGCGTGACCCCGTCGGGGATGCGCGAGCGCACCGACGACCAGATCACGAACGACACAGTCGCGTCGGCGCTCAGGTCTTTGAGCTTGCCGTAGACGTTGCCGCCCGAGATGCCCCACTGCGTGATCTCCCCCTCGATCCAGACCGCGCCGAGCCGGTCAATCCATCCCTTGAGCTTCTGGGACAGCTCAGCGACGGGCCACGGCGCGTCGGCACTGGTTGGCGCGGGCGTCGACGGAGCGGCGTCGGTCATGGCTCTCCGATTTCTTCGAAGGGGGCGTCGCACTTGCGGCCAGGGTGGGCGCTCGCCAGGGTAGTAGATGGCCCCGACACCGCCGGTGTTCGCGTGAGCCGATGGGGGATGAATGCCGACCGGAACACCGATCACGATCGACCACCTCACGAAGCGCTACGGCGCCGTCGCTGCCGTCGATGACGTCTCCTTCACCGCCCACCCCGGCCGGGTCACGGGGTTCCTCGGCCCGAACGGCGCGGGAAAGACCACAACGCTGCGCGTGCTGCTGGGGCTTGCGCGTGCCACATCCGGCACGGCCACGTTCGGCGGCACCGCCTACGCGGCGCTTGATGATCCCGCCCGCCGGGTCGGAGCATCCCTGTCGTCGGATGTCTTTCATCCCGGGCGAAGCGGACGCGACCACCTGCGCGTCCTGCAGCTAGCCGCCGGCCTCGAACGCGACCGCATCGACGCGGTGCTGCAGCGCGTCGGCATGACCGATGCCGCCGACCGCCGGGTGGGCGGCTACTCCCTCGGCATGCGCCAGCGCCTCGGCCTCGCCGCCGCCCTGCTCGGCGACCCGGGAACACTCGTGCTCGATGAGCCCATCAACGGCCTCGACCCTGCCGGCATCACGTGGATTCGCGTATTCCTGCGCGAGCTCGCCGCAGAGGGGCGCACGATCCTGCTGTCGTCGCACGTGTTGAGCGAGGTGTCGCAGACGGTGGATGACGTTGTCGTGATCGCGCGCGGACGCATTGTCATGGCGGGGGCACTCGCCGAGCTCTCGGCCGGTGCCGTCGCCCGCGTGCGTGTGGACGCTGCCGACCGCAGCGCCCTCGCCTCGGCGATCGCCGCCGCCGGCGGCGTCGTCGAGACGCCCACCGCGGGCCCCCTGGTCGTCACCGGCCTCGACGCCGACGGTGTCGGCCGCGCGGCGTTGGCGGCCGCCATTCCCCTCACGCTGCTCACCCCGCTCTCCGACGACCTCGAATCGGTCTTCCTGCGCCTCACGTCGGAACACCCCGATCCGGATGCTCGACCCGCCTCAAGCGCGGAGGTCGCGGCGTGAGCGCCCTCACGCGCGCCGTCGCCGCGGAACTGGTTCGCGTCTTCTCGCTGCGCACCTGGTGGGTGCTCGCCGTGGTGCTCGTGCTCTACGTCGGGGTCACCGCGGGCGGATTCGCCTTCTTCGTGACCGCCGAGACGGAGGGCGGCCCCGGTCCGCTTCCCGCCGAGGTGGCCACGCAGCTGGTCTACAGCTCGACCACGAGCGTCGCCCTCGTCATTCCGCTGCTGTTCGGGGCGCTCGCCGCGACGAGCGAGTACCGCTGGCGCACTCTCACCCCCACGTTCCTGGCCCAGCCGCGTCGCCCGGTCGTTCTGGTCGGGCGCCTTGTCGTGGCACTGCTCGTCGGCGCACTCTACGGCGTGATTGGCGCGCTCACGTCGGTTGCCGCAGGTGCCGCCGTGCTTGCGGCAAACGGCGTCGACACCCTGCTCGGCGATCCTGACGTGCTCGGCTTGCTCGCTCGCACCGTGCTCGCCTGCGCACTGTGGTCGCTTCTCGGCCTCGGTTTGGGGGCTCTCTTGACCAGCCAGATCGCGGCCATCGTCATTGTGCTGGTCTTCACGCAGTTCGTGGAGCCGATCCTGCGCATCGTTGCCGGCGCCTGGGAGTGGTCGGCAGAGCTCGCCCGCTACCTCCCGGGTGCGGCCACCGACTCGCTCGTCGGGGCCGGCATTATCGCCTCCATCGGCCAACTTGATCCCACCGTGCCGGGCGTGATCGAGCCGCTCACCCGACTCGAGGGGGGCCTTGTGCTGACCGCCCTGAGCGTGCTGCTCGTCGCTGTCGCGGCCGTGACCACCCTCCGACGCGACGTTGAGTAGGGCCGCGCGCACGCGCATCCCCTATCAGGGGCGAATTCAGGGCCGACCCGTAGACTCGACCCGATGTCCACGATCACGAACGGCGCCCTCGGCCAGACGCTGACCGCGCCCGTCATTCCTGAGCGTCGCGAGCGGCTCACCCCGGTCGAGATCGACCGCCCCAAGCGCGTGCTGTTGGCCGCGCCGCGCGGCTACTGTGCCGGCGTCGACCGCGCCGTCATCGCCGTTGAGAAAGCGCTCGAGCAGTACGGTGCGCCGGTCTACGTGCGCAAGCAGATCGTGCACAACGTGCACGTGGTCAGCGAACTCGAGAAGGCCGGCGCGATCTTCGTCGACGAGGTCGACGAGGTGCCCGAGGGCTCGCACATCGTATTTTCGGCCCACGGTGTGAGCCCCGCTGTCGTGAAGGGCGCGGCAGACCGCGAGCTGCAGGCCATCGACGCCACCTGCCCGCTCGTGACAAAAGTGCACCGAGAGGCCGTGCGGTTCTCGAAGCAGGACTACTGGATCCTCCTGATCGGTCACGAGGGCCACGAAGAGGTCGAAGGCACGATGGGGCACGCCCCCGAGCGCACCATTCTCGTGAACGACCCCGACGAGGCCGACCGCATCGAGGTGCCCGAGACCGAGAACCTCATCTGGTTGTCGCAGACCACGCTCTCGGTCGACGAGACGATGGAGACCGTGCGTCGCCTGCGCGAACGGTTCCCGCACCTGAAGGACCCGCCCAGCGACGACATCTGCTACGCGACGCAGAACCGTCAGGTGGCGATCAAGAAGGTCGCTCCTGACGCCGATCTCGTCATCATTGTCGGCTCGTCCAACAGCTCGAACAGCGTGCGTCTCGTCGAGGTCGCGCTGGAATACGGGGCGAAGGCGGCGTATCGCATCGACTACGCCAGCGAGATTCGACAGGAGTGGTTCGAGGGCGTCGCGAGCGTCGGGGTGAGCTCGGGTGCGAGCGTTCCCGAGGTGCTTGTCGAGCAGGTGCTCGCCGACCTGCGTGATGCAGGGTTCGAGAACGTCGAGATTGTGAAGACCGCAGAGGAAGATCTGATGTTCTCGCTGCCGAAGGAACTCCGAACGAACGCCACGGGAGAGCGCGACGAGCGCGCCCTCGGCGGTCGCACCCGGAGCTGAGGCGATAGGGCGCCGGGCAGTGCCGTCCAATCAGGCGCCCACAGCCCCGCCGAGCGATTCGTTCGCGTCTCTGCCAGCGCCGCGCGGGGTGACGGCTGCGGGTCTCGTGCGCGGCCTGAGCGCCGCCATGCGCTGGATCGGTCCCGTATCGGTACTGCTGGTGCTTGCCGTGATCGGCGAGACGGCTGTCGTGCTCGGGCACGGCCCCGCGTCCGTGCCGCTCGTGCTGACACTCCTTCCCGTCCTCGTGACGTCGCTGGCTCTCGCCGCCCGCCCGAGCGTCGTCACGATGGTGACGCACCTCGGCGTGGGGCTCACCATCGGCACGGCGTATGCAGCGCTGGCCACCTCGTACGCCGCACCCCTCGGGGATCGCTCGGGCTTCCTGGTCGAGGGCGCTGCCGTCGCGCTGATCTTTGTCGGGGCGCTCGGCACGCGGGGCGTGAGCGGCATCGGCTGGATCCTGGCGGGGCTCGGCGTCGGGACGATCGCGATTGCCCTGGGCGCCGTCATCGTGGGCGAGGAGCCTCACTTTTCGCCCGATCGCGTCATTGATGCCCTCATCATGGTCTTCGCCTTTGCCGTGGTCGACATCGGCTGGCGGCGCAGCGGCGGGCGCCTCCCCGCCTTCCGCGACATTGCCCGCGAGACGCGTCGCGCCGACGAGCGTCGCCGCCGCGAACGGTCGGCTGCCGCTGTCGTGCACGACACCGTCCTGTCCGATCTCGCCGCCATTGCTCACGGAGACGGCGCTCTCGATGAGAGGATGCGCGACCGCATCCGGGCGGACCTCACGCGCTTGGAGGGTGCGAGCGC
This sequence comes from Microcella alkaliphila, assembly GCF_004216855.1. Classification (GTDB taxonomy): domain Bacteria; phylum Actinomycetota; class Actinomycetes; order Actinomycetales; family Microbacteriaceae; genus Microcella; species Microcella alkaliphila. The sequence goes on from NZ_SGXT01000013.1 coordinate 189,689, forward strand.
GACCGACACCGGCACGGTCTCGATCCTGCCCCGCGAGGGCACATTCGGCCGCGCCCTGCTGGACCTGGTCGAGGATTACCGCTGGCGTGGCGGCCGCATCGACCTGGCCGGCACGGAGCTGTTGACCGATGACGCCCTCCCACCCGTCGTCGCGGAGGCGTTGCACGCCGCCGTCGCGGCGACGCTCGACAACGTGCGTCGCCACGCGTCGGCCCATCACGTCGAGCTGACGCTCGGAGGAGACGACGACCGCCTCACGGTGCTCGTCGTGGATGACGGACTGGGCTTCGACGTCGACGCGGTGGCGGTCGACCGTTTGGGTCTCCGCGAGTCGATCATCGGCCGAATGGAGCGCGCCGGGGGGTCCGCCAGGATCTGGTCGTCGGAAGCGGGCACCACCGTGCTGCTCTCGGCTCCCCGCGCCGGGGCGGAGGCCGAGCGATGACCGTGTGGTGGCGGCGCTCGGCCAACGAGGTCGACACGCTCAGCTGGTTGACCGCGTCGCTCGTGACCGCGTGGGTTCCCGTCTTGATCGTGGCACTCGGCGCCGGTGGGGTGCTGCTCGGTGAGCAGGGCGCCGATGCGCCCGGTTTTCAGTGGGCTGCCGTCGTGCTGGCCGCACTGGCAACCGGTGCCATCCATTTCGCCGCCCGTCCCACCCGTCGACGTTTCGGAACGGCTACGGCAATGGTCGTCGCCGTGTTGGCGAGCTCGGCGGTTCTCGTCAGCGGGTGGGGCATCGCGCGAGGGGGTCACGGAGCGACCGCAGAGCTCGTCCCCGAGTTGTGGTGGGCTCCAGTCGCGGTTGCGCTCGTCGTCATGTCGCTCAGCCCGTTCGTTCCCGGTCGCGTCTTCCTGCCGGCGGGAGCGATGGTTGCCGGTGCCAGCGTGCTGGGTGCTGCATTCGCGACAGAGCCGCTCGCCGCCGTCTCTCCCGGAGCGGAGGTGGTGATCGCCGCGTCCTCACCGCTGTTCGCCCTCATCGGCGGTACCTTCCTCACGCGCGCGCTCATCGATGAAGTGCAGGGCTGGCGCTCGGGCATCGTCGACACCATCGCGGTGCCGCCCGCGCGCGAGAAGGCGGTGTCGATCGTGGACCGCACCACGCGCGGGGTGCTCAGCGCGGACGCGATGCCCTTCCTGCGGGCCATCGCCGATGGTGCGCCGGTGGACGCCGCCACGCGCGCGCGGGCGGCCGAGCTGGCGGCCGAGCTGCGCACCGCGCTCATCGACCGTGAGGGCAGCGGCTGGCTCGGCGCCGTCGTTGCCACCCGGGCGGTGCACGTCACCGACCCGCACCGCCTTGCTGATCGCGTCTCCCTCGACCAGCGCGCGGCGATCCTCGCGCTCATCGACGGGGTGTTCTCCGACCAGACCGCCGGCGTGTATGCCGCGCGGCTGGAACTGGCTCCGGGTGGGGAGGGGAACGTCGCTGTGGCGCTCACGCTCGATCTTGAGCTTCCGGAGGGGCGCCGCACCGCGGTGCTGGCCCCGTACTACCTGACGGCGAAGTCGGTCGTGCGGGACATCTCGTGGACCAACGGACGCTCGCTCGTCGTCCGCTTCGGAGTCGACGGCGAGCGGTAGCCCTGCGGGCGCACGCGAGCGCTAGCCTGAGCGCGAGGGGAGGACCATGCCGACGGTCGCACTGCCGCGAGATGTCGCCGCCGCAGTCGTCGTGTCGGGGCTCTCGACGGCCATGCGCGCCGTCGCGATCGGGGGTACGGCGCTGACCGTCGTCATGTCGGTCGACGTGGTTCTCTCCGCCGGGCTCGATCCTTTGCGCGCGCCCATCGTCGCGGCGCCGGCAGTCGCGGTGCTCCTTCTCGCCGCCCTGTTGCTCATGCTGCCGTCGCGCGCGACCGCGACGCTCTACCTGGCCGCCGGAGGGGTTGCCGCCGCGGCGTCCGTCGTCGCGGTGGTGGCGCTCGCCGAGCAGGGCGACGATCCCTTCATCCTGAATCGTGTTGCCACCGCGTTGCCGCTCGTCGGTGCCCTCGGCGGCAGCGCCCGTAGCGGGGTGCGCTGGACACTCGCGGCACTCGCCGTGTCCTACTCCGCTCTCGCGGTCGGCTGGTGGGCCGTCGGCACTCCCGGTCCGTTCGGCTACGGCCCGCTCATCGTGGGCGTCGTGTCACTCACCGGCTTCGGGTTGCTCGCTGCTGTGCGCTATCGCGCGAAGCAGCGCGTTCCCGAGTTCTTGGCGGTGCAGCGAGCGGTCTTGATCGATGAACGCGAGCGTGAATTGCAGCGACGCGCGGCGGCGGCCGTGCACGACACCGTCCTCGCCGATCTCGCGGTCATCGCGATGACGGTCGGAACCGTCGATGAGCGGATGCGCGACCACATTCTGCGGGACCTCGACGCGATCGTGCGCCCGACCGCCCGCCGGGTGTCGTCGTCCACGGCCGTCACGGCAGCCCCCGCGCCGCTTGCCGACGCGCTGCTCGAGCTCGCCGATCACTACCGCTGGACCGGGGTGAGTGTGCAACTGAGCGGCGCCGAGGAACTCACGGCGGAGGTGCCTGCGCCCGTCGTCGACGCGCTCGTCGGTGCCACCCGCGCGGCGCTCGACAACGTTGCGGCACACGCCGGTACCGGCCAGGCCGAACTCGTCGTCGGTCAGCGTGACGACGCGATCGTACTTCTCGTCGTCGACGCGGGTGTCGGTTTCGACCCCGACGCCGTCGGCGCCGATCGACTCGGCCTGCGCGAATCGATTGACGGACGCATCCGCACGGTCGGTGGGTCGGTGCGCATCTGGTCCGGTGACGAGGGCACCACCGTCATGATGCGGGTTCCGCTCGGAGCGCGCGATGAGTGACCGTTCGCACGTATCCCCCTGGTCGACCGACCCGATCAGCTGGGTGACGACCGCCGCGATTCCGGTGACGGCAACGGTCCTCGCCGTCGTCTACAGCGTGATCGAGGTGATCGCCGTTCCGCCGCGCGGCGGCACCCTGCAGTGGCTCGGCATTCTGCTGCTCGCCGCATCGGGTGCGATCGTGCATCTGCGCACGCGTCCGCCGCGCGGAGTGCTGGGCGCACCCGAGATCATGACCATTTTCGGCTTGCTGAGCGCAGCCACGCTGTGCTCGGCTCTCGACCATCAGGGCGTCGCCTTTTCGATCACGTTCTGGTGGGCACCCTTCGGGGTGTCTCTCCTGCTCGTTGCCATGGCCCCCTACGTGCGCGCGTCGAGCATCGCCGCGCTCGCTGTCGCGCTGGTTGGAGTTGTCTCGCTCATCGCCGTCGTGCTCATCGTTCCCCACGATCCGAGCTGGCCGCCGGTCACGACCGCGCTCATCGTGGTCACCCCGGTCGTGGCCGGGGGTACCGTGAGCGCGGTGCTCTCCGGCAGCATCGTGCGCCGGCTCATGCGCTGGAGTGAGCGACCCCTCCCCGGGGCCCCCGTGATCGGACCGGCGGGCATCGATGACCGGGCGCTGGTGCGGGCCGTCGACGACGAGATCTCGGAGCAGTTGGCGGCTGCCGTCACGTTTCTGCGCGGCGTTGCCCGACGGGGCGAGGTCACCGACAGGGATGCGCGCCAGGCCCGTTCGTTGTCGCTCGAATTGCGGGCGCGGCTCATCGCCGACGCGTCGGCCACCTGGCTCGAGCGCGTCGTGCGCGGTCACCCCGTCGACCTCGACGACCCCGAGCGTCTCGCCGACCGGTTGAGCGTCTCGCAGCGCACCGCCCTCCGCGCGATGATCGATGCGCTGCTCGCGCATCCCGAATCGGGGTTCGTGTCGGCGAGTATTGCCCTGCGGGGCTCCGCATCGGGTGATGTCGCCGTCGCGATGCGCATCAACACGACCCTGCCCGAGGGGCGGCGCATCAGCTTCCTCGCGCCCTACTACGTCTCGTTGTCGTCTGCCGTGCGCGACATCCAGTGGCGCGACGGCGCGACTCTCAACGTGGAGTTCGAGGCGCCCGCCGAAACGACAGCGGGGCGTGCGCCGCTGGTGCAACGCACGCCCCGGAGCGAGACGGCAGGGGAGCGGGACTAGCGGCCCGAGTGCCCCGCCGAACCGAGCTGCTGCGTGGCCTCGACGACCCGCTTCGCCATCGCTGTTTCGGCGGCCTTGCCCCACGCGCGCGGGTCGTAGATTTTCTTGTTGCCGACCTCGCCGTCAACCTTCAAGAAGCCGTCGTAGTTCTTCAGCACGCTGTCGGCGACCGAGCGGCTGTAGGCGTACTGCGTGTCGGTGTCGATGTTCATCTTGATGACACCGTTGGCGACCGCGGTGGCGATCTCCTCGTCGGTCGAGCCCGAGCCTCCGTGGAAGACGAGGTCGAGCGGCAGGGCGGCCGTGCCGTTCGCGGAGTTCGGGAAGTACCGTGCGGCGATGCCGTCCTGAATCTCCTTGAGCAGTTCGGGGCGCAACTTCACGTTGCCCGGCTTGTAGACGCCGTGCACGTTGCCGAAGGTGAGGGCGGCCATGTAGCGGCCCTGCTCGCCGAGGCCCAGCGCCTCGACGGCCTGCTCGACGTCGCCGAGCGTCGTGTAGAGGGCGTCGTTCGAGCCCTCGTGCTGCACGCCGTCCTCCTCGCCGCCCACGACGCCGATCTCGACCTCGAGGATGGCGTTGATGTTCTTCATGCGGGGCAGCAGCTCGCGAGCGATCTCAATATTCTCCGCCAGCGGCACCGCCGAGCCATCCCACATGTGCGACTGGAATATCGGGTTGCGGCCCGCCTTCACCTCGGCCTCGCTAGCCTCAATGAGCGGCATGACGAAGCCGTCGAGCGCGTCCTTAGGGCAGTGGTCGGTGTGCAGCGCGACCGTGATGGGGTAGTTCTTGGCCACCTCAGTGGCGAAGGCGGCGAATGCGAGAGCGCCCGAGGCGCGGGCCTTCACGCTCTGGCCGGCGAAGTAGTCGGCGCCGCCGGTCGTGACCTGCAGGATGCCGTCGGAGCCGGCCTCGGTGAGGCCCTGCAGAACGGCGTTGATCGTCGACGACGACGACACGTTGATGGCGGGGTAGGCGAACCCGCCCTTCTTGGCCTTGTCGAGCATCTCGGCGTACTGCTCGGGGGTGGCGATGGGCATGGTGCTCCTCGTGCGTGGTGGGCTGTGGGGACGGCTCCGAGTCTAGCCAGCGCGCGGCGCCCGGCCGCTAGGCTGGGGGAGCGCTGTTCTACCACCCGGCGCGTCCGTTCATCCGCTTGATCGACGCCGAGAGAAGGACGCCACTGTGGTGACCACCGAAACCGGAACCCTGTTCCTGCACCCCGACCGCAACCTCGCCATGGAGCTGGTGCGCGCGACCGAGGCGGCCGCGATCCGCTCGGCCCCCTACATCGGCCGCGGCGACAAGAACGCGGCCGACGGCGCGGCGGTGGATGCGATGCGCAAATTCTTGGGGACGGTCAACTTCACGGGCGTCGTCGTCATCGGTGAGGGCGAGAAAGACAATGCCCCCATGCTGTTCAACGGCGAGCAGGTCGGCACCGGCAACGGCCCCATGTGCGACATCGCCGTCGACCCGATCGATGGCACGTCGCTGACGGCGGCCGGGCGCAGCCACGCGATCTCGATGATCGCGGTCGCCGATCGGGGAACCATGCTGGACGCCTCCAGCGTGTTCTACATGGACAAGATCGTCACGGGGCACGAGGGAATCGGCGTCGTCGACATCCGCCAATCGGTCGGCGAGAACATTCGAGCCCTCGCCGCGGCGAAGGGCAAGCGTGTCGATCAGATGCGCATCGCCGTGCTCGACCGGCCGCGCCATCAGGGTCTGATCGACGAGATCCGCGAGGCGGGCGCCGGTACGCGCCTCATCCTCGACGGTGACGTTGCCGCGGGCATCAACGCCGCGCGTCACGACACCCGCATCGACATGGCGATCGGCACGGGTGGCAGCCCCGAGGGCGTTGCGACGGCCTGCGCGGTGAAGGCGCTCGGCGGCTTCATTCAGGGCCGCCTCGCGCCGGGCTCCGACGAGGAACGCGAGAAGGGTGCCGCGGCCGGCCTGAAGTTCGACCACGTCTACGAAGCGAACGAGCTCGTGAGCAGCGACAACACCTTCTTCGTTGCGACCGGTGTCACCGACGGCGAGCTGGTGCGCGGCGTGCTGCGCGACGGCCCGATGATCCGCACCGAGTCGATCGTGCTGCGCTCACGCTCGGGAACCATCCGCCGCGTGGTCGCCGACCACCAGGTTTCGAAGTGGCTCGACGAGAATGAGGTACTCGGGCTGTAGTTCAGTTCGGATCCGCGCGACGCTAGGCCGCGTCGTCACCCGGCGGGTTCTGCAGCACTGAGATGATGTTGCCGGCCGGGTCGGTGAACCACGCGATGTCGGGGCCCCGCCCCGCTGCGATTCCCCGGGAGATGCCGCGTGCATCCTGGTCGAGGCCGCCGCCCGGCAGGTCGATAGTGAGCTGGCCCATGTCGGCGTATCCGACGTCGAGGCCGAGAACGCGACCGTAGAAGTCGTGCGCGGCGTCGACGTCGCGAACGGCGAAACCGGCGAAGGCGAAGCGCGTGGCGATCATGTCGCGACGCTACTCCGCCTCCGCCGGTCAGGCTAGAGGCTGGTGCGCTACAGCAGGCTCGGGATCTTCTGCTCTTCGGCCGTGTTGGCACGGCGGAACCAGAACGTCACGAAGGTGGCGATGATCACGATGAACAGCGAGTACAGCGCCGGCACGATCAGGATCAGGCCGATCTCGGGGGTGCCCGAGAAGGTCAGGATCACGATCGCGATAGCCAGCGGCCCGTTTTGGATGCCCGTCTCGAGGCCGATCGTGCGCGCGTTCGCCGGGTGCAGGCGGATCGCTCGCGCGATGAAGTAGGCCACGAAGATGCCCACGAGTCCGAGCCCGATCGCCACCGTGTAGGTCTGCCACGGGGTGGAGGTCAGCAGCGCCCAGTTGCGCGGCACCCACGTCGCCATGAGGAACACGATGAAGAACAGGCCGAAGAACCCGCCCAGCAGTTCCATGAACGCGCCGACATTGGCGCTGTAGCGCCGGAGGATCATGCCCGCGACGACGGGGATGAGTAGCGTCGCGAGCGTCACCACGATGTTGACGATCGGGATCTGCAGGTCGGTCTCCTCCGTGAACACGAAGCCGCCGTAGAAGGCGAGCACGAGCGGCGTCATGAGAATCGCCCACAGCGTCGAATTCGTCGTCATGATGACGCTGAGCGCGAGGTTGCCCTTCGAGAAGTACGTGAAGATGTTCGACGTCGTGCCGGCGGGTACGCAGCCCATCAGCAGGGCACCCAGGGCGACGGGCCCCGCGTACTCCCGCGGCAGTTGGAACAACAGCGTGATGACGAGCACGTAGGCCAGCAGCGGCATGATGCCGAACTGGGTGACGAAGCCGATGATCAGCCCGTACGGTCGGCGCAGCGCCGACTTGAAGTCACGCGGCGTGAGCCCGGCGCCGAGGCCGAACATGATGACGAAGACGAGTCCGACGAGCAGTGCCTGCTCGAACGGGGTGACGACGTCTTGCTCGTTGACGACCGTCGTCGAGAGGCTTAAGAAGGATGCGGCGATCACGACAGCTCCCTTCCTTGCGTCTCGATACTGGCCGTTTCGCTCGTGACCGCTTCGGCCCGCAGCTCGCGGCGGAGGATCTTGCCGATCGGGCTCTTCGGCAGTTCGTCGACGAAGCGCACCGACTTCGGCACCTTGTAGGCGGCCAGTGACTCGCGGCAGTGCGCGATGATCTCGGCTTCCGTCGGGCGGGGGTCGTTCGCAACGACGTAGGCGCGGACGGCCTCCCCGGTCTTGTCGTCGGGGATGCCGACGACGCCGACCTCGTTGACGCCGGGCATGGAGGCGATGCGCTCTTCGACCTCGTTGGGGAAGACGTTGAAGCCCGAGACGAGCACCATGTCTTTCTTGCGGTCGACAATCGTGAAGTAACCGTCGGCGTCCATTTCGGCAATGTCGCCGGTGCGGAACCAGCCGTCGAGCATGGCGTTCGCGGTCTCGTCGTCGCGCTGCCAGTAGCCCTTCATGATCTGCGGGCCGCGGGCGACGATCTCGCCGGGCTCTCCGACGCCGGCGTCGGTGCCGTCGTCTTTCACGCAGCGCACGTCGGTCGAGGGCACCGGAATGCCGATGGTGCCGTCTTTCACCTCGCCGCCGAAGGGGTTGAAGGTGAGCACGGGTGAGGTCTCGGTGAGCCCGTAGCCTTCGACGATCGGGGTGCCCGTGACCTCGCGCCAGCGCTCCGCAACCGACTCGTGCAGAGCCATGCCGCCGGCGGCCGAGCCGATCAGGTGCTTCGGCGGGTGCTCGACGAACCAGCGTTCGTTGAGCAGGGCGTTGAAGAGCGTGTTCACGCCTGTGGTCCAGGTGATTTTGTAGTTCTCGAACGCGCGCTTCAGGTTGCTCGGTGGTCGCGGAGACGGCACGAGAATGTTGCGCGCGCCCATGTGGTAGAAGCCGATCAGGTTCACCGTGAAGGCGAAAATGTGGTACAGCGGCAGCGCCGTCAAAACGATCTCTTTGCCGGGGCGAATACTCTCGCCGAGCATCTGCAGCACCTGCATCGTGTTCGACACGAGGTTGCCGTGCGTCAGCATGGCGCCCTTCGACACACCCGTCGTGCCACCGGTGTACTGCAGGGCGGCGATCGATTCGAGGTCGACCCCGTCGAGGTAGCTGGAGCTGCGCCCCATGAGTTCGCGGCCGCGCGACAGCGCGGTTTGGAAGGACGTGTGCTCGACCTCGATCTTCGGCAACGACCGGTTCCAGTACTTCTGCACGAGGCGAATGACGCCGGCGACGACCGGCGGGAAGAACTCGGCGATGCGGACGGTGACCACCGTCTGTATGCCGGTTGCCGACACCACCTCGGGCAGTCGGTCGGCAAACATGTCGATGATGACGAGAGCCTTCGCGCCCGAGTCACTGAACTGGTGTGTCATCTCGCTCGCGGTGTAGAGCGGGTTCGTGTTGACGAGCACGAGGCCGGCCTTGAAGATGCCGAACGCGACGATCGGGAAGGCGAGACAGTTCGGCATTTGGACGGCGACTCGGTCGCCCGCCTCGAGCGTGAGCTCCTCGCGCAGGTACGCAGCAAAGGCATCGGACAGCTCGTCGACCTGGTTGTAGGTCAGTGAGCCGTTCATGCCGTTCGGCATGCACTGCGTGAACGCGATCTGGTCACCGTAGTCGGTGGTCGCTTTCGACAGCAGGTCGGGCATGTGCCGGAAGGGGGTTGCGACGAGCTCATGCTCGACGCCGCTCGGATAGTGGGCGAGCCAGGGGCGTTGGGTCATCGTTGATCTTTCGCCAAGGGTGGACCCCGGCACCTCGTTGCACCAGGGATTGCCGCAATCCTAGCGACGGGCGCGAACGCGACTCACTCGCCTCGCTGGTCGTCCACAGTCTCGAGCTCGCCCGTGGTCGACAGATTGTCGACAAGCTCCATCGCGGTGATTTCGCGCGGCCCCTCTTCGATGGATGCGAGCGGCCCGAGCACGGTCGACTCGTCGAGGCGCTGCAGCTTGCGCGCGCTCGGCAGCACCTGGCGTTCCATCGACCCGACGAAGCCGTTGTAGTTCTTGACCGTGCCCTCGATCGAGCGGCCGAGCTTTTCGATGTGCCCGGCAAGTGTGCCGAGGCGGCCGTACAGCTCGCGGCTGAGGTCGAACAGTTGCTTGGCATCTTCGGTCAGAACGTCTTGTTGCCACGAGAACGCGACAGTCTTCAGTACCGACCAGAGAGTGACGGGCGAGGCGAGGGCGACGCGCTTCGAGAAGGCGTAGTCCATGATCGCGGGGTCGGCCTCCATGGCGCTGGAGACGAGCGACTCGCTCGGGATGAAGGCGATGACGAGCTCGGGGGAGGCGTCGAGCCCCGCCCAGTACGCCTTCGAACCGAGCGCGTCGATGTGCGAACGCACAGCCTTGACGTGCTGCTTCATGAGCGCCTCGCGCCGCGCGCCCTCGTCACCCGTGGCGGTGATCGCGATCTGGCTGGCCTCAAGGTAGGCGGTGAAGGGCACCTTTGCGTCCACCGCGATGTTCTTGCCGCCGGGAAGGTGAATGACCATGTCGGGGCGGCCCGCGCCCGCGTCGGAGCTGATGCTCGCCTGCGTGTCGAAGTCGACCCGCTCGATGAGGCCGGCGGCCTGAACAACGTTGCGCAGCTGGGTCTCGCCCCACACGCCGCGCACGCTGTTCGACCGCAGGGCGCTCGCGAGCGACTCGGCGGTGGCGCGCAGTCGCTCTTCCGATTCAGTGGCCGACTTCAACTGCTGCGTCAACTGCCCGTGCTGCTGGCTGCGCTGCGTTTCGAGCTCGGTCACCTTCGCCTGCATCGTGCGCAGTGTCTCTTGCACGGGGGTAAGCGCCTGCAGCACCTTGCTGTCGGCGCGCTCGCGCTCCTCGCGGGCGCGCTGCTCGGCCTGGGCGCGCTCGACGAACTCGCGGTGGGCTTGCTGCGCCTGCGTCACCTGCTCACGTAAGCCGTCGGCCGTGGCCGTAAGCCCCGCGAGCTCGGCGGTGAGCTCGGCCCGCACCGCGGCCTCCTCGGCGCGAAGCTGGGCGAGCGCTGCCTCGTGTCGCGCAGCGACCACGGCGGGATCGTCACCGGTGGGCGTTGCCCCGCGCCGACCCAGCAGGATGCCGGCGACGGCACCGACGTTGAGGCCGAGGATGAGCCCGAGAGCGAGCGGTACGAGAAACTCCATGTCCTAACTCTCGCAGGCACCCCCGACATCGCGGCGTCGCCGGCACGCGCGCTGTAGGGTGGCGTCATGTCGACCACGCCCGGACGCCCCGAGTTGAGCGCCGACGACTTGCGCGTCTTGCTCGCCGTCGCCCGTCTCGGCCGGCTGACCGCCGCCGCCGATCTTCTCGGCATCGACCACACCACGGTGCGTCGTCGACTCGACCGCCTCGAGGCGGCGCTCGGCGCGCGCGTACTCGACCGCGGTGTCGACGGCTGGCACCTCACGGGGCTCGGCCGCGATGTCGTAGAGCGTGCGGCGACCCTCGACGACGTGCTCGACCAGGTCGCGGCCATTGCCGAGGGCGACCACACGGTGCGCGGCACGGTGCGCGTGGCGGCGCCCGATGGCTTCGGCTCGCTCATCATCGCGCCGGCGCTCGCGGACGTGCGCTCCGAGCATCCCGGAATCGCGGTCGAATTGGTGACCTCCACCCGACCGCTCAGCCTGCGGGGGTCGGGCTTCGACCTCGCCGTGACCATCGGCCAGGCGGCGGGTGCGCGGGTCACGGCCGAACCACTCACCGACTACGCGCTGCGGCTCTACGCGAGCCCTGACTACCTCGCGGCGCACCCGGCCGTTCGTGCCGTGGCCGACCTCGCCGGGCTCGAGCTGATCTTCTACGTTGACGCGCTGCTCACGGTGCAAGAGCTCGACCTCGCCCCCGTGCTCGGCGGGATGCGCACGGGGTTCGCCTCCACCAACGTGTTCGCGCAGCTAGAGGCGGTGCGGGCGGGCGCGGGCATCGGACTGTTGCACGCCTTCATGGCCGAGAACGATTCGCGTCTCGTGCCCGTGCTGCCCGACGAGGTCGAGTTCCGGCTGCGCTTCACCCTGTCGTCGCGGCCAGAAAGCCCTGCGGTCGGGGCCGTCGGGATCGTGCGGGATGCGCTGTTTCGGGCGGTCGAGAGCCGCCGCGCCGAGCTGCTACCGGGCGGCTGACGCGCCTATCCCGCGGACCGTGCGCAGCGCGCATCCCGAATCTGCGTTTCTGCACAATGGATGCGCGGGCTTGGCTCTTGAACGCAGAACCTGCGTGACCGAGACTGGCAGCAGCGCACCAGCGCCCGAGCCTTCGGAGAGAACCCATGTCGATCGTCCAGCACTACGTCAACGGGGCCGCGTTCGCCGGCACCTCGACCCGCACCGCCCCCGTCTACAACCCGGCCCAGGGCGCCGTCGCCCGCGAGGTCGCGCTCGCGACGAAGGCCGACCTCGACCTGGCCGTGGCCGCCGCGAAGAACGCGCTGCCCGGCTGGGCCGGCACGAGCCTCGCCAAGCGCCAGCAGATCATGTTCGCCTTCCGCGAGGCGATGAACGCCCGCAAGAACGAGCTCGCGGTGATCATCACCGCCGAGCACGGCAAGGTCACCTCCGACGCGCTCGGCGAGATCGCCCGCGGCATGGAGGTCATCGAGCTCGCCACCTCGCTGCCGCAACTAATGAAGGGCGGGTACAGCGAGTCGGTGTCGACCGGCGTCGACGTGTACTCGATCAAGCAGCCGGTGGGTGTGGTGGGCGTCATCAGCCCCTTTAACTTCCCGGCGATGGTGCCGCTGTGGTTTTTTCCGCTGGCGATAGCCGCCGGCAACACGGTTGTGCTGAAGCCGAGCGAGAAGGATCCCTCGGCCGCGATCTGGATGGCCGAGCTGTTCAGCGAGGTGGGCCTGCCCGCCGGCGTCTTCAATGTCGTCAACGGCGACAAGGAGAGCGTCGACGCGCTGCTCGACAACCCCGATGTCGCCGCCATCAGCTTCGTCGGCTCGACGCCGATTGCGAAGTACATCTACGAGCGCGGCACCGCGAACGGCAAGCGCGTTCAGGCGCTCGGCGGGGCGAAAAACCACATGCTGGTGTTGCCCGACGCCGACCTCGACCTCGTCGCCGACTCGGCCGTCAACGCGGGCTTCGGCTCGGCCGGCGAGCGCTGCATGGCGATCTCGGTCGTCGTCGCCGTCGAGCCGGTCGCCGACGAGCTGATCGCCAAGGTGCGCGAGCGCATGGCGACCCTGAAGGTCGGCGACGGCACCCGCAACTGCGACATGGGCCCGCTCATCACGAAGGAACACCGCGACAAGGTGGCCGGCTACCTCGATGTTGCCGAAGAGGACGGCGCGACGATCGTCGTCGACGGTCGCGGCATCGAGGTCGACGGCGCGGCCGACGGCTTCTGGCTCGGCCCCACCCTCATCGACAACGTGCCCACCACCTCGCGCGTCTACACCGAGGAGATCTTCGGCCCCGTGCTGTCGGTCGTGCGCGTCGCCTCATACGACGAGGGCCTCGCGCTCATCAACGCCTCGCGCTTCGGCAACGGCACGGCGATTTTCACCAACGACGGGGGAGCGGCCCGCCGCTTTCAGAACGAGGTCACCGTCGGCATGGTCGGCATCAACGTGCCGATCCCGGTGCCGGTCGGCTACTACTCGTTCGGCGGCTGGAAGGACTCGCTGTTCGGCAACGCGAAGGCCTACGGCACGCAGGCGATCGGCTTCTTCACCCGTGAGAAGGCCGTCACCTCGCGCTGGCTCGACCCGAGCCACGGCGGCATCAACCTGGGCTTCCCGCAGAACTAGGCCGCGCCCGCCCGCGGCCCGCGCACGCGCCGACGCGCCCACGGGCTCGCCCTTCACGTGCTCCCCACGATTCAAGGAACTGCGCCCCCGCACCTCGGCGTGTCGGCCGCGACACGCCGGCCGTGGCGCGGGTTGTTCCTTGAAACGTGTCGAGGGTGACGGCGCATGACACCCTGTTACCCTGCGTGTCGCGGGGTGTCGCTGCGTTTCGGGGATGCTAGACGCGCGGTTGGTCGCGCAACTAGCGTCCCCGCATGACACCTCTCACTGACGCTCCCGCAACACCGTCCACCGCCTCGTCCGACGTGTCCGCGTCGACCGTTCCCGCGGCCCCCGCGATCCCGGCCGTCTCGATCAGCGAGCGTGCCGAGCGGCTCGCGAGCGCCGCATCCGCCTGGGGAGATCGCATCTCCGAGAACCCGGCGACCGCGAACCTGACCTTCCGCGCCTCCGGCGTGGGCGTGGGTGCCGTCGCAAGCACCATTCGCGCCGGGAGGCACCGCGTTGTTGTCGACGAGCCGGCGGCGCTCGCCGGTGATGACGTTGCGGCGAGCCCCGTCGAGTACGCGCTCGCGGCGCTCATCTCGTGCCAGGTCGTCGTGTACCGGCTGTACGCTCAGGCGCTCGGCATCACGCTGCTGGACGTCGCCATCGAGGCCGAGGGTGACCTGGATGCGCGGCGCCTGTTCGGTTTCGACGAGTCGGTCCGCGCCGGCTTCAGCGACGTGCGCCTCGTTGTGACCCTGACTGGCCCCGAGTCGGAGGAGCGCTACCAGTACCTGCGCGACGTGGTCGACGCGCACTGCCCGGTGCTCGACCTGTTCCAGAACCCGACGCCCGTGTCGGTGACGGTGCGGAAGGGCTAACGGCTCTGACCGCTGCCGAGCGAGCTCAGGCGAGCGCAGCGGGGCGGCGGTCTGCCGCGTCCTCGGCGGCGCGCGGTCCGATCGTCCCGATGCGGGTGCCGCAGACGCTCGCGAGTTCGTCGCCGTCGTCGACGCCGTGGCGCTTCGCCGCGTGCACGACGATCGCGGCGCACGCCTCGGCGTCGGCGAGCGCGTCGTGGTGCGCGAAGTCCTCGAAGCCCGCCGCCATCGCCGCGACCGGCAAGCGATACGAGTCGAGGTGGTACGTCTTGCGGGCGACGCGCAGACTGCACAGGTAGCGAGCGTCGGGCACATCGAGGTTGCTGGCGCGGCAGGCGGCCTGCAGCACGCCCATGTCGAAGCCGGCGTTGTGCGCGGCGAGGAGGTCGCCGTCGACGAACTGCCACAGCCGGTCGAACTGCTCGGCCCACAGGGGCGCGTCGACGATGTCGTCGGCCGTGATGCCGTGAATGCGCGTGTTCCACTCGTTCATGACGTCGTAGCCGAACGGCGGGCGGATCAACCACGACTCTTTGTCGACCACCCGACCGTCGCGCACCTTCACCAGCCCCACTGAGCAGGCGCTCGCCGCGTGGCCGTTGGCGGTCTCAAAGTCGATGGCGGTGAAGTCGAGGGGCACGGCATTGATGCTCGCATGAGCCGCCGACGCGGGTGCCCGGGCTCGCCGTGCGGCCCTAGCCTTGACACTCGTGAACGCTCTTCGTCGCTATAGCCCGCCGGTCTTCGCCCAGCTCTTCTGGGCGTCGAACTTCGTGGTGGCCGCGCTCGTCGTCGACGAGTTCACCCCCGTCGAGTTGACCTGGTTGCGCTGGTTGGGCGCCGTGCCGATCCTCGTGGTTGTCGCCTGGTGGCTCGAGAAGCCGCAGTGGCGAGCAGCGCTTCGCGAGTGGCCGATTCACACCCTGCAGGCGATCCTCGGCATGGTCGGGTACACGCTGTTTCTCTACGCGGCGCTCGCCACGACGTCACCGGTGACGGCGTCGGTGATCAGCGCCATCAACCCGGCGGTCATCGCGATCGCGGCCGTCATCTTTCTCGGCGAGCGCATCCTGAAAATGGGTGCTCTCGGCATCGCCATCTCATTCGTGGGCGTTCTGATCGTCGTCTTCACCGGTTCGGGAGAGTTCGCGCTCGTCTTCTCGCCGGGCGACCTGCTTATGCTCGGCGCGATCAGTGTCTGGACGGCCTACGTCATCGTCAGCCGCCGCGTGAAGACCCCGCCCATTACGGCCACGGCGGTGCAGGCGGGCCTGAGCGTCGTCGTGATGCTGCCGCTGCTGGCGATCGTCGGCATGCCGATGCTGTCGTCGACGCCGAGCGGCGAGGCGTGGCTCGGCCTCGCCTGGATCATCATCTTCCCGTCGGCCCTGTCGTACCTGCTGTGGAACATCGGCGTCACAAACCTCGGCCCCTCGAAGACGGGCGTATTCCTGAACCTGCTGCCGGTGTTTACGGCCCTGATCGCGTTCGCGTTCGGCGACCTCATCACGCCGGGTGAGTTGATCGGCGGCGCCATCGTGCTCGCGGGCGTCTTCTTGACGACCCGTCCGGGGGCGACGAAGGGCGCGGATGCTGCGCACCCGCCGACGGGACCGGTCGCCACGGCGGCGCCCGCAAGTCCGCGCCCATAGAGTCATGGGGGCGGAATGGCGTTGACGTCCTCGGTAGTACGTTGATCTTCCTCGCTACGTTCTGAGGGACTGAGGTAGTGACGCTCCCCGGGACCGTGCGGCGCGCTGGACGAACTTCAATACCCGAGAGGTTTTCGCGTCTCCGGTTAGGGTCATGCTCGCGCCACTGGCGAGCGGAAGCCTTCGGTTTTCCTTGGTAACAAAGAGGAATGGCGCGTCGAGCTGACGAGCGTTTCCCGTATTCGCCAGCAACCGCCCCAGAGTGGGCTGCGCTCGGTCGGCAGACTTGGGCTTGCACGACTTCAGCTTTCACCCACACGTGAAACCCCGTGGGGAACTGCATCTAGTCGCCGAGCAGTATCTCCGTCCCCCAACCTGCTTCCGACGTCGCGTACCAGGCACGGAACTCATGAGCTATCCGGATGTCCCGCTCATGGCGATCTTCACGAACGACGTGTTGCCAGTAGGTGAAACCGACACTGGATCCGTCTGCTTCCGTGAGTCGAATCAAGGCGGTGTGCGGGTGCCCAGACTCCACCTCAATTGCCAGCGAGATCGTGCTCGACGCTCGAACCATCGCCTTGCCAAGCGGTCCATTCAGCAATGCGACACCGTCGTTCAGAATGGCGACAGCATCGGGCGAGGCACCGCTGGCCGATTCGTTTTCCGTCGTCATGCGTATCGGCGCGAATCAAAGGTTCCAGCAACGAGAAGATTCGCCGTGCCGCCGCCGGCGATATTGTGCCTCCACGTGAACGTGTCGTACCAATTGACGCGGTCACTCGCCCCAGCCAGGCCACTGAAAGTCCCGTGGAATTGATAGTACGCGTGCACTGAATGCGACGCTTGCCGGCTTTGTTGAATCCCGTTCTTCTGCCACATCATCCCTGCCTCGTGGACATTACCGACAACGGTGGCCGCCGTTGAGGCGCTCAGCTTGAATCCCCACGGAGCCGACGTACTTCCGCACGCTCGCTGCAATGTGAATCTCCCATTGCTGTCTGACCACGAGTGATAGGAGTTGCAGTAAATGACTACCGGTGCCGATGGCGTTCCTCTGCTCGAAGTGGCTTCGATTGCCGGTTCCTCGCTGAGCTCTAGGGCGATTGCCTCGGCCACGTCGGGCGAGACCGGTTCATCAAATTCGATAGTTAGCGTGGATGAGGTTCCGTGAATTTCAGAGTGAACTTCAATACTAGAAATGCTTCGGTCGTTCTCAGATGGCGTCAGCTCGCCCGTAGGTGAGGCGAAACCGGTGAGGCCGATCGCGAGCGCTAGAGAAGCGGTCGTTGCGAGAAGGCGATGGATAACTCTTTTTTGTCTCATTTGTGGATGCTATCCCCCTCGTTTGATGCATCGCAAGCAATTTTCTAAGTGACCAGAATTCACTTTAGTTACTCTTGGTAGGGGTCATAACTGCCGCGCCAACGCCTGCTGCTCTGACGTAGAAGCGGTCCGCCGAAATGCCCACGGCGCTGCAGGGGGGTGCGCCGCGAATGGGAGATATCCGCGCGGAATAGCCCCGCGCATCCATGCGTTTGCATGAGCATGACGCGCATCGGTTTTCTGTCGTTCGGCAACTGGAGCACCGTGCAGGGGTCGCTGACCCGCACGGGCGGCGACGCGATCCTGCAGGGCATCGACTTGGCTGTCGCGGCCGAGGAGGTCGGCGTTGACGGTGCGTTCTATCGCGTGCACCACTTCGCGAAGAACTACTCGTCGCCGCATCCGATGCTCGCTGCCGCGGCCGCCCGAACCTCGCGGATCGAGCTGGGCACGGGAGTCATCGACATGCGCTACGAGAACCCACTCGCGATGGCCGAGAACGCGGCGGCGACCGACCTGATCAGCGGCGGGCGACTACAGCTCGGCATCAGCCGGGGGTCACCCGAGACGTCGATTGCGGGCTATGAGGTGTTCGGGCACGTGCCGGGTGCGGCCGAGGGTGTGCGTGCCGACGAGACGGACGCCGATATGGCTCGCCGGCACACGGCGGCGTTCCGCGAAGCGATCACGGGGGTGGGGCTAGCTCCCGGCAACCCGCAGATGGTCGGCACGGCGGGCCTGCTGCCGGTGACCCCGCAGTCGCCGGGCCTCGCGCAGCGCATCTGGTGGGGCGCCGGCACGCGAGCGACCGCCGTGTGGGCGGCCGAGCAGGGCATGAACCTGATGAGTTCGACGCTGCTCACCGAAGACACGGGCGTTCCGTTCGACGAGCTCCAGGCTGAGCAGATCCGGCTGTTCCGCGACGCGTGGGCCGACGCCGCTCACGCGCACGAGCCGCGGGTGTCGGTGAGCCGCAGCGTGATCCCGCTGATCGACGACGAGACCGAGTACTACTTCGGGCTGCACGCCCAGGCGGAACAGCGCGACCAGGTTGGCATTCTCGACGGAGCGCGCTCGCGCTTCGGGCGCCAATACATCGGCACCCCCGACCGACTCGCCGAGGAGCTGTCGCGCGACCAAGCGGTGCAGGCGGCCGACACGCTGCTCATCACCGTGCCGAACCAGCTGGGTGTCGACTTCAACGCGCGCATCCTCGAGGCGATCATGCGCGACGTGGCGCCGGCGCTGCGCGCGCCGGTCGGGTCGCTCGCGTAGACGCGGGCGACCCGGCGTCGGCGCGTAGGCTCGACCGATGGCGCGCATCCTGATCACCGGAATGTCGGGGGCCGGCAAGTCGACCCTGCTGGCCGAGCTTGCCCGCCGCGACGTAACGACGGTCGACACCGATTACGGCGGCTACACGATCGAGAACCGCCTCTGGGACGTGCCGAAAATGGATGCGCTGCTCGCCTCCCACGACAATCTGGTCGTCTCCGGCACGGTCGAGAATCAGGGTGCGTTTTACGACCGCTTCGGCGCGGTCGTGCTGCTGAGCGCGCCGGTCGACGTGCTGCTTGACCGCGTCGCCGCCCGCACGAACAACACGTACGGACGCACGGCCGAGGATCGCAACGACATTCGCCGCTACACGGCCGAGGTCGAGCCACTGCTGCGCCGCGGCACCACCCACGAGTTCGACGGACGCCGCCCGGTCGCCGCCCTGGCCGACGAGGTCGAGGCCCTCATGGGGGCTACACCCCGGCCCCGCATTCGCCCGTTCGGGCCCGCCGACGAGGATGCTGTCATCGCTCTCTGGCACGCTGCCGGCCTGCTGCGTCCCTGGAATGACCCCCGCGCCGACATCGCCCGCAAGCTCACCGTGCAGCGCGGGCTGTTCGTGGTCGCGGAGGCCGGTGACGGCGCGATCGTGGGCGCCGTCATGGCGGGTTTCGACGGTCACCGGGGCTGGATGAACTACCTCGCGACGGCGCGCACCGTGCGCGGTCAGGGTGTCGGTCGCGCGCTCGTCGCCCACGTCGAGCGGGAGCTCGCCGCCCTCGGCTGCCCGAAGGTGAACCTGCAGGTGCGCACCGACAATGAGGCTGCGGTCGGCTTCTACCGCCACCTCGGCTTCGCCGTCGACGAGGTCGTCAGCATGGGCAAGCGGCTCATCAGCGACGAGGCACCGGACGGGTCCGGGTGAGCGGAATGAAGCTGCTGCTCCTCAGTGACACACACCTGCCCGTCCGCGCGAAGGAGTTGCAGCCGCAGGTGTGGCGGCTGGTCGACGAGGCCGACCTCGTGATTCACGCGGGCGACTGGGTCGACGAGGCGACCGTCGACGCGCTCGCGGGGCGCGCATCCTGCCTGGTGGGGGTGGCGGGCAACAACGATGGCCCCGCGATCTGGCGCCGGCTCGGCGAGGTCGCCCGTGTCGAGGTTGAGGGGGTGCGCATCGCGGTCATCCACGAGACGGGCGCCGCCGCGGGGCGTGAGAAGCGCTGCGACGAACGCTTTGGCCCCGGCTCGCCCGAAACCGCCGACCTGCTCGTGTTCGGCCACTCGCACATCCCGTGGGACACGACAACCCCCAGCGGCCTGCGGCTGCTGAACCCCGGCTCACCGACGGATCGCCGCCGTCAGCCCGTCGGAACCGTGATGACCATTGAGATTGCGGATGCGCGCATCCAGTCGGTCACGCTCGTCTCGACCCCGCGTTGATCGCGCCGCACCCACAGCCCCGCGCAGCACCGTGGCCGTGCGCGCGCGGAGCAGGTCGGGCGTCGGGCGAATGTGCCTCTGACGGCACGTGCCACGAGGGGCGCATTCGGCAAACGGGCCCCTGAGTTCGAGCCGGTTCGCGCAGGTCGAGCGTGTTGACACGTGCACGAACTGCGCAAACCCGCACGACATCATGATCGTCATGCCGCCCATCGACCCCACCGCCAACCCCAGCGCCTGGCGCCCGCTCCTCGCCGCCCTCGCCCGCCCCCACTCGCGGGAGGCGGCCGCGCGACTCATGCTTGGCGCGACCCTCGACGAGGCGGTCGCGCCCGTCCCCGCCACCAAGCGCGAACGCGTCGTCGAGACGCTCCACGCGGCGGGGCTCGTTGACCCGTCGACCGGACGGTTCGACGAGAGCCTGGCCCCGCGCATCCTCGCCGCGAACCGGGTCGCGGCCCGCGAGGGCGTCGACCGATTCCTCGTCGACGGGCGCATCGCGCAGTATCCGGCGAACCCGGATGCGCGGCGCGAGCTGCTCACGGAGGTCGCCCGCCGCGCCATCCGCCCCGACGAGGTACTCGACGAGCCTGCCATCAACGAGCGGCTCGCCGCGTTCAGCGACGACGTGGCGGTGCTGCGCCGCTACCTGGTCAACCACGAGCTGCTCGAGCGCCGCGCCGACGGGTCGGAGTATGCGCGGGTGGTGGGGGGAGGCCCGCGTCGACGCGTGAGACCGCGGCGCGAGCGTGAGTGCGGGTGTGAAGCGTCAGCGCGGGTGTGAAGCGTCAGTGTGGGCGCGATGCGCCAGAACAAACCCGCGCTGCACGCCCAGACTGCCGCACTGCCGCCCGACCTACGGCTCGAGCAGCACCTTGCCGGTGGTGCCGCGGCCGGCGAGGGCCGACTGTGCGGCGCCCGCCTCGGCGAGGGGGAACCGCGCCCCGATGCGCACATCCAGCGTGCCCGCCTCGATCATCGTGAAGAGCTCGCGGTAGCGACTCGAGCGTTCGGCCGGGGTCCGGAGGAAGTGGGGCAGCGATGGGCGCGTCAGGCTGAGCGACCCTCCGGTGTTGAGGCGCTGCAGGTCGAACGGCGGCACCGGGCCGCTCGCGGCGCCGAACAGCACCAGCTTTCCGCGCACGGCGAGGCTCGCCAGCGACTCGTCGAAGGTCGCGCGGCCCACCCCGTCGTAGACGACCGGCACACCCTCGCCGTCGGTGAGCGCCCGCACCTGCTCGCCGAAACCGTCGTAGTCGATGCTCTGCCAGGCACCGGCGGCCCGGCTCAGCTCAGCCTTGTCGGCGCTCGACGTCGTCGTGATCACCCGCACGGCGCGCGCGACGAGCACCTGTGTGAGCAGCAGGCCCACCCCGCCGGCGCCCGCGTGCACGAGCACCGTCTGGCCAGACTTCGGGTGGGCGGCCGCCGTCGCCAGGTAGTGGGCGGTGATTCCCTGCAGGGGGAGGGCGGCCGCCACGTCGAGGTCAATGCCGTCGGGCACGATGACCGCCGCCTCGGCCGGCACCGTGAAGTATTCGGCGTAGGTGCCGCTCGACGCCTCGGTCGTGCAGACGCGGTCGCCGACGCGCAGTGCCTCGACGCCCTCGCCGATGGCCTCGACGATGCCCGAGCCCTCCGACCCAGGGGTGAACGGCAGCGGCACAGCGTAGGCGCCGCTGCGCTGGTAGATCTCGATGAAGTTGAGGCCCGCGGCGTGGGTGCGTACCAGCACCTCGCCTGGCCCAGGGGAGGGCGTCGGCACCTCGTCGAGCCGCAGAACCTCGGGGCCGCCGGCAGATCTCATCACGATTGCGCACATGGCCCCATTCTCCCCGCGTCGGCCGCGAAGCGCCCGCTGATCGCTATCCCTCTCGTCCGCGACTCCCTACCGCCCGGCCGCGTACCCCTGCGCCCCGCGCGAGTTCGCCGCCGCGTACAACCACCCGCGTTCCGGGTCGACACCGACGGCACTGAGGCGTCCGAGCATCCACGGCCCGACCACGTTCACGTCGTGGCCCCGGGCCCGCAGCTCGGCGATGACCTCCTCACCCGCCCGCGACTCGATCGTGAGCGATGCCGGCTGCACGGTGCGCGGCGCGAACGAGGCGAACATCGCATCTGTGTGGAACACGGAGGCGTCGATCGCCTGCTGCGGCTCGAAGCCGCCCACGATGCGGCGCAGCAGGTAGAGCAGCTGCCACTGGTCCTGCTGGTCCCCGCCCGGCGTGCCGAGCGCCTCGACCACGCGACCGTCCTTGACCAGCAAGGAAGGTGACAGCGTCGATCGCGGCCGCACCCCGGGCGTCAGCGCCGACGGCGACGCCTCGTCGAGCCACGTCATCTGCAGGCGCGTGCCGAGGCAGAATCCGAGCGCGGGGATCGTCGGCGACGACTGCAGCCAGCCGCCCGACGGCGTCGCCGAGATCATGAAACCCGAGCGGTCGACGACGTCGAGATGGCAGGTGTCGCCGCGCTGCGCGCCCGTGCCGCGGTCGATCGTCGGCTCGCCCGACGCGGCCAGCGCGCCCGCCGACCCATCTGAGGCGACCTCCGCCACACGCACCGGCGGCATCCACGGCTCGCGCCCGCCCGCGCGACCCGGACGCACCTCGGTCGACGCCGTATCACCGATCAGCGCCGCCCTCTCCCGTGCGTAACCCGGGCTCAGCAGTTCATCGAGCGGCGCCGATAGCCCGCGCGACCCCAGCCCGGCAGGGTCGCCGAACCACGCGTCGCGGTCGGCAAGCGCCAACTTCAGCGCCTCGGTGATCGTATGAATTCCGAGAGCAGTGCCCGGGTCCAACCGCCGGTCGTCCCCGTCGGCCTCGGCCACAGCATCCAGCATCGCGAGCGTCATGAGCAGCGCGGGCCCCTGTGTCCACACACCAGCCTTCACGACCTCGTACCCGCGAAATGCGAGCCACACCGGTTCCTCCTCGGCCGGCACAAAAGTCGCGACGTCCGCCGCCGTGAGCACCCCGGCGTAGTCGCCACCGTCCGCGTGCCGCGCCGGCGTCGCCACGAACTCCTCGACGGCCTCGCCGACCGTGCGGGCCCAGTGGTCGATGGCTGCCTGGATGCGCTGCTCGCGCGACCCGGACTGCTCGCCTGCCGCGATCATCCCGTTCAAAAGCGCCGCGTAGGCGGCGTTCGTCACGCGCGACTGCGGCTCGGGCGCCGCCCCGTCGACGAGCCACTGCGCGGCCGACGTCGGCCAGTGCTCGGTGAAGAGGGGAGCGACCCGCTCGATCACGCGGGTGACGTTCTCGTGCACGGGGTGGCCGTCGCGGGCGAGGTCGCGGGCGAAGGCGAGCACGTCGCGCACCTCCCACGTGCCGCGGGTGGCGAGCAGGTGCAGCCAGGCGACGACGGAGCCCGGCGCGGTCGCGGCGAGCGGGCCCGCGCCCGGCACTTCTTCGAGTCCGAGCTCGCGATAGTGCGCGATCGTGGCGGCGGCTGGCGCGGCGCCCTGCCCGGCGAGCACGTAGGGCTGTTCGTCGGCCGGCGCGATGAGTGCGGTGAGGTCGCCGCCCGGCCCGTTCAGGTGCGGCTCGACGACGTGCAGCACGAACGCGGCTGCGACGGCGGCGTCGGCGGCGTTGCCCCCGCGCTCGAGCACCGAGTTCGCGGCGGCCGTCGCCAGGTAGTGCGTGCTCGCGGCCATGCCGAAAGTGCCGCGCAGTTCAGGGCGGGTGCGGTCGGGGGAGGGCGGCGTGAACGCGTGCATCCTGCCACCGTAACCCGCGCATCCAGGCACTCACCCGAAGGTAGGCTTGCCCCCCGTGGCCCTCACCATCGGAATCGTCGGACTGCCCAACGTCGGCAAGTCCACCCTGTTCAACGCCCTGACCCAGAACGACGTGCTCGCGGCGAACTACCCGTTCGCGACGATCGAGCCGAACGTCGGTGTGGTCGAGCTGCCCGACGCGCGCCTGCAGGTGCTCGCCGGCATCTTCTCGAGCGAGCGCATCCTGCCCGCGACGGTGTCGTTCGTCGACATCGCCGGCATCGTGAAGGGCGCGAGCGAGGGCGAGGGCCTCGGCAACCAGTTCCTCGCGAACATTCGCGAGTCGGACGCGATCGCGCAGGTCGTGCGCGCCTTTACTGACAACGACGTCGTGCACGTCGCGGGCAAGGTCGACCCGGCCAGCGACATGGAGATCATCAACACCGAGCTCATGCTCGCCGACCTGCAAACCCTCGAGAAGGCGATCACCCGCTACGAGAAGGAGGTGCGCGGTCGCAAGCTGGACCCATCAGTGCTGGATGCGGCGCTCGCCGCCAAGGCGCTTCTCGAAGCCGGTACGACCCTGTCGGCGGCCGGCTTCGACGCCTCGCCGCTGCGCGAGCTCGGCCTGCTCTCGGCGAAGCCCTTCATCTACGTGTTCAACGTCGACGAGGGCGTGCTCGGCGACAGCGCCCGCGTGGAGGAGTTGGCCGCGCTGGTCGCCCCCGCCAAAGCCGTCTTCCTCGACGCGAAGATCGAAAGCGAGCTCATCGGCCTCGACCCGGAGGACGCGGCCGAGCTGCTTGCTTCGACCGGCCAGACAGAGAGCGGTCTGAATCAGCTCGCCCGCATCGGCTTCGACACGCTCGGCCTGCAGACGTACCTCACAGCTGGGCCGAAGGAGTCGCGCGCCTGGACGATCGGCAAGGGCTGGAAGGCTCCGCAGGCCGCCGGCGTGATCCACACCGACTTCGAGAAGGGCTTCATCAAGGCGGAGGTCATCTCGTTCGACGACCTCGTCGAGTGCGGCTCGGTCGCCGAGGCCCGCGCCAAGGGCAAGGCCCGCATGGAGGGCAAGGACTACGTCATGCAGGACGGCGACGTGGTCGAGTTTCGCTTCAACGTGTAGACGAGTCAATTGCCTTCTGTCAGTCTTTCCTGATGGACCCTCAGACAGTAGAACGTGCGCGTCTTGCCCCGCGAATCATGCCCACGATCATGGTTGTGGTCGTGACATGGGCTCTCATGTTGCTCGCTCAGACCGTCCCGGGGGTGTGCGCACTCGCCCGACCCTGTCCCGAACCCGATGCTCGGGTCGCACCGGCACTGCTATTCGGCGGGCTCATGATGCTGCCCGCGGCCGGACTCATCCTCACCGCGTGGGTTGAGCGGGGCTGGGCCTGGTGGGTCCGCCTTGCGCTGTATGTCGTGTTGATCGGCTTGGCCGTTGCCGGCCTGGGCGCGGTGCTGTTCGCCGGAGGGTTCACCATCGGCTTCCCGCTCTAGTGTGTGATGCCGTGACCACACCCACCACATCGCGACGACGAGTGCCGAAAGTCGTCGCCTACGTGGTGCACCACGACAAACTCCTCGTCTTCACGCATGACGATGTGCCAACCGAGTTCGCCGGGGCGCAAGTCCCTGCGGGCACGATCGAGCCGGGGGAGGATCCTGCCGACGCCGTTGTTCGCGAGGTGAGGGAGGAGACGGGCCTCGAGACTCGAGTCGTCGGGGATCTCGGCGTCGAGCAGTACGACGTGTGGCCGTCAAAGGCAGAGCTTCACGAGCGGCACTTCTTTCTCCTCGAGCCGGCAAGCGAGGTGGTGCCCGAGCAATGGACCGCAGGAGAGGAACACCCGGGTGACGGTGGACCGCGTCGGTCGTGGACGTGCTGGTGGATCCCCCTCGAGCAGGCGCACGTTCTGTGCGCTGGTTTCGGGGCGAAGCTCGGCGCGCTTGACTGTGGCGGTGACCGTCAGATCGAGGTGCGCCAGTGTGCGGCCGCTGAGCTTCCGCTTCTGATAGAACGCGAGGTGCCTGGCGCAGACATCGCCTCCCGTCAGTTCGCGCGTCAGCAGGATGGTGCGGGTGTGCTTCTGGTCGCCTGGCTCGGTTCAGAACCTGTCGGTTCGGGGGAGGTTGTGTTCACCGCCCCTCCGGAACTCCGCAATCTTCATGTCGATCCGGCGCACAGGGGCCTCGGAATCGGGACGGCTCTGCTCGACGCCGCAGAGCACGTGAGCATCGACTGGGGAGCGCTGTCCGTGGGCGTCGGTCTGGACAACCCGAATGCGCGACGCCTGTACCTCCGGCGTGGGTTCATCCCGATGGGGCGACACGAGACGACCACCTACCGCTATAAGGACGCTGACGGAGTCGAGCGCGAAGCGACCGAGACGGATGAGATCCTGATCAAGCATCTCGCGTAGCGGTGAGCGGGGATTGTCGGTGGTTGTCGATAGCGTGGCGTCAGCGCGATTGCGCGACCGCTGTGCCGGAGCGGCTTCCTCCAACAGTTGGGTGATCCGTGTCTACAACTCCGGGAATTGAGCTTTATCGATCTGCGACGGGCCAAGTCGAGCTTGCCGTCAGGGCCGACGGAGACAACGTGTGGCTGACCAGGGCGCAACTGGCCACGCTGTTTGGCCGAGACGTGAAGACGATCGGCAAGCACGTGGCCAATGCGCAGAACGAAGAACTTGACGGCGTTCCAGTTGTCGCAAAATTTGCGACAACTGCCGTCGACGGGAAGACCTATTAGGTCGAGCACTACAACCTCGACATGGTTCTCTCCGTCGGCTACCGGGTGAAGTCGTCGGAGGGCATTCACTTCCGACGATGGGCGACGACCGTGCTCCGCCAGTACGTCATCGATGGTGTCGTACGAAACGAGCGGCGACTCGAGGAACTCAGTTCTATCGTTCGGGTGCTCTCGCGCTCAACGGATGAGTTGGTTGCCGGCGTCGCTGAGGGCGTCGACCGCTACCTGCCGAGCCTCCGCTCTCTCCGCGCCTACGACGAGGGTGACATCCCCACCTCTGCAGGCTCAGCACCAACGTGGCAACTGACCTACGACGAAACTCGCGCGCTCATCGACCAGGTCGGTGAAGAGTTTCCGGCCGACACCCTTTTCGGCGGCGAGCGCGGTGACGCGCAGTGCGGCAGCTCTGTTCGTCCACTTCCTGCAACGCAACGGGATGCTGATCGACGCCAACGGCGAATCGCGCGTTTCAAACAACGCGCTCGCGGCGATCACACTGATGGTCGCAATGAGCGACCCGAAGGAGAAAGAACTGATGATCGCCCTGATCGCCAGCATGCTCTCCGGTGAAGGCGAATAGCCCCGCTACGCCCCGAGCTCTTCTCGCAGCCGCGGTTCGACCCGGTTCGCCGGCACCGCCCCCGCCTTGTCCGCATAGAACTCCCGAATGCGGTCCATGTCGGCCGGTATGTCACCCGCGAGCTCGAGCGTCGGCCCGAGCCCGATCGTCATCGTCGTGCGGTCCACGTAGCCGAGTGTCACCGGCAGCCCGGTCTCCCGCGCAATCCGGTAGAAGCCGGACTTCCAGTGCGAGTGACCCTTGCGCGTTCCGTCCGGTGTGACGACCAAGCCGAACACTTCGCCGGAGCGGATACGGGCGACCACCTCCTCGACGACGCGACCGGGAGCATCCCGATCGACGGGGATGCCGCCCAAACGCGTCATGATCGGCCCGCGCCATCCTCGAAAAAGGCTTTTCTTGCCCAGCCAGCGGATGTGCATGTCGAGCTTCCACGTGATGGCGAGCATGAACACGAAGTCCCAGTTCGACGTGTGCGGAGCGCCGAGCAGGATCGTTGGGCGCGTGGGCGCCGGCTCGGTGACGAGTTTCCAGCGGCTGACGGCCCAGAAAGTGCGGGCGACGAGGCGGCGAAGACGCATTGACTAAGCGTAAATCGCTGCGGCGCTGTGAGTGGCCGCGGCCGCCGGCGCCGCGCGCTGAGAGACTGAACGCGTGACGACTCCCGAACAGCCGCAGTACGCCGGCTACTCGCCGACTGCCCAGCCCGTAGCGCCAACAAACTCGTTCGCCATCGTGGCGCTCATTTGTTCCTTCGTCGTTCCCCCAGTGGGCCTCGTGTTCGGCATCATCGCCCAGCATCAGATCGCGCGTACGGGCGAGCAGGGGGCCGGGCTCGCGCTGGCGGCCATCATCTTGAGCGCTGTCTTCACCGGGCTTATCGTGATGATGGTGCTGGCTTGGGTTGGCTGGATGCTGTCGATCCTGAGCGCCTTCTTCAGCGCGACGACGTTCTAGGGAGTCGCCTCCCACGCGGGGGCGTAGCTCGGTTCGTACAGCATCACCCGCCCGATCCCGGGAACCGGGATGCTGAGCCTGCGGCCATACTCGCGGTCCCAGATCTCCTCGTCGATCGTCGCGCCTGGCTCACCGTGCTTTCCAGTCGTTGAGGACACGGGAGAAGCCCGGGAGGTCTTGCGGCCGATGGCCCGCCCCCTGAAGTTGGATGTGCTGCGCGCCGCGCCCCACAAGCGACTGCGCGATCGCTTCGTAACCATCCCACCAGGCTCCCGTGATGACGAGCGTCGGTGGCAGCCCGGGCAGGGCCTCGTCGAGATCGAAACCCCACGGAAGGGTCAGCTGGGCAAAGCGCGCTGCGTGTGGTTCGTCTTCCTTCCAGTCATCATCGGTCGCCTGCGCGCCGAACATCATCGGCTTCACAAGGTTCCAGAAGCCGCGCAGATCGCCCGCGTCGGCCAGAGTCCGCGCATCCGTCATCACGTCGATATGGTGGCTGACGCTCTCGTTCGTGCGGGCCAGGTCGAACATTGCTGGCTCGACGAGAACGAGGGCCGTTGGCCGCGCAACGTCGTGCGCCATTGCGATGCCGACGAGCGTGCCGCCCCACGAGTGCGCTACCACCGTGGCGTCGGGTGTGCGGGATAACGCTTCGGCGAACAGTGCGGTCTGCTCCTCGACGGGGCGGAGCGGGTCGATGTCGAGAAACGTGCCCGAGTCGGCATCGAGCATCGGCCACGCGGCTCGGCCTGTGCGTCCTGAGCCGTGAACAAAAACTCGCATTCTAGATTCGACCACATGACAGTAACCCTCGCCCGCGACGGTGACCGCCCTCGAGTCTCGACCGATGGGCCTCAGCGACAGCTCGACCGACAGGCATCACCCGCGCTGTGGGGCGAACTCGTCGCCGCCGTTTTCGCCCTGCCCGGCGTCGTCGAGGGCCACAGCGCGGTGTCGCCCGCATCGAGTCGCGCGGTACACCTTGCGAAGGTCGGCGTGCCGATCGAGCCTCGGCGGTCGCTCGCGCCGGCAGACGCGCGCTTCGAGCCGGTGCATCTCCACGGCGTCGACGACACCTCGCTCCACCTCGTGCTCGACCCTGCGCGAGGCACTGAGCTCGTCGACCGCGGGTGGGCCGAACCGCACCAGTACGAAGACTGGGGCACCGAGTTTCTCGTCTACGGCCCGCGCGACGAGCGCGAGCTGGCCGTCGTCGTCGACATCGTGCGCGAGTCGATCGCGTGGGCGACAGCGCCAGCCGGTTCCGCATCGTGACCGACACGGTCCGACCCGCCGTCGAGGCTGACATCCCCGCCGTGACGCGCCTCGTCCACGCCGCGTACGCCGAGCACGGTGTTGTCGGGCTCAACTTCACGGCGGTCGACCAGTCCGAGGCGACCACTCGGCTGCGTCTCTCCGCCGGAGAATCGTGGGTGATCGAGCGCGACGGCGAGTTGATCGCGACGGCGACCGAAAGCATCCCGCCCGGAGAGCACATCCGGCGACTCGCGGCGCTCGCCCGCGAACCGCGCGTCGCGTGGCTGAACCAGCTGGCGGTGCACCCCAGCCACCGCGGCCAGGGCCTCGCGCGCCGCCTATTCGAGACGGTTGCCTCACACGCGAAACACCAGGATGCGCAGATTCTCGCCCTCGATACCGCCGCGCCAGCGGCCCACCTCCGCGCGCTCTACGAACGCTGGGGCTTCAGGGACGGCGAGACCATCCACTGGCCGGGCAAGACGTACGACAGCGTGGTGATGAGCCGCGCGCTCTGACCGAGCGAATGGCGATCACTTTCGCGACCCCAACTGCTAGCGTTCGCGGCACCCACCGAACAAGGGAGTTCCGCCGTGGCACGTGCATCCCGATCGACGACAGCAGACCGTACCGACGACCAGAAGATTGCCCGCCTGCGCATCTACAACGTGGTGGCGGGCAGCCTGCACCTCGTGCAGGCCATCGGTTTCGCCGTCGTCCTGACCATGCTGAGCACGCAGGTGACCTTCGCCGTGACGGCCGATTACCTGGCCGGGCCTCCCGGCTTCCCGATCCCTCCCGAGCGCGTGGAGCTGTTCGACGTCAACGTCGGCATCGGCGTTGTCGCCTTCCTCGCGCTGAGCGCCTTCTTCCACTTCCTCATCTCGTCGCCCATGTTCTACGGCCGATACAAGGCCGGGCTCATGCAGAACCGCAACTACTTCCGCTGGGTCGAGTACTCGCTCAGCTCGTCGATCATGATCTGGCTGATCTTGGCCATCAACGGCGTGACCGACATCGGCGCCCTGATCGCCCTGTTCAGTGCAAACGCCGCGATGATCCTGTTCGGCGCGCTGCAGGAGAAGTACGAGCAGCCCGGTTCGGGCGGGATGCTGCCCTTCATTTTCGGGTCAATGGTCGGCATTGTTCCGTGGATTGTTGTCGTCATTTACTTCCTGCGCATCGGCAGCGAGTCGGAGGTCGAAACCCCCGCCTTCGTCGTCGGCATCGTGATCTCGCTGTTCGCGTTCTTCAACACGTTCGCCGTGAACCAGTGGCTGCAGTACAAGCGGGTGGGGCGCTGGGCGGACTACCTCGTCGGCGAGCGCGCCTACATCACGCTCAGCCTCGTGGCGAAGACGGCGCTCGCGTGGCAGGTGTTCTCGGGTGCGATCATCCCGGTGCTGACGGAGGGGTAGCCCGAAACAGGGTGGCAGCGCGCCGGGGTGGCAGACTGGCGCGATGACGAGTGGCCACCCTGTCAACGACAGCCCCCACACTGCGCCCGCGAGCGCAGCGGGTTCACCCCCACGAATCAAATGTGCGGGCGATCGTGGCGCTCATCACCGCGTTCATCGCGCAGTTCTTCATCGTGTGGCTTGGACTGTTCATCTCGGCGTTGACGACCTTCAGCAGCTTCGGCAACCACTAGCCGGCGTGCCTCGGCTCTCGGTCTGAGGGCCGCGTCGCGCGTATGTGCTTCCGGCGGCACCTGCCGTCAGGGCACACACGCTGAACGCGCGCACCGTGCCCAGCGCGTCGCCCCAACCGGCGCCCCATACCGGTGATTCGGGGCAGCACCGCGCGTTCGTTCGGCCGGTATTGCACCGAACGCGTGGTGTGAGCCGCGCGGCGGTACTCGAGCCGCAGCGAATCGCCCGGCCGCGCCCTCCACACCCTCTCGCGCGAGTCCCCACTTTGCCCCGCCGTCTCGCCCCAGCCCCCGCCACCCCGGGTCTACGCTCGCGCTCATGGAGCTCATCCCGATCAACTGGCTCGCCGTCGGCATCGCCTTCGTCGTTGTCTTCATTGCCGGAGCACTCTGGTTCGGCCCGAAAACCTTCTTCCCCGTCTGGTGGCGCACGCTCGGCAAAGACCCCGACGACATGGGCAACTCGGGTGCCAACATGGCGGTGATCTTCGGCGTAACCGCCGTTGCCGCATCCGTGCAGGTCATCGGCATTGCGCTCGCGATCGGCGTCGCAACCCTCGCGTTCGGCCCCGTCGGCCCGCTTGGCGGCCTCCTCATCGGCCTCACACTCGGCGTCGTATTCACCGCGGCCGGTTCCCTCTCGCACCGCCTCTTCGGCCAGCAGGGCTTCCGCGTGTGGCTGATCGAAGTCGGCAGCGACGTACTCAACTACACCCTCGCCGGGCTGATCATCGGCCTGTTCGGCTAACCTGCCCGGCGCGACGCCGCCGCCCGCCGCCTCCGCCGACCCGGCCGAATGGATGCACGCTGACGACCGCGCGACCGTCACCGACGCGATCGCACGGCTCACCGCCGCCGCACACCCCCACGATCACTTCGGCACGACGATCGGCCCCCGCAAGTCGCTGGGGATCATCCCGCGCCGGCAGACCTACCGGCGGGCCGGGGTCGGCTGGCGCCTCGGCGTCGTCGCCGTCGACACCGCGGGCCGTCTGTACGCGGTCGGTCAGATCGTGCGCGCCACCCGGCAGGTGCTGCCCGGCCACCAGGCTGAGTCAGCGCGAGAGCGCCGCGCGCTGAAAGAGCAGCTCGTCGACGTCGGCTTTCCCGACGGTGAGACCGTGCTGCTTGACGCTGTGCCCGTCAGTGAGCCCAGCCAGAAGGAGGCACCGACGGTCACCGCCCCGGGGCCGGTCGTCGTGCGCGACGGCCGCATCCTCATTCGCTGGATGCCGTCGGCCCCCGACAGCGCCCTCATGCCGCTGCCTGTGTATCTCGCTGAGCGCACCGAGCTGGCCTTGCGACCCGCCGACGCCGCCCTCGACCAACAGGATTCAAGGACATGAGCGGGGCTACTGTGGAGTGTCGCAGCCAACACGCCGAGGCGCGGCGACCGCCTTCCTTGAATCGCGCACGCGCGCGGGGGGTGGTTACGCAATGACCTTCACCGGCTTCGACCCCGACGCGCCCCGGTTCTACGCCGAGCTGTCCGAGAACAACACCCGTGAGTGGTGGCAGCAGAACAGGGCACGCTACGCCCAGACGGTGCGCGGCCCCGTCGAGGTGCTCGCTGATGTACTTGGTGCCGAGTTCGGTCCGGTCAAAATCTTCCGGCCGCATCGCGACGTACGCTTCAGCGCCGACAAGCGACCCATCAAAGACCACATCGGTTTCGTCACCACGCCCGCCGACGGCACCGCCCACTACGGCCAGCTGAACGAGCACGGGTTGATGCTCGCCGGCGGCGTCTACCAGCCGAGTCGCGACCAGCTGCGCCGCTTCCGCGCCCTCGTCGACGACAACCGCCTCGTCGGCGACCTCGAGGCCACCCTCGAAGAGCTTGAGGAGAACGGCTTCACGATCATGACCGACGGCGCCCTCGCGACCGCGCCCCGCGGCTACCCGCGCGACCACCCCAAGATCGAGCTGCTGCGCCTAACAAATCTCGCGATTTCCCAGCCGCACCCGATCGACGACTGGATGTTCGGCGACGACGCGCTAGGCCGCATCCTTCAGGCGTGGCGTCTCGTCTCGACGTGGAACGCGTGGCTGCTCGAGAACATCGGCCCCGCGGTCGACCCGGCGACGGCGCGGTAGCGTGCGACGGGCGCGGCGCAGGCCCGACACCACGGCTGCGCGCACGGGCGCCTGCCCGATCAGGATTCCCGCGAACACGAGCCCGATGCCGCCCAGCTGCAGCGCCGTGAGCGTCTCGCCGGCGAGCGCGACACCGAGAAGCACCCCGGTGACGGGGTTCAGCAGTCCGATGAGCCCCACGGCCCCGGCGGGCAGCTTCCGCAGCCCGAGGTTCCAGCCGACGTAGGCGGCGAGCGTCGCCACGAGCGACAGGTAGGCGAACGCCCCCACCTCGCTCGCCGTGACGGGCCGCGGCGCGCCCTCGACGATCAGAGCAACCGGGATGATCGCCACGGCTCCCATGGTCAGCTGCCAGGCGGTCATCGGCAGCAGGGGAGCGCTGCTACTCCAGCGCTTCGTGAAGATGAACCCGACCGACGACATGAGCATGGCGGCGAGCGACGCGAGCACCCCTCCAACGTCGACGGTGCCCGACCCGGTGGCGAGCAGCGCCACCACGCCCGCGAAGCCGAGGCCGGCGCCCACGAGCGAGAACAGTTGCGGCTTTTCGCGAATCACGCCCCACGCGACGAGCATCATCGCAATCGGTGCCATGGCCATGATCATCGACGCGATGGACGACGGCAGCAGCTGGGCGGCGACGTAGATGAGCACGAAGAACGCGCCGATGTTGAGCACGCCGAGCACGAGCGAGCGCCACCACCACACGCCGCGGGGCAGTACGCGCACGATGAGCAGCAGGAGCAGGCCTGCCGGCAGCGCCCGCCAGACGGCGCCCCAGAGCGGCGCGTCGGCGGGCAGCCACGTCGAGGTGACGACGTAGGTTGAGCCCCACGCGACGGGCGCGATCGCGGTGACGAGCATCCAGCGCCAAATATTTTCCATGGAAGAGTTAATATCTTCCAGGGAAGGTAATATTCCCCGCGTGAGCGAACTCTCAGGCGGCCCAGGCGAGCAATCGCACGACGATGTGCGATCCCGTGACCGGGTCGCGAGCATCCAGGCCGAGTGGCGTCGCGAGCGCCCCGAGATCGATCCGAGCCCCCAGGGGCTCATCGGCCGCCTGCATCGCCTCGCCGCTCACCTGACCGTCGAGCTCGAGAGCGTCTACCGCGACTTCGGGCTCTCGACCGGCGAGTTCGACGTCTTGGCCGCGCTCCGCCGCGCCGGCGAGCCGTACGAGCGCACCCCCGGCGAGCTTGCCGAGCGCACCATGATCACGAGCGGCGGCCTCACGAAGCGCTGCGACCGGCTCGAATCGGCTGGGCTCATCGAGCGCCGCGTCGCCGAAACCGACCGCCGCGGCCGCGTCGTGGCGCTGACCCCCGACGGACTCGATCTGATCGATCGGGCCTACGAGGCTCACATGCGTAACGAGCACCGGCTCATTGCCGCACTCACCGCGGATGAACGCGGTGCGATCGAGGGCGGGCTTGCCCACTGGCTGGCGCAGTTCGAGGCGCAGGAGGGTGCTGACCATGGCGTGTAACCGCTTCTCGTAAACCTGGGGCGACCACAAGGCCGCCACCCCTAGACTCTCGGCGTGGATATTCTCGACGTCGGCCGGGTCGTGCTCGGACTCGTTCTGCTCATCGCCGGCGGCGAAGCGCTTGTGCGCGGCGCCTCGACTCTCGCGACACGCCTCGGCATCGCGCCGTTGGTGGTCGGGCTCGTGATCGTCTCGGCGTCGACGAGTGCGCCCGAGTTGGCTGTCACCGTGGGCGCCGTCGCGGCCGGTGACCCCGACCTCGCCGTCGGCAACGTGGTGGGCAGCAACATTGTCAACATCCTGTTCATCCTCGGTCTGGCGGCCCTGATTCTGCCGCTCATCGTCAAGCGCCAGCTGGTGCGCTTCGACATTCCCGTCATGGTGGGCATCACCGTGTTGTTGCTCGTGCTCGCCCTCGATGGCGAAATCACCCAGCTCGACGGCGTGATCCTGTTCGCCGCTGCGGGCGTACACGTTGTGCTCAGCTTCTGGTTTAGCAAGCGCGATCCCGAGCTCGCTGCCGACCTCGATATCCCTGCCACGCCGTCGAAGCTGTCGCCCGCCATGCAGGTCCTGGTGGCGGTTGCGCTCGTGCTCTTCGGCATCGGGCTGCTCGTGCTCGGCGCCGGGTTCTTGGTCGAGGGCGCGTCGAACGTTGCGGCGAGCTTCGGCGTCTCGAGCCTCGTGATCGGCCTGACCGTCGTCGCGGTCGGCACCAGCCTTCCCGAACTAGTGACATCGATCATCGCGGTGCGCCGGGGCGAGCGCGACATCGCGGTGGGCAACATCGTCGGCAGCAACATCTTCAACATTGGCGTTGTGCTGGGTGTCCCTGCGATCTTCTTCCCCGCGGGCATTCCCGTCGCCGCCTCGGCGATCGCGCTTGACCTCCCGCTGGCCCTCGCGGCGGCTGTCGCGCTGCTACCCATCGCGTTCACCGGCTTCGCGATCGCGCGCTGGGAAGGCGGCATGTTCGTCGTACTCTACGTCGCATACACGGTCTACCTGATCCTGAACGCCGTGCAGCACGACGCGCTCAGCGGCTTCACGACCGTCATGGTCTTCTTCGTCCTGCCGCTCGTGGCGGTCACCCTGATCGCGGTGACCGCCTACGAGGTGGGCTACCTGAAGGGCAGGAAGAAGGCAAAAGAGCCCGCTACTTCAGCAGACCCTTCATCTGGGAGTAAATGAGTCCGGCGGCCTTCTTCGGGTTCAGGCGCGACAGGCGCGACATGAACCGGGCATCCGAGCCGATGAAGATCTCGTAGCTGCCCTTCTCGATCGCCTCGATGATCTGGCGACCCGCCTCGACGGGCGGCGTCGTCTTGCGCGGCTTGTCGCCGGCGGAGGCCGCCATCTTCTTCATGTCGTCCTCGGTCATGACGCCCGAGTTGAGGGTGATGTTGGTGCCGATCGCGCCGGGGAACACGCCGGTCACGGTGACGCCGGTCTCCATGAGCTCTGAGTGCAGGGCGCGGCTCAGCTGCGCAACCGCCGCCTTCGTGGCCCCATACACGCTCTGGCCAGGCACGGGCGCGTAGGCGCCCATGCTCGCGACGTTCACGATGGCCGCCTCGGGGCGCGCGATGAGGTGCGGCAGAAAGACCTTGGTGGTGTTCAGCACGCCGTAGAGGTTGACGTTGATGACGCGCTCGATCTGGTCCCAGTCGAGCTCGTTCACGCGCACGAACTTCTGGATGATGCCCGCGATGTTCAACAGGCCGTCGATCTGACGGTGCTCGGCGATGATCGCCGCGGGTAGAGCGGTGACGGCCTCGCGGTCGGCGATGTTGACGACGTGCGTCGTCACGCGGCCGGGCAGGCCCTCCGCCATCGAGGCGGTTTCGGCGAGTCCAGCCTCGCTGAGGTCAAGCGCTGCGACGTGGCCGCCCTTCTTCGCGATGCCGAGCGCGACCTCGCGCCCGATGCCGTTTCCCGCGCCAGTGATGGCGAAAACTTTGCCGTTGATCTGCATGATGCCCCTGACTCCCGAAGCGACGCGGTTTCGCGTCTTCATGTCAGGTTACGCCGCGTTCGACCGATCGGTCAGGGTCGAACGTCCCGAGTGTCGTGAGCGTGTCGGGGGTGGCCCAGTTGGTGCTGCTCACCGCGCTTCGGCGGGGTGTACGTGCAGGTATCGCCTGAGCACAGGGTGGGCTTCTCGCGAGCGAAGCGGCGGGCGAGCTCGCAGCCGAGGCAATAACCGAAGGCCGCCTCGGCGAAGAGCAGCGCGAGGCAGAAGGCGCAGATCGCCTGTGCGATTGCGGGCGCGAGGCCGAGCCAGCCGAGTGCGAAACAGCCGATGAGCGCCATGCCGAACCCGAGCATCCAGGCGAACTGTTTTGAGCGCGCCTCCACCCACTCGGGGCGCTGCGGGCGGGTGAGGAGCGTGCCGATCGCGAGGGTCGGTGTCCACCGGGTTCCCACAAACAGTCGCAGGTACATCTCGAGCGCGAAGGCGATGCCGAAGGCCTGCAGGGGTCGGATGTCGCCCGTGATGACGCTGTACTGCCACGCGGCGAATCCCGCGAGAAACAGGATGCCCGCCGACGCGCGCACGGCGCGCTCGTTCACGACGGGAACATCGATTCCGACGACCCACTGGCCGATGACGGGGCGTTCAGTCGGAGGGGTCGCGGCGGTCATGCCCCGAGCATACCCTAGGGGGTATTACGACGCGCGACGACGCCGGACGGCGCGCACCCCGTCGATCAGCGCGGCGATCGACGCAACCACCGTCGCGACGAGAAGGTACCCCTGCGACACGACCTGCATGATCGCGAGCTCTTCGGTCACGCCGGTGGTCGTTCCGAGGGCACTGAGCCCGGTGAGGGCCGCGAGCGCGCCGGCGAGCGCCAGGGTGACCCACCACGGACCCCGCACGCTGCGGATCGCCCCGAAGACGAGCAGGAAGAAGCCGATCGCGGCCACGAAGAAGAATGGAATCGCAAGCCCGTCGAGTGCGCCCGACGATCCCAACTCGGGCGCGACCAGCAGCGCGAACTCAACGGCCGAGAACGCCGTGACTCCGGCGGCGAACGCGATCGCACCGACGCGCCCCATTCGCCCGAGCCGCGGCCACGCGACGAGCCCCACCACTGCGAGCAGGCGCAACGCCCAGCCCTGAACGACGAACCAGTCGAGGTTCTCGATGACGAGTGCCGCCGCGAGCGTGAGAAGCACGATGACGATCGCGAGCGCGAGAACGGCGAGGACGCGACGGGACGGTGCGGGAACCGGGAGGGCGCCGGGAGAGCGGACGGGTGCTGGCATGCCGCGAGCCTAGGCCACCGGTCATTGCCAGGTACCGGTGCAACGCTTGCGCCATGGCCGTCATGCCGATGTTCCCGCTCGGGTCGGTGCTTTTCCCGTACATGCCGACCGCCCTGCGCATTTTCGAGGAGCGTTACATCGTCATGCTCTCCGAGATCCTCGGCGACGAGCCCGCCGAATTCGGCATCGTGCTCATTGAGCGCGGCAGCGAGGTGGGCGGCGGCGAGCAGCGTTTCCCGATCGGAACCGTCGCCCGCATTACTCAGGTGCAAACGAGCGAGGGTTTCATCGGCCTCGTCGCGCAGGGCGACCGGCGCATCGAGGTCACCGAGTGGCGTCCCGACGACCCGTACCCGCTTGCCGACGTGCGCGAGGTGCTGGGTTTCGATGTTGACGATGAAGTCTTGCCGCTCATGGCCGAGGTCGACTCGGTGGTGCGTGCCACGATCGCCCAGGCGAGCGAGTTCATGGAGGTGCCGTGGCCGGCCGATATCCAGCTCGATGACGATCCCCGTGCATCCATTTGGCAGTTGGCGGCGATCGCACCGCTCGGCCCGCTCGACCAGCAGAAGCTGCTGCGCAGCGAAACGGCCGAGCAGCTGTTGACGGCCACCCGTGAGCTCACGCTGGAGGCCGCCGAGATGCTGACCCTGACCGGCGACTGGGACGACGACATGGATACGCTCGACCCGTGACACCCGCCTTCGCCTTTCCGATTCCGACCGACCCGGCGACCGCCGCCTGGGCGGCGCCCGTCTTCGCACTCATGGCGCTGACGACGGTCGCGGTGCTCGTCTGGCAGGCGGTGCGCTACTTCCGCGACGATCGCGCGGGGCGCGACGAGCGCGACGAATTCGATGGCCCGGATGCACGGGGCGGCTCCGACGACGCGTCGTAACGCCCCCGACACACCGGCTTGCTACGCTGGGCCGCACAACTTCACACCAGGCCGTCACAGCGTGCGGAAGAGTTCTCGGCCCCGCCGAGACACCGAAGGAGCAAGCCTCCCCGCCAATCTCTCAGGTTCCCGTACCGCGCGCCGCAGGCCACTCTGAAAAGCAGGGCGAGCATCCCTATCGATGCCCGACTCTCGCCCACGGTGAAAGCGCGACCGGCTCCGCCCGGCCCGTGAAGCTCTCAGGCTCCATGACAGAGGGGGAGTTCCGATAGCCCCGCACCGTCGCGCCCAAAGGAACTCCATGACCGAGTCCGTCACACCTCCACCGCAGCATTCACCCCTGCACGCTGAGCACGATGCGCTCGGGGCATCGTTCACCGACTTCGGCGGTTGGCTCATGCCGGTGCGTTACAGCTCCGACCTTGCCGAGCACCACGCGGTGCGCACGGCTGCCGGCCTGTTCGACATCTCGCACATGGCTGAGATCGCCGTCAGCGGTGCCGACGCCGGCGCCTACCTCGACGAGGCGCTCGCCGGTCGGCTCTCGACCCTGCCGCTGATGAAGGCGAAGTATTCGTTGCTGCTGGCCGACAACGGCGGCATCATCGACGACCTGATCGTGTATCGCACGGGCGAGGTCGAGTGGCTCGTCGTCGCGAACGCCGGCAATCGTGCCCCCGTCGTCGAGGCGCTGCACGCCCGCCGCGGCGTGCACGAGGTCGAACTCGTCGACCTCACCGAGCAGACGGCGCTCATCGCCCTGCAGGGTCCGGCCGCCCAGCGCATCCTCGAACGCGTCGAGGGGCTTGAGACGACCGACGAGCTGTCGAACGAAACCACCCTCGACACCCTGCGCTACTACGCCGCCATGGGCATGGCGTGGCGAGGGGGATCGGTCCTCGTCGCCCGCACCGGCTACACGGGCGAGGACGGCTTCGAGCTGTACGTCGACGTCGAGCACGCCGCCGAGCTGTGGCGCGCGATCCTCGCCGAGGGCGAGTCCGACGGCCTCGTGCCCTGCGGCCTCGCCGCGCGCGACACGCTGCGCCTCGAGGCGGGCATGCCCCTCTACGGTCACGAGATCGGCCCCGAGACCCTGCCGGTGCAGGCCGGGCTCGGCCGCGTCGTCGTCACCGACAAGCCGCACTTCGTCGGCAAGGCCGCCATCGAACAGGGCCCCGCGGCTGATGCTCCCGTGCTCGTCGGAATGCTCGGCGAGGGCCGCCGCGCCGCCCGCGCCGACTACCTCGTGTTCGACGGCGACCGTGCGGTCGGCGTCGTCACCAGCGGGGCGCTGTCGCCGACGCTGGGCGTCCCGATCGCGATGGCCCACGTGCATCCCGATGTTTCCGCGCACGGAACGGCGCTCGCCGTCGACGTGCGCGGCACCCGCATTCCGTTCACTGTCGTTCCCCTTCCCTTCTACCAGCGAGAGGCGTAAGCCATGAGTGTTCCGAGCGACCTGCAGTACACGGCCGAGCACGAGTGGGTGCGCGTCGAGGGTGATGTCGTCACCGTCGGCATCACCCAGTACGCGGCCGACGCCCTCGGCGACGTCGTCTACGTCGACCTGCCTGCCGTGGGTGCAGCCCTCACCCCGGGCGCCGTCGTGGGCGAAGTTGAATCGACCAAGTCGGTCGGCGAGCTCTTCGCCCCCGTGTCGGGCGAGGTCGTCGAGGCCAACCAGGCCGTCGTTGACGCCCCCGAGACCATCAACGCCGACCCCTACGGCGACGGCTGGCTCGTCAAGGTGCGGGTCGCAGAAACCCCGGCGCTGATGACCGCCGACGAGTACCGCGCCCTCATCGGCGAGTAGGAGCCCACACACCCATGTCCCGCGACTTCTCCGAGCGCCACATCGGCCTCGACGCCGACGCCCAGCGCCTCATGCTTGACGCGCTCGGCTACGACACCATCGAGGCGATGATGGATGCGGCGGTCCCCTCCGCGATCCGCCAGACCGCCGCTTTGCGCACGCTTCCGGCGCCCGCCACCGAGGCCGAGGTGATGGCCGAGCTGCGCGCCATCGCGTCGCACAACACCGTGCGCACGAGCCTCATCGGCCAGGGCTACTACGGCACGATCACGCCCGCCGTGATTCAGCGCACCGTGCTCGAGAACCCCAGCTGGTACACGGCCTACACGCCCTACCAGCCTGAGATCTCGCAGGGGCGCCTCGAGGCGCTGCTGAACTTCCAGACAATGGTCGCCGACCTCACGGGCCTCGGCACCGCGAACGCGTCGATGCTCGACGAGGCGACCGCGGTCGTCGAAGGCATGCTGCTCGCCCGCCGCGCGTCGAAGAGCGCCTCGAACGTGTTCCTCGTCGACAGTGACCTGTTCGCGCAGACCCGCGCCGTTCTCGACGGCCGCGCCGAGGCACTCGGCCTCGACCTCGTTTACCTGCCACTCGCCGACACCGACCCGGCCACCCTGCCCGACGCGTTCGGCGTGTTCGTGCAGTACCCGGCCGCCTCCGGTCGCATTTGGGACCCGTCGGCCGTCATCGCCCGCGTGCGTGACGCCGGCGGTCTCGCCGTCGTCGCCGCCGACCTGCTCGCCCTCACGCTCATCACCTCGCCCGGCGAGCTCGGCGCCGACGTCGCCGTGGGCACCACCCAGCGCTTCGGCGTGCCCATGGGTTTCGGTGGCCCGCACGCCGGCTACCTCGCGGTGCGCTCCGGCCTTGAGCGGCAGATGCCGGGCCGCCTCGTCGGCGTCTCGAAGGATGCCGACGGCCGCCCCGCCTACCGCCTCACCCTGCAGACGCGCGAGCAGCACATCCGCCGCGACAAGGCCACGAGCAACATCTGCACCGCGCAGGTGCTGCTCGCCGTCATGGCCTCGATGTACGGCGTCTACCACGGGCCCGACGGGCTGCGCCGCATCGCCGAGCGGGTGCACCGGCAGGCCGCCGCGCTCGCGGGGCAGCTGCGCAACGCGGGGCTCACCGTGCGGCACGATGCGTTCTTCGACACGCTCGAGGTTGGGGCTCCCGGACGGGCCGCCGACATCGTGGCCGCGGCCGCTGAGAAAGACCTGCTCGTCTGGCAGGTTGACGCCGACACCGTTCGTCTCAGCGTCGACGAGGTGACGTCGGCCTCCGCGAACTCCGGGAGCGCCGCCGACATCGGGCCCGCGCTCAAGGCTGTGTTCGGGCTGACCTCCGACTGGGCCATCGCGCCCGACGGGGCAATCCCCGAGAACCTGCGCCGGGCATCCGAATTCATGACGCACCCGGTCTTCCACACCCACCGCAGCGAGACGTCGATGATGCGCTATCTCAAGCGCCTCGCCGACCGCGACTACGCGCTCGACCGCGGCATGATCCCGCTCGGCTCGTGCACCATGAAGCTGAACGCGGCGACCGAGATGGCGGCCGTCAGTTGGCCCGAGTTCAGCGCGCTCCACCCCTTCGCGCCGCTCGACGACGTGCAGGGCTCGCTCGTCATGATCGGGCATCTCGAGACCTGGCTCGCCGAGCTCACCGGCTACGACGCGGTCTCGCTGCAGCCGAACGCCGGCAGCCAGGGTGAGCTCGCGGGGCTGCTCGCGATTCGTGGGTACCACCGATCGCGCGGCGACGACCATCGCACCGTCTGCCTGATTCCGTCGAGCGCGCACGGCACGAACGCCGCCAGTGCGGTGCTTGCCGGGATGCGCGTCGTCGTCGTCGCCACGACGGAGACCGGCGACGTCGATCTCGACGACCTGCGCGCGAAGATTGCCGCGCACCGCGACGAGCTCGCGGCGCTGATGATCACCTACCCGTCGACGCACGGCGTGTACGAGCACGACGTGATGGAGGTCACCGCGGTGGTGCACGAGGCCGGCGGCCAGGTGTACATCGACGGCGCGAACTTGAACGCGCTCCTCGGCTACGCCCGCTACGGCGACATCGGCGGCGACGTCAGCCACTTGAACCTGCACAAGACCTTCTGCATCCCGCACGGCGGCGGAGGGCCGGGCGTCGGGCCGGTGGCGGCGAAGGCGCACCTGGCCGAATTCCTGCCGGGTCATCCGCTCGCGCAGATGCACCAGCATCCGCCATTCGACCTCGAGACCGGCGCGGTCGGGTCGGGTGAGCATCGCGGAGCCCCCGTCTCGGCCGCCCCCTACGGTTCGGCGAGCATCCTGCCGATCTCGTGGGCGTACGCGCGCCTCATGGGCGCCGACGGGCTGCGCGAGGCGACCGCAAACGCGGTGCTCGCCGCCAACTACGTGGCGCTGCGCCTGCGCGAGCACTACCCGGTGCTCTACGCGGGCGAGAACGGGCTGGTGGCGCACGAGTGCATCCTCGATCTGCGGCCGCTGCGCGAGCGGACCGGGGTGACCGTCGACGACGTGGCGAAGCGCCTCATCGATTACGGCTTCCACGCGCCGACCATGTCGTTCCCCGTCGCGGGCACGCTCATGGTCGAGCCCACCGAGTCGGAAGACCTGGCCGAACTCGAACGCTTCGTGCAAGCGATGATCGCGATCCGGCACGAGGCTGATGCCGTCGCGCGCGGCGAGTGGCCGGCTGACGACAACCCGCTCGTGGGCGCGCCGCACACGGCCGAGAGCGCCATCGCGGGGGAGTGGGCGCACCCCTACAGTCGCGAGATCGCCGTCTACCCGGCATCGCTGGCCGAGGGTGCCGACGCCGCAGTGAGCTCGGGCGGCTTCGGGGCGACCCGGGCCGACAAGTACTGGCCGCCGGTGCGTCGCGTCGACCAGGCATACGGCGACCGCAACCTGGTGTGCGCCTGTCCTCCGATCGAGGCGTTCGCGTAGGAGGAGGAGCGCCTACGAGGCGGCGTCGTCGCGAACCGCGCCGGCGTCGCCTGGCGCGTCGAGCATCCGCAATTGCTCCTGGATGCGCGCCGCGCTCTGAAACTTCACGCCGACGAGAGCGACGTGCTTCCAGCGCAGCACACCATCGGTGTCGACGAGGAAGATCGAGCGGCGCACGCCGATGCCGAACATGCTGGCGCCGTACTGTTCGACGACGTCGCCCTTCTCGTCGGCGAGCAGCGGGAATGTGAGCCCCTGGCGCAGAGCGAACGACTCGTGACTTGCGGTGTCTTGCCGGCTGAT
This sequence comes from Microcella alkaliphila, assembly GCF_004216855.1. Lineage (GTDB taxonomy): Bacteria > Actinomycetota > Actinomycetes > Actinomycetales > Microbacteriaceae > Microcella > Microcella alkaliphila. The sequence continues at coordinate 233,312 of NZ_SGXT01000013.1, forward strand.
GCCCCACACCTGGGCTCCGAGCGATTCGAACCCCGCGAGCTCAGACTGGTACGAGCAGAGCTGCGCGGTGCAGCCGGGCGAGTTGTCGGCGGGGTAGAAGGCGAGCACGACGGGCGCGCCGCGCATGTCGCGTAGCGAGAAGTGGCGCTGCTCCGCGCGCCCGTCAGCAACCATCACCCCGGGCAGGGTGAAGTCGGGGGCCTGCTGGCCGATTTCGAGTGCGGGCATACGTCGAGGGTTACCCAGGCACCCCGAAGAGCGCTGGGAACGCGGCGGCCGCCCAGGGGTATCCCACAAAAATCACAGCATCGAGCACCGTGTGCGCGATGACGAGGGGCAACAGTCGCCCGAAGCGCTGGTACAGCCAGCCGAAGACGATGCCCATCAGGAAGTTGCCGACGAACGCTCCGACACCTTGATAGAGGTGGTACGCCCCGCGCAACAGCGAGCTCGTGAAGATGATCGCCCACGGCCCCCAGCCGAGTTCCCGCAGCCGTGCGAAGAGGTAGCCGACCGCGATGACCTCTTCCAGCACGCCGGCCCGCACGGCAGCCAAGAGCAGAACGGGTACCGTCCACCAGTATGCGCCGAGGTCGGTGGGCACCACGGTGACGGTGAGTCCGAGTTCGCGACCGCCCAGGTAGACGAACAGCCCAGGAATGCCGACGAGTGCGGCCAGCCCGATGCCGTCCACGGTGTCGCGCCACGGCCGCGTGCCGTCGATACCGAGCCGTCCGAGGCGAGGCCTCTGCGGTTGCCACAGCAAGAACACCACGAGCGCGACCGGCACGAGCGCCGCCGCGATGCCCAACAGCTGGTACACCAGATCGAATACCTCGCGCTGATCGCGCGACACATTGATGGAGGCCGTCTGCTGGTTGAGCGGAACATCGCGCGTCGCCCGGTTGATGATGTTGACGATGGCGTAAAGGGCACTCATCCCCAGCGAGAGGCCCAGCACGATGAGTATTTCCGCGCGGATCCGTCCGGGGCTCGACGGAAGCGGCGGCGCGGTCATGAACCCATTGTGCGGGACCCCAATCTTGGAGGCGCTGTGGGGGTGCTCATGTGAGCATCCCCACAACGGCTTGTGCCCGGCACCAGCACCCTGTCTGCACTGCGAAGCGCGCTTCGGCGCACGAGTCGGGGCTGTACGCACGATTCATGCATAGCGGGTCGATTCTGCGCACGGAATCGCCGTTTTCCCCAGGCGTGACTCAATCGCGTTACCGGTGTGTAACGAATGGGCCTAGGGTTTGGCCTTGGTGTGCCCCCCTCTTTAGGGTCATATCCAATAGGCGTGAGGGTGCGCTCGGAACGTGCCCTTGCGATCCACTTGCACAGGAGGAAAATTGCGTATCAGCAGATTCGGGGCCCTGACGGCCACCGTGGCGGCCAGTGCCCTCGTTCTCTCGGCCTGCTCGGCTCCCGCCGATCAGCCGTCGGAAGTAGTTGAGGGTAGCTCTGTCAACGTCGCGTGGAACCAGGCGTTCTACACCTACAACAGCAACACGTCGTACGGTAACGCGACGGCGAACGCCAACATCGTCTACATGACGTCGAGCGCGTTCAACTACTACAACAACGTGCCGGAGCTTGTGAAGGACGAGTCCTTTGGCACGTACGAACTGGTTACTGAGGATCCCCAGACCGTGCAGTACACCATCAACGAGGGTGTCCAGTGGTCCGACGGAGTGCCCGTCGACGAGGCCGACATGCTTCTCGCCTGGGTCGCAAACTCGGGTGTGCTGAACACCCCAGAATTCGACCCCAACGAGTTCACGAACCCCGAAACAGGCGAGTTCACCGAGGACTACCCGACTGACGTCGTGTACTTCGACGGTGCCATCGGGGCCGGGCTTGAGAATGTCACCGAGACCCCCGAGATCGGCGACCGCGAGATCACTCTTGTGTATGACACGCCCTTCGTCGACTGGGAGCTCGCCTTCGGCGTTGGCCTACCGGCTCACGTCGTCGCACAGCGCGCGCTCGGTATCGAGGACGCGCAGGAGGCGAAGGACGCGCTTGTTGAGGCTGTCCAGACGAACGACGCCGAGGCGCTCGCCGCTCTGTCAAATGTGTGGAACACCGACTGGAACTTCACTGAGCTGCCGACTGGAGACGACGCGAACCTCCTCGTTGTCAACGGCCCCTACCAAATCTCCAACTTCGTAGCCGACCAGTTCATCACGCTCACGGCGAATCCGAACTACGTGGGTGACAACGCTCCCCAGATCGAGGAGATCACGGTCCGCTTCATCGCCGACCCGCTGGCAGCGGTGCAGGCCCTCCAGAACGGTGACGTGGATGTCATTCAGCCCCAGGCGACCGCTGACGTCCTCACTGCCCTCGAGAGTATCGACGGCATCACCGTGAACACTGGCGTCGGAGGGACCTACGAGCACCTCGACCTGCAGTTCGACCAGTCGAAGAGCGGGCACTTCAACGATCCGCTTGTTCGCGAGGCGTTCCTGAAGACGATTCCGCGTCAGCAGATCGTAGACACGCTGATCGTTCCGCTGAACCCCGACGCAGAGGTGCGTAATTCGCAACTCTTTGTTCCCGGTGCCGAGGGCTACGACGATTCCGTCGCCTCGAACGGAATGGCCGAGCGCTTCGGCGATGTCGACATCGAGGGCGCCGCAGCCCTTCTGGCCGAAGCCGGCGTCGAGAACCCCGAAGTCTGCATTCTCTACGCATCGAACAACCCGCGTCGTGTGAACCAGTTCGCACTCATCCAGCAGTCAGCCAACCAGGCGGGCTTCAATGTGACCGACTGTGGTTCGGAGACGTGGGGCGGCCTGCTCGGTACGCCAGGAGCGTATGACGCCTCGCTGTTCGGCTGGCAGTCGACGAGCCTCGGCGTTACCAACGCTTCGGCCAACTTCCGCACGGGCGGCATCAACAACCTCAACTTCTACAGCAACGAAGAGGTTGACGCGCTGCTTACCGAGCTCGACACGGCCCTTGACCCCGCTCGTCAGATTGAGATTCAGATCGAGCTCGACGGGCTGCTCATGGCAGACAACTACGGTCTGACCATCTTCCAGTTCCCCGAGGTCACTGCGTTCAGCGATCGCGTCACGGGCGTCAACCCCGGACCGCTGTCGCCGACCATCTTCTGGAACATCTGGGACTGGACGCCGACCGAGGCGGCCAGCGAGTAGTCGAGGCCTGAGCCTCAGCACTCGACTGACCCCGCGTCAGTAACCAACCGTGGGAGGGCGGGAGCCGCGATCCGGCTCCCGCCCTCCTCGGCGGTCGACGCTCATCTGACTTCGAAGGCGACCCCACCTCCCATGGCAACGTTTGTTATCCGACGGCTGATTGCGTCGGTGTTCGTCCTGCTTGCAGCGACGTTCTTGATGTACAACCTTGTGGCGTTTTCCGGCGACCCGCTGGAGGACCTGCAGACCGGCAATGCTCCCAACAAGGAGCAGCTCATTGAGGCGCGGACCCGCCTCCTCAACCTCGATGTGCCGCCTCCGCTCCGCTACTTCATCTGGTTTGGCGCCCTTCTTCGCGGTGATTTTGGCGTCAGTGTCGACGGGCGAAACGTCAACGCGATGCTTGAGCAGGCGCTCGGGCAAACCCTTCAGCTCGTCACCATCGCTACGGTGGTCGCCATCGTCCTGGGCCTTCTTGTCGGCATCACGACCGCGCTCCGGCAGTACTCGGGGTACGACTACACCGTCACTTTCATCTCTTTCCTCTTCTTTTCGTTGCCGATCTTCTGGGTAGCGGTGCTCCTCAAGGAGTTCGTCGCAATCGGATTCAACGACTTTCTCCAGAACGATCCGCAACTACCGCCTGTCGTCATCACCGGGTTTGCAGCAGTTTCCGGCGCGCTTTGGGCGTCAATCATCCCTGGAGACGTGAAACGCAAGGCGATCACCTTCGTCATCGCCGCAGCTGCTGCGGTGGGTGTGCTTTCGATCATGAACGTCACAGACTGGTTCACATACCCATCACTCACCATTGGCGGTGTTGCTGTCGTCGCCGTCGGCGCGGCAGTGGGCGCGACGGCAATCATCACAGGACTCCACAACCGACGGGCCGTCATCGCTGCTGGTGTTGTCGCGGCTCTCGCGATCGCGCTGTACTACCCGTTTCAGGGCTACTTCTCGTTTTTCGTGACGGAGTGGTGGATGCTGTTCGCTCTGGCACTTGTCACTGTCGCTGTATCCGCGGCGATTGGATGGTTCGTCGGCGGAGATGATCGCTCGCAGATCATGAAGGTGACTGGCATCACGGGCTTTCTTTCTGCCGGTGCGATCGCACTCGACCGCTTCATGTTGGTGTGGGACGACTACGCCCAGTCGGGTCGTATTCGCGGACGCCCGATTTCGACAATTGGTGCGTCGACGCCGGGCCTCGAAGGGTCCCTATGGGTGCAGGGCATCGACATCTACACGCACCTGCTGTTGCCCACGCTTGCGCTCATTCTCATTTCGTTCGCTACCTACACCCGCTATTCGCGAGCGAGTCTTCTCGAAGTCTTGAATCAGGACTACATTCGCACGGCCCGTGCGAAGGGTCTCCCGGGCCGCACCGTTGTTGTGCGGCACGCTTTCCGTAACGCGCTTATTCCCATCGCAACGATTGTGGCGTTCGACATCGGAGGGATCGTTGGCGGTGCCGTGATCACAGAACGTGTCTTCGCGTGGACGGGGATGGGGCAACTTTTCCAGAACGGTCTGGAACGAACAGATCCCAACCCGGTCATGGCTTTCTTCGTCGTGGTCGGCGGCCTCGCGATCCTCTTCAACCTGATCGCCGATCTTGTGTACGGCGCTCTCGACCCCCGAATTCGGGTGAATTGATATGTCGACGACTCCTGTGAACGAGCCCGGCCACGCAGAGCCCGGGGTAACTGACACCCAGAGCAATCTTGAACTGAAGGAGGTCGAGGGCCTCAGCCAAGGTCAAATTGTCCGAAGGCGGTTCTTCCGCCACCGCGGTGCTGTGATTTCCATGATCACTTTGACCGGGATTATCCTGCTTGCCTTCTCGTCTGTCGGTCTCGACTTCTCCTTAGGCGGGCTTCAGATCAAGACGCCGGGTTGGTGGCAATGGACGTGGACCGATATTGAGGCTCCTACCGCTGGTGGCCGTCCCACGTTGAGCGTCGTGCCGCAAGCTCTGGGCGGCGACGGCATCCGATTTGGTGACCATCCATTCGGACAAGACGAGGTCGGCCGTGACATCTTCGCAGTGGTCATGCGAGGAACGCAGCAGTCGATCGTCATCATGTTTGTAGTGGGGGCAATCGCGGTCGCGATCGGCACAGTAATCGGGGCGCTAGCCGGCTTCTATCGAGGGTGGCGTGACTCTGTGCTCATGCGCTTCACCGACGTAATCATCACGATTCCCGTGATTGTCGTTGGAGCTGTAGTGGGACAGGCTGTCGGCAACCAGGGTGCATTCGCCCTTGCCATCGTGCTCGGCCTATTCACCTGGACCGGGCTCGCAAGGCTTGTTCGCGCCGAAGTGCTTAGCCTGCGAGAACGTGAGTTTGTCGATGCCGCACGCGTCGCGGGGGCGAGCGATCGACGAATCGTCTTCAAGCACATCCTGCCCAACGCCATCGGTGTCATCATTGTGAACGCGACACTTCTCATGGCGGCTGCGATCTTGCTTGAAACGGCGCTCAGCTTCCTCGGCTTCGGCGTGCAATCGCCAGACACGTCACTCGGGAAGATCATCAGCGACAATCAAGCAGCCTTCGGAACCCGTCCATGGCTGTTCTGGTGGCCAGGCGTCTTCATCATCGCAATCGCCCTGTGCATCAACTTCATTGGTGATGGTCTCCGTGATGCCTTTGACCCACGCCAAAAGCGACTTCCGAGTGCCCGCGCACTAGCGCGCGCCGAAGCTCGACGCCGCGCTGAATTGGGACGTTGATGCCTGTCCTACAGCATTGTCGCGATTGTCGCGCCGGCCACGAGCCCCGTGAGTATCGCGCTGGTCGCGCCGTGCCACCGATAGGTCACATGCCCGTCGCCATGATCGAGAGATTCAGTGTCGCGCATTCGCTCCCAGTGGCGCCGAATATACTCGGCGGCCTGCCCGCTTTCGCTCGCGAGTGTGTCTCCGGGTCTCACACTTCCGGCCACGCGCGCCGACTCGCTCACTCGCAGATCGTCAGGGCCGACGCGAAACACCGTGAACCGGCCCGAAGCTGGAGCCGCCCACGCTTCGATGCGTCGACCGGGCGTGAAGAGCGTCAACGCAAAGCGAGTGTCGATACGCTCGATTGCCGCCCACGGAACCTCCCACGTTCGCAGAGGGTTTCTGATGCGGACGCCGTTCTTGTGAACGTCGACACTTGGGGACCAGTACATCGCGACGACAAGGCCAGCGACTACGGCGTACCACCACGAGTAGCGGAAGAATCCTTCGATGTTCCCGGTCAGCAGGTAGCCGCCGGCTGCGCTCACCATGATCAGCACGACTACAACACTCAGGATGCGGCCGAACGAAGGTCGGAAGCGTACGGGCTCGATCGTCATGGCTCAAGCTTTCCAGACGCGGGCCTGCAGATTCCCTTCGACCAGAACCTCTCCCGCCGACACTCCACTAAGGAAGAATCGTGAGCACCACCAGCCCCGCCGTTGATCAGAGAGAAGCTGTGCTCGAGGTTCGTGAGCTCGGCGTGGACTTCTGGGTCGACGGGCAGTACTACCCGGCAGCCACTGGCATGACCTACTCCGTCAAGAGGGGCGAAGTGTTGGCTATCGTGGGGGAATCCGGCTCGGGAAAAAGTTCGAGCTCGATGGCGCTACTCGGTCTGTTGCCCCCTACCGCGCGGGTCACGGGCTCGATTCAATTGCTGGGTCGCGAGTTGAACGGTTTGCGCGAGCGAGACTTGCGAAAGGTGCGGGGCAACCAGATAGCCGTCATCTTCCAGGAGCCTATGACTGCCCTGAACCCGGTGTATACGGTTGGTTTCCAACTGGTCGAAACGCTTCGTACCCATTTCGACATGACGCCAGCCGCGGCGAAGGAGCGGGCGATTGAGCTGCTCACCAAGGTCGAAATGCCTGAGCCGGCGACAGCGTTCAATAAATACCCGCACCAGCTTTCTGGCGGTCAGAGGCAGCGCGCAATGATTGCGCAAGCAATCTCATGTGATCCGGTCCTGCTGATTGCCGACGAACCGACCACTGCACTCGACGTCACAGTGCAAGCCGAGATACTCGAGCTTCTCCGTAATCTCCGATCGCGGCTTGATTCGGCGATCCTCTTGATCACGCACGACATGGGTGTGGTTGCGGACCTCGCCGACTCGATGATGGTCATGAAGGATGGGAAAGTCGTTGAGCAGGGTACTGCTCTGCAGGTTTTCACGGCGCCCCAGGACCCCTACACGCACTCACTTCTCTCATCGGTACCGCATCTGGGGCAGGGCGACACCGAAGCAGGCTCTGCCGTCATCGACCGCGCGGGAGAGGCGCCGGTTCTGTCGTTTGTCGACGTCGCGATCGAGTACCCGAAGCGGGGTCGAGTCCCTGCGTTCCGCGCCGCCGACGCCATTAACCTTGAGGTGTACCCGGGCGAGATCGTTGGCTTGGTCGGGGAATCAGGCTCCGGCAAAACGACCCTTGGACGCGCTGCTGTGGGTCTCCTGCCGATCGCCGAAGGTACGCTTATCTCGGCAGGCATTGACATCTCGACGGCAAACGCAAAGCAATTGCGTCCGCTGCGCCGAAAGGCCGGCATCGTCTTCCAAGACCCGGGGTCGAGCCTCAACCCGCGCATGCCGATCGGTGAGTCAATTGGTGAACCGCTCTTGCTAGCTGGCGAGGCGAGCGGGAAGCAGCTTGATAAGCGCGTACAAGACTTGCTGACCTCGGTAGAGCTTCCGACCAGCTACCGAAATCGCTACCCACACGAGCTGTCGGGCGGTCAGCGTCAGCGCGTCGGCATCGCCCGCGCTCTCGCTCTCGCTCCCGAGCTGCTGGTCGCCGACGAGCCAACGAGCGCGCTTGACGTCTCGGTTCAGGCCCGATTCCTCGACCTCTTGCAGGACCTGCAGCAGAAATTGCAGTTCGCCTGTCTGTTCATCAGCCACGACCTCGCGGTCGTCGATATGCTCGCGCACCGCATTGCGGTCATGCACCGGGGTAAGCTGGTCGAGCAGGGCCCGCGCGATCAGATTCTGCGCAACCCGCAAGACCCATACACTCAGCGCCTCATCGCCGCCGTGCCGCTTCCCGACCCGGTAGCGCAGCGCGAGCGTCGTGAGAGCCGCCAAGCCACCAAGGACTAATTTTTATGGCGCTCGCCACCCGCTCCGACCTGCGTAACGTGGCGATTGTTGCCCACGTTGACCACGGCAAGACCACCCTGGTCGACGCCATGCTTCGCCAAACCGACTCGTTCGCTGCGCACGCGCACGTCGAAGAGCGCGCGATGGACTCGAATGACCTCGAGCGCGAAAAGGGCATCACGATCCTCGCCAAGAACACGGCGGTCACCTACACCGGCAAGCATTCGGGTGGGCAAGAAATCACGATCAACGTGATCGACACGCCGGGCCACGCCGACTTCGGCGGTGAGGTCGAGCGCGGCCTCAGCATGGTCGATGGCGTCGTCCTGCTGGTTGATGCCAGCGAAGGACCCCTACCGCAGACCCGCTTCGTGCTGCGCAAGGCGCTTGCGGCGAAGCTTCCGGTCATCCTGCTCGTCAACAAGACCGACCGACCGGATGCGCGCATCGAGGCTGTCGAGGAGGAAACGCACGACCTGCTCCTCGGCCTCGCGAGCGACCTGCAAGACGAGGTGCCCGACCTCGACGTCGACGCGATCCTCGACCTGCCGGTCATCTACGCCTCCGGCCGCGCCGGCGCGGCGAGCCGCACCCGCCCCGCCGACGGCTCGCTGCCCGACAACGACGACCTCGAGCCGCTGTTCGAGGCGATCCTCGAGCACATTCCGGCGCCGACCTACGACGACGAGCATCCGCTGCAGGCGCACGTGACGAACCTCGACGCGTCGCCGTTCCTCGGTCGTATCGCGCTCTTGCGCATCTTCAACGGCACGCTGAAGAAGGGCCAGCAGGTCGCGTGGGTGCGCCACGACGGCAGCCACCAGAACATGCGCATCACCGAGCTGCTGAAGACGAAGGCGCTCGACCGCTTCCCGGCCGAGTCGGCCATGGCGGGAGACATCGTCGCGATCGCCGGAATCGAAGACATCACCATCGGCGAGACGATCGCCGACCCCGACGATGTGCGTCCGCTTCCGGCCATCACGGTCGACGAGCCCGCCATCTCGATGACGATCGGCACGAACACGAGCCCGCTCGTCGGCAAGGTGAAGGGTCACAAGCTCACCGCACGCATGGTGAAGGACCGCCTCGACCGCGAACTGATCGGTAACGTCTCGATACGCGTCGTCGACATCGGTCGCCCCGACGCGTGGGAGGTTCAGGGCCGCGGTGAGCTCGCCCTCGCGATCCTCGTCGAGAACATGCGCCGTGAGGGCTTCGAGCTCACGGTCGGCAAGCCCCAGGTCGTGACGAAGACGATCGACGGCAAGCTGCACGAGCCGTTCGAGGCGCTCACGATCGACGCGCCGGAGGAGTACCTCGGCGCGATCACTCAGCTGCTCGCCGCCCGCCGCGGCCGCATGGAGGGCATGACGAACCACGGCACCGGCTGGGTGCGTATGGAGTTCCTTGTGCCGAGCCGTGGCCTCATCGGCTTCCGCACCGAGTTCCTCACCACGACCCGCGGCACCGGCATCGCAAACGCCATCGCCCACGGCTACGAGCCGTGGGCCGGGTCCATCGTGGCCCGCAACAACGGCTCGATCGTGGCCGACCGCCAGGGCGTCGTGACGACGAACGCCATGATGGCGCTGCAGGAGCGCATGACGTTCTTCGTCAAGCCGACCGAAGAGGTCTACGAGGGCATGGTCGTCGGCGAGAACTCGCGCGCCGACGACATGGACGTCAACATCACCAAAGAGAAGAAGCTCAACAACATTCGCTCGTCGACGGCGGAAGAACTGGAGCGACTCACGCCTCCCCGCCAGCTCACTCTCGAGGAATGCCTAGAGTTCGCGTGCGAAGATGAGTGTGTCGAGGTCACGCCTGAGATCGTGCGCATTCGCAAGGTCGAGCTCGACCAGACGCTGCGCGCTCGTGCGACCAGCCGTCTGAAGCGCCAGAACGCCTAAGTCCCGCCCGAAGGAGCCCCCCATGGTCGTCCACCGTCGTCCCCTTGCCGTTGCCGCCCTTGCCGCGACGATCGCGCTCGGCGCGAGCGCCTGCAGCACAGGAACGCCGATCGACAACCTCGTCGAGGGGCTGGTCGGTCAGGGAGTCGAGCAGATCACCTCGGGCATCGACGAAGAGATTCGCGGCCTCGTGGGCGATGTGCTGGGCGGTGTCGAGCTGACGACCGACGGCTCGGTACCGTCGAGCTTCCCGCAGGGCATTCCGCTCGTGGGTGAGGTGCTGGGCGGTGGGGCCGGGCCCGAGGGTTCCGGCTGGGTCGTGCGCACGCGTCTTGACGACGCCGGTGCCTTCGCGGGCGCACAGGGCGCGCTGGAAGACGCGGGCTTCACGGCGAGCGGAGTCTCGAGCGACGCCACGAGCGGCTACGGCGCCTTCACGTCGGCCGAGTACCGCGTCGACCTCTCGGTCGCGACCGACGCGCAGGGTGAGGTCACGGCGACCTACGTCGTGACGCCCCAGTAGCGCGCACTGTATATATACGTCTGCATCAACGCACTGTATATATACGTCTGCATCAAGTTTTCGAGTTCGAAGGGTAGGCTCTCGCCGTGAAGATCGCGCGTTTCGCTACGGCCGAGGTCTCTGACCCTCGCTACGGCATCCTCGATGGCGAAGAGCTGGTCGTCCTCACGGGCGACCCGATGTTCCACGGATACGACACGACCGGCGAGCGCGTCCCGCTTGCTGACGCGCGCATCCTGGCCCCGGTCATCCCGCGGTCGAAGGTGATCTGCGTGGGCATGAACTACGCAGCGCACGCCAAAGAGATGGGGCACGACGGGCTGAAGAACCCGCTCATCTTCCTGAAGCCCAACACCGCGGTGGTGGGCCCTGGCGACCCGATCATCCTGCCGCCGGTTGAGGGACGCATTGTGCACGAGGGCGAGCTCGCCATCGTGATCGGTTCGGTCGCCAAGCGCGTCAAGCGCGACGACTGGCAGAGCGTCGTGTTCGGCTACACGATCGCGAACGACGTCTCGGCGCGCGACGTCATGTTCGCCGACGGTCAGTGGGCGCGTGCGAAGGGCTACGACACCTTCTGCCCGCTCGGCCCCTACATCGAGACCGACATCGACCCGACGAACCTCGAGATCGAGACGTTCGTCGACGGCGAGCTGCGCCGCAAGGGCAACACGGCCGACCTCGTGTTCGGCATCCCCGAGCTCATCGAGTTCATTTCCGACGTCTGGACCCTGCTGCCGGGCGACGTGATCCTCACCGGTACGCCCGACGGGCTCGGCGGCTTCCTCGACGGGCAGACTGTCGAGATTCAGATCGAGGGCCTCGGTCGCCTGTCGAACCCGGCGAAGAACCGCGACGACCGCGTCGACGCGTAGGTTTCGCGGCGTTGCGCCGCTGGTCGACGACGTGCGGCAGGCGGTGCGCTGGTGAGACGGGCCGGGGTATCGCGCCGGGCGTAGACTCGCGCGCGTGACCACCCCCGCATCCGTCGACACGGCGTTGACCGCGTCAGAGGTGGCGCGACTGCAGCGTCGCGTGCGAGGCACGCTCATGGCCGGGCAGGTGCTGGCGGGGCTGGGTATGGGCTCGACGCTGTCGCTCGGCGCGTTGCTCGCGGCCGAGGTGTCGGGAACCCCCGCGCTCTCGGGCATGGCAGCCACAATGGCGACGCTTGGCGCCGCCCTCGCGGCCGTGCCGCTCGCGCGTCTTGCCGGCCGTGCGGGCCGCGCCCCGGCGCTCGCGACGGGCGCCACCGTTGCTGCCGTTGGCGGAATGCTCGCCATCGCGTCGGCCGCGCTCGGCTGGTTTCCGCTGCTGCTCGTCGCGCTCGCCTCCATCGGCGTTGGCACCGCCGTGAACCTGCAGTCGCGGTTTGCCGCGGCCGACCTCGCCGCCGACGCCACGCGCGGTCGCGATCTCTCCCTCGTCGTCTGGGCGACCACGATCGGCGCGGTGAGTGGCCCGAACCTGATCGGGCCGGGGGAGTCGCTCGGCTCGTGGCTGGGGCTGCCTCCGTTGTCAGGAGCCTTCGTGTTTACGGCGATCGCCCAGCTGAGCGCGGCCGTGCTGTACGTGCTGCTTCTGCGGCCCGACCCGCTGCGGGTCGCGGCGCGCTGGGACGCGCAGCGGGCGAGCGATGCCGCGCGAGCATCCGGTTCATCGGCGTCGCCGCCGGTCGCGGCGGGCGACCCGGCCGGCGTGCGCCTCGCGTTCGTCGCGATCGCCCTCAGTCACGCGACGATGGTCGCGGTCATGGCGATGACGCCCGTGCACTTGACCGACCACGGTGCGAGCCTCGTGATCGTCGGCTTCACGATCAGCCTGCACATCGCGGGCATGTACGCGCTCGCGCCCGTCTTCGGCATTCTGAGCGACCGGTTCGGCCGCTGGGTGACGATTCTGATCGGCCAGGTGCTGCTCGTGGCGAGCCTGCTGTCGACGGCGCTCGGCAGCGAGAGTGAGGCGTGGGTTGTTGTCGGGCTGATCTTGCTTGGGCTCGGCTGGAGCGCCGCGACGGTCGCCGGCTCGGCGCTGCTCACCGAGTCGGCTCCCCCCGCTCGGCGCACCGTGCTGCAGGGCCGCAGCGACCTCGTCATGAGCGGCAGCGGGGCTGCGGCGGGCGCGCTGTCGGGCGTCGTGCTGTCGCTGATCGGCTACTCGGGGCTGTCGTTCGCCGCGCTCGCGCTGGTCGTCGTCGTCGTCGTGCTGCTGATGGCGACGCCGCGGGCGGGAGCGCGATCGGGAGCGCCGGCAGCGGCGGGCACGGCAGCGCCCCGCCGGTAGGCTGGAGCGGCCATGACGACCCCCGCCTTCACCACCGCTTCCGGCGCCGATGTGCGCGTTCGCTTCTGCCCCTCGCCGACCGGAACGCCCCACGTCGGGCTGATCCGCACGGCGCTGTTCAACTGGGCGTACGCGCGCCACACGGGCGGCACCTTCGTATTCCGCATCGAAGACACCGATGCCGCTCGCGACAGCGAGGAGAGCTACCACCAGGTGCTCGATGCCCTGCGCTGGCTCGGCCTCGACTGGGACGAGGGCGTCGAGACGGGCGGGCCGCACGGGCCGTACCGTCAGTCGCAGCGCGGGGACATCTATCGCGGCATCATCGACCAGCTGGTCGAGGCCGGGCACCTCTACGAGAGCTTCATGACGGGAGAGGAGATCGAGCAGAAGAACATCGAGCTCGGCCGCGACCCGAAGCAGGGCTACGACAACTGGGAGCGCGAGCTCACCGACGAGCAGAAGGCCGCCTACCGCGCCGAGGGCCGCGAGCCCGCGCTGCGCTTGCGCGTGCCCGACAGCGACCTCAGCTTCGACGACCTGGTGCGCGGCGAAATCACGTTCCCGAAGGGCAGCTTCGTCGACTTCGTCGTCGTGCGCCCGAACGGCGCCCCGCTCTACACGTTCGTGAACCCCGTCGACGACGCGCTCATGGGCATCACCCACGTGCTACGCGGAGAAGATCTGCTGTCGTCGACGCCGCGCCAGATCGCGCTGTACCACGCACTCATTGACATCGGAGTGGCCACCGCGATTCCGCGCTTCGGCCACCTGCCGTACGTCACCGGCGAGGGCAACAAGAAGCTGTCGAAGCGCGACCCCGAGTCGAACCTGTTCCACCACCGCGACCGCGGCTTCATCCGCGAGGGCCTGCTCAACTACCTCTCGCTGCTCGGCTGGTCGCTCACCCACGACCGCGACGTCTTCACGATGGACGAGATGGTGGCCGCCTTCGACGTGGCGAACGTGAACCCGAACCCCGCCCGCTTCGACGTGAAGAAGGCCGAGGCGATCAACGGCGACCACGTACGGAAGCTGGCGATCGACGACTTCGTTGAGCGCAGCATCCCGTATTGCACTGGAGCCGGCCTGTTCAACGACGTGCCGCGCCCGAGCGAGCGCGCGCTGCTCACCCGCGTCGCCCCGCTCGTCCAGGAGCGCGTGACGCTGCTCGGTGAGGTGCCGGGCCTCGTTGCCTTCCTCTTCACCGACGACGCCGACCTCGACATCGAATCGGATGCTCGTGCCTCGCTGGGCGCCGACGCTGCGGCCGTTCTCGACGCCGGAATCACCGCCCTCGAGTCGCTCGACGACTTCACCCCCGAACCGATCGAGGCCGCTCTGCGCGCCGCCCTCATCGACGGGCTGGGGCTGAAGCCGCGCCTCGCGTTCGGGCCGCTGCGCGTCGCCGTGTCGGGGCGCCGGGTCAGCCCGCCACTGTTCGAGTCGATGGAGCTGCTCGGCGAAGACTCGACGCTAGCCCGCCTGCGGGCGCTGCGCTCATCGCTGTAGCCGGGGGTTAGCGGGTCGCGGGCATCCGGCGTACGTCGCCGGTCGTCGAGGCGAGGGCGACCTGAGCCGGCGGGCGCAGCAGCACCCACGCCGCCGCCATGACGGCGAGCGAGGCGGCGAACAGGATCCAGCCGAGCGGCGACTCACCGTCGTTCAGCCCCGCATACATCTTGTTGAGGCCGAGCGTCGCGCCAGTGCCGAGCACGAGGCCCGTGTGCACGATCGTGAAGGCAATGTAGAACCACAGCACGAAGCGGTGGGTCTGACGGGCCCAGGTGTCTGAGAGCGGGCCGTGGGCGCGCATCCATTTTTCTGGCCAGAGCGGCGACAGCCGCAGGCCGGTCGCGAGCGCGAGTGGGGCGGCGACAACGACGGTCGAGGCGTAGGCGAGTTGCTGCAGCGAGTTGTACGACACCCAGCTGTCGTTGCGGGGCACATCCAGCGACGCGTACTGCAGCGCACCCGACAGCGCGTTCGGCACGACGGCCCAGTCGGTGGGGATCAGCCGCATCCAGTGCCCACTGACGGCAAGGAGCACGACGTAGACGAGGCCGACGGCGAGCCAGCCGACCACGACGACCAGGTGCCACCAGGTGTGGATGCTCAGCCTCGTCGGGCGGCGCGTGTCGCGCTCGCGCACGCGGCGTGTCCAGAACGCGATCGGCCGCGTCTTCGAGCGAATGTGCAGGCCCGAGCTCACGATGAACAGCAGGAAGAACCCGTTCAAGAAGTGGGTCCAGCTGAGCCAACCGGGGTAGCCCTCGGGAGTGCCGGGCGGGGGAGCGTAGGTGCCGGGGTAGGTGGCGATGAATGACGCGACCGCCGGGTCGAGGCGCAGCCACCGCGCGAGCGCGATGATGGCGATTCCGGTGATGAGCGCCACGGGGATGAGCCAGAGCAGCGTGCGACGACGCGGACGGGCGGGGGCGGTGCTCACAGCCTCCACCGTACTGCCGCCAGGTGGGAGGAGTTGCGCATACTGCCCCCGGTTGTCTGGCAGAGTTGAGCGAGTGTCTGACCTGAAACCGCACCGCCGTTGGCCCTGGCTCGCCTGGGTGCCCGCAGTCGTGTTGTCGCTCGCCATCGTCGCGGCGGTGCTGGTTGCGCTGGTCTATGTGCCGCAATTCGCCGACGGCCCGCCACCGCCCGAGCCGGGCCAGGTCGATGACCTGAACTTCTCGGTCTTCACCGAGGAGGGGCAAGAGTTCATCGGGCGCGAGCGGCTTCCGCGCATCAACCTGGCCGACCCGCCGGTCGATGCGGCCGCGATCGGGTTGCCTGCTGACGGCACCACCACCGTCGGGCCGCACGTGCAGAACCTTCACTACCGCCTTGCCCTGCTCGTCACGGGCGAGGGAGACACCCAGGGCGTGCGCATATCAACCGACCAGTTCACGCTGGTGACCGAGGGTGGTGCACTGACGCGCATTGAGGTGCAGCCCGCGGGGTTCGACCCCTGGGCCGGGCTGTATCGCGACGTTCAGGCATTCGTCGAGACCCGCGGTACGCAGTACGGGTTTGACGCCCCGAGCCAACAGCAGTTACTTGACCTGATTCTCGAGGCTCAAGAGACGGGAACGGACGGGGTGATTGTCACGGAACCGGGCACAGCGCTCGGGCTTCCCATCTCGGCCGAGATCGTCTGCGGGCCGAGCGCCGTCTGTTTCGCGACGTTCATCGTCACTCCGCCGGTAGGGTAAACTCGCTACTCGGTTCGCCTCCGGGCGGGCCTTCTGGCTCCGTCTCTGGCGGGGCCGGTGGGGTATGGTGTAATTGGCAACACGGCTGATTCTGGTTCAGTTGTTCTTGGTTCGAGTCCAGGTACCCCAGCTCTTCTGAAGCCCCCGGCTGACCGGGGGTTTCTTGCATGAACGTTCCGGAGGGGTGCTCGTCAGTATGGGCTTCCGTGCACTACACGTGCACTATCCCAACTAGGCCAACACCCGAACTATGGCGATCAGTCGCTTCTGTGTTCGCGGCAGGTGCGGCTTTATGGCATCCAATACTCCGTTCGAATTGCTGCTTCCAGTTGATCGATCGGCGGCGCCCTTGCCGCAGGGTCTCTTGACGTTGAACTGGACTTGGTTGTTCTGCTAGATGCTCAACCGGCCCGTTGAGGAACGTGCACTTCCTTCTGGCCTGAGTCCCGTGGAGTGGTGGATTTTCGGGTCCTGAGCGTCGTGTCGTTGACGTGAGGGGCCACCGTGCGACGGCCAGTGAGAACGACCAAGTTACTCACGATAGGAGATCGCACGATGGCCCTCAATCAGTCTGCCCTGCTTCAGCTGCTCGCCGAGCTGAAACTCACCGACACCACCGACCGGATCCGTCAGATGACCGAGCGGCTCTACCAAGAACTCATCGACGCCGAGGCCGCGTCGGTGATCGGCGCCGAACCGTACGAGCGCACCGCCGAGCGCACAGCAACCCGTAACGGGGCGAGGCTTCGCACCCTGTCGACCACGGCGGGGGATCTGGAGTTGCGGATCCCGAAACTGCGGCAGGGGTCATTCTTCCCGTCGCTGTGGGAGCGTCGCCGTCGGGTCGATCAGGCGCTGTTCGCCGTGGTGATGGAGGCCTACCTGCACGGCGTTTCGACTCGAAAGGTCGACGATCTGGTCAAGGCGCTCGGCGCGGACACTGGCATTTCGAAGTCCGAGGTGTCGCGCATCTGCTCCGGCCTTGACGCGCAGGTTGCGGCGTTCCGTGACCGTTCCCTGTCAGAGGCCACCTATCCGTACGTGTTCCTGGACGCCACCTACAGCAAGGTCCGCATCGATGGGCGGGTGGTGTCCCAAGCGGTTGTCATCGCGATCGGGATCACCGCTGACGGGCACCGGCAGGTGCTCGGCTTCGATGTCGGAGACAGCGAAACAGAGGAGTTCTGGAAAGCGTTCCTGCGTTCCTTGAAGACCACCACTCAACGGGACGTGGCCGGGGAGCCAGTGCGCATCTACGACGCGGCGAGGACGGTGGTGGATCTCATGAGATTTCGGAAACGCCTTGGCGAACCGATCGCGCACGCCGCGCTTCACCGGTGCTTGGCAGCACCGAGATCGAAACCGGCGCTGCTGCTGGACCACGCGGAGGCGCTGGGGACGTTCGGGCCGATGCATGCTGCGCTCGATGTGGCGAGTGACCGATGAGTCGGCCCACGCGAGAGAACGCCGCATGGCGCGCATACCTCGACCTGCAGAACCACGCACGCCGTGCGAGCTGACAGAATCCGCTGCAGGTAGGCTGAATCTGTAACGGTTTCTGTCGGACCTGACCGCAGCCGATCCGGTGATCAGACGGTCAGGCCCGTATCACGGCCCGGGCGATGGCTGCGACGGCGGCGTTCACGCCCTTGGGTCGCCAGTTCGCCCGCGTCGCTCCCGCGAGCAGATTAAGCGCGTCGAGCGTGGGGCTGCCGGGGAAGGGTGCACGGTAGGGGTCTGCGCGGTCGTGCCAGCCGAGGTCGAAGAGGAGTTCGCTGATGCTCGCTTCCCACAGTTCAGCGGTAGTCTGGTTCGCGGCGACGGCGAGTGCCATCCACCCGGCGTGTCGCTCGGCGGGGGTCGTTCCGAGCGGAAGCCGGCCGGTGATGTGTCGCAGGATCGTCTGCGGGTCGTCTCGGCGTCTTGCGATGGCCTGAGTCGGAGCGATACGGCCCTTGCGCACTGACACGAGCCCCAGTGCTCGCGCCGTGGCGCGGAGTTCCCAGACGGGCCAGGTGAGGTCTTCGCGGTTGGCCTTGCCGATCCACCATTCGGTGATGCCTGTGCGGTGTGCGATCTGCTCGACGGCGGCGGGCTTCAGATACCCGGCGCTGGTGAGCGCCACGCCGTCCCCGACGGCGTCGAGCAGCACACGGAACGGCTCAGTCAGATCGGCGGCCTCGTCGGTGCTGATATCGGTCACACGGGCAGCGGAGGGATGAGCGAGCGCGTTGCGCAGGCCGCGTGCGCCGCGGTTACGTGCGAGTGCGAGCAGAGACTCGAGTTCCTCGACGACCGGGATTGGCTCTGCGGTGACCGCGGCGATCAGTTCGTTCGCCCCATCGATGTCGAAGACATCGGGGTGCCAACTGTCGAGCAACCAGGCGTGCCCTTCCGTTGCGTTCTCGAACGCCTCGGGGCGGAGGGCGTCGTCGTAGTCGCTGCGCACCCAATCGGCGAGCTCAGCGTAGCCCCAGACGCCGCCGCAGTCCTCTGGCGGGCACGCGAGCTTCCCGCCGACGCACACCGGAGCCGAAGGAGGACTGTCGAGCACCTTCTCGACGCGCAGGAGGTGATTCCAGTTGTCTCCGAAGTCGTAGTCGTACCAGAGCCGGTCGCCCTCGTCGGCGATGACCTGATCGAGACGTACGTCGTCTTCGAGCATCCCTTCATCGCCTTCGTCGAGATCGAACTGCGTGAGGAACTCGGGAGGGTTCCGGTCATTGCTCGTGCGGAAGCGGTGCAGGTGGGTGTCGGTCCATCCCATTGCCGCCTGGATCGCCTCGTGTAGCCGCGGGAGGAGAATGTCGCCGGGCACTTCGATGCGTCGCCACACCGGCGGCTTCGTGCGCTGTAAATCGATGCGGATGCGGAAGCCCCGCACCATCGATGGGACGGGGAGGAGTTGCGGCTCGGGACGCCGCCGGAGGTCGTCCAGGCCTCCCGCGTCGAACGAATCACCCGGCTGAACCGACATCGCGCTCGCCCGGATGTGATCAATGAACTTCTGAATGCCTGCCGCCCCGCAGCTCTCAGCCGCCATACGTACTCTCCCGGTTCCGTGCGCCTCGATTGACAACGCAGCATCACGAACAATTCTGGCTCAGCGGATGCTCCCCTCCGAACTGCTGGGGGAGGGAAGCCTTTACTGGGGCGCACCCCGCCAGGCCAGAGGCGGCGCGATAGAAGGGAGCCGATCCCGATCGGCGTCACTCGCTCTGAGAGGGTTGAGCGCTTCCTCGCCGCGCGCAAGCAGCGCGTTTGACGACTGTCGAGTTCGGCTCCGGCGAAACGCCGGTGGAGTTCGATCGATTGCTGGGAGGTTGAGGAATCAGCTCTGCGCGATGCGTGCGATGAGTTCGTTGACCCAGATGATCGCGTCATCGACCGTTGCCAGGACGTCGAGGCCGTCGGCTGCTTCCTCGTAAAGGGTCTCCCAACGATCTCCGGCGGCTATGCGTGGCGGCCATGTCTGCTGACGTCGATATTCGAAGAGCCTCGTACACGTCGCCCTGGTCAACGACAGATCCACCGGTTCACGAGCCTCGAGAATCTGAAGATCGACCAGGTCGTGTGCCCGCTCGCTTCCTGCTGCCGAAAGCGCGTGAAGCTTCTGCGCGATCTGGTGATCTGCCCGCAGAACAGGAACCGGCCGGGGCGCTTCGATGCCGACCTCGGCAAAAAGTTCCGCGAGGTCGTGCGCAAGCCGGTAGTCGGGCTCTTCCGCGTCACCGATCTCGTTGTAGCCCAGCTCGAAGGCGACCGTGCACCATGGGCGACTCCGGTAGTCGAGCTTCACCTCGAACGGCCGCATGACGTACGCGGTCGGCACTCCCGTGGGGCGCGGTGCTTGCTTTTCGATGAGCCGACCGGTGAATCCCGCCCATCCCGCGGCGAGAGACTCCTCGAAATCGCTGCGGAACTGATTCAGAGGCCCACGTCTGGCCGCATCGAGATCCCTCGTGAATCGAGTGCCGCGACCGAAACGCAGCGCCATCGCACTTCCGCCTTTGACAGCGCCGCCGGGCAGCATCTGCCCGACGACGACCAGCGCCATCCCCACACGCCGACGAGAAGCGAGTCCTTCGTCTCCTTCGAGATTGCGGATCCGTTGCTCCAGAGAGCGGAGATTCGGCGGCGGCGTGTCATAGCTCAGCGCTGGAGTTCCTTTCGCACGTGTTGCCATTCGGCGGTCGTCAGGAGACCCTCTGCTCTCGCCTGCTTGGCTGCCGACAGGAGCCGTTCGCCCTGGATGCGACCGCGGCACTCGATAAGTGCGTCGGCGACCGGCTGTGCCCGAAGATCCTCATAGAAGGTGGTGCGTGCGCCAGGAGCGACCTGAGTCAACTCAATGTAGGCAGGAAGCCGCGGCCTGGCACGGCGGGGGACCGCGACCCTCACCTGCTGCGGATTCACGTCGGCGAGACCGAACAGTGCCAGGACGGATTCGCCATGCAGATACGCATCCTCTCCGACCCGAAGTAGCGCTTCTGCGTACTGGTCGTAGGGCGTTGGAGGGATGTCAGCCACGCGGTATAGGCCGTAGGCAACGTTCTCGACTCCGCCCCGCGCCGCGAGCTTGGGAAGCTCGATCGGCGGGACCCCGGCCTCCGCTGCTTCCCGTGTGGTGACGTAGCCATAGTGGTCGAGCGCGATCTCGCGCACCACTACTCGGTACTTCGCCTCAGCCGCCACGTCACAACTATACTGAAAACGGTAGTGTTGTGACGGGAAGTGTGAGGGTTTGTTCAGTCAGCCTTCTGGTTCGCGACACGCTGCTCGGCGAGGTTGGCGTGGAACCAGCCAGGTGACCAGATTGGTGACCAGAAACCCGTCCGAGCGGCGCGAATCGACACGAGTCGCTGCGTAGCTGTCGGTAGCCCGCGGTAGACTCGACCCACGAGATCCCCACAATCACGGGGAACTCCGCCGATTCGGGGCTTCGACCGGACAGGCGGCTCTCAGTTGTTCTTGGTTCGAGTCCAGGTGCCCTAGCTTTTCAAGACCCCCGCGATGACCGGGGGTTTTCTTTAGTTCGACCGCGTGCCGCGTACGCTCGGGGCATGCGCCTCGGAGTGATCGACGTCGGATCCAACACCGTCCACCTGCTCATCGTTGACGCGCACCCCGGGGCGAGCCCCGTGCCCCACCACTCGGAGCGCTCGGTGCTGCGGCTCATGCGCTTCATCGACGACGACGGCGCCATCACCGACGAGGGGCAGCGGATGCTCGTGGAGGCAATCGGGGGAGCGGCGCGCACGGTCGCCGAGATCGGCGTCGACGACGTCATGGCGACGGCCACCTCGGCGATCCGCGAAGCCGCGAACGGTGATGCGGTGCTCGCCCGCATCACCCGTGAGACGGGCGTCGAGCTACGCGTGCTCACCGGCGACGACGAGGCCCGCATCACGATGCTCGCCGTGCGCCGCTGGTTCGGCTGGTCGGCCGGCGAGATCCTGCTGTTCGACATCGGCGGCGGCTCGTTCGAGATCGCGCAGGGCGCCGACGAGTACCCCGACGCGCAGGTCTCGCTGCCTCTGGGCGCGGGCCGCGCCACGATCAACTTTCTCCGCGACGACCCGCCGCCACGTGAGGCGGTGTCGCGCCTGCGGGCGCATGCCCGGGCTGCCTTCACCGAGGCGCGCGACGCGATCTTTGCCGACCGGCCGGCGCCTACCCGCGTGGTGGGAACATCCAAGACCATTCGCTCGATCGGGCGCCTCGTCGGCGGCCCGGCCGATCCGCTAACGGGGGCACCCGCTCCGATCCACTACGCGGGCCTAAAAGAGTGGGAGCCGACGATGCGCGAGATGCCGTCGGACGTGCGCCAGTACCTGCCCGGCATCACGCCCGAACGCAGCTACCAGATCCTCGCCGGCGCGATCCTCTTGCGCACGGCGATGAAGGTGTTCGACGTGTCGACGCTGACGGTGTCGCCCTGGGCACTGCGCGAGGGGCTCGTGCTGCGCTACATCGACGGGCTCGACTGACGAGGCCGGCGCGGGCACTACCCTCAACCGAATGAGTGAGCGCCTTCCCGAACCCGACCGCGCCGCCGCCGAATTGATGTGGGCCGAATACGCGGCCGCGCATCCCGATGCCGTGGCGGCGACCGGGGAGGAGTGGGTCGTCGAGTACTTCGGCGATTCGCCCGCCCTCGCCGACGAGCTGCTCGGCCTGGTGCTCGACGGCACCAAGCGGGCGACGGCCGCGCTGGTGCTTGAGTTCATCGCCGAGGGGCAGGAACTGCCGCGCATCGGCTCGCACTGGATCGCCTGCGACGGCAGGGGAACGCCGCGCGTCATCATGCGCTCGACCGAGTTCCGCTTAGCGACCTTCGACAAGGTGGATGCGCGGTTCGCCTTCGATGAGGGAGAGGACGACCGCACGCTGGCCACCTGGCGCGAGGGCCACGAGCGCTATTGGCGGCGCACGGCCGCCGCGCGTGGCGACACATGGTCGCCTGAGCAGGAGATCGTGCTCGAGCGCTTCACCGTCGTGTGGCCGCCGGAGTACCGCGACGGTGAGCGAGCTACTCTTAGGTATGGCTGACGCTCAGAAGCGGGACAACCTTCGCGTGATTCGTCGGGTACTGGTCGTGATCACGGTCGTCGTGGCCCTCGCCGGTGTGGTTGCCGCGATCGCGACCGCGTCTCTCTGGCCCCTCTTCGCGCTGTTGTCGCTGGTGTTGCCGTTCTGGCCGCTCGAGACCCCGATGACGCGTCGGCGTCGCGCCACGGCTCGCGCCGGTCGCTAGAGAGAGCACCAGCGCCGGCGACGCCCATGTAGCCGGCCCTGGAGGTACGCAGCAGCGAGCCCAGCGGCGATCGAGATGACGAGGCCGATCGCGGTGACAGGGTGCAGCAGAACGACGGTCGGCGTCGTTACGATCACCTGCTGGTCGTCCGGCAGCCACCCAAACCATCCGAACGAGACCGGCTGGGCGAGGCCGACGGCAGTGACCGCGACGCCGACTGCGGTGACCAGCCACGCACTGCGGCGGGCCGTGCGCTCGCGACGCGATTCGAGACCGGGGCTGCCGTCGCCCACGTTAGTCACACTCGAGCTCGTCGCCCGCGGTGAGCGGGAAGAACTGGCCGCCGTGCTGCTCGGTCACGAGCCCGATGCGGGCGTTCGCCATCGTCTGACCCGCCTCGGAGTTGACCCGCTCGTGTGTCGGGAACGACCGGCGCGGCCGCACCGAGTCGAGGTAGTCCATGACCTCGCCGATCTTCAGCCACGGGGCGCTCGACGGCACGGCGAGCACGTCGACCTCGCGGTCGGGCACCGTGAACGAGTCGCCCGGGTAGTAAATCGTCTCGTTGATCATGACGCCCACGTTGTCGACGACGGGGATCGAGCGGTGAATCACCGCGTGCCGACCGCCGAAGAAGGCGAGGGCGAAGGGGCCGGCGTTCGCGACGTCGCCTCCGTCGACGACGCGCCACGCGTATCCGGGATGCGCGTTCGCGACCCCCTGAGGCGCGAACAGGGGAGTCTCGGGGCGGCCCGCAAGCAGCCGGTCGAGGTGTTCGGGGGTCACGTGGTCGGCGTGTTCGTGCGTCACGACGATGCCGGCGAGGTTCTCGACGCTGAACCCGGCGGTGAACGAGCCGGGATCGACGACGAGGGTCGCGCCGTCGTGATCGACGGTGAAACAGGCGTGTTCGCGCTTGGTGAGCTTCATGCTCGACACCCTAGACCCGCGCCCCGCACGCGCCCCGAAGACCGGCTCGGTCTACCCCCAGGGGGTATAAAGTCGCTGTCATGATCGACGACATCAAGAAGCGGGCGCTGCACCGGGCAAAAATCCTGCAGGGCCAGATGCGTGGGCTCGAGAAGATGATCGATGCCGACGAGTACTGTGTCGACATCATCACCCAGTCGCTCGCCATCCAGAAGAGCCTGTCGAGCCTCAACAAGCTGCTCGTCGAGAACCACCTTCGCACGCACGTGACCGACATGTTCGACGCGGGCGGCGACGAGCGCGAGAAGGCCGTCGCCGAGCTGCTTGCCGTCTACGAGCTGCAAAACAACCGGGGCAGCTGAGCCGATGGCGGCGCGTAAGCGCATCGTCGTCGCGATCAACCCGAACGCCGCATTCGGGCGCGGGCGGGAGGTGGGTCCCGCTGTCGTCACCACCCTCCGCGCGCTGGGTCACGAGGTGACGAGCCTCACCGAGCTCGACTTTCCGCAGCTGCTGGAGGCCACCCGGCGCGAGCTGACAGACAAGCCCGACGCCCTCGTCGTGGTCGGCGGCGACGGAATGGTCGCCCTCGGCGTCATGGCGCTCGCCGGCAGCCGCATCCCGCTCGGAATCGTGCCGAGCGGAACCGGCAACGACGTGTGCCGCGGTCTCGGCATTCCGGTCGACAACACCGAGGCGGCGATCGACCTGCTCGCCCGCCAGCTGCTGCTGCCGCCGCGGGTCATCGACGCGGGCACGATCACCCACGGCGGAGGCGAGACGCGTTTCGCGTGCGTCCTGTCGGCGGGCTTCGACGCGCTCGTCAATGAACGGGCCAATCGGATGCGCTTCCCTCGCGGACGCAGCCGCTACACGCTCGCTCTGCTCGTCGAGCTCGCCAAACTTCGACCGATCGAGTACACACTCGAGCTCGACGGAGAATCCCGCGTCGAGAAGGCGCTGCTTGTCGCGGTGGCCAACAACCTGTCCTTCGGCGGCGGCATGAAGGTCGCCCCCGACGCGAGGTTCGACGATGGGCTCTTCGACGTCGTGCTCGTGAAACCCCTGTCGCGCCTCGCGTTGCTGCGCATCTACCCGCGGGTGTTCGCGGGCACCCACGTCGGTGACCCGCGCGTGATCGTCGAGCGGGCATCCCGAGTCTCGATCGCCGCCCGCGGCGTCGTCGCGTACGCCGACGGCGAGCGCGTCGCGCCGCTGCCGATCACCGCGACGGTGGATGCTCGATCGCTGCGCGTGCTCGCTCCCGCCCCCTGAAACCCCGCGCAATCGAAGCGGGATGCACGCAGCGGCATCGAACGCCCGCCCGGTTTGGTCGGCGCCAGGGCGCTGTGGCATACTCGACGGGTTGCAATGCGGCCCCATCGTATAGCGGCCTAGTACGCCGCCCTCTCACGGCGGTAACGCGGGTTCGAATCCCGCTGGGGTCACAACCGCGAAACCCCCGGCTAGTGCCGGGGGTTTTCTCGTTTCGTCAATCGACGCCGACGAGGTTCCGCACCATGTCGGCGGTGTATCCCGTCACGCCGAGATCGAGCCAGGCGGTGGCGAACCAATAGCCGCCGACGACGATGTGTGACTCTCCATAGGCTCCGCCGAATTCCTCGTCAGTGACGCTCCAGAAGTAGCGCGTGCTGCCGAGCTCGTCGACCGACGAGTAGCCGAGGTTCGCGAGCCGCTCACCAACGAGCGACTCCTCTTCGGCGATGAGCGGCACAACGTGGGTCTCGAGCCCGATGCCGCTACCGCCACCCTCGGTCGTCCAGATGCACTGCCGGCTGTCCCACTCGACTGTCCAAGTTTCGAGCAGGTCGTCGGCAAAGCGCAGCCCCGCGTTGGGGTCGGTGGTGGTCCAGGCCGGGTTGAGAACGACCCCGTAGCTCTGCAACTCCGCGGTCATGGCTGGGCTGTACAGACTCGCGCAGTCTGCGGGCACCGCCGCGCGATCAGGCTCGGGCGGCGATACCGGATCAGCCGCGTCCGTATTCGTGGGAACGGGGCGGGGGCTGTCGTCAGCGGGCTCGGACGTGGTCGGGTCGGGGGTCGGCTCGGCCTCAGACGCCGCATCGGTCATCGACATGCCGAGCCACACGGCGAGCGTGCCGAGCCCCATCAGCAATGCGACGATGCCGGTGATCAGCCAGGCCTTGCGCTCAGGACTCATGACCGCAGCACCTTCTCCATCGCCTTGCCCTTCGCCAGTTCATCGACCAGCTTGTCCAGATACCGCACCTTCTGGTCCAGCGGATCGGTCATGTCTTCGACACGAATGCCGCAGATGACCCCCGTGATCGCCGAGGCGTTCGGGTTCAGCGTTGACGCCGCAAAGAACTCCTCGAAACTGCTGCCCGCATCGAGGTGGGCCTGCACCTGCGCGCGGTCGAGTCCGGTCAGCCACGTGATGACCTCGTCGAGTTCGGCCTGGCTTCGGCCCTTCCGCTCGAGTTTTTGCACGTACAGCGGATACACGCGGGCGACGCTCATCTCCGACAGGCGGCTCATGGCCCCGATGGTAGTCTGGGCTGATGCTTCACGGTCGACTCCTCCTTCGTCGCCGCGGCGAGTCCTGATCCTCCAGGCCACCCTCGTCGCGGAGTTCGTCGTCGGCCGGAACTGAAGACTCGAAGAAGGACACGTACGCGTCATGACCGCTGACACCGCTGGATCGAACCGCCCCAAGACTCTCGCAGAGAAGGTCTGGGAGTCGCACCTCGTCGCCAAGGGCGAGAACGGCGAGCCCGACCTGCTGTACATCGATCTGCACCTCGTGCACGAGGTGACGAGCCCCCAAGCATTCGACGGCCTGCGCATGGCGGGCCGCCCCGTCCGTCGCCCCGACCTGACGATCGCGACGGAAGACCACAACACGCCGACCCTCGACATCCACAAGCCGATCGCCGAGCCCACCAGCCGTACGCAGATCGAGACGCTGCGCAAGAACGCTGCCGAGTTCGGTATCCGCCTGCACTCTCTCGGCGACGTCGAGCAGGGCATCGTGCACGTTGTCGGCCCCCAGCTGGGCCTCACGATGCCGGGCATCACTGTGGTGTGCGGCGACTCGCACACCTCCACGCATGGCGCGTTCGGCGCGCTGGCGATGGGCATCGGCACGAGCGAGGTCGAGCACGTACTCGCCACCCAAACCCTGCCGCTGAAGCCGTTCAAGACGATGGCGATCACCGTCGAGGGTGAACTGAAGCCCGGGGTGACCGCGAAAGACATCATCCTCGCCGTCATCGCCAAGATCGGCACCGGCGGCGGCCAAGGCTACGTGCTCGAGTACCGCGGCAGCGCCATCCGATCGCTATCGATGGATGGCCGCATGACGATCTGCAACATGTCGATCGAGGCGGGCGCGCGGGCCGGCATGGTCGCCCCCGACCAGACCACCTACGACTATCTCAAGGGCCGTCCGCACGCCCCCACCGGCGACAACTGGGATGCGGCGATCGCCCACTGGGAGACCCTGAAGACCGACGACGACGCCGTGTTCGACGCCGAGGTGTTCCTCGACGCAGGCGAGCTCGAGCCGTTCGTGACCTGGGGCACCAACCCCGGCCAGGGTGTGTCGCTCAGCCAGAGCGTTCCCGACCCGTCGACCATCATCGACCCGAACGAGCGGGCCGCCGCCGAGCGCGCTCTCGAATACATGGACCTCCCCGCCGGCACCCCGATGAAGGAGATCTCCGTCGACGCCGTGTTCATGGGCTCGTGCACCAACAGCCGCCTCGACGACCTGCGCGCGTTCGCGTCGATCATCAAGGGGCAGAAGAAGGCCGACGGCGTGCGCGTCATGGTCGTTCCGGGTTCGGCGCGCGTGCGCCTTGAGGCCGAGGCCGAAGGTCTGCACCACATCATCGAAGAGTTCGGTGCCGAGTGGCGCTTCGCCGGCTGCTCGATGTGTCTCGGCATGAACCCCGACCAGCTCGCCCCCGGGGAGCGCTGCGCCTCGACGAGCAACCGCAACTTCGAAGGCCGGCAGGGCAAGGGCGGGCGCACGCACCTCGTGTCGCCCCTCGTCGCCGCCGCGACCGCCATCCGCGGCACGCTGTCGAGCCCGGCCGACCTCATCGCGATGGGTATCGACGTCGACCCGGCCTACACCGGCATCGAGGGAGTGAGCGCGTAATGGAAAAGATCACCCAGGTCACCGGCGTCGCCGTCCCCTTCCGCCGCTCGAATGTCGACACCGACCAGATCATCC
Source organism: Microcella alkaliphila (assembly GCF_004216855.1). Classification (GTDB taxonomy): domain Bacteria; phylum Actinomycetota; class Actinomycetes; order Actinomycetales; family Microbacteriaceae; genus Microcella; species Microcella alkaliphila. The sequence continues at coordinate 261,424 of NZ_SGXT01000013.1, forward strand.
CCGCCGTCTACCTGAAGCGGGTGACGAAGACGGGCTACGACGACGGGCTGTTTTCCTCCTGGCGACAGGACCCCGAGTTCATCCTGAACCAGCCCGCCTACCAGGGCGCACGCATCCTCATTGCTGGCCCCGATTTCGGCACCGGATCGAGCCGTGAGCACGCCGTGTGGGCGCTTCGCGACTTCGGGTTCCGCGCTGTGATCAGCCCCAAGTTCGCCGACATCTTCCGCGGCAACGCCGGAAAGCAGGGCCTGTTGACCGGCGTCGTTGACGAGGCCACCGTCGAGCGGCTCTGGGCCGAGCTCGAGACCCAACCCGGCATGGAGGCGACCGTCGACCTCGTCGCTCGCACGGTGACGGTGGGGAATATCACCGTCGAGTTCGAGATTGACGACTACACCCGCTGGCGACTGCTGGAGGGGCTCGACGACATCGGGCTGACCCTGCGCAACGAGCAGGCCATCACCGACTTTGAGGGGCGCCGCGAAGCCTGGCGTCCGACCACCCTGCCCGCCCGGTAACCCCGGGCACGGAAAGAGCTACATGAACTCCCTCACGAAGGACTCGCTGAAGTCGGCTGCTCGCGTCGGCCTCGCCGGAGACACCCTGCGCATCCACGGTGGCAAGCCGCTGACCGGGCGCATCGAGGTGCGCGGTGCCAAGAACCTCGTCACGAAGGCGATGGTGGCGGCCCTACTCGGCGACACCCCCAGCACGCTGAAGGGCGTGCCCGAGATCAGCGACGTGCACGTCGTGAAGGGTCTTCTCGAGGCGCACGGCGTTCGCGTCGACGCCTCTGAGCCCGGAGTGCTCGTGCTCGACCCGACGAACGTCGTCAGTGCGCACTTCGCCGAGATCAACGCCCACGCGGGTTCCAGTCGCATCCCGATCCTGTTGTGCGGGCCGCTGCTGCACCAGCTGGGTGAGGCGTTCATTCCCGACCTCGGCGGCTGCAAGATCGGTGACCGGCCGATCGACTTCCATCTCGATGCTCTGCGGGCGCTTGGCGCCGTCGTCAAGAAGCTGCCGCACGGCATCCACCTCACCGCTCCGAAGGGGCTGACCGGTGCGCACATCGAATTGCCCTTCCCGAGCGTGGGCGCGACCGAGCAGGTGTTGCTCTCGGCCGTCCGCGCGCGTGGCACGACCGAGCTGAAGAACGCGGCGATCGAGCCCGAGATCATGGACCTGATCGCGATCCTGCAGAAGATGGGCGCGATCATCTCGGTCGAGCCGAACCGCGTCATCGTCATCGAGGGGGTCGAGAAGCTGCGTGGCTACCTGCACACGGCGATCTTCGACCGCAACGAGGCCGCGAGCTGGGCCGCGGCGGCCCTTGCCACGCGCGGCGACATCACCGTCGGCGGTGCCGAGCAGCAGGAACTCATGACGTTCTTGAACGTCTACCGCAAGGTGGGCGGCGAATTCGACGTGCTGGAAGACGGGATCCGCTTCTGGCACCCCGGATGCCCGCTGACGCCCGTCCAGATCGAAACGGACGTGCACCCCGGCTTCATGACCGACTGGCAGCAACCGATGGTCGTGGCGCTGACCCAGGCCGATGGCGTCTCAGTCGTGCACGAGACCGTGTACGAGAACCGTTTCGGATTCACGGACGCACTCAATGAGATGGGCGCCGACATCGTCGTGCACAAGGATGGCATCGCCTCGATCACGCGTCGCGTGCCGCGACGCAAGCTCGAGCAGGCGGCCGTTGTCACCGGCCCAACGCCGCTGCACGGCGCCGACGTGCGCGTGCCCGACCTCCGCGGCGGCTTCAGTCACCTGATCGCCGCGCTCGCCGCCGACGGCACCTCGACCATCTCGAACGTCGGCATCATCGCGCGCGGATACGAGCTGTTCCTCGACAAGCTGCAGCAGCTCGGAGCCGAGTTCGAGGTCGTCGCGGCCGGCGCGTGATCGCGCCCCGCGCATCCGCGCAGACCGCCACCATGCGGGGGAGCCATTCCCGGCAGGGGATGCATGTGGGTCTACCCTGTACGCCGTGACTTCCGCACCCGCCCCTGTTCCCGCGCGCCGCCGCGGACCCGAGCGCACCCCGCTGTGGTGGCTGATCGCCGCCATCCTGCTGCCGCCGCTCACCCTGATGGCCCGCTACGACGTCATCGACGGCCACAAGCTGCCGAAGCGCGGTGCGTTCATCCTCTCGCCGAACCACTACAGCGAGATCGACCCGGTGATCATGGGGCGCTTCATGTGGAAGCTCAAGCGCGTGCCCCGGTTCCTGGCCAAGGCGAGCCTCTTCAGAAACACGTTCCTCGGGGCGGTGCTGCGAGCATCCGGTCAGATTCCCGTCGAGCGCGAAGGGCGTGGCCGGTCGGACGCGCCCCTGAAGGCCGCGCAGCAGCTCGTCGACCGCGAACTCGCCGTCATCATCTACCCCGAGGGCACGCTCACTCGCGACCCCGACATGTGGCCGATGCGAGGCAAGTCGGGTGCCGTGCGCATGGCGCTCACCGCGGGGGTCCCGATCATTCCCGCCGCGCACTGGGGAACCCAGCAGATCATGGGTCGCTACTCGAAGAAGATCAGCTTCTTCCCGCGCAAACGCATCGTCTGCAAGATCGGCGACCCGGTCGACCTGAGCGACCTCGCCGGCCGCCCCCTGGATGCTGCGACGCTGTCCGAGGGAACGGCGCGCGTCATGGACGCGATCACCGCCCTGCTCGCCGACCTGCGTGACGAGGAGCCCCCTGCCGAGCGGTGGGACCCGGCCAAGCACGGGCAGAAGGAAACGGGCCGTTTTGAGCAGTGAGAGCGCGTTTGGTCAGCGGGCCGAGCATCCGACCCTGACCGAGGCGATCCGCCTGCCGCTGCCCGACCTCGACGGAGAGGCGCGACGCATTGCGGTGCTCGGCGCCGGATCGTGGGGTACCACGTTCGCGAAGGTGCTCGCCGACGCGGGCTCGGACGTGATGCTGTGGGCGAGGCGCCGCGAGGTGGCGCAAGAGATCACCGAATCGCACCGCAACAGCGACTACCTGCCCGGCATCAACCTGCCGCGCACGCTGCGCGCGCACGACTCGCTCGAGAAGGTGCTCGACGGTGCCGACCAGGTGTACCTCTCGGTGCCCAGCCAGTCGCTGCGCACCAATCTGCACTCGATTCGGGACATCGTGCCGCCCCACGTGCCTGTCGTGAGCCTGATGAAGGGCGTCGAGCGGGGCACGGGCCTGCGCATGAGCGAGGTGATTCGCTCGGAGCTCGGCATCGAGGATGACCGCATCGCCGTGATCAGCGGCCCCAACCTCGCGCTCGAGATCGCGAAGCGCGAGCCGACGGCGGCCGTCGTGTCGAGCGTGAGCGCCGAGACGGCCCGCCAGGTGGCGGGAGCCGCCACGAACGAGTACTTCCGCTCCTTTGTGAACTCCGACGTGATCGGCACCGAGTTCGGCGGCGTGCTGAAGAACCTCATCGCCGTCGCCGTGGGCATCGCCGACGGCGTCGGCTACGGCGAGAACACGAAGGCGTCGATCATTACCCGCGGCCTCGTCGAGCTCACCCACTTCGCGGTCGCGTTCGGCGCGCGCCCTGAAACGATGAGCGGGCTGGCGGGCCTCGGCGACCTGATCGCCACGTGCGAGTCGCCGCTGTCGCGCAACAACACGGCTGGGCGACTGCTCGGTCAGGGGTATGCGTTCACCGAGGTCATCGCCCAGATGAACCAGACGGCCGAGGGGCTCGCGTCGGTCGGGCCGATTCTCGAGCTCGCGGGCCAGCGCGGCGTCTCGATGCCGATCGTGTCGCAGGTGGCCCAGGTGCTCGACGGCACGCTCGACCCGCGCGAGCTGGCGCCGCACCTGGCAACCGACAGCGACGAGCCGCAGGGCGAGTAGGGGCGGTGGCCCCCAGACGGGGTACAGCCCGCGTTAGGCTGATGCAGTGATTACGTCACTTGCCGGAGGCCGCGTCCTGGCCGAGAAGCACGGGTCCACCCCGCCGCGCGTCGTCGCGCTGCACGGCTGGGGGCGTGACGGAACCGACTTCGAGACGGTGCTGTCGGGGCTGGATGCGGTGAGCATCCACCTGCCCGGTTTCGGGCCGGCGCCCGCCCCCGAGAGCGCGTGGGGCACCGAGCAGTACGCAGAGTTGGTCGCCGAGGCGATCGCCGCCTACGCACCCGTGGTGCTCGTCGGCCACTCGTTCGGCGGCCGCGTCGCCGTGCGGCTCGCCGCCGCCCGCCCCGACCTCGTCTCGGGGCTCGTGTTGACCGGCGTGCCGCTCGTTCGGTTGACGGCGCCCACCCCACCGCCGGCCAGCTACCGTCTCGCGCGGTGGGCCAACCGGCGCGGCATCATCAGCGACCGTCGCATGGAGGCGATTCGCCGTCGGCGTGGATCCAGCGATTACCGCGCCGCGCAGGGGGTCATGCGCGACATCCTCGTGCGGGTGGTCGGCGAGACCTATGACGACGCCCTCGGAGCGCTGCGCTGCCCCGTGCGCATGGTCTGGGGTCAGAACGACACGGATGCTCCGACCGACGCGGGTCGGGTTGCGTCAGAGCGCATCGGCGGCGCGCGGTTCCGCGTCGTGGACGGTACGGCACACTTGATGACCGGCGACCTCGAGCTCGCCGTGCGTGAAGAGCTGCTGACCCTCCTCGACGAACTGGACCACCCCGAATGATCGACTTGCTCACCGCCCCCGCAACCCTTGTGGCGTTCGCGGCCGGGCTGCTCGTTGCCGTGCCTGTCGCGGCGCGATGGTTGCGCGTCGCGCAGCGCGAGCACTACGTGCCCGGCTGGACCACGCGCATGGGGTGGCTGTGGGTGACGCGCGAACCCGTGACGGCCGCCCTGCTCGTTGTCGCGATCGGGGCCACGTTCGTCGCCGTGCTCGGCGGGGTGCCGCCCCTCGGCGACTACTGGGCTCTCGTTGCCCTTCTGTCGCTTGCGTTCGTGCCGCTCGGCCTGCCGGTGCGCGGCCGCTCGGCAAAATTCGCGATCACGGATCGCGTGAAGCGACTCATGGTCGCGTGGATCGTCGTGCACCTGCTTGTCGCGGTGTTGCTCGCAGCGCTGCTGGGGGCAGCCGGTGTTGCTCTCACGCTGCTCGTCAGCGCCCCGCTCACCGACCTCGCGCTCGCGATCATGGCGCCCATCGAGAAGGCCGGGTCGAAGAAGTTCGTCGTACAGGCGCAGAAGCGGCTGCAGCAGGTGAAGCCGCGCGTCGTCGCGATCACCGGCTCCTACGGCAAGACGAGTACGAAGAACTACGTCGCCCACCTCGTGAGCGCGACGTTCCCGACGGTGGCGAGCCCCGCATCCTTCAATAACCGGCTGGGTTTGTCGCGGGCGGTCAACGACAAGCTCGTGCCGGGCACCGAGATCTTCGTGGCCGAGATGGGCATCTTCGGCGCGGGCGAAATTCGCGAGCTGTGCGGATACTTCCCGCCCGACATCGCCGCGATCACCGTCATCGGCGAGGCGCATCTCGAGCGTATGCGGTCGACCGACGTGATCTTCCGCGCGAAGGCCGAGATCACCGAGAAGGCGGCCACCGTCGTGCTGCCGATCGACGACGAGCGCCTTGCCCGGCACGCAGCGCTGTGCGCCGAGCAGGGTAAGACTGTCGTCACGGTGTCGACGGCGGGTGCCGACGCCGACGTCGTCGTGGATGCTCATGCCGGCACCATCAGGATCGGTCGCGCCACCGAGCCGGTCGCCGTCACCGTGTCGGGTACGGGGCACGCGGTCAACGTCGCCGTGGCTGCGGGAATCGCGCTGGCCGCCGGGGTTCCCGTCGACACGATCGCGGGGCGCCTCGGCGACCTGCCCGGCTCGGCCCATCGCGCCGAGGTGCAGGTGGCACCGAGCGGGGCGCGCATCATCGACGACACCTACAACTCGAACCCGGTCGGCGCGCACCGCGCGCTCGAGGGGGCGCAGGCGCTCGCCGCCGAGACCGGCGGGCCGCTCGTGGTGGTCACTCCGGGCATGGTCGAGTTGGGTCCGGTGCAGGGCGAACGCAATCGAGCGTTCGGCGCGGCGATCAGGGAGGCCGGCGGTGCGCTGTACGCCGTGGGTCGCACGAATCGGGCCGCGCTCGTCTCGGGATTCGGCGACGGCGCGGTCGCGGTGGCGACGCGTGAGCAGGCCGTGAAGGCCGCGGTCGAGGCTGCCGGTGACCGGGGCGTTATCCTCTACGAGAACGACCTGCCCGATCACTATCCGTGAGTGGTGGCGGGTTGTGCTTGCCCCTCGACGATAGGTGTCCATGACGCAGCACGTTTCGGCTCAGACCCACCCGTGGGCGGTCGTCTTCGGCGGCCCCAGCCCCGAGCACGAGATCTCGATTTTGACGGGCTTGCAGGCTGAGCGGGTCTTGACCGCTGCCGGTCAGAAGGTTGTGCCGGTCTACTGGTCGCCGACGGGCGAGTGGTTCCGCGTGCCGGACGGCACGGAGGCGAAGGATTACCTCGAGGGCGCCCCGCGCGACTCGCAGCCGCTCGAGGTGCGCCTGTCGGGCGAGCCGGGCCTGTACCGCCGCAAGCGCCTGGGAGCCGAGCGCATCGAACTCGACGCGGCGCTTTTGTGCCTGCACGGCGGAGCTGGCGAGGGCGGCGGCGCTGCGGCCCTGTTCTCGTTCCTCGGCGTGCCCGCCACCGGGTCGACGCTCTTCGCGGGCGCGGTCGGTATGGACAAGTTGGCGTTCGGTGGGCTGATGGCCTCGGCGGGCATCCCGTCGCTGCCGCGCGAAGCGGTGTCGAACCTGCGCGAGCCGTCGTTCGCGGGGCCCTACATCGTGAAGCCGCGTTTCGGCGGGTCGTCGATCGGCATCGAGATCGCCGACGACATCGAGGCGGCCAGGGCCCTTGCCGCCTCCAGCGTGCACCTACGCACCGGCGCTGTGCTGGAGCCGTACCGCCCCGAGCTGGTCGACCTGAACATTAGTTTCCGCACGTACCCGCAGCTCGAGATCACCGAGCTGGAGAAGCCGTTGCGTGGTGAGGGCGGCAGCGCCCTGTATTCGTACGCCGAGAAGTATCTGGCGGGCGGCTCGGGCTCGGAGGCGGGGCTGTCGAGCGCGCCGCGCGAGTTTCCCGCGAACGTGGATGCGAGCATCCACGAGGCCGCACGTGATCTGGCGGCGCGCGTCGCCGATGTCACGCGCCTCACCGGTGTGGTGCGCGTCGACCTGCTGCTCGACGAGGCCGCGGGGGAGTTGCTCGTGAACGAGGTCAACTCGATCCCCGGAGCGATGTCGCTCTACCTGTGGGCGCCGACCCAGCCGGCAGCGACCGTGCTGATCGATGCGCTGGTGGAGGCGCGCGACAGGCGCGTGGTGTTCCCGCAGGCCGGGTTCGGCGGTGGAGCGGCCCTGCGCGCCGCCGGCGGAATCGCCGGCAAGTTGGTCGGGCTCGACGGACCCCGCGCGTAAAGCCTGTTCCGCCCGGGCGCCCGGGCGTCCGAACGCTCGGGTCGCCCCGCTCACGCGCACCCGTTCACGTTCCCGCTCCCGCCCGCGCCCGCGCCCGCGTGCGCCCGCGTGCGCCCGCGCTCCGGCCCGTCCACGTTCCCGTTCCCGCTGCCGCCCGCGCCCGCCCTCCGGCCCGCCCAAGCGCGCGCCCTCGCGCCCGCCCTCCGGCCCGCCCAAGCGCGCGCCCTCGCGCCCGCCCGCCCACCTTCCTGTCCGCCCGCACTCACATTCGCCCGCCCGCGTCGGGGTCACCTTCGCCCCTTGCGGCGCCTTCCAAAGTCGCGGAGGGGTGAACCGTTCTCACTCGTGCTGCGCGTGACGTTTCTCAGGAGTTCGGGGTACGTTGCCGACCCGCGCCCGCTTGTTTCCGGGAACCTGCGACCTCGACTCCTGAGAAGTGGCACGGTCGGCACCGATGCGAACCGTGTGCTGAGGCACACGAGGACGCCCGACCCCACGAGGAGTCTGTGACCCCGCTTCGCCCGTTCCGCTGTTGCGGAACCGCCTGGAGGAGTGGAACGTGTGCGCCCAGCCGACGCGCATTCGTCTTTCCGTGACTTTGGAAGCTGCCGGGGGTGGGAAGTGGCCGCTGGGGATGAGGGCGGCGGCGCGGGATGGGACAGTCGTGGCGGTGGGAAGCGGCAGTGGGGGTCGGTGAGGCTCGGTGCGGCTCTGGTCGGCTCGCTGTTCGCCGGAAAGGCGTGAGCGGCGTGATCGGGGGTGAGCGGCTACTCGTCGGCCGGCTCGTCGCCCTCACGAGGCGCGGCTGGCTCGTCACTTGAGCCGGTAGGCCCATCGCCCTGCTCCGCCGGCTCATCGCTCTCGCTCGGCGGCGCGATCTGTCCGCCCGTCAGCACGTCGGTCGCTGCCAGGCACTGCTGCGTCGCCTCCACCACCGACACGGCGGGGCCGAGGGCGCGCAGCACATCGACTCCCGCGACTCCGGCGAGGTCGGGGTCGACGATGATCTCGGTGACGGGCGCGCGCCCGTACGACAGGAAGACGAACTGCGGCGCGTTCGACTCGTCGAGCAGCCAGTCGACGCCCTCCACCGTGAAGCAGGGCAGGTCGGTGGCGCCGATCGGCGGCAGCCCGCACCGGTATATCACCGCGGCCGGGTTACCCCAGGCCGCGGTCGCCTGCGCGTTCGTCGTGCGGCGCTCGAGCCCCAGCAGCTCGTCGGGCAGGCGCACGCTGATCTCGGCGCACGCGAGCGCATTCGCGTCGTCGGCGGGCTCCAGCGCGACGGTCGGAGCGCAGGCGGTTAGCGCGGCAAGCAGCGCGGCCGCGGCGAGGGCTCCGGCGGCGCGAAAAGGTCGGCGAGTCATCGCCCTCAACGCTAGCGCCCGCGGCTCGCCGCGCGCTGAGCGGGCCGCGCTAGCGTGGACCCCGTGACCGACAGCCCGGATGCTCACCCCGACACCCTGCGCACGGTCGGCGAGATCGCGGCGCTCGCCCGCATCATCCCCCGACTGCCGCGCGGCGAACACACCGTGCTCGGGCCCGGCGACGACGCCGCCGTCGTCGCCGCTGCCGACGGTCGCTTCGTCGTCACGACCGACGTCATGGTCGACGGCCCCGACTTTCGCCGCGCCTGGTCGACCCCGCACGACCTGGGCTGGAAGGCCGCCGCCACCAACCTCAGCGACATCGCCGCGATGGGCGCCCGCCCGACCGGTCTGGTTGTCGCCCTCATCGCCCCCGCCGACACCGCGGTTGCCGAGCTCGAGCAGCTGGCCGACGGCTTCGCCGACGCCTGCGCTGCGCTCGCCCCCGGGTGCGGGGTCGTCGGAGGCGACCTCAGCGTCGGATCCACCCTCACGATCGCCGTGACGGCGTTCGGCGACCTCGAAGGCCGGCCACCCGTCACGCGCGACGGAGCGCAACCGGGTGATCTCGTCGCCGTGTCGGGCGGCATCGGCCTCGCGGCCCGCGGCCTGCGCATGCTGTTCGACGAGGGAGTCGACGACGAGGGCAACCCCGACCCCGAGCGGGCTGCCGCACTGCGCGCCGATGAGCCGCGCATCGTCGACGCACAACTCGCGCCCCGGCCTCCCCTCGCCGATGGGCCCGCCGCTGCTCTCGCGGGCGCGACCGCGATGCTCGACCTCAGCGATGGCCTCGCCCTCGACGCCCGCCGCATCGCCCGCGCGAGCGGAGTCGTCGTCGACCTCGACGCCGCCGCCGTCTGTATCGCGGCCGGAGTCGACGCGATGTTCCTCCCGCTCGTGCTCACCGGCGGAGAAGACCACAGCCTGCTCGCGACCTTCCCCGCCATCCTCCTCGCCGACGGCGGCCCCGGGCTGCCGGGGGGTTTCCGGGTCATCGGTCGCGTTGTCGAGCCGGGCGACGGAGGCCCCGAGTTGCGGGTCGGCGGCCGACCGTTCGAGCAGCGCGGCGGCTGGGACTCGTTCGACGACGTATGACGACGCCCGACGACGTCTACCGGCTTAGCCTTCCTCGGTTACCCGCCGCATCCAGTGCACGACGGTCTCGCCGTAGCGCGCCGTGCGATCGAGCACGAGCCCGCGCACCTCGGATGGGGGAACGCTGCGCGACGAGCGCTCCAGCGCGACCACCGCGTCCGCCGCCAGGTGCGGCACGAGCTCCGCGAGCAGCTCGTCGACCTCGGCGGCGCCCGCCTCGTACGGCGGGTCGATGAAGACCAGGTCGACGGGCGCGTCGAGCGTCTCGACCGCCGAACGCGCGGCGCGCGTCACCACGCGGATGCGCGGGGCCGGGTCGACCCCGAACCGCGCGGCCTGCTGCTCCACGAGTCGAGCGTTCGCCTGGCACACCCGCGCGGCCGACGCGGCCTTCTCGACGAGGACGACGGACTCCGCCCCGCGGCTGGCCGCCTCCAGGCCGAGCGCCCCCGAGCCCGCGTACAGGTCGACGACGCGCGCGCCGTCGATGAGGTCGCGCGCCTCGAGCGCCGAGAAGATCGCCTCACGCACGCGGTCACTCGTGGGTCGCGTGCCGCTCTTCGGCACGCTGAGCGTGAGCGAGCCGGCGAAACCGGCGATCAGGCGGGTCACGTTCTCCACGCTATCGCGAGCATCCCTGATGGATGCGCGGGGCCGCGTCAGCGGCCGCGGGTAGCGTTGACCTCGTGACCGGCCCGCTCGACCAGCAGCTGGTGCGGGTGCTTGGCGACCGCACCGCGAAGGCGCTCACGCGCGCCTTCGGCATGCAGACGGTCGGCGACCTCGTCGCCCACTACCCGCGGCGCTACGCGAAGCGCGGCGAGCTGACGGCGCTCACCGAGCTGACCGTGGGCGAGGAGGTCACCATCGTCGCCGAGGTACTGCGCGTGACGGAGCGGTCGATGAAGAACCGCAAGGGCTCGATCCTCGAGGTGCAGATCACCGACGGCCGCGGCATCGTCACGCTCACCTTCTTCAACCAGGCCTGGCGCAAAGAGACACTGAAGACGGGCGTTCGCGGCATCTTCGCCGGCAAGGTCGGCGAGTACCGTGGCGCGCGGCAGTTGGCCCACCCCGACTACCAGCTGTTCGACGACCTCGAGCTGGTGCCGGGGGCGCCCGACCCCGAGGCGCAGAAGTGGGCGCTCGCGCCGATTCCGATCTACCCAGCGACCTCCACGGTGTCGAGCTGGCACGTACAGAAGGCGATGGGAGTCGCGCTTGACAGCCTCGTCGGCCTCGACGACCCCGTGCCGCTCGAGGTGCGCGCCGAGCGCCAGCTGCTCGACCTCGCACGGGCGCTGCGCTTCACCCACCAGCCGGAAGACGACCAGCAGTGGCGTCGTGGCCGCGACACCCTGCGATTCCACGAGGCGTTCCTCCTCCAGGCGGCCCTCCTGCAGCAGCGTGCCGTGCTGCGCTCGTCGCCCGCCGAGCCGCGCTTGCCCGGCGACGAGCTCGCGGGATTCGACGCCGAGTTGCCCTTCACGCTGACGCCCGACCAGCGGGCCGTCGGCGACGAGATCGCCCGCGACCTGGCCGCCGCCGTCCCCATGAACCGGCTGGTGCAGGGCGAGGTCGGCTCAGGCAAGACCCTCGTCGCCGTGCGCGCCATGCTGACGGTGGCCGAGAACGGCGGGCAGAGCGCCCTGCTCGCGCCGACCGAGGTGTTGGCCGCCCAGCACTTCCGCTCGATCGTCGCGACCCTCGGCCCCGACCGCGCGGCGCGCCTGCGCCCCGTCTTGCTCACCGGCCAGCTGGGGGCGGCCGAGCGGCGCAAGACACTGCTGGCGATCGCGAGCGGCCAGTCGCGCATCGTCGTCGGCACGCATGCCCTGCTCGGCGACAAGGTTCAGTTCGTCGACTTGGGGCTCGTCGTCGTCGACGAGCAGCACCGCTTCGGTGTCGAGCAGCGCGAGACCCTGCGCCGCAAGGGCGCTGTGCCCCCGCACGTGCTCGTGCTGACGGCGACGCCGATTCCCCGCACCGTCGCGATGACGGTGTTTGGCGACCTCGACGTCTCGACGATCCGCACCCTGCCCGCGGGGCGCATCCCGATCGTCAGCCACGTGGTGCCGCTCGCCGACAAACCGGGCTGGTGGCCGCGCGTCTGGCAGCGCCTCGGCGAAGAGCTTGAGGCGGGCCGCCAGGGCTTCGTCGTCGTGCCCGCGATCGACCCGACCACGGTCGAAGACGACCCGGATGCGCTCGCCGACGACGCGACGGAGCCGCCGGTCGTCGACCGCCCGCCTGGCAGCATCGTCGAGCTGTTGCCGATCCTGCAGCAGGCGCCGCCGCTGGCCGGGCGCCGCATCGCCGCGCTGCACGGCCGCATGCCGGCCGAGGAGAAGGACGCGACGATGCGGGCCTTTGCCGCCGGGGACCTCGACGTTCTGGTCGCGACGACGGTCATCGAGGTCGGGGTCGACGTGCCGAACGCGACCTTCATGGCGGTCATCGACGCCGACCGCTTCGGGGTTAGCCAACTGCACCAGTTGCGGGGGCGCGTGGGGCGGGGCGCGCATCCGGGTCTGTGTTTGTTCGTCACGGCTGCAGAGCCCGACACGACCGCGCGACAGCGAGTCGACGCGGTCGCCGCGACGCTCGACGGCTTCGAGCTGGCCCAGGTCGACCTCGAACTGCGCCGTGAGGGCGACGTGCTGGGTGCGAACCAGTCGGGTGGTCGCTCAAGTCTGAAGCTGTTGAGGGTCGTCACCGATTCGGAGGTGATCATCGACGCGCGTGGAGCCGCGGCGGCGATACTGGAGGGTGACCCGGCGCTCGAGGGCCATCGCTCCCTGGCGGATGCCCTTGCTCGGCGCCTTGACGAATCAGCTCGAGAATTTATGGCGAAGAATTAGACCATGCGCGTCATCAGCTACAACCTCCGCAAGCACGCGGCGATCGGCGAGCTCTCCGCGCTCATCGCCGAGCACGAACCGAATCTGCTGTGCCTGCAAGAGATCGACACCGAGCGTCTGCCTGGCGATCTCGGGCCGATGCACCTCGCCGACGCGACCCGCGGTAATCGGCTCGGCCTCGCCGTCTACTACCACCACGAACGCTTTGAGGCCCTCGATACGAAGGCGGTCTCGCTGAAGCGCTCGCTGCACGACATCATCGCGAAGCCTGCCCATGAGCGACTGCTCGGCTCGCTGCTGTTCGATCGCAAGCACGAGCGGGAGGTCGCCATCGGGTCGTTTCACGCCGCACCTTTGACCGCGCTGAACTCCTTGCGACGCACCCAGATTCACGCCGCCCACGAGGCGCTCGACACCTTCGGTGCGCACCTGCCGACGTTGATGGTCGGCGACTTCAATTACCCGTGGTTCCAAGAGTTTCTGTCGTCGACCGTGCAGCGCTCGGGTCACGAGGTGACGTTGGCCGACTCACGCACCTACACCCGCTACAAGTTCTTCCGCGGGCACTTCGACTTCGCCACCTCGATCGGCATGTCGCTCACCACGGTGCAGACGCTGCCGCAGGGCGTCAGTGACCACATGCCGATCCTTGTCAACGCGGAATACGCCGAACGGGTGCAGAACGCCTGACCCCATTCGGGATGCACGGACCCGTTCCGTCACGGAACGGTAACGTCGACTCGCTAGGCTGGCCTCATGAGCAGGATCGCCGTCGTTCCTGGGTCGTTTGACCCGGTCACTCTGGGCCACCTCGATGTCATCGAGCGCGCGGCCAACATCTTCGACGAGATCCACGTCGTCGTCGTGCACAACCCCGGGAAGAGCGCGATGCTGCCCATTGCGCAGCGGGTCTCACTCATCGAGCAGGCCGTTGCCGATCGGGCGCTGCCGTCGACGATTCGTGTGACGGGCTGGAGCGTCGGGCTGCTCGTCGACTACTGCACCGAGGTCGGCGCACAGGTGCTCATCAAGGGCGTGCGCAGCCAGGTTGACGTCGCGTACGAAACTCCCATGGCGATCGTGAACCGCAACCTCGCGGGCGTCGAGACGGTGTTCATGCTGCCCGACCCCGCACACGCGCACGTGTCGAGCTCGCTCGTGCGCCAGGTTGCGAGCCTCGGCGGCGACGTTGCGCCGTACGTGCCGCGTGCAGTCGCCGAGTTCCTCGAGGAGACGCGCGAGGGCTGATACCCCTGGGGGTATAGTGGTGGTGTTCGTTCACCCCACAAGGAGTCAGACATGTGTCAGCAGATCACCTGCCGAAAGTGCGGCAAGGCCACCTGGACGGGATGCGGGCAGCACGTCACGCAGGTCATGCGCGGCATTCCCCACTCGCAGCGCTGTCAGGGTCACCAGGCCGAGCCCGGCTTCTTCGCGCGCCTATTTGGCCGCAAGTAGGTCTACGCGCGAGCGCGCTCCGGCAGCGTGATGCTCTCGGTGTCAGTTTTGTGCTTGCGCAAGGCATGCCCTCCGATGATGAGCGCGCAGGCGATGATGACGAGGTTCTTGACGATGTACTGACCCTCGATCGTGAGCCCAAACGGGAACACCGTGTACGTCACCTCCGGCAGGAGCACGAGCGGCAGGAAGGTTCCGGGCATCTGCGGAATGAGCATCAGCAGTGCCAGGCGGGTCGTCGGCGGGAATAGGAACGCTAGCCCGATCGCGACCTCCCACACGCCGAGCAGCGGGACGATGATCTCGGGCGTCGCAAAGTAGACGGTTGCGGCGACGAGGTCGTAGGCCGGGCTGAGGTCGCCCATGATCTTCAGCGCACCGAACCAGATGAAGACGACACCGATCGCGAGCCGGGCGAACTTGACGCCGAACCGGTCCATCGTCCAGACGACAAAGCGATCGAACAGGTCAATTCCTCGAGTGATCAGCGCGCGCATCCCGTTCTCAACCTCCGTGGCGTCCCTATGTTCGTGCCGCCAGCGTACGTCGCTCGTCTGAGCAGAGGCCTGACGATCACCGAGGGGGTGGAGCATGCCCGCCCGAGCATGACAGCCCGGGCGGGCGGGGGTGCTCATCGCGGGGGCAGGCACTGCAGCATCAGCTGCAGCTGCCGGGTCTCGCGCTGCTCGTCGCTCATGCGGCGGTGCACCCGGCGCTCGAGCTCGTCGCGACGGTCGGCGATGCGGGGTCGGCGGCTCCACGTCACGAGCGCGACGCCCACGGCAAGGGCGATGCGGTCGATCAGCGTGAGAGAGCGCCCACCGCGGCGGATGCGGGTCGAGCTCGGGCGTATTGATTCGGCTTCGGGTCGACGCTCGTGCGTCGACTGGGGGACAGGGGTGTGGGTCGTGACGGTCACGAGGGGGTTCCTCACTGCGAGTAAAGCGGGTGATACGAGGGAGCCGCGGCGCTCGCGAGCACCGGGCGCCGCGCAGGCGCGGCGGGCGGGACGATGATCCGCCGAGCGCTCACGATGCGCAGGCGCGCAGAGCGAGGGGATCGAGCTTCGTGAGCGTCGCCACCGACAGATCGGGTGGCGAGAGCGCTACCCGCTTAGGCGGTGAGGACGCCGACGACGCCGGCAGTGTGACGGGTCTCTCCCGTGGTGAGAATAAACATGCTCGGCCTCCTTTCGACGTGTGAGCGGACACGAACGTAGCGGTTGCTGCGTGCATCCCGCAAGAGGCATACGGCGATTCGTCGCAAAGTTTTCTGATTCGTCGCCTGCTCGACACGAGCATCCCGCTCTGCCAGGCTCGGACGCATGGAAGCGATCCCTGGCCTGGTTGCCCTAGGCACAGTGTTCATGCTGCTTGGCCTCTTGTGGCTGGTGCTCATCGTTGTGGCGCTCATCCAGATCGCGCAATCGACGGAGCTCAGCATGCCGATGAAGCTCGTGTGGGCCGTGGTCGTGTTCTTTTTCCCTCTGCTCGGCACGCTGGTGTGGTTCATTCTCGGGCGCCGCATCGGCGACCCGTTCCGCTCCTAACCGCATCGAGACGGGAATTCCTCAGCTGTTTTCGTGATTCTTGGGCGTTTCGTCACGCGTGCGTGGCAGAGTACGCAGCGTGAGCACAACGACGAGCGAGACGACGGCCCCGGTCACCGGTGTCATCCCCATGACGGCAGACGAGTTCCGGGAGGCCGGAGACGCAATCCGTCGGGCCATGAACAGCATCCTCGACGGCAAGCCTGACGCCGTCGACACGGCGCTGACCGTGCTGCTCGCCGAGGGGCACCTTCTGATCGAGGACGTACCCGGTGTCGGCAAGACCGTGCTCGCCCGGGCGCTCGCGCGCTGCGTCGACGGCCGCGTCAGCCGCATTCAGTTCACGCCCGATCTGCTGCCCGCCGACATCACGGGCGTCAGCGTCTACCGCCAGCAAACCGGCACGTTCGAGTTCACCCCCGGTCCGGTGTTCGCGCACATCGTCATCGGCGACGAGATCAACCGCGCGAGTCCGAAGACGCAGTCGGCGCTGCTGGAGTGCATGGAGGAGGGGCAGGTCACGGTCGATGGGCGTACGCACACGCTCGCGAAACCGTTCCTCGTCGTCGCGACGCAAAACCCCATCGAGATGGAGGGCACGTACGCGCTGCCCGAGGCGCAGCGCGACCGCTTCATGGCTTGCATCTCGATCGGCTACCCGGCCGTCGACGACGAGCAGCGCATGCTGCGCGACCGCGAGCGTGTCAGCCCGCTGGATGAGCTGCAGCCCGTCGTCGACATCCCCGGCCTCGCCCGGATGATCGCGACGGTTCGCGAGGTCTACGTCAGCCCCGCTGTCGAGCGGTACGCCGTGCTGATCGCCCAGGCGACTCGCGACGACACGGCCCTGAGGCTCGGGGCGAGCCCTCGGTCGACGCTGCAGCTGGTGCGCGCCGCGCGGGCTCGCGCCGCGCTCGACGGCCGCGACTTCGTCGTGCCCGACGACATCGACGCGCTGGCGACGACCGTGCTGTCGCACCGGGTGATCCTCGTGCCGCGCGCGCAGCATCCCGATGGCCGCCCCGTCGGCCACGTCGACGAGGTGATCGACCGCATCGTCGCGACCACACCGGTGCCGGTTCCGGCCTCCGACGACTGAGCCGGCGCCGCCCGTGCCCCGTCCGACCCTCCGCGGCGTCATCTTCGCTCTCGCCGGTACCGCGATCATCGCGCTGGCGTACGTCGTCGAGCGGCCCGAGCTGCTCGCCGTCGGCGTGGTGGCCGCGGCGGCTCCGATCGTGGCGCTCGTGGTGGTGGCGTCGGGCCGCCCGCGGGTGCGCGTGCATCGGCACCTCGACCCCGTTGTCGCGACGGTGGGCGAACCCGTGTCGGTGACTGTCACCGTCGCCGGCCGTGCCCGTGCCGCCGAGTGGGTCGAGCGGGTGCCCATGCGCCCCGGATTCGCTGGCCCCGGCCGCCTGCCCGACGTGCGCCGCACACGGCCGGCGCGGCTCACCTACCGCTATTGGCCGGCCGAGCGCGGCCTCGTCTCTGTCGGTCCGCTGCTCATCGAAGAGCGCGACCCATTCGCCCTTGCCGTGCGCGTCACCGACACGGCGGCCGAGGCCACGCAACTCGTGGTGCCCGAGGTTCTGCCGCTCGCGGCGGGGCCCGTGCCCGAGCCGTCGACCGAGGCGGGCCCGCGCAGCAGCCGCTCGCGTGAGCGCGCCGACGACGACGTCGTCACTCGCGAGTATCGCGACGGTGACGCGCTGCGCCGCGTGCACTGGCGTGTGACCGCCCGGCACGGCGAGCTCATGGTGCGTCAAGACGAACCGCAGGCCGGCCCGCACTCACGGCTGATCGTCGACACCGACCTCGCCGGGTACGCCGACATCGAGCGTCGGGGTCTGCGCCCCGGGCCGCCGAGCGGCCCCAGTTTCGAGTGGGCGGTGCGCATGGCCGCGTCGTCGGCTGCCCACCTCGTCGAGCGCGGCTACGCGGTTGACCTGCGCACGTCGACGCCGCAGGCGCCGCAACCGCCGCTCGCCGACGCGCCCGGCATCTCGGCGGCCCTCGCCCCCGTTCTCGGCGAGCTCGCCCTGTTGCGTTCGGTCGCGGCCGACGGCACGCCGCCGCCGCTCGAGGCGCACCCCTCGGTGCCGCTCATCGCCATTGCCTCGGCTCCGCAGCCGTCCACGATCGACTGGATGCTCGCCCAGCGCGCCCCCGGAACGGTCGCCGTCCTCCTCCTCGTCGCCCCGCACGGCGCCGCCGACGCCCCCGAGGTGCTGGCCCTGGCCGACGAGTTCACGCGCGCCGGCTGGCAGGTGGCCCGCGTCGACCCGAACGTGCCGGTGGACGCCGCCTGGCGCCGGCTCATCGACGGGCAGCCCGCCCCCGCCGAGGCGACAGCGATCCTGCGCGGGGCGACGCCGTGACCGCCCGCGTGCGCGCCGCGCGCCCGGCCCCGACCGCGTGGTGGTTGAGCGTCGCGGTGCTGGTGTCGCTCGGCGCGGCTCTCAGCGCGTTGAGCGTCGTCATCGGCGAGGGCGCATGGTTTGTTCCGACGATGGTGACCGCGGCGATCGCGGTGACTGTCGCCGCGGTCGTGCGGCGTCTCGTGCCCGCGTGGCGGGTGTTCTGGTCGGTTGTTGCCGGAGCGGTCGCGCTTTTTGCCGCCATCGTCGTGCAGTTCGCCGCCGACACGGCGCTGCTGGGGGTCGTGCCGCTGCCGGAGACGTTCCTGCGGTTCTCGCTGCTCATCCGCGAGGGTGAGCTGTCGATCGTCGAGCAGGCGGTTCCTGCCTTCGCCGACGACGGCATCCGCTTCCTGCTGGCGGCCGGAGTGGGGGCGCTCGCCGTCGCTTCCGACGCTGTCGTCGCCGCGACGCGGCGCCCGGCGTTGCTGGCCGTGCCGCTTCTGGCGCTGCTCGCAATCCCCGTGATCGTCGCACCGGGGGCACTGCCGATCGTCAGCGTGCTGGTGACGGCCGCCGCGTTCCTCGTCGTGCTCGCCCTGCACCGCCCCGCGGCCGTCGGGGGAGCGGGCGGGGTTTCGCGCCTCGTCGCCGCCGTCAGCGCGGCACTCGTCGCCGCCGTGATCGTGCCGGGACTTTTGCCGACGGCGGTCGTCGGCGCAAACCCCGCGGGCACGGGGCCGGCAAGCCTCGTCACGGGCGTGAACCCTGTTCTCGAACTCGGCAACGACCTGCGTCGCTCGAGCCCCGTCGAGGCGCTGCGCTACTCGACGGACGCAGAGGGCGGCGTGTACCTGACGCTGTCCCACCTGGCCGAGTTCGCCGGCCAGCAGGTGCTGCCGGTCGAGTTCGACGCCCCCGCCGTGCCGCTCGCCGAGCTGTCGCCGCCGACCTGGTTGCCCGACGAGCTGACGACCGGCACCCTCGACACCCGCATCAGCCTGCGCACGTTGCGCACCCAGTGGTTGCCGCTGCCGCAGGCGCCGGCGACCGTCTCCGGCGTCTCCGGCGAGTGGGTGATCGATCCCGCCGGCACGACCGTGCGCGCCGACTCGGGCGTCGCCCGCGACCTCACGTACACCGTGCAGAGTCTGGTCGCGCAGCCCACCACCGAGCAGTTGCGCGCGGCGACCGCGGGCGGCGACGGACTCGAGGAGTTTCTGCAGATTCCTGACGGGCTTGATCCGAGCATCCCGCAAACCGCCCTCGAGGCGACCTCCGATGCGCGCACCCCCTACGAGCAGGCGATCGCGCTGCAGCGCCTCTTTACCGGCGGCCAGTTCGCCTACTCAGAAGATGCGCCCGTCGAGGGCGGCTACGACGGCTCAGGCGCCGACATCGTGGCGCAGTTCCTCGTCGAGCGCAGCGGCTACTGCGTGCACTTCGCGAGCGGGATGGCACTGATGGCGCGCACGCTCGACATCCCGTCGCGCATCGCGGTCGGGTTTCTGCCGGGGGCGCGCAACCCGCAGGTGCCGAGCGAGTACATCGTGAGCTCTGACAACATGCACGCCTGGCCTGAACTGCACTTCGACGGCCTCGGCTGGGTGCGCTTCGAGCCGACCCCCAGCCTGGGCGTCGTGCCCGAGTACGCAACCGACGACATTCTGATCGGCGACGACTTCGTGCCACCCGACGGCGAGGCACCCGCGCCCGACGAGACCGACCCCGCCGACCCGGCGAACCCCGACGGTGACACCGACCCGGCCGACCCGGCGAACCCCGACGGAGACTCCGACCCGGACGGGCCCGACGGCATCCCCGACCTCGTCGACGGTGACGACGTTGCGGGCGGCCTCGGCAGCGACGGCGGTCTGCTGGCCGATCCCGTGCTGCGCTCGAACCTGATCGTCGCCGCGCTCGTGCTGATCGCGCTCGCGCTGCTGGCGACCCCCGCCCTGTGGCGGGCGAGCCGTCGCCGTCGACGGATGCGCGCCACCGATCCGCTGATCGTCTGGCGGGAGGTGCGTGATACGGCCCGCGACCTGCGTTTGGCGGCCGAGCCGACCCGCACCGTCCGCGAGCTCGGCGCAGGCTGGGGCGTCGATATCGCGCTCGTCGCGCCGCTCGTGACGGCATTGGAGGCGCGGGCCTACGCCGGACCGCACGGCGAGGGCGTCGTCGCGCCGCCCGTCGAGCCCGTCCTCGCCGCGCTCAGAGCGGCCGTGCCGTGGTGGCGCCGCGTGCTCGCGGTGATCGCCCCCCTGTCGCTGATCGACCGTGAGCCCGACGACGCGCGCGTCGTCGTCACGGCTCCATAAGGGCAAGCCACGCGTCGGCGCGGCCATCGAACACGCCCTCGCCCCGGGCGGCCAGGTCGCGCACGCGGCGGGCGTCGCTGAGCACGCGCGCCGCGACATCGTCCGGGTAGCCGAGGGTGCGGCGGTGGGCCGAGAACTCGTCGACGTCGTCGATGTAGGGGTTCACGCGCGGCGAGCGCACGATCACGTCGAGGTCCATGTCGATGGCCGAGGCCCCGAATTCTTCGAGCCGTAGCTCGGCCGCGATGTCGACGTAGAGGCCGATGCGGGCACCCTCGCGGTCGGGAAAAAACGCGGGCATCCACTGCTCGCCGGGCATCAGTACCTTCACGTTCGGCCGGTAGGCGTGGAAGTCGGCCCCCGGGCGGCGGCTCACGGTGCCCTGCTGCTGGCCGAACCAGACGCCCGTCTCGTCTTCGCCGAGCACGATCACCGGATGCACCCAGTGCGGTGACCCGTCCCACTTGCGCCAGCGCAGCTCGGCAGCGGAGCCGGGCTCGAGGGTCATGCTCGGAAGGCTATCGACCGCCCCTCAGCGAACGCCCGGCGCGCCCGCCGACACTGAGAAGCGTGACCGATGCCCACGCCCTCACCGACTGTGCATCGTCGCTGTTCCCGCCCACCCGCGTCGCCGGCCTCCAGCGCGCCGTCGACGCCGTGCCGCGCCTTGGCGCCGCGTACGGCCGCGACCGCAACTACGACCGAGGCCTCGGCAACGACACCACCGTCAGCGCGCTGTCGCCGTACGTGCGCCATCGGCTCATCACCGAGCACGAACTGGTGGCGGCCGTCATCGAGCGGCACGGTGTTCGTGCGCCGGAAAAGTTCGTCCAGGAGGTGTTCTGGCGCACCTACTGGAAGGGCTGGCTCGAACTCAGGCCGCAGGTGTGGCGCGACTACGTGGCCGATGTGAGCCGCCTTGTGGACGATGGCGAGCATCCGCTGCCCGTCGACGCTGGGCTGCGCGAGCGATACCTCGCCGCCATCGAAGGACGCACCGGCATCGACGGCTTCGACGACTGGGCGCGCGACCTGGTCGCCGACGGCTGGCTGCACAACCACGTTCGCATGTGGTTCGCCAGCATCTGGATCTTCACACTGCGCCTGCCCTGGCAACTCGGCGCCGACTTCTTCCTGCGGCACCTGCTCGACGGCGACCCCGCCTCGAACACGCTCAGCTGGCGGTGGGTGGCCGGCCTGCAGACCCGCGGCAAGACGTACCTGGCCACGGCCGAGAACATCGCGCGCTACACCGACGGGCGCTATCGGCCACGCGGGCTCGCGACGACGGCGGAGCCGCTGGACGGGCCTCCCGTACCGGCGGCGACTGCCGCACCCGAGCCGAGGCCTCTCGCTCCCGGGCGCGCTCTGCTGCTGCTGGGTGAGGACGACCTGCACCCCGAGTCGCTGCCGTTTGCCGGCGTCAAGGTGGTGGGGGTGGTGCGGCCGGAGCGGGGCGCGCCCCGCGGTCCAGGGCGTGCCGCAGGCGGGGTGCAGGCGTTCCAGCGCGGCGCGCTCGTCGACGCCGGTCGGCGCGCGAGCGAGCGATACGGATGCGCGGAATCCGTGATCGACGAGGTGCGAGCATCCGAGCTGGTTGCGCTCGCCCACGCGCACGACGTCGACCGCATCGTGACCGCGTATGCGCCCACCGGCTACGCCGCCGACGCGCTCGAGTGGGCGCGCGCGGAAGCCGCCGGGGACGGCATCGTGATCGAGACCGTGCTGCGCGGCTGGGATGCCCGTGCCTGGCCCCAGGCGACGCGCGGCTTCTTCCCGTTCACGGAGCGCATCCCCGGGCTTCTTCGTGATGCCGGAATTGGCGCGTGACACGGCGCCGCGACCGGCGATAATGAGCGATAGCGGCGCCGGTGCCCACCGGCGCGTCACACCCTCGTTGTCAAGGAACCGATAATCATGACCGACACGATGAACCGGTCAACTGCATCCCCCGCCCACCCCCACCTCGACCCCGCGGACGGCCGCCGGGCGTACGAGCTCGATCGCCAGTACGTGTTCCACTCGTGGAGCGCGCAGGGCGCCCTCGACCCCTTCGTGATCGCCGGTGGGGCCGGCAGCGAGGTGTGGAACTACGACGGCGAGCGCTACCTCGACTTCTCGTGCCAGCTCGTCAACACCAACATCGGGCACTCGCACCCGAAGGTCGTTGCCGCGATTCAACAGCAGGCCGCGACGCTCGCCACGGTCGCGCCGTCGCACGCGAACCTCGCCCGCGGCGAGGCCGCCAAGCGCATCGTCGAGAAGGCCGGTCCCGGTTTCTCGAAGGTCTTCTTCACGAACGGTGGCGCCGACGCGATCGAGAACGCCATTCGCATGGCGCGCCTGACGACCCGCAAGCACAAGGTCATCTCGACCTTCCGCAGCTACCACGGCAACACCGGCGCCGCGATTGCCGCGACCGGTGACTGGCGCCGCATGCCGAACGAGTACGCGTGGGGGCACCTGCGCGTGTTTGGCCCGTTCCTGTACCGCAGCGAGTTTCACGCCACGACCGAGGCTGAGGAGTGCGAGCGCGCTCTGCAGCACCTCGAACGGACGATCCAGGCGGAGGGACCCGACACGATTGCCGCGATGGTGCTCGAATCCGTGCCCGGCACGGCCGGCATCTTCGCGCCGCCCGCCGGCTACCTCGCCGGCGTGCGCGCCATCGCCGACAAGTACAACATCGTGTGGATCGCCGACGAGGTCATGGCGGGGTTCGGTCGCACCGGCGAGTGGTTCGCCTGGCAGGGGCAGAGCGTCAACCCGGAGGGCGTCGTGCCCGACCTCATAGCGTTCGCAAAGGGCGTCAACTCGGGCTACGTTCCGGTCGGCGGAGTCGTGATGTCGCCCGAGATTGCGGCGGCCTTCGACGAGCGCGTGTTCCCCGGCGGCCTCACGTATTCCGGCCACCCGCTGGCGATGGCCTCGATCGTCGCCTCTATCGACGCGATGGAGGAGGAGGGCATCATCGAGAACGCGAAGATGATCGGTGAGCAGCACCTCGGCCCCGGCCTTCGAGCGCTCGCCGACAAGCACCCCATGATCGGCGAGGTGCGCGGCCTCGGTGTCTTCTGGGCGCTCGACCTCGTCACCGACCGCGAAACGCGTGAGCCGGTACCGGCCAGCGTGATCGGCGCGCTGAAGCGTGAGCTGATGGCGCGCCGGGTGCTGCCGTTCGCTGCCGACAACCGCATCCACGTCGTGCCGCCCTGCGTCGTGACGCCGGAGGAGGTCGAGCGAGCGCTCGTCGCCTACGACGAGGCGTTCACGGCGGTTACGCAGGGCTGATCAGGCGCGCTCCCAGTGTCGTTGGGGCGGTTACGGAGACAGCGCCGCCTACTGTGATGAGGCCGCGGCATCCACCGTTTGATCGGGGGTGGATGTCGCGGCCCTACACTTAACGGCTATGCCTGCTGCGATTTCTCCCTACCGCGTGTCCGCGCGCGACCTCATGCATCGCCCCGGCGAAATGCGCGAGCGCAGCCTCGAGTTCGCGGCCCCCGAGCAGCTCGGTGTGGGCGCGGCCTACGTCGCTGAGGGCTCGCCGCTCACGATCGCGTTGCGGCTGGAAGGCCTGCACGACGGAATTTTGGTCACGGGTGAGGTCGATGCGACCCTGTCGGGCGAGTGCGTGCGGTGCCTTGATCCCGTCTCGCGACCCCTCGAAGTCGAATTCCAGGAGCTTTTCGCGTATTCTCCTGAGGACGCTGTCGACTACACGGTTCACGATGATCACGTGGATTGTGAACCCGTAGTTCGGGACGCGGTTGTGCTCGCGCTTCCGTTCCAGCCCGTGTGTCGCGACGACTGCCCCGGCCTCGACCCCGAGACCGGCGAAAAGTTGGCGGACCACGCTGAACAGAGGCCGCGCG
Organism: Microcella alkaliphila; assembly: GCF_004216855.1. Taxonomy (GTDB): domain Bacteria; phylum Actinomycetota; class Actinomycetes; order Actinomycetales; family Microbacteriaceae; genus Microcella; species Microcella alkaliphila. The sequence goes on from NZ_SGXT01000013.1 coordinate 285,714, forward strand.
AGGTCATGGACCCGCGCTGGGCTGCCCTGGAAGGATTCCGGGCGGCTGAGACCGACACCGACTGACACCGGCACCCCCACTGACTGAAGACTGAACCTGGGCGCGCGTGCGCGCCGAGGCTGAGAGAGAAGAGAGACACCATGGCTGTTCCCAAGCGGAAGAAGTCGCGCGCCAACACCCACGCCCGCCGCTCGCAGTGGAAGGCTGAGCTCCCCACGCTCGTCAAGACCGTCGAGAACGGCAAGGTCGTGTACAGCCTTCCCCACCGTGCGAAGGTCGTTGAGGACTCGGCGGGCACCCCGCTGTTCCTCGAGTACAAGGGCCGCAAGGTCGCTGACGTCTGATCGGTCCGACCGATCCGTGGCGATGAGCGCTGACCCCGGGGTGACCCCCGACCGGTCGGCGCTTATTGCCGCGCTCGGGGTCACGATTGACCCTGAGCTGCTCGAGCTTGCCCTCACCCACCGCTCGTGGGCGTACGAGAACGGCGGGGTGGCGAACAACGAGCGCCTCGAGTTTCTCGGCGACTCGATTCTCGGCCAGGCCGTCACGGTCATGCTCTACTCGAGCTACCCCGACCTCGACGAGGGTGAGCTGGCGAAGCGTCGCGCGTCGCTCGTCTCTGCGGTGGCGCTCGCCGAGGTGGCCCGGGGCATCGGCCTCGGCGATCACCTAAAGCTTGGCAAGGGCGAAGAGCTCACCGGCGGCCGCGGCAAGTCGTCGATTCTCGCCGACACGGTCGAAGCGCTGATCGGCGCCGCGTATCTCGACTGCGGCGGCGACGAGGCCACTGCGCTCGTGTTGCGGCTCATCGATCCGTTGCTTGCCGACCCTGCCCGTTTTGGCGCCGCCATGGACCCGAAGACGTCGCTGCAGGAGCTGGTCGCATCTCTCGGCCGCACGGCGCCCGTCTATGAAGTCGTCGACGCTGGCCCCGACCATTCGAAGGTCTTCACCGCGACCGTCGTCGTCGACGGTGAGGGCATCGCAACCGGCACCGGCACGAGCAAGAAGCAGGCCGAGATGGCTGCGGCGTTGAGCGCCTGGACGGCGCTGTCGGCGCGCACGGCGTGAGCCGGCGCGTATGGCGCGAGGCGAGCATCCGTGCCTGAACTGCCCGAGGTTGAGGTCGTCCGCCACGGCCTCGCCCCCGCCGTCACGGGCGCGACGATCGAGCGCGTCGAGGTGCTCGATGAGCGCTCGCTGAAGCGCCACGACGGGCCCGCGGAGGACTTCATCGACCGGCTGACGGGGGCGCGCCTTGTCGCGCCCGTGCGGCGCGGCAAGTTTTTGTGGATGCCCGTGGCCGCGGGCAGAGGATCCTTCGGCGACCCCGTCGAGGCCCTCGTCGTGCACCTCGGCATGAGTGGGCAGGTGCTGTTGCGCTCGCGCGGTGCGGACGATGGTCCGCTGACGCGCATCCGGTTCGAGATCGTGCACCCGGAGCACGGCGAGCTGCTCGTGAATTTTGTGGACCAGCGCATCTTCGGGTCGATGGCGCTCGATGTGTTGGAGGTGACGCCCGATGGGGCGGCCGGCGGCTATGGGTCTGAGTTGGCGCTCGTGCCGGGCCAGGTCGCGCACATTGCGCGTGACCCGCTCGACCCGGCGTTCGACGATGCGGCGTTCATCGCGGCGCTGCGGCGGCGCCGCACGGGCATTAAGCGGGCGCTGCTCGACCAGACGCTGGTGAGCGGCATCGGCAACATTTATGCCGACGAGGCGCTGTGGGCGGCGCGCCTGCACTATGACCGGCCGACCGCGTCGCTGCCCGTTGCTCGCGTTCGCGAGCTGCTCACCGAGGTTCGCGTGGTGTTGGCGCGGGCGCTCGAGGAGGGCGGTACGTCGTTCGACGCCCAGTACGTGAACGTGAACGGAGCGAGCGGGTACTTCAGCCATTCGCTGCGCGCCTACGGCCAGCAGGGTAAGGCGTGCTCGCGGTGCGGAGGTCTGATCGTGCGCGAGCAGTTCATGAACCGCGGCTCGCACTTCTGCCCGCGCTGCCAGCCGCGCGCCCGCCGCCGCGCCGCCTGAGCCGCGGTCGCGCTGGCCGCCGCCGCTGGGCCGCCCCGGCGCTGCCTGTCCTCCCGCCGCGCCCGAGCCCGACGTCGCCTCACGCGTGGGTGACGTCTCTGACTGGCCTTGCCCCGAGAGGTAATCCACCACCCTCAGCAACTTCCACAACAGCGGAATGCCTGACGTGAATTCACGCGTTCCGCTTCTTTGGAAGGCGCGGCAGAGGGCATACTTCGCCGCGAGTGTGCAGTCGTGGCGGGTTTGCCTCACGCCGCACAGCCACAACTGCACACTCGCGCGACCTACTGCTCGCGCGGGCTGTCTCTCGGCGAGGCGAGCCGCCGTGCGCGCCGCCAGGTAGGTCGAATTGCGCGCGGCGGCCCAGGTCGCGCCACGCGCCCTGCCGGAGCACCAGCCCTACGCGCGCACGTCCTTCCTCCACGCCCCCTCGTACACGAACGGCGCAAAGCCGATCGCCTCGTTCACGCTCAGCATGTGCCGGTTCTCCTCCGCGTTGTAGGTCACGATGCGGGGGTGTCCGGGCCGCACCCGTTGCAGGTGCGCGATGTTGGCGAGTTTCAGCAGCATCCCGAGGCGGTGGCCGCGGTGCTCACGCACCACGATCGTGTCCTCTTGGTCGACCGGGCGGGTGAGGTCGTCGGGGGCGAGCAGCTCGGTGAAACCGGCAAGACGGCCGCTCGGCACGTGCTCGACGGCGGCGACCAGCGCGGTCGACGGGTTCTCGGCCTCGAGTGCCTCGTCGGCGAGCAGGCGCTCCACCGTCCACGGGTCCTCGCTCTCCTCGAGCCCGGCAGAGGGCGCATCGGTGCTCATACGGGTCAGCAGGTGCGCGATGTCCTCGCGCCACTCGGGCGGCGTTGCGTCGGTCCAGGTGTGGATGCGGTACTCGCCGCCCGCCGCATCGCGAGCCTGCGCGCGCATCGCCTCCAGCGAAGCCTCGTCGACCGGAAGGGGAAGCCAGCTGCCGCGTTCCACCTGCTCGAGCCGATAGCCGAGCGACTGCAGCAGGCGGGTCTCGGGGGTGTCGGCGGCGACGTCGCCGAAGCCCGTCGGCGCGGCGAGCCGGGGCCCGCCCACACGCCAGCACGAGGCGTAGACGATGAACTTCGTCGCCCGCGCCTGCCGCGCGAGAGCCTCCACGCGCTCCGCGAGAGCGCGCCCGATTCCGCGGCCCCGAGCATCCGGAACCACCTCGACCGCCAGCCACGCCGTGTCGGCGGCGTCGCCGAGCCGGTGCTCGGCGATTCCGCGCGCGACGGGGCGTCCGTTGTCACGCGCCAGCAGCATCCGTTTCGGTTCGAATTCCTGCTTCCTCCACCCGGGCAACATCTCCTCCGGAGGGCGCACCTCGTCGCGGGTGCCCGAGTCGTGCGCCCACACGGCGCTGCGCACATCGATGCAGGAGATGAAGTCGGCGGCGTTCGGCGCGTCGACGCTGTCGGGAATGACCACCTCGGTGATCTCTAGGCCGGTCATGTCTGCTCACTCTCGGTCGGCCAGCCCGCCAGGCTACTCCCGCGCGAGCCGGTACGGTAGGCCTGTCCGCATCCCCATCCCCGTGAGGCGTCGCCCGTGCACCTGAAGTCCTTGACCATCAAGGGGTTCAAGTCGTTCGCCCAGCCGACGACCTTCCACTTCGAACCGGGCGTGACCTGCATCGTCGGGCCGAACGGCTCCGGCAAGTCGAACGTCGTCGACGCGCTCGCGTGGGTCATGGGCGAGCAGGGCGCGAAGACGCTGCGCGGCGGCAAGATGGAGGACGTCATCTTCGCCGGCACCGCCACCCGCGGCCCGCTTGGCCGCGCCGAGGTGCGCCTCACGATCGACAACTCCGACGGGATGCTGCCGATCGAATACTCGGAGGTCACGATCTCGCGCACGCTGTTCCGCAACGGCGGCAGCGAGTACGCGATCAACGGCACGGCGTGCCGCCTGCTCGACGTGCAAGAGCTCCTGAGTGACTCGGGCCTCGGCCGAGAGATGCACGTCATCGTCGGCCAGGGCCAGCTCGACAAGGTTCTACACGCGAGCCCCGAGGAGCGCCGCGGCTTCATCGAAGAGGCCGCCGGAATCCTGAAGCACCGCCGCCGCAAAGAGAAGACGGTGCGCAAGCTCGAGGCGATGCAGACGAACCTCACCCGCCTGAACGACCTGGCGGGCGAGATCCGCCGCCAGTTGACGCCGCTCGGCCGCCAGGCCGAGATCGCGCGCGAGGCGCAGACGATCGCCGCGATCGTTCGGGATGCCCGTGCCCGCCTCCTCGCCGACGAGGTCGTCAGCATTCGGCGCGCCCTGCACGAGCACCAGCGCACCGAGGCCGAGCGCACGAGCGAGCGCATCGTGGTGCAAGAGCAGCTGGACCAGGCGCGCCTGCGGGTGCAGCGCATCGAGTCGCAAATGGTGGGCGACGCCGTCGACCAGGCGCGCGGCGTCACCTTCGGGCTCGAGCAGGTGCAGGAGCGGCTGCGCTCGCTATCGTCGCTCGCCCAGCAGAAGCTCACGCTGCTCAGCCAGCAGGCCGAGTCGCCGGGCGCGCAAACGACCGTCACGCAGGCGCAGATCGACGAGGCGCTCGCCGAGACTGACGAGCTTGCCGCCGGCGTGGGGGAGGCCGAGCGCCGTGTCGGCGAGGCTGCGGCCCGCACCGCGACGGCCCGCGCTGCCCTCGACTCGCTCGACGAGGAGATCGCCGCGCAGTCGGCGCTCGTCTCGCAGCACGACCTCGAACTGCAGAGCCTGTCGGGGCGGGTCGACGTCGCCCGCTCGACGCTCGCCGCTGCCCGTGGTGAGCTGCTGCGGCAGCAGAACGCGCTCGAGCAGGCCGAGGCCCGCGTCACCCAGACCCGCGCCGACCTTGCGGCCCTTCCCGAGCTGGAACAGGCCGAGGGTGTCGACGCCGAACTCGACGAGGCGCTCGCCACCGCCGACGCCCGCGTCGCCGAGGTGACCGCCCGTATTGACGCGGAGCGCGATCAGCTGCACTCCCTCGAGCGGGAACGCGACGCGCTCGCCGCCCGCGTGAGCGCCCTGTCGCAGGCGGTCGACGTCGGCGACGGCGCCGCAGGACTCGCCGGCAGTGACGGCGTGCGGGGGCTCGTCAGCGACCACCTCCAGGTCACCCCGGGCTACGAGGCGGCCATCGCCGCAGCCCTCGGCACGCTCGCGGACGCCGTACTCGCTGACGATCTTGACGCGGGCCTCGAGGCCCTGCGCCGCGTGCGCGACGACCAGGGCGGCCGCGTCGAGGTGGTGCTCGCCGACCTCATCTCGCCCTTCGACCCGACGAGCGGCTTGCAGTCGACCGGCGGCCTCGTGCGCGCATCCGGCGTCGTGACCGCCCCCGACGGCGTGCTGTCGTTGCTCGCTCACACGCTCGTCGCCGACGATCTTGAGGCCGCCCGCGCCGCGTGGCCCGCGGTCGAGCGACTCGGCTCCGTCACGAGCGTGACCGTCGTCACGCGCGACGGCGAGGTGCTGTCGCGCGCGGTCCTGCGCGGCGGATCGGGCGCGGGCCGCAGCCGCCTCGAGTTGGCGGCTGAGCGCGACGCCGCATCCAGCGCCCTCGATGACGTCTCGACCGAGATTGAGCGCGCCCGCGGCGTCCTCGACGACTCGCGCCACGAGTTGGCGGCCGCGAAGGACGAGGCGACGGCGGCGCTCGCCGCCGTGCGCGACCAGGATGCTCAGCGCGCGGCACGCAGCGAGCACCTGTCGCGCGCGCGCACGCAGGCGGAGGCCGCCGAGGCCGAAGCCGAGCGTCTCGCCGCCGGCGTCAACCGTGCCGAGGCGAGTGTGCGGGATGCGGAGGTCGCCGCCTCCGCCGCCCAGCAGGCGCTGGACGAGTTCTCGTCGCGCCCGCGCCCCATGCTCGACGCGAGCGCCCGCGACGGGCTGGTCGCCGAACTCGACGCGACCCGCGCCGCCGAAGTCGAGCAGCGCATCGCGCTCGAGACGGCCCGGGAGCGCGTCCGTGCCGCACGCGACGCGGCTGAGCAGCTGCGGCGCCGCCGCGAGGCCGAGCGCGCCGCCGCCGACGAAGCCGCCCGCCGCGCGGTGCTGCGGCAGCGCCAGGTCGACGCCGCCCGCCGGGTCGCCGCAGCCCTACCCGCCGTGCTCGCTGCCGTCGACCGCTCGGTCGCCGAGGCCCGCGTTGCCCTGCACGCCCGGGAGGCCGAGCGGGCGCAGCAGAACGACGAGCTCGCCGAGCTGCGCCGCACCGAGGCGGGCCTGCGCGAGCGGCTCACCGGCATCACCGAGGGCGTTCACGGACTCGAGCTGCAGATCTACGAGAAGAAGCTGCACCTCTCTCAGTTGCTCGAGCGTGCGGGAGACGAGCTGGGGCTCGTCGAAGACGTGCTGGTCGCCGAGTACGGGCCCGAGGTGCCGGTGCCCGACGACGACGCGCTGACGAGTGCAGCGCAGGCCGCGGCCGACGCGGTGGCCGCGCAGGCGGCGGCGCGCATCGACCCCGACGATCCCTTCGCCGAGGCGGAGCCCGAGCCTGCCGACGCGGGCGACGGCGCCGGTGACGGCGCCGATGCTGCTGACGCCGCTGCCGAGCGTCGCGTCGCCGAACTCGTTGCGGCGAACGCGGCGTCCACAATTCAGGAAGACGGCGCCGATTCGGCCGCCGGTGACGACGTCGACGGCTCGCATCCTGAGTTACGAACGCTGCCCGCCGGCTCCGCGCCCTCCGGCAAGCCGTTCGTGCGCGAAGAGCAGCAGGCGCGCCTCGCCCGCGCCGAGCGCAAGCTCGGCCAGCTCGGCCGCGTGAACCCGCTCGCGCTGGAGGAGTTCGCCGCGCTCGAGCAGCGCCACAAGTTCTTGACCGAGCAGCTGACCGACCTGGCGAACACGCGCCGCGACCTGCTGTCGATCATCGACGAGCTCGACGAGACGATGCAGCACATCTTCGCGGAGGCCTTCGCCGACACGCAGACCGCCTTCGATCAGGTGTTCCCGATCCTGTTCCCGGGGGGCTCGGGAAGCCTCATGCTGACCGACCCCGAGAGCATGCTCACGACGGGTATCGAGGTCGCGGTGAAGCCCGCCGGCAAGAAGATCGAGCGGCTGAGCCTCCTGTCGGGTGGTGAACGCTCACTCGCGGCCGTTGCCCTATTGATCGCCATTTTCAAGGCTCGCCCCAGCCCGTTCTACATCATGGACGAGGTCGAGGCCGCCCTCGATGACGCGAACCTCGGGCGGCTGCTCACGATCTTCCGCGACCTGCGCGAGAGCTCGCAGCTGATCGTCATCACCCACCAGAAGCGCACGATGGAGATCGCGGACGCGCTCTACGGCGTCAGCATGCGCCAAGACGGCGTGAGCGCCGTCGTCGGCCAGCGGGTTGCTAACCCCGAGGCCGAGGCCGCCGCGAGCTGAGTACGCTCGCGCGGAAGGCCGCCCCGCGCGCTTCCTGGCACGCGGCAGGGCGCTCCCTCCACGTTGCCTGCAAAAGAGTGTCTACCCCCTTTCGAGGGTCACCGTGCCTCGTTATCTTTTCGTAACCGATCGAAAGGAGACGCTCATGAAGCGCGCACTTGTGATTCTCGGAGTTGCCAGCACGTTCGCCCTCGCCGGCTGCGGCGACGGCACCGTCAACCAGGCACCCGTCGACGAGCCGCTGCCGGGTGAGCAGCAGCCCATGCCGGAAGAGCCGGGTATGCCCGGTGAAGACGGCACGGACGACGACCTGCAGCCGTAGGCGCCCCCGGGGGGGCGTGCGCGACTACGCGTCCCCTTTCGACACGCCCCGGTCGGCCTTGCGCGCCGCCGGGGCGTCGTCGTGTCTGCGCGCGTCGGAGCGGAGCGGGGCGGGGCAGCGAGCTACTGGTAGACGGTCGGCAGGGCGGGTTCGCCGGCGCCGAGCCGCAGCCCCTCCGCCGGCAGCTCCGCGATGGCGGCCGCGTGGTGGGCGCGCGCGTGACGCACGCCGTCATGCCCGCGGTAACGAGCATCCAGATCGCCGTCGGTGGCGTACGAAATCGTGAGATCGCGGATGCTCGCCCCGGCTTCGCGCAGATCGTCGCGGTCGACGGGCGCATCCGGTACGCCGTCTCGCGTCTCGTCGACGATGACCAGTTCGGCACGGGCGACGCCGTCGGCCCCGATGAGTCGCCGGCCGCGCTTCGCGGCGCCCCGCGACACTTTGCCGGCCGAGGCTTTGGCGACGGGACGCCAGCCGCCCGCCTCCGCGTCCTCCACGGCCACGAGCTTGTACACGAAGCCCGCGGTGGGAGCGCCCGAGCCGGTGACGAGGGCCGTGCCGACGCCGAACGCGTCGACGGGAGCGCCGCGCAGGGCTGCGATCGTGTACTCGTCGAGGTCGTTCGTCACGGTGATGCGCGTGTTTACCGCCCCGAGGGAGTCGAGTTGCTCGCGCACCTGCCGCACCAGCTGCGGGAGGTCGCCCGAGTCGAGGCGCACCGCGCCAAGCTCGGTGCCGGCGACGCGCACGGCCGTCTCGACACCGCGCTCGACGTCGTACGTGTCGACGAGCAGGGTCGTGCCGGGGCCGAGCGCGGCGACCTGGGCGCGGAACGCCTCCTCCTCGCTGTCGTGCAACAGGGTGAACGCGTGGGCGGCGGTTCCCATTGTCGGAACGCCCCAGCGCTCGCCCGCGGCGAGGTTCGAGGTGGCGGCGAAGCCGGCGATGTGGGCGGCGCGGGCGGCGGCGATGGCGGCCTCTTCATGGGTGCGGCGCGATCCCATTTCGCTGAGCGGGGACCCGTCCGCGGCGGCCACCATGCGCGCGGCGGCGCTCGCGATGGCGCTGTCGTGGTTGAGCGTGCTGAGTGCGAGTGTCTCGAGGGCGACCGCTTCGGCGAAGGTGCCGGTGACGCTCAGGACGGGAGAGTTGGGGAAGAACAGCTCGCCCTCCGCATACCCCTCGATTGAGCCGCTGAAGGCGCTGTCGTGCAGGCGATCGAGGGTGGCGGTGTTGACGACGCCCTCGCGGGCCAGCCACTCGACCGTCGCGGCGTCGAAGCGGAAGTCGGCGAGAGCATCCATGAGGCGGCCGGTGCCGGCGACGACGCCGAAACGGCGGCCGGCCGGCAGGCGCCGCGTGAACACTTCGAAGCGGCACCGGCGGTCGGCGCGACCCGACGCCAGAGCCGCCTCGATCATGGTCAGCTCGTATCGGTCGGTTCTCAGGGCTGTGGTCACGGGGCCAGGTTACGCTCGCGCCATGATCGACCGGCCAATCTTCGCGCCCGGGGCGCCTACGTGACCGCCCCGACCCGCTGGCTGACGAGTGAGCAGCTCGGCCCGCACTTCGATGACGGCGGCGAGATCGCGCTCGTCGAGGTGCTCGACCAGTATCGCCGCCGTCCGGTGCACCGGCAGAAGGCGCATCTGCACCTGAGTGCGCTGCGGCACCGGGCGCGTGAACTGGGCGACCGGGCTCGCGTGCTCCGCGGCAACACGCACCGCGCGGCGCTCAAGGAGGCGGAGCTCTCCGGCGACCGGCTCGAGACGGTCGGCGCGATTAGCTGGGGCATGCGGCGCCTCGTCGAGGAGCTCGGCGGCACGATGCTCGAGCCCCGCGGCTTCGTCACCGAGCGGGCCGTGTTCGACGACTGGGCGGCCGGTAAGAGCGCCTCGCAGCTCGTCATGGACCGCTTCTACCGGGAGGTGCGCGAGCGCACCGGCCTGCTCATGGAGGGCGGCCAGCCCGTCGGCGGCCAGTTCAGCTTCGACGCCGACAACCGCGAGCGCCCGCCGAAGGGCGCGGCCAGCCTCGGCCTGCCCGAACCGTGGCGGCCGACCGAAGACGACATCGACGCCGCCGTGCGTGTGGATCTCGACCGCCTCGCCGCTTCGGGTGCGAAATTCATCGGCGTGGATGCGCCGCGCCGATTCGCGGCGACGCGCGAGGAGGCGCTCGCCGCCCTCGACGACTTCATTGAGTCCCGCCTCAACGACTTCGGCCCGTTCGAAGACGCGATGCTGCGCGGCGACGCGATCATGGCCCACACGCGCCTCAGCGTGCCCATCAACCTGGGCCTGCTGCACCCGCTCGAGGTCGTCGAGCGCGTCGTCGCCGAGTATGAGGCGGGCCGCGCCCCACTCAACAGCGTCGAGGGCCTCGTGCGCCAGCTCATCGGCTGGCGCGACTGGGTCTGGCACCTCTACTGGCACCTCGGCCCCGACTACACGACGAGCAACAATTTTCTGGATGCTCGCACGCCGGTCCCCGAGGACTGGTGGCGGCCGGATCCGTCCGTCGTCGCGGCGGCGTGCCTCTCGGACACCCTCGACCAGGTGGCGCAGACCGGCTGGACGCACCACATCGTTCGACTGATGGTGCTCGGCAACCACGCGCTGCAGCGCGGCTACGACCCGGCGGAGCTCACCGCGTGGTTCCGCGACGCGTTCGTCGACGGCACCGCCTGGGTGATGCCGGCGAACGTCGTGGGCATGAGCCAGTTCGCCGACGGGGGAGTCGTCGCGACAAAGCCGTACGCGTCGGGCGGCGCGTACATCCAAAAGATGAGCGACTACTGCGGCTCGTGCCGCTTCGACCCGAAGAAGCGGCTCGGCGACGATGCATGCCCGTTCACCGCCGGGTACTGAGCGTTCCTCGACCGGGTCGAGCCGCGCATCCGCGGAAACCATCGCATGGCCCAGCCGCTTGCGGACCTGCGCCGCCTCGCCGACCGCGAGCAGGTCGTTGCGCAGGAGCGCGCCCGCGAGCAGTACTGAGCCGCGCCGGAGGCTGCGTGCGCGATCACGGCGCTGGCCCGCGCCCCGTTCCCGTCGCGCCGCCCCCGTGACCCGAACGACCGCGAGGTTGCACTTGTGGTCGTCCGGGCGGCTGCGATTTCGCCACAACTGCACACTCGCCGTCTTGCGTGCGCCACGGGCTGCGTTCAGTGCGCCAGTCGACGCCTGTCGTGCGCCATATGCATGCGAATGCGCATCTCGGGGCCGAAACGTGTGTGCCGTGGGAGGCACATACGGAATGCGCGGAGGTCCTCTCCCGTGGCCGCGGCCCCAGCGCTCGCGGGTTGCGGCGAGGCGTGACGCCCGGGGTGCGGAACACGAATACGCCGCGCGCCTAGACTGGGGCGGGTGAGCAACGCGCCGATCGGAGTCTTCGATTCCGGTGTCGGCGGCCTCACCGTGGCCCGCGCCATCATCGACCAGCTGCCGGGCGAGCAGATCGTCTACCTCGGCGACACGGCGAACGGTCCCTACGGCCCGCGCCCCATCGCGCAGGTGCGCGAGCACGCCCTCGCCGTCCTTGACGAACTCGTCGACCAGGGCGTCAAACTGCTCGTCATCGCGTGCAACACGGCAAGTGCCGCCATGTTTCGGGATGCCCGCGAGCGTTTCGAACAGGGCCACGGCATCCCCGTTGTCGAGGTCATCCAGCCCGCCGTGCGCGCCGCCGTGCGCCGCACGCGCACGAAACGCATCGGCGTGATCGGCACCGAGGGAACGATCCGATCCGGGGCGTACAGCGACGCGTTCGTGGCCGACCCGAGCATCCAACTGACGACCGCCGCCGCCCCGCGCTTCGTCGAATTCGTCGAGGCTGGCATCACGACCGGCCCCGAGGTTCTGGCCCTGGCCGAGCAGTACCTGGCGCCGCTGAAAGCCGCCGACATCGACACCCTCGTGCTCGGCTGCACGCACTACCCGCTGCTCGCCGGCGCGATCCAGTACGTCGTCGGCTCCGACGTCTCGCTCGTGTCGAGCGCGGAGGAGACCGCCTACGACGTCTACCGTCGCCTCGTCGCGCACGGCATCGAGGCCACCCGAACGGATGCTCCCACGCACGTCTTCGAGGCCACCGGCGCCGATACCGAACGGTTCCGCGAGCTCGCCCGACGCTTCATCGGCCCCGCCGTCACGCGCGTCGACCCCTTCCCGACCGGCACGATCCCCCTCCCGAAAGGCCCCACCGCATGAACGCCACCATCGCCGAGTCCTCCGGCCTGCGCGCCGACGGGCGCACCAACGACCAGCTGCGCCCCGTCACGATCGAGCGCGGCTGGAGCGCCCAGGCTGAGGGCAGCGCACTCATCAGCTTCGGCGGCACCAAGGTGCTGTGCACGGCGAGTTTCACGAACGGCGTGCCGCGCTGGCTCATGGGCAAGGGCTCGGGCTGGGTCACGGCCGAGTACGGCATGCTGCCCCGTTCGACCAACGAGCGCATGGACCGCGAGAGCGTGAAGGGCCGCATTGGCGGCCGCACCCACGAGATCTCGCGACTCATCGGCCGCAGCCTCCGCGCCGTCGTCGACACGAAGGCGCTCGGCGAGAACACGATCAAGATCGACTGTGACGTGCTGCAGGCCGACGGTGGAACCCGCACCGCCGCTATCACGGGCGCCTTTGTGGCGCTCGCCGACGCCGTCGAGTGGGGCCGCGACAGGGGCTTCATCGCCCGCCGCGCCGCCGCCCTCACGGGCACCGTGTCGGCCGTCAGCGTCGGCATCATCGACGGCACCCCCATGCTCGACCTCGCCTACGTCGAAGACGTGAAGGCCGAGACCGACATGAACGTGGTCACCACCGGCGATGGCCGCTTCGTCGAGGTGCAAGGCACCGCCGAGGGCGCTCCCTTCGACCGCGACGAGCTGAACGCTCTGCTCGACCTCGCCGTGGGCGGCACGACCGAGCTGACCCGCCTGCAGCGCGAGATCCTCGGCCGCTGATGACGAGCATCCCGACGCTCAGAGCCGTCGTCGCCACCCACAACGCGCACAAGGTGGCCGAGCTGCAGCGCATCCTCGGCGCGGCCCTGCCCGGCCTCGAGCTGGTCGCCTACGACGGGCCGAGTCCGGTGGAGGACGGCGACAGCTTCGCGGCAAATGCCCTCATCAAAGCGCGCGCTGCGGCCGAGCACACGGGCCTCGTCGCGATCGCCGATGACAGCGGCATCAGCGTCGATGCGCTGGGTGGGGCGCCCGGCATCGAGTCGGCGCACTACTCAGGGCGACGCGACGATGCGGCGAATGTGAGCCACCTGCTCGCGAACCTCGCCGACGTGCCTGCCGACAACCGCGCCGCACAGTTCACGTGCGCCGCCGCCCTCGTCGACCCCACCCGCACCGACGACACCCGCGAACACGTCGAACTCGGCGTCTGGCCGGGCCGCGTGGCACTCGAGGCCGCCGGCGGGGGAGGGTTCGGGTACGACCCGGTGTTCATCCCCGAGGGGCTTGAGGTCACGAGCGCGGAACTCACCGCCGATGAGAAGAACGCCATCAGCCATCGCGCCCGAGCCTTCGCGGCCCTCGCCGCCGTCCTGCGCGAGCGCTACGGAGCGTAGGGTCACCCCATGTCTGACACGGTCGCCACCACCGTCACCGACGACTACCTGAAGACGATCTGCCAGCACACCGAGTGGCAGCCCGAGCCGATCACGCCGAGCCAGCTTGCCGTCGCCCTCGCGCTCGCCCCCTCGAGCGTCACCGAGATGGTGAAGAAGCTCGCCGCCGCCGGGCTTGTCGACCACCGGCCGTACGGTGCCATCACGCTGACCGAGGCCGGCCGTGCCCGCGCGCTCGCGATGCTGCGCCGCCACCGCCTCATCGAGACGTGGCTCGTCGAGCGGCACGACTACGGCTGGGACGAAGTACACGACGAGGCCGAGGTCCTCGAGCACGCCCTCAGCGATCGCCTGCTCGACCGCATCGACGCGGAGCTCGGGCACCCGACGCGCGACCCGCACGGCGATCTGATTCCTCGCAAAGACGGCACGATCATCCGGCCTGACGCGGTGCGCCTCGATCGCGCGCCCGCCGGAACCGAGGGCATCGTCGTGCGCATCAGCGACCGCGACCCGGACGTGCTGCGGGTGCTCGATCGGCTGGCGCTGACCCTGGATGAACGGGTCCGGGTCGGCGACGACCCCTCGCCCGCCGCCGGCGTCGCGCTGGTGCGCGCGTCGGGCTCGACGATCCTCGTCGAGCCCGCGGTGGCGCGCGCCGTGTGGCTCGCTGTCTGAAGTCGGGCGCTACTCGGGGTCGCGCACGGTCGGGATGGTGTCGGTCGCGGGGTCGCTGACGACGTCGGCCGAGAGGAGGCGCCGCGCCACGAGCATCCGTTCGAGGGCGATGAGGGCCAGAATGACGGCCGCGCCGGCGACGGCGAGGCCGAGCATGAGGGGCCCGTCGCTGCCGACCGGCTCGAGCCCTCCGTCGTCGGTCTGCCACGGCCAGAGCGCCCGCAGCGAACCGGCCATGAGGCCCGTCATGACCACGAGCGTGATGCGACGTCGCTTCGCGAGCAGCCACTGCAGACCCGACACGAAGACCCCGAGGCCGAGGATTGCGCCCAGGATGAAGGTGCCCAAATACCCGAAATTGCGGTCGTTGACGGCCGCGAGCGTGGGCGCGTACATGCCGACGGTGAGCAGGAGGTAGGAGCCGGATACTCCCGGCAATACGAGGGCACACACCGCGACGGCGGCGGCCACCACGATCACGATGAATGTCGGATCTTGGTCGGCGGCCCGAGGCAGGCCCGTGAGGACGAACGTGAGCGCGGCGGCGGCGGCGAACACGAGGTACTCGTGGGGCTTCCATCGCCCACCCACCATCCCGATGGGCACGATCAGCGACGCAATGATGAGCCCGGCGAAGACGGCGCGCGTCTCGGCGGGGTACTGCTCAAGGAGGGGGGCGATGAGGGCGGCCCCGACAACGATGGCGGCGAGCATCCCGATGCCGATCGGCACGATCGCTCCCCAGTGCACGCTGCGGAAGTGAGCGCGCGCCTCAGCCGTGCCGCGGCCCCGCACACCGTCGGCAACGAGTCGTGCCACACCGCGCGCGAGATGGCCGGCGCTGTCGATCAGGGTGTCGTACACGCCGACGATGAGGGCGATGGTGCCGCCGGAGACGCCGGGCACGATCTCGGCGAACCCGATGAGGGATCCGCGGGCGGCGTCAAGTATCGACCGCGCGGCGGTGCGGGGGGTGATGCTCACAGGGGGAAGTTTTCCTTCTCGTGCTTGCCGTCGTGTGGACCCACGCCGTAGGTGGGGGCGGTCGCCGACGGCTCAGTGGCCTCGTGGCGACCCTCGTGCGCCGGCTCATCAACCCAGATCGCGACCGGGGGCAGTTCGACCCCGGCGCGTTCCAGCTCGTCTTCGATTCTTTGCTGGTGGCGCTCGTGGAACCAGCGATACGCGATGCCGAGCAACACAATGCCGACGATGACGAGCAGCACGATATCGATGTAGGCGATCACCCAGTCGGCAACGCCAGGGATTTGCGCGATGCCGTAGCCGAGCAGGGGTAGCCCGGTGCCCCAGAGAATCGCGCCGATGGTGTCGAAGAAGAAGAACCGCCGGTAGGGCATTCGCCCGACGCCCGCGGCGACCGGGGCGATGGTGCGCACGACGGCGATGAAGCGCGCGATCGTGATGGCGAAGCCGCCGTAGCGCAGGAAGAACGCCTCGGTGCGGGCGACGCTGCGTCTCGAGAAGAACCCCGCCTGTTTGCGGTTGAAGATTGGCGGGCCGACCTTGCGCCCGATCAGGTAGCCAAGGTTGTCGCCCGCCATCGTCGACAGGGTGATCGCCAGTGCCACCAGCCAGATCGGCTGCGGGATGACATCGGTGAACGTCAAGACGCCCGTCAAGATCAGCAGGGTGTCGCCCGGCAGCAGAAAGCCGATGAGCAGCCCCGTCTCGACGAACACGATGCCGCAGACCACGATGAGCGCCCAGGGGCCAGCGTCGCGAATCAGCGACTCGACATCGAACAGTCCGATGTCCATGGGCAACATGGCGACTCCAGCGGTGCGGGGCAAGGGGTTCAGCGTATCGCCGCGCAGGCGCCCCGCCTATCCGGGGCGATGATCGGTCACCCTCCGTTACCCCTGGATATGGTGGACGCGACCGGAAGGACACCTCCCGCCGATGCTCGCTGTGCTCGCCGCGTTGCCCGTGCTCGCCGTTCTCGTGCTCATGACGGTGGTCGGCTGGTCGGCCGCGCGGGCCGGGCTGGTTACCGCCGCCGCGACGCTCGTGCTGGCCGTCGTCGGCTTCGGCTTCGGGGTGGGCAAGGACACCGACCCGGGGCTCGCCTGGTCGCTCACCGGCGTCGTCGCCGAGGCGGGCTTCATCGCCTTCACGATCATCGGCATCATCGGCCCGGCGCTCGGCATTCACGTGCTGCAACGCTCGACGGGAGCCGCGGCACGGTTGCGTCTGGCGCTCGCCGTGCTGCACCCCGACCCGCGGCTCGGAGCCCTGCTCGTCGCCTGGTTCTTCGCGCTCTTCTTGGAGGGAGCGGCGGGCTTCGGCACCCCGATCGCCCTGGCCGCGCCGTTCCTGGTCGCCGCGGGCATGACGCCGGTCGCCGCGGTTGCTGCCGCCCTCGTCGGTCACGCGGCGGGCGTCTCGTTTGGCGCTGTGGGCACGCCGATCCTCGCACAGGCGACCATTGCATCCACGACCCTGCCCGAGGCGACCGGCCAGGTGTTGGCCCGAGGCGTCCTGCCATACCACCTGGCCCTCGGCTGGATCCTGCTCGTCGTGCTGATCGTGATCATCGGCAGCGCCTACGGCAACCGGCGCGGGCTCGTCGGCTGGGGCTTGCTCGCCTGGGCGAGTTTCTTCCTGCCCTACAGTCTGATCGCCTGGTTCGTCGGCCCAGAGCTGCCAGCGCTTGGCGGCGCCCTCGTCGGGGCAATCCTGTTTTCCATCGTGCTCGCCTGGCGACGCGAGCGGGCGGAGGTCGCCGCGGGGGCGCGCCAACCGCACCCGGACGTGGAAGAAACCGTGCTCGCCGAGCTGTCGGTGCTGCGGGCCGCCGCCCCGTACCTGGTGCTCGTCGCGATCGTGCTCGTCACCCGGCTGATTCCGCCGATTCAGGATGCGCTGCGCTCGGTCACGCTCGAATGGCAACTTCCCGGGGGCTTCGCCGGATCCGTGCAGCCGCTGTATCACCCGACGATGTTGCTCACCGTGGCGTTCGTGGTGGGCGCGCTGATCCAGAGGGCGTCGTGGCGGCGCATCCGCATCGCGGTCGTGTCGGCGACCCTGCAGCTCGGTCCCGTCCTGCTGGCGCTTGTGGGGATGATCACGATCGCTCGTGCGATGTCGGCCTCGGGCATGACGCAGACACTCGCCGAGGCGGCCGCGTCGACGGGAGCGGCATGGCCGCTGTTCACTGTGGCAGTCGGAGTGTTCGGGTCGTTCATCACGGGCAGCGCGACGGCCTCGAACCTGCTCTTCACTGACCTGCAGGTGTCGACGGCGCGGGCGATCGGGGCGCCGTCGCTTCCACTCCTCGGTGCGCAGGGCTACGGTGCCGCACTCGGCAACCTCATTGCCCCCGGCAACATCATCGCGGCGGTCGCCACTGTCGGCCTCGCCGGGCGTGAGGGGCTCATTCTGCGGCGCACACTCCCGTGGGTTGTGGTGTGCACGATCCTGGGCGGGGCGTTCGCGCTGGTGCTGACACTGTCCTGAGAAGGTGCTCCGAGCATCCCGCCGATCGGGAATAGGGGCTTGTCTTCCCACGTTCAGTGTTTACTGTGGCTGAACGCCTTATTGGCCACGGGCGGTCGCGGCGACATCGTCGCTGCCCGCCCGTTTCCGCTGTTCCCCGATGTACAGAAAGCGATACCGCTATGTCTTTGGACTCCCTCTGGCAGCCGATCACCGTCGGCCGCATGGACCTCCCGCACCGCCTCGCGATGGCGCCGATGACGCGCAGCCGTGCCAACGCGGACGGTACGCCGGGTGCGCTCGCCGCCGAGTATTACGGCCAGCGCGCATCCCTGGGGCTGATCATTTCGGAGGGCACGCAGCCGTCGGATGACGGTCAGGGCTACCTGAACACCCCCGGCATCTACACGGATGCACACGTCGCGGGCTGGCGCGAGACCGCCGACGCGATTCACGCCGGTGGCGGCTACCTGTTCATTCAGCTGATGCACGTGGGCCGCATGTCGCACCCCGACAACACGCCGCACCACCGCCAGCCGGTCGCCCCCTCGGCGATCGCCCCGGGCGTCGACATGTTTACGGCGGCGGGCATGCAGCCCGCCCCCGAGCCGCGCGCGCTCGCAACCGAGGAGATTGCCGACGTCATCGCCGAGTTCGTGCACGCCGCGAAGTCGGCCGTCGAGGCCGGTGCCGACGGTGTCGAGATTCACGCCGCGAACGGCTACCTCGGCCACCAGTTCCTCGCCCCGAACGCCAACGTGCGCGACGACCAGTACGGCGGATCGGTCGAGAACCGTTCGCGCTTCATCGTTGAGGTGACGAAGGCCGTCGCTGAGGCGATCGGCGCCGACCGCACCGGCATCCGCATCTCTCCCGGAATGCCTCTCGGCGGCCTCGACGAGGGCTCGGTCGAAGAGGTTCGCGAGCAGTACCTGCACCTCGTGGGCGAGCTCGCGAAGCTCGACCTCGTCTACCTGCACCTGCACCACGGCGGCGACGACGTGCTGCTGGAGAAGATCCGCAGGGCGTGGCCGAACACGCTGCTGGTGCTGCGCTACGGCCGCACTCGCGAGCAGATCGCCGACGAGATCAACGCGGGCCTCGCCGACATCGCCCCGCTCGGCCAGTTCGCCCTCGCGAACCCTGACGTGGTCGAGCGTCTGAAGACCGGTGCCCCGTTCAACGAGGCCGACCCGGCCACGTTCTACGGCGGCGACGCGACGGGCTACACCGACTACCCGACACTCGCCGAGGCTGACGACGAGGCGGCCGCGTAGTTCTCGCGCTTCACAGACACGGTGCCCTCTTCTGCGATGACGCGGGGGAGGGCGCCGTTCTTAACGGCTGGCAGGCGATGTCGCCACGGACGTGCTTTCTCGGGCGGTCTGGCTGGCCGTCGTGCCGCGAGCCGCGATAAACCATCCGACAACAGAGCCCACCGCCAGCAACACAGGTGCGGCCACCGCGGGATTGATTGCTGCGGCGGCGAGCGCGGCGCACACTCCGATGGCAGCGAAGAGTTTTTGAACTGCGACGACGGCTATGCCCATGGCGGAGAAGACAAGGCATGTTACGGCGCTAGCTATGGACCACATTGCAAGAGCGGCAGCATCACCGATCGCAAGATCCATCGTGCTTGCAAGAACTACGGCACTTCCGACGGGCGCGAACGCTCCTACCCCGCACGCCAGGAGCGCGCGATAACCGACCGCGGATTGCGTCACCGCTCGGCTCACCGACACGGTCGCGATCACACACAGGAGCTGAATAGTGACGAGGAGCGCCACTGCTGCAAGCCGGTTGGACGGCGAGTCGATACACGCTGTGTCTGCCTCGGGCGACGGCAGGCCCTGGCAGTCGATCTGAGGTTCGCCGGCAAGCGAGGCAAGCAACGGTGTGGCGGCTAGCGAGAGGACGGCGGCGATAGTGACGACCCACATGCTGGCCCGTAAGGAGCGCTCAGGTGTCATGGGTCGATGGTGACAGACGTATTGGTGCGTGGCGGACCGAAATCGTCGGTCCGTCACTGAGTTGTGATTCTGATCGTGCGAATTGTTGTTGTGACATGAGGGGCGCTCGTGACAGGCTGGACCTTATGGATGACCGCCAGATGCGTCGAGCTGAAAACCGCCTGTCAGGTCGACGGTCGCGAATCGCAGTGGTGGCTGGCACGGCCCTGTTGGCGCTCAGTGCATGCACGAGCATTGAGCCCATGTCACCGGGCGCAGGTTCGTCCTCGGCAGGCTCCATCGAGTTGGCGATCGCGGATGCCTGCGTAGACACCGCCGTCGATGGGTGCACCGCATCGGCGGGCGATAGCGTGATCCTCCCGTCCGACTTCGAACGAGTCGGTGTTATCGATGCCGTCGCCGTTGATGAGGGTGGCCAGAACGCGATCGCTCTAACGCTCACCAGTGATGGGGCCGCGGTGCTCGCCGAGTTGACTGAGCAGGTCGTAGCCACGGGGCTGGAGACGCGCCTCGTTGTCAAGATCGGCGATGACATGCTCTCGGCCGTTCGAGTCGTGGAGGCGCTACAGACAGACGTCGTTGTCGTCGCGCTGCCGACGAGCGAGAGCCCGAACGATGTCATTGAACTCGTTCGCGCTGGCTAGCCCACGCGTCGCCGCGCGTCGGTAGACCGTGCGGAAGGAGGGACTTGAACCCTCACGCCCGAAGGCACAGGAACCTAAATCCTGCGTGTCTGCCAATTTCACCACTCCCGCTGGCGCCGCAAGTCTACTGAGCGCCGGCCGTTGGCAGGTTCGGAAGGCATGCGGCAACTGCCGCGAACACAAAGACGGCCCCCTTGCGGAGGCCGTCGGGCCTGGCTGACCGGAGTCAACCAGGTGTGGTGATCAAACAGTAAGCACCGGCCGAGTCGGTTTCAAGCTCGCGCCGTGGTTGTTCGGTGCCCAAATCCCTTACGCGCGCCCGGCCGCGACCAACGCCGCCCACAGTTCTGCCCTGGCCGGGAACGCCCCGAGGTCGCGCCCGAGCAGCTGCTCGGCCCGCCGCACCCGGGCCCGCACGGTGTGACGGTGCACACCCAAGACTGCGGCGGCCTGCTCGGCGACCGCGTCGGCACCGAGCCATGCCGCGAGTGTGGCGACCAGAGCATCCCCGCTGTCGGCGTCGTGGCTGTCGAGCGGCGCGAGCATCACTTCGGCGGTGCGCCGCGCATCCGCCCCCGCGAGCCGCGTGAGCATGCCGTCGTCGCGCAGCGCCGCTGCATCCAGGATGCGGTCAGGGGCGGCCGCGTCCGCGCCGACCCGCTCGGCCATGCGGTCGGCGGCGCGGGCAGCGTCATCGATGGCCTGCTCGAGGCGCTCCCAGCGCACGCGGCGCACGACCCCGGCGGTACCGCGCGACTGCTCGACGAGCTCGGGCAGCAGTTCGTCGATGCGCTCGCTGTCGGCGAGCACGACGACGCGCGCGCCGTCGCGGGCGTGGAACACCGAGCGCTCGCTTCCGCGCTCGCGGCCCCGAGACCCCGGAAGCTCGCCCCCCGTCACCGACGCCTCCCCGCGCGCCCGCGCCCCCAGCAGGTCGAGCAGAGCCTCCCGTCGACCGGAGGCCGGATCGATGACGGCCACCGCGAGCGGCTCGTCGGGGATGCCGCCGCCGAGTGCCCGCAGCGTGGTGGCGACCAGCTCGCGCTCGCCGCGCACGAGGGCCGACAGCAGCTCGGCGCGCAGGTCATCGAGGGTTCGGGCGAGGCGCCGCTCCTGCTCGAGGGCGAGGCCGACCATGGCGACGACGCTCGTGACGACGGCGCGGGTGGCGTCGTCGTGGCCGGCGCCGCCGACGGCGAGCACGCCGCGCAGCGCGTCGGGGCGTCCGATGGTTTGCAGGGTGACCCCGTCGATGACGACGGCGGCGCGGCGACCGTCGGCGAGCATCCGCCGGGCGGTGTCGAGGGCGACGCGGCCGGGCCGGTGGCCGACGGCGACGCGGCCGTCGCTGCCGATGAGGGCGACGGGGCCGCCGACGCGGCGCTCCAGTTCAGTGAGGGCGGCGGCGAGGCCGTCGGGTCGCAGGGCCGCGAGGGCGATGGCGCGCTGTGCGTCGAGGGTGAAGCGCACGCGGGCGAAGCGTTCGCTCGCGTCGAGGTCGGCGACCGTGCGGATGACGGCGATGAAGGGGGTGCGGTACGGCACCTCGAACAGGGCGATAGCGTGCGCCCGGCACGCGGCGGTGAGGGCGTCGGGCGTGCCGTCGCGAAACACCTCCGTGCCGAAGCCGATCGCCGGAACCCCGACCGCGGCCAGGCGCTCGACCCAGGGGGCGATGTCGGCGTCGTCGCGCCACTGCGTGCCGGTGGTCAATAGCGCGTCGCCGCGAGACAGAAAGGGGGACGGGTCGGCGAGGTCGCTGGAGTGCACCCAACTCCACGGGCGGGCCGCGGCCTCGTCGTCAACCCAAACGGTGCTCAGCCCGAGCTCACGGCGCTCGAGCATCGACGTCAGCGTGATCGGCATGGCGGCCCTCCGGCGGGAGAAAAAAGGGATGCGCGCAGCCGCCGGTGTCCACGGTGGCGGGCGCGTGCATCCGAAGTGTACAAGCTGGATAGGCAAGACGGATGCGCGGCTCGCTACCGTGGGGCTCACTCGATTCGAGAGGACACCGTCATGAGCATGACCACTGCAGGCCCGACCGTCACCGGCGGCCCCTCGCTTCCCCAGGAGCGTCGCCTCGTCACGGCGATCCCCGGCCCGAAGTCGCAGGAGCTCATCGAGCGCAAGAACGCCGCCGTGTCCGCCTCGGTCGGCACCATGATGCCCGTCTACGCGGTCGCCGCGGGCGGCGGCGTCATCGTCGACGTCGACGGCAACAGCCTCATCGACATGGGGAGCGGCATCGCCGTCACCAACGTCGGCAACGCCGACCCGCACGTCGCACAGGCCGTCATCGAGCAGGTGCAGCGCTTCACGCACACGTGCTTCATGGTGACCCCATACGACGGCTACGTCGAGCTGGCCGAGAAGCTGAACGCGATCACCCCGGGCGACCACGACAAGCGCACCGCGCTGTTCAACTCGGGCGCCGAGGCCGTCGAGAACGCCATCAAGATCGCGCGCTATTACACCGGTAAGTCGGGCGTCGTCGCGTTCGACCACGGCTACCACGGCCGCACGAACCTCACCATGGCGCTCACCGCGAAGGCCATGCCCTACAAGAGCGGCTTCGGCCCATTCGCCCCCGACGTGTACCGCGCGCCGATGTCGTACCCCTTCCGCGACGGCCTCTCGGGCGAAGAGGCGGCTGCCCGCGCCATCCACACGATGGAGAAGCAGATCGGCGCCGACCGTCTCGCCGCGATCATCATCGAGCCCATTCAGGGTGAGGGTGGCTTCATTGTTCCCGCGAAGGGATTCCTGCCCGCCCTGCAGAAGTGGGCGAACGACAACAACGTCGTCTTCATCGCCGACGAGGTGCAAACGGGCTTTGCCCGCACCGGCCAGATGTTCGCCAGCGAGGACGAGGGCGTCGTGCCCGACATGATGACCCTCGCCAAGGGCATCGCCGGTGGCCTGCCGCTCGCCGCGGTCGTGGGTCGCCAGGACATCATGGACGCCCCGCACGTCGGCGGCCTCGGCGGCACCTACGGTGGCAACCCCATCGCCACCGCGGCCGCGCTCGGCGCGCTGAAGGCGTACGAGGAGGGCAACCTGCTCGAGCGCGCGCACGAAATCGGCGCGATCCTCCACGCCGAGCTCACCGCCATGAAGTCGCGCGACCCGCGAGTCGGCGACGTGCGCGGGCGCGGCGCCATGATGGCGATCGAGCTCATCGACGCCGACGGCAAGCCCGACGCCGCCCTCACGCAGCGCGTCGCGAAGGCCTGCCACGCGGCCGGCGTCATCGTGCTCACCTGTGGCACCGACGGAAACGTGTTCCGCCTGCTGCCGCCGCTGTCGATCACCGACGAGCTGCTGCGCGAGGGCCTCACGGTCATCGCCGACGCGCTCGCCGCGAACTGACGCCGCATCTCGACCGCTCCCCGAGCATCCCGATCTGACCCACGGAAAGCGACCATGATCTCTGAATCCGACCTCCTCGCGAAGGTGCCCACGCAGCTGTTCATCGGCGGCGAGTGGGTGGCCGCCGAGAACGGGCGAACCCTGGCCGTCAATGACCCGTCGACGGGTGAGACGCTCGTCGACATCGCCGACGCGTCGGTCGCCGACGGCGTGCGCGCCCTGGATGCTGCCGTCGCGGTTCAGGACGAATGGGCGGCCACGGCGCCCCGCGAGCGGGGCGAGATTCTGCGTCGCGCGTTCGAGCTGGTGCGCGAGCGCACTGACGAATTCGCCCTGCTCATGACGCTCGAGATGGGGAAGCCGCTCGCCGAGGCGCGTGGTGAGGTGGGGTACGGCAACGAGTTCCTGCGCTGGTTCAGCGAGGAGGCCGTGCGCATTCACGGCCGCTTCGGGTCGAACCCCGAGGGCACCGGCACGATCGTCACCTCAAAGGCCCCCGTCGGCCCGTCGTTCCTCATCACCCCGTGGAACTTCCCGCTTGCGATGGCGACCCGCAAGATCGCCCCGGCGATCGCCGCCGGCTGCGTCAGCGTCGTGAAGCCCGCCGCACTCACGCCGCTCACGACCCTCTACTTTGCGCAGACGCTTGTCGACGCGGGGCTGCCGAAGGGCGTCGTCAACGTCGTCACGACGTCCGAAAGCCGCGCCCTGTCGGCCGAGATCATCGGCGACCCGCGCCTGCGCAAGCTGAGCTTCACCGGCTCGACGCCTGTGGGCCGTCAGCTGATGAAGCAGGCCGCCGACGGCATCCTGCGCACTTCGATGGAGCTCGGCGGCAACGCCCCCTTCGTCGTGTTCGAGGATGCTGACCTCGACAAGTCGGTCGACGGCGCGTTGCTCGCCAAGTTCCGCAACATCGGCCAGGCCTGCACGGCGGCAAACCGCTTCCTGGTCCACCGCAGCATCGCCGACGAGTTCTCGCGCCGTATCGCCGAGCGCGTGCAGGCGATGAAGATGGGCCGCGGAACCGAAGACGGCGTGCAGATCGGCCCGCTGGTCGACGACAACGCCGTCGAGGGTTCGCACGAGCTGGTGAGCGACGCCGCCAGCAAGGGAGCGACGATCCGCGTGGGCGGCTCGATCCCCGAGGGTGCCGGCTCGTACTACCCGGCGACCGTCCTCACCGACGTGACCCCGGATGCTCGTCTCCTGAAAGAGGAAATCTTCGGCCCGGTCCTCGCGATCGTCCCGTTCGACACGGAGGACGAGGCGGTGCGCCTCGCCAACGACACGGAGTACGGCCTCGTGAGTTACGTCTACACGCAGGACCTGAACCGCGGCATGCGCATGATCGAGAAGCTGCAGACCGGCATGATGGGCTTGAACGCCGGCGTTATCTCGAACGCGGCCGCCCCCTTCGGCGGCGTCAAGCAGTCGGGCATTGGCCGTGAGGGCTCGTTCGAGGGCATCGAGGAGTACCTGACCACGAAGTACACCTTCGTGCCGCGCGCTTAGTCGCACGCACTCAAGTTTCCGTCGCCGGGCGCTGTGGTGGCCGCCCGGCGACGGATCTCTCTTGCCGCGGCGGCCCGAACGTTCCCCACCCAACCCCGGCGTGGCCGCGCTCGGCCATTCCCACCCTCAACCCCGCGCATTTGGTGCAACACCTCGCGTTCGAACGCGCAGTATTGCACCACAGTGACGGTGTAGCGGGGACTCGCGCGTGAACAGCTGCTCGTCGTTTCTGCTTGACGCGGTCTCGTGCATCCAGCACTCTGTACCCAAGTCGTTTTGATCCGAACGACCTTTCCACTCAATGAGGAGTCCGGGAATACCCATGTCCGATCAATCCACCCCCACCTCGTCCCCGTCCCGGAGCGCTCATGCTGCCGACAGCGCTAGCAGCACTACGGGCGGCAGCGCACTGAAGCGCGGCCGCATCGGCGTCGTCGGCATCGTCTTCTTCGTCGTCGCGGCCTCCGCGCCGCTCATCGGCATGACCGGTGCCGTGCCGGTCGCCATGGTGCTCGGCAACGGAGCGGCCGTCCCCGGCGCCTACCTCGCCGTCGGCCTCACCTTGCTGCTTTTCACGGTCGGCTACGCCGCCATGAGTCGCACGATGACCAACACGGGCGCCTTCTTCGCCTACGTCGGCAAGGGCCTCGGCGTCAACGCGGGCGTCGCCAGCGCGTTCACCGCGGTCGTCGCCTATGTCACCATCCAGCTCGCCATCTACGGCTTCTTCGGCGCCGTGATGGGCGGCACGATGGCCGAGCTCGGCGTCGAGCTGCCGTGGTACGTGTGGTCACTGCTCGGCTGGGTGCTTGTCACCGGGCTGTCGCTCCTCAGCGTCGACATCGGCGCCAAGGTGCTGGGCGTGCTGCTGACGCTCGAGATCCTCGTGCTCCTGATCGTCGGGATCGCCTCTCTCGGCAGCGGCGGCCCCGAGGGCATCGACTTTGCCGCTTCGTTCAGCCCCGTCGCGGTGCTCGCGGGCGGCTTCGCCGGCACTGCGGGCATCGCGCTGGCCTTCGCCTTTGCGAGCTTCATCGGGTTCGAGGCCACAGCGATCTACGGCGAGGAGTCCAAGGATCCGAAGCGCACCGTCCCCCTCGCGACCTACGTCGCGATCGCCGTCATCAGCGTGCTATTCGCGATCGTCTCCTTCGGCGTCGTAACCGGCCTCGGCGCAAGCGGTGTCGTCGACGAGGTGCTCGAGCGCTCGAACGGCCTCGAGGCTCCCGAGGGGGTTCTGTTCAGCCTCGCCGAGCAGTACGTTGGCGGCTGGCTCATCTTGCCCATGGCGATCCTCGTGATCACGAGCCTCTTCGCAGGCCTCCTGGCCTTCCAGAACGCCGCCGCACGCTACTTCTTCGCGATGGGCCGCGGGGGAGTGCTGCCGAAGCGCCTCGCGGCGACGAACTCCCAGGGCGCGCCCGTGGGCGGCGTCATCGTCGTCTCGGCGCTCGCTGCGCTCGTCATGATCGTCTTCGCCGCGACGGGCCTCGACCCCGTGCTCAACCTGTTCTTCTGGATGAGCTCGATCACGGTGATCGCGATCGTCACGGTCGAGATCCTCGTGAGCATCGCGGTCATCCGGCACTTCGTGAAGCGGGGCGACGGCGGCCTGTGGTCGACGAAGATCGCCCCCGCGCTCAGCGCCGTCGTGCTCGCGCTCGGCCTGTACCTGCTGATGTCGCGCTTCAACCTGCTCGCCGGCACGGCCCCGGCCGACGTTGACCCGTCTCTGCCCGAGAGTGCCTGGCTGCTCAACCCGCTCGGCTGGTTCCTCGTGCTGGTGCCGTTCATCTCGCTCGTGGTCGGTTTCGTCGTTTCGGCGGTCCGCCCGAAGAACGAGCAGCTCGTGAAGGACTTCGCGAGCTAACCTGCCCCCACCCCCGATTCGACGAGGAGCCCGTCATGGCCAACGACACGTTCGATCTCGACGTCACCGCCGAGCATCCGATCGACGATGAGGCGTTCGCGGCGATCGATCGTGACCGTCTGGTCGCCGAGATCGCCGCGCTGCCGAGCGATCTGCGTGCGGGCATGACGGGCATCCTCGTCGACGGGCGCACTTACTCTGACGTGTCGCAGGAGCTGGGCATCCGCCAGCCCGAGCTCGTGCGCATCGTTCAGCGGGGCAAGGCGATCATCCTGCGCCGCACCGCGCAGGCCGGCTAGCGATGACGGTGCTGATCGGCCTCAGCTCATACATGGAGCAGGCCGCCATGGGCCTGTGGGACCGTCCTGCGGCGGTTCTGCCGCGCGTCTATTCCGATTGCGTCGTCGGCACGGGGGCGGCGTTCGTTGCGCTGCCGCCGCAACCGCCGACCCTGGATGCTGTCTCTCGCGTCCTCGACGCGATCGACGGTCTCATCGTCACCGGCGGCAAAGACGTGGATGCTCGCCTCTACGGCCAGGAACCGCATCCGGAAAACGACGCCCCGCGGCCCGATCGCGACCAGTGGGAGATCGCCCTCGTGCGTGGCGCGATCGAGCGCGATCTGCCGTTCCTCGGCATCTGCCGCGGGCTGCAGATCCTGAACGTGGCGCTCGGCGGCACGCTCATTCAGCACCTGCCCGACGTGATCGGCTCGAACCGCTACAGCTATGGAGGCGCGGTGTTCGCCGACAACCCGGCGATCACCGAGCCGGGGTCGCGCCTCGCATCGATCGTGGGGGACCGCGTCACCGTGAAGAGCTACCACCACCAGGCCATCGATCGGGTTGCTGACGGCCTCACCGTGAGCGCGCGCGGCGACGACGCCGTTATTCAGGCTGTCGACGTCGACGGAATGACGTTCGGGGTGGCCGTGCAGTGGCACCCTGAGGAGTCGCCCGACGACCTGCGGTTATTCGCGGCCCTCGTCGACGCTGCCGACGCCCGACTCGCGCACTGAGCGCTCGGCGAGCCCTCCGTCGGCGAGGTCGATGGCCTCGGTGAGGCTGCCGCTGCGGCGTTCGGGGTCGACACTCTCCGCGAGAGGGTGCATGACGTCGCCGCCGACCCGGTCGAGCAGCGCGTGCAGCATCTCGACGGCGTCGTCGACGATCTCCGTCGACCGCTGGTCGGTGCCGTGCAGCAACCAGCGAGCCACCTCGAGTTCTGCCGCGAATGCGGCACGCTTGCCCACCTGACGGTCATTGACGCCGCGGGCGTGGGTGTAGGCGTCGAGCGCCGCCTCGGGCACGGCTGGATCGGCCGAGCCGAGGATCCAGAACAGGTCGCGCGCGGGGTCGCCGACCTGCAGGCGCGACCATCCGAGCATCCCAGTGACGGTCTCGCCGACGGCGAGCAGTGAGCCGGCCGAGAGCGAACCGTTGATGACGGTGGGCGTGAACTGCCACAGCGACTGGTCTTCCGTCGCCGCCTCCCAGCGGGTGAGCAGGGATGCCGGTACGAGCCCGGTTGCGGCGGCGCGGTCGAGGGTGGCGACGGCTTCGCGCACGACGTCGACGGGGCGCCACTGCGGCAGTCCCACATCGCCGACGACGCTGGTGGGCAGCGCGTGCACGGCGGCGACGGCCCGCCCGATCGAGGCGGCCTGGCCGGGCGTGATCCGCTGCAACTGCAGAGCAGCGCCGTCGAGGTAGTCGGTAACGACCGCGCGGGTGCCGTCGACGATCGTTGTGCCGAGGATGCGGTGCACGGCAAACGGCAGCCGGTTTCGCACCCCGTCGCTCAGGGCGCGCAGGGCGACCAGCTCGGCCGACTGCTGCTGCTCGCCGGCCGGTGTGCGCGGGAGCCGCATGATGAGCGTGCGCCCGTCGCGCGCCGACAGCACGGCGACGTCGGCGTCGCCGCCGGCCGTGCCGAGGCGCTCGGCTTTCACGACGTCGAGGCCGGGCACGGCCGCCGTGGCGAGCGCGGCGAGAGTGAGCGGTGTCCTGGCCATGCCCACCAGGGTAGGTGCGCAGGCGCCCGAGCGCGTCGTTCGCCACACGTTCTCTCGGGTCAGCGGGCGTAGGGTTATCGTCGCTCGTCGTCACGTCCACCCTGGAGGCCTAGTGCTTCGCTCGCTCACCGGTCGGCTGCCGCTGTCGCGCTACCGCATCGATCGCGACAACGCGACGCGCGAGCGACCGCACGTATTCGATGAACTGTGGGCGGATGCTCGCACGCGCGTCCTTGCGCTGTGGCGCGGAGAGGTGCTGCTGACCCCCACACAGGAGCCCGCCCTCGAGTTCCTCACGCCCGACCGGGTGCCTTCCGACGCTCTGCGCATCTATCTCGGCCGCACGGTCGACGACGACCCGGACGGCGGGATCCCTGCCGGGTCGCCCATTGTGGCGGTGGTTGTCGACGACGCCACGGGGCAGACGTTGGCCTCCGACATGGTGCGCTGGGGCAACCCCCGCACGTTCGGGCACCAGCTCTGCGATCGCGATGCGGGGCTCGCCATTGAGGCTCTCGGCATCGCCAATTGGCACGCCTCGCACCAGTTCTCGCCGCGCACCGGAAACGCGACGGAACCAGGCCGAGCCGGCTGGGTGCGCGTGGACGTCGAGACGGGCCGCGAGATCTTCCCCCGCACCGACGCCGCCATCATCGTGGGGGTCACCGATGAGCGTGACCGACTCGTCCTTGGCTCAAACGCGCAGTGGGAGTCGAATCGGTTCTCGCTGCTCGCCGGGTTCGTCGAACCGGGGGAGTCGCTCGAGGCCGCGGTCGTGCGGGAAGTCTTCGAAGAGTCGGGTTTGCGCGTCGTCGACCCGCAGTACGTCGGCTCGCAGCCGTGGCCGTTCCCCGCGTCTCTGATGCTGGGATTCCGCGCGAGCCTCGACCCCGCGCAGGCAGCCACGCTGCGCCCCGACGGCACCGAAATTCTCGACCTGCGCTGGTTCAGCCGCGACGAGCTCGCCGCGAGTCTGCCCGACATCGTGCTGCCGAGCCGCACCTCGATCGCCCGCGCGATCATTGAGGACTGGTTCGGCGGGCCGCTCGACGCATGACGACCGTCACGGCCGACCGCCTGCTCGCCCAGCTCGACGACCGGCAACGGGAGGTCGCCGAGGCCCTCATCGGGCCCGTCTGCGTGCTCGCGGGCGCCGGCACCGGCAAGACCCGCGCGATCACCCACCGCATCGCCTACGGCGTATCGACGGGGGCGTACGACCCGCGCCGCGTGATGGCGCTCACCTTCACGACCCGCGCGGCCGGTGAATTGCTCGGTCGGTTGCGCGCGCTCGGCGCCGAGGGGGTCGCGGCCCGCACCTTCCACTCGGCGGCGCTGCGCCAGCTTTCCTACTTCTGGCCGACGGTCGTCGGCGGCTCCCCGCCCCGCGTGCTCGACGGCAAGGGCCCGCTGCTCGGCCAAGCCGCGCAGTCGCTGCGCATCAGCGTCGACACAGCCGCCCTGCGCGATCTCGCCGCCGAGATCGAGTGGCGCAAGGTCAGCCGGCTGTCGATCGAGCAGTATGCGACCCGGGCGCCGAGCCGCAGCATGCCGGGCGGCCTCACGGTCGAGCAGGTCGTCGACCTGCAGCGCCGCTACGAAGACGTGAAGGACGAGCGCCGCCAGATCGATTTCGAGGACGTGCTGCTCGCCACCGCCGGGATGCTCGAAAACGAACCGCGCGTCGCCGAGCAGGTGCGCGAGCAGTACCGCTTCTTCGTCGTCGACGAGTATCAGGACGTCTCGCCGCTGCAGCACGACCTGCTCATGCTGTGGCTCGGCGGCAGGCGCGAACTGTGTGTCGTCGGCGACGCCTCGCAGACGATCTACTCGTTCACGGGCGCCACGAGCGACTATCTCGTGCGATTCGGCACCGAATTTCCCGAGGCCGCCATCGTGCGGCTGGAAGACAACTACCGGTCGACGCCCGCGATCGTCGACACCGCGAACCGGCTCATGCGCGGTCGGCCCGGCGCCCTGACGTTGCGGGCAGCGACGCCGGGGGCTGATGGCGACAACGGCGTGGAGGGGACGCGGGCGCGCGGTGCTGCCCCGAGCATCCGGGGTCACGCCGACGACGCAGCCGAAGCGGCGTATGTCGCCGAGCAGGTTGCCCAGCGCATCGCCGACGGCGCCGCACCGGAATCGATCGCCGTGCTGTACCGCATCAACACCCAGTCGATCGCCCTCGAGGCGGCCTTGCGCCGGCAGGGCATCCCCGTGCAGTCTCGCGCGAACAGCCGCTACTTCGACCAGCCCGAGGTTCGCCAGGCGCTCATGCTGCTGCGCGGCGCCTCCGTCGCCGTCGGCGATGAGCCGCTGTTCAAGAGCGTCAGCGACGTGCTTCGGGGTCTCGGCTGGCGGCAGGACCCGCCGACCGGCGGCGGGGCCGAACGCGCGCGGTGGGATGCGCTCAACGCGCTGCTGGCGCTCGCCGAGGAGGCGCCCGCCGGGACGACCCTCGCCCAGTTCGTCGACGAGCTGCGCGCCCGCGCCGAGCAGCAGCACGCGCCCACGATCTCGGCGGTCACGCTGTCAACCCTGCACGCCGCGAAGGGCCTCGAGTGGGACCACGTTCACATCGTCGGCCTGTCGGAGGGCCTCGTGCCGATCAGCTACGCGGGCACCGACCTGGCGGCACTCGACGAGGAGCGGCGCCTGCTCTACGTGGGCGTGACTCGCGCGCGACGCACGCTCGACCTGTCGTGGGCGGCGACCGGCGCGAACTCGCGCGGAGAGCGCGCGCCGAGCCGCTTCCTGGCGGAGCTCAGCCCGCCGCGATCGGCGTCACGCCGCTGAGCTCCAGCCCACGGCAGCCGCAGCGCGGCGATGGCTGCCAGGTGCGCTCGGTGCGTGCGCCCGTCTCCGTGTCGAGGCGCACCTGGTGCGTGGCACGCTCGGCGAGCATGCGCACGACCTCGAGTGCCGCCTCGGTCGCGGCCAACTCGGTGTCGGCCGAGGCCCTTGTGCGCCACAACTGCGGGCTGATTGCCGCCCAGGCGGGGTCGGCGTCGGTGCGCTGCTGCTCGACGCAGGCGATGCACGGGGTGAGGCCGGGGTCGACGAGCGGGCCGATCGTCACGGCCAGCTCGCCGAACACGACGGGCACGTGCAGGAGGTCGCGGTTCAGCCACCGCAGGTGTTCGAGCGGGTCGACCACGTGGTGGCTGACGAGCACCGCTGCGGCGATACCCGCGGTATCGAGTGCCTCGCCGGTCGCACCCGTGACGACGCGAAAGCCGGCGCTGGCGAGCAGCCCCGCAATGCGCGCGGTGGCCGGAACCGCACCGACGACGGCGACGCGCGGTCGAGCCACCGGCTCGGGCGGGGGAGCGAGCGCCGGCTGAATGGCCGCCACGAGCCGCTCGACCCGGTCGAGACGCACTCCGGCGAGTTCGGCGAGCACGTCGAGCCCGTCGCGAGTGACGCCGGTCGCGAGCGCCCCGAGCAGGCGAGCCTCGCCGTCACCGATGTCGTCGATCACCGCGACGACCGGGTCGACGCCCAACTGAACGGTGTGCGGGTCACGCCAGACGAGGGCTCTGCGCGGGTCGAGTCGGAGGATCATGGCGCACATGATGCGCCTGGCGTGCTAGCCGCAGCGCGGGTTGTGCACAGCCCCGCTACGCGGTCGGCTCGTCGCTCGACGGCGGCTCCTCCGGAGCCTCGCCCGGCCCGCGCTCGACAGGCCGGTCACCCTCCCCAGCGAGCAGGTCGCTGAGCGCCTTGTCGAGGGCGTCGGGCTCGGCGTCGCCCTCCGTCATCGACCGGATGCGCGCATCCGGGTCATCGATGTCGGCTGCGGTCGGCATGAGGTCGGGGTGGGCCCAGAGGGCGTCGCGAGCGTCGGTTCCCACCGCGTCGGTGACCTGACGCCAGAAGGCGGCGGCCTCGCGCAGTCGTCGCGGTCGCAGTTCGAGCCCGACCAGAGTGGCGAAGGCGCGCTCGGCGGGGCCGCCGGATGCGCGACGGCGGCGCACCGTCTCGGCAACCGCGTCGGCCCGGGGGATGCGCGTGGTCGCGTCGGCCGTGACCACATCGACCCAGCCCTCGATGAGCGCCAGGGTCGTCTCCAGGCGGGCGAGCGCCTGTTCCTGCTCGTCGCTCTTCGGCGGAATGAGCGCACCACTCGTGAGCGCCTCGCGGAGGCTTTCGGGGTTCTGCGGGTCGAAGTCGGCGGCGAGCGACTCGATGCGCTCGGTGTCGATCGTGATGCCCCGCGCGTAGTCGGTGATGGCGCTGATCAGGTGGGCCCGCAGCCAACGCGCGTGCCGGAACAGCCGGGCGTGGGCGAGTTCACGCACCGAGAGGTAGAGCTGTACCTGGTCGACGGGAATGTCGAGGTCGGTGCCGAACGCGGTGACGTTCTGCGGCAGCAGTGCCGCCTGCACGTCGGTCTCGTCGCGGCCCGGCAAGAGCGGGATTCCGATGTCGCCACCGGAGACGACCTCCGCCGAGAGGCGGCCGACGATTTGCCCGAGCTGCAGCGCGAAGAGGGCGCCGCCCACCTGTCGCATCATCTGGGAGGCGCCAGCGAGCATCCCCTTCAACTCTTCCGGGACCTGCTCGGCGAGCACTTCGGTGAGCGAGTCGGCGATGGAGGTCGCGACCGGCTCGGCGAGCTCGGTCCACACGGGCATCGTCTGGTGCGCCCACTCGGCGCGGGTGAGCAGCGCCGGCTCGCTCGTCAACTGGGTGATGCTGGTCGCTTCGTCGAGCCACAGTGCGGCGACGCTGAGTGCCTGGCGCAGGCGGTCGAGGTCGAGCTGGGCGGTGCGGGTCGAGCCTTCGGCAGCGATGCGCCCCGCCTCGTCCCGCGCGTTTTGCCAGTCGATGCCGTCGCCCGTGGATTCCATGGCCTTCCGCAGCTGGCCCATGAGGCGCGCCATCATCACCGGGTCTGCGGGCAACCCCGCGGCGCCGGCGAGCTTCGACGGGTCGATGTCGCCCTCCCCGGAGAGGAACTTGCGCATCATGTCGCGGAACTCGTCGTCGTTCGCCCCGAGGGGGTTCTCAGCCATGGTTCCTACGCTAATGCGGTTGCCGGGCGCAGCACCCGGGCGTTCGCCGTAGGCTGACCGGGTTCCCAGTGGCGCCTCAGCCCCCGCCGCAGAAACGTTGATCAAGGAGACGCGTGAGCTTGTTCACCGACGACGACGCGCGCGTCGAACAGACGGTACGCCGGGGCGGTCGCCGCGTCGGCCTCCTCATGATGGCCGTCACCGTCTTCGGGATGCTCGGGCTCGCGATTTTGCCCTCGCCGTACGTCATCGAACGGCCCGGCCCCGTCATCGACACCCTGGGTTCTGTGACGGTCGACGGTGTTGACGTTCCCCTCATTGAGATTCCCGACGAGCCGACGTATCCCACCGATGGGTCGCTCAGTCTGTTGACGGTGAACGTGCTCGGAAACCCCGAGAACTCACCGAGCTGGTTCGAGGTCATGCGCGCCTGGGTGACACCATCGCAGTCCGTCGTGCCCGTCGACCAGGTGTTCCCGCCCGGGGTGTCCACCGAGGAGCGCCGCGAGCAGAGCCGCATCGACATGGAGAACTCGCAGCAGGAAGCCGTCGCTGCCGCCCTGCGTGCGATCGGTGAGCCGTACGAGAGTCGCCTCGTCGTGGTCGACCTGCTCGAGGGGAGCCCCGCGGCTGACGTCATCGAACCCGACGACGAGATCGTCGCGGTCAACGGTGTCGCCGTGCGGGATGTGACCGCGCTGCGTGCCGAGATCGCCCGCAACGGTGTGGCGGGAGCGGCCGACGTGACGATTCGCCGCGACGGTACCGAGCAGTCGGTGCCGATCACCCCGGTGCTGTCGGAGGGCACCGACCGGGTTCCGGTGATCGGGGTCCTGATCGCCGGCCAGTACGAATTCCCCATTGACGTGCGCATTCAGCTTGAGAACGTCGGCGGACCGAGCGCGGGAATGATCTTCGCCCTCGGCATCATCGACAAGCTCACACCGGGGTCGCTCTCGGGCGGAGCTGAGGTCGCGGGCACCGGCACGATTGCCGCCGACGGCTCGGTCGGTCGCGTCGGAGGAGTGGTGCAGAAGATGCACGGAGCGGTCGGCGTGGGAGCCGATGTCTTTCTTGCCCCGCTCGCGAACTGCGGCGAAATCTCGGGCAACATTCCGGGCGACTTGGACGTCTACCCGGTCGCCTCCCTCAACGAGGCTATCGCGGTGTTGCAGGCCATCGAGTCGGGGGCGCCGACCGACGATTTCGCTCGCTGCGGACAGTAGGGGCTTGCCGGGGAGTGCCAAGCTTTCTCCCACTAGTCTGAAAGGGAGTGCCCACCTACCCCGGGAGTCCCCGACGTGACGTCCACAGCAACGCCGCCCCAGAACCGCTCGAGGTCGACCCTCGCGATCTCCGCCGGAATCCTCGCGGCGCTCGTCATCCTGTTCTTCGTATTCGCCAACTTCTACACCGACATCCTCTGGTACGACCAGCTCGGATTCCTCAACGTTCTCACCACGCGGTGGATCGCGACGGGTGTCATGTTCCTCGTTGGCTTCGTCGCGATGTTCCTGCCCGTATGGCTGAGCCTCCAGCTCGCCTACCGCACGCGGCCGATGTACGCGAAGCTCTCCTCCCAGCTCGACCGCTACCAGGAGGTCGTCGAGCCGCTGCGTCGCGTGGCGATGCTGGGTATCCCCGGCGTGCTCGGGCTTTTTGGCGGCGTCGCGGCGGCCAGCAGCTGGCCCGTCGTCTTGCAGTGGCTAAACCGCACCCCGTTCGGCATCGCTGACCCCGAGTTCGGCTTTGACGTCGGCTTCTTCGTCTGGGAGCTGCCGTTCTGGCGCGGCATCATCGCCTTCGCCTCGGCTGTCGTCTTGCTGTCGCTGCTCGCGGCCGCCGCGACGGGCTACTTGTACGGATCGATCCGCGTCAACGGCCGCGAGATCCGCATCAGTCGCACCGCACGCATCCAGCTGGCGATCACCGGTGGTTTGTACGTGGCCCTGCAGGGCGTGTCGATCTGGTTTGACCAGTACGCCGCAGCCGTAGAACCGAGCGTCGGCTTCCTCGCCGCCGGTGCGGGCTTCACTGAGGTGAACGCGACCATCCCGGGCCGCGCGATTCTCGCCGGCATCGCCGTCGTCGTTGCGATCCTGTTCTTCATCACGGCGGTCATCGGTCGCTGGCGCCTGCCCGTCATCGGTACGGCCCTCCTCGTGATCAGCGGCCTCATCATCGGCAGCGGCTACCCGGCCCTCGTGCAGCAGTTCCAGGTCGTGCCGAGCGAGCGCGAGCTCGAGGCTCAGTTCATCCAGCGGAACATCGACTTCACCCGCGATGCCTACGGTCTCGCCGACATCGTCGAGGTCCCGTACAACGCGGTGACCGAGGCGGAGGCGGGCGCCCTGCGCGAAGACGCCGAGACCACGGCGAACATCCGCATCATCGACCCCGCGCTGGTCTCGCCGGCGTTCGCGCAGCTCGAGCAGTTCCGCCAGTACTACCAGTTCCCGCGCTTCCTCGACGTGGGTCGCTACGAGATCGACGGCCAGACGCAAGACACGGTTCTCGCCGTGCGCGAGCTGAACCCTGACGGCCAGTCGGCGCAGAACTGGGTCAACCAGCGAATCGTCTTCACCCACGGCTACGGCCTCGTGGCCGCCTTCGGCAACCAGCGCTCCGACGACGGTCAGCCGGTCTTCCTCGAGCAGGGCATTCCGGTGGGTGGTGTGCTCACCGAGCAGCTCGGTGAGTACGAGCCGCGCATCTACTTCGGCGAGTTCTCTCCGACGTACTCGATCGTCGGCGCGCCGGAGGGAGCCGAGCCTCAAGAGCTCGACTTCCCCGCCGAGGGCGAGGTGGGCAGCGACGAGAACATCGACGCGTCGGGCAACGCTCGCTACACCTTCACCGGTGACGGCGGCCCTGCGCTCGACAACGTCTTCAAGCGCCTCATCTACGCCATCACGTTCCAGTCGACCGAGATCCTTCTGTCGAACCAGGTGAACGACCAGTCGCAGATCCTCTACGACCGCGACCCGTTGACCCGCGTGCAGCGTGCCGCGCCGTACCTGACGCTCGACAACGACCCATACCCGGCGATCATCGACGGACGCATCAAGTGGATCGTCGACGGCTACACGACGACGGCGAACTACCCGTACTCGACCTCTGTTGCGCTGTCGGCGGCGATCGCCGACACGTACACACCGGCGCCGCAGTTCCCGATCGACAACATCAACTACATCCGTAACTCGGTGAAGGCGACGGTCGACGCATACGACGGCTCCGTGACGCTGTACGCGTGGGACACGGAAGACCCTGTTCTGCAGACGTGGCAGAGCATCTTCCCGAACACGCTCGAGTCGGCCGACGAGATGTCGGACGCGCTGCTCAGCCAGGTGCGGTACCCGAGCGACCTGTTCAAGGTGCAGCGCAACATCCTCGGCCGCTACCACGTGACCGAGCCGGGCTCGTTCTTCGCCACCGACGACGAGTGGCGCACCCCGAACGACCCGGTGTCGAACCCGAACGCGCCGACGCTGCAGCCCCCGTACTACCTGACGATGCAGGTTCCGGGCAGCGACGACCCGTCGTTCACGCTGTACTCGACGTTCATCCCGGCGGCAACCGGCGAGAACCAGCGCAACGTGCTCTTCGGCTACCTCGCCGCGAACGCCGACGCGGGCGACGACTACGGCAAGCTGACGCTGCTGCGTCTGCCGCGCCAGACGACGATCCCCGGCCCCGGACAGGTGCAGGCCCAGTTCGACTCCGACGCCAACGTCGGCCAGCAGCTGAACCTGCTGCGTCAGGGTCAGACCGAGGTCATCAGCGGAAACCTGCTGACGCTCCCCGTGGGTGGCGGACTGCTCTACGTGCAGCCCGTCTACGTGCAGTCGACGGGTGACACGAGCTTCCCGCTCCTGCGTCGTGTGCTCGTGTCCTTCGGTGAAGAGATCGCGTTCGAAGACACGCTCGATCAGGCGCTCGATGTGCTGTTCGGCGGAGACTCGGGTGCCATCGCCGGTGACGGCGATGTCGAGCCGACCGACCCGTTGCCGACTGAGCCGACGGAGCCGACCGACCCGTCGACGCCGGCGCCGCCGATCGACCCGAACGCGTTGCAGCAGGCGCTCACCGACGCGCGTGACGCACTGCTTGAGCGCGAGGCGGCGTACCGCGCCAACGACCTCGTCGCGGCGGCACAGGCGGATGCACGTCTCCAGGAGGCTCTGGAGCGGGCGATCGCACTGAGCGACTAGCACCACATCGCGGGCCCCCGGCGGGAGCGGGCAGAACGTGTGTTCTGTCCTCCAGCCGGGGGTTCCCCGAGTTGGGACTGCTCACCCCAGATTCGGACCTCTAGGGTCTTTCATAGGGGCTGGGAAAGGGAATGTCTCATGGTCACCATCGACCGTCAGGCAGAATCGATCACTATGGGGGAACACGACGACTTCGTCGCACGTTTCGCGACCGTGCACGGCGCGCTTGAGCAGTTCGCGTGCGTTGCCGTCGCGTCGCTCATGGTGTCCGAGGCGCGCATCGAGTTGCAGACCGACGCCGGTCGTCTGACGCTCGCCGCTTTCGGCGACCCGGTCGATCGTCCCGCCTACCGCTTCGAGGTTCCGATTCGCGCGCTCACCGGCGAAACCATCGCGTACTTCATCGTGCTCGACCCGAACGCGCGCGAGACGAACGGATTCGACCTCGAAGTGATCTACAAGCTCGCCGACAGTGCTCAGCGCAAGCTGATGCTCGCCTGGAGCGACGCCGGTCCCCGATCCGTTCTGTAGGCCCCGGGGCCGGCGTCGATTCGACCGCGCCGTTCACCCCGTGGTAGCCTGGGAGCACGCCGCGGGGTGGAGCAGTTCGGTAGCTCGCCGGGCTCATAACCCGGAGGTCGTAGGTTCAAATCCTGCCCCCGCAACTCGCTGCGAAAGCCCCTCAACCGTCCGGTTGGGGGGCTTTTTCGTGGCTACAGGTTCTCCAGCACGCGCTGGGCGACCGCGCAGGTGTCGAGCCAGCTGGGCAGGTCCCGGCCCGCGGCGGCGGATGCCGCGGCCAGCGACATTCGCGCGGCATTGTCCGTGAGGAGCGCGCGGAGGCGTCGGCGACGGCAGCGTCATCGCCGACGGGGACGAGCATCCCTGCGTCTGCCGGCACCGTCTCAGGAACTGCGCCGGTCGCGCACGACACGATCGGCAGGCCCCACGCGAGGGCTTCGTCGAAGACGAGCCCGTATCCCTCGTAGCGGGTCGCGAGCGCGAAGATGCTCGCTCGGGCATACAGCGCGTCCCGCTCGGCATCCGGCAGTCGGCCAGCGAGCGTCACGCGGCTCCCGAGGCCGAGTTCGGCGTGCAGGCGGGCAAGCTCAGCGACGTATGGCGGGTCGTACGGGGTGCCGACGATGACCGCCTGCCAGTCGAGGTCGGTGAGGCGCGCGAGCGCGCGAAAAAGCACATCGTGCCCCTTCCGCGGGTGCTGGATGCCCACGGACAGGATCAGGGGCGGCGCACTCGGCGGTGCGGGCAGGCTCGGCCGGTCGGTGCCGGGGCGCGCGATCGTGATCACCGTCGGGTCGACGCCGTACTCGGCCGTGAGGATGCGCCCCGTGTGGGAGCTCGGCACGATCACGGCGCGGGCGAGCGCGAGGTTGTCACGCTCGGTGCGGAACAGGTGCCCGCGGCGCGCATCGTCGAGCCCCTCCTCGTGCGCGAGCGGGTGGTGGATCATCGCGACGATCGGGGCGCGCAGCTCGGCCACGAGCTGTGTGGGCAGGGAGCCGAAGACGAGACCGTCGACGATGAGCGGCACGTCGGCGCCGATCGCCGCCATCGCCGCAGTCGCGTCGGCTGCGTCGACCGAGGTGGGGTCGGGAAACGAGTCGCCCACGCGCAGGTAGGCGACGTCGGTGCCGAGCTCCCGCAAGCCCTCGAGTAGCCGCTTCTCGTACAGGTACCCGCCCGTGACGGTGGTGAGTTCGCCCGGGATCGCGAAAGCGGCGCGCCTCACGAGGCTTGCTCCGGGGCGTAGCGGGCGAGCATCCGGGTCTCGATCGCGCCGACGGCAGCGTAGCCGAGGGCGGCGACGGCCGTCACCAACACCACGGCGCCGGCGAGGGCGTCGTAATTCGACAGGGAGGCGCTTCTGGCCATGAGGGCTCCGATCCCGGTTCCGGTGGCGAGCCACTCGACGACGGTGACCGCGAGCACGGCGGCGGGCACGCTCATGCGGGCGGCGGCGAAGAACGCCGGCAGCATCGCCGGGATGCGCGCGCGCACGACAACGCGCCACGGTGCGGTCGCGTAGACGGCCATGACATCGAGCACCTGACCCGGCGCCTGGCGCAGGCCGTGCAGGCAAGCGACGAGGGTCGGGAAAAACACCATGACCGCGATCAACGTGATCGCGCCAAGAGACCCGCGACCGAGCAGCAGCACGATCAGCGGCGCCGAGGTCACGATCGGCACCGAACGCAGCGCCACGGCGACCGGCATGATCGCGCCGCTCGCTCCGGGCGCGAGCACGATCAGCACGGCGAGCAGCACGCCGGCGGCGAGACCCGCGATATACCCCGGCACGACGTACACGGCGGTGTCGCAGAGCGCCGCGAACAGCGCGTCACGCGTGAGCCCACCGTCGCGCGTGCCCGCAAAGATTCCGACGACGTCGAGCGGAGTGCGCGCAACGAACGGCGTGATGCCGAGCAGGATGATGCCGCCCCACCACAGCACGATCGTGGCGACGACCGCCGAGGCGGTGCTCGCGAGAGTGCGGCGCACGCGGCCCGGTCCCGCGGCGATGCGGGGCGCCGCGAGGATCGTCGGCGGCTGCCCACCCGTCGCCGCCCGCCCGATCATGCCGACGATGGCGTAGGCGAGCATCGACACGGCGGCGGCGATCGTCGCGAGCGCCCACGTGAGGTCGACGTCGAGATCGCGGGACGCGCGGATGGTCAAGACGCCGAGCCCCCGCTCCGCCCCCGTGAACTCGCCCACCATGGCCCCGAGAAACGCTGCGGGCGCGGCGATCTGCAGGCCCGCAGCGAGGTAGGGCACCGACGCTCGTGCTCGCACGACGACGAGGGCCGTGACCGCCCCGCGCCCGGCGACCCTCACGAGATCGAGCCACGTGTCGGGCACGGCCCGCAGACCCACCAGCAGTGGGATGAGCGTCGTGTAGTACACGGCGAGCGCGGCGAGCGCGATCTGCGGCCCGTCGCCCGGCCCGAGCAGCACGCGCAACAGGGGAGCGGTCGCCACGAGCGGCAGACACACCACGATCAGGGCAAGCCCCGTCACCGTGCGCTGGCTGCGTGGCCAGGCGGCGGCGAGTCCCGCGAGCGCCACGGCCGCGAGGTTGCCGATGACGAAGCCGGCCAGCGCGGTCGAGCCCGTCGCCGCGAGAGCCCGACCGAGCAGCGGCCCGTTATCGACGATGGCGACGACGACGGCGGTCGGCGCGGCCAGCACGAACGCGCCCTCGAGGCTGCGCGCGAGAACCTCCCAGGCGACGAGCGCGACCACAACACCGGCAACCCCGACGGCGGCGTCGCGGCGGGCGGGCGCAGCCAGCGGGCGGATGCTCGCGGTCACCGCCACGATCATCCGCCCGTCTGCGCGGCGTCGCCTCCGGCGTGCCCGCGTTCGAGCGCCTCGACGACGGCGCGCTCGAGCCTGTCGGCTGCCGGGTCGGAGTCGCGGCGCGGCCGCGGCAGCTTGATGGGGATATCGGCCAGCACGCGCGCGGGCCGCGGCGACAGTACGATCACGCGGTCGGCGAGTCGCACCGCCTCGGCCACGGAGTGGGTGACGAGCAGGGTGGTGGTGCCCCCGCCCTCCCACAGGGCGGGCAGCTCGCGGGCGAGCTGCTGGCGCGTCAGCTCGTCGACGGCGCCGAACGGCTCGTCGAGCAGCAGCAGGCGGGGGTCGGTGGCGAGGGCGCGGGCGATGGCGGCCCGTTGCCGCATGCCGCCCGACAGGGCCGCGGGCTTCGTTGCGGCGAAGCCGGTGAGCCCGACGAGGTCGATCAGTTCGGCGACGCGCTCGTCATCGCGATCGAGGCGGGCAAGTTCGCGGGCGAGCGCAATGTTTGCGGCGACGCTTCGCCACGGCAGCAGCGACGGGTCTTGAAACGCGACGGCGAGCTCGCCGCGGCGTTGCACAATCGTCGGCGGCTCACCGTCAACGAGCACCTCGCCGGCGGTCGCCGACTCGAGCCCCGCGATCATGCGCAGCAGCGTCGACTTGCCGCAGCCCGATGGCCCGACGAGGACCGTGGTGCGCCCGGGGTCGAGGGTGAGCGTGATCGGGGCGACGGCCTCCGTGCCATCCGGGTAGACCTTCGTGGCGGCGTCGACCGTAACGGTGACGCCGGCGCGGCGGTCAGGCGCCATGCACCTGTTCCAGAATCGAGCTGTCCCACAGGTCAGGCGTCACGCTCTGGCCGAGCAGGGCGAGCGTCTCGATGTTCTGCGCGACTGTCTCCTCGTTCCAGAACCCGAAGCCCAGTTCGTCGGTGAGCTCGGAGAACATGAGCGGCACCTGGCGGGCCGCCTGCAGCTGCTGAGTTTCGAGATCGAGCCCGGC
Source organism: Microcella alkaliphila (assembly GCF_004216855.1). Taxonomy (GTDB): domain Bacteria; phylum Actinomycetota; class Actinomycetes; order Actinomycetales; family Microbacteriaceae; genus Microcella; species Microcella alkaliphila. The sequence goes on from NZ_SGXT01000013.1 coordinate 328,109, forward strand.
GTCGGGGTACATCTCGACGCTCAGGGCAGCGGCCGCGTCGGTGTCGAGCCGGTATTCTTCCCAGCCGCGCACTTCGCCGGCCATGAGGGCGACCACGTCGTCGCGGCGGTTCGCGAGGCTGTCGTCGGTGGCGATGTAGGTCTGCGAGTGCAGGGTGTAGCCGTAGTCAGCCATCAGCATGGTGATCGATTCGACGCCCTGGATCTCCATCGCGACCGGCAGGTCGGTCTCCCAGCACAGCAGGCAGTCGACCTCGCCGGAGGTGAGCGGCTGCGCCGCGTACTGAGTGGGAACGATCTCGATGGCGGTGATGTCGACGCCGTTGAGCGTGCAGAGCGTTTCGAGCGTCGGCGTGTTCGCGAGCGCCATGCCGATGCGCTTGCCTTCCAGATCGCCGGGCTCGTTGACGGGGTTATCGGGCAGTGACGCGATCACAAAGGGGTTGTTCTGCATCGCGACACCAATGATCTTGAAGGGTGCGCCCTCGGCGACAGCGGCGGCGGTGAAGTCGGCAGCCGAGACCCCCACAAGGGCCTGACCCGAGACGACCGGCGGTTCGACGGGGGCGTTGGGCCCGCCCTGAAGGAGACTGACGTTCAGCCCCGCGTCGCTCCAGTAGCCGCGGTCGAGAGCGATGTAGCTGCCGGCGAACTGTGCCGAGTGCAGCCATGAGAGTTGCAGTGCGACGTCGGTGCCGTTCCTCGGCGGATTGCGGAACGCCGACACTCCAGCGAAGGTGGCGGCGCCGATCCCTGCGGCACCCAGCACCCCCGCTCCGATCAGAGTTCGGCGACTGAGGGTTCGGCGTTCTGCCATGGCTGTGTCCTTCACGCGGAGCCGGGTGCCGACGCATCCATCGCGCCGTGCCTCCCTTTCGACACTGTCACGTTCTGTGCATCCGCGCCGCTCGACGCCCCCATAACGGCACGATTCCGGGCATCGTCGCGGCAAGTGCCACGAGTCCAAACAGGATGCTCGCAGCCAACGCCCCGGAGGCGCTCACCCCGGCAAGAGGGAGCAACGCGACCGCGGCCCCCTCGCGCACACCCCACCCGCCGACCGTGATCGGGATCAGCATGGCGAGCAGCACGACGGGCACGACGGCAACGATGCCGCCGAGGCTCAGCGGCGCGCCGACGGCGGCTGCAGCGCTCGCGAACGCCACCAGGATGCAGAGAGTCGTTCCGAGGCTCAGCCCCGCGACGCTCGCGAGAGCCCCGCGATCCACCACGGCCGAGCGGATCGCCGCCGTGAGGTCCTGCGCCCGCGCACCGAGCCGTCCGGGGAGCAGGGTCGCGCCCGCGATGAGGGCGGGCAGACCGAGCGCTCCGGCAATCAGCACCACGAGTAACGGCACGGCCGCGCTCGGCCAGTCCACACCCCCGGGCAGGACGATCGTGGAGGCAACGGCGATGCCCATCACGATGAGCAGCGCGTACTGCCCGGCGAGGCGCTCGAGTACGACGGCGAGGCCGGCCGCGCCCAGACCTGCGGGTCGCCGCGAGCGCACCGCGCGCCCCGCGTCGCCGACTACCCCGCCCGGAACAACGGCGTTCACGAGCTGCGATAGGTAGTACTCACCGACGGCCTCCTGCACGGGGATGGCGATTCCCAGCCCGCGGGCGACCCGCCGCCAGCGCAGCGCCGCAAGCAGGGTGTGGGCGGTGAGGGCCGCCGCGCACAGCGCGATGAAGTCCCAGCGCGCCGAGCGCAAAAGGCGCCCGGTCTCCGGCCCGTCGACGAGACGCCACAGGGCGACCACCAGCGCGACGGCGACGAGTGCTTGCAGCGCGACCACGAGCATCCGGCGTCGCCTGCTCGCGGGCGCAGTGGCGTCGCTCACGCCGTCCGAGCGCGGCGCAGAGCGACGATGTCGACCGCAAACGACCAGACGAGGGCGGCCGCGACCCCGATAACGATGCTCAGGGCCGCCCAGACCGGCAGCCAGGGCAGCTGCAGCGCGATCAGGGCGATGAGTTGCACCACGCAGATCACTTTGCGGCTGTAGCGGTCGGCGAGCGGGCCGTTCAGCCACGGCGCGATCAGCGCGGCCCCGCCGAAGAGGTAGCGCGGAAGCCCGAGCACGAGCGCCACCGGCCCCGCCGGCCCGAGAGCGGCGAGCGCGGCCAGCGCCAGGGCGAAGACCGAATCGACCTCCATGTCGTACGCGGCCCCGAATCGCGACTCGAGCCGCTGTCGGCGGGCCAGCTTGCCATCCACCCCGTCGAGGCTCAGCGCGAAGATCGCGAGCCCGATGACGGCGGCTGCTGACGGTGCCCCGGCAACGAGCAGGCCCACAAGGATCGACACGAGCCCCCACCGGATGCTCGTGACCGCGCTCGCGGCGCCCAATCGCGCGTGCGGGTGGTGCCGCGTCAGGAAGGCGGCGGCGAAGCCGAAACCCGCGACGGCGCTCACCGCCGTCGCCACGGTCGGAGCCGTCGCGAACCCCGACAGTGCCGCCGTCGTGGTCGCGGCGCCGAGCGAGATGAGCGTCGCCCCACCGAGGAACATGCCGAGTGCGCGCACGCCCACGCCGACCTGAGCCGCGCCGCGCGCTGCGTCGGCAGGGGCGAGATTTGCGGTGGTCACGGCGGCACGCCAGCACCGCATCCTGCGCGTATTCGTTCACCGAACATTCCGGCGCTTCTGTGCTGGGAGTACTCCGAATGTTGCGCCACAGTGTGCATAAGGCTTTCGCCGCTCAGCCCCCCTACGTTGGTGCGGCGCAGCCGGTCGGGGCGCTGACGGAATCGGGTTTCGTTAGTGCCCCGACCACCCTGACTTCTCAGCGGGCTGGCGGTTGCGCCCCGCGCCACTGCACGGCCGCGGCGCCCGAGCGCACGCCGGCCGTCACGGCGTCGGCGAGCGCGGCGCCGTCGGCCAGTTCTGCGCACACGGCGCCCACGAACGCGTCGCCCGCCCCCGTCGTGTCGACCACCTCGACGCGTGGCGCGGCGACGTGGCCGCTCGCCTCTGCCTCACACCAGACGGCGCCGTCTCCACCGAGGGTGATGATGACGCTGCGGCAGCGTGTGACGAGCGAGCGCGCGGCGGCCAGTGCCCCCTCCACGTCAGCGAAGGATGCTGCACCGACGGCCCGCGCTTCGCTTTCGTTGACGACGAGTGGGTCGCAGAGGCCGAGTAGTTCGTCCGGGATGTCGCGCGCGGGCGACAGGTTCAGCACCACCCGGCCGCCGGCTCCGACAACCGCGAGGGCGGCGGCCTGGACGACGGTGAGCGGCACCTCGAGTTGGCTGAGCAGCACCGTTCCGGGGCCGGCGAGATCGGTAATCGTGGCGACGACAGCATCCGCGTCGAGTCGGCCGTTCGCGCCGGGGGCGACCACGATCGTGTTCTCGCCGTCGCGCGACACGGTGATGAGGGCGACCCCGGTAGGGGCGTCGGTGAGCCGGGCGACGCTCGACACATCGACGCCGCCGCTGCCGAGCGCGTCGAGCATGGCGCGGCCCCCCGCATCGTCTCCGACGGCGCCGAGGAAGACGGGCATCGCACCGGCGCGGGCCGCGGCGAGAGCCTGGTTGGCTCCCTTGCCTCCGGTCGCGACTACGACGTCGCCGCCGAGCAGGGTCTCACCCGGCTGGGGATGGCGGTCAACGACGACCGTGTAGTCGGTGTTCGCCGAACCGAGAACGATGAGGGAGGCGCTCATGGCTCCATGCTGGCAGAGCGGCGACCGTGGTGAGCGGCCCCGGCCGCCTCTAGGCTGGCAGCATGAGCGAAACGCTGCGGGTCGCTGTCGCCCAGTTCGCGCCGGGGCCGTCGCGCGACGAGAACCTGGCCGGCGTCGCGCAGCTCGTGCGCGAGGCCGCTCGGGAGGGCGCCGAGCTCGTCGTGCTGCCCGAGTACTCGGCGTTCTTCGGCGGCAAGATGGGCGCGCACTGGGTCGCCGCCGCCGAGGCTCTCGACGGGCCGTTCGTGTCGGGGCTTGCCGACATCGCGCGGTCGAACGCCGTTGTCGTCGTCGCCGGGATGCTCGAAACGGCCTCGCGTGACGACCGGTTCCGCAACACGATCGTCGCGCTCGGCGCCGACGGTGCCCTGCTCGGCGCAACCCGCAAACTGCACCTGTACGACGCCTTCGGCCAGACCGAGTCGGACTGGGCGGAACCCGGCGACCTCGTCGACGCCGAAACGTTCGACGTGCGGGGAGTGCCGGTCGGCGTGCAGACCTGCTACGACCTGCGGTTCCCCGAGGTGACCAGGCGTCTCGTCGACGCGGGCGCCGAGCTCGTACTCGTGCCCGCCGAGTGGGTTGCCGGCCCCGACAAACGCCACGCCTGGCGGACCCTCGCCGCCGCCCGCGCCATCGAGAACACCGTGTACCTCGCCGCGGCTGACCACCCGCCGCCCGTCGGGGTGGGGGCGAGCCTGATCGTCGACCCGCTCGGCCGCGAGCTCGCCTTCGTCGACGACGAGGTGGGTATCGCCGCGGCGACGGTCGACCGTGCCGAGGTCGTCCGGGTGAGGGCCGTCAACCCGGCGCTCGCCCTGCGCCGCTTCCGGGTCGAGCCCGCTTAGCGGCCCGAGGTCAGGCGGCGCACGGCCTCGTCGATCTGGCCGTCGGTTCTGCAGAACGCGAAGCGCAACGACGACCGGATGCGCGCATCCCGTGATCGCGGATCGAACGCCGCCAGCGGAATCGCCGCCACCCCCCGCTCGACCGTTAGCTCGCGGGCGTAGCGTTTCGCGTCGCTCACGCCGAGTGGGGCGGCGTCGGCGACCACGAAGTAGGAGCCCCTACTCGGCGACACGGCGAATCCGGCGGCGGCGAGGCCGGCGCTCAGGCGGTCACGCCGGGCGGCGAGGGTGCGTCGCTGCTCGGCGAAGTAGTCGTCGCCGAGGCCGAGGCCCACTGCGACCGCCGGCTGAAACGGAGCACCGTTGACGTACGTCAGGTACTGCTTGACCGCCATGGCCGCGTCGATGAGCTCGGCCGGCCCGGTCATCCAACCGACCTTCCAGCCGGTTACGCGGAACGTCTTCGCGGCGCTCGAAATGGTGAGGCAGCGCTCGGCGGCACCCGGGATGCTCGCAATCGGTGTGAACGGAGCATCGTCGAACACGAGGTGCTCGTACACCTCGTCGCTCACGATGACCGCGTCGTGCCGGGCGGCCGCGGCGACGATCCGCGCTAGGTGTTCGGGGGCGATGACCGAACCGGTCGGGTTGTGCGGGTTGTTGAGCAGCACCATGCGCGTGTTCGGGCCGATGGCGGCGTCAATCGCCGCGGCCGTGGGCTGGAAGTCGTCCCCCTCGAGCGGGATCGTGACGTGCCGTGCGCCGGTGAGACCGACCATGGCGGCGTAGGCGTCGTAGAAGGGGGAGAGGGTGACGACCTCATCACCCGCACTCACGAGGGCGAGCATCGCGGCCGCGATCGCCTCTGTGGCTCCGGCGGTGATGAGTACTTCGGTGTCGGGGTCGCGGCGCTCGCCGAAGAACCGTTCGCGGTGTTCGGCGACGGCGCCGCGCAGCTCGGGGGTGCCTCGGCCGGGCGGGTACTGGTTGAGACCCGCGCGGATCGCAGCGATGGCGGCCTCGGTAACGGGGGCCGGAGCATCCTCGTCGGGGTAGCCCTGCCCCAGGTTGATCGCGTCGTGCTGGGCTGCGAGGGCGCTCATCTCGGCGAAGATCGTCGCGCGCACGGTGCCGTCGGCATCACGAAGGCCTGCGGCGTCGATGGCGCGCAGCCACGGCGGTGTGGTCGTCACGCTGTCACCCTAGCCGGGGCGAGCTGGCGGCGAGCTCAGTCGACCTCACTGTCGGCGTCGGCCTCGGCTCGCGGCTGGGTGAGGCTCGTCGCCCACTGGTAGAACACCTGCTTGCCGGGCTCAGTGTTGTCCACGTGCTCGTCGACGCCACGCGCGAGCAGGTCGCTGAGTCCGCGCACGATCGCGTCGAGGTCGTCGTGGGGGGCGGTGAGGGCGAGGCCCGCGGTGAATGACGAGATGACGGCCGACAGTCGAAACGCGTCGATGTCTCGCCGCACCATGCCGGCCTCCTGGAGAGCCTCGATGAGCTCGCCGCGCACGCCGATCTGGGGCACGTAGCGGAACGACGAGTTGTTGCGCATGATCGCGTTGAGCGCGCTGCGGTCGATGATGAAGAGCGTGCGCGCGAGAGGCCGCTCGTAGAGCGCGGTGAGGATGTAGAGGTACACCCGCGACAGCAGCCCTCCGCGGGGGTCGCGCTCGATGTTGTCGACGATGCTCGAATAGATGCGCTGGAACTCGCGGTTCAGCATGCTGACCAAGACGTCACCGCTCGAGTCGTACACCGTCTCAATCTCGCTCACCGGGTAGCCCGACTTTTCGCTGATCGACTTCATGGTGACCGCGTCATAGCCGTCATTCACGATGATGTCTACTGCAGCATCAAGGACTCGGGTCACGTCGGTCACGGAGTTCGTCATGGATGGCGGGCTCTCTCGGGGGCTGGTGGTCCTTCGATACTAAGCGGGCAGATAGACCAGTGGGTCGACCCATTTGGGGGGACAGTCGAAGTTGTCTGGGTACGTTCACAGTGCGGAGAGGTCGGGGTGAGGGATGCCCGCTCCTCACCACCTGCTGCGGCGCCGCCATTCCTCGCAGGTGTGGACACCTCGCCAAGGCGTGGAGGGGTGCCGTCTACGGTGTCGCGCATGCCCCGACGTTCTCTCACCCTCCGTGTTGCCGCGACACTCGCCGCACTCACCCTCGGAGCGAGCCTCACCGCCTGCGCCGACACGACGCGCATCCCGCCCGCCCCGACCGACACGGGCGCCGCCGAGCCCCTGTTCGCGTCGGACGAAGAGGCGCTCGCCGCCGCGGTCGAGGCGTACGAGGAGTACGCAGCCGTTGTCGACGCGCTCCTGATGGGACGCGAACCGAGCGTGCCTCTCGAAGCAGTAGCGTCGGGAGCACTTGTGGAACAAACGTTGGAGGACGTGGCTGAGTTTGCAGAGCTTGGCTGGGTAATCACAGAAGGCCGACAAACCCTGAATCCTCGACTGCAGTCTCGACAGCCCGTAGGCGACGGTGGCGAGCTGGTCGTCCTCTACTTTTGCGAAGATGTTTCTCAGGTCGATGTCATTGATTCTGCGGGCGAGTCCGTTGTCAACGAAGACCGCGATCCGTTCACGCCGTTTGAGGCGACGATCCGGCTGGAATCAGGAGATGAGCCATTGGTCCTCGAACGGCGCGTTTGGGAAGGTAGCGGTATATGCATCTAGCTGCGCTCATCGTGGCAGGAGCACTGATTTTCCCTTCCGCAGCAATTCCAGGCGCGAACGAGTGCCCTCGGTCTTCACAGTTGACGGGGGGTTGCTCCAGCTCCACGGGCGAGATTCGTGGTCAAGGCGTGGAATTGACTGGGCAGTCCAACTCCGGCAGCCAAACGGGACAAGGGTCGAGCAGCGGCGGCGGATCGGGAGCTGACTCTGCAGACTCGACTTCTTCCGGCACGTCGTCTGAAGGGTTCGGCTCCGCCCCAGCGAATCCGGTCTACCGACCGCTGAACCCCGCGCGCTTCGGCACGACCGACATTCGATGCGTCATCACGGTTGGCGGCCGCTGCGAAGTCCCATTCATCGGTAATGCACAGACGGAAGACGAAGACGCTGTCCTCGACGCCGGCGATTCACTGACCGTCGTCACGATCAGCGACATCGCCAGCTTCGCTCCTCGCGCCGCAGTCCAGTTCATGCAACCCGACCGCTGGATGGTCGTCGGTTTACCCACCAACTTCTACGCGCAGATCGACCGCCACGTCGTGTCCGGCACCCTGCTCGGGCAGCCCGCCGACGTGCGCTTCACCCCGCGCGCCTACAACTGGAGCTACGGCGACGGCACGACCGCGCTTCGCGGAACGCCCGGCAACACGTGGCAGGCACTCGGGCTCGCCGAGTTCGACCCCACCGCCACAAGCCACGTGTACACCGCCGAAGGCACATACGTGATCGACCTCACCGTGCTTTACACCGCCGAATACCGCTGGGCCGGCGGCGCGTGGACGCCTATCGCCGGCCACGTCGAACTGCCCGCCAACAGGCTCGTCGCCCAGGCCACGTCTGACGCCGTCACCGTCCTCGTCGACCGCGACTGCGGGCGGGCACCCGTCGGCCCCGGCTGCTGACACCACCCGCACGACCGGCCCTCGCCGCCGACGACTTAGCGAACCGTCGGAGACCGCTCAGACGCGGCAAATAACATGCCAAGGTTGACGGACCACGCTGGACGCGGCGAAAGGACACACCACCCATGAGCAACACGCCCGAACAGCCCGCCGCGCCTGCTGACCCCGCCGCCGCGCCCGTGCATCCCGCCCACTCGGCGAACCCCCCGCAACGTCGCTCGCTGCTCCCCGTCGTCGCCGCGCTCGCCGTCGGTGCCCTCATCGGCGGTGCCGCCGGAGGCGGCGTTGTCGCCGCCCTCTACGGCGGCCAGTCCGGCATCATCACCAGCGGCGGCAACCCCACCACCGTCACCGTCAACAACCCCGACAACGCCACCGAAGTGACCGGCGTCGTCGCGCGCGCCATGCCCTCCATCGTGACCCTCAGCGTCAGCGCCACCAACGGCGCCGCCGGCAGCGGCTCCGGCGTGATCCTGAGCGACGACGGCTACGTGCTCACCAACTCGCACGTTGCCACCCTCGATGGCGCGACCACCGAACCCACCATCCGGGTCACGACCCACGACGGACGCATCTGGAACGCCACCCTCGTCGGCGCCGACCCGATCGCCGACCTCGCCGTCGTTCGACTCGAAGGCGCGACCGGCTTGCAGCCCATCGAATTTGGCGACTCCGACGCCCTCAACGTCGGCGACCGTGCCATCGCCATCGGCGCGCCGCTTGGGCTGAGCGGCACCGTCACCAACGGCATCGTGTCGGCCCTCAACCGCTCAATCACCGTGCGCTCCTCCGCCGTGCCCGATGCGCCCAGCGAGATGGCGCCCGACGACGGCGACACCGAGGGCGACCTCGACGAAGCCCCGCCCTTCGACTTCTGGAACTTCGCGCCCCCCGGCGACGCCGAACCGCAGCGCCGCCCCAGTGCCCCCATCTCCCTGAGCGTCATCCAGACCGATGCCGCCATCAACCCCGGCAACTCCGGCGGTGCCCTCCTCGACAGCGACGGGCGCCTCATCGGCATCAACGTCGCCATCGCCACCGCGGGAGGAACGTCCACAGCCGGCAGCATCGGCGTCGGCTTCTCAATCCCCGCCAACTTCGCCCAGCGCATCGCCACCGAACTCATCGAAACCGGCCGCGCAAGCCACGGGCTGCTCGGCGCCACCGTCACCGACGCATCCAACACGGCAACAAGCCCGGTGGTCGGAGCGCTCATCGACCAGGTGAGCCCCGGCGGCCCAGCCGAACTCGCGGGCCTCCGCGCCGGCGACATCGTCACCGAATTCAACGGGGTGCCCATCACCAACCGCATTGACTTGACGGCCCAGGTCAGGGTACTCGCGGGAGGCGACGACGCGACACTCGTCTATGTCCGCGGCGGCCAGGCGCGTGAGGTGCGCGTCACCCTCGACGAACTGCAGTAGCCGCCGCACCCGCTAGATTCGGGGAATGGGCGGGCCCGACACACAGCGCAGCGGCGTGAGCTACGTCATGCCGGTGTACAACGAGATCGCCTACATCGACGACGCCATCGACAGCGTGCTCGCCCAGCAGTACGACGGGCCCACCGAGCTGGTGCTCGCTCTCGGGCCGTCCACCGACGGGACCAGTGAGCGTGTCCGCCAGCGCGCCGACGCCGACCCGCGCATCCGCATCGTCGACAACCCCGACATGGCGATCCCGATCGGGCTCAACCGGGCGATTCGCGCATCCCGTTACCCGATCGTCGTGCGCGTCGACGCGCACACGGAGCTGAGCGAGGGATACACCGCCACCGGCGTCGCCACGCTCGAGCGCACCGGTGCCGTCAGCGTCGGCGGCGTCATGGTCGCGAACGGCCGCACCACGTTCCAGCGCGCCGTCGCCCGCGCCTACAACAGTCCGCTCGGTCTCGGCGGCGCGAGCTACCACACGGGCGGCGAGGAGGGTCCGGCCGAGAGCGCCTACCTCGGCATCATGCGTCGCGACGAGCTGCTCGACATCGGGCTGTACGACGAAGAGATCAACCGCGGCGAAGACTGGGAACTCAACAAACGCCTGCGCGACGCCGGCCACATCGTCTGGCTCGACCCCGCGCTTCGCGTCACCTACTGGCCACGCGACACGTGGCGGAAGCTGGCCCGCCAGTTCCGCGCGACCGGCATCTGGCGCGGAGAACTCGTGCGCCGCGCCGGCGGCCGCAGCCCGCTGCGCTACTACGCGCCGCCCGCCCTCGTCGCCGCCAGCGCGTTCAGCGTGCTCGGGCTCATCGCTCTCGCCCTCGGTCTGCTCGCCCCCGACACCGGGCCCGTCGCCCTCGCGGTGATCACCGCGCCGACGGCGCTCTACCTGCTGCTACTGCTCAGCCTCATCGTCGCGCCGCTCGGCGGTTCCACCGCGCGCGATCGGCTCGCGTTTGTCGGCGTCATAGCCACGATGCACTTTGCGTGGGGTGCCGGCTTCATCGGCGGGGCACTGTTTGGGGCGCGCGGCTCTGTCGACCGGTCGCGCACCGAATCCTGACCGGGGCGGTCCTCGACCGGCTCAGTCGAGCATCCCCTCGGCGAAGATGCGGTCGACGACGCGCGCGGACGCGTGACCGTCGTCGAGGGGCGCGAAACGCGCGCGCCAGTCGGCGCGGCGCCGCCCCCACACGGTCGCATCCGGATGCTCGCCCCGCGCCAGCGTCGCCAGCACCAACAGCAACGCATCGCGGTCCGACGCGGTCGGGCCCGGGAAGTCGGCCGTCACGTCGAAGTAGAACCCGCGCAACTGTTCGCGGTACTTCTCAAGGTCGGGGGTAAAAAGCACGAGCGGCGCCTCCGTCGTGATCGCGTCGAACATGATCGACGAGTAGTCGGTGACAATGACGTCGGCGGCGACGAGGAGCTCGCTCATGTCGGGGTAGGTGGTGACGTCGATGAGGCCGGGCGCGCGCCGGTCGGCACCCCCGCGCAGGGTGCGGCTGTGCCCGCGCACCAGCACCACATGGTCGATGCCGATCGTGCCATCCAGTGCCGGGGCGATGCTCGGCAGGTCGAGGTAGTCGACGATGTCGTCGGCGTCATCGCGCCACGTCGGGGCGTACAGCACGGCGCGCTGACCCGGTCTGAGGCCGATCCGGCGCCGAATCGCCTCGCGGTCGTCTGAGACGAGCACGTCGTCGCGCGGATAGCCCTCCACCCATAAAGGCCCGGTGAAGGCGTAGGCGCGGCGAAAGATCTCGGCGGCGTAGTCGTTTTGGGCGAGCAGGACGTCCCACCGTCGTGACTCGCGTCGCACGGCCAGCCGGGTGCGCAGCCCAACGCCGTCCCTGTCGAGTGCCAAGCGCTTCAGCATCGTGCCGTGCCAGGTCTGCAGCACGCGTTGGTGGGGGCGGGGCTTCCAGCGTTTGCGCATCCAGTCGTTGACGACGATGAGCCGCGCGGCCGCGCGCACCCGCCACCACTCGTCTGAGCCCTCCACGACGGCAATCGCGCCGTCAGGTACGGCCACCGAGCGGTCGACCACGCTCCAGTAGCGGGGGACGTCGGGGCGGCGGGCCGCGAGCTCGCGGTCGATCGCGAGCGGATTGCAGGCGGCTGACTGCGAGTAGAAGCTCTCGAACATGACCGCGTTCTCGGGGGTCGGCCGGGCGCGGCGGTAGGCGCGCTCGCGCTGACGTTGCGCTCCGGGGGCGCGCTCGTCGTCGGTGAGTGGCGCGGCGACACGGACGACGAGGCCACCCGACTCGCTGGCAACGTCGCACCGCATCAGGCCCGTCGTGAGCGGCGACGGCGGGACGGTGGTCACCGCGACCCGCCCCGACTCGTGCACCGCGTTCGCGGCCCGCCACTGCAGCCGATAGGTGCCGCTGACCGGGGCTAGCCCGGTTCGGCCCCACCGCTCACGAACGAGCGGAATCGACACACTCAGACGCCCATCACGGGTCATCATGTTCGCCTCGAGACGCATGCGCGGCCCAACCGCTGCGAGCGACTCGAGTTCGACCTCGCTCGACCCCTCGAGGCGTAGAGCGTCGCCGTCGAGCGTGATGCGGTCGATGGTCACGGCGGGCCGTGAGTCGGGCAGCGGCGGGGCCGGTACCGGTCGGCCCGCGACCAGCGCGTCAATCGCCTCCAGCACGCGCACTGTCGCCCCACCTGCCGGGTGATCAACGTGCTCGTCGCGCAGCCAGCGCGTGTGCTCGGCGACGGTGTGCGCGAAAGGAGTGCGTGCATCCCGAAGCTGATCGAGCTGGTCGAGCGTCGCCCGCCAGCTAGTGACATGGCGGCCGCCGGTGAATTCCGCGTAGGGCATGTACAGGCCACGGGTCGCAAGGTAGGTCGCCACGTCGGGGGCGAAGAACACGCTCGGCACGCCCGCGATTGCGCCGTCAAACGCAATCGACGAGTAGTCGGTGACGATCGCGTCGAGCGCCGGGATGACCGGGGTGACGTCCGCGATGACATCGCGTCCGATCAGTCGAACCCTCGCACTCAGCGCAGGGCCGCCGGCGTACGAGCCTGCTCCCAGCGGATGCGATCGCACGAGCAGTGTCGTGTCCGTCCTCTCGCACCACGCCGCGATCGCCGCCCACTCCTCCTCGCTCGGGATCGCCGGGTCGAGCGCGCCGTCGCGCCACGTCGGCGCGTAGAGCACGACCGAGCCGGCCGGCAATGCGCCGATGGCGGCCTCGATTCGGCCGCGCGCATCCCGTCGTCGAGATTCGGCGTCGCCCGTCGTGAGCACGTCGTCGCGCGGCTCGCCGAGAGCGACCACCCGCTCAGCCGGAATACCAAACCCACTGCGGATGCGCGTCGCCACCAGCTCAGACGCCACCGGAAACAGCGAAATGCCCCGCCCGGCGCGCCGGTACAGCGCCGCCATGAGCCGCCGCGCCCCGGGCAGCGACCCGACGAGGGGGAGGCTTAGTGCTGCTGAGGTATCGAGGTGCAGTCGTTTCAGCGGGATGCCGTGCCAGAGCTGCACCACGGTGGCGCCGCGCGTGCCGAAACGGTTGACGTCGCCGGCGCCGTGAGTGATGACGACGACGCGGGCGCGCAGGGTTGCCCAGAGACCGCGCGGTCCGCGCTTCAATTCGCTGCGCATGCCGCGGGCGCGCGCCTCGTCGCGCTCCGTCGCGGACGAGGCGAGCCACAGGTGGTCAGCGCCGTCGGCACGGGTGACGGCCGCGTCGTAGAGAGCGAGAGCGCCCTCGCCGAGACCGATGCCGCTGCCGTACACCCACCGTCTCGATGAGCGGGGCACGACGGCGGCCGCGAGCCAGCCCGCCGCGTAGAGCGGAGCGCGGGCGAGCACCCGGGCGTTGCCGGCGCTGAACGTGAAGCTGGCCATCGGGCCGATTCTTCCACGCGGGTGGACGGCGCGACCGCTCATTCACCCGAGCGGGAGCCGTCGCTACGACTCGGTAACGGTGTCGGCGAATGGTCAGGAGAGCCTCACCGGGCTTGCGAGAATCGACGGGTGAACGTGGGGGAACAGCTGAAAACCGCGCGCCGGGTGATCTCCCGGTTGCTTCGGCAGCGCCGCAATCGCCTGCTGATGGACAAGCGCATGGCGGAGGTCGACCTGACCCTGCCGAACGACGTCGAGGTCGCCGTCTACTTCGCCGACGGTGTCGTCAACCTCTACCAGGTGCGCCAGTGGTTCGCGCCCCTCGCCGAGCTCGCGAAGACTCGTCGGGTCGCGATCATCACGCGCAGCCCCGGCGCCACCCTCGCTCTGCTCGATGAAAGCCCGGTGCCCGTCGCGTACTGCCGCACGGTGCTCGACCTCGAGCAGTTCGTGGCGCAGAATCCGACGCGCATCGTGATGTACGTCAACCAGAACGCCAAGAACTTCCAGATGTTCCGCTACGGACGCATGTGGCACGTGTTCATCAACCACGGCGAGTCCGACAAGATGTACATGACCACCAACCAGTACAAGGCGTACGACTACGCGTTCATCGCCGGCCAGGCCGCGCACGACCGCCTGAGCAAGGTGCTCTGGGGGTACGGCCTCGAGACGCGGGCCCTGCGCATCGGCCGCCCCCAGGCTGATCACTTCGCGGGAGAGCTTCCCTACACGCCCGACGATCGAACTGTCGTGCTGTACGCGCCCACTTGGGAGGGCGATCGCCCCGCAGCCTCGTACGGCTCGATCGCCAGCCACGGTGAGGCGATCGTGTCGGCGCTGCTCGCCACGGGTCGCCACCGCGTGATTTACCGGCCGCACCCGCGAAGCGGCGTGCTCGACCGTGACTACGGCCAGGCCCACCGCCGCATCGTGCAGGCGATCGAGCAGGCGAACGCGAGCGACCCGGCCGCGCAGCACATCTTCGACGACGGACCAAGCCTCGGCTGGCAGCTCGCCGCCGCTGACGTCGCGATCTGCGACATCTCGGCGATGATCTACGACCGCCTGGCGACGGGAAAGCCCCTGCTCGTGACGAGGCCGCTATCGGCGGATGCTCTCGTCGACACGGGCGGGTACCTTTCGGCATGCGAGTGGCTGACCGCCGACGCGGCATCGGAGGTCGTTCCGGCGCTCGACCGTGTGCTCACCGACGCCGACGCACACGCCGCACTGCAGCACTGGGCGTCGCACTACTTCGGCGACACGACGCCAGGGGCTGCGACCGCACGCTTCCACGCGGCGATCGATCAGCTAATCGACGAGTGGCACGCGGCCGAACGGGAGCACCGCCGCGACCCGGTCGTACTCGGCACCGAGCACGACGCCGACGACCCGCTCGACGACGAAGCGCTCAGCGACCGAGCCGTCGTTTAGCTCCGTCAATCGCGGGCCGAAGCGACAGGCGACGCTTCTCGCCCTCGGCGCGGGGCGGCTTGGGTGCCTTCGGAGGCTTGGGCGCCTTGACGACCGGTTCCAGCCCCGCGGGAAAGAGTGCCGGTGCGGGGCCAAAGGCCTCGCGGGCCGCATCGACGGCGCGACCGCCGAGCGTGCGGTTGGCGCTGCCCCCGATGATCGCGCCGATGCCGAAAGGAATGAGGCGCCCCGCCATACTGCCGCCCTGAGCGACGGCGAAGCGCCGAACGAACTGCTCCCGGAGCTTCGCGTTGAGGGCCGTCGTGAGTGCTTTCGGCATCGCGGAGGCCACCGTTTCGCCCCAGTACTGGCGTCGGTCGGGGCCGGTGCCCGACGCCTGCAGCAGGAACTGCTGCACGAGGTCCTTGCCGGGCCCGCCGAGCAACAGGGCCATGACGATGGTGTGGGCGCGCTCTTCGTCGTCGACGACGATGCCGTGCACCTCGGCGACTGACTGCGCGTACAGCGCCGTCATCTCGAAGAACGTGACCGTTTCGACGCCGATCACCGTCAGGCCGACGGCGGTTCCGACACCGGGAATCATCGTCGCCGCACCACTGCCGGCTCCGGTCGCGGTGACCCCGGCGAGGTAGCGGCGCTCGAGGATGCGCACCACCTGCTCGGGCGTCGCCTGCGGGTAGCGCTGGCGGATCGACCGGATGTGCGCGATGACCGCCGGCCGCTGGGCCGACATGGCGGCACGAAGCCCCCTGATCAACAGGGGGTCGGATTGCCGCTCAATCTCGGTCACTGTTTCGTTCCGTAATCGGTGTTGTATCGCTCGAGCACGTCCGCGATCGGACCATCGAGCGCGAGAGCGCCCTTGTCGAGGTAGAGCCCGCGGGTGCAGAACCGCTTGAGGTCGCGCTCGTTGTGCGACACGAAGAACAACGTTCGGCCCCCGGAGAGCAACTCATCGATGCGGGCGTAGCACTTGTCGCGGAAGGCCTTGTCACCGACCGCGAGCACTTCATCCACCAGCAGAATCGGCTCGTCGAGTCGCGAGATGACCGAGAACGCGAGCCGCACCTTCATGCCGCTCGATAGGTGCTTGTAAGGCGTGTCGATGACGTCGCCGAGTTCCGCGAAGTCGATGATCTCGTCGAACCGTTCGTCGATCGCGCTGCGTGTCATGCCGTGCAGCCCCGCCGTCAGCAGCACGTTTTCGCGCACGGTCAGGTCGTTGACGAACCCGCCGGTAATCTCGATCAGCGGAGCGACACCCCTGTGCACGGTCACCGCACCCTCGTCGGGCAGCATGACGCCAGCAACAAGCTTCAGCAGCGTCGACTTACCCTGACCGTTGCGGCCAACGACGCCGATCGCCTCGCCCGCGTGCACGGTGGCCGTGACACCGCGCAGGGCCCAGAACTCGCCGGGACGGGAGCGTCGGTTGCGACCCGCGAAGAGATCCTTGAACGAGCGCCGGCCGCCCCGATTGCGACGAAAACGGATGCCCGCATCCCGTACTTCAATGACCGGTTCGGCCACGCTCACACCTCCTTCAAGACGGCACGGATGGTGCGTCGGAAGACCAGCATGCCGATGCCGAGGAAGACGAGCGACATGACGGCAGCGATGCCGACGGCCCAGAGGTCGAGTAATTCAGGGAAGAAGGCGGCGCGGTAGAGCGAGAAGATCCCGGCGAGCGGGTTGAACGCTGCCCACACCTCGAGCCCGTCGGGCAGGTCGTCGATCGCGTAGATGATCGGCGAGGCGTAGAACAGGAACCGCAGGATGAGCTTCACCGCCCGCTCGAGGTCGCGGAAGAACACGACCAGTGGCGCGATGATGAGACCGAGCCCCACAATGACGATCGCCTGCAGTGCCACCGCGAGCGGGAACCACAGCACTCCCCACGTCAGCTCGGCGCCGAACGCGATCGCGAACACGGCGATCACCGGCAGGCTGAAGAGAAACTCGATGCCCTTCGACAGCACGATGCGGTTCACCCAAATGCTGCGCGGGATGCGCGTGGACCGAACCAGCTTCGCGTCGCGGATAAACGCGCGGGTCGAATCACCGACGGCACCGGTGAACCACATCCACGGCAGCAGGCCGGCGAGTAGGAAGACGATGTACGGGCTCGCGCCCACTGTGCGGTCGAACACCTGCGTGAAGACGAACCAGTAGATGCCCGCCATCACGAGCGGGTCGAGCACGCTCCAGAGGTACCCGAGAAACGACGTCGAATAGCGCACTTTCAGGTCACGCGACGTCAGCAACCACAGCGACTGCCGGTAGGCGGCCGCGGGGGAGCGGCGCTCAGGCGTCGATGCGGCAGTGGTCACGGCAGAAACGCTAGCGGGTTCGGGCGAGAACGGATGCAGACGGAGCCGAACCGGCCCCGTGCATCCGAACGCAGCGAATTAAACGAAGAGGTTCGCGCGCTCGAGGTCCTCGGCGAAGTCGACCTCGACGGCGTACAGGTCGCTGATGTCGGCGGGCTCGATACGCAGGCCGTCGTGCTGGATTGCGAGTTCGATGCCGCGCTCGAAGTAGTCCTGATCGTCGACGCGCTTCAGCTGGGCGATCAGAGCCTGCTTGTCGGCACTCGAAATGTAGTTGATGCCAACGGCCTCGCCGAGACCACCGACGACCTCCTTCGAGATCTCGTTGATGAAGCCCTCGGCGTCGACCGTGTACTTGACTTCTTCGTCGCTGACCTTTGCCGTGTTGACGGTGACGAAGCTGCGGTCGGCGTGGACGAGCGGGGCAGAGCGGACAAGCGCCTGCGGGTCGAACACGACATCGCCGTTCAGCCACAGAACTCCGGCCTTGCCGGTCGCCTTCAGCGCCCGCAACAGGCTCTTCGAGGTGTTGGTCTGGTCGTACGCCTCGTTGTACACGTACTCGACCTCGGGGAAAGCCTCGACGATGTGCTCGAGTTTGTACCCAACGACGGTAGTGATGACGGCGTCGTCGCCGAAGGCAGCACGGATGTTATCGTGCTGCTGCTGCATAATGGTGCGGCCATCGCTGAGCTCGGTGAGCGGCTTCGGCAGGTTACGGCCAAGGCGGCTACCTATGCCAGCGGCAAGAATGACGACGTTGACGGTCATGACGGACTCCTTTGGAGAAGATGGGCGATGACACTCCGTCGTGTACCGGCTGAGTTTACCCGAACAGTCCGCAAATGTTCAGGAACTGTCCATCTCGAATCCGCAACGACGTCACCCGCAGCCGCCGTGAGCCACGCTTTGCGAGTTATTCTCCCGTGAACGGGTGCGGTAACTACACCGACCCGTCGGCGTTGGTACGGTGGGTCGCGTGAGCGCCGCCAAGACGGGCCAGAAATCGGGTTCGGCCACCCCGAAACGGCCGAAGACGAGCCAAAAAGCGGCGAACACGAAAGGGCCGAAAGCGAAAGCCTCGCCCCCCACTGCCGCCGTCGAGCCGCCCGCACCGAAGCCGGCCCCGATCGTGCTGCAGGTGGATGCGCTGACCAAGCGCTTCGGTCGCACGACCGCGGTCGACGCTGTGTCGTTCGATGTGCGCCGCGGGTCCATCTTCGGCTTCGTCGGGCCGAATGGTGCGGGCAAGACGACCACACTCGGCATGGTGACGGGACTGTTGCGCCCCGATTCTGGCCGCGTGCACGTGGGTGAGGCGGACGTCTGGGCGAAGCCGGTCGAAGCCAAGCGACTCATCGGCGTGCTTCCCGACCGGATGCGGCTGTTCGACCTGCTCACCGGTGCGCAACTCCTCTACTACTGCGGAGTCCTCCACGGGCTCGACCGCGAGACAGCACGCACGCGCACGGCCGACCTGGCGCGGTCGCTCGGCCTCGACGACGCGCTCGAGCGCCCCGTGCGCGACTACTCGATCGGCATGATCAAGAAGATTTCGCTCGCCGCGGCGTTGATTCACTCGCCGCGCCTGCTCGTGCTCGATGAGCCATTCGAGGCGGTTGACCCCGTGTCAACCCAGCTGGCCTCCGATGTCCTGCGGCGCTACGCCGATGCGGGCGGCACGGTCGTCCTGTCCAGCCACAACATGAACTTCGTCGAGCGAATGTGCGACGAGGTAGCGGTCATCGTGGGCGGGCGCGTCCTGGCGCGCGGCCCCATGGACGAGGTGCGCGACGGCCTCAGCCTCGAAGAGCGCTTCGTCGAACTGGCCGGCGGACGCCAGGCAGTGGAGGGGCTCGAGTGGTTGACGACCTTCTCCGACTGAAGTTCGCGCTCCTCGTCTCGGCTCTGCGCCCGGGGTCTCGGCGCGCGGTGCGCAGCCTCGTGGTGGCGGGTCTCGTCGTCATCGTCGCCGGCGGGATGCTCATGGCCGGCTCGGCCGTCGACGTCACCGACCCTGGGCAGCGCTCAGCACTCGTCATCGCCGCGGGCGCGCTGTCGTTCGGCATCCTTGTCGCCCCGCTCGCGGCGGGTCTCGGGTCGGCCATGGAGCCGCGCCGTTTCGCGGCCTTTCCGATTCCTCCCGGGCGACTCGCCCTGGGCCTCTATGCGGCCGGCTTCGTGGGCGTTCCCGGCCTGCTCGCGATCACGCTGGCGGTCTCCGTCGAGAGCGCGTGGTCCGAGCATCCTGGCCGCGGGGTTGCGGTCGCGGCCGGCGTGATCACGGCGCTCACGATCATCCTGTCGTCGCAGTTGCTGGTCGCGATCGCTGCCCAGCTGGCGGTGTCCGAGTCAGCGGCGCGGGCCGTCACGGGCACGGCGCGCGCTGTCGTTGCGGTCGCCATCGCCAGCGCGGTTCTCGCCGCGGTTGTCGCCGTCCGCGGAGACGATGAGGCGGCGCTTGTTCGCTTCGCGTCCGTCGTGGGTCGCAGCCCCGGAGGCTTGACGTGGGCGGCCATCGGCGAGCCGGGGGGTGAAGTCGCGTTCCGGTTGAGTGTCGCGGTCGTCGCGTTGCTGGCGCTCGGCGCGCTCTGGTTCGGCGTCGTCAACCGGCTCATGGTTGCCGCACAGCGGCAGCGCCCCGCCGCCGATCGCCGAACCGATGCGGGGCTCGGCTGGTTCGACATGACGCCGGCGACGCCCGGCGGCGTGATCGCAGCGCGCTCACTGCTCTACTGGACGCGCGACCCGCGCTACCGGGTGGTGCTGCTTGGCCTCCCACTCGCTCCGCCGCTCATCATGGTCGCGCTCCTGATTGCCGGTATTCCGCTGCCGCTGTTGTGGCTGATACCGCTGCCATTTCTCGCGCTGTTCCTGGGGTGGTTCAGTCACAACGACGCCGCCTACGACCACACCGCGATTTGGATGCACGTCTCCGCGCCCCTGCGGGGTGCCGCCGACCGCTGGGGTCGCCTTGTGCCGCCGCTCGTGCTTGGCGTACCCCTCGTGCTGATCACCGCGCCGCTCTTCGCGCTCTGGTCGGGCATCGACAACGGCTTCGAGGCGCTGGCGGGCATCAGCCTCGGCCTGTTGTTTACCGCCCTCGGAGTGTCGAGCGTCGTCTCGGCGCTCGCCCCCTACCCGGCGGCGCGCCCCGGTGCCGGCCCGTTCGATCAGCCACCGCTCACCGGTTCGCGCTCGTTCTGGGCGCAGGCGGGGTCGCTGGTCGCCGCCCTCGGATTCATGTCACCAGCCCTCACGCTCGCCTGGTGGGGCCTCATCGCGGATGCTCGCTGGCTGCCCATCGCGGGCCTCGCGGGCGCAGGAACCGGCCTCGTCATGCTCGGCCTCGGCGTGCTCGTCGGGGGACAGGTCTTCAAGCGCCGCGCACCCGACCTGCTGTCTCTCGCCCAGCGCACCTAGGCCCGCGCGTAGAATCGTGCCCATGGCTACGACCGACGATGCAGGGCAGGGTGGCGGCGTCGACGTGCTCGACCGCGAGCTTGAGAAGCTCCTCGAGGGTGAACAGCTCGAAGACGGCGACCACGAGCGCTTCTCGCACTACGTGCCGAAGGACAAGATCATCGAGTCGGCCGTGACGGGCAAGCCCGTTCGCGCCCTGTGCGGCAAGAAGTGGATTCCGGGGCGTGACCCCGAGAAGTTCCCGGTCTGCCCCGACTGCAAGAAGATCTACGAACGCATGAAGGCCTAGCCGCCAGCGGTTACCGCTGCCGCTTGCCGGCTTCGTCCACTGCGGCTTGCCCGGCGCACCTGCATTCCTCGCGGGCGCTGAATGTGCGGTTGTGGCTGTCTCCTCCCCAGGCATCGCGCCACGACTGCATACTCGAGAAACGCCCCGCCGCTGCTCTGGCCCATTCCCGAAGCGGCACAGTCGCGTCATGCCCGCCCGACCACAACCATTGCCCACGCAGCTCGAGAGTGGTCCGTTCGCCGTGTCGAGGGATGGGGCCCATGGCGTCTCACGAGGCCGCCTCCGTGCATCCGATATTGCACGCCCACATCGCGGCGTTGCCGTCGCGCAAGCCGCATTCCAGACCCTTCAAGAACGGGCGGCTGCCGCACTGCTTTTCGTTGGGCCCAATGCCTGGGTGTCTCACTCGACCGCGGTGCTAATCGCAGGGCTGCCGCTTCCCCGACGTCTCGAGACTGGGCCTATTCATGTCGCGGCGGTGCCTCCTCGAGCAGCGCCGCGTGCGCGGGGAATCATCGGTCATCGTCTCAATCTTCGTGATCATGAGCGCGATGTCCTTCACGCCACCGGGCTAAACCGGGAGTGGACCGAACTTCGTGCAGTCGCCGCTCCGCGGGCACTGTTGACTGTCGCGTCGGAGCTCAGACTCCCCGATCTCATCGCGGTTGTTGACGCACTGCGGTTTCGAACGTCTGACACTGACCGAACCCTCGCCGATTCGGGCGAGCGAGGGTGGGGCAACTCACAAAGCTGGGATGACAACCGGCTGGCCCAGGAGATGGGGCGTCTTTTCGCTGAGCACACCGGATCCCGTGGCCTCGTCGCGCTCAAGTCCGCATGGAAGGCGAGTCGACTCGGCGTCCGTTCGCGGCCCGAGTCACTCCTGCGCACGGCGTT
Source organism: Microcella alkaliphila (assembly GCF_004216855.1). GTDB lineage: Bacteria > Actinomycetota > Actinomycetes > Actinomycetales > Microbacteriaceae > Microcella > Microcella alkaliphila. Next base: position 349,937 of record NZ_SGXT01000013.1, read on the forward strand.
GTGCGCGGCGCGTCTTCCCGAGCCTGTCGTCGGCCACACCATCTTTGGTGCCGGTTGGACGGCAACGCCTGACCTCGCCTGGCCACAGTGGAACGTCTTGGTCGAGTACGAGGGCGAGCATCACCGCACGAGTAAGCGCCAATTCGAGCACGATCTCGAACGTTTTGAGCGCTACATCGATGAGGGGTGGAGGCCGATACGCGTTCTCCGCCCAGACCTCTTTCACAACCCGGTACCCATGCTGTACCGGGTAGCTGACCGGCTTCGCTCGGCTGGCTGGCGCCCACGACGTCACTGGGCACTGCGGCCCGTGCCGGCTTTTCTGCCCTAACCGGACGACGACCATAGTCGCCGCTATCAGGGGGCCTGAGTGTGCACTTGTGGTTGCGCCGCTGCGCCGTGTCCAACCACAACTGCAACCTCGGCCGAGAGTGTGCGAGGGCTGCCGTCGTTGCCTGTCCACGGCACGCCGAACCGGAGCCGCGGCGCCTTCCCGTGTAGGCGCGTTGGCGCCAAACCCGTCGCGCCCTACCGCAGACCGAGGCTGGCGAGCAGCGTCGGGAAGACGGCGATGATGGTCAGCGCGATCGCCGCGTACGTCACCACGATGAAGACCCACGTGAACGGCAGGATGCGCGCGGCACCTTTCTGCGCCCGCCCGCGACGCCGCGTCAGCTTTCCGGTCGCGAGGCTCCACCACAGCGTCGACCAGAACAGCGGAATCGCTGCAGCCCACACCGCCATGCAGTAGGGGCACAGCACGCCGATGACGAACACCGACTGCTGGAAGAGCCACAGTACGAAGACGAACGCGACGCTCACGCCGCCGAGGAAGAGGCCCCAGAACCAGCGGTCGAATCGGGCACCGGCGAGCAACGCGACTCCCACCGCTATCGGCGCGACGAAGCCGGTGACACCGAGCAGCGGGTTGGGAAACCCGAGGAGTGATGCCTGCGGCGTGACCATGACGCTGCCGCACGACAGCAACGGGTTGACGTCGCACGCGATCTCGTAGGTGGGGTCGGTGAGGCTTCGCACTCGCTCGATGATGAGTGCCATGGCGCCCCACCATCCAACCGCGCCGGTGATCACCAGGGTGAGGGCCATCGCCCAGGGCCGTCGCGCATCACTCACCACCCCAGTATCGCCCGCCGTGCTTCGGCGCGCCTGGGCCGAACGTCCTGTCTTGCGGCTGTCGCGTGCGATAATGAGGTGCAATCGATGCGGGTCCCGCTCGCGTCGACACACGAAAAGCTTTCCGGGTACAGACCGGGCCGGCCGAGCGGCGCACGACGCGTCACGGCCGTCGGATAGCCAGCTCCGCACCTGACAGCGTGGTGACAGCGCGCGAAGGTTCCGTTCCGCCCCGGTTGTGCGGCACGGCACCACCAAATGAAGAGTTCGCCGGATGCTCGCGGGCGTTCGGCACAACAGGTTCCGTCTGGCAGGCCCAGACGATCGAGGAGTGCACCAGCGATGGTGAGTGATGACAGCACCAACACGACAGACACCGACGGTACCCGGCGACGGGGGCGTATTTTCGGGGGGCGCGGGCGCAAGCGCGCCGATGAGGGCGCGGTGACCGAGGTGCGCGACGCGGCCCCGGATGCGCCCGGCCCCGACAGCCGGGGGGACGACGCGGTGCCGACCGCGAACGCAACCCTGGTCGAGGGGTCAGCGGAGGAGCCGACTGCTGCGGCGGGCGGTGTCGAGCAGAACACGTCGACGCCGGAAGGGAGCGCGCTCGAGGCAGAGGACCCCGAACCGGCGGCTGAGCAGCCGGCGGCTCCGCGGGCGATCTCGACCACCGATTTGCTGTTCGTGCCCCCGCCCGTCGAACTCGTGCGCGCGACGACCGCGCCCGCTCGCGGCGGGGCTGCCCCGGCAGGGTCTGACGATGATGACGACGACACTGGCGCTTCGGGTCGCCGCCGTCGCCGCCGCTCCCGCGGTGGATCGCCGGCCGACGGCGAGACCGGCTCACGCGAGCAGGCCGACCGCGACGAGCGGGATGACGACCAGTCGTCCACGCGCACCCGTTCACGCGGCCGCGGCCGCAGCGGCTCGGCCCGACGCGAGCCCGAGCAAATCACCGAGCCGCAGCGCATCAAAGGCTCGACGCGACTCGAGGCGAAGAAGCAGCGGCGCCGTGACGGTCGCGACGCCGGCCGTCGCCGCCCCGTCGTCACGGAGGCCGAGTTCCTCGCCCGCCGCGAAAGCGTCGACCGTGTCATGGTGGTGCGCTCGAAAGAGAACCGCATCCAGATCGGGGTGCTCGAGGACGGCGTTCTCGTCGAGCACTACGTCGCGCGCTCCAGCGAGTCAAGCCTGATCGGAAACGTCTACCTCGGCAAGGTGCAGAACGTGTTGCCGAGCATGGAGGCGGCGTTCGTTGACATCGGCCGCGGCCGCAACGCCGTGCTCTATTCGGGGGAAGTCGATTGGGATGCGGCGCAGGCCGATGGCGAGAAGAACCAGCCGCGACGCATTGAGTTGGCGTTGAAGCCCGGCGACAAGGTGCTCGTGCAGGTCACGAAGGACCCGATCGGCCACAAGGGTGCCCGCTTGACGAGTCAGGTGAGCCTCCCGGGTCGCTACCTGGTGTACGTTCCGAACGGCTCGATGAGCGGCATCAGCCGCAAGCTGCCCGACACCGAGCGCGCACGCCTGAAGAAGATCTTGAAGGAGGTGCTGCCCGAGAACGTCGGCGTCATCGTGCGCACCGCCGCCGAGGGCGCCACCGAAGAGCAGTTGACGCTCGACGTTCAGCGCCTCACGAGCCAGTGGGAGCACATCCAGAAGCAGCTCGAGAACTCTGGTGCTCCGGTGCTTCTGCATTCCGAGCCCGACCTGCTGGTGAAGATTGTTCGTGACGTCTTCAACGAAGACTTCCGCTCCATGGTCATCCATGGCGAGGATGCGCACCGCACGATCACGAGCTACCTCGAGTCGGTCGCCCCCGATCTGCTCGAACGCGTGCAGAAGCACGACGGAGAGCACGACCCATTCGACGAGCACCGCATCTCCGAGCAGATCGAGAAGGCGCTGGAGCGCAAGGTCTGGTTGCCCTCGGGTGGCTCGCTCGTCATCGATCGCACCGAGGCGATGACGGTCGTCGACGTCAACACCGGCAAGTTCGTCGGCTCCGGCGGAAACCTCGAAGAGACCGTCACGAAGAACAACCTTGAGGCAGCGGAAGAGATCGTGCGCCAGCTGCGCCTGCGCGACATCGGCGGCATTATCGTCGTAGACTTCATCGACATGGTGCTCGAGTCGAACCGCGACCTCGTGCTGCGGCGACTCGTCGAGTGCCTGAGCCGCGACCGCACGAAGCACCAGGTGGCCGAAGTCACGAGCTTGGGTCTCGTGCAGATGACGCGCAAGCGCATTGGTCTGGGCCTGCTCGAAACGTTCAGCGAGACCTGTGACGTGTGCGCGGGCCGCGGGCTCATCGTGCACCACGACCCGGTCGTCAAGCACCGCGGCCAGAACGGTGGCAACGACGGTGGCCGTGGCAGCCGCCGCGGCAGTAACGGCAACGGCGCCGGAAACTCCAACGGCGGCGGCAGCCACGGCCAGCAGAGGAGCACGTCGGTTCCCGCCGCCCACGCGATCACGGAAGACGTCTCGAAGGCGCTCGCCACGATTGCCGCCAAGACGGTGCACCACGACAGCGACCCCGCCGTCGATGCGCCCGCGGCGCCGACCGTTGCCCCCACGGAGTCCGCGCCGCAGTCGCCCACGGTCGCCGAGAAGTCGACCGCTACTGCGGCAGCCGACACCCCGGCCGAGATTCTCGACATTCCGTTGCCGGTTACGAATGGTGGCCGCAAGCGACGCGCCGTCGACCCAAGCACCGCCGAGCAGTTGCTCGGCTCGGTACTCGAGTCGCTGCCCGAGCCGCCGGCTCCAGGTACGCGCAAGCGGGCGTCGCGTCGTGCGACGAGTGGAACCATCACCGCCGCACCGGCGACGACGGAGGAGACCGCGAACTCGTGACCCGCGTTGCCCCCGACCGCCGGTCGCTGCTTGCCGATTCATCTCGGCGGATGCGTCCACGCCACGTCGTGTGGATGCTCGCGGGCATCGCGGGGCTCGTTGGCGTCGTCGCGCTGCGGCACCTGACCGCGGCCGACGGGCCGTGGGATCTGCCAAACGCTGGTCAAGACCTGCTCACGCTCGCCACGAGCGTGCTCGTCGAGTCGCTGCCGTTCATCGTGCTCGGCATCACCCTGTCGATCATCGTGCAGGTGTGGGTGCCGCAAGCCTGGCTGATGCAGTGGCTGCCCCGCAACGCGGTCGGCCGACGCGCGATCATCTCGATGTTCGGCATGTTCCTGCCGGTCTGCGAGTGCGGAAACGTTCCGCTCGCGCGAGGGCTCGTGCGCCGGGGCTTCTCGGTGCCCGAGTCGATGACCTTCCTCATCGCCGCGCCGATCCTGAACCCCGTCGTCATCATCACAACGCATCAGGCGTTCGGCTTCGACGACGGAATCCTCGTCGCGCGCCTGCTCGGCGGGTTCCTGATCGCGAACCTGATCGGTTGGCTGTACGCGAAGCACCCCGAGCCCGAGACGCTGTTGACCGCGCGGTTCGCGGAGCAGTGCCGAATCGATGACGAGAGCCACGAACATCCGACGAAGTGGCAGCAGACGCTCGATTTGTTCGTGCGCGAGACGAGCATCCTGATGCCGGCGCTCGTCATCGGCGCGCTGGTCGCCGGAGGCATCCAGGTGATCGTGCCGCGCGAGATCCTCGTCGCGCTCGGCAGCGACCCGCTGTGGTCCATCGTGGCCATGATGGTGCTCGCGTTCATCATCTCGGTCTGCTCGAGCGTCGACGCTTTCTTCATCCTGCCGTTCGCCGCGACGTTCCTGCCCGGGTCGATCGTCACCTTCCTCGTATTCGGCCCGATCATCGACATCAAGATGCTCGCTCTCATGCGCACCACCTATTCAACGCAGACGCTGATACAGATCACGACCGTGGTGGGCCTGGTGGCTGCCGCTCTCGGCTTGATGGTGAATTATGTGGCGTAGCGTGCAGCGCTGGCGCGGAGTCGTCATCATCGGGGCGATGGCCGCCGTGATTTTGTGGCTGGCGGTCTCTGGTCAGCTCGCCCTCTACATTCACCCGCGGTACAACATCTTCGCGGTGCTGATGGCCGTGATCGCGGTGGTTTTGGTTGTCGGTTCGCTTGTCGGACGCCGCCACCACGACGACGAGGATGCACCCCCGCCGCCGCGCCTGCAGCGCGCGATCGCGCTCACCGCGGCCGCCCTTGCGGGCGCCTTCACGGTCGGGATGATCGTTGTGCCCCCAGCGACGCTGTCGACGGCGACGGCTGAGCAACGCGAGATCAATTCGACGGCGGCGAGCGACGCTGCCGCTTTCGAGGCGGCAACCACTGCTGACGCCGACGCCGTCGCACAGTTCACGGTGCGTGAGTGGGCGACGATCCTGCGACAGACCAGCGACCTGTCGTTCTTCGCGAACAAGCCGGTGACCGAGCTGGTCGGGTTCATCACGCCCGACTCCGACGACCCCGAGAACGTGTTCTATGTCTCGCGTTTCGTGGTGACGTGCTGCGCGGTCGATGCGCAGCCGCTCGGCGTGCCGGTCTACTTGCCAGGGTGGAGCCAGTCGTTCTCCGCCGACGACTGGGTCATGGTCGACGGAAGCTTCTCGAGCAACCCGAGCAGCGCGAGCCTGCAACCCGTCGTCGTTGTTCCCGACGCCGTTACCCCGATTGAGCAGCCGCGTGAGCCGTACCTCTTCTGACGGGCGCGCATTCACCCGGGCTTTCTGGTGGACGACCGCCGTCACGGCCGGCGTGGCGGCGGTCTTCCTCCTGCTCGGGGCGATGCAGGGGCCGAAGCTGTCGACCGCGCAGGTCGACTCGGTGCGCGTGACCGAGCAGGCCGGGCAGCAGCTGCGCTTGTTCGCCAACCAGCCGCTCAGTGAGATCACCGCCGAGCAGGTCAGCGTCGATCCGGCGGTGCCGGTGCAGGTGAGCGTCCAGGGTGAGTTGATCGCCGTGCAGTTTGAGCGCGCCCTCGACTACAGCACCGACTACACGGTCACGGTGAGCGGGGTGGCATCACCGTCGCGCAGCGCGACGAGTGACTTTGTTCACACCTTCACGACGGCGCCGGGGTCGTTTGTCTACGTCGATCGCGGAGAGACGGTTGACGAGGTACTCGTGGCTGACGTGGCGGGCACCGGTCGCGGCGAGGTGTTACACACGGCCCCGGGCATCCAATTCGCGGCGCCGCTGGAGAACGCGCTCATCCTCGCCCGTGACGACGGCAGCGGTGGCAGCATCCTCGAGGTGGTCGACCGGGCGTCCGACGCCGTGGAGCAGGTGCGCCTGCCCGCTGATGGCCTCCGGATCGACGCGCTTCAGGTGCCCCGCGTCGGCACAACCGTCGCCCTGATCGTGTCGGCGACGGACGGAGCCGATGGGGCCGCGAACCGCTGGCTCGCCCTCGTTGACCTTGCCGGTGTCGGCGTCGCCGACTGGGTAACAGGACTCGATGGCGAGCCGATCGCCGCCCTGGATGCGTTCTTCACGCAGGCGGGGGACGCCCTGCTCATTCACGACATCGACCAGGCGCTCTTCCGGCTGCCCCTCGCCGATCCGAGCCTCATCCTCCCCGTGGCACAGTTCACGGAGGTGCACGGGGTGTCGAGCGACGGCGGGCGGCTGAGCGCAACCGATCCCTTTGGCGGCGTTGCGTTCGACCTCGACTCGAGCGAGGAGGAGCGGATCAACCCGTCACTGTTCGACGATGCGCTCGTGTTTGGCGCCGATTTCCACCTCTTGGCGTCGGGGGAGTGGGTGCAGCGGGTCGCCGTCACCGATTCTTCCGGCCTCGCTGTCGCCAACCTCATCGTCGTGGATGACGGAGCCGGAGAGTCTCGATTGCTGGCGCGCACCGTCTCCGACGCCGGGTCGTTCGTGGACTTCCGGGTGTCACCGAACGACCAGTTCGTCGCCATCGAGGTGGTGCCCGTTGTCGCGGAGGCGCAGCCGGATGGTCGCGCGGTGAACGGGCGCGCAACATCGATCACCGTCGTGATCGTCAACATCGCCACGGGGGATCTCGTGCGGAGCGTGGCGGGGTTCGCGCCGACCTGGTGACCGGCGCGCGCTACGACGCCGGGCGCTTATCGCGTTGGCGCACCCGCAACCCGGAGGCGCTGAGGCGCAGGACAAGCTCACGACCGGAGACAGGGAGGGCGCCGAGCGCCACCAACTCGTCGTAGCGTTCCTCGGGTACGTCGTAGTGGTCGTGATCGAAGCCGCGCCGCGGAATGCCGGCCTGTGCGGCGAACGTATGCAGTTCATCCAGCGAGCTGTCGCTCACGAGATGAGCCCACAACCGGCCGTGCGCGGGCCACGCGGGGCGGTCGATGAGAATCGCCATGATCTTCAGAGTGTAGGCTGTTGGGGTTGCGCACCGCCCGTCGCGCTCGTTTGACCAGGTTGGGGGCGCTCGGCTATTCTTGACCGTTGGTGTGCGCTGGGCAGAAGCTCGCGCGAGGCACCTCAGTCTTGAGCAACAGATTCCTTCGAACGAAGTAAAGGTGAAACGTGGTCTACGCAGTTGTGCGCGCCGGTGGGCGGCAGGAGAAGGTCGAGGTCGGCACGATCGTCGTGCTCGATCGCGTCACCCCGGGTGAGGACGGCACGATCCAGCTGACCCCCGTTCTGCACGTCGACGGTGACACGGTCACGACTGACGCGAAGAAGCTTTCGAAGATCACGGTGACCGCCGAGGTGCTGAACGACCTGCGCGGCCCGAAGATCATCATCCAGAAGTACAAGAACAAGACCGGGTACAAGAAGCGTCAGGGCCACCGCTCGGAGCTGACCCGCGTCAAGATCACCGGCATCAAGTAAGAAGGGTCGCGAGAAGACATGGCACACAAAAAGGGCGCATCGTCCACCCGCAACGGTCGCGACTCGAACCCCCAGTACCTGGGCGTGAAGCGCTTCGGCGGCCAGGTCGTGAAAGCCGGCGAGATCATCGTTCGCCAGCGCGGCACGCACTTCCACCCCGGCGCGAACGTCGGCCGCGGTGGCGATGACACGCTGTTCGCACTGTCGGCGGGCGCCGTTCAGTTCGGCCAGAAGGGCGGCCGGAAGGTCGTCAACATCGTCGCGGGCGAGTAACCCGACGACCACACTCCTTCGATGACGGGGCGGGCTTCGGCCCGCCCCGTCATCGTCTTTCCCCCCACAGCCCCGATCGAAGGGCTCGAGCCGCGAGGAGGCCGACCGTGGCGACATTCGTCGACCGGGTGACTCTGCACCTGCGCGCCGGTCACGGCGGGCACGGCTGCGTGTCGGTCCGCCGCGAGAAGTTCAAGCCGTTGGCCGGCCCCGACGGCGGCAACGGCGGTGACGGTGGCGACATCGTGCTCGTCGCCGACGCGCAAGAAACGACGCTCCTCCCGTACCACCGGCGCCCCCACCGGACGAGCGACAACGGCGGCCCCGGAATGGGCGACAACCGCGCGGGATTCTCGGGCGGCGAGCTCGTGCTTCCGGTCCCAGTGGGAACCGTGGTGCGCGACGCGGATGGCACTGAACTGGTCGATCTCGTCGAACCGGGCATGCGTATCGTCGTCGCTCCCGGCGGCCGTGGCGGCCTCGGCAATGCTGCCCTCGCCACGACGAAGCGCAAAGCGCCGGGCTTCGCGCTGCTCGGAACGCCCGGGTGGGAGGGCGACGTCGTCCTCGAGCTCAAGACGGTCGCCGATGTCGCGCTCGTCGGATACCCGAGTGCCGGCAAGTCGAGCCTGATCGCCGCCATCTCCGCGGCGAAACCGAAGATCGCTGATTACCCGTTCACGACCCTGCATCCGAACCTCGGCGTGGTCGAAGCGGGCGACATGCGCTATACGGTCGCCGATGTTCCCGGCCTCATCGAGGGCGCCAGCGAAGGCAAGGGCCTGGGGCTCGAGTTCCTGCGTCACGTCGAGCGGTGCAGCGCCCTCCTGCACGTCCTCGACTGCGCCACGCTCGAGCCGGGCCGAGACCCGATCAGTGACCTCGAGGTCATCCTGGCTGAGCTACAGGCCTACGAGGTGCCCGAGGGGCAGACGCCGCTTCTTGAGCGCCCGCAGCTCGTGGCGCTCAACAAGGTTGACGTGCCCGACGGGCGCGAGCTTGCCGACTTCGTGCGGCCCGAGCTCGAGAAGCGCGGATACCGCGTCTTCGAGATCAGCGCGGTGAGCCGCGAGGGCCTGCGCGAGCTGACGTTTGCCCTCGGTGAACTGGTCGCTGCCGACCGCGATGCCCGGGCCGCAGAGACGACAGTGCGCGAGCGCATTGTGCTGCGCCCGACCCCGGTCAACCAGGTCGACTTCGTGGTCACCGTCGAGGGCGGCAGCTACGGCGACGTTTATCGCATTCGCGGCGAGAAGCCGGAGCGCTGGGTGCAGCAGACCGACTTCCGCAACGATGAGGCCGTGGGCTATCTTGCCGATCGTTTGGCGAAGCTCGGCGTCGAGGACGAGCTGTTCGCCAAGGGAGCGGTTGCGGGTGCCACCGTCATCATTGGCCCGGGTGATGGCGTCGTCTTCGACTGGGAGCCGACACTCACGAGCGCGGCCGAGTTGCTCACCGCTCCGCGCGGCACCGACCCGCGCCTCGATGCGCTCAACCGCCCAACGACCTCCCAGCGTCGCCAGGGCTATAAAGAGCGCATGGATGCGAAAGCCGAAGCGCGTGCCGAGCTGGAACGCGAGCGCGAGGCGGGCGTGTGGGACGTTGACGGGGAGGACGAGTGACCGCAGCTCGCCCCGCCGTCGTCGCGGCCCGTCGCGTGGTCGTGAAGGTCGGATCGTCGTCGATCAGTGGCGCCAACGCCGGGCAGATTGCCCCGCTCGTCGACGCCCTCGCGGGCCTGCACGCTCGCGGCAGTGAGGTCATTCTTGTCAGTTCGGGTGCCATCGCGACCGGCATGCCGTTCCTCCACCTCAACTCTCGACCGAACGACCTGGCGACCCAGCAGGCCGCAGCCGCCGTCGGCCAGAACCTCCTGATGGTTCGCTACCAGGACAGCCTCGACCGCTACGGGCTGACCGCAGCTCAAGTGCTCCTCACCGCCGGCGATCTCGAGCACGCGACGCCGCGCAGCAATGCGCAGCGCGCGATCGATCGCCTGCTCGGCTTGCGCATCCTGCCGATCGTGAACGAGAACGATACGGTCGCCACCCACGAGATCCGCTTTGGTGACAACGACCGGCTCGCGGCCCTCGTGGCTGAGCTGGTGAGCGCCGACCTGCTGGTACTGCTGAGCGACGTTGATGCGCTGTACACGAAGCCGCCGCACGAGCCGGGCGCGCAGCGCATTCCCGAGGTCGCCGCGAACGATGATCTGGGATACGTCGAGATCGGCGAGCCCGGAGCCGCAGGGGTGGGCACCGGCGGAGCCGCCACCAAGGTCGCATCGGCCCTCCTCGCCGCCCGACAGGGTACCCCCGTCGTGCTGACCTCAACGACGAACGTCGCTGCCGCGCTCGCGGGCGAGGCCGTCGGAACGTGGTTTCACGCCGCCGCCGTAAAATGACCGGGTGACGTCCACGATGGTAACCCCCGCCCTTGCCTCCGAGAACCAGCCGACCGACGCTATTCCTGACGGCCTGATCGACGCTCCGCTCACGGCGGCGAAGACCGCGTCGCGCGTGCTCGGCCAGGCGACAACGGCGACAAAGGATGCTGCGCTCGCGGCCATCGCGGACGCCCTGATCGCACACACCGCCCGCATCATCGACGCGAATGCAGAGGACCTCGCGCGGGGTCGTGAGGCGGGGCACAGCAGTGGCCTTCTCGATCGGCTTCGCCTCGACGATGCCCGCGTGAGCGCCCTCGCTGCGGCGGTACACGACGTCATCGCCCTTCCAGACCCGGTCGGAACGGTCGTGCGCGGCTCGACCTTGCCGAACGGCGTCCTGCTCAGCGAGGTACGGGTCCCGTTCGGCGTCGTGGGCGCGATCTACGAGGCGCGCCCGAACGTGACCGTCGACATCGCGGCGCTCGCGCTCAAGAGTGGCAACGCGGCGGTTTTGCGGGGCGGCAGTGCCGCTCGGTCGAGCAATGAGGTGCTCGTCGCCATCATCCAGGAGGCACTGGCGAGCGCAGGTCTGCCCGCCGACGCGGTGCAGACGATCGATGAGCACGGCCGTGCCGGAGCGACGGCCCTCATGCGGGCGCGCGGCTTCATCGACGTGCTGATTCCTCGGGGCAGCGCCGAACTCATCCAGACTGTGGTGCGCGAGTCGACCGTCCCCGTCATTGAGACGGGCGCGGGCGTCGTGCACATCGTTCTCGACGAGAGCGCCGACGAGCAGATGGCGATCGACATCGTGGTGAACGCGAAGGTGCAGCGGCCGAGCGTCTGCAACGCGGTCGAGACGGTGCTCGTGCACGCCGATGCGGCGAGGCGTCTCGTGCCCTCCGTCGTGGAGGCGCTGCGAGCATCCGGTGTTCTTGTCCGCGGCGACGAGCGCGCCCGCGTGATCGTCGGCGACCTGGACGTCGCGACCGACGATGACTTCGCGACCGAGCACATGGCGCTCGAACTCTCGATCGGCATCGTCGATGACCTGGATGCTGCTCTCGCCCACATCAGGACGTTCTCGACCCAGCACACCGAGTCGATCATCACCCGCGACATGGCGAACGCCGAGCGTTTCCTGGCGGAGGTTGACTCGGCCGTCGTCATGGTGAACGCATCGACCCGATTCAGCGACGGTGGCGAGTTCGGCTTCGGCGCCGAGGTGGGCATCTCCACCCAGAAGATGCACGCGCGCGGCCCGATGGGGCTTCCCGAACTGACGAGCACGAAGTGGATCGTGCGCGGTGCCGGGCAGGTGCGCAGCTAGCACCCGCTAGACTTCTGCCGTTCACCGTTCCGGAGAAAGAGAGCCTCATGACGTCGCTGAGCAGCGTGATCCTCGCCCTCGATGAGTACGCGCCCCTGTTCGCCCCGCCGTTGGTCATCGCCGGAATCGCGTTCCTGTTCTTCTTCATGCTCGGCGCCGTGACGCACGCGTACCGCGACGTCGCCAACCGCCACCGCAACAAGACCTCGAACCCGATGCGGGGCGAGGGCGGCCACGACGCGGGTCACTAGCGCCGGCGCCCGTCGGAGACCCGTTATCGCCCCCGCAGGAGCATCGGCGGCCCCGCGCCGCATCGGCGTGATGGGCGGAACCTTCGACCCCATCCACCACGGCCACCTCGTCGCCGCGAGCGAGGTCGCCGACCGGTTCGACCTCGACGAAGTTGTCTTCGTGCCGACCGGTGAGCCGTACCTGAAGCCTGACGCGACGGGTAGCGAGCATCGCTACCTGATGACCGTCATCGCGACGGCGTCGAACCCGAGGTTTCGTGTGAGCCGCGTCGACATCGATCGCGGCGGCCCGACGTACACAATCGACACCTTGACGGATCTCGCCGGTCAGTTCCCGGATGCGGAGCTCATCTTCATTTCGGGAGCAGACGCGATCGCGCAGATCGTCGACTGGAAAGACCACGACGCGCTGTGGTCACTCGCCCACTTCGTCGCCGTGACACGCCCCGGCCACCAGCTCAGCATTCGCGACCTTCCGGAGGGCCGCGTAAGCTGGATGGAGATTCCGGCGCTCGCGATCTCGTCGACCGACTGCCGTGATCGAGTCGCCCGCGGCGCACCGGTCTGGTACCTCGTGCCGGACGGCGTCGTGCAATACATCGCCAAGCACCAGCTGTATCGGAGAAACCCCGCATGAGCGCGCCGAACGACCCGCCGCTGACGCGCCGGGAAGCCCGGCGGCTTCAGCGTCTCGCCGAGGAGGCGGCTGCCGCGCCGACGGGTGGGCAGCAGGCCGACCCCGGCCTTGACAGTGCGCCCGGCTCGGGGTCTGCCGTGTCGGGAGCGAGCGCGGCCGAGCAGGGCGGCGACCCCCTGGCTTATCGCACTCAGGTGCGCCCGGCCATCCCGCGCTACGAGCCGGCAACCGTGGGGTCGGCGGCTGCTCCCGGCAGCGGCTCGGTGGTGTCGGCGCCGGCACGGCCCGACAGTGTGCCAGACGCTCCTCCGGCGCCGTGGGCCTCCGCGCCGGGCTCATTCCGTCGCCGTGATTTTGCGCCGTCGGCCCCGAGCGCCGATACGCCGCAGAGTCTCGCGACCGAGCGGCCCGACCAGCCACTCGACTACCACACGCAGGGCCGCAGCCCCTTCGTGCCGGTCCCCGATCTTGTCGAGCCGGCCGAGCCGCCGATCTTGCACGACTCCGTTCCGGCTTCGGCGCCCGATCGCCCCTTGTCGCGCCGTGAGTTGCGCGCCATTGCGGCGGAGGAGGTCGAGGCTGAGCCCCACGAGCCAGCCGTCGCCGAGGCCGATTCGGTCGACGTCGACGCCCGCTCGGAAGAGTCCGCTGCGACCGTCGCACCGGCTCCCGACTCTCCGCCGGCCCCGGCGATTCTTCCCGGCGAGGCGGCAGCCCCCCACGCGCCTCAGGTCTCGAGTCACTGGTCCGTTGGTGTTCACGACGACGAGGACCCTTTCACGAACACCTTCAGCCGCCAGGTTGGCTCGGCGGCGACGAGCGCGAATGCCCTGGTCTTGCCGGAGATGCCGCGTGGTGACCTGGCCGGCCCGGTCGCGGGCACCGGTGAGATCATCATCACCGGCATGATCGACGTGCCGTCGAGCGTTGCCTCCACCGGCGCCGTTCCCTCGGTCCATGACAGCCCCGACATCGACGACCCCTTTGACGTGGACACGGAGTACGCGTCGACCGACTCTGCACCGGTCAGCGCGATCAGCGCCGTGAGCAGCCACACCGGCACGCGCGACGTGATGGGCGGCCGCAAGGCCCGCCGCACCAACGTGCTGACGACGGTGCTCGTCAGCTCGACCGTCGTCCTGGCGGTCGTCGCCGTCGCCCTCTTCGTCGTCGCCGTCGTCAACGGTCTCTTCTAGTGACGCCGCGCCGCCCCGACCCCCGAAAGGCACCGTGACCGCATCCGACCGCGCCATCGAGCTCACCGCCGTCGCGGCCCGCGCCGCCGACGCCAAGCAGGGGGAAGACTTGGTCGCGCTCGACGTGTCGGGACCGCTGCCCCTCGCGGACGTCTTCCTGCTCGTGACCGGCCGCAGTGAGCGCAACGTTCTCGCGATCGCCGACGAGGTCGAAGACCGCATGATCGCGGCGGGCGCGAAGCCCCTGCGTCGCGAGGGCCGCAGTGAGGGCCGGTGGGTGCTGCTCGACTTCGGCGACGTCGTCGTGCACGTCTTCCACGAGGAAGATCGGCAGTTCTACTCGCTCGAGCGACTCTGGAAGGACTGCCCGGTCGTCCCTCTGGGCCTCAGCGACCCCGCAGCAGCCACGGCCGAAGCGCCCGAGTAATCAGGGGAAGCCCGACGTACGTCATCAGGGGCGAGACAATCGCGACCAGCGCGAGCACGCGCATCCACAGTGGCCAGTCGCCGCTCACCGGTGAGAGAGCCGCGTTGGTGGCGAGACTCAGGGGGTAGAAGACGAGCACGATCGCGATCATCTGCTTCCATCGCGGGGGAGTGGGAGCCGGTGCGGGCACGGTCTCGACCCGACGAGGGGTGTCAAACCAGCCTTCGATACCGGTCAGTCGCTCCTGTCGGGCGTCTTCGGCGAGACCCCGCGCGGTGCTGATCCACCAGCGGCGCTCATCCGACGACTCCCAGCGCGCAAGCGACTCGGCGTCGGCAAAGCGGAAGAGCATGTGCCACTCGTCAGAGTTCTCGTCGGGCCGCACCCAGCCCGAGCCAAGATAGCCGGGAGATTCCCGCAACAGGTCTTCACCGGCGCGCGCCCAGGCAGCGAACTCCCTGGCCCGTTCGGGAGGCACGGTGCGGGTGATCGAGACGGTCACGGGGGTCGAGGTCATGCCTCCATCCAACTGCCATCTGGCACTCTGCGCGACCGCGCATCGAATTGGTGCGGGGGCGCGCCGTGTACTACTCTGGTCGAGTTGCCGCGCCGGACGGTGCGCAGCATCGAGGGCCTGTGGCGCAGCTGGTAGCGCACCTGCATGGCATGCAGGGGGTCAGGGGTTCGAGTCCCCTCAGGTCCACCACGACGACCCGGCTTCGGCCGGGTCTCGTCGTATCCGGCGCCTGCTGTTCCGACCGGCGGGGCGGCGCGCTGGTGGCCGCGGCTCTGAGTCCGCGGCCCGGCCCGAAAGGACCACCGTCGTGACTGACGCCCTCTCCCGCCCAAACGCAGACCCCACGCGGATGCACTCGGTCACCCCCGAGACGACCGCGATCATCGACATGGTGCTCGATTACGCCCGCCGACGCCTGCTCGACACGGCTACCCCCCTCGACAAGCCGATGCCTCCGGCAGAGTTGCGGCGTCTCGCCTCGGGGTCGATCTCTGAGGACGGACTGGGCGGGCGCCGCGCGCTCGCACTGTTCGAGAACGTGCTGGCCCCGGCGTGCCTCACGATCGACCACCCGGGTTACCTGTCGTTTATCCCGTCGGCGCCGACGAAGGCCGCCAGCGCGTTCGACCTGATCGTGTCGGCGACGGCTGTCTACGGCGGCTCGTGGATGGAGGGCTCGGGAGCGGTCTTCGCCGAGAACGAGGTGCTGGCGTTCCTCGCCCGCGAGTTTGGCCTGCCCGAGTCCGCCGGCGGTGTCGTCGTGCAGGGGGGCACGATCGGCAACCTCTCGGCGCTCGTCGCCGCGCGCGATCACGCCGCGCGGCGCCTCGCCGACCGGGGCGCCGCGCGTCCTGACCGGTGGGTCGTCATTGCGAGTAGAGAGGCGCACTCGTCGATCGCGTCGGCGGCCCGCGTCATGGATGTCGACGTCGTCACGGTCGCGGTCGACGAGACGGGCGCCCTGCACGGCGACCAGGTGCGCCCCGCACTCGAGCAGTACGGCGACGCCGTGATCGCCGTCGTCGCGACGGGAGGATCGACGAACTTCGGAATCGTCGACGACATCGCCTCGATCACTGCGCTCAATGACGAGTTCGACGTCTGGCTGCACGTCGATGGCGCCTACGGCCTCGCGGCCGCCCTGGCCCCGTCGGCTCGGCACCGCTTTGCCGGTATCGACCGGGCCGACTCGCTCATCGTCGACCCCCACAAATGGCTGTTCACGCCCTTCGACGCGTGTGTCCTGCTCTACCGCGACCCCGCGATTGCGCGCGCGGCCCACACCCAGCACGCCGAGTACCTCGACACCTTGAACGACCGCGCCGAGTGGAACCCCAGCGACTATTCGATTCAGCTGACGCGCCGCCCGCGGGGCTTGCCGCTGTGGTTCTCGCTCGCGGCGTTCGGTGCCGCGGCCTACCGCGACGCGATCGAAGACTCGCTGTCTCTCGCACAGCGCATCGCCGACGAGATTCGTCGCCGGCCTGAGCTGCGTCTGGTGCGCGACCCGCAGCTCTCGGTGGTCGTCTTCGAGCGGGAGGGGTGGGACGTGAGCGACTACGCCGCCTGGTCCGACCGTCTGCTCGACGAGCAGCGCGCGTTCGTCGTGCCGAGCTCGCACGCGGGCCGTCCGAACACGCGGTTCGCGATCGTGAGTCCGCGCACATCGTTCGAGCTGCTGGTGGGGATCCTCGACACGATGCGCTGATCTCTCGGCACACGTTCGGTGATTCGTCGGCTCGGCAGTCGTACGCTCACACCATGAGCCACGATGCCGTACCCGACCCGCTGCTCGACAGGGCGCTGCGCACGCACACCGACTACGGCCAGGAGCAACTGGAAGAGCACGAGCTCGCCGCGGACCCGTTCACCCAGTTCACCGCGTGGCTCGCCGAGGCGGCCGAGCGTAAGGTCTACGAACCCAACGCGATGGTGATCGCCACCATCGACCCCGACGGCCGACCGTCCTCGCGCACGGTGCTCTTGCGCGGCATCGACGACCGCGGGTTCGCGTTCTACACCGACTACACGTCGCGAAAAGGTCGCGCTCTCATCGCGAACCCCGGCATCTCGGCCGTGTTCCCGTGGTACCCCCTGCACCGGCAGGTGCTGATCTACGGCGAGGCGCACAAGGTCGACGAGGCCGACTCGAACGACTACTTCTCGAACCGCCCCCGCGGGGCGCAGATCGCCGCCTGGTCGAGCGACCAGTCGCACCCGATCGACGGGCGCGACGCGCTCGAACAGAAGGTGCGCGACACCGAACAGCGGTTCGCCGACGCCGAGGCGGTTCCGCGGCCCGAGCGGTGGGGCGGCTTCCGCATTGTGCCCGACCGGGTCGAGTTCTGGCAGGGCCGCACCTCCCGCCTGCACGACCGGCTCGTGTACGAGCGGCAGGGGACCGGCTGGCAGGTGACCCGGCTGCAGCCGTGACGGGTGCGCGGGAATACCGCGAGCATCCCGTCGGTTCCTTTTGATACGTTTGCATAAATCAGCGAGAGGATGCGCGCCATGGCCCGCGAGATCGACCCGGCAGCCGTCGAATTCGGCATCAACACCTTCGGTGACGTCACCGAGCAGCCCGACGGAACCATGACCTCCTACCCGCAGGTGCTGCGGGACGTCGTCGAAGAAGGCGTCGTCGCCGACCAGGTCGGGATCGACGTGATGGGCATCGGTGAACACCACCGCGACGACTTCGCGGTGTCGGCACCCGACGTGTTGCTCGCCGCCATCGCGGCGAAAACCGAGCGCCTGCGCGTCAGTTCCGCCGTGACGGTGCTGTCGAGCGAGGACCCGATCCGCGTCTTCCAGCGCTTCGCCACGATCGACGCGATTTCAAACGGCCGCGCTGAGATCATCGCCGGCCGCGGCTCGTTCACCGAGTCCTTCCCGCTGTTCGGATTCGAGCTCAGCGACTACCAGGTGCTCTTCGACGAGAAGCTCAATCTGCTGGCCGAGCTGCTGAAAGAGAAGCCGGTGACGTGGAGCGGCTCGATTCGCCCTCCGCTCGACGGCGTTCAGGTGTACCCGACCACGGAGAACGGCATTCGCACGTGGATCGGCGTCGGGGGAAGCCCCGAGTCGGTGGTGCGCACGGCCACCTACGGCTTCCCCCTGATGCTGGCGATCATCGGCGGAGAGCCGGCCCGCTTCGCTCCGTACGTCGACCTGTTCGACCGCGCCCTCGACCAGCTCGGCAAGGAGCGCCAGCCGGTCGGCGTCCACTCGCCCGGCTACATCGCCGACACCGACGAGCAGGCGGCGGAAGAACTCTGGCCGCACTACGAGGTCATGTACTCGCGCATCGGACGCGAGCGCGGTTGGGGCCCGACGACCCGCGCGCACTTCGAGCAGGAGATTCGACACGGATCGCTGTATGTCGGCTCGCCCGAGACGGTGGCGCGCAAGATCGCGGACACGATCCGCGTGCTGGGCGCTGAGCGATTCGACCTGAAGTACGCGACGGGTCCGGTTTCGCACGGCAAGCTGGTCCACGCGCTCGAGCTGTACGGCCAGAAGGTGATCCCGATGGTGCGCGAGCTGCTGGCGGACCAGCCCGTGGACGCTGGCGCAGCAGCTTTCACGCGCTGAGCCCCGCTCAGCCGCCGAGGGTGCCGGCTCCAACCAGCGTGACGACGGCGGAGACGGCGGAGAGCATCACGATGCGAAACAGCCAGCGTGACTGGGGTGCCCGCACGAGCAGTATCGCCGCCGCGACGACGCACGCCAACGCCGTGCCGGCCCCGATTGCGCTGATCAACCCGATCGGGCCGGCGGCGGCCGCTCCGTAAATGCCGAGGGCACTGGCGATCGCGAGCGCCAAGATCGCCAGCGCGATGGATGCGCGGGGCGCGAGACGGTGCGGGATCGCCCGCATGCGGTGGCGCCGGTCGTCGTCGCGGTCGGGTGTGACGTTCGCGAAGTGCGCGGCGATGCCGAGCAGCGCTCCGGCCGCGGTTGCCCAGGGGGCGGCGACGGCCGGCGGCTCGCTCGCGAGCGTCACCACCGACGGCAGCGCCCCAAACCCGATGGCGTAGCAGGCGGTCGCCGCGACCGTTCGTTTGAGGCCGAGGTTGTATGTCCAGCCGGCGCCGAGCAGCAGCGCGTGCGCGACAGCGGCTGCCGGCCCGAGCAGAAGAGACAGGCCTACCGCGACGACGCCTGCTGCGATGGCCCAGCCGAGCAGCGTGCGGGCGGCGATCGCATCGCGCGCCACGGGCTTGTCGAGGCGGCCGACCTCGCGATCGCGGGCGGCGTCGATGGCGTCGTTCGACCAGCCGATCGACAGTTGATTGGCGAGAATGGTCGCAGCGACCAGCAGGATGGAGCGAGGTGGCAGCCCGACCGAAAGAGCCAGGCCCGTCGCTACGACCGTCACGACGGCAGTGGGGCCGGGGTGACACGCTGCAAGCAGTGTGCGAGCAGTCGGCCTCATGGCCCCCAGGTTAGGGCGTGACGACCGCGATTCCGGTCGACGCGGAGGCGGAGGCGACACTGCCCCCGTTGACGAGTTCGGTGAAGCCTAGCGACTCCATGCGCGTGATGGCCTGTTCTGAGCGGTTG
Source organism: Microcella alkaliphila (assembly GCF_004216855.1). Lineage (GTDB taxonomy): Bacteria > Actinomycetota > Actinomycetes > Actinomycetales > Microbacteriaceae > Microcella > Microcella alkaliphila. The sequence goes on from NZ_SGXT01000013.1 coordinate 369,429, forward strand.
CCGCTGCGGCAGTACACGACGTAGTCGCCTGTGGGGTCGAGCTGTGCGACGCGGTCCTCGAAATCGGCCGCCTGAACGTCAATGTTGATCGCGCCATCGAGGTGCCCGGTGGCGAACTCGGCGGGCGTGCGCACGTCGATCAGGACCGTGTCGGTGGTTACCTCAATCGTTCCTGTCGCGGGCGCGCACGCGGCGAGGCCCAGGGCGAGGCCGATTGTGGCGGCGAGGACGGCGAGTAGGTGGCGCATTGGGGCTCCAATCTGATGGCGAGAAGAGCCTATCAGATACCCTAGGGGGTATACCAACTAGATGGTCGGGAGCTGGAAATCGACGATGCGCTCGGGCAGGTTGTTCTCGCTGACGAACTTGGGTGCAGGAATCGTCGCCGAGGCGGGCTGCAGAATGGCGACGGCTCCGAGAGCCGACCCGATTACGACGGCGGCAGCGGAAACGGCCACGATCGTGCCCGTGATGACCGTGAGCTTCTGGTGCCGCTCAAGCGTGATCACGATGGCGCCGATGACGACCAAAGCGGCGGCGGTGCCGATCAGGGTGGAAACCATGATGTTCCTCGTCGGGTACGGGAACGACGCTGCGGCGGAGACCGCAGGCGGGTTCGAGCGGGTATCTCGGGTTGGTGTCGCTGGGTCGCGACCGTCCGTTGGGTAGCGGACTCACGCTCAGAATACCGTTCGTGATCGTGCATTCGCCAGCATTTCGCGACCCCACTTCGGACGACAACGCACCAAGATGGACTCGTGACCGATCGATCGCCCGAGATACTGCACCGCGATGTCCTCGACGCCGTCGCCTCCTCACTCGGGTCGGAGGTCATGGCCGCCCATGCCTTGCAGATCGAGCCCACGGGCACGGGATTCACGCACGGCTATCGCGTGAGCCTTCGCGACTCGTCGGGGGCACTCGCCGACCACACCGTGTTCGTCGAGACGTCTCCGCCCGACGCCACGCGCCCTGGGGTGCTGACACTCACCCAGCCTGACTCGGGGGAGCGCGTTGACGTCTGGGTGTACCCCGCCGACCCGGCGCTGCCGGCACTGCGAACGGCGGTGTACGCCGAGGCTGCAGGGATCGTGCTCGCACGTCTCGGCCTGCCGGTCGACGATCTGCGGGTCAGCCTCGCGGCCTATCGGCCGGGGAAGCGCGCCGTCGTGCGAGTGGATACCGCCCAGACCTCGTACTTCCTGAAGGTCGTGCGACCGCCCACCGCTGAACCATTGCAGGCCAAGCACACCCACTGGCGCAATGAGGGCGTGCCCGTGCCGGCTGTACTGGGGTGGAGCGAGGAGGGGCTCGTTGCCATGGAGGCGCTCGCCGGCTCTGAGCTCATCGGCGTGCTCGACAGGGTGTCGAACCCCGACGTGCTGCTCGACGAGATTCAGCATCTCGTCGCCCAGATTGCGAGCGTCACCTCGACGGCACCGGCGCGGGCGTCGCTCGTGAGGCGGCTCGACTGGTACGAGGAACGCCTCATCGAGCAGTTGCCCGATCACGATGGACTCATCGAGACGACGTCGCGCACGATCTCTCGACGCTATAAGGCAGGCGGAACGCCACCCCCGGAGCGCACCGTCCACGGCGACCTGCACCTCGCACAACTTCTTGTCGACCCGGCGGCGCCGACGACCATCACGGGCGTGCTCGACATCGACACCTCGGGGTGGGGCGACCCCGCCGACGACGCTGCTGCCCTCTATGCGCACCTCATCGCGACGGTGGTGCACGACGGAGGATCGCGCGCGACGATCCGAGCGCGGCGCTGTTCGGTGCTCGCGGACGGCTGGCGCCGCCGCTGGTTCCGGTCGTCGGAGCCGGGGCTCGCTGATCGAGCGCACGCGATCGCGGCCGTTCAATTGCTCGGGCATGCGCTCGCCCGTTCCGCTGCGGGGTCACCCGATGCGGCCATCTTGATCGAGCGAGCGCACCGCATGGTGTCGGCAGACGATCGTCCGCTCACATCTGCGACCTGGTGATCTCCGGCAGATGAGAAAGCTCTCATCTGCGCTTCCTTGATCTCTCATGTCTGGTCGCGACTATCAGTGCATGGACAAGAAGAGTTGGATAGCGGCGGGGGCGGCCTCTGCCCTCGGCCTCGGCGCACTCGCGTCGGGCGCACTCACGGTCGCGAACGCCATGCCCCTCTACGACGCCTCGACGGCGACGGACGTCCCCCCGATCACCACGGTCGCCTCTGACGCCAAGGCTTTCACCGGAACAGGCGACGTGCGCTTTTGGGTTCAGCAGTCCACGATGACTCCGACACCGACCGCCGTCACGCCAAGCCCGCTCACCCCGTCGCCGGCGTCCTCCACCGCTCCCGCTCCTGCACCCACCGTGCAGCAGGCGCCCGCTCCGGCTCCGCAGCCGGTCGCGCCCGCGCCCACGGGCAGTGTCGACAGCCTGGACAGTCCGGACAGTCCTGACAGCCCGGACTGATCGGTGCTAAACCAGGCGATAGCCCATTCCACGGACGGTTTCGATGCGATCGGCTCCGATCTTGCCGCGTAGGTACCGCACGTACACGTCGACCACGTTCGACCCGGGGTCGAAGTCGAAGCCCCACACCCGACTGAGCAACTGCTCGCGCGAGAGCACCTGTTCGGGGTGCCGAAGGAATTGCTCGGCGAGGCCGAATTCTCGCGCGGAGAGATCCATGCTCACCTCGCCGACCGTGATGCGGCGGGTGCGCAGATCGAGGCTGAGGTCGCCGTGCTGCAGGACCTGCTCCACTGTGACCTGCTGGCCCGATTCGCGCAGGCGCAGGCGAACCCGAGCGACCAACTCGTCGAACTTGAAGGGTTTCGGCAGGTAGTCGTTGGCTCCGCCGTCGAGTCCCGCAACGGTGTCTTCGACACTCGACCGCGCCGTCAGCATGATGATGGGCACGCTCGATCCGCTGGCCCGCACCCGCGTCAACACCTCGAACCCGTCGATTCCTGGTAGCCCCACGTCGAGCAACACCAGATCAAACGACCCCGTCATCAGGTAGTCGACCGCGTCCAGACCCGATGTGACGACGGTCGGCGTGTAGCCGGCGGCCGCGAGTCCCTTTTCGACGAAGGTCGATATACGCTCTTCATCTTCCACGATCAGGATGCTCGTCATGGGTGTCCCTTCTCGGTCGTCACATCGGGATGCTCGCCGTCCTCGTCGAGGGAGCCCGCGGCGGGCGGCGGGGCAGCGGGGGACGACGGAAGAGGAACGACGATGCCGAAGCGTGAGCCACTCGTGGAGGTGTCGAGGTTGACGTAGCCGCCGTGACCGCGGGCTATCGCCGCCACGATCGGCAGCCCCAGCCCCGAACCCGCGATTCCCCGGCCGGTGTCGGCCCTGCCGAACCGCTCGAAGATGCGCTTCTGGGCGTCTTCCGGAATGCCCGGCCCCTCATCGGCGACCCACATCTCAACGGCGTTGTCGTACAGGCTCGAGCCGATGCGAATGGCGGTGCCTTCCGGCGAGTATTTCGCGGCGTTGTCCGCCAGCTGGAGCCACGCCTGGGTGATCCGAGACGGTGCGAGCGGCGCAACGGCTTTGGCGACGCCGTCGAGTCGCCACTCGTGGCCGGCAATCGCGCGGGCCTTGGCGAATACCTGTTGGGTCAGGTCGGAGACGTCTGTCGGTTCGGTGAGCATGGTTGCCATCGAGGCCTGGGCGAGTACGTCGATGTCGCTGACGAGCTCGCTCATACGGTCGAGCTCGTCGATCGCGAGCGCGCGCGCCGCGTCGACCTCGTCCGGGGAGCGCGAGTCGAGGAGTTCCAGATGGCCGCGCACGATCGTGATCGGTGTCTTCAGTTCGTGGCGCACATCGTCTAGTAGCTGTCGCTGGGCGGTGGCGGACTCGTCGAGTCGTTCGAACATCCCGTTGATCGTCTCGGTGAGGCGAGAGACGTCGTCGCGGCCTGTCACGGGGATGCGCTCGCTGAGGTCTGTGCCCGTGATGCGTGACGCCGCTGCCGTCACGTCACGGATGGGCCGGAGCAGGCGTCCGGCGACGAACCACCCCGCGACGCCGATAGCGATCAGCGTGATGCCGGCAATGATTGCGTACGTCGTGAAGGCGCTGTCGATGTCATCGAGCTCACCCTGGATTTGATAGCCGGTGACGTACACCCCGATGGCCTCGTCGTCGGCGATGGTGACGGGTGCGGCGATGTAGCGAATGGCGCCGTCCTCGGTGAACGCCGTGCCAATGCTGACGACGCCACCCCGCGCCTCCGACCAGACCCGCTCCATGAAGGCGTCATCGTCGAACATCTGGAAGTCGACGTCGACAGGAGGGATGTACACGGGGTCCCCGTCGATGATCGCCACACTGCTTTCGCTGCGACCCGGAATGATCCCCTGCATGATGCGGACCATCGCGTCCTCGACGCTTGTCGGGGCCGACACCGGATCGGGCGACACCGGTGCGTCGGAATCGTCGCTCTCGGCCGCTTCGCGCGGAAGCCCCGTTGCGATGGCCCGCGCTGACTCGACCGAGGTGAAGAGTTCTTCGTCGATCACGTCGAGCACGCGTTCACGCTGCAATAGGTAGGCACTCGCGCCCGCCACGCTCATTCCGAGTGCGGTGATCACGAGGATCACCCCGAGAATGCGTGAGCGCACCGACCAGCGTGGTGGTGTCAGCACGGCCATCCCGCCATTATCGATGCCGTACTGTGCGAATCGGCCTCAGATGAGAGGACTCTCACCGCGCCGGCAGGACACCGATCTGCGTGAGAGCGTCGGCAAGCTCGGCACCGTTGGGGGCCTGCACCCAGGGTGCGCCGCGATGCGGCACGTCGGCGTTGCGACGGCCGCCCGCGAAGACCGCCTCCGGTGTGGACAACTGTCGAATCGCGACCGCCTCGACATTGTGTGGGTGGGAGTCGACGAACGCTTGGTAGAGCTCTTCGTCGTGCTGGCCGTCGTCTCCGACCAGGATCCAGCGGATGTCGGGAAACCCATCGGCGAGCCGCTCAAGGCTCGTGCGCTTGTGATCGCGACCGCTGCGGAACAGCCTGTCGGCGGTGGGCCCCCAGTCGGTCAAGAGCAGCGTGCCGGTGGGGTAGAGGTGTCGCCCCATGAACCGCTCCAAAGTGGGTGCGACGTTCCACGCTCCGGTCGAGAGGTAGACGACAGGCAGGCCGGCGTGTGCGGCGACGATGCGTTCGTAGAGCACCGCCATGCCCGGCACGGGCCGTCGCGCCCGCTCGTCGAGCACGAAGGTGTTCCAGGCGGCGAGGAAGGGTCGGGGGAGGGAGGTGACCATCACGGTGTCGTCGATATCCGACAGGAGCCCGATGCGTGCATCCGGGTCGATGATGTCGATCGGGGCGTCGACCGGTTCTCCATCCTCGACCTGCAGGGTGATCGTGTGCTCGCCCGGGGTGAATCCGACCTCGAGGGGCAGATCGACGTCGACGACACCTCCTCGGTCGGCGCGCACCGATACCTGGACGCCGCCCACGGTGACCGTGACGACAGCGTGCGCGACGGGGATGCTGACGAAACTGCGCCACCCTCGGATGCGCGCTCGCGCTGATCGCGAATCGCGCTCCGGTTTCGTCAGCAGTACGCGACACAACACGCGAACCCATCGCTCGGTGCCATACCCGCGATAGGGAATGATCACGGGAGAGAGCCCGCGCCGGCGCGCTCGGCGTTCTCGCCAGCTGTGAAAGGAGTCTTCGAGCCGCGCGGCCCGGCGCGCCCAGGGGCGGTCGGGTAGTGGAGTGTCGGGTGTTTCCGCGGCCGTCACTGGGCCAGTCTTGCAGAGGTGCCGCCGAGACGAGAAAGCCCTGGCCTTTTGGTATACCCGGACGGGTAAGCTCATGAGAGGAAACAAAAGGTTTCCGACACGCACCAGAATTTTCTCGTATTCGCCTCACTAAAGGGGCTACCATGAGGCACGGTCGTCGAAAGGACTGCTCACGTGTCGAACCTCGAACTCTCCTCGAGCCTCTTGGCTGGATCGGCGTTGATTCGCAACGAACCCGTCCAGGCTCGCAGTACTGCCCGCCTCGCCGCTCTGCTCGATGCCGCCGCGGCGGTCATCGACGAGATCGGCTACGAGCGTCTCACGACCGCGATGGTCGCTGACCGCGCCGGGGCCTCTATCGGCACCGTGTATCGCTACTTCCCCGATCGCATCGCCGTCTTGCAGGCGCTCGCCACCCGCAACTCCGAGCGGCTCGCATCGCGCCTGGCGGAGGAGCTTGCTCCCGAGCGTCACGCGACGCCGGCTGCGGCCATGCACGGCGTGTTGACCGCGGTGGCCGACATGTTCCGCCACGAGCCCGGCTACCCGTCGATCCGTGTCGGCGACGTGCTCGACCTTCGGCCGCCGGTATCGGCGGAAACCGCCAACGGGGCAGTGGCCACCATGATCACCGATGCCTTCATCGCTCGTTTCGGCGTTCGCGACTCGGCAGAGTTGCGCGGCGCGGTTGCCACGGCGTACGAGCTGATCGACGCCTTCGTGGCCCGAGCCTTCGCGCGCAACCGCGATGGCGACAAGGCGCTCCTTGCCGAGGCCAGCCGCGTGCTCGACGCGGTCATCGACGGCAAGCTGTAGCGCACATCCGACGACCGACGGGTCCTGGGCGTTGACCGCCCGGGGCCCGTCGTCGTTTCCCGGCCTGGCACGGTGTCGACAATCGTCTGGCAAGGGCCTTCGAATTGGGGGAAATCACCGAGTGCCGCCGCCGCCTACCTGCTTGACTGGGAGCGTGCTGGGCGTGCGCTCGGTGCGCGCACGACCGCCCCGCCCGAGGAGACACAACGCATGATCGAGTTCCGATCCATCGAAAAGTTGTTCCCTGACGGAACCCGCGCGGTCGACGACTTCAGTCTGGTGATCCCGTCTCACAAGACCACCGTGTTTGTCGGGTCATCCGGCTGCGGCAAAACAACCCTGTTGCGGATGATCAACCGCATGGTCGACGCGACCGGAGGGGAACTGCTCATCGACGATGAGAACGTGGCGAGTATTGAGCCCGTGCGACTGCGGCGCCGTATCGGCTATGTGATGCAGAATTCCGGCCTCCTCCCGCACCGCACGGTCATCGACAACATCACCACCGTCCCGCGGCTGACGGGGGTTCCGACGAAGGATGCTCGCGCACGGGCTCTGGAACTGATGGACACGGTCGGTCTCGATCGGGCGATGGCCGAGCGGTACCCGGCCCAGCTGTCGGGTGGCCAGCAGCAGCGCGTCGGTGTCGCGCGCGGCCTTGCGATCGATCCCAACATTCTGCTCATGGACGAGCCCTTTGGGGCGGTCGACCCCATCGTGCGCGCTGAGCTCCAGCAAGAACTGCTCCGTCTGCAGAGGGAGCTCGGCAAGACGGTGGTGTTCGTTACCCACGACATCGACGAAGCGTTCTTGCTCGGCGACCAGGTCGTCATCCTCGAAAAGGGCGCGCGAATCGCCCAGAAGGGCACGCCCGAAGAGATTCTCGCCAACCCGGCGAGCGACTTTGTTGCCTCGTTCATCGGAGCCGATCGCGGCAAGCGCGCCCTCAGCATCCGGGATGTCGACGGCGAGCGCGTCGTCGTCGACGGTGACGGAAATCTCGCGGGGCGCCTCACGGAGCCGGGCGCGGCGTGACCTGGCTGCTCGACAACCTCGAGCTCATCGGTCGACTGACCGGTGAGCATCTGCGGCTCAGCGCGATCCCCATCGTGCTGGGCTTCGTGCTGTCTATCCCGCTCGGGTGGGTCGCCTACCGCTATCGCCTGACCCGCGGACTCATCCTGACCCTCGTCGGTCTGCTCTACACGATCCCATCGCTCGCGCTCTTCGTGCTGTTGCCCGCCATCATCGGTACGCCCTTCCTCAGCGAAGCGAACGTCGTGATCGCGCTCACCATCTACGCCGTCGCGATCATGTCTCGATCGGTCGCGGATGCCCTGGGCAGCGTCGACCCGGACGTCAAGCAAGCGGCAACCGCCATCGGCTATTCATCATTCCGGCGCTTCTGGGCGGTGGACTTTCCTCTTGCCGGGCCGGTGGTGCTCGCGGGGCTTCGCGTGGTGGCGGTGAGCACCGTGAGCCTGCTCACCATCGGCGCCGCAATCGGCATCGACACATTGGGCTACCTGTTCACGAACGGCTACCAGCGCGGAATCATCGTGTCGGTACTCACCGGGGTGGTGGTGACCGTCGTTATCGCACTCGTCCTCGACCGGGTGCTCGTGGTCATCGGCAGGGCTCTCATGCCCTGGACTCGAGCGTCGAGAAGCTCAGAACGGTCTGGAGTGACACGCGCATTCATGACCGCCCGGAGGGTACGGGAGGCGGTCCCGTGAACCTCTTCGCCGACGCCTTCGCATGGATTCTGAACCCCGGCAACTGGGAGGGGCGCAATTCGATTCCCCAGTTCATCGGTGAGCACCTCTGGTACACCGTTCTCGCCATGATTCTTGCCAGTGCGATAGCGATTCCTCTGGGCTGGTACATCGGGCACACGGGGCGCGGTCGCGACATCGCCGTCGCCGCCACCGGTGCCGCGCGGGCACTGCCCTCATTCGGGTTGCTCTTCCTGTTCGTGATGATCGGCGGCGTCGCCAACCGAGACAGTTCCGTCATGATCGTGCTCGCGTTGCTTGCGATCCCGCCCATCTTGGCCGGGGCGTATGCGGGGTTCGAGGCGATTGACCGCCGCGTGATCGACGCTGCTCGCTCGATGGGGATGACGGAGCGTCAGATCGTCGCACGCGTCGAAATTCCGCTCGGCCTTCCCCTCTTGTGGGGCGGGCTGCGCAACGCGGTGCTGCAGGTCGTGGCGACCGTCGTGCTCGTGGGCTTTGTGCGGAACGCGACCCTCGGCTATCCGATCGTGCAGGGCATCCAGATCAACCGATTCGATCAAATGCTGGGTGCGTCGGTCCTCATCATCGTCCTCGCGCTGCTGCTTGACGCAATCTTTGCACTGCTGGAGCGGTACGCAACTCCCGCCGGCGTCCGCGCCGGCCGAAACCGAGACCACCGCACGTCGTCGACCCGGCGACGCGCGGCGGGCGGGGCAACCCCCGCCTCCACCGAGAAAGAAATGAGTGTGTGATGTTCACAGCAAGGAACAAGGGCCGGTTCGCGCTCGTCGCGGCCGCGGCTGGGGTGTCATTGGCCCTCGCAGGGTGTGCAACGGGCGACCCGCTCGACGACACGACAGACCCGACCACCGAGCCCGCCGAGCCGGGCACGAGCGAGTCGATCACCATCGGTTCGCAGGGCTACTATTCGAATGAGATCATCGCCGAGATCTATGCACAGGCCCTCGAGGCCGCCGGTTTCGAGGTGAACCGCCAGTTCAACATCGGCCAGCGCGACGCCTACATTCCGGCGCTCGAGTCGGGCCAGATTGACCTCTTCCCCGAGTACACCGGGAACCTCCTGCAGTACTACGTGCCCGATACAGAGGCAACGCAAGCCGACGAGGTGTACGCAGAGCTGCAGGTGTCGCTCCCTGACGGGCTACAGGTGCTTGACCAGTCGAGCGCCACCGACCAGGACAGCTACAACGTGACCGCCGAGTTCGCGGCCGAGAACAACCTCGTGACGATCGCCGACCTGGCGGGTGTCGAAGGCCTGATCCTCGGCGGCAACCCCGAGCTTGAAGAGCGTCCGTACGGCCCCACGGGTCTAGCCGATGTCTACGGCGTCGAGGTGTCGTTCGATGCAACCGGCGACGCGACCGTCGACGCACTGCTGCAGGGCGTCGTGAACGTCGCCAACGTGTTTAGCGCCGACCCCCGCATTGGTGAGAACAACCTCGTGACCCTGGAAGACCCTGAGGGGCTCTTCCTCGCCTCAAACGTCGTGCCGCTCGCGAGCGCCGACCTTCCGCAGGACGCGATTGACGTGATCAACGCCGTGAGCGCGGCGCTGACGCCGGAGGGACTCGTCGCGATGAATGTCCAGTCGACCACCGACGAGCTGTCGCCTGCTGTTATCGCGACTCAGTGGCTGACCGAGAACGGTCTGATCTAGCCGGAGACGGGCATCCCGGATGATCGGGGCGGGGCGCTAGTCGCCTCGCCCCATTTTCGCGTTGTCGCCATCGGCCCCCCGCGCCTCGCTCGCTTCCATCGCACGGAGCTCGCGGCGACGGGCCGTGATGCGACTGACGTACCGGTCAAGGATTCTCTTGACCGCATAGACCAAAAGCCAGAATCCGAGAATTGCGCCGACGAAGTAGTACGCCGCGCCGTCGAGGGTGCCGGCCGCAGCACGGTACCCCTCGGCTGCGGCTGACCCGACCGACACATACGCGAACGCCCAGATGATGCACGCGGGGGTGAGCCACAGCATGAATGTGCGGTAGCGCAGGTGGCTCATGCCGACCACGAGGGGCGTCAGCGAGTGCAGAACGGGCAGGAACCGTGAAACAAAGACTGCGATGCCGCCGCGGTGATCGAGAAAGTCTTCGGCGCGCTCCCAATTCTTCTCGCCAATGCGTCGCCCCAGACGTGAGCGACGGAGCCAGGGACCGAAGTGGCGCCCGATGAGGAAGCCGAGCGACGCGCCGGTCAAGCTGCCCGTGATGATTACGGCGACGAGAGAGAAGTACTCGACCGGCGCTTCGACACCAGCGCTCGCCACGAGGACGACCGTGTCGCCCGGTACGATCAGGCCCAACAGGACCGTCGTCTCGAGCATGATCAGAATGCCGGCGAGTGTGGTTCTCAGCACGGGGTCGACGGAAGCGACCCAGTCGAGAAAGCCGTCGAGCACCTCGTTCACAGTGCCGAGCCTAGCGACGTGTTCTCCGTCTCTGCTGGGTTTCGTCAGAGCGCTAGAGTGGGCGTGCCACCGCCACAGATGTCGGACCCCAACAGGAAGGCACGCACACGTCATGGTGCGCACAACTGGCCCCGCCCCGAGCTTCACCACGAGCGACGACGGGGTTCCGATCTACCGCCCTGGGATTAATGAAGATCCCGACGCCCCGCGCCGCATGCGCACCGAGAGTGACTCTCTCGGGGAGATGCCGGTTCCGGCTGACGCGTATTGGGGCATCCACACCGCCCGCGCTCTCGAGAACTTCCCGATCACGCGGCGCGCACTCTCGAACCACCCAAATCTCGTCATCGCTCTCGCGATGGTCAAGCAGGCGGCAGCACGCGCGAACCGCGACATCGGAACGCTGAGCGCCGACAAAGCGGACGTCATCGATCGCGCCTGCCAAGAGATCATCGACGGTTCCCTGCACGAGCAATTCGTGCTCGGGGTGCTGCAGGGCGGCGCGGGCACAAGCACGAACATGTGCGCGAACGAGATCATCGCGAACCGCGCCCTTGAGCTTCTCGGCTATGACAAGGGGCAGTACGAACACCTGAGCCCGCTCGACGATGTGAACCGCAGCCAGTCGACGAACGACGTGTACCCGACCGCGATCAAGCTCGCCATGGTCTTCAGCCTCGCTCGACTGCTCGACGAACACCGGCTGCTGATCGAGTCGTTCCGGGCGAAGGGGCGCGAGTTCTCCGAGATTCTGAAGGTCGGGCGCACGCAGCTGCAAGACGCTGTGCCCATGACGCTTGGGCAGGAGTTTCGCGGCTTCGCGACGACCCTGCAAGAAGACGTCGACCGCTTGAGTGAGGTCATCCCGTGGCTCAACGAGATCAACCTCGGCGCGACCGCGATCGGTACGGGAATCACGGCGGACCCGCGGTATGCCGAGCTCGTGCGCCGGTATCTCAGCGAGATCGCCGGCTACGAGATGGAGACGGCACCCGACCTCATTGAGGCGACGAGCGATACGGGCATTTTCATGACGCTGTCCGGCACTCTCAAGCGGGCTGCCGTCAAGCTGTCGAAGATCTGCAACGATCTGCGTCTGCTCTCGTCCGGCCCGCAGGCGGGTCTCGGTGAGATCAATCTTCCGCCCCGTCAGGCGGGCTCGTCGATCATGCCCGGCAAGGTCAACCCGGTCATTCCCGAGGTCGTCAATCAGGTGGCGTTCTCGATCATCGGAGCCGACGCGACGGTGACGGCCGCCGCTGAGGCGGGTCAGCTGCAGCTCAACGCATTCGAGCCCGTCATCACCTCCAGCATCATGCAGTCGCTGGCGTGGATGACAAACGCCTGCCGAACGCTGCGCCTGAACTGTGTCGACGGCATCACCGCCAACACCGAACGCCTTGAGCGCATGGTCGAGTCCAGCGTTGGAGTGGTCACCGCGCTCACCCCGTACATCGGCTACAAGACGGCGGCCGCCCTTGCCTACGAGGCGCTGGCGGGCGGGGGCTCGGTGCGTGAGCTCGTCATCGAGCGCGGTCTGATGGAGGCCGAACTGGTGCAGAAGGTGCTCTCGCCGGGTCGACTGTCCGGAGTCGTGCCGGCGACCGGCGTGATCACGCTGCCGCCCATGGTGCCGCCGGAAGACTGACGGTTTCGACGAGCGTCCGGCCTACCCGGCCGGGCGCTCGTCATCGAGGGCGATGTCGGGGTCGGGTTCCGGTTCGACGCGCTCCTCGGGGTCCAGAGTGGGCGGCGGCAGCTCGGTCTCGGCCGCGTCATCGACGTCAACAACGCGCTCGTCTTCCAGGTTCGGCTCGTACTCGCGGTCCATGATCGGTTCCCTCCGTTGGTCGCGCGGTCGGTCGCGCATCCATTCTCGTCGGATGCGCGCGGTTCGGCCAGGCCCGTGAGCGTACGTTTTCGTCGGCGCCGCCCGCTAGCCTCAGCATCGTGACGGATTACTCGCGGACACCCGACTACACGGCCACCGGCGTGCATCGGGTGGTGTCGCCACTGAGCGACGCGCCCACCGACATTCGAGCCGAGACGGCTACCTCGGTCGGCCCCGGGCCCAGTTCCCGTTTCGCTCCGGTCACGAGGGGTCGAGAGCCGGGCGCGGGCCGGGTTCTGCTCGCTGTGTTCGGGTTCACACTGCTCGGGCTCGTCTCGTCATTCGTGGCGGTGTACCTCGTCAGCGGACTCGGCGCGACGAGTGTGATCGTGGCGGCGCTTCTGGCGCTCGTGCCGCTGGGGATCGTGGTCTGGGGCGTGCGCTGGATTGATCGGTGGGAACCCGAGCCGCGACTCGCCCTGACATTCGCCTTTCTGTGGGGTGCGGGGGCCAGCGTTTTCATTGCGCTGGCAGTCGATGCCGAGATTCAGTCGATCGTCACCGCTGCCGGTGGCCCCGGGGCGAGCGCGGAGTTCTTGGGTGCCGCCGTGCAGGCACCGATCGTCGAAGAGGTGGCGAAGGGGCTCGGCGTCTTCATCCTTTTCCTCGCGGTGCGCCGCCGCTTTGACGGACCCGTTGACGGAATCGTGTACGCAGCCGTCGTCGCCGGCGGGTTCGCGTTTACCGAGAACATCCTTTATTTCGGGGTCGCCTTCGTCGATGGCGGCGCGCTGGGGCAAACATTCTTCGTCCGCGGACTCATGTCACCGTTCGCCCACGTGATGTTCACCGCAGCGATCGGTCTCGCACTCGGGTTCGCCGCGCGGCGGGGCGCGCGCTTCCCCGTGTTCGCATTCGTGGTCGGTCTCGTGCCCGCGATCGCTCTGCACGCTTTCTGGAACGGTGCGCTGTTCTTCGTCGGCGACTTCTTCGGCTACTACCTGCTCGTTCAGGTGCCGATGTTTGTGATCGCGGTAGCAATCGTGTCGTTGCTCCGTAGGCAGGAGGGGCGGATCATTGCCGAGCGGCTCACCGAGTATGCGGCCGTGGGCTGGTTTCACCCGCAGGAAGTCGCGATGCTCACGAGCACGAGCGGCCGTCGCACGGCCGAGCGGTGGGCCCGCGGTGTGGGCCATGGGTCGACGATGCGAGCCTTCATCCGTGACGCGACACTTCTCGCATATGCGCGCCAGCGGATCGTCGGCGGCCGCGATCAGATCGGCGCGCAACTCGACGAAGCAGAACTTCTCCGGCGCGTGTCGAGGGCCCGGCACGCGCTCGCCGCGCCCGGAGTGCGCACGCAGTAGGGGCAGCGCCTCTCGATGGCGTTGGTTTACAGACTCGCCGCCCAGTGGCGGGGCGATGCCTCCGGCGCTCCTGGGCGGCGAGTTGAACTTCTTCCATAGTGCGCCGAGTTTGTGGCCCCGTCAAGGGGCATTCGCACGCATGGTTGACCCCATGACGGGGGCACGCGCGCACAGCGGCCGCGTCGCTAGCGTGGGAATTGTCCGTGGTCAGGCGACGACGCTACGGTCGGTGAACGCTTCGAGAGGGGGAGTGGCGCATGAAAAACTGCACGACGTGTCGTGCTGTCCTCCGTCACGGCGTTCGCTTCTGCACGCAGTGCGGTGCGCCCTTCTCAGCGCCGCCCAGTGCGCCCCCGCCGTCGGCAGCGGTCCCACCCACCGTTGCGTCACCGCCGGCGTCGTCCGCGCGGGGTCTCGCGCGAGACGCGGCGCCGGACACGGTCGTTGTGCAACAGCTCGAGCGTGAGGACGTCGCCGAGCCGGTACCCCCCGTCGTCGTGGTCGACGAGCGTGCACCCCGTCAGCGCACCTCCCACCGGCTCCCTCCCGAACGCAGTGCTGCAGCAACCTCGGCCTTCGTCACGGGCCTTGCGCCCTTTGCAACGTCGGTGATCGGCAATCTGGTGGCCTCGCAGGCCGGCGCGCAGCTCGCGGCTGGCGCCGGATCGCTCGCGATGGTGCTCGGGATGCTCACGCTCGTTTTCGTCGTCAACGCCGCGTTACTCACGGTCTGCGGAATCACCGGTAGCCGGGGCATCCGCGAGACAGCAAACGGTTATACGAGGGGGCGGGGCCTGGCCGTTGCTGGTATCACGCTGGGTTCGATCAACCTGGTGCTCTGGCTTGCGGGGCTCGTTGTCAGCATCACCGCAATCGCCCCCTTTTTCGCGTGACCGGGTAGCAGTCAGCTTTATACCGGCTACCTGCCAGCTAAACCCGCATCCAAGGGCCGGGTTTGCGCGGAAGTGACTAGTGAAGGCAATTCCGCCTGACCCCCGAAGTCTGGGGAATCGTCCCCACGGGGAACCACAGTAGGAGGAGCTATGCGTAATCGTATTCTCGCGGGCGTGGGCGTTGCCGCTCTCGCCACGGTCGGCCTCGCGGCACCCGCCGTCGCCGACAACCACGACACATCAGACATCTACGTCGTCCACGGTATCCCTGGCCTGACGGTCGATGTTTATGTTGACGGTGAGCGTCTGCTTCAGAACTTCGAGCCCCGCGACGTGGCGGGTCCGGTTGAGTTGCCCGCCGGCGACTACCAGATCCAGGTCGTCGCTGCAGGCGAGACCGACCTGAGCGCAGCGGCGATCGACGAGGTCGAGACGGTGCCTGCCGCCGGCCTG
Source organism: Microcella alkaliphila (assembly GCF_004216855.1). Classification (GTDB taxonomy): domain Bacteria; phylum Actinomycetota; class Actinomycetes; order Actinomycetales; family Microbacteriaceae; genus Microcella; species Microcella alkaliphila. Next base: position 384,719 of record NZ_SGXT01000013.1, read on the forward strand.
AGCATTTCGATTGTGGCCCACTTGGACGCGGACGGAACGCCCGTTCTGACTCCGTTCGTGAACGACACGTCAGAGATCGCGGAAGGCGAGGGCCGCTTGAGCGTCCGTCACACGGCTGCTGCTCCTGCCGTTGACGTTTTCCTGGATGACGCCTTGACTGACTTCCGGGGTGTGGAGAACGGTGGCGACGGCGATGTCGACGTGCCTGTGGGAACTTACTCGGCGTTCGTTGCCGCTGCGGGCTCGGACGAGCCTGCGATTGGTCCGGCGGACGTGGAGATTCGCAACGGCGTGAACACGATCGTGTACGCGGTGGGCGACCTCTCCGCTGACCCGTCGACGGCCACTTTCTACATTCAGACCATTGGTGAGCCGGCGGGCTCGCCTGCCGGTGGCGCTGGATTGGTCGCCGAGGGCGCCAACTCTGGGCTTATTGGTGGCGCAGCGGCCCTTCTCATCGCTCTTCTGGCTGGCGCGGGTATCATCGCCCGTCGCGCAGTCGTTGCGAGCAAGTAAGAAAACATCAGCAGGTAATCCCTTGAGCAAGAGACTGGTGGCCACCGCTTTGGCGGCCACCAGTCTCTTGCTGCTTGGCGCGTGTGCGTCAGCCGATGCCAACGAGACGGCCGCGGCCGTGATCGAGGACGCCGAGTCGCACGTCGAGCAGGCAGAGGTGGGTGCCGATCGTCAGAGTCTGGGCATTTCGCCGATCGATATTCCCATCGCTCGAGACGTCGACAGTGTGCTCGCTCTGGCACCGACGCGGGTGGTCTTCCCCTCCCAGGGGATCGACATGGAGGTCATCGACGTGGGGGTTGACTCGGACAACCTGCTGATCATCCCCGAGAGCATCTACACCGCGGGCTGGTATCGCGAGGGTTCCGCGCCCGCGAGCGACCGTGGTGCTACCGTCATTTCCGCTCACGTCGACATGCCGATTCAAGGCGTCGGGCCTTTTGCTGCTCTCAGAGATGCGGAGATCGGGGCCGAAGTTACCGTGCGTGACGCGGCCGGAGAATCGCACGTGTACCGCGTTATCAGCGTTGAGAGGATCCCAAAAGCTGAAGTGCCGGTTGACAGGGTGTTCACGAGGTCGGGGCAGCCCCACCTCGTGCTGATCACCTGCGGGGGAAGTTTCGACGTCAACGCCCAGTCATACTCAGACAACTACATAGTCACTGCGGAAAAGGTGTCGTGACGGGTTCACCCGCTAGCATGACCGCGACCGGCGGGGCATACCGTCCCGTGCATCCGGCACCGAAGGAGACCCGCCCGCTCGTGACGACCGCAATCGACGACGCAACCGATATCGGCCGGCGCCTCAGCGCAGGCGATGAGCGAGCGCTCGCCGATGCGTACCGCGCGTGGTCATCCCTGGTCTACTCGCTGGCGCTGCGGTCGCTCGGCGACGCATCCGATGCGGAAGACGTCACCCAGAAGGTGTTCGTCAGTGCATGGCAGGGGCGCGAGAAGTACGACCCCGAGCGGGCCGCAGTGCCCGCGTGGCTCGTTGGCATCACCCGCAACACGATCGCCGACACCCATGCTGCCCGGGCGCGAGAGCGGGCGATCGCCGATCAGGTGAGTGCCGTCTCCCTCGATGATCCGTACCCGGCCGCGGAGGCGGGCCTCGCCGAGCGACTGCTGATCGCCGACGAGTTGGCGAAACTTGAGCCCGAACCTCAGGCCGTCGTGAGGCTTGCCTTCTTCGACGACCTGACCCACACGCAGATCGCCGAGCGGCTCAACATGCCGATCGGCACCGTCAAATCCCATATCAAGAGAAGCCTGACCCGGCTACGCAGCCGATTGGAGGTGAGTCATGGAGCAGCACTGTGACACCGGCGCGCTCGCCCTCGGAGCACTCGGCGAAGCGCTCGAGGCCGACGCCGATGCCCACCTGCGGGCATGCGGACGCTGCCAGCATGAGCTCGCCCGCATGGCTGCCACCGTCTCTGTTGCGCGGTCGACGCTCGGCGAGTCCGAACTGCACCGGCCCCCTGCGCACGTCTGGCAGAACGTCCACCGCCAGGTCGGGTTTGGCGACGCGCTGCGCAGCGACCCCCTGGGAACGCCAGCGGCTGACGCGAAGCCGCCGATCGAGGCGCCTTCCGTGGCCAGCGACGCCACGGTGGCGCCCGCGCCGGTCGCCTCGCTCCGTGACGCCCGCGAACGCCGCGGGCTCCGTCACATCGTGGTGCCGCTCACTGCCGCGGCTGCTGCGGCGGCGCTGATCGCCGGTGTCACCCTCGGCTGGCAGGCGCTGACGCCGCGTGACACCGGAACGATCGTGGCCTCAGCCAGCTTGGATGCCCTCCCCGCCTGGCAGGGCGCGGCCGGGTCCGCGGAGATCATCGAGCATACGAACGGTGAGCGAGTGGTTCGCATAGCCCTCGACGCCCCACCCGTGAGCGGGGCGGTGCAGGAAGTCTGGCTTCTCACGCCCGAGGTCGACGGTCTCATCAGCCTCGGCCTGCTCGGTGACGCGCGCGGCGAGTTCGTCATTCCCGCCGAGGTCGATCTCGACCGCTACTCGGTGGTCGACATCAGCGCTGAGCCGCTCGACGGCGACCCGTCGCACTCGGGCGACTCGATCGTGCGCGGCACGCTCGAGTCCTGACGCGCGGTCGCGCGGTTCTAGGCTGGCCGCATGCCGGAAACCGTTGCCATCGTAGGTGTGGCGAGCCCGTACGCGTGGGAGATCGTCGAGAGTGCCCGCCGACTCGGCCTGGGCGTCACGACGATCGATAACGTCGGCAGCGCCGACGTAACCCTCCCCGGCCTGCACTACGACCCCGTCCCGTCAGACCTCGACCTTGGATCGATCGTGGGTGTCGCCTCCACTCAGCACCGTTTCCGGGCGCTCCATGCGGCTTACTCGCTCGGATTCTCGAACCCGGTGTGGATCGCCGACCCGACGGCCACGATGCCGTCCACGGCGGTGGTGGGCCACATGGCCTTCGTCAATGCCGGAGCGGTTGTCGGCGCGAACACCCGCATCGACTGCGCCGCCAACGTCAATCGGCTCGCTGCGATCGGTGAATCCGCCGCGATCGGGATGGGTGCATCCATCGGGCCGGGCGCCGTGGTCGGGGCCCGCTCGTTGATCGCGCCCCGCGCCGCGATCGGCGCCGGGGCCATCGTCATGGACGGACTGCGAGTGGGAGAGGGCGCCTACGTTGCCCCGGGCTCAGTGGTGACCGAGGCTGTGCCCGATTTTGCCGTCGTCGCCGGAAACCCCGGCCAGAGGATGGCGCCGCAAGAGCCGTGGGCGGTGGGCGCGGCCTGTCCGTACTGCATCAACGCCTGAACCGCGAAAATCAACGGTTCAAGCCTGAGCTGCTCCCAGCATTCGTCGGGCGTCAGCATGATGGCGGGGCCGCTCAGCGCTGGCAGGCGCCGCTGTCGACGGGGGCGGAGAGCTCGGGGGCCCGGGCGATCACGGGGGTGAGCTCCGCCATCGTGTGGGCGTAGCCGATGTCGTCGCGCAGTTGCGCCTTGGCGAACACCATGCCCACCACGGCGCCCTCGAGGCTGAGCACCGGCCCGCCGGAGTTGCCGGGGTTCACGGTTGCGGCCAACGTGTAGGTGTCGCGCGGCGCGCGCGACGAGCCGTCGATCGACTCGGCGTCGATACTGCCGACGGCGAGCACCTCAGCACCGCCGGAGCGGAACCGGCCGCCGAACGGGTACCCCTGCACAGCCCCCACATCACCCTGCTCGAGGCTCGGAGCCATCGGTAGCGCCTGCGCCGGGAGGCCGTCGACGGCGATGACCGCGATGTCTTGCTGCCCGTCGAAGTAGACGATTCGGCCCTCACGCGTGCCGATGCCTGGCAACTCGACGAGGGGGGTATCGACTCCGGCGACGACGTGCGCGTTCGTGAGCAGGCGATCGTCGGCGATGACGAACGCCGTGCCGGACTGCACCTGTCCACACGCGTAGGCCGACCCGGTGACCCGGGCAACTGACTGGGCAGCGCGCGTCAGCTCGGGGCTGCCAGCGTCGATAATGGGCGGCTCCGCGGAACCGGCGACGGTGCCGCCCAGCGCTTCGGCGATGCGGGGGATGCCCTCGTCGACAACCGCGCCGCGGAGCGCCGCGATGGCCCGGGCGACGGAGTCGGGGGTGAAGCGGTCGATCGTGCGCAGCACCGTCGAGTTCGCCGTCGTCGACGAGACCACGGGGATGCCGAGGGCCGTCACCGTGGACCCCGCGAGCGAAATCACCAGCACGGCGACGACGCCGCCGGCGGCAAAGCCGGCCAGACGGTCGAGCGGCCTGAGCCCTTTCGCGACGCCGCGGCGGAGCGCGTGGCCAATGACTTCGCCGATGCTCAGGCCCGCCGTAATCAACAGCAGCAGCGCGCCGAGGGTGGCGAGGGGCCGCCACGTGGGGTCCGGTATCCATCCGCTCACAAGCGGCACGAGGAACACCGCGGCGATCGCCCCGGCGACGGCTCCGATGACGGCACCCAGCGTGTAGAAGAATCCCGCACGAGCGCCCCGGATGAGACCGCCGATGATGGCGATGACGAGCAGCACGTCCAAAACGATGACAAGTGGCACCGGGTCTCCTTCCCGGCGCCGATTCTGTCAGGTCGTCGCTCGGCGCACGCTGCTGGTATTCTTGTGCGGTTGCCGTCAGAACGGCCGCGGACAAAGAGAGCCACAGCATCCGGTTGTGTGCGCCGCGCAACGAGCAGAGAAGGGGGTCCCGTCTATGGCCCTGGACACCACCGCCAAGAAGGCGATCATCGATGAGTACGCAACCCACCCCGGCGACACCGGATCCCCTGAGGTCCAGGTCGCGATCTTGACGCACCGCATCAAGGAGCTGACCGAGCATCTCAAGCAGCACAAGCACGACCACCACTCGCGTCGTGGACTGCTTCTGCTCGTGGGCCAGCGTCGCCGTCTGCTGGGCTACCTGGCCGACATCGACATCGAGCGCTACCGCTCGCTGATCGAGCGGCTGGGGCTGCGCCGCTAGTCGATCGACACCGCGAACTTCTTCTGCGAAGGCCGCCCCCGAATGGTCGGGTGGCGGCCTTCGTGGTTTTTGGGCGTTGTCTGCCACGATGAGCGTGTGACTCGTGCTTCGCTCACCCGCGCCGCGCGCGGCGCGCTCGGCACCGGCGGGCTCGCCATCATCGCCTGCGACGTCGTGTTGACGATTCGCGCGACGGGGGGCCTCGATGTGGGGGACTATCTCGGGCAGTTCACCATCCTGAGCGTCGTGGCCACGAGCATCCTGATGCTGCTCGGTGCGTCGATGGCTCGCGAACTCCGGGGAGCGGTGTACCTGCGCGCGATGGCGCTCACGGGCTTGCTCGTCGCCGCCGTATTGCACGCGACCCTGCTCGGCGGCGCGGCCGGCCCGAGCGGCGAGCTGGTCAACACCCTCCTACACGTCGTCTTTCCCGTGCTCGCCCTCGTCGAGTGGGTGACGGTGCGGTCGCGCACGCGCGTGACGCTGCTCACCCCGCTCATCGGTCTCGCGTTCCCGGTGGTCTTTCTGGCGGCAACCCTCGCCCGGGGCGCCATCGTCGGCCGGTATCCCTACGATTTCGTCGACCCGGGTGCTCAGGGCGGCTACGCGGGTCTTGTCGGCAGCCTCGCGATCGTGTTGGTCGCCTTTCTCGCGGTCGGCGCGTTCGTGGCCGTCATCGGCGCCATTCGCGATCGGATGCTCGCCCCCCGCTGACTGCCCCCAGCGGCTCCCAGCCCGCATGCGGCCCGCAGTGCCACGCTGTGCCCATGCGTCGCCGTCTCGCTGCCGCAGCCGCTGCCGGTGTCGTGGCCGGTGTGGTGGCCGGTGTGGTGGCATGCGCGCCCGCCGGTGAGCGGCCCGTGGCGGGGCTCGACGTGTTGCTTCAGGAGCGCGATCGCGCGGTGCTTGAGCTGCACGATGAGACCCTCACCCGGGTCGCGGGCTTCTTGCGCAACACATGGGGGCCGGTGATCCTGCCCGAGGAGTCGATCGTGCGCCTCGTCACGGCGAGCGAGTGGGGCCCGGCAGTCGCCCGCTGTATTTCGACGTTCGGCTTTCCGGGCGTCGGCACGGCCGACGGTGGCGAGCGGCTCGACTTCAGCGGCGTGCAGGTCTCGGGCCCCCGCGAGAACTTCGAAATCGACGTCGCCACGTACCGCTGCTACGCCCGGTTCCCCGTGCGCACCCGCATCGACGAGGGTGTTCGCCAGGTCGAAGCTCCGTGGGCTTTCGCCTACACCCGCCACACGCAACTGCCGTGCCTGCTCGCCGACGGGCATCCCGTCCCGCCGCTGCCATCGCGAACCGAGTTCGGTGACGGGTGGCGGACCGTCGACGCGTTCGACGCCTACGCCGTGATCATCGATCCTGCCGACCGCCTTCGTGCGGCCGTGCGGTGCCCCGCGCCCCTCGACGTGCTCGTCGCCGCGATCGAGAGTCCAGAGGGCAGTCGGGCGGCGGCGCCGTGAACGACGACGAGCCGTGCCGAGCCGTGACGGTCGTGCGCGCCGGCGTGCGCCCCTGGGCCGACCGTCTCGCGTGGTCACTGGTCGTGGTTCTCACGGGCTCGGCTCTCGTCATCGCGGGGGTGGTGGACGGAACCATCGCGATCGTGACCCGCGTCCTCGTGATCGCCGCGTTCCTCCTCATGGTCGCCGCGCTGGCGATTGTGACCGTGCGTCTGCGCACGAGTTTGCGTTCGGACGGCACCGCCGTCGTCGTGCGTGACCCGTTTGGGGTTTCCGTCGTGCCTTTTCACGAGCACCTCGCGTTCGGTCGCTGGCTCGACCCGGAAAGCCGGCGCCCCGTCATCTGGATGACCGATCACGGCGGGCCCATCGTGCGCGTGCACCCCCGCCTTGATCCTGTGCGCGTCGAACTGTTTGCCGGTCGCGTAGCTCTCGCGGTGGTCGACCGTGACGGCGCGCCGCCCGCCCCGCCGGATCCGCCGCCCGTGACGCGCGACCGGCCGGCCGGGCCGCGATACTAGGCGGCCAGGCACGCCCCTGATAGCCTGGCTATCGGCGCGATTGCGTCGACAAGTGAATACCGTGCGCAGCAGGCCGGCTCGAAGCTGGTCACCGGTGGAGTTCTCCCGTTCATGGTGAACGGTGGATGTCTACTGTTGGCCAGAGCAGACACCGGCGGCGTATCCCGCCGATCGTCCCTTCCTGCCTGCTTGCCTCGTGCGGTGCGCCGCGCATCCCCTCGCGTCTGTGACGCGGTCGTCGGATGCCCGGTGCGAGAAACGCAAAGGAGTAAGACCTCGTGGAAGGTCCCGAAATCAAAGCCGCCGAAACCGTTATTGACAACGGTTCGTTCGGCACCCGCACTGTCCGTTTTGAAACCGGTCGTCTCGCGCAGCAGGCGCAGGGCGCCGTTGCCGCCTACCTCGACGAGGAGACGATGCTGCTGAGCGCGACGAGCGCCGGCAAGCACCCCCGTGAAGGCTTCGACTTCTTCCCGCTGACGGTTGACGTCGAAGAGCGCGCCTACGCCGCGGGCAAGATCCCCGGCTCGTTCTTCCGCCGCGAGGGTCGCCCCTCGACCGAGGCGATCCTCGTCTGCCGCCTCATCGACCGCCCGCTGCGCCCCTCCTTCGTCGAGGGCCTGCGCAACGAGGTGCAGATCGTCATCACGGTGATGTCGATCGCTCCCGACGAGTTCTACGACGCCCTCGCCATCAACGCCGCGAGCGCCTCGACGCAGATCTCTGGTCTGCCCTTCAGCGGGCCGATCGCGGGCGTGCGCATGGCGCTCATGCCGCGTCAGGACGGCACCGGCCAGTGGGTCGCGTTCCCGAAGCACTCGCAGCTCGCTGACGCCGTGTTCGACCTGACCGTCGCCGGTCGCGTTGTGACGAAGGCCGACGGCACCGAAGATGTCGCGATCATGATGGTCGAGGCCGAGGCCACCGAGTCCAGCTGGGGTCACATCCAGGCCGGCGCGATCAAGCCGAGCGAGGCCGTCGTGGCGGAGGGTCTCGAGGCCGCGAAGCCGTTCCTCGCCCAGCTGGTTAAGGCCCAGGCAGAGCTGGCCGCGCAGAGCGCCAAGGAGGTGCGCGACTACCCCGTCTTCCTCAGCTACAGCGACGAGTTGTACGCCGCGGTCGACGCGATCGCGCACACCGAGCTCGCTGCCGTGTACCAGATCGCCGACAAGGTCGAGCGTCAGAACGCCGACGACGAGCTGAAGGCCCGCGTCAAGGGAGAAATCGAGCAGAAGGTCGCCGCGGGCGAGCTGCACGAGGTGGCGCTGTCGCAGTTCGGTGCTGCGTACAAGGGTGTTTCGAAGAAGATCATGCGCAACCGCGTGCTCACGGAGGGCGTGCGCATCGACGGTCGCGGGCTCGCCGACATTCGTGCGCTCGATGCCGAGGTCCAGGTCATCCCGCGCGTGCACGGCTCGGCCATCTTCCAGCGTGGCGAGACGCAGATCCTCGGCGTCACGACGCTCAACATGCTGAAGATGGAGCAGCAGATCGACTCGCTGAACCCTGTGACGTCGAAGCGCTACCTGCACCACTACAACTTCCCGCCCTACTCGACAGGTGAAACGGGTCGTGTGGGCAGCCCCAAGCGTCGCGAGATCGGGCACGGCTTCTTGGCCGAGCGCGCGCTCGTGCCCGTGCTGCCGAGCCGCGAGGAGTTCCCGTACGCGATCCGTCAGGTGTCCGAGGCGCTCAGCTCGAACGGCTCGACCTCGATGGGGTCCGTCTGCGCGTCGACCCTGTCACTGCTGAACGCCGGTGTGCCGCTGAAGGCCCCGGTCGCCGGCATCGCGATGGGCCTCATCAGCGACGAGATCAACGGTGAGACGAAGTACGCCGCCCTCACCGACATCCTCGGCGCCGAAGACGCGCTCGGCGACATGGACTTCAAGGTCGCGGGCACCCGCGAGTTTGTTACCGCCATCCAGCTCGACACGAAGCTCGACGGCATCCCGTCGTCGGTTCTCGAGGGCGCGCTGACGCAGGCTCGCGAGGCTCGTCTGGCGATCCTCGACGTCATGACTCAGGCGATCGACGCTCCCGACGAGATGGCGCCGACCGCGCCGCGCGTTATCAGCGTGCAGATCCCTGTCGACAAGATCGGCGAGCTGATCGGCCCGAAGGGCAAGACGATCAACGCGATCCAGGACGAGACCGGTGCGCAGATCTCGATCGAGGAGGACGGCACCGTGTACATCGGCGCGGTCGACGGCCCGTCGGCCGAGGCTGCACGCCTGCAGGTCAACGCGATCGCCAACCCGATCAACCCCGAGGTGGGCGAGCAGTACCTGGGCACGGTTGTGAAGATCGCCGCCTTCGGGGCGTTCGTCTCGCTCATGCCGGGCAAGGACGGCCTGCTGCACATCAGCGAGGTGCGCAAGCTCGCCAGCGGCAAGCGTGTGGAGAACGTCGAAGACGTGCTCTCGGTGGGTCAGAAGATCCTTGTCGAGATCACGAAGACGGACGACCGCGGCAAACTGTCGCTCGCGCCGGTCATCGCCGAGGAGACCGCTCCGGAGGCTCCCGCCGACGGCGAAGACGGCTAACGCCACGACGCCTCATGACGACGGATGCCCGTCCTGCTTCTCGCAGGGCGGGCATCCGTCGTATGGGGGCTGGTTACGAGACGCCGACGTCGCGGCGACGGAACGCGATGACCGCGCCCGCGAGCATCCCGACCACGGCAATGAGCTTCACCGGGATCGCCGCGGCACCCAGCCGGTTGCGGCGATCGTCACGAGCACGAAGCGGAGCAGGCCGTAGGCGGCGCCCTGGGTGTACCCGGTGCCGTCGCGCGGGGCCCGCCGCCCGGCAGTTCTCGCCGAGCAGGCGAACTTCGCCAGAGGTGGGCCGGATGATGTCGAGCAGAATGCGCGTGGTGGTTGTCTTGCCGGCACCGTTGGGGCCGATCAGACCGACGATGCGGCCAGGCTCGATGGCCGGGTCGACGCCGTCGAGGGCAGCGCGGCGACCGTAGCTCTTGCGGAACTCGATCGCGGGGCGGGCGATAGGCCGCATGCCCTTCAGCTATGGGCGCTCCTCGAGGCGGTCGACATGCCACTGGTGTCCTGCGTCAGTCGGTATGAGACACGCCTGTCGAGACGGCCCGGGCAATGATGTGGTCGCGCAGCACGAAGCCCAGATACGCCGGCGTCGACTCGGGGTCAACGTCGAGTGCGGGGGTATCGAGCGTCGACAGGGTGAAGATGTAGCGGTGGTCGCCGTGACCAGCCGGAGGAGCGGCGCCCAGGTACCGCGGCAGCCGGATCTCGTTCGGCAGCATGACGGCGCCGTGCGGCAGTAGCCCTGCCTCGGGGTCGCCCGCGTTGCTCGGCAGAGATGTCGTCGTTGCGGGGATGCCGTGTACGGCCCAGTGCCACCACCCGCTTCCGGTCGGCGCATCCGGGTCGTACATCGTGAGCGCGAAGCTCTGTGTGCCCTCCGGTGCTCCCGACCACTCGATCGCCGGCGATCGGTCGTCGCCACCCGCGCCTGCGGTGCCAGACCGTGCCCACGGGGAAAGTCCTGCTCCCTCCTCGAGATCGGGGCTCGTCAGCGAGAAGTGCGGCACCTCGGGCAGCTTCCAGGAGGGGTCATTCATGAACGGGATCCTTTCGACGGCCCCCGTCTCGGGGACGCGGACGTTCTTTCAGTCAGCAGGAAGAAAACACACGTGCACGCTAAAGCTTTCTTCCAGAGATCGGGCGCACCGTGAAAGAACTTCGCCCGGCCGGCTCCCGATCGTCCGACTGCGACGAGGATCACACAACCCCCGTGCTCGCCGCACTGGTGGCGAGCGGATTCTCGATCCAAAGGAGCATCGTGGAATTCCAGATTGTGCAGGCGTTCTTCATGTTGGGCTTCGTCGCTATGGCGGCAGGAGCACTGTGGTTCTTCATGGAACGCAATGACCTGAAGCCGGAACTGCGCCCCGTGGCGACCTACGCCACGGTCATCGCGTTCGTCGCGGCGGTCCTGTATTACGTCATGAAGGACGTGGTGCAGTTCCCCCTCGGTGACATCGGCGTCGAGGCGATCCGCGACACGGTCGAACTGCGCTACATCGACTGGCTGATCACGACACCGTTGCTGCTCATCGAATTCGGCATCATCGTCGCCCTCGCCGGCGCGGCAAAGAAGGGCTTCGTGACGAAGATCGTCATCGCCGACCTCGTCATGATCGTTACCGGCTATCTCGGTGAGACGGGCGTTCCCGGTGCGCCGAGCACGATTATCCTGTTCGTCATCTCGTCGCTGGCGTGGTTCTACATCATCTGGCAGATCTTCCAGATCGACATCTCGAACGGGCCTGAGCACGCTCAGCGCGCTGTGCGCATCATGCGCCTGTTCGTGGTCATCGGCTGGGCGATCTACCCGATCGCCACCGCGATTGAGCAGTTCCTGCAGATCGGTGGGGCTGACATCGCACTTGCCGTGAGTATCGCGGCGTGCATCTACGTCGTCGCCGACGTGATCAACAAGGTGGGCTTCGGCATCGTCGCCATCCAGGCGGCAAAGGTCTCGTCGGGAATCGGCGAGGTCGCGCCCTCGGCCGTCACGACCGACCCCGTCACGACGTAACGCGGGCGGTTCTCCGGGGGTGGGCTTTTCCGAGCCCGCCCCCGGTTTTTCGTGAGAGAGAACGCCCGCATAACGATTGCGTGGCGGTCACGAACCCCTCCGTCGCGCAGCGTTATTCTCTGAGCCAACCCACGCGGTGAACCCGCGCCCGAATTGAGGTCGGCATGACGGCACCCTCCGGTAGCCCCCGGACGGATTCCGGCGCGCTCTCCCCCCCGGTGCAGGTGTCTGGCCCGAGCTCGCCGTCGTCTCTGCCCACGGGGCCGACCGCGGTTCTGCGTCGAATCGGCGGCAGCGCGCTCACGGTTTTCCCCATCGCCCTGAGCGGCACCGTCTTCGGGTGGACCACCGATGGGCCGACGACGACGGCAATCCTGAACCGCTTCGTCGAACGCGGCGGCACATTCATCGACACCGCCGACTCGTACGCTGGCGGGCGCAGCGAAATCATGATCGGCAATTGGATGCGCGAGCGCGGCAACCGCGACCGGCTCACGATTGCGACGAAGGTCGGCAAGAGCGCCGACAACCCTGGTCTGTCTGCACTGGCAGTCGAGCGCGCGGTCAAGGCATCGCTGCAACGCCTTCGCGTCAGCCACATCGACCTGCTGTACCTGCACATCGACGATGAGTCGGTGCCGTTCGATGAGACGCTTCTGGCGGTCGACGAGCTGATCCGCGCCGGCGACGTGCGGTACTTCGGGGGCAGTCATCACACGGGCAACCGACTGTTCGAGGCGCGTATCGCGTCGGGCCAACTCGGGGTCGCCCCAATGGTGGCGGTGCAGAACCACTACAACCTCGTCCATCGCGACGAGTACGAGGGTGATCTCGCGCGCGTTGTTGCTCAACTCGACCTGGGCGTCATGCCGCGGTTCGCGCTGGCCGGTGGCTTCTTGACGGGCAAGTACCGGAGCCGCGCCGACCTCGAACGGTACCGACGCGGGCCGGAGGCGGCGCCGCACCTCAACCGACACGGGCTGAAGCTGCTATCGACGATGGACCGCATCGCCGAACGCACTGGCACGACCGTGACCACTGTGGGCCTGTCATGGCTGTTGTCTCGACCGAGCGTCGTCGCTCCGGTGGTGTCAGTGAGTCACTCCGATCAGCTGGACGCCGTGATGGCGGCCCCCTGGACGGCGTTGAGCCGCCACGAACTGACGGAACTCGACAGGGTCAGCGCGGAGCGTCGCACTCAGCGATAAGGCGCTCGGCGACCCGACGCAGGCCCGCGCGGGCGGCGACGTCATCGGCCATGTACGACCAGGCGTACGCGCCGTTGATCGCGAGCGTCAGCTCATCGGCCGCAGCGCCCGGCAGCGGGTGTTCCAGTTCGGCGAAGACCTCCGACAGCCGCGCGGCGACGTGGTCGGTGTAGGCCGAGGTGACCTCGCGCACGGGGTGCTGGCGGTCGGGGTACTCGGCCGCGGCGTTCATGAACGGGCAGCCCCGATAGCTGTCGCTTTCGATCGTGGCCTCGACCATGTCGACAACGCGACCGATGGTCGCGGCGGCACCGCGAGCATCCCCGATGGCATCCTCTAGCCGCGCCTCGCCGCGCTGACGCTGAATCTCGACGTAGTCGAGCACGAGGCGATCTTTCGACCCGAAGTGCTTGTAGAAGGTGGCCTTCGTGACCGATGACTCCGCGATCAGTAGATCGACGCCGGTCGCGCGGATGCCCTCGTCATAGAACAGGCGCAACGCGGTCTCTAAGATGCGGACCTTCGCGGGGGCCATGGGGCGCTCGCGTCGCGCCGTGGCTGCGGGGTTGGGGGCTGTCAGGGTCACCGGGGTCTCCTTGATCGGGGTGTGTGCCGTCACAGTAGCATGCGGACAGACAAGCTCGTCTGTCCGCAAGCGTACCGGTCTGCCCCCAATTCGGGGCACGGAGCCCCGGCGAGTCGTATCAGGCAATGGCCTAGGCTCGATGGGGCCGACAAAGGAGTGTGCGACGACGTGTCTCGGTATGTGTATCTGGTGCGACATGGAGAACAGCAAGACGCGGAACACGGACTTCCCGACGGCCCCCTGAGTGGCCGAGGGCAGCGGCAGGCCCGCGCGATCGCTGAGCGGCTGAGCGGCGTTCCCTTCGCGAGCGTGCACACCTCGCCCCTGCAGCGGGCGGTCGAAACGGCGAACTACATGACCGAACGGATGCCCTCGATCGAGCCCCAGCTCTCGAGCCTGCTGATGGACTGCGTGCCGTCCGGCCCCGAACCGTCGATGCCCGCGGCCTTCGAGCCCTTCTTCGGGGGAATAACCCCGGAGGAGATCGCCGCTGGCGAGGCGCAGATGGCGGACGCCACGGCCGAATGGTTGTCGCCCTCCCGTGAGGACCGTCACGACCTGCTGATCACGCACAACTTCGTCATCGCGTGGTTTGTCCGCGAGGTCTTTGGCGCTCCGGCGTGGCGGTGGATGGGCGTCAATCAGGCGAACTGCGGGCTCACGATCATTCGCGTGCGCTCGGCCAAGCCGCCCGTGCTCGTGACCCACAACGACCTCGGGCACCTGCCCGCGGAGTTGCGCACAGGGCTCCCCGTCGAGCAGCCCTTCTAACGCTCGGCGCTCGCCGCCTCGAGGCGCTCAAGCCGCGCCTTCGTGTAGGCCATGCTCGATGACTCGGTGCCGAGCAGGCGCCGCATGATGCCCAGCCCGATGCGCGTCGCCGTGATCGCCGGCCACCACGGGCGGCGGAGGCCGAGCATCCGCCGGTATTCGGGGGGAAGCGACGCGACGGCGCCAGCGAAGAAGATGCGGTAGACCGGGCCGGCACCGGGTCCCAGCGGGGGACGGCGGAGCCAGCGCACCGCATCATCGACGCGGTCGTCACGGCGCAATACGGGTCGGTAGGACGCGATGGCCGCGTGGAGCGCGTCACGAGTGCGCGGAGGATCGGCCATGCCCATCAGGCGGCCCGCGGTCGCCCACTCATCGACGTAGGCGTCGGCGCCACCGGGGATCGGCCCGCCCCACGTCTCGTGGCAGCCGAGGAACGCGTCGGCGAAGACGCAGTGCACCCAGCCGATGAGGTCGGCGTCCTCGGCCGAGTACGACGCCGGCGCGCCGTCCGAGCCTGCGTAGTCTCCGCGCACCTTTTCGTGCAGGCGCGTGATCTGCTGGCAGACCTCCGTGGCGCGGGCGCGGTCCGCGAACGTCGTCGTCAGTACCCAGCGCACCGTGCCGGCGAGGCGTCCGAGGGGGTCCTCCTTGTAGCGGGAATGATCGTGCACGCCGGCCATGGCGCCGGGGTGCAAGGTCTGCATGAGGAGGGCGCGAATGCCGGCGACGACCGTGGGTATCCCGTTGTGCACCTCCCACACGGCCGAGCCCGGGCCGAAAAAACCCTCGTCGTCCCCGTCGGCGAGCGCACGCACCCAGGCGGGCTGACCGTTCGGCTCGCCCGAGAAGATCGTGAGTACTCGGGCGCGCATGCGCGTGACGGCGGCGGGTCGGGCCATGATGGAGCGAGCGTGTCACACGCTGCTGGGCATGACTCGAAAGCAGCCTGAGTGAGGCGGGGGCAGGCCCGTGGCACCCTGTTGCAAAAATACCCCAGGGGGTATACTCTCAGGGCATGAGCGAAACCCGCACCTACGTCATCATCGGTGGCGTCGCTGGTGGCATGTCCGCAGCCACCCGCTTGCGCCGCCTGGACGAGCGCGCCCGCATCATCGTCGTCGAGAGAGGGGAGCACGTCTCCTTCGCCAACTGCGGTCTGCCGTACCACGTGGGCGGGGTGATCGACGACCGCGATGCCCTCATACTGCAGACGCCCGCCGCTCTCGGAGAGCGTTTCGCGCTCGACGTGCGGGTGCGCACGGAGGCGATCGCGATCGACCCGGATGCGCGGACGGTCATGGTGCGCGACCTCGCCTCGGGAGGCGAGGAGAGCATCCCGTACGACGCTCTCGTTCTGAGCCCCGGCGCGTCGCCCGTGCGCATCCCGATTCCGGGCGTTGAGCGGGGCCTCGTCCTACGCGACCTCGCCGACATGGACGCCATCATTGCGGCGGCAAAAGGTGCCACGCGGGCCGTCGTCGCGGGTGCGGGCTTCATCGGGCTCGAACTCGCCGAGAATCTGCACCACCGCGGGCTCGACGTGACGATCGTGGAAATGCTGCCGCAGGTGTTGCGACCCTTCGACGTCGAGATGGCCGAGCTGGTTGCACAGCGCATTCGAGAGGCCGGGGTCACTCTCCGCCTTGAGACGAGTCTTGTCGCCATCGGTGACAAACACGTCGTCGTGGGGGAGGGCGAGCAGATTCCTGCCGACCTCGTCGTCCTGAGCGTCGGGGTCCGCCCCGAGAGCGGCCTCGCGCGCGACGCCGGCCTCGCGCTCGACGAGCGCGGCTACATCGTCGTCGACGACTACCAGCGCACGTCCGACCCGCACATCTGGGCGGTGGGGGATGCGGTGGTCAAGCAGCGCGTCGACGGCCCGGCAACGCCGGTCTGGCTCGCCGGTCTCGCTAACCGGCACGGCAGGCTCGCCGCCGACGCGATCGCCGGGCGGCCGCACGCCGCGGTTCCCGCTCTCGGGACCGCAATCATCGGGCTGTTCGGCCTCACCGCCGCGGCGGTCGGGCGCACCGAGCGCGAGCTGCGCGACGAGGGCCGCGCGATCCGGGTGATCCACACCCACCCCCTGGACCACGCCGGCTACTACCCGGGTGCGACCCAACTCGCGATGAAGCTGATCGTCGATGAGCAGACCGACCGCATCCTGGGTGCGCAGGCGGTGGGCGAGTCTGGTGCCGACAAGCGCATCGACGTCATCGCCACCGCGATGGCCGGCGGTCTCACCGCCAGCGCGCTCGCCGACCTCGAACTGGCCTACGCGCCACAGTTCGCGAGCGCCAAAGATCCGGTGAACATGCTGGGCTACATCGCCGACAACCTCGCGGGCGGCGAGCAGAGCGTGCAGTGGCACGAGCTCCGTGCCCGCCAGGCCGACGGCTGGATCCTCGTCGACGTGCGAACGGACGAGGAGAACGCCGCCGGAGCGATTCCGGGTTCACGGCTGATCCCGCTCGATGAGCTTCGCGAGCACGCCGAGGGTTTGCGCGGCAAGCGCGTCATCGTGCACTGCAAGGTCGGTCAGCGCGGCCACACTGCGGCGCGACTGCTGGAGCAGTACGGTGTGACGGTGGCCAATCTCGACGGCGGCTACCTCACCTGGTCAGCCGGCGCCGCCGCCACCGGGCTTCCCACGAAAGGACACGCCGCATGAGTGCCGAGATCGATGTTGACCAACTCGTCGAGGTGATGGCGACGGGAGCGCGTGTGATCGACGTGCGCGAGCCCGACGAGTACGCCGAGGCGCGCGTCCCGGGAGTGCAGCTCATTCCACTGGCGACAATTCCCGATGCGGTGGGCGAGCTGGCAACCCACGACGACACGGTCTACGTGATTTGTCGCTCCGGGGCGCGTAGCCTTCGGGCAGCCGACTACCTGAACGCCCACGGCGTCGAGGCCGTGTCGGTTGCGGGCGGCACCATGGCGTGGATCCAACGGGGGCTCGACTACGAAACCGGAGAAGACGCATGACCACCATCCCCGCCGACGAGGTTGGCCGCATCGTCAACCGGCTACGCCGCGCGCAGGGTCAGCTCGGCGCCGTGCTGTCGATGATTGACGACGGTCGCGACTGCCGCGACATCGTCACGCAACTCTCCGCCGTGTCCAGCGCTGTTGACCGCGCCGGGTTCGCGATCATCGCATCGGCGATGAAGGAGTGCCTCCGCGAGGACAGCGACGATCAGGCCCTCGAGGTCGCGCAGCTCGAGAAGATGTTCCTCAGCCTGTCGTAGGGTCGTCGAGGCGACGCCCCAGCCAGACGTTCGCGTTGGGGTTGTCGTTGTACGGCTCGACCGGACGGAACCCGAGCGCCCGATAGAGGGCGGCCGCCGAGGCGAGCGAATCGTGTGAGTCGAGCACCAACTCGTGCGCGCGGAAATCGTCGCGCGCCCGGCGCATCAGTTCACGAACGAGCTCGGCGCCGACACCCGCCCCTCGCGCGTGAGGCTGAACCCAGAGGTGTTTCAGTTCAGCGCGACGTCCGTCGGGGTCGTCAGCGAGCATCCGAATGCCGGCGCAGCCCACGTCGGCCGCCTCGCCGGCGAGGTTCTCGCCTTCCGCGATGAGAAAAACGCCCCGTTCGCCGGTCAATTCCTCCGGCCGAGCGGGCGCGACCCGGTACGACAGCCCCTGCTTCGCGAACGCCGCGGCCCGCCACGCGGCGTACTGAACGAGCAGGATGCGCGCGGCCGGGTCATCGGCGGCGCTCACGCGAAAGACGGTCACGCCCCCCGAGCGTAGTCACGTCTCGGCATTCGTGCGGAAGCACGCGACTAGGCTCAAGTCATGGTCACCCGGGTCGCCGTCGTCGGCGCGAGCGGACGCCTCGGCTCCGTCGCGTGCGACGTCATCGCACAGCAGTCCGATCTCGTTCTCGCCGCCCAGCTGAACTCCTGCAGCGACCTCGACGAGATGCTCGGCTCCGACGTCGTGCTCGACGTCACGACGCCTGGGGTCTCCGGCACCGTGGTCGACCACGCGGTTCGGGCTGGCCTCGACGTCGTCGTCGGCACGAGCGGCTGGAGCGAGGAGCGCCTGCGCACCCTGCGCGCCCTCCTCGCCGAGCACCCCGAGCGCGGCGTCATCGTCGTGCCGAACTTCTCGGTCGGCTCGGTACTCGCCACGCACTTCGCGACGATCGCGGCCCGCTTCTACGAGTCGATCGAGATCGTCGAGGGGCATCACGCGGCGAAGGTCGACTCGCCGTCGGGCACCGCCGTACGCACCGCTGAACTCATCGGCCGCGCCCGCGCCGAGATCGGCCCCGTCGTCGCCCCGCACGTCGACCAGCGGGCCCGCGGGCAGCAGGTGGCCGGCGTGCCGGTGCACTCGCTGCGACTGCAGGGCGTCGTCGCGCAGCAGGAGGTGCACTTCGGCGGCGACGGTGAGGTGCTCACGCTCCGCCACCAGACGCAGTCGGCGTCGAGTTACGAGCAGGGCATCCTCGCGGCGTTGCGCGCCGCGACGGCCCACACCGGCCTGACGGTCGGGCTCGACACCCTCATCGGGCTCACCGGGCAGGGCACGTGACCCGCACCCGCCTCGGCGTCGCCGTCATGGCGCTGCTGCTCGCGCTCTACCTCGTCGTCGTGGCGCTGTACGCCGTGCGACTCGTGGGTGACCCCCTACCCGTCGTGCAGGCGATGGGCTGGGCCCTGATCGTGCTCCCGCTCATCGGCGGCTGGGCGCTCATCGCCGAGATCCGCTTCGGATTCGCCGCCGAGCGCCTCGCGGGTCTGCTTGAGGCGGAGGGCGGGCTCCCCGACGACACCCTGCCCGCGACGGCCAGCGGCCGCCTCGACCGGGAACGCGCCGATGAGCTGTTCCTGCGCTATCGTGCCGAGGTCGAGGCCGACGAGAAACCATGGCAGAACTGGTTCCGGCTCGCGCTCGCCTACGACGCGGCCCGAGACCGGCGCCGTGCTCGCTGGGCGACGCGCGAGGCGATTCGGCGCGAACGCGGCAGCCGGCGCTGACGCGCGGCGCGCATCCCGAGATCGGATGCTCACGGCGCTTTCTCTACGCCGCCACCCGCTGCGGGTTCACGAGCGCCTGAATCGCGTCCTCCACCGTCTCGTCACGGAAGGTAAAGCCGTCGTCGAGCAGGCGCTGCGGCACGACCTTCTGGCTCGCGAGCAGCAGTTCGCGGCCCGCCTCACCCATGCCGACCGAGATGAGTTTCTCGGGCAGCGTGAACAGGTGCCAGCGGTGCATCGCGGCGGCGAGTGCGCGGGTCACCCGGTCGCTCGTGGCGGGCGTTGGGCCGGCGAGGTTCACCGGCCCCCTGAGGCTCGACGTGAGGAGGTGCCGGATCGCCGCCGCCTCGTCGTACAAGCTGATCCACGGCCAGTGTTGGCCACCGGTGGCGACGCGCGCCGCCGCGCCGAGGCCGGTGAGCACGCGCAGCGGCGTCATCGCGCCGCCCGGCCCGATGACGAGGCCGGTGCGCGCAAGAACGACGCGCGTTTCTTCGGGGGCGAGTAATGCCGCCTCCTCCCACGCCGCGACGACGTCGGCCAAGAAGCCGTAACCGCGGGGAGCGTTCTCGTCGAGGCGCACGGCGGGCTGGTCGCCGTAGATGCCGACCGCCGAGCCGCTGACGAAGACGCGCGGGGGAGTGCTCGCCATGCCCATCGCCTCCGCGAGGGCGCGGGTGGCGTGCACCCGTGACTCGAGGATCTGCTTCTTCCAGCCGGACGTCCAGGGGATGCGCGAAATGGAGGCGCCCGACAGGTTCACCACCGCATCCACCGATTCGAGGATGCGGAAGTCGAGCACGCGGGATTCCGGCGACCAGGCGAACTCGGTGTCTTTCTTCGGGGTTCGGCGAACGAGCGTCAGCACCTCGTGACCGTCCGCGCGCAGCTGGCTCTGCAGCTCGGTGCCGATCATGCCGGAGGCGCCCGCGATCAGCACCCGGAGGGGCGTGGATGCTGCCATTTAGGCGAGCGTCGCTTCGAGCGTGATCGAGACGCCCGCGAGAGCGGCGGAGACGGGGCAGCCCGTCTTGGCGTCCTCGGCGAAGGTGGCGAACTGTTCGGGGCTGAGGCCGGGAACCTTCGCGTTGACGAGCAGGTGGCTGCCGGTGATGCCCTCACCGGGCTGGAACGTCACCGCCGCCGTCACCTGCAGGCTCTCGGGCGGGTGACCTGCGCCCGTCAACGCGTGCGACAACGCCATTGAATAGCAGGCCGAGTGTGCTGCGCCGAGCAGCTCTTCGGGATTCGTGGTGCCCGCCACACCCTCACTGCGGGCAGCCCACGTGACGGGAAACTCGGCGGAGTCGGAGGTGTCGAGCGAGGTGGTTCCGTGCCCCTCGGTCAGTGACCCGAACCAGAGGGTCGTTGCTTCGCTCGTCACTGCCATGGCTGGTCTCCTTCGTCGCCGTGCGGTCGGGAGCACCAGCCTAGAGCGCGGGGCCGCACGTCGGTAGGGAGGACTCTCAGGCGGTGCGGCGGCCGATCAGGCCGGCGCGCACGAGCAGCACGTACATCTGGCAGCCGAGGCAGTACGCGAACGCAGCGTTCAGGAAGGCCGCAACAAAGGCGGCAGCTGCGGCGACCGCCAGCGCACCCGGCACGCCCAGCAGGTGCAGCACGAGACCCGTGCCGGTGACGAGCAGGCCGACTCCCTGGGCAAAGGTGGGAGCCGCCGGGTCTTCGCGCTCGCTCGGCGGGCCGAGACGCGGGGCGACGAGGGCACGGAACACGGCCCCGTAGGGGTGTCGCTGGATGCCCGCGAACGCACCCCACGCGAAGAGCGCCACCAGCACGACGAGAAGCAGAGCGGCGGGTTCGAGCAGGCGATCGACGGCCGTCGCGGAGATCGGGGTGACAAGGGCGAGGCCGACAGTCACGAGCAACAGCGCGCTCGTGATGGCTGCGCCGAAGCGCGGGCCGCGCGGGTCGATGCCGGTCGCAGCAGGCGATGCGGCGCTCACGCGGCGACCTCCTCGCGAATGGTGCGAGCATCCTGCAGCGTCTGGCGCACCGTGTCGACGGTTGCGGCGCCGATGATGCGAGAGCGTACGCGACCAGCGCGGTCGACTACGAGGGTGGTCGGGGTGCTCATGATGCCGAGCTCGCGCACCATTTCGGGATGCTCGGTGACGTCAATCTCGCGGTGGCCGATCGTCGCGTCGTCGCTCGCCAGCTGCCCGCCCACGCGGCGCATGGCGGCACAGGCCGAGCAGACCGGGCTCGACAGCTGCAGCAGGGTGAGCTCGACCCCCTCGGCGGTCAGGGCGCGGTCAACGTGCTGGCCGTCGGCGCGTACGCGACCCTGCGCGGCGCGCACGCCGATGCCGATGAGGGCCGACACCGCGACAAGCGCGGCCAGCGTTGCGAGAGCGAACAGGGGATCCACACACAAGAAAATACGGGGCCCATCCGAAATATTCCCCGCCTGTGACGCCGCGTGACGCCGCGTGCGGGCGTGTGGCGGCCTCTGCTGTCGGCGTGGGCGGCTAGGGTTTCGACCGTGAGCGAGCAGTCAGACGAGGTCGTGTTCCGGTCCGATGTGACGGTTGAGCTGGTGCGCTCGAGCGCCGCCGACTCCGACGTGCTGTTCGCAGCGCGCGTGTCGACGCAGGGCGAGAAGACGCTCGACGCGGCCGCTGCCGGTGACGCGGCGACGGTGCGCGACCGCGGGCTCATCAACTACCTGATGCGCGACCGGCACGGCTCGCCGTTCGAGCACAACTCGATGACCTTCTACGTGCAGGCGCCGATCTTCGTCTTCCGCGAGTTCATGCGCCACCGCATCGCCTCCTACAACGAAGAGTCGGGCCGCTACCGCGAGCTGCGTCCGGTGTTCTACGTGCCGGGCGCCGAGCGCAACCTCGTGCAGGTCGGAAAGCCCGGCGCCTACGAGTTCCTCCCCGGAACGCCCGAGCAGCACGCCCTCGTCGACGCCGAGGTGCGCGCGTCGTGCGAGGCCGCATACGCCTCCTACCAGCGGATGCTCGACGCTGGCATCGCGCGCGAGGTCGCCAGGGCGGTCCTCCCCGTCACGATCTACTCGACGATGTACGTGACGATGAACGCGCGCTCGCTCATGAACTTCCTCAGCTTGCGCACCAAGCGCGAGGGCACGCACTTCCCGTCGTTCCCGCAGCGCGAGATCGAGATGGTCGCCGAGCAGATGGAAGAGCACTTCGCCGAGCTGATGCCCCTCACCTACGAGACGTTCAACACGAACGGCCGCGTCGCCCCGTAGGTCCGCCCCGCGTCGCCCCGCGCCGCGTCGCTTCGACCCGGTCGAGCGTCATCACCTCGGCGTGTCCGCGTGGACAGGCGGCGCGTCGCGAGCGTGCACCGGGGGCAAGCGACATCCGCGACCGCTAATCGCGCGCATCCCGCCCTCCCCACCGAAGTCCGCGGCCGCGGAATCCCACAATGCACGAGGTGAGGTCCTGAAGTCGGCGAGCCCGGCGCATATTCGCGTCATGACGACCATCTGTGAACGACTCGCTGGCCTCGGCGGTATTGCCCGCACTCATGACATTGCAGGCACCGCGACTCAAGCGCGAGCCCTCCAGCGGGCGGCGGCCAGAGGGAAGGTCGTGCGTCTCCGTCGAGGCGTGTATGGGCTCCCTGATCTCGATCCCGACATCGCGGATGCTGCCCGGATTGGCGGTCGGGTCGCAGGGGTCTCGGCGCTCCGGTACCACGGGCTATGGGTCCCGCCTGACGCTCATCGGCAGTTCCACGTCGAGGTCTCTGATGACGTCGTCGCTCGAACGACCGGGGTTCGAGGTGGTCACATTCGCGTTCACTGGACAGCAGGCGGCACGGAGCCGAGGTTCGGGATCGCGCCGCGTGAGGCGACTCTGAATCGAGTGGCGACGAGCCTGCCCGTGCCCTTTGCTGTTGCCGTGCTCGACTCCGCGCTGAAGCGGGGCCATCTCCGGGGTCGCGAATGGGCGCTGTTCGCGGCGCAGGCGCCTCGCGCGGCCCGTGAGGTGATTTCCCGTGTTGACGGACGCTCCGAGTCGGGCACGGAAAGTGTGCTTCGTGTTCTGCTGCAGGACGCGGGTATTCCGGCTACTCCTCAGCCGCCCTTACCTCTCGGATACGGGGAGCGCGCTGACCTTCTCGTTGGCGACCGCCTGCTGATCGAGTGTGACAGTGAAGAGCACCACGCGAAGCCGGAGAGCCGAAAGGCCGATCTGCGGCGCGATGCATGGTTGACGAGTTTGGGATTCGTGGTCCTGCGATTCGACTACTCGCAGGTGTTCACGGATCCCCTGGGCGTGGTTGAGACCGTCGCGTCTGTTGTCGAGCGGGGCGATCACCTGTCGCTGCGCCCCGGTGAGCTGGCCCGTTGATCGGGGCGTCGATACGCGTTGCCAGCGCGTTGCCTCAACGACCGGGGCTAGGCGACACGTTCGATCGATGGGGCTCAGAACTGAGGAGCGTTGCGCCGGACAGCTGACGTCGCGGACACCTCACTGCCGGACAGCACACGTCGCGGATACGTCATCGCCGGCGTTTGGCGCCCGAGGCATCGAGGCGTGCAGTCACCGCACGGGCCCGTAGGGCGCTCGGCCCGCTCACCGCGGTAGCCTGGGTACGTGAGTGCAGCGAACCCCTTCGGCCAGGTCTTGGTCGCCCTCGTGACGCCGATGACCGCCGACGGCGAGGTCGACTGGCCGGGCGTCGAGCAGCACATCGACTATCTGTGTACGCATGGCGCCGACGGCATTGTCGTCACCGGCACGACGGGCGAGACGTCGACGCTTACCGACGCCGAGAAGTTGCGCCTCGTGACCGTGGGCAAAGAGGTTGCGGCGGGGCGGGCATCCATCATCACGGGCGGCGGCTCGAACGAGACGGCGCACGCGATCGAGCTGTACAAGGCGAGCGAGAAGGCCGGCGCCGATGGCGTGATGGTCGTCACGCCCTACTACAACAAGCCCACGCAGGCGGGTGTGCTGACGCACTTCCGCATGATCGCTGACGCGACTGACCTGCCGGTGATTCTGTACGACATCCCGGGCCGCGCGGGCATCGAGATTAGGTACGAGACGATTCTGCGCGCCGCGAAGCATCCGAACATCGTGGCGGTGAAGGATGCGAAGGGTGACCTGTCCGAGGTCAGCCGCGTCATGAATCAGACCGACCTCATGTACTTCGCGGGCGACGACGCGAACGTTTTGCCGACGCTCGCGATTGGCGGCACCGGCCTCATCGGCGTGACGGCGAACATCGCGCCGGCCCCGTACCGCGCGATCGTCGACGCGGTGAACGCGAACGATCTGGCGACGGCAACGCGCCACCACCAACTGCTCGAGCCGCTCGTTCGGGCGATCATGACCCACGTTCCTGGCACGGTCGCCGCGAAGTACGTGCTGCACGGTCTCGGACGCATCGGCTCGCCGCGGGTTCGCCTGCCGCTCGTCGGTCCCGAAGACTACGAGGCCGCGATCATCGAAGACGAGATGGCGCTGGTGAAGGACGTCGAGGGCGTCGACCGCACCCGCTTCCGCCCCGATCGCAATGCAGCGGCGGGCGGCGCCCTCCCGAAGGTCGCCGGCACCACCCGATAAGACTCCACCCGGGGGCGCGAGGCCCCGCCAACCGGCCCGGGAACGGGCCCGAACGAGAACTCAGAGGTCCGTCCCTTATGCCCCACGCCATTGAAGACGCCCCCGCGCTCGAACCCGGAACCCTCCGCGTCACGCCGCTCGGAGGCATCGGTGAGATCGGCCGCAACATGGCCGTGTTCGAGTTCGACGGCAAGCTGCTCATCGTCGACTGCGGCGTGCTCTTCCCCGAGGAGCACCAGCCCGGTGTCGACCTGATCCTGCCTGACTTCTCGCCGATCCGCGACCGCCTGGACGACGTCGTCGGCGTCGTGCTCACCCACGGCCACGAAGACCACATCGGCGCAGTTCCTTACCTGTTGCGCCTGCGCGCCGACATCCCGCTCATCGGCTCGCAGCTCACGCTCGCCCTCATTGAGGCGAAGCTCAAGGAGCACCGCATCAGCCCGTACACCCTCGCGGTGAAGGAGGGGCAGCGCGAGCGCCTCGCCCCCTTTGATCTCGAATTCGTCGCGGTGAACCACTCGATTCCGGATGCTCTCGCCGTCGCCATTCGCACCCCCGCGGGTCTCGTGCTGCACACCGGCGACTTCAAGATGGACCAGCTGCCGCTCGATGGCCGCATCACCGACCTCCGCGCGTTCGCCCGTCTCGGCGAGGAGGGCGTCGACCTGTTCATGACCGACTCGACGAACGCCGACGTGCCGGGATTCACGCCCGTCGAGCGCGAGATCGGCAACGTGCTCGAGAGCGTCATCGCG
Source organism: Microcella alkaliphila (assembly GCF_004216855.1). Taxonomy (GTDB): domain Bacteria; phylum Actinomycetota; class Actinomycetes; order Actinomycetales; family Microbacteriaceae; genus Microcella; species Microcella alkaliphila. The sequence goes on from NZ_SGXT01000013.1 coordinate 410,175, forward strand.
AAGGCCCCGCGCCGCGTGATCGTCGCGAGCTTCTCGAGCCACGTGCACCGCGTTCAGCAGGTGCTCGATGCCGCCCACGCGAACGGTCGCCGGGTGGCGCTGCTCGGCCGTTCGATGGTGCGCAACATGGGTATCGCTGCGGAGCTCGGCTACCTGAAGGTGCCGGAGGGCATTCTCATCGACCACCGCAAGGCCGCCGACCTGCCTGACGACCGCATCGTCTACATGTCGACGGGTAGCCAGGGCGAGCCGATGGCGGTGCTCGCGCGCATGGCGAATCTTGAGCACCAGGTCGAGATTGGCGAGGGCGACACGGTCATTCTCGCCTCGAGCCTGATCCCGGGCAACGAGAACGCGGTCTACCGCGTCATCAACGGTCTGACCGCGCTGGGCGCGAACGTCGTCCACAAGGGCAACGCCCGCGTCCACGTGAGTGGCCACGCCGCCGCCGGTGAGCTGCTCTACTGCTACAACATCGTGCGCCCGAAGAACGTCATGCCGGTGCACGGCGAGGCCCGCCACCTGGTGGCCAATCAGCGCCTTGCTATCGAGACGGGCATCCCGGTCGAGAACACGGTGCTCGCCGAGAACGGAACCGTCATCGACTTGAAGGACGGCGTCATTCGCGTGGTCGGCCAGCTCGATCTCGGTGAGGTCTACGTCGACGGGTCAACCGTCGGCGAGATCACGGATGCTGACCTCAAGGACCGCCGCATCCTCGCTGAGGAGGGCTTCATTTCGATCTTCGTCGCGGTCGATGCGCAGACTGGCAAGGTCGTTGTGGGACCCGAGATTCACGCGCGCGGCTTCGCCCCCGACGACAGTGTGTTCGACGACGTGATCCCGCAGCTCGTGCGCGCCCTGTCGGAGGCGGCCGAGAACGGCACGCGCGACAGTCACGCGTACAGCCAGATCGTGCGCCGCACGGTGGGCCGCTGGGTCAACACGCAACACCGCCGCCGGCCCATGATCGTGCCGGTCGTCGTCATCGCCTAAGCGTGTCAGTCCCGGGCGCGGCTGTCGCGCGCGGGTACCGTGTCGGGCATGGCCTCCGGCTCCCGCACGACACGAACGCGCCCGCAGTCGGGCGGGTCGTCGCGCGCGTCGTCGCGTACCTCGTCGAAGCGGTCCGACACGGCGCCGACGAAGAAGCTGCCCGCATCGAAGCGGCCGGCCGCGAAGGCCCCCGCTTGTGAGCCGAACGAGCCCGGTCTGCTGACGCGCGCCTGGATGGGCCTCGCCCACGCGACGGGTGCCGCGTTCCGCCTCTTCGGCCGCGAAACCCTGGCGAAGGAGGACCGCCGCGACGGCGTGCCGTTCTTCCTCGTCGTGCTCGCCGGCCTCGGGGCTCTCGTCGAGTGGTTCCTGTTCGGCGACCCGGTCGCGGTCGCACTCGACGCCTTCACTTTCGGTGGGCTCGTGGGCCGCGTCGCCTTCGCGCTGCCGGTCATCATGCTGATGTTCGCCGCCTGGTTGTTCCGGCACCCGGCGAGCGTGCACGACAACACGCGCATCGGCATCGGGCTGGGCCTGCTCATCGCGAGTGTCAGTGGGCTCTGCCACATCGCGCTCGGCGCGCCGAGCCCGTCTGATGGCGCCCCCGTGCTCGCCCAGGCGGGCGGCCTGATCGGCTGGGTGCTCGGTGGGGTGCTGTTGCTCGCCACCGTGTGGGTTGCGGTGCCGGTGCTCGTGGTGCTCGCCGCACTGTCGGTGCTCATCATGACGAAGACCCCGCCGAACCGTATCGGCGCCCGGCTGCGCGAGCTGTACGCCTACCTCTTCGGTGCCGAGCTCGCGGAGCGGCCTGAGAAGTCGAAGGCGCAGTCGACCGACAGCGACGATGACGCCGACGAGTTCGGCTCGCTGACTGACCTGGGCCTCGACATGGAGGACGAGTCGTCGATGCCGTGGTGGCGCAAGGGCAAGGCGCCTCGCCACGAGGAGCTGCCGTTCGACTCCGCTGTCGAGCGCGACCAGCCGACCGACGTGATCGACCCTGAGGCGCTCGCCCGAGTCTCCGACGACCTGACCGCGGTCGCCGACGCTGCCGAGCAGGCGGTTCAGCGTTTCACGGGTGAGCAGCCGTCGCCGTCTGCCGCCCCCGCCGCGACGCCCGCGGCCGGTGGCGACGCCCTCGACATCGATGACGACGCGGATGCTCGCCCCGAGCATCCGACGCCCGTTTCGTCGGGTGCGCCGACGCGTCCGTACCGCCTTCCTGCGCCGAGCGTGCTCGAGCAGGGCACGCCGCCGAAGGCGCGCAGTGCCGCGAACGACGCTGTCGTCGCCGCCATCACGGATGTGCTCGAACAGTTCCAGGTGGATGCGAAGGTGACGGGCTTCAGCCGCGGACCGAGCGTCACGCGCTACGAGATCGAGCTGGGGCCGGGCGTCAAGGTCGAACGGTTCACCGCCTTGACGAAGAACATCTCGTACGCGGTCGCGAGCAACGAGGTGAGCATCCTTTCGCCGATCCCGGGCAAGAGCGCGATCGGGGTCGAGATTCCGAACACCGACCGCGAGATCGTGACCCTCGGCGACGTGTTGCGATCGAGCGCGTCGGCGAAGAGCCTGCATCCGATGTCCATCGGCGTTGGTAAAGACGTCGAGGGCGGCTACGTGGTAGCGAACCTCGCGAAGATGCCCCACCTCCTGGTCGCCGGTTCGACCGGCTCGGGTAAGTCGAGCTTCATCAACTCGATGATCACAAGCCTTCTGATGCGGGCGAAGCCGGCCGAGGTGCGCATGGTGCTCATCGACCCGAAGCGGGTCGAGCTTGCCGCCTATCAGGGGGTTCCGCACCTCATCACTCCCATCATCACGAACCCAAAGAAGGCAGCCGAGGCGCTGCAGTGGGTCGTGAAGGAGATGGACATGCGGTACGACGACCTCGCGTCGTTCGGGTTCCGCCACATCGACGACTTCAACCGTGCCGTGCTCGCGAACGAGATCGTGTTGCCCGAGGGCAGCCAGCGCAAACTTCAGCCGTACCCCTATCTGCTCGTCGTCGTCGACGAGCTCGCCGACCTGATGATGGTGGCCCCGCGCGACGTTGAAGACTCGATCGTGCGCATCACGCAGTTGGCCCGTGCGTCGGGCATCCACCTTGTGCTCGCCACGCAGCGACCGAGCGTCGATGTCGTCACCGGGCTCATCAAAGCCAACGTGCCGAGCCGCCTCGCGTTCGCCGTATCGAGCATGACCGACAGTCGCGTCATCCTCGATCAGCCGGGCGCCGAGAAGCTGATCGGGCAAGGTGACGGCCTGTTTTTGCCAATGGGCGCGAACAAGTCGATGCGTGTGCAGGGTGCGTGGGTGACCGAGGGTGAGATTGCCGCGGTCGTGAAGCACGTGAAAGACCAGGCGCGTCCCGAGTACCGCAATGACGTCGCCGCCGAGGCGCAGAAGCGCGAGATCGACGCCGATATCGGCGACGATCTCGAGGTGTTGCTCGCCGCGGCCGAGCTCGTCGTGACGACCCAGTTCGGCTCGACGTCGATGCTGCAGCGCAAGCTCCGGGTTGGTTTCGCAAAGGCCGGTCGTCTCATGGATCTGCTCGAGTCGCGCGAGATCGTCGGCCCGTCGGAGGGTTCGAAGGCTCGTGACGTGCTCGTGACGGCCGACCAGCTCCCAGAGGTGCTGGCACGCCTGCGCGGCGAGGATCCGCCCTCGTCCGGCGCCCAGCCCACCGGCCAGGCCCCGGCGCTCGTGGGCGACGATCCCGTCGACGCGATGACGCGCGGCTATCCTGAAGAGCAGGCCTCCTCCGACGAGGACGCCTGGAGCCTGACCGGGCGCGAGTGATTCCCCCGGTCTCATTCCCGGGGGAGGGGACGCGGTGACCTCACGCGACGGTGGCCCAAGTTTCCCGATGCGCGGACGCGTGATCGCGGACGGCGACACTCCGGCCTCGAGCGGCAACATCGCCAACATCATCACGATCGTGCGCATCCTGTTGGTGCCGGTCTTCGTGGTGCTGCTTGATCTGGATGGCGGCGCGGATGGCTGGCTGCGCCTCACCGCCGCACTGCTGTTCATCGTCGCCATCGCGACGGATGGAGTCGACGGTTTCCTCGCCCGCCGGCGCAACCTGGTCACCGACCTCGGCATTCTGCTCGACCCGATCGCCGACAAATTGCTGACCGGTGCGGCTCTCGTCATGCTGGCGGTGCTGGCCGAGTTGCCCTGGTGGGTGGTGATCGTGATCCTTGTGCGCGAGTGGGGCATCACGCTGTTCCGCTTCGCGATGCTGCGCAGCCGCGTGATTCCCGCATCCCGGGGCGGCAAGCTGAAGACGGTGATGCAGTCGGTGGCGATCTCGTTCGCGCTGGTGCCGCTGTGGGTCGTGTTTGGCGACTGGATCCACTGGGTGAACACCGGGCTCATGACGATCGCGGTCGTGCTCACGGTGGTGACCGGCCTCGACTACCTCTGGAAAGCCTGGCGGAGCCGCAATGACGAGCCCGAGCCTGCCGACTCCGACCCGCGGGGCGCATGACCGCGTCACCCGCCTCCCGCATCGTCTCGATGATGGCGGCGCGTGGGCAGACGCTGGCCGTCGCTGAGTCCCTGACCGGGGGGATGCTCACTGCCCGCCTCGTCGACGTCCCCGGCGCCTCCGCGGTGGTCCTCGGCGGCATCGTTGCCTACGCGACGCCGCTGAAGCATTCGCTGCTGGATGTGTCGGCGGGCCTTCTCGACGAGCACGGCCCCGTGCATCCCGATGTGGCGATCGCGATGGCACGCGGCGTGCGCGAGCGCCTCGCCGTCGACGGGTCCGTCGCCGACGTGGGCGTCGCCACGACGGGAGTCGCGGGCCCCGACCCACAGGGGGACTCCCCGGTCGGCCTCGTCTACGTTGCGGTGGCGGATGCTCGGGGCGCGCTGGTGCGCGAGCTGCGCCTCGCGGGCGATCGCGTCGCCATCCGAGAGGGTGCGGTGCAGGCCGCACTTGACGGGCTTCTCGACCTACTCGGCGGACGGGAATAGCGCAGGTGACGGTCGTGTTACACCAAGCGTCCTGACACGGGTTCCCCAGTGTTTCGGGTTTACAGTGAAGTCACACGGATCGGGTAGTGTTACCGCCCCGGTAGCAGATATCCGCCGCGAGAGACGTAAAGGAGGCCGCCATGGTTCTGGTCCGACAAGAGATCGGCGAAGTCCTCCGCGACGTGCGCCTGCAAAAGGGTCGCACCCTGCGTCAGGTCGCGAGCCGTGCCAGCGTGGCGCTCGGGTATCTCAGCGAGGTCGAGCGCGGCCAGAAGGAGGCGTCGAGCGAGATCCTCGCGTCCGTCGCCGAAGCGCTCGACACCCCGATCTCGACGATCATGCGCGAAGTGGGCGATCGCCTCGCGGTCATCGAGGGTCTGACGACCGTGCCTGACACTCTCCCCGACGACCTGGTCGCCGAGTTCGACGCCGACCTGGCCGTTCGCTAGCGTGCGGGTCACGCTCTGAAACTCTCGGAGTTCCGGCGCGCGGTGGTGGACGAATTCGGCGACGCCTACGGGCGATCGCTTGTTCGCGACCTCGTACTCGGAGACGTCGGCGACCGCACGGCCGAGCAGGCGCTCGCCGCGGGAGTTGCGCCGCGCGAGGTGTGGTTCGCGCTGTGCTCGGCGACCGACGTGCCCCGCGAGCGCTGGCACGGCGCGGGTCGGCCGGAACCGCGGCCCGATCGGTGACACGCCGCGCGCAATTACTCGAACATGTGTTCGTTCGTGACCTAGACTCCCTCACAGCGGCAGTCGAACACCTCTGAGTGCACAGTGTGGCCTGGTCCGCCGACGATGTCGGCGGTCGTGCGTACCGTTCACCGCGAGGCGGCAGACGCCGTCACCGCCTTGTCGCATCCCGGCCGTCCTTGCTCCATCGGGCGACCGGCACGGCGATAGCCGATAGGCGAACCGCGCACGACACAGAGAGAAGAGACGACCATGCCCTCACCCGCAGACCGCGAAAAGGCCCTCGAGACGGCCCTCGCGCAGATTGATCGACAGTTCGGCAAGGGCAGCGTCATGCGCCTCGGTAGCGATGAGCGCGCCCCGGTCGCCGTGATCCCCACCGGGTCGATCGCCCTCGACGTCGCGCTCGGTATCGGCGGCCTGCCAAAGGGGCGCATCATCGAGATTTACGGGCCCGAGTCGTCGGGTAAGACGACGCTCACCCTGCACGCGATCGCGAACGTTCAGCGCGCGGGCGGCATCGCCGCATTCATCGACGCCGAGCACGCGCTCGACCCCGACTACGCGCAGAAGCTGGGCGTCGACATCGACCAGCTGCTCGTGTCGCAGCCTGACACCGGCGAGCAGGCCCTGGAGATCGCCGACATGCTCGTGCGCTCAGGCTCGATCGACCTCGTCGTCATCGACTCGGTTGCGGCGCTGGTGCCCCGCGCCGAGATCGAGGGCGAGATGGGGGACAGCCACGTCGGCCTGCAGGCCCGCCTCATGTCGCAGGCTCTGCGCAAGCTCACCGGCGGTCTGAACTCGACCGGCACCTCGATGATCTTCATCAACCAGCTGCGCGAGAAGATCGGTGTCTTCTTCGGCAGCCCTGAGACCACCGCGGGCGGTAAGGCGCTGAAGTTCTACGCGTCGGTGCGCCTCGACATTCGCCGTATCGAGACGCTGAAAGACGGCACCGACGCAGTCGGTAACCGCACCCGCGTGAAGGTGGTCAAGAACAAGATGGCTCCGCCGTTCAAGCAGGCCGAATTCGACATTCTCTACGGCGTCGGCATCTCGCGTGAGGGTAGCCTGCTCGACTTCGGTGTCGACCACGGCATCGTCAAGAAGTCGGGCGCTTGGTACACCTACGACGGCGACCAGCTTGGGCAGGGTAAAGAGAACTCGCGCAAGTACCTCCTGCAGAACCCCGAGATCGCCGCCGAGATCGAAAGCAAGATTCTCGCGAAGCTCGGCATTGGTGCGGGGGCAGGCGCGGCGCCGGCCACCGTCGACGCGCCCGTCGAGTCGCTTCAGCAGAAGCTCGCGCAGAAGAAGGCCGCCGGCGCGTGAGTGCCGAGCCCGACGCCGGTCAGTGGGTCGCTCCGGTGATCTCGCTGGCTGGCGCGCGGGCGAGCCGCAGTGCTCATCCCGGCGATGCCGGTCGCGCCGGGGCCAGCGACTCGGCTGCGAGCGCTGACGACGCCGATGCGTTCCCCGAACAAGCCCGCGCTGACGCCGAGCGCATCAGCATGCGCGTGCTCGGTCGCCGCGGCGTCTCTCGCCTCGAGCTCATCGACGCCCTCATCGAGCGCGACATCGCGCGCGAGCTGGCCGAAGCCGAGGCCGATCGGCTCGAACGCGTGGGGCTCATCGACGACACCGAGCTGTCTCGCGTCTTGGTCGATCGCCTGGTGTCGCGCAAGAGACTCGGCCGGGGTGCGCTCAAGGCCGAACTGCAGCGCCGTCGCCTCGACCCCGAGGCGGTCGACACTGCACTCACCGAGCACGCAGAGGAGGTCAACACCGACGAACTCATCGCCGAGCTCGTCGCCGACCGCGCCCGTCGCCTCGGCGCCCTCGACCGGGCGACGGCAGAACGTCGGCTGCTGTCCTATTTGCAGCGCAAAGGTCACGGCGGCCCCGCCGCCCACCGAGCCGTTCGTGCAGCTCTCGACGGTGCGCCCGAGGGTCGCCGAACGCCGCAGTTCGAATAGCACCCCGCGCGTAGACTTGCTCGCACCATGAGCAGCACCCTCGCCACGCCCCGCACGGGCATCGCAGAATCCGAGACGCCGCGCACCTACGAGGTGCGCACCTACGGCTGTCAGATGAATGTGCACGACTCCGAACGACTCGCAGGCTCCCTCGAAGCTGCCGGCTACGTCCCGGCCACGAGCGGAGACATCGCCGACGTCGTCGTCATCAACACCTGCGCCGTCCGCGAGAACGCCGACAACAAGCTCTACGGCAACCTCGGCCACCTCGCCAGCGTCAAGCGCGAGCGACCCGGCATGCAGATCGCCGTCGGCGGTTGCCTGGCGCAGAAAGACACCTCGACGATCCTGAAGAAGGCGCCGTACGTTGACGCGGTCTTCGGCACCCACAACATGGGCTCGCTGCCCGCCCTGCTCGAGCGGGCCCGGCACAACGGGGAGGCGCAGCTCGAGATTCTCGAGGCACTCGAGGTGTTCCCCTCGACGTTGCCGACGAAGCGCGACTCGACCTACTCCGGGTGGGTGAGCATCTCGGTCGGCTGCAACAACACGTGCACGTTCTGCATCGTGCCGAGCCTGCGCGGCAAAGAGAAGGACCGCCGCCCCGGCGACATCCTCGCCGAGATTCAGGCCCTCGTCGATGACGGTGCCATCGAGGTCACGCTGCTCGGTCAGAACGTCAACACCTACGGCGTCGAGTTCGGCGACCGACAGGCGTTCGGCAAGCTACTGCGCGCGGCAGGGCGCATCGATGGGCTCGAGCGCATCCGCTTCACGAGCCCGCACCCGGCGGCCTTCACCGACGACGTCATCGACGCGATGGCCGAGACCCCCGCGGTCATGCCGCAGCTGCACATGCCGCTGCAGTCCGGCTCCGACCGCATCTTGAAGGCCATGCGCCGCTCGTACCGCAGCGAGAAGTTCTTGGGGCTCCTCGATCGGGTGCGCGCGCGCATCCCAGATGCGGCGATCTCGACCGACATCATCGTCGGGTTCCCGGGCGAGACCGACGACGAGTTTGCCGACACCCTGCGCGTCGTCGAGGAGGCGCGCTTCGCGAGCGCGTTCACCTTCCAGTATTCGATTCGACCCGGCACGCCCGCAGCGACCATGCCTGACCAGGTGCCGAAGGCGGTCGTGCAGGAGCGATACGAGCGGCTCATCGCGCTGCAGGAGCACATCAGCTGGGAGGAGAACCAGCGCCAGGTCGGCCGCGAGGTCGAGGTGCTGATCGCCACCGGTGAGGGCAAGAAGGACGCCGAGACCGAGCGCATCTCGGGTCGCGCCGAAGACAGCCGGCTGGTGCATGTGCGGGTGCCCGACGGCGCCCCGCGGCCCCGCCCCGGCGACGTCGTCACGACGACCATCACGCAGGCGGCGCCGTTCCACCTGCTCGCCGACCACGACGGCCCGCTGCGCATCCGCCGCACCCGGGCCGGTGACGCGTGGGACCGCGCCCAGGCCGAGAGTTGTGGGGTTCCCACGCCTTCGACGGGGGACGGCGGCACCGCTGCGCGTGTGTCCTTGGGCCTGCCCGGCCTCCGGGTGGGCGCCCCGGCCGGCCCCACGACTCCGATCTACGACCCCGCCGACGGAGTGCGCGGCTCGCTGTCGTGATCGCCGTCCTGGTCGGGGCGACCGGAACCGGCAAGACCGCCGCGTCGCTGGAACTGGCCGCGCGCATCCAGGATCGGGGCGTCCCCGCCGAGATCGTGAACGCCGACGCGATGCAGCTGTATCGGGGTATGGATATCGGCACGGCCAAGCTGCCGGTGGCCGAGCGCCGCGGTATCCCGCACCACCTCCTTGACGTGTTCGACGTCACCGACGAGGCGTCTGTCGCCGCCTACCAGCGGGATGCTCGCCGGGCCATCGAGGAGATCGTCGCCCGCGGCGCGGTGCCGATTCTCGTCGGCGGCTCGGGCCTGTACGTCGCCTCGGTCGTCACCGACTTCCAGTTCCCGGGAACGGATCCGGAGATTCGGGCCCGGTATGAGATGTTGCTCGCCGAGCGCGGGCTTGGCCACCTGGTCGCCGAGCTGGAGCGCCGTGACCCCGATGCGGCGGCCGCGATCGACCCGAACAATGCCCGTCGGGTGATCCGCGCGCTCGAGATCGGCGAGGTGACGGGCGAGGGCGCCCGCCCGGGGCTCGCCGCTCGCAGCACTCCGTGGCGCCCGTACACGCAGCTGGGTCTTGCCGTCGAGCGCGCCCACCTCGTCGAGCGCCTGGACGCGCGCGTCCAGGACATGTGGCGTGCCGGCCTGCTCGATGAGGTTGCCACCCTGCGTGAGCTCGGGCTGGAGCGTGGCCCCACCGCCTCCCGCGCGATCGGCTACGCGCAGGCGCTCGACCAGCTCGCGGGCCGGTGCACCAAGCAGGAGGCGATCGCCGATACGGCCGCGCTGACGCGCCGCTACGCGCGCCGCCAGGTCAGCTGGTTTCGTCGCGACACGGCAACCCAGTGGGTCGAGGCCCTCGACGACGACGCTCGGGATGCGGCGCTCACCGCGCTCGCCGATCGTTGCGTCGATAGCATGGCCGGGTGACCGACACGCTCCTCATCACCAAGGGCCACGGAACCGGTAACGACTTCGTGCTGTTCGCCGACCCTGATGGGGAGGTTGTGCTGTCCGAGGCCCAGCGGGCCGCGATTGCGGATCGCCACTTCGGTGTGGGCGGCGACGGTGTGATCCGCGCGGTCCGGTCGGCGAGCATCCCCGAGGGGGCCGCGATCCTCGCCGATGAGCCGGAGGCGGAGTGGTTCATGGACTACGCAAACGCCGACGGCGGCATCGCCGAGATGTGCGGGAACGGCATTCGCGTGTTCGTGCACTACCTCATCGAGCGCGGCTTTCTCGATCTGGCGCCCGGCCACTCCGTTCCGATCGGCACGCGCGCGGGCGTGCGCGACGTGCACCGCCTCGCCGACGGGTTCGCGGTCGACCTCGGCCGCTGGCGGTTGACGGGGGAGGAGCCGCTCGTGCGGGCGCGCGATCTGCCCGTTGCCCGCCCAGGGCTCGGCATCGACCTCGGGAACCCGCACGTCGTGGTCGCCGTCGCCGGCGACGACGAGCTAGCCGGCATCGATCTGTCGGTCGTGCCGCAGCTCGACCCGGTGCAGGAAGCGGGCGCCAACGTCGAGTTCGTGGTGCCGGCCGACCCGCTCGTGCGTGACGGTATCGGCCGCATCCGCATGCGCGTTCACGAGCGCGGGAGCGGCGAAACGCTGTCGTGCGGCACCGGCGCGGCCGCCGCAGCCCTCGCGGTGCGGCACTGGGCGGGGGCTGGATCGCCGAACGAGTGGCGGGTGGAGGTGCCGGGCGGCACGCTCGGGGTTCGGATGTTCGCCGCTGAGGATGGCGAGCACGTGGCCCTGAGCGGACCTGCCGCACTGGTCTTCGACGGCGAACTCACCGTCTAGCGGCGAAGAACTACCCGCGCTGCACCCGAATGGGGCCGGTGAGCCCTGAGCGGTTTCGTACCCGCAGCACGCGGTAACCCTTGTTGGTTGCCGCGCGCGTCACCTGCAGCTCGCCGGCGTACTGGTTCTCCATCCAGCGTTGCAGCGAGTCGGAGCCCAGGTTGCGGGCGACGACCAGCCAGGCGTCGCTGCCATCGTCGAGCCGCGGCAGCCATGCATCCAACAATCCGTGCAGTTCACCCTTGCCGATGCGAATTGGCGGGTTCGACCAAATCGTCGTGAACCGTATCTCGCCAGGCACCTCCTCGGGCGCGGCGACCATCACGTTGCCGAGCCCCAGTCGCTCGGCGTTCATCCGCGTCAGCTCGCGTGCGCGCTCGTTGACGTCGACCGCCCACACGCGGGCGCGCGGCGACTTCAACGCCAGCGTCAGCGCGATCGGGCCCCACCCGCAGCCGAGGTCGAGCAGGTCGCCGCCGGGCGCGGGCGCGGGAACGGATCCCAACAGCACCTGGGTTCCGGTGTCGATCGTCGACGGGCTGAACACTCCGCCCGCGGTGACCACGTCGACGGGCTGCCCGTCGAGCTGCACCTGCAGGGTGCGGGGGGTGAAGTCTCCGGCCGGCTGAGCGCTGAAGTAGTGCTCCTGAGCCATGCAGTGAATCTACCGAACGTGAGCACTATGCTGAAGCGAATGATTTCCGACGGTGTGACGCCGGGCGACGAGACCGCCCCCGGCATGAGCGAGGCTCCCGTCGACCACGGGGCCGACGCTGTTGCGCGCGTTCTCGCGAATGCCGACAGCGCCGCACGCCGCGTCAGCATCCGCGAGGGGCGGGCGACGGCCCTGCAACAGCAGAGCGACTACCTCGACGATCGGGATGGCGACCAATTCGACCGGGAAGACCGCGCGGCGCTCAGGCGGGTGCGGGGGCTCTCGACAGAGCTTGACGACGTCACCGAGGTCGAGTACCGGCAGCTGCGTCTGGAAAACGTCGTCTTGATCGGCGTGTACTCCCACGGTTCGCTCGAGGACGCCGAGAACTCGCTGCGGGAGCTTGCTGCGCTCGCCGAGACCGCCGGCGCCGTTGTGCTCGACGGCCTGCTTCAGCGTCGCCCACACCCCGACCCGAGCACGTATCTCGGCAAGGGCAAGGCGGCAGAGCTGGCGTTGATCGTGGCTGAGCTGGGCGCCGACACGGTCGTCGCCGACACCGAGCTCGCGCCCAGCCAGCGCCGCGCCCTGGAAGACGTGGTGAAGGTGAAGGTCATCGACCGCACCGCCGTCATTCTCGACATCTTCAGCCAGCACGCGAAGAGTCGAGAGGGCAAGGCGCAGGTGGAGCTCGCGCAGCTCGAGTACTTGCTTCCGCGCTTGCGCGGGTGGGGTGACTCGATGTCACGCCAGGCCGGTGGCCAGGTGGGCGCCGGGGGCGCCGGTATGGGCTCGCGTGGTCCCGGTGAGACGAAGATCGAACTCGACCGTCGACGCATCAACACGCGCATGGCGAAGCTGCGGCGCCAGATCAAGGGCTTCGCTCCGGCCCGGGCGGCCAAGCGCGCGAATCGCGACCGGTACTCGGTGCCGAGCGTCGCGATCGCCGGCTACACGAACGCGGGCAAGTCGAGTCTGTTGAACCGCATTACGCGGGCAGGCGTCCTCGTCGAGAACGCCCTGTTCGCGACGCTCGACGCGACGGTGCGCAAATCGTCCACGCCGGACGGCCGCCCGTTCACCCTCGTCGACACGGTCGGCTTCGTGCGCAACCTTCCGCATCAGCTGGTCGAGGCGTTCCGCTCGACCCTGGAAGAGGTGGGCGAGGCTGACGTGATCGTCCACGTGGTCGATGGCGCGCATCCCGACCCGGCGGCGCAGTTGGCGACCGTCCGCGACGTGATCGGCAGCGTCGACGCTCGCGACATTCCCGAGATCGTGGCGTTCAACAAGTGCGACCTGATTGACGAGGATGCGCGGCTGCTGTTGCGCGGTCTCGAGCCGACGGCGGTCTTCGTTTCCGCGAAGACGGGTGAGGGCATCGACGAGTTGCGCGCCCGCATCGGCGACGTGCTGCCCGACCCCGACGTCGAGGTTGTCGTCGTCGTGCCGTATGACCGGGGCGAGCTGGTCGCGCTGCTGCATGAGCGCGGCCGCATCCTGTCGACCGAGTACGAGGAGGGCGGCACGCGCGTGCACGCCTTCGTGTCGCCTCAGCACGAGGCGCAACTTGCCGAGTTTGTGGTCGCGGACGCGACCGCTGCTCCGCCGCCGAACGGTTCCTAGACCGAGCGCAGCACCGCGACGACCTTGCCGAGCACCTCGGCGTGGTCGCCGAGGATCGGCTCGTACGCCGTATTGCGCGGCAACAGCCACGTGTGACCGTCGCGCTGACGGAACACCTTGACCGTGGCCTCGCCGTCGAGCATCGCCGCGACGATCTCGCCGTTCTCTGCCGTCTGCTGGCGTCGTACGACCACGAGGTCGCCATCGCAGATGGCGGCGTCGATCATCGAGTCTCCGACGACGGTCAGCATGAACAGTTCGCCGTTGCCCACGAGCGTGCGGGGGAGTGGCACGACTTCTTCCACCATCTGATCCGCCGTGATCGGGATGCCCGCCGCGATGCGACCGACCAGCGGCACCATGGCCGCATCGGCAACCTGGGGAGCATCGGGATCGGGATGCTCGGACGCGGACGGCTCGAGGTCGATGAGAACCTCCATCGCTCGCGGACGATTGGGGTCGCGCCGCAGGTAGCCGCTCAGTTCGAGCTGCCCCAGCTGGTGCGCGACGCTCGAGAGCGACGACAGGCCGACGGCCTCGCCGATCTCACGCATGCTCGGCGGGTAGCCGCGCTGGGCGATTGACGCCTGGATCGCTCGCAGGATTGCCTGCTGCTTGTCGCTCAGCGTGGTGCGGCGACGGGTGCCGCTGCTGCTCGCGGTGCCTTCAGCCATGGGGTTCCCTCGCTCGTCGTGGGTCGCCGCGTGGGCGATGTCGGTGGTCGGTGGTCGACTGTCCGTGGTGTCGAAACTCTATCCAGCAAAACCGTCGCAATCAAACATCTGTTCGAGCGTGTCGGTGGTTCCGGTCACAATTTCGGCAGAAACACTTGAACTCGCGTTCGATCGAATGTATGTTCGGAACACGGGTTCGCATCGCCCCTCCCGGCCGAGGGGCGATGCACCTCCGGCGGACCCCCGCCGCCGGAGGCCCGATCCCTTACACGAGGAGCCCACGATGACCACGATCGACGCAGGTGCTTTCCCCACCATCGTTCGCAGCGCTGACGCCTCATCCGCTCCCGTCGCCACCCGTCTGCGTCTGACGCGGCGCGGGCGCGCCGTCATCACGACGCTGGTCACCGCGCCAATCGTCGCTCTCGTCGTAGCGCTCGCCCTCTCCGGCGGCGAGGCGACCGCAACCTCCGGCGACGTAGAGCTGCCCGTCGTGACCGTCGAGGCCGGTCAGACCCTGTGGCAGCTTGCCGAATCCGTGGCACCCGGCGCCAACCCCGCCGACCTGGTTGCCGACATCATCACCCTGAACGGGCTCGACTCGGCGGCGGTCATGCCGGGTCAGACGCTACTTCTTCCCGAGCGTTACCTCGACTAAGCCGCCCTACGATGGGCACGTGACTCGGCTCGACGACCTGCCTATCCGCGACGACCTGCGCGGGGCGACACCATACGGTGCTCCCCAGCGGCCCGTCCGCATTCAACTCAACGTCAACGAGAACACGCATCCCGTGCCCGAGGCGGTCGTCGCCCACGTGACGGCGGCCGCCGAGCGCGCTGTTCGCGGCGTCAACCGCTACCCCGACCGCGAGTTCACGGAGCTTCGCGAGCACCTCGCCTCCTACCTGAGTGCTGCGGAGCCGGCCGATCCGGTCACGCCCGACCAGGTATGGGCGGCCAATGGCTCGAACGAGGTCATTCAGCACATGCTGCAAGCGTTCGGCGGCCCGGGGCGCCGCATGCTCGGGTTCCCGCCCACGTACTCGATGCACTCGATCATCGCCGCAGGCACTGGAACGGAGTGGATCACGGCCGAGCGCGACGCTGACTTCCGAATCAGCCCCGAGACGGTGCGGTCTGCGATCGAGCGAGCACAACCCGACATTGTCGTGCTGTGCGCCCCCAACAACCCGACGGGCACCCCCCTCGGGCTCGAGACCATTGAGGCCGCCTACGCCGCGACGACCGGCATCTTGCTTGTTGACGAGGCGTACGCCGAATTCATGCCCGAGGGACACCGGTCGGCGCTGTCCCTGCTGCCCGGCCGTCCTCGCCTGGCCGTGTCCCGCACGATGAGTAAGGCGTTCGCATTCGCGGGAGCACGCCTGGGCTACCTCGCCGCCGATCCCGCCCTGATCGACGCCCTCCGGCTCGTGCGGTTGCCGTACCACCTGTCGGCGATCACGCAGGCGGCGGCGGTCGCCGCTCTGCAGCAGGCGCCGACGATGCTCGCGACGGTCGACGCGATTCGCACCCAGCGAGACCGACTGCTGGCCGAGCTGCCCGCACTCGGCTACGCCCCGCATGACAGCTGGGCGAACTTCGTGCTGTTCGGCGGCGTCGACGATCCGGCCGCGACGTTCCACTACCTGCTCGAGCGCGACATCCTTATCCGCGATGTCGGGCTCGCCGGCCACCTGCGGGTCACCGCCGGCACTGAGGCCGAGACCAGTGAGTTCCTCGAGGTGCTCGGTAGGATGCCCAGGTGACCAGCCCCCGCACCGCCGACCTTCGCCGCGAGACGAGCGAGTCGAGCATCCGCCTGTCCCTCGATCTCGACGGCACGGGCCGTTCCTCGATCGACACGACGGTGCCGTTCTTCACCCACATGTTGACGGCTTTTGCGAAGCACGCCCTCGTCGACCTCGATGTGTCCGCCCACGGCGACACGGACATCGACGTGCACCACACGGTCGAAGACACGGGAATCGTGCTCGGCCAGGCCATCGCGAGCGCGCTCGGCGACAAGTCGGGCATCGCCCGCTTCGGCGACGCCCACGTGCCGCTCGATGAGGCGCTCGCGCGCGCCGTCGTCGACGTCTCGGGGCGCCCCTACCTCGTTCACTCGGGCGAGCCCGAGGGCTTTGAGCACCACCTCATCGGCGGCCACTTCACTGGCTCCATGGTGCGCCACGTGTTTGAAGCGATCACCTTCCACGCGGGCCTGTCGGTGCACCTCACCGTGCTCGCCGGTCGCGACCCGCACCACATCGCCGAGGCGCAGTTCAAGGCCTTCGCTCGCGCGTTCCGGAAGGCCGTGGAGCCAGACGCACGCGTGTCGGGTATCCCATCGACCAAGGGTGCGCTCTGAACGCGTCCGGCGCCGCGCCCACCGTCGCGCTGCTCGACTACGGCTCGGGCAACGTGCACTCGGCGGCGAAGGCGATGGAGGCGGCCGGCGCACGCGTGCGGCTCACGGCCGATCGCTCTGCAGTCATGGCGGCTGACGGCCTTCTCGTCCCGGGTGTGGGCGCCTTTCACGCCGTCATGACGGCCCTGAGGGCCGTGCGCGGCGACGAGCTCATCGATCGGCGACTCGCGGGCGGGCGACCGGTTCTCGGCATCTGTGTCGGCATGCAGATCATGTTCGACCGCGGCGTCGAGCGCGGCACGACCTCGGAGGGGCTCGGCGAGTGGCCGGGCACGGTGCGTGAACTGACCGCGCCGGTTTTGCCGCACATGGGGTGGAGCCCGATCGACGCGCCCGCTGAGTCGCGACTGTTCGCGGGCCTGCACGACGAACGCTTCTACTTCGTGCACTCGTACGCGGCAACGGAATGGACGCTCGAGGTGACGAATCCGGCGATCACCGCCCCGTCGGTGACGTGGGCTGAGCACGGCGAACGCTTCGTCGCGGCAGTCGAGAACGGCCCGTTGGCGGCCACACAATTCCACCCCGAGAAGTCGGGCGCGGCGGGTCTCGCCCTCTTGCGCAACTGGGTGCAGGCGCTCTAGCTGGATTTTGCCCCGGGGGCCGAGGGGTAGGCTCGTGTGCTGGCCGTGAGCCCCAATACGTTTGTACCCAGCGAGAAAGTTTCTGATGAGCGAGTTCTCCCGCGTTCCCCACCTCACGTTGCTGCCGGCGGTCGACGTCGCCGACGGCAAGGCCGTTCGACTCACCCAGGGTGAGGCGGGCACGGAGGAGAGCTTCGGTGATCCGATCGACGCGGCGCACGAGTGGGCTGACCAGGGTGCCGAGTGGATCCACCTCGTCGACCTCGATGCCGCCTTCGGCCGCGGTAGCAACCGCTCGATCATCAAGAAGGTCGTCAAGTCGACGCCCAAGCGGGTCAACATCGAGCTCTCCGGCGGCATTCGCGACGACGCGAGCCTCGAGGCCGCGCTCGCGACCGGTGCCAAGCGCATCAATCTCGGCACGGCGGCGCTCGAGAACCCGGAGTGGGCCGCCCACGTGATCGCCGAATATGGCGAGGCGATTGCGGTCGGCCTCGACGTGCGCGGCACGACGCTCGCCGCCCGCGGCTGGACGGAAGAGGGCGGCGACCTGTGGAGCGTCCTGGAGCGCCTCGAAGAGGCGGGATGCGCGCGCTACGTGGTCACGGACGTCACGAAGGACGGAACGCTGAAGGGGCCAAATCTCGACCTCTTGCGCGCCGTGATGGAACGAACGAATCGGCCCGTGATCGCCTCTGGTGGCGTGGCTACCCTTGACGACATCGCCGCACTGCGCGAGCTCGTGCCGCTGGGTCTCGAGGGCGCGATCGTCGGCAAGGCGCTGTATGCCGGGGCGTTCACGCTCCCTGAGGCCCTCGACGTCGCCGGACGCTGATCTCGTGGCGCTTGGTCTGGCCGACTCGGCCGGTCAGCCCTGGAAGGGTCGCTCGTTCGAACCGAACCCCAACGCCGCCGATGACGGTACAGCACCCGCGGCTTTCCTCGAGGCGCACGCCGCGTTTCGCGCGGGCGAGGCGACCATCGTCGATCTCGTGGAGACCATCCGTCGCTGCCGCTTCTTAATTCCGCTGGTGGCGGTCGCGGGGGAGACGGGGCTCGGCCCCGACGGTCAGCTGATCGACAAGTCGCAGGAGCTGTCGATCATCACGGTCGAGGGCCCCGATGGCCGCCCGGTGCTTCCGGTCTTCTCGTCGACCGCCGCGATGGCGGCGTGGCGCGCTGACGCCCGACCCGTCCCGGCCGATGCGGTGCGAGTGGCGCTGGCCGCGGCGTCCGAGAACACCGACCGCGTTGTGATCGATCCCCGGTCCGAGACGCTTGTCGTCTTGCCGAGACCGGCGGTCTGGGCCGTCGCGCAGTCACGGCCGTGGGTGCCCGCCGTCGACGACGACGAGGTCGTGGAGGCGCTGTCGAGACCGGCGAACGAGCATCCCGTCATCTGGGCGGTGTCCGTCGTGCCCGGCGACCCGCGGGCGACCGGTGCGGGGCCCGAAGTGGTCGTGCGTGTGGCGCACAATCCCGATACGCAGCCCGAGGAGGTGCGCGCCGCGTTGTCGGCGATCGGGGCGGCGTGGGCGTCCGATCCCACCGTCGCCGAGCGCGTCGACTCCATCAGCATTCAGCCGATCGCCGCGCCGCGGTAGTCAGCGAACGTCGATCGTCACCGGGCTGCGATCAGGCGACCGGGCCGGTCCACTTCTCGCCCGGCCCCTTGCCGGGAGCGTCGGGGAAGGCCGAGGCCTCGCGGAAGGCGAGCTGTACCGAACGCAGGCCGTCCCGTAGCGGTCGGGCGTGGTGGTCACCGAGTTCGGGGGCGGCGGCGGTGACGAGGCCGGCGAGCGCATTGATCAGCGACCGAGCCTCAGCGAGGTCGATCTCGTTCTCGCCGTTCTCCGACAGGCCGCACTTCACGGCGGCGGCGCTCAAGAGGTGAACGCACGCGGCGTTGATGATCTCAACGGCCGGCACCTCGGCGATGTCGCGGGCGGCGGTGTCCATGATGACCTCGTTCTGCTATTCTTGGGCGGGCTCCGGGGCCGTTTCCCCGGTACGAAAGTGGAGTTCGCTCCCACCCGCGCTTGACCGCACTTAGGTTACCGGGTCGCAATGCCTCCCTCGGCCAGGTCATTCTGCCGAGAGTTAGGGGCTACCGCGGCCGTGCGCGCCGTGGAAACGTCACTCCTCGATCGGGTCCACCGAGACCGTCTCGGCTGGGTTGCCAGCAGTTCTGACACGTCAGAGGAGTCGCCATCAGCGAACCAAGAACCAACGACCGCATCCGCGTCCCCGAGGTCCGCCTGGTCGGGCCGGGAGGCGAGCAGGTCGGCGTCGTGAAGGTTGAAGTGGCTCTGCGCTTGGCGCAGGAGGCCGACCTTGACCTTGTCGAGGTCGCCCCGAACTCGAAGCCGCCCGTGGTGAAGATCATGGACTACGGCAAGTTCAAGTACGAGGCCGCGCAGAAGGCCAAAGAGGCCCGACGCAACCAGGCGAACACCGTGCTGAAAGAGGTCCGGTTCCGTCTGAAGATCGACTCTCACGACTACGAAACGAAGCGCAAGCGCGCCGAGAACTTCTTGAAGGCCGGTGACAAGGTCAAGGCCATGATCCTGTTCCGCGGCCGCGAGCAGTCCCGCCCCGAGATGGGCGTTCGCCTGCTGCAGCGCTTCGCCGAAGACGTCGCCGAACTCGGCGTCGTCGAGAACAAGCCCACGATCGACGGCCGCAACATGACGATGATCATCGCGCCGCTGAAGAACAAGTCCGAGGCAAAGGCCGAGCAAAACCAGGCCCGCGCCGAGGCGAAGGCGGTCCGCCAGGGCCGCGCCGGTGACGACGAGTAGTCACCGCCCCACATCTGACCGCCCGCGAGGGCGCGTGCAGCACCCGCAACGAAACGAGGAAAAGATGCCCAAGCAGAAGACCCACTCCGGGGCGAAGAAGCGCTTCAAGACCACCGGCAGCGGCAAGGTCATGAAGCAGTCGGCCGGCATGCGTCACAACCTGGAGAAGAAGTCGAGCGAGCTGACCCGCCGACTGAACCGCGAGCAGGTTCTCGCGCCCCAGGACGCGAAGGTCATCAAGAAGCTCATCGGCGAGAAGTAACGCCGAGACACGACGAAGTAAGGACGAAAGAAGATGGCGAGAGTCAAGCGGGCAGTCAACGCCCACAAGAAGCGTCGGGTCATTCTCGAGCGCGCCGAGGGCTACCGCGGTCAGCGGTCGCGCCTCTACCGCAAGGCCAAGGAGCAGGTCACCCACTCGCTCGTGTACGCGTACCGCGACCGTCGCGCACGCAAGGGCGAGTTCCGTCGCCTGTGGATCCAGCGCATCAACGCCGCCGCCCGCCAGAACGGCCTGACCTACAACCGCCTCATCCAGGGCCTCGGCCTCGCCGGTGTCGAGGTTGACCGTCGCATGCTGGCCGAGCTGGCCGTCAACGAGCCGGCCACGTTCGCCACGCTCGTCGAGACCGCGAAGAAGGCCCTCCCGGCCGACACCTCGGCCCCGAAGACGGCCGCGTAACCCGCACCGCGCATCCTGATCGATGGCGCGTCCACCCCGTTTCGGGGAGGGCGCGCCATCATCGCGTTAACCGCCTATTCGGTGGCGATCGCTAGCATGAGCGCGTGATCGACAACCCGCGTTCGCCCCGCGTGCGCGCGGCGGCGAAACTTGCGAAGAAGAATCAGCGCGCCGAGACCGGCCTGTTTCTTGTCGAGGGGCCGCAGGCGGTCGCCGAGGCGATCCGCTTCCGCCCCGAGCTCGTCCGTGAGATTTTCGTGACGCCGCAGGCGCGCGATCGCGCGGGCGCCGTCATGCGGGATGCCCGCGCGGCCGAAGTGCGCGTCGAGATCGTGACCGACGCGGTACTCGACGCGATCGCCGACACGGTGACCCCGCAGGGCATGGTGGCGGTCTGCGAGACCTTCCCGTCGTCGCTCAAGGCGATAGTCGCATCCGCCCCGCGCCTGGTCGCGGTGCTCGAAGAGGTGCGCGACCCCGGCAATGCGGGCACGGTGATTCGCGTGGCCGACGCGGCCGGCGCCGACGCCGTCATCTTGACCGGCACGAGCGTCGACCCGTTCAACCCCAAGGCCGTCCGGGCGACGACCGGCTCGCTGTTTCACGTGCCGGTGGTGGTCGGGGTCGATCTCGACGAGGCGCTCGACGCGCTGCGGGGGGCGGGCATTCGCGTGCTTGCCGCCGACATCTCGGGTGACGACCTGCTGGCGGCGCGCTCGGAGGGCGACCTGGACGGCGCGACCGCGTGGTTGTTCGGCAACGAGGCCCGCGGCCTCACGACCGAGCAGTTGACGCGCGCCGATCGCGCCGTGATCGTGCCCATCTACGGCAGCGCCGAGTCGCTGAATCTCGCCACGGCCGCGGCCGTCTGCCTCTACGAGAGCGCATTCGCGCAGCGCGCGGCGGCGGGCGACCAGTGACCCCGCGGGGTGCGCGATGAGCGTGCTGATCGTCGAGGACGACGATCGATTGATGGATGCGCTCCGCGCGTACCTGCGCAAGTCCGGTTACGCGACGACGGGCGCATCGGACGCCGCGCAGGCGATGGAGTCGCTCGGCGCGGACACCGAGGTGGTGCTGCTCGATCTCGGGCTGCCCGAC
This sequence comes from Microcella alkaliphila, assembly GCF_004216855.1. GTDB lineage: Bacteria > Actinomycetota > Actinomycetes > Actinomycetales > Microbacteriaceae > Microcella > Microcella alkaliphila. The sequence goes on from NZ_SGXT01000013.1 coordinate 431,816, forward strand.
ATGGACGGCATCGAGCTGTGCCGGCTCATTCGGCAGCGTTCGGGCGTGCCGATCATCATCGCGACGGCGCGCAGCCAAGTGCAGGAGCGCATCCGCGGGCTGCGTGCGGGCGCCGATGACTTCGTCGTGAAGCCCTACAACGTGCTCGAGCTCGTCGCCCGTATCGAGGCGGTCACGCGCCGGTGGCGCACCGCCGTCGCTGAGCCCGACCACGACCAGGTGATCACCCTCTCAGGCGTGCGCATCGATCTCGCCAGTCGTCAGCTCGCGATTGACGGCGAGAGCGTCGACCTCACGAGAACCGAGTTCGACATCGTCGCGGCCCTCGCGCGATACCCCGGCGTCGTGGTGCCGCGCGAGCGCATCATTCGCGAGGTCTGGCAGACCGACTGGCACGCGTACAGCCGCTCACTCGAAGTGCACGTCGGCTCAATCCGTCGCAAGACGGGCCGCGTTGACGTCATCGAGACGGTCCGGGGCGTCGGCTACCGGATCGTCGGCAGCTGACGGTGCGTCGCCGGCTCGTCGTGGTCTTCCTGGTGCCGCTCATTGCGGTGCTATTGGTGCTGGGCGGCGCGTATGCGTGGAGCGCCGCGCGCAGCATCCAACAGGAACACATCACCGAGCTGGTCGGCGACGTGGCCTACTTTGTGACGAACGCGCGCCAGGCGCTGCGTTCGGGCAGCCCCGAGCTCGTCACCCGCGAGGCCGAGCGCTACGCCGAGGTGTACGGCACGGGCGTCGTCGTGGTCGACCGCTCGGGTGCACCCTGGGCGACGGGCGGCAACGACGCGACAGTGCTCGATGAGGCAACGACGGCGCAGATTCAGCTCGCTCTCGCCGGCCGTCGCGGCGACTTGCCCCAGCCGGGGGCGCCGTGGGAGTTCACCGAGCTCGTCATCGTTGAACCCGTCTTCGATAACGGGGATGCGATCGGCGCGGTCGTCGTGGAGGCCAACGTCGACGTCGCGCGGGAGGCGATTCTTGAACAGTGGGTGCTCGTGCTGTTCGGCGCGGTGCTCGCGACGTCGGTGGGTCTCGTCATTGTGTTCCGGCTGTCCGACTGGGTTTTGCGCCCCCTCCGTCGCATGGACCGCGCGATGGAGGCGATCGAACGCGGCGAGATTGAGTCACGCATTGCGGATGACACGGGCCCTCCCGAGCTGCGCCGCATGATTCTGCTGTTCAACCGCATGGCCGACGAGATTGAGCGCACCATGTCGCGGCAGCAGGAGTTCGCGTTGAACGCCTCCCACGAGCTGCGCAACCCGCTGAGTGCCCTCCTCGTACGCGTCGAGCACTTGGCGACGGGCCTTGGCGATGAGTGGACCCGCGACATCGAGGAGACGCGCGAGGAGGGCAGGCGCATGACGCGCATCCTCGACACCCTGTTGAATCTCGCGCGCAGCGGCCAGCGCGACGCGGTGGCCGATCGCGTCGACATCACCGAACTGGTGCGCAGTCGGCTCGATGCCTGGCGGCAGCGGGCCACGCAGGCACGGGTATCGCTTGTCCTTCGCGGCGATGACCCGGTCTCGCTCGCGACCGACCGCGTGATCGTCGAAAGCGCTCTGGATGCCGTGATCGACAACGCGGTGAAGTTCTCGCCCTCGGGTACGCGCGTCGTCGTCACCGTCGCCGAATCTGACGGCGGCGTCGACATCGTGGTGCGCGACAACGGGCCGGGCGTCGACACCGAGGAGTTGGCACACCTGACCGACCGCTTCTGGCGCAGCCCCCGCAACCGATCGACCCCCGGCTCGGGGCTCGGCCTCGCCATCGCGACCGACCTGGTGCATTCGATTGGCGGCAAGCTGCGCATCGAGGCGCCCGACGGGGGAGGCCTCGCCGTGCACCTGCGACTGAGTCCGGAGCTCGCCGCATGAGGCAGACCCGACGTTCAATCGCGGCGCGGGCGCTCGCCATCGTCGCGGTGATCGCGACCCTGGCAGGATGCGCGCCCTCGCCCGTTCCCGATCGCTTCGCCATCGCGGGCGGCGGCGTCACCGGCGTCTACTACAGCTTCGGAGCCGAGCTCGCGGAGGAGTATTCGGCGCGATTCGGTGCTGCCGTGACGGTTGACGAGACGAACGGCTCGGTCGACAACCTGCAGCGGGTGGGCGACGGCCGCGCGCTGCTCGGTTTCGCGCAGAGCGATGCCGCTGCTGACGCGGTGGCCGGTGCGGGAGCCTTCCCTGAGCCGCTGCCGGTCGCGGCAATCGCGCGGCTGTATGACGAATACGTGCACGTCGTCGTGCGCTCCGACTCCGACGTTGCGCGACTGGCTGATCTCGAGGGGCGCGCCGTGTCCCTCGGCGCACCCGGCTCGGGCGTCAACCTGGTGGCACGACGCGTCTTGGACGCCGCGGGCGTCTCTCCGGCGAACGTCACCGATGAAGAGCTCGGGCTCGCCGAATCGATCGCCGCGCTGCGCGCCGGCGACATCGAAGCGTTCTTCTGGGTGGGCGGGCTGCCGACGCCCGGCCTCACCGAGCTGTTTGCCGACACGCCGTCGCGGCTGCTGTCGATCGAGTCGGCGACCGTCGAGCGGGTGAACGCCGAACACGGCGGCGTGTACCGTCTCGCGGAGTTTCCGATCGGTGCGTACGGTCGCGCGGAGGCGACGGCGACGATGACGGTGCCGAACTATCTGATGGTCGCCGACAGTACGAGCGATGACGAGGTCGTCGCGCTGCTGACATCACTGTTCGATTCGCGTTCTCGGATCGCCGCCGACGTTCCGGCCGCCGCGCTCCTCGACCGACGGCAGGCAATTTTCACCGATCCCGTGAGCCTGCACCCGGGTGCGGTGGCGTACTACCGCGACGCCCGCGACTAGCTCGTCCCGCTGCCGTCGCGAGCTCATTTCGACCGCGTTGCGGGCGCGTTACCCACGCTCAAGAAACGCTCAAGGCCCGTGACCGGTGCCGAGCACCGACCTACCGTGATCCCGTGCCACCACTGTCGGTGCGCAGCATCGCTGGTGGATGCCGGTCGAATTCGAAGGGATGGCGCGGGTGTCTGAACCGCTGGTCGCGATCGAGAACGTGAACAAGCACTTCGGTGAGTTGCACGTACTGAAAGACATCACCACCACTGTCGCCAAGGGCGAGGTCGTCGTCGTCATTGGGCCGAGTGGCTCGGGCAAGTCGACGCTCTGCCGGGCGATCAATCGCCTCGAGACGATCGACAGCGGCGAGATCCGCATCGATGGCACGCCCCTTCCCGCTGAGGGCAAGGCGCTCGCCCAGTTGCGCGCCGACGTCGGCATGGTCTTCCAGTCGTTCAACCTCTTCGCGCACAAGACGGTTCTCGAGAACGTCACGCTCGCGCCCACCCGCGTGCGTCGCGCATCCAAATCGGATGCTGACAAGCGAGCCATGGAACTGCTCGATCGCGTCGGCGTCGCCAATCAGGCGCAGAAGATGCCCGCGCAGCTGTCGGGCGGCCAGCAGCAGCGCGTCGCGATTGCTCGCGCGCTCGCCATGGAGCCAAAGCTCATGCTGCTCGACGAACCGACGAGTGCCCTTGATCCCGAAATGATCAACGAGGTGCTCGACGTCATGGTGCAGCTCGCCAAAGACGGCATGACGATGATCGCGGTCACCCACGAGATGGGCTTCGCGCGCCGCGCCGCTGACCGCGTGCTGTTCATGGCCGACGGTCAGATCGTCGAAGAGGCGACGCCCACCGAGTTCTTTGACGCGCCGAAGGGCGCTCGCGCGCAGGACTTCCTGTCGAAGATCCTCAGCCACTGACGTGGCGGCCACGACAGCACGTGGCCGTCCTGCACCACACACAGCACCACCACACGAAACCATGGAGGACTGCACATGCGACTGACACGGAAAACCACTCTGGCGAGCGCGGCAGCGATGCTGCTGCTCGGCCTGACTGCGTGCGCCCCCGCCGGTAGCGCCGGCCCCGGCGGCATCGACGACGAGGGTGACGCGCCGGCGGCCGCCACCGGCAACGGCCCCTACAACCTCGAGATCGCCGAAAACCCCGAGTTCGAAGCCGGCACCACCATGGCGGAGCTCGCCGAGGCGGGCACGCTGCGCGTGGGCACGAAGTTCGACCAGCCGCTGTTCGGCCTGCAGGGCCCTGACGGCACCCCCGTCGGTTTCGACGTGGCGATCGCGGCGCTCATCGCCGCCGAGCTCGGCATCGCGTTCGAGGACATCGAGTGGACGGAGGCCCAGTCGGCCGTTCGCGAGTCGTTCCTCGAGTCGGACCAGGTCGACATCGTCGTGGCGACGTACACGATCAACGACGCTCGTAAGGAGCGCATCGACTTCGCCGGGCCGTACTTCATCGCCGGTCAGGACATCATTGTTCAGGCGGGCAACCCCGAGGGTATCACCGGCCCCGAGGACCTCGCCGGCCTGCCGGTGTGCTCGGCCGAGGGTTCGACCCCGGCCGCGACGATCGCCGACGAGTACGGCGCCGAGCTGCTCGCCGCCGGTGGATACAGCGACTGCCTCGACCCGCTGCGTAACGGCCAGGTCGTCGCGGTGACCACCGACAACGTGATCCTGTCGGGCTTCGTTGACCAGAACCCCGGCGAGTTCGAGCTGCTGGGCGAGACCTTCACGGAGGAGCCCTACGGCATCGGCCTGCCCCTCGGTGACGACGCCTTCCGCACGTTCATCAACGACGTGCTCGAGGAAGCCTTCGAAGACGGCACCTGGGCACGCCTCTACGAGGAGACCGCGGGCACGGTGCTCGAGGTTCCCGAGCCCCCGATGGTCGACCGCTACTAGGCGAGAGACACCGACGGTTCCCGGTGGGTGGCTGCACGCCTCGCGCGTCGCGGCCGCCCATCGGGCGCCCCGCCCCGATACCCCGATTCACACAACTGAGGACGGTTGAGCGTGCAATTCCTCATTGAGAGTGGCGATGTTCTCCTCGAGGGTTTTCTCTCGACGCTGAGGATGCTCGCGCTGACGGTGCTTCTCGCAGTTCCCCTCGGCATCCTGCTCGCGGCGATGCGCATCTCGCCGGTTCCCACCCTTCGTTGGGTCTCGGCTGGGTTTACTGAGCTGTTACGCAATACGCCCCTGACCCTCGTCTTCTTTCTCTTGGTGTTCGTGCTGCCGCGGCTGGGGGTCATCGTTGACTTCCAGATCAGTGCGATCGCCGCACTCACGCTCTACACCGCTCCGTTCTATGCAGAGGCGATCCGCTCGGGCATCAATTCGGTTCCGTCCGGTCAGGCAGAGGCCGCTCGTTCCCTCGGGCTCACGTTCGGTCAGACGGCAAGCCTCGTGATCATTCCCCAGGCGATCCGTACGGTCGTCCCGCCGCTCATCAACGTGACGATCGCCCTGACGAAGAACACCTCGGTGGCGGGCGGCTTCCTCGTCTTCGAACTCTTCGCCTCGAGTCGTCGCCTCGCCAACAACTACGCCGACGAGACCATCGCGATCTTCCTCGTGGTCGCCGCGTGCTATCTCGCGATCACCATCCCGCTGGGCCGTCTCGCCGACCAGCTCGAGAAGAAGGTGGCGGTGTTGCGATGACCTCCGTTCTCTATGACGTCCCGGGGCCGCGTGCGCGCCGACGCGCACTCATCGCGTCGATCATCACGGGAATCGCCCTCGCCGGCGCCCTCGCCTGGGTCATTGTCACGCTGACGGGCGAGGGTCTGTTCGACGCCGATCGCTGGGATGTCTTCCGCGACCCGGTGGTCTGGGGCGCGCTGGGCGGCGCCCTGCTCGTCACGCTTCAGGTCGCGGCGATCGCGAGCGTTCTTGCCGTGCTTCTTGGCAGTGTCTTCGCTCTCTTGCGACTGTCCAGACTGAAGGTAGTTCGCGTTCCCACCACGGTCGTCCTTGAGTTCCTGCGCGGCATGCCGGTGCTGCTCATGATGTTCTTCATCCTCATCATGTTTGCCACGTCCCAGTACTGGGCGGTCGTGATGGGGCTCGCTCTGTACAACGGGGCCATCATCGGCGAGGCTCTCCGGGCCGGCATCGTCGCACTTCCCAAGGGTCAACGTGAAGCTGGCCTCGCCCTGGGCATGACGCCCCTGCTCACTCGCCTGCTGGTCGAGTTCCCTCAGGCGTTCCGGGCCATGACGCCGATCATCGTTGCGCAGCTCGTCGTGTTGCTGAAGGACAGCTCGCTCGGCTACATCGTGGGCCTGGAAGAGCTTGTGCGTCGCCAGCGCACTCTCGCGGAGTTCTACGGCTTCTCGCAGTACGGGTTCTCGTTCTTCGTGATCACCCTCTTTGCGTTCCTCATCGTGAACCTCGTGCTGTCGATGCTCGCCCGGCGCCTTGCGTCTCGTGATCCCGCGGGTCGCGCGAGCCGCCGCGCCGCGCGGAAGACCACGGGCGAGAACGCCGACACCACGGCGATCGCCTCCATTCGAACCCGGCGTTCCGAGGCGCAACCACCGGTCGCGCCACCGAGCGACCACGGAGGCGGCGACGGAGGCAACTAGCGTGCAGCGCGGCCCGATTAGACTCGGTGCTCGTGCCTGACAGCCTCCCTATTACTGACGACGCCGTTGCGTCGGCCGTCGATGCGGCGCTCGACGCCATCGACGCCGCGGGCGACACCGCCGCGCTGAAAGCCGCCCGATCCGCTCACGCGGGCGAGCAGTCCGCCCTCGCCCGCTTGAATGCGAGCCTGCGCGACGTGCCCGCCGAGCAGAAGGCCGCGCTCGGCAAGCTCGTGGGCCAGGCCCGCGGCCGCGTTCAGCAGGCCTTCGCCGCGCGCGAGGCAACCCTTGCGGCCGAGGAGGAGACCCGAGCGCTCGCCGCCGAGGCGATCGACGTCACCGCGATCGCGCCCCTGGGGCTCCGCGGTGGCCGTCATCCCCTCACGACCCTGATGGAGCAGATGAGCGACATCTTCGTCGCCATGGGGTGGGAGGTCGCGGAAGGCCCCGAACTCGAAAACGAGTGGTACAACTTCGACGCCCTGAACTTCGACCCCGACCACCCGGCCCGCGCGATGCAGGACACCTTCTTCGTCGAGCCAGAGGATGCGCACCTGCTGATGCGCACGCACACGAGCCCCGTGCAGGTGCGCGCGTTGCTCGAGCGCGGCCTCCCGTTGTACGTCGTGGCGCCGGGCCGCGTGTTCCGCACCGACGAGCTGGATGCGACGCACACCCCGGTCTTCCACCAGATCGAGGGCATCGCGATCGACAAGGGCCTCACGATGGCGCACCTGCGCGGCACGCTCGAACACATGGCCCGCACGATGTTCGGCGAGGGCGCCCGCATTCGTCTGCGCCCCAGCTACTTCCCGTTTACCGAGCCCAGCGCCGAGCTTGACGTCTGGCACCCCACCTTCCGCGGTGGTGCGCGCTGGATCGAGTGGGGCGGCTGCGGCATGGTCAACCCGAACGTGTTGCGCGCGGCCGGCGTCGACCCCGAGGTGTACCAGGGCTTCGCGTTCGGCATGGGAATCGAGCGCACCCTGATGTTCCGTAATGAGGTGCACGACATGCGCGACATGGTCGAAGGCGACGTGCGTTTCACCCAGCAGTTCGGAGTGAGTGCCTGATGCGCATCCCCCTGTCGTGGCTCCGCGAGTGGGCTGACCTCCCCGAGGGCGCCGACGCCGACTACGTGCACGCCGCGCTTGTCAAGGTCGGCCTGGAGGAGGAGGCTGTGCACGGCACCGCGATCTCCGGCCCGGTCGTCGTTGGCGAGGTTCTCGAGTACGTCGACGAGCCGCAGAAGAACGGCAAGACGATCCGCTGGTGCCAGGTGCGCACCGGCACGACCGAGTCGGGTGAGTCCGAGGTGCGCGGCATCGTCTGCGGCGCGCACAATTTCCACGTTGGCGACAAGGTCGTCGTGGCGCTTCCCGGCGCCGAGCTGCCCGGTCCATTCCCGATCAGTGCGCGGAAGACCTACGGTCATGTCTCGGACGGGATGATCGCGAGCGCTCGCGAGCTGGGCCTCGGCGACGAGCACGACGGAATCGTGCGCCTCGTCACCCTCGGTCTCGACCCGGAGCCCGGCACCGACGCGATCGCGTTGCTCGGTCTCGACGACGTGGCCGTCGAGGTCAACGTTACTCCTGACCGCGGTTACACGCTCTCGATTCGCGGCATCGCCCGCGAGTATTCGCACGCGACGGGGGCGGTGTTCCGCGACCCGGCGAAGGCGTTCGAGGTGGGGGAGGCCGACGGCTTCAGCGTCGAGGTGAAGGATCACTCGCCGATTCGCGGGCGCCGCGGCTGCGATGTTTTCGTCACGCGCGTCGTGCGCGACATCGACCCGACCCGGCCCACTCCGGGCTGGATGGTCGCGCGCCTCGCGCTCGCGGGCATCCGCTCCATCTCACTGCCCGTCGACATCGCCAACTACGTGATGCTCGAACTCGGTCAGCCGATCCACGCGTACGACCTTGAGAAGGTCGCGGGCGGCATCACGGTACGTCGTGCCGTCGTGGGCGAGACGCTGGTGACGCTCGATGATCAGACCCGCACGCTCGACACGGAAGACCTGCTGATCACCGACGTGTCCGGCCCGATCGGCCTCGCCGGCGTCATGGGCGGCGCGTCGACCGAGGTCAGCGACTCCACGACCGACGTGCTGATCGAGGCCGCGAACTTCGATCCCGTCTCGATCAGCCGCACCGCACGTCGACACAAGCTGCCGAGTGAGGCGTCGAAGCGGTTCGCCCGCGGCGTCGACCCGCTTGTCGCGGCCCCGGCCGCGCAGCGTGTTGCCGACCTGCTGGTCGAGCACGCGGGCGGCACGATCGACTCGCTCGGGTCCGAGTGGATCGAGGCCAAGCGCCCCGCCGAGATCGCCCTCCCCGATGGGTACGTCGACAGCCTGATCGGCGTGGACTACTCCCTCGACGAGGTCACCGACTCGCTCAGCGCCATCGGCTGCCAGATACGTCTCGAGGGCGACGGCTGGATGGTCGAGCCGCCGAGCTGGCGCCCCGACCTCGTTGACGCCCCCTCGCTCGCCGAAGAGGTGGCGCGCATCGTCGGCTATGACCGCATCCCCGCCGCGCTTCCCGTCGCCCCGCCGGGCCGTGGCCTCACCCGCTCGCAGCGTGTGCGCCGCGCGATCGGCGCGTCGCTCGCCGCGGCGGGCCTCAGCGAGGTGCTGAACTACCCCTTCTCGACGGCCGAGCAGATCGCCATGATCGATGGCGAGGATGCGGCCACGATGAGGCTCGCGAACGCCCTCGACGCCGAGGCGGCTCATCTGCGCCGCAGCCTCATCCCCGCACTCGTCGCGACCGCGCATCGCAACCGCTCGCGCGGTCTGAGCGACCTGGCGATCTTCGAGATCGGTCGCGTGTTCCGTCCGGAGGCCGGAGCCTCCTACGGCGTCGACGCCGTGCCATTCGGGTCGGCGCGCCCGAGCGATGACGTCCTCGCCGACCTGGACGCGAGCATCCCGCCGCAGCCGTGGCGCGTTGCCGCGCTCGTCGTCGGCGACCGACGCCCGCGCGGAATCGGACAGCCCGCCGAACCGGCCGGCATCGCCGACGTGATTGCGGCCGCCCACCTCGTGGCGAACGCGGCGGGCGTCGCGCTCGACGTGCGCCAGGGCAACCACGATGCGCTGCACCCCGGCCGGACCGCCGAACTGCTCGTCGGTGACCGCGTTGTGGGCCTCGCGGGCGAGTTGCTGCCGCGCCTCGCGCTCGAGAACGACCTGCCCCGCCGCGTCGGCGTGCTCGAACTCGATCTCGACGCCCTCATCGAGCTGGGAGAGGGCGATCTGGTCGCCGAGAGCCTCTCTGCGTATCCGGCGGCGACGCAAGATCTGTCGCTCGTCGTCCCCGTCGACGTGCCCGCCGGAGACGTGCGTGCAGCGGTCATCGAGGGAGCGGGAGAGTTGCTCGAGGCGGCGACGCTCATCGACGACTACCGCGGAGACGGGCTCGAGGCCGGTACGAAGTCGATCACCCTCGCACTGCGCTTCCGGGCCGCCGACCGCACGCTGACACAGGCCGAGGCGACCGAGGCGAAAATGGCGGGCCTCGCCGTCGCCGCCGAGCGATTCGGAGCGAGCCTGCGGGCCTAAGCTAGAGCAATGCCGTATTCCGTCGCGATCGCCGGTGCGAGCGGCTACGCCGGCGGTGAGGTGCTGCGTCTGATGGCGCGCCACCCCGAGCTGGAGGTGCGCACCGTCACCGCGCACTCCAACGCCGGGGCCGCACTCATCGACGTGCACCCGCACCTGCGCTCGCTCGCCCACCTCACGTTCGTCGAAACGACGGCCGAGAACCTGCGCGGCCACGACATCGTCGTGCTGGCACTGCCGCACGGCACCTCCGGCGCGATCGCCGCTGAGCTCGAGACGGACGTGCTCGTTCTTGACTGCGGCGCCGACCACCGCTTGACGAGCGCCGACGACTGGGCCCGCTTCTACGGCGGCGAGTATCACGGCTCGTGGGCGTATGGCCTCCCCGAGTTGCCGCACGCCGACGGCTCGCGGCACGGTGACGCCCTCGCGGGCGCGCGGCGTATCGCGGTGCCGGGGTGCAACGTGACGGCCGTGTCGCTGGGACTGGCCCCGGGTATCCATGCGGGGCTGCTCGACGAGGTCGATCTGACGGCCGCTCTCGCGGTGGGGCCGTCGGGCGCCGGTCGCGCGCTGAAGACGAACCTGCTCGCCAGCGAGCTGCTCGGCTCCGCCCAGCCGTATGCGGTCGGGGGAGTGCACCGGCACATTCCGGAGATCCTGCAGAATCTGCGGCTTGCGGGCGCGACCGCGCCGACGCTGTCGTTCACGCCCGTGCTCGTGCCGATGGCGCGCGGCATTCTTGCGACCATCACGGCGCGCGTCGCCGACGGTGTCACGGCCGAGCAGCTGCACGCGGCGTACACCGCTCACTACGCGGACGAGCCGTTCGTACACGTGCTGCCCGCGGGACGCTACCCGTCGACAGCGGAGACGGTCGGCGCGAACACCGCGCTCGTCGGGGTGGGTTTTGACGCCGACGCCGGCCGCGCCGTGATCATCGTCGCCCTCGACAATCTCGTGAAGGGCACTGCCGGAGCTGCCGTGCAGTCGCTCAATCTCGCCCTGGACCTCGAGGAAACGACGGGGCTTCCCATCGACGGAGTGGCCCCGTGACCGTCACCACGCCGGCCGGGTTTACCGCCGCCGGGGTTGCCTGCGGGCTGAAAAGTTCCGGTGCGCTCGACCTCGCCCTCGTCGTCAACACCGGCCCGAGTGACGCCGCCGCGGCGGTCTTCACCTCCAACCGCGCGCAGGCGAACCCGATCATCTGGTCGCGTCAGGCGATCGGGGATGGCCGGGCCCGCGCGATCGTGCTGAACTCCGGGGGCGCGAACTGTTTCACGGGCCACCCGGGCTTCCAGACGACCCACGCGACGGCCGAGGCGGTCGCCGAGCACCTGCAGCTGGGCGCGGGGGAGGTGCTCGTCTGCTCGACGGGCCTCATCGGCGAGCAGCTTGATCGTGAGCGCCTCCTTGCGGGCGTCGCGTCGGCGTCCGACGCGCTCGCCCCCGACGGCGGTCAGGATGCTGCGCGCGCCATCATGACGACCGACTCGGTTCCGAAGACGGCCGAGTGCCGCGACGCGGCCGGGTGGGCGATCGGCGGCATCGCGAAGGGCGCGGGCATGCTCGCTCCGGGGCTCGCGACCATGCTCGTCGTGATCACGACCGACGCGGACCTCGATTCGGCCTCGCTCGACCGCAGCCTGCGCGCTGCCACACGGGTGACCTTCGACCGACTCGACTCCGACGGCTGCATGTCGACGAACGACCAGGTCACGCTCATGGCGAGCGGAGCGTCCGGTGTTGCCCCCGACGAGCAGGACTTCACGGCGGCGCTCACCGAGGTGTGCATGCAGCTCGCGCTGCAGCTGCAATCGGACGCCGAGGGCGCAAGCCACGACATCCACATCCGGGTGACCGGCGCGGCCAGCGACGACGACGCGGTCGAGGTCGGCCGCTCCGTGGCCCGCAACAACCTGTTCAAGGCGGCCGTGTTCGGCAACGACCCCAACTGGGGGCGTGTTCTCGCCGCGATCGGCACGACGAGCGCCGAGTTCGACCCGTACGACGTCGACGTGACGATGAACGGCGTGCGGGTGTGCACGGCGGGGGGCCCCGACAGGCCGCGCGACGAGGTCGACCTGACCCCGCGCATCCTGCACCTCGACATCGATCTGAAGGTCGGCGCCCACGAGGCGCTGATCCTCACCAACGACCTGACCCACGACTACGTCCACGAGAACAGCGCGTACTCCAGCTGATGTCGACCCTTCACGAATCCTCCGACTTCGCCCTCGCCAGTGAGAAGGCCGAGACCCTCATCGAGTCTCTGCCGTGGCTCAGGCGCTTCCGCGACCGCATCATCGTCGTGAAGTTCGGCGGTAACGCCATGGTCAGCCCCGAGCTGCAGGCCGCGTTCGCCGCCGACATGGTGTACCTGCGCACGGTTGGCCTGAAGCCCGTCGTCGTGCACGGCGGCGGCCCGCAGATCTCGGCCATGCTCACCAAGTTCGGCATCGAGAGCGAGTTCCGAGGCGGCTACCGCGTGACGAACACCGAGGCGATCGACGTCGTGCGCATGGTGCTCGCCGGACAGATCAGCCGCGAGCTGGTGGGGCTCATCAACCAGAGCGGCGCTGGTCTCGCAGCAGCCGTCAGCGGCGAGGACGCGGGACTGTTTCAGGGCCGTCGCCGCGGCGTCGTCGTCGACGGCGAGGAGGTCGACCTCGGTCACGTCGGCGACATCGTGCACGTCGACCCGTCGGTCGTGTTCGCCCACCTCGACGCCGGGCGCATCCCGGTCGTCTCCTCGCTTGCCCCCGACATGGACCACCCCGGCCACAGCCTCAACGTGAACGCCGACGCGGCCGCCGCCGCGCTCGCGGTCGCCCTGCAGGCGGAGAAGCTCGTCGTCCTGACCGATGTGCCGGGCCTCTACAGCGATTGGCCAAACCGCGACTCGCTCGTCTCAAGCATCTCGGCGACAGAGCTGCGCGAGCTGCTGCCGAAGCTCGAGTCCGGCATGATCCCGAAGATGACCGCCTGCCTCGACGCCGTCGACGGGGGAGTCAGCCGAGCCGCGATCATCGACGGCCGCCAGCCGCACTCGATCCTGCTCGAGATCTTCACCACGCACGGCATCGGAACCGAGGTGGTGCCCGCGTGAGCCCGCTTCTTCCCGACAGCACCCCCGAATCGGATGCTCTGCGCGAGCGATTCGCGCGCGTTGCGATGCGCTCCGCACCCACCCCGCAGGCCGTGTTTGCTCGCGGCGAGGGGGCGTACGTCTGGGACGTCGACGGGCGGCGCTTTCTCGACTTTCTCGCCGGGATAGCGGTCAACGCGCTCGGCCACGCGCATCCCGCCCTCGTGGCGGCGGTCGCCGATCAGGCGGCGCGCCTCATTCACGTGTCGAACTATGTGACGACGCCGCAGGGCGTCGACTTCGCCGAGCGCCTCGTGCGCCTGACGGGTGCTGGGCCGACCGGCCGCGTGTACCCGGCCAACTCGGGGGCCGAGGCGATCGAGGCCGCCGTGAAGCTGGCGCGCCGCACGGGCCGCCCGCGCATCTTGGCGTTCGAGAACGGCTTCCACGGCCGCACGATGGGCGCCCTCGCGGTGACGGGGAAGCCCGCCCTGCGCGAGCCGTTCGAGCCGATGCTGCCGGGCGTCGACCACCTGCCGACCGACCGTGCGGCCCTCGAGGAGGCGATGGGAGACGACGTCGCCGCCGTGCTGCTCGAACCGATCAAGGGCGAGGCGGGCGTCGTGCCGCTGCCCGACGGCTTCTTGACGGCGGCCCGAGAACTCACCCGCCAGCACGGGGCGCTGCTGATCGCCGACGAGATCCAGACCGGCGCGGGACGCACGGGCGACTGGTTCGCCGTGCAGCACGAGGGGGTCACCCCCGATGCATGGGTGCTCGCGAAGGGCATCGGCGGGGGAGTGCCCGTCGGCGCCCTCGTCACGACCGGTGCCGCGAGCGACCTGTTCACCCTGGGCCAGCACGGCTCCACGTTCGGTGGCAATCCGCTTGCCACCGGCGCCGCCTCCGCGGTCTTGGCCGAGATCGAGCGCGCTGATCTGGTGGGGAACGCTCGCCGCCGCGGCGTCGAGCTGCGCGAGGCAATTCTCGGCCTCGACTCGCCGCTCGTCACGGAGGTGCGCGGCCGCGGCCTGCTGCTCGGCGTGGGGCTTTCCGCCGAGGCGGCGCCGCGCGTCGTCGATGAGGCGATGCGTCGCGGGCTGATTGTGAATGCCCCGAATGCCACGACCATCCGTCTCGCACCGCCGCTCACTATCGGCGACGCCGAGATCGCAGAATTCATCACCCTGTTCGCCGAGTCCCTGAAGGCCGCCGCATGACCGCCGCCCCCGCCACCCGCCACTTCCTGCGCGACGACGACATCACGCCCGCCGAGCAGCGTGAGATTCTCGATCTCGCCGAGCGGCTGAAGACCGACCGCTTCCAGGTGCGCCCGCTGGAGGGCCCGCAGACGGTTGCGGTCATCTTCGACAAGTCGTCGACTCGCACCCGCGTGAGCTTCGCCGTCGGTATCGCCGACCTGGGCGGTCAGCCGCTCATCATCTCGACCGCGTCGAGCCAGCTCGGCGGCAAAGAGACCCCGTCTGACACCGCTCGCGTGCTTGAGCGCATGGTGTCGGCGATCGTCTGGCGCACCTACGGCCAGGCGGGCCTCGAAGAGATGGCCGCGGGCACGACGGTTCCCGTGATCAACGCGCTCAGCGACGACTTCCATCCCTGCCAGCTGCTCGCCGACCTCTTGACGATCCGCGAGCACAAGGGATCCCTGGAAGGCCTCACCGTCGCGTTCATCGGCGACGGCGCCGACAACATGGTGCACTCGTACCTGCTGGCGGGGGCGACGGCGGGCATGCACGTGCGCGTCGGCTGCCCCGCCGAATACAGCCCGAAGGATGCGGTCATCGCCGACGCCGACCGCATCGCCGCCGAGACGGGCGGCTCGATCACGATCTTCACCGACCCGCTCGAGACGGTCGCCGGCGCCGACGTGGTCGTGACCGACACCTGGGTATCGATGGGCAAGGAGGAGGAGAAGGCGGCACGCGTCGCCACGCTCGCCCGCTACCGCGTCGACGACGAGATGATGTCGCTCGCGAAGCCCGACGCGATCTTCCTGCACTGCCTACCCGCCGACCGTGGTTACGAGGTGACCGCCGAGGTGATCGACGGCCCGCAGAGCGTCATCTGGGACGAGAGCGAGAACCGCCTGCACGCCCAGAAGGCGCTGCTCGTGTGGTTGCTCGAACGCTCCACCGGCGGCTCGGGGGCGGGCTCATGAGCGGCGCCACCAACGAGGGCGCGCTGTGGGGAGCGCGCTTCAGCGGCGGCCCCTCGCCCGAACTGCAGCGCCTCAGCCGCTCGACTCACTTCGACTGGCAGCTGGCTCTCTACGACCTCGCCGGCTCACGGGCGCACGCGGTGGCGCTCGCCGCGGCCGGCTACCTCACCGACGACGAATTGACGCGGATGCTCGCCGCCCTTGACGCCGTCGAGGCGCGGTTCGCCGACGGCACGCTCACGCCCCGTCCCGAGGATGAGGACGTGCACGGTGCACTCGAGGCCGCGCTCGTGGCGGAGGCGGGTGCGGAGCTCGGCGGCAAACTGCGCGCGGGCCGCAGTCGCAACGACCAGATTGCCACGCTGATCCGGCTCTACCTGCGCGACCACGGCCGCACGATCGCCGGCGAGCTGCACGCGCTGATCGGTGCACTCGTCGCGCAGGCCGACGCGCACCCGGCTGCGGTGATGCCCGGCCGCACGCACCTCCAACACGCCCAGCCGGTGCTGCTCGCGCACCATCTGCTGGCCCACGCGTGGCCGCTCGTGCGCGACCTCGAGCGTCTGCGCGATTGGGAGGCTCGCGCCGACCGCTCGCCCTATGGCGCGGGCGCCCTCGCCGGCAGCTCGCTCGGCCTTGACCCGGCCCTGGTGGCCGCGCAGTTGGGTTTTGCGGGCCCGACCGAGAACTCCATCGATGCCACCAGTGCGCGCGACCTGATCGCCGAGTTTGCCTACGTCGCTGCGCAGATCGGGGTCGACCTGTCGCGCCTGGCCGAGGAGATCATCCTCTGGAACACGCGCGAATTCGGCTTCGTCACGCTGGACGATGGCTACTCGACGGGCTCGTCGATCATGCCGCAGAAGAAGAACCCCGACATCGCCGAGCTCGCCCGCGGCAAGACGGGCCGCCTCATCGGCAGTCTCACCGCGCTGTTGACGACCCTCAAGGGACTTCCGCTGGCCTACAACCGCGACCTCCAGGAGGACAAGGAGCCCGTCTTCGACGCGGTCGAGACGCTGGAGGTGCTCCTCCCCGCCTTCACGGGCATGGTCGCGACGCTGCGCTTCGACACCGCACGGATGGCCGAGCTCGCTCCGCAGGGCTTTTCACTCGCGACCGACGTCGCCGACTGGCTGGTGCGCCAGGGCGTGCCGTTCCGCGAGGCGCACGAGATCTCGGGCGCGCTCGTCGCGCACTGCGAGCGCGCGGGCATCGACCTGGATGAGCCGAGCGACGACGACTACGCCGCGATCGACCCACGGCTGACGGGTGCCGTGCGCGGCGTGCTGACGGTGGAAGGGTCGATCGCGTCACGCTCGGGCGCGGGAGGCACCGCCCCGGTCGCCGTCGCACGGCAGCGCGCCCTCCTCGACGAGCGCCTCGCCGCTCTGCGCGTCGCGCACGACTGAGCGCTCGCGGTGACCCCGTCCGGCGTGTCGCGCGGTGCGTCACCGGCCGCCGCGATGCTGGCCGGTGACGCCGTCTCGGTCGCCCCGCTCCTGCTGGGGGCCGTGCTCGACGGTCGGGGAGTGAGCGTCCGCTTGACCGAGGTCGAGGCCTATCTCGGCGTCGGTGAGGATCCCGGCTCGCACGCGTTCCGCGGCCAGACGCCCCGCACGGCACCCATGTTTGCCGCCCCCGGCACGCTGTACGTCTACCTCAGTTACGGCATGCACCGGTGCCTGAACCTCGTGACGGGCGAGGCGGGCACCGCCTCGGCGGTTCTGGTCCGGGCGGGCGAGGTCGTTGCCGGCATCGACGAGGCACGCGCCCGCGCCCTGGCCGGTCGCCGCCCGGGCGCCGACGGTGCGGTGCCGCGGGTGCCCGACCGCGATCTGGCGCGCGGTCCGGCACGTCTGGCGCGCGCCCTCGGCGTCACTCTCGACGACGACGGGCGGATGCTCGCTGACGGCGCCGTCGATCTCGCTGCGTCCCCGGGCCCCGCCCCCGCGATCGCGACGGGCCCGCGCGTCGGCGTCGCGCATCCCGGGGGAGGGGACGCGTACCCGTGGCGCTTCTGGATTCCCGGCGACCCGACGGTGTCGGCCTACCGGCCGGGGCGCGGGATTACGCGAGCGCGATGAGCGCGGCGGTCGCGCCCGCCCACAGCAGGCTCGCGAGCGTGCCGATGATGAACCGCTCGGTGACGTGGTGACCGGCGTCGAGGTCGCGGAAGCGGCCGACGCTCTTCACGGCGACGAGCACGGCGAGGATCTCCCAGCGGGCGAGCAGCACGGCCGCGACGACGGCGGCGCGCTCGAGGTAGCCGATGGTCGCGCCACCGCGCAGCACCTCGGCGGCGTCGTCTGCGGTGGGGCTGGCGTCACGGGGCGCCGTGTCCGCCGTGTCGTCGGTCGTCGCAGCGTGGGCCGTCCGTTGCCGCCGGTCGGCGAGCCGCAACACGCCGCGCACGACGGGCGCGCCGCCGGCGATCGCGAGTGCGATGATCAGCAGTTGCGTGACCAGGCCGCCGATCCCGACCGGCTGGACGGGCGTGACGCTGACGATGACCAGCCCGATCGCGACGAGCCCCACGGCGGGGAGCGCGTAGTGGTCTTTGCGTTGCACTCCGCCGACGACGGCGAGGGCGAGCACGACGGCGACGGCGGCCGACAGGGCGAGCCAACCGGCGAAGACGATCCAGGCTGCGGCGAACATGCCCGTCACCCTACTGTCGAATGCTCGGCATCGGCGGAGTCCATCAACCGTGCGATCGCCCGGCGGGCCTCCGCGTCGATGGCGAGCGCGGCCGCGCGGGCGCGCTTGCTCACGGCCTGTGGGGTGATGCCGAGCCGCTCGGCAGCCGCCGCCTGCGTCAGCCCCTGCTCGAGCAGGTCGTACAGTTCCCAACTCTGCGCGCTCCACCGGGCGCGCCCCGTGAGCAGCAGGGCGATGAGAGCATCCACGTCGTCGGCGTCGTCGGCGGCCGTGTCGGCCCCGGCCGCCGCAAAGTGGATGCTCGTGCGCGCCGCCTTCTGCACCGCCCGCCGCCCCGCGATGAACGCGGGGCCGCTCGCTTCGCGAATGCTCGCCGGCAGCGCCCCTGCGACGTGACCGATGCCGAGCCCGGCGCGAAAGTGTCCGCCCCGCAGGCACTCGAGCACGATGTCGAGTGCGGCGGTGGGGTCGGCGGTGAGCGCCTGCAATTCGTCACCGGCGGTGCGTTCCGCGGGCAGGGCGAGGCGGTCGCCGGCGCGGGCGTCGAGGCGGTGGAGGAGGTCGGCGACCCGGTCTCGGTCGGTGCGGCTGCCGATCTGGTCGGCGATCACGACGAACATGCATCAAGCCTAGAGGGGTGATATTGCCAACATCAACCCTCTGTCATTGATTCACAGGGCCCGCGATCCGACCGCGATAGCCTGTCGCGGTGACCGACGCGCTCGAATCGCTGACTCTGCCCCGCCTCGACAGCTCCTTCGATTCCCTCTGGGATGAGCTGATCTGGCGCGGCCTCGTGCACGTGTCAACCGACCCTGAGGCGCTGCGAGAGGTGCTCGACGGGGAGCCCATCACCTACTACTGCGGATTCGACCCCACGGCGCCGAGTCTTCACCTCGGGAACCTCGTGCAGCTGCTGCTGATGCGGCGCTTGCAGCTGGCCGGCCACCGGCCGCTGGCGCTGGTGGGCGGCTCCACCGGACTCATTGGCGATCCCCGTCCCACCGCCGAGCGCCAGCTCAACGACCGCGAGACGGTCGCCGAGTGGGTCGGTTACCTCCAGCAGCAGGTGAGTCGCTTTCTGTCGGCCGACGGCGACAACGCTGTGACCCTCGTCAACAATCTCGACTGGACGGCGGGGCTCTCCGCCATCGACTTCCTGCGCGATATCGGCAAGTACTTCCGTGTGGGAACGATGCTGAAGAAGGATGCGGTCGCCGCGCGCTTGAATTCCGATGCTGGCATCTCGTACACGGAGTTCAGCTACCAGATCCTTCAGGGCTACGACTTCCTCGAACTGCACCGCCAACACGGCTGCATTCTGCAAACCGGCGGCAGCGACCAGTGGGGCAATCTGACGAGCGGCACTGACCTGGTGCACAAGGCGCTCGGCGTGAGCGTGCACGCGATCGGCACGCCCCTGATCACGAACAGCGACGGCACGAAGTTCGGCAAGAGCGAGGGCAACGCCATCTGGCTCGACGCCGCGATGTGTTCCCCGTACGCCATGTACCAGTTCTGGCTCAACACCGACGACGCCGACGTGATCGATCGCCTCAAGGTGTTCACCTTCCTTGACCGCGCTGAGATTGAACGCTACGAGACGCTGGTCGCCGAGGAGCCGTTCCGACGCGCCGCGCAACGCCGGTTGGCGTTCGAGGTCACGGGATTCGTGCACGGTGAGAATGCGGTGCGTGCAGCGGTCGCCGCCTCGGCGGCGCTGTTCGGCCAGGGAGATCTCGCGAGCCTGGATGCAGCCACGCTGCGCGCGGCTGTCGCGGAGCTGCCCGGGGCGGAGGTGTCGGCCGACACGACGGTCGTCGCCGCCCTCGTCGAGAGCGGTCTCTGCTCGAGCGCCTCGGACGCCCGTCGTGCCATCGCGCAGGGTGGGGTCTCCGTCAACAACGTGAAGGTGGATGCGGAGGGCGCGGCCCTCGGGAACGTCGCGCTCGCTGGCGGGGTCGCCGTTCTCCGGCGGGGCAAGAAGACCCTCGCGGGCCTGCGCTTCACCGGCTCGTAACCGGGTCGCGGCGCACCGCTGTCCCGCCTGTTTGCAGGGGAGAGTGGCGCGACACGCCCGGGATGTGGCGGTGATTTGCCCGGCACCCCAAACGCCCGTAATGTTTTCTCTTGTCAGCCCGACGGAGCGGCGAGAGCGAGAAGCTCGAAGCCAGCTACCGGGCCGAATCCTCCAAGACAGAGCAGCCCTTGCGGGTGCGCTCATCGCCAAGTAGGATTCCAACTCCCCCGCAGGATCGACACTGCACTCGGAACTCCAGATGACTGGAAGCCCGAACTTGCAGAGAGTCTCCCGGGTGGGTACATTAGGAAAGTTGCCCTGACAGGGCGGCCGAGAGGCCGACCATCAGGAGCGTCCGATCCTTGAGAACTCAACAGCGTGCACTAAGTCAATGCCAAACAACCTCGTCGGTTGGTTTACCAACCGAATGAGATTCCTTTGGATTGAAACGAATGTCAGTAGATATTCAACTTCAGTCAGATTGAACTCGTGTCGAGCGGTAACGCTTGATGCAACTAGATGTGCCGGCAGCCTTCGGGTCGCCGTGCAATCAAACATTTACGGAGAGTTTGATCCTGGCTCAGGACGAACGCTGGCGGCGTGCTTAACACATGCAAGTCGAACGATGAACCCGGAGCTTGCTCCGGCGGATTAGTGGCGAACGGGTGAGTAACACGTGAGTAACCTGCCCTTGACTCTGGGATAAGCGTTGGAAACGACGTCTAATACCGGATACGAGCTGGGACCGCATGGTCACTAGCTGGAAAGAATTTCGGTCAAGGATGGACTCGCGGCCTATCAGTTAGTTGGTGAGGTAACGGCTCACCAAGACGACGACGGGTAGCCGGCCTGAGAGGGTGACCGGCCACACTGGGACTGAGACACGGCCCAGACTCCTACGGGAGGCAGCAGTGGGGAATATTGCACAATGGGCGAAAGCCTGATGCAGCAACGCCGCGTGAGGGACGACGGCCTTCGGGTTGTAAACCTCTTTTAGCAGGGAAGAAGCGAAAGTGACGGTACCTGCAGAAAAAGCACCGGCTAACTACGTGCCAGCAGCCGCGGTAATACGTAGGGTGCAAGCGTTGTCCGGAATTATTGGGCGTAAAGAGCTCGTAGGCGGTTTGTCGCGTCTGCTGTGAAAACGCGAGGCTCAACCTCGCGCCTGCAGTGGGTACGGGCAAACTAGAGTGCGGTAGGGGAGATTGGAATTCCTGGTGTAGCGGTGGAATGCGCAGATATCAGGAGGAACACCGATGGCGAAGGCAGATCTCTGGGCCGTAACTGACGCTGAGGAGCGAAAGCATGGGGAGCGAACAGGATTAGATACCCTGGTAGTCCATGCCGTAAACGTTGGGAACTAGATGTAGGGACCATTCCACGGTTTCTGTGTCGCAGCTAACGCATTAAGTTCCCCGCCTGGGGAGTACGGCCGCAAGGCTAAAACTCAAAGGAATTGACGGGGGCCCGCACAAGCGGCGGAGCATGCGGATTAATTCGATGCAACGCGAAGAACCTTACCAAGGCTTGACATATAGAGGAAACGTGCAGAAATGTACGCCCCGCAAGGTCTCTATACAGGTGGTGCATGGTTGTCGTCAGCTCGTGTCGTGAGATGTTGGGTTAAGTCCCGCAACGAGCGCAACCCTCGTCCTATGTTGCCAGCACGTAATGGTGGGAACTCATGGGAGACTGCCGGGGTCAACTCGGAGGAAGGTGGGGATGACGTCAAATCATCATGCCCCTTATGTCTTGGGCTTCACGCATGCTACAATGGCCGGTACAAAGGGCTGCAATACCGCAAGGTGGAGCGAATCCCAAAAAGCCGGTCTCAGTTCGGATTGGGGTCTGCAACTCGACCCCATGAAGTTGGAGTCGCTAGTAATCGTGAATCAGCAACGTCACGGTGAATACGTTCCCGGGCCTTGTACACACCGCCCGTCAAGTCATGAAAGTCGGTAACACCCGAAGCCAGTGGCCCAACCGTAAGGAGGGAGCTGTCGAAGGTGGGATCGGTGATTAGGACTAAGTCGTAACAAGGTAGCCGTACCGGAAGGTGCGGCTGGATCACCTCCTTTCTAAGGAGCTTCTGATGCGTCGCTTCGGCGGCTGCATCCAGAGCCGGAACTGAGACGCACGTTCTCAGCCGGTTTGCTCAAGGGTGGAACATTGATTTAGGTCGTCGGCTCGAGCCGGCTCGGTAGTACATCCCTTGTGGATAGGAACCCGCGCTTGTGAGAGGTGGCGACGTGCACGCTGTTGGGTCCTGAGGGACCGGGCCCCGGGAAACCGGGACACGATCTCTCGGACTTCTGGGCAGTCGCCGCGATGGCTGACTGCAGGGAGTGCCGACCGTATGTTGAGAACTACACAGTGGACGCGAGCATCTTAGAACTGATGCCTTCGGGTATCAGATCTACGATCTAGATTTATATAGATCATTGGTCAATCTGCAGCGTCGAACCTTTTAGGGGAGATGCTGTCGATCGATTCATACTCATGTAGTCAAGTTTCTAAGAGCAAACGGTGGATGCCTTGGCATCTGGAGCCGAAGAAGGACGTAGCAATCTGCGATAAGCCTCGGGGAGCTGATAAGCGAGCTTTGAGCCGAGGATTTCCGAATGGGGAAACCCCGCTGGGCGTACTTGTGCGACCTAGTGACTCCCGCCTGAATATATAGGGCGGGTAGAGGGAACGTGGGGAAGTGAAACATCTCAGTACCCACAGGAAGAGAAAACAACAGTGATTCCGTTAGTAGTGGCGAGCGAAACCGGAAGAGGCTAAACCGATCATGTGTGATAGCCGGCAGGCGTTGCATGGTCGGGGTTGTGGGACTCACCCGCTGTTCTGCCGAACAGCAAGGGTTACAGCGCGATATAGACGAATGGCATTGAAAGGCCAGCCACAGAGGGTGCCAGCCCCGTAGTCGAAATGTCGTAATGGCCCGGAGAGTATCCCAAGTAGCACGGGGCCCGAGAAATCCCGTGTGAATCTGTCAGGACCACCTGATAAGCCTAAATACTCCCAGATGACCGATAGCGGACAAGTACCGTGAGGGAAAGGTGAAAAGTACCCCGGGAGGGGAGTGAAATAGTACCTGAAACCGTTTGCTTACAAACCGTTGGAGGAGCCCTAGTAGCTCTGACAGCGTGCCTTTTGAAGAATGAGCCTGCGAGTTAGCGATATGTGGCGAGGTTAACCCGTGAGGGGTAGCCGTAGCGAAAGCGAGTCTGAATAGGGCGATTCAGTCGCATGTCCTAGACCCGAAGCGAAGTGATCTATCCATGGCCAGGTTGAAGCGACGGTAAGACGTCGTGGAGGACCGAACCCACTTAGGTTGAAAACTGAGGGGATGAGCTGTGGATAGGGGTGAAAGGCCAATCAAACTTCGTGATAGCTGGTTCTCTCCGAAATGCATTTAGGTGCAGCGTTGCGTGTTTCTTGCCGGAGGTAGAGCTACTGGATGGCCGATGGGCCCCAAAAGGTTACTGACGTCAGCCAAACTCCGAATGCCGGTAAGTGAGAGCGCAGCAGTGAGACGGTGGGGGATAAGCTTCATCGTCGAGAGGGAAACAACCCAGACTACCGACTAAGGTCCCTAAGCCTGTGCTAAGTGGGAAAGGATGTGGAGTTGCATAGACAACCAGGAGGTTGGCTTAGAAGCAGCCACCCTTGAAAGAGTGCGTAATAGCTCACTGGTCAAGTGATTCCGCGCCGACAATGTAACGGGGCTCAAGCACAGCACCGAAGTCGTAGGATTCGTACATTTGGTAGGCCTTTGTGGTCCAGCCGTACGGATCGGTAGGAGAGCGTCGTGTGGCCAGCGAAGCGGCGGTGTAAACCAGCCGTGGAGGCCACACGAGTGAGAATGCAGGCATGAGTAGCGAAAGACGGGTGAGAAACCCGTCCTCCGAAAGACCAAGGGTTCCAGGGCCAGGCTAATCCGCCCTGGGTAAGTCGGGACCTAAGGCGAGGCCGACAGGCGTAGTCGATGGACAACGGGTTGATATTCCCGTACCGGCGAAGAACCGCCCAAGCTAATCCAGTAATGCTAAGAGTCCGAATCCTCTTTTCAATGCACCTTCGGGTGCGGCGAGCTGAGGGCTAGCACTCGACCCTATGCTGGTGCGGCTAGCGTATTAACAGGTGTGACGCAGGAAGGTAGCTGAGCCGGGCGATGGTTGTCCCGGTGTAAGGACGTAGGGCGAGAGATAGGCAAATCCGTCTCTCATACAGCCTGAGATCCGATGCGTACCCCTCACGGGGGAAATCAGTGATCCTATGCTGCCGAGAAAAGCATCGACGCGAGGTTCTAGCCGCCCGTACCCCAAACCGACTCAGGTGGTCAGGTAGAGAATACCAAGGAGATCGAGAGAATCGTGGTTAAGGAACTCGGCAAAATGCCCCCGTAACTTCGGGAGAAGGGGGGCCGGATTCGTGAAGGGATTTACTCCCGGAGCGTTGAAGGCCGCAGAGACCAGTGGGAAGCGACTGTTTACTAAAAACACAGGTCCGTGCCAAGTCGCAAGACGATGTATACGGACTGACGCCTGCCCGGTGCTGGAAGGTTAAGAGGAAGGGTTAGCGCAAGCGAAGCTCTGAATTTAAGCCCCAGTAAACGGCGGTGGTAACTATAACCATCCTAAGGTAGCGAAATTCCTTGTCGGGTAAGTTCCGACCTGCACGAATGGCGTAACGACTTCCCAGCTGTCTCAACCGCGAACTCGGCGAAATTGCACTACGAGTAAAGATGCTCGTTACGCGCAGAAGGACGGAAAGACCCCGTGACCTTTACTACAGCTTGGTATTGGTGTTCGGTGTGGCTTGTGTAGGATAGGTGGGAGACTGTGAAGCGGGCACGCTAGTGTTCGTGGAGTCGTTGTTGAAATACCACTCTGGTCACCCTGGATGTCTAACTTAGAACCGTAATCCGGTTCAGGGACAGTGCCTGGTGGGTAGTTTAACTGGGGCGGTTGCCTCCCAAAAAGTAACGGAGGCGCCCAAAGGTTCCCTCAACCTGGTTGGCAATCAGGTGTCGAGTGTAAGTGCACAAGGGAGCTTGACTGCGAGACTGACAGGTCGAGCAGGGACGAAAGTCGGGACTAGTGATCCGGCAGTGGCTTGTGGAAGCGCTGTCGCTCAACGGATAAAAGGTACCTCGGGGATAACAGGCTGATCTTGCCCAAGAGTCCATATCGACGGCATGGTTTGGCACCTCGATGTCGGCTCGTCGCATCCTGGGGCTGGAGTAGGTCCCAAGGGTTGGGCTGTTCGCCCATTAAAGCGGTACGCGAGCTGGGTTTAGAACGTCGTGAGACAGTTCGGTCCCTATCCTCTGCGCGCGCAGGAAGATTGAGAGGATCTGACCCTAGTACGAGAGGACCGGGTTGGACGAACCTCTGGTGTGTCAGTTGTTCCGCCAGGAGCACCGCTGATTAGCTACGTTCGGGATGGATAACCGCTGAAAGCATCTAAGCGGGAAGCCGGCCTCAAGATGAGTCTTCCATGCCCTTAGGGGCGAGAGGCTCCCAGCCAGACGACTGGGTTGATAGGCAGGATGTGGAAGAGGGGACTAACGACCCTTGCAGCTGACCTGTACTAATAAGCCGATAACTTGACAACACCTTTCCTCGGAAGGGTTGAGTATGCGCTCGCGTCCACTTTGTGGTTCTCGATTTACGGTCGAGAACTACGCACAGATCATGCTTTGACATGACTGTCCGTAAACGATTGATAAATCAATAGTGTTTCGGCGGCCATAGCGAAGGGGAAACGCCCGGTTACATTCCGAACCCGGAAGCTAAGACCTTCTGCGCCGATGGTACTGCGAGGGGGACCTCGTGGGAGAGTAGGACACCGCCGGACTTCTTTGTGAAATGGCCACCCAGTGATGGGTGGCCATTTCGCGTTAACGCACGAATTTGTGCAGCGCGAGGAGACTCATGTCAGAGAAGCACGACCGACCGAAGCGCGATGGTGGCGAGAACCGTCGCCCCCGACGGGACGGCGACGCTCGCCCTCATCGGAGTAGCGACGGCCGTCCTCGACGGGACGGCGACGCTCGTCCGCAGCGCAGCGGCGACAGTCGGCCTCGTCGAGACGGCGATGCACGTCCGCGCCGTGACGGTGACGCAGCACCGCGCCGGGAGGGCGGGGAGCGCCGCTCGCATGCTCCGCGTGCGGGGTCGGGACGAGCATCCGAACGCCCGACGGGCGGAATTCGTCCGCGGCGCACCGACGCAGACGAGGGTCGCCCGCGGCACGATGATCCGCCGATTCCGGACGACGTAACGGGCCGCGAGCTCGACCGCGTCGCTCGCGCCGAACTGAAGGCGCTGAGCAAAGAGAACGCGGAGCGGGTCGCGCAGCACCTCGTCATGGCGGCTCGCCTCATTGATGAGGACCCCGAGCTCGCGCACAAGCACGCACAGGCGGCCGCCCGCCGCGGCGGTCGCATCGCGGTCGCTCGCGAGACGCTCGGCATCACCGCCTATCTGACCGGCGACTTCGCGCTCGCGCTGCGAGAGCTGCGCACGCATCGCCGCATCAGCGGGTCAAACGAGCAGGTTCCCCTGATGGTCGACTGCGAGCGCGGTCTGGGGCGCCCCGAGAAGGCTCTCGAGCTGGGGCGCAGCGTTGATCGTTCCGAGCTGAGTGTCGGCACACGTGTCGAGTTGGCGATCGCGATGTCGGGCGCGCGACTCGACCTCGGCCAGACCGAGGCGGCGCTGCGCGAGTTGGAGATCCCGCAGCTCGACCCCTCGACCGCTTACAGCTTCAGCCCCGCGCTGTTCGACTCGTACGCCGTTGTGCTTGCCGAACTCGGGCGCGAGTCGGAGGCCGCCGAGTGGGGTCGCCGGGCCGACATCGCCGCCCAGGCAATCGCCGAGGCCGAAGGCGGCGCGGGCGACGACGAGATCGAGGTCATCGAGGAAGGGCTCGACGACGTCGACGATGATGCGACCGAGGGCGAGGCGACGCCCGGCGAGGAGGGCGACGATGTTCGGTAGGAAGAAGGCGCCGACGCCGCTCGATGGTCGCGACGCGCTGTTGCTCGACCTCGACGGGGTGGTGTATCGGGGACCGGACGCGATCGAGCATGCCGTTCCGAGCATCCAGAAGGCGGCGACGTCGGCCCGCATCGGGTACCTGACGAACAATGCAGCGCGCACCGATCAGTCGGTCGCCGAGCACCTGTCGGCGTTCGGGCTCAGCGTTGAGGCGGCCGATGTCGTCACCAGCCCGCAGGCGGCTCTCCGTGTGCTCGCGACGCTCGTCGACCCGGGCGCCCTCGTCATGGTCGTCGGGGGAGAGGGCATCACCGTCGAGCTCGAGAAGGCGGGCTACCGCGTCACGCGCTCGGCCGATGACCAGCCCGACGCGGTCGTTCAGGGGTTCGCCCCGCACGTGGGGTGGGAACACCTCGCGGAGGCGAGTTACGCGCTGCAGCACGACCACGTGCACTGGGTGGCGACGAACACCGACTGGACGATTCCGCAGAAGCGCGGGGTGGCGCCGGGCAACGGCACCCTCGTGTCGGCCGTGCACCTGGCCGTCGGGCGCCTGCCCGTCTTTGCCGGCAAGCCCGAGAAGCCCATGTACGACGAGGCGGTTGAGCGCTTTGGTGCGAGCAATCCGCTCGCGATCGGCGACCGGCTCGACACCGACATTCAGGGCGCCAACACGGCGGGAATGGCCAGCGCGCTCGTCTTGACCGGCATCGATCAGGCCAAGCAGGTGCTTGCGGCGCCGGCCGGGCAGCGCCCGACCTACATTCTGCGCGACCTGCGTGAGCTGTTCGAGCCGTACCCGGAGGTGACCGAGGAGGTCGACGCTGACGGCGTGCGCTCGGTCTCGTGCGGGCAGGCGGTGGTGCGCATGAAGCAGAACGTCGTGCGCGTCGCCCGGGCGGGCGACGACCCCGTCAACCTGCTGCGCGCCGGCGCCGCGGTGATCTGGGCGTCCGGCCTGCAAATCTGGGGTCTCGACGTCGACCCGCAGCTATATTCGTGACCATGGACGAGCGCGGCGCAGAGACCGAACCGGAAACGGTCGAGCCCGAGACCGGCGAGCACGACACGGGTGATCTCGACACCGCCGATCTTGACAAGCCCGATCTCGACACCCCCGACGAGGGCCTGCTCTCGCAGCTCGCCCTCATCGACGACCAGCCGCTCGAGGACCGTGCGGCCGCGTTCGCGCAACTGCATGACGCGTTGCGGCAGCAGCTCGAGGCGTGACCGCGCGCACCCCTCGCTCGGCTTCCGGCTCTGACTCCGGTGCGACGCGGCGCCTCGACGTGGCGCTCGTCGACGCGGGGCTCGCGCGCTCGCGCACGGCCGCGCGTCAGGCGATCGAGGCCGGGCGGGTCAGCGTCGGCGGCAGGGTGGTGACGAAGCCGGCGTACGCGGTGCGAGCATCCGATCAGTTGGGGGTAGAGGGCGCGAGCAGGTATGTCAGTCGCGCCGCGCACAAGCTGCTGGCGGCTCTCGACGCGGAGGAGGCCGCCGGTCGCCCGCTGCCGATCGCGGGGGCGACGGCGCTCGACGTGGGCGCCTCCACGGGCGGCTTCACCGAGGTGCTGCTCGAGCGCGGCGCCGACACCGTCATCGCCCTCGACGTCGGCCACGGCCAGTTGGATGCCCGCATCGCGCTCGACGCGCGCGTCGCGGTCGTCGAGGGGGTCAACGCCCGCGACCTCACCCCCGAGCTGCTCGCGACGACCAGCGGAGTGAGTGACCGGCCCTCGGTCGTCGTGGGCGACCTGAGCTTCATCTCGCTCGGCGTCGTGCTGCCCGCGCTCGTTGCGACGGTCGGCGCGGACGCCGACTACGTGCTGCTCATCAAGCCGCAGTTCGAGGTCGGCCGACAGGGCATCCGCGAGGGCATCGTGCGCGACGCGGGGGCCCGCGAGGAGGCGATCATGGGCGTGCTCTGGGCGGCGGCCGACGAGGGCTTACGGGCGTCGGCGCTCCTGTCCTCCCCGGTCGTCGGAACCCACGGCAATCATGAGTATCTGGCCGTCTTCCGGCGTGAGTACGGGGTCGATCCGACAGAATGGAGGGGCCGCGCGGCCGAGTTGGCCCGCACGGTCGTGACCGGGGCCCCGCGGGCCGCCGATCAGCCACCCGTGTGAAGGAGCCCCGTGACTGAACGCCACATCCTCGTCGTCGCCCACACGGGCCGCGACGAGTCGCTCGAGGCGGCCGTCACCGTCTGCCGGCTGCTCGGCGACGCCGGGCTCACGCCCGTCGTCGCTGCCGACAGCGTCGATGATCTGCGGGAGGCCACCGGCGGGGCAGAGCTGCGGGTGCTCGCCGATGCTGAGGACCACGGTGACGTCGCCGTGGGTGATGTTGAGCTCGTCATCGTGCTCGGCGGCGACGGCACGATCCTGCGCGCGGCTGAGCTCGTGCGCGGCGGGTCGGCGCCGCTGCTTGGGGTGAACCTCGGGCACGTCGGCTTCCTCGCCGAGAGCGAGCGCGACAGTCTGACGGAGGCGGTCGCGCGCGTGTTGTCGCGCGACTACCTCGTCGAAGAGCGCATGACGCTCTCGGTGCGGGTGAAGGTCGACGGCGAGGTCATCTGGCAGACGTGGGCGCTGAACGAGGCGACCGTCGAGAAGGCCAGTCGCGAACGGATGCTCGACCTGGCCGTCGCGGTCGACGGCCGGCCGCTCACCAGCTTCGGCGCCGACGGCGTCGTCATGGCGACCCCCACCGGGTCGACCGCCTACGCCTTCAGCGCCGGCGGCCCCGTCGTCTGGCCGAGCCTCGACGCGCTGCTCATGGTTCCTCTCAGCGCGCACGCCCTGTTCGCCCGCCCGCTCGTGGTGGGCCCGAACTCGTCACTCGCCGTCGACGTGCTCGACCGTACGGGTGCGACCGGCGTGCTGTGGTGCGACGGGCGTCGCGCCTTTGACCTGCCCGCCGGCGCGCGCGTGGTCGCCCGGCGATCGTCCACGCCCGTGCGGCTCGCGCGGCTGCACCCCGGGCCCTTCACCGATCGACTCGTGCACAAATTCGCCCTGCCCGTCCACGGCTGGCGGGGCGGGGCCGACGCCGAGAATCCCGCGACGGGCGCGATCACGGTGCCGCGGGCATCCGCGGGGGCGAGCGGCGCAGATGCGGATGCCGCCGCGGGCGAGGGCGCGGAGGGCGACGCGTCGTGATCGACGAGATCTCGATCCGCGACCTGGGTGTGATCGGCGAGGCGCGGCTGCCGCTCGGGCCCGGCTTCACCGCGCTCACCGGGGAGACGGGCGCCGGCAAGACCATGGTCGTCACGGCGCTCGGGCTACTGCTCGGCGCGCGCGGCGACGCGGGCGTGGTGCGCTCGGGGGCCGACCGCGCGTTCGTCGAGGGGCGCTGGATCGTCGACACCGACGGCGCGGTTGCCGAGCGCGTGCGCGATGCCGGGGGCGACCTCGACGATGACGAACTGATTCTCGCCCGCACGGTCTCGGGCGAGGGCCGGTCGCGCGCCGTCGTCGGCGGACGGTCGGCGCCGGTCGGCGTGCTCGGAGAACTCGGCGAGCAGCTCGTCGTCGTGCACGGGCAGAGCGACCAGGTGCGGCTGAAGTCGTCCACGGCGCAGCGTGAGGCGCTCGACCGCTACGCGGGGTCAGAGCTCTCGGCTGTGCTGGCTGAGTATCGGGCGGCATTCGCCGCCTGGAACGCGGCGCGCGACGAACTCACGCGACTCACCGGCGACCGGGATGCGCGGGCCCGCGAGGCCGACGACCTGCGCGCCGCCATTGACGAGATCGAACAGCTCGCGCCACAGCGCGGCGAAGACACCGAGCTCGCCGAGCGGGCCGAGCGACTCGGCAACCTCGAAGACCTGCGGCTCGCCGCCGCGCAGGCGCACGAACTGCTGTCGAGCGAGGCGCTCGACGGCGCGAGCGACGCGATCGGACTCATTGACGCCGCGCGCCGCTCGGTCGAGCGGGTCAGCGGGCACGACGCGCAGCTCGCGCCGATCGTCGAGCAGCTGGCGGCGGCAGGCTTTGCGGTCACCGAGGCGGCAACCGAGCTCTCGGGCTACCTCGCGTCGCTCGAAACCGACGGCGGACGCGAACTGGAGGCGGTCAACGAGCGCCGTGCGGCCCTCACCGACCTTGCGCGACGCTTCGGGCCGGGGCTTGACGACGTCATCGACCTGCTCGACACGGGGTCGGCGCGGCTGCTCGAACTCGACCACGACGACGACCGCATCGCCGATCTCGCCGAGGAGGTCGAGCGCGGAGAGGCCGCCGTCGACGGGCTCGCCGACCGGCTGACCGCCCTGCGCACCGCGGCCGCGGCCCGGCTTGCCGACGCGGTGACCGCCGAGCTCGCCGCGCTCGCGATGCCGGATGCGCGCCTCACCGTCTCACTCGAGCGGCGCGACGAGTTGACCTCCTCGGGCCGCGACTCCGTCGCGCTGCTGCTGCAGCCGCACGCGGGCGCCGACCCGCGGCCGCTCGGCAAAGGCGCCTCGGGCGGCGAACTGTCGCGGGTGATGCTGGCGCTCGAAGTCGTGATCGCCGAGACCGATCCCGTGCCGACGTTTGTGTTCGACGAGGTCGACGCCGGGGTGGGTGGGGCGAGTGCGATCGAGATCGGCAGACGGCTCGCGCGGCTTGCCCGCACCTCGCAGGTCATCGTCGTCACGCACTTGGCGCAGGTCGCCGCGTTCGCGACCAACCACCTCACGGTCGTGAAAGGCAGCGACGGCACCGTCACCGCCTCCAGCGTGCAGCAACTCGACGGCGACGCACGGGTGGCCGAGATGGCGCGGCTGCTGTCCGGGCTCGCCGACAGCGACACGGGGCTTGAGCACGCGCGCGAACTGCTCGCCGAGGCGCGCAGTCTCAGCGGCGTCTGACTCAGCCGGCGAGGTCGACGATGTCGACCGTCGTCACCTGCCGCTCGGCACCATCAACCAGGGTCGAGAACTCGACCTGCGTCGCCTCGGCGGCCGCCGTCAAGGGAATCGCCAGCACACTCGTGAACGGCGCGAAGTCGGCCGTGCAGAACGAGTTCGGTGCCTTTCGCTCCTGCAGCGTCACCCCGATCGTGTCGGAGGCGAGACCCGCGTCGACCGCCGTTGGAATGAGTGGGCAACTCGACGAGCCGTAGGTGACGATCGTCAGCTCGCGATCGTCGGCGAGCTCGAGCACGGGGCTCAGCCAGAACGCCTGCGGACCGTCGGGCTGCTCGGCATCGGGGGCAGGTTCGGGAAGCAGCGCGGGCAAGCCCGGGTACTCGTCGACCGCCGCCGAAGCGGGCACGTCGACCGGCTGGAGGTTCGGGTCGATCACCATGATCGTGAACGCCTGCACCCAGTCTTCGTCGCCGAGGCGCGGCTCGCGCCACTCGACATCGGCGAGGACCTCGTCGGCCGTCGCGCCCTCGGGCGCCGAGACGATGTGGAAGTGCGGGGCGAGGTCATCGGTGCAGGCATCGGCTGCCCCCTTCTGGAACGTGGCACTCAGCCGGTCGTCAGCGAGCACCTCAAGCGCGGTCAACACAAAGGGGCAGCTGGAGGAGCCGTAGCTGATGAACGTGATCACATTGCGGGCGGGGCCCTCGTTCCACCAGGCGATGGGCTCGATTGGACCCTCAAACGCCGGGTCGGGCACCGGGGCTCCCGGCGGCCACCCCGCACCCTCCGCGTCAGCGATCGACTGGGGCGCTGGGGGCAGAGCCGGCTGCGTCGCGCAGCCGGCGGTGAGCGCAGCGAGCGCAACGAACGCGGCGAGCGTCGCCGCGGCGCGGCGCGCGGGGCGTGCTTCGAGCATCCCGAACCGAGTGAATGTGCGTGATCGTTCCCCCATGTCCGGCAGGGTACGCGGCTCGATTCCGCGCGTCGAGGCTTTCGCGGTCACGGGTCGGATACGATAGAACCCCGTGGCAGACACTTCAGACTCCGGGAACGGTGACCGCGTCACCAAACACATCTTCGTCACCGGAGGAGTCGTCTCCTCTCTCGGCAAGGGCCTGACGGCGGCCAGCCTCGGCAACCTGCTCACCGCCCGAGGCCTGCGCGTCGTCATGCAGAAGCTCGACCCGTACCTCAACGTCGACCCTGGCACGATGAACCCGTTCCAGCACGGCGAGGTGTTCGTCACCGACGACGGCGCCGAAACCGACCTCGACATCGGGCACTACGAGCGCTTCCTCGACATCAACCTGAACCAGGCCGCGAACGTCACGACCGGCCAAATCTACAGCCAGGTCATCGCCAAGGAACGCCGCGGCGAGTACCTCGGCGACACGGTGCAGGTGATTCCGCACATCACCGACGAGATCAAGCGCCGCATGCGCCTGCAGGCCGAAGACGACCCGCAGCCCGACGTCATCATCACCGAGATCGGCGGCACCGTCGGCGACATCGAGTCGCAGCCGTTCATCGAGTCGGCCCGCCAGGTGCGCCACGAGCTCGGCCGCAAGAACGTGTTCTTCGTGCACGTGAGCCTCGTGCCGTTCATGGGCGCCAGTGGCGAGCAGAAGACGAAGCCGACGCAGCACTCGGTCGCGGCCCTTCGCTCGATCGGTATCCAGCCCGACGCGCTCGTCTTGCGCAGCGACCGGCCCGTCACGAGCGCCAACCGACGCAAGATCGCGCTCATGTGCGACGTCGACGAGCAGGCCGTCGTCAACGCGGTCGACGTGCCGTCGATCTACGACATCCCGTCGATGCTGCACAGCCAGGGTCTCGACGCCTACATCATCGACCAGATCGGCCTCGAGGCGAACGAGGTGGCGTGGGACGGCTGGGCCGACCTGCTCACCGCCGTGCACGAGCCGAAGCGCGAGGTCACGATCGGTCTCGTCGGCAAGTACATCGACCTGCCCGACGCGTACCTGAGCGTCACCGAGGCGCTGCGCGCCGGCGCGTTCGCCCACCAGTCGAAGGCCGTGATCCGCTGGATCGCCTCCGACGAGTGCGAGACCCCCGAGGGCGCGGCGAAGCACCTGAGCGACGTCGACGCGATCTGCGTGCCCGGCGGCTTCGGCGTGCGCGGCATCGAGGGGAAGCTCGGTGCCCTGAAGTTCGCCCGCGAAAACATGATCCCCACGCTCGGGCTGTGCCTGGGGCTGCAGTGCATGGTCATCGAGTACGCGCGCAACGTGGCGGAGCTGCCCGGAGCATCCTCGAGCGAGTTCGACCCCGACACCGAGTTCCCCGTCATCGCGACGATGGCCGAGCAGGTGGCTCACATCGACGGCGGCGACCTCGGCGGCACGATGCGCCTCGGGCTGTATGAGGCCGCGCTCGGCGAGGGGTCGCTGGCCCGCGAGCTGTATGGCGAGGCGACGATCGGCGAGCGGCACCGCCACCGCTACGAGGTCAACAATGCCTACCGTGACCGCATCGCCGAGGCCGGGCTGTCGTTCTCGGGGCTCAGCCCCGACGGCTCGCTCGTCGAGTTCGTCGAACTGCCGCGCGAGAAGCACCCGTTTTACATCGCCACGCAGGCGCACCCCGAGCTGCGCTCCCGCCCGAACCGCGCGCACCCGCTGTTCTCGGGGCTTGTTGGCGCCGCGATCGAGCGGCAGAAGGCCAGTCGCCTGTTCGACGACGAGCAAACCGAGGGCGAGTAGGGCTCGTGAGCGAACTGCCGGCGGGTGAGGCGCCGCTCGCCGACGAGCCGTTCGCGCCCGAGATCGCGTCGAGCGAGGTCGTCTTCGACGGCGCCGTGTGGGATGTGCGCCGCGAACGCTTCGCCTTCGGCGACGGCGAACTGGTGCGCGAATTCGTCGCGCACACGGGCGCGGTTGCGGTGCTCGCGATCGACGACGACGATCGGATGCTCGCCATCCGTCAGTACCGTCACCCCATTCGCGAACGCAATTGGGAGCTGCCCGCCGGGCTGCTCGACATCGAGGGGGAGGACCCGCTCGAGGCCGGCAAGCGCGAGCTGGCGGAAGAGGCTGACCTCGTCGCGGCCGACTGGGAGCCACTCATCCAGCTGCACACGACGCCCGGCGGCTCGGACGAGATCATCCACGTGTTTCGGGCGACGGGGCTCAGCGCGGCGCCCGAGGTGTTCGCCCGTGACGGCGAGGAGGCCGACATCGTGACCCGCTGGGTCGCGGTGGAGGAGGCAGTCGACGCAGTGCTCGCGGGTCGCGCCCGCAACGGCATCTTCATGGCCGCGGTGCTCGCCGAGCACGCGCGCCGCACCCGGGCCCGAGGCTAGCCGTGGCGGAGGCGCGAGAGCCGTCTCCGGAGCTTCAGCGCGCGGTCGACCGGTACCTGCGGCACGTCGCGCTCGAGCGCGGCCGCTCGCCGCACACCGTCGCCGCCTACCGGCGTGACCTCGGCCGCTACCTCGCCCACCTCGCAGGCGGCGGCGTGGATGCTGTGGGCGGCATCGCCGAGAAGAACGTCGCGTCGTTCGTCGCGGCCGTCCGCGACCCGGAGCTCGCCTCGGGCGGCGCCGGGCCGGTGTCGGCCTCGAGTGCCGCCCGCATGCTGTCGAGCGTGCGGGGTTGGCACGCGTTCCTTCTTGAGGAGGGGCTCGTGGAACGCAACGTCGCCGCCGAGCAGAAGCCGCCCCGGCAGGCGAAGCGACTGCCGAAGGCGATCACGATCGACGAGGTCGAGCGCCTGCTCGACGCCTGCACGGGCGACGACCCGCTGATGCTGCGCGACCGGGCGCTCCTCGAGCTGCTGTACGCGACGGGCGCACGCGTCTCGGAGGCGGTCGGCCTCGCCGTCGACGACGTGACCGGGGACGACGGGGGAGCGGCGGAGGTCGTGCGGCTCTTCGGCAAGGGGCGTAAGCAACGGCTCGTGCCGATCGGACGCTTCGCCCGCGAGGCGCTCGACGCGTACCTCGTGCGGTCGCGGCCGGTGCTCGCGCCGCGGGGACGAGCATCCGGGTCGCTGTTTCTGGGCGCGCGCGGCGGGCCGCTCAGCCGGCAGAGTGCGTGGTTGATCATTCGCGGCGCGGCTGAGCGGGCCGAGCTCACCGCCGAGCTGTCGCCGCACACGCTGCGGCACTCGTTCGCCACGCACCTACTCGAAGGCGGGGCCGACGTGCGCGTCGTGCAAGAGCTACTCGGGCATGCGTCGGTCGCGACGACGCAGCTGTACACGCTCGTGACGGCCGACGCCGTGCGCGAGGCGTGGGCGCTCGCGCACCCGCGGGCACGGTAGGCGCGGCGCGGCCCGGATGAGAAGCCGGGCCTCCTGGGTCGGGCGCGGTCACGGCGTACTGGTGAGGCCCTCGAGCTCGATCGTGCCGTCGGGGCGCCAGGCGTAGACGAAGGGGCGCAGACCGTCGGCGGGCGGCGTCGCGATGCCGGCGCTTGCGAACTCGCTTGCCGTGACGCAGCTACTGTCGATGGGCGCCGATGCGACACCGATGCGGGTCGCGATCGCGCACACTTCCAACTCGCCGCCGGGGGTGGGGGAGCGGCGGACGGCGCCGATGAGGATCCACGTCTCGTCGACCCGCGCCAGCTCGGCGGGGCCGAAGAGTGCTTCGGGCCGTCCGCTCGGCCGGGTGATGAGCTCGAGCGACCGCACGAGAAAGCTTGGGCCGTCCTCGGCCGCGAGGACGAGATTGCGCACCGCGGGCAGGCCCATCGCGGTCAGCTCGACGAGGTCGGTGGGGCCGGTCGGGGTGAGCTGCACGCTGGAGGTGCCGCCGGGGCCCCAGCCGTAGCGAAGCTCGGCACCCGGCAGCGACTCGAGGATGCTGACGTCGCCGCCGGAGAGGAAGGCCGGTTCGGGCAGGCAGGTGCGGCTCCACAGCCGGTCGGCCGCAAAGACGGCGAGACAGACGGTGCGCTCGGAGGGCGGTGTGCGGGGGGAGGCGCCGCCCCGGTAGGCCACGAGCTCGAGCAGCTCGCCGGGCTCAGTCAGCACGACCGACTGCAACACCCGCACCCCGCTGAACAGCAGGCCACCCGTGCCCGCGAGGCGCTCGTCGAGCACCCGCTCGCGCGGGGTGGCCGGGCGTTCGACCACGGCGAACGCGGGCGGCTCGCGCGGGATCGCCACGAGCGCGACGGCAATGAGTGCGACGACGGCGAGCGCGGCGGCGATCAACACGCGAACCGACACGCGGGATGCGCGGGGCGCGTCAGCCGCGTCCGGCCCGTCGGCCAACGATTGGTCGACGACCGGGGGTGTCGGGTCGGGGGCCGGGCGGCGGCCGGCGAGGATGCGGGCGGCGCGCTGGGCGAGCATCCGAGATTCGGGGCTGTCGGCGACGCGGCCGTGGGCGATGCGCGCGAGCGCGACGTCGTCGAGGGCCTCCAGGCCGTCGAACGCGTCGGGGTCAGCGTCGTCGCCCACGGGCACAGTCAAGCACGGCCCTGCCGGAGGATCACTGCCCGTCGACCGTGAACACGCCAGATGGCTCGTAGGTGACGAACACGTGGCCGTCGGGCAGCGGGTATGAGCCGCGGAGCCCCTCGCGGCGGAACTGGCCGAGCGAGGCGCACACCGACGCGCGGGATGATCCGCTGACGAGCGAGTACACGCAGACCTGGCGGCTGTCGCCGGCCGCCGGTTCGACGGTGCCCACGAACAGGGTCGTGTCGAGCTGCCCGACCACGGCGGGCCCGACGAGGGCGCGGCCGAGGCGCTCGTCGGAGCCGCTGAAGCGGGGAAGGCGCTCGAGTGCGCGCACGGCGGCGATGTCGAGCCCCTCG
Organism: Microcella alkaliphila; assembly: GCF_004216855.1. Taxonomy (GTDB): domain Bacteria; phylum Actinomycetota; class Actinomycetes; order Actinomycetales; family Microbacteriaceae; genus Microcella; species Microcella alkaliphila. The sequence goes on from NZ_SGXT01000013.1 coordinate 469,443, forward strand.
GCGACGTCGTCCTCACTGAAGCGGCTCGCACCGTCGCCGAGAACGAGCTCGGTGGCGTCGGAGGCCCTCACGCCGCCGCGGGGACCCCACTCGAAGCGGATCAGTTGAACAACATCGAAGTTCACGCTGGCCTGGTCGATGCCGCGCAGCACTCCCTGCATGCCGTGGACCCGCACCACCTCCTCGGGGGTGCAGACCTCGGGAGGGAAGTAGACGCCCGGGGCTTCGCCGGTCATGCACACCTGCGGGCCGAGCGACTCCCCACCGTAGAAGCCCGCCCCCTCAATGCGCACGGCGTAGAGCTCGGTGAGGCCCACCGACCCGACGTTTCGCGCGTTCGCCGGCGCCTCGGGGCCGAAGAGCGCGACGGCGTGTTCGAGTTCGCGGCTCGTGGGCTCACGGTCGAACACGGCGAGGGAGTCGTCGCCGTCGCCGAACGTCGACATGGCGCGGTCGGCGAGGGCTCCGCCGGCGAGGCCGAGGACGAGCGCGGCAGCGGCGACGCCGGCGAGCAGGGGGGTGCTCCAGCGGCGGCCCGGGGGCCCGTCGTCCGTCGTCGGCGCTTCCAGGTCTGCATCGTCTCGGTCGCGGTGCGCGGGCTGCGCTCCGGGCTGTTCCGACGGTGTCGTGGGCGGCGCGTGCTGCCCGGTGGGCGGGGCGGCCGGGGCGCCGCGCGAGGCGAGGATGCGCGCGGCGGCTTCTGCGCGCATCCTCGCCTCATCCGAATCGGCGCGCCCGTACGCGATGCCGCGCAGCGCGGCGTCGTCGAGGGCGTTGAGATCGGGCACCGCCGTCATCGGGTTTCTCTCGCGCTGACGTCGAAGCCCACGCCCTCGCGCGGGCGGGCGAAGAGGGTGACGCCTTCGTCGACGAGCTGAAGGGTGATTCCCGACTCGCGGAATGTCGCAAGTGAATCGCACACCGGGGGCAACAGCTCGTCATTGAAGCGGACGGTGAGGCACACCGAGCGCTCGGCGTCCGCGGTGGCGCCCGCGTGCACGCTCAGGTAGGTCGTTGTCGTCACCCCACTGTCGCTGCCGCGTCCGATCTCGCCCGGGCCGAGCTCGGGGAGGGAGACACTCTCGGCGACGAGGCGACTGACGTCGGGATCGGCACCCGTGAATCGGAGAGTGTCGATAAACGGAATGTCGAGACCGACAGCGCGCTCTTCCTCTGAGTAGAGCTCGTCAGGGCTGAGAACGACCTCGTCGGTCAGATCGACGACGGTCACCTCGCCGGTGGGCGACCACACGACGGTGATGAGGCGCTCGGTTCGCCAGGTGGGGAAGCCCGAGGGCTGTTCGATTGCGGACAGCACGCCGCGAAGCCCGTGCTCACGAAACACGGTCTCGGACACGCACCCGGTCGAGAAGAACACGAGTCGGGGCGAGCGGGCGCTCACGCAGAGGACCCCTTCCGGGTGGGGCATGCCCGACCACATGTCGACGGTGCTGCGAACGGCAAAGATCTCGGTGTCGCCGAGCGTAGCGATTCGCCGTGTGGCGAGGATGGAGTTGGCGGCGAAATTCGTCGAGGTCCAGCGGTCCTCGCCGCTCGGTTCTCCGTCGAAGATTGACAGAGCGTCGAGGGCCATAAGGGGCGCCCACCGCTCACTCGTCAGCCCGAGCATCACCCCGACGGTGAGCCCGGCGGCGATCACGGCGAGAAGCGTGCGACGCCTCATTGCGCTGACTCCTGTGCCGCCGTCAGCGCGATGTCGGCACCACCGCGCGGGCCCCACGCGATCGACAGGGACCGCAAATTCTCGGCCGGCGGGTAGGTGCCGCTCGTGTCCATTTCGCTCAGGTGACCGACGATGCCCTGCCGCTCGAACACCGTTCGGGGAACGCACGGCGGCGACACAAAGTTTGCATCGGGTGCCATTGCGAGCAGGCACACCTGGGCGCCGACGTCGCTGCGGGGCGTTCCGTAGTCGGGGGGCAGCAACTGCGCGAACACGTCGACGTCGTCGACCGTTGCCAGATGACGCACCTCTGTTTCAGTGGCGGCGCTCCCGAATCCCAGTCCGAACTGGTTCGCACGGGCGAGCGCGGCAACCTCGAGCTCGCTCGCAGGGCGGTCGAAGACCGCGAGCGAGTTGGGGGCGAGGGCGTCGGCGGCCCGGTCGATGCCGAATCCGATCGCCGTGCCCACCGCGATGCTCGCAGCGAGCACGGCGACGCCGCCGAGGCGAGCGCGCGTCCAGAACGGGCGGGGGAAGTCGTCGTCCAGAGCGTCGAGATTGTCGGCTCTTCGTCATGAAGCGGGGGTGAGTGGTTCGGGCGTGCCGGTGGCGGGATAGGCGGCGGGGCCTTCCAGGATGGAAGTTCCTACGCTCCCC
>NZ_SGXT01000014.1 GCF_004216855.1 Microcella alkaliphila
ACCAGCATCGAGGGAGGCCCGCCTCACGCGGCGGAGCGACCCGGGGTGGGGAATTTCGATGAGCAGAACTGAGGAATTTCAGTGAGCGCCGTCAGGAGCTCAAGAATCCCTCACAGCTACGGCAGCGGGAGAGTTACTCACCACCGTCCATCGTTCTTGCTGCTGCCGCCCGTAGCGCGGAGCTGGGCGCTACGAAACAACTAACCCCTGTCCCCTGTTCGCCTCCAGCATTTGGGGCGGCAGGGTACCCGGCGACACCCACGAGGAAGACTTAGTGGGTGTTCACGAGCGAGCCCTTAAGGCTCTCCAGGTAATCACTCGAGTGGTGCCCGGGGCCGCATCGGCCAGGCGCACGATGCGGCCCCGGGGGTTCTTAGATTCACGCGGATCACTCGACCCATGCCGAGCTATGCGCTCGGTCATCGACATTGGTTCGGGATCCCGACCCAGGCGGCGCGGCCTGTCGTTCGAGCTCAATCACGCTTTGGGCTTGCCGTCTACTACGAAAGAAGAAGATGCGAGATTGGGATTCCGCTTCGGCTAGACCTTACTTATCCCCGACGAATGCGATCGCCTCTACCTCTACAGTGAACCCGCCGGCGAGCGCTATTCCGAAGGTGCTTCGCGCTGGCTTGTGATCACCAAAGAATGCGGCGTATTCCTCGTTGAAGATGGCGAAGCTCTCGATGTCGGTAAGGAGGCACATTGTCCGCACAACATCGCCGATTTCTGCGCCACTTTCAGCGAGGACCGCCTTCAGGTTCTTGAGGGACTGCCGCACCTCCTCGCGGAAGTCAGACGGTGTCTCGCCAGTCGACGGATCAACGCCAATCTGTCCTGCCGTGAAAACGAAGTCACCCACGCGTGATGCCTGGGAGTAGTGACCACCGGGAGCCGGTGCGTTAGTGGTGTGGATAAGCTGCATGCTAATTGCTCCTTTGTCTTGGTTGATCATCGGCAGAAGTCCGCGGCGATCCGCGCATACATTCGTGCGGCCTGATGAATGCTCTCGACACTGACGAATTCGTTGGGGCCGTGCGCACAAGTCAGCACGCCAGGGCCAAACGAGGGAAGAGTGGGGATGCCGATCTGTGAGTACCACGGCGCATCCGTCCCCCCGGGGAACACGCCAAGTGGCGGCGCCTCTCCGAGTACATCTTTGGACGCGGCCTGCGTCGCGGTGACGAGCGGGTGCTCTGCGTCAAGCTCGCTCCACGGGACCCAGTCAAGCCCGGGCTCGAACGAGTACTCGACTTGGAGCTCCGGGTCGGCCGCTCTGCAGGCATCCAGCCATGCTTCGATGCCGACAGCAACTTCGTCTTTCGTCTGACCGGGGACCGTGCGCAGGTCGCACGCGAACTCCGCGCGCCCCGGAACGACACCGAAAAATGTGCCACCGCTGATCATCACGCCAGCGTTGAGCGTCGGACCAACCTGACCGAGCGGGTGCGGAGTGAAGGGAACGTCAAGTTCTGCACCGATTCGGGTCATGAGGTCAGCGAGCTTGAGAGACGCGTTTACAGACGGCATCCGGTCAGAGAGGCTCGAATGCATCTGGGTACCGTGGACGATGATGCGGAACCCGCAAACTCCCCGTGAGACCAGGTGGATGCCCTGCCAATCGTGGTCCCATCCGCTTGGTTCCCCAATAAGGATCGCGTCGACGCCGGTGACGTGTGGCGCCACGAACTTTGCGCCGAGCTGAGCGCCCGCCTCTTCATCGGCAATCATCCCAATTACTAGGTCGCCGCTCAGTGGGGTTCCAGTTTCCTTGAGCGCGTAAGCGGCATAGATCATGGCGGCAACGGCAGCTTTCATGTCCGTTGTGCCGAGTCCGAACATTGTGCCGTTGATGGTCGTGGCCTCGAGGGGTTCGGTCCGCCATTGCTCGCGAGCCTCGCCAATCGGCTTGGTGTCGATGTGTCCATTGAGCATGAGATTCTTGCCACCCCCGGTGCCGCGAATACGGGCGATGAGGCTCGGCCGATCTTCGGACGGTCCGATAACCGTCAGTTCGTCAGCGAGTCCAAGCCTGGTCAGAGTTTCTTGCAGGAACTTCACGATCTCGCGTTCGTCGCCGTGTGGCGGTATCTGACTATTGATCGCCACCATGTCCTGAACGAGTGCAATGAGGTCGTCTTCCCGTTGGGCAAGGTAGGCGTCGATTTGTTCATGTGACATGTCAAATCCTTTCTAGAGGCATCTCTGCAAGTACGGCTGTCACGCCCGCCAGAAGACGCGAGACGTCGCCTTTCGAATTCAGAACATGGAACGAGGCTCGAACCCGCCCGTCGCCGCCCCACACCAGCACCCCATGATCTGCAAGCCGCCGAGCAAAAGCCTCGCCGCCCGGGTGCAGGAATGCGACGCTACCGGCGTGTCTGGCAGAGTCGGAGGGGGTGATCACCTCAAGTCCCAAGTCGCTCAACCCGGCCATGGCTGCGCCGACCAAGGCGAGTGAGTGAGCCTCGACCTTCGCGATTCCAAGGTCAAGGATCGTGTCGATTCCAGCGCCGAGACCCGCAATGTCCGCTAGCGCAGGGGCTCCCATCTGAAACCGCGTCCCGTCGAGGTTCCAGTTGATTTCGTCGAAGCGCTTGTCCGTGAACATGTTCTCTAGCGACCGCCAGCCCACCGAGCCTGGCTCGAAGTCAGGCAGGCGATCCTGGTTCCAGATTACGGCGCCGACACCGTACGGACCCAGGGTCCACTTATACGAAGCTGTGACGGTAAGAGCCGCAGCAGAGAGATCCATGTCGATCACGCCAAGGGAGTGCGAGATGTCGACGAGTAGCGGCACATTTGCTCGATCCGCGATCTGACCGAGCTCCGTGAGACTGTGTCGAAGTCCGGTGACGTAACCGACATGGCTCACAGCAATCGCCGTGGTGCGCTCATCACAGTATTCCTCTATCGAAGACGCGGGCATCTCCCAGTCGTCATTCCGCGGGACGACGCGGACCTCGAGACCGTACTGACGCAACCGCAGGAAGGGTGCGAAGACAGCGGGGTGTTCGTACTCATTGATGACGATGTTGTCACCGGGTGTCCACTTCCAACCGTTGGCGATCGCGCTCCACGCCGTCGAGGCATCACCGAGCATTCCCACCTCTGACGCTCGCCGGCCGGTCAGCTGCGCGATGCTGTCCCGCGTGTGACTCTCGGCGGCGTAGAGGAAGTCCCGACCCCCCTCGCCCAGACTCTTGGCCCTATATGAGGCGACAATCGCGTCCTCGACCCGCTTGAGCGCAGGCGAGTGCGCACCCCAGTAGAGGTACGCGTCCGAAGTGAGGTTGAGGAAATAGCTCGAGTCGAGCAGGGGGGTGTCCCCGGGAGTTATCATGGGCGCTTTCTGTTGTTCATGCGGGTTGACGGTCTCGGATCGCGCGTGTTCTCTGACAGTCAGGGCATTCGCCATATTTCGTGGCTGATCTTGAGTTGCCCGTCGGCATCGAGTGGGTTGTGCATCAGCGTGCGGATGTGTCCACTCCAGCGCTGATTGTCGGGATCGTCGTCCAGCGCCCGGAGAGTGTCGAATACCGATTCAACACATTCACCAAAAGCGATGACTGCATGATCGCGTCGGAAGAGTGAGTAGTCGGTGATACCCACCCGCTTCATCGCTTCGACTACTTCCGGCCAGATTTCCAGATGCTCCTGCTCGTACCGATCGAGTGTTCCCGGGAGCAGTTCGAAGGTGTAGCAGAATCGGGGCATCGTCAGCTCACCTCGAGGATGCGCTGCATTGTCTTGCCGGTGAGGTCGTCCACCTCGTCGGCGCTGAGTTGCTTGCTGAGCCAGTCCGGAACCGAGAAAAGTTGGTCGACTGTCACTGTGCCCAAGCCAGGTGAATAGTCTGACCCCCAGACCAAACGAGAGATACCGAACGCCTCCATCGCCACGCGGACGTCTGCTTCGGCCTGACGGTGCGGAAACTCTGGATCGATCGCGTACAAGCCAGTCAGTTTCACTGAAACTTGCGGATACTTCGCCAGCTCGGTCAGCGCAGCCAATCTCTTTGGGGTCCACGGCGCAAGAGAGTCAGCGGAAGAACATTCGATGGCGGCCAGTCCGGGCAGCCCGAGATGACTGATGAGCACCTCGCTTCTCCCTAGCCTCTCGATTACGGGTCCGAAGCCGGCGAGCGCCGCGGGCGTCGCATTCACGCTGAGGATCGATCCGTGCTTGTCGATCGCGCGCCACACGTCGGCCTGCACCTGTTCAGCCAGGGCCGCATCCGAACCGAGGTAGAGGGAGAAGCCCGCTGCGCCGGCGGCGACAGCTTCGTCGACGGATCGAGCGCTCGCGTTTGTCGGGTCAATGAAGCTGAGGGGGACAATCCAATCGTGGTCTCTGGCGAGATTCAGCACGTATGCGCTGTTCCCCCTGAACCGGGAGTCGCCCTCGAAGCCGACCACGAGCGCCTTGTCGATCCCATACCGCTTCCGGAGAGACTGGTAGTCCTCGAGCTCCGCGCCGGCCGGCCTATTGTCGGCATACCCGCGTTCGAAGAGGTGAATGTGCGAGTCGATCAGAGACATTCGCCGGCCTCGATTCGATGCGTTCTGGCAACCGCAATGATCTGCTCGGCGAGGTCGATACCTGCAAGCGCTTCGTCAAGGGTGACCACGGTGGGCGGATTCTCAAATCGGACCGCGTCGACGAACTGACGGATCTCTTCACGCAAAGCGCCGTGTCCGCCGTCGGGCGTCAGGCAATCGTCCACAAGGCTGGCCCCCGGACCGAAGTCGCGAACGCGGGGCGCAAGAGAGAGCGAAAGTGCTCCATTGTCGCCGATGACCTCGAAGGAGTCCGAAAGCGATCCTGCCGCGAGCGACCAGGAGACTTGGAAGGAGATCGCCGTGCCATCTGTGGTCTCCACCTCGGCCCAGACGGCAAGCGGTTGCGACCGCGAGTGCGCCTCAATCTGTCGCGCAGTAATGTGAAGCGGCGTGGCACCGGTCAGCCACATCGCAAGATCTATGTCGTGAATCATCGTCATGAGAACCGGATGAACGTCATGAAAGAGCTCATCATGGTCAGTCGTGCGGTGACGTCGAAAGGACAAGGCGCGCGGGGTGCCGACCACACCGGCTTCTAGCCGACTTCGGAGTTCTTGATACGGGGTGGCGAACCGGAGGATGTGTGCCGGCATAACGAAACCGGGCGCCCGCTCGACCGCCTCTCGCAATGTGCGCCCCTCGGTGCTGTTCATGACGACAGGCTTCTCGAGCAGCACACTTGCTCCACCCTCGAGCGCGGCAAGAGTTGGCTGAAGGTGGAAGGTCCCCGCTGTCACAACGGCAACGGCATCCACCGCACGAGCCTCGAAGAGCTCTTCGGTGGTGCGGTACGTCTCCTGCACGGAAAAACGGGTTGCGAGTGCCTCTGCACGTTCGATCGAGCGACCGACAACTGCGATCAATTCGCAGTCAGGGTTCTCTGTGAACGCTTGAGCGTGAAGCTCTGCAAAGGGCCCAGAGCCGACAATGGCCACTCGCACCGCCTGATGAGTGAGCGGGTGGTGAGAGTGGCCGTTGTCAGAGCTCATGGAACTTCTGCCTTCTATTTGCTTCGGTGTGAGGTATCGATCTAGCAGGTCGGGTTGTAGATGTATCGCTGGGTCTCATCGCTGTCGACGTTGTCCGCGTCGATGATGTAGGCCGTGACGTACTCCTGGTACTCCAGGTCGCCCGAATCAAGATCCCCATCGATAATTCTCGCGATGCGCGCCACCGAGTCGTAGCCAAGACCGTAGGGGTCCTGCGCGACGAGCGCCTCGTAGACGCCGTTCTTGAGGTCCTCGACCTGCGAGGGGTCGGCGTCATAGGCGACGAGCTTGACCTCACCGGTCTTGTTCGCGGCTTGGATTGCAGCCGCGGCACCTGAAGATGCCGGGGCGAGGGTCGTGTAGATGCCCACCAGGTCCGGGCTGGTAATCGCCGCTGCTGCGATTTGCGACGCCTTCGACTGGTCAGCTTCCGAGTATTCGGTCGGAAGCACGGTGACATCCGGGTACGCCTCTGCCATCCGCTCCGTGAAGCCGTCGACGCGTTCCGCGTTTGCCGCAACCCCGGGGAATGAAGCGATTACGAGGACAGTTCCCGTTTCACCGATCGACCTGGCGAGCGCGTCTGCCGCGAGTGCACCGGCGCTAATGTTGTCCGTGCGGATGTTCTGCGCCTCGACCGGTTCGTTCAGGCTGCCGTCGACGGTGATTACAGGGATTCCGTCGGCAACGATGTTGCCCACGGTCTCGATGAGCCCAACAGGATCGGTCGGGACGAGCACCATGCCGCCAGGCTGCGACTGGACTGCCGCGTTGATGAGAGGCGTCTGGGTTGCGACATCCCAGTCGGCGTCACCCTGCCAGTCAAGGTCGACGTTGTATTCGTCGGCAGCCGCCTGCGCACCGCACTGCATGACCTGAAAGTACGTTGCAGTCATCTGCGCGGCAACGAACGAGACAACTCGGCTACCTGCCGCCGCATCGTCAGAGCCGTCTGCCGGTGCCGTTGCGCTGCTGCACGAGCTCAGCACCAACGCGAGGGCGGACGCGGCCGCGATGACGCTTCCGCGCTTTAGGACGTGTGATTGTTTTTGCACAGTGTTCTCCTTTTGGCTGGATGGATCTCTTGGTGGGTGTGAAGGTCTGGAGAGTCCGCACAGCGGAGCAGAGACTGACTAGCTGGGTGCCGCGCGGCGGCGCTGGTCGATTCCGACGGCGATCAAGAGGATCACACCTGTGACGACCAATTGATAGAACGAGCCGACTCGCATGATGACGAGCCCATTGATGAGAATGGCCGGGATGATGGCCGCGATCATCGATCCCAGTACTGACGCACGCCCACCAAACAGGCTCGTGCCGCCGATGACCACAGCCGCGATCGCCGCGAGAGCGTCCCCCTGATGGCCCTGGATGTTGGTCGTCAAGAATCGAGAGATATCGATGAATCCGACTAGGCCGGCGATCAGTCCCATGATTCCGAAGAGCTTCATGCGCTGCAGCTTCACGTTGATCCCAGCGCGTTGAGCAGCCCGGATCGACGACCCCATCCCGACCGTGTGGGTACCGAAACGCAGTCTCGTCATGACAAACCAGGCGATGGCACCGATAAGGACGGCGATGAGCGCCGGAATGGGGACGACCCCGAAGAGGTCGGCTGAGCCAAAGTTCCTTTGCAGCTCACGAGGCAAGGCGCTGACGTTCACCCCGCCCGTGATGATGTAGGCAACTCCGCTACCAACACTCATCATCGCGAGAGTCACAATGAAGGAGTTGACTCGGAGCATGTTGACAAGCGTCGCGTTCACAATGCCGAAGAGAGTGCCCGTCACCATGGCAGCGAGGAGTCCAAGGAGTATTGCTACACCGGCATTGCTGTAGTTGCCGGCGAGCACCTCTTCAGGCGTCCCGCCCATGAAGGTGATCACCTTGGCTGCAACCACAGACGACAGAATCACGTTCGCACCGATTGAGAGGTCCAGTTCGCCAGCGCCCAACAGGAAGGTCATTCCAACGGCAAGCAAAATGAGCTGTGCGGAATCGAGTGCAAGATTGCGGAAGTTGGTGGGACCGAGGAACACCCCGTTGGGGGAGAGCAGACCGAAGATGAGAATGAGGATGAGTACAACGACCGCGATCATGAATGCTGTCGACGTGACGATCCTCTTCGCTAGCGGCGGTTCGCTGCTGGAGAACGTTGCGGCGGAAGTGTGCGGGGACGTCTTCGTGAGGTTCATGCTTCGTCCTTCTGAGCTGTAAGCATCGTCGTCAGTACGTCGACTAGCTCGAGACCGTCTGTTGGCATTTGAGACACCACGGCACCGTGGCGCATGATCGCCATTCGATCGGCGAACTCGATCATCTTTGGGATGTCGTGGCTCACGAGAATGACGGCAAGCCCGCGATCTGCAGCCGCGCGCACAGCGTCGTAGACCATTGCCGTCTGCTTTGTCCCGAGCGCTGCCGTAGGTTCATCCATGATGATCGCTGCCTTCGCCCACATGACAGCGCGTGCCACTGCGATTGCCTGGCGCTGGCCCCCCGAGAGGGCGCTCACTGGAACGGTGAGTGAGGGAACCTGGGCACCGAGAAGAGTCATCGCCTCCTTGGTGCGTTGCCGCATGGACTGCTCATCAAGCTTGCCGAGTATGCGACCGAAGCCTCTAACGAGTAGCTCGCGACCGAAGAAGAAATTCTGCGAGACAGTCAGGTCGGGAGCTTGTGCAAGGTCTTGGTAGACGATCTCGATCCCGAGCTCCCGAGCCTGACGAACGGATGCTACGTCCACGCTGTTGCCCCGCAAAAGGAGCTCGCCGCCGTCACTTGCGTGAACTCCCGCGATGACATTGGCCAGCGTCGATTTGCCGGCACCGTTGTCGCCGATTAGCGCGAGCACCTCTCCCGGGTAAGCCCTGAGCGACGCGCCTCGCAGCGCCTCGACGTGGCCGAAGCTTTTCGTAATTCCACGAGTCTCGATGACTGGCTGCGCCGTCGATTCAAGGCCCGGGTCGTCAGCTTCCGTAATGTCGGCTTCCAAAAGCTTCTCCATTGAAATTGAACTCAAACATGTTCGCCATGTCAGTTACTCGTTCGCTCTACCGAACGACACAAGTAAACCAAAGCTAGGTCACCGCGTCAACACCTCGTGACGGATAGTGCCGCCTCGGCGACTACTCAGTTCACGAATGGGTACTGCTGCACGACGAGCAAGCGTCCACCGTCGGCGCGTGCCCGATAGATGTGGGGTTGATCGGCATGAAAGGTGATCATGTCGCCCGGCTCCAGAAGAGTCATGGACTCGTCTGGCCCCACCTCGACCAGGCCGCTGAGGCAAACGGCGCGTTCCACGACACCAAGGGAATTGCCCCGTGAGCTTCGTTTCGCATTCGGCGCCAACGACACAATCGAGACTTCAACTTCGCCAGAATTGCGCCACGATGCCATCAACTGAGCCACAAACTTGTCACCATCGTGTGCGATAACAGGCGCATCGATGAGGCGCTTGAGCTCAACTTCGCTACGACCAACGGGTCCCATGAAGAGTGCGCCCAACGAAACGTGCAGGGTCTTGGCAAGCGCCCAGAGCGTGTCGAGCGACGGGTTCCCGTTCCCCCGCTCGAGCTCAGACACCGTTGACTTCGCCAGTCCTGCTTCTCGAGCGAGGGCGGAGGCACTCATGCCCCTGCGCTCGCGCCACATTCGAAGGTTGTTGGCCAAAGGCGAAAGGAGCTGGCGTTGTTCCATGGTGTCGGCTATGTTACATAACCACCTGCCGTTCGCTCTACCGATCGCTTCCCCACTTCTACGCACAAAGAGGAGACGATCGATGTCGCAGGGTTCCCACGTTCAGATGTTTGGCCGAGTCACTGTTCTCGGTGCCGACGCGCATCCGCATGCGGCACGACGACTCAAGGAGTCATGGGCCGACTTGGAGTGGCTCGACGCGGCCGCAGGGTCGGTCGTTCCAGAATCCATGCCCACAGTCATGTTGCGTGAATCAGCAGGCTTGGATGAGGGCGCTTTCCGCATTGAGGTGGACTCAACGGGCGCAGTGCCGTCGATCACGATCACGGGCGGACCATTCTCCGGCGTGATCTTTGGAGTTGAGGAGCTAGTTCAGCGGATCTCCCAACCAGCACCCAACGGCATTCGCATTGCGGACCGCAATTTGGAGCGCACCCCCAAGCTGGCGTACAGGACTTTCTGGACCTGGGATCACTCGACCAACTGGGAGCTCAATCAGATCGGGCACCAGGAGATCGGTGTGTTTAACTCGTACGGGAAGCCACCTGGAGGCTTCCTTGCGGACTACCGCCGGATGGTTGACTTCTGCAGCATGAATCAGATCGCGGCCATCGTGATCTACGGCTTCTTCCGGGACAGCCACGGCGGAGTCGCTGCCGCACAGGAGTTGTGTCGCTACGCCAACGAACGGGGCGTCCGGATCCTCCCGGGAATTGCGATCGGGGCCTACGGAGGGGTCTATTGGGAGGGCAAACACCCCTACAATCTCGCGACGTGGCTCGATCGGAACCCAGGATACGAAGCCGAAATGGAGCGAGGGGTCGGATTCCAATTGCAGGACCTCTCCTTCCCCCTCAGCTTTCCCAAGAGTGACTACACTCGCACCGCCTGCCCATCCGAACCCGCCAACATCGAGTGGATGCGTGATGCGATTTCGTGGCTAGTAGAAACCGTCGACGTTGGCGGCATCAACATCGAGGCCGGCGACTACGGGGTCTGCGGATGTGCGAAGTGCAATGCCCGACGCGGCGAGCGCGAGACGGCAGCACGGCGCGACAACGACGCCGAATTCTGGTCGCACGCCGACATGGCCGACAACTTCCCCGTGTTGTTCGATGCCGCCCGATCTCAGCGAAAGGATCTTTGGTTGTACTGCGAGTTGCAGTGGGACAATCTCCTGGACCCCGCCGCCCACGATCCGCTCAACACGCTTCCTCAGGGAGGCATCTACCAGCACACGTTTAATCGCTCGTATTGGAATCGGGCGCGCACCGAGCTCACCGCAGCAGACGTCAGGTCACTCCCCACGCAGACCAACGTTATTCGTAGTCAGTTTGCCTGCCAATGGAATGGCGACGAGCGCACGGAACGCTATGCCTTCAACGCCCCCGACTTCGCAGAGTTGGCAAGAACTTCGGCGGCGCTTGACATGCAGGGGCTCACGGTGTGGGGGGAACCTTCGCCGTACCACGTTTCTAGCGAATTGAGCTACCTCGCTTTCGGCCGATTCACCTATGACCCCGACCTCACATGGGAAGAGTTCATGGCACAGGATGTCGCCCCCCGGGTCGGCGGTCAGTCTGAAGCTGATGCCTTCGTGAGGCTCATGGAGGAGCTCGACGGCAGCGCCAGGATCGACGCAACCCGCCTTCGGGGCATCCGCGATGAGGCGCTCGATGCTGCCAAGAGCACGGTTGGCGACGCAGTGCGCCGATGGCTGTGGCTCGCGGACCGGGCGAGCCAGCGCAGTTTCATGGGCCACTAGGAGTACGCAATGAAGCTCATGCGCATCGGCGAGCCCGGCAAAGAGATCCCGTGCGTCGTGCACAACAACATCTACTACTCGATCGCGTCACTCACGCCGGATGTCGACCACCATTTCTGGATGGAGAGAGGGCCTGAACGTGTCGCAGAAGCACTTTCCTCCTCGCTTCTTCCCGAGATATCAACCGACGGTGCCCGCATCGGCGCACCGATAGCGCGACCGTCGTCCGTGTTCTGCATAGGCATGAACTATGCGGCGCACGCGGCAGAATCCGGGTCAGAACCCCCGACTGTTCCGATCTTGTTCCACAAGGCACCCAACACCGTTGTCGGACCCAACGACAACGTCGCGATTCCACGAGGATCATCCAAGACCGACTGGGAGGTTGAACTCGGTGTCGTCATCAGCAAACGAACGTCATACCTCGATTATCGAGAGCAGGCTGGCGAATCGATCGCTGGATTCGTCACGGTAAACGACCTCTCGGAAAGAGAATTTCAACTGGAGACGTCCGGTGGCCAATGGTCGAAGGGCAAGAGCTCCGCGGGCTTCTGCCCGGTAGGGCCGGTGCTTGTCACCCCTGACGAGTTTGACCCCAGCGACGCACGGCTTCGCAGTTGGGTGAACGGGGAACCTCGCCAGGACTCAACGACTGCAGACATGATCTTCAGCGTCCACGAGATCATCTTCAACCTCAGCCAGTACCTCGTGCTGGAACCGGGGGACCTTATCTGCACAGGCACCCCCGAGGGAGTCGCACTCTCAGGACGTTTTCCCTACCTCAGGGTCGGTGATGTGGTCGAGGTCGAGATCGATGGTCTCGGCCGTCAGCGCCAGCACTTCACCCCTTCCCACCCCTAAGGACAAGCATGGAATTCGACGGACTCACAGCAATAGTCACCGGCGGAGCGTCCGGTATCGGGGCTGCTACTGCCGCCCAACTCGTGGAACGAGGCGCACAAGTCGCAGTGCTTGACTTGACCCCTGAACTCGCGGCGGACAACGTGATCGCGTTGGCGTGTGACGTCTCTGATGATGACTCGGTACGCTCTGCCGTTGCTCTAGCGGCAGAGCAACTCGGCGGAATCGACATCGTCGTCAACAACGCGGGAATCGGTGCGCAAGGCACCATCGAGAGGAACGAAGACGATGAGTGGCACCGCGTTTTCGACGTCAATGTCGTCGGACTTGTTCGTGTTTCCCGCGCAGCACTACCCTTCCTTCGCGATTCGGGACATGCGGTCATCGTAAACACCTGCTCTATCGCAGCAACGGCTGGCCTGCCGGAGCGAGCGCTGTACAGCGCAACGAAAGGCGCCGTACTTTCGCTCACCATGAGCATGGCAGCAGACCACCTTCCCGAGGGAATCCGTGTGAACTGTGTGAATCCAGGGACAGCGAACACGCCGTGGGTCGAACGTCTTCTTTCCTCAGCAGCAGATCCTGCAGCAGAGCGGGCAGCGCTAGAAGGGCGTCAGCCACACGGGCGTCTTGTTGAACCGGACGAGGTGTCCGCCGCAATCTGCTACCTCGCTAGCCCACTCGCTGAGTCAACAACCGGGGTGGCCCTCGCCGTCGATGGCGGAATGCAGGGGCTTCGAATCAGAACGTGACAGCTGCTCCGTCAGAGACGTGATGCCCAAGGTTGCCGCCCACCGGCCAAAGGGCCCCAGAGAAGACAGAAACCCCCGAACCCGTAGGTTCGGAGGTTTCCTATGTCCTGAGACAGGAGGGCGTGAGGAACGAACTGGTGACAACTGATCGTTAGTGCCGCAGGGCGCTGGCGGGGAGGATGTCATCATGCCCGGTCCCTATCCCAGAGAGTTCCGCGAGGACGTCGTCGCGGTCGCTCGTAGCCGTGAGAGCGGCGTCACCATCAAACAGATCGCCACCGATTTTGGTATCAGTGAGGCGACGCTGCAGAACTGGTTGCGTCAAGCCGATGTCGAGGAAGGCAACCGGCCCGGTCAGACCGCCGCCGATGCCGCGGAGGCCCGGGAGTTGAAAAAGCGGATCCGCTTGCTTGAGCAGGAGAACGAGGTGCTGCGACGTGCGGCGGCGTATCTGTCGCAGGCGAATCTGCGCCTCGGTGGCTCCCCAAAATGACGTACCCGCTCGTATCTGAGCTCGCCGATGCGGGGATCCCCGTGACGGTGTCGTGTCGGGTTCTGAAGCTCGCAAGACAGCCCTACTACCGGTGGCGCAACGACCCCGTCCGCGCTGCCGACGTGCTCCGCGCGTATCGGATCAACGCGTTGCATGACGCGCACCACGTCGACCCAACGTTCGGTTACCGATACCTCGCCGACGAAGCCCGTCGAGCGGGGTGGCGGATGAGCCGGCGGACGGCGTGGAAGCTGTGCTCGCAGGCCGGGATCCTCTCGTCCGCCCAACGTCGAAGGTGCCGGAAGGGCAAGAAGGCCGGGCCGCCCGTGTTCGACGACCACGTCCAGCGCGTGTTCCGCGCTGATGCACCGAACCGGGTCTGGCTCACGGACATCGCGGAGCATTGGACAGGCGAAGGCAAGCTCTATTGCTGCGCGATCAAGGATGTGTTCTCCAACCGGATTGTCGGCTACTCGATCTCCGACCGGATGACCGCGAAGCTCGCCGTCGACGCCGTCCGCAACGCCGTCGCCCGCCGTGGTGAGGTCGCCGGCTGCATCCTGCACGCCGATAGGGGTAGTCAGTTTCGGAGCCGGGCGATGGCCCGCGAGCTGCGCCGCCACGACATGGTCGGATCGATGGGACGCGTCGGCGCCGCAGGGGACAACGCGGCCATGGAGTCGTTCTGGTCACTGCTGCAGACGAACGTGCTCAACCAGCACCGGTGGGGCACACGGCAGGAGCTGCGGCTCGCGATCGTCGTATGGATCGAGCGGAAGTATCACCGTCAGCGCGCGCAGGACACCCTCGGCGGCTTGACGGGCGGCACCGGGCCCGCGCTCATCAGCCGGCAGGCCGACCCAAAGGACCCCAGAAACGCAGGAAACCCCCGAACCAGTAGGTTCGAGGGCTTCCGATGTCCTGAGAAAGGACAATGGCGGTGACGGTGGGATTTGAACCCAAAGAGCCCCGATCCAGTCCGCGCCGGTTCGCTCAGTTACCCCGGAATCACGCGAATACTAGGTCTTCATTCTCAGCTTTTAACCCGGTTCGGTTGATCCCGATTCTGTTCACTTGTGGGCAACTGGTGGGCAACGAGGATAGGTATGCCCCCGCTCCGAACGAGGGCGACTACCGGGGCCAGTCACCTATGACAGCGAGCAGGCCCGCGAAGCCACCTACTACGGGTCCACCACTGCAATCACCACAGCCCCTCCCCGGCTCGACGGCCACGCCGCTCAACCCGTATTCATAACCTCACGGGGAACTACTTAGGAGGGCACGACCTCGGTCTCGCCCTCCCAGGCCGGCTCGCGTCCCTCTTCGAGAGACACGTCGAACGGCTTCTGATCGCTCAGCGTCCACTCCGGCAGGTAGGTCTTCTGGCCACCGTTGACGGCCGACTCGTGCGACAGGATGCCCGCACACGTGATGTTCGCCGCCTGCACCGCGTTGGGGAACGCCTCCCCCTCGCCGGCGACCGCCATGAGCAGCGCGTGGGCGAGATGCGGGTGCGATCCCCCGTGGCCGCCGCCCTGCACGAACGACCGGTGCTCCAACTCGCCCTCATCGGTGTAGACGCCCGCGGTCGTGAACGACTGGATCTCGGCGGGCAGCCGGCTCGCGAAATCGGGCACCTCGACCCGCTCCGCACGCTCGCCGAGGTAGACGACGTGCGCGCCGTCCTCCGTCTGCGACCACTCGAAGGAACGGATCGCACCGTACGCGTCGAAGCTCTCCCGGTACTCCCGGGCGACGGCCCAGAGATGCCGGGTGACCTCCGCGCCCAGATCAGCGTCGAGGAACTTGATATGGGTCGACTCGATCGCGAACGGCGAGCCGTAGGCGGACTTCATCCGCTCGAAGACCGAGCCCGATCCGAGCGCCTGAACATACTCGGCCTGGTGGCGGCCGAGCGCGAGCGTGGGGCTGATCGCATGGGTCGCGTTGTACATCGGCGGCATGCCGTCCCAGTACGACGGCCACCCGGTCATGTCCTGGTGGTGCGAGGCGCGCAGGAACTGGAGCTTGCCGAGCGCGCCCGAGCGATAGAGGTCCTGGACGAAGAGGAACTCACGGCTATAGACCGTCGTCTCCATCATCATGTAAGTCAGGCCGGTACGACGCTGGGCGTCGACAATCCGCTTGCAGTCCTCGACGGAGATCGCCATGGGGATGGTGCAGCCGACGTGCTTGCCCGCCTTCAGCGCGGCGACGACATGGTCGGCGTGGAACTGCAACGGAGTGTTGATGTGGATGATGTCGATGGATGGGTCGGCCAGCATCCGGTCGTAATCGGTGTAGCGCACCTCCACGCCGTACCGGTCGCCGACCTCGTCGAGCTTCGATTGCGTGCGCTGACAGATGGCATACATCTCGGCATTCGGGTGCCGCTGGTAGATGGGGATGAACTCCGCACCGAATTCGAGTCCCACGATGCCCACTCGGTACACGTCCTGGATGGCCATGTTCTCGTCCTTTCCTGCTCCGACGGAGCTGCTCACTTCTTCGTTTCTCCCGCGTCGACGGTCATCGCGAGCCCGGTGACGCGGCGCGCCTCGTCCGACAGCAACCAGGTGACCGCTGCCGTGACGTCGTCGATCTCGACGTTCCGCGCGATCAGCTGTCGCTCGCGAAACCCGCGCAGCAGGTCCTCGCGCGGAATCCCGTTCAGCTCGACCATCGCGGTCGTCATGTCCGTGTCGACCCCGGCGGGGTGAACGGAGTTGCACCGAATGCCGTAGGGTCCGAGCTCCGCGGCGAGCGCTTCCGTTAGCCCCACGAGACCGGCTTTGGCCGCCACATAGTGGCTGAGTCCGGGCACCGCCTTGATCGCGACCCCCGAGCCGATGAGGACGACGGATGCGGTCTCGGCCCTCTGCAGGAGATGGGGCACGACCGCTCGACAGGTGTAGAAGGCCCCCGACAGCGTGACGTCGATCATCGTGCGCCAGTTCTCGACGGGGAGCTCCCACGTGTTGTGGAACCCGTCGGTGATGCCCGCGTTCACCACGAGGTGGTCGATCCCGCCGAGCCTCTCGGCGGCGGCATCGGCGGCCGCTTGAAGCCCCGCCGGATCGCGCACGTCGACCTCGAAGACCTCGCCGGAGCGACCGATCGCGCGCACCTCCGCGGCTACGGCAGCGAGGTCGGCGCTCGTCGCGGTCGGATAGGGCGGATGATTGATCACCCCGCCACCTCCTAGGTCGACGAGTGCGACATCCGCTCCCTCGCGGGCGAGCCGAAGCGCATGGCTGCGACCCTGACCACGACCTGCGCCCGTCACGAACGCGACCCGGCCGCTGAAGCGGTCGCCCACTATGCGACCATCGACGTCGAGCTGGCGAGCCGGAGGCCGTTAGAGGCGAGGAGACCCTCCGCGCTCAGATACGCGAGCGCCTGCACGGTCTGGTTCGGGTTGTATCCGCCGTAACTGACGAACTGGCCCCCGCCGACGGCGAACAGGCCGCGGCACTCGTGGACCTCGCCGTGCACGTTCGTTACCGATGTCGCGGGGTCGAGGCCCATGCGATGCACCCCCACGTCGTGGGTTGACAGGTGGTACGGCGGCCGAGGTGAGTCCATCCAGTACTCCGTCGCGCCCATCTCCTTCGCGATGCGCTCCTTGTACCGACCCATCAGGGTCACCGAGTTGGCGTCGTGGTCCTCCCAATCGTGCGTGATGCGCAGGGCCGGTTGACCCCAGCGGTCCTTGACGACCGGGTCCAGGTCGGCGTAGTGACGCGCATAGGGGAAGTTGGTGGTCTGCGAGTACATACGATGCATGTGACGGTACTTGTCCCGCATCCAGTGCTTGAACTCGAGGCCGAACTTCGCGACGCCCGGATTCATGTTGTGGTACGCCTCGATCGGCTGAAGATCACCGGTGACGCTGATGATCGGCGATCCCCACAGCACACCGAGGTCGTTGTCGGGAACGAGCTCGGAGGTGTAGTCGTCGATCGCGCTGGACGCGTTGAACGTCCCCATGAACGGGTTGGTAACCTCCGGCAGGACCGAAGTGAACCAGCCGAAGTTGTGCGTCATGAAGTGCTGACCCACCTGACCGTTCGCATTGATACCCGAGATGAGCATCAGCCGCACGTTCTCGAGCGCGTACGCCGTCAGCACGACGGTGTTCGAGAACACGTCGTGCGTCTCGCCGAGCGCATCGACGTAGGTCACCCCGCGCACTTCGCGCCCGTCGGGAGAGCGGTTGATGCGCAGTACCCGGCTGCGCGCACGGAGCTCGAGGTTGCCCGTGGCCTTGGCCGCGGGCACCGACGTCACCTGTGTCGTGGACTTCGCCTTCACATGGCACGGGAAGCCATGGCAGAACCCGCAGTTCACGCAGGCAGGACGACCCCGGTACTCCTCGGAGTTGATGGCGAGGGGCTGACGGAACGGATGCAGACCGAGGCGCTCCGTCGCCGCCACCCACGGCACATCTCCCGGCCCCTGTGCGACAGGCGGCATCGGGTAGTCGCGCTCACGAGGCGGATCGAAGGGGTTTCCGCCCTCCTGGAGCACGCCCCCGACATTCCCTGCCCGCCCGGAGAGGCCCTGCTCCTGCTCGACCCGCTCGTAGTAGGGCTCGAGGTCGGCATAGCTGATCGGCCAGTCCGCGAGCGAGGACCCCTCCGGCAGCGCCGCCTCCCCGAACCTCTCCGCGATCGCCGACCGCATCCGGAAATCCGCCTCACGGAACCGGTACGCGGCGCATCCCCAGTGCAGGGTCCCGCCCCCCGTGCCGATCGAGGGCAGGCCGTAGAGCGGCTCGTCGGTCCCGAGCGCACCCGCCGACCAGGGCAGCACACGCGCCGTCGACGACTCGTTCGGACGCCACGTCACAGGATCGACGTTCACGCCGGCCACGATCGCCCCGCGCTGGTAGTAGCGCAGTTCATCCTGCTTGACCATGAAGTCCTCCTGCGTGTAGTCAGGACCCTTTTCGAGTGCCAGCACGTGTGCACCGGCCTTGGTCAGCTGCTCCGCGATGATTCCTCCGGCCGAGCCCATTCCGACGATGATCGCGTCGTATTCCGCTCTCATTACATGCTTCCAATCCGGGCGTAGAGATCTTTGACCGTGAGGATGGGGATGCTCGACGAATCGACCCCCGGGCGCATCTGCTCCGGCGAATAGCCCCACTGCGCGCCGGGGAAGCCCACCAGCTTCCAGCCCACGACGTCACGATTGCCGCCGTAGGCCGGATCGCCGAAGAACCCCTGCACGGTGTGTTCGCGAACGATGCGGTAGAACTGCCCCAGGAAGGCGTCCGGTCGAGCGCCGCTGAGCTCGTCGAGCTCTGCGATGACCGCGAGCTGCTGCTCGCCGTCGAGGTCGAGATACGGGGCACCCGCGGTCTCCACCGCGAACGCCTCGAACTCCGCGAGCCCCTCCCGGTAGACCGGCTGAAGGTCGCGCATGAACCCCGACAACGCACGGTCTATGTACTCTGTGACCCCGGCTTCCCGCGCCCCCGGCGACCCCTCCTCTGAGGGGATGATGTGGCCGACGATCGCGTCGATGGTCGCGGCTTCCCGCGGATTCAGGAAGAGAAGGGCGAAGTCGGGGTGAAACGTCGACCCGGTCATCATCACTGCCTTTCGTAGCTCGGACTACGCGCTGGGGTTCGCGCGAGCTGCCAACTTCTGCTCGACGAGCGGACGCAGGTACTCGATCGAGGTGCGGGCGTCCTCGTCGGGCTCGATGCCACGGCGGTGGAACCCGGTCTCCATGGTCAGGAACCCGTCGAACTTCACATCGATCAGCGCGTCGATCAGGGACGGGAAGTCGCCCACACCAGACCCGGGAGGGAGCCGATCGTTGTCGGAGATGTGGATGTGCTTGAGGTTCTCGCCCATCTTGTAGGCGTAGTCGCTCAAGACCTCCTTGTTGTACATGATGTGGAAGGTGTCGAACATGAGCTTCACGTTGGGGCGGTCGACGTCTTCCATCAGCTCGATCGCATCGTCGGCGCTCATGCACAGGTTCGTGTCGTGCGAGGTCGGCTCGATCACGAGCGTCACACCGGTGTGCGCGATCGCGTCGGCGACCTCGGTGAGAACCTCGCGGCTCCACTTCCAGGCCTGACGACGCGTTGTGCCGAAGATGATCCAGCCGGGCAGGTAGATGAGGGTCTTGCCGCCCCACTGGGCGGTGATCTCGGCGAGCTCCTTGTAGTGCTCCACCGTCGCGCGGCGCTCTTCGATGTAGGGCGAGGCGGGGTTGTTCCCGGGCCCCCCGGACGGAGCCGGCAGCATGCTGGAGAGCTGAAGGCCGTGCTCGTCGAGGAGTTCGCGCACCTGCTTGCGCCGTTCTGCGCCGAGGTGCGGAGGGTAGGCGTGTGGCGCAGCGGCGCCGATCTCGATTCCGTCGTAGCCAAGTCCCGCGATGCGCTTGATCGTCTCGTCGAGGGTGTAGGCCGGAACCCAGACGAAGAAGCTGGAGTAGGCCCACGTGTTGTAGGAGATCTTCATTTCGTGTGTCCTTTCAGGAAGAAGTGTGGGGCCGGACGCTCACCGACGCATCCGGCCCCGGCGCGATCACTGGGGAGCGCGCCCCGTGTACTCTTCGACGTTGTCGGCGTTGATGAGGGTCGAGTCGAGCACGATGCGCTCGTCGATGGGCTCGCCGGCGCACAGCTTCGCGGCGGCGATGACCGACTCCTTCACGACGAGCGGGTATCCGACTGTCGCCGCGTACTCCCCCGCCTGGACGAGGTCGAGGGCGCCCGACTCTCCGTCGATCCCGTAGACCTTGATCTCGCCCTCGCGACCGGCCTCCTTGATGGCCTGGATGGCGCCGAAAGACATCTGGTCGTTGTGCGCGAAGACCGCGTCGATCTCGCCGGAGCCGAAACGCTGGAGGAAGTCCTCCATCACCTGCAGGCCCTGGGCGCGATCGTAGTTCGCCGTCTGGGTAGCGATGATCTCGACGTTCGAGCCCTCGAGAGCCTGCCGGAACCCATCGCCGCGATCGATCGTCGGCGATGCGCCCAGGCTGCCCGCGAGCTCGACGACGTTCGCGCCGTCGGGGAAGTCGGCGACGATGGCCTCGCCGCTCACGACCCCGGCATCGACGTTGTCGGACCCGATGTAGGTCGCCACCTCGGTGTCGACGGCGCGATCGGCCGCGATCACCTGGATGCCGGCGGCGGTCGCTCGGTCGACGGCCCCGGCCAGCGCCGCGGCGTCCTGCGGGGAGATGATCAGCACGTCGATGCCCTGCGCGATCATGTCGTCGACCTGACCGGACTGGACCGTGGAATCCCCCTGACCGTCGCTCACGGTGACGTCCATGCCGGGGAAGAACGCTTCCGCGAACTCGGGGATCTGCTGCGTCGACTTCGCGCCGTACGGGAAGGAGGCGCTGCTCCACGAGACGCCGACGGAGCAGTCAATCGACGCGGGGTCCGCCTCGAGCGCGAGCTGGGCTTGGCACTCCTCGCCGCAATAGATGCTCGGAGCGAGTTCGTCACCGACCGCCTCGTTCTCCGACGTGGATCCTGCAGACCCGGTCGACGTGCAACCCGCGGTCATCAGGGCGATGGAACCGATGGCCGCCGCCAGGACGAGCCGACTTCCTCTGTTGTTTCTCAGGTCGTGCATCATTGCACCTTTCTTCTTGGTGGTGGTGGTAGTGGTGAGGGAACTTCTCGTGAGCCCGGGGCCCGGGGAAGTGCTTCGCTACATGCCTGTCATAGCGCCGCGCGTGTCGCCTGAACCGGACTGGGGGAGGCGGGCTTCGCTCCCGATTTCGGCGCGGACGGCTTCCTCTCGCTCAGCCGTCGCCTCGTCGCCTGCACCGCGACCAGCACGGCGATGACGATGACGACGCCCTTGACGATCTGCTGATCGAAGGGCGAGATGCCGATCAGGTTCATGACGTTCGAGAGCACCGCGAGCAGGAGCGCGCCGAACACCGTCCCGACAGCGCCGCCGGTGCCGCCCATCAGGCTCGTCCCGCCGATGACGACCGCGGTGATGGCGTCGAGGTTCGCAAGGCTGCCCGCAGTGGGGTCGCCGACGCCGAGTCGTGAGGCCGTCATCACTCCAGCGAGACCCGCGCAGAGGCCGCTGATCGCGTACGCCATGACCAGGGTGCGCTTGGTGCGTACGCCCGCAAGGCGTGCGGCCTCGAGGCTTCCGCCGATCGCGTAGATGTAGCGACCGAAGGAGAGATAGCGGAGCACCAGGATGCCGACGATCGCGACTGTGACGAACACGAGGAAGGGTCCGGGGATGCCGAGCACGTTTCCGCTGCCGATCACCCGGAATATCTCAGCCGCATTGCTGAACTGCTGGGGTCCGCCGTTGGTCAGCCGCAGCGACAATCCCTGGATGGCGACCATCGTCGCCAAAGTCATGATGAAGGGTTGGATGCCCAGAACCGCGACGCCGAGCCCGTTCAGGATGCCGACGCCGACACCGACGAGCAATGCGACGATCATGGCGAGGGGGACGACCATTCCGTTGTTGATCAACATGGCGGTCGTGACACCCGAGAGCGCCAGGATCGACCCGACGCTCAGGTCAATCCCGCCGGTCAGGATGACGAACGTCATCCCGATCGCGATCACCCCCACGATGGCCGACTGACGGCCGACGTTCAGGAGGTTGCTGGGCTGGAAGAAGGCCGGGACGAAGACCGCGACGAGCACGACGATCCCGATGAAGATCACGATGGGGAGCCAGTTTCCGCGCACCTTCATCGACAAAGAATTCAAGGCGCCGTTGCCTGCGGTAGACGTGCTCATCGGTTTCCTCCCACTGCGTGGAACATGATCTCTTCTTCGGTTGCGCTCGCGCCGTCGAGCTCGGCCGCGATCCCGCCGTGATACATCACGAGGATCCGGTGACTCAGCGCAAGCACCTCGGGCAACTCCGAGGAGATGACGATCACCGCACGACCCTGCTCGCAGAGCGTCTGGATGAGCTCGTAGATCTCCTGCTTCGCACCGATGTCGATGCCGCGTGTCGGCTCGTCGAGGATGAGCACGTCGGCCCCCGCCTCCAGCCACTTCGCAAGCACGACCTTCTGCTGATTACCCCCAGACAGGGTGCCGACCGGCGCGCCGACGTCGCCGGCCTTGATGCGCAGCTTCGTGACGTACTCGGCCGCGGTGCGGCGATCGGCCGCGGGCTGAGACCGCGCGGCTCCGCGCTTGAGCATCCGCACGATCGGGATGTTGGCGGCTGTGGAGAGCGCGATGAACAGGCCCTGGCTCTTCCGCTCCTCCGGGACCAGCCCGATTCCGGCACGGATCGCCCGCAGTGGACTGTGGATCGTGGTCTTGGTACCGGCGACGGTGACCGTACCGCTCGTGATGGCGTCCGCGCCGTAGATGGCACGCGCGAGTTCGGTGCGTCCCGCGCCGCGAAGGCCCGCGATGCCCAGCACCTCCCCCGAACGGACGGAGAACGAAATGTCATCGAGCACGCCTGCGCGCGAGAGGTTCTTCACCTCCAGCGCCACGTCCCCGAAGGACTGGTTGACCGCACGAGGCGCCCGGGTGAACTCCCGACCGACCATCTTCGAGACGAGGTCGTCATGGTCGGTCTCGGAGATCTTCCCGGTGCCGGTCAGCTTGCCGTCCTTCAGCACGACGTAGCGGTCGGCGAGGCCGAAGACCTCGTCGAGGCGGTGCGAGACGAAGATCACGCTGACCCCGCGCTCCCTCAGGCCGTGAACGAGCGCGAGAAGATGGTCGACGTCCTCGCCGCCGAGAACCGCCGTGGGCTCGTCGAGGATCACGATCTGCGCCCGCCTGTGCAGCGCCTTCGCGATCTCGAGCATCTGCTTCTCCGCGATGCCGAGCTGACGCACCTTCATCGTGACGTCGACGGCCAGTCCGAGATCGCTCAGGAACGCGGCAGCCTCCTTGTTGGCCGCCCGCCAGTTGATGATCCCCCTTCCGGGGTAAGCGCCGAAGAGGAGGTTCTCGGCGACCGAGAGGTCGGGAAAAAGGCTGAGCTCCTGGTAGACGGTCGCGATGCCGAGGTCCTCGGCGGCTGCGGGGCCGTTGATCGTCGCGCGTCGTCCGTTGACGAAGATCTCGCCGGCGTCCGGAGCGTGGGCCCCCGAGAGGATGCGGATCAACGTCGACTTGCCGGCTCCGTTCTCACCGATCAGAGCGACCACCTGTCCGGGCTCGATCCCGAAGCTCACGTCGTCCAGTGCCTGGACTCCCAGGAAGTGCTTCGAGAGCCCCTTCACCTCGAGTCTGAGCGTCATCGTCGACCTCTTTCATTCGGCAGTCGTCTGTGGCTGTCTAGTTGCTGACCTTGACTTACTGTAGATAAGGTCTCAAACAGAAAAAAGACGCCCGAATTATTTCGTTTTCTGCATAAATCGGGACCAGTGAAGGGTCGATTCCACGCTAATGGGAACACTGTGGACAGAAGTTCAGCTTCTGAAGCCGGATCGCAACCTCGCACCCGATGCCCATGCCGCCCGCAGCGTCATCGCTCGGATGATCGCCGACGGCGGACTTGTGAGCCGGCGGGAGATCGTGAAGGTGACCGGACTCGCGCGGTCGACGATCGACGGCCACCTCGGCGTTCTGCTCGAGAACGGCCTCATCGAGGACGGCGGTCTCGGCGGGGGCAATCTCCGGGGCCGGCCCGCGCAGGTCTTCAAGGTCAGTGCGGCCAGGGGCGTCGTACTGGTGGCCGACGTCTCGATCGAGGTGACCCGCCTAGCGCTGACCACCCTGGACAAAGTGGTGGTCGAGCGGCGCGACATCGATATGCACGTCGAGGTAGGCCCCATGGTGCTGCTCTGCGCCATCTGCGACGCCTTCGCCGAGATGCTGCATGCCAACTCGCTCGTCGCGGACGATGCCCTGGCGATATCCGTCGGACTCCCCGGGCCGGTGGACTCGCATCTCGGCTTCGCCGTTCGCCCCCCGCTCATGCCGGGGTGGGACGGCTTCAGCGTCTGCAAGTTCATGGCGGAACGCTTCGTGTGCGACGTCATCGTCGACAACGACGTCAACCTCATGGCGCTGGGCGAGGCACGCGCCTACGGTGGCGCCCACCTCCCCCTGTTGATGATCAACATCAGTACGGGTGTCGGCGCCGGCTTCGTCAGCGAGAGCGGTCTGCTGCTGCACGGGGCCGACGGCGCCGCCGCCGACATCGGGCACATTCAGATGCGCGACATGAGCGACGTACTGTGCAACTGCGGCAATCGCGGCTGCCTCGAAGCGATCGCATCTGTAGGCGCGATGGCCGACCGCGTTTCGAAGACGCTCGGGACCGCCGTCGACCCGAAGGAGCTCATCGCGCGCCTTATGCTCGGCGACGCAACCACCGTGAGCGTCGTGCGCGAGACCGCATCCACCCTGGGGCGCGCGATTGCCGATTTGGTAAACTTCTGCAACCCGGCTCGGATCGTCATCGGCGGGGACGTCACCGAGTGCACCGAGGATGTGCTCTCGCAGATCCGCAGCGTCGTCTATCAGCAGGCACAACCACTGGCGACGCGGAACCTCTCGGTCACCCACAGCGCGCTGGGCAAGGAGGCCGGTCTGGTCGGCGGAATGATCTCGGCCATCGAGCAGGTGCTCTCGCCGCGAGGTATCCAATACCTCACCCGCCCAGCGGGCTCGACAATGCTGCCACTCGGTCTCCAGATCGGGGCCTAGGAGCTTTTCCTGGCGGGCGAGCGTGGTCGCAGTGCCCCATGGCTCGGGCAAGTCAGTGATTGGGTACCGCACCGCGGTCAGGCAAGCGCGGTCGATCCGCGCGTCACCAGCTTGGTTGGTACCGCATGCAACCCTGATTCCGCATCGCCGCTAATCGCCTCGAATAGGAGTTCCGCGGCTCTCCGGCCGACCATTTCGAGCCGCATATCAATGGTCGACAGTGGCGGACGCGCCTGCGTCGCGATGTGCTCCCAGTTGTCGTGACCCATGACCGCCACGTCGGAGGGCACGGAACGGCCGAGCTCCCGCAGGGAATCCAACGCTCCACGCGTGATCTGATCGCTGCCACAGAGCACAGCATCCAGATCGGAGAATCGTGCCAGCAGCGTGGGGCCAGCTGAAGGGGATGGGTGACAGTTTCAGTTAGGCCGCGAGGTCCACGGTGTTGGTCATGATGGTCTCGAAGTCGACGGGTGTCAATCGACCCAGGCGTGCTTGTCTGCGCCTGCGGTGGTAGGTCCTCTCGATCCAGGTGATGATCGCGATGCGCAGGTCTTCACGGGTTGTCCAGGACCGGCGGTTGAGAACGTTGTTCTGCAGCAGACTGAAGAAGCTCTCCATGGCAGCGTTGTCGCCAGCCGCACCGACTCGGCCCATCAATCCGATGAGGTTGTGGCGACGCAGGGCGAGGGAGAATTTCCTGGATCGGAATTGACTAGGTTCAACCGGTCGGTGCAGCACCAGGTTGTTGAAGTGAGCGCAACTGCTCCTCGAACACCTCGGCTGGTGTCTTCCAGTCGAGGCTTTTGCGGGGCCTGTTGTTGAGTGCGAGAGCGACGGCCTCGAGGTCCTCGGCGGACCACAGTGAGAGGTCGGTGCCTTTCGGAAAGTACAGCCGCCGCAGCCCGTTCGTGTTCTCGTTCGTCGGCCGTTGCCAGGGCGAGTTCGGGTCGGCGAAGAACACCTTCGTGCCAGTCTCGAGAGTGAATTGAGCATGAACGGAGAGTTCCTTGCCACGATCCCAGGTGAGCGTCTTGCGGAGCTGCTCGGGGAGCGCGGTCATCGACTTCGTCAGCGCGGCGTTCATCGCGACGGCGCCATAGCCCCCGAGCGCCGAGCCGTTCTTCACGGGTGGTATCTCGCGATACCCCTCCATGCAGGGCAAGTCCACAAGCAGGGTGGAGCGGCTCTTGCGTTCGACGATCGTGCCGATCGCGTACCGGCCGGCGCCGATGATCAATTCGCCTTCCCAGTGCCCAGGAACAGCGCGGTCTGCAGCCTCCGCGGGCGTTCGGAAAACACGACATCTGAACAGTCCCCGGTTCTCTGCCGTTCCTATGCGGGTGTCAGCACCGGCGGGTGTGACGTTTCGAGGTCAGCGAAGTAGTCGGCCTCGAACTCTTCAGGGGGAACAACCCCGAGGGTCGAGTGCAGGCGTCGGGCGTTGAACCACTCGACCCATGCAGCGGTTGCCCATTCGACATCATCGATCGTGCGCAGTGGTCCGGTTCGGAACGGTGATCCGTCGCGGATCGCTTCATACTTGAACAGTCCGATCGCGGACTTAGCGAGGGCATTGTCGTAAGCGTCGCCGACTGAGCCGATCGAGACGGCGGTGCCTTCCAATGCGAGGGTTTCGGCGAAGGAGACACTGGTGAATTGACCAGGTTCAACCGGTCGTTGCAACACCGGCTTCTTGGAGCAAGAGTAGTTGCTCGTTGAAGGCCTCGGCGGGAGTCCTCCAGCCGAGCGTCTTGCGTGGCCGTGTGTTCAGAGCGTGAGCGACGGCCTCGAGCTCTTCGGCGGACCAGCGCGAGAGATCTGTGCCCTTCGGGAAGTATTGGCGCAGCAGCCCGTTGGTGTTCTTGTTCGTCCCGCGCTGCCAGGGGGGCGACTGAGGGTCGGCGAAGAACACTGGAATTCCTGTCTCGACTCGGAACTGTGCGTGGGCGGACATCCCTTTCCCCCGGTCCCAGGTCAAAGACCGTGCCAACTGTGTTGGAAGGGTGGACATGGTGTTCGCCAGGGCGTTCTTCATCGTGAGCGCGCCATAGCCGGCCAACGCCGGCCCGTTCTTCGGTGTTTCCTTGTGTCGGTAGCCCTCTCCCCGCGGGGGAGGTGCTCGCCGCCTGGGGGCTCACGACATCGGTCGCCCAGCCCGCGCAGCGCTCGTACCTGAACGACATGATCCCGTCGGCGCAACGCGCAACCGTGCTGTCGTTCCACTCGCTGCTCGGTAGCGCCGGAGGAATCGGTACGCAGCCGGCACTCGGACGCGCGGCCGACCTGAACGGCTACGGGTTCTCCCTCCTGCTCGGCGGCGTCATCTCGGCGTGCGCACTGCCCTTCCTCGCCCTCAGCCGAGCACAGCGCGACCCGGCCGACGAGGCCACGACGCTCGTCGCCACCGAGTAGCAACCTTCCCGACACCCGCGGGTGCCAGAATGTGCGGATGCAGGACGAGGGCGGGGCCACAAGCGACGGAGCGCAGGTCGACGGCGGCGTCGACGGCGACTTCATGGACGACTACGACGAGACGACGAGCGTCGACGACGGAACGCTGCCGATCGAGCGCTACCTCGACCGCGAGTTGAGCTGGCTGCGCTTCAACCAGCGCGTGCTGGAGCTCGCCGAGGACCCCACCACCCCGCTGCTCGAGCGGGTCAATTTCTTGGCCATCTTCGCGACCAACCTCGACGAGTTCTTCATGGTGCGCGTCGCGGGCCTCAAGCGCCGCATCGTCACGGGCCTCGCGGTGCCGACGAACACGGGTCGGGCGCCCGGCGACGTGCTCGCCGACATCAATCGTCTCGCCCTCGAGTTGCAGCACCGCCACGTGCGGTGCCTGCACGAGTTGGTGAAACCCGAGCTGGACGACGAGAACATTCACATCGAGTCGTGGGCCGACCTGAACGACGACGACCGTGAACGGGTCGACGAGATCTTCTCGACCAAGATCTTCCCGGTGCTCATGCCTCTCGCGGTCGACCCCGCGCACCCCTTCCCGTATATCTCGGGCCTCTCGCTGAACCTCAGCGTGCGTGTGCGCAACCCGAAGACCGAGAAGGTCGAGTTCGCGCGCCTGAAGGTGCCGACCGTGCTGCCGCGCTTCGTGCAGCTGCCGGATGACGGCTCGGGCCGCGTGCGGTTCTTGACGATCGAAGACCTCATCTCGAACCACCTCGATGAGCTGTTCCCGGGCATGGAGGTGCTCGAGCACCACGAGTTCCGCCTGACCCGCAACGAAGACGTCGAGATCGAAGAAGACGAGGCCGAAAACCTCATCCAGGCGCTCGAGCGCGAGCTGCTGCGTCGTCGCTTCGGCCCGCCGATTCGTCTCGAGATCACCGACGACATGGATGACGTCACCCTCGGACTGCTCGTGCGTGAGCTCGGCATCACCGAGAACGAGGTGTACCGCCTGCCCGCCCCGCTCGACTTGGGCGGGCTCTTTCAGATCGCGAAGCTCGACCGCCCGCACCTGAAGTACCCCAAGCACGTGCCCGTGACGGCGCTGCAGTTGCAGCCCGCCGAGCCGAACGCGAAGCCCGACGTGTTCAGCGCGATCGCCGCCGGCGACATTCTCGTGCACCACCCGTACGAGTCGTTCGCGACCAGCGTGCAGGCCTTCCTCGAGCAGGCCGCCGCCGACCCGAACGTGCTCGCCATCAAGCAGACGCTGTACCGCACGAGCGGTGACAGCCCCATCGTCGAGGCGCTCATCGATGCCGCCGAGGCGGGCAAGGCGGTGCTCGCTCTCGTCGAAATCAAGGCGCGCTTCGACGAGCAGAACAACATCGAGTGGGCGCGCAAGCTCGAAAAGGCCGGCGTGCACGTCGTGTACGGGCTTGTCGGATTGAAGACCCACTGCAAGCTCGCCCTCGTCGTGCGTCAGGAGAAGAACGGCGCACTGCGCTACTACTCGCACGTCGGCACGGGCAACTACAACCCGAAGACCAGCCGGCTCTACGAAGACCTGGGGCTGTTCACCGCCGACGACCAGGTCGGCAAAGACCTCACGCGCCTGTTCAACGAGCTGTCGGGCTACGCGATCGAGAAGAAGTACAAGCGGATGCTCGTGGCGCCCCGCTACCTCCGGCGCGGCCTCCTGAAATTGATCGCCACGGAGACGAAGAACGCCAAGGCGGGCTTGCCCGCGGGCATTCGCATCAAGGTGAACTCGCTCGTCGACGAGGCCATCATCGACGCGCTGTACCGCGCGAGCCAGGCGGGCGTGCCGGTCGACATTGTGGTGCGCGGCATCTGCGCGCTCGTGCCGGGCGAAGAGGGCCTGAGCGAGAACATTCGCGTGCGCAGCGTGCTCGGCCGCTACCTCGAGCACTCGCGCATCTTCGCTTTCCACCACGGCGGCGACCCGCAGGTGTACATCGGCAGCGCCGACATGATGCACCGCAACCTCGACCGGCGCGTCGAGGCGCTGATCCGCCTGACCGACCCCGCCCACCTTGAGCAGATCGACCAGCTGTTCGCGGCGACCCTGTCGGACCGCACAGCGTCGTGGCACCTGACGCCCGATGGCGAGTGGCAGCGCGTCGCCTCGCGCAGTGACGGCCGTCCGCTTGCCGACCTGCAAGACACGATGATGACCCGCATCAGCAGCCGCCGACGGGCCGTCACCGCCCGGTAGTCGCGAAATGGTGTCCCTTTCTCGGTAGCCTGACGGAATCCGCCGCCCCTCAGACGGGAAGACGACCGCATGACCCCCACCCCTCAGGCCCCCGTGCGGGCGGCCGGCGCCGTGCTATGGAAGATCGTGGACGGCAAGGTGCGCGTCCTCGTCGTGCACCGCACGCAGCACAAGGACGTCTCGCTGCCCAAGGGCAAGGTTGACCCCGGGGAGACCCTGCCCCACACGGCGGTACGCGAGATCGCGGAGGAGACCGGTTTCAACGTCGTCCTCGGCGCCCCGCTCGGCACCGTCGAGTATCGACTGCCCGGCGGTCGGCCGAAGACCGTGCACTACTGGTCGGCCGAGGTCGACCCGGGCGCCGCTGAACGGCACACCTACGAGGCGAACGGTGAAATTCTCACCCTCGAGTGGGTGCCGCTCGCGAAGGCCGAGAAGAAGCTCAGCTACGAGCACGACGTGGATGTGCTCGAGCGCTTCGCCGCCCAGGCCGAAGCCGGGCGCGCCCGCACCTTCCCACTCGTCGTGCTGCGGCACGGCAAGGCGATGCCGCCCGAGCAGTGGGACGGCCCGGACGCCACGCGCCCGCTGCTGCACCGCGGCCTCGAACAGTCGGCGTCCGTCGCCGGCGGAATCGCCGCCTACGGTCCCGAAGTGCTCGTGACGTCGGTCGCCGCGCGCTGCGTCGCCACGATCGCGCCGACCGCCGCCGCGACGGGCGCCCCCGTCAAGGAGGTGCGCAGCATCAGCCAGGACGCCTACCGCGCCGACGGCGAGCGCGTGCGCGCCCAGGTGGTGAAGCGCCTCGAACGCCGACTCGGCACGGTGCTGTGCAGCCACGGGCCCGTGATTCCGCAGATCATCGAGGCGGCGGCCGAGTTCGGCGGGGCCCACCTCACGCCCGAGCTGTGGCGCAGCGCGGCCCTCTCGACGGGCGACTTCACGGTGCTGCACTTCTCGCGCGAGACGGAGCGCCCCTGGCTCGTGGCTGTTGAATCGCACCGCCCCGCCGTCGACTAACCGCGATTCGTGGATGCCCTCCGAGCATCCCGTTAACCTTCCGTTTACCTTTGGTTGCGATTGTGCTTGACTGCGGGACGACGCCGACGCAGCGTCTCCCGCTTTTCTGTGCGCTCCCCACGAAAGGACCCGGGTGGATACTCCGCGCCGACTCATCAGCGCGCTGGCCATCACCGCCGTTCTCGCGACCAGCGGGTGCGCGGTCAATGAGCTGAACCGTGGCGACAGCAGCGGAACGCTCGCAGGCACCCTCGACGGCGCCGGGTCGTCGGCCCAGGCATCCGCCCAAGCCGTCTGGATCGCCGAAATCCAGAACGCCAACGGCCGCCTCACCGTGAACTACGAGCCCTCCGGGTCGGGCGCCGGGCGCGAAGCGTTCCTCGCCGGCGGCCTCGACTTCGCGGGCAGCGACTCGGCCCTCACCGCGGCCGAGGCAGAGAACGGGCTCGGCGCGTGCGTTCCCGGCACGGGCGCAATCAACCTGCCGCTCTACATCTCGCCCCTCGTCATCATCGTGAACATCGAGGGCGTGGATGCACTGAACCTGGATGCCGCGACGGCCGCGTTGATCTTCCGCGGTGAGATTCGGCAGTGGGATGACCCGCGCATCCAAGAGCTGAACCCGAACGCCGCGCTGCCGAGCGCCACCATCACGGCCGTGCACCGGTCGGACGCGTCGGGCACCACCAAGAACTTCACCGACTACCTGGCCCAGGCGGCGCCCGACGAGTGGCAGGCCGACGCGGCTGACGCGTTCCCGTACGGCGGCGAGTCAGCGCAGGGCAACTCAGGTGTCGTGAACGCCGTCACGAACGGCCGCAACACGATCGGCTACGTCGACGCGTCCCGCGCGGGTGATCTCACCATCGCCGCCCTCAAGGTGGGTGACGAGTTCGTGGCCTACACGAGGGAGGCCGCGGCACGCGTGGTGGAAGCATCCCCGCTCGAGGAGGGACGTGCCGACGACGACCTCGCCATCGCCATCGACCGCACCACGACCGAGCCCGGCGCCTACCCGCTCGTCCTCGTGAGCTACCTCATCGCCTGCCGCGAATACCCGAACCCGGCAGACGCCGAACTCGTGCGCGGCTACCTCAGCTGGGTGGCGAGCCCCGAGGCGCAGGAACTCGCCGCGGAGTTCGCCGGCTCAGCGCCACTGTCGGAGGGCTTCACCGACCGCGTGCTCGACGCCATTGAGGGGATCCGATGACCACTCCCGCCCCCGGCCAGGCGCCAGCCGCGCCGACCGGTCAGATCGACGCCGTTGAGCGCCGCGGAGACCGGGTGTTCAGCCGCATCGCGGTCGGCGCCGGCACCGCGATCCTCGTCGCGCTCGCCGCCGTCGCCGTCTTCCTCATCGCCCAGTCGCTTCCCGCGCTCTGGGCGCCGGAAGGCTCATTCCGCGGCACCGACGGCACCTTCTGGGACTACGTCGCCCCCCTCGCGTTCGGAACGGTCTGGGCCGCCGCACTCGCCCTCCTCATGGCCGTGCCGCTCGCCGTCGGAATCGCGCTGTTCATCTCGCACTACGCGCCCCGCCGCCTCGCGCAGCCGCTCGGCTACATCATCGACCTGCTCGCCGCCGTGCCGAGCGTCGTCTACGGCCTGTGGGGTATCACGGTGCTCGCACCGGCCACCGTGCCGCTGTACGAGTGGCTCGCCGAGAATGCCGGATGGTTCCCACTGTTCGCGGGGCCCGCATCCGGAACCGGGCGCACCGTCTTGACGGTCGCGATCGTGCTGGCCGTCATGGTGCTGCCCATCATCACGGCTCTGTGCCGCGAAGTGTTCGTGCAGACGCCCACCCTCCACCAGGAGGCCGCCTACGCCCTCGGCGCCACGTGGTGGGAGATGGTGCGGATGACCGTCTTCCCGTACGCGCGCTCGGGCATCATCTCGGCCTCGATGCTCGGTCTCGGCCGCGCGCTCGGCGAGACCATGGCGGTCGCCATGGTGCTGTCTCCGTCGGCCATCATCAGCTTCGCGGTGATTCAGAGCGAAAATCCCTCGACCATCGCCGCGAACATCGCGCTGAACTTCCCCGAGTCGGCCGGCATTCAGGTGAACGCCCTGATCGCGACCGGCCTCGTGTTGTTCGTCATCACCCTCGTCGTTAACTCGGTGGCCCGCTGGATCGTGAGCCGCCACGAGCGATCGCTGGAGTCGCGATGACCCAGACCGCCCCCCGCCCCGCGACATCCAGCCGCTCGGCTGGTGCGCCCGTCGACGGCGCCAACGCGTACGTGTCGGGCCGCCTGCCCCGCTGGGCCGCCCCCGGGCTGACCGCCGCATGCCTCGGCGGCGCGATCACCGTCATGGCGCTGCTCGCCGCGGCGGGAGCGATCGCCGAGTTCTCGCTCGTGCTCGCCATCGCGATCGGCACCATCGCGTCGATCGTGCTCGTCACCGCGATCTCCCTCATGGCCGAAGGTCGCCGCGCCGCCACCAACCGGTTCATGATCGCGCTCGTCATCTCGGCGTTCGTGCTGGCGCTGCTGCCGCTCGTCTCGGTTCTGTCGACGGTGCTCGTCAACGGCTCTGCGCGCTTCGACCTCGAGTTCTTCACCTGGTCGATGCGGTCCGTCATCGGCGAGGGTGGAGGCGCGCTGCACGCCATCGTCGGCACCCTGCAGATCACCGCGTGGGCCACCCTCATCTCGGTGCCCATCGGCCTGTTCGCCGCGATCTACCTCGTCGAATACGGCCGCGGGCCCCTCGCCCGAGCGATCACGTTCTTCGTCGACGTCATGACGGGCATCCCGTCGATCGTGGCCGGACTGTTCGCCTACGCGCTGTTCGTGCTCATCTTCGGTGAGGGTGTGCGCATGGGCTTCGCCGGCTCGGTCGCGCTGAGCGTGCTGATGATCCCGGTCGTCGTGCGCTCGAGCGAAGAGATGCTGAAGCTCGTGCCCGACGAGTTGCGCGAGGCGGCGTACGCGCTCGGCGTGCCGAAGTGGCTCACGATCGCCAAGGTCGTCCTGCCGACGGCGGCCGCCGGCATCATCACCGGCATCACGTTGGCCATCGCCCGCGTCATCGGCGAGACGGCGCCGTTGCTCATCGTCGCCGGCTTCACCGCGAGCATGAACTACACCGTGTTCAGCGAGCGCATGCAGTCGCTGCCGGTGTTCGTGTACACGCAGTACGCCAACCCCGGAAGCGACGTCGAGTTCTACCTCGAACGGGCCTGGGCCGGCGCGCTCACCCTCATCATCATCGTCATGGCGCTGAACCTCATCGCCCGCCTGATCACCCGTCTCTTCCAACCGAAGGCTGGGCGCTGACGCGCGCCGAGCATCCCCACAATCTCGCCGATCTGACCGCAAAAGGAACCCCGTGTCGAAGCGCATCGAAGTTCGCGACCTGAATGTCTACTACGGCTCGTTCAAGGCCGTCGAGGACGTCACCCTCACCATCGAGCCCCGCAGCGTCACCGCCTTCATCGGGCCGTCGGGCTGCGGCAAGTCGACCTTCCTGCGCACGCTCAACCGCATGCACGAGGTCATCCCCGGGGCGCGCGTCGAAGGCGAGGTGCTCGTCGACGGCAACAACCTGTACGGCAAGGGCGTCGACCCGGTGCTCGTGCGACGCCAGGTGGGCATGGTGTTCCAGCGGCCGAACCCGTTCCCGACGATGTCGATCGCCGACAACGTGCTCGCGGGCGTCAAGCTCAACAACCGCCGCATCGCGAAGTCAGATGCCGAGGCTCTCGTCGAGACGTCACTGCGCGGCGCGAACCTCTGGAACGAGGTGAAGGACCGCCTCGACCGCCCCGGCTCGTCGCTGTCGGGCGGTCAGCAGCAGCGGCTGTGCATCGCGCGGGCAATCGCGGTCGAACCCGAGGTGATTCTGATGGACGAGCCGTGCTCGGCGCTCGACCCCATCTCGACCCTCGCGATTGAAGACCTCATCGAGGAGCTGAAGACCGAGTACACGATCGTCATCGTCACGCACAACATGCAGCAGGCGTCGCGCGTGAGCGACAAGACGGCGTTCTTTAACATCGCCGGCACGGGTAAGCCCGGCAAGCTCATCGAGTACGACGAGACGGCGACGATCTTCTCGAATCCGTCGGTCAAGGCGACCGAAGACTACGTCTCCGGCAAGTTCGGGTAAGACGGGGCCGGTGCGCGGGTGCGCGCCGGTGGTGGAGCCACGTGCGCGGGTCCACACTCGGCAGCGCTGCCACCGGAGGCGTTTCGCGGCGCCCCGCGCGGAGCTGCGGCCGAGCCCGCACTCGTGGCGCTCTCAGCGCGAGCCATGGAGCCACAACTGCAACTTCACCGCGAGATGCGCGCACACACGTGGCGCTGCGTGACAGAGGGGCGCGGGTGCTGCTGAACGGGGCGGGTGCTCGGCGGCGGGCTCGGGGCAGGGTTTCCCTGTCGTTCACTCGCCGTTCACCGGAACTGGTCACTGTGGTCACACGGCGCTCTTAGCGTCGGGGCTGGATCACCCACCCGGGGGATCCGAACCCCCTGATCACATCCCCGAAGGGACCACAGTGAACATCAAGCGTGCGGGCAGCCTTACCGCCCTTCTCGCCGCCGGAGCTCTCGTGCTCACCGGCTGCGCAACCAACGAAAGTGACGAGCCGACCACTCCGGCTGAGCCGGGTGCCGAGGCCCCCGCGGGCCTCTCGGGCACGCTCGTCGGCGCTGGCGCGTCGTCGGTCGGCGCCGCCATGGAGGGCTGGATCGCCGAGTTCCAGACCGCCAACCCCGACGTGACCGTCAACTACGACCCGAGCGGTTCGGGCGCGGGTCGCGAGACCTTTGCCGGCGGCGGCTCGGCCTTCGCGGGCTCGGACCGCGCGTTCCGCACCACCGAGCTCGAGGAGATCACCTTCGAGGCCTGCGCCCCCGACAGCGGCATCGTGCAGCTGCCCGTCTACATCTCGCCGATCGCCGTGATCTTTAACGTTGACGGCATCGAGTCGCTCAACATGGACGCCGACACCATCGCCGGTATCTTCGCGGGCGAGATCACCAACTGGAATGACGAGGCCATCGCGTCGCAGAACGAGGGCGTCGACCTGCCCGACCTGCGCATCACCCCGGTCAACCGCTCCGACTCGTCGGGCACCACTGAGAACTTCGTCGACTACCTCGCCCAGGCAGCGCCGAGCGTCTGGACCTTCGACGTCAGCGGCGACTGGCCGACCGAGCTCGCCGCTGGCGAGGCCGCCCAGGGCACCTCGGGCGTTGTCGACGCCGTCACCAACGGTACGGGCACCATCGGTTACGCCGACGCCTCGCGCGCCGGAGGCCTCGGCCAGGTGTCGGTGCTCGTCGGTGACACCTACGTTCCGTTCTCGCCCGAGGCCGCCGCGGCCGTCGTCGACGACTCGGAGCTGCAGGAGGGTCGCGCCGACTTCGACCTCACCTTCGACCTGAACCGCAACACGGCTGACTCGGGCGCCTACCCGATCGTGCTCGTTGCCTACCTGATCACCTGCGAGACCTTCGCGGACTCGGCGCAGGCCGAGCTGACGCAGGCCTTCCTGCGCTACGTCGCCAGCGACGCCGGTCAGGCGAACGCGGCTGAGAACGCGGGCTCGGCCCCGATCTCGGCCACGCTCTCGGGCCAGGTCAACGCGGCGATCGACGTGATCTCCTAGTCGATAGCCCTGAGCCGGGGTGGGCACTGCCTCACGGCAGCGTCCACCCCGGCACCACATTTCCACGGAACCACCGTCGTAACGACACACTGCACTACCCGCCCTGCATCACCCACCCGGAAGCGAGCGCATGACAGCCACGGCTACGCCCCCCACCGCCGCTGAGAGCCCCCGCGCGTATCAACGCCTGGGCGACCGCGTCTTCTCGAAGTCTGCACTCATCGCCGGCTCTCTGATTCTCGTCATCCTCGCTGCCGTCGCCATCTTCCTTGTCGCCCAGAGCCTTCCCGCTCTCGTTGCCGACCCGAATGACTTCATCGGCCGACCCGACAGCTTCTGGGCCTACGTGTGGCCGCTTGTCTTCGGAACCCTCTGGTCGGCGTCGCTTGCCCTGCTCATGGCTTTGCCGCTCGCGATCGGCATCGCGCTCTTCATCTCGCACTTCGCCCCCCGCCGCCTCGCACAGGCGCTCGGCTACATCATCGACCTGCTCGCCGCTGTGCCGAGCGTCGTCTACGGCCTGTGGGGCATCGGCGTTCTTGCCCCGGCCGTGCAGCCCCTGTACACGTGGTTGACGGAGAACCTCGGCTGGATTCCGCTCTTTGCCCCGCCCGCGTCGGGCACGGGTCGGACGATTCTCACCGCCGCGATCGTGCTCGGTGTCATGATCCTGCCGGTCATGACGGCCATCTGTCGCGAGGTCTTCCTGCAAACCCCCGTTCTGCACGAGGAGGCCGCGCTGGCGCTCGGCGCAACGCGCTGGGAAATGATTCGCATGGCGGTGTTGCCCTTCGGCCGCCCCGGCATCGTCTCCGGAGCGATGCTCGGCCTCGGACGTGCGCTCGGCGAAACGATGGCCGTGGCCATGGTTCTGTCACCGGCCGCCGTCGTGTCGTTCGCGGTTCTGCAGTCACGTAACCCCTCGACGATCGCCGCGAACATCGCGCTCAGCTTCCCCGAGTCGTACGGGGTCAACGTCAACCTCCTGATCGCGACGGGCCTCGTCCTCTTCGTGATCACCCTCATCGTGAACTCGATTGCCCGCTGGGTGGTCAACCGTCGCAAAGACTTCTCGGGAGCGAACTGACATGGCCATCGACAGCACTCCCGCGCCCCTGCGCACCTCGACGCCGGCGAACATTCACGACCACGGACGCCTCAATCGCCGCACGCCGTGGACGATCCTCGGGCTGAGCCTCGCGGCTGGGTTCGGCGTTGCGGCGTTCCTCGGCTCCGTCGGCGCGACGGACGGCCTCAGCCTGACCCTCGCTCTTGCCCTCGGCACCGTGCTGTACGTCGTCATGATCACCCTGATCAGCCGACAGATCGAAGGAACGCGGCAGGCCACGGACCGCTTCGTTACGGCGATGGTGACGATCGCATTCACGGTCGCGATCATCCCGCTCATTTCCCTGCTCTTCACCGTCGTCACCCGCGGCGCTGCCCGATTCGACATTCAGTTCTTCTCCGAGTCGATGCGCAACGTTGTCGGCGAAGGCGGCGGCGCCGCTCACGCCATCGTCGGCACGCTGCTCATGACCGGCACTGCGGCGATCATCTCCATCCCGATCGGCCTGATGACCGCGATCTACCTCGTGGAATACGGGCGCGGCCCGCTCGCCCGGGCGATCACGTTCTTCGTCGACGTCATGACGGGCATCCCCTCCATCGTCGCCGGCCTGTTCGCCTTCGCACTGTTCGCCCTCGTCTTCGGACCGGGTGTTCGCATGGGCTTCGCCGGCTCGATCGCGCTCAGCGTGCTGATGATTCCTGTCGTCGTGCGCTCCTGCGAGGAGATGCTGCGCATCGTGCCCAACGAATTGCGCGAGGCGGCGTACGCCCTTGGCGTGCCCAAGTGGCTCACGGTGCTGAAGGTCGTCTTGCCGACCTCCATCGCCGGCATCACGACGGGCATCATGATCGCCATCGCCCGCGTGATCGGAGAGACGGCGCCGCTACTCATCGTCGCCGGATTCACCGCGAGCATGAACTACGACATGTTCAACGACCGCATGCAGTCGCTGCCCGTGTTCGTCTTCACTTCCTACGCCAACCAGGGTGTCGACAGCCAGGCCTTCCTCGACCGCGCCTGGGCCGGCGCGCTCACCCTGATTCTCATCGTCATGGTGCTCAACCTGACTGCCCGACTCATCGCCCGCCTCTTCGCGCCGACGCTCGGCCGCTGACCCCCAGAGAAGAAAGTTCACCCGTGTCTAAGCGCATCGAAGTCCGCGACCTCAACGTCTACTACGGCAAGTTCAAGGCCGTAGAGGATGTCAGCCTCACCATTGAGCCCCGCAGCGTGACAGCCTTCATCGGGCCGTCAGGATGCGGAAAGTCGACGTTCATCCGCACGCTGAACCGCATGCACGAAGTGATTCCCGGCGCCTACGTCGAAGGCGAGGTGCTCGTCGACGGCGACAACCTGTACGGCGCGGGCATCGACCCCGTTCTCGTGCGCCGCCAGGTCGGCATGGTGTTCCAGCGCCCCAACCCGTTCCCGACGATGTCGATTGCCGACAACGTGCTCGCCGGCGTCAAGCTCAACAACCGTCGCATCTCGAAGTCGGACGCCGACGACCTCGTCGAAAAGTCCCTCCAGGGCGCGAATCTCTGGAACGAGGTCAAGGATCGCCTCGACCGCCCCGGCTCGTCTCTCTCGGGCGGTCAACAGCAGCGCCTCTGCATCGCCCGGGCGATCGCCGTCGAGCCCGAGGTGATTCTCATGGACGAGCCCTGCTCGGCCCTCGACCCCATCTCGACCCTCGCGATCGAAGACCTCATCGAGGAGCTCAAGCGCGACTACACGATCGTCATCGTCACCCACAACATGCAGCAGGCCTCGCGGGTGAGTGACAAGACCGCGTTCTTCACCATCGCCGGCACGGGCATGCCCGGCACGCTCATCGAGTATGACGACACCTCGGTGATCTTCTCGAACCCGTCCGTCAAGGCGACGGAAGACTACGTCTCGGGCAAGTTCGGGTGAGCCCGCAGACTCAGGATGCTCCCCGCGCCGCCCAGGGACCGCGCGCGTTTCGGCGCGTGGCCGGCACTACCGCCCTCCGGGAGCTGTGCCGCGACACCGACCGGCAGTTGATCGCCGCCGGAGTCGACTATGTGGCGCACCGCGACGCCGCAGAGTTGCTTGTCGCGCTCGCGAGCGACGCTCCCGACGTGGTGCTGACGCCCGCCGAGCCGACTGGGGTGGAGCTCGACGCACTCATCAATACCGTGCACCAGTGGGCGAACGTGCCCGTCGTTGTGGCGATCGACGCGGCAGCGACCGGCAACACTGACGCTGCTCGCGCGCTCGACGCAGGCGCCAACGCTCTCTTGCCAACGCCCTTCACGGCCGAGGAATTGCGTCGCTGCCTCATGGGGCTCGGGCTGCCGAGCTCACCCCACGCGCCCGCCGTCATCGTCGGCGACCTGCACATCGACACCGCCGCCCACATGGTCAGCTACGCCGGAGTCGACGTGCGCCTCACCCACCGTGAGTTCTCGATGCTGCACACGATCGCCGCCCGCGCCCCGCGCCTCGTGTCTCCGCAGGACCTCGCGCGCCAGTTCTCCCCCGACGTCGACTCCGAGGCGGGGGCGCGCGCGGTGCGCGTCATGATCGGGTCGATCCGCGCGAAGCTGGGCGCAGCATCCGAGCGGGGGCTGTCGCCCATCGAAACCGTCCGTGGCGTCGGCTACCGGGTGCGGGTCGACTAAGCCTTACGCAGACTCGGTGACGATCGCGACGATCGGGTCGCTCGTCGGCTGCGGGCTACCCGACGCGGGCTCGACCGTCACGCCGACGATCGTTCCGGCGACGAACTCGCCCTCAAGCACCTGCACGGTCTGCCCGTCGGCGTCGACCGTGAACAGGCCGGCCGGCGAGATCTGGTCGCCCGTGATGTACCAGAGCGCATACGCCTCGTCGTCGGAGAGCGTCGCGAGGCCGTCGAACACCATCACCGACAGCCCGAGTGACTCGGAGCTCACGAGGCTCGCCGTCGCACCACCCGCGACCTCGCTCGAGGCGACCGTCGCATCGGGAGCGGCGACCACCTGCGCCAGCACCTGCTGGTTGACCGAACTCGGGCGCACCAGATCGGCGGCGAAGGCTCCGGCGAAGAACAGGACGACGGCGGCCGCGGCAGCCGCGACAATCGTCGCCGGGCGGGCGAACCACCGCATACGGGCCTTGTCGGCGGCGAGACCGCTCATCGGGATCGGCGCAGGAATCTCCGTTGCCGGCTCCGCACCGGCCAGAGTGTGAGCGGGCGCCAGCTGGGCCGGGTCGACCGGGGCGGCGTGGGCCGCGAGCTGCGCGCCCGCGTCTTCGCGCGGCAACTGCGGCGTCGCCGCCAGCTGCGCCATGACCGACTGCTTCAGACCCGGCGACGGGGCGACGGGAGCGGTGGCCGCTCCGAGCATCCCCGTTGCCTCGCGCAGCGACTCGACCTCGCGCTGCAGCTCTGGCGAAAGCGCCAGCACCAGTTCGAACTCGGCTGCCTCGTCGGCGTCGAGCGCGCCCAGCGCGTAGGCGGCAGCGGTCTCAAGCTGCTCGTTCGACAACGAACTCATGACGCCACCCCCAATTCTGTGCGCAGGCGTATCAGCCCATCGCGCAATCGTGTCTTAACTGTTCCGAGCGGAATGTTCAGCATCTCGGCCACCTCGCTCTGCGTGTAGCCGCCGTAGTACGCGAGCTCGACGGCCTGCCGTTGCAGGTCGCTCAACCTCGCCATCGCCTTCTCCACTCGCTTGTGTTCGATGCTGATCTCGACCGTCTCCGACACCGTGTCGACGTCTCGGCCGAGATCGCGGATGCCGATCTTGGTGTCCCGATCGCGGCTCGCCTGGGCGCTGCGCACCCGGTCGATCGCGCGTCGGTGAGCCATCGTGAGCATCCACGTCACCGCTTTCCCCTTATTCGGATCGAAGCGCGAAGCGGTTTGCCACACTTCGAGCAAGACCTCCTGCACGACCTCCTCCGACTGCGCGTGGTCTTTCAGCACGTGGCGCACGAGGCCCAGCATGCGGGGCGCGATGAGGTCGTAGAGGTCGCTGAACGCGCGCTGGTCGCCGGTCGCGACCCGCGTCAGCAGCGCGGTCGCCTCGTCGGCGGTGGGCGGCGTCGCGTCGTCGGTCGCCACCTCTGGTTCTGGATGCACGGCTCCAGCATTCCAGGTCGTGGCCGCTTCGGGTGCGTAATCGCTG
Organism: Microcella alkaliphila; assembly: GCF_004216855.1. Lineage (GTDB taxonomy): Bacteria > Actinomycetota > Actinomycetes > Actinomycetales > Microbacteriaceae > Microcella > Microcella alkaliphila. The sequence goes on from NZ_SGXT01000014.1 coordinate 41,280, forward strand.
AGAACGCGGGTCATTGCTCGAGTTCACGCGGCGTGCGCCCAGGGCACGCGGAAACGCCGGGCGGGAATGCAGTCCCGCCCGGCGGCTCCGAGTTCACCTAGTTGGAGGAACAACTCTGGTGAGGTGTCGGCCCTTACTGCAGGCCGAGGTTCGCCGCGATGCCGCCGGCGAGAGCGGTGGCGGTCATCGGCATGTGGCTGGCGGCCTCCTTGAGGAGGTCGAAGTAGGCCGGGTCGCCCGCGATGTTCGCATCGATCGCCGCAAGCAGCGTCACGGCGTGCATTTCGAGCTCAGCCTGAACGGCCTCGGCCGGCAGCTCGGGAACGACCGAGTTGATCAGCTCACCGAACGACACGGCGTAGGCGTTCAGGTCGGCCACGGCCTGGTCGGCCAGCTCCTGGTCGCCGGTCGCCTGACCGAGGGTGTAGTTCACGAAGAACGGGATGTGCGAGCGCCACGAGTCAAGGAAGGGCTGCTCGGCGTCGGGGTAGGCCGAGCCGACAAGTGCGGCAACCTCGACCGAGTTCTCGTCCAGCGCCGCGACGGCCGCCTGAACGGCCGGGGTCTCGAGGTCGCCCCCGTCGGCGAGCGCCTGGTTGATCGCGGCACCGGCGAGGTACACGTGGTCGGCGAGCAGGGCGGTCAGCGCGGCGCGGAGGTTCGCCCCGTCGCTGTTGACGGTGTCGATCATGGGAGCCTCGGCCTCGGGGGCCGGCTGCTCCATCGTGGGCTCATCGGCCGGAGCCTCCGCCTCGGCGGCGCAGCCGGACAGGACGAGGGCAGCGGCGAGGCCGAGGCCAGCAAATGCAGTTACCTTGCGCATGGTGCGTATCTCCTTGTGTGTGGTGGAACTGTGTGGTGGAACTGTGTGGTGAGCCGGGAGGTGATCCGTGCATCCCGCTAGCCGGCCGCCTCGACGGTGACGGAACCGTTCATCGTGAGGTGGGGCTCGCAGAAGTACGGGTACTCCCCCGGTTCGGTGAATGTGAAGGAGAAGGTGTCCCCCTCTTCCCCCGCCCGCGCGAGCGCGTGACGGAACATGCCATCGGCCTCCTGGCTGCCGCGGAGACCGGTCGTCTCGTTGACGTCCCCCCCAGGCGCCGGAGGTGATCGTGTGACCGATCCCTTCGGCGTTACGCCAGGTCACCGTCGTTCCGACGGGCACCGTGATCGTCGGCGGGGTGAACCGCAGTCCAATCGTGATGACCTCGTCGGGACCGGGCTCGGCCGGAACAGCCGGCTCGGCGTCGTCGGTGGTGTTCGGCTCGTCGCGCTGCGCGTCGGGGGCGATGGATGCGCTCGGCTCGGCGGTCGGGGATGTCGCGGATGCGCATCCCGTCGCCCCGAGGAGGGCGGCCAGCGTCGCCGCAGCGAGCGCCGCACGCACCGGGACGGTGCGCCGCGCAGTGCGGGAGCCGAACGTGGTCGATGTCATGCCCAGTGTTCGGGGGCGTCGGGCATCCGGTTTGGCGCGGATGGTGCCGTGGAGGTGACTCTCAGGTTCCGGGGTGCGGGTCGGCGTGGGCGGCGGACAGCGTGCGGGGTGGGCGGGGAGAGCGGGCGCCGGTGCCCGCGATCCCACCCGGGGGCGCTGGCGACTACTCCGGTGTAGGAGTTCCTACAGTTCAGTAGTCGCTCGCACCAGCGCGCGGGCGGGAGCGCGCGCGGCGGGCAGGAGGAACGCCGTCACGGCGTGCGGGCACGAAAAAGCCGGCCCGCAGAACGCCTCTCGGCGCGAGGCCGCTCGTAGCGGCGAAATGTGGAGCCCGGGGTTACTGCGGACCGGCTGCTCAAGACTAACGGCGGTGCACGCTGGGTTATTCCGCGGATAATCAGGTGCGGGCCGACCCCGGGCGTGTCGGAGTGCGAAAGTGTGCGGGTTCGCGCAACTCTTGCGGGTTTGCCACTGCACGAGTTGCGTAAACCCGCACGACAAGGGTGCCGCGGCTCCGGAACGGGGCGCATGCTCGCCGAGACAAGGGTTTGCGCCGAAACACGCCTGACCCGAGGGTTGTCTCGGCGTAGACCCCTGTGTCGGCGCGGGTGTGCGGCAGTTTGGGCGCGGTGCGCCAGGACAAAGTGCCGCACTGCGGCCACACTGACGCACCGGCAGGCCCGGCAGCGGGGAGGCGCGGCACGCGCGCGCCTCCCCGCCCTAGTCGAGGGCGGCGCGGCGCTCAAGGGCTGCGCAGGCCGTGAAGTCGTCCGCGCTCTCGGCGAGGCGGGATGCTCGCCCCGTCATCACGGCGGCGCGCTCGTCGTCGAGACCCGCATCCGCGTCGTCGGCGAGGTCGGCCGCACCCGCGGCCGACACCCGACAGAACGCCGCAGCGCGGTCGAGCGCGACAGCGAAATCTCCTGAGTAGGCGCCGCGCAACACCTGGTCGGCGAGCCGGAGGATCTCCCCCGGGCCGGTGGGCGCCTCGGCCCCGGCGACGACGACGTGGGCGCTCGAGGTGAGCACCTCAGAGCCGCGCTGATAAATGAGGGCGGTGCCCCGAGCATCCTGACGAATCATCGCGCGAAGCAGCGAAAGGCGCCACAGCGCGCCGGGCAGGGTGCGGGGCCCGGCCTGCGCCCAGAGCTCGGCGAGCGTGTCGAGTCCGTGCTCGTCGGTGTAGGCGACCATGCGCTCGACCACGTCGGCGTCGTCGGCGGCAGCCGTGCGCACGCGGTGCACGAGCGCGCGGGCGCTGTCGTGGGCGATACGCAACTGCACGGCGGGGTCGAGTCCGCCCTCGTAGGCCTCGAAGAACTCGGAGGGCACACGTGTGGGTCGGTGGGGACGCTCGGCCATGGCCGCCACGCTACCCCCGAGCGCTGGGCGTCGCGGGCCGGTACGCTGGTGGGCGGGCCTCTAGCTCAGTTGGCAGAGCAGCGGACTTTTAATCCGCGGGTCGTCGGTTCGAGCCCGACGGGGCCCACAACGTCAGCCGTTGCGGTCGCGCGGGTTCTCGGTGTCGTCGAGGACGCGGAAGACGCCGATCTTCGTCTCGCCGTCCGACTCGTAGACGGGGATGTCGAACACCTTGTTCGGGTTCGTCGACGACTTGCGAACGTTGCGTGCGTGGTTCAGCTCGCTCACCCGCACGTAGCCGATCTTGCCGCCCTCCGCCTGAGTCAAGATCAGGTCGGGCACCTGCTCGTTGAGCGGGCTGCCGTACGTTTCGCCGTTCGCGTTGACGGCGAACTCGACGGGCCCACCGGCCGCGGCCGTCGGAGCGACGGAGGCGGTGAACGAGTCGCCCAGCATCGGGGCAGCGACGGCAGCACCTCCGACGACGAGCACTCCGACCGCGGTCAGGGCAATGGCCTTGGGGGTGATTTTCATGAAGCGACTCCAGCCTGGGCTGTGCGCGGGGTATCACGGCGTGCGCGCAGGGGGCGTCGAGTCTTCCCCCACGCTTATCCAACCATTCGGCAGACGAGCCGTGGCACCCCCCGTTCGCGGGCTACGCCGGCCGGCAGATGCCCCAGCCACCGCTCCACACCTCGCCGGGTTCGAGCCAGCGCAGGCCGACACCTGAGTTGAGCGCGTCGGCGGGCGCCGTCATCGGCTCGATCGCGACCGCGGTGGTGGGGCCGTCGGGGCCGGCGAAGATGCGCGTGATGAAGATTTGCAGCCACTCCCAGTCGCCGTCTTGCCATACCTCGGTCTCGGTGCCGTCCGGCGCGGTCAGCACCGTGCGGATCATCCCGTCGTCGTCGCGGCCCACCTTCCACGCGTCGTCGAGGGCGAGCGACGAGATGGCCCGGCCGCCGGTGAGATCCCAGTCGCCGCCGTCAGTCGCCGGCTCAAATCCGGTCGGGTTGAGCCGGTCATCCACGGCGACGTGTTCGACGGTGCGCGCGGTTAGCGTCAGCGTTTCGACGTCGTGCGATCCGACCCGAATGAACGGATGCGCGCCCACCGCAAACGGCGCCCGCTCGGCACCCTGGTTGGTCACCTCGTGCGTGACCCGCACACCGTTGCCGGTCAGCTGGTAGGTGACGGTCGTCCAGAGCCGGAACGGCCAGCCGTGCTGCGGCACGACCGCGGCCCCGAGAGTCACACTGTCGGCGGTGCGCGACACGAGCCGGTACGGGGTGTTGCGCAACAGGCCGTGGATCGCGTTGTTCTTATCGACCTCGGTGATGTCGAGTTGCAGCGGCGTGCCGTCGTGCACCCACCGGCCGTCGCGCACCCGGTTCGGCCACGGCGCGAGCACGATCCCGCAGCCGAACGGCGGCAGGCGGTCGTCGTCGTAGCTCTGCGTCAGGTCGTGGCCGTCGACGGTCAGCGAGCGCAGCGATGCGGCCACTTCGGTGATGACGGCCTCGACGGGCCCGTGGGATCCGTCGTGGTGCAGAACGTACTGCTCGCCGGTCGGGGGCACGGGCGTGTGAGTGGTGGGGGTGGTCACGCGCTCAGCCTAATCCGGCGCCGACCGGCACGGCAGTGATGGCGAGGCCGGTGTCGGCGAGGGCGGCAAGGGATGCACGGGCCGGGTCGTCGACGAACGCGCCGCTCGCCGCCGCCCCGCCCCGTGCATCCGTGATCAGCTCGTCGACCTCGTCGAGCGCCGCCACCCGCCCCAGGTGGGCGACGCCGCGCTTCGACGCGTCGGCGACGAGCAGCACCCGGTCGGCGGCCGCGACCATCTTCTGCTTCACCTCGGCCTCGGGCAGGTTGACATTCGTCACCCCGTGCTCGGCGTGCACGCCCGTCGCCCCGATGATCGCGAGGTCGGCGTGCACGCCGTCGAGCAGTGTGGTGGCGAGCGGGTTGACGAGCGAGTGCTGCAGCGAGCGCAGGGTTCCGCCGGTCACGACGACGGTGAGCCGCGGCAGGGCCGGCTCGAGCGCGAGCGCGATGGCGAGCCCGTTCGTCACGACGACGACATCGTCGAGGTCGTGCCGGGCGACGAGCGCGTGGGCGACGGCGAGAGTGGTCGAGCCGACGTCGAGCAGCACGCTCTGCCCCGGCTGCACGCGCGCGGCGGCCTCGGCCGCGATGGCCTCCTTCGCGCGGGCGAGCCGGGTGCGGGTGCGTTCAACGCTGAGCTCGCGCTCGGTGACCGGCCCGCGCGGGATTGCCCCGCCGTGCACCCGCGCGATGCGCCCGTCGGCTTCGAGCGCCGCCAGGTCGGTGCGCACGGTCACCTCGCTGACGTCGGCCTCGCGGGCGAGGTCGACGACGCGGGCGAACCCGCGGCGGGCGATGGATGCGGCGAGCCGTTCACGACGCGTCGTCGCTGTCGGGGAGGCGCTCACGAGCATCCACCGCCTTTCGAAGGTTGTCGATATCGAAAGCGTACGGCTTATGAGAATGAAACCGCGCGCGCGTACCGTTGACGAGTGACCCATAGCATCCACTCAACACGCCTCGCTGACGGGCGTGAGCTGATTTACGTCGACGACATCGACTCGACGCTTCCTGCGCCCGAAACGCGCCGGGCCGACGCACGCGTGCTTGACCCGCGCCCCGCGACCGCCACCATGCGGCAGGACGTGCTCACCGGCGAGTGGGTGTCACACGCGGCGGCCCGGCAGAACCGAGTGTTCTTGCCGCCGGCCGACCAGGATCCGCTGGCGCCGCAGACCGACGCCAACCCGAGTGAGATTCCCGACATCTACGACGTGGCCGTGTTCGAGAACCGCTCGCCGTCGTTCGGCCCCCTGCTGGAGGACGACAACGCGCCGACGGGCCTCGACGACACCGCCGCGATCGGACTCGGCCGTTCGCGCACCAGCGTGGGGCGCTGCGAGGTCGTGTGCTTCGCCCCCGACCACGAGGGGTCGTTCGGCTCGCAGACGGTCGGCCGCGCCCGCACCGTGATCGAAGCGTGGGCGCACCGCACCGAGCAACTTAGCGCCCTGCCCGGCATCGAGCAGGTCTTCGTGTTCGAGAACCGGGGCGAAGAGATCGGCGTGACCCTGCCGCATCCGCACGGGCAGATCTACGCGTACCCGTTCATTACGCCGCGCACGCGGGGGCTACTGCGTCCGATCGAGAGCGTGGGCGATGACCTGTTTGCGCGCATCCTTGATTTTGAGCGGGGAGTCGGCGACGCCGCGGGCCAGCCCGGAGCCGGCGAGCGCGTCATCGCCTCCACCGAGCACTTCACAGCTTTCGTGCCGTTCGCGGCACGCTGGCCGCTCGAGATTCACCTGCTGCCGCACCGCCACGTGCCCGACCTCGCCGGCCTCACCGCCGCCGAGCGCGACGACCTGGCACCGCTCTACCGCCGCCTCGTGCGCGCCCTCGACGCGCTGTACGACACCCCCACGCCGTACATCGCCGCGTGGCACCAGGCGCCCGTGCACTCGCACCGCGACAGCGTGCGGCTGATGCTGCAGATCACGTCGCCCCGCCGCGCCGCCGACAAGCTCAAGTACCTGGCAGGCTCAGAGGCGGCCATGGGAGCCTTCATCGGCGACGTGACGCCGGAGGCTCAGGCCGCGTTCATTCGCTCTGGTTGGGAGAAAGCCGTTGACTGACATTCGCGACGACGTAACCGCGGGCTTCACCGCGGTGTTTGGGCACGAGCCCGACGGGCTGTGGTCGGCGCCCGGCCGCGTCAACCTGATCGGCGAGCACACCGACTACAACCTCGGCTTCGTGCTGCCGTTCGCCATCGACCGGCGCACGGTCGTCGGCGTCGGGCTGCGCGACGACCGGCTTTTGCGGGCCGCCTCCACGTTCGCCGACGAGCTCGTCGAAATCTCACTGGATGCTCTCGCCGCGCTTTCGTCGGAGGACGCCGGCCGCGAACTCGGCGGCTGGTCGGCCTACGTGCTCGGCGTTGCCTGGGCGCTCGGCCTCGACGAGTTCGGCGGCGACCTCGCGGCGGTGCCGGGCCTCGACCTGTTCATCGACTCGGACGTACCCGTCGGCGCCGGCCTGTCATCGTCGGCCGCGATCGAAAGTGCCGTCGCGTTGGCCCTCAACGACGTCTGGCGAGTCGAGCTCGACCGCCCCACGCTCGCGCGCGTGGGTCAGCGGGCCGAGAACATCGCCGTCGGCGCGCCCACCGGCATCATGGACCAGTCGGCGTCGCTGCTCGGCGTGCGCGACCACGCCGTCTTCCTCGACTGCCGCTCGCTCGAGGCGCAGGTGGTGCCGCTCGGCCTCGACGAGGCAGGGCTCGTGGTGCTCGTCATCGACACGGGCGTCAAGCACTCGCACGCCACCGGAGGGTACGGCGAGCGCCGTGCCGCCTGCGAACGGGGAGCCGCCGCCATGGGCGTCGAGTCGTTGCGCGACGTGACGGTCGCCGATCTGCCACGCGCCCGCGAGCTGCTCGACGACGTGACCTACCGCCGGGTCGCCCACGTCGTCACCGAGAACCAGCGCGTGCTCGACACGGTCGACACGCTGCGCGGCGAAAGCGGGATGCTGCTCGGCGAGGCCGACGAGGACGGCTCCGGCTCGTCCACCGTCGCCGTCGGCCCCGGCGGCCCGCTCGCGATCGGCGAGCTGCTGGATGCCTCGCACCGCAGCATGCGCGACGACTTCGAGATCTCGGTGCCCGAGCTCGACCTCGCCGTCGAGACCGCGGTCGGGGCCGGCGCAATCGGCGCGCGCATGACGGGCGGCGGCTTCGGCGGCGCGGCGATCGCGCTCGTGAAGCTCGACGACCTGTCGCGCGTGCAGGTCGCCGTCGACAACGCGTTCAGTGAGCACGGCTTCGCCGCGCCCGACACGTTCGTCGTGCGGGCGAGCGACGGGGCGGCCCGCAACTAGACGGGCAGCGCCCGCGGATTGTAGCGGTCGCCGCGGAACATGGCCAGCACGAGCACGCCGAGAGTGACCATGTAGACGGTCATCATCACGAGAAACACCCAATCGGGCGCCGTCAGCCCGAGGCCGCCGAGCGTGCTCAGCACCACCGTAGCGACCAGCACTAACATGGTCACCGCGCCCATCAGGTACATGTCGGCGCCCATGCGCCGGGCGAGAATCGCGCGCCGCTCAGGCGTGTCCCAGAGCTGACGGTTCGGCACGTTGACGAACTCGATGGGGATGCGCCGCACGAACGCCGGCACCGACACGAAAATCCCGATGAGGAACGCGACGATCAGCGTCATGTAGCCGACGAACACGGGCGTCGGGTCGAAGCGCGGGCTGCCGTTGTCGGCGCCAAAGTGGCCGATCACCTCAGGCGGGCCGGCGACGAGCAACCACGCGGCGAGCGCGGCGAAGAGGGCGACCGTCGTCCAGAAGGCGAGGCGCGCGATCGACGCGAAGCGAGCATCCGAGCGGTCGTCGAGTTCGGTCATGCGTCGAGGTTAGCGAGCACGCGCCCGCCTCGTGCGAGTCGTCCCGACGCTCAGCGTGCGATGGCGAGGGCCTCCGCCGTCTCGGTGAGCAGCTTGTCGGCGAGCTTCGGGTCGGCCGACACGGTGCCGCCGTATGACGGGATCATGCGCTTGAGGCGGGGAGTCCACTCGTCGAGCTTCGACGGGAAGCACTTCTCGATCAGGTCGAGCATGATGGGCGCGGCCGTGCTCGCGCCCGGCGAAGCCCCGAGCAGGCCGGCGATCGAACCGTCGGCGGAGGCGACGACCTCGGTGCCGAACTGCAGGGTTCCGCCTTTGCCGGGAACGTTCTTGATGATCTGCACGCGCTGGCCGGCGACCATCTCGTACCAGTCGTCGCCCTTCGCGTTCGGGAAGAATTCGCGCAGGGTGTTCTCGCGGTCGCTGCGGCTCGCGAGCAGCTCGCCGATGAGGTACTTCAGCAGGTCGAAGTTGCGCAGCGCCACCTGGATCATGGGCACAAGGTTGTGCCAGCGGATGGTCGAGATCAGGTCAAACAGCGATCCTGACTTCAAAAACTTGGGGCTGAAGCCTGCGTACGGCCCGAACAGGAGGGAGCGTTCGCCGTCGACGACGCGGGTGTCGAGGTGCGGCACGCTCATCGGCGGGGCGCCGACCGACGCCTTGCCATACACCTTCGCCGAGTGTTGGGCGACGATCGCCTGGTTGTCGGTGCGCAGCCACTCGCCGCTGACGGGGAATCCGCCGTAGCCACGGATCTCGGGGATGCCCGACTTCTGCAGCAGGGGGAGCGCGTAGCCGCCCGCGCCCACGAACACGAACTTGGCCCGCACCTCGAGCGGGAAGAGGCCCACCTCGTGGCGCATCTTCAGCAGCCACGTGCCGTCGGTTTTGTCTTGCTTCAGCCCGGTGACGGTGTGCTCGGTGCGCACCTGCGCACCCTGGTCTTCGAGGGCGGCCACGAGCATCCGGGTGAGGGCACCGAAGTCGACGTCGGTTCCCGACGCGATGAAGGTGGCCGCGACGGGCTGGCTCTTCGCGCGGCCCGGCATGAGCAGCGGCGCCCACTCGTGGATCTCGGCCGGGTCCTCCGAGTACTTCATGCCCACGAAGAGGGGGTGATCTTTCAGCGCCTCGTAGCGCTTGCGCAGGTATTCGACGTTTTTTTCGCCCCACACGAAGCTCATGTGCGGGGTGGCACTGAGGAACGCGGACGGGTCGGGCAGGAGGCCCTCGTTCACGAGGTACGACCAGAATTGGCGCGACACCTGGAACTGTTCGTTGACTTTCACCGCGTTGGTGATGTCGATCGTGCCGTCTGGCTTCTCGGGCGTGTAGTTGAGCTCGCAGAGGGCGGCGTGGCCGGTGCCGGCGTTGTTCCACGGGTTGGACGACTCTTGGGCGACTTCGCCGAGTCGCTCGTAGATGCGGATGTCCCATTCGGGCTCCAGCTGCTTGAGCATGGTGCCGAGGGTCGCGCTCATGATTCCGCCGCCGATGAGGGCGACGTCGATGGTGTCACTCACGCAGCGAGTTTAGCCGCTCAATTCTGGGCCTCCGGCCCGAGGCGCCTAGGGTGGGTGGGTGATTCTTGCCCTTCTTGCCGTCGGCGCGATCGGCGGACTTCTTGCCGGCCTGTTCGGGGTGGGCGGCGGCATCATCATGGTGCCGCTGCTGCTGTGGTGGGCCCGCATGGACCAGCGGCAGGCCGCAGCCACCTCCCTCGTCGCCATCGTGCCAACCGCGATCGCGGGGTCGATCTTCTACGGGATCGGCGGGCAGGTCGACTGGGTGGCGGCCTTGTTCGTGGGCGCGGGCACGATCGTCGGCGCTCCGATCGGCGCGTGGCTGCTGCGCTCTTTGCCGTTGGCGTGGCTGCGCTGGTTGTTCATCGTGGGGCTTCTGGCGGCGGCCGTGTACCTGATTCTGGTGACGCCCGAGCGCGGAGGCTCGCTCGAGCTGCAGCCGCTCGTCATGCTGGGGCTCGTCGGCCTCGGACTCGTGATGGGGCTGGCGGCCGGCATGTTCGGCATTGGGGGCGGCATCATTGCCGTGCCGGTGTTCATCGCGCTGTTCGGCATGGGCGACCTGCTGGCGAAGGGAACGTCGCTGCTCGCCATGATTCCGGCGGCCGTGTCTGGCACCATCCCGAACCTGCGGGCGGGCCTCGTGCGCCTGCGCGACGGCCTCGTCGTCGGCGTCGCCGCGGTCGCAGCGTCGGGCGCGGGAGTCTCGCTGGCGTTCCTGATTCCGCCATCGCTGTCGAGCATCCTGTTCGGGATGCTGTTGGTCGCGGTCGTCGCGCAACTCTCCGTACGCGCGGTCCGCCTCCAGGCCCGAGAGAAGCGCGACCGCGAGGGGTAGACGCCCGCCCGCCTCCCTTTGCGGCGGCGGGTGATCGATGGCGGCGACGGGCGCTCGGGAAGACGTGCACCCCCTCCAGCCCCTTCCAAAGACGCGGAACGCCGAATTCGATTCACAGTCGCGAGCAGTGTCACGGTGCATGGGGGCGTGGGGATTAGTGGCGCGCCCATGACCGTGACATTTCTCAGGAGTAGAGGCCCGGCACGGCCGCCGAGCCGCACGTTTCTGGGGTCGGCGGTCCGGAACTCCTGAGAAACGACACAGCACAACGGCATTCTTGAAAGTGAAACACTGTCTTGCGTTCCGCGTCTTTGGAAGGCGCGGAGAGGGGCAAAGGAGGTGCCGGGGAGGTGCCGGGGAGGTGCCGGGGAGGTGCCGGGGAGGTGCCGGGGAGGTGCCGGGGAGGTGCCGGGGAGGTGCCGGGGAGGTGCCGGGCAGAGGCCCGGGCAGGATGGCGCGGCGCCGGCTGGCGCGACTTGAGCCAGCGGTCACGGCACGAGGCAGCGCAGCGCCGTTAGGCCCGGGGAGCACAGCGCAGCGCAGCGACTCTCAGCGCGGGGAGCGGTGCACAGCGGGCACGGACGGGGCTTAGGCAGGGGCGATCGGCTCGAGGGTGGGGCGCTTGGCGGTGCGACCGTCGCCGGAGGAGCGGCCGGTGAGGCGGCGGCCGATCCAGGGAAGGACGTATTCGCGCCAATACTCCGCGGTGCGAGGGCGCTGCAGTTCGTCGGCCACTTCGTCGGGGGCGCCCGCCGCCGGCACCGGCACCTCGAGCGCGGCGAGCACGTTGGCGGCAGCGCGCGCGTGACCGAGTGAGTTCAGGTGCAGGCGATCGATCGACCAGTAGCGCAGCGCGCGCAGCTCGGGGTCGCTCCAATTGTCGACGTAGCCGATCGTGTGCGGCGAGCGGTCGAGACGGGCGCGCACCGCATCCGCCAACTCGTCGCCGCGGCGCTGAAAAACCGGGCCCAACGGGATGTGATCGGTTGGGTTCCCGCCGCTCACCACCACCACACGGATGCCCGCATCGCTCGCGCGCTCCGCCGCCGACACGAGGCGGTCGGCCGTCGCTGCCACACTCACGCGCGGGCGCATGATGTCGTTGCCCCCGCCGTTCATGGTCAGCAGCTGCGGGCCCAGGTCGATCGCCGGTCGCAACTGCTCGGCAAGGATCGGGCCGAGCAGGCGGCCGCGGATCGCGAAGTTCGCGTAGCCGACCGGCTCGCCGGCGGCGTGCGCAAGGCCGATGGCCACCAGGTCTGCCCAGCCACGCGGCGTTCCGTCGGGAAGCTCGTCACCCATGCCCTCGGTGAAACTATCGCCAATCGCGGCGTACGTGCGGGGCAGAGACTCGAGCGCCATAACGGGACGAGCCTAGCGAGGCGGAGCGGATACCCGCCTCCACTGTCCCGCCCACGGTCGGACCACCCGCACTACAAGCCCAGAACTGCGAGCTCCGCATCCATGCGCTCGGCCATCACCGCGTAGCCGTCGTCGTTGGGGTGCAGGCCATCAGCGGCCATCAGTTCGGGGCGGCCCTCGATCCAGCGGGAGGCCCCGGCGATGAAGTCGGCGTCGATCACCTCAGCGCCCTCGCGCACCCAGCCGATGATGACCTCAACACTCTCGGGGCGCTCGTCGGTGTACCAGAACGGCTCGACGACGACAATGCGCGCCTCCGGCAGCCCGTCGCGCAGCCGCTCGAGGTCGATGCCGATCTGCTCTCGGATGCGGTCGCGCTCGTCGGGGCGGCGTTCGTAGGCGAAGTTGTCGTTGAGACCCATCGTCACGAAGACCAGTTCGGGCTCGGCCGCGATGATGATCGACGGCAGGTCTCCCTCGCCGAAGACGGTGCGGTTGTTGATGAAGCCGAGCCCGTTGACGCTCGGGTTCACCTCGCGCCAGCCGCGGTCGGCGCTGATGATCGTCGACCAGCGGGCGGCGTCGGATGTGGCCCCGGTGCCGAGCGTGTACGAGTCGCCGTAGAACGCGACGACGGGGCGATCCCCGTCGGGCGGGATGCTCGTGGCCGTCGGCTCCGGAGGAATCGCCGCGCAGGCGGCCACGCCGAGTGTCATCGCCACCGCAGCGAGCGTCGAAAGGCTTCTCCGTGCATCCATATCGAGTATTCGGCGCGGCCAGCGTGTGCGGTTGGCGCTACGCCGCAGCGGCCTTCGTCGACGCGACGAGCTCGGCCAGCTGCACCGCGTTGAGCGCGGCGCCCTTGCGCAGGTTGTCGTTCGAGATGAACAGGGCGAGGCCGCGGCCGCCGGGCACTCCCTCGTCGGCGCGGATGCGGCCCACGAGCGACGGGTCGGCGCCGGCGGCGTCGAGCGGGGTCGGCACGTCCATCAGCTGAACTCCGGGGGCGTCGGCGAGCAGCTCGCGGGCGCGCTCGGGTGAGATGGCCCGGGCGAACTCGGCATTGATGGCCAGCGAGTGGCCGGTGAAGACGGGCACGCGCACGCACAGCCCGCTGACCCGCAGTTCGGGTAGCTCGAGAATCTTGCGCGACTCGTTGCGCAGCTTCTTCTCTTCGTCGGTCTCGCCGAGGCCGTCGTCGACGAAGTTGCCTGCCTGCGGGATCACATTGAACGCAATGGTCTTCGGGAATTTTCCGCCCGCCGGGAACTCGACGGCCGAGCCCGAGTGCACGAGCCCCATCGCGTCTTGCGCGACGACGGCGGCCGCCTGCTCGAGCAGCTCTTCGCCGCCGGCGAGCCCCGCACCCGACACCGCCTGGTAGGTGCTGACGATGAGCCGCTCGAGGCCGGCCTCGCGGTCGAGCACCTTCAGCACGGGCATCGCGGCCATGGTGGTGCAGTTGGGGTTCGCGATGATGCCCTTGCGCGCCTCGCCGATGGCGTGCGGGTTCACTTCGGCGACGACGAGCGGCACCTCCGGGTCCATGCGCCAGCCCGACGAGTTGTCGATGACGGTCACGCCGGCGGCCGCGAACCGCGGAGCCTGCGCCTTGCTCAGGGTCGCACCCGCGCTGAAGATCGCGATGTCGAGCCCCGTCGGGTCGGCGGTCGACGCGTCTTCGACGACGATCTCGCGGTCGCCGAACGGGATGCTCGTGCCCGCGCTGCGCGCGCTCGCAAAGAACCGCACCTCCGCGAGGGGGAAGTCGCGATCGAGCAGCAGCTGCCGCACGACGGCACCGACCTGCCCGGTCGCGCCGACGACACCCAGGCGCAGGCCGGCGCTCATCGGCCCGTCCCCGCGTAGACCACGGCTTCGTCATCGGCGTCGAGGCCGAACGCGGTGTGCACGACCTGCACGGCGTGGTTGAGGATGTCCGCGCGGGTAACGACGGAAATGCGGATTTCCGACGTGGAGATCATCTCCATGTTGATGCCCGCCTCCTTCAGCGCCGTGAACAGTTGGGCGCTCACGCCGGCGCTGGTGCGCATGCCGCCGCCGACGACCGACAGCTTGCCGATCTGGTCGTCGTACTGCAGCGACTCGAAGCCGACGTCCTGCTGCTCGGCTCGCAGCGCGGTGAGCACCTTCTCGCCGTCTGACTTCGGCAGGGTGAACGAGATGTCGGTGCGGCCGGTGGAGGCGAGGGACACGTTCTGCACGATCATGTCGATGTTGGCGCCGGTCTTGGCGACGATCGTGAAGATGTCGGCGGCCATGCCGGGGGTGTCGGGCACGCCCACGACGGTGATCTTCGCCTCGCTGAGGTCGCCGGCGACTCCGGTGATGATCGGTTCTTCCATGGTGTCCTTCTCACTGGGAGGCACGACGAGGGTGCCGGGTAGCGGGCTGAACGACGAGCGCACGTGCAGGGTCACGTCGTGGCGACGCGCGAACTCGACGGCGCGAATGTGCAGCACCTTGGCGCCGGCGGCGGCCAGCTCGAGCATCTCTTCGGTCGAAACGTGGTCGAGCTTGCGGGCGCGCTTCACGACGCGGGGGTCGGCGCTGAACACGCCGTCCACGTCGGTGTAGATCTCGCACACATCGGCCTCGAGGGCGGCGGCCAGCGCGACGGCGGTCGTGTCGCTGCCGCCACGCCCGAGCGTCGTGATGTCTTTGCTGTCGCGGTTGAAGCCCTGGAACCCGGCAACGATCGCGATCGCGCCGTCGTCGAGGGCTTCGCGAACGCGCACCGGCGTCACGTCGACGATGCGGGCGGAGCCGTGGCGCGCATCCGTGATCATGCCGGCCTGGCTGCCGGTGTAGGAGCGTGCCTCGAACCCCATCGACTTGATGGCCATGGCGAGCAACGCCATCGAGATGCGCTCGCCCGTGGTGAGCAGCATGTCCATCTCGCGCGGGTCGGGCTGCGGGGTGACCTCGTGGGCGAGGTCGATGAGTTCGTCGGTGGTGTCGCCCATGGCGCTGACGGCCACGACGACGTCATGGCCGGCTTTGCGGGTCTCGACGATGCGCTTCGCGACGCGCTTGATGCTCTCGGCGTCGGCGACCGACGATCCCCCGAACTTCTGCACGATGAGGCTCACGGTGCTCCTGTGGTGGGCTGTGCGGGAGGGGCGGGTGCTGGCGGCACGACGGCGGTGGCGAGCCTAAGCGCTCAGTCTACTGGCCGGTCATGCGGGCGACGGCATGGGCCCGCCCACACTACGCGTCGATCAGGGCGAGTGTGCGCGCCACCAAGTCTTCGATGGCCACACGGTCGAAGTCGCGCACGGCGCTGCGCACGCGCGTGTGAGTGCTTCCCACGAGCTCGGCGGGAATCGACTCAATGCCGTGGAGCGCTCCCCACACGCTGCCCACAGTCGCGCCGTTCGAATCTGTATCCCGTCCGCCGGCCACCGTGATGTGGAGCGCGTCAAGGAACGACGATCCCCACAAGAGCGCGGCAGCGATCTGGGCTGCGTTATTGATGGTGTGCACCCACGGGTACTGGCCGAGCTCTGCATCGATCCAGTCCAAGGCTTCCGCCCATGAACGTCCCTCCAGGTGAAGCTTGGCAATGGAGCGCAAAGCGACCGCGAGACGCGACCCCGGCGGGATCACTGACAGGCTGCTCTCGAAGGCTTCGGCCATGTCGGCTTCTGCCAACGCTGCCGCCGTCAGAGCAGCCGCCCATAGCTCCCCGTAGATGCCGTTGCCGGTGTGGCTCAGGCGCGCATCCTTCAATGCCAGCTGGGCTGCGGCCCCGGGGTCGCCTGGGTTCACGTACCCGAAGGCATCCCCCCGAATCAGTGCGCCGATCCACTCCCGATACGGGTTGCGGTAGGTCGCCGTGAGAGGAGCGGCGAGCCCGTGAATGAGATTGCGATAGGCCGCCCGCTCCGCCGTATAGGTCTGAGTGAAGGGCACTCGATCGAGCCACTCCCTCGCCACGTCAGCAGTATCAAAATGCCGCCCGTACTTCTCCATGACATGCAGGGCCACAATGGTCCAGTCGATGTCGTCGTCCCGCGGGGCCGCATCGAACGATCCGACGGTGGAGACCGGCGCCGAGGGGTGCAGGACCGACACCCCTGCCGGCAGCGGATCCACGAGGGGCAGATAGCCGCGCACGGGCCACTGCTCCGCAGCGCGAAGGTAGATCCCCACTTCGGTGCGATTCAGCCCCTCGATCGGCTTGCCGATCGTGTTGCCGACGGCCCGGCCGGTCCATGCACCACGCAGCTTGTCGGGCAGACGCGATACGTCAACAGGTAGCCTTGGCGAACGATCCGACAGAGATGTCAACGACGCTTCAGCCTCTGGCTCGTCGAAGCTCCATGAGTCGCTCCGGATCGAAGCGTCGAGCCGTGCGTAGAGCACCTCCATTGCTGCCGTGTCGTTGTCGCGCGCAGCGGCCAAGGCGTGCACGGCCACGTCGGCGATTTCGAAGCCGCTCAGGATCCGCTGTTCGGCCTCGTCGACGACGAGATCACGAAGGTCGAGGACATCGTGCACGGCGAACTCCCTTAGTCAGACACTGGTTGGTGGCGTCGCGAGGCGATGTGGGGACGCTAGCCCTTGATCGCACCCGACAAGAAGCCCTGCGTGACCTGCTTCTGCAACAGGACGAACAGGACGATAACGGGCACGATCGTGATCAGGGCGCCAGCAGCAAGAGGTCCTATGTCGACCGACCGACCACCGACGAACAGGAAGAGCCCGGTCGTCAGCGGTCGGAATGACCCGTTGGGGAGATAGAGCAGCGGTACGAGGAAGTTGTTCCAGTTCTGCAAAAAGGTGAACACAGCCAGTGCGCCGGCACCCGAGGTCACCAGCGGAACCATCACCTTGATGAAGATCTGCCACTCTGAGGCGCCGTCGATGCGCGCCGCTTCCTCAAGTTCCGTCGGTAGGTCAGTGAAGAAGGCGCGCATGAAGAACGTTCCGAACGCCAGGCCCGTGGATGCGAGCACCAGGTTGACGCCCAGCAGGGTATCGAGAAGCCCAAAACCGCGCAGTTGGAAGTACAGGGGGATCATGAACGTGAAGAAGGGAACGAGGAGCCCCAGCACCACCAGGTAGAACGCGAAGGTTCGACCAGGAAAGGGCAGTCGTGCGAACGTGTAGCCCGCCATCGTGGCGAGCACGACAACCAGTGCGGTGCTGGGAACGCTCAAGAGGAAGCTGTTCACCAGATACTCGTTGAAACGCCCGACAGTCCACGCGGTCTCGAAATTTTCCGTCGAGAACGACGAGAACAGTCCGAACGGGTTGCGCTGCGCATCCTGAGAGGTCTTAAACGCCGTGGACACCGTGAGGATCACGGGAAAGAGAGTGATCACCGAGATGATCACCAGCAAGATCTGTTTGTTAGTGCGCAGCAACCTCTTGCGAGGGGACTGGGCACGCGTGGTGCCGGTCATGCTCCGGTACCTTGCATCGAGAGCCTCCGCTGAAGCCGGTTGAGCGCGATCGTGAACGGAATCGCGAGAACGGTGATGAGGAGCGCGAGCGTGGTGCCGTAGCTGATGCGGTTGAGTTGGAACGCCTGGCTATAAGCGTAGGTACCCAGCACATCAGAAGCACCGGCTGGCCCACCACCGGTCATGACGAAAATGATGTCAAAGACGCTGAAACCCCCGATGAGCGTGATGGTGGTGACCATCAAGAACACCGGCATGATCTGCGGCAAGATCACGTACCAGAGCCGCTGCAGAGTATTCGTACCGTCAAGCATGGAGGCGTCAATGAGCTCCATGTCGACGTTGCCGAGGGCAGACAGGAAGATCACAAACACAAAGCCTGAGGTCGCCCAGATCGCGGTGGCGAGCACGGCGTACAGCGCCGTGTCGGCGTTGCCGAGCCAGCCGGTCTGCAACTGGCCCAAGCCCACGAGCTCGAGAGCCTTGTTGAGCCAGCCACGAATGGGGTCATAGATCCAGCCCCAGACCACGCCGATCACCACCTGGGGCAACACGTACGGCAGAAAGAGCACGACACGGTAGACGGAACTGCCCCGGCGTACGTTCCACATGAGCAGTGCGAGTGCGAGACCGATAACCAGCGGGGCAATGGTGCCAATGACGATCCAGATCGCGTTGTTCTGCAGGGCCGCCCACACCCGCTCGTCGGTGAACATCTCGACGAAATTGTCGAGCCCGACGAACGGCGGGTTGGGGTTCAGCCCATCAAAGTCGACGAACGCGTAGTACAGGGCGTTGACAAGCGGAGTGATGAAGAAAACAATCACCATCACCATGACCGGTGCCACCAACAGCAGGCCGAGACGCATCTGCGCTCGACGGGTGACGAGCGGGGTGCGATGCGCGCTCGGCCGGGGGGCCCGGCGGAGCGCCTGTGTGGCGATCGTCACCGGAGCCCCCGAGCCGTTGGCCCGAGCAGTCTGCTGCGGGCCGCGCGTGGTCACTGCTGCGACGCTGCTTCGAGGCTGGCGGCGACCTCGGCGGCCGTTGCTTGATCGGAGTAGATCGCCTGCATGCCGTCGAACATAGCCTCGTTGAAGGCATCCGTCATGAGCACGTCGATGTTGAGGCCGAAGTCGCCTTCGCCCGCACCGAACTGCTCGACGTCGGCGAGCACCTGGGCCAGCAACGGAGAGATCTCGACACCGGTGAGGTCGGCCGGGAACGGAGGAATGACGTCCAAGTTTTCGACCATCCATCGACCGTGCTCCGGGCTGACCAGGAAGTCGATCAGCTTCAGCGCCTCTTCGGGGTACTGGGTCTCAGCAGTGATCATCGGCCCCGAACCCAAACCGGCGGCGAAGATGCCCTGGCCATCGGGCGCGGGGAACGGGAAGTAGCCCGCCTCGAAGTCAGCGTTGGCGACGATACCGTCGACGATCCAGCTGCCCATCGGAAGCATGGCGGCCTCACCCGTGAAGAACAGGGCATTACCCGAGTCGTACGAGACGGAGGTCGGGAACGGCGTGAGGTAACCCGCCTCATCAAAGCGGTCCCAGAGGGCCACTGCGTCTTCAACATCTGACGAGGTCCAGTCGCTGTTGCCGTCGACGAGGTCGTTGACGCCGGCCGAACCGACGGCGCTCGAGAGCGCCATGCTCAGCTGGTGGCCACCCTGCCAGCCTTCCTGGTTGCTGATAGCGAAGGGAATGTAGCCTGCGGCCTTCGTGGCCTCAGCGATCTCCTCCAGGTCAGCGATGCTTTGGGGTTCCTCGAGCCCAAGCTCCTCAAAGAGATCCCGGTTGTAGAAGACACCCAGGGTCTCCATCTCACCGGGGATGCCATAGACGACGCCCGCTTCGGTCGTCGCGCGGTCCTTGGCGAAGTCGTAGACCTCCCACCCGCGCTCCTCGTAGGCTTCAGTCAGGTCGTAGAGCAACCCCGCATCGGCTAGTGCGCCTCCGAAGCTCGGACCCGAACCCCAGTTGATCACGTCGGGGGCGTCACCCGAACGCAACTGCGTCTGCAGGATGGTTCGCATCGTGTCGAAGGGAAGCGTCTGCAGGTCGACAACGATGCCGGGGTTCTGTGCTTCGAACTCATCGAGGCGATCGCGCAAACGCGCCTCTGCCTCAGCGTCTTCCAGTTCTTCGACGAGGTACCGAATGGTGACGTCGCCGGAGCTCTGGTTGTCGTCGGGCGCCTGAGTGTCATCAGGGGCCACCTGTCCCGTGCAACCGATCAACGTGAGCACGAGGCCCACGGCCACTGCCGGGGCAGCGATCTTTGAGATTTTCATGTGCTGTTGTCTCCTCGCGTGGATGTTCTTGCGGGCATCGACTCGGCGGTGATGGATGATGCGCTGTCAATAAGCCCTGCACCTTTGCGAGTCACCGTAATCTTTGCACCGCGAAATGATTAATGTCAACGGCCGCGACGGGATGCGTCGGTGAACGTTCGGTAAATGAGACCGAGCGCCCGCGAAGGGCGCGAGAGCGTGCTGCCAGGAACCGGTCTAGGCAGGAAAGGAGGCCTGGATCGCGACAACCGCGGCGCCGCGTGCCCACTCGTGGAATGTCATCGGGCGGACCACCAAGTCATGGTGATCACTCTCTCTAGTGTCGTACTCCGACACGCCAGCGCGAAGGCCATCAGCCCCAATGTGAGCAATTTCGACGCCCTCGCCGGAAAGGATGATGCGACTAACACCCGTCATCGTGCTCACCGCTGACGCCGCTCGTCCGAGAGCGTGTGCTGCGCTGTTGGCGACCGCCAGCGCGCCCGGATTGCCCTGCTGGGCGAGAGTGAGCGCCTCGTCGATACCCACCTCGCGCCCGATCGCCTCCGACACCGCCGACGCGATGGAGTCTGACGCCAGCATGGCCGTCATGCACCCGCGGTGCCCGTACGGGCACGCGGGCCCCTCCGGATCCACGGGGTAGTGACTGATGGGTGCGACACCAGTCGGAATCTCCTGGTGGTTGATCACCAAACCAAACCCGATACCCGCGCCCACAGTGATGAGCGCAAAACTTTCGTGACCCGTGCCCTCACCGAACCAGTGCTGCACCTTCGTCAGCCCGACGACGTCGTTGTCGAGGTGCACGGGCAAGGCCAATTCGGCAGCCAGCATCGACCGCAAGGGAACATCACGCCAGTGCATGAAGGGCGAGTCGGCGACGACCTCGCCATCCACCACAAGGCCACCCACCGTGACGCCAACAGCTGTTACGGCGTGCGTATCCCGCGCCCTCAGTTCGCCGACCAGGCGACCCACGGTGGCGACGACATCGGTCACCTCGAGCGATTCCAGTGGCGTGGCTTCCTGGTCAAGGACAGTCGCCCGGAGGTCCGTCACGACGGCATAGGCGGTATCGGCCGTGAGCTTGACCCCGATAAACCGATAGCGCTCCGGAACGACGTCGAGCGTGAACGCCGTACGCCCCCGACTGGCCGTACGCAGCGCATCCGCTTCGACGAGGACCTCCGACTCCAGAAGCGAGCGCACAAGCCTGGTGACTGTTGCGGCGGAAATTCCCATGCGACGTCCAACGCTCGAGCGCGTCTGTGCACCATGAACGAGAATGTCGATAGCGACGTCGCGGGAGAGCCCCGCCAGGGCCGGATCGGCTTCGACCTGCACCGCTCACCCCTCCCGTGCCGCGGAACCCACCGCGCCATCAGCGAGACTATCGCTCAACTCGCGAGGGCACGGAACCACCACGCCCTCTCCGGTCAGCCCTCACCCGGGTAGACGAGCCCGATAGACGCTCGGACGCGATCCATGGAACGCATGACGGCGATCGAGTCGCGGGGAGGCATCAGCGCGCTTGACGTATCACCACCCTCGATCAACCGTTCCATCTCGACGGCCTGAAACTGCATGCCCCTGCCCGTCACCGGGGACTCGAACCGATCGAGGGTGCGCCCCCTGCGGTCGACGAGTTCGACAGTGGTCGGCGCGTACCAGGTGCCGGCGATCTCCAGGCGGGCCAGATGACCGGTGATCGAGGCAGCGTTGCGACCGGGGGCGACCATCGACGACAGGGTGGTACCGATAGCCCCACCCACGTGAGTGGAGACCGTCGCCACCGTTGCATCGACCCCCGTCGATGTCAGCTGCGCGTGACTGTTGAGCATTACCGGCTCGCCCACGATGTCGTGCAGGAGTGAGATCGGGTAGACCCCCAGGTCGAGCAAGGCGCCACCGCCCAGGTGCGGGTCACGCAGTCGGTGCGAATCCGGCACCTCTAGCAACTGCGCGTGTTCGGCGTGCACCGCGGCGACCGTGCCAATGTCACCCCGCGCGATGCGGTCGCGCACGTACGCCATATGGGGCAAGAATCTCGTCCACATCGCCTCCATGACCGTGAGACCACGACGCTGGGCGGTGTCGACGACGTTCTGTGCTTGAAGCTCATTGAGCGTAAAGGGCTTCTCGAGCAGAACATGCTTGCCGTGCGCCAGCGCCAGGAGTGCGTGCTCTTCATGCTCAGACGGGGGCGTAGCGACATAGATGACATCTACTTGCTCGTCCGCGGCGAGAGCCTCGTACGACCCGTGCGCCCGCCCGATGTCGTGCGCATCCGCGAACGCCTGAGCAGAAGCATCGGAACGCGATCCGACGGCGGAAACGACGTGCCCATGCGCGAGAAGATCACGCGTAAAGAGCCGGGCGATTCCGCCCGTCGCCAGAATTCCCCACCGGATGCGCGTGTCCGTCCGCCTGTGCCCGTCCGTCATCACGCGCGATAGTCGAGAACGACCTGCAGGACGTCGCTATCGGCGGCGTCGAGCATCTCGAACGCGCTCACAGCCTCGCGAGCGGCCACCGTGTGAGAAATTAAGGGAGCGAGCTGCAACGACCCGCCCGCCTCCAGCTCGAGGACGGTCTGCGACATGCGAATCTCGTCCCAGCGGTGCTGCAATGCCGGAGCGACGCCCGAAATTTGCGAACCCACGATGGCCACGCGGTTGTGGTGAAACTCCTCGCCGAGCCTGATCGGCGTGCCGCCCGCCTGATAAAAGCCAGCCGCGACAACGCGCGAGCTGTAGGCGACAGAGCGCACCGCATCATGCAACGCCTGGTAACTGCCACTGATCTCGATCGCGACGTCAGCGCCACGGCCATCCGTCAGCTCCTTGAGCCTCGTCGCGACGTCCGTCTGCCGCGGATCGAGCGTCTCGTGGGCACCCAACCTTCGTGCGAGGTCACGCCGCTGCTCTACCAGGTCAACGACGACTACGCGCGCGCCATTGAGCCGCGCCAGCTGAGCCACAATCTGCCCGGGCACCCCGGCGCCAAAGACCGCTACGGTCTCCCCCACATGCAGATCGGCATCGAGCACCGCGTTCAAGGCGATCGCACCGATCTTCGCGAAGATGCCCACAACATCATCGTTGGCATCGGGCATCAGGCGCGCCTTTGCCCAGTCGGCCGGGCGAACTGCCGTCGTGCGGTGACCCCACGCGCCCCAAACGCGGCGGCCGAGAAGTGCAGCATCGACACCCTCGCCGATGTCGGTGACCTCGCCCACCTCCTCGTATCCCCAGCCGTCGAGCGGGTAGCGGTGCGTCGGCTCGCCCTCGACGAACAGTCGCGACTCCACATCCCACCGATGACTCATGTAAGGGTTTGTGCCTCGATAAGCCGTGAGCTCAGTGCCAGCAGAGATGCCCGAGTAGCGAGTCGTGATGCGAACTTCGCCTGGCCCTGGAACGGGCGCCTCCCAGTCGACAATCTCTGCCCGGCGGGGTGAGGTGAAACGGACCAGATGACCCAAGGAACTACTCCTATTTTCTCGTCATGCCTATGTAAGGGTGCCAGCGGTAACGCGCACCAGCCGGAAAACCAGCGCCTGTTCCGGGTACAACATGGGTGCTTGCAGCCCGATGGCGGCCAGCGTTGCGCCACTCACAGTCGTCGGCGTCGACCACCACGAGGGTGGACCATCAGCCGTCCTGGTGAGCGCCACCTCCGACAACCGCACCGGTTCGATGCGGTACGTCGAATCAGGGTCCAAGCCGGGTAGTCGAATGCGTCCCGGCTGGGTCGCAACCATTGTCTCCATGGCGACAAATGAGAACAACGCCTCGCCCTGGTCGGGCGCGACGACACCGTGCGCCCAGTAGGCCGCGTCGGGGTAGTCAGCGTGGACGGCCGTTCCGGTGTGCACGAGGTGTCTCACGTCTTTATACAAACTGATCCACGCGGCCAGTTCCTCGCGTTCTTCCTCGGACGCCATCCGCACGTCCCACTCGATCCCCATGTGGCCGAACAACGCAGTGGCGCACCGGAACGCCAGCGAGTGAGTGCGCCGAGTGGTGTGTGCTGTGGGGGCGCCGACGTGTGATCCGACCAATTCGGCCGGCAGTAGGAGCCCTGTCCAGCGCTGAATGAGTTGGCGCTCGAGCGGGTCAATGCAGTCGCTCGCCCAAACACGGTCGGTGCGCTCCAGAACCTCGAAGTCGACGCGCCCGCCACCCGAGGAGCACGACTCAATCTCGACCTGGGGAAATCGACGCTTTAGTTCATCCATCAGTGCGTAGACCGCCACTGTCTGCTCGTGGACTGCCGCGCGACCGGTGTGCTGGTCGCCGGGCTCAGCGAGATCGCGATTGTGGTCCCACTTGATGTAGTCGATGGAGTGTTCATCAATGATTGCGCTCATGCTCTCGAGCACTGAGGCAAAAGCGTCAGGCCGCGTCAGATTAAGAACGTGCTGGTTTCGACCGCTAATGGGGAGACGATCCCCTGGGGCAAGGATCCAGTCGGGGTGCTCACGCGCCATCGTTGAATCAGCATTGAGCATTTCTGGCTCGAACCACAGTCCGAACTGCATGCCTAGCGACCGCACCGCGCTCACGAGCGGGCCGAGCCCGTCGGGCCACACCTCGGTGTCGATCTGCCAATCGCCCAAGCCACGAGTGTCGTCCCGGCGACCGGTGAACCAACCGTCGTCAAGGACGAAGCGCTCAACGCCGACAGCGGCGCCCACTCGGGCGAGTTCGATGAGTTCGTCGAGGTCGTGACGGAAGTAGACCGCCTCCCAAGTGTTGAGCACGACAGGTCGAGTCGAGGTCGGGTGGCTCGCGCGCGAGCGCAGGTAGCGGTGGAAGCTCGCGGCGATCTCATCGAGACCGCGCCCGTAGGCCGCGTAGACCCATGGCGAGTCGTAATGCTCGCCCGGTGCGAGGATGACCTCACCTGGAAGAAGCACCTCGCCACCGCCGATGACTCGCGAATTATTGCTGAGCCCCCGCTCGGCGAACGTCACGTGATTGCCGCTCCACGCGGTGTGGACGGCCCAGACCTCCCCCGACCCAAAGTCGAACCCCGCGGATCCGGCGGCGAGCACTGTTGCCGCGTCCGAGCCCGTGCGGCCCCGACGGCCCTCCCGATTGTGTGTGCCGACCACGAAGGGGTGACGTTGGGGTGTGCGCTCACGAAGGTGGCGCCCGACGAAGTCCAGAATCTCGTCAGCCTCGACCGGCACCGGCAGAGTCACGCGAACCGTGTCCACCGTGTAGGGAGCGGCCTCGCTCTCATTGGTAACGGTGGCTCGCGCCCGCAGGATGCCCGATGCCGTGAGTTCGAGGACGGTGTCGAGGCGCAACTGTGCTGTGCTGTCTCGGCCCACCACTGTCAGCCGCGCACCGCTCTCAGCGCTCAAGCTCAGTGTGTGGTCGACGGCCTCGAATAGTGTCGAGAAGTGCTGGCCGTCTCGGTGGCCTTCTAACCCTGGAGTGCCCACCCACCCAGCACTTTGCTCGGGCAGCACTGCGGGCGGCCCCGAGCCGCGGAGAGCGTCTGCACCACGCTGTGCGCTGGCCAGTGTTCGCAGGTAGTCCGCCTCGTCACCGAGGGCGTCGACCCTCGCACCCCAGTGCAGCACCCGCGGAACGCCGCGAAGGGCCTCCACGATCACGGTCACGGCATCCGTGTGCATCGCTACGAGGCCGCCCCCAAGGTCTGACGTCTGCACGATGGAGTTGTGTTCGCTCACGTCGTTATCTTTGCGCTCTGAAAGTAATGCCGCAAGTGGCACACCGGGGAGCACTCGCTCGTCTATACCGCGCGTGCTCCAAGAGGCCAGCGTTATCGCTCGACCGTGCGTCGCCCTTCGAAGGCCCGCCCGAGCGTGACCTCGTCGGCGTATTCGAGGTCCCCGCCGACGGGGAGCCCGCTGGCCAGGCGCGAGACCGTGAGGTTGGGTTGCACGAGCAACCGCGTGAGGTAGGTCGCGGTGGCCTCACCCTCGAGGTTGGGGTCGGTGGCGATGATGACCTCGGTCACGGTGCCGTCACCGAGGCGGCTGAGTAGCTGCGCGATGCGCAGATCGTCGGGGCCGATGCCATCGATCGGGCTGATCGCGCCGCCGAGCACGTGATAGAGCCCGCGGAACTCGCGGGTGCGCTCGATCGCGACCACGTCTTTCGCCTCCTCGACCACGCAGATGGTCGTCGGGCTACGACGCGGGTCGCGACAGATCGAGCACTGCGCCTCCTCCGCCACGTTGCCGCAGACCTCGCAGAAGCGCACCTTCTCGCGAATCTCGGTGAGCAGCTGCGCGAGGCGGGCCACGTCGAACGACTCGGTCTGAAGGATGTGGAAGGCGATGCGCTGGGCCGACTTCGGGCCGATGCCGGGCAGCCGGCCGAACTCGTCGATCAGGTCTTGGATGATGCCGTCGTACATGCGTCAGAGCCCTTCAGGGTCGGGCGGCGTCTCCTGCGGGACGACGACGGGGGCGATGGGCTCTTCGGCGATGAACCGTGCGCCGAGCAACTCGCGCACGACGGCCTCGCCGTAGCGCTGGCGGCCAGACGCCTCGGCGGGGTGCGGAACCGACGGGGGCGGCGGCGCGGCTGGCGCCCTCTCGGGTTCGGGCTCGAGATCGTCGTCGGCAGGCGGGGGCTCGTCATCAAGCGGAGGCGCGTCGGCCGATGCCGGGGCGCTCGCGCCCGGAATCGCGGCGACCGCCCACTCGGTCACCGAGGCCGCCGGCGCGGACGCCTGAGGGGCGCGCGCCGGCTCAGCGGGACGGGTCGGCTCGGCAGACCGCGCGGACGGCTCGGGCGCGTGCGTCGGCTGCGGGTCGGGTTCGGGCCGCGGGGCTGGGGAGGGCTCCGGGTCGGCAGCCGGCTCGGCCGGTGCCGCGGCCGGGGTCTCTGAGCGCGGGGCGCGTGCCGCATCGACCCGCACGAGGAACTTCACCTTCAGGCCAAGCTCGCCGAGGATCGCCTGCCGCACGTGCTCGCTCACCGTGTCGGCCGGATTGCCGCGCTGCTTGAACGCCGCCGCATCCGACTCGTTCGTGAACACCAGCGTCAGCACATCGTCATTGAGCTCCGCCGGAAGCGCCGTGTAGATGACCGTCCACGACGACATCTTGAGCTTCTGGATGCGGTCGAGGATGGCCGGCCACGACTGCCGCATGCGCTCGATGTCGACCGGGGCCGCGACCGGCGCGGGGGTGTTGTCGGGCGCGGGCGTCGCGTCGGCATCCGCGGCGGCCGGCTCGGAGGCCTGCGCGGGAGCGGGCACCGGGGCGACGGGGGTGGCCGCAGGCGCCGGGGCTGCAGCCTGCGGGGCCTGATCCACTGCCGGGGCCGGGTTCGCTGCCGGGGCCGGGGTCGCTGCCGTGGCCGGGGTTGCTGCCGGGGCCGCAGGCTGCGCCGTCGGCACGGGGCCGTCGACGCCCACGCGCCGCTCAAGCACCTCGACGCGGGCGAGCGCGCCGCGGGCCGGCTCGTCGGCGGCGGGCACCAGCAGGCGTGCCGTCATCAACTCGAGGTGCAGCCGCGGCGACGTCGCGCCCGTCATCTCGGTGAGGGCGCGGTTGACGATGTCGGCCGCGCGGCTCAGCTGTGCCGGGCCGAAGTGGGCGGCCTGGGTGTGCATGCGCTCGAGGTCGTCTTGCGGGATGCCGCGCAGCACACTCGACGCCCCGTCGCTCGTGGCCTGCACGACGATCAGGTCGCGCAAGCGCTCGAGCAGGTCGTCGACGAAGCGCCGCGGGTCCTGCCCCGTCTGGATGACGCGGTCGACCGCTTGGAACGCGGCCGCAGCATCCTGCATCGCGAGAGCGGTGACCACATCGTCGAGGAGGGCTCCGTGGGTGTAGCCGAGCAGGGCGACCGCGCGCTCGTAGGTAACCGTGTCGGCGTCGCTGCCGGCGATCAGCTGGTCGAGCAGCGACAGGGTGTCGCGCACCGAGCCTCCGCCGGCGCGCACCACGAGCGGCATGACGCCGGCCTCGATGGTGACGTTTTCGCTCGCCGCCAGCTGCTCGACGTACTCGAGCAACTGCGCGGGCGGCACCAGGCGGAACGGGTAGTGGTGCGTGCGCGAGCGGATCGTGCCGATGACCTTCTCGGGCTCAGTCGTCGCGAAAATGAACTTCACGTGCGGCGGCGGCTCTTCGACGATCTTCAGCAGCGCGTTGAAGCCCTGCGGGGTCACCATGTGCGCCTCGTCGAGGATGAAGATCTTGAAACGGTCGCGGGCCGGGGCGAACACGGCGCGCTCGCGCAGGTCGCGGGCGTCGTCGACACCGTTGTGGCTGGCCGCGTCGATCTCGACCACGTCGAGCGAGCCGCCGCCCTGCCGGCTCAGCTCAACACAGCTCGGGCACGTGCCGCACGGGGTGTCGGTGGGGCCCTCGGCGCAGTTCAGACAGCGCGCCAAAATGCGGGCGCTCGTCGTCTTGCCGCAGCCGCGCGGGCCGCTGAACAGGTAGGCGTGGTTGACCCGGTCGCCGCGCAGCGCCGCCATCAGCGGATCGGTGACGTGCGCCTGCCCGATCAGCTCGGCGAACGACTCGGGTCGGTAGCGGCGATACAGGGCGGTGGACACGGCTCAAGCGTAGTCGCGAGCACCGACCACCGAGTCGAGGATGACAGTCGAGGGTGAGGGTCGCGGTCAGCGGCTGCCGCGGTGGGCGCCGGCGTGGCCCTTCACGCGAACGCACGGCTTGCCCAGCTTCGGCATCATCACGCCGCAGCGTTCTGTGCGGCGAGAAGCCAGAATGCGATCCGGGGTTGTGCTGGTGGCAATCCGTCGCAGTGCGGCGGCGATGCCAGCTTGCGGGTCGAGCGTTCCGCCCTCCCATGCGGCGGCCATCGCAGCAACGATTTCATCTTTCGATAAGAGCCTCGCGAACTCCTCGTCGATGCCGGCGGCGCTCGCCGCCTTCACGAGGCCTTCCGGGGCAGGCTCTTCCGCGTAATCCCACTGCTCGAGGCCGAGGCGGGTCTTTGTCTCGTCAAGCAGAGTCAGCGCATCCCAGATCTGCGTTTGCTCTGACTCGGTGAGCTTGCCGGAACGCACCAGATCGTCGGCGGCGGAATAGACCTCGCCATCGCGCCGCTGGCCGATCGCGATGATCTCGATGAGACCGACGCCGTCGGTCACCGTCACCCGGTAGATGATTCTGAACTCGCGTCGCGCTGCCTCGACCGTGTTGAACCCGACAAGGTTCGTAGCGTTCTGGTTCGAGAGCGGGTGCTTACCGCGTGGTGCGCGAAAGAGACCCACGATCGTGTCGGAGACGTCGTCACGCTCGGCCTCAGTGACGTTCTCAATCAGCCAATCGATGCTCTGCTCGGTGAAGACGACCTCGGCCTGCTCGTCGGGTAACGAGTCAACGGGAGGCACGAAGCCGTTCTCTCGCCTCCTGGGCGGACAGCATCGTCGAGCGGTCAGCCACCAAATTCGCCGCGGCGCTCAGCACCGTGATCTCCAACTCACGCAGAAGTCGCCGCTGCTCATCGCGCTCGGCCGCCGACATCACCACGGCAACAGGTTTGCCATGACTGGTCAGCGTCACGGGGCGCTCTTGCGCCTGCGTGGTGATGAAGCCCACCCCGCGTCGCGCGGCGACGGTCGAGGAGATGGTGAGAGGCTCAGTTGAGGTCATGACACAAGACTACTCAAAGTACATAGAAATGTACATTTTTGTGCACCGTGGTGCAGCAAGATCGCCCCTCGTGCCGCTCGTTCGTTTAGTCGCAAGCACCGACCACCGAGTCGAGGATGTCGTCGAGGGTGCGGCGGGCGCGCCAGCCGAGCGCCTCGGCGATGCGGGAGGGGTCGGCGACCACCTCGGCCGGGTCGCCCGGGCGGCGCGGCTCGACCACCGCAGCCGGAACGGGCGGCGAGTCGGGGGCCGAATTCGGCCAGCGAGCGCGCACACCCTCGACCACCTGGCGCACGCTGCTGCCCGTGCCCGTGCCGACGTTGAACACGTGGTGGGTCGAGGAGGGAGCGCCCGCAAGCGCGTCGAGAGCCGCCAGGTGCGCCTCAGCCAGGTCGAGCACGTGCACGAAGTCGCGCACGCACGTGCCGTCGACCGTCGCGTAGTCGTCACCAAAGATGCGCGGAGCCTCACCTGCCGCGAGCCGCTCCATCACCATCGGCACCAGGTTCAACACGGCCGTGTCGGCCAGCTCCGGCCAGCCCGCACCCGCCACGTTGAAGTAGCGCAAACTCGTCGCCCTGAGCCCACTCGCGCGCGCCACGTCAGCCGTCAGCCACTCCCCCGCCAGCTTCGACGCGCCGTACGGGTTCACCGGGGTACAGGGCGCGCCCTCCGCGACGTGACCCAACGCATCCCCGTACACGGCCGCCGAACTCGAAAACAGAAACGCCTCTACACCGGATGCGGCGCACGCCTCCAGCACCGCCGCAAGCCCCGCAACGTTGTCGTGCCAATACATCAGCGGATGCTCAACCGACTCAGCGACCTGCTTGCGCCCCGCGAAATGAATCACCGCATCGACGGCGTGCTCGCGGGCAAACGCGGCGACCGCGTCAGCAGCCCCGGGTTCAGCGAGCGACAGCTCGAGTTGCGCAAACTCGGCCACCCGATCACGGATGCCCGTCACAAAGTCGTCGACGACCACCACGTGGTCGCCCCGATCGCGCAACAGCCGGCACACGTGCGCGCCGATGTACCCCGAGCCGCCCGTCACCAAAATACGCACGGGTCAATCCTGCCGGACAGTGCCGCCGTGTACGGATAGCGGGGCGCGATATTGAGGGTGATGAAACCCTGGCGGGTGTGCGAATTACTTAAATTTCGCCGAGACTATTCACACGAGGAAACTTTTCGCGCAGCGCATAGTTCACATTCGCTAGTGTGTGCGCCATGGCACACAAGATTGTTCTCGTCGACGACCTCGACGGTACCGAACTCGGCGATAACGCCGTCACCACGCGCTTTTCGTTGAACGGCGCTCACTACGAAATCGATTTGAACGAATCGAACCAGCAGAAGCTGGCCGACGCGCTTGCTCCGTTCATCGCTGCCGGTCGGCGAGCCAGCGCTGGCGGGGCATCGGGGCGTTCCGCGGGCACGAAAAGGCGCGGTGGTGCAGCGAAAAGTAACACCTCCGCAATTCGCGAATGGGCGAACGCCAACGGCCACCCCGTCGGAGACCGCGGCCGAATTCCTGCGCATATTGTCGAAGCGTACGAAGCGGCCACCGGAAAGTAGTCGCACCGCGAGCATCCGCTCGCATTAATCCCTATTCGGATGATCGGGGCTGGGCCCGTCTCGTGGAGGCGGCACCCAGCCCCGACTGTTTGTCTGGTCGCATGAAAATCGCCATCGCCGGAGGACACGGAAAAATCGCGCGTCACCTGTCGCGCCTGCTGAGCACGAACGGCCACGAGCCGTGGGCACTCATTCGAAACGCTGACCACGCCGCCGACGTCGAAAGCGACGGGGCACGGGCCATCATCGTTGACCTCGAGCACGACGGGGATGACGCCGTCGCCGAAGCCATCACCGGGGCCGACGCCGTCGTGTTCGCCGCCGGAGCCGGCGAGGGCAGCGGCGCCGCGCGCAAGCTGACCCTCGACCGCGGCGGGGCCATCCTGCTGGCCGACGCCGCCGTGCAGGCGGGCGTGCGGCGCTACGTGATGGTGTCGGCCCGGCGAGCAGACACGTTTGACCCCGACTCAGACGACGTGTTCCAGGTGTACCTGCGGGCCAAGAGCGAGGCGGATGCCGCCGTGCGCGCGCATGACGACCTCGACTGGACCATCGTGCGCCCGGGAGGGCTGACCGACGACGAGGGCACCGGGCGGGTGCAGGTCGGCGACGACGTGTCGGGCACGATCCCGCGGGCCGACGTGGCGGCCGTGCTGTACGCGCTGCTCGTGACCGGCCGCGGGGTGGGGGCGCAGTTCGAGTTGGTGTCGGGAGACGCGCCGATCGCGGAGGTCGTCGCCGGGCTGTAGGCGGGGTTGCAGGCGGGGTTGCAGGCGGGTTTACAGATGGGATCACACGACTGGACTCGGCTGGCTGAGCCACCTCGCCGGAAACCCACCACGACCCGCACGTGACTACTTCGGTGTAGGAACTCCTACACCGGAGTAGTCGCCGGGAAGGGGTCAGGCTTTCGGCGTGGCTCAGCGAGCAGCGCGGCTCACGGCACGCGGTTCACGGCACGGGGGAAGCCACAAGTGCGACGCAAGACGTTGCTTGCAGAAGTTGAGCACAAAGCCGGCCGCTCAACCGGCGACAAGCTGCGCGGCCTGGCGCGCGATCGCCAACTCTTCGTTGGTGGGCACCACGAGCACCTTCGGGCCCTCCAGGGCCGGCGAGATGATGCGGGCACCCTTCGCGGGGCGCTCGTTGAGGAAGCGGTCGACCCGAATACCCAGGTGGTCGAGCCCCGCGAGGGCGCGGGCGCGCAGGGCCGGCGCGTTTTCGCCCACCCCCGCCGTGAACACCACGGCGTCGAGGCCGCCCAACTGGGCCAGGTACGCGCCCACATAGTGACGAATGCGGTGCGCCCACACGGCGAGCGCCGCCTCGGCGAGCTCGTCGCCGGCGGCAGCCGCATCCGTGACGTCGCGCATGTCGCTGCGGCCCGTGAGCCCCAGCAGGCCGCTGCGCTTGTTCAGCAGCGCATCGATCTCGTCGACGCTCAAGCCCGCCACGCGGTGCAGGTGCACGAGCACCGCCGGGTCGAGGTCACCCGAGCGCGTGCCCATCACCAGGCCCTGCAGGGGGGTCAACCCCATCGACGTGTCGATCGAACGGCCGCCGTCGACCGCCGTGACGCTCGCGCCGTTGCCGAGGTGTAGGACGATCAGCTTCAGCTCCTCCAGCGGGCGGCCCAACACCGCTGCGGCCTGGCCGGCCACGAACTGGTGACTCGTGCCGTGGAAGCCATACTTGCGCACCCCGTAGCGCTCAGCGAGCGCGCGATCGATCGCGTACGTGTACGCCTCCGGTGGCATCGACTGGTGAAACGCCGTGTCGAACACGGCCACGTGCGGCACATCGGGCAGCACGGTGCGCGCCGCAATCACGCCCGCCAGGTTCGCCGGATTGTGCAGCGGCGCCAGCGCGCTCAACTCGTCGATCGCCGCCACCACCGCGTCGTCGATCAGCGTCGGCGCCGTGAAACGCGCGCCGCCGTGCACGACCCGGTGACCGACCGCAGCGATCTGCGCGTCGTGACCGAGAGCATCCAGCACCTGGCGCATGCCGCTCGTGTGGTCGGGGGCGTCGCCGCCCTCCTCGCCGATGCGCTCGAGCGTGCCG
Source organism: Microcella alkaliphila (assembly GCF_004216855.1). Classification (GTDB taxonomy): domain Bacteria; phylum Actinomycetota; class Actinomycetes; order Actinomycetales; family Microbacteriaceae; genus Microcella; species Microcella alkaliphila. Next base: position 74,263 of record NZ_SGXT01000014.1, read on the forward strand.
GCGAGCACGCGCTCGCCGGATGCCGTGTCGATCAGTTGGTACTTGATCGAGCTCGAGCCCGAGTTGACGACGAAGACGCGCATCAGGCCTCGCTTCCGTTCGCCGACTCGCCCGTGACGCCCGCCTCTGCGGCCGCCGCCGCGTCGTCACGGCTGATCACCGGAATCGCCGTCGTCGCCGGCGGCGGCGTGCGCTGCGCCTGAATCGCCGTGATCGCGACCGTGTTCACGATGTCCTGCACGAGCGCGCCGCGCGACAGGTCGTTGACCGGCTTGCGCAGGCCCTGCAGTACCGGCCCGATGGCCACAGCGCCCGCCGAGCGCTGCACCGCCTTGTAGGTGTTGTTGCCGGTGTTCAGGTCGGGGAAGACGAACACCGTCGCGCGCCCGGCGACCGGCGAATCGGGCATCTTCGTCGCCGCGACGCTCGGCTCTGCCGCCGCGTCGTACTGAATCGGTCCCTCCACCAGCAGCTGCGGCTGGCGCTCGCGCACAAACGCGGTCGCCGTGCGCACCTTCTCAACGTCGTCGCCCGAGCCCGACTCCCCCGTCGAATACGACAGCATCGCCACGCGCGGCTCGATCGCGAACTGCTGGGCCGTCGCTGCACTGGAGATCGCGATGTCGGCAAGTTGCTCGGCCGTCGGGTCGGGAACCACCGCGCAGTCGCCGTAGACGAGCACGCGGTCGGCCAGGCACATCAGGAACACACTCGACACGACGCTCACGCCCGGGTCGGTCTTGATGATCTCGAAGCTCGGGCGAATCGTGTGCGCCGTCGTGTGGGCGGCCCCGCTCACCATGCCGTCGGCGAGCCCGACGTGCACCATCATCGTGCCGAAGTAGCTGACGTCGGTCACGACGTCGCGGGCGAACTCGACCGTGACGCCCTTGTGGGCGCGCAGCCGCGCGTACTCGATCGCGAACTGTTCGCGCAGCTCCGTGTCGTACGGGCTCAGAATCTCGGCCGCCTCGAGATCGAGGCCGAGCTCGGCAGCGCGCGCCCGAACATCCACCTCGTCGCCCAGAATCGTGATGTCGCAGACCGAGCGCTTCAGCAGCGTCGCGGCCGCGCGCAGCACACGGTCGTCGTTGCCCTCGGGCAGCACGATGCGCTTGCGCTCGCTGCGGGCGCGCTCGAGCAGGTCGTACTCGAACATCAGCGGCGTCACCACGTCGCTGCGGCTCACGTCGGCGCGGTCGAGCAGCGCGTCAGAGTCGAAGTGCTTCTCGAACAGCGCCAGCGCCGTGTCGTACTTGCGCTGCGAGTCGGCCGCCAGCCGCCCCCGACTCTCGGTGATGCGCAGCACCGTGTCGTAGGTGCCATACGGCGTGCGGATGATCGGCAGCGTCGGGTCGAGCCCGTCAATCAGCGACTGCACGCTGTCGGGCGTCTCAAAACCGCCGTACAGGATGATCGCCGCAATACTCGGGAACGTCTCGCTCGCGTGCGCCATCAGCACCGCCAGCAGCACCTCGCTGCGGTCACCCGGAACGAGCACCACCGCGCCCTCGGTGAGGCGGGGCAGCACGTTCTCCATGCTCATGCCGGCGACGACGGCGCCCAACACCTCGCGCTGGAGCAGCGCCTCCTCGCCGCGCTCGAGCTCGCCATCGCAGGAGGCCATGACGGCGGCGACCGTCGGGGCGATCAGGTAGCGGTCTTCGGGAATCGCGCCGACCACGGCGTTGGGGGCGAGGGTGGCGAGCTCGGCGCTGATCTCGTCGAGACGGTCGGCGTCGGCGCGGTTCGCGACCACGGCGAGCAGGGTGGCGTGCTCGTGGGCCAGCTCGGCGACGGCCGCCTCGGCGGCGCGGCGCACCTCGTCGGGGGTGCGCGGGCCCGACTCGGCGAGGCCCCGCCCGCCGCTGGCGCCGGATGCGCGGCCGCCGATCACCAAGACCACCGGGGCGCCCAGGTTCGCGGCGATGCGGGCGTTCACCGTGAACTCGGTCGGCGTCGAAATATCGGTGTAGTCGGAGCCGACGATGACGACGGCGTCGCACTGACGCTCGACGGCGCGGTAGCGTTCGACGATCGTCGCGAGCGCCGCGTCGGGGTCGGCGTGCACCTCGTCGTAGCTCACGCCGATGCACTCGTCGTAGTCGAGGTCGACGCCGTCGTGGGCGAGCAGGGTCTCGAGCACGTAGTCGCGGTTGGCCGCCGAGTCGGCGCCGATCACGCCCGACGCAGTCGCCGCCGCCCTCTCTGCGCTGACCCGCGCGATGGGCCGGAACACCCCGACTCGCTGCACGCGGCTCGACAGCGCGTTCAGCACGCCGAGCGCCACGGTCGACTTGCCCGAGTTGCCCTCGGCGGACGTGATGTACAGGTTGCGTGCCATTGACTCCCAGCCTACGGAAGGGGCCTGGGCAGAACCTAGGGGCGGATGGCTCGGGTGCCCGCGCACAAAAAGGACCCCCCGCGCACCCGCCAGAGCCCGGTTACCCTTGCTGCGTTTCCGCCCTGGGGGAGTTGGCCTGGATGGCGCCACGCGAGGAGCCGCCCCCCACTTTACCGGTAGTATCGCCGGGTCGGGTTCGCGCGCTCATTCCGAGTGTGATGTGCGGGCGCGGCACCTGGAGGATTCGCCTAGTGGCCTATGGCGCACGCTTGGAAAGCGTGTTGGGTGCAAGCCCTCAGGGGTTCGAATCCCCTATCCTCCGCCAAAGCCTCGTGAAACGGCAGCGCGCACGACAGAATGATGCTCGTGAGCGATGACCGAGCATCCGCATTGAACGATCCGCGTCCGAAATGGATGACCGGAATTCTGTCCAGCGGACCGTTCCGGTTCGGCTTCGTCACCACCCTCGGCGTGCTGCTCGCCCTGCTGCTCGGCGCCGCCGTCGTCTCGCTCAGCTACGCGATCACGCTGATCTTCCTCGCCATCTTCATCAGCCTCGGGCTTTACCCGGTGGTGACCCGGCTGCAGAACCGCGGGGTGTCGAAGACGGGCGCGATCCTCATCGTGCTCGCCGGGTTCATCGGCATCGTCGTCACCATGGTGCTGCTCATCACCCCCATCGTGATCGAGCAGGCCACCGAGCTGATCACCACGGTGCCGCAGTACCTGACCGACATCGAGAACCAGGCGTGGTTCGTGAACCTCGACACCGACTTCGGCGGGGCGCTGACCACGCTGCTCGCACTCGTGACCGACGCGGTCGCCGACCCGAACACGTGGCTCGTCGTCGGTGGAGGCGCGCTCGCCATCGGGGCGTCGATCGTCAACGGGGTGTTCGGCATCATCTTCGTCGTCGTCATGACCCTCTACTTCGTGGCCTCGCTCGACCAGATGAAGGGCGCCCTGTACGAACTAGTGCCGGCCTCGCAGCGCCGCGGCTTCCGCGAGCTGGCGGAGGAAATCTTCGACTCGATCGGCAAGTACCTCATCGGGCAGATCGTGCTCGCCGTGTTGAACGCGACGTTCTCGTTCATTCTGCTGACGATTCTCGGCGTGCGGTACGCGGTCGTCTTGGCGTTCCTCGCACTGTTCATCACGCTGATCCCGATCATCGGGCCCGTCATCAGCACGACCCTGATGACCGTGGTCGTGTTGTTCGAGTCGCCGGTCAGCGCGCTCATCGTCGCCGTCGTGATGATTGTCTACATGCAGGTCGAGTCGTACGTGCTGACGCCGCGCATCATCGGCAAGGCGATCAGCATTCCGTCGGCGCTCGTCCTGATCGCCGCATTCATCGGCGCCACGCTCTTGGGGCTGCTCGGCGCGCTGGTCGCGGCGCCGCTCGTCGCGTCGATCCTGCTGATCCTCAAGAAGGTGATCGTGCCGCGGCAGAACCTGCGGTGAGAAGGGGATCGCTCGTGAGGAGGGCGCCTGGTGAGGCGCTACCCGCGCCACGGCCGCGGGAAGTGCGCATCCTTTGCCGCGACTGCTTCGGTGTAGGAATTCCTACAGCGGAGTAGTCGATGGTGGGGCGGGCAGGAATCTCGGCAGCACGCGCACCAACACGGCGACACCGGCGAGCTCGACCAAGGTCTGCGTCACTACCACGACCGCGACCACTCCGCCGCCCTCGGGCACGGCGAGCGCGATCGGCAACACGACGAACGAGTTGCGGGTCGCGAGGCTCATTACGAGCGTGCGGCCGACGGTGTGCGGCAGCCGCGCCACGCGCGCCGCGGCCACCCCCAGCACCTCCGCCGCGAGCAGATAAAGGAGGAACACTCCGACGAGCAGGGGCAGCACCGGGGCCGCATCGAGCACCGCGGGCACCTCCGACGCCGCGACCAGCAGCAGCACGACCGCGAGCAGGGGCACCGGCAAGCGGGCAGTCGTCGCAACCGATCTCGCGTTGCGCCGCGCCAGAAGATGTTGCACCACTGCCGCCAGCACAAGCGGAAGCAACAGAACCAAGACCACCGTGACAACGACCTGCTCGACGTCGAGAAGCGCGCCCACATCGGCTCCGCCCGCACCACCCGCGATCAGCCACACGTACACCGGCAGCAGCCCCAACTGCACGATCAGCGACACCGGGGCGAACGCCACCGCTCGCGCCGTATCGCCGCCCGCCAGCTGCGTGAACGTGAGAAACCAGTCCGTGCACGGCACGACCAGCACCAGCACTATGCCGAGCACCACCAGGGCGCCGTCCACCCCGGCCACCTCGGCGGGCACGAGCAGCACCAGTCCCGCCACGAGCAGCGGAACCAGCACGAAATTCGCGACGAACGCTGTCAGCAGAAATCGCGCATCCCGAAACGCGACCGGGATGCTCGCGAGCGGCACCAGCAGAAACGTTACGAACAACAACACGGCGAGCGCCGGCGAAACCGCCACCCCCAGCGCCGCACCCGCGGCGGGGGCGAGGCTACCGACGGCGAGGCCTGCCGCGATCGCCGCCAGGTAGACGAGGGCCTGCGGGCGCTCGAGCCGGCCCACGCCTGTCATGGGCTGAGCCTACGCGCGGGCTGCCGCCTGCGGCGACGCCGCCCGGTCGAGCGCCCGGCGCCGCCACATGCCACACGCGAGGAACCCGACCGCGAGGCCAAGCGATACGAGGCCGAAGGTCAGCGACCCCCACGCGATGATGAGCGGCACCGAGAACGCCGTGATGAGGCCTCCACCGAGGAAGGGCTCGTAGCCGAGCTGCTTGTAGCCGTAGGCGTTGGCAGCGTTCGTGCGACGCTGGGGGTCGACCATGTCGGCCAGCACGAACCCCGTGGCGACGTTGCCCTGCGACTGCCCGAAATCGGCGATCGCGTGCTCGAACCAGTCGCGGCCGTGAATGCGCGGACCGAAGACGATCAGGGCGATGACGCTCCAGGCGACGGCGAGGATCGTGAACACGACCAGCACCGGCACGTTCGCTCCGAGGGTCGCGAGGCCCATGGTGCCGATCGCGGTCGCGATGAGAACGTCGAGGCTGATCGCCGAAATGCCATTGACGCTGCGCTTCTCAATGAAGTGGTCTTGCTTGATCGCGGTCGCGGCAAGCTGCACGAGGTAGCCACCGATCACCGCGAACGGGAAGAGCGGGAAACTGTCAAACACGTCCGACCCGAACAGGTTCGCAACGAAGCGGAATGCCTCCAACAGGCCGATCGCGGCGGCGATGGCGAGCGCGATACACATGAGGGCGACCGTCACCGGGCCCATGCCACGGTTGTCGGGCTCTGCGTCGCGCTCACTCGGGTCGACGCCCGCGTTGTTCAGGTCGTGCGCCTCTTTACCCGTCAACGGGGTCGTGCGGGCGAGCTGAATTCTCGGGTTCTTCACCGCCCAGCGCACGAGCAGCGAGCCGCCGACGATGCCCGTCACCATCGAGATGGTCGCAAGGCCCAGCCCCAGGTCGATAAGCTCGCTCGCGCCAGCCTCTGCGAGCAGCGGACCCATGCCCGCGATCGTGCCGTGGCCGCCCGCGAACGACAACTCGATGATTGATCCGGCGAGGTCGGTCACGCCGAAGAAGGGTGTCAAGATGAGCGCGACCGCAAGCGCCCCGAGCGCGAACTGGCCGAAAGACAGCGCGCTACCGAAGATCACGTGCGGCGCCGAGGCTCTCCAGATCTGCGCGGGCTTCGGCAGCTTCTTGCCGAGCATCACCGCCGCGAACACGACGTTGATCAAGAGCCCGGGCAGCGTTGCCCAGATCGCCAGCACCTCGCCCGGGATCGCTCCGTCAGTGTCCGTCCACACCCCGAGCAGCTGCGGCCCGATCAGCAGAATCACGAAGCCCGCGATCACCGACGTCGGGATGAACAGGGACGCGAACAGCGGAACGTAGCGTCTGACGACGGTCGCCAGCAACAGCACGATGCCGAGCACCACGATCGAGAAGCCGGCCCACTGCGCGTCGCTCAGGTCGAAGCTCATGGCCTCTAGTCAATCAAACCTTCATGTTGCCCTCCGTGACGTTCAGTCACCGCACGCTACGGCCCATGAACCGCCGTTTCCACCCGTGACATCGCCGCTTGGGGAATCGATTCCGGCCTGCCATAACTGACGGACACAGCCACCGCTTCACCCCGAAAGGAACCATCATGTCCACCCCAGACACACCACAGCAGAGCGACCTCAGAGCGACGCTCGACGAGCGCTCAGCTGGCCGTCGCCGATTCGGCTTCATTGCCGGCGGACTTGCCGCGGCAGGACTCCTCGCCGCGGGAGTCGTGTTCGCGGCGTCGGCCCTCGGTGGAAACACCGCCGGAGCCGGCGAAGCAGCAACGCCCGCTGACGCGCCCAGCGAGCCCCTCTCGGTGCGCATCGCCACGAGCCAAGACTCCGACTTCCAGACGGCGATCGCGCAGGTCGCCCGCGAGAAGGGTCTGATCGTCGAGTGGGTGAACCTCTCGGACTGGGTGCTGCCCAACACCGAGCTGGCGGCCGGCTCGGTTGACGCGAACGCCTTCCAACACATTCTGTACCTCAGCAACTTCAACGTGCAGAACGAGGAAAACCTCACGCCGGTCTTCTCGACCGTCATCACACAGTGGGGAATCTTCTCGGCCACGCTCGACAGCCTCGACGAGCTGGAAGCCGGGGCACGCATCGCGATTCCCGACGACCCGTCGAACGGCGGTCGTGCCCTGTTCATCCTCGAGGCCGCCGGTCTTCTTGAAATCGCCGATGACTCGGGAGAGTTCCCGACGCTCGACGACGTCACGAGCAACCCGCTGAACCTCGAGCTCGTGGCCATTCAGGCGACGACGATCCCGCAGCAGTTTGACGACCCGAGCCTGTCGGCCGTCGTCGTCGGAACCGCGTACTTCGACCCGTCGCAGAACATCACGAGCGACGACGCGCTCTACCTCGACAACTCGCTCGACGAGGCGAACTTGCCGTACATCAACGTGATCGCCACGCGTGACGAGAACAAGGATGACCCGGCCTGGGAGATCCTCCGCGACGCGTACGCCGATCCGCGGGTCGCCGAGGCGCTACAGATCGAGAGTGCCGGGGCAACGACGCTCGTCCAGGTGTCCACAGAAACCCTGCGCTCGAAGCTCGCGGACCTCGAAGAGCTCGCCCGCGCGAACCTGTAACGGCAGGATCCGCGTACCGATGACGAGCATCCTCATCCGTGGCCGGGAGACCTCAGGTCTCCCGGCCACGGCCACCGTGAAGGCGCCTCCCGTGACCACAGCAATCGAATTCCGCGACGTGTCGAAAACCTTCGTGACCCGTCGTACGTCGTTCTCCGCACTGACGAATGTGTCGCTGAGCATTCCCCGCGGCGACATCTTCGGAATCGTGGGCTACTCGGGAGCCGGCAAGTCCACCCTTCTGCGCACCGTCAACGCCCTCGAACGTCCCACCTCGGGAAGCGTGTTCGTGAACGGCCACGAGATCTCTGCCCTGCGCGGCCGCGCGCTCTACCAGGCCCGCCAGCGCATCGGAATGATCTTCCAGCAGTTCAACCTCCTACAGTCCCGCACCGTCTTCGCGAACATCGCGTACCCGCTCGCGCTCGCCGGCGTCGCCAAACCCGAGGTCGTCGACCGCGTGGAGGAACTGCTCGAGTTCGTCGGTCTCTCGGACAAAGCTTTCGCCTATCCGTCGCGCCTGTCTGGCGGCCAGAAGCAGCGGGTCGGAATCGCCCGCGCACTGGCAAATCGGCCGGACGTTCTCATCTCCGATGAAGCGACGAGCGCTCTCGACCCCGACACCACCGCGGAGGTGCTCGAGCTCTTGAAGCGAACGAACGCCGAATACGGCATCACCATCGCGCTCGTCACCCACGAGATCGACGTCGTGCGGTCCATCGCCGACCGCGTCGCCGTCATGGAACGCGGTGAAGTTGTGGAGCATGGAACGGCGTATCGCGTCTTCTCCCGGCCCGAGCATCCGACGACGCGCCGGTTCGTCTCGTCCGTGCTTCAACACGTGCCGAGTGACGAAACCCTCGACCGGATACGCCGCACCCACTCCGGCCGTCTCGTGCAGATTGCCATTGACAACCCCGACGCGAGCGACCCCTACCTCTCACGCATCTCACGCGAGCACGGCGTCGACGCAACTGTTGTGTTCGGCGGAGTCAGTGAGATCGCGGCGAAACTGTTCGGAAGCCTGATCGTCGAGCTTTCGGGCGACGACCGTGCCGTGGATGCAGCGATTCGGGACCTCGCGCGCACGGTGTCCGTGACGGAGGTGCCGCATGGATGAGGCCTACTTCACCGCACTTATCCCCCGCATCTGGCAGGCGCTCGCCGAGACCGGGTTGATGGTCAGTGTGTCCTTCCTGCTGGCTGGAATCCTCGGCGTCGGGCTGGGCCTGCTCCTCTACGCGTCGAGGCCTGGCAACCTGCTGGAGAATCGGGTCGTGTTCGGCGTCCTGAATGCCGTCATCAACATCATCCGACCGGTGCCGTTCCTGATCGTGGCGGTGTCGATCATCCCGTTCACCCGACTCATCGTGGGAACAAGCATCGGGCCGCTCGCAGCGACCGTGCCGCTCGTTCTCGTCGCCAGTGTGGCGATCGCGCGCATCTCGGAGTCGAATCTCGTTGCGGTCGATCCGGGCGCGGTCGAAGCGGGGGCGGCCATGGGTGCAAGCCCCGCGCGGGTGCTCTTCACCATCGTCATTCCCGAGGCGCTTGGCCCACTCGTGCTCGGGCTGACCTATATCTTCGTCGCGCTCGTCGATGCGACCGCCGTTGCGGGCGTCGTTGGAGGCGGCGGTCTGGGACACCTCGCCATCACCTACGGCTATCAGCGTTTCGACTGGTTCGTCGTCGGGGTCATCGTGCTCATCCTGATCGTGCTCGTGCAGTCGGCGCAGTTGCTCGGAAATTGGATCTCGCGCCGGGTGATGCACGCATGACCAGCACCACGACCACCGACCTGGCGGCGACACTCGCGGCACTGCGCGACGGACAGGCCGAACGCGAACGCGAACGCCGCCTTCTCCACCACGAAGTTCGGGCGCTCGCCGATGCAGGGTTCGGCAGTCTCCGTGTACCCACCGAGTTCGGCGGCGCGGGGTCCAGCCTTCGCCAGGTGATCGCGCACCAGATCGACATCGCTCGTGCCGACGCTAGCCTCGGGCACCTGTGGCGGGGGCACATCGCCTTCGTCGAGAAGCTTCGGTATCGCGGCGTCGACGCCGCCCGCTGGTACCCGCGCCTCGTCGCGGGTGATGTGATCGGCAACGCCCAGTCCGAGCGCCATGACACGGCACGGCTCGATACGGTGCTCACCCGACAGGGCTCGACCCTCACCCTGACGGGAACGAAGTACTACACGACGGGGAGCATCTACGCCGACTGGATTCACCTTGCGGCTCTCGACGGTGATGAACGCGTCGCGGTGACCGTCGCCACAGCCCAAGACGGCGTCGAGTCTGTCGACGACTGGGACGGTTTCGGTCAGTTGTTGACAGGCAGCGGGACGACCCGCTTCGCCAACGCCGACGTTGACCACGCCGAGGTGAATCGGGAAGACGACGACGCGGCACTCTGGCCGCTTCTCGGCAGCGTGTTTCAGCTCTCACTGCTGGCGACGATCGCGGGGATCGCTCAACGCGCGCACGATGACCTCGTCGCGTACGTCGTGCCCCGTCGCCGAACCTTCGGCTTCGCCGGCGAGACCCTCCCGCGGGAAGACCCACTCGTGCAGCACGTGGTGGGTGAGGTGAGCGGCGCCGCCAGCGCCGCGCGGCGCCTCGTGCTGTCGGCCGTCGGTGACCTCGACGAGATCATCGATGCGGGATACGACCGTGACGGGCTCCAAGAGCTGCAGTGGGACGTCTACCGTCTGCAACGCGTCGTTCCCGACATTGTCTTGGATGCGACAACGCGGCTCTTCGAAGTGGGCGGGGCCTCCGCGGTCAGCGTGCGGCACGCCCTCGACCGGCACTGGCGAAACGTGCGCACCATCGCGTCGCACAATCCGGTGGCGCAGCGAACCCGGGCAATCGGGCAGTGGGAACTGACGGGCACCCGCCCCGACTGGAAGACACCCGGCCGATGAGCACAGTGCCCATGGTCGCCCTCGGCGATGGCCTCATCACCTCCGCGCTCGGATTCGGATGTATGTCGCTGTCGGGCACCTACGGCCCGGCAGACGACGAGGAATCGGAACACGTTCTCGACGCGGCGATCGATGCGGGCGTGCGCCTCATCGACACGGCGGATGTGTACGGAGCCGGCCACAACGAATTGCTCGTCGGGCGCACCGTGCGCAGGCGCCACCACGAGGTCGAGCTGGCGACGAAGTTCGGTTTCGCGCCGCCCGGCTCCGTCGACGAGCGACGATTCATCGGAGACCCGGAGTACGTCGCCACTGCGGCGCGCGCGAGCCTCGGGCGACTCGGCGTCGATCACATCGACCTGTACTACTACCACCGGCTTGACCCCACGGTGCCGATTGAGGACACGATCGGCGCCATGGCCGAGCTAGTGCGACAGGGGCTCGTGCGACACCTTGGGGTTAGTGAGGTCACGGGCGAAGAGCTGCGCCGAGCGCACACCGTGCATCCCATCGCCGCCGTACAGAGCGAGTGGTCGCTGATCAGCCGAGATGTCGAGGCACAGGTGATCCCCACCGCCCGAGAGCTCGGCGTCGGCTTCGTCGCCTACGCACCGCTCGGTCGCGGACTCCTCGCGAACGCTGACGTCGACATTCCTGACGATGACCTACGACGAGCATTCCCGCGCTTCGATGACGACGCGCTACCCACCAACCAGGGCCTCGCGCGAACGGTGGCCGAGCTTGCCGCGCGACTGTCGGTCACTCCGAGTCAACTCGCACTGGCCTGGGTGCGCGAGCGCGCGCGAGAGCTCGCGATTCCCGTCACGCCGATCCCGGGCACGCGCCGAAGCCGCCGGCTGCGAGAGAATCTGGACAGCCTCACGGTCGCGATTCCGCCCACCGTGCGCGCGAGCCTCGACGCCCTGGCGGAGCGATCGCTGGGCGATCGCGCGCGCGATGCCTCGGCCATTTCGCAGGGCCGCGAGCGGGTCGGCGGTCACCCATGAGCGTCGTATCACCCGCTCTGCGCGACGTGTTCGATGCGATCGGACGAGACGCCGCGCGCCGGGATCGGGATCGCATCCTGCCCTTCGCGGAGGTCGACGCGCTGCGCGACGCCGGCTTCACACGCCTCACCCTGCCGAGAGAGTACGGCGGTCGCGGAGCGAGCAGAAGTGAGCTGTTCGAGACACTCGCCGAGCTGGCGCGCAGCGACTCGAATCTCGCACAGCTGTTCCGTTCCCACTTTTCGTTTATCGACCGCACCCTGCTGATGCCCGACGGCGCGACCAAGACCGAGCGACTTCGTCTCGTCGCCGACGGGGCGATCCACGGCAATGCCACCTTCGACCGTGGCGGGCCGGATGCCGAGAAGACGACGCTTAGCGATACCGCGGCTGGCCCGCGACTGTCGGGGCGCAAGTTCTACAGCACGGGCACACTCTTCGCCGATCTCGTTTCGGTGCTGGCCGAACGTGACGGGCAGCCGGTGAGCGTGCTCGTGCCGACCACGCGATCGGGCGTCGAGCGTGTCGACGACTGGAACGGCTTCGGTCAACGCGTGACGGGCAGCGGAACGACTGTGTTCACCGACGTGGTCGTCGAGCCAGAGCGGGTCAGCGGGGTGAGGGAGGCGCCCACCGACGGGCCGGCGTTCGTTCAACTCGTTCTTCTCGCAACGCTGGTCGGAATCGGGCGAGCCGTCGTTGACGACGCCGTTGCCTACGTCACCGCTCGCACCCGCACCTACAGTCACGCGAGCGCCCCGCGCGCCGCCGACGATCCGCTCGTGCAGGAGGTGATCGGCGAGCTATCGGCGCTCGCCTACCGCGCGGACGCGGCGCTCACCCTCGCGGCGAGCGTCCTCGAGACGAGCGCATCATCGTTGTCGAGTGACTCAGGCGAGGCCGACCGCGACGCGGCCATCTGCGCCTCTGAGACGCATGTCACGAAGGCGCAACTCGTGATCGTCCCCGCGGTTCTCGATGCTGCAAGCCGCCTGTTCGAGGTGGGAGGGGCATCCGCCCTCGATCGTGACCGTGGCCTCGATCGACACTGGCGGAACGCGCGCACACTCGCCTCCCACAATCCCGCACGCTACAAGGCGCGCGCTCTCGGCGCTCACCTCCTCACCGGATCCGATCTGGTCGGATGGTGGACGAGCGGCGATGCGTAGCCGCGGCTCGTCGACGAAGGCCCTACCCGACACCCTCACCGGAAAGCAGTCATGACCGAACGCAAGAAGCTCATCCTCAACCTCTTCGAGATGAATACGGTGAGCCACATCACCCACGGGCTGTGGGCACTGCCGGGCAACAATCGCGAACGGTACGCCGACATTGGGTATTGGACTGAATTGGCTGAGCTTCTGGAAGACGGCGGGTTCGACGGTGTGTTCCTAGCCGACGTGATCGGCGCGTACGACGTTTTCGGCGGCGACTTCAGTGCGGCGGCAGAGGAGGGCCTCCAGCTGCCGTCAAACGACCCTCTTCTCGTCGTACCGGTGATGGCCGCGGCGACTCGCCACCTCGGGTTCGGGGTCACCTTCGCCACGACCTACGAGCCCCCGTTCCCCTTTGCCCGCCGGATGTCGACTCTCGACCACCTCACGAATGGGCGAATCGGGTGGAACATCGTCACCTCATACCTGCCTAACGCGGCTCGCAACTTCGGCCTTCGCGACGAGATTCCGCACGACGAGCGGTACGCGATCGCCCACGAATTCCTCGACGTCGTCTACAAGCTCTGGGAGGGTTCGTGGGACGACGACGCGATCGTCGCCGACCGCGATACCGGCGTATTCGCCGACCCCACGAAGGTTCGCTACATCAACCACGAGGGGCCGCGCCACAGCGTCGCCGGGCCGCACCTCGCTGCACCGTCCCGACAGCGCACTCCTGTTCTCTATCAGGCGACCGGATCGCCCGCCGGCGTCGCGTTTGCGGGAAAGCATGCCGAGGTGGTCTTCACTGGCGGCCGCACCGCCGATGACTTCCGACGCACGGCTGGCGCCATTCGCGAGGCCGCGCACACTGAAGGACGGGGCGAGGACGCCGTTCGATTCCTCGTTCAGGCGGGCGTCGTCGTTGGCCGGACGGAAGAAGAGGCGTCGGACAAATGGCGGCTCTACCAGGAACGGACGAGTGTGCGAGGCATACTGGCGCACGCGAGTTCGCCGATCGACCTCACCGCCTACCCACGCGAGTGGACGGTGGAGCGTGCCGCGGCAGCCGCGGGTGTGCCGTCGACCACCATCCCGTACGCGAACCCGAAGAGCACGGTCGGCGAGGCGCTCGACGCCCTCCGCGGTGGCCGCGAAGGGCGCTTCTTTGTGGCAGGAACGCCGTCCGTCGTCGCGGACGAGATCGAGCGCTGGCTCGATGAGGACGGCGTCGACGGAATCAACCTCCGGCAGTACCACTCCTTCGATACGGCGCGAGATTTCGCCGAGCTCGTGGTGCCCGAACTGAGAAAGCGTGGGCGGATCCTCGAGCGACCCGCTGAGCCGCGCAGCCTTCGCGACGTGTTGTTCGGCGCTGGGGACCGCATTCCCGAGGCGCATACTGCCGCGCGGTACCGAGGCGGTGCGAACCTCTGACATTCGCGTGTCGCCGTTAGGCCGGACGCGTCGTCACCTCGAGCGAAGGGTGAGAGACGAGAACAAAGCCGGCGCCACGAACAGAACGGATGGCATCGCCCCCGGGCCCGAGCTTCTCGCGAATGCGGCGAATCACCATGTCGAGGGCACGGGCACCGGAAGGCGGATCATCACCCCAAATTGTGGTGGTCAGTTCTGACCGTCGGACGACCCGACCAGGCTCCGCGGCGAGCAAAGCCAGCGCTTCGACCTCACGAACCGACAACGGGATCACCGTGTGGCCCCGCACGACGGCGTGTCGACTGAGATCGAGTCGAACGGGCGTCGGCGGCTCGACCGCCGACAACGTGATCGTGGCCGCTGAGTCGAAGCCCTCGCGCACGCGGGGTTGCGTACTACGCCCAGGCGGGCCGAGAGACATCGCGGGAAACCTCGAGTCCGAGTTGCGAGCGCAAGAGGGGCGTTGCTCGGCGGACGGCCATCTCGATGCGTTCATCGAGTTCGTGTGAGCTGACCCGATAGTCGGTGAAGTCGGCCTCGCTCGCGTAGATGCCCAGGGGAAGAGTGAGCGCCTGAAAGAACCCGAATAGCGGGCGCATCTGGTGTTCGACGAGCAGAGCGTGACGTTCGCTTCCTCCCGTGGCGGTGAGGACGACCGGCGTGTCCACGAGCGCGTACTGAGCGACGTGATCAAAGAAAAGCTTGAACAAGCCGGTAAAAGTAGCGCGGTAGGCCGGTGAGCCGACGATGAGAATGTCGGCTGCCTCAACGGTGTCTAGGGCAGCCCGAGCATTTACTCCGAGTCCGTCGCGGTATGGGTGCTCGCCGAGCTCTCCGAGTAGTGGACCAAGCGCGATGACCTCAACCTCACCGCCGACGGTGTCGGCCAAGACCCTCGCCACGTGGTCGACCAGCGCTGTCGTGCGCGACGGGCTGGTCGGGCTGCCGCTCACGCCAACGATGCGAGGGGCTCGGGCCGCGGCGGGGTTGGCGGTGGACGCGATCACGGTGTGCGGTGAGCTGATAGTCATGAGACCAGTTTTTGGGGACTCCGCTCGCTACCGCCACCGGGCCTGTCACACCGCGACCAGATACGACACGTCGTGACACGAGCCGTTACCGAGCGTCATGCGGCGTGACACTCTGAGCGAGCTGGGCGCCGGCCGCGTGCAGCCAGCGGGCCGGGTCGGCCATCGCCGCCTGCGCGGCGCCGGCCAGGTCGGTCAGCGACACCGCGGCGGCGAAGCCGCGCGGCTCGGCCGCGATCGCCCCCGCGACGAGGGCGCGGGGCGTGCCGACCGTGTCGGCGCGGCGCGCCACCTCGTGGGCGACCTTGCCCGCCGCCGTCTGGCCGTCGAAGCGGCCCTCGCCCGTGATGACCAGGTCGGCGCCGGCGAGCGCCGCACCGAGCCCGATCGCATCGGCGACGGCAACGGCACCCGACTGCAGGGATGCGCCCCAGGCGACCAGGGCGAACCCGGTGCCGCCGGCGGCCCCCGCACCCGGCGTGGCCGGGTCGGCGCCGAGCAGCCCGGCAAATCGTGCGAGCGCCGCGTCGACCCACGACACGTCGACGGGGGCGAGCCCCTTCTGCGGGCCGAACACCGCAGCCGCGCCGCGCTCGCCCGTGAGCGGCGAGTCGACGTCGGTCAGCGCGACGACCCCGCCAGGTGGCAGCGCCCGCAGCTCAGAGGGGTCAACGCCCTCGATGAGAGAAACGTCGGCGGGGCCGCGGGGGTGACCGCCTTCGACGGGTGCGAAGCGGGCGCCGAGCGCGGCGAGCATCCCGGCGCCGCCGTCGGTGGACGCGCTTCCGCCGATCGCGACCAGCATGCGCGTGACGCCGTGGTCGAGCGCGGCGGCGATCGCCTCGCCAACGCCGAGCGTGTGGGCGGTGCGCGGCGCGAGCTCGTCGAGCAGGGTGATGCCCGACGTAAGCGCGAGCTCGACGACGCCCGTGCCGTCGGGCAGCAGCAACCAGTGCGTGTCGACGGGCCGGTCGTCGGGGCCGGTGACCGTCACGGGCACGCGCCTCGCCCCGGGCGTTGCGGCCGCGATCGCGTCGAGGGTGCCCTCACCGCCGTCCGCCATCGGCGCCGCGACCACGGTGTCGTCGGCGCGCACGCTGCGCCAGCCGGCGGCGAGCGCCGCGGCCACGTCCGCCGCGTCGATCGTGCCCTTGAACGAGTCGGGCGCGATGACGATGCGGGTCATCGCGTCACCACCTCCGCCCGCCGCGCCCCCGTCGACCCGCCCCTACGAGCGTGCGGCGGCGCCGCGCAGTGGTGAGTTGCGCGTTGTGGCGGTGTCGCGGCGACTGAGGCAACCACAACACGCAACTCACGCCCGGCCAGCGCGCGGCGGGGTGGCGCAGCAGGCCTCACCGCGCGGGGTGGCGCAGCAGCTGCACGCCGAAGCCGGGCAGCTCGACGGCACCCACCGGCTCGTCGGTGAGAAAGTCGCGGCCGGGCAGCTCGACGGCGACCCCGATCGACGACTGGTTGATCACCGTCACAAGGTCGCCGCGGCGCATCACCTCGACATAGTCGGGCAGGCCCGCAACGACGGGATGCACGCCCGCCTCCGCGAGGACGTGGTCGACGACCGCGCGCACTCCCGCCTCGTCGGGCACGGTCGCGAGGTAGCGCGCGACCCCGGCACCGTGCTGCCGCGCCGTGAGCGCCGGCCCTCCGGCGACATGCCCGTCGGTGAAGTGTGCCTCGACGGTCGCGTCGTGCACGCGCAGCTCTTCGGCGAAATAGTGGCCGGCGCCGGCGAGAGTCAGCGCGTCGACCCCGGCAAAGCGGGCCTCGCGCGCGCCCGGCTCGCCCTCGGCGGCCCCGGGATCGACGAGGGCATTGAACTCGAGCACCTCAGCGCCGAGCATGTCGCGCCACTGAGTGGTGAACCCGCCGGGGCGGAAGCGGTCGTGCTCATCGACCACGTCGGTGAAGGGGCCCGTGAGCAGGTGGCCTCCGCGCTCGACCCAGCCGGCGAGGTGGGTCGCATCGTCGTCGCGCAACAGGTACAGCAGCGGGGCGATCGCGAGCGCGTGATGGTCGCGCACGCCCGACGGCGGCACGACGTCGACCTGCACGTGGCGACGGTGCAGGGCCGCGTGCGACCGGTGCAGCACCGGCAGGTACTCGAGGGCGACCGGGTGGTCGGGGGCCTCGAGCGCCCACCAGTTCTCCCAGTCCATGACGAGCGCGACCCGTGCATCCGTGGGGCCGGCCGACAGCGCAGGAAGCTGCGCGAACGCCTCGCCGAGGGCGGTGACCTCTCGCCAGACCCGCGTGTCGGTGCCGGCCTGCGGCAGCATCGCCGCGTGAAACTTCTCGGCGCCGGCGCGAGACTGACGCCACTGGAAGAACATCACGCCGTCGGCCCCGCGGCCGACGCACTGCCAGCTGAGGGCGGCCATCTGACCGGGCTGCTTCGGGGCGTTTGACGGGCGCCAGTTGACCGCGTTCGTGGCCTGCTCCATGAGGATCCACGGCACATCGGGCTTCAGCGAGCGCACGAGATCACGCTGGAAGGCGGCGTCGCGGAAGCTGTCGGGGTCGTTCGGGTCGGGGTAGCTGTCGTCGCTGATGACGTCGAGGTGCGGTGCCCACTGTGCGTAGTTGGCGGGCTTGAACGGGCCCATGAAGTTCGTCGTGATCGGCTGGGTGGCGCCGGCGGCGCGAATGATGTCGCGCTCCATCAGGTAGCACTCAAGCCACATGTCGCTCGTGAAGCGCTGGTAGTCGAGCAGCTGACCGGGGTTGTGGCTATACGGCGCCTTCTTCGGCGGCATGACCTCGTCGAACGAGGCGTAGGCCTGCGCCCAGAACATCGTTCCCCACGCAGCGTTCAGCGCGTCGATGTCGTCGTAGCGCCCGCGCAGCCAGCGTCGAAACGCGTCACGCGCGGCGTCGGAGTAGTCGACCGGCAGGTGGCAGCCGTACTCGTTATTGACGTGCCACAGTTCGATCGCCGGATGCTCGGCGTAACGTTCTGCGAGGCGTCGGACGAGTTCGCCTGCCAGTCGCCGGTAGTCGGGCGAGGAGGGCGCGTAGTGCTGTCGGCTGCCGTGCCAGTACGGCGCGCCGTCCTCGTCGGCGGCCAGCAGCCCCGGGTACGCGAGACCCGCCCACGGCGGGGGTGACGCTGTCGCGGTCGCGAGGTCGACGCGGATACCGGCGTCGTGCAGCAGGCCGATGACGCGATCGAGCCACTCGAAATCGAACACACCCTCGGCAGGCTGGATGCGCGCCCACGAGAAGATGCCGACGCTCACCATCGTCACGCCCGCCTCGCGCATGCGCGCGACGTCCTCGGGCCAGATCTCTTCTGGCCACTGCTCGGGGTTGTAGTCGGCTCCGTAGTGCACGAGGGGCGCCTTTCAGCGTCGGCGCGGCCGCTCGGGGGCGGCCACGGTGGCGAACACGACGCATCCCAGCGCCGGAATGACGAGCGGCAGCAGCTGCCACGTGACGATCGCCGCGAAGGCCGCAATCACGAGCAGGTACACGGCCCCGACCGGGTCTCCGCGGACGTCAGCCGGCACCGCGCGAAGGGCGCCGCGCCAGCCGATCTCGGGGGTCCACGCGCGAGCCGCGCTGAGCATCCCGATGGCGAGGGCCGCGAAGCCGGCCCAGCCGACCGCCTCGATGAGGAAGCCGCCGGGCAGGAAGCCCGAGCGAGCCAGGTCGATGTCGATCAGCAGGACGACGACGATGACGCTCGCACCGAGCGCGAGGAGGGCGCTGCCGCCGAGCCCCGCCCACACGTCACGCCAGAATGACGCCAGCCCCGATTCGCGCGCGGCAAGAAAGCGACGCATGTGGCGGATGCTCGCGGCGAGCGCCGCCGGAAAGGTCACGACGGGCAGCGCGAGCAGCGTCACGAGAATGCCCATCAGCATGACCTCGCCGAACAGCGCGAACCCCTGAGACGCCCCCGGCCAGGCGGGCGGTTGCCAGCCCTCGCGGGCCGGACCGCTGCCCGAGCGTTCGGCGCGTTCTGCGCGGCGGCGGCGCGCTGCGTCGTCGCGGGAAACCATGCCGGGACGCTACCCCTTGAGGCCCTGTGTTGCGACACCGTCGACCAGGAAGCGCTGGAAGACGATGAAGAACAGCAGGATCGGCACGAGCGCGAGGAACGAGACGGCCACCGTGGCGCCGTAGTCGGAGGTGCTCGTGGTGTCGTTGTAGAGCCGCAGCGCGACGGGCAGCGGATACTTCTCGGGCGAGTTCACGTACAGCAGCGGGCCCAGGAAGTCATTCCATGTCCAGATGAACGAGAAGATCGCGCTCGTGATCAAGGCCGGCTTGATGAGCGGCAGGATGATCGACACGAAGGTGCGCGCGTGGCCGGCACCGTCGATGCGAGCGGCCTCATCCATTTCGCGAGGAATGCCGCGGATGAACTGCACGATCAGGAAGACGAAGAACGCCTCGGTCGCGAGGAACTTGCCGATGAGAAGAGGCACGTAGGTGTCGATGAGGTCGAGCCGCTGGAAGATGATGTACTGCGGAATGATGATGACGTGGAACGGCAAGAGCAGCGTTCCGATCATCGCGGCGAAGAAGACTCCGACGAACTTGAAGCGGATGCGGGCGAACGCGTACGCCGCGAGCGCCGATGAGAACAGCGTGCCGATGACAGCCATGACCGCGATGAAGATCGAGTTCGCGAAGAACCGCCACAGCGGCACGCCCGCGATGCCGTCAACGACCTTGATGTAGTTGTCGATCGTGGGATTGTTCGGAATCAGGCCCGGGTTCTGGCCAAACTCGCTCGACGGCTTGAACGTCGACACGAACAACCAGACGAGCGGGTACAGGATGATCGCGGTCAGGACGACGAGCACGACGCCCCAGATGATGCGCACGATGCGTCGGCGCAGGCGGTGGTTGCCGCGCTCGATGTTCAAGTTCGGCCCGGTAGCGGTGCGCAGCGAGGTCGTGTCGAGCGGCTCGCGCATGACGGCGGTCATCGGTTGTCGTCTCCTGCGTAGTGCACCCACTTCTTCTGCGAGCGGAAGAGGATGAAGGCGATGATGGCGACGACGACGAGCAGAACCCACGCCATCGCGGAGGCGTACCCGAGCTGCAGGTCGCGGAACGCGCGCTGGTAGAGGTACAGCGTGTAGAAGTTCGTCTGACCGGCGGGGCCGCCCGAGCCGTTCGAGATGATGAACGCCGAGGCGAACACCTGGAAGGCGTTGATGGTCTCGAGCAGCAGGTTGAAGAAGATGACCGGCGAGAGCATCGGCAACGTGACGCTGCGGAACTTGCGCCAGGGGCCGGCGCCGTCGACCTCGGCAGCCTCATAGAGCTCGCGCGGCACCTGCTTGAGGCCGGCGAGGAAGATCACCATCGGGGCGCCGAACTGCCACACCGCCAAGAGAATCATCATGGGTAGCACGAGGGCGACGTTGCCGACCCAGCCGCCGATGTTGATGCCGAGGAACGAGAGCCCCGAGTCAACGGGGCCATCGGTCATGAACATGGCCCGCCAGACGATCGCGACGGAGACACTGGCGCCGATGAGCGACGGAGCGTAGAACGACGAGCGGAAGAAGCCGGTCGCCCACGTTGTGTAGTTGAGCAGCATGGCGATGCCCAGCGCGGCCATGAGCTTGATGGGGACGCCGACGAAGACGTAGATCGCGGTGACCTGCACCGACTGCAGGTAGACCGAGTCTTGCGTGAAGAGGCGAATGTAGTTGTCGAATCCGATCCACTGTGGGTCGGAGAAGATGTTGTAACGCGTGAACGAGAGGTACAACGAGTACGCCATCGGCCCGATGGTGAGGGCGAAGAAGCCGATTAGCCAGGGTGCGAGGAAGGCGTAGCCGGCTCGGTTTTCCCGGGCCGCCATGCGGTGGCGTTTGCGAGGCCCACCGGGGCCGCCCGCCCGGCTTTTCGCCGAGCGGGCGGCGGACGACGCGAGACCTGCAGCGTGCGACGTTTCGGTCGCCTGCGGAATCGTTGAAGTCACGATCTCTCCGTTGCGTGTATCGAGTCGAACCGGTGGATGACGACGAGTCGTCTTAGTTGTTGAGGATGACGTTCATCTCGGTGAAGAACCGCTCGACCGCCTGCTCAGGCGTGATGGTTCCGAGCCCGAGCTCTGCGCCGATCTGGCGGAACGTCTCTTCGATCGAACCGTAGCCGACGATCGGCACCGGGGGCGCGTCGCCGAGGCGGTCGGCGATCGACGCCTCGTAGTCGCGGATTTGTGCGTCGAGCTCACCGAGGTTGGCGCCCGCAAGCTGCGTCTGCGAGGCGGGCAGTCCACGGTTGGTGCCGAAGATCGACCCCACCTCAGGGCTGTTGACGAGGAAGTTCACGAGCAGCGCGGCCGCCTCGGGGTGGTCGGTGCCCGCCGAGATGGTGTGCAGCATCGAGGGCTTCAGGTAGAGGTCGCGCGCGCCCTCGACGTGGACGGGCGGTTCGACCAGACCCAACGAGGTGTAAGGCTCGCCGAGGTTGCCGAGGTACCCGGCGCCGAAGTTGTCCCATGTGAGCTCGGTGAGCGTGAGGGCCGCGTCGAAGCCCGAAACCGGGGCGATTTCTTCCAGGCGCTGGCCGGGGATTGCGCCCCCGTTGCGAATGGCCTCGCCCTGCTGCCAGAACTCGAGGAGGCGAGCCTCGTCGAAGCCGGGCTGACCGTCTTCGGTGAAGAGGTTGCCGCCTTCTGCGCGCAGCTGAATCTCGAAGTTCTGGATACGGCCCGTCCAGTCGGTGCCGCCCCAGTGGCCGTCGAGCTGGCCCGAGACCTCGTTGATCCAGTCGTTGTAGTCGTCCCAGCTGCCGCCGCCCGGGTACGACTCGACACCCAGCTGCTCGGCAAGGATCGGGTTCGTGTACATGCCCCACGCGTTGGTGGAGGTGGCGATGCCGGTGGTCACGCCACCGACGACACCGATCGACAGGATCTCGTCACTGATGCCCGAGGTGTCGATGATGTCGCCGAGGTAGGGGCCGAGGTCGAGCAGCAGGCCGTTCTCGGAGTATTGCCGCATGTACGAGTAGTCGAACTGCATCACGTCGGGCAGGCCACCGCCGGCGGCCTCGATCTGGCGAGCCTCCCAGAACTCGGGGAAGCCGAGGAAGGTCGAGTTGACCGTGATGTTCGGGTACTCGTCCATGAACGCGTCGAGAGCCTCGTTGTAGAAGCCGGCACGCACATCGTTGCCCCAGAAGGCGAAGTTGAGGGTGACCTCTTCGACCGTCGGGTCGACCGGCTCGCCGGGAGTGGCGCCGTTGTCGCCCGAGGCGCACGCGCCGAGCACGAGCGCCGCGCTCGCAATGATCGCTGCTCCGCCGAAGACGGAGCGCTTGCGGGTGGTGAACATCTTTGTCCTTTCGGAAACGTCGTTGTGTTCCTGGTGCGGGGTTCGCTTTGGGAAAGCGTTTCCCAGAGAGTAGCCGACGGCCTGGGGGCGGTCAAGTGGGAATACGTTTCCCGGCGTGGCGGGCGCCCTCGTGGCAGGTGTCACGCGCAACCATCCGACCCCCCTCGATCGCTATCTCTCCTAGAGAAATCCCTGGTCAAAGCCCTCTCCACTGGCACGCCACGGTCTCGCGGCGAGGCACGAATGAGGGCGAAACCCGCGGGCGGCCGAGCATTCTAACGATTCAATTGCGAGCGTACCCGACGCTGCTCATCGCGGCGCGCGGTGGCACAGCAGGCGGTCGCCAACCACCTCGAGTCGGGCCTCGTGGACGGCGCTGATGCGCGCATCCCGCGCCGCAGCGTCCGCGACCTCCGAGCCGTCCCAGAAGGGGTGAGTGAAGTAGAACAGACGCGCCGAATCACCCTCGACCAGCACCTCGCCGTGCCGCCCGACCGTGCGGTCGAGCGGATGCGCGCCCGGCTCCGCGAGGATCACCGCGCCCTCATCGCCCTGCCGCGTCCACGCCACACCATCGGTCGACCGATAGACGCCCATTCCGCGCCACTCGTCGACGAGCATCCACCACCAGCCGCCGAGAGGGAAGACGCTGGGGCCCTCGTGCGGGCGACCCGGAATCGCGCAGCCGGCGACCCGCCACGACGAACCGTCGACGCTCTCGGCGACCCAGGTCGTCGAGTCATGCACCTCGTCCTTGTACCAGAGGCGCCACAGCCCGTCGGGGCACCGCGCGACGGCGGCGTCGATCACGGCGCGTGATGACAGTACGAGCTCGCCGCCCCCCGTGAGACTGCCGCGGCGAAGGTCATCGGTCGCATAGTCGCGGATGACCCGCTCGTGCCCCTCCCACCGGTCGGGGATCCCCCGGATGACGGAGACGAAGAGGCGCCAGCGCCCCGCCATGCGCACCACGGCGGGGGCCCAGAAGGTCATCTCGGGATCGTCGCCCGCCAGACGCAGCCCCTCGAGCACCCCGTCGTACGCCCACGTCGCGCCGTCGTCAAACGACACGGCACGGCCAACGTGGGAGCCGTGCACCCACGCGACCCCCGGCCCGGGAACCGTGGCGCGGCGCTGCGTATACAGCATGACGAGCGCGCCATCGCGCTCGCGCACGACGACCGGGTCGGTCGGGCCGTCGAACACCGGATCGCGGTAGGGCAGCGGCTGCGCGCGCGTCATCGCTGTGCGTAGCTCTGCAGAACGCCGCACATCCCCAGCCGCTCTGAGGCGAGCGTGTCTCCGACGGTGGGGGCGGCATTGCCGAGTTGGTCGACGACTCCCGATGCGATGGCGGAACGCAGGCGCTCGACGCGGTGAGCTTCGGCCAGCACCCGTTCGTCGAGCAGTTCACGCCATTGCGCGGTGCGCCCCTGGCACAGCCGCGCCGCGGCGCGGTACGTCCGCTCCAAGAGCTCGCCCTGACCCGCTTCCGCCGCCCGGCGCAGCGCGAGAAATCCGTCGACGGCCCGATCGCGGCGTGCGGCGGCGGCCCGCACCGAGTGGGCGTCGCGGGCATCTGTCGAGGGAAGCGCGGACGCGCGGTCGTACGCGTCCGCGTCGTCCAGCACGTCAATGGGAAAGCTGATGACGGCGTCGCCGGCCTCGGGCAGTCCGGCGTTCGCCATGAGCACGAACAGCTCGAGGTCACCATCGGTCACGGCGCGATGCACGGTGCCGGGCGCGAACCACACCACCTTTCCCGGCGAGAGCGCCGTGGAGGCGAAGCCCTCGCGCGTGATCGTCTCGAGGCGCCCCGTGCCCGCCGTCACGAGGTACGCCTCGGTCGACACGAGATGCAGGTGGGGCGTACCACCGCGCACGCCGTCGGCGGCGGCCGGCGAATCGTAGACGCGGAGGCGACTGACAGCGGTGCCCCCCGGGAACGGCACCGTCACGCGGCACCTCCCGCGTCGTCGCGGCGCAGCCGATCGAGAAGGCGCGTCGCCTGATCGGCGAGCTGCGCCGCCCCCTCGGGATGCTCATGACCGTCCGCGATCACGACCGCGTACCAAAAACGCACCGCCCCGCCCGCGGGCAGTTCGAATTCGTCGCTGAAGAAGGGCGCGGGGTTGAGGCACGCGAACTGCTCGGACCGCGCGAACCACTGGGGCGGGTGGCGCGGGTTGTCGCGGTCGTCGACGATCAGAACGGTGGCGGAGGCGTCGACCTCGTCGAATCGACCCGTGAAGCCGAGCCAGGGGTGGCGGCTGCCGCGCACCTCGTCACCACCGTCGCCCGCCGCCGAGCGCACCACACCGTCGGTGAACGAGCGCGGCCCGCGCCAGAACAGGCCGCCGTAGCCGGCGTTCTCGCGCCCCTTCGTCGTCGGCGAGCCGAAGGCGAGTGGGGCGTCTGAGACGTTCGTCATCTCGGTGTCGATGACGAGCATCCAGCAGTCGTCGCCGAGGGCGGCCCGCAGACGGCGCCGCTCGTCGATGACGGGCACACCGGAGGGCGCCGACCAGTGCAGCGATTCGTCGATGTCGATTCCGTCGCGCGACGGCGAGACGGCCGCCGAGTGGAACCCGGCGTGCTCGGCCCGACCGTTGTTGTCGAGCTGCACGTAGCCGCGGCCGTGCACGTAGGTGGGCCCGCCCCAGAAGTTCAGCTCGCCGACGTTCGGCAGCGCCCATGCGATGCCTTTGTGCCAGACATGGTCGTGCGGGCGAAAGAGGGTGACCTCCCGTCCGGCGAGGGTGCGCAACGGATGCAGGTATGGCTTCGGCGACTCGAGGGCCGGTGTCGTGGGCGCGTACACGTAGGTGGCCAGCGGCGCGGGCGCCGCCGAGTGCGTGATCGTCAGCGCTCCGGCGGTGGAGGCGAGGGTAAAGCTCACGGGGTCTCCCACGGAGCGCCGGTTCCGCGCATCGACGTGTAGAACGGGTCGCCGGGGCCGATCTCGCCGGCCGCGACGGTCGCTCCGGTGAAGGCCGACTTGTACGTCGCCGCCGCGAGGTCGAGCAGCTCGCGCGCGTCGGCCATCGTGACCGGCGCGGGCCGACCGGCGTCGAGGGCGTCGAGCACGTCGGCGAATTGCGCCGTGTGGCTGCTCTCGTGGTGCGTGGTGTCGGCGGCCCACCGCTCGGCGAGGTGCGGCGAGTCCGGCGCCGGGGTGAAACGCCACGCGTCACGCGTGTACCCGTAGAGGTGCTCGAGTTCGGCGGTCGCGTGCTCAAAGTCGATGCGCACCCTGCTGGTTTCCCGGGGAGAGATGAGCGAGTTGACCACCGTCGCGACGGCTCCCGACGCGAACGTGACGAGCGCCGCCGACACGTCTTCGGTCTCGGTCGGGCGCGACTGCCGCCGGGCCACCGCCCGCACGTCGCTCCAGGGGCCGAGCAGCCCCAGCAGGGTCGACAGCTGGTGGATACCGTGCCCCATCGTCGGCCCGCCGCCCTCGCTCTGCCAGGTACCGCGCCAGGGCACGGCGAAGTAGTCAGCGTCTCGATACCAGAGGGTTTCGCAGGTGGCGACGAGCGGCCGACCCAGCACACCTTCGGCCATCATCGCCGCGAGCGTGTCGGCGCCCGACCCGAAGCGCTGCTGGAAGACGCCGATCGCGGCCAGCCCGGTCTCCCGCTCGACCGCGATGACCTCGTCGAGCTCGGCGAGGCTGAGTGCCGGCGGCTTCTCGACGATCGGCACCGCGCCGGCCCGTAGCGCCGCGATCATGAGCGGCACGTGCGAGCCGGGGGGCGTGCAGATCTGCACGAAATCGGGGCGCGTCTCCGCGATCATCCGCTCGGCGTCGTCGAAGACGGCGGATGCGCGGTGCCGGTCGGCGAATTCTCGCCCGCGCTCGGCGTCGAGGTCGCACACGGCGACCAGCTCGAATCGCTCGGCATGGGCCGCCACCGCGTCGGCGTGGGCGTGGGCGATCGCGCCAGTGCCGATGATCGTCGTGCGGTATCGCATTCGTTCACTCTCGTCGTTGGGGGTGTCGGCGCTCGCCTGGCGCGCTGGGAAAACGTTATCCAAGACGCTCCGTCAAGGCAAGCCTGGCCCGCCTGCCCGCCACCGGCTGTGTAAAGTCTGCCCCGACGGGAAAACTTTTCCCGAACGAGAGGGCACCCCGTGACCGAGGCGACGCGCACCAGTGCCGCGACACTGCACGATGTCGCGCGCGAGGCAGGGGTGTCGCTCGCCACCGCCTCGCGCTCGATCAACGGCAGTACGCGCAAGGTCAACGAGGAACTGCGCCAGCGCGTCCTGCTGGCCGCCGACAAGCTCGGCTACGTCGCGAACCAGTCGGCGCAGGCCATCGCGAAGGGCAGCGCGTCAACCGTCGCCCTCGTGGTCAGCGACATCGCCGACCCCTACTTCTCAACCATGGCCTCCGGCGTCATTCGCGGTGCCGAAGAGGCACGACTGCTGGTCACGATGGCGATGACCGAGCGCAGCGCCGAGCGCGAACTCGAGCTCGTCCGCGCCCTGCGCGGCGGACGCCCGCGGGTGCTCGTGCTGACCGGCTCACGATTCGCCGGCACCGAACTGGAAGCCTCCCTCGTCAAAGAACTCACCGCCTACGAAGAAACCGGCGGCACGGTCGTCATCGTGTCGCAGCGCTCGCTGCCCTTCGACACGGTACAGATCGACAACCTTGCGGGCGCTCGGGACCTCGCCCGCGCCCTCGTCGACCAGGGATACCGCCGGTTCGCGGCCTTCACCGGCGTCAGCTCGCTGCTGACGTCGAGCGACCGCCTGCAGGGCTTTCGCGACGGGCTCGGCGAGTTCGGGCTCGCGCTCGATGACGACCGCGTCTACCGCACCGACTTCACCCGCGACGGCGGAATCGCCGCCGTCGACGCCATGCTCGACGACGGAATCGATGACATCGACTGCGTCTTCGCCGTCAACGACGTGATGGCGATCGGCGCCCTCTCGCGCCTGCGCGATCGAGGGGTGAGCGTCCCCGACGACATCGCCATCGCGGGTTTTGATGACATCGACACCGCACGCGACGTCACCCCCGCGCTCACGACGGTGCGCCTACCGCTCGCCGACGTCGGAGCAGAAGCGATCCACCTGGCGCTGACCGCCGACCAGCGCACGAGCGTCGCCACCGTCACGATCGGTGGCGACGTCGTCCTGCGCGCCTCCACGCCGCGCCGCGCGTAGCGGCCGACACGCGGTGCACGCCGCCGCGATGCGGGGGCGGCAGCGAACGGGGCGCGACCGTTCGAAAACGACCGCGCCCCGCGCATCCCGAGTCGATGGCTACCGGACGCGCACGGTGACCGGTCGGCTCTCGGTGACCCCCGCCGCGTTCACGAACTCGGCGACGTATGTGTACGTGCCGGGCGCGCGATCCTCCGCGACGAACGAGACGCTCTGCGCGAGCGGCGTCTGCGCGACAAGCTCCTGCTCGTCGACGACATCGCCGTTCTCGAGCAGCCGGTACGACGTCGCGTTGGTTCCCCACCACAGGTTCGTCGTCACCGTGTACGTCGAGGCCTTGCCGTTGTGGTTCGTGTGACTGACGACGGGCACGCCCGGCGCAGCGTCACGAACGACGACGGTGACCGAGGTGGTGGCCGTCACCCCCGCGGCGTTGATCAGCTCGCCCGTGAACACGTAGCGCCCGTTCGGCAATCCGCTGATGCGGGTCGACGCGAGCTGCGCGTTCGGCGAATTCGGCGTCAGCAGTTGCTGATCGATGAGCTCGCCATCCTGATAGAGGCGATACACGCTGCCGTTCTCGCCCCACCACAGATTCATCATCACGGCGAAGTGACCGTCAGCGAGGCCGTAGTCCCAGCCGCTCGTCGTCGACAGGTTTCCGCGCGCCGGGGCGACCGTCGCGCCCTCGTCGGCGAAGACCGTGATCGTCGCCGACACGGTCGACGTGAGCCCCTGGTTGTTCACCGCAGTGACCACCAGCTCGCGCTCGCCGACGAGGCCGTCCAGCGCAATGCTCGCATCGGCAGCGACACGCTCGCCGTCGAAGGTCACCTCGACGGTCCGCACGCCCGACTCCGGGTCGGTGGCGACCACGTCGAGATCGAGCGTCGCCGACTCCGCGAGCAGAGCATCCTGCACGCCCGTGATGACCGGCGCCGACTCATCGGCCTCCGCCGTCGGCCCGCCCACAATCGCGACCGGCGGCATCGCCGGGCGCTCCATGTCGTGCCCGATGAAGAAGCTCGGGTGCGGCGGCTGGTTGTAGCTGACGTTCTGCCAGGCCACCGCCAGACGGTACTGCGAGTCGTGCATGAGGGTGTGGATGCGCGTGTCGGTCACGTACGGCGTCGCGTAGATGCGCAGCTCGGTGCTGTCTTCATCGCGCCACACGATCTCTTCACGCCAGTCGCCGAACAGGTCGGCCTGGATCACCGGGGTGCCCTTCGTACCGTTGTTCGCGAACGTGCCCTCGGCGCGGAAGACCTCGTCAACCTGTTCGGTCTCCCAGTTCCACTTCGAGATGACGGGCACGCCGGTGCGGCTCGCGGCATCCCAGTCGTGGTCGACGATCTCGCGCAGGGTGTCCCCCGTCCACCACGCGACGAAGTTCGCCGCCGGGATGGTGTTCGAGATGAGCGAGCCATCCGACGCGCGCAGCTGCCCGACCGTCGTGTTGAACGAGCCGTCGCCGCCGATCGCCCAGCCCTCGGCTCCGGGGAACCGCGGGTCGATGTCGGCCGCGGCCGCGCGACCCGTGTCGCGGGTCGCCGGGATCGCCCAAATGATCTCGCCGGTCGCAGCGTCGCGCATCGTGGCGCCGCGGTTGCCCGACTCGCCCATGCTCTCGTGCGCACCGAAGACCTCGAGGCCCTCGCGGTCGGGAATCAGGTTGCCCACGTGCAGGGCATCACCGTGCCCGAGCCCCGTGCTGTAGAGCAGGGTGCCGTCGTGGTTGACCGTCGCCTGGCCGAAGATGATCTCGTCCCGGCCGTCGCCATCGACATCGGCGATCGACAGCTGGTGGTTGCCCTGGCCGTACAGCGCGGCAGCCCCCGGCGTCGTGTCCGAGTCGATCACCCAGCGCTCGACGAGCTGCTTGTCGACCACGTCGTAGGCGGCAAGCACCGTGCGCGTGTAGTAGCCGCGGCTGAAGATGACGCTGGGCGTCTCTCCGTCGAGGTACGCGGTTCCGGCAAGGAACCGGTCGACCCGGTTACCGTAGGTGTCACCCCACGAGCCGACGTTGCCGCGCGGCGGCGTGTAGTCGATCGTGTGCAGCGCGCCACCGGTCTCACCGTCGAACAGGGTGAGGAACTCGGGGCCGCTCAGGATGTACCCACCGCTGTTGCGGAAGTCGGCGTCGGGGTTGCCGATGACGACACCCTGCCCGTCGACGGTCGCGTCAGCGGTCTTCAGCACGAGTTCGGCCTTGCCGTCGCCGTCGTAGTCGAAGGCCTGCAGCATCGTGTAATGCGCACCGGCCCGGATGTTGCGGCCCATGTCGATGCGCCACAGCTGCTCGCCCTCCATCGTGTAGGCGTCGATGAGCACGTTGCCCGTGTACCCGCTCTGCGAGTTGTCGCGCTCGTTCGACGGCGCCCACATGAGGATGAACTCGTACTTTCCGTCACCCGTCAGGTCGGCGACGGTGGCGTCACCGGCCGAGTACGTGAATTGCTGCCCGCCGGGCACCGTTCCGCCCTCAGGCTTGTTCAGCGGAATGGGGAAGTACGTCTCGTCCCACACCCCGAAGGCGTCCGTCTCCGTGACCTCGCGGTCGCCGCGGATGCTCGTGACGAGGTACGTGGAATCGGCCGCGCCGTCTGGGTCCAGCAGGTTCGTCGAGTCGGTGATCGGCGCATCCGTGATCTTCACGCCGTCTCGGTAGACGTGGAAGCCGAGATCAGGATCGTCGGTGCCGAGCAGTCGCCACGAGACGAGGACGCCCTCGTCCACGGGCAGGGCCGCCGGCGAGCGATCGAGGTACTCGGTCTGGCGCTGAAGCACCGTTGCCGCCTCTGACTGCAGCACCGCGGACGCCTCGGACGATCCGCCCTCGTTGACCGCGATCACGCGGTAGAAGAACGACAGCGTCGTCAAGATGTCGGTGTCGGAATACGAGGCGGATGCACTCTCACCGATCGTGAGGAACGGCGCGTCCGCGCGCGGCGCGCGCTGCACGAGGTAGTAGCGCGCACCCTCGACCGGCGCCCACGACAGCTCGACGAGGTTCTTGTCGATGTCGGTGACGGCCAGCCCACTGGGGGCGGCGGGCGCATCCGTATCGGGGTCGATGAGGCCGACGAGCAGTTCCTCCGACGGAACCGACTGGCGGCCGTCCTCCGACAGCGCGACGACGGCGTAGCGGTAGTCGCGGCCAAGGCGCGCGGTCGAGTCGGTGAAGCTCGGCTCGGCCGTCTCGCCGAGCACCGTGGCGCGGGCGTCGCCCTCGCCGGTGCGCAGCACGCGGTACGTCACGTCGTCAGCGGCGTCCCAGCCGAGCGTGACGCTCGAGGGGTCAGTGCTGAGGTCGATGCTCGTGACCGCGAGGCCCGTGGGGGCCAGCAGGGTCGGAATGATCGAGATGCCGTTGAAGCGTGACGAGTTGCCGCCGATGAGCACGTTGAGTTGACCGTCGGTCACCGTCACCGAGCCGTGGTCGACTTCGGTCACGAAGCCGGAGGCCGCGTTGCCGTTGCTGCTCTGCTGGCCCTCGAAGGCGAAGGTCGTCTGACTGGAGGCGATCGTGTCGCCGCTCCAAGTGCGCACGTCGTAGGTGCCGTTCGGCACGTCAACGAGAAGCTCGAAAGCGGCACCCGAGATGATGAAGTCGCGGATCATGTCGCCCAGCTCGCCGGGTTCGGCGCCGCGGAGGCGGTCGTTCAGGCCCGAGACGTTGGCGAAGCCAAATCCGCGCTCGGCGGAGTACGTCATCGAGCGATCAAGCGCCGTCCAGCCGGGCGCCACCGGGGCACCCACCGGGCCCGCGTCGAGCAGCAGCCCGCCGAACTCGCCGTCGTCCTCGACGGGCGGAGCCGTCGGGGCGAATTCGAGGCCGTTCAGGCGAATCGAGTTGCCCGAGATGCGCACGATGACGTGCCCGCCCTCCGCCACGATCGAGCCCCGGTTGACCTCGGCCACGAGGCCGGATGAAACCTGTCCGCCACCGAGGTCGACGCCGTCGATGGCGAAGCTCGTGTTACTCGAGGCGATGGTGTCACCGCTCCAGGTGCGCAGGTCGTAGGAACCGTCGGGAAGGTCAATGCGAACCTCGAAGGGCGCGCCCGAAATGACGAAGTCACCGGTCATGGCACCGAGTTCGCCCGGCTGTACACCGCGATTGCGGTCGTCGAGGCCGCTGGTCGTCACGAATCCATAGCCGCGCTCGGCGGTGTACGCCATCGTGCGATCGAGCGGCTGGAAGCCGGGTGCGACGGCTTGATTACTGGGGCCGGCATCGAGCCGGATGGTCGGAAGCTCGGGATCGGTTGCCGACGCGGGAGCCGCGATGGCGAGGGAGGCGGCGACCACGACCGCGGTCGCGAGACCGGCTGTTCGCCGGAATCGGGCGCGAAGGGCGGTGCCACGCGGGGGGCGGGAAACGGGGGAATCCACGAAAAAACTCCTTGAGACGTCGTTGACTAAGGACGGCGTGGCGGGATCCGCGTTCCCCGTCGACACTCTGCCGCGCCAGCCGCCGTCGATGTCGGGCCGGAACCGTGACAGAGTGGGAAAACGCATTCCACTACGGAACGATCGTTACACCCGCGGCGCGATTGCGCAACCCCACGCGCCCTCCCGCCCCTGCGCTGGGCCGAGTCGCGTGGCGGAGGCGAGCCCGCCACGCCGGGGTGTTGCGCACGCCGCGCACCTGCCCTACACTGCGGTAAACGCTTTCCCATCCGGGCGGTGTTCACACCCTCCCGGCCGCACCAGAAAGAGCCACACGTGTCAGAGTCGACAATCGGAATCATCATGAACGGCGCCAGCGGGCGCATGGGGTACCGCCAGCACCTGGTGCGCTCGATCCTCGCGATCCGCGAGCAGGGCGGAGTCGAACTCGCCGATGGGCGCCGCGTGCACGTGCGCCCTCTCCTGGTGGGCCGCAGTGAAGACAAGCTCGCCGAGCTGGCGAAACGTCACGACATTCCCGACTACACCACCGATCTCGATGGCGCTCTCGCCGACCCGACGTGGCAGATCTACGGCGACTTTCTCGTGACCAAGGCCCGCGCAGCTGCCATCAAGAAGGCCATCGCCGCGGGCAAGGCGATCTACACCGAGAAGCCGACCGCCGAGAACTACGACGACGCGCTCGAGCTCGCCCGACTCGCCTCCGAAGCGGGCGTGAAGAACGGCGTCGTGCACGACAAGCTGTACCTTCCCGGTCTGCAGAAGTTGAAGCGCCTGGTCGACTCCGGCTTCTTCGGCCAGATCCTCAGCGTGCGGGGTGAATTCGGCTACTGGGTTTTCGAGGGCGACTGGCACCCCGCGCAGCGGCCGAGCTGGAATTACCGCGCTGAGGACGGCGGCGGCATTACGGTCGACATGTTCCCGCACTGGAGCTACGTACTCGAGAACATCTTCGGTCGCGTCGAGTCCGTCTATGCCCGCGCCGTCACGCACATCCAGGCACGCGTCGATGAAGAGGGTCGCCCGTACCCGGCCACCGCCGACGACGCGGCGTACGCGATCTTCGAGTTGGAGGGCGGCATCGTCGCGCAACTCAACTCGAGTTGGGCCGTGCGGGTCAACCGCGACGAGCTCGTCGAATTCCAGGTCGACGGCACGCACGGCTCCGCGGTCGTCGGTCTCTTCGGCTGCAAGATCCAACCGCGAAACGCGACGCCGAAGCCGGTATGGAACCCCGACCTCGTCGACGAGATCGACTACGCCTCGACCTGGCTCGACGTGCCAACGAACGAGGTGTTCGAAAACGGCTTTAAGACGCAGTGGGAAGACTTCATCCGCCACGTCGTCGACGACGCTCCCCACCACTATGACTTCCTCGCCGGTGCGCGCGGCATGCTGCTGGCCGAGAAAGGCCTCGAGTCGTCGCGCTCGGGTCGTCGCATCGACCTGCCCATCATCAGCGTCTCGGGCGCACGCGTCTAGGTATCGCCGATGTCCCACCTCACCCTTCTGGCCGCCGACGGATCGACGCGCACGACCGAGTTGCGCGAGACCGTCGCCACGGCGCGGCCCTCGGCGCCGCTCCGCTCGCGCGTCGCCTACGCGGCCGCCCACGTCGTTCCGAAGACCGCATCGGAAACCGTGCCGGGGCATCCCGCCGACATCGACTGGGACGCGACGCTCGCCTTCCGGCACGAGGTGTGGTCGTGGGGTCTCGGCGTCGCCGACGCCATGGACACAGCTCAGCGCAACATGGGCCTTGACGCTGCGGCCACCCGCGAGCTGATCGGCCGCAGTGCCACCGAGGCAGCCTCGGTGAACGGTTCCCTCGTCGTTGGTGTCAACACCGACCACATCGGCGACGAGGTGATTTCTCTGCCCGCCGTGATCGACGCGTATCGCGAGCAGCTCGCGTTCGTCGAGCAGACCGGGGCGGGTGCGGTGCTCATGGCGAGTCGGCACCTCGCGCGCGTCGCCGACGGGCCCGACGACTACCGACGCGTCTACAACGCCGTGCTCGGTTCGGCCACCACGCCCGTGGTGCTGCACTGGCTGGGCACCGCCTTCGATCCGCACTTGGCGGGCTATTTCGGCTCGAACGACCAGGCCGAGGCGGCGGGCACAATGCTCGCGATCATCGCCGACAACGTCGACGTGGTGGCCGGCGTCAAGATGAGCTTGCTCGACGCCGACGCCGAGATCGCGGTACGCCGCCGCCTGCCCGACAGCGCCCGCATGTTCACCGGCGACGACTTCAATTACGTGTCGCTCATCGAGGGCGACGAGCACGGCTACTCGGATGCTCTGCTCGGCGCCTTCGCTGCCCTCGCGCCCTTGGCCTCCACCGCCATCCAGGCGCTCGACGCCGGCGACACGGCCGCGTATCGCCGCGTGCTCGGGCCGACCGAAGAGCTATCCCGGCACATCTTCGCGGCCCCCACCTTCTACTACAAGACGGGGATCGCGTTCATGTCGTGGCTGAATGGTCACCAGAGCGCCTTCCGAATGGTCGGCGGCCTCCACGCGGCGCGCAGCCTGCCGCACCTGTCGCGCACGGTCGAACTCGCGAACGCCGCGGGAGCCCTCACCGACCCCGAGCTCGCGGCCGCACGCTGGCACGCCCTGCTGTCGGTGAACGGCGTCGACGCGTCGCGCGCCACGATCGCACCACGCGCATCCACCCTCAGCGAGGTCGTCGCGTGAGCGCGACCGCGCGCCTGTCGCTGAACCAGGCGACCATCAAGCACGCCGATTTGGAAACCGCGCTGAGCGTCACGCGCGAGGCCGGCATCGAGAGCATCGGCCTGTGGCGCGAACCGGTCGCCGAGGTCGGTCTCGAGGTGGCCTGCCGCATGCTCGCCGATTCGGGTCTGCGATTCTCCTCCCTGTGTCGGGGCGGCTTCTTCACCGTCGAGAAGGAGCCGTCCCGGCGTGACGCCCTCGACGAGGTGCGGCGCGCGATCGACGAGACGGCGGCCCTGCATGCTGCGGGGGCCGAGGGCTCGGCACCCGTGCTCGTGATCGTCGCGGGCGGCCTGCCCGAGGGGTCGCGCGACCTGGCGGGCGCCCGGGCGCGCGTCTCGGAGGCGATCGCCGCCGTCGCGCCGCATGCACGTGCATCCGGTGTTCAGCTCGCGATCGAGGCGCTGCACCCGATGTATGTCTCTGACCGCGCCGTCGTCTCGACGCTCGGGCAGGCCCTCGACCTCGCCGAAGCGTTCGATCCGGACGTCGTCGGCGTCGTGATCGACAGCTTCCACGTGTTCTGGGACCCGCAGCTCCTGCAGCAGATTCGTCGGGCTGGGCGCGGCCGTCGGATCGCCAGCTACCAGGTGTGCGACTGGGCGACGCCGCTGCCCGCCGACGCCCTGCTCGCCCGCCACTACCCGGGCGACGGGGTGATTGACTTCGGCAGCATGACACGCGAGGTCGAACAGGCCGGCTACCGCGGCGATATCGAGGTCGAACTCTTCAACGCCGACATCTGGGCGAGGCCGTTCGCCGAGGTCGCTCGACGCACCCGCGAGAGCTTCGCCGACGCCGTCACGCCCTATATGTTGTCTACAACCGCAAAATAGCAGGCGGATGCTCGGCGACCGTCACGGTCGCCGCTCGCGCCCCTGCCCCGTCACCGCCGACAGGGAAGCCTTCATGACCTCCACCGCCCGCATCACCGTCCACCCCTCCTTCGTGCGGGGACACATCGACCGACGCATCTTCGGCTCGTTCGTGGAACACCTCGGTCGCGCCGTCTACACCGGCATCTACGAGCCCGGCCACCCCACCGCCGATGCCGACGGCTTCCGCGGGGACGTCGCTGAACTGACGCGCGAACTCGGCACGACCGTCGTGCGCTACCCCGGCGGCAACTTCGTCAGCAACTACATCTGGGAGGACGGCGTCGGGCCGCGGGACGACCGCCCGAGCCGCATCGACCTCGCCTGGCGCACGATCGAGCCGAACGAGATCGGCACCGACGAGTTCGTCGCGTGGACGAAGAAGACCGGCACCGAGCCGATGATGGCCGTGAACCTGGGTACCCGCGGCGCGGCCGAAGCGGCCGCGCTCGTCGAGTACTGCAACACTTCGGGCGGCACCACGTGGTCGGAGCTGCGCCGCCGCAACGGCTACGACGAACCGCACGCTATTCGCCTGTGGTGCCTCGGCAACGAAATGGACGGGCCGTGGCAGATCGGCCACAAGACGGCCGACGACTACGGCAAGATCGCGAGCCAAGCCGCCCAGGCGATGCGCCGCGTCGACCCCACGATCGAGTTCGTCGCGTGCGGCAGCTCGTCGCGCGAGATGGACACGTTCGGCGAGTGGGAGCGCGTCGTGCTCGAGCACACCTTCGACGACGTCGACTACATCTCGGTGCACGCCTACTACCAGGAGCGCGACGGCGACCGGCAGAGCTTCCTCGCGAGCGGCGCCAGTTTCGAGGCGTTCATGCACGAGGTCATCGCGACGGCCGACGCCGTGGCCGCCCGTCGTCACTCGGACAAGCGCATCCGCCTGTCCGTCGACGAATGGAACGTCTGGTACATCGACAACTTCGCCGGCGAGGACAACCTCGAGCTGCTCGAGCAGCCCCGCCTGATCGAAGACGTGTATTCGACGATCGACGCCGTCGTCGTCGGCGACCTGCTCGGCACGCTGCTGCGCAACGCCGACCGCGTGGCGATCGCCTGCCTCGCCCAGCTCGTCAATGTGATCGCCCCGATCATGACCGAGCCGGGCGGCGAGGCCTGGCGCCAGACGACGTTCTACCCGATCGCGCTGCTCGCGCAGCACGCAAGCGGCGTGGCCCTGGATGCTCGCAGCGACTCGCCGAGACTCGTCACCGCCAAGCACGGTGAGGTCGACGCGGTCTCGACCGTGGTCACCTGGAATGCCGACGCCGGTGAACTCGTCGTCGGTCTCACCAACCGCTCGACCGAGCCGGTCGAGGTCACGATCGATCACGTGGGATTCGTCGACGCGTCACTCTCCGACGCGCGCGCCATCGTCGCCGACCACGAGGGGCCCCGCCACACCGCTGAGTCGGCGCGCGCCGCTGAGCCGCAGCCGCTCGACGGGGTGAGCGTCCGAGACGCTGCAACGACGCTGACGGTGCCAGCGGAAAGCTGGAGCTTCCTGCGGATCGCCGCCCGCGCATCCGCATGACCCGCGCGGCGGCCACGCCGACGCCGCAGGCTCGCCACGGGGTGACGCACTCCCGCGTCACGCTGACCCGGGAGGCCGTGCTCGTCGACGACACCCCCACCGTGCCCGTTTCGGGTGAGCTGCACTACAGTCGGGTGCCCCGCGAACGGTGGGAGGAACGACTGCGCCTGCTGCGGTCGGGCGGCGTCACGGTCGTGTCGAGCTACGTGTTCTGGAATCACCATCAGCCGCGGCTCGATGCGGAGCCCGACTTCAACGACCGGCTCGACGTCGCCGCGTTCGTGTGCGCTGCCGCCGACGCCGGGCTGTTCGTGATCCTGCGCATCGGGCCGTGGTGCCACGGCGAGGCACGGTACGGCGGGCTGCCCGATGAGGTCGCGACCGCGGCGCACCCCGTTCGCACCGACGACCCGCGCTACCTCGCTCAGGTCGAGGCCTGGTGGCGAGCACTGGCCGGCCACCTCGACGCGGTTCTCGGCCCCGACGGACCCGTGGTGGGCATCCAGATCGAGAACGAACTCGTCGACGACCCCGCCCACATCGCCACCCTCGCCGCGCTTGCCCGCCGCCTCGGCCTGAGTGCCGCCATCACGACCGCCACCGCGTGGATGGGAGCGCGGCTGCCGATCGACGACGTCATGCCGCTCTACGGCGGCTACAGCGACGGCTTCTGGGTCGACCACGACGCGCCATGGCACGACACTTTCCGCGAGCACTTCTTCTTCAGCCACGTCTGGGACGACCCCGGCATCGGTGCCGACGTCACCGCACGGGATGCACGCCCCGCGCCGCCCGCGGACGTGCCCGTCCCCGGCGCCCACTACCCCGTTGCGACGTGCGAGCTCGGCGGGGGCATGGCGACCGCCTACCACCGACGCCCGCGGCCGGATGCCCTCGAGGCTGCCCGCTGAGCTGCCCCGCGGGCTCGACGATACGACCACCGTGCGCTGGGCGGCCCGCACCGACGGACGCGCCGCACTTGCCGTCGTGTCGTGGCACCAACCGCACCGGCCCCTGCCGACGCTGCACGACGTGCAGCTGGACGTGCCGGTCGGCGACGGCGGCCACCGCTGTGTCGAGGCCGTGCCCGCCCTGCCGGTCGACCTGCCAGCGGGCACGCTCGCCCACTGGCCGGTGCGGTGGCCGATCGGCGCGCTCACGCTGGGCTCCGCGTCGGCGTCGCTCATCACCGAACTTCCCGGCCCCACACCCGTCACGGTCCTCGCCGCGCACGACGCCGTGCCCGTGCTGCTCAGCGTGGCTGCGAGCGCCGTCGTGACCGGAGACGGCGTCGAGGCGGTGGGCGGGCATCCGGGTGTCTGGCGGGTCGATGCGAGCGCACCGCGCGTCATCGAACTTGTCGACGGCGATGCGGCGGCTCGGATGCTCGTGCTCAGCACCGACGATGCGTCCGCGGCATGGGTGCTCACCACCCAGCGCGGCCGCGAGCTCGTCGTCAGCACCGACGATGTCTGGGTCGACGCCGCGGGCCGGATCGTCGTGCGCTCACTCGGCGGCACGCCCTCAGCGCGACGGTTCGACACGCGGGCGGGTGCGTGGGTCGACCTGCCGCTGAGCGGCGAGACCGGGCACTCCGTCGCCGTGTCGGCGATCGCCACCACGGCCGGCACCCCCGTGCCCGCGGGGTACGGCGCACGCGAGCGTCGGGCGGCGGCGCCCTCCGCCGACGAGCGAGAACGGCATGCCCACCGGTGGTCACTGAGCGGGCTCGACGCGCTCGGGCCCGACGATGATCCCGTGCTCACCGTCGACTGGGCGGGTGACGTCGCCGAGCTGGCAATCGATGGCCGCGTGGTGCTCGACCGCTTCTGGGACGGCTCGCCGTGGATTGTCCGGCTACGCGACCACGGGTGGCGGCCGGGGTCGGCGCTCGAGGTGCGCGTGGTTCCACTGCACGCCGAGGCGGCCGTGCATCTCCCCCGCGATGCGGCCGCGCGCCGGTCAGCTGCGGGCAGCGAGCCGCTCGTGGCGCTGGATGCCGTCACGTGCGCAACCCTCGGTGTCGCGGTCAAGACGCAGTAGTCAGTAGACCGTCAGCCGGTCGTCAACCGGCCTGCACCCGGTGCAGTTGCGCGTAGCGGCCGTCGGCGGCGAGCAGCTCGTCGTGGCTGCCCTGCTCGACGATGCGGCCGCGCTCGAGCACCACGATGCGGTCGGCGCTGCGGATCGTCGACAGGCGGTGGGCGACCACGAGGGTCGTGCGGCCGCGCATGAGCCGCGACAGCGCGTCGGCGATCACGGCCTCCGACTCGCTGTCGAGCGCGCTCGTCGCCTCATCGAGCAGCAGGATGCTCGGGTCGCGCACGAGCGCCCGTGCGATCGACAGGCGCTGCCGCTGCCCTCCCGAGAGCCGCGCCCCCCGCTCGCCGACCCGCGTGTGCCAGCCCTCGGGCAGCGCCGTCACGATGTCGAGCGCGTTCGCGTCGCGCAGGGCTTGTTCGACCGTCGCGTCGTGAACGTCGCCGAGGCCGTACGTGATGTTGTCGCGGATCGATCCTTCGAACAGCACCGACTCTTGCGGCACGACCGACACGTGTCGCCGCACGGCGCGCAGGTCGAGCGTCGACGCGTCAACGCCGTCGATGAGCACGCGGCCGTCGGTGGGTCGCACGAAACCCAGCACGAGGTTCAGCAGGGTGGACTTACCCGAGCCCGATGGTCCGACGAAGGCAACCGTCTCGCCCGGGGCGATCGAGAGGGTGAGCCCGTCGAGGGCGGGGGCCGATGTCGGCGGGTCGCCTGGTGCATCCGCGTCGGGGTAGCGGAAGGTGACCGCGTCGAGGGCGATCGCGCCGCTCGGGCGAGCGGCGACGGCCCGACCGGCGTTGTGCTCGATGTCGGGGTCCTGCAAAACCTCGGCGATCGAGCGCACCGACTCGGTGCCCCGGGCGATGATCGGCAGCAGCATGAGCAGGCCGGTCGCCGCCGTGGTCAGCAGCGCGAAGTAGGAGCTCAACAGCACCACCTGGCCGGGCGAGATCGGCAGCAGCCCCGAGATCGCGAAGTAGGCGGCGAGCACGAGACACGCAACGCCGAGAAGCTGCAGCGTCACCCACGACAGGGAGGCGAAGCGTCCGTTCAAGAGGTCGAGGCGGTAGCCCGCGGTGCGCACGCCCTCAGCGCCCGCCGCGACGCGGTCGGTGGCGATGTGCTCGAGGCCGTGGGCGCGGGTGATGGGCATGAGGCTCGCCATCTCGCCGACGCGGGCCGAGAAGTGCTCGACCTCGCGGCGGAACAGCTCGTTGCGTTCGCGGCTGCGCCGCATCAGGATCGCGCGCAAGAGCACGGCGAGCGGAATCGCCAGCGCGTACACGGGCAAGAACTGCGGCACCTCGATGGCCGTCATGACGATCGCGCCAATCAGCACCATGGTTGCCGACAGCAGCGGGTGGGTGACCTGCTGCAGCATGACCTCGACGTTTTCGACGTCACGCACGACCTTCGTCTGCACGATAGACGAGTTCGCGCGCGTGTGGAAGCCGATCGACAGCTGCTGCAGCCGGTTGGCGAGCGCGTTGCGCAGGCCCGCCCCGAGGGAGCGCACGGCCCCCATGAAGAGCTTCGTGTAGAGCACGTGATTGGGGTAGTGCTGGGCGAGGGTGGCAAGCGCGATGCCGGCCCAGAGCCAGAGCGAGCTTGCGGGACCGCCGGCGACCACGATGTCGATGATCTGTGCCGTGACAACCGGCAGCATCCAGACGGGGGTCTCTTTCACCGCGAAGGCGGCAACGGCGCCCGCCATGCGCCAGCGGTGCAGGCCCAGCAGGCGCAGCACACTGCGCACGGGATGCGCGCCCTCGACGATCTCGGGGCGCACCTCGCGCACGTGGGAAAACGCTTGCCGCATGGGTACAGTCTGCCGTATGCGGCCCGCCCAGAG
Organism: Microcella alkaliphila; assembly: GCF_004216855.1. Classification (GTDB taxonomy): domain Bacteria; phylum Actinomycetota; class Actinomycetes; order Actinomycetales; family Microbacteriaceae; genus Microcella; species Microcella alkaliphila. The sequence continues at coordinate 115,307 of NZ_SGXT01000014.1, forward strand.
CGCGCGTCGCCCGGCCATGCGCGAGCCTCCCAAGCCCGGCCCGGGCTCTACATGCCCCACGCGGCGAGCTGGGCGTTGCGGAAGACGCGGTCAGGGTCGAACTGCCTGCGCAGATCGGCGGCGTCGGCGAACCGCGGCCACCGTGACGCGAGCGTGTGCGCATCCAGTGTGAAGACCTTCCCCCAGTGCGGGCGTGCGTCGAATGGCGCGAGGGCCGCCTCGATCCGCGGCAGCACAGTGCGCACGCCCGCCACGTCGGGGCGCCACGTGAAATGGATGCCGATGGTGTCGCGCCCGTACGCGCCCGACAGCCACAGGTCGTCGGCGCGGATGCTGCGAATCTCGCTGACGAAAAGCAGGCTCGCGAGCTCCGGACCGAGCGACCGCATGGCCCTCAACGCATCGACCGCACGGTCACGCGGAACGAAGTACTCCGACTGCAGCTCGTCGCCGTTCGACGGGGTGAACTCGGCGCGGAAGTGCGGCAAGCGCTCGTGCCACGGCCCCGGCGCTCCCGTCTGGTCGGTGCAGTTCTCGGCGGGTTCGCCGTCGAGCGGGTGCCCGGGAGCCCCAGCCCGCGTCGCGCCGTCGAGAGCGGGCGGCGCGAGCGACCCGCGAGCCTTTCGCCACACCTGGTCGATTCGTTCCGGATCGACCCACGTCGTGAACATGCTGACGCTGTCGGCAGACCCCATGACGGTGTCGAGATTGTCGAGCGCCGTCTCCCACGGCAGGCCCCGGTCAACCACCTGGGTCATGGTGTAGCTCGGCTCCACCTCCAGTTCGACGCGCGTCACGACCCCGAGCGCTCCGAGTGCGACGACCGCGCCGGCGAAGTCGGCGTCTGCGCGGCGCAGCGTGACGAGAGACCCGTCGGCCCGCACCACGTCGAGAGCGGTGACGGCGCTCGCGAGCGAGCCCGCCGCATCCCCCGAGCCGTGGGTTCCGGTCGCGATCGCGCCGGCCACCGTGATGTGCGGAAGCGACGCCATCGCGCCGAGCGCCCAGCCCAACGCGTCGAGTGCGCGCGCCACCTCCGCGTAGCGCATGCCGCCAGACACGGATGCGGTGCGCGCGTTCTCGTCGACCGTCACCTCGGCGGGAAGCGCCTCCGTCGACACCATCAGGTCGGCGCTGTCGGCGAGCGCCGTAAAGGTGTGTCGTGAGCCCACGGCGCGCACCGACGTGGCCGTGCGGACAAGGTCGGCGAGCTCATCGATGCTCGTCGGGTGCGCAAGGCGGGGAGCGGTGAATGAGATGTTGCCGGCCCAGTTGCGGCCCGCCGTGGTGGTGTCGGTCACCCGCGAAAGACTACGCGCGGCTCGGCGTGCGCTCCTCGAGACCCCACGCCTGGCCGTAGCCGCCTTCGCTCTCAGGCTTCGCCATCAGGTCGAGGAAGGGCTTCGCGTCGAACGCCTCCGGGCCGAGCACGCCGGCGCCGCTCCAGGCGCCGGTCGCGAGCAGCTCGAGCGCGACGACCGGGTTGAGGGCGGTCTGCCAGACGACGCACTGGGCCTCGTACTCGGCCATCGTCCACTCGTTGTCGCTCACGTGGTAGAGGTACACCTCGCGCGGCTGGCCGTCCTTCCCCGTGCCCGTCGCCCAGAGGCCGGCGCAGGTCTTGCCGGTCATGCGCGGGCCGAGGGTTGCGGGGTCGGGCAGGCTGGCCGCGACGACGTCGCGCGGGCTGACCTCGACGGGCCCGTTCGCGCTGCGCACGCGAATCGGCTCTGTCTTGTCGAGCCCCAACTGGTTGAGGGCCTTCAGAATGCCAATGAACTCGTCGCCGAGCCCGTACTTAAAGGTGACGCGCTTCGCGTCGAGCCAGCGCGGCATGAGCAGCACCTCTTCGTGCTCGACGTTGACGCACTCGACCGGGCCGATGCCCTCAGGAAAGTCGAAGACCTCCGGCTCGCTGAACGGCGGCGTCGTGAACCAGCCCTTGTCCTTCTCGAAGATCACGGGCGGGTTCAGGCACTCTTCGATGGTGGTCCAGATTGAGAACGACGGGGCGAAGATCTCGTTGCCCTCGTCGTCGCACACGACCAGGTTGGCGCCGTCGCGCGTGCCGAGCTCGTCGACCTCGCTGAAGAGGTGGTCGACGGCGTAGCGGGCGAACACGTCCGACAGGCCGGGCTCAACGCCCATGCCGACGAGCGCCAGGCGGCCGGCGGCCTCCCACTCGTCGGCGCCCGCGAACTGCTCGTCGCCGAGCTTCACGCCGGTTTCGGCGTAGGGGTTCGACGGGTGCGGAACCGACAGGCTCATCGCCATGTCCATGTAGTCGGCACCAGCGGCGATCGCACCGCGGAAGATCGGCATGACGAACTTCGGCTCGACGGCGTTCATCACGTGGGTGGCGCCGTGCTCGCGCGCTACCTTCTCGACGACAGCCGCATCCGAGGCGTCGATCTGCGCGGCAACGAAGCGGTCGCCCTGGTCACCGTGCTTCGCGGCGATCCACGCGATGGTTCGCTCGGCGCGGCTGATGTCGTAGTCACTCACGATCATCTGCTCGAAGAACGAGCGGCGGGCGGCGATCTTGGCGATGGCGTCTCCGACGCCTCCGGCGCCGACAAGGAGAATCTTCATGCGGGCCATTTTATCCAGATGGACAATAACGCGCAAGAGGGATGCGCATCCCTAATACTCGACGGATGCCCGTCACGCGCGGGCACTCCTCTCGCGTCAGCCGCCGAGGGACGCGCGCGCCCGCGGCTCAGCCGCCAGCCGGTCGGCGATCGGAGCCCACAGCACCACCGCGACCCCCGCGCCGAGGAGCGCGCCACCGATCGTGTCGGTGACCCAGTGCACGCCGAGGTAGGTGCGCGCGAGCGCCATCGCGACCACGTACGCGGCCCCGGCCAGCCACACCCACCAGCGCGAGCGCTCGAGACCGAAGACGAGGGCGAGCACCACCGCGATCGTCGCCGCGTTCGCCACGTGACCCGACGGGAACGACCCCTCGTCGCTCGCCACCAGCATGAACTCGGGGCGGGCGCGATCGAACAGCGCTTTCAGCAGCTGCACGAGCCCAGCGCTGACCGCCGCCGCCACGATCGAGAACCCCGCCGCCCACGGGCGACGCAGAGCGAGCAGCCAGATCACCATCGCGAGCGGCACGATCACGACGCCCACCAGGTGCCCGCCGATCCAGTCAAGGAACAGCGCCGGAACGTCGAACCAGGGGCCGCGCTCCTCGAGCAGCTCGCTCATGAACTCCTCGTCGGCCCCGAGCGGCGACCCGCGCAGCGCGATCAACGCGCCGAGCAGCACGGCGACCCCCATGCCGACGCCGGCGCTGATCACCGGCCAGCGGCGACGAATCTTTCGGGCCTCGCGAACAGTAGACATGCGCGCGACGCTAGCGCAGCATCCCTGTCGACCGCGGAAACGCTCAGCGACTGAGCGGCGGAACCGTCCACGGGCGCACGACCGCCCACAGCGACACGACCGCGAGGGCGCCGCAGACGGCCATCATCGCGCCCATCGGCACCGAGTTCGTGATGCCGAAGAGGCCAACGATCGGCGAGAGTGTGCCGGCGAGTCCGAAGTTGAGGGCGCCGAGCAGAGACGCGGCCGTGCCGGCCTCCTTGCCGTGGTTCGCAAGCGCCAGCACCTGCACGCAGGGGAAGCCGAAGCCGCACGCCGTGATGAAGAACCACAGCGGCACGATCGTGCCGAGGAGGCCAGCGCCGGCCGAGTCGAGCACGACGATCGCGGTCGCGCTGAGGACGAGGACGGCGGTCGAAACGCCAAGGATCCACTGCGGGCCGACAAACTTCGCCAGCCTCGAGGCGATCTGCACGCCCGCGACCACGCCGACCGAGTTGATGGCGAACAGCAGGCCGTAGCCCTGTGCATCCAGGCCGTAGACGCCTTGAAACAGGAACGACGACGCCGACAGGTAGACGAACAGGCCCGAGAAGGTGAAGCCGCCCACCAGCGCGACGCCGACGAAGATGCGGTCGCCGAACAGCGACCGGTAGCGCTGCCCGATCGTCGAGTGGCCCGGGTCGACGCGGCGCGCGGGAGGCAGCGTCTCAACGATGAACAGCCACGACGCCAGCACGATGACGACGCCGTAGATGGCGAGGAAGACGAAGAGCCCCCGCCACTCTGTCACCAGCAGCAGCTGCGAGCCGATGATGGGAGCGGCGATCGGCGCGAGGCCGTTCACGAGGGCGAGGCGCGACAGCATGCGCACGAGCGGGTAGCCACCGAACAGGTCGCGCACGGTCGCCATCGCGACGACGGCACCGGCCGCCGCGCCCGCGCCCTGCAGCACGCGGGCGACCATCAGCCAGGTGATGTCGGGGGCGAGCACCACGCCGATGCTCGCGGCGACGTGCACGGTTGTCGCAACGATGAGCGGCAGGCGGCGGCCCACCTTGTCGCTCCACGGGCCGACGAGCAGCTGGCCGAGGGCGAAGCCGATCATCGTGGCGGTGAGCGTGAGTTGGATCGTCGCCGTGCTGACGTCGAGCTCGGCCTCGATCGCGGGGAACGCCGGCAGGTACAGGTCGACCGTGAACGGTCCGAGCGCCGTGAGTGCGCCCAGCACTATGACGTAGACGAGGCGCTGACGGCGGGTCAGCGAGTCTCCGGGATGCACGACGGTCGTCACGCGGGCTGCCTTTCTGGGCGCGTCGGCGCGGGCGGCGTCGGCGCGTCGGTGCGAGCGGTCGGTCTGGGGCGGCGGTGCTGGTCGCGCACGGTGGCTCGCGGGCGACGTCGACGCGATGGCGGTCGCGTCGACGTCGGCAGGCGGTCGGATGCGCAGCTCGCGCGGGCGGGACGGATCGCCGTTCACAAACCCCCGGCCTCCGCACTCGAGCGGGGCCAGCCTACGCCTGCAGAGGCCCCGGTGTCGAATCGATTCGAGTCGGCGTGTTCGGGTGCGCTGCGCCGTGCGGTGGGGGTGAGCGAGGCGTCAGCACCGACCATCGCCACCCCTACCCTGGTCGTCACCGCCCCTACCCCGGCAGTTCGGTGCACACCCGCAGGTTCGTTCGCCCGGTCTTGCCACAAACGCGCTGGGTAAGACGCGCCGTACGCCGTCCACTCGGCAGCGCCGGGCCGCCTCGCGCAGCCTTATCCTCGCGCGGTCAGGCCTCAGCTGTACCGCACTACGAATCGACCGTTCTGGCGCTCTACTTCGCTTTCACCTTGGCAGCCCTCTTGGCCTCGCGCACGCGGGCGAGCGAGTCGGCATCCACGATGTCGGCGACCGATCGGTACGAGCCCTCGACCCCATAGTCTCCGGCGGCTTCGCGCCAGCCGTCAGCCTCCAGTCCGCACTGCTTGCCCAGCAGCGCGAGGAAGATCTTCGCCTTCTGCTCACCGAAGCCCGGCAGCCCCTTCAGCCGGCGCAGCACGTCGGCCCCCGTCGGAGCGTGACCGTCATCGGTGGGCGCGGTCCAGATCGCGGCCGCGTCGCCACCCCACTCATCACGCACGACCTCGGCAAGCGCCTGCACCCGCCCGGCCATCGAGCCGGGGAACCGGTGCACCGCCGGAGTCTGCCGAAACACCTCGACGAACTCCTCCGGGTCGGCCGAGGCGACCGCGGCCGGAGTGAGTGAGCCCATCCGGTCGGCGATCTTCGCCGGCCCCGCGAACGCGGTCTCCATCGTGACCTGCTGGTCGAGCAGCATGCCGACGAGCAGGGCGAACGGGTCGTCGGTGAGCAGTTGGTCGGCGCGGGCATCCCCCGTGATATTCAGAGCCATACGCCCATTCTGGCGACTGTTCCTGAACGACGGGATGCGCGCATCCCGTCCCGGCGTCGCGCACGCCGCACCCCGCACGCCGCACGCCAGGGTGCTCAGCCCCAACACTGGACGATCGGTGCAACACCGCACGTACGAACGTGCGGTGTTGCACCAAGCTCGCAGCGTTGGGGGCGGCGGGAAGGTGGCGAGGCGGCGAGGCGGCGGCGAGGTGGCGAGGCGGCGGCGCGGCCCCGCGCGACGCGCCCGCGCCCCCTACGCGGGGATCGCGCGCTCGCGGATCAGTTGCGCGTACCAGTGCGCCGAGTCTTTCGGCGTGCGCTCGAGCGTGTCGTAGTTGACGCGCACGATGCCGAAGCGCTTCGTGTAGCCGTAGGCCCACTCGTAGTTGTCCATGAGGCTCCACACCTGGCAGCCGACGATGTCGGCGCCGCGCTCCATGGCGCGGTGCACGGCTGTGAAGTGCTGGCGCAGGTAGTCGATACGGTCGGCATCGCGCACCCGCTCCGACTCGTCGGCCACATCGGGGAACGCCGCCCCGTTCTCGGTGATCATGAGCGGCAGCCCATACGACTCGTGCAACTCGACGAGCAGGTCTTCGAACGCGGCCGGGTCGATGTTCCAGCCCATGTCGGTGTGCGGCCCGTCGGTCGGCAGAAACTCGATCTCTTCCGCAGCCCCTGGCCAGGCCGTGCCGCGCGACGCGCCGTGCCCGTCGGCCGACTGCCGCTCACCCACGCCGTCCCACAGCCGCACCCGCATGGTCGAGTAGTAGTTGACGCCGAGTACGTCGAGCGGCTGGTGGATCTGCTCGAGGTCGCCCGGTTCGACGAACGACCAGTCGGTGATCGACGCGGTGTCGGCGAGCAGGTCGGCGGGGTACTCGCCCCGCAGCATTGGGCCGGTGAAGGCGCGGTTGCCGAGCGCGTCGATGCGCCGAATTGCTTCGGCCGACGTGTCGTCGACGCCGCGCGCGACCTGCGGGTTGAGGGTCGCCGAGTACTGCACGTCGGGCTTCGTCACGCTCGCCCGCAGCGCCTGAATGCCGAGCCCGTGCGCGAGGTTCAGGTGGTGCACGGCGCGCAGCGTCGCGAGCCGGTCGGTCACGCCCGGAGCGTGCACGCCCGCCCCGTACCCGAGGTAGGCGCTGCACCACGGCTCGTTGAGGGTCGTCCACACGGCGACCCGGTCGCCGAGAGCCTCACCCATGTGGTGCGCGTAGTCGCCGAAGCGCAGCGCGGTGTCGCGCGCCGCCCACCCCCCCGCATCTTCGAGGGTCTGGGGCAGGTCCCAGTGGTAGAGCGTCGCTATGGGAGTGATGCCGCGGGCGAGCAGCCCGTCGACGAGGCGGCTGTAAAACGCGACGCCGCGGTCGTTCGCGGAACCTTTCCCGTCAGCCTGGATGCGCGGCCACGCGATCGAGAATCGGTACGCCTGAAGACCGAGCGAGGTCATCAGGTCGAGGTCGTCGTCGAGGCGGTGGTAATGGTCGCACGCGACGTCGCCGGTGTGCCCGTGCAGCACGGCTCCGGGCTTGCGGCTGAACGTGTCCCAGATTGACGCTCCGCGCCCGTCCTCGGTCGCCGCCCCCTCGATCTGGTAGCTGGCGGTGGCCGAGCCAAACAGGAAGGTGTCCGGGAACTGCACCCCGTGCTGGCGGTAGTCGTCACTCATGCCTCCGAGCCTAAGCGGAAACCGTGTGGAACCGCTCCCACGCAACGAGGCCCCGCGGCGATCTCGCCGCGGGGCCTCGTGACGCGAGTTCCCTCGTGGGCCGGATGCGCGCATCCGGGTTCTCGGAATTCTTACCGGCGGGTGCGCACCCCGGCCCGGTTCTTGTTGTAGACGTCGAAGGCGACCGCCAGGAGGAGCACGAGTCCCTTCACCGCCTGCTGCCACTCGATACCGATGCCCATGATCGACATGCCGTTGTTCAGCACACCGATGATGAAGCCACCAATAATGGCGCCAGTCACCGTTCCGATGCCGCCTTGCACTGCGGCACCACCGATGAACGCGGCAGAGATGGCCTCGAGCTCGAAGCCCTCACCGGCCTTCGGGCCCGCCAGGTTGAGGCGGGCGGTGAAGATGAGGCCGGCGAGCGCGGCGAGGACACCCATGTTGACGAACAGGTAGAAGTCGACCCAGCGCGTCTTGATGCCCGAGAGCTCCGCAGCGCGGCGGTTGCCGCCGATCGCGTAGACGTGGCGGCCGAACGTGGTGCGGTTCGCGACGACGCCGTACGTGAGCACGAGAGCGGCAAGGACGACGAGCGTGACCGGGATGCCCTTGTACGAGCTCAGCGCAAACGAGACCGCGCCGATACCGACGACGAACAGGCCGAGCTTTCCGATGAACCACGGGGTCGGCTCGACCTCCTGGCCGTACTTCAGGCGGCCTGCGCGGGTGCGCAGCTGCTGCACGATGAGCCCCGCGATAGCAAACGCCCCGATCGCGAGGGTCAGCGGATCGACCGTGGTGCCGAACAGCTCGACCGGGAAGTTGATGAAGCCGTTGCCGAGGTTGCGGTACTCCTGCGGGAACGAACCGATGTTCGAGTTCCCGAGGGTGATGAGGGCGGCACCGCGGAATATCAGCATGCCCGCCAATGTGACGATGAACGCGGGTATCCCGACGTAGGCGATCCAGAACCCCTGCCATGCACCGACGAGCGCGCCGACGGCGAGCGAGAGGATGATCGCGAGCCACCATGGCAGGCCCCAGGTGACCGCGAAGACTCCGGACACGGCGCCGATGAAGGCCGCGACCGAGCCGACGGAGAGGTCGATGTGGCCAGCGACGATCACGAGGACCATGCCGATCGCAAGGACGAGGATGTATCCGTTCTGCACGATCAGGTTCGAGATGTTCTGCGGCCGCAAGAGGATGCCGTTGGTCGTGATCGAGAAGAACACGACGACGGCGAGCAGGGCCAGGAAGATGCCGTTCTTGCCGAGGTCGGCCGCGGCGTGCGACAGCATCGCCGTGATCTTGTTCTGGCGGCCGGTGTCAGCGGGCCCGAGCGGAGCGGGGTTCGTGGTCTGGCTGGTCATTATCGCTGCTTCTCCAGGGTCATGAGCTTGAGCAGAGCTTCAGGGGTGGCGTCTTCGGTCGGCAGCTCGCCGGTGATGCGACCTTCGGACAGGGTGTAGATGCGATCACAGATGCCGAGCAGCTCGGGCAGCTCGGAGGAGATGACGATGATCGCCTTCCCCTCGTCGGCGAGGCGGTTGATGATCGTGTAGATCTCGTACTTCGCCCCCACGTCGATGCCGCGGGTGGGCTCATCGAGGATGAGCACATCGGGGTCCGACTGGATCCACTTCGACAGGACAACCTTCTGCTGGTTACCGCCCGACAGCTGGCCGGTCTTGTTCATCACGCTCGGCGTCTTGATGTTCATCGACTTCTTGTACTCGTTCGCGATGCGGTACTCCTCGTTGTCGTTCACGAGGCCCATCGTCACGAGCTTGTCGAGGGAGGCAACAGAGATGTTGCGCTTCACGTCTTCGATGAGGTTCAAGCCGTACGTCTTGCGGTCCTCCGTCGCGTACGCGAGCCCGTTCTGGATCGCTTCGGCGACAGAGCGCACCTTGATCTCTTTGCCGCGCTTGTAGACCGTGCCCGAGATGCGCGAGCCGTACGCGCGCCCGAACAGGCTCATCGCGAACTCGGTGCGGCCGGCGCCCATGAGGCCCGCGATGCCGACGATCTCGCCTGCATTCGCGGTGATCGACACGTTGTCGACGATGACCCGCTGGTTGTCTTGCGGGTGGTGGGCCGTCCAGTTCTCGACGCGCAGCACCTCCTCACCGATGTGCGACGTGTGGTCGGGGTACCGGTGCTCGAGGTCGCGGCCGACCATCCCCTTGATGATGCGGTCTTCACTGACCTCGGTGCGGGTGATCGTCTCGATGGTCTTGCCGTCGCGGATGACGGTGACGTTGTCGGCGATCTTGCGAATCTCGTTGAGCTTGTGACTGATGATGATCGACGTGATGCCCTGCTGCTTCAGGTGCAGGATCAGGTCGAGCAGGTGGTCGGAGTCAGCGTCGTTGAGCGCGGCGGTCGGCTCGTCGAGGATGAGCAGCTTCACTTCCTTCGACAGCGCCTTCGCGATCTCGACCAGCTGCTGCTTGCCGACACCAATGTCCATGACCTTCGTGGTCGGCTTCTCGCTCAAGCCCACGCGGGCGAGAAGCTTCGCGGCCTCGAAGTTGGTCTTGTTCCAGTCGATGAGGCCGAAGGGTCCCTTGACCTCGTTGCCGAGGAAGATGTTCTCGGCGATCGACAGGTACTGGCTGAGGGCCAGCTCCTGGTGAATGATGACGATGCCCTTCGACTCGCTGTCGCGGATGTCGGAGAACTCGACCGTCTCATTTTCGAAGACGATCTCACCGTCGTAGGTGCCGTGCGGGTACACGCCCGAGAGCACCTTCATGAGGGTGGACTTGCCCGCGCCGTTCTCGCCGCAGATCGCGTGGACTTCGCCGCGCTGAACCTGCAGGGTCACGTCAGACAGGGCCTTCACACCCGGGAAGGTCTTCGTGATGCCGCGCATCTCGAGGATGTTCTGGGTCACGTCAGTACCCGATCCCTTTCGTACGTCGTTGTTCTGGGGGTGGCCGGTGGTGGGGAGCATAACCCCACCACCGGCCGATGTGACGACCGAATCGGTCAGAGGTGTCGACCCGTTACAGGCCGACGTCCTCCGCCGTCCAGTAGCCGGTGTCGATCAGAGCCGACTGCACGTTGTCCGCGATCACGGGCACCGGGCCGAGCAGGAACGACGGCACGATCTTCACGCCGTTGTCGTACGTCTCGGTGTCGTTGATCTGGGGCTCGCCGCCCTCGAGCAGGGCCTGCGCCATGCCCGCGGCAACCTTCGCCAGCTCACGGGTGTCCTTGAAGATCGTCGCGTGCTGCTCACCCGCGAGGATGGCGCGCACCGAGTCGAGCTCCGCGTCCTGACCCGAGATGATCGGGAAGTCGCTGCCCACGGTGTAGCCAGCGTCGGTCAGGGCCGAGATGATGCCGCGGCTCAGGCCGTCGTAGGGCGAGAGCACGGCGTCAACCGTGGTGCCGTCCGAGTAGTTCGCCGTGAGGAGGTTCTCCATGCGGCTCTGGGCGACCTGGCCGTCCCAGCGCAGCGTGGCGGCCTGCTCGATGCTCGTCTGGCCCGAGCGAACGACGAGCGTGCCGTCGTCGATCAGCGGCTGGAGGACATCCATCGCGCCGTCCCAGAAGAAGAAGGCGTTGTTGTCGTCGAGCGAGCCGGCGAACAGCTCGATGTTGAACGGTCCCTCGGGGGCGCCATCGACGGGGTTGCCATCGAGGTCAGTGAGCCCCAGGCCGTGCAGCAGGGTCCGGGCCTGCTGCTGGCCGACGAGGAAGTTGTCGAACGTGGCGTAGTAGTCGACGTTCTCGCTGTCGCGGATCAGACGGTCGTACGCGATGACGGGGATGCCCGCGTCGGCCGCGTCCTGCAGCACCTGGGTCAGCGTCGTGCCGTCGATCGAGGCGATGATCAGGGCCTCGGCACCCTGGGTGATCATGTTCTCAATCTGGCTGACCTGGGTGGGGATGTCGTCTTCGGCGTACTGCAGGTCGACGCGGTAGCCCGCGGCCTCCAGCTCGGCCTGAACGGCGTTTCCGTCGGCGATCCAGCGCTCCGACGAGCGGGTCGGCATGGCAACGCCGATGAGGCCGCCGTCGCCGTCGCCGCCAGCGTCCGCGGCGCAGGCGCCGAGACCGAGGGTCATCGCGCCGGCGGCCACGATCGAGAGAAGAGTCCTCTTCTTCACTGTGTGTCCTTTCGAGTGGGAATGGGGGTGGTGCAGTCGACCGCGTCTCTCATCACTGAGAGGCTCGGACGGATCCCGGGGAAACCCGGGAAGCTTGTGGATGCTCGGGGCGGCATATCTACAACCCCTGCGCCAGTCGGTAGTACGCCGCGTTCGACCGCAGCTGCTGCTCGAAGGCGGGCAGCGTCGTGTCGTGGTCGATCACGAGCAGCTCGACGCCGCTCATCGCGGCGAAGTCGCGCAGCACGTCGACGTCGATCTGGGTCGACATAACGGTGTGGTGGGCGGCGCCCGCAGTGAGCCATGCGGCGGCTGAGGTGGCGAAGTCGGGCGCCGGCTTCCACACCGCGTGGCCGACGGGCAGCTTCGGCATCGGCGCGGGCAGGGCCACGTTCTCGACGACGTTCGCAACGAGTCGGAACCGGTCGCGCATGTCGCTGAGCGCGCAGACGACGGCGGGGCCGGCGTCGGCGGTGAAGACGAGGCGCACGGGGTCATCCTTACCGCCGATGCCGAGCGGGTGAACCTCGAGGTGCGGCTGCTGGCTGGTGAGCGACGGGCTGACCTCGAGCATGTGCGCGCCCAGAATCAGTTCCTCACCGGGGACCAGGTGGTAGGTGTAGTCCTCCATGAGACTCGCGCCACCGGGAAGGCCTGCGCCCATGACAGCCGCGGCGCGCACCATCACGGCGGTCTTCCAGTCGCCCTCCGCTCCGAAGCCGTAGCCGTCGGCCATGAGGCGCTGCACGGCGAGGCCGGGCAGCTGGCGCAAGCTTCCGAGGTCTTCGAAGCTCGTGGTGAAGGCGCCGAAGTCGCCGGCCTCCAGGAACGAGCGCAGGCCCAGCTCGATCGCGGCGCCGTAGCGCAGCGAGTCGGCCCGGTCGCCGCCCGGCAGGAGGGCCGCGTCGACGTCGTAGAGGTCCGCGTATTCGGCGACCAGTGCATCCACGTCGCTGTCGGAGACGGCGTGCACGGCGTCGGCGAGCTCGGTGACACCCCACGTGTTGACCTGCACGCCGAAGCGCAGCTCGGCCTCGGTCTTGTCGCCCTCGGTGACGGCGACGAAGCGCATGTTGTCGCCGAAGCGCGCGAGCTTCAGGTTCTGCGTGGCGTGGCGCCCGGCGGCGGCGCGGGCCCACACCCCGATGCGGTCGGTGACGGCCGGGTTCGACACGTGGCCGACGACCGTCGTGCGGGCGACCGACAGGCGCGAGGCGATGTACCCGAACTCGCGGTCGCCGTGGGCGGCCTGGTTCAGGTTCATGAAGTCGAAGTCGATGTCGGCCCACGGCAGCTCGACGTTGGCCTGCGTGTGCAGGTGCAGCAGCGGCTTCGTGAGCTGGTCGAGCCCTGAGATCCACATCTTCGCGGGGCTGAAGGTGTGCATCCAGGTGATGACACCGATCACGTTCTCGGCGGCGTTCGCCTCGCGCATGACGCGCGCGATGCTCGCCGGGTCGACGAGCGTCGGCTTCCAGACCACGCGCACCGGGATGCTCGTGGCCGCCTCGAGGCCCGCCACGACCTCCTTCGACTGCTCGGCGACCTGCCGCAGCGTCTCGTCTCCGTACAGGTTCTGGCTGCCGGTGAGGAACCAGACTTCGTACGTGCTGAGGTCGGGAACGATGCTGCGGGACACGGAACTCCTTGTCATGGGTCAGATCACCTCGGCTGCCGTGCGCTCGATGGCGAGGCCCGGCTCGTAGCGGTCGAGGTAGGCGGAAAAGCCCGCGACGTCGTCGGCGAGCGGGGCGGTCAGGTGGGTGTCGGCGCCGGCGAACACGGCGGAATCGAGGTAGGCGCCGAGGTAGGCGCCGAGGTCGAGCGTCGCTGCGTTGGCGTCGGTGTGCGCGTCGGCAGCGCGCTGCGCGGTGAACGCAGCCAGGACGGCAATGCCCCACGCCCCACCCTCGGCGGCGCTCGCGGCGACGCCGACGGGGGCATCCAGCGCGGCGGCGAGGAAGCGCTGGGCGACGCCCGGCGTGCGGAACATGCCGCCGTGCGCATAGAGCGCGTCGATGGCGACGTTCTCGGAGTGGAGGGCGCGCATCCCGATCGCGAGCGTCGCGAAGACGCCGTAGACCTGCGCGCGCATGACGTTCGCGAGCGTCAGCCGGCTGTCGGGGGTGCGTACGACGGCGGGGCGCCCGGCGTCGAGGTGGGCAACGGGCTCACCGGACAGTTGGTTGTAGGCGAGCACGCCGTCGGCGTCGGCCGCGCCCTCCAGCGCCTCGGCGAACAGCAGCGCGTAGGCGGCGTCGGCGTCGATGGGGGTGCCAGCGAGCTCGGCGAAGCGGCGGTACGTTCCCACCCAGGCGTTCAGCTCGCTCGTGCCGTTGTTGCAGTGCACCATCGCGACCGGGTCGCCGGCCGGGGTGGTGACGAGGTCGAGCTCGGCGTGCTGCGAGGCGAGCGGGCGGTCGAGCACCACCATCGCAAAGATGCTCGTGCCGACGCTCACGTTGCCCGTGCGCGGGGCGACGGCGTTCGTCGCGACCATGCCGGTGCCGGCGTCGCCCTCCGGCGGCGCGGCGGGTGCGCCCGCGGCGAGGGTGCCCGCGGGGTCGAGCAGGCGGGCGCCCGCTTCGATGAGGTGACCGGCGGTCTCGCCCGCCACCCGGATGCTCGGCAGCACCTCCCCAAGGCCCGGCAGGGCGGCGCGCGCGGCCGGGTAGCGCTCGGCCAGCAGGGCGTCGTAGCGGGCCATAAGTTCGGGGTCGTACTGGGGTCGGCCGGCGGAGTCGCGGGAGACCGGGAACATGCCGGACGCGTCGCCGACTCCGAGCATCCGTTCGCCGGTGAGCTGCTCGTGCACGTAGCCGGCGAGCGTCGTGACGTGGGCGATGTGCGGCACGTGCGCCTCGGCGTTGGTGACGGCCTGGTGCAGGTGCGCGATCGACCAGCGCAGCGGGATGTTCGTACCGAACAGCGCCGACAGCTCGGCAGCGGCGGGGCCCGTGTTCGTGTTGCGCCACGTGCGGAAGGGGGTGAGCAGGGCGCCGTCGGCGTCGAAGGCGAGGTAGCCGTGCATCATCGCCGAGACGCCGACGCCCGCGAGCGCCGTCGGCGCGACGCCGAAGCGGGTGCGGGTCTCGGCGAGGAGGGCGGAATACGCAGCCGCAAGGCCCTCGTGCACGGCCTCGAGCGAGTAGGTCCAGAGGCCGTCGACGAGCTGGTTCTCCCACTCGTGGCTGCCAGTGGCGAGCACGCGGGCGGGGTTGTCGGCGTCGACCAGGCAGGCCTTGATGCGGGTCGAGCCGAGCTCGATGCCGAGCGCGGCGCGGCCAGCGGCGATCACGTCGGCGGGCTCGCGGGTCGCGGACGCGCTCATCGCGCCTCCCCCGCGGGCTGGCCGTACACGTTCTGGTAGCGGTCGAAGAGGGAGTCGATCGCGTCGGGCGCGATCGGCAGTGGCTCGCCGAGTTGGCGGGCGATGTGGATCGTGCGGGCGACGTCTTCGAGCATGACGGCGGCCTTGACCGCATCACGCGCATCCGTGCCGATCGTGAACGGGCCGTGGTTCTGCATGAGCACCGCGCGCGAGCGGTGTCCGGTCAGCGTCTCGACGATGCCGCGGCCGATCGAGTCGTCGCCGATGATCGCGAACGGGCCGACGGGGATCTCCCCGCCGAACTCGTCGGCCATCGCCGTGATGACGCAGGGGATCGCCTCGCCGCGGGCGGCCCACGCCGTCGCGTAGGTCGAGTGGGTGTGCACGACGCCGCCGACCTCGGGCATGTTCCGGTACACGTAGGCGTGCGCCGCCGTGTCGCTCGAGGGGCTGCGGTCGCTACCCGGGGTGTTCGGCACCACCTCGCCGTCGAGCGTGCAGAGGATCATGTTGGCCGGGTCGAGGTCGTCGTAGTCGACGCCCGACGGCTTGATGACGAAAAGGTCGGCGCCGGGTACCCGACCCGAGACGTTGCCGCCCGTCCACACCACGAGGCCGTACCGCACCAGCTCGCCGTGCAGGGCAGCGACGTCTTCGCGCACGCGGGCGATGGCGACCTGCACCTCAGGGCTCAGGGGGGCGGGGCTCATGTGACTCCGTTGTCGGGGTGGTACGGGGGTGGGTGGCGCTGTGACCGTCCGATGTGACCGTTCACATTGCGTGAGTGCACTCTACAGACGAAACGGTCACATCTGTCAAGTGGGACGCCCGTGCGAAACGGTCACACTTCGGTAACGGGGCGGATGCGCGGTGCCGGCCCCGCGCATCCCGGCCGCGCCGCGGACTGGGGCCCGCCGAGGCCCCACCAGCGCGCGCACGCCGCAATGCACGCCGAATGGTGCAGCGCACGCGCAACGTTGCATGTGTAGCGCACCATTCGGCGTGCGTTGCGCGGGGGCGGGGGCACAGGCGGGAGCGCGCGGGGGCACGGGGAGACGCGCACGCCCCGCGCTACGCGCTACGAGCGCCGCGCCGCCGTCGAGTGGCGCACGATCAGCTCGGGCCGCACCGGCTCGTGGCTGAGGTCGGTGTCGCCGCGCAGCTCCCCGAGCAGCAGCTCGATCGACCGCCGCCCGATCTCGGCGAAGTTCTGCCGCACCGTTGTCAACGGCGGCGCGAAGTGCGCCGCCTCGGGAATGTCGTCGAACCCGACCACCGAGATGTCGCCCGGCACGTCGAGCCCCGACTCGCGGCACGCGTGGATGAAGCCGAGCGCCATCTGGTCGTTGCCGCAGAACACGGCCGTGAAGTCGCGGTACCGCAGCAGTTCGAGTCCGGCGTAGTACCCGAAGTGCGCCGTCCAGTCGCCGAGGATCGGCGCCCGAGTGCGCAGGTCCGCGTCGTCCAGCTCGCGCAGGAATCCCTGCATGCGCGCCTCGGCTTCGATCCAGTCCTGCGGGCCCGAGATGTGCATGATTTCTTCGTGCCCGAGGTCGATGAGGTGCCTCGTCGCCATGCGCGCGCCGGTGACCTGGTCGACCCAGAGCGAGTGCTTGGCGTCTGACCCGGTCGACTCGAGGGTGACATAGGGCACCCCCACCTGCAGGTCGGTGATCGCCTCGAACACGCGCACCTGCGGGGCGATCACGATGAGCGCCTCGACCGACTGCGACATCAGGTAGTCGAGCCCCGACTTGATCGACGCGTACTCGCTCGAGCTGATGTTCGTGATCGACAGGCGGTAGCCCGCTTCGCGCGCCGCCGTCTCAATCGCCTGGATGCTCGTGGCAGGCCCGTAATGCACCGTCTGCGATGCGAGCACCCCGATGGTGCGCGAGCGACTGGTGACGAGCGCGCGTGCGGCCTGGTTGGGGCGATACCCCAGCTCGTCGATGGCCGCGCGCACCCGCGCCAAGGTCTCTGGACGAATGTTGGGGCTGTCGTTGAGTACCCGCGAGACGGTCTGGTACGACACCCCGGCCACGCGGGCCACGTCGCGGATGTTGGGCGCGCGCGTGCGCTCCGGTTCCGCCGTGGTGGTGTCGGTGGTCATCGTCGTCCGTTCGGGTGCGCGCGATGTGTACGTTCACATTGCGCTGGCGCCATTATGCACCCCGAACGTTTCTCGGGGGTCGGATGCGCCGGCACGGCCGTGTCTCGTCGAGCTACAGACGCGCGAGCGCCTGCTCGACATCGGCAACGAGGTCGGCCGCGTCCTCGATGCCGACCGACAGCCGCACGATCGAGGCCGGAACCTCCAGCGCCGTACCCCGCACGGACGCGTGCGTCATCTCGCTCGGGTAGTTGACGAGCGACTCGACGCCGCCGAGCGACTCGGCGAGCGTGAACACCTCGAGGCTCTCGCAGAAGCGGCGCGCAGCGCCCTCCCCGCCCGTGAGGTCGAGCGACACCATGCCGCCGAAACCGCGCATCTGCCTCGCCGCCAACTCATGCCCCGGGTGCGAATCGAGCCCCGGGTAGAGCACCCGCGCGACCCCGGCGTGCCCCACCATCGCCTCGGCGACGGCCTGGGCGTTGTGGCAGTGGCGGTCCATGCGCACGGCGAGGGTCTTGATTCCCCGGGTCGTGAGCCACGCATCCATGGGGCCGGAGACGGCGCCGGCCGCGAACTGCTGGAAGCCAACCTGCGACGCGAGCTCGTCGTCGTTCAGCACCAGAGCGCCGCCCACGACGTCGGAGTGGCCACCCAGGTACTTGGTCGTGGAGTGCACGACCACGTCGGCGCCAAGCGCGAGCGGGGTCTGCAGGTAGGGCGTGGCGAACGTATTGTCGACCACGACGAGGATGCCCGCGTCGTGCGCGATCTCGGCGAGCGCCGTCACGTCGGTGACCTTCATGAGCGGGTTCGACGGGGTCTCGAGCCAGAGCACCTTCGGCGCGAGCTGGCCGATCATGGTGCGCACGCCGTCGAGGTCGCTGAAGTCCATCGTGGTGAGGCCGATGCCCCACTGCCCGAAGATGCGGCGCACGAGCCGGTGGGTGCCGCCGTAGACGTCGTCGCCCATCAGCACGTGGTCGCCGGGCTGAAGCACCGCGCGCAGCAGGGCGTCTTCGGCGGCGAGCCCCGACGCGAAGCTGAAGGCGTGCGCTCCGCCCTCGAGCGCGGCGAGCTGCTGCTGCAGGCTGTCGCGCGTCGGGTTGGTGCCACGACCGTACTCGTAGCCATTGCGCAAGCCCCCGATGCCGTCTTGCGCAAACGTCGTCGAGAAGTGCACGGGAGGGATGACCGCGCCCGTCGTCTCGTCGGGGGTTTGCCCCGCGTGAATCGCGCGGGTCGAGAATCCGTGGTTGTCGTTCGTGGTCATCGATGTCCTCAGGCGAGCGCGTGCAGCAGGTCGGCGCGGGTCACGAGCCCGATCGGGTTGCCCCCGTCGAGCACGAGCAGGGTTTCGGGCGGAAGACCTCCTGCGCCACGCTCGCCGAAGCGTTCGCGGGCCTTCTCGAGGCTTTCGCCGGCTCCGATGACGGGCATAACCGGGCCCATGGCCGCGGTCACCGGGTCGCCCGGTGTTACGTCGCCCGAGGCGAGCGCACGCAACAGCCCGGCGGTCGACACCGAGCCCGCAACCTCGCCGAGCACGGGCGGCAGCTCGCCCGTGAGTACCGGCAGCGTCACTGCGCCGCCGTGCGCCTCGAGCGCCGCGACCGCGTCGGCGACGGTGTGCTCGCGCCGCACGTGGGCGAGCGCGCGCAGCGGCTCGCCGAGCAGGTCGCGCACCGTCGGTGTGCCTGCGGGCGCCGCGAAGCCGTGCGCGCGCATCCACCGGTCGTTGAAGATCTTGCCGAGGTAGCCACGCCCGCCGTCGGGAAGCAGCACGACGACAACGTCGTCGGGGCCGAGCTCGCGGGCGACCTCGAGGGCGCCGACGGCCGCCATGCCGCACGAACCGCCGACGAGCAGCCCCTCTTCGCGAGCAAGCCGCACGGTCATGTCGAACGAGTCCTGGTCGCTGACGGCCACGATGCGGTCGGTGACGGACGGGTCGTAGGCGCCCGGCCAGAAGTCTTCGCCGACGCCCTCGACGAGGTAGGGGCGCCCGGTGCCGCCCGAGTAGACGCTGCCGACGGGGTCGACGCCGACGATCTGCACGCGGCCGCCCTCACGGTCGGCGCTGATCTCGCGCAGGTAGCGCCCGGTGCCGGTGATGGTGCCGCCCGTGCCGACGCCGGTGACGAAGTGCGTCACCCGGCCGTCGGTGTCGCGCCAGATCTCGGGGCCGGTGGTCTCGTAGTGGCTGCGCGGCCCGTTCGGGTTCGCGTACTGGTTCGGCTTGAAGGCGCCCGGAATCTCGCGCGCGAGCCGGTCGCTCACCGAGTAGTACGACTCGGGGTCGTCGGGTGCGACGGCCGTCGGCGTCACGACGATCTCGGCGCCGTAGGCGGTCAAGACGTTGCGCTTGTCTTCGCCCACCTTGTCGGGCAGCACGAACACGCACTTGTAGCCGCGCTGCTGAGCGACAAGGGCAAGGCCGACGCCCGTGTTGCCGCTCGTCGGCTCGACGATCGTGCCGCCGGGCTTCAACAGCCCGTCGCGCTCGGCCGCGTCGATGATGCGGATCGCGATGCGGTCTTTCGACGACCCTCCGGGGTTCAGATACTCGACCTTCGCGAGCACGGTGGCGCTGATTCCCTCGGTGACCCTGTTGAGGCGGAGGAGGGGCGTGTCGCCGATCAGGTCGGTGATCGCGGCGGCGTATTTCATGCACACGAGCCTACCGGCGGCCCGGATGCACGCGGCCCGTCCCAGCGTCTGCCAACGTCTGGTGGGAGAATAAGAGAGTGCGTGCCATCGCGTGGTGCGCGCAGCACCCCGCCCCGAGCATCCTGTACCCGTTGGAGACGTCCGTGACGAACGACGAGAGCCTCACCGTCAAGCAGCAGCGCGAGAAGCGCCGTGCCGAGAAGGTGGCCGCCCTGAAGGCGAAGCAGAAGAAAGAGAAGCGCGGGCGGCTGATCGCCATCGTGCTCTCGGCCACCGCCGTCGTGGCCGTCCTCGGCATCGTCATCACCGTCGTCGTGTCGAACGCCACGCGGCCCGAGCCGCAGGTTCCGTTAACCGCGGCCGAGCGCGCGGCGATCGAGATCGAGGGGGAAGAGCTGTTCCCCGGCCTCGACCCGACGCACACCACCGACCCGGTGCAGTACGACGTCATGCCGCCCGCCGGCGGACCGCACAACCCATCGTGGCTGAACTGCGGCGTCTACGAGGAGGAGCAGCCCGTCGAGTACGCCGTGCACTCGCTCGAGCACGGCGCCGTGTGGCTCGCCTACGACCCCGACCAGATCTCGGACGAGCAGCTGACCGAACTGCGCCGCCTCGCCCCGGACCGCCACGCGATCGTCTCGCCGATCGCGGGCCTCGAGTCGCCGATCATCGCGAGCGCCTGGGGTGCGCGCGTGCAGGTCGACGAGCCGGGCGACGAGCGCATCGGCCAGTTCATCGACAAGTACTGGCTGTCGCCCGCCGCCCCCGAGCCGGGCGCGCTGTGCTCGAACGCCCTCGACGGCCCCGGACGGGTCAGCTAGCCATGAGTGAGGCGGGCGCGTCAGGCGAGACGACCGCGAACGGCGGTCAGTCGGCACGGCTGCGGCTGCTGCTGGGCGGCGCCGTGCTGGTGCTGGTCGCGCTCGTGGCGGGCGTGCTGCTCGGCCGCGTGACGGCGCCGACCGCGGGCGGGCCGATCCCGTCGAACACGAGCGCCGAAGCCGGCTTCTCGCGCGACATGCAGACGCACCACACGCAGGCCGTCGAGATGGCGCTGCTCGTGCGCGACCGTTCCGACAGCGACGACATTCGCCTCCTCGCGCTCGACATGGCGACCGCGCAGATGCAGCAGATCGGCCAGATGGCCGCGTGGCTGCAGCTGTGGGGGCTGCCGGCCGCGTCGCCCGAGCCGAGCATGACGTGGATGACCCGCCCCGCCTTCGACGGCGGAAGCCACGAGTCGCACGACGGCACGGCCGAGCACTCGCACGTGCCCGGCGAGCCGATGCCGGGGCTCGCGACCCCCGAGCAGATGCAGCAGCTGCGCGACGCCGACGGCGTCGAAGCCGAGCGCCTCTTCCTTGAGCTGATGATCGCCCACCATCAGGGGGGCGTCGAGATGGCGGCCGCCGTGATCGAGCGCAGCGAGCATCCCGTCGTTCTCGACCTCGCGGGCGGAATGGTGCGCGTGCAGCAGAGCGAACTCGACTACATGACCGAGCTGCTCGAGGCCCGCCGCTAATCCTCGGTGAGCGGCGCCTGGTCGGTGCGCTGCTGCTCGACGAGGGTGGCGTAGAGCCCGCCGAGCGCCAACAGTTCGGCGTGCGTGCCGCTCTCGACGATGCGCCCCGCGTCGAGCACGTGAATCACGTCTGCCCCCACCACGGTCGGCAGCCGGTGCGCGATCGCGACGGTCGTGCGGCCGCGCGCGGCGGCATCCAGCGCCCGCTGCACGATGCGCTCCGACGTCGAGTCGAGCGCGCTCGTCGCCTCGTCGAGCACCAGCACCGGCGGGTCCTTCAACAGCACGCGCGCGATGGCGATGCGCTGCTTCTCGCCGCCCGACAGCCGGTAGCCGCGCTCGCCGACGACGGTGTCGTACCCCTCGGGGAACGAGTGAATCGTGTCGTGGATGTTCGCCGCACGGCAGGCCGCCTCCAGCTCCGCCTCGCTCGCCTCCGGCTTCGCGTAGCGCAGGTTCTCGGCGATGGAGGCGTGGAACAGGTAGGTCTCCTGGCTCACGATGCCGACCTCCGCAATCAGGGATGCGCGGCGCAGCTCCCGCACGTCGACCCCGGCGAACAGCACCCTCCCTTCGCTCGCCTCGTACAGCCGCGGGATCAGGTACGAGATGGTGGTCTTGCCCGCCCCCGACGGGCCGACGAACGCCACGAACTGCCCGGGCTCGACGGCGAACGACACAGTGTCGAGTGTGGGCGGCCCGTCGCCGGCCTCGGCGTCGGGGTAGCGGAAGGTGACCGACTCGAACCGGATGCTGCCGACGGAATCGCGCGGAGCATCCACCGCGCGGTCCGTCTCCGTGATCGACGGAACCAGGTCGAGGTACTCGAAAATGCGGGCGAACAGCGCGGCGGAGGTTTGCAGGTCGAGCGCGACCCGCATGAGGCCGAGCAGCGGGAACGTGAGGCGGGCCTGCACCGTCGTGAAGGCGACGAGCGTGCCCGCGGTGACGGCGATATCCGCCTCGATGAGGAACGCCGCCGCGAGGTACACGACCGCGGGGATCACGCTCAGAAAGACGTTGACGAGCGCGAAGAACCACTGCCCCGACATCTGCAGCTGCACCTGCAGACGGCGCTGCACGGCGTTCTCGTCGCGGTAGCGGTCGACCTCGGCCTGCTGCCGGTCGAAGCTCTTGGCGAGCAGGATGCCCGAGACGCTCAGGGCTTCCTGCGTGATCGCGGTCATGTCGCTCAGCGACTCCTGCGTCCTCCCCGCGATCTTGGCGCGCACGATGCCGACCCGGCGCTGGGCGGCGACGAGTGCGGGCAGCAGCACGACCGCGACGAGGGTGAGCTGCCACGACAGCAGCAGCATGGCGACGAACGCCGCGATCACGGTAACGGTGTTGCCGATGACGCTCGAGACCGTGTTCGACAACACGCTCGCGACACCGCCGACGTCATTCTGCAGGCGCGACTGGATGACGCCCGTCTTCGTGCGGGTGAAGAACGCCAACTCCATTTGCTGCAAGTGCGCGAACAGCTTCACGCGCAGCTCGGCCATGACGCTGTTGCCGACGGTCGCCGTCAGATACGTCTGGCCGATTCCGAGACCGGCGCTGAGCATCCACAACAGCACCATGAGGCCGACCAGCTGCACGAGCAGGGGGATGTTCGGCGCGCCCTCCGGAGGGAACAGCCCCTCGTCGAAGGCGCGCTGGGTGAGCAGCGGCGGCAGCACGCTGAGCCCCGCGCTGACGAGCACGAGCGCGATCGTGACGGCGAGCGTCACCCGGTGCGGGCGAAACAGCTCGGCGATCCGCCCGAGCAGGTTCGGGATGCGCGGGGCGGCCGCGTTCTCGGCCCGCTGCGCGTCGACGTCGCCGCTCGACACACGGAAACCCCGGCGGCCACCACCCATGCTCATGCGCTGAGCCTAAGTGGGGCCACCGGGGTTTCTGCTGAGGTTCGGACTAGCCCTTCGTCGAGCCCGCCAGCAGGCCGCGCACGAAGTAGCGCTGCAGGCTGAAGAACACGATCAACGGCACCACCAGCGAGATGAATGCCGCGGCGGGCAGGCGCTCCTGGTTGCGGCCGAAGTTACCGACCAGCTCGGCCAGGCGTTGCGTCAGTGGCGCGACGTCGACCGTGCCGCCCGAGAACACGAGCGCCACCAGCAGATCGTTCCAGACCCAGAGGAACTGGAAGATGCCGATCGACGCGAGCGCCGGAAGCGACAGCGGGATGATGATGCGGAAGAAGATCTGCGTGTGGTTCGCACCGTCCACGCGCGCCGCCTCGATCACCTCGCCGGGGATCTCAGAGATGAAGTTGTGCAGCAGGAAAATACACAACGGCAGACCGAAGATCGTGTGCGCGATCCACACCGCCGGGAAGGTGCCTGAGATGCCGAGCACCTGCGAGAAGATCTGCAGCAGGGGCACGAGCGCCATCTGCAGGGGAACGATCTGCAACGCGAAGACGAGCACGAACATCGCGCCGGCGCCCTTGAACTTGATCCACGCGAACGCGTACGCGGCCATCGTCGCGATCGCGATCGGGAAGATCGCGGCCGGGATGGCGATCACGAGCGAGTTGACGAAGTACTGCCCGAGGTTGGCGCTGGATGCGCCGGATGCGAACAGCACGTCGGCGTAGTTGTCGAACGTGAACGACGGGTTCACGAACCAGGTCCACCAGCCGGTCGTGCGGATCTCGGTCGGGGTACGAATCGACGAGACCAGGAGGCCGAACGTCGGGATCGTCCAGATCACCGCGATGACGATCGCCGCCGCCGTCGCCCAGGGGCTCGTCAGCTTCTCTTTCGACTTGCGGAACTGGCGAGCGACCGCACCCTCGGCGGTGTAGTCGTTGCGCTGACCAAGCGGGCGGTCGAGCTTCGCCTCAGCCTTCTCCACTGCCTCGGTCATCGGATCTCCTTCTGCTTGCGCATGACGCGAACGTTGTAGATGACGATCGGGAGGACCATCACGAACAGGATCAACGCGAGCGCCGAACCCTGACCGATCTCACCGCGGTTGAACGCCTGCGTGTACATCTCGTTGGCGACGACCGAGGTGCCGAACTGGCCACCGGTCATCGCCCGGACGATGTCGAACACCTTCAGGGTGGCGATCGAAATCGTCGTGATGACGACCACGAGGGTGCCGCGGATACCCGGGAGCGTCACGTTGAGGAACTGCTGCCACGCGTTGGCGCCGTCGAGACGGGCGGCTTCGGTGATCTCGACCGGAACGCCCTTGATCGCGGCCGAGAGCAGCACCATCGCGAAACCGGTCTGGATCCAGACCATCACGACGATCAGGAAGAACGTGTTCCACGGCGAGTTCTGCAAGAACTGCTGCGGTTCGCCGCCGAACCAGACGATGAGCTGGTTCAGGATGCCGATCTGTTCACCGAAGCCTTGCTCGCGGTACTCGTACACGAAGCGCCAGATGATGCCGGCACCGACGAACGAGATCGCCATCGGCATGAACACGAGCGACTTCAGGATCTTTTCGCCGTGCGACTTGTCGATGAAGATCGCGTAGGCGAGGCCGAAAATGGTCGACAGGGTGGGAACGAGGGCCACCCAGATGAGGGTGTTGACGAGCACCGTGATGATCTCGGGCTGCGTGAACATCCACTCGTAGTTCGTGAGGCCCACCCACTCACGACCGGAGCGGTTCGTGAACGAGAGGTAGATCGTGCGGATCGCGGGGTAGATGAGACCGATCGCGAGCAGGATCATCGCCGGCGACACGAAGGCGAGAAGCTGCCAGAAGTCTCGGCCCTTTTTCGGGGCCCGGTCGGCGAGGAAGAGGACGATTCCGACGACTGCGGCGAAGGCCACAAGGCCGACGACCATGACGCCGAATTTGTCGAATAAGTCAGCCCAGAAAGCAGTCATGCCGGGTAAACCTCCATTGGTTTGAGGCCACGCTACCTGACGACTCGGCCCACCGAGAAGTGTTTCCCGGTGGGCCGAGTTCAGGTGGTGATCAGCGGGTCAGATCAGCGGGGGAAAGTCCCGTCGATGAAGGTGACAAGCTGGTCGGTGGTGAGCTCTCCGAGCACCCAGTCCGTCATGCCGGTCCAGAACGAGCTGGTGCCGACGGCGGCGGGCATGAGGTCAGAGCCGTCGAAGCGGAACACCGTGTTCGGGTCCTGCAGGATCTCGATCGACTGCACCGCGAGCGGCGAGCTGGCGAGCTGCGGGTCAAGACCCTGGTTTGCCGAGATCACACCGCCGAGGGCAATGCGGTTGTTCGCCCAGGTGTCGCTCGACAGGTAGGCCTGCACGGCCGCCGTGGCGTCGTCGCTGTTGAAGGCGGCCACGAACTCGCCACCACCGGTGACGGCGAAGCCGTCCTCGGCGTTGATCGGCGGGGTCAGGAAGGCCCAGACGTCACCATCCGGCGCGACGGTCACGTCGTCACCCCACTGGGCCTCGTAGAACGATGCCTGGCGGTGCAGCGAGCAGTTGCCGTCGAGGATCTGGAGACCAGCGTCCTGGAAGGTGGTCGAGACGATCGAGCTCACGCCACCGAAACCGCCGTTGACGAATTCAGGGTTGAGCATGATGTCGCCCACGAGGTTGATCGAGTCGACGATCTCGGGGTCGGCGAACAGGGTGTCACCGGCGACCCACGCGTCGTAGGTCTCGGGGCCGGCGAGACGCAGCACGGCGTCCTCGACCCAGTCGGTGCCAACCCAGCCGGTCGCGTCACCCGAGCCGAAGCCGACACACCAGGGGCGGTATGCGCCCTCGTTGCGCTCGGTCATCTGCTCGGTCAGGGCGACCATCTCGTCCCACGTGGTGGGAACTTCGTAGCCGTTCTCAGCGAAGTCGCTCGGCGAGTACCAGACGTAGCCCTTGACGCTCGCCATGAGGGGGGCGGCGTAGAAGGTGCCGTCGACGGTGCCGTAGCCCTTCCACGACTCGCTCCAGAACTCGTCGACGTTCGCCTCGACGGCCTCGGGGGCCGGCACGACGTAGCCGTCTTCGATCAGGCGCTGCAGAAGGCCCGGCTGCGGGATGATCATCAGGTCGGGCGCGTCGCCGGCGGCCGCACGCACGTTGATCTGCGTCTCGGCCTCCTGCGTTCCGACGTAGTTGATCGTGATGCCGGTGCAGTCTTCGAAGTCGGACCAGCTCGTCACGAGGTTGTCGGCCTCGACGTCGATGATGGTCGCGTAGATCTCGACCGTCTGGCCCGAGAACTCGCCGTACTGCTCGTACTCGGCACAGTTGGCGTCGCCGCCACCGGTGCCGCCGTTGCCGCCGGGCGCCGGGGTCTCGGAGTCGGCGGCACAGCCGGCAAGAACCAGGCTGAAAGCGCCGATCGCCGCTGCCGGCAGAAGGAGCCGGCGTCGGAGGGTGGAACTCATGTGTTTCCTCCTCATTGAGGGTCGGACGTCGGCGTCGAGTGCGCCGCACGTGGGTTGGTGCAGGTGACGGGCCCAGGCCCCCTCTTCGCCGTTTCACGTCGTCGTAGGGAACCGGTTCCAGGTGGAACGTTACGTCAGCAACCACGGCCGCGCAACCGCCTATTCGCGCGCCGTTATCGATCCGTTGTGGAACGCTCATCGAGCATCCAGACGGATGCACAGGGCTGAGCCCCCGACACGCACCGGAATTTCTGGCACCGGTTCCAGACCGCCCAGATTTTGGCTACACTCCGGATGCATACGTGACGCGGCGAGGCGAGCCGCGCGCAACCGGCGTCCAATGGAGGACCGACGAGGCATGAGCATCCTGGCCGACGTGGCCCGCATCGCGGGGGTGTCGAAGTCGACGGCGTCTCGCGCGCTCAGCGGGCGCGGCTACGTCTCGACCGAGACCCGTCGGCGGGTCGAAACGGCCGCGGCCGAGCTTGGTTACGTCGTCTCCTCCACCGCGGCGAGCCTCGTCACGGGGCGTACGCGCAACGTCGGTGTGGTCATCCCGTACATCAACCGCTGGTACTTCGCTGAGGTGCTCGAGGGCATCGAGAAGGCGCTCATTCGCTCGGGCTACGACCTGACCCTGTACCGCCTCAGCATGGACACCGAGCTGCGCCGGCGCGTGTTCGACTACTTCCTGGTGCGCAAGCGCGTCGACGCCGTCATCGCCGTGGCCATCGCCCTCAGCTCGCACGAGGTGCAGATGCTGCAGGCGCTGGGTAAGCCGCTCGCCGGGATCGGCGGCCGCATCGCCGGCATCCCGTCGCTCTCGATCGACGACGTCGAGACCGCGCGCCTTGCAACCGAACACCTCATCAGCCTCGGTCACACCCGCATCATGCACGTGGGCGGCGATCAGAGCGAGCAGATGGACTTCCGGGTGCACAGCAGCCGGTACGACGGCTTCACGCGCGCCGTCGCCGACGCGGGGCTGACCCTCGATGACGACTTCCGCGAGGCCGAGTTCTCGGTGCCGGGCGGCTACCAGGTGGGGCTGTCGCTGCTCGGCGACCCCCGCCAGCGCCCCACAGCGATCTTCGCCGGCTGCGACGAGATCGCCATCGGCATCATGATTGCGGCGCGCCAACTCGGCATCTCCGTTCCGCAGGACCTCTCGATCATCGGCATCGACAACCACCCCATGGCCGAGATGTTCGGGCTGACGACCCTCGCCCAGCAGCCCGGTTCGCAGGGTGACCGCGCCGTCGAGTTCCTCATCCACCAGATCGAGAACCTCGACGCCCCGACCCCCGACGAGCACGTCGTGCTGCCGACGCGGCTGATCGTGCGCCAGTCGACGGCGGCGCGCCGCGAGCCTTAACGCACGACGCCCCGCGCCGACCGAAGTCGATGCGGGGCGTCGTGGCGAATCCCCCGATGCGGGGGAGGTGACTACTTGAGCGTGACGGTGGCGCCAGCCTCTTCGAGCTGAGCCTTGGCCTTCTCGGCGGTCTCCTTGTTGGCGCCCTCGAGGACGGTGCTGGGCGCACCGTCGACAACGGCCTTGGCCTCGCCGAGGCCGAGGCTCGTGAGCGCGCGGACCTCCTTGATGACCTGGATCTTCTTGTCGCCAGCGGCCTCGAGAACGACGTCGAACGAGTCCTTCTCCTCGACCTCCTCGGCGGCGCCACCGGCACCACCGGCGGCCGGAGCAGCGGCAACGGCGACGGGGGCAGCAGCGGTGACCTCGAAGACCTCTTCGAACTTCTTCACGAACTCGCTGAGCTCGATGAGCGACAGCTCCTTGAACGCCTCGATGAGCTCGTCAGTGGTGAGCTTGGCCATGATTTCTCCTTGTTATGCGGGGTGTGTGTGGATCGTGGGTCGAGCGGCGTTCTTAGCCGGCCGATTCCTGCTTCTGCCGCAGGGCGTCGACCGCGCGAGCGGCCTGCGCGAGCGGCGCATTGAACATGTATGCCGCACCGAACAGCGAGGCCTTGGCGGCACCGGCGAACTTCGCCAGCAGCACCTCTCGGGTCTCGAGCTCGGCCAGCTTGGTGACCTCGGCGGCGGTGAGCGGGTTACCGTCGAAGTAACCGCCCTTCACCACCAGGGCCGGGTTGGCCTTGGCGAAGTCGCGCAGAGCCTTGGCGACCGTCACGGGGTCCCCGTGAACGAACGCGATCGCGGTGGGTCCGGCGAGCATGTCATCGAGCGAGTCGATGCCAGCCTCGTTGGCCGCGATCTTGGTCAGCGTGTTCTTCACCACGGCGTAGGACGCGTTCTCACGGAGGGTGTTACGCAGCGTCTTCAGCTGCGCCACCGTGAGGCCGCGGTACTCGGTGAGCAGGACGGCGGACGAGCCGGAGATGATCTCCTTCAGCTCGGCGACCGTTGCTTCCTTGTTCGCCATGGTGCTCCTTGTGTCGTGGGTGTGTGCCCGCCGACCGCACCGCAGAAATGGCGAAGGCTCCGGCGCAAGCGCTCGGAGCCTCATGGATGCACGCGCGGCTTTCGCTCGCGTGCGAAGTTCTCGAATCACCTGCGCGGGCCGTCACACGCGCTCCGGGGAGCGTCTGCGAGCTTTCAATCGCTGTGTCCGCACGCGGACACGCCGATGACCAGCGGTCTTGGGCTCGATCAGCCTACGGGATGCACCCCCCGGCGACCAAATTCTCGTCACCGCCCCCTATTGAGGATTTGCGATACATGCAATATGATTCTGCTGTTGTCGTCGTTCATCCCCCGTAAAGGAGAATTCATGGCCTCGCAGGTCACCCTGATCCCCGGCGATGGTGTCGGACCCGAATGCGTCGCCGCGGCACGTCGAATCATCGACGCCAGCGGCGCCCCCATCGAGTGGGACGAGCAGGAAGCGGGAGAAACCGTCTTCCGGCGCGGCATCGCCAGCGGCGTGCCCCAGGAGACGATCGACTCGATCACCCGCACCCGCACCGTCTTGAAGGGCCCGCTGGGCACGCCCGTGGGCTTCGGCGAGAAGTCGGCGAACGTGACCCTGCGCAAGCTGTTCGAGACCTACGCCAATATTCGCCCCGTGCGCGAGTTGCCCGGGGTGACGACCCGGTACTCCGGCTCAGGCATCGATCTCGTCGTCGTGCGCGAGAACGTTGAAGACCTGTACGCGGGCATCGAGCACATGCAGACGCCGGGCGTCGCCCAGTGTCTGAAGCTGATCTCGCGCAAGGGCTCCGAGAAGATCGTGCGTACCGCGTTCGAGTACGCGCGCAGCGAGGGTCGCCACTCGGTCGCCTGCGCGACCAAGTCGAACATCATGAAGCTCACCGAGGGTGAGCTCAAGCGCACCTTCGAGCGCATCGCCCCCGAGTATCCCGACATCGAGGCGCGTCACATCATCATCGACAACGCCGCTCACCAGCTGGTGAAGCGTCCCGAGCAGTTCGATGTCATCGTCACGACCAACATGAACGGCGACATCCTGAGCGACCTCACCTCCGCCCTCGTCGGCGGGCTCGGCTTCGCGCCGTCGGCCAACCTTGGCTCCGGCGTCGCGATCTTTGAGGCCGTGCACGGATCGGCGCCGAAGTACGCCGGTCAGAACGTGATCAACCCGACCGCGGTGATTCTGTCCTCCGTCATGATGCTGAAGCACCTGGGGCACGTGGACGAGGCCGAGACCATCGAGAACGCCCTGTTCGCAACGGTCGGCGCCGGCACTCTGACCGGCGACGTCGTCGGCTACGACTCGGGGGTCTCGACGACCGACTTCGCCTCGGCGATCATCGACAACTTCGGCCGATCGGCCGAGGGCTACCCCGTTCGCCGTGGTCGGCCGCTCGCGCTGCCAAGCCCGGTCGAGAACCCCGTCACGGTCACCCCGACGTCGCGCCGCGTCGTGGGCGTCGACGTCTTCATCGAGTCGGGCATGCTCCCCCACGAGCTCGGCCCCGAGCTGGAGGCCGCCACGAGCGACGCTGCCGTGTACCTGAAGATGATCTCCAACCGCGGCACCAAGGTGTACCCCGACGGCAACACCAACATCGACATGGTCGATCACTACCGCTGCCGGTTCATGCAGCGCGGTGACGGCGACCTCGATCGAGCGGCCATTCGCGACCTGCTTGCGCGGGTCGAATCACGCGTCACGTGGATGCACGTCGAACTGCTTCAAGAATTCGACGGCGAGCCGTCGTTCACAAAGGCGCAGGGCGAAGACTGAGCCGACTCGACGTCACGCGTGCCCGCTGGGGGCTACACATAGTCGCGCCAGGAATGTTGCGGCGCGTAGCCGAGCACGTCGCGGGCACGCGTGATGTCGAGCAACGTCACGCGGCCGACGATGTCGCGTGAGCGCGGCACGGTCGGGAATTCGGCGTCGAGGAGTTCGACCGACGGGCGCTCCATCACGGTGTCGGCCGCCGCGATGATGAAGGTGTCATAGCCCGGTGCCGCGTTCTCGAGCGCGCGCAGCACGGCTTGCCCGCCATCTCGGCGGTCGATGTAGCCGAACAGGTTCCAGCGTCTGACGCTCGTGTCGTGCTGCCATGACGGGAACTCGGCGTAATCCTCTTCCGCCATGACGTTGCTGAAGCGCAGGCCGGTGATGCGCAGCGCAGGGTCCCACCGCACGAGCTTGCGGGCGAGTTCCTCCTCGAGGTGCTTGCCGACCGCGTACATGAACTCCGGGCGCGTCGGCGCGGCCTCATCGAGCAGCACGTACGGCGGGTCGATCGCCATCGGGATGCCCAGCAGGGTCTCGCTGGAGGCGTGAACGATGCGCGAGATGCCGGCGCGGCGCGCGGCCTGAAACACGTTGATCGTCATCGTGAGGTTCTGCGTGATGAGCGCGGTGTCCGGCACGATGCCGGGGGCCGGCACGGCGGCGAGGTGCACGACGGCGTCGACGCCGGAGTGACGCTCCTCGACACCCGCGATCGCGTCGGCAACCTGGCCGTAGTCGGTGAGGTCAATCTGCACGCTGTCGGGGCCGCGCTCGCCGCGCGCGTCGAACTCGATGACGCGGTGGCCGGCCTCGCGGAGCGCCGCGACAACGCCGACTCCGAGCTTGCCGCGAGAACCGGTGACGATGATCTGCATGCGCTCGAGCCTAGGCGTCCGGCGCGAGAGGCAGCCGTACGCGGAACACGGTCTGGCCCGGCTCCGAGACGGCATCGACGACGCCGTCGTGAGCGCGCACGATAGCGGCCGTAATGGCGAGGCCCAGCCCCGTGGATCCGGTGGCACGAGAGCGCGAGGTATCGGCGCGCGCGAAGCGTTCGAACAGCACCGGCTGTACCTCGTCGGGAATGCCAGGGCCCGTGTCGGTGACGGTGACGATCGCCCGGCCTTCGAGCGTGCCGAGTGCTGCCGTCACCTCTGTTCCCGGCGGAGTGTGGACGCGGGCATTGGCGAGCAAGTTCGCGACAGCCTGGTGCAGGCGCGGTTGGTCACCGAGCACCGTCACCGGCTCCTCCGGCACGCGCACGATCCAGGCGTGATCGGGCGAGGTGGCGCGCGCATCCGCGACGGCGTCGACGAGCAGCCGGCTCAGGTCGACGCGATCGCGCGCCAGCTGCCGCCCCTCGTCGAGCCGGGCAAGCAGCAGCAGGTCGTCGACGAGCCCCGACATGCGCACCGACTCGCTTTCGATGCGACTGAGCGCGTGCCGGACGTCATCGGGCAGCTCGTGCCCGCCGCGTCGCGTCAATTCGCTGTAGCCGCGAATGGCCGCCAGCGGCGTGCGCAACTCGTGGCTCGCATCCGCGACGAACCGACGCACCTTCTGCTCGCTCGCCTCGCGGGCGTCCAGCGAGCGCTGAACGTGCACAAGCATCCGGGCGAACGCGCCGCCCAGTTGACCGACCTCTGTTTCGGGATCGGTATCGATCTGGGCGATGCGGTCGCGCAGATCGACGGCACCCCGGTCGAGAGGTTGGCGCGAAATCTGCGTCGCCGTCTCGCGGATTCGCGTGAGAGGACCGAGCCCGAGGCGCACCACCTCGCGACCCAGCACCGCGGCAACGGTGAGGGTTCCGACCAGGATGATCGTGATCACGGCCCCGAGACGGCTGGTCGTCACGACCACCTCGCGCGTCGAGAGGCCCACAAGCAGGGTCGACCCGCTCGGCAGCTCGGTCGCCAGCACGCGGAACTCGCCGCTGATGCCCGGAAAGCGCACCGTGCGGGGGCGGTCGAGCGTCGTGTCGGCGAGAACCCGCAGCTGCAGCGGTGACAGCTCTTGCACGCGCGCGGCCTCGTCGAGATAGGCGGCGCTGACTCGCCCGCCCGGCGAGACGAACGCGATGAGGCTGCCGACCGGCAACCCGGGCGTGAAGCCGAGCCGGGGGTCGGCCGGGCGAGTGCCGACGACGAACTGCACGCGACTGGAGACTTCGCGCAATTCGTCATCCAGCTGGGCGACGAGGGCCGAGCGCACCGCGACGGTGCTGATGAGGCCGATGCCGAGGGTGGCGAGCGCCAGCAGCGCGAGGATCCCCGCAATGAGGCGGCGCTGCAGCGACCACCGGCCCAGCATTACGAGACCGGCTTGATCAGGTAGCCGACCCCGCGCACCGTATGGATCATGGGCGGGCCCAGGGTGTCGATCTTTTTGCGCAAGTACGAGATGTAGATCTCGACGATGCTCGAGCGGCCGCCGAAGTCGTAGCTCCAGACCCGGTCGAGAATCTGCGCCTTCGACAGCACGCGGCGAGGGTTTCGCATGAGGTAGCGCAGGAGCTCGAACTCGGTCGCGGTGAGCTCGATCTCGGTGTCGCCGCGGCGGACCTCGTAGCTCTCCTCGTTCAAGACCAGGTCGCCGACGCGAATCTCGGGGTCGGCCTTCTCGCTCACGACGCTCGCGCTGCGGCGGATGAGCCCGCGCAGGCGGGCCACCAGCTCTTCGAGGCTGAACGGCTTCGTGACGTAGTCGTCGCCGCCGGCGGTGAGGCCGGCAACCCTATCGTCGACCGCGTCCTTCGCCGTGAGGAACAGCACGGGCACGTCGCGGCCGTCGGTGCGCATCCGCTTCATCACCTCGATGCCGTCGATGTCGGGCAGCATGATGTCGAGAACGACGATGTCGGGGGCGAAGGTGCGCCCCTCGGCGACCGCGTCCTCCCCCGTCAACGCGGTGCGAACATCCCAGCCCTCGTAGCGCAGCGCCATCGACACGAGGTCGGCGAGCGAGGGTTCGTCGTCGACGACGAGCGCGCGCACGGGCGAGCCGTCAGGGCGGGTCAGGCGCGGGGGTTCGGGGAGGGTATTGGTCTCGGTCATGGACTCAATTCTGCGGAGCCGGCTATGCGTAAACTGTGGCAATCCTATGAGCCGGCTACGCGCATCCTTTACGGGATGCTGGCCCGCGATCACGACGCACGTCACGTCTGCGCCCGCCCCCCCCCCCCCCCCCCTGTTCACCCCCGGGCCGCGTCGTCGTGACACGCGCGAAACACGTACACGACACAATGGGAAGGCAACGACGCGGCGACCAGGAACGGCAGGTACGGGGATGACCACGATGCGCGCGGTGGCGATGACCGAGATCGGCGGGCCGGAGGTGCTGCAGTCGATCGATGCGCCGATGCCGGTGCGCGCCAACGCCGAGGTGCTCGTCAAGGTGCTCGCCGCCGGGGTCAACCCGATCGACGCGAAGACACGGTCCGGGCGCGGAGTGTCGCGAGCGATCCGGCAGTACCCGACGATCCTCGGCTACGACCTGTGCGGCGAGGTCGTCGAATCGCCCTATCAGGCGCATCCCCTCCAGCCGGGGCGGCGCGTGTACGGCATGACCATGGTGCCCCGACTCGACGGAACGTACGCCGAGTACGCCGTCGTGCCCGAGGCGTTCCTCACCCCGGCGCCGACCACGCTGAGCCCCGTCGAGGCAGCCGCCGTGCCGCTCGCCGCGCTCACCGCGTGGGGCATGGTCGTCGACGTCGCGCGCGCGCACGACGGCCAGCGGATGCTCATCCACGCGGGCGCCGGAGGCGTCGGTCACTTCGCGGTGCAGCTCGCCGCCTACTTCGGCGCGCGTGTCACCGCCACCGCGTCGCAACGCAACGTCGGCTGGCTGCACGAACTTGGGGCCTCACGGGTCATCGACTACACCGCCGAGCGGTTCGAGGATGCGATCGACGAGGTCGACGTCGTCATCGACCTCATCGGCAACGTGCACGACGACACCGGGTCGCGGTCGCTGCGCGTCCTGCGGCCGGGCGGGCTGCTGGTCAACGCGCCCACCGGCAGCTGGAGCACCATGGACGAGGAGGCTTCCGCCGCCGGTGTGCGCGCTACGGGGTACCGCGTCGCCCCCTCGGGGTCGACGCTCGCCGTCATCGCGCGGCTCATCGACTCGGGCGACCTGCGCGTGCACGTCGACCGCACCTTCCCGCTCGCCGAGGCGGCCGACGCCCACCGACTGCTCGAGGGCGGCCACGTGCGCGGAAAGCTCGTCCTCACCGTCGCCGAGTAGCCGCGGTCGCCCGGCCCTGCCACTGGTTTGCGCCGGGACACTGCGCGCCGCCCACCGCGCGGTCCCACTGTTCGTTGTTGCACGGGCGCTGCGCGCCGCACAGACCGTCACCCCTCCGTTACTCGCGCGGCGGATTCCGCGTCACGCGCTCGCGTCCGCCAGGTGAGCAGGATGCGCGGACGCACCGAGACGCGACGGTTTCCGACGGCGTGTCACCGCATCCTGCTCACGTCGCGGACATCGCCGACCCGCCACGACCGTAAAACCGGGGCGCACCACCGAGCAACCCCGTGCGCCGGGCGCGCCACCGAACAGCCCGCGCGCCAAGCACGCCATCGAACAGCCACCACGCGCTAGGCACGCGGCCGAGTTCGCAGTTGTGGCTCTGCGCTTGCGGGTTTGGGAGCCACAACTGCACACTCGCGCACCAGATCGCCCTGCCTGTCGTCGACGCCCCAAAACGCGTCGCCGACGCCCCAAAACGCCCCGCCTGCACCGAGAAACACCCGGAAACGACGAAGGCCCCGCCGGGGCGGGGCCTTCGCGAGTCACGCAGCGCGGTCACCCGCGCGCGGGACTAGAAAATGTTGACGTCGAGCGGGATGCCCGGTCCGAAGGTGGTCGAAACAGACCCCTTCTGGATGTAGCGACCCTTCGAGCTCGACGGCTTGAGGCGAACGACCTCGTCGAGCGCCGCCGTGATGTTCTCGGTGAGCTGCTCGGCGGTGAAGCCGGTCTTGCCCACGACGAAGTGCACGTTCGAGTGCTTGTCGACGCGGAACTCGATCTTTCCGCCCTTGATGTCGGTCACGGCCTTCGCGACGTCGGGGGTCACGGTGCCGGTCTTGGGGTTCGGCATGAGGCCACGGGGGCCGAGAACCTTACCGAGGCGTCCGACCTGGCCCATGAGCTCGGGCGTCGAGACGGCCGAGTCGAAGGCGGTGTAGCCACCGGCGACCTTCTCGATGAGCTCGGTGCCGCCGACCTCGTCAGCGCCGGCCGCGATCGCCGCTTCGGCCGCGGGGCCGGTGGCGAACACGATGACGCGAGCGGTCTTGCCGGTGCCGTGGGGCAGGTTGACGGTGCCGCGCACCATCTGGTCGGCCTTGCGGGGGTCGACGCCGAGCTTCAGCGCAACCTCGACGGTCGAATCCATCTTCTTTGAGCCGGTTTCGCGGGCAACCGCGACGGCCTCGGCCGGGGTGTAGTACTTGCCGGGCTCGATCTTCTCGGCCGCGGCCCGGTAGGCCTTGGACTTCTGTGCCATGTTGTGTCTCCTGTAGGTGAAGAACGCGGTTGACGAGCCTGGCTGGCTCTCCCGCTGAGTGAAGGTGTGTGAGGCGTCGATTACTCGACGGTGATGCCCATGCTGCGGGCGGTGCCGGCGATGATCTTCTCGGCCGCGTCGATGTCGTTCGCGTTGAGGTCAGCCTGCTTCTGCTCGGCGATCGCGCGAACCTGGTCGCGGGTGATCTTGGCCACCTTCACGGTGTGGGGGGTCGACGAGCCCTTGTTCACGCCCGCCGCCTTCTTGATGAGCTCCGCCGCCGGCGGGGTCTTCAGGATGAACGTGAACGAGCGGTCCTCGTACACGGTGATCTCAACCGGAATGACGTTGCCGCGCTGCGACTCGGTCGCCGCGTTGTACGCCTTGCAGAACTCCATGATGTTGACGCCGTGCTGACCGAGCGCCGGACCAATCGGCGGGGCAGGGTTGGCGGCGCCGGCCTGGATCTGCAGCTTGATGAGACCCGAAACCTTCTTCTTCGGTGCCATGTTTCTTTCCTTACTGTCGTGCTGCATCCCCCGACTGAATCGATGGATGCTGCGCTCCCGCATACGCGCCCATTGCGCGCCGCGGTGGTCGGGGTACTAGAGCTTGGTGACCTGGTCGAACGAGAGCTCGACCGGGGTTTCGCGCTCGAAGAGCGAGACGAGCACGGTGAGCTTGCCGCTCTCGGGCTTGATCTCGTTGATCGTGCCGGGGAGCCCGGCGAACGAGCCCTCCTTGATCGTGATGGTCTCGCCGATCTCGAAGTCGACCTCGGCGGGGATGACGCGGGCGGCCTGACCGCCGGTCTTCTGCGTGCCGGGCTTGGCCGGGGCCTCCGCGACCTGCACGGTCGACTTCAGCATGTTGAACGCCTCGTCGAAGCGCAGCGGGGTCGGGTTGTGGGCGTTGCCGACGAACCCGGTGACACCCGGCGTGTGGCGAACGACCGACCAGCTGTCTTCGTTCAGGTCCATGCGCACGAGCACGTAGCTGGGGATGCGCACGCGGTTGACGAGCTTGCGCTGGCCGTTCTTGATCTCGACGACGTCCTCCATGGGGACCTGCACCTCGTAGATGCTCTCCTCCATGTTCATCGAGATGCGGCGCGACTCGATGTTCGACTTCACGCGCTTTTCGAACCCGGCGTACGAGTGCACGACGTACCACTTGCCGGGCTTCATGCGCAGCTCGAGCTTGAAGTCTTCGTAGGGGTCGATCTCGACCTCAGCCGCGTCCTCTTCGGACTCGTCGTGCGTTGCTTCGTAGGCGGCGTCGGCCTCCTGGGCCGAGTCGATGTCGAGGGCGTCGTCGACGACGGCGTCGGCCTCGGGGTCGGCGGCGTTCTCGAGAGCATCGAGCAGGCCATCGAGGTCGGGCTCGGCCGACTCGTCGACGATGTGCATCGCGTTGTGCTCGGCCGGGTCAGCCGAGTGAATCTGCGAGTTGAGGACGTTGCCCTCTTGGGCCTCGTCTTCCTCGCTCGACTGCTCGGCTGCGGTCGCGAGGTCGATGTCGCGCGGCAGTTTGTCGCTCACAAGTTCTCTTTCCGTTGGCGGGTGGGTGGTGGCCGGGGCGGTGCTAGACCGCGCCGCCGAACACAAAGCCCACGAGGGTACCGAAGACAAGGTCGAGGCCCGAAACGATCGCCATCATGATGATGACAAACACGAGCACGACGAGCGTGAACGTGATCAGCTCGCGGCGGGTCGGGGTGACGACCTTGCTCAGTTCGTTGAAGACCTGGCGGATGAACAGCGCCAGACGGCCGAAGGGTCCGCGCTTTTCGGCGCGCTCCTTCTTGGCATTGGCGACGATGTCCTCATTGGGTTCGTCGACGGCGTTCCTGGCCACGTGTTAGTTCACCCTTCCTCGGTGTGCACGACATTCGTGCTTTGCAGGGCGGACAGGACTCGAACCTGCAACCTGCGGTTTTGGAGACCGCTGCTCTACCAATTGAGCCACCGCCCTTTGCGGGGGTTGAACCTGAACCTGGTCTGCATGCGACTCGACCGGGGATTCGGTCGACGGCACGACAAAGCTTGGCAGAGTTCAACTACCGTGCCCCAGTGTAGGCGACCGATCGGGGCGCGTCCAACCGGCCGCTCACTAGACTTCCGTCATGGCTCCGACCCACTCCCGAATCGCCCGTCGTATCGCCGCCATCCGCGAATCGGCCACTCTCAAGGTCGATGCGAAGGCCAAGGCGCTGAAGGCCGCCGGCCGCCCCGTCATCAGTTACGCGGCGGGGGAGCCCGACTTCGCCACCCCCGAGCACATCGTCGAGGCCGCCGCCGCCGCGACGCACGACGTCAAGAACCACCGCTACACGCCGGCCGCGGGCCTCCCCGATTTGCGCGAGGCGATCGCCGAGAAGACGCTGCGCGACTCCGGCCTCGAGGTCAGCCCCGGCCAGGTGATCGTCACGAACGGCGGAAAGCAGGCCGTGTACCAGGCCTTCCAGACCATCGTCGACAACGGCGACGAGGTGCTGCTGCCCGCGCCGTACTGGACCACCTACCCCGAGGTCGTGCGGCTGGCCGGCGGAGTACCCGTCGAGGTGTTCGCGGGTGCCGACCAGAACTACCTCGTGACGGTCGAGCAGCTCGAGGCCGCGCGCACCGAGCGCACCAAGGTGCTGCTGTTCGTCAGCCCCTCGAACCCGACCGGTTCGGTCTACAGCCCCGAGCAGACCCGCGCCATCGGCGAGTGGGCGCTCGAACACGGCATCTGGGTGATCACCGACGAGATCTACCAGGCGCTCACTTACGACGGCGAGAAGGCGGTGTCGATCGTCGAGGCGGTCCCCGCGCTCGCCGACACGTGCATCCTCGTCAACGGGGTCGCGAAAACGTACGCGATGACCGGATGGCGGGTGGGCTGGATGGTCGGGCCGCAGGATGCGATCGCGGCCGCCGCAAACCTGCAGTCGCACCTGTCGTCGAACGTCGCGAACGTGTCGCAGCGCGCGGCGATTGCGGCCCTGACCGGCCCACAGGATGCGGTGGCGACCATGCGCGAGGCATTCGACCGGCGACGGAAGGTGGCGGTTGCGGAGCTGAACCGCATCCCGGGAATGGTCACACCGACGCCGACGGGTGCGTTCTACGTGTACCCCGATGTGACGGAGCTACTACACCGCGAGTGGAAGGGCGTCACACCGACGACCTCGCTCGAGCTCGCCGACCTGATTCTCGAGAAGGCGGAGGTCGCGGCGGTTCCCGGCGAGGCGTTCGGCCCGAGCGGCTACCTGCGCTTCAGCTACGCGCTCGGCGACGACGAGCTGCGTGAGGGCATCCAGCGCCTGCAGCGCCTGTTCGGCGCAGAGTAGGCATCGTGTCCGCGCACGAGAACGTCGTCGAGGTGCGCGACCTGCGCAAAACCTACGGTGACGTCGCCGCCGTCGACGGCATCAGCTTCGAAATCCACCGCGGCGAGACCTTCGCCCTGCTCGGCCCGAACGGCGCCGGCAAGTCAACCACGATCGAGATTCTCGAGGGCTACCGGGAGCGCACCTCCGGCGAGGTGCGCGTGCTCGGCACCGACCCGTGGCGGGCGAGCCTCGACTGGAAGGCGCGGCTCGGCATCGTCTTGCAGTCGAGCGGCGAGACGGGCGCCGTCACGGTGCGCGAGCAGCTCAGCCACTTCGCCGCCCTGTACCCAAACCCCCGCGATGTCGACGAGGTGATCGCGGCCGTCGGGCTCGAGCACAAGGCGAACTCGCTCATTCGCAAGCTGTCGGGCGGCCAGCGCCGCCGCGTCGACGTGGCGGTTGGCATCATCGGCCGCCCCGAACTGCTGTTCTTGGACGAGCCGACCACCGGCTTCGACCCCGAAGCGCGCCGCAGCTTCTGGCAGCTCGTGCG
Organism: Microcella alkaliphila; assembly: GCF_004216855.1. Classification (GTDB taxonomy): domain Bacteria; phylum Actinomycetota; class Actinomycetes; order Actinomycetales; family Microbacteriaceae; genus Microcella; species Microcella alkaliphila. The sequence goes on from NZ_SGXT01000014.1 coordinate 155,396, forward strand.
CACGCTGCAGTCGGAGGGCACGACCATCGTGCTCACCACCCACTACCTCGACGAAGCGGCCCAGCTCGGCGACCGGGCCGGCGTGATCGCCGGGGGAAGAATGGTGGACATCGCACCGATCGATTCCCTCGGCGGGGCAGATGCGCGCATCCCCATTGTGCGGTGGGTCGAGGGTGGCGAGGCGCGCGAGGAGCGCACGGCGACGCCGGGCGCGTTCGTCGCGTCGCTCATCGCCCGGCTGGGACCGGAGCCGGAGAACCTCGAAGTGTTCCGCCCGAGTCTGGAGGACGTCTACCTCGACCTCGTCGGCCACGAGCACGCCGCCGACCTGGGCCAGGAGGTGGCGTCGTGACGCGGGCGCTGCGGCTCGGCGCGCTGCGCGTCGGCTACGAGGTGCGGGCGTACTTCCGCCAGGGCGACACGGTGTTCTTCACGTTCCTGTTCCCCGTCGTGCTGCTGACGATCTTCTCGGTCTCGTTCAGCGAGGCGAACTTCGGCCAGACCGCCGACGGCGACGAGATCACGGCCGCCTGGTTCTTCCTGCCGGCGATGCTCGCCGCGGGCGTGCTGCTGAGCGGCCTGCAGAACCTCGCGATCGACATCGCGGTCGAAAAATCGAACGGCACGCTCAAGCGACTGGCCGGCTCGCCGCTGCCCGTGACGAGCTACTTCATCGGCAAGATCGGGCAGGCGCTCGCCACGGGCATCCTTCAGGCGTTCGTGCTGCTCATCCTCGCGTTCACCGTCTTCCGGGTGCCGCTGCCGGAGGATCCGGCGCTGTGGGGGCAGTTCGCCTGGATCTTCCTGCTCGGCGTGACCACCTCGGCGATCCTCGGCATCGCGCTGTCGAGCGTGCCGCGCAGCGGCGCCTCGGCGACGGCGGTCGTGATCCCAATCGTGCTCGTGCTGCAGTTCATCTCGGGCATCTTCCTGCGCTTCAGCGACCTGCCCGAGTGGCTGCAGCAGGTCGCCGCGATCTTCCCCGTCAAGTGGATGGCGCAGGGCATGCGCAGCGTCTTCCTGCCCGACGAATTGGTCGTGCTCGAACCGAACGAGACGTGGAACCTGCCCGGCATCGCGCTCGCGCTCGGCATCTGGTTCGTCGTCGGGCTCGTGCTGACCGTGCTCACGTTCCGCTGGGTGCGGAAGAACCAGTAGTCGCTACAGCTCGAGGCCGACGAACACCGGCTCGGGGTGCAGCATGACCCCGAACTCGCTGAGCACCCGGGTTTGGATGTACCGCGCCAACTCGGCGATCTCGGCTGCCGTCGCCCCACCCGTGTTGGTGAGCGCGAGCGTGTGCTTCTTCGACACCGCGGCGCGCGAGGCGCCCAGCCGGAATCCGCGCGTAATGCCGGCGTGCTCGATCAGCCAGGCGGCGCTGAGCTTCACCGGGGCGTCGACCGGTTCGGGCGGCGGCACGGGCTCGTGGCCGAGCGGCACCGCCATCGCGGGCGGCTCGGGTACGGTCGACCAGCGCGGCGCATTCGACGGCAAGGTGCGGGCGAAGGCGGCGCTCACGATCGGGTTCGTGAAGAACGAGCCGGCGCTCACCGAATCGGGATCGTTCTCGTCAAGCACCATTCCCTTGGATGCACGCAAGCGCACTACGGCGGACCGCACGCCCGCAACGGGGGCGCGGTCACCGACATCGACGCCGAGCGCGTCGGCGAGCTGAGCGTACGCGACCGGCCGGCTGCGGGCATCCTCGTTGCGTTCCAGGGCGAGGTCGACCGAGAGGACGATCCAGGGGCGACCGGCCTTGATGACGCTCGCGCGGTAGCCGAGCTCGAGCTCGGGGGCGGGCGCGCGGCGACGCTCCCCCGTCACGAGGTCGAGGATCTCGACGGCCACAAGGCTTTCAGACAGTTCTTGTCCGTAGGCGCCGATGTTCTGAATGGGGGCGGCGCCCGTCGAACCGGGGATGCCACTCAAGGCTTCGAGCCCTGCAAAACCCTCGGCGACGGTGTGGGCGACGAGGTCGTCCCACGGTTCGCCCGCCGCCACGCGCAGCCGCACGGGTCGGCGCGAACCTTCGGCGTCGGGCAGGCGCTCGATGCCGCGCATGGCCACCCGAATGACCGTGCCGTCGATGCCGGCGTCGCCGACGAGCACGTTCGAGCCGCCACCGAGCACGAGCCATTCGTCGTCGTGCGCCTGCGCGTCGAGCACCGCCTCGACCAGCTCGTCGACCGTCGTCGCCTCCACCAGGCGGGCGGCGGGCCCGCCGACGCGCAGCGTCGTCAGGTCGGCGAGCGCCGTCGCGGCGTCGGCTGCGCCCTCGGCGTGCGGCGTCACAGCGTGCGGATGCGCGCCTGCGCCTTGCCGAGGACCGTCTGGCCGCCGTACGAGACGGTCAGGTCGATGCGAGCCTCGTCGTCGTCGAGCGCGCCGACCGTGGCGACGACCTGCACCACGGCACCATCGACCGGGTCGACGACGACGGGGCGCGTGAAGCGCACCTGGTAGTCGGAAACCCAGCCCCGCGCATCCAGCCAGTCGGTCACGGTGCCGATCGCGACGCCCATCGTCAGCATGCCGTGGGCGAGCACGCCCGGCAGCCCGACCTGTGCGGCGACGTCGTCGCGGTAGTGGATGGGGTTGAAGTCGCCGCTCGCGCCGGCGTAGCGCACGAGCGAGTCACGGGTGAGGGTGAGGGTCTCGTCGGCCACGACCTGGCCGACCTCAAGGCTGAGGGTGTCGGCGATGCTCATGCGCCATCCCCCCGCACGACGAGGGTCGACACGCTCGTGACGACGTGCTGGCCGGCGGCGTCGACCATGTCGGTTTCGCTCGTGACCATTGCGTTGCCGCCGAGCGTCTTCACGCCCGTCACGCGCAGCGTCGCGGTGAGTTCGTCGCCGGCGACGACCGGCCGCGTGTAGGTGAAACGCTGGTCGCCGTGCACGACGCGGCTGAAGTCAATGCCGGCGTCGGGCTCGGCGAGCAGCTGCTGCAGCGTCGCCTCGGCCACGACGATCGGAAAGGTCGGAGGCGCCACCACATCGGCGAAGCCCGCGGAGCGCGCGGCCTCGACGTCGTGGTGCACGGCGGCGGATGCTCGGGTCGCGCGGGCGAATTCGCGCACCTTCTCACGCCCCACGAGATACGGGGCGACGGGCGGAAAGGTGCGCTCGGGCAGGTCAGGATTCACGGGCACCCGGCCAGTCTAGGACGGGGCGGCAAACCCGGTCAGAAGAGCGTGGCGCCGAGCAGCCGGTCGAGCATCGCCCGGCCGAGCCGCTTCTCGGCAGCGTTGCGCGTGCGCGTGCCGCGCACCAGCAACTCGAGACCGCGTGTCGCCGCCACGGCGTTCAGCGCGGACTGGTCTCGATCGGTCGGCGTGCGCCCGTACCCGTGCAGGAACGCTGCGCGCAGCCACGGGGCATCGCGCCACGGTCCGTACTCGAGCCACAGCAAGTCGACGATGCGGGGCTCGTGCTCGGCCTGCGAGAAGTCGATGAGGCGCACGTGGCCGCCCGGGTCGATGATCCAGTGCTCGGGGCGTAGTGCCCGGTGGGCGGGCACGTGATCGAAGACTCCGAGGTCGAGCGCGGTGGCGACGTGCTGCCGCGCCAGGTGGCGCTCGTCGGCAAGCCGCCATGCGCGCTCGTCGGCCGGGTCATCGCCGACGCCGAAGACGCGCTCGGCCTCGAGGCTCCAGCGCTCGAACTCGGCGGCGATGAGTCTGCCGAACCGGTCGTGACGGCGCGGCGGCTCCGCGTCGTGAAGCTTTCGCACCAGTTCACCGAGCCGATAGTGGATGTCGGGGTCGGTCTCGTGGGGCGTGCCCGCGGCGGGCTCGCCGAGCAGGCGTGAGAGCACGAGCAAGCGCAGCCCGTCGTCGAGCGTGACGATGCGCGGGGCATCCCCGTGAAGGGCCACCGCATACTGCTGCAGCGACTCGCTCTCGCTGCGGTAGGGGCCGTCATCGCGATGCCATTTGACGACCGCCTGTTCGCCGCCGCGGGTGACGACGTGCAGCACGCGGGACGTCTTGTGCCTGCCCCAGTGCTCGACGACGACATCGACGGGGCCGAGGGTGCGGTGCACGCGGTCGAGCACCTCGGCGTCACTCGCGATGCGCGCGGCGGGGCGCGTCTCGGGCGCATTGGCACCAGCAATTGCGGTCATCGCGATGCTCCCCTTCCGGCCGGAGGGTGCGGGCTTTTCGCCATTGGACCACGAAACCCCGGTCTTCCTGCGGTGGAAGCCGGGGTTTCGGGTGAGGTCTCAGCGATGCAGCGCCGAGACAGAAGTCATGTGGGGACTACTGGCAGCTCTCGCACTGCAGCAGGTCCATCGGGTCGACGGGCACTGCGTAGCCACCGACGGTGTCGTTTTCGTTGTCCATGTCGGGCCTCCTGTGTCTGATGGAATCCCGCCGTCCGGCGGTGGAGTTCCACTATATACACGGAATGACACTCGTGTCATTCCCCTAGATGTAGTGGTTCGGCGTGTCGCGCGATTTTTTCTGGGGCGGCTGTGAGGGGGCCCTCAATAGACTGCATCCGTGGCGGATGAACGGGGCGAGACGGGCGAAGAGGCGCCCGCACCCGAGCCCGAAACCGACTCACGCACCCGCGCTGAGAGGCGCCGCGACGAGCTGATCGAGGAGGGCATCCTCGTCGCCATGGCGGCACTGCGCATGAAGGTGAAGAACCGCACGATCGTGTGGATGCTGCGCGACGGGAATCCGTGGGACGACGCCGTCGTGCGCACCATGGTGCGTGAAGAGCTCGCGGGGCTCGCGGACGAGCTGGAACGCGAGGCGGAGCGCCTCGCGGAGCTGCGCCCGAAGGCGGCCCGCCGGATCGGCCGCTCGCAGCACCAGTACGACTACGGCCAGGAAGACGTGTACCTCTTGCGGCAGCGCGAGAACACGAACCGCGCCGTGGCGCAGAAACTCATCGAGTTGGGTGACGACGATGCGGCCGTCGACGCCGTGGGGGCCGGTGTCAAGCACGACAACCTGATGGAGATCGTCTCGGCGGCTCCGCTGCCGTTCGAGCCGCGATCGGATGACGCGCTCGACCCCGAGCAGCAGCGCCGCGCGATCCGCGCGATCGAGGACGAGCTGCAGGTGATGCTCGCCAAGGCGGAGGGTCGACCCCTGGTCGTCGGCGCGAGAGGCGCCCGGAGCGCGTCGGGTACGCCGGGTCGCCCGTGGTGGAAGCGCCTGCGCCAGACCCGCTGACGGCACAACCGTCTCGAGAATTGGTGGCAGAGAAGCGGGACTCGAACCCCGCGAACGCGAACCAGCGTTCGCGGCGCAAGCCAGACGCAACCGTCTCGAGAATTGGTAGCGAGGGCGGGACTCGAACCCGCGACACCACGATTATGAGCCGTGTGCTCTAACCACCTGAGCTACCCCGCCGGGCGAAACCGGGGCTACACCCCCGCTTCAGAGCCCCGAGTCAGGATTGAACTGACGACCCCTTCCTTACCATGGAAGTGCTCTACCACTGAGCTATCGGGGCGCGACCGATCGGTTACCCGATTTCGGCACCAGAGAAGATTAGCACCTGTCGCGGGGCGTGTCAGACCGCCGTTCTGCTCACGCGTCGGAGCGGGAGACGACGCTCCACTGGGGGCTGTCGGCGGCCACGGGCACCCCGTGTCCGGGGAAGGCGGGGGCGTCGATTCCGGGTAGCGCCCACGCCGTGAACGACATCCCGGTCGACCGGATGCGCGCGGCGGGCCCGGCCTGGACGGTGCCGTCCGCGACGGCCTCGCCCCGTGCATCCACAGCAAGTTCGGCGTCGCCGATGAGCCGCACGGCCGCGCCCCCGTCGATGCCGCCGAGCGCGATGTCGGCGTCGTCGCGCGCCGCGAGTACGAGCACGGTCTCGTCGGCGAGTTCGCGCACGAAGAGGAGCGCATCGTCGCCGACGTGCAGCCAGCGCAGCGAGCCGGTGCCGAGCGCGCGGTGCTCGCGCCGCAGACGTAGGTGTTCGGCGTAGAGGTCGATGGTGGGGGCGTAGTCGTCGACGCGGTCCCACGGGATCGGTGTGCGCGAGTGTTCGCCGTTCTCGCCGGTGAAGCCGAACTCGTCGCCGGCGAAGACGACGGGGATTCCCGGTAGCGACAGGGACAGGCCGAGCGCCACCGGCACGGCGCCGGGGCGGGCCCGCGTGACGAAGCGGGAGGTGTCGTGCGTGTCGAGGGCGTTCATCGAGTTCAGGCGCGAGCGCCAGGGCATCGCCGCGGTGAAGCGGGTGTTCGCGTCGGCGACCTGGTGACCCGTGTACTGGGGCATGACCGGGTACGGCAGGCCGAAGAACCAGCTGATGGGGCCCGGCTCGCTGAGCCACGCCCAGACGGGTCGGGTGAAGCTGGCGTAGGTCATGGCGCCGTGCCAGCCGTCACCCTGCATGTCGCTCTGCGCGTCGTTGGTGCTCTCGGCGAGGAGCAGGGTGTCGGGGTTGACGCTGCGCATGGTCGCCTGGGTGAGCTGGCGCACCTCGGCGTTGAGGTCGTGGTCGTCGAGGCGGCCGGTCATGTTGGCGACGTCGATGCGCCAGCCGTCGAGGCCGTACGGCTGCTGCAGCCAGCGGCCGACGACGGAGTCGGGACCGTCAATGAAGCGGCGGCGCAGCTCGTCGCTCGCCCAGTTGAGCTTCGGCAGGCTCTCGACGCCGAGCCACGACACGTAGCGGCCGTCGTCGTCGAGGTAGTAGAAGGCGCGCTCAGGCGCGTCGGCGCTCGCCCGGGCCGCGACGAACCACTCGTGGGCGTCGCCCGAGTGGTTGAGCGTCAGGTCGCCCATCACCTTGATTCCGCGCGCGTGGGCCGCCTCAACGAGCCGCACAAGCGCCTTGTCACCGCCGAGAAGCGGGTCGACCTGGTCGAAGCTGTGGGCGTCGTAGCGGTGGTTCGACCGGCCAGGAAACACCGGGGTCAGGTACAACACGGTCGCGCCGAGCCGCTCGAGATGGTCGAGATGCTCGGTGATTCCGTCGAGGTCTCCCCCGTAGAACTGCCGCGGCGTCGACGGACCCTGGTAGATCGGCTCGTCATGCCACTCGGCCGGCTCTGCCCACTCGGGCAGCTCGCGATCGTCGGCGGCGGATGATCGGGCGAAGCGATCGGGGAACACCTGGTACATGACTGCCTCGGCCCCCCACGCCGGCGGCGGCGCGAAGGTGACGAGGCGGAAGTCGTCGTCGTCGCGGGTCTCGATGTCGCTGAGTCCGGCCTGCGAGAGGAAGTGCGTCTCGCCGCTCGCCCGGGTGATGATGAAGCGGTAGCCGTGGACCGGATTCTCGATCAGCAGCTCGGCCTCCCACCAACTCGCATCGTCGTCGTGGTGGACGACGACCGCCGGGGTGAACCGCGGCTCATGGTTGGGGTTCGAGCGCGTCTTCACCCCGGCTACGTGGCCGTAGCGGTGAGGCACGCGCAGGCGCACGCGCACGGCATCACCGAGAGCGGGCTCTTGGGTCGAGACGTAGAGGGGCGACCCGTCGTGGTGCGGACGGGCATCGATGTCAGGCAGCACGGGCAGGGTGGTCCTTCGCGGTGGCGCGCGCGTCGTCTTACTTGACGCTGCCGGCGGTGAGCCCGCCGATGATGTACTTCTGCAGGTAGAGGAACAGCGCCATCACGGGGATTGCCGCGAGCACCGCTCCCGCCGAGAAGATCGTCCAGTTCGTGGACGTCTCCTGACTGATGAACTGATACAGCCCGACCGCGAGGGTCTGCGTCTGCGGGCTCGTGAGTACGACCGAGGCGATGACGAACTCGCTGGTGGTCGCGATGAACGACAGTAGCCCGACCACGGCGAGGATCGGCGCGACGAGGCGCAGGATGATCGTGAAGAAGATGCGCGCGTGACTCGCGCCGTCGATCTTCGCCGCTTCGTCGATCGAGACCGGCACGGTGTTGAAGAACCCGTACATGAGATAGGTGTTCACGCCGAGCGCGCCGCCGAGGTAGACGAGGATCAGGCCGGCCTGGGTGCCGATTCCGATCTGCGGGAAGATGTCGCCGATTCCGCTCAGCAGCAAGAAGATGGCGACGACGCCGAGCAGCTGCGGGAACATCTGCACGAGCAGCAGGGTCAGCAGGCCGACCCGGCGGCCGGTGAAGCGCATCCGCGAAAAGGCGTACGCGGCGAGCGCCCCGAGGAAGACGGTGCCGACCGCGGTCGTGAGCCCGATGATCATCGTGTTCAGGAACCACGCGGCGTACGGCTGCTGCGGCAGCTGGAACAGCTCGACGTAGTTGCCGAAGTCGATCGTGCGGAACAGCACGTTCGAGCCGACCAGCGTTCCCGTGGGGTTGAGCGAGGCCGACAGCACGTACAGCAGCGGGAACGCCGCGAAGACGAGCATGACGATGCCGATGAGGTGCCGCCACCCGGTGTCACGGGCCCAGAAGAGGAAGCCGCGCTTGCGGCGCTCCGGGATGCTCGTGTGCGGCCGGTCAGCGGACGGCGCGGTCGCGACGGTGGTCGCCGCCCCGGCGACTGCCGGGTTGAGGCGCGCGCCGATCTGTTGGCCATCGGACGGGTTGAAGGGGTTCGTCATGTCAGTTCAACTCCTCGAGGGCCTTGGTCTGGCGGAAGCTGATGATCGACACCGTCGCGACGATGATGAAGATCAGGATCGCGAAGGCGCTTGCGAGGCCGTAGTCGCGGCCGGTTCCGGCGCCGAACGCCACCTTGTAGACGAGCGTGATGAGGATGTCGGTGGCACCCGCATCCACGCCGGCGGTGACGTCGCGCGGACCGCCTCCCGTCAGCATGTAGATGATGTTGAAGTTGTTGAAGTTGAACGCGAAGCTCGAGATGAGCAGCGGCGCGACCGATACGAGCAGCAGCGGGAACTTGATGAGTCGGAACACGGCCCAGGGTTTGGCACCGTCGACGGTGGCGGCCTCCGTCAGCTCCTCCGGAATCGACTGCAGCGCCCCCGTGCAGATGAGGAACATGTAGGGGAAGCCGAGCCACAGGTTCACCGTCAAGACGCTGATCTTCGCCAGCCACGGATCGGTCAGCCACGGGATGCTCGCCCCGCCAAACAAGACCTGGTTGATGTACCCGAAGTCCTGGTTGAACAACCCGAGCCAGACGAGCCCCGAGAGGAAGCCGGGGAAGGCGTACGGGAGGATCATGATGAGCCGGTAGGCCTTCTTGCCCTTCATGCCGGGCTTGTTGAACACGATCGCGAGGAACAGTCCGAGCGCGAACGTGGTCGCGACGGAGAGGATCGCGAAGGCGAAGGTCCAGATGGTGACGCTGATGAGCGGCCCGCGAATGTTGTCACTCGTGAACGCCTTCACGAAGTTGTCGAAACCGACATTGATCGTCCAGCCGGGGATCAGCTCGCGGCCATCGTCGTTGACGAAAGCGCCGTTGCCTCCGTCGCGGTAGATGACTCCGGCCGCGTCGGTGAAGGTGTCGGTGGCCTCGTCGTATTCGAGGGCCGACAGATAGAGGTAGGCGTTCGAACCGTCCGGGGTGCGTAGCGCCCCGTCGGCCGGGTCATCGCTGAACGGCACCGAGAGGGTCGTGATGGCGCGTTGGTTGGCGAGCAGGTCGGCAAAGCTCAGTGAGGTGTAGCCGTCGACGGCGACGGCCTTGCCGGTCGAGTCGAGTTCGGCGCCGCCGGCCGGTGCGAGCGGCTCATCGGGGCTGCCGAGGAACACCTCGCCGGTCGGGGTAGTCACGAGGAAGGCGTAGTCGCCGCCCTGCTCCAGCACCTGGAGGCGGAAGGTCGGAGAGTCGGGCACGCGGTTCAGGGACGTGAGCTGGATGTTTGCGATCGCATCCTCTTTCGTGCCGTTCCGCCCGTCGCCGTAGTTCGTGAAGGCGATGTAGCCCGAGTACACGACGACGAAGATCTGGAACACGGCGAGGAACAGCAGGCCCGGCGCCAGGTACTTGGCGGGCAGGCCCCCAGGCCGCAGGTAGATCCAGTTGATGACGAGGGTCACGGCGAGCGTGATGCCGAAGATGAGCCACGACTCCTGCATGAACAGGACGAACATGGCGAACACGGCGAGCGAGTCGACGAGGCCGAGCAACACGATCTTGAACGCCCAGCCGCGCAGGCTGTTGCTCGAGTTGGTCGCCATGACGCGGGCGGGGATTCCGCCGCCGCGGGTACGGGGTGGGGGCGTGACGACCGGCTGGTCCGTCCCGGGAGTGGTGTTGCTCATCGTTCCTCGTCTCACTGCACAGGAGGGTGTGGCGCGGTGCCGACCGCGGTCGGCACCGCGACGGTGCAGCGAGGCCCTCCGCGATGCGGATGCTCGCGAAGGGCCTCGCTTGTCACCTGCGGTCTCGGGGTTTAGCCGTCGACCTTCTCCTGGATGCTCGCAACCATCGCGCGCCACAGCTCAACCGGGTCACCCTGGCCGTTGATGATGGCGACCTGGGTCGAGCCCCAGTCACTCCACACGACGTCCATCGCGGGAACGTTCGGCATCGGGACGCCGTCGGCACCGACGGCACCGAACGCGGCAACGTCAGCGTCACCCTGCGCGGCCTCGAAGGCGCTCAGCAGCGCCGGGGCGCGGCCACCGACCTCGTACAGCGCGGTCTGCACCTCTTCGCTACCGATGTAGTTCACGAGGAACTCGGTGGCGGCGATGGTGTTCTCGCTGCGCGACGAGACGAAGAAGCCCTGCACGCCGACGAACGGCGAGGCGGTCTCGCCACCGGCCGACGGGATCGCGTCGATCGCGTAGTTGATGCCTGCTTCCTTCACGGCCGGAAGGTTCCAGGGCCCGGTGAGGAAGAACGGCGACTTGCCGGCGACGAACTCTTCGCGGGCGATGTCACCCGAGATGTTCGTGTTGAGGATGCCGTCGGCACCCCACGCGGCGAGCGCGGTGGCGAACTGCTCGCCACCCTCGTTGCCGAGGGCGAGCGTCGTCGGGTCGTAGGTGCCGTCAGCGGTGATCTCGAACACCGGAGCACCGAACGACGCCTGGAAGGGGTACAGGTGGTACGGGTCGGCCGCGTTCGGGTCGAGACCCACGAGGAAGCGGTACTCGGCGCCGGAGGCCTCGCCGGCGGCAATCATCTCGTCGAAGGTGGCGGGAGCCTCCGCGGCGAGGTCGACATTGCGGATGAGCGCGATGTTCTCGACCGAGTAGGGCAGACCGTAGGTCTGGCCCTCGTAGCTCATGGCCGTGATCGCGACGTCCTGGAAGTCGCCGGCGGCGTCGCCCAGCTCGAGCGGCGCAACAACACCGTTCTGCACGAGCTTGCCCAGCCAGTCGTGCGCACCGACGATGACGTCGGGGCCGTTGCCGGTGGGGGCCTGGGTGATGAAGTCGTCGCGGATCGCGCCGAAGTCCTTCGTCACGAGCTCGACCGCAACACCGCGGTCGGCTTCGAACTGAGCGGCGATGTCCTCCAGGACTCCGGCGCGGTCAGCGTCGACCCACACGGTCAGCGTGCTCGACGCCGCGGGGGTTTCGGGGGCGGTCGTGGGGTCGGCGGGCTCGGCCTCGCCGGCGCGCTGCCGGTGCTGTCTGCCTGTGGCAGACGGTCACCGTCGCCAAGAGGCCATTCTCTTGATGCGCTCGCGGATTGCAAGCGCTTACAGTTATAGCACTTCCGCTGAATCCCCACAACCATGGATTTTTGCGGACGCTCCGCGACCACTCGCTGAAAGAATGCTGGAAGCCTGGAAACGCTTCCACCACGTGGAACCGTTTCCACAGTCAGCGTTTTCGCGTATCGTGGCCGCATGCCCAATGAAACCTTGAGCCCTACTGGCGCGCCCGAGCGCGTGTCGCACGCCCGTGCATCCCAGCCGGGTAAAGAGTGGTGGCGCACCGCCGTCATCTACCAGATCTATCCGCGCTCGTTCGCCGATGCGAACGGCGACGGCATCGGCGACCTCGCCGGAATCACCGAGCGTCTCGACTCACTTGCCGCTCTCGGCGTCGACGCGGTCTGGCTGTCTCCCTTCTTCCGCTCGCCGCAGAACGACGCGGGGTACGACGTCAGCGACTACTGCGACGTGGACCCGCTGTTCGGCACCCTCGCTGACTTCGATCGGATGCGCGAACGGGCTCACGAGCTTGGCCTGCGGGTCATTGTCGACCTCGTTCCGAACCACTGCTCGAGCGAGCACGTGTGGTTCCAGGAGGCACTGGCCGCCGGCCCCGGCTCCGCCGAGCGCGACCGCTTCATGTTCCGCGAGGGCAAGGGTGAGAACGGCGAGCTGCCCCCGAACAACTGGCAGTCGATCTTCGGAGGCCCCGCCTGGACGCGGGTGACCGAGGCGAACGGCGAGCCCGGCCAGTGGTACCTCCACCTGTTCGACTCGACGCAGCCCGACTTCAACTGGAAGAACGAGTGGGTCTGGGAGCGCTTCCGCGAGATTCTGCGGTTCTGGCTTGACCGCGGGGCCGACGGCTTCCGCGTCGACGTCGCCCACGGCCTCATGAAGGCAGACGGACTGCCCGACGTGCCCGAGCCGGAGGAGGGCGAGAGCCTCGCCGAGGCCATGATGAAGCCCGACGAGGTGCCCTACTGGGCTCAGCCTCCCGTGCACGACGTCTATCGCGACTGGCACAAGGTTCTCGCCGAGTACGACGGCGACCGCGTTCTGTGCGCCGAGGCGTGGGTCGAGCCGCTCAGCCGTGCCGCCCTGTGGGTGCGCGACGACGAGATGCACCAGGCGTTCAACTTCAGCTACCTCTCGACGCCGTGGGAGGCTCCGAAGCTTCGCACCGTCATCGACGAGTCGATTGCCGCGTTCGGTGATGTCGGCGCCCCGAGCACGTGGGTGCTGTCCAACCACGACGTCGTGCGCCACGCGAGCCGCCTCGGCCTGACCGTGCACGCGGCCGCCCCCGCGAGCGGCATCGGCCCGGCGTCGGAGGACAAGCCAGACGAGGTGCTCGGCCTCAAGCGAGCGCGTGCCGCGACGGCGCTCATGCTGAGCCTGCCCGGCAGCGCGTACCTGTACCAGGGTGAGGAGCTGGGCCTGCCCGAGGTCATCGAGCTGGACGACCACGTGCGCGAAGACCCGACGTTCCACCGCACGAACGGCGAGGTCTACGGCCGTGACGGGTGCCGCGTTCCGCTGCCGTGGGAGGCCGACGCCCCCGCGTTCGGCTTCAACGCGACCGGCGAAAGCTGGCTGCCCCAGCCCACCGAGTGGAGCGCCATCGCGCGCGACGCGCAGGAGGGCGACCCCAGCTCGACGCTCGAGCTCTACCGTCGCGCTCTGGCCCTGCGGGCGGAACTGCGCCTCGGCGAAGGGTCGGTCTCGTGGATCGACCTCGGCGACGACGCGGTAGCGTTCCGCACCGGCGACGTCGTTGTGATCGCCAACCTCAGTGAGGGCGCGATCGAGCTTCCGGCCGGCGAGGTGCTGCTCACCAGCGGTCCACTTGACTGCCGTGCTGTGCCGACCGACACCACCGTCTGGCTGCGGGCGGCGAGCTAGCGCGACCGCGCAGCGACGCAACGAGCCCCGGAAGCGCTGAGCGCGCATCCGGGGCTTGTTCGTTCTGGTGCGCTACGAGGCGTTGGTGATGAGCCAGGCGTACGGGTCGACGGGGACGCCGTCGAGGTGCAGCTCGAAGTGCAGGTGGGGAGCGGTCGAGATGCCGCTCGATCCGACGAGTCCGACGAAATCGCCCGCCTCGATGGTGTCACCGACGCGCAGCGGGGAGGAGTCCCACACCATGTGGGCGTAGACGCTCGTGACGCGCTGCCCGTTGATCACGTGGTCGATGTATACGTGGTTGCCGAAGCCGCCACCCTGCTGCGAGAGGGTGACCGTGCCGCCGGCGATGGCCTGAATTGCGGTGCCATAGCCGGGGACGAAGTCGAGGCCCTGGTGGTAACTCGAGCAGCCCCAGCAGGGAGCGGCGCGGCTGCCGAAGCCCGAGCTGATCGGGGCGGCGAACGGGAAGGGCCAGCGCACGGCGCCCGCACCGGTCGTCGCGTAGGCGAAGGTGCGGTTGCCGTACCGCAGGCGCATCATCTCGGCGTAGGAGGTGACGCTCCAGTCGTCGCGGCTGGCGACGGGCAGAGCGCTGGCATCGTCAGACGCGGCCGAGAGCACCTGAGCCTCGGGGGCGTCGGTGGCGGCCCGGCTGGCACCCGTCTCGATAACGGCACCGGCGTCGAGGGCGCTCGCGACCTCTCCGAGCGACGCGGTCGCCGCGGGGGCGTTCGGGTCGCCGAGAACGCTGGAAGGAACCGACGTGCCGATGATGAGTGCCGCGGCCGCTGCCATGACGATCGGCGGGAAGACCTTGCGGGCCACGCGCTTGCGCAGCGGCACCGCGGACGCTCCGGGAACGGCCGAGGTCGTCGTGGCGACGGGCCCAGCCGGGGGGCGCGGTACGACGCCTCGGCGGGCCGATGACGACACCGCCGGAGAGGGGCTCGTGCTCGCGCGACGCGAACCACGCAACGCGGACTGTGCGGCCTCGACCTCACGCAGTGCCCGACGCGACTGGTGCCCCTCGGCTGCGCGCGCCTCCCGACGCGTCAAGGGCTGCACCGAACCGCCGTCCGATGCGGCCGCGGGGTCGCCAAGGGAGGCGTTCAGCCGTGTGAGGTCATCGGTCATGGGGGTGGTGGGGTGTTTCTCTGCGTCGTTCGGGTCAGTGTCGATCGGGTCTGGGCGCTCGTGACGGCGCGGAGAACCGCATCCATTTATCACGAACTGGTAAAGGCTAACCGCTTGTGCGGGAAACGAAAAGTCCGCGAACCTGATTCATAGGTTGCCTACGAAGCGACCTGGGGGTCCGGACAGTAAACATCAGGCCCGGATCTCGTCGAGCAGATCTTCCACAGACGCGAGCAAGTCGGGATGCACGGCGATCAGAAACTCGCGGCTCGGCGCGTTCCCTCCCCGGCCGACCACGACCCCACCGGCCTCCTGGACGACGAGACCTCCGGCCGCGTGATCCCACGGGTTGAGGGTGCGCTCGAAGTACGCATCGACCCGACCCGCGGCGAGGTTGCACAGATCGAGCGACGCCGTGCCCAGGCGACGAATGTCGCGCACGCGCGGCAGCATGGCGGCCACGGCGGCCCCCTGACGACCGCGCAACTCCGCGTCATACGCAAAGCCGGTCGCGATGAGCGCCTGATCGAGCGCGGGCGGCGTAGGGATGCTGAGGGCCCGGTCGCCGAGGAACGCGCCACCCCCGCGCACCGCCGTAAAGGTCTCGCCGGTGGCCGGGTTCAGCACAACACCGACGCGCTCGATCCAGTGCGCCGGATCAGCGGGGCCCTCGACGACGGCGATGCTCACCGCGTAGTGCGGGATGCCGTACAGATAGTTAACGGTGCCGTCGATCGGATCGACGACCCAGGTCAGGCCGCTGGACCCCTCGCCCCCGCCGCTCTCCTCACCGAAGAACGCGTCATCAGGCCTCGCCTCCGCGATTCGGTGACGAATGAGCGCCTCGGCGTCACGATCGACCTGGGTAACGACGTCGGTCGACGACGACTTGCGGTCGGCGACGGTGACCGTGCCCTCGCGGGCCGTAGCGATCATCCGCCCTGCCTCCGAGGCGATGTCGAGCGCGAGTGTAAGCAGCTCAGTGTCGGACGGGCGGGCGAGAGCGGGCGACGTCATGTGCCCAGTCTTCCAGGCACCGCACCACGTCGCTCAACACGAAAACGGCCCCGCGCTCGATGGTCTCGAGCGGCGGGGCCGTCACAGGGTGGCGAGTGAGGGATTCGAACCCCCGAAGGCTACGCCGGCTGATTTACAGTCAGATCCCTTTGGCCGCTTGGGTAACTCGCCGTACGCGCGCCCGTCCGCTGTATTCAGCGACCGGGTGCGCGCAATGAGTTTATACGGTCGCGAGGGTCCGCGACGACCAGTTGAGTGCAAGCGCTTGCAAACTGGGGTGGGCGCGTTAGTCTGAGCCCAAACCTTCGAAAAGAGCGCAGCCATGACCGGTATTGACGACGTCGCCAAACTCGCAGGCGTGTCCACGGCCACGGTGTCACGCGCGCTCAGCGGCCGCGGGCACGTCGCGCCCCGCACGCGCGAGAAGGTCGCAGCCGCGGCCAGTCAGCTGGGGTACGTCGTCAACGCCGACGCCTCGAGCCTCGCCACCGGGCGCACCCGCAACGTCGGTGTCGTTGTGCCCTTTCTCAATCGGTGGTTCTACACCGCGGTGATCGAGGGGGCGCAACGCCGGCTCATGCAGTACGGCTACGACCTCACCCTGTACAACCTGTCGGGCCACGACGACGAGCGTTCGAGCGTGTTCGAGCACTTCCTGCTGCGCAAACGCGTCGACGCCGTGCTCGCCGTCAGCCTGGAACTCACCGAGCAGGAGGTCGACTCGCTGCACGCGCTCGGCCGGCCGCTCGTCGGCGTGGGCGGGCCGATCCCCGGGGTGCCCACGTTGAGCATCGACGATGTCGCCGTCACGAAGCTCGCCACCGAGCACCTGCTGTCGCTCGGCCACCGTGTCATCGGCCACATCGGCGGTGACGTCGAGCGCGAGCTGTCGTTCCACCTGCCGACGAACCGTCGGCACGGCTACGAACTCGCCCTGCGCGAAGCGGGCATCGAACCCGACCCCGCGCTCTACTATCCGGCCGTGTTCACGATGGAGAGCGGGTATCAGGCGGCCAAGCAGTTGCTGGGTGAGCCGCGCATCCGCCCGACCGCGCTCGTGGCCGCGAGCGACGAGATGGCGATCGGGGCGATGCTGGCCGCGCGCGACATGGGGTTGAGCGTCCCGGGCGACCTGTCGGTCATCGGCATCGACAACCACGAACTCGCTCCGTTCTTCGGACTGTCGACCGTCGACCAGCACCCTGGGCTGCAGGGCGAGCGCGCCGTCGAGCTGCTGATGGAGGCGCTGCAACCGTCGGGCGGTGCGGACTCGGTTCCGGCCGTCGACCAGCCGTTGCCGTTTGACCTGATCGTGCGCGACTCGACCGCCAGAGTGCCCCTCCAGCCGGCCGCAGTAGAATCGGCACATGGCTGATTCCTCGTTCGACATCGTCAGCAAGGTCGACAAAATGGAGGCGGACAACGCCCTCCACCAGGCGCAGAAGGAGATCGCGCAGCGCTACGACTTCAAGGGTGTCGGCGCCTCGGTCGACTGGAGCGGCGAGAAGCTCCTGTTGAAGGCCAGCACCGAGGAGCGCGTGAACGCGGTGCTCGACGTGCTGCAGTCGAAGATGATCAAGCGCGGCATTTCCTTGAAGAGCCTCGACGTCGGCGAGCCGTACGCGAGTGGCAAGGAATACCGCATCGACGCGAGCCTGAAGAACGGCATCTCGAGCGAGAACGCCAAGAAGGTCGCCAAGATGATCCGCGATGAGGCGCCGAAGAGCGTGAAGGCGCAGATTCAGGGCGACGAGTTGCGCGTGCAGTCGAAGAGCCGCGACGACCTGCAGGCGACGATCGCGCTGGTGAAGAAGGCCGACCTCGATGTCGACCTTCAGTTCGTGAACTTCCGCTGAGCCCCCGGGCCCGCGCCGCGCGCGCGTCGCTAGACTCCGCGCATGGCTGAGGCAGTCGACAACATGTCGACCATCGCGCTCGTGGTGACGGTGATCTTGATCGCTGTCGACATCACGATCCGCATCGTGGCGCTATTCGTCGTGCCGCGGAACCGGCGCCCGCAGACCGCGATGGCGTGGCTGTTGGCGATCTTCTTTCTGCCGTACGTCGGGTTCATTCTCTTCCTGCTGTTCGGCTCGCGACGGTTGCCGAAGTCGCGACGCGAGAAGCAGCGCGAGATCAACGAGTACATCATCGACACCACGGAGGGCATGGATCGCGTTTCGCGCGACAACCCGTGG
Organism: Microcella alkaliphila; assembly: GCF_004216855.1. Taxonomy (GTDB): domain Bacteria; phylum Actinomycetota; class Actinomycetes; order Actinomycetales; family Microbacteriaceae; genus Microcella; species Microcella alkaliphila. The sequence goes on from NZ_SGXT01000014.1 coordinate 173,166, forward strand.
CCGCCGTGGCTGGAGCCGATCGTCGAGCTGAACCGGTCGCTCGGGGCGATGCCGCTCGTCGGAGACAATTCGGCCGAGATCATCACCGACTACAGCGCCTCGTTCGCGGCGATGACAGCGGAGGTCGACGCCGCGACGAAGACCGTGCACGTCGAGTTCTACATCGTGTCGTTCGACCACGAGACGGAGCCGTTCTTCGCGGCCGTTGAGGACGCCGTGGCGCGGGGCGTCACCGTCCGCATCCTGTTCGACCACATCGCGACGGTGCGCGTGCCCGGATACCGGCGCACGCTCGCGCGCCTGCGCGAGACCGGTGCAGAGTTTCACGCGATGCTGCCGGTGCGGCCGTGGCGTGGCCAGTGGCAACGCCCCGATCTGCGCAATCACCGCAAGTTCTTGATCGTGGATGGTCGGGTCGCGTTCACGGGGTCACAGAACCTGATCGAGCGCGGCTACAAGCGCAAGAAGCACTGGGCGGGAACGCTCGAGTGGCGCGAGCTGATGGTGCGCTTCGAGGGTCCGATCGTGACGGGTATCGACGCGCTGTTTGCGACGGACTGGTATTCGGAGACGGACGAGCTGCTGCTGCGTGAGACGGCGTCGATTCCGAAAGAGTTGCCGGAGGACGACGTCGACGCGCAGGTGGTGCCGAGCGGTCCGGCGTTCGAGGGTGAGAACAATCTCCGCCTGTTCAACTCGCTGGTCTACGCCGCGCAGCACCAGATTCAGATCTGTTCGCCGTATTTCGTGCCCGACGAGTCGATGCTGTACGCGATTACGACGGCGGCGCAGAGCGGCCTGGACGTGCAGTTGTTTGTTTCGGAGATCGGCGACCAGCCGATGGTGTTTCACGCGCAGCGCTCGTACTACGAGGCGCTGTTGAAGGCGGGTGTGCGCATTTGGCTGTACCGCGCGCCGACCGTTTTGCATGCCAAGCACGTGACGATCGACGACCAGGTGGCGGTGATCGGGTCGAGCAACATGGATATGCGCTCGTTCAGCCTGAACCTGGAGGTGTCGGTGATGGTGCGCGGTGCGCAGATCATCGCGGATCTGCGCCGGGTCGAGCAGCTCTACCGCGAGAACTCGCACGAGCTGACGCTGGATGAGTGGCAGAAGCGGCCGCGACACATGGCGGCGTTTGACACGCTCGCTCGGGTGACGGCGACCGTTCAGTAGGGCATCATCGCTCTATGGCGCAGAAGACGTTGCCGACGGATGTTCCTGTCGAGGATTTCCTGGCGGGCTTGGATGCTCGGCGCGCGTCCGAGGGCGGCGAACTGGTCGCGCTCTTCCGCGACGTCACGGGCGAGGAGCCGGTGATGTGGGGGCCGAGCATCATCGGCTTCGGCGAGTACGAGTACACGTATGCGAGCGGGCACTCGGGCGTGTGGCCGAAGGCGGGATTCTCGCCCCGCAAGGCGGAATTGTCTCTGTACGGGTTGCAGACCGCTGAGGGAGCGATCGAGCTGCTCGACCGGTTGGGCCCGCATCGCCGCGGGGTTGACTGCGTGTACGTGCGCCGACTCGACGCCATTGACCGGGACGTACTGCGCGAGCTCGTCGCCCTCTCCTGGAAGCACTACAGCAGCCACTAGGTGGCTCGGCTCGGCTCGGCTCGGCTCGGCTCGGCTCGGCTCGGCTCGGCTCGGCTCGGCTCGGCTCGGCTCGGCTCGGCTCGGCTCGGCTCGGCTCGGACCAACCCCTACCCCCTCCACCGCCTTCCAAAGACGCGGTAGAACGAATCTCCATCACCTTTCCGTAACAGAGACGCCTTCGCATCTCCGCCGTTTCGGAAGCGCGGATTGAGCTGCGTTTCGCGTTCCCGAGATTTCGGAAGGGGCCGGTCGGGGAGTCGGTTCGGGTTTCCGCGTCTTTGGAAGGGGCTGGAGGGGGTAGGCAGGTTCACGGGGTTGGGTCACCGGTCACTCCTCCCGCGGAGCACCTCGGCACGGTAGTCCCCGAGTTCGCCAAGGCGGGCAGGGCGAGCGAGCGCATCTCGGCACACTGCATCCATGTCACGGGAGCGAGACGCGCGGGCCAGCGCGGGATGGAATCCGCGAGACGCGGGCGGCTTCGACGGGTTTGACGCGTTCATCCGCCACCGGGGTGGGATTGTCAGGCGATCCGACCTGCTCCAGGCGGGGTGGACGGACGACGAACTCCGCATCGCGTACGGCTACTGGGGTCGCCCTGAGCGACTGCGCCACGGCTGGTACTGCGTGCCCGAATTACCTGACGACGTCCGCCGCGCGTGGAAGGCAGGCGGACCGCTCGCGTGCATCAGCGCCATCCGGTGGTACGCGGGCGAGCCGATCGGCGAGCCGATCCACATCGCTATGCACGATCATCGGCACCCGCGTCAGCGGCGCCCGCAAGCAGGCACTACGACCCCAGTGCCATCGACAGAACCCGAGGCGCCCATCATCCACTGGCACAACGCCGATGACGCCGCAGAAAACAGCTGGGCCGTGCCGCTCGAACTCGCACACCGTCAGGCAGCGACCTGTGCGGCCGCCCGGCGCGACGAACTCGCCAGACTCAGTCGCGGCTGATGCGCACCATCTCGTCGCGCGGGACCACCTTGATGCGCTCGCGACCCCGAGCATCACCCAGCTCGCGCTCATGCGCGTCCAAGCGGTGCCAGCCCTCGAGGTCCGTGAAGAGCACACCTCGCGACTGCAGCAGATCCAGCACCGCCTGCTCGTCCGGCTCCGCCGGCTGCCACCACGAGCCCTGATCCTTCACCAGGTGCTTGATCGTCTCCATCGCGTCCGACTTCGTGTGACCGATCAGGCCGACCGGGCCACGCTTGATCCACCCGGTGGCGTACACACCCGGCATCAGCGCGTTATCGTCAGCCAACACCTGGCCCTCGTGATTCGGAATCACGCCGTGGCGCTCGTCGTACGGAATCCCATCCAACGGCGAACCGAAGTAACCCACCGCGCGGTACACCGCCTGCACCGGAACCTCGCGGAACTCGCCCGTACCCACCACGCCACCGGCACCGTCCGGGCGGGTGCGCTCGTACCGGAACGCCGACACCCGGCCATCCGAGCCGAGCACCTCCACCGGCTTCGCGTAGAAGTGCAGGTGCAAACGCCGCGACGCAGAACCGGTCTCGCGCGCCCTCCACTGCGAAAACACCTTGTCGATCACGAACAACTGCTTGTTCGACTGGATCGCCGCCCGCGACGCATCGTCGTAGTCGAAGTCCTCGTCGTACACGATCATGTCGACGTCGTTCAGCTCGCCCAGCTCGCGCAGCTCCAGCGGCGTGAACTTCACCTGCATGGGCCCCCGGCGCCCAAACACGTGCACGTCCGTCACCGGCGACGCCTCCAAGCCGGCATGCACGTTGTCGGGGATCTCCGTCGGCAACAGGTCCTGCGGGTGCTTCGCCAAGATGCGCGCCACGTCCAGGGCGACGTTCCCATTGCCGATGACGGCAACCGAGCGGGCCTCCAGCGGCCACTCGCGCGGAACATCCGGGTGCCCGTCATACCAGCTGACGAAGTCGGCGGCGCCGTACGAGCCATCCAAGTCGATCCCCGGAATGGTGAGGTCAGCATCCTTGATCGCGCCGGTTGCGAAGATGACCGCGTTGTAGTGCCGCTTCAGGTCGTCGAGCGTGATGTCGGTGCCGTAGTTGACGTTGCCGAACACGCGGATGTCACCCGAGTCGAGCACCTCGCGCAGCGCGTTGGTGATGCCCTTGATGCGCGGGTGGTCGGGCGCGACGCCGTAACGCACCAGGCCGTAGGGCGCGGGCAGGCGGTCGAACAGGTCGATCGACACCTCGAATGAGCGCTCGTGCTTCAGCAGGATGTCGGCGGCGTAAATGCCGGCGGGTCCGGCTCCGACGATGGCGAGACGCAGCTTGCTCATGCTCGAGGGGGTTCCTTCAACTGATCGGTGGGCAAAATGCGGCTGACTCTACCGGCTGCGATCGACGACGGCCTCGGCGAACTTCGTCAGCGCCTTCTTCACCGGCCCGGCGGGCAGGGTGTCGAGTGCGGCAACCGCGTCGGACGCCCAGCGGCGCGCCTCGTCGTAAGTGCGCTCGGTGACGGGGTGCGCGCGCAGTTCAGCGACGGCGGCGGCGAACTCTGCCTCGAGCACCGGGTCGGACTCGTCGTCGGCACCGTTGACGCTCTGCTCGATGCGCAACAGCAGCGCCGCCGCGTCGGCGTCGGTCATCGCCTCGCGGCGCAAGTACAGCAGCGGCAGGGTCGCGACTCCGGAGCGCAGGTCGGTGCCCTGCGGTTTGCCGGTCTCGGCGTCGGGCTCGGAGAGGTCGATCACGTCGTCGACCAGCTGGAAGGCGACGCCGATCTTCTCGCCGAAGGCGACGACAGGCTCGGCGTACTCGTCGCACGCGTTCGAGAAGATGACGCCCATCTGAGCGGCGGCGGCGATGAGCGAGCCGGTCTTGTCGGCGAGCACCTGCAGGTAGTGCTCGACGGCGTCGTCGTCGGGCCGCGGGCCGAGGGTCTCGTGCAGCTGGCCGAGGCACAGCCGCTCAAAGGTGTCGGCCTGCAGCTTGATGGAGCGCTCGCCGAGGCTCGCGACGAGCTTCGACGCCCGGGCGAACAGCAGATCACCGGTGAGGATCGCGACCGAGTTGCCCCACACGCTCTGCGCGCTCGGCACACCGCGGCGCATCTCAGCCTCGTCCATGACGTCGTCGTGGTAGAGCGACGCGAGGTGGGTGATCTCGATCGCCTGGGCGGCGGTGATCACGTCGTCGATGGCGCCGTCGCCGAGCTGCGCGGTGAGCAGCGTCAGCACGGGGCGGATGCGCTTGCCGCCGGCCTCCAGCAGATAGCGCGAGGTGACGTCGGCCATGTCGTCGGCGAAGCTGACCTCGCGCAGCAGGCCTGCTTCGACCTTCTCGAGCCCCTGCTCGATGGCGTCGGCGAAGCGGCGCTCTTCACTGGACGCGAACAGCTTTTCGCCGAGGCCGAGCGACGCCGAGAGCGTCTTGCTGCGGCGTGCGAGCGGGGTACTCGGGGTCACGGTCGGCCGATCGTTGAGAGTGGTCGGGGTCACTCGGCGGCGGCCGAGGCGGAGGAGGCGGAGCGCGCGCGACGGCGCTTCGCAACGGATGCACGGATCGCCGAATCGAGCGGCTTGCGGCCGCGGTGCATGGCGACGACGCCGGTGGTGAGATTGCGGTACGCGACGCGCGTGAACCCGGCCGCGCGCATCCATTGGCAGAGGGTGGCCTGGTCGGGCCAGTCGGCGATCGACTCGAACAGGTACTCGTAGGCGTCGGCGTTTGAGCTGGTGACCTTCGCAATGTGCGGCATCACGTGCTTCAAATAGGCGTGGTAGCCAGCGCGCAAAACGCCGATCGGCGGGCGCGAGAACTCGGTGATGACGATGCGACCGCCGGGCTTCGTGACCCGATACATCTCGGCGAGCGCCTTCTGCGGGCGCTGTACGTTGCGCAGCCCGAAGCTGATGGTGACGGCGTCGAACTCGTCGTCGCCGAACGGCAGCTGCTCGGCGTCGCCGACGACGAACTCGAGCTGCGGGTGGCGGCGGCGCCCCTCGGCGACCATACCCTCCGAGAAGTCGACCCCGACGACGGTCGCGCCGGACTTCGCGAAGGCGGCCGAGCTCGTTCCGGTTCCGGCGGCGATGTCGAGGATGCGCTCGCCCGGTTGCGGGTCGACGGCACGCACGGTGGCAATGCGCCATAGGGCCGAGTTTCCGACCGAGAGCACGGCGTTTGCCCGGTCGTACCGCGGCGCCACGTCGTCGAACATGGCGGCGACGGCGCTCGGCTGCTTGCTCAGATCGGCCTTTGTCACAGCCCGAGTCTAGTGAGTGCTCGCCCGAGGTTCGCCGTGAGCGGCCTGGGGAGCCCCGGTGTGCGGAGTAGCCTCAGAGGGTGACGTCGAGCCCCCCTCCCGCGGTGCGTCTGCGGGCCGTGACGACGGTGGTTGCACTCGACGGACCGTTGATGGGGTTTGCCGACCCCGCGCATCCCCTGGTCGCGCTGCGCCGCGGCGACGGGATCGTCGGCATCGGCGAGGTGTGGCGCGGCGAGTTCCGTGGGGCGAGCAGATTCGCGGATGCTGCCCGCACCTGGCGCACGCTCGCTGACGCCGCCGAGGTGGCTGACCCGGTGCACCGCGCGGGCTCGGGGCTCGTCGCGTTCGGCAGCTTCGCGTTCGCCGACGACTCGGGCGCGGCGAGCGTTCTCGTGGTACCCGAGACGATCGTCGGACGGCGCGATGGGGTGGCGTGGGTGACGCGCATCTCGGTGACCGGCACGGGCGAGCAGTCGGCCGACGCCGAGCCAGTGCCGGGCGCTGGGCGCCTTCCGGCCGAGACGCCCATCGGCGAGCGCCCGCGAGCGACGCTCACCGCGGCGACCCTCAGCCGCGACGACTTCGTGGCGACGGTCGGCCGGGCGGTCGAGCGCATCCGGGCCGGCGACGTCGAGAAGGTGGTGATCGCGCGGGACGCGACCGCGAGCATCCCGGCCGATGCCGACCGCCGCGCCATCGTGACGGAGCTTGCCGAGGCCTACCCCGACACGCTCGCCTTCGCCGTCGACGGGCTGATCGGTGCGAGCCCGGAGACGCTCGTGAGCGTGCACGCCCGCGAGGCGAGCGCGCGCGTGCTGGCGGGCTCGACCGCCCGCGGGGCCGACGCCGCCGAGGATGCTGCGGCCGCCACACAGCTCGCGACGAGTCAGAAGGACCTCGACGAGCACGAGTTCGCCGTGCAGAGCGTACTGAAGACCGTGCGCCCGCACGTGACGGCGGTGACCGCGAGTGAGGCTCCGTTCACGCTGAAGCTGCCGAACCTGTGGCACCTCGCGACCGACGTCGAGCTCGAGCTCGCCGAAGACTCGAGCGGGCTCGACCTGGTCGCGGCCCTGCACCCGACGGCCGCCGTCGCGGGCTCTCCCACGGACGCGGCGCTCGCCCTGATCGCCGAACTCGAGCCGTTCGACCGCGGCCGCTACGCCGGCCCCGTCGGCTGGATCGACCAGGACGGCGACGGCGAGTGGGTCATCGCGCTGCGCTGCGCGCACATCGACGACGACGGGATGCTCGTGGCGCACGCCGGCGCCGGTATCGTCATCGACTCCGACCCGGTCGCGGAACTCGCCGAGACGCGGATGAAGTTCCGGCCCATCGCCGACGCGCTGCGGTAGCGCGAGGGTCAGGTCGCGGCGAGCCGCTCTTTCTGCTCGTCGACGTCGTACGTCGCGCTCGGCCACTGCGGGTCGATGCGTTCGAGCGCGTCGGTGAGCAGCGCCTGCACGGCAAGGCGTGCGTACCACTTGCGGTTGCCGGGAACCACGTGCCAGGGCGCCTCGTCGGTCGATGTGCGTTGGATCGCGAGCTCGTACGCGCGCTCGTAGTCGTCCCACAGCATCCGCTCGGCGATGTCGTTGGTCGTGTACTTCCAGTGCTTGTCCGGCCGCTCCAGGCGCTCGGTGAGCCGCGCCTTCTGCTCGTCGGGCGAGATGTGCAGCATGACCTTGACGACGCTGATGCCCGTGCGCACGAGGCGCCGCTCGAACTCGACGATGTCGTCGTAGCGCTGCTCGATCTCGGCGGCCGGCGCGAGCTCGCGTACCCGCCCGATCAGCACGTCTTCGTAGTGCGAGCGGTCGAAGACCCCGATGCGGCCGACGGGCGGCAACTCGCGCTCGATGCGCCAGAGAAAGTGGTGACTGAGTTCCTTCTCGGTCGGCTTCTTGAAGGTGGCGAGGTGCACGCCCTGCGGGTCGACGGAGCCGACCACGTGGCGCACGATACCGCCCTTGCCGGCGGAGTCCATGCCCTGCAGCACGAGCAGCACGCGGCGACGCTCGCCCGCCGTGCTAGCGGCGAACAGTCGTTCCTGTAGGTTTCCCAGGTGGCTGACGCCGGCGGCGAGCGCTTCCTGCCCCGCAGCCTTGTCGCCGTCGAAGCCGGGCGTCGCGTTAGGGTCGCGGTCGGCGAGGCGGGTCAGGGCGTTGGCGCGCAGCAGTTCGATCATGCTGGCGACGCTACGCGGACTCGTCGACCGGGTCGAGTGTGTCGAGCGGCACCTCGACGACGAGCAGGGGCTCGGGGGCGGTGAGGGCGTCGTCGAGGTCGGCGCGGGTGGCGGCCTTCCGGTAGGCCCAGCCGCCCGCGGCGGCGAGCGCGGCGATGTCGACCGCGTGGGGTGTACGCATTACGCGCTCGTAGTCGTTGGGGTTCGCGGTCGCGGCCACCTCGAGCTGGTCGAAGATCGTGCCGCCGCGGTCGTTGCCGACGAACAGGTGCACGCGTACGCGCTCGGGGAGGGGCACGAGCAGGGCGCCCGCGTCGTGGATGAGCGCGAGGTCGCCGAGCAGCACGCGGGTCGTGCCGGGCTGCGGCCCGGCATGCGCCTGCGCGGCGAGGGCGATGCCCGTCGCCGTCGCGATCGTGCCGTCGATGCCGGCGAGGCCACGGTTCGCGTGCACGGCGATGTTCTTGCCCGGCACGAGCCGGTCCGCCTCGCGGATGAGGCGCGATGCGGCCATCACGAGGCGATCATGCGGCCAGGTGGATGCCCACACGGCGCGCACGAGCATCTGTCGGTCGACAGGCTGGCGGAGGATCGCGGCCTCGGCTTTCGCGAAGGCGAGGCGCACGCTCATGTCGGTCGAGGCGGACTGCTCGAGATCGGGCGCCGGATCGTCCGGCGCCGTCGACTCGAGCACGGCGCGGCTCATCGCCACCCACCCCCCGACCCAGCGGCGCACCACCTGCGGGTCGGGCTTTCCGATCACCCGCACGTCATCGACGACGCGAGCCCTGCGGCCGGGGTTGTACGCGTCGGCGCCGGGGGCTCGCACGACGATCACCTCGACGTCGTCGCGCTCGAGCAGCGCAGGCACCTCGCGGCTGAGCGTCGGGTGGCCGAGCACGACGGCGCGCCCGACCGCCTCGCCGTGCGGGCCGCGCAACACCTCGCGGTAGGCGACGACCGCGTGCCGGCCGAAGCGCGCGCCGCTTGACACCTCGGCGATGAGCGGGGCGCCGAGCCTGACAGCCAGATCTTCGGCGAGCGCGCCGGCGCCGTGGCCGGCGATGACGACGGTCGCGTCGTCGGGCTCGAGGTCGACCACCTCGGGGCCGAGGGTGCGCTGCCAGAGGGGGTGAGCATCCCCGTCACCATCGCCCGCGTCGCCGGTCGGCAGGGCGGTCGGGATGCTCGGCTCGCCCCCACTCAGCGGCTCGCGGTAGGCGAGGTTCAGGTGCACGGGGCCGTCGGCGGCCGCGCGCAGGGCCAGCTCGGCGAGGTCGCGCACCTCATCGAGCTCGCCGGGGTCGCCGGTCGGGGCGGGAACGTCCCAGTCGGCGGCGACCATGTCGCCGAAGATGCCGACCTGGTTGGTCGTCTGGTTCGCGCCGATGCCGCGCAGCTCGGCCGGCCGGTCGGCCGTCAGCAGGATGAGGGGCACGCCGGAGTGGTGCGCCTCGAGAACAGCCGGGTGCAGGTTCGCGACGGCCGTGCCCGACGTGCAGATCACGGCGACGGGACGGCCCGTCTCGACGGCGAGGCCGAGGGCGGTGAAGCCCGCCACGCGCTCGTCGATGCGCACGTGCAGGGTGATGAGCCCGGCGCGATCCAGCGCCGCGGCGGCCAGCGCGAGCGCCTGAGAGCGCGAGCCGGGGCTGACGACCACGTGCTCGAGGCCCTGGGCGTGCATCCCATGAAGGAGCGCCATGGCCGCCTCGGCGGCCGGGCTCGTGGGGGCGCTAACCGGCGGTTCCGGCGCGGGGGGTGTCGTCGTCATCATCCTCCGCCTCCAGGTCGGCCAGTTCTTGCTCGAGGCGGCGCAGACGTTCGTCTTGCTCGGCGCGACGCTGAATCTCCTCCGCACTGAGAGAGCTCAGGAAGGTGGGGTCGTCGTCGGGCGCCGTGGGTGGGGCCATGCGTCGCGGGCCGCGCTTCGCCTTACCAACGGTCAGCCACAGCACGCCGCCGATCACCGGCAGCAGCACCGTGATCAGCGCCCACGCGGGCTTCGCCACCCCGCGCACACGCGACCGCTCCGTCATCAGCACATCGACGAGCGCGTAGATGGTGAACGCGACCGCGACCACACCGCCGATGATGATGAACCTGACCATGCTCTGAAGTGTACGCACGAGCGCTGGATGCATCGTGAGTGCGCCCTCGGCGCCCGGTGGATGCTCGGGGGCGCGTCCGTAGACTGGTGGCGTGCGCCCCTGGATCGTCTACAGCCTGCTTCGCTTCGGCATCTTCGCTGCCCTGTTCGCGCTCCTCGCGGTCTTCCTGCGCCTGCCCCTGCAATCGATGGGGATCGCCGGCTTTCCGCACTACATGATCGCGGCCCTCGCTGCCGCGATCATCTCCCTCGCCATCTCGTACATCTGCTTCGCGAAGCTGCGCGCCGCCGTCGCCACCGACATCGCCGAGCGCCGTGCCCGCGCGGCCCGCGGCGATATCGACGACGACACGGCCGAAGAAGACGCGCTGCTCGACGGCGAGACGCCCGGCGATCCTCCGCGAGCGTAAGCCTCTAGAACGCGATCGCGGCGCCGAGGGCGGCCGCGAACACGAGCGCCGCGAGGCTCGTCAACTGCAGGGCGAGGATCAACTCCCGCGGGGTGCGCGCCGTCACCACGATGAGGCTTACCGGCAGCGTGATAAGCAATGTGAAGAACGCCAGCGGGGCCGCCGGGAACAGGAAGAGGAACCACGCCAGCCCCGCGAAGGGCAGCGCCAGCAGCACGACGAACACGATGCGGGAGCGCACCGATCCGAAACGCACCGCCAGCGTGCGCTTGCCGACCTGCGCATCCTGGTCAATGTCGCGGATGTTGTTGACGAGCAGAATCGCGGCCGCGAACAGGCCTAGCTGCACGCCGGCGATCCACGACTCGAGCGGGGCGGTACCGGTCTGGATGAACGTGGTGCCGACAACCGCGACCGGCCCGAAGAACACGAACGCGACCAGCTCGCCGAGGCCCGCGTAGCCGTACGGGCGCTTCCCGCCCGTGTAGAACCAGGCGGCGACGATGGCGACGGCGCCCACCGCGATGAGCCACCACAGCTGGGTGAGCACGACGATCGCGAGGCCCGCGGCCGCCGCGAGGCCGAAGAACACGAGCGCGACAGTCAGTACCGTGCGAGGCTTCGCCGCGCCCGAGCCCGTGAGACGACTCGGGCCAACCCGCACGGCGTCGGTGCCGCGCACCCCGTCGCTGTAGTCGTTCGCGTAGTTCACGCCGACCTGCAGGAAGACGGCGACGGCGAGCGCCAAACCCGCCAACACCGGATCGAACGCCGAAAACCAGCGCGCGACCGCCGAACCCAGGATGACCGGGGCGAGCGCCAAGGTCAGCGTGCGCGGGCGCGCCCCGCCCACCCAGTCGCGGGCCGTCGCCGGACGCACCGCCGCGGGGTTGCCGCTGCGCGAGGGGTCGGTCTTCCGGCGCGTCGACGCTGCCGACTTCCGGGGTACTGCCTTCGCCGCGCGCTTCTTCGGGGTGCTCTTCGCCACGGGCCGATTCTAGGAGCCGGACGGCCCGGCGGCCTCCCCCGCGACGAGTCGGGCAATCGCCAGCCGATCAGGCTTGCCGCTCGGCAGCAGCGGCAGAGCGCCGACCGTGACGATGCGGTCGGGGCGCGCCTCGGGGCCGAGCGCTGCGCCGACCACGCGACGGAGAGCATCCCGATCGGGGCGGGTCGTCGTGACCACGATAGGAACCTCGCCCCACTCGGAGTGGTGCCCCGCGACGACGACCGCGTCGGCGAGGCCCGGCTGCTCGCGCACGAGACGCTCGACGGCGGCGAGACGCACCTTCATGCCACCGGAGACAATCACGTCGTCGATGCGGCCCGTGACGCGCAACACGCCGTCGACCACCTCGCCGGCGTCGTCCGTGCGGTACCAGCGCTGCTGGTCGTGCTCGACAAACGCGTCAGCAGTGCGCTCGGGGTCGCCCAGGTAGTACTCGGCGAGGGTCGGCCCGCCAAGCTCAACCCGGCCGTCGGTGATGCGCACCTCGGTCTGGCCGATCGGGACGCCGTCGTAGACAACGCCGCCGCAGGTCTCGCTCGAGCCGTACGTGCGCGTGATCGCCCATCCGTGCGCGCGGGCGCGGTCGACGAGCGCCGCGGGGGTGGCCTGGCCGCCGACCAGGATGCGGTCGAATCCGGCGAGCGCCGCCGCCACCTCGGCGTTCTCGTCGGCCTCGTCGAGCAGCCGACTGAGCTGGGCGGGAACGAGCGCCGTGAAGCGGTGCTTCTCGGTGAACCGGCCGATCGCCGCCAAGACGTCGGTCGCGCCCATGCGCCCCGGCGCGATCGGCACGGGGTCGACCCCGGAGGCGAGCGAGCGGGCGAGCACGTTGCTGCCGGCGATGTAGTGGACGGGGAGGGCGAGCATCCACTGACCGGGTTCGCCGAGCGCGCCGGTCGACGCGGCGGCGCTCGCGAGCACGGCGTCGGCGCTGAGCGCGACGCGCTTCGGGCGGCCCGTCGTGCCGCTCGTCTCGACCACGAGGGCGATGCGCTGTTCGACCTCGAGGGGGGCCGTGTGCACGGGGTTCACCCCGCCGCCGCGGAACAGCACGGCGGGCCCGTCGCCCGCGAGCGCGTGGCGCAGGGCCGCAAGGCAGGCGAGCGGGTCGGCCGAGTCGACGACGGCGAGCGGGCGAGTCACAGGGTCACGCTAGCGCGCGCCGCTGGTCGGTCGCTCGGGGGTGGCTGGGGATGCGCGTCAGTACTGCCAGGGGAACGGCGACCAGTCGGGAGCTCGCTTCTCGAGGAACGAGTCGCGCCCCTCGACCGCCTCGTCAGTGCCGTACGCCAGCCGCGTCGCCTCCCCCGCGAACAGCTGCTGGCCGACGAGCCCGTCGTCGGTGAGGTTCATCGCGTACTTGAGCATGCGGATCGCCGTCGGCGACTTGGTGAGGATCGTCTCTGCCCACTCGAGCCCCGCGCTTTCGAGCTCGGCGTGCGGCACGACCGCATTGACGGTGCCCATCTCGTACGCACGCTCGGCGTCGTACTCGCGGGCGAGGAAAAAGATCTCGCGCGCCACCTTCTGCCCGACCTGCTTGGCGAGGTAGGCGCTGCCGTAGCCGGCGTCGAACGAGCCCACGTCGGCGTCGGTCTGCTTGAAGCGGGCGTGCTCGCGGCTCGCGATCGTCATGTCGCAGACGACGTGCAACGAGTGTCCGCCGCCGGCGGCCCAGCCGGGCACCAGCGCGATCACGACCTTCGGCATGAAGCGGATGAGCCGCTGCACCTCGAGGATGTGCAGCCTCGACGCCTTCGCCGTGTCGACCGTGTCGGCCGTCTCCCCTTCTGCGTACTGATATCCAGCCCGCCCGCGGATGCGCTGGTCGCCGCCCGAGCAGAACGCCCAGCCGCCGTCCTTCGGGCTCGGCCCGTTGCCGGTCAGCAGCACGACGCCGATGCGGGGGTTCTGCCGCGCATCGTCGAGCGCCCGGTACAGCTCGTCAACCGTGTGCGGGCGGAACGCGTTGCGCACCTCGGGCCGGTCGAACGCGATGCGGGCGATACGTCCGGACGTGTCGTGGTGGTACGTGAGGTCGGTGAGCTCGTCGAAGCCGGGCGCCACGACCCAGCGCGACGGGTCGAACGTCTCAGATACCTGCGCAGCGTCGGCCATGCCGCAAGCCTACGACCGCCACCCACCCGCGACCTGAGCCGCGGCGACGTGACGTTTCTCAGGAGTACAGCCGGCCCGGCCGCCTGGCGGCCCCGGTTTTGCGGGTGTGGCGGTGCCCAACTCCTGAGAAACGTCACGCGCCACCTGCCACACTGAGCAGATGGACGCACCGACACGGGATGACAGGCACGAACTCCCGTCGGTCGACGCCCTCCTCGCCGACTCCCACGTCGTGCGCATCCCTCTCGCGACGCGGTTTCGCGGCCTCGAGCACCGCGAGGCGGTGCTGCTGCGCGGACCGCAGGGCTGGGCCGAGTTCAGCCCCTTCGTCGAGTACGACGACCAGGAGGCCGCCACCTGGCTCGCCGCCGCGATCGCGACCGGCTGGGCGCCACCGTCGACCCCCGCCCTGCGCGACCAGATTCCCGTGAACGCGACCCTGCCCGCCGTGCCGCTCGACCGCATCCCGGCCGTACTGAGCCGGTTCGGCGAGTGCCGCACCGTCAAAATCAAGGTTGCGGAGCGCGGGCAGACGCTCGCCGACGACGTCGACCGGGTGCGCGAGACGCGACGGCTGCTGGGCCCCGCAGGTCGGATCCGCCTCGACGCAAACGGTGCCTGGAACGTCGATGAGGCCGAGCACGCCATTCGCGAGCTCGAGCGGTTCGACCTCGAGTACGTCGAGCAGCCCTGCGCGAGCGTCGCCGAGCTCGCCGAGCTGCGGCGCCGCATCCGCCGCATCGACGTGCCCATCGCCGCCGACGAGAGCGTGCGCAAGGCGAGCGACCCGATCGCGGTGGCCAGGGCCGACGCCGTCGACCTCGTCGTGATCAAGGCGGCGCCGCTCGGTGGCATCGATCGCGCCCTCGCGATCGTGGCCGAGGCGGGGCTGCCGGCCGTCGTCTCGAGCGCCCTCGACACGAGCGTTGGCCTCGCGATGGGCGCCGCCCTGGCGGCCCGCCTGCCCGAGTTGCCCTACGACTGCGGGCTCGGCACGGCGGCGCTGCTGCTGAGCGACGTCACGCGCACGCCGCTCATTCCGACGGACGGCACGATTCCGGTCGCAGCCGTCGACATCGACGAGGATGCTCTTGCTCGCCTCGCTGCGCCCGACGAGCGCGCCGCATGGTGGCGCGCCCGCATCGCCCGGTGTCGTGAGCTGCTCGTCGTCGGCGCGACCTAGAGACCGCTGTAGCTGTGCAGGCCCTCGAAGTAGAGGTTCACGATCGTGTAGTTGAAGATCACCGAGCTGAAGCCGATGATCGCCAGCCATGCCGAGCGGTTGCCGCGCCAACCACGCGTAGCGCGAGCGTGGACGTAGCCGGCAAAGAGCACCCAGATGATGAAGGTCCAGACCTCCTTCGTGTCCCACCCCCAGTAGCGGCCCCAGGCGCGCTCGGCCCAGATGGCGCCGGCGACAAGGGTGAAGGTCCAGAACACGAAGCCGACGACGTTGATGCGGTAGGCAAGCGACTCGAGCGTGGAGGCCCCCGGCACGGTGTCGAGGAACTTGAGGCCCGCGGTCTTGCGCACCTCGCGCTGGTGGCGCAGCAGTTGCATCGTCGACAGACCGGCGCCGATCGCGAAGAACGCGGTCGCGAGCACGGCGACGAGCACGTGGATCACGAGCCAGGCTGACTGCAGCGCCGGTGGTGTCGGCACGACGTCGACGTAGAAGTTCACCGTGACGATGCCGAGCGAGAGCACGGTGAATCCGGTGATGTACGCCCCGAGGTAGCGCACGTCTTTCCACAGCTGCACCCCGAGGAACGTGCCCATGCCGACAAGCGTCGCCGTGAGGCCGAACTCGAACATGTTCGCCCACGGCACGCGGTCGGCCGCGAGACCGCGCGTCAGGGTCGCGGCGAGGTGAAGCACCCAGCCGATGATCGCGAAAGCGAAGGCGACACGCTGGTAGACGGTGGCCCCACCGCGCGAGCCGTCCCTCGCCTCGGGAAGCAGAGCATCCTCACGATCGAGAACGGCGGTTCCGCCGGAACCCGCGGCGACCGTCGATGTCTGGGGGGCGCCGGCGGCCACACTGGCGGCCGCCGGCACGGGGGCCTCGGCCGAGCGCTTCGCGAGGTCGAGCGTGAAGGCGATGAAGGCGAGGGTGTAGACGCCCATGGCCGAGTAGACGGCGACGAGCGAAAGGCTGGCGAGGTTCTCCATCACGACTCCATGGTAATTCGCGGTTACTGTGACGATGCCGGGGCGAGGGCTGGCTCGTCGGCGGGGCCGAGTGCTCCGCCGAGACCCTCGAGATGTTCGGTGGCGAGGCGCTCGACCGCGTCATCGAGGTTGGGGTCGTCTCCGCGCGCGAGACCGGCGTACCGCAGGCGCACGCCCTGGCCGTCGGCCCCCTCCTCCGCGGCGATCCACATGCGCCGACGCGGCACGAACAGGCTCACGATGAGCCCGGCAATAGCCAGCACGCTCGAGATGAGCACCCCCGCCTGCGTCGGGTCGTGATGGAAATCGATCGAGACGAAGCGCGGCAGGGCGGTGAACTCGACCGTGCCCCAGCCGTTCGGCAACTCGGCGCTCTGCCCGAGGCCCAGGATGATCGAGTCGTTGCCCGTCTCGCCGCCCGTCAACTGCTCGAGATCGTCGACATCGAGCGCGTAGGCGCTGCGGGGCACGCCGTCGTCGAGGCCGAGGTCGCCGACGAACAGGTTCAGGGTGACCACGGGGTTGTCGGGCTGCGGCCAAATGCTCGCCAGGGCTCCGCTGTCGAGCTGGATCGCCGACGGATAGAAGAAGCCGATCATGCCGACCTGGTCGGGCAAGCCGTCGGGCACCTTGATGATGCCGAGGCTCGTGAGGTTGCTGTCCTGCGGAAGGAACGCCACCGACTCGTCGAAGACGACATCGCCGTCGGCATTGCGCACCGTGATCACCGGGGCGAAGCCGTTGCCGAGCAGGTATGCGCGCACGCCGGCGATGTCGATGGGAGCGTTGACCTTGATGTCGCGCTGAACGCTCTCGCCATCCGCCTCGGTGATCGTCACCGACGCGGTGTAGTCGAGCGGCTGCGCGATGAGCGTGCCCCGGGTCTCATCCAGTGCCGCCTCGAAGACCGCGTCAAACTCGTCCAGTCGCATCGAGAACGGGTCAAGGCGAGCGTCGCTGAAGAAGCGGCTCGCCGAGAACGAGTCGTAGGTGGTCAACTGGTTGACGAAGGTTTGACCCTCGACGATGACCTTCTGGCCGTTGTAGCCGAAACCACCGGCAAGACCCACAGTGCCGAGCACGCCAATGAGCGCGACGTGGAACACGAGGTTGCCCGTCTCGCGCAGGTAACCGCGCTCGGCCGACAGCGAGTTTCCGTAGCGCTCGACGCGGAAGCGCTGACGGCGCAGCACCGCCTCGCCGGCCGCGAGAGCGTCCTCGACGGAACCGGGAGCATCCGCCTCGCGATAGCCGACCAGGCGATTCAGGCGCGCCGGCGTTTTCGGCGGGCGCGAGCGCAGCGCCTTCCAGTGGTGCGCCGTGCGGGGAATGATGCAGCCGATGAGCGAGACGAAGAGCAGCAGGTAGATGGCGCTGAACCACACCGACGTGAACGTGTCGAACAGCTGCAGGGCGTCAAGAATCTCGAACAGCTCGGGGTCGTCGCGACGGAACCGCACGACGCCGTTCGGGTTCGACGAGCGCTGCGGAACGAGCGACCCCGGAATGGCGGCGACCGCGAGCAACAGCAGCAGCACGAGCGCCGTGCGCATGCTGGTCAGCTGGCGCCACAGGAAGCGGCCCCACCCGACGACGCCGAGCCGCGGCTGCGTGGGCCCGTCGCCGCTCGCGCGGTCGGTGCGCTCGGCGGTGCCCGTGGGGGCGCTGCCGTCGTCGTAGTCAAAGGGGCGTAACGGTTCCACCGATCACCGATCCCAGGCTCGAGACGAAGAGGGACCACAGGCCCGTCACCATGGCGACGCCGATGGCGATGAGCAAGCCTCCCCCGATGAGGTTGATGACGCGCACGTTGCGCTTCAGCCAGTCGGCCGCGCCGGTCGCCCAGCGGAACCCGAAGGCGAGCAGCAGGAACGGCACACCGAGGCCGAGACAGTACAGCAGGCCGATGAGGGCCGCGCGGCCGATGTCGCCCTCGTTGATGACGAGCGCGTTCACGGCGATGAGGGTCGGCCCGATGCAGGGCACCCAACCGAGGCCAAAGACGATGCCGAGCACGGGGGCCCCGCCGAGGCCCGCGGCCGCCGTCAGTTTCGGCCGCACCGTGCGTTGCAAGAACGACACCTGGCCAATGAAGACAAGGCCCATGAGGATCACGACGACACCGGCGATACGGGTGATCAGGTCGAGGCGCGACTGCAGCAGGAGGCCCGCGGTCGCGAACACGATCGAGAATGCGACAAAGACGACGCTGAACCCGAGGATGAACAGGCTCACGCCGAGCAGCAGCCGGCTGCGTTCTCGCCGGTTCTCGACGGGGCGCGTGAAGCCCCCGACGTAGGCGAGATAGCCGGGCACGAGCGGCAGGACGCACGGGGACGCAAACGCGAGGAAGCCCGCGGCCAGCGCGATCGGCATCGCGAGCAGCAGGTTGCCGCTCAGCACGATTTCGCCGACGGGATTCACCACGGCGGAGTCCTAGCTCTCGGCTTCGGCGAGGGTGTCGCGAATCATGGCCCGCAGCGTCGAGGGCTCGGTGAGCAGCCCCGAAATGCGCGCGGCCACGCGGCCCTCCTGGTCGACGACGAGGGTCGTCGGCACCGCGTTGGGGGCCACCTGGCCGGCAAACGCGAGCCGCACGGCGGCGTCGTCGCGGTCGAGGATCGAGGGGTAGGTAATGCCGAACTCGTCGGCGAAGGTGATGGCGGTGCCGAGGCCGTCGCGAATGTTCACGCCCACGAACTGCACGCCCTGCGACTCGAACTCTTGCCAGATGGCCTCGAGGTCGGGCGCTTCAACGCGGCACGGCGGGCAGGCCGCGTACCAGAAGTTGACGACGACGACCTGGCCGAGCAAGTCGTCGCTCGAGATCGTCTCACCCGACTCGACGACGCCCTCGAAGGTGACCGGCTCGGTGCGGTCGGCTTCGGCGATGACGGTGTAGGCGCCGTCGCCCGAGATGTAGCCCTGGCCGGTGCCTTCGCGGAACTGGCTCGCGAGTCGGTCGCCATCTTCGGTCGTGCACCCGGCAAGCGCGACGAGGGCGCCGAGGGCGGCCACGGCGGCAACGGTGCGGAACGGGCGTCGGTGTCGGGGGGTGCGGAGATTGGTGGTCACACGGCTCCGAGGTCGATGGGTGTTTTCCCCAATTCTGCCCCGGGATCCTGATAGTCGATCTCAGTGAAGGCGCCGTCGCGCCAGGCAAAGCTGGTGATGCTCGACAGGGCGCACCGTCGCGCCCGTGGGTCGTGGGCCAGGCGCTTACCCGCGACGGCGCGGTGGGCCATCCAGATGGGCAGCTGGTGGCTGACCATGACGACTTCGCCACCCTCGGTGCGCTGGTGGGCGTCGGTCATGGCGGCGAGCATCCGGGTCGCAATCGACGCGAACGCCTCGCCCCAGCTGGGGCGGGCGGGGTTCACCATCCACGGCCAGTTCTTGGGATTCATGAGCGTCGCCCGGTCCATGCGCTTGCCCTCGAATCGGTTGGCGGGCTCAATGAGGCGCTCGTCGATGTGCGGCTCGAGCCCGAAGGCGGCGGTCCACGGCGCAGCGGATTCGCGCGTGCGCTGCAGGGGCGAGCTGTACAGTGCGGTGATCGGATGCCCGCCCAGCGACCGCGCGGATGCTTCCGCCATGCGGTGGCCGAGCTCGCTGAGGCCGTAGCCCTCGAGGCGGCCGTAGAGGATGCGCTTCGGGTTCTCGACTTCGCCGTGGCGCACCAGGTGGATGACATCGGCGGGCATTCGGCCAGTCTAGGCGGGGCGGATTAGCCCGGTTTCGCGCCGATAGACTCGGGCGTTATGACCCGCACCTTGATCGCGCACCTATCCCCGCTTCCTGACGGCCCCGTGGAGGTCGCCGGATGGGTCGAGACGGTTCGCGATCAGAAGAAAGTACAGTTCGTCATCCTGCGCGACGAGACCGGTGTCGTGCAGCTCGTGAACCCGGCGACGCGCGACCTCGGCGAGGACGCGAGCGACGCCGAGCGGTCGGCAGCGGCTCTGACCGAGACGATCGGGGGGCTTGCGCACGGCACGATGGTGCGCGTTTCGGGTGACCTGAAGCATGACGAGCGCGTGAAGCTCGGAGGGCTCGAGGTGAAGATCGGCTCGCTGACGGTGGAGAGCGAGGCGCTGCCCGAGACTCCGATCGCGGAGGACTCGAGCCTCGACAAGCGTCTCGACTGGCGCTTCCTCGACCTGCGCCGCCCCGAGGCGAACCTGATTTTCCGCGTGCAGACGACGTTCGAGCACGCGCTGCGCACGTACTTCGTCGACAACGACTACATCGAGATTCACACCCCGAAGCTGATGGCGAGCGCGTCGGAGAGCCGCGCCGAACTGTTCGAGTTGGGCTACTTCGAGGGCACCGCGTATCTGGCGCAGAGCCCACAGTTCTTCAAGCAGATGGCGCAGCCGGCGGGATTCGGGAAGGTGTTCGAGATCGCTCCGGCGTTCCGCGCCGACCCGTCGTTCACGTCGCGCCATGCCACCGAGTTCACGTCGATCGACGCCGAGATCAGCTGGGTCAGCTCGCACGAGGACGTCATGCGGATGCACGAGGAGGCGCTCGCTGCTGCCTTCGGTGCCGTTGTCGCGAAGCGCGGCGCGGCGATCGAGGAGGCGTTCGGGGTGGAACTTGCGGTTCCGTCGGTGCCGTTCCCGCGCATCCCCCTTGCCGAGGCGCGCCGCATCGTGGCCGAGGGTGGTTATGAGATTCCGCGCGCCGATGGCGACCTCGACCCGGAGGCGGAGCGGCGCCTGTCGGCGTGGGTGAAGGCGAACCACGGCAGCGACTTCGTGTTCGTGACCGACTACGACTCGACGATTCGGCCGTTCTACCACATGCGTCACGAGGGGGATGCGTCGCTCACGAACAGCTACGACCTGCTGTTCAACGGGGTGGAGATTTCGACGGGCGCGCAGCGCGAGCACCGCGTCGACGTGCTGATCGAGCAGGCGCGGGAGAAGGGCCTGGAGCCGGAGGAGCTCGAGTTCTACCTCGACTTCTTCCGCTACGGCGTGCCCCCGCACGGAGGTTTCGGCATGGGCCTTGCGCGCGTGCTGATGCTCATGCTGGGGCTCTCGTCGATCCGCGAGACGACGTACCTGTTCCGCGGGCCGACGCGCCTGACGCCGTAGGTTCCGGCTCGGCTCGGCTCGGCTCGGCTCGGCTCGGCTCGGCTCGGCTCGGCTCGGCTCGGCTCGGCTCGGCTCGGCTCGGCTCGGCTCGGACCAACCCCTACCCCCTCCACCGCCTTCCAAAGACGCGGTAAAACGAATCTCCATCATCATTCCGTAACAGAGAGGCCTTCGCATCTCCGCCGTTTCGGAAGCGCAGATCGAGATGCGTTTCGCGTTCCCGAGATTCTGGAAGGGGATGGACGGGGATTCGGTTCGGGTTTCCGCGTCTTTGGAAGGGACTGGGGGGCTAACATCTACCCGCCAACACGCGGGGAAACTGCACGTCTCACCGCGAGCAACGGGAATGCAGACGACCTACAGAGCGAAGTCGGGGCGGATCCTCCACCCCGTGTACTCCTCGAGCCTCGCCATGAGGGTCAGCGCGTGCAACGCCGCATGGTCGTGACTCACCGACGAATACACATCGATCGCGAGCGGCGGAGGCTCGCCGAACTTCGGAACCTCGATCTCGACCCAGGCGCCCTCGTCGAGCGGCACGAAGGGGCGCATGGTGCGCTGGTTCTCGACGGGAGCATCCACCGCGAGGGCCACGATCGACAGGGCGTCGAGCTTCGTCACCGGCGACTGCACAACGATCGTGGCGCAGTACTCAACGAGCTCGCGCTTGCGGCGCAGCGCGCCGAACAGGTCGCGGGCGGGCTGATTCACACGGGCACGCTAAGCGTTCAGCCTGAACGGATGCCCGGTTCAGCCTGTGCAGACGACTCGACGCGTGATGGAATGAGATAATCCCCGCACCACCCACCCCACCCCACCCCGCGCGATGTAGCCGCGCCACCCCAAGGACGCCAATGACGACGTTGCCGCCCGCACGACCCACGCCCGCGGGCGCGCTCATCGCGATCATCCGACTCGCCCTCGTCGGCCTCACCGTCGCCGCCGTGACCGCGACGTTCCTCGACGCCGCCGAGCGCGGCCCCGTCAACCCCCTCAACTTCTTCGGCTTCTTCACCATCCAGTCGAACCTCTTCATCGCCGCCGTGTGGGTGTGGGCGGCGGCGCGCATCCTCCAGGGCCGCCGACCATCGGCGGGCCGGACCCTGCTGCGGGCCATCGCCACCACGTTCATCGTCATCGTCGGCATCGTCTACGTCACACTGCTCGCTCCACTCGGCGCCGAGGGCGGGGTACCCGTCGGCTGGGCCAACACGGTCCTGCACTACGTCACGCCGATCGCGGGCGCGGCCGACTGGCTGCTCGCCTCCGACCGCGTGCGCCTCTCCCTGAAGCGCCTCGGCTGGGTGCTCGTCTACCCCACCGTCTGGGTCACGGTCGTCCTCGTGCGGGATGCCACCGACGGATGGGTGCCCTACCCGTTCCTCAACCCCGACACCGGCTACGCGAGCGTCTTCTTCTTCGTCGGGATGATCGTGGTCGCGTTCATCACGGTCGGCACGCTCGTCTTCCTGCTCGCGCGCGTGCCCCCCGTGGTGCGCGTCGTCGCAGACGCGCCCCGAGCATCCACGGTCACGGCGCGCGTCTGATCGTCCGCCGGGAATATCCCGGCGGTTTATGCGTTTGCATGGATATCATGCATCATGCAACAAGCGTGAGGAGCGCACCATGACCGCGACAACCGAAGGTCTGCACCACGTCACCGCCATCGCCGGCGACCCGCAGAAGAACATCGACTTCTACATCACCGGGCTCGGCCTGCGACTGGTCAAGAAGACGGTGAACTTCGACGACCCCGGCACCTACCACCTCTATTACGGCGACGAGGCGGGCCGCCCCGGCTCGCTCATGACGTTCTTCCCGTGGCGCGGGGTCCCCGGCGGCCGCATCGGCGCCGGCCAGTCGACCTCGACCGCGTTCAGCGTGCCCGCCGGCAGCCTCGGCTGGTGGACCGAACACTTCGCGCAGATCGGCGTCGAAGGCCGCATCACGAGCACCTCCTCCGACGAGGAGCGCCTGCTCGTCACCGACCCCGACGGGCTGCAGATCGAGCTCGTCGCCACCCACGCAGACGACCCGCGCGACCCGTGGGATTCGGCGAGCGTGCCCGCCGAGTACGCCATCCGCGGCCAGCACTCGAGCGTGCTCACCGTGCGCGACAGCACCAAGACGGTCGAGCTCATGGTCAATGACCTCGGGATGCGCGTGGTCGAGGAAGAGGGCAACCGCACCCGCCTCGCGGCCGGCTCGGGCGCTCCGGGCACCCTCGTCGACGTGATCTCGTCAGGTCTCGCCGCCCAGGGCCTCACCGCCGGCGGTACGGTGCACCACATCGCCTTCCGCGTACCCGATCAGGAGACGCAGGAGGCGTGGCGCCAGGAACTCACCGAGCGCGGCCACCAGGTCACGCAGATCCTCGACCGTCAGTACTTCACATCGATCTACTTCCGCGAGCCGGGCGGCGTGCTGTTCGAGATCGCCACCGACACCCCCGGATTCGACATCGACGAGCCGCTGCTGGAGCTCGGCCGCTCGCTGAAGCTGCCGCCGTGGCTCGAGCCCTCGCGCGAGGCGATCGAGAACACCGTCGCGCCGATCCGCATCCCCGACGAGAACAATCCCGGGGTGGCCGCATGAGCGCGCAGCTCGCCGACTGGCCGCACCTCGTGCGCGAGCCGGGGGAGGGCGCATCCCACTACCTGCTGACCCTCCACGGTACGGGCGGGAACGAGACCGAGGTGGCCACCCTTGCGCAGCACCTCGACCCGACGGCCGGTGTCATCTCGCCGCGAGGTCGGGTGAGAGAACACGGCATGACGCGGTGGTTCGCGCGGGTCGCGGAGGGCGTGTTCGACGTGGACGACGTGATCGCGCGTGCGCAGGAACTGGCCGCGTTCATCCGGGCGGCCCGCGAGCAGTACAGCATCCAGGATGCTCCGATCACGGCCGTCGGGTTCTCGAACGGCGCGAACATCGGTACCGCGGCCGCCCTGCTTCACCCGGACACGCTGCAGCGGGTGATCGCGTTCAGCGGCATGTACCCGTTCGGCGACCGCGACCCGATCGGCGACGCGTCGAGCGTTGAGCTCATGCTGCTCAATGGAGCAGCCGACCCGATGGCGCCGACGGCGAGCGTCGAGCAGCTTGTGCGCGTGGCCGAGTCGCACGGGGCGCACGTCGAGCGTCACATTCGCGCTGGCGGGCACGGCATCGACATGTCCGACGTGACCGCGGCGCGGGAGTGGCTCGCGGCCCGGTAGCGTTCGCGCCGACTACCGCGGCAGGTTCGCCTCGATGAGCGACACGATCGCCTCGTCGTCGGGGGCTGTCGTCGACCGGAAGCGGTGAATCTCACCGTTCGGCAGCACGAGGAACTTCTCGAAGTTCCACGCGACGGGGCCGACGAGTCCGACACCATCCTTCGCCTGCACGAGCTCGGCGTACAGCGGGTGGCGCTTGCCGCCGTTCACCTTTACCTTCTCGGTCATGGGGAAGGTGACACCCCAGGTGGTGCTGCAGTATTCGGCGATCTTGTCCTCGCTCGACAGCTCCTGCAGGAACTGGTTCGAGGGCATCCCGAGCACGGTGAAGCCGCGGCCGGCGTAGCGCTTCTGCAGCTCTTCGAGTTGCTGATACTGCGGCGTGAACCCGCACCGCGAGGCGACGTTCACGACGAGTACGACGTTGTCGGCGAACTCGCCGAAGGTCGTCGCGCGACCGTCAAGCATGGTCAACGGAATGGATGTGAGAGCGCCGGTCATGCGATCACGGTAGGGGGCAGCGCTGGGCGATTGCCCCGCGGTGACCCGGCATAAACTGATGCCGCGGGGGCCAAGCAAAGGAGCCACGGGTGTCGGACACTCTCTTCGACTACTTCACGCAGGTTGAGCTACCCACACCCACCCTCGGGGCCGACGAGGTCACGCGACTATTCGCCCAGCACTTTGGTCTCGACGTCGACCTGCAGCCCCTCGGCAGCCAGCAGGACCAGAACTTCCGCGTCTTCCCCCGCGGCGAGTCGACACCGCTCGGGGTGCTGAAGCTGAGCAACCCCGCCTTCAGCGAGGCCGAGATCGCGATGCAGGATGCGGCGGCCGCGCAGGTGGCTGAGCGGCAGCCCGCTCTGCGCATCCCGAGACTGGTCGCCGGGTCGCGCGGCGCGATGGCGGCGTGGTGGCCGTCGAGCGAGGGGCGCATCCACGCCCGCGTGATCGAGAACATCGCCGGGTCGACGCTGACCGGTTCGACCTACCTCGCGCCCGACATCGTCGCGCGCATGGGCGAACTGTCGGGGCGGGTGAGTGTTGCGCTCGCCGACTTCCACGACCCGGCCGAGAGCCGCGTGTTGCAGTGGGATCTGCGGCACGCCGAGCGTGTCATCGAGCTGCTGCTGCCGCGCGAACCCGACGCCGATGTGCGCGCGACCATCATCGCCGCGCGCGAGCCCGCGCTGCGCGTGCTCGCGCCGCTCGCCGAGCAGCTGCCTGTGCAGGCCGGGCACTTCGACATCACCGACGACAACATGCTGCGGCCGCCGGGCGGGCGCCTGCCCGACGCCGTCATCGACTTCGGCGACGTGGCCGCATCGTGGGCGGTCGGCGAACTGGCCACCACGCTGTCGTCGGTACTGCACCACGACGGCGCCTCCCCTGCGACGACGCTGCCCGCAATACGGGCCTTCCACGCGCTGCGGCCGCTCGGCGAGCACGAGGCCGATGCGCTGTGGGCGCTCGTCACGCTGCGCGGCGCCGTGCTCGTCTTGAGTGGGCGCGAGCAGGTGCGCCTCGACTCGGCGAACGAGTACGCGAGCGGCGCCCTCGACCGTGAGTACCGCGTGCTCGAGCGGGCGGCGTCGGTGCCGCCGGAGGTGATGGCGCAGGTGGTGCGCCGCGCGCTCGGACTGCCGGTCGCGGCCCCCGGGAGCGGGCCCGACGCGTCGCCCCTGCCACCGTTCACGTCGCCCACGGCGCTCGACGCGGGCACCGTCGCGCCCCTGAACGACGAGGGCGCCTGGATGCACGCGGGCACCCTCGACAACGCCGCTTTCGCCGCGTTCGACACGGGGTCCGACGTGGCGTTCCTGCCCCCCTGGCGTCCAATCCTCACCGGGGCGCCGGCGCGCACACCCTCCGCCCCCGCAACGATTCCGACGGGCGTCACCCTGTGGCTGGCGGAGCCGACCCCGGTGCTGGGCTCGGTCACTCGCGACGGCGACGCGCTCGTCGTGCACGGCGGGGGTGAGGCTCTGGAGTTCACGGCGGCGGGAGGCCTCGGACCGGAGCCGATGTTGCCAGCCCGCACGCGCATCCAGGTGACCCGGCGCCCGGAGGGTGCGCCCGCGGCTCCCCCGCTCGTCGAGGCGGCCTACGCCGACGGGTGGCGCGCCGTCGTCGGCGACGCCCTCGAGGCGCTCGGGCTGGCCGGCCACGTCGCTGACGTGGCGGGCGAGGGCGACGCGGGCGCGCATCCCGATTCTGCGGCGATGCTGGCGCGCCGCGAGCGCGTGCTCGCCGAGGTGCAGGAGCACTACTACGCGACTCCCCCGCAGATTGAGCGCGGCTGGCGCGAGTACCTCGTCGACGTCGACGGCCGCGTGTACCTCGACATGCTGAATAACGTCACCTCGGTCGGGCACGCGCACCCGCACGTCGTTGAGGCGGCGCACCGGCAGATGCGGCTGCTGAACACGAACTCGCGCTTCCACTACGCGGCGATCGCCGAGTACGCCGAGCGCATCGCCTCCCTGCTGCCCGAGCACCTCGACACGGTGTTCTTCGTGAACTCGGGCTCGGAGGCGACCGACCTCGCCATTCGCCTCGCGATGGCGGCGACCGGGCGGCGCGACATCGTCGCCATGCGCGAGGCGTACCACGGCTGGACGTACGCGAGCGATGCGGTCTCGACGTCGATCGCCGACAACCCCAACGCGCTCGAGACGCGCCCCGACTGGGTGCACACGGTCGACGCGGCGAACTCCTACCGCGGCACACACCGAGGGGCGGATGCTCACCGCTACGCCCCCGAGGCGGTGGCCGTCATCGACGCCCTCGCCGACAGCGGCCGGCCCCCCGCCGGGTTCATCTGCGAGCCCTACTTCGGCAACGCCGGCGGCGTTCCCCTGCCCGAGGGCTATCTCGCGCAGGTGTACGACGCCGTGCGCCGCCACGGCGGAGTCGTCATCGCCGACGAGGTGCAGGTCGGCTACGGCCGGCTCGGCGGCTGGTTCTGGGGGCACGAGCAGCAGGGGGTCGTGCCCGACATCGTTGCGGTCGCCAAGTCGGTGGGCTCGGGCCACCCGGTCGGCGCGGTCATCACGACGCGGGCGATCGCCGACCAGTACCGCACCGGCGGCTACTTCTTCGCCTCCACCGGAGGCTCGCCCGTGTCGTCGGTGATCGGCATGGCGGTGCTCGACGTGATCGAGAACGAGGGCCTGCAGCAGAACGCATGGCGGGTGGGCCAGCACCTGCGCCGCCGTCTCGAGGCCCTCATGGAGCAGCACCCGATCATCGGCGCCGTGCACGGCTCGGGCCTCTACATGGGTCTTGAGCTGGTGCGCGACCGGTCGACGTTGGAGCCCGCGACGGAGGAAACCGCGCTGATCTGCGACCGCCTGCGCGAGCTCGGCGTCATCATGCAGCCGACCGGCGACTACCAGAACGTGTTCAAGATCAAGCCGCCGCTGTGCGTCACGATCGAGTCGGCCGACTACTTCGCCGACCAGGTCGAACGGGTGCTCGCGACCGGGTGGTAGCAACACCCCGTTATTCCAACTATTTCTGGAATAAACCAACTATAGTTGGCAAATGAAGTTGCAGTCACCGTTCGAAGTCGTCACGCCAACGGCTGACGGGGAAGTTCTCACAGCTCTGGTTCGCCGGGGCGACTGGATGAGCATCAGCCAAGTCGTCGAGCTTGTCGGCTCGCGCAGCGACGAGGGCGTGCGGCGCGTCATCCGGCGGCTCGTCAACCAGGGCATTGTGGACGAGTTGCCCGTCGGAGGGCGCTCGGTTTTCCGACTCAACCCGCATCACATACTCGCCCCAGCCATCACGTCGATAGCCCGGGCGCGCGAAACGCTGCTCACTCTGCTCACGGGGCGACTCGCGAACTGGAATTCGCCACCGCTATACGCCGCACTTTTCGGGTCCGGTGCACGTGGCACCATGACGTCGACGAGTGATCTCGACCTCCTCCTGGTGCAACCCCACGCCACGGACGAGGTGTGGGATGTCGACGTCGCCGAGCTCGTGGTCGATGTACGGTCCTGGACCGGCAATGACCTGCGCGTTGTGCAGTACACGGAACATGAAGTTGGTCCCACCGATGCGCTTCTTGCTGAGCTCATCAATGACGCGATCCCGCTCCTCGGCGACCATAGCTGGTTCAGGCAACAGATCGGACAGAAATGACCCCAACTCGGCCCGCCGACCGCGCGCTTGCTCGACGACGCCTTGCGAAGGCCGAGGAGTTTTGGGAAGCGGCCGAAACACTCGCGGGCGATCCAGGGTTCATGAACGCGTACACCGCACAACTGGTCCTCAGCGGAATCGCCGCCGCTGACGTCCTGTGCGCGGCGAAACTCGGCCTGTACGCTCCGACCGGAGATCACTCAGAAGCGGTGGCTTTGCTCAGGCGAGTCGAGCCCGCCCTTGCGGGTAACCTCAGCAAATTGCTCGCCGCAAAGACGCGGGCTGAATACTCGGGACAATTCATGAAGACAACCGAGATGACGGGACTCCGACGCGCTGCCGAGGCGTTGCTCAACGCCGCGCGAATCGCCTAAGAGTCGCTCTACTTTCGCGACCGCAGCGCGCTCACCACGATTGCGATGCCGCCCACGACCACGAGGATCGGCCAGATGACGGCCACGCCGATCTCGATGCCATCGAGCGACAGCGCGATGATCGCGGCGATGATCGCAAGCCCGATGGCGGGGAACCACGCCCAGCGCTGAGCGCGACCGCCCGGGGCGAGAGCGAGCACGGCGAAGGTGAGGGCCGCGCCCACGAAGAGGGCGACGCCGGCCGCCTGGTCGCCGACGAGTCGTTCGGCGACGTCCGCTGCCCCCAGCGAGACGAGCATCCCGGCCGGAATGATCGCCCACCAGCGGCGCCTCGCTGTCGCCGCGACCGCCCAGAATCCGAGACTCGCGATCGCGAAAAAGACGAACTCGCGCCACTGCGGGATGCTCGCCGACAGTTCCAGCAGCGACCGCACGCCGATGGCGGCCAGCACCGCGCCCGGAATGGCCGCCCACCACGAGCCGCGGTCGGTCGCGAACGCGACCCAGAACACGGCGCTCGCGCCAAGTTGCACGCCGATCCACCAGAGCCCGAGGTCAGCTCCGTCGACGAAGAGGTCAATCAGCCCGAGCACGCCGGCGAAGGCGAGGGCGATTCCGAGGGTGACGCGAACGGCGACGCTAGACATGGTGTCCTCCCGACTCGAGATGGTAGCGAGCAACCGGTTCTGCGACGACGCGCGGATCACCGTCCGGAATCATCGCGACGATCGCCGCGGCCCCCGAGGCTGCCAGCACGGAGGCGGGGAGTGCCGCCCACCAGTACCGTGCCTGCGCCGCAAAGAGAGTCCAGAACACCGCACTCGTGGCGAGGAAGATAGCGACCCACGACACGGTGAGCTCGGGCGGCCGGGGCACCTCGTTCAGGACGAGCAGGCCGCCCGTGAGAGCCACCGCGGTAATCGGCTGGGGCTCGAAGTTGAGTCCGACCACGTCGGGCCTCCCGTCGATCGCTCGAGTGGCCGGGCTCGGGTTCCCGGATCGAGTGATTCCACGGTGTCACCCTTTCGGGGGGTGTGCACGGGTCGAAGGTCCCGATGTGCCGCAGCAGCGTTTGGCACGATGGCTCACGGCGAGCGAGAGGGTATGCACATGTCCGAGTGGGTCTGGGAGACGTCGCCCGACGGCGCCTCGCGATACGTGCTCGGCACTGCAGGTGAGAACCCCCTGGTGTGCATTGGGGTCAACCCCAGCACCGCAGTGCCAAACCAGCTGGATCGCACGGTGACTCGGGTCAGCCGCTTCGCCGAGCGGGCCGGGCACGACAGTTGGGTAATGCTGAACGTGTACCCGCAAATCTCGACCGACCCGGCGGGATTACACCGCGAGTGCGATCCCCTACTGATGGAGCAGAACCTGCACCACATCGCGCAGCGGGTCGACGGCCGCCCGCTGACCGTGCTGGCCGCGTGGGGTGTCCTCGTCGAGTCGCGTCCGTACCTGGTGGGCCTCGTGGGCGCAGTCGTGGCGCTGCCCGCGCTAGCCTCCGTCTCGTGGGTGTCACTCGGTGCCCCCACGAAGGCCGGGCACCCGCGGCACCCGTTATATGTGGGCGGCACCACGCCACTCGAGCCGTTCGACGTAGCCGCGTACCTGGACGCCGAAAAACGAGAAAACCCCCGGTAGACCGGGGGTTCTCCTGGCGGTGACGGTGGGATTTGAACCCACGGTAGGGGGTTACCCTACACAACTTTTCGAGAGTTGCACCTTCGGCCGCTCGGACACGTCACCGCGGTCGAGTGTAGTACAGCCGCGCGGTCGGGTCGAAACCGGTCTGCGCGGATACGATTCCGACCGTGCCCTGGAACCCGCGCGTCCCGTTCGTGCGTCGCCGCGTCGCCGCGTGGCGCCGCCGGGCCGACGAACCGGGTGAGCTTCTGTACGTCGCGCTGGGCGACTCGGCGGCGCTCGGCGTCGGCACCGCGGACCTCGACGCCAGTTACATCGGCCTCATCGCCCACCGGCTGCAGCGCCTGGCACACCAGCCGGTTCGCGTTGTGAACCTCGGCCGCTACGGCGCCCGCACCGACGACGTTCTCGACCGCCAGCTCGACGCCCTCGCCGACGCCGAGCGCACGTGGGGTCGACCCGCCGACCTGGTCACGCTCGCGATCGTCGCCGACGTTCCCTGCTTCCACTTCGGTCAGCGCGAATGGGATGCTCGGCGCATCTCGCGCACGATCACCGACGCCGTGCGCGCAGCCGGCCTCGCGCTCGCGCCTCTGCATCGCGTCACCGAGTTTCGGCGCGGCTGGGGCTCGTTTCCCGACTTCGGGTGGGACCAGTTCCACCCCAGCCGTCGCGGCTACCGGGTGTGGGAGTCTGCGTTTGCGGGGGCCGTCTCGCGGCGGGCGCGCGAACTGTGCGCCGATGTCGGCGGTGCCGCCTAGCCTTATCGTCATGGCCCGCACGACCGCGAACTTCCGTTGCATCGAGTGCGGGTGGACGACCCTCAAATGGGCCGGCCGCTGCGGCGGGTGCCAACAGTGGGGCACCGTCGTCGAGGCGGATGCTCCCTCTCGGCAGACGGCCCCGGCCCGCGTCCCCGAGGCGCGCGCCGCCCGCCCCATCACCGAGGTCGAGCAGGGCGAGCAGAGCCACACGCCCACGACGATCGGCGAGTTCGACCGCGTGCTCGGCGGAGGGGTGGTGCCGGGCGCGGCCATCCTGCTGTCGGGTGAGCCGGGCGTCGGCAAGTCGACGCTGCTGCTCGAGGTCGCGGCCCGCGCCGCCCGCTCGGGGCAGCGCGTGCTCTACGTCAGCGCGGAAGAGTCGGTCGCGCAGGTGCGGCTGCGCGCCGGCCGCACGGGGGCGCTGAGCGAGAACCTCTACCTCGCCAGCGAGACCGACCTCGCCACGATCCTCGGTCAGCTCGACGAGGTGCGCCCGAGCCTGCTCATCGTCGACTCGGTGCAGACGGTCGCCTCGTCCCTCATCGACGGGTTGGCGGGCGGGGTCGCGCAAGTGCGCGAGGTCGCGGCCACGCTCATCCGGGTCGCGAAAGAGCGCGCGCTGCCGGTGCTGCTCGTCGGGCACGTCACGAAAGACGGCACGATCGCCGGTCCGCGGATGCTGGAACACCTCGTCGACGTCGTCTGTCAGTTCGAAGGCGACCGGCAGACCAGCCTGCGGTTCGTGCGGGCGCTGAAGAACCGCTTCGGCCCGACCGACGAGGTGGGTTGCTTCGAGATGACCGGCGACGGCATCGCCGAGGTCGCTGACCCGAGCGAGCTGTTCCGCTCGCACGCGAGCGCCCCGGTCAGCGGAACGTGCGTCGCCATCGCCCTCGAGGGTCGGCGCGCGCTGCCCGTCGAAGTGCAGGCGCTCGTCGTGGCCAGTTCGGCACCGCAACCGCGTCGCGTCGTCAACGGCGTTGACTCCTCCCGCGTTGCCATGCTGCTCGCCGTGCTCGAGCGACGCTGCGGCATCGCCCTGTCGACCTACGACGTGTACGTGTCGACGGTCGGCGGCATCCGCCTCACCGAGCCGGGTGCCGACCTTGCCATCGCCCTCGCCGTCGCCAGCGCCCGGCGCGACAAGGCGCTCGACTCGCGCCTCGCCGCCGTCGGCGAGATCAGCCTCGCCGGCGAGATCCGCGGCGTCACGTCAGCCCCGCAGCGCGCCGCCGAAGCGAAGCGCCTCGGCTACACGACCCTCATCGACTCGGGCGCCGTGCACCTGCGCGAGGCGGTCCGGGCCGCGTTCGCGACGGCCCGCGACGAGAAGGTCGACATCCCCGAGTTCTAGGCGTTGCTGCCTAGACCTCGAGTTGAAGCGCCGCGAGCACCTCGCGCGGGTCGGCCTGCATCGAGTGGGGGCCCGCCACGTCGAACACGACCGCCTCGAGGTTGTCAACGTTCTGCTCGAGGAAGTCGCGCAGCGTCGGGCCGTCGTACGCCAAAAAACGGTGCGACGGCTCCTGCGGCACCATGTCGACGTAGCGCTCCGGGCTCGAAAACAGCAGCAGCATGAACTTCTCGGCGTCCTCCGCACGGAAGACGCGAATCTGCTCGGGCCCACTGCCGGGCAAGAGCGGCACGATGCAGTAGTCGTTGCGCAGGGCGAACGCCACGGCAGCCGTGTCTTGCCGCTCGAGCGCCGCGGCCAACTGCTGGTCTTCGGCCACCCTGTGCGGCGGCATGCCGCGCTTCATCTTCGGCGCCGACACGCCCCCCGGGCGGCCGCTCGGCCGCCCGCCCGACTTCTTGCTCGACTTCTTCTTCGGCATCGCCTCAAGCCTACGCGGGAGACGCCACAGCCCGCCCCGATCGGGATGCTCGGGCTCAGTTCAGCAGGAACGGCCGGTCTCCGTCGCCCGCGAACTCGCCCACCGACACGCTCAGCCGGTACGTCGCCCCGCCCCCGGGAACGGGCGTGCGCTGCACGTCACACACGCCGGGCTCGCTACGGGTGCGGTTCCACGGGATCGCCGGGGTCGACCGCTCTTCACCCGGCTCGAGCACGACCGTGGCGGCGACGGGGTCGACCTGGCAGTCGCGCGACGACCAGATGCGGTCGGGCCCCGAGGTAATCAGAAACTCCTGCACGTCGCTGCCCGCCTCGATGATGCAGGGGCGGCTACCCGTGTTCAGCAGGCTCAGTGACAACTGCGGCTGCGATTCGGGCCCGTAGCTCTCGGCGTCGGTGATGGGCGTCACCTGCACCTGCTCGCTCGTGCAGGCCTGCGGTGCGCCGCCACCCTCTGCGGCGGCGTCCTCAGCCGCGGCGTCGAGGTCGCTCTGCTCGTCGTCGGCCTCAGACCCGTCGACCTCGGCGCTGTCGCTCGCCGTCGGCGCGGGCTCGCCCGACCCGGTCGGCTCGGCCGTTCCCGGTCGCACCACGATGAGGATGATGACGACGATGACCGCGATGAGGCCGAGCCCGACCACCGCGCGCCGCCGCCAGTAGACGCTGGGCGGCTGCGGTCCGACGGGGTGTCGCAGGCTCGACATGGGGCGAGAGTAACCCCGCACCACCGCGACAGGGCGTCACACGCGCCGCGAACGCCGTGACTCTCAGCGGCGAAGCGCCTCTACAGCGCCTTCAGCATGCGCGTGTTGCCGAGGGTGTTGGGCTTCACCCGAGACAGGTCGAGGAATTCGGCCACACCCTCGTCGGGCGAGCGCAGCAGCTCGATGTACACCTCGGGGTCGACGACGAGCTGCTCGTCGATCGGCTCGAATCCGTGCCGCTCGAAGAAGTCGACCTCGAACGTCAGGCAGAACAGCCGGTGCAGCCCGAGCGCCCGCGCCTCACCCTCGAGGTAGTTGAGCATGGCGTGGCCGACGCCACGCCCCAGCCAGTCCGACCGCACGGCAAGCGTGCGCACCTCGCCCAGGTCTTCCCACATGACGTGCAGCGCGCCGCAGCCGATCACCTCGCCCGCCTCGTCGACGGCGACAGCGAACTCCTGCAGCGACTCGAACAGCACGACCAATTCTTTGCCAAGCAGCACGCGTGACTGCACGAGTGGTTCGACAAGTTCCTTGATCGCGCGTACGTCACCGGTGCGCGCGCGGCGCACCTCGAAGCCTGTTTCCGTCACGCGACCAGCCTAGGGCCGCGAACGAGACCGGGCCCCACGCATACCCGATCAGGATGCGCGGGGCCCGACTCGTGAAACGCGTCGCGTTAGTCGGCGGCGGGCAGCTCGGGGGCTCCGGCTGCGGGGCCTGCCTCAACGGCCGCGAGCTCGCGCTGCGTGGTCGTGATGATGAACTCGCCGCCGACGTAGTCGACCGCCACGTGGTCGCCCGCGTTCAGGCGACCGTGCAGGATCTCCTCCGACAGCTTGTCTTCGACTTCGGCCTGCACGGCGCGGCGCAGCGGGCGGGCTCCGAGGGTCGGGTCCCAACCCACCTTGATGAGCTGCTCCTTGGCGGCCTTCGACACCTCGATCGTCATGTCGCGATCGAGCAAGCGATCGCGCAGGCGTGCGATGAACAGGTCGACGATCTGCAGTAGCTCTTCGGTGTTGAGCTGCGGGAACACGATCGTCTCGTCGACGCGGTTCAGGAACTCGGGCTTGAAGTGCTTCTTCAACTCTTCGACGACCTTGGCGCGCATGGCGGTGTAGCTCGCCTCGGTGTTGCCCTCGATCGTGAAGCCGACGGGACCACCCGTGATGTCCTTCGTGCCGAGGTTCGTGGTCATGATGATGACCGTGTTCTTGAAGTCGACGACGCGACCCTGACCGTCGGTTAGACGACCCTCTTCGAGCACCTGCAGGAGCGAGTTGAAGATGTCGGGGTGCGCCTTCTCGATCTCGTCGAAGAGCACGACGCTGAACGGCTTCCGCCGCACCTTCTCGGTGAGCTGGCCGCCCTCTTCGAAGCCGACGAATCCGGGAGGGGCTCCGAACAGGCGCGAGACGGTGTGCTTCTCGCCGTACTCGGACATGTCGAGCGAGATCAGCGCGTCCTCGTCGTCGAACAGGAACTCGGCAAGCGCCTTGGCGAGCTCGGTCTTTCCGACGCCGGTGGGGCCGGCGAAGATGAACGAACCGCTGGGGCGCTTCGGGTCTTTCAGGCCGGCACGCGTGCGGCGGATCGTCTTCGCGAGCGCCGAGATGGCCTCATTCTGGCCGATGACGCGCTGGTGCAGCGCCTTCTCCATGAAGATGAGGCGGCTGGACTCTTCCTCGGTGAGCTTGAACACCGGAATGCCCGTGGCCTGCGCCAGCACCTCGGCGATGACGCCCTCGTCGACGGTTCCGCCCGCGGCGACCTCGCCGGCACGCCACTGCTTCTCGAGGCGCAGCCGCTCACCGAGCAGCTTCTTCTCTTCGTCGCGCAGACTTGCGGCCTTTTCGAAGTCTTGGCCCTCGATGGCCTCCTCCTTCTGCGTGCGCACGGCGGCGATCTTCTCGTCGAACGCGCGCAGCTCAGGCGGGGCCGACAGGATCGACAGGCGCAGGCGGGCGCCGGCCTCGTCGATCAGGTCGATGGCCTTGTCGGGCAGGAAGCGGTCTTGCACGTAGCGGTCGGCGAGGTTCACGGCGGCGACGACCGCGCCGTCGGTGATCGACACCTTGTGGAAGGCCTCGTACTTGTCGCGCAGGCCCTTCAAGATGTTGATGGCGTGCGGGATAGCCGGCTCGTTGACCATGACGGGCTGGAAGCGGCGCTCGAGCGCGGCATCCTTCTCGAAGTGCTTGCGGTACTCATCCAGCGTGGTCGCGCCGATGGTCTGCAGCTCGCCACGGGCGAGCAGCGGCTTCAGGATGCTCGCGGCATCGATCGCACCTTCGGCAGCGCCCGCACCCACGAGGGTGTGGATCTCGTCGATAAAGACGATGATGTCGCCGCGCGTGCGGATCTCTTTCGTGACCTTCTTGAGGCGCTCTTCGAAGTCACCGCGGTAGCGGCTGCCGGCGATGAGCGAGCCGAGGTCGAGCGAGTAGAGCTGCTTGTCTTTCAGCGTCTCGGGCACTTCGCCCTTGACGATCGCCTGGGCGAGGCCCTCGACGACGGCGGTCTTGCCGACGCCGGGTTCGCCGATCAGCACGGGGTTGTTCTTCGAGCGGCGCGAGAGGATCTGCATGACCCGCTCGGCCTCCTTCTCGCGGCCGATGACCGGGTCGAGCTTGCCCTCGCGGGCGGCGGCGGTGAGGTTGCGGCCGAACTGGTCGAGCACCTGCGAACCCTTGTCGCTCTGCGTCGACTCGCCGCCGACGGCGACGGCCTCCTTGCCCTGGTAGCCGGAGAGCAGCTGGATGACTTGCTGGCGCACCTTGTTCAGGTCGGCGCCGAGCTTGACGAGCACCTGCGCGGCGACGCCCTCACCCTCGCGGATGAGGCCGAGCAGGATGTGCTCGGTGCCGATGTAGTTGTGGCCAAGCTGCAGGGCTTCGCGCAAGCTGAGCTCGAGCACCTTCTTGGCGCGCGGCGTGAACGGAATGTGCCCGGTCGGCTGCTGCTGCCCCTGGCCGATGATGTCCTGCACCTGCTCGCGCACAGAGTCGAGCGAGATGTTGAGCGACTCGAGCGCCTTGGCGGCGACGCCCTCACCCTCGTGGATCAGCCCGAGCAGAATGTGCTCGGTGCCGATGTAGTTGTGGTTGAGCATCTTGGCCTCTTCTTGGGCCAGCACGACAACCCGACGGGCTCGGTCGGTAAAGCGTTCAAACATGTCGTCACTCCTCACGAAGGCGTAATGGGGAGCCTTCGGTACATCGAGGGTAACCACGGCGGGTGCCGCATTCTGCCCCTGTTCGCCGTGGGCGTGACGGGGTTCGGCGCCCTCACAGAAACCCCCTGACGGGATGCACGCGCCCGGTCAGTTCGCCGGGGTGCGGCGTAGGGTGATCGCGTGAGCAACCTTGAGGTCGAGCCGGCCGAACTGCTGTGCGACGATGACTCCGCGCCCCGGTTTCAGCTGCTCGAGGGGCGGGAGGTTCCGCTCGGCGGGCCGCGCGCTATGACCGTGCGCCGCACCCTGCCGCAGCGCGAGCGCAGCCTCATCGGCGCGTGGTGCTTCCTCGATCACTACGGCCCCGACGACATCACCGAACGGGATGCCGGAATGGTCGTCCCTCCCCACCCCCACACCGGACTGCAGACGGTCAGCTGGCTGTTCGAGGGTGAGATTGAGCACCGAGACTCGACGGGCGCCCACCAGATGGTGCGGCCCGGCGAGCTGAACCTGATGACAGCGGGCTCGGGCATTCAGCACTCGGAGGTGTCGACACCCGCGACGACCCGCCTGCACGGAGCGCAGCTGTGGGTCGCGCTGCCCGACCGCGACCGGCACACCGCGCCATTCTTCGAGCACACGGAACCCGTGCCGGTACGACTCGGCGACGCGACCGTGCGGGTGTTCGTCGGCGAGTTGCCCGAGCTGGCCGACCACGCGTCGGAGGCCCGCACGTTCACGCCGCTCCTCGGGGCGCAGCTCGACCTGCCGGCCGGAGCCGTCCTCGACCTGGCGCTCGACCCCACGTTCGAGCACGGCGTGCTCGTGGACTCGGGCCACGCGACGCTCGACGACGAGCACGAGGTTTCTGCCGCGCAGCTCGGCTATCTCGCGCCGGGCGCCGACTACCTGCGTATCGAGGCGGGGGCCGACGCGCCGCTGCGCATCCTGCTGATCGGCGGAACGCCGCTCGGCGAGCCGATCGTCATGTGGTGGAACTTCATCGGCCGCGACCACGACGAGATCGTCGCATTCCGCGAGCGCTGGCAGACGGACGTCATCGACGACGCCGACCGCGCGGGCCGCTTCGGTCACGTGGACGGGTACGACGGGCCCGCGCTTCCCGCGCCCGCCCTGCCGAGCATCCGCCTGAGGCCCCGCGAGCAGCCGTAGGGCGCGGGCGCTCGGCGCGTGATCATGTGCACGGCGCCGCGCACAGGTGCCCGCGCGCGGCAACCCATTCGGCACTCGCCGCGACTACTCCGGTGTAGGAGTTCCTACACCTGAGCAGTCGCCGGGCAGTCACCGGACGGTCGCCACGACTGTAGGAAGTCCTACACCCGGGTAGTTGCGCGGGCGGCGGGGGCTCACAGAAGTGTAGGAAGTCCTACACCGGAGTAGTCGCTAGAGGGGGCGCACATCATCTCGCGGCGCACCACTCTCGAGCCTCGTCGAGACTCTCGACCTCGACCGCGCCCGAAACGATTCCGCGGCGCGCGCCGTCGACGATGACGACCTCGTGGTCATGCTCCTCGAGACGGTCGATCGCCCCCTGCAGGATGCGCTCACCCACCTGGTGCACGCGTGTCACCCGGTCGAGATCGAGCACAAGCACCCGGTCGGACGACTCCAGCACGGCCTCGATGGCGCTCAGCACCCCGCGCATCGACGCGAACACCAGGTCGCCCTGCACCGCCACCACGCCCGCGCCATACTCGGGCCAGCGCTCCTCACTCTCGCGCACCACGGGCAGATTGCCGCCCGGCAGCGTCAACGCGTGCAGCTCGTATCGGTCGGCAAGATCCTGCGAGGCCGCGACGGCGCGCACCGAATTGCCCCGAGCATCCAATTTCGGGCTGAACAGCCCCATGCCGAACTGGCCGGGGCTCGCCGTGATCAGCCCGCCCGACACGCCGCTCTTCGCGGGCGTGCCGACGGTCAGCAACCACTCGCCCGAGTAGTCGTACATGCCGCACGTCGCCATGACCGTCAGCACGTGCCGCGCCACCGTTCCGCTGAAGACCCGGTCACCGGTCAGCGGGTTCACGCCGCCCGTCGCGAGCGTCGCACCCATGACGGCGAGGTCCCGCGTCGAGACGAGCACCGAACACTGCTTCAGGTACACCTCCATGGTGGGGTCGACCTCGTCGGTCAGCGAGCCCGCACTGCGCATGAAGTGCGCCAGCGCGCGATTGCGGTCGCTCGCGCCCTGCTCCTCCTCGTAGACGGTCTCGTCAAAACCGAGCGACCGCCCGGCACACGCCTCCATGAGGGCGTGGATGCGCTCGTACTTCTCGTGCGCGTCCGCCCCCGACACGAGAGCACACGTCACGAGGGCCCCCGCGTTGATCATCGGGTTGTCGGGGCGGCCCGTCTCCTCCTCGAGACTGATCGCGCTGAACGCCTCGCCGCTCGGCTCGGCGCCCACATGCTCGTGCACTGACTCGAGTCCGCGGTCGCTCAGCGCGAGCGCGTACGTGAATGCCTTCGAAATCGACTGCACCGAGAACTCGACGTCGGCGTCACCCGCCGCCGACACGTACCCGTCGGGCGTGCAGACGGCGAGGCCGAACAGCCGATGGTCGGCGTGCTCGAGCGTCGGAATCGACGCCGACGTCTCACCGCGATAGTCGTGCTTGAGTCGCTCGTGCAGGGTGACGAGTTCGCGCTCAATCGGGTCACCGATCAGGGATGCCACGCTCACGCTCCTCGCTGCGCCGCAGCGCGTCGTCAGGGCTCCGGTCGCCACACTGATCGCCGGGGAGATCGCCCGGCCTGACGCTCGACCCTACTCACTCGTGCGGATCAGCGCCCTGCTTCTCGATGCGCGCCCGCTCTTCGGCCTCGATCTCGCTGAACGTCTGACGCTCGGCGCGGTCGGCGCGAATGATCGCGCGCATTGCGAACCAAAACAGCAGCCCGAGGAGGATCGTCGGCGTGACCGAGAAGATCACGTTCCCCCAGAACGATTCAGGCATGCCCACATGGTACGCCGGGATGCTCGGAGCGGCCCCCACGAAGACCGTTGCGCCCGCGGCGCGCGGCCGGGCGAGCGCGACGGCGCCTACGAGTCCTGCAGCTGCCGGCGGCGGAACAGCAGGCCGGCAGACAGGACGACGACGCTGACGGCAGCGACGCTGCCGAGCGCGATCGGAATGATGATGGCGGGGTCGAGCGCCGTCGATGCGGAACCCCGAGCATCCGTGCCGTCGACGGACAGCGTGGGCAGCTGGAAGCCATCGAGTTCAGTGAGGCCCGGTTCGATCGTCACGTCGCCGACCGCGGCCGACAGTCGGCCATCATCGGCGATCGCGACGACGCAGTATGTGCCCGCCTCGAGTCCTGCGGTGACGAGGCTGACGGCGAACGGCTCGCCGGCGGTGACCGTCACCACGCGGTCGAGCACCGAGGGGCGGCAGTCACCCAGCACCTGGGGGGACAGCGACAGCGTGACATCGACATCACCGGCGCCGCCGACGATGCCTTCAACACGGAGGTCACCCGCGACCGTCTGGCCCTGCGTCGGCGCGGTGATGCGCAGCGAGTCGACGGCGAAGGCATTGTCGGCCCAGGCGATCGCGAAAACGATCGCCATGCCGGCGACAAATGCGGCGGCCGTGCGGAAGCGCAGCTTCACAGCCATGGGGGTTCGCCATTCGGGTAGGGCGAGTGTCGGTGACGCTGGGCACCAGACGCTTCGGGTATCGGGTTGGGTGTCGTCTGTCAGAACCGCGGTCGGGGTGTCGGCCGGGTAGCCGGGTGCGGTCCTGTCGGACAGCCTCAGGCTAGAACTCCGCGAGCGTCGGCCGCTTGCCCCAGTACGGGGGTGAATGGGGGGTGAACGCCCCTACTGGCCGGACTTCTCGAGAATGCCGAAGATGCCCGAGAGCAGCAGATAGGCGCCGAACGCGCCGACGACGAGCCAGAGCGCGAGGCGGTTCATCGACACGCCCTGCTTCTTCTTCTCGTCGTCTCCGGGGAGCTTCAGCTCGTCGTCGCGGTTGAACACCATGGTGCGAGGCTACCCCTCGCTACTTGACGAGCGGGAACAGGATCGTCTCGCGAATGCCGAGGCCGGTGAGGGCCATCAGCAGGCGGTCGATGCCCATGCCCATGCCGCCAGACGGGGGCATGCCGTGCTCGAGCGCCGTGAGGAACGCCTCGTCGAGCTGCATCGCCTCCAGGTCGCCGCCGGCGGCGAGCGTCGCCTGGGCGACGAAACGCTCGCGCTGAATGACCGGGTCGACGAGCTCGGAGTACGCGGTGGCGAGTTCGAAGCCGCGCACGTAGAGGTCCCACTTCTCGACGACGCCCCTCTTCGAGCGGTGCTCGCGCACGAGCGGGCTCGTGTCGACGGGGAAGTCCATGACGAAGGTCGGGCGGGTGAGGTCGCCCTTAACGTGGTGCTCCCACAGCTCTTCGACGTACTTGCCGGGCAGCGGGTGGTCGATTTCGATGTCGACGGCGTCGGCCATTTTCTTGAGGTCGGCCATGGGGGTTTCTGGGGTCACCTCGACGCCCGCGGCCGCGCTTAGCGACTCGTACATGCTGAGGCGATCCCACTCGCCGCCGAGGTCGTACTCGGTGCCGTCGGCCCACGTCACGACGTGCGACCCAGCGACGGCGAGCGCCGCGTTCTGGATCATCTCTTGCGTGAGGTCGGCCATCTGGTGGTAGTCGCCGTATGCCTGGTAGGCCTCGAGCATGGCGAACTCGGGGCTGTGGGTCGAGTCGGCGCCCTCGTTGCGGAAGTTGCGGTTGATCTCGAACACCCGCTCGATGCCGCCGACGACGGCGCGCTTCAGGAAGAGCTCGGGCGCGATGCGCAAAAACAGCTCGGTGTCGAACGCGTTCGAGTGCGTCACGAAGGGGCGGGCCGAGGCGCCGCCGTGCATGGTCTGCAGCATCGGCGTCTCGACCTCGAGGTAGCCGTGGTTCGCGAACGTCTGCCGCAGGCTCGCCACGGCGAGCGCCCGGGCGCGCACGGTCTGCCGCGCCTGCTCGCGCACGATGAGGTCGAGGTAGCGCTGGCGCACGCGCGTCTCTTCGCTGAGTTCTTTGTGCAGGGTAGGCAGGGGCAGGATCGCCTTCGCGGCGATCGCCCAGCTCGACACCATGATGCTGAGCTCGCCGCGGCGGCTCGTGATCACCTCGCCCTCGACGTAGACGTGGTCGCCGAGGTCAGTGAACTCTTTCCACTGCGCGAGCGACTCGTCGCCGACCTCGGCGAGCGACACCATCACCTGGATGCGGGCGCCGTCACCCGACTGCAACGTGGCGAAGCAGAGCTTGCCGGTGTTGCGGCTGAACACGATCCGGCCGGCGAGCGCGACGCGCTCCCCGGTCTGCACGTCGGCGTCGAGCTCGGGGAACCGCTCACGCACGGCGGGGATGCTGTCGGTCACCTCAAGACCGATTGCGTACGGTTCGATGCCGGCCGCGAGCATCCGTTCACGCTTGTCGAGGCGCACCTGCTTCTGCTCGGCGATCTCCTCGATCGTCGGCTCGTCGCTCGCGTCGGCGGGCGTCGCGCTCGTGGGCGCGGCGGTGTTCTCGGTCATGCGTGAGGCTCCTTGGTCAACCGCTCTAGCCTAACGGCGCGCGTTGGCGCCCCAAGCCGACGTCTGCCCGTGGCCGCGGCCCCCCGCGGCGCCCCGCGCTCCCGCGCCGACTCGCCCCGCTCCGCCCCGCGCCGCGCCGCGCCGCGGAGAACCGGAGCCCCTTTTGGTGAATGAGAACCCCCTCACGAGGGCACGAGTCCACCAAAGGGGCCCCGGAAGGGCGAGCGAGTGGCCACAGGCAAGCGGTCACGGGCGTGCATGGAGGGACGAGCGCTGAAGTGGCGCGAGCGCGCACACGGAACGCTTCCGCAGGCGGAACGTGTGCCCCCAAACGCGACTACTCCGGTGTAGGACTTCCTACACGAGCACACGGGCAGACCGCGGCCTTTCGCTACTCCGGTGTAGGACCTCCTACACCGGAGTAGTCGCGGCGGCCCGTGGAAGAGTCCCAGCAACGTGGGCGGGAGTCACGGCTACCCCGAAAGCCAGCGCGACGGCGCGAACTGCGCCGCACAGCCGGGCCAGCAACGCGAGCCGCGCCAAAACGGGCGCCCGGATCAGGCGAGCGGGATCAGGGCCGTGTCGATGAGGCGAGTGTCGCCGACGCGCGCCGCCACGAGCATCCGGGCGGCGCCGCGGTGGTCATCGGGAACCAGATCGAACGTGGCCGGGTCGACGACGGCAACGTAGTCGACGTCGACCTCGGGGCGCCCGGCGAGCGCAGACTGGGCCGCCGCGAGCGCCGCGTCGATGCCGCGGTCGGCCGCCGACTGCGCCGCCTCGATCGCCGCCGGGATCGCCCGCGCGGCCCGCCGGTGACGCTCGTCCAGGTACGCGTTGCGGCTCGACAGAGCGAGTCCGTCGTGGTCGCGCACCGTGTCAACCACCTCGACGCGGGTGTCGATGTCGAGGTCGCGCACCATGCGGGTGAC
This sequence comes from Microcella alkaliphila, assembly GCF_004216855.1. Lineage (GTDB taxonomy): Bacteria > Actinomycetota > Actinomycetes > Actinomycetales > Microbacteriaceae > Microcella > Microcella alkaliphila. Next base: position 216,488 of record NZ_SGXT01000014.1, read on the forward strand.
GAGGAACACCTGCTGCGCATCCTTCTCGCCAAAAAGAACAACGTGCGGGGTGACGATGCCGAGCAGCTTCGCGACGACGGTGAGCACGCCGTCGAAGTGCCCGGGGCGCGCGGCCCCCTCGTAGCGGCGGCCGATCTCGCCGGCGGTCACCCGCGTCAGGGCCGCGCCCGTCGGATACATCTCGTCGGCGTGGGGCGCGAAGACGGCGTCGACTCCATGCCCGACGAGCAGCGCCCGGTCGGCGTCGAGGCTGCGCGGATAGCGCTCGAAATCTTCGCTCGGACCGAACTGCAGGGGGTTCACGAACACCGACACGACGACGCGGTCGGCAAGCGCGGCCGCCCGGTCGACGAGCGCGAGGTGCCCGGCGTGCAGCGACCCCATGGTCGGCACGAGGGCGACCGTTTCACCGGATGCTCGCCACGCCTCGACGGCCGAGCGAACGCCCGCGACGGTGTCGATCACGACGGGTGGCGCGGCAGAAACATCGTCGTGGCTCACGGTGACCCATTGTGGCCGCTGTCGTCCTCCGGCACGAATCGTTCGGGCTCGATACGCACGCCGCTCGCCTCGCGCAGCGCATTCTCGACGGCGGAGCGCACGACCGCGCTGAGCACTCGGCCGGGCTCGTCGACGCCGATGGCGCGCAAGCCGTCGACGGCCTGGTCGACGACGGCGCGCGAAAACTGCGAGGCGGCCGCGATCGCGTCGGCGTACGCGGGCCGGTCGGCCTCGTCGACCACGATCGGCTCAGCGCCCATCTCGACGACGAGCGCCTGGGCGATGGGCAGCACGGGCGCGGGCGCGGTGACGGCACACCACGCCTCGCGCAGCCGCACGAGATCTATGGATGTTCCGGTGAAGTCGAGCGCCGGATGCACGGCCAGCGGAATCGCGCCCGCCGCCCGCGCCGGGTCGAGCACGCCCACCCCGTGCCCGGGGGCCGTGTGCAACACCAACTGGCCGGGCTGCCACGCTCCGGCCGCGGCCAGCCCGTGGATAAGGCCGGGCAGCTCCCCGTCGGGCACGGCCAGCACGACAAGTTCGCTGCGCTCGACGATGTCGGGCACGGCGGCGATGACGGCACCCGGCAGCAGGCCGTCGACGCGGTCGCGTTCGTCGTCGCCGACCGCGGAGACGCCGACGATCGCGTGGCCGGCGCCGGCGAGGGCGGCGCCGAGCACGGGGCCGACCCGGCCCGCGCCGACGATGCCGACGCCGAGGCGTCCATCGCGTGCGGTCACGGCGCGCTCTCCGGCGCCGAGGGCTCCTCCGCGGGGGTCTCACCCCAGCGGTGGCTGGTGTCGCGCTCGGCGGCGGCAATCGCGCGCCCGCTCACATGCTCGAAGAAGCTCACCGCGTGTTCGCGGTCGAGGGCACCGAGGTTCGCGACGATCGGCCCGGCGACCGTGTGCACCTGAATTGATCCGAGGCGCAGCGCTCGCTCGATCGGCCCCTGGGTGACCGCCGCCGACTGGATGCGCGGGTACGGCACGAGCGTCAGCGACCGCCAGACCGCTCCCGCCCGCAGCATGACCAGTTCCGGGGTGAGTGCGGTCGCGTTGCGCTTCACCGAGAACCACCGCAGCGGCCGCGCTCGGCGCGGCGACGGCACGAAGCCTCCCTCGTCGCCCGAGCCGGTCAGCCCCAGGTCGATCATCGGCATCGAGTCGTCGGTGACCCCGGCGGGCAGCAACAGGCGCAGCACGGTGCGCACGTCGTCGGCGTTGCCGACGGGCAGGATCGTCGTCTGCGCTTGGCCTCCAGCACCCTGCGCCGACGAGCGGGAGGCGCGGTTCACGGCGATTTGCCACCAGCCGAATGGTCGCCACAGCAGCGGCTGGCTGACCTTCACCGAGTGAATGCGCCCCGGCGGCAGCGTCTCGTTCGACGTCGAGAGCAGGCCGAAGCCGACGCGCACCCCGTCGGGGGTGGCGGCGATCGAGTAGCGCAGCGAGCGCGTGATGCGGCTGACGAGGAAACCGCCGATACCGAGCATGGCGGGAATGAATCCGACGACCAGCGCGACTTCGCCCGTCATCGCGATTCCCGTGATGAGTCCGGCCGTCAACAGCACGAAGACGATCGCGGGCCCGCCGAGCACGGTCGAGCCGATGAGCCGGCCCGGATTCATGTGTACGACCGTCTCGGGCTCGACGAGGCTCGGGTCGAGTTCGGGCGCCAGGAACTCGCCCACCCGCTTGTCGATCACCCCGGAGGCAAGGGTCAGCGAGGTGCCGGGCGGCACCTCCACGGAGTCGACGGCGCCGGGGGCGGCCTCGGCCGACGGCGCCCCGCTTCCCGCCGCATCCCGGCGCGCACCGGACGCGAGCAGCAGGATGTCGCGCCGCAGTGCATCCGCCTGAGCGCCCGTCAGATACTGCAGCGGAACGTTCGCGTCGTTGCCGGCGACCGAAATCTCGAGCTTCGCCGCCCCGAACAGGCGCGGGATGAACGGGCGAACGATGTTGATGCCCTGAATGCGATCGAGGCGCCCTTTTCGGTTCGTGCGGAAGAGGATGCCCGAACGCACCTCGACGACCTGGTCGGTGATGCGAAACGCGTGGAATCGCCACGACAGCCAAAAGCCGGCGATGATCAGCAGCAGCAGGCCGAGCAGCGCCGCGGCGGCCTGCAGGATCAGGTTCTCGGCGATGATGTACTCGAACAGCGGGTCTTCTGGGGTGAACTCTCCGCCGCCCGGGATGAACGCCTCAATCAGCCGCTCGCGGAAGTTCGCAACGATCACGCCGACGATGATGAGGAGTGTCAGCCCGCCGCGGAACAGCGGCGTCGCACGGTGCAGTCGGTGCCACTCCCCGTCGGTGAAGTCGGTCGCGGTGGCCGCCTTCGCGCGCGAGAGCTCGTCGCTCACAGGCCCGCCCGGCGGGTTTCGGCGACCGCGACGAGGTGGTCGCGCAACTGCTCGGCGCGCTCGAGCGGCAGACCGGGAATGAGCACACCGCTGGAGGCTGCGGCGGTGACGAACTTCAGCTCAGCGAGCCCCAGCATGCGGGCGACGGGGCCGCGGCTGATGTCGACCAACTGCATGCGGCCGTAGGGCACCGCGACGAAGCGTTGGAAGAGGATCCCGCGGCGGAACAGCAGGTCGTCGTCACGCAGCGCGTAGCCGATAGCCCGCACCCGTCGCGGCGTGAACGCGATCACGAGCAGGAAGATCGTGCCGAGCACGACCGGAAGGATCCAGCCGAACGACCAGCCGATCCACACGGGGGTGAACGACGCGACGGTCATGATTCCGCCGAAGATCAGCCAGCCGACGATGTCGACCACGATGTATTTGGGCGACACGCGCTGCCACTCGCCGGGCTCGACGGGCAACTCGATTCGGGCGGGGGTCGGCGTCTCGGGGGCGGGGGTCGGCGTCTCGCTCACGGGTGTCGGGTCGGTCACGCGGTTGTCCCCCTCAGCCGGCCGCGGGTGCCGCGTTGGGCTCGTCGTCGTCGGTGGGCGGCGGCACCGAGCAGAAATGCTCGGCGACGAGCGCGGTGGCCAGCAGCACGGCCGCGCCCACGAAGGCCGCCCCCGTGGTCAGCGCCGAGCCTACTGGCACGACCGTACGACTGAGCAGATAGATCAGGATGCCCGCACAAGCGCCGGCCAGCAGCGCCCCTCCCAGCGCGCTCGCCTTCGCGAGCACCACGATGCGGGTCGCGTAGAACGGGTCGATGCGTCGCTCGCCGGCGGCCGCGCGGCGCACCGGCCAGGCTCCGGCGAGCAGGGCGGCGGCGATCAGCACGAGGGCGATCGCGAGCGAGACGGGGGGCACGAACACGGGGCGGCCCTGCCCGGCGAGCATCGCGTCAGCGGCGAAGCCGACGATCGCGCCAGCGAGGGCGAGCGCGAGCAGCGGGCCGGGGGCGGTGCGCGTCACGGCGCGCCTCCGGGGGCGTCCGCGGTGGCCGCGTCGCGGTCGGATGCGCGCAGCGCGGCGAGCAGCTCGGCGACCGGTCCGTGAGTGGCGAGCCGAGCATCCGGATCGATGTCGAGCCAGGGTTCGAGCACGAACGCGCGCTCGTGCGCGCGGGGGTGCGGAAGCGTGAGGCGGGCGTCGTCGCGAACCACCTCGCCGTACTGGATCAGGTCGAGGTCGAGGGTGCGGTCGGCCCAGCGGGCGACGTGGCTGCCGCGGTCGCGCCCATGCTCGCGCTCGATGCGCAGCAGGTGGTGCAGCAGGTGCGTGGGGGCGAGTGCGGTGTCGATGAGCGCGATGCCGTTCAGGTACCCGGGCTTCGACGGGTCGGGGCCGTCGGGTGTGAGAGCGACCGAGTCGTGCCAGCGCGAGTGGGCGGCGACCCGCGTGGCGGGAAGGGCAGCGAGGGCGCGGATCGCGTCGTCGAGGGCCGCGAGGCGGTCGCCGAGGTTCGCGCCGAGGGCGACAACGGCGCGCGCGGGTGCGGCGTCGCGGGTGACCGTGACCGCGACGTCGCCGAACGGCACCGCGATGGGAGCCTCCGGTTTGTGCACCGTGATCGTCGCGCGGTGCACCCCCTCGCGGGCGAGGCACACGGCGGCGAGGCGGTCGGCGAGCGTCTCGATGAGGTCGACGGGGTCGCGCTCGATCGCGGCGACCAGGTCGTCGGCGAGCTCGCCGTAGTGCACGGTGTCGGCGACGTCGTCGCTCGCGGCTGCCGGCGACAGGTCGAGATGCAGCACGGCGTCGACGACGAAGCGCTGGCCGTCGCGCCGCTCGTCGGGATAGACGCCGTGGAAGCCGGTCGCCGTCACGCCCGTCAGGGCGATGGTGTCGGGGCTCGGGTCTCCGGTCACGCGACACCCCCGCGCCAGGCGCGCCACGCGGCGAGCGCCTGCGCGTTCGCGGTGACGTTGTGAACGCGCACGGCGGCGACCCCCGCGTCGGCGCACATCACGCTGACGGCAGCGGTCGCGACGTCGCGGTCGGCCGGCTGCTGGGTGCTCGGCAGCAGTGCGCCGAGGAAGCGCTTGCGCGAGGCCCCCACGAGTAGCGGGTGCCCGAGCGAGCGCAGCGTGGCGATCCCGCGCAGCAGCTGCCAATTGTGGTCGGGCCCTTTTGCGAACCCGATGCCCGGGTCGAGCCACAGCCGCTCCGGTGCGAGCCCGGCGCCGAGCAGCGCGTCGCGGCGTGCCCGCAGCTCGGCCGTCACGTCGGCGACGACGTTCGCGTAGTCGCTGACCTGGTCCCACCGGTGCGAGTGGCCACGCCAGTGCATGGCGACGTAGTCGGCGTCGAGCCCAGCGACCGTCGTCGCCATGGCCGGGTCGGCGAGTCCGCCCGAGACGTCGTTGACGATGCGCGCGCCCGCCTCGACGGCGGCCGCGGCGGTCGACGCGTTCATCGTGTCGATCGACACCGGGATGCCCGCGGCGGCGAGCGCGCGGATCACCGGCAGCACGCGCCCCTGCTCGACCTCGGGGCTGACGCGTTCTGCTCCGGGGCGGGTCGACTCGCCACCCACGTCAATCACGCTGGCGCCGTCGGCGACCATGCGCTGGGCGTGCCGGAGGGCGACCTGCGGGTTGACGAAGCGGCCGCCGTCGCTGAACGAGTCGGGCGTGACGTTCAGGATGCCCCAGATCGCGGGGCCGGTGGCCGTGCTGCGGGCGTCCGTCACGCGGCACCCCGGCCGATGAGCGCCATGACCGCGGCCTGCTGGTCGGGGGCCGCCAGGGTGCCGCGGGCGGCGACCGTCACGGTTGAGGAGTCGGCGTAGCGAACGCCGCGGGCGGCGACGCAGCCGTGACGGGCATCCACGACGACGAGCACGCCGTGCGGACGTACGGCGGCGTCGAGTGCCGCAGCGACGTCTTCACCGAGCCGTTCCTGCAACTGCGGGCGCGCCGACACGATCTCGATGAGCGCGGGAATGCGGCCGAGGCCGATGATGCGCTCGTCGGGCACGTAGGCGACGTGGGCTATGCCGGTGAAGGGCAGCAGGTGGTGCTCGCACATCGAGCGCAGGGCGATGTCGCGCACGACGACGAGCTCACCCCGCTCGCCGGGGTCGGTCGCCATCTCGGCCGAGTCTTCGAGCATCGGCACGGGGTCGACGCCGACGCCGGCGAAAAAGTCGGCGTAACTGGCGGCCACACGCTTCGGGGTGGTCGCGAGGCCCGGGCGGGCCGGGTCGTCACCGATCGCGGCGATGATCTCGGCCACCGCCGCCTCGATGCGCGCGGTGTCGATCGGGCTCATGGGTGTTCAGTCTGTCGCAGAATCCGGGCCGGCGTCGCGGTGCGCCACACCGGCTCCGGCGTGCTCATCCGCGTCAGCGTGCGCCGTCTCGGCCGCGACCGCGTCCTCGATCTGGGGCTTCTCCGGCATGGGCACCGGGGGGATGTTCGGCAGCGGCCGCTCTTCGCTCGACAGCCACTGCGGGCGCTCGGGCAGCTTCTTGACGTCGGCGAAGATCTCGGCGAGTCGCACGTGGTCGAGCGTTTCCTTCTCGAGCAGTTCGCTGGCGAGCTGGTCGAGGATGTCGCGGTTGTCGTTGAGCACCCGCCAGGCTTCGTCGTGCGCCTGCTCGATCAGGGCGCGCACCTCGATGTCGACCCGTTCGGCGAGCTTCTCGGAGTAGTCGCGCTGGTGGCCCATGTCTTTGCCGAGGAACACTTCGCCGCTCGACTGGCCGAGCTTCACGGCGCCGACCTCGGCGCTCATGCCGTACTCGGTGACCATGCGCCGGGCGATGCTCGTGGCCTTCTCGATGTCGTTGCTCGCCCCGGTCGTCGGGTCGTGGAAGACGATCTCTTCGGCGACGCGACCGCCCATGGCGTAAGTGAGCTGGTCGAGCAGCTCGTTGCGGGTCACCGAGTACTTGTCGTCGATGGGCATGACCATCGTGTAGCCGAGGGCGCGGCCGCGCGGCAGGATCGTCACCTTCGTCACGGGGTCGGTGTTGCGCATCGCGGCGGCCGCGAGCGCGTGACCCCCCTCGTGGTAGGCGGTGATGAGCTTCTCGTGGTCGCGCATCACGCGGGTGCGGCGCTGCGGGCCGGCCATGACGCGGTCGACGGCCTCGTCGAGGGCCTCGGCGGTGATCTGTTGGCCGCCCTGACGCGCGGTGAGCAGCGCAGCCTCGTTCAGCACGTTGGCGAGGTCGGCGCCGGTGTAGCCGGGGGTCTTGCGCGCGACGACCTCGAGGTCGACGCCCTCGGCGACAGGTTTGCCCTTCGCGTGGACCTCAAGAATCTTGCGGCGCCCCTCCATGTTCGGCGCATCCACCTGAATCTGCCGGTCGAAGCGGCCGGGGCGCAGCAGCGCCGGGTCGAGGATGTCGGGGCGGTTGGTCGCCGCGATCATGATGACGTTCGTGTTCGGGTCGAAGCCGTCCATCTCGACGAGCATCTGGTTGAGGGTCTGCTCGCGCTCGTCGTGGCCGCCGCCCATGCCGGCACCGCGGTGGCGGCCGACGGCGTCGATCTCGTCGACGAAGATGATCGCCGGCGCATTCTCTTTCGCCTGGGTGAACAGGTCGCGCACACGGCTCGCGCCGACGCCGACGAACATCTCGACGAAGTCGGATCCCGAGATCGAGTAGAACGGCACGCCGGCCTCGCCCGCGACGGAGCGCGCGAGGAGTGTCTTGCCGGTTCCGGGGGGACCGTAGAGCAGAACGCCCTTCGGGATGCGCGCCCCGACGGCGAGGAACCGCGACGGGTCCTTCAGGAAGTCTTTGATCTCGTGCAGCTCCTCGATCGCCTCTTCGGCGCCGGCGACGTCGTCGAAGGTGACCTGCGGGGCCTCCTTGTTGACGAGCTTCGCCTTCGACTTGCCGAACTGCATGATGCGACCGCCGCCACCCTGCAGTCGGGTGAGCAGGAAGTAGAAGATGATGCCGATGATCAGGAACGGGATGATCAGCCCGAGGATCGACGCGAAGAAGTTCGTCTGCGGCACCTCGTCGGTGAAGTCGTCAATGCCGGCAGCTTCGACGGCCGCGATGAGCGCGTCGCCGCGCTGCGACACGTAGTAGAACTGCACCTGCGTGCCGAACTCTTCGTACTCTTCCGCGAGCGTGACGTCGACCCGCTGCTGGCCGTCGATGATCGTGATCGACTCGACCTCGGCGTTCGCGATGACGTCGAAGCCCTCCGCGGTCGAGATCTCGCGGAACCCACCCTGCGCGAGCAGGCTGAAGCCGACAATCAGCGCGACCGCGCCGAGCGCGATGTAGAGGAAGGGGCCCTTGAACAGGCCCTTCCACGAAAACTTCTTCTTCGCCTTCGCCATGATCCCTTGAGGCTACCTTTTGCTGCGCTGGTGCCCGCTGGATGTTCGCCGGAGGCGCACCGAGAGCCGGAAGGCCGCCGGGCTACTGGTAGACGTGGGGGGCGAGCACCCCGATGGCGCGAAGGTTGCGGTACTTCTCGGCGTAGTCGAGGCCGTACCCGACGACGAAGGCCGGCGGAATCTCGAAGCCGACGTACTCGACGTCGACCTCGACCTTGGCGGCCTCGGGCTTGCGCAGCAAGGCGAGGATCTTCACGCTCGCGGCCCCGCGCGACTCGAGGTTCGCGCGCAGCCACGTCAGGGTGAGCCCCGAATCGATGATGTCTTCGACGATGAGCACGTCGCGGCCCGCGATCTCGGTGTCGAGGTCTTTCAGAATGCGCACGACGCCGCTCGACTCGGTGCTGGCGCCGTACGAGCTGACGGCCATCCAGTCCATCTCGACGTGCATTTTCAGTTCGCGCGCGAAGTCGGCCATCACCATGACCGCGCCCTTCAGCACGCCGACGAGGAGCGGCGGGTTGCCCGCGTAGTCGGTCTCGACCCGGCGAGCCAGCTCGGCGAGCTTCGCGTGGATCTCGTCCTCGGTAATGAGCACCTCGGTCAGGTCGGAGCGAATCTCGTCGACGTCCACAGGCGGGTCCTCCAGGGGTCAGAACTGGTGTCAGATCGGCGGTCGGCCGGTCACTCGGCGGCGGTGAACACGATGCGTGTGCCCGCCCGTCTCACCCTAACGCCGCGAAGGTGCACCGCGCCCTGCCCGTGCCAGTCGGTAGCGAGCCGCAGCACCTCGACGGTCTGCTCGCGGCTGAGGGTGAGCCCGAATTCGACGCGGGCGACGAGACGCACTAGGCGGGAGCCGAGCGCGCGGGGATTGGCGACGAGCCACGCGGCCGGCACCGAGCATCCGCCGTCGTCGAGGTCGACGAGCTCTTCGGCGACCTCGACGACCATGCGGTCGAGCGCGTCGGCATCGTCACGCACGAGCTCGGCGGTGCGGGCGAGCGCCTCGACGACGCCGGGGTCGAGCTCGGCTTCGAGCAGCGGCAGAACGCGGTCGCGCACGCGCACGCGCGTGTACGCGGGGTCGAGATTGTGCGGGTCGCTCCAGGGCTCGAGGCCCTGATCGCGGCAGGCCTGAACCGTGGATGCTCGCCGCAGCCCCAAGAACGGCCGCCGGTAGACGCCGTTCACGACCGCCATGCCGCTGAGGCTGACGGCCCCGCTGCCGCGGGCGAGCCCGAGCAGCACGGTTTCGGCCTGGTCGTCGACCGTGTGCCCGAGCAGCACGGCGGAGGCGGTCAGGCGCCGCGCGGCGGCGTCGAGCGCCGCGTACCGGGCGTCGCGGGCCGCGGCTTCCGGGCCGCCGCCCGCGCTGGATGGTGCGACGTCGACGCGCACCACCTCGACCGGGTCGAGCCCGAGCGCGCGGGCCTGCTCGGCGGCCCGGTCGGCGACCGCCCGCGACCCGTCTTGCAGCTGGTGGTCGACGATCACGGCGCCGGCGCGCAGTCCCGCCCGCGGCGCCTCGAAGGCGGTGGCCGCGGCGAGTGCGAGTGAATCGGGGCCGCCACTGAGCGCGACGAGCACGAGCGAGTCAGGCGACAGGGCGGCGAGCGTTTCGCGCACCGCGCGCCGAACATCCGCCACCGCAGGGGTGAGCCGGGGGCGACGGTCACCGTCTTGGCGGCGCTGGGAGTGCATCCACTAAGGTTAGAGCCGCGTGTTTCCGGGCGTTTCGTCCGATTTTCCCGCGGGCCACCTGCCCGCCACACTCACCGACTCAGGAGCAACTTCTATGGGCGCCTACCCCGCCGTCATCGAAATCCCTAAAGGCAGCCGCAACAAGTACGAGGTCGACCACGAGACGGGCCGCGTCTTCCTGGACCGCGTGCTGTATACGACGTTCGTCTACCCGACCGACTACGGGTACTTCGAGAACACGCTCGGCCTCGACGGCGACCCGGTCGACGTGCTGGTGCTGCTCGACTACCCGCTTTTCCCGGGTGTCGGCGTGACGGTGCGCCCGGTCGGCGTGTTCAACATGACCGACGACGGCGGCAGCGACGCGAAGGTCATCGCGGTGCCGGCGAAGGATCCGCGCTGGGACCACATTCAGGACGTCGACTCGATCCCCGAGTACACGAAGAAAGAGATCGAGCACTTCTTCGAGCACTACAAGGACCTCGAGCCCGGCAAGTGGGTCAAGACCGAGGGCTGGGGCAACGCGGCCGAAGCCGAGGCGATTATCCAGGCCGGCATTGAGGCGTACGTTCCGCACGAGCACTAGACCACATCGACTGAGGGGCGTTCCGTTCGCGGGGCGCCCCTTTTTCGCGCCCCGCGCGCTTTTCGCGCACGATTCGGGATGCTCGCGGCCGGCTTTACGGCGTCGGTCGCGCCACGAACGGCACCCGGTCGACGTGCCTGACCGACACGATGCGCACGGGGTTGCCGGGTGACGGCGCCTCGATCATCTGGCCCTGCCCGAGGTACATGGCGACGTGGTACTTGGAGGCGGTGGCCGAGCCGCCGGTGGAGTAGAAGATGAGGTCGCCGGGCAGCGCCTGCGAGTAGGGCAGGGTGCGGCCGCGGTTGGCGGCGACCGTGTACTGCATGGTCGCCGAGTGGCCCCCGATCGAGTAGCCGGCGGCCGCGTAGGCCATCATCGTGAGGCCCGAGCAGTCCCACGAGTCGGGGCCGCGGCCGCCGAAAAGGTACGGCTTGCCGAGCTGCTGGCGCGCGAACGCGATGGCGGTGTTCACGGCCGCCTGGTTGGGCGCGGGCACACCGACGGCGGGCGGCGGCGGAGTGGGTGCCGGGGTCGTGGGCCGCGGGGTCGGGGCGGGCGTCGTCGGGCTCGGCCCTGGCACACCCGGGGTCGGGGTCGCCGTCGGCACGGGCGATGGCGCACCCGGGGTGGGGGTGGCAGACGGCGGCGCGGGCAACGCGGGCGGCGCAGGCGGCGCCGGTGCTGGGTCTTCCGCCCGGATCGAGTCGAGGTAGGCGCGCTCGAGCGCGGCGCTGCGCCCCGTGAGTACGGCGAGTCGCTCGGAGAGTTCGAGCACCTGCGCCTGCTGCTCGGCGACGCGCTGCTCGGCAATGACGGCGGCGTCCATGGCGGTTGACAGTGCGGCGTCGGCTTCGGCCACGAGCCTCTCGCGTTCGGCCCGTGCCACCTCCGCCTGGTCGGCGAGCGAGGCGGCGACGTCACGGTCGGCGATCGCTTGGTCGAGCAGGGATCGGCTCGACTCGGTGAGCTTCGAGAGCGAGCCGAGGCGCCAGAGCATGCCCTCGGCGTCGGTCGAGATGAGCAGCGAGGTGGTGATGTCTCCGCCGCTCGCGCGGCTCAACTGCGTCACCAGCTGGGCCGCGCGGAGCGCCGATGCGGTGGCGACCGCGTCGGCGGCGGCGCGTCGGTGATCGAGCGAGTCGAGCATCCCGGTGGCCTCGTCGAGTGCGAGACCCGCGAGCTGGTAGTCCTCGCCGGCGATGAGGGCCTCGCGGGCGGCGGCGGCCGCTGTGGCCTCGCCGTCGCGCACGGCGTCGATGATGCGGGCGACCGCGGCCTCGGTGGCGCGCACGTCACCCTGGGCGCGCTCGACGTCATCCCACGAGGGGGCCGACGGCGGGGTCGGCTGGGCGGTGGCGGTGATGGCCCCGGGGGCGAGCGTCAGGGCCGCAACCACGGCGGCTGCGGCGACGCTGCGACGCCCGGGGCGGCGCATCAGCGCCGCCTACCCAATACTGATGCCTTTGCTGCGCAGAAACGGCACGGGGTCGAAGGCGCTGCCGAAGGTGCGGGTCTCCAGGTGCAGGTGGCAACCGCTCGAGTTTCCCGTGGTTCCCACGAGCGCGATCAGTTGGCCCGCGTTCACTAACTGCCCGTTCGCAACGAGGATCCCGCCGTGCTGGATGTGCCCGTACGAGGTGGTGAGGCCGTCGCCGTGGTCGATGCGCACGAAGTTGCCATAGCCACCGTTCCAGCCGGCGTAGGTGACGGTGCCACTCGAGGCGGCGAACATGTGGCGGCCGCACGGGGCGCCGATGTCGACGCCGGCGTGCAGGGCGACATAGCCAAAGACGGGGTGCACGCGGTATCCGTAGTTGGAGGTGATGGGGCCGTTGAGCGGGTTCGACCAGCCGTTGATGACCTGGCCGGCACCGCTCGCGCTGCCGCCACCCCCGCCGCCGCTCGGCCCGGGGCCGGGCTGGTTGGCGGCCTGCTCGGCGGCGAGACGACGCGCCTCTGCCTCGGCGGCGATGCGTCGTTCTTCGGCTTCGCGGGCCAGCCGCTCCTCTCTCTCTTTGCGCTGTCGCTCGCCCTCCTCCCACTCCGCTTCCGTGGTCTGGAGCACTCCCTGGAGGACACCCAACTGCTCTTCGAGCCGCGCCTGATTCTCCTGCTGCGCGGCAAAGGCCTCCTCAGCAGCGATTTGCGCGGCCTGCGCCTGCTCGAACGCCACCTCGGCCTCGACCCGCAGTTCTTCGCGGATCTCACGGGCGATTTGCGCCTGCTCGCTGAGCGACTGGGCGGCGTTCTGGTCGGCGAGAGCGACCGCGTAGATGCCTTCGGCCTGCTCGCTGATCTTGCTGGCGTAGCCGAGGCGTGACAGCAGGGCTTCCGCCTCGCCGGGGTTCGTGAAGAGTGAGGCCGAGAGGTCTCCGCCGCCCGCGCGCGACAGCTCGGCGACGAACTGTCCGGCGCGCAGACGCGACTCGTCGGCCGTCGCCTGCGCCTCGTCGGCCTGGCGCTGCAGTTGGTCGGCACGGAAAGCCGCTTCGTCGAAGGCGAGCTGCGCCTCGTAGTAGATGGTGCCCTTTTCGTCGGCTTCGGCCTGGGCTTCCTCGACGGCGGCGGCGAGGCTGGCGATCAGGCCGCGAATCTCGGCGATTTTCGTCTGCTGCTGGTTGACGTTATCGCGCGCCGCAAGAACGTCGTCCCAGCTCGGATAGGTGCTGGCACGCGCGGACTGGTCGGCGGCGGTGATGCCGGTCGTCAGCAGCATCAGGCCGGTGGCGATGGCGGCCACGGTCGCGAGCGTGCGGGGTCGCCGCAGACGTGGCCGAGCATCCGTGGATGTCGCGGTCGTGGCTCCCCCGAGCCGAGCGAGATATTCGCGCATGTGCCTGTCCCGATTCCGGTGCGAATGCGTTATGTCACATTTTCCCCACACGCACCATTGATCACAGTACCAACGGATGTACGGATCGGCTAGGGCGCCGCTCCGCACGGCAAGTGCGGCCCCACCTTGCGGGCGGTGCCGTATCGCTGCGCTGACCGTAGCCCGGGGCCGCGCCACGGTTTGGCAGAAACGCGGCGGTGGCCCTATGCTTGCGTACCGGTCGCCTCGTCGATTCGCTTAGGCCCCATCGTTTAGCGGCCTAGGACGCCGCCCTTTCACGGCGGTAGCGCGGGTTCGAATCCCGCTGGGGTCACGGACGAGGTACCAGTACAATTCAATAAGCAAGGCCCTGTGGCGCAGTTGGTTAGCGTGCCGCCCTGTCACGGCGGAGGTCGCGGGTTCAAGTCCCGTCAGGGTCGCGGTGTGAAGCCTCATCCAGTGCAACAGCACGAGGTGGGGCTTTTTCACTAGGCGAAGCGTTTCGGCGCCTCGCTGCGACAAGGCTCTGTAGCTCAGTTGGTAGAGCGTTCGACTGAAAATCGAAAGGTCACCGGATCGATGCCGGTCGGAGCCACCACCAGAAACCCCCGCTCGTTGGCGGGGGTTTCGTCGTTTCGCGGGCGTGTCGTGGAACAGATGCGTGACATCCATCTGTTGTGGAACGCATACATAACATCTACTCTCTATGTCATAGATCTGTTCCATGGAGGGCTGGATGATCGTCACGAACGAGAGCGACATCGGTGAGGTTGTGCGTCGACGACGGCTCGCCCTCGGCCTCAGCCAGACGCAACTCGCCGAGCAGGCAGCCACCACGCGCCAGTGGGTGTCACGCCTCGAACAGGGTCGAGGCGACGTCACCGTAAGCCGCCTCCTGGCGATTCTCGACGTCCTCGGCCTCACCACCGACGTGTCTCCGCCGCGATCAGCCGCGCCGAGCGCATCCGCAGCTCAGTCGATGATTGATCCGAGCATCCTGGATGTGCTTCGTCGCCTCCCCGAGGGCGGGTGACGATGCGCTCACTCGATGTCTACCTGTACGGCGCGCACGTCGCAGAGCTAACGCTTCTCGGCCCCCAGCAGTACCGGCTCTCCTACCGCGACGAGTGGCTCGACGACCCGGCCCGCATGCCGCTGAGCTCATCCCTCCCGCTACAGGTGACTCCTCACAGCGGCGATCCGCTGGCCGCTTTTCTCGACAACCTGCTTCCCGACAATCCCGACGTTCGAGAGCGGTGGGCGGTTGATGCTGGCCTCGACTCGGCCGACCCCTTCGGACTGCTCGGGGTGTACGGTCTCGACGTCGCGGGTGCGGTTCAGTTCGTCGAGTCGGGCGGCGACCCCCTCGCAGGCACTACGCGGCGAACGATTGACGATGACGACATCGCCGATCGCATCGCCGCACTGCGGCTCGACGACGCGACGTGGCGCGGCCAGGACAGCGCGAGCGGATTCTTCTCTCTCGGCGGCGCGCAGGGGAAGTTCTCGCTCGGGTGGGACGGTGAACGCTGGTACGAGCCGACGGGAGCCGACCCCACCACCCACATCTTCAAGCCCCGCGTTCGCGGCCAGGTCGACGGCGAGATCATCGAGTTTCTGACGATGCGGCTCGCGTCGAGCGCGGGCCTGCCGACCGCGCATGCCGAGATCAGGGAGTTCGGGTCAGAACACTCACTCGTAGTGCAGCGCTTCGATCGCGTCGCGCCGCCCGCCGCGTCTCGCTCGGACTCGCTCGTCCGCATTCACACGGAAGATCTCGCTCAAGCGACGGGCACTCCTCGACTGCGGAAGTACGAGTCACGGGGCGGCCCCGGCTATCGCGATGCCCTGGCGGTGATCGACGACCACGTGCCGTCCGAGCGCGCCGCGCGCTCTCGCGAACCGTTTGTGAAAGCCCTGGTCTTCTCATGGATCATGCTCAACACGGACGCGCACGCCAAGAACTACTCGTTCTTCCTTACCCCGAGCGGCCATGACCTGACCCCGTTGTACGACGTGAGCAGTTTCATCCCCTATGCCGGTCGAGACGCGACCGATGCACGTGAGCTCGAGCGTGCCTTCGCATCGACACAGCTATCGATGCGAATCGCGGCCGACTACGAGGCCGGGCAGCAGTCATGGTGGGAGTGGAAGGCGGTGGCGCGGGAAGCGGGCATCGACCGCGTTTCGCTGACGGAGTGGACTCTGGCACTGGTCGACGGCGCGGCAGACACGATCGGCACAATCGTGGCGACGCTGCCGACGCACCTCCAGTCGGCCACCGTGAGTCGGTTCATGGATCGTGTACCGATTCGCATGCGTCAGGTGCGTGCCGCCATCGAGCGTTCGGCGTAGCTGAGCCGCAGATCTGTCGCGAGCGTCGCTGGATGCTCCTTCCGACGAGACCTCAGGTCAGTTAGCGTGTGCCTGAGTGCCGCGTCGCGGCCCCGCCGAACGGAGACGAACATGGCGCAGGCCGGAGCAGGGTGGTACGACGACGGAGCCGGCCGGCAGCGCTGGTGGGACGGGCAGGCCTGGACGGACCAGTATCAGGACGCGCCATCGGCGCCCGGGCCGGGCAGCCTGGTCGACCACATCAGGGCGGAGGCCGAGTCTGGCAGCGTTCCGCGGCCCGGGGCGAAGGGTCAGGCGTACGTCGTGCTGCAGGTCATCCTGAAAGAGAAACTCTGGGGCACCGGCTCGGGCAACCTCACCGAACTCGAGCGCGCGATCAACGCCCAGGCCGCGCTCGGTTATCGCCTCCACACGATCTCGACCGCCGCGTCGGGAAGCAAGGGCATCGGTGGCGGCGACCGCATCCAGGCCACGATGGTGTTCGAGCGGATCTAGGGTCGTCGGACATGCACCAGTTCGAGGTCGACGAGCGTGACAGCTCGTGGGAAATCGATGAGGCGCGCTTCCGCGTCTACGTGTTCATGGGCGCGGCCAACGCGGTGACGACCACCGACATCCTGAGCGCGACGGTCGAGGAGGCACTCGAGGCCGCGCGGAACCTTGCCGAGGGCGACCGCCACCTGTGGTCGATCGCGCTCGCGCACGACGACGGGGCGATGGGTCGGGGCCTCGTCTGGCTGTCGGGCAACGACTACAACGATTACCCCCGCGCTGACTCGGACACCGCGGCCTACTGGCGTCACCGCGGCACTATGCAAGAGCGATATCTGCTGGCGCGGGCACAGTCTGGCGAGCCGGTTGTGCTGCCAACGGGCGAAAGGTCGGTACGGCTTGGCCCGGAGTGGGGAGTCGATCTGCCGCTGTGGGAGCAATTCACCGATCACTATCCGGTTGAGCGTGGCGCTTTGCCTCTCGGCGGTCGGCTCGAAGGGTCTCTCGCCGCATGGAATCAGCGATGGCAGGAACTCGCCGACCCCGACACGGGCCGCGGCGCGTCCGAGAAGGACTGGGCCGCGTGGAAGGCCAAGGGCGTGGAGTTGGTGGCACGCCTGCGCGAGGCCCTCGCCGGTGTCGCGGAGGTGCACCCCGCCCACCTCCACACCGGCCAACCCTCGACCTGACGCGCGAGCAGTGCCACGCTGGTCGGCATGGCAAACACGACTGAGGGGTTCAGCGACGCCGAGCGCGCCGCGATGAAAGCGCGAGCCGAGGAGCTGCGTGCCGAAGGACGCAAGACTAAGGGCGCGACGAAGGCGGCCGCCGACCTCGAGAAGTTGCTCGAGGCGATCGCCGCGATGCCGGACGATGAGCGGGTCATTGCCGAGCGCATCCACCTGATCGTCAGCGAGGCGGCGCCGCAGCTGCAGGGCAAGACCTGGTACGGGATGCCCGCTTGGGCTCTCGACGGAAGGGTCGTCTGCTTCTTCCAGGCCGCCACGAAGTTCGAGTCGCGCTACAACACCTTCGGCTTCCAAGACCCGGCAACCCTCGACGACGGGGCGATGTGGCCGACGTCGTGGGCGGTCACCGCGATCGGGCCGGCGGAGGAGCAGCAGATCCGCACGTTGGTCCAAGAGGCGGTCGCCCACTCCTGAGTCGCGCCCCCGGCGTCAGTCGGGGACGACGACCCGCGGCGCTCCGCCCGCCGGCCAGTCGAGCTCGACGAGGTACAGCTCGCGCGCGATGTATGAGCGGTTCCAGCCGTGGATCAGCAGCACGTCTGCCCCGTCGGGGGTCGTGACGAGGTCCTGCCCGCCCGGCCCGCGGATGCGCCCGTCGAACAGCTCGGTCGACAACAGCGGCTCCTCCTGCTTCTGCCACGGCCCCTCAAGCCCGGGTGCCGTCGCCAGGCCGACGGCGTACTCGTCGCCGCCGTAGCCGTTCGCCGAGTAGAACAGCCACAGCGCGCCGTCGCGCTGGACAAGCGTCGGTGCCTCGACGAGATCGCCCTCCCAGGGCAGCGTTTGCTTGATGAGCGGGATGGGGTCGCCGATCAGTTCGGCGCCGTCGTCCGACAGCGGGCTCGCGTACAGCCAGGTGTCCACGCCGCAGCAGTTGCCGTCGTTCTTCCAGATCAGGTACGGAGCGTCGTCGACGACCCCCACGGCAGCGTCGATCGCGCCGCCGTCCTCGACCGGGCAGACGAGCATCCCTTCGTCGGCGGCATCGAACGGGCCGCGCGGGTCGTCAGCCACCGCGCGGAAGATGCATTGGCGCCCGCTCGCCGCGTCGGTGGCCGTCGCGTACATGGTGAAGCGATCGGGTTCGAAGGAGTACACCTCCGGCGCCCAGGTCTTCCCGGGCACCACCCATGAGGGCAGTTGCGGCAAGGCGTCGTCGTTGAGCCGCTCCCAGTCGACGAGGTCGCGCGAGACGGCGACCTGCACGTTGCGGAGGTTCGCATTGGTCGCGTACGCGAAGTACTCGTCGCCGACCTTGAGCACGTCGGGGTCGGGGAAGTCGCGCGTCAGAACGGGGTCGATGCGCGCATCCTCGTCGGAGGCGGGCGGTACGCTCCCCTCATCCGGATCACCCGGCGCAGCCGGCGCGCACCCCGCGAGCGCCACGAGCGAGACGGCCGCGATAATCGCCAGCCGCCGCATCAGCCCTTCACCCCCGAGCGCGCAACGCCCTCGATGATGTAGCGCTGCAGGAAGATGAACAACGCCAGCACCGGCGCGCTGGCGAGCGCGGCGCCCGCCATGAGCAGGTCGTAGCGCACGGCGTTCGCCGACTGGAGCGTCGCGAGGCCGGCGGGCAGCGTCTGGAGGTCGGGACTAAACAACACGTAGACCGGCCAAAGGAAGTCGTTCCAGTTGGTGAGGAACGCCAGGAGTGCGAGTGTGGCGAGCGCCGGCTTCGCGAGCGGCAGCACGACGCGGGTGAAGGTGGTCCACTTGTTGGCGCCGTCGAGCTCGGCCGCCTCCTCCAGCTCGATTGGGATGGAGAGGAAGAACTGGCGGAGGAAGAACACCCCAAACGCTGAGGCCGCCGTCGGCACGATCACGGCGACGAGGGTGTTGAGCCAGCCCAGCTCGTTGACGACGAGGAAGCTCGGAACGATGAGGATCACCGGCGGCACGAGCAGCGTGCCGATGACGAGCGCGAGGATCAGCGATCGCCCGCGGAAGTTCATCCGGGCGAGTGGATAGGCGGCGAGCGCCGCCGTCACCACGACAAGAGCCGCGTGCAGCGTCGCCGCGATCATGCTGTTGAGGAACCACCGCAGCACCGGCGTGTTCGTCGCCGAGAAGACGGTCTCGTACGCCTGGGTGGTCCAGGGATCGGGGATCCACGTGGGGGGCACGGAGGTCGCATCCGGCCCGCTCTTGAACGAGGTGAGGAACATGAACACGAGCGGGCTGATGTAGATCGCCGCCAGCAGGATGAGCCCGGCGTAGCGCAGAACCCGACCGGCGATTGCCGCCTTGCTCAGGGGTCGCCGCCGCGGGATCGGGTGGCCAGCGGCTTCGTGCTCGGAGCCCGGGCGGGCGGGGGTCGAGCGGGTCGCGGTCATGCGCGCTCCTCCCTCTTCTGTCGGAACGCGATGAACACGATCGCGCTCAAGATCACGAGAACGAAGGTGAGCACGAAGCTCATCGCGGAGGCGTCGCCCATGCGGAAGCCGCGCAGGCCGGTCTCTGTGATCTGGTAGATCGCCGTGCGGGTCTCGCGGCCCGGGGCGCCCTGGGTCATCAGGTACGACTGACCGAACATGTTCGCCGACGCGATGAGCGTGATGACGGCGATGAACGACAGGATTGGCCGGAGTCCCGGCAGCGTCACGTGGATGAACTGGCTCCACGCACTTGCCCCGTCGACCTTTGCCGCCTCGTAAAGCTCAGCGGGGATGTCTTGAAGGGCCGCCAGGTAGATGACGGCATTGAATCCGAGTGTCCACCACACGGTTACCCACACGAGCGCAACCCACGCGCCCGGTGTCGATGTCGTCCACGCGATGTCGTCGGGCAGGCCGAGCTGCCCCAGGTAGTAGTTGACGAGCCCGATGTTGTTATCGAGCAGGTAGCGCCACAGCACCGCGACGACGGCGACACCGAGCACGTAGGGTGCGAAGTAGATCGCGCGAAACAGGTTCCGTCCCGGAAAGTTGGCGCGCATGATCAACGCGATCGCGAGAGGAATGATGAGCAGCGGCGGCACGCTCAGCACCGTAAAGATGCCGGTCGCCCGCATCGATGCCCAAAACGGCTCGAAGGTCGACGACGACGGGTCGAAGAGCTTCGCGTAGTTGTCGAATCCGACGAAGGGCCGCCGCGGCAGCGTGAAGTCCCATGCGTGCAGGCTGATCCACATGCCGAACACCACGGGCACGATGACGAACACCGTGAACAGCACGAGGTACGGCGTGAGGAACAGCCAGGGCGTCAGCGGCGAGCCGCGACGGCCCCTCGGGCGAGCCGAGAAGCCGTCGGGCCGACGCGTCGGGAGGATCGTCGCGGTCATGCGGTGAACTCCGGTCGGTGGTCGGTCGGCTATTCGCCGAACGTCGCCCGGTTCTCCTCGAGCAACTGGTTGGCGCTTCGTGTGGCCTCCGTCATCGCAGCGTCCGGCGTGCGCGTACCGAGCACGCCGTCGGCCACGGCGATCTCGAGCGTTTCCGCCTGGACAGCACCGATGCCGGGAACCGGCGGGAGGAAGCGCATGCTTTCGATCTGTTCAGCGATCGCCCCCTGCGTAGTGTCGTCGAGAACACCGCTCGATCGGACGGAGTCGCGGGCGGGAATCATGCCCGAGCCAGCCCACGTGCCCGACTGTTCGCTCATCCAGGCCACGAACACGCGAGCGGCGTTGACGCTGTTTTCGTCGGAGGTTCGCTGGGTGGGAATCACGAAGTTGTGCGAGTTCGCCCAGACCGCCGGCGAGTCACCAATCGTCGGCACGGGCGCTGCCGCGTACGGCAGGCCGGATGCTTCGAGGTCGTTGATCTGCCAGATCCCGTCCCAGGTGATCGACGTCTCACCGTTCTTGAAGGCCACGTACTGGGTGTCGATCGCCACGTCAGCCGGGCTGTAGCCGTCCTCGATGATCGAGCGCTGCCAGGCGAGCGCCTCGAGGCCGGCCTCCGAGTCAAACTGCGCCTCCTCGCCGGCGTCACCGTAGGGCGAGCCGCCGAACTGCCACTGCAGCGTGAGGTTCATCAGGTGGCTCGGCCAGCGCGAGGGCATCCAGAACGGAGTGTCGTAGCCGGCCTCCTGCAGAGCATCCAGCGCGGCGCGGAAGCTCTCCGCGTCGGTGGGTACCTCGTCGATACCGGCCGCCTCGAAGTGTTCGGTGTTGTAGTACATCGCGAGCGAGTGCACATCGAGCGGGATGCCGTAGCGCGCGCCGTCGTATTCGGCAGCGCTCCAGACTTCCTCCGTGAAGTCGTCCGCGCTGAGCCCGAGCTGATCGGTGAGGTCATCAAGCGGCAGCAACAGCTGGCGAGCGGCGAACGAAGCGAGCTGGTCGAGGTGCATGACGGCAACGTCGGGGCCCTCGCCCGCGGTGAGTGCGGCGGGCAGCGCCTGGTAGAAGTCACCCCACGGAATCGTGTTCGAGACGACGGTGATGTTGTCGTGCTCCTCGTTGAAGCGGTCGACCATCTCTTGCATGAACGGGCCGTCACCGCCGGTGAAGCCGTTCCAGTAGTCGAGTTCGATGTCGGGGCCGTCATATGTTCCCGTGAACTCGCCGCCCACATCGAGGTCGCCTGAGGTACCACAACCGGCGAGCACGAGCGCCGCGGTGGCCGTGCCCGCGGCGATGGAAAACAATCGGCGCCGGGCCGTTGACTGTGTCTGCGTCATTGCATCTCCTTTGATTGCCGGTCCGCAGGCTATCTCGGCGTCGGTGCAGTGACGTCGCGCGGCTCCGGGCGGTGGTGGCCGCAACGTTACAGCGCTGTAAAAGTGGTGTCAACCCTCTGTACATTTAGGATGGCGCCGACGGGAAGGCGGAGCAGATGGGCCGAGTGCGACTGGCTGACGTGGCTGCCTACGCGGGTGTCTCGATGAAGACGGTGTCGAACGTCGTTCACGACTACCCCCACGTGAAACCCGAGATGCGCCAGCGCGTCCAAGAGGCCATCGACGCGCTCGGCTACCGCCCGAACGTCACGGCCCGGCGGCTCGCCACGGGCCGCACGGGGATGGTCGCGCTCGCCGTGCCCGAGATTGACCACCCCTACTTCTCTGAGCTGTCCCGTCGCATCGCCGAGCACGCCGCCTCGCGCGGCTATCGCGTACTCATGGAGCAGACGCTCTCTGAACCCGGTGCCGAGCGCGCCGTCCTCCGGGACCGCGAGGAGGGCCTCGTCGATGGGGTCATCTTCCACCCGGTGAGCACCACACAGAGCGAGCTCGCGCGACTCAGTCGCGACGTGCCGGTCGTCCTGCTGGGCGAGGCGGCGATCCCGCTGACCGTCGATCACGTGATGATCGACAACGTCGCCGCTGCGCGCGAGGCGACGGAACACCTGCTCTCCCTGGGCGCGCGCAGGCCGGTCTTCCTCGCGGCGGTGGAGGGGGATGTCACGGTGAGCACCGACCGCCGTCTCGAAGGATTTCAGGATGCACTGCAAGCAGCGGGCGTCCGGCTGCCGAGCTCTCACGTACTCACCGCGAGCGACTTCTCACCCCAGGCGAGCAGCGAGGCCGTGAACCGCGCATTGGATGCAGGACTCGATTTTGACGCGATCCTCTGTCGCGATGACCAATTCGCCGTAGGAGCCCTCTCGGCACTTCACGCACGAGGCATTTCCGTACCGGATGAGATCGCGCTGGTGGGGTGGGACGACACCGCCCTCTCGCGATTCGCCTACCCAGCGATCACATCCGTTTCGCCCGACAAAGCGGCGTTGGCGACCAGCGCACTCGACCTCCTCCTCGAGCGCATCGGCGGCTTTCACGGACCGGGCCGCCACGTCATCACCCCTCACACGCTCGCGATCCGAGAGAGCGCGCCGGCGGTCACTGAGGCGGCGAGACCACTCTGACATCCGCAATCGCGTGACTTTACAGCGCTAAAATTCTGCGCAATGATGACGGGATGCACACCGTCGCGCACATCGATCCGGCCCTTCGCGCCCGCCACCCCCGCCCTCGGGCGATTCGCGGATCCTGGGTGAGTCTCGACGGAGAGTGGGAATTCGCGTCCGAGTCAGATCCGCAACGCAGCGGCGAGCCGGTCGTCGACGGTCGACCCGCCCACGCGGCGCTCGACCGCATCATCACTGTCCCCTTCCCGCCCGAGTCTGAGCTGTCCGGAATCGGTGACACTGCTCCGCACGATCGGCTCTGGTACCGCCGCATCGTCACGCGTGCCGAGTTGGAGGCCGCGGGCGCGGGCAATACCCACCGCCGAGTGCTCGCGCACTTCGGCGCGGTCGACTATCGCTGCCGCGTATGGGTCGGCGACCGTCTGGCCGGAGAGCACACCGGCGGTCACACACCCTTCACTTTCGACATCACCGACCTCATCGACGGCGAGGGCGACACGTCCGTGCTCGTCTGTGTCGAGGACCACGCCGCCGATGTCGAGCAGCCTCGCGGCAAGCAGGACTGGCAGGCCGAGCCGCACAGCATTTGGTATCACCGCACCAGTGGCATCTGGCAGTCGGTGTGGCTCGAGGCGGTGTCCGCTCGCTACATCGACAACCTGCAGATCGACGCCGACATCGTGACCGCGACGGTCACGGTCACCGCCACCCTCGCCGGCGCGCCGCGTGGTGCTGGAGAACTCGCCGTGCAGCTCGAGCTGGAGGGCCGCCACTTGGGCTCCGCGACCGCCACGGTCGAAGCAGGTGCGACGAGCGTCACCGTCGTCTGCCCCGTCCCGGAGCTGCGCAACGGGCAAGCGATTCAGGACCTCGTCTGGTCGCCCGAGCATCCTCGCCTTGTCGACGTCGCCGTCGAACTGCGCGGGCCCGACGACGCACGGGATGCTCTACTCGCCTACACGGGGCTGCGCACCGTGGGCGTCGCCGACGGCCGCTTCCTGCTCAACGACCAGCCGCGCGAGGTGCGCGCCGTGCTGTCGCAAGGCTTCTGGGCCGAGTCACACCTCGCCGCACCCGACGACGACGCGCTGCGCCGCGAGGTGCAGCTGATCCTCGACCTCGGATTCACCACGGCGCGCATCCACGAGAAGGTCGAGGACCCGCGCTTCCTCTACTGGGCCGACCGCCTCGGCCTGATGCTGTGGGTCGAGATGCCGAGCGCCTACGCGTTCACCCCGCGGGCGGTCGAGCGCACCCTCACCGAGTGGCTCGCCGTCGTCGCCCGCGACCGCTCGAACCCGAGCGTCGTCGCCTGGGTGCCGCTCAATGAGAGCTGGGGCGTGCAACTGGCCGCACACGACCCCGCGCAGATCCACTTCATCGAAGCCATGTACCGGGTGACGAAGGCGCTCGACCCGCACCGGCCGGTGATCTCGAACGACGGCTGGGAGCACGCCACCTCTGATCTACTCACCGTCCACGACTACACCGTCGACCCCGAAGCGTTCCGGCGCCGCTACGCCGACGCGAACGCCGCGCGGCCGAGCCTCGCCGGCATCGGACCGGCCGGGCGGCGGATGCACGTGGGCGACTTCCCGGCGACCCGCAGCGCCCCGATCGTGGTCTCCGAGTTCGGCGGCGTCACCTATGCCCCTGACGCGCCGGCCGGCACGACGTGGGGTTACGCCGTGGTCGACGACTCAGAGGCGTTCGCCGAGCTGGTCGGCGCGCTCCTCGACGGCGTTCGCGGCAATCCCGCGATCGCCGGCTGGTGCTACACGCAGCTGACCGACACGCTGCAGGAGGCGAACGGGCTCGTCACCGCCGACCGTCAGCCGAAGCTGCCGATCGAGCGAATGCGCGCCCTCATCACCGGCGAGGGCGCGCACCGCTGACGCACGAGCGTGCCGCACCCTCACCACCCGAAACGCTGGGCGACAACGTCGGCCGCGCGGCTCGGGAACTCCGGCCAGCCCGGCTCCAATTCGTCGCGCATCAGTGCGTAGAGCGCCCGCGCCGCCGGCTCGACCGGCAGTTCGAGGGCCGCGGCGAGCGCCGCCGCCTGCCGCGGCAGCACCTGCTCAAGCCGCCTGGTCGGCTCGAGCAGGTCGCGCTGGGGCTCGTCGGGGTCGAGAAGTCGCCCGCGCAACGCCCGCACGAGGTGCTGCAGCGCCCACGTGCGCACGAACAGTCCGCCACTGACGACCTCGCCGCGCCGCGCGCGCCCGACCCCGATGCGCAGCTTGATGAGCGCAAGCCCGGCCTCGAGCGCAGGGTCAATCGCCGTCGTCGCCGCGGCGCGCGCCTGCGACTCGGCGATCAGCGTCGCGACGGTGCCGTCCTCGTCGTCGACGGTTACCGTCGTGAGCCCTGCGAGCGCACCCTCCAACTCAGCGGGGTGCGCCGCCGCGAACTCGAGCAGGTGCCCGTCGTCGTAGAGCGCCACCACCCCCGCGCCGCCCTCCGGCAGGGCGAGCACGAGGTGCTCCTGCCTCGGCAGCCACGACAAGTCGGCGCGCACCCGCGGCCCCGCCCCGTCGGCGGCGATGGCGAAGAAGTCGTGGTCGCTCCACTCGTCGCGCCGGTGCCGCCCGGCCTCACTCGCCGAGCCCATGAGCGCGAGGCCCACCAGCTCGGGATGCTCGCGCACCGCCCGCGCCAACTTGTCGGACAGGTCATCGAAGCGCTGGGCGTCGCCCATGGCGCACCTCCTTCACGGAACGCGCCACGCGCATCCCGAATTAGGCGAGCGGCCACCGGCCGTCGCGTCAACAGAAAGCAACGCGGATGCGCGACCAGCGTCGCGACAGGGCCGTTCGATTGTGGGGCGCCCGCTACGGAGCGCGCTCAGTCTGCCACCGGCGGGCCCGGCGCGCCAGAGGGAGATGTGAACAACGACTCGCGGCTCCACAGCGGTTACATGTAACATTGGGGTATGTCCTCAGCAGGTCGCGTCTCCGCGTACCGCGCCCGCATGCGCGCCGCGGGGTTGCGGCCCGTGCAGGTGTGGGTGCCCGACGTGCGATCCGACTCGTTCGCTGCGCAGGCGCGCACGCAGGCAGCCCGGATCGCCGACGCAGCGGCGCACAGCGACGACATGCAGTTCGTTGAAGCGATCAGCTCGTCGTGGGACGAGTGAGGCGCGGCGACGTTCGGCTTGTCGCCGGCGGCGTGTACGCACACAAGCCGCGGCCAGCCATCGTGCTCCAAGACGAGATCTTCGACGCGCTCGACTCGGTCACCGTGTGCCCGCTCACGACCACAGCCGTTGACGCGCCGTTACTCCGCGTGCCGATAGCCTCAACCGCAGAATCCGGTCTCGACGCCGACAGCTTTGCGATGGTCGACAAAGTCACGACGGTTCGACGCAGCAACGTGGGGGCGGCGATCGGGGCAGTGTCGAGCCAGCAGCTCGTTGAGATCGAGCGCCGTCTGCTGGTGTTTCTCGGCATCGCGCGCTGATTCAGGAGGTCGCCCTGTGCGACCGGCACGCGAGGTGCGCTCCACACTATGGGCCGAGCGCGGTGATGGGCACGACCGTGACACCGTCGGGTCGCCGATAACCGTAGCGGCCACCCGTGATGACGAGAAGCGCGCTCGGTTCGCCGTGACGGTCGTGATCGACCTTTCGCGCCATCGAGAGCAAAGTAGCCGCGGCCTCGTCGACACGGCCCTCACCGAGTTTCACCTCGACCGCAGCCCAGCGGCCGTCTGGCAGCTCAATGACTGCATCGACCTCGCGGTTGAGTTGGGTGTCACGCCACGACGACAGCCGCGCCCCCAGCTGCTGGCTGTACACCCGAAGGTCGCGAATAACGAGCGACTCGAAGTGGAAACCGGCGGCCTCGAGGTCTCGAGTGAGATCAGCCACACCGACCCCGAGCGCAGCGACACCTAATGACGGGTCAACAAAGTGGTGGACCGCGCTCGTTCTCAGACGCGTGCGCGATCGCATATGTGGAGCCCACGCCTCAAGGGGCTCAATGAGCATGAGCCGCTCGATGACCTCGAGGTAGTGGCCGAGGGTGCGTTCATCGATCGGCCCGCGTGCCCCGCCAACGTCGGCGGCTGTCGCTGAGCGATTGATCGGCCCTCCCACCACACGGGCGAGGGCGGCGAACAACCGGCCGATGTTGGTGGGGTTGCGGCGCGGGCCCATGGCGGGTACATCAACCTCGGCGACCGTTCGCAGGTAGTCGGCGAGCCACACCCTCGCCTCACGCTCGCCCGCATTGACAAGCTCGGGCCACCCGCCCACGACGATACGTTCGAACACATCGGTGACCGCGAGCCCGGAACCCTGCACACCATGATCAAGCGGGTCATCGAAGATCGTGGCAAGGCTCACCTCACCGGTCGAATGTCCGGATTCACAAAGAGACATAGGCCGCATACGCAACCGACCGATGCGGCCAGCTCCTGAGTGCAGACGAGCGTCATCCCGAGGGCGTGCCGAGCCCGTGAGCAGGAAGTGTCCGACGCCGTCGCGGTCATCGACCGCGCGTCGCACGAGGTTCCACAGCTCAGGCGTTTCCTGCCACTCATCGAACAAGATGGGCCTGGGAGAGCCGAACAGGATGCTCGGGTCGGCATCGAGCGCAGCCTGCGCGCTGCCGTCGACATCCATGCGGAACACGGTCTTCGCAACCTGGCTGGCGGTAACTGTCTTGCCGACCGCCTTCGGACCATCGATCAGGATGGCGCCGTTTACCCGCATTCGCTCCGCTAGTTCGGTGTCAACCACGCGCGTTCGATACGTCCGCATGGCGACACCCTAAGGGATGTTGGAGACGAAATGTGGCTTTCGTCGGATATGAAATGCAAGATTCGTCGAAAACGAGATGACATTTTCGTCGGCGCGAGCGTGCGAAGATTGCGGCTGTGATCGGGCTCGGAACAGTCATCAACGTCGTCGCGATCGTCGTCGGCGCCGCAACCGGCCGCCTCATCAGCCACCGCCTGCCCGAGCGCACCAACCGCCTCGTCACCGACGTGCTCGGCCTCGTCGTACTCGTGCTCGGCGGGCTCAACCTCGCCTCGCTCGCCGACCCCGACTACGTCGCCACCGTCACCCCGGGCGGCACGCTGCTCGTCGTGCTGGGCGCCCTCCTCATCGGCGGCATCACCGGCTCGGCCCTGCGCATCGAAGACCGGCTCGAGCAGTTCGGCGGGTGGTTGCAGTCACGATTCACCCGCGCCGACGCGGTCGCCCACGCCGACAAGCGCGCCCTGTTCATCACCGGCTTCGTCAATGCCTCGCTCGTGTTCTGCGTCGGCCCGCTCGCAATCCTCGGTGCCTCCAGCGACGGCACTGGTCAGGGCATCGACCAGCTCGCCCTCAAGTCGGTGCTTGACGGCTTCGCGTCGGTCGCGTTCGCCGCGACCCTCGGCTGGGGCGTCGCCCTCTCGGCCCTGCCCGTCGGCATCTGGCAGGGCCTGCTCACCCTGCTCGCGGCCACCCTCGGCGCCGTACTGTCGAACGCGGCCATCGCCGCCCTCACCGCGACCGGAGGCGCTCTGCTGCTCGGCGTCGGCATCCGCATCATGAACATCCGCGCGATCGCCGTGGGCGACCTGCTGCCCGCGCTCGTCGTCGCGCCGATCCTCACCATCGCCGTGGGTCGCCTCCTCGGTACGGCCTGACGGCCCTCTGTACGGTGGAGCGATGTCCACCATCGTTCGCCGTGTCGCGCCCGACGAATGGCAGCGTGTGCGCGGGTTTCGGCTGGAGGCACTGCAAGACCCGGCCGCGCCCCTCGCCTTCCTCTCCACCCTCGAGGAGGAGAGCGCCCGACCGGATGCCTTCTGGCGCGAGCGCGTGGCTGCCAACGCTGCGGGCAACGACTCAGCGCAGTTCCTCGCCGTCACTGAGAATGACGAGTGGCTGGGCACCGCGACGGGGTTGCGCCGCCGCGTCGGCGATCTCGACCACATCGAGCGCATCGTCACCCGCGACCGCATTGACGTCGTCGGCGTCTATGTGACGCCGGAGGCACGCGGCCGTCACGTGGTCGGTCTCCTGCTCGCCGAGATTGCTTCCTGGGCCGCGAGCCTCGACGCGACCGCGCTCACGCTCGACGTGCACCGCGACAACGCCCCGGCCCGCAGGGCATACGAGCGCGCAGGATTTGCCCCCACCGGGGTCGAGTTCACCGGCCCTGTGGATCGGCCCGGCCGCCCCCTCGACGGGCAACCCCTCGCGCGCCCAGTACTCGAACCCGCCGAGCATCTCTTTCACCGGCCGGCCGAGGCTCGCCAGCAGGTGCGCCGCCTTCGTGCCGCCATTGCAGGCGGCCCCCCAGCAGTACACAACGATCGGGATGCTCGCATCCAGCTCCGCAAGACGCCCCGCCAGCTCGCCGCGCGGGATGTGCGTGGCGGCCGCCGCGTGCCCCTGATCCCACGCCTCGCGCGACCGCACGTCGATGAAGTGGAACCGCTCGCCCGCCTCGAGCGCCGCAGCGACATCAGAGGGGTCGGTCTCGTGAGTGAGGCGCCGTGCGAAGTGCTCGGCGGCCGCGGCTGGCTCGGCGAATCCGCCGAGAGCGCTACCCACAACGGTGGTCGAGTCGACTGCAGTCATGGCGCCATCGTAGGACGGTGCGTTGCTGGGATGCGCGGATCGCGCGATCCGTCGGGAACACTGACGAGCATCCCGTTGTTGCATTCACCATGTCGAACACTGTCGAGACCCCCGACCGCGTGACCATGTACGGCGCCGACTGGTGCCGCGACTGCCGGCGCAGCGAGGCCCTGCTCAACGAGCTCGGCGTCGACTGGGTGAAGGTCGACGTGGAGCAGAGCGCTGACGCCGCCCAGACGGCGCAGGCGATCAGTGGCCGCATGAACATTCCGGTGGTGCACTTCCCCGACGGCAGCCACCTGGTTGAGCCGAGCGACGCCGACCTGAAGGCGAAGCTCGAGGCGCTCAGCGCCTCCTAGCCGAGCGCGCGGTTAACCGCACCCCAGCACCCGCTGAGTAGGGCCCTTCGGCCCTGGCGGGTCGCTCGCGCGCCTCGGTACCATCGAGACCCCGACCACCGATTCAAGGAGGAATCATGGGAAAGCTCGACGGAAAAGTTGCCCTCATTACCGGAGGCTCACGCGGCATGGGCGCCGCGCACGCCCGCCTCATGACGGCGGAAGGCGCGAAGGTCGTCATCACCGACGTGCTCGACGACGACGGCCAGGCGCTGGCCGACGAGATCGGCGGGGTGTACCACCACCTCGACGTCACCGACGAGGATGCGTGGGCGCGCGTCGTGAAAGACGTGCACGACACCGTCGGCCCGATCGGCATCCTCATCAACAACGCTGGCATCGTCGGCTTCAGCCCGATCGCGACCGCCGCAACCGAGGAGTGGAACCGCGTCATCGGCATCAACCTCACCGGCACCTTCTTCGGGATGCGCGCCGTCGTCGAATCCATGACGTCCGCCGGCGGCGGCGTCATCATCAACGTCTCGTCCACGGCGGGCCTGCAGGGGTACTCGAACCTCTCGGCCTACGTCGCCAGCAAGTGGGGAGTGCGCGGGCTGACCAAGTCGGCGGCACTCGACCTGGGGCAGCACGGCATCCGCGTCGTGTCGATACACCCCGGGCCGATCCGCACGCCCATGACCGACGGCTTCGGCGACGAGATGACGGCGCAGCAGGCGATTCCGCGCTTCGGTGAGCCCGAGGAGGTCGCAAAGATGGCGCTCTTCCTCGCGGCCGACGCCACGTACTCGACGGGCACCGAGTTCGTCATCGACGGCGGAGCCACCGTCGGCGCGGCCCTGCAGCCGCCGGAGTAGGCACGGCCGGGGCGGCCCTGCAGCCGCCGGAGTAGGCACGGCCGGGGCGGGCGCCCACCGAGCGCAGCACGGGCCGCGAGTTGCGTGTTGTGGTCGACTCGATCGCCGGGAGGCAACCACAACACGCAACTCACGCCACCGTGAGTGCCCTCGCGTCCACCCACTCGAGGTGGCAGTTGTGGTTGCCACACCGGACAGGAGGCGACCACAACTGCCACCTCACCAGCCTCGCGGCTCGGCGCGGTCGGTACTACCCGCGCAGCCGCCGGACCCCCGGCACGATGCGGCCAGTGCGCGACGCGTAGTCGGTGTATTCCGGGAACCGGGCCGCGAGCATCCGTTCTTCGAGGCGCGCCTTGACGCTGAGCAGCACGAACAGCGCGACGAACAGCGCCGCGTGCCACCAGGATGCTCCGATGATGAAGAGCCCCGCGCCGAGCAGCACCAGCCCCGAGTAGAGGGGGTGCCGCACGAGACGGTAGACGCCGGCGGTGACCAGCTGCGAGCCTTCGCGCGGAATCGGCGAGGGTGTCAGCGCCCGCCCCAGCGTGATGCCGGCCGCCACGCCGACCACGACGCCCGCGCCGACGAGTGCTAGGGCAATGCCGACGACGAGGGGCGTCCGCGCCCACAGGTCGCCGCGCGGCGCGAAACCAAGCGCGATCAGCAGCACGAACTGCGCACCGACAAGACCCCAC
Organism: Microcella alkaliphila; assembly: GCF_004216855.1. GTDB lineage: Bacteria > Actinomycetota > Actinomycetes > Actinomycetales > Microbacteriaceae > Microcella > Microcella alkaliphila. The sequence goes on from NZ_SGXT01000014.1 coordinate 247,732, forward strand.
GCGAGGGCGGGATGCACGGATTCGCGCGCCATGCAGGAAAGCTACGCCCCCGCCGCGAGCGAGTCACGGCGGGGGCGCCTTGGGGGGTCAGAGTTACTTGCGCGACTTCTTGCCGGCGAGCAGATCCTTCTCGTCGATGGGCGCAAGGCCGCGGGCGCGAAGGTCGGCATAGTGTGCACGCGCCTCCTCCTGCCGTTCCGCCTCGACGCCGGTCGCGATCTCGGCGCGGATGTGCGCATCCTCCAACAGGAACGCGTCGGTCAGCGCTCGCGCGTGCGGGCGAAGGCGCGGTAGCAGGCGGCCGTCGATGTAGTCGGTGATTGCCTGAGCGCGGTGCGACGAGAGGCGACCGTGCATGAGATACCAGGCGAGGTTCTTCTCGATGAGCGTGAAGCCGAACAGGTCGCGCAGCCACGTGAGCACGGTCTTCGTACCCGCGTGCTCGATGCGGTCGAGCGCCTCGGTGAATGCCTCCCACTGCAGCAGCTCGCCGTGCGCGCGGGCCGTCTCGATCAGCTCGTTCTGGTGACGGTTGAACAGCTCGGCCGCGTCCTTCTTGCTGAGCTTCGACGCCCCGCGGAGGCGGCCGGCGAGCTCGGCGACCATCGTCTCGACGCGGTCGGTGAGCAGTTGGCGCTGCGACGCGGTGTCGCGCACGTAGCCGACCGAGCGGGCGGTCGAGCCAAAGTCGGCGACCGACTGGGCGAGGCGGCGCAAGCCCGACTTGTTGAAGGCGCGGTCGCCGACCTGCTCAACGACATAGCCGGCGAGCGCCCCGGCGTCGGCCTTGGCGAACTTCTTGGAGTAGTCGGTGAGCAGGCGCTTGGCCACGAGCTGCAGCAGCACGTTGTTGTCACCTTCGAACGTGACGTACACGTCGAGGTCGGCGCGCAATTGCACGAGTCGGTTCTCGGCGAGGAATCCCTGGCCGCCGCACGCCTCTCGGGCCTCCTGGATGATGTCGAGGGCGCCCCAGGTGCTGAGCGGCTTGAGCGCCGCGGCAAGGGTCTCGAGGTCTTGGCGCGACTCGTCGGTGTCGTCAGCGCCCGAGAACACGGCGTCGAACTTCTCGAGGAACACCTCGTGGGCGAACGACATCGCGTAGGTCTGGGCGAGGCGGGGCAACAGCCGGCGCTGGTGGCGCTGATAGTCCATCAGGACGACCTCGTCGCTGTCGCCGCCGGCGAACTGCCGCCGCTCGGTCCCGTAGCGAATCGCGATCGTCAGGGCGAGCTTGCTCGCAACGGTGCAGGCACCGTCAAGCGACACGCGACCCTGCACGAGTGTGCCCAGCATGGTGAAGAAGCGGCGGCCGGGGCTCTCGATGGGCGAGGTGTAGACGCCGTTCTCGTCGACGTCGCCGTAGCGGTTGAGCAGGTTCTCCCGGGGCACGCGCACGTTGGTGAAGTGCAGGCGCCCGTTGTCGATGCCGTTGAGGCCTCCCTTGAGCCCGTCGTCTTCGCCGCCAACGCCGGGCAGGAACTCGCCTTTGTCGTCACGAATCGGCACGTAGATCGCGTGCACACCGTGGTTGACGCCGCGCGTGATGAGCTGCGCGAACACGACGGCAGCCTTCGCGTGCAGTGCGGCGTTGCCGAGGTAGTCCTTCCAGGCGGCGCGGAACGGAGTGTTGATGACCCACTCATCAGTGGCGGGGTCATAGGTCGCAGTCGTGCCGACGGCCGACACGTCGGAGCCGTGCCCCGTCTCGGTCATGGCGAAGGCGCCGGGAACCTCGAGGGTCAAGGTCGGGGGAAGCAGCCTCTCGTGGTGCTTCTCGGTGCCGAGGTGCTGAATGGCGGCGGCGAAGAGGCCCCACTGCACGCCCGACTTGATCTGCATGCTGGGGTCACCGAGCACGAGCTCTTCGAAGCTCGCGATGTTGCCACCGTTGTCTTCGTCTCCGCCGACCGACTTCGGGAAGGCGCGGTGCACCGAGCCGGCCTCCACCAGCTTGTGGAGTTGGCCGAGCACGCGCTCGCGGTGGGCGTCTTTGCCGAGCTCGGGGTCGCGGTGAAACTCGGGGCGCGTCATCAGTTCGCGTGCGTGCTTGCGTGCGTACGACCACTGCCCGAGTAGCTGTTCGCCGAGAGCGGCGACGTCGATCGTGAGGGGAAGGTCGACCTCTCCCGTGACCGGGGCAATGCCGGCGGCGTCTGCGGCCACGGCATCCTCGGTGGGCGTGGCGGGGCGGGTGCTGCTGTCGGTGAGCTGCGTCATGGTGTGTGTTCCGTTCGCACGTGATGGGCCGGCAGCAGGTCGCGCCGGCGCGTGGTAATTCCCACGGTAGAACTCGGGGAATCGTCGCGCTCGTTCGTGGTGGCTGGGCCACCATCGGCGCGGGATGCACGCGGTCGCGATTGTGGGGAATCTCACATACCTGGGCGATCACTTAGTGGGCGATCGCTTAGTGGAAGGATGGAGGCATGGCGACCATTGACCTGACCACTGCTGACTTTGAACAGACCGTCACGAAGGACGGCATTACGCTCGTCGACTTCTGGGCCGACTGGTGCGGGCCGTGCAAGGCGTTCGCCCCGGTGTACGAGCAGGCGAGCGAGCAGCACCCCGACGTGACGTTCGGCAAGGTCGACACGGAGGACCAGCAGGCGATCGCGGCAGCCGCGAATATCCGCTCGATCCCGACGCTCATGGCGTTCCGCGATGGCATCCTGGTGTTCGCCCAGCCCGGCGCACTGCCGGCACCCGCGTTGGAGCAGGTCATCACGGCGGTGAAGGACCTCGACATGGATGATGTGCGCAAGCAGGTCGCGGAGGCGCAGGCCCAGCAGGGCGACATCGAGACGCCTGAAGAGCTGCGCTAGCGGCGAGAGGCACAAATCCACTGCGCGGGCGCCCACCGATACAGCACGTGTGGGCGCAATGGATGACCGTCCGGAATATTCGGATGCGCAAAGTCACCCTCACGGTCACGCGTCATCCCGATGCGGGTCATCACGGCTATCGAGGGCAGATTTAGCTCTGCCGTGAACGAGAGCACCTCGTCGATGCCGAAACCGTGTGCGGCGGCCAGCACGCGGCGGGCGGCCGTCGACGCGGCACCGCGACCCCACGCCCATGAATCAAGTCTCCAGCCGATCTCGAATGCCGGCGTGAACGGCGCAGGGAACATCGCGCGCGCGAGCCCGACGTAGCCGGCGAATCGCCCCTCGACCTCGAGTGCCCACAAACCCCAACTGTCGGCGCGGTGCTGGGCGATGATGCGATCAACGAAAGCGTCGCTCTCGTCTCGTGATCTAAGCGAGGGGAAGAATCGCATCACCTCGGGGTTTGCGTTCATGGATGCAAACGGCTCACGGTCGCTCTCTCGCCATGCGCGGAGACGGGAGGGGTCCGCAGATGCGCCGGTAAGCTCCGCGCTCGGCTCGGCGTGAAGCGCAGCGTCGTCGATCACCAGTCGTCCGGCGGGGGCGGCTCGTCATCCGGCGGCGGTTCGTCGAGAAACGGCGGCGGTTCGGCAGCCGCAACCGGCCGGCCCGTTCGCGACGCGCGTGAGCGCGCCGACAGCGCCGCCGGGTCACTCGGAGTCGACACCTCGACGGCGGGCGGATCCTCCCCCCGCACGACGGCGAGGACAGCCTCACCGTACTGCTCGAGCTTCTTCTGGCCGACTCCGCTGATCTGTGCCAGTTCGTCGAGTGTCGACGGGGTCGTGAGCGCGATGCCCCGCAACGTGGCATCGCCGAACACGATGTAGGCGGGCACCCCCGCCTCGCGAGCGGTGGAGGCGCGCCACGCGCGCAACCGCTCGAACAGCCCCCCGGCCTCGGCCGGGAGGTCGGATACCGACGCCGACCGCTTCGACCGCGAACCGCCGCCCCCTGCCGCACGCGGCACCTCTTTGCGCAGGCGCACCGCACGCTCGCCGCGCAGCACGGCCCCGCTCGCCTCGGTGATGCCGAGCACCCCGTACTCGCCGCGCACCGCGATCAGGCCCTGCGCGAGCAGTTGACGCACCACGCCGCGCCACTCTTGTTCGCCGAACTCGGTGCCGACGCCGAACGTCGACAGCTCGTCGTGCCTCTGCTGCTGCACACGCGGCGTCTGCTTGCCGGTGAGGATGTCGACGAGGTGGCCTGCGCCATAGCTCTGCCCGCGCTCGCGCTCGAGCCGAACGATCGTCGACAACAGCTTCTGCGCGGGCACCGTGCCATCGATCGCCTCGGGCGGCGCGAGGCACGTGTCGCAGTTGCCGCAGCGACCGCCCGGCAGCTGCTGGCCGAAGTAGTCAAGCAGCTGCGCGCGGCGGCACTCAACCGTCTCGCAGAGGGCGAGCATCGCGTCCAACAGCTGCGACTGGCGTCGCTTGTGCGCCGGGTCGCCGTCGGCGCGGTCGATCAATTGCCGCTGCTGCACCACGTCCTGCAGGCCGTAGGCGAGCCAGGCGGTCGATGGCAGACCGTCACGGCCCGCTCGCCCCGTCTCTTGGTAGTAGCCCTCGACGCTCTTCGGAAGATCGAGGTGGGCGACGAACCGCACGTCGGGCTTGTCGATGCCCATGCCGAAGGCGATCGTCGCGACCATGACGATGCCCTCCTCGCGGAGGAACCGCGACTGATGGTTCGCGCGCACCGACGCGTCCAGGCCTGCGTGATACGGCAGCGCGGCGATGCCGTGTTCGGCCAGCTGCTGCGCCGTCTTCTCGACGCTTGCCCGCGACAGGCAGTACACGATGCCCGCCTCGCCGGGGTGCTCGGTGCGGATCAGCCGCAGCAGCTGCTGCAGCGGCTGGTTCTTCGGCTCGATGCGGTACTGAATGTTCGGCCGGTCGAAGCTCGCCACGAAGTGCCGGGCGTCGCCCAGGTCGAGGCGGGTCGCGATCTCTCGGGCCGTTGCGGCCGTCGCCGTGGCGGTCAGCGCGATGCGCGGCACGTCGGGCCACCGCTCGTGCAGCATCGACAGCGCGAGGTAGTCGGGCCGGAAGTCGTGCCCCCACTGCGACACACAGTGCGCCTCGTCGATCGCGAACAGCGCGATGTCGAGCCGCGACAGCAGCTCGGCGGTCGCCGGCACCGTGACACGCTCGGGCGCCAGGTACAGCAGGTCGACCTCGCCCGCGGCGAGCGCCTGCTCGACCGCACGCCGCTCGTCAGGGCTCTGCGTGGAATTCAGGAACGCGGCGCGCACGCCGACCGCGCCCAAAGCGTCCACCTGGTCTTTCATCAGGGCGATGAGCGGCGAGATGACGACGCCGACGCCGCGGCGCACCAGCGCCGGAATCTGGTAGCAGAGGCTCTTGCCGCCGCCCGTCGGCATCAACACGAGGGCGTCGCCGCCGCCCACCACATGGTCGATGATCTGCTGCTGTTCGCCTCGGAACGCCGGATACCCGAAGACCCGCTCGAGAACCTGCTGGGGGAGGGCTTCGGCGGTCGACGTCACCGACCCAGGCTAACGGCCACGGCCGACGCAGAGCCCGGGTTCAACGGAGCTGTGACCGGATGCGCGGGGCGCGGCGCTGTGGACGGGGACGATCAGATGTGGATGGCCGGGTCGATCCAGAATCCGTCGGCGCCGGCCGTTGCGGCCGCCCCGCGAGGCTTCGACACGGCGGGGATGCCCGTGGCGATGTGGTTCGGCGGCACGTCGCGGGCGACGAGTGCGAGCGCGCCCACCTGTGAGTCGTCGCCGATCGTGACGGGCCCGAGCACGGTGGCGTTCGCGCCGATGAGCACGTTGTTGCCGACAGTCGGGTGGCGCTTGCCCTTCGCAAGCGAGCGGCCCCCCAGGGTGACACCGTGGTACAGCATGACGTCGTCGCCGATCTCGGCCGTCTCGCCGATCACGACACCCATGCCGTGATCGATGAAGAAGCGGCGCCCGATGGTCGCGCCGGGGTGAATCTCAATGCCGGTGAGCCAGCGTGAGAACTGCGAAGTCAGCCGCGCGAGCAGGCGCAGGCGGGCGCGCCAGAGCCGGTTCGCGAGGCGATGCCACCAGATGGCATGCAATCCGCTCGAGGTGAGGAACACCTCAAGCGCGGAACGCGCGGCGGGGTCTCGCCGCCGCGCGTTCGCGATGTCTTCGCGCAGTGGCATCTACGCCCGCAGGTCTTCGTACAGCACGCTCGAGAGGTAGCGCTCGCCGTAGCTGGCGACAATCACGACGATCGTCTTGCCGGCGTTCTCAGGCCGCTTCGCGAGCTCGACGGCGGCGTGCACCGTGGCGCCCGACGAGATGCCAGCGAGAATGCCCTCCTCGGCGGCAAGACGGCGCGCCATCGACACGGCCTGGGTGATGTTGACGTCGACGATCTCGTCGTAGATCTCGCGGTCGAGCACGGCCGGCACGAAGTTGGCGCCGATGCCGGCGATCTTGTGCGGGCCGGGGTTGCCGCCGTTCAGGATCGGGCTCTCTTCCGGCTCAACGCCGACGATCTGCACGTCGTCTTTCTTGCCCTTGAGGAACTGGCCGGTACCGGTCAGCGTGCCCCCGGTGCCGATACCCGAGACGAAGACGTCGACGGCACCGTCAGTGTCGTTCCACACCTCGGGGCCGGTCGTTTCACGGTGGATCTGGGCGTTTGCCTCGTTCTCAAACTGGCGGGCGAGCACGGCGCCGGGGGTGTTCGCGACGATCTCCTGGGCCTTACCGACGGCGCCCTTCATGCCCTCGCTGCCCGGCGTGAGGACAAGCTCAGCGCCGTAGGCCTTGAGCAGCATCTTGCGCTCCTCGCTCATGGTTTCGGGCATCGTCAGCACGACGTTGTAGCCGCGCGCGGCGCCGATCATCGCGAGCGCGATGCCGGTGTTGCCGCTCGTGCCCTCGACGATCGTGCCGCCCGGCTTCAGCTCGCCGCTCTTCTCGGCGGCGTCGATGATCGCGACGCCGAGGCGGTCCTTCACGCTCGCCGACGGATTGTAGAACTCGAGCTTCGCGAGCACGGTCGCCCCCGCGCCATCGGTCACGGCGTTCAGCCTCACGAGCGGGGTGTTGCCGAAGACCTGGGTGATGTCGTCGTAGACGCGGGCCATGATGCTCCTCGAAGTCGTAGTGGATCGGTGATGCAAGCGTAGAGGTCGCGTCGCCGAGTTGGCCGGGCACCGAAACCCCCCGACACAAACGGAACGGGGGCGACGGGTATTCCCCGTCGCCCCCGCCTCATGAGCGGATGCTCGTGCCGGTTACCAGAAGATGAGCGCGGTGATCAGGGTCACCAGAGCGTTCACCCACTTCGGCGCTCCGGGGATTGCCGGGGGCACGCGCCGCTCGTCCGTCTGCACGGTGAGGGTCTCGTACCCGTCGGCGACCACGGTCAGTTCGACCGACAGGTTCGCCAGGCGGTCGCCCGACTGCACCGTGTAGGTCGACCCCGTCGCGCCCGCGATCGGCTGACCGTTGCGCAGCCACTGGTAGCTCACGTCAACCGACCGCACGCTGTAGCGCCCGACGTCAACCGTCAGCGTCTTGCCCACCACAGCGGCCCCGACCAGCTTCGGCTTCTTCACGACCTCGATCTCGGGAAGCGGCTCGCCAGCCTCGATGAGCACCGGGATGCTCACCTCGGTGCCGTTGTCGGCGACCGTGATGACGACCTCGGCGACGCCTTCCACGCCGTCCGGCACGGTGAACGTGACGGTTGCGCGACCCTGCTCGTCGGTGTTGTCGACGATCGTCGGGTCGATGGCGGCCTCGGCGAGAACCTGACCATCGATGCTGACCGTGACGACAGCATCCCGGTCGCCGGCGTTCGTGAACAGCAGCGAGCTGAGCTGCAACTCGACGGTGTCGCCCGGCGTCAGCGTCGTACCCGAAATGTCGGGGCTGACCCCGATCGAGCGCTGGGCGACGTCGGGGGCGATCGGCGAGAACTCCGCGAAGTAGTCGACGAACGCCTGCAGGTCGATACGGCCCGAGTCGGCGCGGTTCGTGCCTTGCGCCAGGGTCGTGAACCCATCGCCACCGCTCGCGAGGAACGAGTTGGTGACGATGCGGATCGTCTGCGCGTCGGTCACGGTCGACCCGTTCAGCGTGATGGTGCTGATGCGCTCACCGCGCGGAGCGGTCGGGTCGTACGTGTACTCGAGCCCTGCAGACAGGCCGAGCTTCAGGAACGGACGGGTTGCACCGTCGGCCTGCCACTGCTCTTCGAGCACCGAGCGCAGCTGGGCGCCAGTGAGCTCCATGGTGAAGAGACTGTTCGCGAAGGGCTGCACGTTGGCGGCCTCCCGGAACGTGACGTTGCCGTCAGGGTCGCCCGCCCCACTGCTCGCGAAGAGCAGGTCGGCGCGCAGGCCACCCGGGTTCATGATCGCCACCTCGGTGTTCAGGTCGCGCGTCGCCCAGAGCTGAGCGTCGGCGACCAGGTTGCCGAGGGTGGAGGAGCCACCGCGGTTCTCGCTGCCATTGCCCTGCACGGCACGACGGATGTCGCTCGTGATCTCACCGAGGCTCACCGCTCCGGCGACCTCCGCGAAGGCAACGGCCTCCGCGACGATCGATGCGACCGCCGGATCGGGCTGCGCCGCTCCGGGCAGCGGGGCGACCGTCGAGGCGATGTCGACGAGCTGGCCCGACGCGCGGTCGACCGAGAGCGTGAGGCGCCCGTAGTGCGAGCCGTACTCGCCGCCCTGCGTCACGACCAGCGGCAGGTCGCGGCCGTCGACCGAAACCTCGTGATTGTAGACGCGGTGCGTGTGCCCCGAGACGACGGCGTCGACGTTACCGGCGATACCCGTCACGAACGAGCCGAACTCGGAGTCGTCGGTCACCGACGCGATGTCTGCGGTGGCAGCACCCTCGTGAACGAGCACGACGATGACGTCGGCTTCACCGTTTGACTCGTCGCCATCACGCAGCTGCGTGGCGACTCGGTTGACGGCCTCGGTCATGTCGCCGAACTCGAGCGACGCGATACCCGCGGGGGTCACGAGCGTCGGCATCGCCTCGGTGAGTGCGCCGACGAAGCCGACGCGCACGCCGTCGAGCTCGGTCACCCAGTACTCGTCGTAGGCGGGCTCGCCGGTCTCGCGCTCGTAGATGTTGGCCGCGATGTACGGGAAGTCGGATGCCGGAATCACGCGGTCGTCGAGGTCGCTGCGACCCAGGTCGAACTCGTGGTTGCCGATCACCGTCACGTCCAGACCGATCGCGTTGAGCACGTCGATCGTCGGCTGGTCCTGCTGGATGAATGAGGTGAAGGTCGAGGCTCCGATGTTGTCGCCGGCCGACACGAACAAGGAGTTCGGGTTCTGGGCGCGCACATCGTTGACGAGACCGCCGAGCACCGCGGCACCACCGACATTCGTTCCCGCCTCGATACGGCCGTGCAGGTCGTTGATGGTGACGATGTCAATCTCGACCGGTGCGACCTCGGTCGACAGGCCGACGACGATCGGGTCGTGATCGCTCGAGCGGTACACCGAGGTGCCGTCCGTCGCGCCGAAGCGGTACTCGCGGTCGCCCCACTCGGCGGCGTTGATGTCCCACACGCCCACACCGGTCACGTTGGCGGCGATTGCCGGGCTCGCGATGATGTGGTCGAGCGAACCGAGCTCGCCGTTGAAGGTGTAGGTGTACTGCCCCTCGGTGCGCTCGTCGACGAGGCTGGTCCAGCCCGCGTCGGCGAAGACCGCGATCGGGTCTTCCTGGCTGTAGGCGTTGAAGTCGCCGAGCAGGAGGATGTTCTCGCCGCGCTCGTCGTCGGCGGCGATCTCCTCTGCGAAGGTCTTCAGCGCCTCGGCCTGGTTGACGCGGTCAGCGTTGAAGAAGCCTTGTCCGTCGGCGGGCTCGACACCCGATCCGCTCTTCGACTTGAAGTGGTTCGCGACGACCGTGAAGCGGTAGCCGTCAGCGTCGAAGGTGGCGGCGAGCGGTTCGCGCGCGTTGAACCACACGCTCTCGTCGACCTGGGTGATCATGTCGCCGACGAGGTCGACCGACCCCGGCTTGAAGATGATCGCGTTGGTGATGAAGTCGGTGAGGTCGGCGTCGTTCAGCACCTCGGCCGTGGGGACGTAGTCCCACGTACCGGCGCCAGCCGCGGCGTTCAGCGCGTCAACCAGCTGGCCAACGGCCTGGTCGAGCGGCTTGCCGAGCGTGACCGAGTTCTCGATCTCTTGCAGACCCACGACGTCGGCGTCGAGCGCGTTGATCGCCGCGACGATCTTCGCCTCCTGGCGCTGGAACTCGGCGGCGGTTCGCGCACCGCGGGCGTTCGAGTTCTCGCTCGTCAGGGTCGTGAAGTAGTTGAGCACGTTGAAGGCGGCAACGGTGACGTCTCCGCCGACCTCCGGGGCCGCTTCGGGGCGCGGGTTGCGCGTCTCGAACTCGACGCCGAAGCCCTCGGGGCCCTCGCTCGAAATCGGCACCTGCGGCTGCAGACGCCAGTCGTCGAAGCCGTACTGCAGCACCATGCCGGCCTCGGGGAACACGACGGAGTCGCCGTTACGAACGATCTCGTCAGCCGTGAAGTATGGCTGCGTTCCGGGGTAGCGGCTGTTGTCGACACGGATGTTGTATCCGTCGTCGAGCAGGATGCGCGCGGCGCGGTTCTCGGCCGCGATCGCGTTCGCCTCGGGGCCGGGGCGCACCTGCTCGGTGCTCTTCACGAGCTCTTCGCCGGGGGCAAGCCACAGGGTGCCGAAGCTGAAGAGCTGATGCGTCGACGCGATGAGGTAGTCGCCGGTCGGCATGACGAGCATGTTCTCGAACTGCTCGCGGTCATCGCCGATCACGTCGGTCGGCAGCGGGGTCGGCTCGGGGAGCTCGACGTCGGACTCGACGAGCGCCACAGAACCCTCGCTGCTCGCCGTGATCTGCGTCTGACCGAAGTACTCGCTCACCGGACCGGTTACATCGACCAGGTCGCCGATGGCGACGTCGGGGTTGTTGCTCGATAGGAAGATGAAGATGCCGTCGGAGGCGCCCGGCGTTGCGTCATCGACGCCACCGGACCCCTGCGTTTGAACGACCATGCCGTTGTAGCCGCTGACGCCGCGGTAGTCGGCGGTGACGACGCCACGCACAGTGACGGTCTGGCCAACGAGCGGCGACACGTCGCCTGTGCCCTGCACGTCGGCAATCGGGGTGAGGTGGGTATCAGCAGCGGCGGGCGCAACAGCGACCACGCTGAGGCTGAGGCCCACCGCGAGGGCGGTGCCGAAGGCGGCCGCCCGGGCTGGCGCCGTGCGCCCGCCAGAGGGTGTGAGTTGTCTCATCGGTTCGGTGCTCTCCTTGGATAGCGTTTATGACGCTTCACGGATTGACCCCCGAATGGGGGCCGACAAGAGCGTAAACACAGAAATGTCTGTGAACCAAGCGCGCAGATGAGTAGTCACGCAGAGTTCACGATGGCGTTAGGCGCGCTCGCTGGCGAGGCGTCGCGCGTGAATTCTTCGGGAACGAGCCCCGAGCATCCCGATCGCTAGGCGCGCTGCGCGAGCTGCCGGATGAGGCGGTCGCCCGGCCGAACCGCGTCGAAGCGGGCCGTGATGTCGGCCCGCCCGAGCAGTTCTTCCAGCGCCGGGCGACGGCGCTGCGACACCAGGGTGACGACGAGCCCGCGGGCGCCGGCGCGGCCGGTGCGACCCGCGCGGTGCAGGTAGGCCTTGTACTCGTCGGGCGCGTCCGCCTGCACGACGATCGCGATGTCGTCGACGTGGATGCCGCGGGCGGCGACATCGGTGGCGACGAGAGCCGTGACGCGTCCGCTCGTCAGCTTGTCGAGGTTGCGCTGGCGGCGCTCCTGCGAGAGGTCGCCGTGCAGGGCCAAGGCCGCGATGCCGGCGTCGTCGAGGTGGTCAGCGAGCTCGTCGGCGAAGGTCTTCGTGCGGGTGAACACGAGCGCTTTGCCGTCGCCCGAGACGAGTTCTTCAACGACGGCGCGCTTGTGTCGCGGGTCGACGACGAGCACACGGTGCTCGGTGGTCGACGTCTTCTGCGTCTCGCCCGCGATCTCATACACGGCCGGGTCGCGCAGGAATTCGGCGACGAGCGCGCCGACGCGGGTGTCAAGCGTCGCCGAGAACAGCAGCATCTGCGACTCGCTGCGAGTGCGGCGCAGGATGCGCTGCACCGGTTCGAGGAACCCCAACTCGCACAGGTGGTCGGCCTCGTCGACGACGGAGACGAGCACTTCCGACAGGTCGAGCTTGCCCTGCTCGATGAGGTCTTCGATACGGCCGGGGGTGCCGATGATGATGTCGACGCCGCGCTTCAGCGCGCCCGTCTGACGACCCTGCGGCACACCGCCGTAGATCTGCGTCGTGAACAACCCGACGCTGCGGGCGATCGGCTGCACGGTGTCGTCGATCTGCAGAGCGAGCTCGCGGGTCGGCGCGAGAATCAGCGCGCGGGGCTTCCGACCCGGCAGCAGCTTCTTGGCGCCCCTGTTCTGCAGGAGCCGTTCGACGAGAGGCGCACCGAACGCGATGGTCTTGCCCGACCCGGTGCGGCCGCGGCCCAGCACGTGCCGGCCAGCCAGCACGTCGGGGATCGTCGCCGCCTGGATCGGGAAGGGCGACGTCGCGCCCTGCTCGGCGAGCGCCCGCACGATGTTCTGCCCGAGCCCGAGGTCAGAGAAGCTGAGCCCCGCCACCGACGCCGGGTCGACGAGGGTCGCCTTCAGCTTCTTCAGCACGACATCCGGCTGCAGCACGCGCGGCGTACGCGGGGCCGCATCGCGGGTCGCTGGCCGGGATGCGCGGGGCTCGGCGGGCGCGCGGTCGCGGCCCCGAGCATCCTCGCTGCGCTCCTGACGCTTGTGGCTGCCGGGTTTCGCGGGGCGCCCCGGCCCACCCTTCTTGCCGCGCTTCTGTTCGGGCTCGAAGGGCCGCCAGTCGGGGCGGTGCGTCTTCTTGCCCGTGCCGGTGCGACCGGACGACGCGGCGGCGCCGCTGCGCTTGCGCGGGTCGCGGGAGGATGAGGAGGGTCGGGCCATAGCCGCCCGAGCCTATCCCACGCGCATTACGCTGGCCCCGTGACGACCGTCGCCACCGAGCCCGCCGAGCAGCCCGACGTGCAGGCCATGCTCGACGAAGGCACCCAGCACGCGCTGAGCCTGTACCCGCCCGACTCGTGCTATCTGCTGAACGCGTCCGAGCTCGCGGCCGACGGCGTGACCGTCTGGGTCGCCCGCAGTGACGGCGGGGCCGCGCTCGGCATGGTCGCGCTCGTCGACGGCCGCGACGGCACGGCCGAGATCAAGCGACTCTTCGTGCGCGACGAGGCCCGCGGCCTCGGGGCCGCCACGATGCTGATGGATGCGCTGGAGCGGCACGCGCGCACGCTCGGCGCCGCGCGCATCCTGCTGGAGACCGGCCCCAAGCAGCTCGCGGCGATCAGCCTGTACGAGCGGCGCGGGTACGTGCGGATCGAGAACTTCGGCCCGTACGTCGGCGACGACTTCAGCCACTGCATGGCGCTCGAGCTCGACGGCCCCTAGTCGGAGGTCGTCGCGCGTTCCGCGGCGAGCACCGCCGCCTCGCGGGCGGCACGCTTCTCATCGCGACGTTCGCGCGCACCCTCGACGAGCCAGTACAGGGCCGGCAGCACGACGAGGGTCAGCAGTGTCGACGACACGAGTCCGCCGATCACGACGACGGCGAGCGGCTGCGAGATGAAGCCGGCCGTGCCGGTGATGCCGAGGCCGAGCGGCACGAGCGCGAAGATCGTGGCCGCCGCGGTCATCAGCACGGGGCGGAGTCGACGCACCGAGCCTTCGATGACGGCCTGGCGCACCGTCATGCCGCCCTCGCGGTACTGGTTGACGAGGTCGATGAGCACGATCGCGTTCGTGACGACGATGCCGATCAGCATGAGCACGCCGACGAGCGACGGCACGCCGAGCGGAATGTCGGCGATGACCTGCAGGAGGATCGCGCCGGTTGCGGCGAACGGCACTGAGACGAGCAGCAGCAACGGCTGACGGAGGCTCTTGAACGTCGCGACCAGGATCACGTAGGTGATGAGCAGGGCGACGAGCAGCGCGAGGCCGAGCTGCTGGAAGGCGTCGGCCTGCTGGGCTGCAACGCCGCCCAGCTCGGCGCGGGCGCCGTCGGGCAGCTCGATGTCGTCGAGCGCGGCCGCGAGCACGGCCGACGCGCTGCCGATGTCCTGCGTCGACGGGGTGATGCTGACGGTTGCACTGCGAATTCCCCGCATCGTGGTGATCGACTCGGGCCCGAGGGCCTCTTCGACCACCGCGACCTCACTGAGGGCGAGCGGCCCGGTCGCGGTGGGCAGCGTGAAGTCGCGCAGCTCGGAGATGGTGACGGGGGCATCATCGTTCGGGAGGAAGATGTCGAGCGTCGTGTCGTTGATCACGACGTCGCCGACGGGCGCGGGGAACATCGCCTGCGCCACGAGACCACCAATCGCCGCCTCGGTCAAGCCCACCTCGGCGGCAGCCACGCGATCGACCTCGATGGCGATGTACGGCTGCGTCTCGGACAGGTTGCTGGATGCTTCGGCCGTCACCTCGAGGTCGCTAACGGCGTCGAGCACGTCTTGGGCGGCCTCGCGCAGCGCCTCCTGGTTCGGCGCGAAGATCTCGACGTCGATGGTCGACGACGCGAAGCCCTGGTCGGCGGAGCGCACCGTGATGTCGCCGACACCCTCGAGGGCGAACAGCCGATCGCGCACCTCTTGCTGGAGGGCGACCTGGTCGGCGCTCTCATCGGTGGTGATCGAGTAGGTGATGTCGCTGCCGCGGCCGAGGAAGCCGAAGATGCCGCCACCCTGGCCGATCGACGCCTGCACGGTCTCGATGCCGTCGATCTCGAAGAGTGTTTCTTCGACGACCGTTGCCGCCTCGTCGAGTCGGTCGAGACTGGCCGCCGTATCCACGCTCTGCCGAACGGTGAGCGTGTTCTGTCCGCTGTCGCCGATGAAGTTGGTCTGCAACTGGGTGGCGAGCGCGCCGGTGCCGCCGAGCACGAGCAGGGCGAGTAGCAGAGTGGCGACGGGACGGCGCACGCTGAACCGCAGAGCGGGCAGGTAGCCGCGCTGGAGGGGCGTCGGGTTCGCCGACTCCTCCTCGAAGGTCTTCGCTGGCGCGTGCGAGCCCGCCTTCGGGCGGCGCAGGAACCAATACGAGAGCACGGGCACGATCGTGAGTGCCGTGAACAGCGAGGCGCCGAGGGCGATCGCCGTGGTCAACGCGAAGGGGCGGAACAGTTCACCCGTGATGTCGCCCACGAGCGCGAGCGGCAGGAACACCGCGATCGTGATGAGGGTTGACGACGTAATGGCGGTGGCGACCTCGCGCACCCCGTTCTGAATCGCCTCCATGCGCTCTTCGCCGAGACCCATGTGCCGCTTGATGTTCTCGACGACGACGATCGAGTCGTCGACGACGCGGCCGATCGAGATCGTGATCGCGCCGAGCGTCAAGATGTTGATCGAGTAGTCGGCCACCTGCATCCCGATAAAGGTCAACAGGATGGATGTCGGAATCGCGACGGCGGTCACGAGCGTCGAGCGCACCGACAGCAGGAACACCAGAATCACGATGACGGCGAACACGAGCCCGAGGGAGCCCTCGATCGCGAGCGCCTCGATCGAGCTCTCGATGAACGGCGCCTGGTCGAAGACGACGGTGAACTCGGTGCCCGAGCCGATGGCGGCGGCGATCGCCGGCAACGCGTTCTGCACGGCGCGGGAGACGTCGACGGTGTTGCCATCGGGCGTCTTCGTGATGCCGAGGGTGAGCGCGGGTTCGCCGTTGATGCGCGACAGGTTGTCGACCGGGTTGCTGACGATGGCCACGTCGGCGACGTCGTCGATCGTCGTGACGACGAGAGTGCCCTCGGCCGTCACCTCAGGCTCGTCGGCGAGCAGGGGCACGGCGGCGAGCGCGTCCACGCTCTCGATGCGCACGCCCGTCAAGACGGCGAGGGTGCGGTCGTTCTCGGTGATGGTGCCGGCCGGCAGCAGCACACCGTAGGCGTCGAGGGCGTCGACGATGTCGGACCGGGTGAGCCCGCGCTCGGCGAGGGCGTCGTCGTCGACCGTCACCTCGACGCGGTCGCCGACCGCGCCGAATACGCTGACTTCGCGAACGCCCTCAATGTCGGTGAGCTCGGGCACCGCCTGAACGTCGAGCGCGGCGGCGAGCTCTCCTTCACTGAGGCCGCTCGTGACACCCACTTGCACGACCGGGAGGTCATCGATCGACCCCGTGATGACCTGCACGTCGGCGCTCGACGGCAGGTCGAGGCGATTGACGGCGAGCTGCACGCGCTGCTCGGCGCGCGCAATGTCGGTGCCGAAGGTGAACTGCGCGGTCACGGTCGAGAACCCGGTCGATGACGTCGCATCGGATGCCTCGAGGCCGTCGACCGCTTGAATCGCGTTCTCGATCGGCGTCGACACGTCTTGTTCGACCGCATCGGGGGCCGCCCCCGGGTACTGGCTGATGATCAGCACCTGCGGGAAGGCGATCGAGGGAATCAGTTCCTGCTTGAGGCTCGTCAGCGCGAGTCCGCCGAAGACGCCGACCACGATCGTGACGAGCGCGATGAGCGCCCGGTTGCGCAGGCTGAAGGCCGACAGCTGAAACACGGGCGACTCCGGGTGAGGCGAAAAGGGGTGGTGGCAGGGATTGCGTCACGCGAAGAGCCGCATGCAATGCTCGTCAGCATCCCAGCAGTTACTGGACATTGCCAAAGCGGCGCGTGAGTGCGCGCCGCGAATTCGACCGATCGGTCAGTGGTCCTTGCGCCCGGCGTGCCGCCTACACGACCGCATCGACGAGGGCGTCGCTCGTCGCCGGGCGGTGCGAACCGCTGTCGAGTCGCTGCCAGGCGCGCTCGAGCCCGTCAACCGCGCGGCGAATCAGCGGCTCGGGGTAGCAGAACGGCAGGCGCACATAGCGTTCGAAGGCGCCGTCGACGCTGAAGCGGGGGCCGGCGCCGATTTGGACGCCTTCTGCCCGCGCGACGAGGGCGAGTTCGCTCGCGACAGGGCGGCCGAGGTTCGTCCAGAGCACGAGCCCGCCCTCGATCTGCGGCAGCCGCCAGTCGGGCAGCTGGGCGGCGAGCAACTCGCGCAAAAGCGCCTCCCCGCTGCGCAGCTGCGCACGCCGCTCGCCGACCAACTCGTCGTAGCGCGGCAAGAGTTCGAGCAGGAGAAGCTGCTCCAGGGTCGGCGAGCCCAGGTCGCCGGGCGGGCGGGCGCGAGCAAGTTCGGCGATGGTGTCGCGGTCAGCGCGGATCCAGCCGAGGCGAATGCCGCCCCAGACGCTCTTTCCGACCGAGCCGACCGTGATGATGCGGGGGCTGTGCACGGCCATGGGCTGACGGCTCACACCGTCGACGGCAAGGTCGGCCATCGTCTCGTCGACGATGAGCCGCGTGCCGTGGCGGTCGGCGAGGGCCGCAAGCCGAGCACGCTGCTCATCGGGCATGATGCGGCCCGTCGGGTTGTGCACGTCGGGCATGAGGTAGGCGAGGCTCGGCGCCGAGCGGGGAAAGAGCTGGGCGAGGGCATCGTCATCCCACCCGGCATCGGCGCTGACGGGCACCCCGACCAGTCGCGCTCCGGCCGCGGTCAACGCTTCGAGCGCGTGCGGGTAGCTCGGGTTCTCCACGAGGGCACGGTCGCCGCGGCCGATGAGTGCGGTCGCGATTAGCGCGATGGCGTGCTGCGCGCCGAGGGTGATCAACATCTGATCGGGCGATGTCGGAAGCCCGCGGGCGGTGTAACGGTCGGCGAGCGCCGCGCGCAGCTCGTCGAGGCCGAACAGGTCGAAGCCGGCGAGGCCGAGGTGGTGAGGCAGCCGCTGTACCGCGGCGGCTGCCGCGTCGACGACGGCAGGCAGGGCGGGCAGCGTCGCCTTGGAGAAATCGAGGAGGTCGGGGCGGTCGACGATGTCGAAGGCGGGTACATCGCCCGCGGGAAGGGCCGCCACACTGCCCGAGCCGCGGCGGCTGACGAGGTATCCCAGCTCGCGGAGGCGGGCGTAGGCCGCCGCCACCGTGGTTCGGCTGACGCCCTCATGGTCGGCGAGCTGCCGCTCGGCCGGGAGGCGCGCGCCGAGGGTGATTCGTCCGTCGAGGATCAGTAGGCGAACCCGATCGGAGAGCGCCTGAGCGAGGGTGCCGCTGTGCGCACGCCAGTCGCCAAGTTGGGCGCTGAGCGCGCGCGCGGTGAGCGTGGTCGTCGCGGTCGCCATGTGGCCACGATAGCGCGATTGGCCTCTTGTGAACAGGCCAATACTGCTGTGGACTGGGCGCATGACCTCGACGACCGCAGCGACGACCCCCGCGCGCCCCGTGCATCCGGCGCGCCGCTGGTCGCAGTTGCTCGTCGGCTTGGTGCTTTACGGCGTCGCGATCGGGCTCATGATCAGCGCCAACGTGGGCCTCGACCCGTGGACGGTCTTCGCGCAGGGGTGGTCACGCACCGTCGGTATTCCGATTGGCATCATGACGGTACTGATTGGCATTGGCGTGCTGCTGCTCTGGATCCCCCTGAAGCAGCGCCCCGGTATCGGCACGGTGCTGAACGTCATCGTGATCGGCCCCGTCATCGACCTGACACTGCTCGTGGTCGACACCCCCGATGCGCTCATCGCGCGCTGGGTGGTGTTCCTCGGCGGGCTGGCGCTGCTGGCCCTCGCGACCGGGCTGTACATCGGCGCCGGCTTCGGCCCGGGGCCCCGCGACGGCCTCATGACCGGCGCGCACGCGCGGTTCGGCTGGCCCGTCTGGGCGGTCCGCACGGGCGTCGAGGTCACCGTGCTGGCCACCGGCTGGATGCTCGGGGGCACGGTTGGGCTCGGAACGGTCGCCTTCGCCCTGCTCATCGGCCCCATGGTCGGCGTCACGCTGCCGCGCCTGCGTCTCCCTGAGGCACCTCGACGCCAGCGCGGAAGCGTGCGCAGCACGGACGCGAGTCACCCGGTACCGGGCGGGACGGGAGGGGGAGCATGACGGTCCTCATTGCACTCGCGGCCCTCAGCACGTGGGCGATCGTCGCGACGGTCGAGTTGGTTGGTCGGGACGGCTACGGGCGCATCCCCACGCGCACCGGCTAGCATCCAGTCTCCGCCGCGGGGTGCTCCGCGCGGCGGGCGACCCGGTTCAGGCGGGTCGCACCCGTCGGGGGTGAGGGTTCCAGGCCTCACCCCCGCCGGTCTTTTCGCGCGACCCTTGCGCGGGATCAAAACGCGATATATCGTGTCTTGCACGGACGCGATATATCGCGAGATGAGCATCCCGGGTGGGACCGCCGAAAGGAGCCGCGCATGGCGCAAGAAACCTGGATCGTCAGCGATCCGACCACGATCGACCTCGAGCTCGTGCGCAGTGTCAAGGTGGGCCTCATCGGGGGGCAGGTGGACATCGTCGCCCACGACGAGCCCGGCGCGCGCATCGAGGTGCACGGCGTCACCGGCCGCGACCTGAAGATCGCACTCGACGGCGACCGGCTGGTCGTCGACCACCTCGACAAGCGCTGGACCGAGTTTCTCGACATGTTCCGCAGCTACCGCGGCTCGTCGAAGGCCGAGGTCAGCATTCTCGTTCCACGCAGTGCCGCCCTCACGTTCGGCGTCGTGACGGCGACCGCGCTGATCAGCGGCTTGCACTCCGACGTGTCGGTCAGCACGGTCAGCGGCGACGTCGTCGTCGACGGCGTCGCCGGCGACCTCAGCGTCAACGCCGTCAGCGGCGAAGTGTCGGTGCGCGGCCACCACGGCGACGTGTCGGCGAAGACCGTGTCGGGTGACCTGACGGTCAGCGGCGAGGTGTTCCGGTTCCGGGGCAACACCGTCTCGGGCGACACCTTCGTCGACCTGCACGGGCTACCCGACATGGTCTCGCAGAAGAGCGTCAGCGGCGACCTCACCGTGCGCCTCGATGCGGGCGTGCCCACGCAGTACCGCATCACCACGCTGTCGGGCGCGCTACAACTCGACGATGCGCGCGTCACCGGCGTGCGGGGGCAGTACGAGGGCCGCTTCGGCGAGCTGCACGGGCGCTTCACCGAGGTGGTGGCGAGCACCGTGTCGGGCGACGTGTCGGTCGTGCACGCGGAGCGGGTCGCGTCGTGACCCCGCCCGTCTTCGGCCACGGCCACCTGCGCCTCTACCTGCTGTCGGTGCTCGAGGAGCGCGACATGCACGGCTACGAGATCATCCAGGCCATCAGCGACCGGTTCGGTGGCACCTACGTGCCGTCGGCCGGCACGATCTATCCGCGGCTCGCGAAGCTCGAGGCGGAGGGCCTCGTCACGAAGGCCGACGCCGACGGACGTCGCACCGTCTACTCCCTGACGGGCGCAGGTCGCGCCGAACTCGACGCGCGCCGGGCTGAGCTCGACTCGATCGAGGAGGGGGTGGGCGACAGTGTGCGTCGCCTCGCCGACGAGGTGCGGGCATCCGTGTCTGACGCGATGGCAAGCCTGCGCGCCGAACTCGCCGCAGCGGCGCGCGACGCCCGCGACGACGCGCGCGGCGCAGCGTCGGCGGCGAACGATCGGGCGCGGGATGCGCGGCGCGCGGCGGACGCGCCCGACGCGCCCCGGGCATCCACGACACCGCCGCCGAGCGGCACGACGGAGGTGCGCTCCGAGTCGCGGGCGCAGCTGGCCCGGGCTGAGGCGCTGCTCGCCGACTTCCGTCAGGAGGTGCGGGCTGACCTGCGTCGCGCGATCGCGGCCGGACGCCCGCTAGACGCGGCCGCCGTCGACGCGCTCGCGGCGGGGCTCACGTCGCTGCGCGCCGACCTCGGAGCTCAGCTGCCCTAGCCGCCGGCGCGCTTAGTCGCCCGCGGCCCACTCGACGGGCAGGTAGAGGTCTTGCACCCGGTCGGCGGTGGCGGTGTGGTCGTTGCGCGTGTAGATGCCGCATTCGACGACTGCGCAGTCGACGGCGTCGTCGGCGGGGGGCCCGACGAGCAGGTAGGCGGTGAACGAGCCGGAGTCGCGGTCGTCGAAGGCGCGCGCGCCGAAGATGCGCCAGGCGAATTCGTTGTTGATCCAGTTGGAGGGCGCCCACTGCACGCTGCCCTCGTCGAGTTCGTCTTCGGTCTGGTCGGGCACGCCGCCGAGGCAGGGGCCGGGGCGCCCGTCGAGTTGGGCCGGGATCGCGCAAATGGCGACGTAGATGCCCCGGTTCGGCACATAGCCCTCACCGGTCACGACAATGCGGTCGCCTTCGGCGATCGCGGCGAGATCGACGGCGCCGCCTGATTCGCTCGCCGCGCTGAGCGTGCGCGTCAGCCCGTCGTCGCCGGTGGCCGTCACCGTGGTGGGGAATCCGTCGACTCGGGCCTGACCGCTCGACCCCTGCGGCGCGTGGAAAAGGATCGGCAGCGCGACCGACGCCACGAGGCCGCCCAGGGCAAGCGCGACGACGCCGGTGATGAGCCACCCCCACCGCACGGGTCGGCGGCGAGGCGGGCGGCGCGAGCGCATATCGCCAGTCTACGAGGTGGGCTGCCGCGCCTGGCTAGGCTCGGCAGCATCATGGATGCTGGCCCTCCGCGCCCGGCGACGGCCCACCCGCTGTCGCCCGCAACGGTGCTGGCTGTGCTGGTGTGTGGATTCGTCGGCACCGGCCTGCGCCTCGGCGTGGACCTCGCGATCGCACATGAACCTCAGCAGCTCGCGCTCAGCACCCTGGTCGTGAACGTGGTCGGGTCGTTCCTGCTGGGCCTTCTGGTCGCCGCAACCTGGCGGCGACTTCCGGGGTGGGCCCGCGCGGGCATCGCGCTTGGCCGGCGGCTGTGCCCCGACGGGTCGACGCCGCTGACCGACGGGAGCGACGAGTGACCCCCGGCCTCGTGCTCGCGGTGGCGGCGGGCGGTGCGCTGGGCGCGGTGCTGCGCTACCTCACGACGGTGGCGCTCGCCGGACGAGAGCAGCCCCCGGGTCCCGTGGTGCTCGTCAACATCGTGGGGTCGCTCGTCTCGGGTGTCGCGATCGGCGCAATCGAGGATCCGGTCGTGTTGCTCGTCGTGGTGACGGGCTTCTGCGGAGGCCTCACGACGTTCAGCACCCTGAGTGTCGAGACGGTGCAACTGGTAATGGACGGCCGCGCGAAACGCGCCGCCGGTGGGATGCTCGTCAACCTCGTCGCGGGAACCCTCGCCGTCGCGCTCGGCGCCGTCCTCGGTGGGATGCTCGGCGCGATGCCGGGAGCGGCGGGTTAGCGGCCGATGCGGCTGAGTTGCGCCACAACCTGGCGGGCAATATTGCGCCCCGCGCGGTTGGCCCCGCTCGTGGATGCGGCCGGCCCGTACCCGGCGAAGAACAGGCGCGGGTCGCGGGCGACGCGGTAACTGTCGACCGTGACGCCGCCCTCCTTTTCGCGCAGCTTGAGCGGCGCGAGGTGCCGCAACTCGGGCCGGAACCCGGTCGCCCAGATGATGGCGTCGGCGCGCTGGACGCTGTCGTCGGGAAAGCGCACGCCGTCCGCCTCGATGCGGGCGAACATCCCGCGCGTTTCCAGGATGCCTCGCTCAATCGCCGCTTGGATCTTGCGAGTGCGTGGCACCCCCGTGCCGCTGACGATGCTCGGCAGGGCGCGGCCGGCGCGCGCCGCCTCGTCTTGCATGCCCACCGCCTTCTCTGCCCCCTCGACGTCGAGCTCGGCGCCGTCGAGGAACTCGGGCGGGCGGCGCGTCGCCCACGTGATCGAGTTCGCCACGCCCTCGAGCTCAAGGATGAAGCCGATCGCGGAGGTGCCCCCGCCGACGACGACCACATCCTGCCCCTCGAAGTCACGCGCATCCGTGTAGAGATTCGTGTGCACGTGGCGGCCGGTGAAATCGCGCAGTCCCGGGTAGTGCGGCACGAACGGGGCGCCCCAGGTGCCGGTGGCGTTCACGATGGTCGCGCCGCGCAGCTCGAGCTCGCCGGCCTCCGTGTCGAAGGTGACGAGCAGGTCCTTGCCGAGGTCGGTGACGCTCGTCACGTCGGCGGGGCGCACCACTTGCAGCCCGTAGTGCTCCTCATAGGCGGCGTAGTACTCTTCGACGACGTCGCGCGCCGGCACGCTGTGGTCGGCGGTCGAGAAGCTGAGGCCGAGCTCGTCCATGCCGGGCAGATCGTTGACCTTGTGGGCAGAGCCGAGCTTCAGGGCCTCCCAGCGGTGCTGCCAGGCGCCCCCCGTCGAGGGGCCGCGGTCGAGCAGCACGAACTCTTCACCCGGTTCGAGGCCGAGACGGCGGAGGTAATAGGCGACGCTGAGTCCGGCCTGGCCCGCCCCGATGACGATGCACGAGGTGCTGAGGTCGGCGTCCGTCACCCGTTCTACGGTAGTCGTTCGCCCTTTGCCGCCGCTTGGTGCGCGCCCGATCTGAGGAGCGCTCCGTGGTAGAGTGCTCGCTAGTCTTTATCCAGTCCCACGTCGGCGCTGTTCCGCGGAATTTCCGCCCGCCGACCAACCTGTGAGGGGGGTCACGTATGGGGCGCGGTCGCCAGAAGGCAAAGCACACCAAGGTGGCGCGAGAGTTGAAGTACTTCAGCCCGAACACCGACCTGACTCAGCTTGAGCGTGAGCTCGCTGCGAAAGAAGACGACCCGTACGTCGACAAGTGGGCCGACCTGGTCGACGACGACGAAGACGACCTCGACGAGACGCCGCGCACGGCGTAACGCGCACCAAACGACCTACGTAGGGCCCGCTTCGGCGGGCCCTACGCGTTAGCGCGTGAGCGGCTTAGCTCGCGTAGCCGCCGACGAGGCGCACGGCGCCGCCGTCGACACCCTTGGCGCCCTGCTCGAATCCATTCAGCTCGCGTGAGGCCGTCGACACGACACCGACCTGCCAGGTGGGCAGGCCCCGGGTGGTGAGGGCGGCGGTGATCGCGGACGCGTGCTCGGCGGGAACGACCGCGAGCATCCCGAGCCCGAGGTTCCACGTGCCCTCGGTCGATTCGAGGCTGTCGCCCGCGAGGTCGGCGAGCACACGGAAGACGGCGGGCGGGCTCCACGTCGACCGGTCGACCTCGACCCACGCGCCCTGCGGCAGCACGCGGGCGAGGTTCGCCGCGATGCCCCCGCCAGTCACGTGGCTGAGCGCGTGAATGGCACCGGGATGCTCGCGCAGCGCCTCGAGGATCGGCCCCGTATACAGCCGCGTCGGCTCGAGCAGTGTGCGCCCCACGACCCCGCCGAATTCGGCCAGTTCGTCGTGGAACGAGATGGAGCGCTGCGCGAGGATGTGCCGCACGAGCGAGAAGCCGTTCGAGTGCAGGCCCGAGCTCGCCATGGCGAGCACGACGTCGCCGTTGGTGACCCGCTCGGGGCCGAGCACCTCGTCGGCCTCCACCACGCCGACCGCGGCGCCGGCGACGTCGTAGTCGTCGGGGCCGAGGAGGCCCGGGTGCTCGGCCGTCTCGCCGCCGACGAGCGCGGTGCCGGTCGCGGCACACGCCTCAGCGATGCCGCGCACGATGTCGGCGATGCGCTGAGGGTGAACCTTGCCGCAGGCGATGTAGTCGGTCATGAACAACGGTGTCGCGCCGACGACGACGATGTCGTCCACGACCATGGCCACGAGGTCCTGCCCAATGGTGTCGTGACTGTCGAGCGCCTGGGCGATCGCCACCTTCGTGCCGACGCCATCAGTGCTCGTGGCAAGCAGGGGCTTGCGATACGCGGTGAGCGCCGAGGCGTCCCAGAGGCCGGCGAACCCGCCGACCCCGCCGAGCACGTTCGGGCCGTGGGTGGCGGCGACGGCCGACTTCATGAGTTCGACCGCGAGGTCGCCCGCAGCGGTGTCGACTCCGGCGGCGGCGTAGCTACTCGATGCGCTCTCGGTCACCCGTCAAGCGTATCGGCGGCGGCGTGCGCGGATGAGCGCGTGTGCGAGACTGGAGCCGACCCGCTCGGGTCGATTCCCCGGTCTTTCCAGGAGCGCGCGAAACTCCATGTGCGGCATCGTCGGCCT
The DNA here is from genome assembly GCF_004216855.1 of Microcella alkaliphila. GTDB lineage: Bacteria > Actinomycetota > Actinomycetes > Actinomycetales > Microbacteriaceae > Microcella > Microcella alkaliphila. The sequence goes on from NZ_SGXT01000014.1 coordinate 272,594, forward strand.
CGTCTCGTCGGGCCCCGTGAATCAGCAGGTCTACGACGCCCTGGCGTTGCTTCAGCACCGCGGCCAAGACTCCACCGGCATCGCGACCGCCGAGGGGCGCGTGCTGCACATGACGAAGGCGAAAGGCCAGGTGCGCGAGGCATACCGCACGCGCGACATGCGGAGCCTGCTCGGCACGATGGGGCTCGGCCACGTGCGCTACGCCACGCGCGGCACCGCGTCCAGCGAAGAGGAGGCGCAGCCGTTCTACGTGAACGCGCCGTACGGCATCATCCTCGTGCACAACGGCAACCTGACGAACACGCGTGAGCTCACCCGCGAACTGAACGACGTCGACCGTCGACACCTCAACACGAACTCCGACACCGAGCTGCTCGTCAACGTGCTCGCCCACGAGCTGCAGCAGCAGGTGCTCGGCAACGAGCTGTTTCCCGAGCAGGTGTTTGCCGCGATCTCGCGGGTGCACGAGCGCGTCGAAGGGTCGTACGCCGCGATCGCCCTTATCGCCGGTCAGGGGCTCTTGGCCTTCCGCGACCCATTCGGCATCCGGCCGCTCGTTCTCGGCCGTCGCACCTCGGGTCTTGCCGGTGATGAGTGGGTCGTGGCGAGCGAATCACTCGTCCTCGAGGCCGGCGACTACGAGGTCGTGCGTGATCTCGCCCCCGGCGAGGCGGTCTTCATCACCCCCGACGGTCAGATGGAGTCGCGCCAGTGCGCCGCGAACCCCCGCCTGATCCCCTGCTCGTTCGAGTACGTGTATCTCGCCCGCCCCGACTCGGTCATGAACGGCATCTCGGTCTACGAGGCGCGGCTGCGCCTCGGCGACCGGCTCGCGAACACGATCGCGCAGTACGCACCGACCGGCAACATCGACGTCGTCATGCCGATTCCCGACTCATCCAGGCCCGCCGCCATGCAGGTGGCCCAGAAGCTCGGCATCGAATACCGCGAGGGCTTCTACAAGAACCGCTACGTCGGCCGCACCTTCATCATGCCCGGCCAGGCGGAGCGCAAGAGGAGCGTCAAGCAGAAGCTGAACGCGATGTCGAGTGAGTTCCGCGGCAAGAACATCCTGATCGTCGACGACTCGATCGTGCGCGGCACCACCTCTCAGGAGATCGTCGAGATGGCGCGCGCGGCCGGGGCGAACGAGGTCACCTTCACGTCAGCCGCGCCGCCTGTTCGGTACCCCCACGTGTACGGCATCAACATGCCCACCTCGCGCGAACTCGTCGCACACGGCCGCAAGATCCCCGACATCGCGCGTGAGCTTGGCGCCGACCATCTCATCTACCAGGAGGTCGCCGACATGCAGGCAGCGATCGTCGAGGGCACCGACATTACCGAGCTCGAGATGAGCTGCTTCACGGGCGACTACGTCACGGGAACCGTTAGCCCCGAGTATCTCGAGTGGGTCGAGGCGAACCAGAACAGTTAGCGGGGGTCTGCCGCCTCGCCGGTCGCGTCCGCGCTGTCGACGTCTCCGGCAGCAGGATGCTCGGCGCCGGTCTCATCCTCCAGCTCACCCTCGATGGGCACCGGATCGACAACCTCGTGCACAGCCTCCATCGTGCGGGCACGCTTGCGCGACACCCGATCAAGAGTGATGCCGATAATCGCTCCGACGACGACCCCCGCGGTGATGCCGTACAGCGAGAAGTAGGCGACGAGCGTGCCGAGCCCCACCTGCGACGTGGGGTCACTCGGCACCGACACGGTTGCGGTCAGGGTCGCCAGAAACCCGAGGAACCCGCCGACCACCATGAAGGCGCCGATCTTGGGGGCGCGCCGCACGCTCAACTGCTGGCGCTCTCCGGGCTCCGGCGCGGGGGTCTGGTCGCTCACGCGCCTATTGTGGCCGATTCACCTGGGCGATCGGGAACAGGTGCGCGAGGTCGCTGCGCGATCCGGATGCCTGGATGCGTGCATCCCGAACAGCACCGCCCCACGTCGCCTGCCCGGTGGCGAGCGCGATCAGGGTGCGCGCATCCATTTCGACGACGTTCGGCGGGGTTCCGCGGGTGTGCCGCGGGCCCTCGATGAGCTGGACGGCCCCGAACGGGGGGACGCGCACCTCGACGCTGCGACCGGGATGCTCGTCGCCGAGCACCTGGAGCACGTAGCGGCTGGCCGTCGCCAGCGTCGTGCCGTCGGCGGCGTCGAGGTCGGCGAGCGCCGCCTGGATGGCGGCTTCTCCGTCAGGCTGCGGGATGCGCGGGCGGGGCATGCGACGAGGCTAACGGCCCGCTACTGGCCGCGCTCGCCCCGTGCGGCCTCGGTAGGCTGACCGCGTGAAGATTCTCGTTCTCGGCTCGGGTGCCCGCGAGCACGCCATCATCACCGCATTGCTCAGCGAGGAGGCCGACCACGAGATCGTGGCTGCCCCCGGAAACGCGGGCATCGCCGAGGCGGTCGAGACCGTCGCGCTCGACCCGACGAAGGGTGCCGTCGTCGCCGACTATGCGATCGAGAACGGCATCGAGTTGGTGGTGGTCGGTCCGGAGGCTCCGCTCGTGGCGGGGGTCGCCGACGCCCTGCGCACACGCGGCATCGCCGTGTTCGGCCCGAGCGCGAAGGCCGCCCAACTCGAAGGGTCGAAGGCGTTCGCGAAGCGCATCATGGAGGCCGCCGGGGTCCCGACCGGGCGGGCACTGCGGGCGGCGACCATCGCCGACGTCGAAGGCGCGCTCGACGCCTACGGAGCCCCCTACGTCGTGAAGGCCGACGGGCTCGCCGCCGGCAAGGGCGTCATCGTCACCGACGACCGCGCCGCCGCGGTCGCGCACGCCGAGCACTACCTGCAGCAGGGCGGGGTGCTCGTCGAGGAGTTCCTGTCGGGGCAGGAGATCAGCCTGTTCCTGCTCAGCGACGGCTCGACGGTCGTGCCGCTCAGCCCCGCGCAGGACTACAAGCGCATCGGCGAGGGCGACACGGGCGCGAACACTGGCGGAATGGGCGCGTACTCGCCGCTGCCCTGGGCGCCGGAGGGTCTCGTCGACGAGGTCATCGCCAGCGTCGCGCAGCCCACGATCCGTCAGCTTGCCGCCGAGGGCACACCCTTCATCGGGCTGCTCTACTGCGGTCTGATTCTGACCGACACGGGCGTTCGCGTCATCGAGTTCAACGCGCGCTTCGGCGACCCTGAGACGCAGGTAGTGCTGCCGCGGCTCACCACACCGCTCTCGACGCTGCTGTTCGCCGCCGCGACGGGAACCCTCGCGAGCGCCCCCGCACCCGAGTTTTCGAGCGACGTCGCGGTGACCGTCGTGCTGGCGAGCGAGGGCTACCCCGACACCCCACACACCGGACGGCCGCTGACGGGCCTGGCCGAGGCGGCCGCTGTGGAGGGCGTGCACCTCTGCCACGCAGCGACGGCATACGTTGACGGTGGCTTTGTCGCGACCGGCGGCCGTGTGCTCAGCGTCGTCGCCACCGGACCCGACTTCACCGTAGCCCGCGAGCGCGCCTACCGCGCCATCGACCTCATCGGGCTGGAGGGCGGCCAGGTGCGCCGCGACATCGCCGCCCGGGTGGACCCGGCCGCCTCATGACGACGGGGCACGCCGCCGACACCCTCGACCTACCGGGGTGGGTACACGCGTACAGCGGCAAGGTGCGCGATCTCTATATGCCGGAGGGCGCATCCAGCCTCGCGGAGTCCGACCGCGTTCTGATGGTCGCGAGCGACCGGGTGAGCGCTTTTGACCACGTGCTCGAGCCGGGCATCCCCGGTAAGGGCGCCCTGCTGACGCAGTTGAGTCGGTGGTGGTTCGCGCAGCTGCCGATCGCCAACCACCTCGACCCGCAGGGCGTCGTGCCCGACGCCGTGGCCGACCGCGCCGTCGTCGCGCGGCGCCTTCGCATGCACCCCGTGGAATGCGTCGTGCGCGGCTACCTCGTCGGCAGCGGCTGGGCCGAGTACCGCGAACGCGGCACCGTTTGCGGCATCGCGCTGCCAGCCGGGCTGACGAATGGCGACCGGCTGCCCGAACCGATCTACACGCCGGCGTGGAAGGCGCCGTACGGCGAACACGACGAGAACATCACGTTCGAGCGATCGGTCGAACTGGTCGGGGCGTCCGTCGCCGAGGCACTGCGGGATGCGTCGCTCGCGATCTTCACGCGGGCCTCGGCGGTCGCCGAGTCACGCGGCGTGATCCTCGCCGACACGAAGTTCGAGTTCGGCGACGACCCGGAGACGGGCGAGCTCACCCTCGCCGACGAAGTACTGACGAGCGACTCGTCGCGGTACTGGGACGCGACGCTGTACGCCGCGGGCGGCCCCGACCGCCTGGCGAGCTTTGACAAGCAGATCGTGCGCGACTGGCTGGCCGCCAACTGGGACGGCTCCGGGGTTTCGCCGCGCCTGCCCGTCGAGATCGTCGAGCGCACGGCGGCCCGCTACCGCGAGCTGATCGACCGCCTGACCGCGTAGGCGACCGGCGCACTGTGCTTCCTGCACCGCGAGCGCCCCACACCGCGCTTCCGGCACTGCGGGCGCCCCGTGCTGCGTTTCCGACACCGCGGATGGCCCCGTCCTGCGCCCACGCCCATCAGCACCACGGCTATCGCCACCGTCACCGTCACCGCCACCGCCACCGCCACCGTCACCGCCACCGCCACCGCCACCGCCACCGCCTGAGCATGTGTGAACAATTTCGTGCGAATTGTCACTAGTGGTCGAATGCGAGTGACCGAAACGACCACAAGTGCACACTCGCGGGCATGAATGCACGGTCGGGCTTTCGTGCCGCATACGTGTGCGGCTCACGCACCGCAGGCCACCCGCTCGCGTCGCCACGCGGAGCTACACCGGCACGGCGCGCAGACACACGCGTGAGTTTGCACTCGTGATCAAGATCGGGCGGGTGAGACGACCACAACTGCACACTGGCCGGCATGGATGCACGGGGTACCGCAACGAGGATGCCCGCGCCCCGGCTCTCTACGCACCCGGCACCGAGAACCCCACGGAATACCCCGGGGGTGTACGGCGTTACCCCGGCATGTCCGATCAGCTCCACGCTGCCACTGCGCGCACCCTGCCCGCCGACTTGACGATGGGCGCGGTCACTCTCGACGTCGCGAACCTCGACGTGATGACCGCCTACTACCGCGACGCCGTCGGCCTGGCGGTGCTCGCGGACGACGCCGACACGGTGACGCTCGGCCGACCGGCGAACGTCGCCAACACCGGCGCGGGCACCGTCGTCACCGCGGCCAAGCCCGCCGTCGTGCTGCGTCACAGCCCGGCGATGCGGCACGCGGGCCCCCGCGAAGCGGGGCTGTTCCACACGGCGATCCTGTTCGAGACGCGCGCCGCTCTCGCCTCCGCGGTGTACCGCACGGCGACGGCGCATCCCGAACGATTCACGGGTTCGGCCGACCATCTCGTCAGCGAGGCGTTCTACTTCGACGATCCGGAAGGCAACGGTGTCGAGCTGTACTGGGATCGCCCCCGCGACACCTGGCAGTGGTCGGGCGACCGCGTGTCGATGGCGAGCCTGCCGCTCGACCCAAACGCGTTCTTACGCGAACACCTCACCGAGGACGAGCTCGACCACCCCACCTCCGGTGCGGTCGGCCACGTGCACCTCTCGGTGGGCGACGTCGACACGGCGCGCTCCTTCTATTCGGGCACACTCGGCTTCGACATCACGGCCGAGCTTGGCAACCAGGCCGTGTTCATGAGTGCGGGCGGCTACCACCACCACATGGCGATGAATGTGTGGCGCAGCCGTGGAGCCGGGCGCCGGCAACCCACCCTCGGGCTCGGTCTCGTCGACATCGTGCTGCCATCGGCCGACGCCGTCGGCGCCCTCACCGAACGGATGCGCGACCACCGCATCAACGTCGCGAACGACGGGCAGACAGTCAGCGTCGGCGACCCGTGGGGGAACCGGCTGCGCGTCACCGCGACCCCCTAGACTCGGGCGCCGTGAGCAATCCGCACGACCAGCCCGACAAGCCGACGTTCACGCGCGACGGCCTTGCTGTCAGCCGCGCCGTCGCGCTCGCGCTCGCGCCCGTGATCGTGCCGCAGTCTCGTGAGCTACGTGAGCGCATCCCCGTCCTGCCGGAGGCGCCCGGCCCGTGGCGCGGAGCCGCCGGCGACAGGGGCGACGACAACCCCATCCGGATGCTCGTGCTCGGCGACTCGACGGCGGCCGGCGTCGGCGTTGACGACGCGAATTTCGGGCTCGGCGGCCAACTGGCGCGTGCGCTGAACGAGGCGACGGCGCGTCGGGTGTTGTGGCGTGCATCCGGTCGGTCGGGGGCGACCGCGCGCGACCTGATTGCCCGCCACCTGAGACCGGCGCTGCGCGAGAAGACGACGCTCGTCTTCCTCAGCGTGGGCGCCAACGACGCGCTCGCGGTGCGCAGCGCCCGCGGGTTCCGGCGCGACATCGAGCACATCGTCGGGAAGGTGTTCGGCGCGCACCCCGAGGCCGTGCTGCTCATGTCGTCGCTGCCCGCGTTCTTCCGGTTCCGCGGGCTGCCCGAGCCGCTGCGCTCGACCCTCTACCGTCACTCGCAAGCGCTCGAGCACGAGGCGCGCGAACTGATCGACGCGCACCCGCGCGCGCACATGTCGCCGCCCCCGCCTCCGTACACCGAGGGGTTTTTTGCGGTCGATGAGTTCCACCCCGGCGCGCAGGGCTACCGCGAGTGGGCCGACTTCGCGATCGCCGACGCGCTCACCTCGCCGGTCGGCACGCTGCTGCGGTAGATGCCGAGCTGCGGTCGACCTGGCCCTGACCGGCGCGGTGCGCTGACCCACGCGAGCGCTACTCGGCGCCCGCGTCCTCCGCACTCTCGATCGCGCTGACCTCGGCATCTCCGCCCCCGCCGATGACGCGCTGGCCCGGCAGCGCCTCGGGCGCCTCGTTGCGCACCCACGAAACGAGCTGCTCGCGCACGAGCACGCGGAGGTCCCACAGCGTGGGAGCGTCGGCCGCGCTGACGAGCACACGCACCTCGATGCGGCCGCCGGTCGCGTCGGTGACGGCGACGTTCGCGACGCGGCCGTCCCACAGGGGGGTGCCGGCCAGGATGTCGTCGAGTTTCGCGCGCATCGCGTCGACGTCGAGGCGCCAGTCGAGGTCGAGCATGATCGCACCGATGAGGTCGCTTGTCTGACGCGTCCAGTTCTGGAACGGCGTCGTCGCGAAGTAGACCGACGGCAGCACCATGCGGCGCTGGTCCCACAGCTTCACGACGACGTAGGTCAGGGTGATCTCTTCGACGCGGCCGAACTCCTCCTCGACGATGACGACGTCGTCAATGCGGATCGCGTCGCTGAACGCCAACTGCATTCCGGCGAACACGTTCGACAGGGTCGACTGCGCGGCAAGACCCGCGATCACGGAGGCGAGGCCCGCCGAGGCCAGCAGGCTCGCGCCCGCCGCCTGCGCCCCCGGGAACGTCAACAGCGCCGCCGCCACGGCGATCAGCCCGACCACGACCACGACGATGCGGCGCACGAGCAGCAGCTGCGTCTGCATGCGCCGCGCGACCCGGTTGTCGTCGACGGTGATGTCGTAGCGCCGCAACACCCGCTCGAACATGAGGCGCACGATCGCGGTGATGAACCACGCCGCCGCCAGAATCACCAGGATGCGGAAGGTCTGATTGATGATCGGCCGCCAACCCGCCTCCACGACCGCCGCGGGCAGCGTCAGCGAGATGGCGATCCACACGCCGATGAGGCCAAGCAAAACCCGTAGCCGACGCCGCGGCGGGCCGAACGTTGCGTAGGCGCCCGCCCACTTGCGCGAGGCGATGCGGGCGCCGAGGGCGAGCATCCCGGTGACAACGATGACGATGCCGAGGGCGATGGCGACGGCGAGCCCGAGGCCCGTCCAGCTCTGCCAGGTGAAGTCGTCGACTGCGGGCACGTGAGCCTCCCGTTCCGGGTTCCTGATCGGTGGTCGTCGGTCGGTCAGGCCACCGTAGCCGCGCCGGTAGAGTGAATGCTGACCCCACCCGCTGCCGCGCATCCGAGGAGCCGCCGTGCCCACCATCGTCGTCGAGGTCATGCCGAAGGCCGAACTGCTCGACCCGGCCGGCAAGGCCGTCGCCGGGGCGATTCACCGCCTGGGCGAAAACCGCATCACCGACGTTCGCCTCGGCAAGCGCTTCGAACTGCACGTGGATGGCGAGGTTGACGACGCCCTCCTCGACACGGCGCGCCAGCTGGCCGCCGACCTGCTCTCGAACGGCGTCATCGAAGACGTCGTCAGCGTGCACGTGGCCCAGACCGTCACCGCGGGCGCGTGACCATGCGCGTCGGAGTCGTCACCTTCCCCGGGTCGCTTGATGACCGCGACGCGATGCGCGCCGTGCGCCTCGCGGGGGCAGAGCCGGTTGCGCTGTGGCACGGCGAGCACGACCTGAAGGGGGTCGACGCGATCGTCTTGCCCGGCGGCTTCAGTTACGGCGACTACCTGCGCGCTGGCGCGATCGCGGCCCGCTCGCCGATCATGGCCGAGGTCATCGACGCGGCGAACGGCGGGATGCCCGTGCTCGGCATCTGCAACGGCTTCCAGATCCTCGTCGAGGCACACCTGCTGCCCGGCGGGCTGATTCGCAACGACCACGGCGACTTCATCCGCCGCGACCAGCGCCTGCGCGTCGAGTCGACCGCCAGCGCCTGGACGAACGGCTTCACCGAGGGGCAAGAGATCGTGATCCCGCTGAAGAACGGCGAGGGCGGCTACATCGCCGACGAGACGACGCTCGACCGGCTCGAGGGCGAGGGGCTCGTCGCCTTCCGCTACCTCGACGTTAACCCGAACGGCTCGCTGCGCGACATCGCGGGCCTGCGCAACGAGCGCGGCAACGTGGTCGGCCTCATGCCGCACCCCGAGCACGCCGTCGAGGCGGGCTTCGGCCCCGACACAACGAGTGCGATGCGCTCCGGCACCGACGGGCTGACGTTCTTCACATCGGTGCTCAAGCAGAGCGTGCTGAACTAGGGGTCATGACCACCGACGCCTCCCCGGCGCCTGCCGCGCCGTCCTCCCCCGCTGGCTCGCCCCGTGCATCCCGTGTGACACCGAAGAGGCTCTATCGCGTGCTCGCGATCGCCGAGGCGATCACGTGGACGCTCCTGATCGGCGGCCTCATCATTCGCGCGGTCGTCGGCCGCGACGACGGCGCGATCTTCGTGACGATCGGCGGCAGCATCCACGGGTTCGTGTTCCTCGCCTACGCGGCGACCGCCGTCTTGACCGCGGTGAACCAGCGCTGGGGCATCAAGATCGGGATGCTCGCGGTCGTCACCGCGATCGTCCCGTACGCGACGATCCCCTTTGACATCTGGGCGCACCGCACGGGTCGTCTCGAGGGCGACTGGCGGCGCGAGGAGACGGACGACCCGCGCGATCGCGTGTGGTTCGACCGCCTCGTGCGGTGGATGCTGCGGCACCCCTACCTGCTCGGCACCCTCATCGTGGTCGGCGTCGTGGTGCTGTACGTCGTGCTGCTGACGATCGGGCCGCCGATTCCGAAGGCCGACTGACGCCTCATCCACAATCCGCCGCGCGACGGATGCCCTGATCACGGCGACCCTGGCAGGGTGGACGGATGCGCTCGATCCTCATCTTTCTTGCCATCGCGTTCGGACTGAGTTGGCTTATCGCCCTGCCACTGTGGTTTGGCGACGGGCTCGCTAGCCCCTTCTTCGGGCTGGTGGCGCTCGCGATGATGGCCACGCCAGCGATCGCCGCGCTCATCGTCGTGTTTCTTGTCGACAAGCCCGCGCGGAAGGCCGCCGCTCTGGGCCTCTGGCCGATCGGACGCCCGGGCCGTTTCATCGGCTACCTGGCGCTGGCGCTCGTCGTGCCGGTGGTGCTGATCCTGGCCGCGCTGCCCATCGGCGCACTCTTCGGCGTCTACCCGGCCGACTTCGTGAACTTCAGCGGCTTCCAAGAGATCACCGAAGCGCAACTGGCCGCGACGGGAGCGCCCGCGTTGCCCATCCCGATCGGCGTGCTCGTCGCGCTGCAGTTCGTCAACGTGCTGATTGGCGCGTTCATCAACCTGATTCCCGCACTCGGGGAAGAGCTCGGCTGGCGTGGCTGGCTGCTGCCGAAGCTGCTGCCGCTCGGAGTCACCCCGGCAATCCTGCTGTCGGGCCTCATCTGGGGGCTGTGGCACGCACCACTCGTGCTGCTCGGCTACAACTACCCGACAGCGCCGGGCTGGCTCGGTCTCGTGATGATGTGCGGCATGTGTGTCGTGGTGGGCGCCGTGTTCAGTTGGCTGCGCATCCGTTCGGGAAGCGTCTGGGCACCAGCGCTCGTGCCGCTCGTGCTCATCATCGTGCTCGCCGCGACGGGGCAGTTCCGCCCGGCGCCGACGCCCGACGCGCAGCCGGAGCCGGCGACGAGCCGCTGACCGCGGCTACCGGTTGATCGCGCCGCCCAGCAGGAACGCGCCGGCAAAGACCAGCACGGCGATGATCGCAAAGATCCACAGGGTCGACGCCTTCATGCCGCCAGCGTACGCGCGGCGCGTTACGGCGCGATGACGCCGGTCAGCCGAGAGCTTCCCCGCCGATAGGATCGGAGCATCCGCCCGCCGCCTGCTAGGAGCGCCCTGCCCGTGAGCGAGAACGTCGCGCCCGCCATCCCCCAGCCCGACACGGTCGAGAACGCGATCGCGACGCCCGACAAGCACCAGCCGTATGACGCGCTGGGCCTGAAGGCCGACGAGTACCAGCAGATCCGCGAGATCTTGGGCCGCCGCCCGACGAGCGGCGAACTCGCCATGTACTCGGTCATGTGGAGCGAGCACTGCTCGTACAAGTCCAGCAAGGTGCACCTGCGTCAGTTCGGCCAGAAGGTGTCGGACGAGATGCGCGAGCACCTCATGGTCGGCATGGGCGAGAACGCCGGCGTCGTCGACATCGGCGAGGGCTGGGCCGTCACGTTCAAGATCGAGAGCCACAACCACCCGAGCTACATCGAGCCCTTCCAGGGTGCGGCGACCGGCGTCGGCGGCATCGTGCGCGACATCATCTCGATGGGCGCCCGCCCCGTCGCCGTCATGGACGCCCTGCGCTTCGGCGCGATCGACCACCCCGACACCGCGCGCGTGCTGCCTGGCGTTGTGAGCGGCATCAGCTTCTACGGCAACTGCCTCGGCCTGCCGAACATCGGCGGCGAGACGTGGTTTGACCCGGTGTACCAGGCGAACCCGCTCGTGAACGCGCTCGCGGTCGGGGCCCTCCGCCACGAAGACCTGCACCTCGCCAACGCCCGCGGCGTCGGCAACAAGGTCGTGCTGTTCGGCGCCCGCACGGGCGGCGACGGCATCGGCGGCGCGTCGATCCTCGCCTCCGACACATTCAGCGAGGGCGGGCCGACCAAGCGCCCCGCCGTGCAGGTGGGCGACCCGTTCGCCGAGAAGGTGCTCATCGAGTGCTGCCTCGAGCTCTACCGCGAGGGCCTCGTCGAGGGCATCCAAGACCTCGGCGCCGCCGGCATCTCGTGCGCGACCAGCGAGCTCGCCTCGAACGGCGATGGCGGCATGGTCATCGACCTCGACGCCGTGCTGTTGCGCGACCCGAGCTTGACCGCCGAAGAGATCCTGATGTCGGAAAGCCAGGAGCGCATGATGGCCGTCGTCGAGCCGTCGAAGCTCGACGCGTTCCTCGCCGTCACCGCCAAGTGGGACGTCGAGACCAGCGTGCTCGGCGAGGTCACCGACACGGGCCGCCTCGTCATCCACTGGCGCGGCGAGAAGATCGTCGACGTCGACCCGCGCACCGTCGCGGTCGACGGCCCCGTGTACAACCGGCCTATGCAGCGCCCCGAATGGCTGGATGCGCTCAACGCGGATTTCGCGCGCGCCCTGCCCCGCGCATCCGACGATTCTGAACTGCGCGCCCAGGCGCTGCGGGTACTCGGCGGGCCGAACCAGGCCGACGCGAGCCTCATCACCAATCAGTACGACTACTACGTCATGGGCAACACGGCGCTCGCGATGCCCGACGACGCGGGCATGATCCGCATCGACGAAGAGAGCGGGCTCGGCGTCGCCCTCGCCACCGACGCGAACGGCCGCTACTGCCAGCTCGACCCCTACGCGGGCGCGCAGCTCGCGCTCGCCGAGGCGTACCGCAACGTCGCGGCGACCGGCGCGAGCCCCCGCGCCGTGAGCGACTGCCTGAACTTCGGCAGCCCCGAGAACCCCGAGGTGATGTGGCAGTTCGCCCGCGCCGTCGAGGGTCTCGCCGATGGCTGCCTCGAGCTCGGCATTCCGGTGACGGGCGGCAACGTGTCGTTCTACAACCAGACCGGCGAGGTGCCGATTCACCCCACCCCGGTCGTCGCCGTCATGGGCGTCATCGACCACGTCGACCGGCGCCTGCCCTCGGGCTGGCAGGACGAGGGCGAGAACCTCTACCTGCTCGGCGTCACCCGCGATGAGCTCGACGGTTCGGCGTGGGCCGGCGTCATTCACGACCACCTCGGCGGCGTGCCCCCGCTCGTCGACCTCGACGCCGAGAAGAACCTCGCGGGCCTCATGGCCGCCGCCGCGGAAGAGGGCCTCGTCACGAGCGCCCACGACCTCAGCGACGGCGGGCTCATGGTCGCGCTCGCCGAGGGAGTCCTCCGCTTTGGCGTCGGCGCCCGCGTCTGGCTCACCGAGTTCATGGAACGCGACGGACTCGACGTCACCGCCGCTCTCTTCGCCGAATCGGGCGCGAGGATGCTCGTCTCCGTTGCGCGCGAAGACGACGTCAAATTCCGTGGCCTGTGCGAGGGGCGGCTCGTGCCCGTGACCCGCATCGGGGTCACTGATGCCGAGGTCGACGGGCTAGAGCTGCAGGACCGCTTCACCCTCAGCCACGCCGAACTGCACCACGCCCACCGCGACACGCTGCCGGCACGGTTCGGAGCCGTCGTCGGGGGCTAGGCCCGCTCCATCCACTTCTCGATTTCGCTCGCGGTGCGAGGGAAATCGGCAGACAGCAGTTCGCAACCGTGCTCCGTGAGAAGCACGTCGTCCTCGATGCGCACTCCGATTCCGCGAAACCGTTCGGGCACGCTGAGGTCGTCCTCGTGAAAGTAGAGCCCCGGCTCGATGGTGAAGACCATGCCCGGTTCGAGTACACCGTCGAGGTAGACCTGTTGGCGGGCGAGTGCGCAGTCGTGCACATCAAGTCCGAGGTGGTGGCCGGTGCCGTGGATCATGAATCGACGATGGTACTGCGCCTCCTCATGGAGGGAGTCTTCGGCGCTCACCGGAATCAGCCCCCACTCGCTGACATGGTGAGCGATCATCCGCATCGCGGCGTCATGCATGTCTCGGAAGCGGGCTCCCGGCTTCGCCGCCTCGCGTGCGGCATCCGCAGCCTCCAACACGGCATCGTAGACCTGGCGCTGCATGTCGGTGAAGGTGCCCGATATCGGAACAGTACGTGTGATGTCGGCGGTGTACAGGCTGTCGACCTCAACACCCGCATCGAGGAGGAGGAGGTCTCCCCGACGAATGGGCCCATCATTGCGAGTCCAGTGCAGGGTGCACGCGTGCGACCCCCCGGCGACGATCGTTTCGTACCCGACGCCGTGGCCCTCCGCTCGTGCCCGCCGATAGAACGCGCCTTCCACGAGTCTCTCTCCCCGGTCGTGGTCGATGCAGTCACGCAGCTGGCCGATGACGTCGTCGAAGCCTCGCTGCGTTGCGGCGACAGCGCGACGCAACTCGGCAATTTCGAAGGTGTCTTTCACGAGGCGCAGCTCGCTGAGCACCTGAGCGAGGCGCTCATCATCGTCTCGCGGAACCGTGCCGCGCTCCGCGTCACGCCCGGTGCGCACGCTCTCACGCCGGCGATCGACCACAGCGGTCACCGTCGGGTCTGCGTTCCTCAGCACCGCGATGTCGCCCTCCCACGACTCGAGGGCTCCGTCGAATTCATCGAGAGGCCGGGTGTCCATTCCGAGGTCACCGGCGACCTGCTGAAGAGTGGGTCGACGACCAGTCCAGAGTTCGCCGACCTCATTGTTCGCATAGAACTCGTCGGAGTCGTGCCCGGAGGATGGTCGAAAGTACAGGATGGCGCGATGGCCCCCGACGATTGGTTCCAGCACAAGAATCGACCCAGCGACGGTGTCTGACCCCCATGCGGTGAGATACGCGAAACCGGAGTGCGGGCGGTACGTGTAGTACTGGTCATTCGCGCGGACCGACTGTGATCCCGCCGGCACGATCACGGTCACACCCTCAAAGGCTGGAGACAGCCTGGCGCGGCGCCTCTGTGCGAAAGCGGCAGCGTCTCGCTGCGCCCCAGGTTCGACCGATGCCTCGGCCCAACCCTGCTTGATGTAGTCGCGAAATGTATCTGACGTTGGAGTGGTGGAACGATTACGGCTCGTCAGAGGAAGAGGTTCTCGTGCGGTCTGATTGTCGTTCATGCTGGCCCCTGTCGGCGTAGTGATGGAAATCGAGTGGTGTCAGATTCGGGCGTAGGAGCGAATGTCCGCCTGAAATTCAGTGAGCGTCGTCTCCGACACCGTCGGCCGAGTGTGCCGGATCGCATCCACATAGGCAGCCGTCTGCGGCGTCACCCGTCGCCCTGTCGAGTCGTCGCACTGCATGGCAGCATCGAACGCTCGTTGCGCGGCCTTTCGAGCAGCAAACTCGATATCTGCGGGCGAGAATCGCTCGCTGCTCTGCGCCAGCGTGTCAACGTCGATGTGAGCGGCACCCTTCGGCAGATAACGGCGCCACATCGCTTTCCGCGCCTCAAGATCCGGTAGACCGATAGGAATGACGTAGTCGAAGCGGCCGTGCCGTAGTAGCGCGTCGTCAAGATGACGAATGAAATTGGTGGCGCAAATCAACAGGCGTCCCTCGCGCTCGCGAAACGCCGGTATCGACTTGAGCAACTCATTCGTCACGCTGTGTGACTGTGTAGGGCGTGCCGCATCGCGTCGTGCGGCGACCTCGTCCACCTCATCGATGAACACGACCGCATGCTCCAGTTCTGCGATGTCGAGAAAACGGGCGCGCAGAGCCCCGGCGAGTCCGGCGGCGTCACTCGCCAAGCGTGAGGGATGCAGTTCGACGAAGGGCCAACCCAGACGGCTGGCGATCGCTCGTGCAAACGACGTCTTCCCCGTACCGGGGGGGCCGAACAGGACGACCGCTCGCGGCGGGTGCACGCCGTACTCCTCGGCCAGGTCAGCGTGTGCGAGCGGGTCGATGAGCCGGCTTTCGATGAGCGCCTTCTCGTCCGCCATTCCCGCGAGCCGCTTCCACAGATCCCGCGGCAGGAGCGCGCCACCAAGCGATGTGAGTGGCTCGAGACTGGAGCGATGCACCGGCACCTGACGATCGAAGTACCAGAGAGGTATTTCGCCCGTGTAGTCGCTGTTGCGAAAGGCCTTGAGTCTGTTCTCCGACTGGGGCAGCAACGCCGACAGACGAAACACGTTGCGCGTTGCGAGACGCGCTTCGAGCCCGGTCAGCAGGGCGCTGCCGAGACCCTGATCGCGCACGGCGGGGTCCTGCGCAAACAACAGGATCCATGCTCGATCGCCGTCGACCCGCGCGACTGCCGCCCCGATGACCCTGCCCCCATCCGTCACAACGACCCCGAGACCGTCGTCACAGGCCGAAACCGTCTCCGCCAGCGTGTACACAGGGTTCCGCTGATCGGAGGTCCATTCACGCCAGACCCGAACCACTCCCTCAAGGTGGTCAGGTCGATAGTCGCGGACGTTCCAGGTCTCCTGACCGGATGACGACTCTGTCATCGCCACGGAGGGCGCGTCCATCGTTGTCGACATCGTTCAGTCGTATCCGAGGATGATGATTTGCGACGTGAGCACCTGCGTGAGGGCGAGTGATTCGCCGTCGGGTGCATCCGAAGGGGCAAGTGCATTCGTCGGTGATTGCATAACACCACGGTGCCAGCAGGGCCGCGAGTGCCGGTGTGCATCGCGCCCAATCAACGACTCACAAACTCAGCGCAGCGCTCCTGAATGCGGGCACGAGCTGGGCAGCGATGGCAACGGCGGCGACGACCGATTCGTCGGTGTAAGCACCTTCACGGTCAAGGAAATTGAGAGACCCGATGGTGATTCCGTCATCCCTGACCGGCACATTGATGATGGCTCCGCATCCCAACGACTCGATTACGGTTGAGTCGAAGAAGAAGTTGCGCACCGACTTCCGGTCGGGCCCGAAGAAGGGCAATCCGCCGAGCACGACGTGTTCGTACCACATCGGCGACACCTGGCCGTCAATCGACTTGCGTCCGCCGACGGGATATACCGCCTCGTCACTGGAATAGATCCGCGCCATGCTGGACGCCCCGTCCGCGATGACAGAGCCGGTAAAGAGGATCACGCCAGGGTTCTCCATTGCGCGCTGGTGCGCTTCGGCCAGAGTGAGCGATGTCATGACAACCCTTTCGAAGTCTTGCGTGTCGGAGATGCGGTATCGCCGCCGACGTGGTCACGGGGGAGAAAGGCACGGATAATGGCCTCGACAGAAAACGACTGGTGGGGGTCACCGACGGGAAGCCCGAGCGCACGCGCCCGGTCGAGCCGAGCGGTCATGGTGTTGCGATGCAGCGAGAGGCGCGCGGCCGCGGCCACAACCGAACCCTCATCCAGAAAGGCGCGCACGCTCGTCACCAGGCGATCTCGATCACTCGCGTTGCAGAACTCGGGCACCACGAGCCGGGCGACGGTGATCGCGTCGTTCGGGTCGAACAGGTAGTCAATTGCTTGCAAGGTGAGCTCCTCGAACGACCCGACGCTACCGACGCCAGCCGCCCACGCGGTTCGGGATGCTATTCGAGCCTCGACAACTTGCTCCTGCAGGTTGCCGGGCGAGTCATGCGCCCGCGACAGGCCGATACCGATTCCCAGCTCGCCCAGACTGGTCGCGAGTGCCCCTCCCAGTTCGCGGGAGACGCGTGCCGTGTCGTCGTCCTCGCCGAGGGGGACGACCGAGATCCACCCATCGGCAGTGTCCACAAGTGACCCGCTCATCGCAGCTCTCCGCCACAGCAACCGGACGACATTCGACAGCGTCCGTGTTCGGCGGCTCTCCGGCGGGGCAAGGAACACGACTGCGTGCGCTTCACCATCCCGCCATCCGAGACGAGGCATCACCGTCTGCAGCGCCGCATTGTCGGGCATTGCCGCTTCGTCGATGGCGGCAACGGCCGAAAGCCCATCCACCATTTCCAACGCACCAGACTCGAACCATGCTGCTCGAATCAAGGGCACGATGAGGGTCAGTGCCGTGGTGACGAAGTCTTCGTTCTTCCCTGCTGCCGCCCAGAGAGTGACTGCTCCGGTTGCGGAATCACTGATGGTGAACGGCCCGACCATGGTGAGACTGTCGGTTTCGCGCTCACCGACAGCCGCGACACTGATGTCTCCGAATCGCAGCTCAAGATGAAGCCGCAACTCCGCGGCCGCGACGCGGAGAATCTCATCAACCTTGGTTTGCTCACCGACGGTTCGCAACAGAGCAATGAGTTGCGACTCGATCGCGGCGTTGGCGGCACCGATGTCAGCAGCGAGTGCGAGTGCCAACTTGGTGGGGTCGTCCACTGTGCTCAGGAGCGTGATGTCGAGTCGTCGCGCAAGAAGCACAACCGACTCCGAGTGTTGTCCGGCGGCGACCACAAGACTTGCTCGCCGCTCCCACGCGAGGCGCAAGACAGACGAGACCAGCCAGCCACTCGTTTCCGCACCAGAAGCAACGATGACGGCCGTTCGCGGAGAAACTCTGCGCGCTTGATCTGGCCTCGAGATCAGAGCTATGGAGTCGATCGTCGGATTCTCTGCTGAACGGTGAATGGCGACGGTTCGCGATAGCGCTCCCCGCTCGATGGCCGCGGTGACATCGAGCTTTCTCGGACTGCGCGGCGCCGTCACGGCTGCGTCTCCGCAAGACTGAGCCCGAAAGCGGCCGGCCCGACGAGCGCGAGGCCCTCCGGCTCGTACCATTTCGGATCAGCGGGTGTTTTCAAGACGTCCAGAACATCGCCTACACGAACGTCGTCAAGGCTGACGACCGACGCCTTTTCCGGGTCGATCAGGGTAACAATGTCGGGCACGGCGGCAGCGACGGCACCATCAACAAGCACCATGAGAATTTCGTTTTGGATCTCGATGCGAACGATCCGACCGTTGCCGTCGTCAGAGAGAGTCAAGCTTGACGGCTGGGCGGGAAGAGCCACGTCAGACGGTCCAAAGGAACTCTCCACGTACGCCACTTGTGCACGCGCGACACGTGACGTGCCCAACGCATCGGAAAGCTTTCGATATTTCGTGGCAAGCGGTTCAACACTCTCGAGGATGTGGCCAAGAGTGATCATGCGAGAGACCGACTCTATGACACCGTGGTCGCGCAGCTGAGAAACCGTACACGGGTACATGGCTGAGGCCGCCCACCCGCCTAGCTCCTCCGTCGCTGCCCGCACGAGAGCTTCCGCGCGGCGCGCGTTACCCACCTCAATGAGGATTCGCTCTCCGTTGGCGCCCATCAACGCCACCGGTCCGATATTCACTCCCGCGGCGTTCAGGGTTGTCTGGCTGATCAACGGGAAGACACGCCCCATGGGATCAGCATCCACAACCGGAAGGCCGGCCTGCAATGCCGTCAGCATGGGGACGATCGCGTTTAGGTTCGCGGCGGCAAGGGGAAAGATCGCGGCGGCTCGACGACCGACCGCGCGCTCGACCGCCGCAAGACAACCCAGCATTTCATCGCCACACGGCGGCATCTCAGCCATCAGCAAACCCTGCGAGACGAGTCCGACGGCGACGACGAGGTCGTCGGGTGCGAGGTCGTCCAGAGACGCGAGTGTCAGCGTGTGAGACGTCATCGCCATGCGGGTCATGTCGCTGTACATCAACATCGTGGTCGGATCGATCGAGCACGCGAGAAACTGCGCGCCCAACGCTACGCGGTCGACATCTTCTGGTGACAGCACCCTCATATCGTCGCCCCCGCTCGAGCAGTGGTTTCCACCCAATCCCCGATCACCCGAACCCGAATACGAACGACGTGCCGACTGCCGTAGGCCAAGGTGTATGCAGTTGACTCAACAACCCGTGTCGACTCCGGGGCCGCGCCCCAGTGGACCACCTGTGACCGGAGATCTTCCTGTGTTGCTCGCAACCAGCTGTCAAGTTCGTCTGAGGACGACGCATGCCCCAGGAAGTCGGCCCACGCGCTGAGCGGAGCGACGGCTGCTCCGAGCGCGGTCAGGTCGACGCGTGCACGCACTGTCGATTCGAGATCGCCCCGCATCGACACGGCGTCATGCGACCGAGCATCGACGACCGCCGCGGGTCGCTCTGGTTCCCCGAGGAGCGAAGGCGAGTACGGGTCGATGCGCGCCGCGTTGCAGGCGAGAGCGGGCTCACGGCCACGTCGAATGACCGTGTGAGTCGCCGGGACGCCCGCGTGAACACGACCGACCTGAGCGCCCGCGTCATCCGTGATGACAATCTCGCCCTCATCAACGGCGGCAAGGTGTCGCGCGCCCATCAAGCCGAGTGCCGCACCAGCGTGCAGAGCGTTGACGGGAGTTGCCCCCAGGCGACGAATAGGAACGCGCCCGCCGTCGCTGACAGCGAAATAGACAGGCACTCCCGGAAGCTGGACCCTCGCAGCCTGCTCAATCTGTGCCGCCAACTGATCTCCCGAAGACATGAGACAGGCATTCATGGCGGCGGTGTAGTCGCGATCACGAAATGAGTTGGAGAAGAATTCATTCGAGAGCGTCACCCGAGCGAAGGGAAACGCAGACAGTAGGGCGTCAGCGGCCTGCTGCTCGTGCTCCGGATTCGCCACGGACCCGACTGCCGTCACCGAGGCCACGAGCTCGGTATCCGATGAAATGCCGCGCAGCGCTGCGGTCAGTGACGCCACTTCGAGGTCCATGAGGCGTCGGCCACGCATGTCGTGTCCGCCCGTCACATCGATCACCGTAAGTCGACTATCGCGCAGATCAGGAGGCACCGGCAGTTCATGGAGCGGATCGGCGGCCGGACGAGGTCTAATTCTGACGGCGACGACCTGCCGCTCCCGCTCCATCGAAAGCAACCCTCCGACATCGACGGTGACCGAGCGGACCCCAACGTTCGAGCGATGCGCGATCCAGTCGAACAATTCGGGAAAGGGATCTTCCTGACCGATGGAATGCGAATACTCTCCGACAATCTCTCCGTCGGCGTCGACCGCAACCACGGAGCTCCGGTCTTTCTCGAGTCGGATTCCCGCGCGCACGTCAGACCACGGCCTGCAGGGTCATCGATGATCGCGACATAGTGCGAGCGCCTAGCTCAAGAGTTTCGCTTCTTGAAGAAGAGGCTATCGGCCGCGATAGCAATCAGAATCAAAGCCCCCGTGACAACCTGCTGATAGGTCGTGTCCCACTGGAGCAAATTAAACCCGTTCGCGATAACCGTCAGGATCATCACCCCGACGAAGGCCCGCCACACCGCGCCCTGGCCGCCCATGATGCTGGTACCGCCGATGACGACCGCCGCGATCGCCGTGAGTTCCAGGCCAGTAGCCATCCCGGGTTGCGCCGAGCCAGCTCGCGAGATCAGCACAAGCCCGGCGAGCGCCGAGCACGCTCCGCTGATCGCGAACACTCCGACCCGGACGGCACCGGTACGGATTCCGCTCAGTCTCGCCGCCTCGGCGTTGCCGCCCACAGCATAGATTCGGCGCCCATAGGTGGTTTGGGACAGCATCAGCCCGAGTACGACGACGGTGACGCCGAACAAGATCGATGCCCAGGTCAGGCCGAACGGCCCACGCTCAGCGAAAAAGCGAAAGGATTCGGCGATCTCGGCGGGGGGCGACACGATGGCACCGGCCGTCAGCACGATGGCGAGCCCGCGATAGATGATGCTGATCGCCAAGGTACCAATGAACGAGTTGATCTTCGTGGAGACGATGATGAGTCCTGTAATCGTGCCCAGAAGAACTCCGGCCACGATCGCACCGATGAACCCGGCCGCGAAACCGAATGTCTGCGAGATCCAGATACCGGTGATCGCCGAGACAGCTAACGTCGCGGTCGCTGACAAGTCGAACACCCCGCTGATAATGCACAACGTGGCGCCGACGGCGAGGAGTCCGACCACGGTCGCTTGGTCGACGAGATTGATCAGGTTTCCCGGGGTGAGGAAGGTGGTAGTGCTCACCGAGAGCCCCAGAACGATCGCGAGCAAGCCGAAAACAATGCCAAAGTCGCGGAACTTCGCCTGGAGTCGCTTCACGCCCCATGGCCCACTTGAGCTTTCGTTAGTGGGAGTGATCAGAGTGGTCATCCGAGGCTCATTTCGTGAAGGCGGAGGTGAGAATGTCAGAGGGTCGTGCCGAGCGGTCGAACTCGTCGACGATGCGGCCATGCCGCATCACGAGCACTCGATGCGAGAGGCGGATCACCTCATCGAGTTCAGAGCTGACCACGAGAACCGCAGTACCACGCGCGGCCAAGTCTCGAATAAGGCTGTGGATGCGCGCCTTGGCAGCGACGTCGACACCCCTGGTCGGCTCGTCCACCATGAGGAGCGCCGGCGGGTGGAGCAGCCACCGAGCGAAGAGAGCCTTCTGCTGGTTTCCGCCGGAAAGGTCGACGGTGAGGGTGTCGGGGCCGACACCCCGAAGGTCGACGTCAGCAGAAACCCTGCTGACCTCAGCCCTCTCCACCCGCCGTCGCACCCAGCCGCCAAAAGACCTCTGGGCCAACGTGCCCAGAGCAACGTTCTCGGTCACGGAGCGACCGAGCAACAACGCTTGATCCTTGCGTGACTCGGGAACCAGAGCCATCCCGCTCGCGATCGCTGACGACACGGAATTCTCTTTCACCTCAGCACCCCGAATGCGAATCGTGCCCGCACGACGCGGTTCGGCGCCGAGGAGGCCGAGCAACACATCGCTTCGGCCGCTCCCCACAAGACCGGCAAGACCCACGATCTCGCCCTCGCGAAGCGCGAATGAGATGTCGTGGACATGGCGCGTTTCGAGCCTCTCCACGTCGACTACGGTCTGCGCGAGTGGCGACACCTCTGCGGGAGGCTGATCGATGGGGTCGACCTCGCGTCCGACCATGAGGGAGACGATTGAGGCGGGCGTATACGCAGAAGCCTCGTTCGTCTCGATGAGCTTTCCGTCGCGAAGCACCGTCACCCGGTCAGCCAAACCGAGCACCTCTTCGAGGAAGTGCGAGACGATGATGATCGTCGTGCCGCGGTCGGCGATTTCTCTGACGACCCGCAGCAACAGTTCCTTCTCGACGTCGTTCAGCGCGGCCGTCGGCTCATCCATGCACAGCACCCGGGCGCCCCGAGCGAGTGCCTTGAGAATCTCCACCTGCTGCTGAATCCCGAGAGGGAGTTCGCCGACGGTGGCATCCGGATCGAGCGTGAACCCCGTGCGGTCGAGCAAGTCGTCAAATCGAACCCGATCGGCGGCCAGATGCGCGAACCCCGCCCGATGTGACCAGCGCCCGAGCATCACGTTCTCCATCACCGAGCGCTGAGGAATCACCGCTAACTCTTGACTGATGAGGGTGATGCCGTGGCGGATGGCGTCGCGCGGCGAGCCCAGAGTTACCGGCTCGCCGTCGAGAAGAAGCGAGCCCGAGGTCGCCGTAATGGCGCCACCGATGACCTTCAGCAGAGTGCTCTTGCCAGCACCGTTCTCGCCGAGAATGGCGTGAATCTCTCCGGGGGAAATCGTGAGATTTACGTCGTCCAGCACAGTAGTCGGCCCGTAAACCTTCGAGACCCCGCGTACCTCGATCTGCGGTGCCGATGGTGAGCCGTGTTGAGCGATGAGCTCTGTGTGCGACATAGGAATCTCCTCGACGACCAGAGGGAGCCGCCCTTGCGGGCGGCTCCCTGAGCGTACCTAGTCGGTGTAACCGGCCACGAAGTCGACCTCATCGAGTGCAGCCTTGGTTCCCCTGCCGTTATTCGGGGCGAGCGTCATCCCGTCGATGGCCATCTCAACCTCTTCACCACGAGCGAGCGCCAGACCGAGTTCGGTCGCTTTCTTGCCGTTCGCCACGACATCCTGCACGAAGACCGCGAACCAGTCACCGTTGCGAACCGACTCGACATTTGCCTGCGACGCGCCGTTGCCGATGAAGAGCACGTCCGAATCTCCAGCCACGTCCGCAGCTCCGACGATGGCCGCAGAGGCACCGATCACCACATCAACGTCAGGGTTCGCTTGCAGCACGTTCTGGAAGGCCGCACGACCGCTATCGGCCGCGTAACCGCCTTCCACACTGGCGACAAGCTCGATCGTGTCATCGGTGGCGAGCGTTGCCTTGACCGCTTCGGTGCGAGCGTTGTCGAGCGGAAGCGAGCGGAAGCCCTCGAGATAGGCGACCTGGCACGGCTTCGCCTCGACCGTCGCGCACGCTTCGATTCCCAGCTCAGCCAGCGCGACGCCGTTGTCAGTCGGCAGCTCCACGACGCTGATGGCGCCGTCGACCTGCGGCTCGATTGTCGTGAAGTCGGGACCAACCACTGAGAACTCCACCACGACTGTGATGCCAGCGTCTGCCGCTTCTTGAAGTGGGGCCTGCAGCGCCACATTGTCATTGGCTTGGATGACGATCACATCAAACTGGCGCGACGTGATCGCGTCACGAACCTGCTGAACCTGCGCCTGGCCGTCGAACGCTCCGTCGACGAAGGTTGCCGTCGCGTTGTTCTCGGCGGCAGCCTGCTCGACGCCGACGAACGTGCCCTGTGCGAACCCGTTGATGGCGGCAAACCCGAAGAAGCCGACCGAGAGCGCCTCCTGCTCGGAACTCGGCGACTCGGGGGCCGCCGGCTCTGGGGCAGCCGGCTCTCCGGCCCCGGAACACCCGGTAAGGAACAGTGCAGCCCCGAGGGCCCCGGCTGCTAGTGATGCGAATCGTGTCTTCATGATCTAGTCCTTCTCTTGGGTGATGGGAGGGTGCGGGTAGTGCAGTGCAGCGAACTCGGGAGTGATGTATCCGTTGGCGATGTCGTGGACTACTGCCTGAGGGTCTCGCTGCTGGGGGTCGCCGTACCCGCCGCCGCCACCGACAGCGAGACGCACGACATCGCCCGCCTTCATCGGTCGAGCGTTGGCCTTGAGCGTGCGCACTTCATCAGCGCGACCCGGGTTGATGATCACCTCGGGGCCGGTGGAGTCGGACCCTCCGAAAAGACCCCATGCGGGAGTGATCGATCGCTCGAACCAGAGTCCGACGACGCAGTCTGACAAGAATTCGTACTCGCGCACGACGCCGTTGCCACCGCGCCACCGACCAGGGCCACCCGAGTCAGGCCGAATCGAATAGTCGGTGATCCTGAGAGGGAACCGCGTCTCCATCATCTCAATCGGTAGGTCCCGCAGAGACCCGTTGACATTGTTGATCAGGGCGGATTCGCCGTCCGAGCCCTCCCAGGCACCCCAGCCACCGAGGGTCGCCTCGATCGAGACGAAGTTGCGCCCGACGCGGGGGTCGAAGCCTGCGACGGTGATGATCATCGAGTCACCGTGACTCGCCGCGGCCACCCGGTCGGGCAGTGCGGGGGCCAGCGCCCGAGAAACCAGGTCGATCAGCAAGCCCAGGTGCGAGAAGTACCACTGGCAGGCGGCGGGTGCCACGGCTCCGAGCACGGAACCGCTGCGCACCTGCGTGGTCATGGGGCGGAAGGAGCCGCCGTTGGAGTTCGCGTGGGGGCTGATCAACAACTTGTAGCCGACGCGCAGCCCTGAGATGGCCTGGGCGACGCCACAGTTGACCGGCCCGCGTGTCTGATCTGCTGACTCGGTGACGTCGAAGTCGATGCTGTCGCCGACCACTGTGATGCGCAGTTTGATCGGCACCGGGCGATCCAGGTCGATCCCGTCGTTGTCGAGAACGCCCTCGGCCTCGTAGATCCCGTCGGGGATCGCCGCGACAGCCTCGCGCTCCAGCACCTCCGTCTGACGGAAGATCTCCTCGCTCGCAGCCTGGAGCACGTCGATTCCGTAACGGCCGACGAGCTCGGTCATGCGGTTCATGCCCATTCGGAGCGCGGCGATCATTGCATTCATGTCGCCGATCGTTTGGTACGGGAATCGAACGTTCGTCTTGATGAGATCGATGACCGAAGTTTCGGCGCCGCCCTCGATGAGCTTCACCGGGCCCATCCTGAAGCCTTCTTGGAAGATGTCGACAGAATCCATCGATCCTCCGACGTCTTTCGAGCCCATGTCCATCCAGTGGGCGCGCGTCGCGGCAAAACCGACCAGCGTGCCTCCCGTAAAGATTGGCGCAAAGATCGTGACGTCATTGAGGTGGGTTCCGCCCAGGTAAGAGTCATTCAGAACCCAGATGTCACCCTCTTTCCACACCTCGACGCCGAACTGCTGCTCGACCGCAATGGAGCAGTACTCCAAGTTGCCGAGGAACAGGGGTAGCCCTGCCGATTGTCCAAGCACGCGGTGTTGGGTGTCGAGAATGGCTACGACGCAGTCGCCACCCTCATAGATGATGGGCGAATACGCCGATCGAATAAGCGTCGCATTCATGTCATCCGCTGCACTCGTCAGCGCGTTCCTGATGATCTCGACCGTGACCGGATCGAGTGCTTCCATCGTGGGAGTGGTCATGATCATTGCTCCTTCTCGTGCTGGCGGATGATGAGCGAGCCGAGTTCGTCGATGGTGACTCGATACCCCGGGGGAACGACCGTTGTCGCCGTCTCCTCGACGATGACGGCCGGGCCCTCGAAGTCATGGCCGCGCGCGAGGTTCGACCTGCGCACAACGATGGTCGGCCGGGACTCGCCGTCGAAGACCACCGGCTCAACGTCATGCTCGAACTCGGCGCTTGTCGCCTCCGCGAGCTGATGGGTCTTGAGTTGCCCCAGGCTGCCCACAGCCCGCGTGCGAAGTGTCGTGATCTCGATCGAAGCTCCGAAGGTGGAGTGCCCATACCGGTCTTGGTACATGTCGGCGAAACGACGCGCAAAATCCTCGAGGAAGTTCGGTTGCTGAACTTCGGCAACCGACTCGAGAGGAACATGCAGCGTGAACTCTTGACCTTGATACCGAACGTCGATGGACGAGCTGGCCGACCGGTGCTCTTCCGGGATCCCCTCCGACGAGAGTGAGTCGAGAGCGACCGAGCGCATTTCCGTCAAGACTCGAACAAGATCGTCGAGGTCAAGATCAGCATCGACGGAGAAGTAGGGCTCGGCGAAGTCGCGTCGAATGTCAGTCTGGAGCATCCCCCAGGCTGAGAAAGCGCCGGGGAATCGCGGGACCACCGTCTCGGGAATCCCCAGCTCCTGTGCCAGGAATACCGCGTGCATCGGGCCCGCGCCTCCGAAGGCGACGAGGCTGAAGTCGCGAGGCTCGATGCCGCGCGAGATCGTGATCGTACGAATGGCCTGCGCCATTTGGGCATTGGCGACATTACAGATGCCTTCGGCGATGGCGATCTCATCGAGACCCAGTGGCTCTCCAACGCTCTTGAGCGCCGCCACCGCGGCCTCACGGTCCAATGTCATCGCGCCACCGGCGAACCAGGCAGCGTCGACTCGACCGAGCACAAGGTTCGCGTCGGTGACGGTCGGTTCGCTTCCGCCTCGCCCGTAGCACGCAGGCCCCGGCTTCGCGCCCGCTGATCGAGGCCCGACGCGAAGTCCGCCAGCCTCCAACCACGCCACCGAACCGCCACCAGCGCCCACGGTGTGAATGTTGACGACGCTCATGAGCATCGGCAGGCCTTCTAGCTCTGCCTCGGTCGACACGTCGGGCTGGCCGTCGACCACGAGCGAAACGTCGAACGAGGTTCCGCCCATGTCGACGCCGATCAGGCTCTTGCGGTCAGAGACGCGCGCAAGTTCGACGTCACCCATCGCACCACCGACTGGCCCCGAGAGAAGGGTCTGCAATGGACGCTCACGAGCAGAGCGAGCGGTCAGCACTCCTCCAGACGACTGCATGATGTGCAGGGGTGCCTGAACACCCCGCTGCTCCAGCTGCTCCTCGAGAGCCAACAAGTAGTTGCGAACGACCGGTCCCGTGTACGCCTCGACCACGGCGGACGAGGTGCGCTCGTACTCGCGCCATTCCTTCGCCGACTGGTGCGATAAGGAGATGGTGAAGTCGTCCCCTAACTCTTCGCGGAGTATCTGCGCGGCTCGAAGCTCGTGATCCGGGTTCTTGTATGAGAACAAGAAGGCCACCGCGACGGCCCCATACCCTTCTGACTCTGCCCGGCGAGCTGCCTGACGAATGGCGACCTCATCAAGCGGTCGCACTTCTTCGCCCTGGCTACCCAGTCGGCCGTTGATGCCGATGATGTCTTTGCGCTCGAGTAGGGGCTGTGGTTTGCGGTACTGCGCGTCGTAGAGATCCAGTCTCGGCCCGCGAGCGATGAGGTAAGTGTCCTCGGCGCCTGCGGTCGCGAGCAGCAGAACTCGCACCCCGCGTCGCTCGAGAAATGCATTGAGCCCTTGCGTCGTGCCGTGGACGAGAAACTCGATCTCGTCAAGCTCGGGTACGAGCGCCTCAAGGCCCTGGAGAACTCCCACACTCAATTCACCCGGTGTGGTCGATGCCTTCGTCGCCTGTATCTCGCCGGTGGAAGTGTTGTACGCCACTACGTCGGTGAATGTTCCGCCGATATCCATTGACACTCGATGTGTACCCATGCTCGCTCCTTTGCGTGTGGGGGAAACCGTAACTGCGGGGCAAAAGGGAGGGTTGTGATAGCTGCACACTTCGCGGTGCCAAAAAAAGTGCACTTTGCCCATCTCGCACAGTGACGACGGCTTCACCCTCAGCCACGGCGAGCTGCACCACGCCCACCGCGACACGCTGCCGGCCCGGTTCGGCGCCGTCGTCGGGGGTTAACCCCCGCATTCTTTGGCATCGCCTGCGGTTCATGCTGGGCGACGTGCTGCGCCGATAGAGTCACGGCTGTGAGTGCGCCTCCCTGCTCGACCACCCTCGTCGGCCTGACCGAATCCGAGGCGCGTGAGCGCTTCGCCGCGGGCCTCGGCAACGCGATGCCGTCGAGCACCGGTCGGTCGTTCTGGCGCATCCTGCAGGCCAACCTCTTCACCCTCTTCAACGGGGTGGTGGGCGGCTGCTTCATCCTGCTGCTCGTCCTCGGTTACTGGCAGGACGCCCTGTTCGGCGTCTTCGTCATCGCCAACGTGCTCATCGGGGTCGGCCAGGAGTTCCGCGCGAAACTCACCCTGAGCCGCCTCGCCGTTCTCAATGCACCGGATGCGCGCGTCCTGCGCGACGGAACGCCCACCCAGGTGCCGCTCGCCCGGATCGTCATGGACGACGTGCTCGTGCTCGGCGCGGGCGACCAGGTCGCCGCCGACGCCGTCGTCATCGAGGCGCAGGGGCTCGAGGTCGACGAGTCGCTGCTCACCGGCGAGGCCGACGCGATCAACGCCCCCGTCGACCGCGAACTGCTGAGCGGCTCGACCATCGTCGGCGGGCGGGGGCTCGCCCGGGTGATCCGCGTCGGCGCCGACTCGTACGCGGCGAAGATCACGGCCGAGGCGAAGCAGTTCAGCCTCGTCAACTCTGAGCTGCGGCAGGCGCTCGCCCGGGTCATTAAGTGGATCAGCTGGCTGCTCATCCCCGTCGGCCTCATCGCCATCAACGGGCAGATGCAGGCGCTCGGCGGGTGGGAGAGCGCCATCGCGACGGGCGCGTGGCGCGAGGCCAGCGTCGGCGCGATCGCCGGACTCATCGCGATGATCCCGCAGGGCCTCGTGTTCATGACGAGCGTCTCGCTCGCCGTCGGCGCCGTGAAGCTGTCGCAACGCCAAGTGCTCGTGCAGGAGCTCGCGGCGGTCGAAGGGCTCGCCCGCGTCGACATCCTGTGCCTCGACAAGACCGGCACCCTCACCGAGGGGCAGCTCGTGCTCGACGCCGTCGAGCCGGTGGGCCGCGCGCTCGCCGCCGCCGACCCCGCGCTCGCCACCACGGGTTCCGACTGGCGCCTCGTGCTCGCCGCGGTCGGCGCCGACCCGCAGGCGAACGCCACGGCCGCCGCCCTCCGCGAGCCGTACCCCGGCGACGACGCCCCCGCCCCCGTCGCGACGATCGACTTCTCGTCGCAGCGAAAGTGGAGCGCCCTGCAGCTCGACGACCCGCGCGCCGCCGGCACGTGGGTGGTCGGCGCCCCCGACATCGTGCTCGCCGACTCGGTGCGCGAGCCGCTCAGCGCCGAGACGCTCGGGCGCACGACGGCGCTCGCCGAAGCGGGGCGGCGGGTGCTGATTCTGGCGCGCACCGAGCATCCCCTCGCCCCCGTCGACGACGGCGTGCAGCCGGAGCTGCCGGCCGGGCTCACGCCGGTCGCGATCGTGTCGTTCCGCGAGAAGGTGCGCGCCGACGCCCCCGACACCCTGCGCTTCTTCGCCGAGCAGGGCGTCGACCTCTGCGTCATCTCGGGCGACGACCCGCGCACCGTCGCCGCCGTCGCGCGGGAGGCGGGCGTCGCGTTCGACGGCGAAGCGATGGATGCGCGCAAACTTCCCGACGACCCTGACGCCCTCGATGCCATCATGGCCGACACCCGCGTGTTCGGGCGGGTGGTTCCCGAGCAGAAGAAGCAGATGGTGCTGTCGTTGCAGCGCCTCGGGCGCACCGTCGCCATGACGGGGGACGGCGTCAACGACGCCCTCGCACTCAAGTACGCCGACATGGGCATCGCGATGGGATCCGGCGCGCCGGCGACCCGCGCCGTCGCCCGCCTCGTGCTGCTCGACGGGCAGTTCTCGCGCCTGCCGAAGATCCTGGCGGAGGGCCGCCAGGTGATCGCGAACGTCGAGCGGCTGGCGAAGCTGTTCCTGTCGAAGACCACCTACGCGGTCATGTTCGCAATCGTGTTCGGCGTGCTGCTGTGGGAGTTCCCGCTGCTGCCCCGACAGTTCTCGATCACCGACGGGCTGACGATCGGCCTGCCCGCGATCGTGTTCGCCCTGCTGACCAACACCCGCGTGTACCGGCCGGGATTCCTCACGAGGGCGGCGAGGTTCTGCGTGCCGAAGGGCCTCACCGTCGGCGTCGTGCTGATCTCGGTCGTCGCCTGGGCGCGGTTCACGGGCGACTACTCGCTCGCGCAGATTCAGACGGCGGCGACCATCACGCTCACGCTCACCGCGCTGTGGGTGCTCGTGACGCTCGCCCGCCCCTTCACCTGGCTCACGTCGCTCATCATCGCGGGCTCGTACGCCGGCCTCGCCGTCGTTCTCTTCGTGCCGTGGTTCGTCGAGTTCCTGCAGTTCGAGATGCCGGACGCTCGCCTCATCGCCGTCGCCATCGGCGCGTCGATCGTCGGCAACATCGTCATCGAGGTGTTCCACCGCCGCGTGCCGTCGTAGGGGGCGCGGGGTGCCGCGGAGCGCGGGCCGCGGCGTCCTGCCTGACGCGCCCCGCACATGCGCCAACCGCCACACGCGCCACGTCCGCCCGGCACCGTCAATGTCTGCCAGACCGACAGTCCGCGGCGCAGACCGGCGAGTTGGCTGCGGCGCGCCGCAGCCCGGCTCGCGCTGTCGGTGTGGCGGACACCAGCACCACTGCCGCACGAACACGTGACGTATTGCAGGAATCCAGAACTGCGTAGCCCGGAATCTCCGCAGAATCGCAGGCCCCACCCGCCTGTTTTCCTGCACTACGTACCGCAGCCCGCCGCAGAAGGGCTCCGTGGGCGGCGAGGCCGAGGCAGCGGCAGCGACAGCGGCAGTGACAGCGGCAGCGGCAACGGCAGCGACAGCGGCCGAAGCGCCGACACACCCCGAACACAGAGAACGGGCCCCGCTACCACCGCGCGGGGCCCGAACTGTTTTCCGGGGAGGGCAGGCCCAGGCATGCCCGCCCACCCCGGAAGTGTGGAGAGAGGTGACGGCGCTAGTGGTCCGTCGCCTTCTCGGCGCCGACTCCGGTGAGGGAGCGCACCTCCATCTCGGTCTGCTTGTCGCTCGACTCGCGGCGACGCTCGAGCACGCTGCCGAGCCAGCCGAGCAGGAACGCCAGCGGGATCGACACGATGCCGGGGTTCGACAGCGGGAAGATCGCGAAGTCGGCGCCCGGGATCATCGACCGCTCGCCACCCGACACGACGGGCGACAGGGCGATCAGGACGATCGCGGTGGTGAGCCCGCCGTACATGCTCCAGAGGGCGCCGCGGGTGGTGAAGCCCTTCCAGAACAGCGAGTAGACGATCGTCGGCAGGTTCGCCGAGGCGGCCACCGCGAAGGCGAGCGCCACGAGGAACGCGACGTTCTGACCGTTCGCGCCGATGCCGCCGACTATTGCGACGAGGCCGATGACGACCACCGTGATGCGGGCGACCTTCACCTCCTGCTGCGGCGACGCCTTGCCCTTCTTGATGACCGAGGCGTACACGTCGTGGGAGAACGACGCGGCCGCGGTGATCGTGAGGCCGGCGACGACCGCGAGGATCGTCGCGAACGCGACCGCCGCGATGATGCCGAGCAGCACCGGCCCGCCGAGCTCGAAAGCGAGCAGCGGGGCGGCCGAGTTCGCGCCACCCGGAGCGGCGGCAATCGCTTCCGGCCCGATGAGGGCGGCGGCGCCGTAGCCGAGCACGAGGGTGAAGACGTAGAAGATGCCGATCAGCCAGATCGCCCAGACGACGCTCTTGCGGGCCTCCTTCGCGGTCGGAACCGTGTAGAAGCGCATGAGCACGTGCGGCAGGGCGGCCGTGCCGAGCACGAGCGCGAGCCCCAGCGACAGGAAGTCGAGGCGCGTCACGTCGTTCAGCCCGTACTGCAGGCCGGGCTCGAGAATCGCGGGGTTGCCGGTCGTGGCGACCGCCGCATCCAGCAGGCCGGTGAAGCTGAACTCGTTGATGGCGAGCACCCAGACGGTCATGACTCCGGCACCGGCGATGAGCATGACGGCCTTGATGATCTGCACCCAGGTGGTGCCCTTCATGCCGCCGACAAGCACGTACAGGATCATCAGCGCGCCGACGACGGCGATGACGACCGACTGG
The DNA here is from genome assembly GCF_004216855.1 of Microcella alkaliphila. GTDB lineage: Bacteria > Actinomycetota > Actinomycetes > Actinomycetales > Microbacteriaceae > Microcella > Microcella alkaliphila. The sequence goes on from NZ_SGXT01000014.1 coordinate 304,632, forward strand.
CCGACCCGCTCTTCGATGCCGAGCAGCAGCGACACGAGGCCGCCAGCTCCGGCCATCTGCGCGAGCAGGTAGAAGAAGCTGACGACGAGCGTCGAGATGGCGGCGGCGATGCGCACGGGGCGTTGCCGCAGGCGGAAGGCCAACACGTCGCCCATCGTGAACTTGCCGGTGTTGCGCAAGAGTTCTGCGACGACGAGCAGGGCCACAACCCACGCGACGAGGAATCCGATCGAGTAGAGGAACCCGTCGTAGCCGTTGATCGCGATCGCGCCGACGATGCCGAGGAACGACGCGGCCGACAGGTAGTCGCCCGCAATCGCCGAGCCGTTCTGGCCGCCCGTGAACGAGCGGCCGGCCGCGTAGTAGTCGCTCGCCGTCTTGTTGTTGCGGCTCGCGCGGAAGACGATGACCATCGTCACCGCGACGAACGCCCCGAAGATGGCGATGTTGAGCAGCGGGTCACCAGGCGAGCTGGATGCGGTGCTCGCCTGAACGAGGATCGCGGCGCTCATGCGCGTGTTCCGTTCGCTCCGCCAGCGCCAGCGCCGGTTGCGGCGCCAGCCCCGGCGAGCACGGGCTCGAGCTCGGCGCGGATCTCGGCCGCCGCCGGGTCGAGGTACTTGTTGGCGTACCAGACGTAGAGCATCGTGACGGCGAAGGTCGTGGCGACCTGCGCGAGGCCCCACACCATGCCGAGGTTCATCGAGCCGGCCACCGGCGTCGCGAACACCTGCGGCGCATAGCCCGCCGTCAGCACGTAGGCCAGGTACCAGGCGAGGCAGAGCCCCGTCGCGGGCAGCACGAACAGCCGGTGCCGGCGCTTCAGCGCGCGAAAGCGCGGCGAGTTCTGCACGGCGCGCAGCGCCTCAATGTCGGGTTCGGCGTCGGAGGCGACGTCGGGTCGGTCGTCCGGGGCGGCACTGCCCATGGAGTCTCCCATCTGCCACGACGGCGACCTCGTCGTCACCGTCTCGTGATCATTCACTGTCGGGCAGTGGACCGGTCTGTCGGAAGCGACCGCGCGCATCCTGTCGACGAGCGGTAGCGACCGTGCGATAAACGGCGACCGCGACCGTTCGTCGTCGCCTATCGTCGTAGTTCATGAGCCCGTCAGCGTTGATCGCCTTCCTCGGCGGCGCGCTGCTCGGGGCGCTCGGCGTCGTGCTGCTCGCCGCGGGTTGGCGCGCGATTCGCGGCGGCCGGGCACTCGCTACGCCGGCCGAGCGGGCCACCTACGAGACCCTGCACCTCGCATCGCGCGCGGCCGGGCACCTGCGCGGTGGCCTCGCGGCCGGAGACCCCACACGGGCGGCGAAGGCGCTACGGCAGCTGCTCGACGCTGACGCCCTCGCGCTCGCCGACCCGCACGGCGTGGTCGCGCTCGACGGCCCGGCGCCCCTTCAGGCCGCGGCCGAGCGCCTCGCCCGCGCCGCCGCCGACGCCGGCGCGACGCAGCTGCTGACCGCCGACGCCTCGATCGACCGGCGGGATGCGGTGGCCGCCCCCATCCGCCTCCCCGGTCGCGAGGGGCCGGGTTCCGTCGCCGGGTCGCTCGTGGCCTTCGCGAGCCCCGTGCGCCCGCCGCTCGTGCGGGCGGCCGAGGAGGCCGCCAGTTGGGTGGCCGCACAGCTTGAGCTCGCCGAATTGGACGCCAGCCGCGCCGCCCTCGCCGAGGCCGAGGTGCGCGCATTACGAGCACAGATCAGCCCCCACTTCATCTACAACGCGTTGACGGCGATCGCCTCGACGATCACGACCGAACCGGCGCGCGCCCGCGAGCTGGTGCTCGAGTTCGCCGACTTCACGCGGTACTCGTTCCGCCGGGCGGGCGACTTCACGACGCTCGCCGACGAGCTGCAGTCGATCGACTCGTACCTGCAGCTCGAGCGGGCCCGCTTCGGCGAGCGCCTCGCCGTGCAGCTGCGCATCGCGCCCGAGGTGCTGCCGACGGTGATCCCGTTTCTGAGCCTGCAGCCGCTCGTCGAGAACGCGGTGCGGCACGGCCTCGAGCCGCAGGAGGGCGGCGGCACGATCACCATCACGGCCGACGCCGAGGGCGCCTTCACGGTGGTGCGCATCGACGACGACGGGGTCGGCACCGACCCCGAGTCGCTCAGGGCCGCGCTCGCCGGCCGCCCCACCGTCGACCACGTGGGGCTGCGCAACGTGGATGCGCGGCTGCGCCAGGTCTACGGCGACGACTGCGGCCTCGTCGTCGAGACGCAGGTGGGCGCGGGCACACTGATCGTCATGCGGGTGCCGCGTTCGCAGCCCGAGAACGACGTGCAGGGGGTGCGGCGATGAGCGGCGATGCTCCGGGCACTGGCGGGGCTGGTTCGACCGGGACAACCGGCGCCGCTCACCCCCCGCGCCCCCTCCGCCTGCTCGTCGCCGACGACGAGCGCCCGGCCCTCGACGAGCTGCTCGCGCTACTCGGCGCCGACCCCCGCGTCGCCGAGCTCGTGCCGGCGACGACGGGCTCGCAGGCGTTGCGCATTCTGAGCGATGACGACGGCATCGACGCCGCCGTGCTCGACATTCACATGCCCGGGCTGTCAGGCCTCGACCTCGCCCGCGCCCTCACCCGCTTCGAGCGGCGCCCGCCCGTCGTCTTCGTCACCGCCGATGACGAGAGCGCCGTCGACGCCTTCGACCTCGAGGCCGTCGACTACGTGCTGAAGCCGGTTCGCACCGAGCGCCTCGCCCGCGCGATCGGGCGCCTCGTCGACGCGGTCGCCGATTCGCGTGCCGGGTCGCGCACCGATCCCGGCGCGGGCGAGGCGCACGCGACGGATGCGCGGGGCGCGACCCCGACGGCGGCGAGCGCCGATCTCGGAGCCGGCGCCGCGCATCCGGCCGACGATGTCATCGCCGTGACGCTCGGAACGACGACGCGCATGGTGCGCCGCGACGCGATTCAGTACGCGGAGGCGCAGGGCGACTACGTGCGACTGCACACCGCCGAGGGCGGCTTTCTCGTGCGGGTGCCGCTCGGCGAGCTCGAGGAGCGCTGGGCGAGCGCCGGATTCGTGCGCGTGCACCGCTCGTACCTCGTCGCGCTCGCGCACGTCACGCGGCTGCAGTTGGCGGGGGCCGGGTCGACCGTGACGGTGGGCGCCACCGCGCTGCCGGTGAGTCGGCGGGCGCTGCCGGGGCTGCGCGAGCGGCTCGACGACATGAGGGTGCGGCGCGGGTGAGCGACGACCGTGCTTCCGGCGCCGCGCCTGCGCCCGGCGCTCCCGGTGCGACGCCCGCGTCGGCGAACCCGGCGACACCGCCGCGGCCGGCGCGCGTGCGCGTCACGGCCCCCCGCGCCGGAGAGCCGCTCGCACCCAGCGCGGCCGGGCCCCTCACCGGCGGCACACCCGCGAGCGCTGAGCGCGTCCTGGTCGCGAGCCTGATTCGCAGCCAGCTACGCGTCGCGATCGTCTGCGCCCTCGGCTTCGCCGCCGCGCTCGCGGCCGTCGCGTTCGTCGCCGCCCTGCCCGCGCTCAACGACGAGACGATTGCCGGGGTTCCGGTGGGCTGGCTCGTACTCGCGTTCGGGGCGTATCCGCCGCTCGTCGCGATCGCCGCGCTCGCCGTGACGGCCGCGAATCGCGCCGAAGACCAGTACCGCGCCCTCGCCGAACGCGACGAGGACGACGCGTGAGCGACGCGAGCGCGCTGGGCGCGCTGGGCGCGCTGGGCGCCGCGGCGGCGACGTCCGTGAGCGACGCGACCCCCGCATCCTTCGGATACGCCGGGATCATCATCGTGACCCTCACGACCGTGCTCGTTGGGGCGCTCGCGGTGCGGCTGTCGCGCACGACGCGCGACTTCTACGTCGCCTCGCGCACGGTGCCCCCGTGGCTGAACGCCTCGGCGATCGGCGGCGAGTACCTGTCGGCGGCGAGCGTGCTCGGGGTCGCCGGGCTGATTCTGCTGCAGGGCGCGGGCGGGTTGTGGTTTCCGATCGGATACGCGGCCGGCTACCTGATGCTGCTGCTGTTCGTCGCCGCCCCGCTGCGCCGCTCGGGCGCGTACACAGTGCCCGACTTCACGGGGGCGCGCCTGCGTTCGCGGTCGGTGCGCCGCGCGACGAGCGTGCTCGTCATCGTGATCGGCTGGTTCTACATCGTGCCGCAGCTGCAGGGCGCGGCCCTCACGGTGTCGATCGCGACAGGCCTGCCGCCGTGGGCCGGGTCTGTCGCGGTGGCCGTCATCGTCGGCGTGATCGTCGCCGCCGGAGGCATGCGCTCGATCACCTTCGTGCAGGCGTTCCAGTTCTGGCTGAAGCTGACGGCGGTCGCGCTGCCCGCGATCGTGATGCTCGTCGTCGTGGGCGGCCGCGACCTCGGAGCCGCCGCCGCGACCGCCTTCCCCGCCGCGCTTGGCCCCGCCGCAGTGAACCCGTACGCGACCGCCTCGCTCGCGATCGCACTGCTGCTCGGAACCCTCGGCCTGCCCCACGTGCTCGTGCGGTTCACGACGAACCCCGACGGCGTCGCCGCCCGCCGCACCACCCTCATCACGGTCGTGCTGCTGGTCACGTTCTACGTGTTTCCGACCACGATCGGGATGCTGGGGCGCGCCTTCGCCCCGGATCTCGCGACCCCCGGCACCGCCGATTCCGTCGCGCTGCTGCTGCCCGGGCGGCTCGTCGACGGACTCGCCGGTGACCTGCTGGGCGCGCTCATCGTCGCCGGAGCGTTCGGCGCTTTTCTGTCGACCTCGTCAGGGCTCGTGGTCTCGCTCGCCGGCGTCATCAGTCAGGAGGTCGCCGGCGGCACCGTGCGCGGGTTCCGGGTGGCGGCGCTCGCCTCGACGCTTGTGCCGTTGCTGGTCGTGCTGATGATCGAGCCGGCCGGGCTCGCCGGCAGCGTCGGGCTCGTGTTCGCGTTCACCGCCTCGACGCTCAGCCCGCTGCTCGTGCTCGGCGTCTGGTGGCGGGGGCTCACCGCCCGCGGAGCCCTCGCCGGGATGCTGACGGGCGCGATCGCGTGCGCCGTCGCGGTGGGGCTCGGGGTGCTGCGGGTGCCCGGGGCGGGCGGCGCGCTCGTCGACGCGGCCCCGCTCGCCGCCGACTGGGCCGCCTGGCTGCAGGCCGCCCTCGCTGCCCCTGCCGCCTGGACGATCCCGCTCGCGGTACTCGTCACGGTGCTGGTCTCGCGCTACGGCGGGGGCAGCCCGCCCGTCGACGTCGACCGCATCCTCGCGCGGCTGCACCTGCCCGAGCGCCGCCGCCCGAAACCGCAGTAGGCGCGCGCCCGCCGCACTTCACACGGGTGCGCCGTGACGTAGTGCAGGAAACGAGGGTTTCGCGTCCGCCACCAACCCTGTTTTTCCGGGGCAGGCCTGTCTGGTTTCCTGCAATACGTCACGCCGCCGTCGGGTACGCGCCCCGCGCATCCTCAATTCAGCGGCGTCGACGCGGCAGTCGCAGCCGGCGCTGCGCCAGCAGAATGCCGAAGAAGATCAGCGCCGCGCCGACTGGCTCGTTCCAGACGAGCACCTCGCCTAGCACGAGAATGCCGAGTGCGACACCGACGACGGGCGACATGTAGGTGACCGTCGCCGCGCGGGTGGCGCCCCACGCGCGCACGACGTTCTGGTTCCAGGCGTAGGCGAGGCCGGTGCCGAAGACGCCGAGCAGCACAATGCTGCCGACGATCCAGATGTCGAGGGTGATCGGGTCGGTGCCGATGATCGGAGTAAGCGCGAGCATGATGACAGCGGCAATGCCGACGTTGAGCAGCGCGAGCATGACGCCGCTCAGCCCCGTGCCCTGCAAGAACCGGCGCAGGTAGGCCAGGCTGAAGCCGTAGCAGGCGGTCGCGCCGAGCAGGGCCAGCTGCGGCACGAGGCCGCCGCGCAGGTCGATGCCCGCCCACGGCGCGATGATGACGAGCACGCCGGCGAGGCCGACGACGAGGCCGAGCAGCTGCTCGCGGGTGAGCCGCTCCACCCGAATCACGAGACCCGCCATCAGCGCGGTCATGAGCGGGGTCGTCGCGTTATACACGCTCGCGAGCCCGCTCGACACCGACTGCTGCGCCCACGCGAACAGCAGGTACGGGAACACGCACAGTGTCAGCGCGACGACCGTCATGTGGGCCCAGATGCGCCACTCGCGGGGCAGCTTCTCGCGCGTGATCAGCACGATGATCCCCAAGGTGAGCGCACCGAACACGGTGCGGCCGGTCGCGATCTGGGCGGGGCTCAGCCCCTCGAGTCCGACCGCGATGAACAGGAAGCTGGCGCCCCACACCACGCCCGCGGCCGTGAACTGCAGCGCGATGCGCAGCTCCCCGGATGCTCGCCCCTCGCCCGCCGGCTGCGCCGACTCGGCGGGCTCGGCCGACCCCAGCGCGCCGGCCGCAGTCGCCGGTGCCGGAAGCCGCTCGGCCTCGTCGCGGTCGCCTTCGCCGGCCGCTCGTTCGTCGCTCACGAGCCGACCTTACCGCCGTCGGCCGCCCTCCCCGCACCGCTCGGGTACGCGCGCGGGCGCGACGTCCGAAACCCGCGCCCGCGGCGGTGGCTCGCACTGGAGCCGTGACCCGGCAGTGACCGGGGCTGTGACTGGGACGGCGCCCGGAGCCGTGACGGGGCCCGTGACATTTCTCAGGAGTTGAGGCCCTGCGGCGCCCAAAGTTCGCGGCAGCCGGGCCACGTCGCACCCTCTACTCCTGAGAAACGTCACGCGCGCCCCCGCAGCGCGCCGGCACCGCTCTCGACTCAGCGACCGACGACCCACAGTTATTGAGAACGGGTACGCGCCTACTCGGCGTGCGGCGTCTGCCCGGCGATCTGCTCGTGGTGGTGGATCACCTCGGCGACGATGAACGTCAGGAACTTCTCGGCGAAGGCCGGGTCGAGTTCGGCCTCCTCGGCGAGCGCCCGCAGCCGGGCGATCTGCACGCGCTCGCGTTCCGGGTCGCTCGGAGCCATGCCGGTCGCCGCCTTGAGGCGCCCGACCGACTGCGTGCACTTGAACCGTTCGGCGAGCAGGTGCACGAGGGCAGCGTCGATGTTGTCGATGCTTTTGCGCAGCGAGGCGAGCTCTGTGCGGGCGGCGTCGTCCATACGCCGAGCCTAATCGTCTCTACCGCGCGGGCGGCACTGTCCGGAAGCCGATCACCTTGTGTGTCCCGTCGCAGTACGGGCGGATGCTCGACGCCCCACACCGACACAGCGCCACGACGCGTCGCTGGTCACGCTGCGCACCCCCGCCGGGGTTTTCCGCGTCGCCGACGTCGATGGTGATGTCGCCCCGCACGAGGAAGGGACCGTTGGGGCAGGCGAAGACCTCGACGGGTTCGTCGCTCATGCGGCGAGCTCCGCGTCACGGCGTCGGCGCCGCAGCGCCGCGGTCGAGTGCGCGGCGCGCGCGATGCGTCGGCCGTTGTAGACAACTCCGCCGCGCAGGCGCAGGCCGAGGGCGATCCACGAGGTGAGGGAGCGTTCGGCCACCCACACGGGAGCCCACAGCGCCGCGCTGGCGGGGAAGGCGCGGGCGGCCCCGCCGCGGCGGCGACCCGTCTCGGCGAGCGCGACGAACGCGGCGCCGGCGGCCACGAGCATCCAGGGCCGGCCGCTGCGCACGGCGGCGAGGGCGCCGGGCAGTAGCGCGAGTTCAGCGGCGAAGCGCGCCGGTTGCGCCCACGAGTCGTAGGCCTGCCGCACCCGCTGCGACCAGAAGTGCCGCACGGTCGGCGGCCGGCGCTCGACAATCAGGTCGGTGAGGTGCACAACCCGTCCGCCGCTCGCCTCGACGGTGCGGGCGAGTTCCATGTTCTCGAACAGGCAGTCGCGGTCGTAGCCGCCCATGGCGAGGTACCGGCGCCGGTCGAGCACGGCGGTGCCCGCCGCGTCGACGCCGCAGGCGCGGTTGATGAGGCTGCGCGCGGTGTCCCATTGGGCGTGCCACGGCTGCGGGGTGAGCACGTTCTGCGGCGCGACGAGGTGCGCGTCGCGCGCGGCGGCGACGGCGCGGCGGAGGCTCTCGTAGCTCCAGCGCACGTCGTCGTCGGCGACGACGACCCAGTCGCGCTCGGCGAGCACCATCCCCGCGTGCACGCCGTTGGCTTTGCCGTTGGCGCCCGGCTGGTCGCGCAGCACGATGTGGCGGACGCCGTCCGGCAGCTGCGCGGCGTGCTGGCGGGCGATGGGGTCGGGAGATCCGTCGATGACGGTCACGGGCATCCACTGGGCGATCGTCGCGAGGTACGCGGGCAGATCGCCGAGCCCGCCCCGCTGCCACCGCCGCAGGGGCAGCAGGTACTCGGCTCGTTCGATGCGCCGGCGCTCACTCACCCCGGCTCGTCTTCCGCCGCGTCGACGGGATGCGCCGCTTCGGCACGCTGATCGTCGCGCGGTGGATGCGCGGCGCCGGCCGCAGACCGCTGCGCCCTTCCTGCCACGCCGCGAGCATGTGCTCGGATGCCCAGCCGTCGACGGCGAGGCACGCGGCGGCGCCGAACAGCACGTCGGCCGCGAGCTCGGGCTCGGCCTCCACGAGGCCGCCGGCGAGGTCGCGCCCGGCGATCTGCTCGTGCACCGCGTCGGCTTCGACGTGCTCGTCGAAGTAGTCGACGACGTCATCGCCGTAGCCGAGCCGTCGCAGCCCGGCGGCGATGCGCTGGTTCGGCAGCGACGAGGTCATCTCGAACGCGGCGAGGTGGCCGGCGATCGCACCGCGCAGGCGCCGGTGCAGGCCGAACAGGCTCATCGTGTTGACGGAGGTGAGGATGCGCGCATCCACCTGGTCGAGGTAGTGCCCGTACTGCGTCTCCAGCCCGGCACCGCGCATGGCCCGCGCGTACAGCACGGCGTGCATGCGGTCGGCGCGGCCCGCGCCGTACTCGTCGGACTGCACTTCGACGAGCGCCGACTTGGCGCGTCCGCTCAACCGCGGGATCGCCCAGCTGTGCGGGTCGGCCTCCTTCAGCGTGTAGATGGAGCGGGCGATGAGCAGTTCGCGCACCTGCTCGTGGGTCGCCTCCGTGCGCACGTAGTGGCTGAGCCCCGGTTCGTCGCCTTCGGCGGTGAGGGCGAACAGCGTTTGGGCGATGGTCTCGGCGTCACGCCCGGAGGGCAGGGTCGGCACGTAAACGCGCTCGCGCAGCGCCGCCTCGAAGCCGACCTCGATGCTGGCCCGGCAGGCGAGCAGCGCGGGGTCCCACTCCCACCGCTCGTCGACGCCGGCGATACCGCCGTAGTGCAGCTCGTAGAGCACGAAGAGGCTCAACTGCAGGTCACCGTCGACGAGGATGTCGCCGCTGGCGCCGACGGCGCGGTCGATCTGCTCGGGAAGGTCGGAGACGATCGGCGGGGCGCCGACGGGTGAGCCGATCACGGCGAAGAGGGCGGCGCTGACGGGGCCGCGCGGCAGGGGGAGGCGCATGGGCTGGCGCGTTACGACAGCATTGGCAGGTGTTTCCGCGGCGCTCAGGCCGGCGTCGTCGTGGGTGTCGGGCGCGGCCGGCGCGCCCTGGTCGTGCTGGGGGCGTGCGCCCGCGGTGATGGTCATGGGGGCGACCCTATGCCCCGGCACGGGCCGGGCGAGGGGGGTTGACACGACCCCCTCGGGTGCACTCTGCTCGGTGACCATGTATTCCGATTCCGCCCTGCCGTCCGCGGCCGACACGGGTCCGACCGAGGTGGCGCGCGGCGGCTCCGACCGCCCGATCGCCGATCTGTCCATCGTGATTCCGGTGCGCGACGACGCCGAGTTCCTCTCCCGCTGTCTGGATGCGCTCGCCGCGCAGACGGTCAGCCCGCGCGAGGTGATCGTCGTCGACAACGACAGCTCCGATTCGACCGCCGTGGTCGCCCATCAGGCGGGCGCGCGCGTGATCACGCAGACCGAGGTGGGCATCCCGATCTCGAGCGCGACCGGCTACGACGCCGCCTCGGGCCGCTTCATTGCACGACTCGACGCCGACAGCGTGCCGCACGAGCGCTGGATCGAGAACGTCGTCGGGGTGTTCGCCGAGCATCCCGAAGCGGTCGCGGTCACGGGCTCTGGCGTGCTCGAGACGGAGGACGGCGACCAGCGCCCGCACGCGAGCCGCGCCTACCTCGACCCCTACTTCGCGCTCGTGAAGCTCGCCCTCGCCCACGAGCCGGTGTTCGGTTCGGCGATGGCGATCCGACGCTGGGCGTGGGAGCGCATCAGCGGCGAGGTGTGCCGCCACGACGCGACGGTGCACGATGACATGGATCTGAGCATCCATCTTCCGCCGCAGGCGGTCGTCATTCGGGATGATCGACTCACGATCCCGGTCTCGGCTCGCCCGATGGACTCCAAGCGTTCGATGGCCTACCGCGTGTGGCGCGGCGTGTATTCGCTGGCGAAGCACTACCCGAAGGAGCTGCCGCTCAACCGGTGGATGCGCCGGGCTCGGGTGCACTACCGCGCGCGAACCGCCGAACCCTCACGTTAGTCGAGCAGGTCGTGCCGCACGACGATGGCGTCGCGGCCCGGGCCGACGCCGATGGCGGAGATGCGCGCGCCGCTCATCGCCTCGATGGCGAGCACATACTTCTGCGCGTTCTCGGGCAGGTCCTGGAACGTCCGCGCGCCGGTGATGTCTTCCGACCAGCCGGGGAACTCTTCGTAGATCGGCGTCGCGTGGTGGAAGTCGCTCTGCGACACCGGCAGCTCGTCGAAGCGCTCGCCGTCGACGTCGTAGGCGACGCAGACGGGGATGCGCTCGAGACCGGTCAGCACGTCGAGCTTCGTCATGACGAAGTCGGTGACGCCGTTGATGCGGGCCGTGTAGCGGGCGATGGGGGCGTCGTACCAGCCGCAGCGGCGCGGGCGGCCGGTCGTCGTGCCGAACTCGAAGCCGGTCTTCCGCAGGAACTCGCCCGACTCGTCGAACAGCTCGGTCGGGAAGGGGCCGGCGCCGACGCGGGTCGTGTACGCCTTGACGATGCCGATGACGCGGTCGATGCGGTTCGGGCCGATGCCGGCGCCGGTGGCGGCGCCGCCCGAGGTGGCGTTCGAGGAGGTGACGAACGGATACGTGCCGTGGTCAACATCCAGCATGGTGGCCTGACCACCCTCGAACAGAACCGTCTCGCCGCGCTCGAGCGCCTCGTGCAGTACGAGCGCCGTGTCGGCGACCATGGGGCGCAGGCGTTCGGCGTACGACAGCAGGTCGTCGACGATCTCGTCGACGGTGATCGCGCGGCGGTTGAACACCTTCACGAGCAGGTGGTTCTTCTGGTCGAGGGCCGCCTCGACCTTCTGACGAAGGATGTTCTCGTCGAACAGGTCCTGAATGCGGATGCCCACCCGGTTGATCTTGTCGGCGTACGTCGGGCCGATGCCCCGCCCCGTCGTGCCGATTTGGCGCTTGCCGAGGAAGCGCTCGGTCACCTTGTCGAGGGTGCGGTGGTAGTGCGTAATGACGTGCGCGTTCGCGCTGATGAGGAGCTTGCTGACGTCGACGCCGCGGGCGCTCAGCGCCTCGAGCTCGCCGAAGAGCACCTCGATGTCGATGACGACGCCGTTCGCGATGACCGGGGTGACCCCGTCGGTGAGGATGCCGCTCGGCAGCAGGTGCAGCGCGTACTTCTCGTCGCCGATGACGACGGTGTGGCCGGCGTTGTTGCCGCCGTTGAACTTGACGACATAGTCGATGCGCCCGGCGAGCAGGTCGGTGGCCTTGCCCTTTCCTTCATCGCCCCACTGGGCGCCGATGATGACAGCGGCAGGCATGGCTGGTCCCTTTCAATAGACGGGGATGACTCCTGAGTCTATCGGGGATGCTCCGGGTCGCCGAGGCTCTGGTTAGGTCGCCGACCTCGCGCGCCAACTCTGTCTCACAAGATTGAATCAGCGCACGTTCTCAATCGTCAAGCATTGTGAGCTTCACGTCCCGGGCCCGAAACATAACGCGCGGAAGTGGCCGAATCGCGGTCACGTATCGCAAGACAGTGAATAGCTACGGACGTTCGAATCGCTTGAGACGTAGATTGTCGAACTGTTCTCGAAAGTGTATTTTGCAGGGGTGTAGCGCATTTGCCTCGTGATGTTTTGGTAGGTGAATGTCTGAAATGTCAATGCATTTTTGCGATGGGTGTGGATTATTTGAGATCCGCTCGAGTTAGAAGCGATGTGGGCGTAGGGCCCCCATGCCTGTCCGCATGTGATGCTTCCAAGCTGTAACGTCGCCGCGCTGGCAGGCGTTGCTGTTGCGGCAATCAGCGCACAGGCTGACCCCAACGACCAGGCGGCGTTGCGCATCGGTTTCTTATTCACGTTCGTTTCCCTTTCAGATTGATTGGCTGTCGCCTTATTGATGACTTTGTAGTTTCGCTATCCGTAGTAGATGGGTTGCGGGCAGGTCTCGCGGAGGTTTTCGATCTGGCTGCTGCTAATGAGCCCGGCCTCAAAGAGAGCGATATGGGGACTCCAGTCGCCATTCGCATCAGTGAAGGCCTGCAGAGACGGACGGTCGTCTACAGCGAAGCCTTCATCAGCAAGACAGTCCGCGGCTTCGATAGCCAGCGCGTACCATTCGCCCCATTGTTCTGTCGTGAATGACTGGCGGTCCGGGGCCAAGCCCTCGCCGCATTCCTCAGAGTCTCGAACATAGACATCCATTTGATCTGCAGGGATTTCCGCCGCGACAGCGTTGTCCGGCGCAACGACGACATCCCATCCGCGCTCGGTCAGGCAGGCAGCCCGAAGTTCGGCACCGTGTCGCTCAGAGGTAGCGACCGGCGCTGGCTCTGTGGCGTCCATCTCAGAACACCCGAGGGTGAGCAACACAAGAGGCGCAATGAGGGCCATGACCGCAAAACGCGTCTTGACAGGACTAGTGCTGGTTTTCGAGGCGCCCTTGCTCATGGGCTCACGGTACGAGAAGCAGAACCGTCTGTCAATAAGTTTTCTCAAGTATGAAGTTGGTAACGGTTCGGGTCCGCCGAGCTATCGTGCGAGCAACCGGCGACCTTGCACGAGCGTGGCGCCGTCCGCCTCGAGGAACTACTAGCCGAGTTGATCTCCAAATTTCGCCTAGGAGCCGGCTCGCTCCTACGGGCACTCCACTTGGCTTGTCGCTACTTTTGCCGCGTCTCTTGCGGCCTTGATTTGCCCCTACGGGCGCGGCATGCCGAGCCCCGACCCCGAGCGAGAATTCCGACGCCAGGCCCGTCCTCGCGAGGCGGGCTGCAGTGGCGACTTCGACAGGTTCTGGATACTCGTCCGCCAGTCGCTCCACACCGGCTAACCTGAGCGAATGCCAGAGCCGTCACCCCCCGCCAAAGCTTCACCTTCACCGCGACGCTCGCGGGGCGCCCGCGTCAGCGGCATCGCCCTCGGCGTAGTTCTCGTGTTGGCACTCGGTGCTGGCGTTGGCTGGGCAGTTGCCACGGCATTTTCCCCGCCCGAGGAGGTTCTCGACGCTCGTCCCTTCACGACCGTCGAGATCGTCGAGGGCGAAGTGGGGTCGTCGCTCGCCTTGAACTCGGTTGCCCAGTGGACGTCTCAGCCGCTCGGCGTGAATCAGGCGGCAGGGGTCATCACGTCGGTGTCGCTCACGCAGGGCGATGAGGTCGACGCCGGCGCGGTGTTGTTTGAGGTCGCGCTCCGGCCCGTCGTCATCATCGAAGAGCCCACTCCGTGATTCCGCCCGCTCGGTCCGGCAACAGCGGAGGCGGTCCGCCAGTGGCAACGCAGCCTCGGCCTCACTGCAACAGGGACCGTCGAGACGGGCGATGTGATCGTCGTGCCAGCTCTGCCGACACGCATCACCTTCGATGCCGAGGTCGTGCAACCTGGTTCGACACTGACGGGAGGAGAGCGCCTGATATCGGTGCTTCCTGTCGCACCGCAATTCAGCATCCCCGTGAAGGAAACGCAGGCCACGCAAATTCCTGCCGGAACCCGGGTACTGATTTCGAGCCCGTCCGGCGCTGAGTGGACGGCGTTCGCAACCAGTCAGGCAGCCGACGAGTTCGGCAGCATCGTCGTGTCGCTCGAAGGTGCCGACGGCGCGTCGGTCTGCGCCGACGCGTGCGGCGAGCTGCCGGTCACCGAGCAGAGCCTGCTGCGCTCGCAGATCATCACCGTCGAGTCGATCTCCGGGCTCACCGCATGGAAGAAAGGGGCTACGAGGTGTTTCCTGATGGAATGGGAGGGCTCAACGGGCCCGAACTTCCTCCAGGCCAGAGCGGGGAAGGCTGGGCCGAGGCGGTCAACGCCTGTCGTGAAGAGACGGGCTGGGGTATCGAGAACTATGACGACGAGCAGCTCGCGACGCTCTATGAGTTGGAGGTCGAGCACTACGAGTGCCTGGTCGCCGAGGGATTCACGCCCGAACCGCCCCCATCGGTGCAGGCCTACATAGATTCATGGAGCAGCCGCACGGAGCCTCCATATCAGGCCTTCGCGACCGTGGCCCGAGGGATGGGCCAAGGTGCATACATGAGCATGATCAAGCTCTGCCCTCCACCGCGCTGGACCTACACCGGCTGACAGGCAAAAGACCGCGTTGGTCGTGATCGCATGCCGCGATGGCCTTCAAGATAGATACCGCTGTTCGCGTGGTGGGAAGCGCTCAATCGGTCGAGGTCGGATTGAAAAGGTCGCCCGGCCACTGAGGGCAAGTTTCCTGCAACTGCATCCAGACGCCGTCATCCGTAACCGCAACGAAGGAATACGGAGACCATCCCGAAGTGAAGTAGTTCTCGACGAACGGCTGCAGTGAGGGCACGTTGCCGATCAAGTGCCCCTCTCGCTCGAGACAAGGGACTAAGACCTCTTCGTAGTAAGCGTGTAAGGCGGTCAACTGGGACTGGGTGAACGGGGCTCGAAACCGTGGATCGACCGGGTATTGCCTCGTGCACAGGTCTTGCGCGGAAGAAAACGCTGAAGCCTGCTCGGCTGGCATCTCGGGGTACGACACTCCGCCATCAGAAGATGCATGCGCGCCCGGAAAACCAGCGTCATCGAGACACTGCACTTGTGCTAAACCCCATCCGTCCGGCTCGACGTATCGGATGAGGTCCGGGTTAATCTCATCGGCGATCCTTGACCGCTCGTCGACAACCTCGGCGGGGCTGGCTTCATCCGGATCCCGCTCATTCATCACCACCGACTCGCAGGCAGTGATAAACGCGCACACCACAGCGGCAACCGCTATGTGACCGATCGCTCTAGCAAGCCGCATAAAGGCACTGTAGACGAGCCTGTCTTGACTTTGTGTCCGATATAGCGAATCGTGAGACCACTGAGTGCGCGCGACGAGCGTGACGCGGGCGACGGAGTCTTCGATCAATGTGTCCGAGTGATTCGGGCGCGAAAGCTGTCAACAAAGGTCCTGTAGATGAGAAAGCTCTTTCAAGCCCATCGCTTCGGAGGGCGCGTCCCCCTTACCTGCATCACACTCCTCGCCGGAATTCTTGTGCTCAGTGCGTGCAATCAGCTCGATTCTGACGACCCTCCAATCGCGAACAGCACCGACGCCGATGTCACGAATATCGAAGGCAACGAACGCATGTTCAAGGCCGCGACGGAGATCGCGCGGTGTCTGGAGGAATCGGGTTGGGACGTGCAAGTCTCCGATGGCGGCGGGTGGGGCGTCGAAGCTGGGATCCCGGTTGGTCAGGAGGCCGCATATCAGGTCGCCTATGAAGTGTGCGCTATTGAACTTGGATACAACGACGTGACCATGACGGACGAACTTGCGGCGTTTAACTTCGAGAACACGAGTCGCGTGGTCAGCTGTCTGACCGATCTTGGCTATGAGACGCCGTCCGCGCCTTCGCGAAGCGCTTACATCACGACGCTGATGGAGGACCCTCACTCTCAGCCGTGGGACCCGTACGAGTTGATTGCGGACGGCGACGTGGCGGAAGCGGTTTTCGCGTGTCCCCTATGAACGGGCGTTGGCGTCAATCACCGATCCTGGCCCTCGTCGCAAAACCTCGCCGTGCGTGTCGTTTCAACGCGCGCACCTTCGGCTAACCTGAGCGAATGCCAGGGCCGTCGCCCCGTCCCGAGTCTCCGCCGTCACCGCGACGGTCGCGGGGTGCCCGTATCAGCGGCATCGCTTTTGGCGCCGTCATATATTCATGGAGCAGCCGCACGGAGCCTCCATACCAGGCCTTCGCGACCGTGACCCAAGGGATGGGCCAAGGTGCATACGTGGCGATGATCAAGCTCTGTCCTCCACCGCGATGGACCTACACCGGCTGACAGGCAGGGAGTTATCTACTGCGCCGACGACAGCGTCTCCGCTGGCTGGTCCGGGACGACGAGGACATCACTCACGGACCTGGGACAGACGCTAGGGCGAGGCCGATCATTGACCGTGCGTCGGTGTCGGGTATACCTTTCGGTCAACCGGAGGATGCAAGGAGGCATCATGTTTAGAATAAAGAAAACTCACGCTAGCGTGTCTATCGTATTTGCTGCAGCGCTTGTCGTGACGATGGCAATACCGGCGGCCGCCGCCACTGCCTCGGGCACTCGCTTGTGCACAGGAACACGGACTCCGTCGCTCACCATCAATTCGAGCGCCCCGGGGAATGGGACCTGGACGAACTACGACACCGCGCAGAGCTCGATGTTCCGGTTCCCTGGTGGATTGGCAACGCGAAACTCTCCCTACCAACGCGCCAACTGGTTGGTCACGAACGGAAGCAGTGGCTTTTTCTACTCGACTCCGACGGCAACGTGCATTTAGGTCACCGCAGCGTTCCGTGGTTCCGGATGTTTTGCGTCGCCGGCGCGGCAGCATCGCTTGCGCTGATGGCGGGATGCGCCGCCACCCCGGCCCCAGAAGTCACGCCGGTTACGCGCACCGACCTTCGAGTCGAAACGGTTCGGTGCATGGAGGAACTCGGATTCGAAGCGGAAGTCGACAATTTTGGGGGCATTTCGAGCCCTGAGATGAGCCCCGAACTCGGCGAGCAATGGCACGCCGCCGCGGATCAGTGCAGCGAGGAGACCGGGTGGGGCGTTGAAGACTACGACGACGATCAACTCGCCGAGCTTTACACCCTCGAGGTCGCCCAGTACGAATGTCTACTCGAGCTTGGCTACAGCCCCGAAGAGCCACCATCGGTGCAGCAGTACATCGACTCGTGGAGCAGCAGGACCGACCCCCCGTACCAACCCTTCGGGACGGTGATCGCCGGGCTTCCGCCAGCCGAGATGGAGTCAGTACTGCAAGCGTGCCCACCACCGCGGTGGTCCTTCCTCGGCTAACCTGAGCGAATGCCAGAGCCGTCGCCCCGCCCCGAATCTCCGCCGTCGCCGCGACGGTCGCGGGGTGCCCGTATCAGCGGCATCGCTTTCGGCGCCGTGCTTGTGCTTGCGCTGGGTGCCGGTGTGGGGTGGGCCGTGGCCACTGCCTTTTCCCCGCCCGAGGAGGTTCTCGACGCTCGCCCCTTCACGACGGTTGAGATTGTCGAGGGTGAGGTGGGGTCGAGCCTCGCGCTGAACTCGGTTGCGCAGTGGACGTCGGAACCGCTCGGGGTGAATCAGGCAAGCGGCGTGATCACCTCGGTGGCGGTCGCGCAGGGTGACGAGGTCGACGCAGGCGCGGTGTTGTTCGAGGTCGGGCTGCGACCGGTGGTGATCATCGAAGGGTCGACACCGTCGTTCCGCGCGCTCGGCCCCTCAGCGGTGGGGTCTGACGTTGAGCAGCTGCAACAGTTCCTGCAGGGTGCCGGGTTCCTCACCGGTGAACCCGACGGCCGCTACGGAGCGGCAACGGCGGAGGCGGTCCGCCAGTGGCAGCGCAGTCTCGGTCTCACCGCGACGGGAACTGTGGAAGCCGGCGACGTGATCGTCGTTCCCGCCCTTCCGACACGAGTCACGTTCGACGCCGACGCGCTGCAGCCAGGGTCGACCCTGTCGGGGGGTGAGCGCCTCGTGTCGGTGCTTCCGTTGGCGCCGCAGTTCAGCATCCCGGTGACCGACACGCAGGCCGCGCAGATGCCCGCGGGAACCCGCGTGCTGATCTCCAGCCCGTCCGGTGCCGAGTGGACGGCGTTCGCCACCAGTCAGGCCGCCGACGAGTTCGGCGGCATCGTCGTGTCGCTCGAAGGTGACGACGGCGCGTCGATCTGCGCCGACGCGTGCGGCGAGCTGCCGGTCACCGAGCAGAGCCTGCTGCGCTCGCAGATCATCACCGTCGAGTCGGTTGCCGGGCTCACCGTGCCGACCGCGGCGTTGCGCGCGACGGCGAACGCGGGCACCGTCGTCGTCGACGAGGCCGGCGGCACCTACCCGGTCGAGGTGCGGGCGAGTGCCCGCGGGGTCGCCGTCATCGAGTCGAGCGACCCGGCCGTCGGTGTCGGCCTGCGCGTGCGCGTTCCGGCCGGCAGTGAGTAGGGGTTCGGCGTGAGTGACGTCGGCACGCTGCCCCGACCGGCGAGACACGACGCGCACGGCACGCTGCTCGCCGCCGACGACGTCACCTTCGGCTACGACCGTGCGGCACCCCTGCTCGATGGCTGGTCTCAGCGCTTCGATGCCGGCGAGGTGGTCGCCATCACGGGGCCGTCCGGTCGCGGAAAGTCGACACTGCTCTACCTGCTCGGGCTCATGCTGAAGCCCTCCGCCGGCCACATCCTTGTCGACGGCGTGCCCGCGCAGGCCCTGCCCGACCGTGAGCGGGCACGCCTGCGCGCTGGCCGGTTCGGCTTCGTCTTCCAAGACGCAGCACTGGATGCGACGCGCACCGTGCTCGACAACGTGTGCGAGACGGCGCTGTATCGAGGCGACGATCCGCGCGAAGCCCGGATGCGCGCATCCGCCCTCATGGAACGCTTCGGCGTGCAGCTGCGCGCCGCCGCGAAGCCCGGCCAAGTGTCGGGCGGGCAGGCGCAACGCATCGCCCTGTGCCGGGCGCTGCTGCACGCGCCGCAGATTCTGCTGGCCGACGAACCGACCGGAAACCTCGACCCCGACTCGTCACGGGTGGTCATGGGCGCCTTCCGTGAGCACGCCGCCGCCGGTGCCGCCGTCGTGATCGTCACCCACGACCCGAGCATCGTCGCCCAGTGCGACCGGACGGTCGAACTGTGAGGGCGCGGTTGCGCGTCGTCGGCGCGATCCTGCGTGAAGCGGCGGCCAGCGCCTGGGCGCAACCGGTCGCCTCGCTCGTGTCGGTCGTCATCGTCGCGGCCATGTGCGCAAGCGTGCTGCTCACCACCGGCCGCACCGTCGGCGCCGAAGACGCCGTGCTGTCCACCATCGACTCCACCGGAACCCGCTCGATCGTCGTGCGTGCCGAAACCGCCTCGGGCCTCGACTCGACCGTCCTCGACCGGCTCGCCAACGTCGACGGCATCGAGGCCGCCCTCGCCTTCGGGCCCGCCACCGACACGCGCGCGACCGCCTTCGCCGGCGGCGCGCCCGTTCCGGTGCGCACCCTGTGGGGCGACGGCCTCGTGGATGCACGCCACGCCCCCGAACACATCTCACCCGCGTGGGCGTCACCCACCGCCCTCGACGAACTGGGGTTGCTTGACGGAACCGGCGGCGTCGCCACCAACGACGGACGCGACTACAGCGTCGTCGCCGAGCTTGCCGTGCCCGACTACCTCGCCTTCCTCGAACCCCTCGTCGTCGCCCCGCAACCCGACGACCGCGTCGGCCCCGTCAGCGTGCTCGTCGTCATCGCCGACACCCCCGACCTCGTCGGCGCGGTCGCCTCCGCCACGGGATCGGTACTCGCCGTCGACGACCCCACCACCGTGTCGCTCGCGACCAGTGAAGGCATCGCACAACTGCGCGCCATCATCGAAGGCCAGCTCGGCACCTTCGGCCGCGAACTCGTGCTCGTCATCTTCGGCATCAGCGCCCTGCTCGTTGCCGCGATCCTCTACGGATTCACCATGTTGCGCCGCAAAGACTACGGACGCCGCCGCGCGCTCGGCGCATCCCGCACCCTCATCGTCACCCTCGTACTGCTGCAAATGACAATGGTCGCGATCGTCGGCGCCGCCCTCGGCACCGGCGCCGCCCTCGCAACCCTCGCCGCCACCGGCGACCCACTACCCGGCACCGACTTCGCCGGCGCGGTCGCAATACTCGCCGTCACCGTCGCCGTCATCGCCGCACTCCTCCCCGCCATCGTCGCCGCACGCCGCGACCCAATCCGAGAACTGCGAGTGCCGTAACGGATCTCCACTTGCATCATCTTCACCTACGACGCACGAGGGCGGCGAAGGGACGATGTACCAATTCCGTCTAGGGGTCGTCAACCGTAGAGTCCGTCAGGAAATTGCGGACACAGATCGTTCAATTCGTACCACCGATCCCGCGGGACCTCCACGTCGATGTAGGGCGACCAAGTGCCCCCAGAGTCGACGAAGGCCTGTTCAGATGGTGCCGGCGCTACGCTAATGCCCTCCGCCTCAAGGCATCGCCGCAACTCGCCTGACACGTAGGCATACAAGTACCTAAGTTGAGATTCATTCCACGATTCCAGGAAGCGTGGCTCAAGAGGATAACTCGCGATACATTCGTATAGGGCAACAGCCTGAGATTCACCCTGTCCTTGCGGAATCAAGCCCCAATCGATTCCTCCGTCCTCAAGAACCGAGGTCCCCGTATAGCCAGCGTCGTGCATACAAGCGACCACCGCATTCGCCCACTCAGACTGATCCACTTGCCGGACCACCGCAACATCCGGCCTCTTGGCGTCGGGAAATCTGCTTGTGACGAGCCGCCATTGCCCATCCCGCGATGCTTCTATGAGCTCTTCAGCACGCTCAGTCGAGATCTCCGGGAGGTCCGGCCCGGGCACTTGGCTAGTGCACGAGCTAACGCATAGCACCGCGCCCGCCGCCAATGTTGCGACCACTCGTCTTCTCATTGCGATCGTTCTTGAAAAGTCTTGCATGAACCCACTATACGTTCTAGTGCACGAAGACCTCAATCAGTGGGGCACCTCTCTACAAAAGGAGCAATTATGTCTTTCAAAAAGCGCTTCCTGGCGATTGCAGCTGCATCCGGGATCGCACTTAGTCTTCTGAGCGCGCCCATCGCCGCCAATGCGCTCAACACGAACTGCGCCAACAGGTACGTTACTGGCCAATCCTGGAGCACCGGCTCAGGGGGAATTCAACATAATTACACTGGGACAGCCAACGGGGCTGCCTACAGTTGGGGTACCACCTGGTCGTCTAGTGGCAACCACCGCAGCTATTCCGGCATGAACAGTGGCTACTTCGGGGCGGCAGCCAGCCTTGATGCGAACGTCCTGAGCAAGACGACCAGCTGCTACGGCCTATAGCAGTATCGCGCAACTAGAGCGCCAAAGGCCTCTCCATTCTTTATTCGCATGGATAGACCATAGGACTTGATTGGCACGGGGCAAGTGACGCTTGAAACTGCATTGACCTCCGGGTGGTCGTGAGCGAGGAAGCAGCCCACGCACTCGGAGGTCTTTGCCATTTGCAGCCACCGCACTCCGTGCAAACTACGGGTCTTGGCGACCGAATTAACGGGCTCTTCGTCATGAAGCGGGGGTAGGGGCTGTTCGCCAGGGCTTGTGGCCGCCGGCGGCGAGCAGGATCCGCAGCCGGTAGTTGTCGAAGTTGCGGAACCCGTGCGCCAACCTTCGGGTCTTTTCGATGATCAGGTTGATCGCCTCGGTGCCGCCGTTGCTCACCCCGCCGGTGTCGAAGTAGGCCAAGAACTGCTGTCGCCACGCCCGCAGCGTTCGGCCGAGTCGGGCGATCTCGGGAATCGGGCAGGTGTGAAAGCTCTCCAACACGCGCGCCGCGACGACGCGCCCGTCAGCGAGACGCTCTTGATGGTAGGCCGAGCGCAGCTGCTGGTAGCAGAGCCAGGCGACTTCGACTTCGGCGTGCGGGTCGCCCACGGCCAGGCATGCGGTGAGCTTCGCCTTCTGCCGGTCACTGAGCAGCTCTTGGCCGTGCCGCAGCAGCGCCCGGATCCGGTAGAGCGGATCGTCCTTCCTGCCCCGATTGCCCAGAGTTTCCTGCTGCACGCGCTGCCGACACTCGTCCAGCGCTTTCGCGCCCAGTCGGACAACGTGGAACGCGTCCAGCACTGCCACGGCCT
>NZ_SGXT01000015.1 GCF_004216855.1 Microcella alkaliphila
TGGGGAGCGTAGGAACTTCCATCCTGGAAGGCCCCGCCGCCTATCCCGCCACCGGCACGCCCGAACCACTCACCCCCGCTTCATGACGAAGAGCCCGCAAACCTCCCGATCGCCCCCGACCGCATCTGCACCCAGACGTCCGTGAAGTTCGAGGCCTCAATCGGTCAGAAGTACCGGCAGAAGTACTCCTACATGTCACGCGAATGGATGGAAACGATGCGCGTCGGCCGCAACACCGTTGAAAGCTTCAACGAAGAACTCAAACAGGACCGCGGCACAATCGTCGAACCCCGCCGGCGCCGCATGCGCGGATTGACCGCCCTCTATTTCATGACGACCGTTGCCCTGGCGCAAGTGAACATCGAACGCATCGCCCGATTCCTCAAAGCCGAGGAATCAGATCAGGCAGCTGAGCAACGCGGCAAACCGCGCAAGCCGCGAATCACAATTCGCGCGCGCGACCGCTTCCGAAAGAGCGGCTACTTCCGAGGCGACCGCTGGCGCGACGATATGACACGAAGCTTCGACACCGCAGACCCACCGCAGCGAACCTAAACCGCGCGCACAGCACTGCCCTCACACCACTCCCAATCAGCACCATCGACGGCTTCGCCGTGCCCGAAACCGGACACGCGGGGCCGTTTGTCGTTTCCGGGCCACGCCACGATCTCCACCAGCGCGATCCTTAGGCCGCAAAGACGCCGAAAACGCCAAAACGCCGCCGATTTCTCGGCGGCGTTTCTTTCGAGCCCCAGTTTCGCAAAAACTCTTGACGAGTTTCGCAAGGGGCCCCGTGGCGGAGACGGCGGGATTTGAACCCGCGGTCCCCTTGCGGGGACTCCACCTTAGCAGGGTGGTGCACTCGGCCGGACTATGCGACGTCTCCTGGCGAAAGCCGTGACCACTATAGCCCGTCACGGGGATGCCCGACGCTCGTCCGCCCACCGGCGTGCGGCCGAAAGCGCTCAGTTCGCGACGGAGCAGGTCGCTTGCGCCGCCGTCTGGCCCCGACCAAAGTCGAGCGCTTCGGGACCCGTGGGCGCGTCGGGGCTCGCGGTCGGCTCGTCGGAAACCGTCGGCGCAGGGGTCTCCTCGCCCGCATCGCTCGTTGGCGCCGGCTCGGGCTCAGCCGACGGCTCGGGCTGCGGAGCGTTCGGGTCGATTGTCGTCCCATTCCCGGTCGGATCGTCGGCGAGCGTGAAGCGCTCACCGTTCAGGATCTTGCTGAACAGCACGTCGGCTTCCGACGCAATCGGAATGGCACGGCCCTCGGCGTTGGTCGTCGCCGGGTACTGCACGAAAATGATGTTCTCGCGGGGGATGTCCGCCAGTACGCGCGCCATCGAGACCATCGTGTCGAGGCTTGTCAAGCCGCTGGAAAGGCGCATGTTCTGCGTCGCCACCTGAGCGATTCCGTACAGGGCGCCGGGGTTGGTCAACGTGCCTTCGTCTTGTAGCTTGCGAATAAGGGACGCCATGTACTGCTGCTGAGATCCGATGCGGCTGAAGTCACTGCCATCGCCCACGCCGTATCGCGTACGCAAGAACTGCATGGCCTGGAAACCTTCCACCGTGTGAGTGCCAGCGGTAGGCAGGTCGAGGCCGGTGTATCGGTCGAAAATCGGCTCGGTCACGCAGATGTCGACGCCGCCCACCGCGGTCGACATGGCCGCAACACCTTCGAGACTGATGGTCGCGGAATAGTCGATCGTGAGACCCGTCAAGGCCTCGGCCGTCAACACGACGCAGTTCATACCGCCGTAGCTGTAGGCCACGTTGAACTGCTGAGCCGACATCGCGGAGTAGAAGCCCTCCCCGTCCGCCTCCGGGCACGACGGGATCGGAACGATGAGGTCACGGGGGATACTGATGACAACGGCAGACTGCTGATCTTCCGCAACGTGAACGAGCAGGTTCGCGTCGTTGAGAACGGTTGTGCCGCGATCCGCGCCGTCGAACTGACCTTCCGCGTTATCGAGTGCGGAAACCATGATGTTGAAGCCGCCGGGCCAGTCGCCGACGGCCGGGATCGCGCGTACGTTGCCCTCGGCGTCGACGAGCACGTCCTGGTCGATGTTCTCGGCGAATCGCCACGCGACGATGCCGGCGAGCGCCGTGCCGCTGACGAGCACGACCGACAGCGCGGCACCGACGACGGTGAGGAGCGTCTTCCACCAGTGGGGCCGGGGCAGGCGGCCGTGACGGATCTGCGCGGTCGGCAAAGAGCGCAACGCGCGATCGCGGATCAGCTCGGTCATCGACCCCTCCCCCGGGATTCGACGGGCTGCCGGGTGGCGGAGGGCGTGGGATTCGAACCCACGAGACATTTCTGCCCACTGGTTTTCAAGACCAGCTCCATCGGCCGCTCGGACAGCCCTCCTTGGACATCAGCCGCCCAGTCTAACCGACACGCCCGAGATTCGACGGCTTCCCGTGCCTATGCAGGATCTGTGAGGGTCGCCAGCGCCGTCGCGAGGCCGTCTTCTTGGTCGGTTCCCGTGATTTCGGTGGCGACGCTCGACACTTCCTCCGGCGCCTGGCCCATCGCGATGGCGCGGCCGCCGACCGACGCGGCCCACGTCAGCATCTCGATGTCGTTGCGCCCATCGCCCGCGACGACAACACGTTCGGTGGGAATGCCGAGGGTCTCGACCACACGCGCCAGAGCAGTCGACTTGTTGACGCCGTCGGGGGCGATGTCGAGCCAGGCAGTCCAGCCGACGTTGTAGCTGACCTGGTGCAGACCCATCAGCTCGACGGCGGCGACAAACTCGTCCATCGCGTGCCCGGGCGAGATGACGACGACGCGCGTCGCCGGCTCGTGCATGAGCTGCTCGAACGGCACCTCTTCGGTGTTCGACCCGAGCGCACCAGCCGGGAACCGCCCCGAGTACCGGTACATGCCCGTCTCGTCTTCCACCGCATAGTTCGCGCGCGTCAGGTGGGGGCGGATGCTCGTCAACACCGCCGACGGATCGAACGTCTCCACGTGGTGCCGCCGGTACCCGGTGGGTGCGTGGTCATCGCGCTTCAGGGTGATGGCCCCGTTCGAGCAGACGACGTACTCGGGGCAGATGTCGAGCCGGTCGAGCACCGGCAACGTCATCGACACGGAGCGACCGGTGGCGAGGGTCACCTCGTGGCCGAGGTCGCGAAGCCTTTGCACCTCGGCGACGACCGCGGGCGACAGCGTGCCGTCCTCGTGCAGGATCGTGCCGTCGATGTCGAGGGCGACGAGGTGTGCGTTAGGCCCGAGCTCGCGGGTCATCGCACCGGCTCCAGAACCTGGAGGCCGCGCAGGTAGGGGCGCAACGGTTCAGGAACGACCACCGAGCCGTCAGCCTGCTGGTGCGTCTCCATGATGGCGACCAGCCAGCGCGTCGTCGCGAGCGTGCCGTTGAGCGTCGCGACCGGCGCCGTCTTTCCGCCGTCCTCGGCGCGGAAGCGGGTGTTCAGGCGGCGGGCCTGGAAGGTCGTGCAGTTACTCGTACTGGTCAGTTCGCGGTACGCACCCTGCGTCGGCACCCACGCCTCGACGTCGAACTTGCGGGCGGCGCTGGAGCCCAGATCGCCGGCGGCCGTGTCGATGACGCGATAGGCGAGACCGAGCGATACGAGCATCCCCTCTTGCAGGGCGAGCAGTGCCTCGTGCTCGGCCTCGGCGTTCGCCGGGTCGATGTAGCTGAACATCTCAAGCTTCTGAAACTGGTGCACGCGGATGATGCCGCGGGTGTCTTTGCCGTGGCTGCCCGCCTCGCGGCGGTAGCAGGTCGACCAACCGGCGTACCGCGCGGGGCCGGCCGAGACGTCGATGATCTCGTCGGCATGGAACCCGGCGAGCGCCACCTCGCTCGTGCCCGTGAGATACAGCTCGTCCTCGGCGAGGTAGTAGACCTCATCGGCGTGGGCGCCGAGGAACCCGGTGCCGCTCATGATCTCGGGCTTCACCAGGGTCGGGGTGATGAGTGGCGTGAAGCCGGCGTCGAGGGCCGTGTCGAGCGCGTAGTTCATGAGTGCGAGCTCGAGGCGCGCGCCCACCCCGGTCAGGAAGTAGAAGCGGGCGCCCGACACCTTGGCACCGCGGGTCATGTCGATCGCGCCGAGCATCTCACCGAGGGCGAGGTGGTCGCGCGGCTCGAAGTCGAACGTGGGCTTGTCGCCCACCTCGCGCAGCGTCACGAAGTCGTCTTCGCCTCCCGAGGGCACGCCGCCAATGATCACATTCGGGATGCTCGTGATCGCGACATCGAAAGCCACCTCCGCCGCCTTCGCCTCGGCCTCCGCCCGCTTGACCCGCGCAGCGAGCTCTTGCACCTGGGCGACGAGTGCGGCCTTCTCGTCTTTCGGAGCCTTCGCGACCGTCGCCCCGAACGCCTTCTGTTCAGCCCGAAGCGTCTCGAACGCGTTGATCGCGTCGCGGCGCGCGCGGTCCGCGGCGATCGCCTCATCGACCACGTCGACCGATGCACCTCTGGCCTTCTGCGATTCACGGATCAGATCGGGGTTCTCGCGCAGCAGGTGGGGGTCGATCACGGCCTCTAGTCTGGCACGCGCCCACGAGCCTCGCTGGGGGTAGCCCCCGTGAAGCTCGGCGAACATCCCTCGGCACTCGCATAGTGATCTGCCCTACGCTGAGCGCCATGCCGCCCGCCCCGCGCCCCGCTCAGCGCCGCATCGCCGTCGTGTACAACCCGATCAAAGTCGACATCGAGCGCCTGCAAGAGATGGTGGGCGAGCGCGAGGTCGCGCACGGCTACGCGCCGACCCTCTGGCTCGAGACGACCCCCGAAGAGCCGGGGCAAAACCTCGCACGCAAGGCCGCGACCGAGAACGTGGATGCTGTGCTCGTCGCCGGCGGGGACGGCACCGTTCGCGCCGCCAGCGAGGGACTCATCGACTCTGGGCTCCCCATGACGCTGCTGCCGGCCGGCACAGGCAATCTGCTCGCCCGCAACCTCGGCATCTCCGTGAACCGTATGGACGAGGCCGTCGACACGGTATTCGACGGCGAGGACCGGGCGATCGATGCGGGAATCGCCACGATCATCCGCCCGGATGGCGCGGAGGAGGCGCACGCCTTCATCGTCATGATCGGCATCGGCATCGACGCCAAGATGATCGCCGCAACGAACCCCGAGTTGAAGAAGCGCGTGGGCTGGCTCGCCTACGTCGAGGCGATCGCGCGCATCGTTCGCGATGTCGACGCCGTGCGCCTCACCTACACGCTCGACGGGTCGTCGCCGCGCTCGACGAGCGTGCACACCCTGCTCGTTGGCAACTGCGGCGCACTGCCCGGCGGCGTGCTGCTCATGCCCGACGCCGAAATCGACGACGGTCTGCTCGACATCGTCGGCATGCGGCCGCGCAACTTCGCGGGCTGGGTTCGGGTGTCGACGGCGGTGTTCTGGGAGAACGGGGTGCTGCGCAAGACGCGCGCCGGCCGCCGACTGCTCGCGGGCAACAAGCCGGTGCGGGGCCTGCGCTACTTCCAGGGCCGGCACGCGACCCTGCGGTTCGAGAAGCCCGAAGAGTTTGAGATCGACGGCGAGGGCATGGGCCTCGTCACGGGAGTCGACGTCAAGGTCGCGCCGGCGTCGCTCATCGTGCGGGCGCCGAAGAGGAAGTAGCGGCCTCAACCAACACGACGAAGGGGGCGCCACCCAGTGGGTGACGCCCCCTCCCCACGACAGGTTCCCTGCTCCCGTCGTAGGGAGCGAGGCGTGCAACGTTCGGGTCACGTCACACGCCCCGCCTCGCGATTAGCCTCAGACGGCCTTCGCACCTCCACGCGGACCGCCGGGACCGAACGGACCACCCGGACCGAAGGGTCCACCCGGACCGAACGGACCGCCGGGCTCGCCCGCGGTGGGAGGACCGCCTGGGCCGAACGGACCACCGGGGCCGAAGGGCCCTCCCGGTCCAAACGGGCCACCCTGGTTCGGCGGACCCACTGGGTCGGTGGGGTCCGTCGGGTCGGTCGGGTCGACTCCGGCCTCCGTCACGAGCTGGCCGACACCCCAACGCGCCGTCGACTGGAAACCGGCACCCGAAGGGTCGGCCCAGTTGCGGATCGACTGGCGTGCGCCGTTCTGCGCGTCGTTCACCTGGAAGTCGAGGCCGTGCGTGGTGCCTAGGCCCGAGTACGACAACAGGTTGATCGACGCTTCGACGATGTAGCCGCCCTCCACAATCGAGGTTGCCGACTGCAGACGAGAAGCCTGGAAGCCCTCGTCACCCCCGGCCCCGAAGCTGACCACGTTCTCAGCGCTGATACGGATCTGCGTGTCATCGAAGCGGTACGGCCCGTTCTTGAAGTTGCCCCCATCGACGTAGATCTCGACCGAGTCCTGGATCCAGGGGTCAGAGCCGGTCACGTCGATCACGGGGTCGGTGACCTCCATCAGCACGAACAACTCGTCGTCGCGCCAAACGGTGCGGACGGTCGCTGTCGCGCCGCTCGATCCCTCAACCTGCTTGCCGGTCTCGACCACCGTTGACGACTCCCAGACCTCATCGATCGTGCCGTCGATCGTCGGGGCCACCTCCGCCTCCACGACTTCGAGGAAGCTGAGCGGCTCGAGCAGGGTCAGGCTGCCGAGCACGCCCGGCGAGTTCCACCCGGCACGAAGCGTTCCATTGTCAATGACGCGGGCATCGAAGTCGACGAGGTCACCCTCGCCCACACCGCCCAGCGGCACGGTCGCGACGGTCGCCCAGCCTGCGGCGTCGTCGCGCTGCGCGTCGGCACGCGAGACCGTGAACGTCTCCGTTCCGAGTTGCAACTCGACAGCGTCGCCGGCGTTCGGCGTCGCGTCCTCCACCTCGACCAGCACGTACAGCTGGCCGTCTGCCCAGCGGAGCTGGAAGGTGGCCGTGCTGTCGATACGGATGTCGGGCATCCGCTGCCACTGGCGATCGTCAACGTCGGTCACCGTCGCGCCGAACACGTTCGCCGTGCGCAGCGGGGCCGGGAGCTCCCCGTTGACCACGCCGAAGTAGGCAGGCTTCGGCTGCAGGCGGGCGTCGAAGAGCAACGGTCCGCCGCGGTCGGAGCGCCAGCTACGGTTGTCGCTCAGGCCCCACACCGTCGCCGAGTACAGCTGACCGGTGCGAGCGTGGAAGGCACGGAAGTCGTTGAACGCCTCCTGGTAGAACAGGCCCTGATCAATGAACAGCGCCTCCGACTCGGGAGTGCCCGTCGTGACGTCGAGCTCGGTGACCGCCTGCATGAGGCCCAGCGGCTCGAAGCGCTCGAGCGTCGCCCCCAGGTCTTGCACGGGGAAGGACAGGCTCACGTGCATCTGGTGGCCAACACCGTCGACGCGAACACCACGGTCAAGCAGGCGCTCGACGAGTGCCAGCATGCGCGTGCCCTTCGGGAACAGCTCCGTGTTGTAGTCGTTGATGAACAGCGCCACCGGTCGGTCGGAACCCTCCGCGGCATACACGTCGTTGAACGCCTCGTCCGCGTACTCGAACGCCAGGTCGATGAACTCTTCGCCGAGGATGCGGTACCACTCACTGCGGCGCAGACCGTCATCCGTCGTGTTCGAGTCGGTGACGACCTCGTTCACCACATCCCACGCGACGATGGGGTTACCCCCGCCGTACGGGCCGTACTGATCCGCATACAGCGCCGCTACGTTGAAGATGTGGGCGCGCATCCGATCACGAAGGATCTGCTTGTCGGCGTCCGACGTTGACAGCGGCTGACCCTGCGCGTTCTGGAAGAACCACGTCGGGGTTTGGGCGTGCCAGACGAGCGTGTGGCCCCACACCCGCAGGTCGTTGTCGCGGGCGAAGTTCATCACCTGCGTTGCGTCGCCGGGAGCGACGAACTGCCGGTTGTTGTTGTAGAACGCTTCCGGCTTCATCGAGTTCTCAGCCGACACCTGATCGAAGTGGCGGACGACCGTGCCGGCCTGCGCCCCGCCCGTCTCACGCGAGTCGATCGCCACGCCGACGGGGAAGTCGGTCGTGCTCTTGATCGGCAGGACGTCGGCGACCGTCAGCTCTTCGGCCTGGGTCACCGTGATGTCGTCGATGTAGAACGTGGTGATGTTTCCGGTGGCCGGCGGGGCCACGTACGCGGTCTCGAAGTACAAGAGCCCCGTCGTGAGCGCGTTCGGCGGCATCGTGACGGTGGCGCTGACCTGACGGAACTCGCCGTTCGACAAGCCCGTGTTCTGCGCGATCGTCTGGAACGCCGAGTCCGCCTGCAAGGTCACCCAGATGTCGCCGGCGGGCTGGTTCGGCGCGAACCGCACCCACGCCTCGATCTCGTAGGTGATGCCCGGCAGCAGAACGTCGATGACGTTGAAGCCGATGCCGTCGCCCTGGTTGCCGCGGTTGGCGACCACCGCCGACTGCGTGCCCGTGCGCGCGAACTCGTCGGTGACGCTCACCGTCGGAGCAACCTCGAGGTTGCTCGAGCGGCGGAGGATCCAGCCGTCGAGGCCGTCCTCGAAGCTCGTCGTCATCGCGACGACCTGCTCACCCGGAGTACCGGGGTCGGTCGGGCCCGGGTCGGTCGGGCCGTCGCCGCCGATCTGGTTCAGGAACAGGTCGTCCACGAGGTAGGCGTACGCGGCAGCGGGGTCGCTGTCTGCGGTGCCGATGTACACGCTGGGCTCGTCAGCGTCCGCGGGCACCGTGAACGTGCCTTCGATCGTGGTCCAGCCATCGGCCGACACCGGCGTGTTCGTGTTCGGTACCCATTGGAAGCCCGGCTTGGTGACGAAACGCACGTCGCGGGTACCGGTCGTTCCCTCGTCGAGGCGCACGCGCATCCCGACCTCGTAGGTGTTGCCCGCGACCAGAACGCCGGGCGCCGTCTCGATTCCGTCGAAGTCTTGGTCGCGATCGCCAACACGCAGGGCAGGGTCACCATCGACGTCGACGATCGACAGGGTGGGATCGCCACTCTGCTGCCACGACTCACTGAGCGGCTGGCTGAAGTCGTCGCTCGCGATCGGCGTGACATCCGGCGTTTCGGGGGCGCGGGTCAACACGAGATCGTCGATCAAGTACGTGTACGGGCCGCTGAGGTTCGCGGTGCCCAGGTAGATCTTCGGTGCGGTCGCATTCGCCGGAATCGTGAAGGTTCCGTCGATGGTCGTCCAGCCGTCGGCGGAAACCGGCCGGTTGCTGTCGGGCACCCACACGAACTGAGCGTTGCCGCCG
Source organism: Microcella alkaliphila (assembly GCF_004216855.1). Classification (GTDB taxonomy): domain Bacteria; phylum Actinomycetota; class Actinomycetes; order Actinomycetales; family Microbacteriaceae; genus Microcella; species Microcella alkaliphila. The sequence continues at coordinate 9,184 of NZ_SGXT01000015.1, forward strand.
ACCGAGTAGTTCTGCACCCAGCGCACCTCGGGTGCGCCGTCGGTTCGCTCGGCGAGGCGAACCTGCGCAGTCACGGTGTAGGTGGAGCCGGCCTGGAGCACAGCGGGTGCGGTTTCAATCCCGTCGAAGTCTTGCGCGCGGTCGGCGACCTCAAGGGCCGGGTTGCCGTCGACGTCGGCGATCGACAGAGTCGGACCGCCGCTTTGCTGCCAGCTGGAACTGAGTGGCTGCGAGAAGTCGTCCGAGGCGACGACGGTGTCGGCTGCCGTCGCTGGCGCGAATGCCGTGAGTGGAGCGACGACCATCGCGAGGGCCGCAAGCACGGCGACCCCGCTTCGGCGTCTGCGGGTGGGAGACGAGCCGGTATCAAGCTCGAAAATTTCGGTTGTGCGATGCCGAGGCATGGCGCTCCTTTGCGCGAGTGGTGAAGATTACCCGCGGAGAATAGGCAGACAATCCTGGAAGCAACAACCCGTTTGTTGTGGGGAACAACTTTCTGTTATGCATCCGTTATCGAAATGCAATCGAAACATTTCGGATTATGCCGTGGTCGCGCTCTCACCCCCGTTTGGGGGGCGCGGAGGCGCGACAATGGTGACGGCCGTTCGTCACCGGCGGAGCGCCGAGCAGGGAGCGGTTAGGTGAGCGGGGGCTCGCCGGAAAGAATGCCGCGAAGCCAATCACGGGCATCCGTGAAGACATCGTCGGAGTACTGCGGCACGAACTCGACCGGGCGCTTGTCGGCGCGCGGGTACGAGCCGAGGAAGAGCACATTGGGGCTGAACCGACGCAGGCCGAGCAGCGCGTCGGCCACCCGCTCGTCGTGGATGTGCCCGTCGAGGTCGATGACGAAGCGGTACCGACCGAGGGCGTCACCGATCGGGCGCGACTCGATCAGACTCATGTTCACACCGCGGGTGGCGAACTGTTCGAGCATTTCGAGCAGGCGTCCGGGGGCGTCGTCGGGTAGCTCAGCGATGATGCTCGTCTTGTCGGCGCCCGTTCGCTGCGGAAGCCCGAGCGTTCGACTGACGAGTACGAAGCGCGTGACGGCGTGGGGGTTGTCGCCGATGTGCTCGGCAAGCACGGCGAGGTCGTGGTGCTCGGTGATGTTCGGTGGCGCGATCGCGGCATCGGCGAGCGTCGACTCCAGCAGGCCCGCGGCGGACGCCACGTTGGACGCCGACGGAATGTGGCCGTGACTCGGCAGCTGCGCTTCCAGGAAGCGACGGCACTGCGCGTACGCGACGGGATGCGCGGAAACCGTGCGCACATCGGCGAGCGTCGTACCCGGACGCGCGACGAGCACGAAGTCGACGGGCACGAGGTACTCGCCCACGATGCGGAGGCCCGGCACGGTGGCGAGCGCGTCTTGCGTGGCACTGACGCCGCCCTCGACGGAGTTCTCAATGGCAATCATGGCGCCGACACTGCGGCCGCTCACCACGTCGTCGAGGGCCTCGCCGACGTTCGAGACGCTGCGCCAGGTTGCGCCAGCGGCCTCGGGCACCTGGCGCAGTGCCTCCCACGTGAACGTGCCAACCGGCCCGAGGTACGAGTACGTCGGGGTTTCGGCGGCTGTCTCGCTCATGCGGCGAGTCTATTGCGGGACTCGGCGGAGCCGCCCCGCGCTCGTGAGTGACGTTTTTCGCCGGCGCGCGTGACGTTTCTCAGGAGTAGAGGGTCGATCGTGCGAGACCTGCCCACTGATTCCGGGGTGAGTTCGCTCGAACTCCTGAGAAACGTCACGGCTCGGGCGGGGTCGCGGTGGTTGGATGGACGCTATGACGTCACGCGCCGGAACCCCCGCCCAGCCGCACGACCTGGTCGACGTCGAGGCGCTCGTCGCCGCGTACGCCGACCGCGCCCCCGACATGGATGACCCCGCCCAGCGGGTCGCGTTTGGCACGAGCGGCCACCGCGGGTCGAGCCTCGACGGGGCCTTCACCGACACCCACATCGCCGCCATCACGCAGGCGATCGTCGAGTACCGCGCGCAGGCTGGCACGAGCGGCCCGGTGTTCGTCGGCGCCGACACCCATGCCCTGTCGGCACCCGCGCAGCGCACCGCCCTGGAGGTGCTCGCCGGTAACGGCGTCACCGCGCTCGTGGATGCTCGCGCCGACTACGTCCCCACTCCCGCACTCAGCCACGCGATCATCTGTCACAACCGCGATGCCGGCAGCGCGCAGGCCGACGGAATCGTCATCACCCCGAGCCACAATCCGCCCCGCGACGGCGGCTTCAAGTACAACCCCCCGCACGGCGGGCCCGCCGACTCGGACGCGACCGGGTGGATCGCCGATCGTGCGAACGCGACCATCCGGGGCGGCAACGCCGAGGTGAAGCGCTCGACCGTTGTCGATACGCAGGCGTACGACTACCGCAAGCACTACGTCGATGACCTGCGCCACATCGTCAACCTGGGTGCCGTGCGCGACGCTGGACTGCGCATCGGTGCTGACCCGCTTGGCGGCGCGTCGGTCGACTACTGGGCCGCGATCGCCGACACGTACGGCATCGACCTGACCGTCGTGAATCCGGCCGTCGATCCGACTTGGGCTTTCATGACGCTCGACTGGGACGAGAAGATCCGCATGGATCCGTCGAGCCCGAGCGCGATGGCGAGCGTTCTCGCCCACCGCGACGATTTCGCTCTGCTGACCGGCAACGACGCCGACGCCGACCGGCACGGCATCGTGACTCCGGATGGCGGGCTGATGAATCCGAACCACTATCTGGCCGTCGCGATCGAATACCTCGCCACCCACCGCCCGCAATGGCGACCGGATGCCGCCATCGGCAAGACGCTCGTGTCGTCCACCATGATCGACCGCGTCGTCGACAGCCTCGGCCGACGCCTGTGGGAGGTGCCGGTCGGATTCAAGTGGTTCGTCCCGGGCCTGATCGACGGCTCCGTGGCCTTCGGCGGTGAGGAGAGCGCGGGCGCGAGCTTCGTGCGCCACGACGGCAGCGTGTGGACGACGGACAAGGACGGAATCCTGCTCGCCCTGCTCGCGAGCGAGATCGCGTCGGTCACCGGCAGCAGCCCGTCGGAGCTGTACCGTGCGCAGACCGAGCGGTTCGGTTCGCCCGCCTACGAGCGCATCGACGCGGCGGCGAGCCCCGAGCAGAAGGCGGCACTGTCGAAGCTCTCGGGCGATGCCATCACCGCTGACACCCTTGCCGGCGAGCCGATCACCGCGCGCCTGAGCGAGGCGCCCGGCAATGGCGCTGCGATCGGCGGGGTCAAGGTGACGACGGAGAACGCGTGGTTCGCGGCCCGCCCGAGCGGCACCGAGAACGTCTACAAGATCTACGCCGAGTCGTTCCGTGGCGAGGAGCATCTGCGCGAGGTGCAGGCCGAGGCGAAGGCGATCGTCGACGCTGCCCTCGGGGGGTAGCGGTGGCCGCCCCAATTGACCGCGAGGCGCTGCACGCATCGTGGGATGCCATCACCGCAGACGAGCTTCATGCTCGCGGCGGCATGAAGTGGTCGGCAAACCCCGGGATGATCGGCGCGTGGGTTGCCGAGAGTGATTTGGGCACGGCCCCCGCCGTCACCGAGGCCCTCCACGCCGCCGTCGCTCGCGGCGATTTCGGTTATCTGCCGCGTTCGCTTGCCGCCGAACTCCGCGAGGCGACGAACGCCTGGATGCGCGACCGCTTCGCGTGGGACGTCCCGCCCGCGCGCATTCACTACCTTCCCGACGTGATTCACGGCCTCGAGGTCGCCATAGACCTCTTCACGCCGGACGGCACGCCGGTGATCGTGCCGACTCCGGCATATATGCCATTTCTCACGATTCCGCCCCGGCATGGACGCGCCGTCATCGAGGTGCCCCACGTCACGGATGCGCAGGGCCGCTGGACGCTCGACCTCGCCGCCATCGACGCGGCGCTCACCGCCGGCGCACGGCTCGTCGTGCTGTGCAACCCACACAACCCTGGCGGTCGAGTGTTCGAGCGCGACGAGCTCGCCGCCCTGGCCGAGGTCATCGCCCGCCACGAGGGTGCGCGCGTGTTCGCCGACGAAGTGCACGCTCCGCTGCTGCTCGGCGACGCCGTCCATGTGCCGTACGCAACCGTGAGCGAGGCCGCCGCGCGCCAGGCGCTGACCGCGACGTCCGCGTCGAAGGCCTTCACGCTGCCGGGCCTCAAGTGCGCGCAGTTCATTGTCACGAACGACGACGATCAGCGCATCGTCGCCGAGCAGGGCCCCCTATTCGGGCACGGCACCAGCACGCTCGGCGCCGTTGCCAACATCGCGGCGTACCGCGCGGGCGGGCCCTGGCTCGACGTGTTCGTCGACTACCTGCGCGGCACGGTCGCGGCGGTCGCCGATCGACTGGCAACGAGCATCCCGAGCGCCCGGTTCGTCGCGCCGGAGGGCAGCTACATCGGCTGGATCGACCTTCGCGATGTGTCCTTCCCCAGCCGCATTGACCCGCGCGAGACCGACCTCGGAGAGTGGTTCCGCCGCGAGGCCGGCGTCGCCCTGACCGATGGCCGCGCGTGCGGCGCGGCCGGCGCCGGCGGGGTGCGGGTGATCCTCGCGACGCCGCGTCCGATCGCGCTCGAGATCGTGGACCGGATGGCCGACGCTCTCACTCAGTCGGCGTAGTCGGAGGCGGGCTGCAGGTCGAAGAACTCCTCGAGGGTGGCGACGCCCTGCTCGTGCATTTCGGCCGCCAGCTCGACGCCGATGTACCGGAAATGCCATGGCTCGTAGTCGAATCCGACGATGGGTTGAGCGCCGTCGGGGTAGCGCAGGAGGAACCCGAAGCGGTGGGCGTTCTCAGCCAGCCAGACGCCCGCGGGAAGCTCGCCGAAGCACGCCTGGAACGAGCACTCGCCTCCGGGCACCCCGATATCAACGGCGAGGCCCGTCTGGTGCTCGCTGTGGCCGGGGCGCGCACTGAAGCGGTCGGTGTACTCGACGCCGTTGGCCGCGACACCGTTCGCGTAGATCGTGCTCTGTGTCGCGTGACTGCGGTAGGCGCTCTGCGACTGCAGCTCGATGCCCTCCTCGACGCGCGCGGCGTCGAACAGCGCGACGAGAGCGTCGGCCACCTCAGCGCGCATCGTCGCCGGGTTCGTCGCCGAGACGGGTGCCGTGACCAGGTCCGGTGGCGTGAAATCGATGGGGTCGAGCGGCCGGAGCTTGTTCACGACCACCCAGATGCTCGCGGGGTCGTCGATCGACCGGGCTTCGCGGTCGAATGTCGGCTCGGGAGACGGCTCGGGGATCGGCGTCGGTGACGCGGTGGGCGACGGTGCCGGCGGGATGCTCACGGTCGGCACCTCGGGGACGTCGCGCTCCGACGCGCACGCGGCCACCACGAGCAGCACGACGGCGGCTCCCACGGCGGTAGCGCGGTGTCGGCGGGCGGGGAACATCGGCACCCTTCGAGCCTAGGCGACCGGACCGGGGGTGGAGCGCGTGCCGTTGACCAGGCATTTTTGCGAATCGAGCAGAGATCCTTGACACACCATGCGCGGCCGGTCTAGCGTGACCGCCAACGTGAGAGCGCTCTCACAGCTTCGGAATGAGAGCGCTCTCATTCCCACCCACCACGCACAAAGGAGTGACCCCCGTGAGATTGTCACGAGCAACGTCCGCCGCGAGCATCGCGGCGGGCACGGCGGTGCTGGCCCTCGTAGCGAGCGGCTGCGCCACCGACACCGCGACCGGGCCGAACGAGCCCGGCGGCAACGGCAAGCAGATCGAGCTCACCATCACCACCTTCGGAACCTTCGGCTACGAGGCCCTGTACGAGGAGTACATGGACTTGAACCCCAATGTCCGGATCGTCGCCAACAACATCGACACCGGCGGCAACGCCCGCACCGACGTCTTCACGAAGCTCGGCGCCGGCAGCGGTCTGTCGGACATCGTCGCCCTCGAGGAGGGCTGGCTCGGCTCGATCATGGAGGTCAGCGACCGCTTTGTCGACCTGCGCGAGTACGGCATCGAGGACCGCGGGAGCGACTGGGTCGACTGGAAGTACCAGCAGGCCACCGACCCCGACGGCCGCGTCATCGGCTACGGCACCGACATCGGACCGGAGGGCATCTGCTTCAATGGCCCGCTCTTCGAAGAGGCCGGCCTGCCGAGCGACCGTGAGGGCGTCGCCGAGCTGCTCGATGGCGGCTGGGACCGTTACTTCGAGGTCGGCGCCGACTACCTCGCCGAGACCGGACGCGCCTGGTACGACCACTCGGGCTTCGTCTGGAACGCGATGGTCAACCAGCTCGACGAGGGCTACTACACCTCGAGCGGCGAGTTGAACGTCGAGGGCAACGCCGAGCTCCGCGCCCGCTTCGACCAGCTGGCCGAAGCGACGCTGAGTGGCCAGTCGGCCGCGCAGTCGGCGTGGGACTGGAACGGCGGACAGTCGTTCGTCGACGGCACCTTCGCGACCTTCATCTGCCCGGGCTGGATGCTCGGGGTGCTGCAGGGCAACACCGAGGCCGGCGGCGGCAGCGCCGACACCGGCTGGGACTTCGCCGACGTGTTCCCCGGCGGTGCGGCCAACTGGGGCGGCGCCTTCCTCGCCATCCCCGAGACCAGCAACAACAAGGAGGAGGCCGCCAAGCTCGCCGACTGGCTGACGCAGCCCGAGCAGCAGATCAAGCAGTTTGAGGCCGCCGGCACCTTCCCGAGCACCCTCGAGGCGCAGCAGGAGCTCGCCGCGAACCCCATCCCGAACGCGTTCTTCAACGACGCTCCCGTGGGTGAGATCCTCGCCGGCCGCGCCGAAGGTGTCATCGCGCAGTTCAAGGGTCCGGACGACTCGCTCATCCAGGAGAACGTTTTCGGACCGCCCCTGCAGGCCCTCGACCGCGGTGAGATGACCGCCGACGAGGCGTGGGCAGAGGCGCTGCAACTGCTGAACGAACTGGTCGACTGACCCGACGTCGACCCGGCGGGCTCCCTGCGACCGACGCGGGGAGCCCGCCCCCACATCAGCCCGCTACCGCGAACGGACCTCTCGTGACTGACACACTGCCGCGCACCGCGGCCGCAGGCGATGCGCCCGGCACGCCCTCCCCCGCCGACGCGAACGGGCGCACCCGGCGACGCCGCCGCTGGTCGCTCTCGCGGCTCGACATGGCGGCATCGCCCTACCTTTACATCGCGCCCTTCTTCGTGCTGTTCGCCGTCACCGGGCTCTTCCCCCTCGTCTACACCCTCGTCGTCTCGCTGCACGACTGGCCGCTACTGCAGGGGCAGGGCGACTTCGTCGGCCTCGAGAACTTCGCCACCGTGCTCGGCGACCGCTTCTTCTGGAACTCGATCGGCAACACGCTCAGCATCTTCCTGCTATCGACGATCCCGCAGCTCGCCGTCGCGCTCGTGCTCGCCTCGATCCTCGACCAGCACCTGAAGGCTCGCACCTTCTGGCGGATGAGCGTGCTGCTGCCCTACGTCGTCACCCCGGTCGCCGTCGCCCTCATCTTTACGAACGTCTTCAACGAGCAGTCCGGGCTCGTCAACAACCTCATCGGCCTCGTCGGCATCGACCCGATCCAGTGGAAGAACGACGTCCTGGCGAGCCACGTCGCGATCGCCACCATGGTGAACTGGCGCTGGACGGGCTACAACACACTCATCCTGCTCGCCGCGATGCAGGCCGTGCCCCGCGACCTCCACGAGTCGGCGGCGATCGACGGGGCGGGAGCGGCACGGCGGTTCTTCTCGATCACGATCCCGAGCATCCGCCCCACCGTGATCTTCGTGATCATCACCGCCACCATCGGCGGCCTGCAGATTTTCGCCGAGCCGCGCCTGTTCGACGTGTCGAACGCCGGCGGCATTGGAGGCTCGCAGCGGCAGTTCCAGACCACCGTGCTCTACCTGTGGGAGATGGCCTTCTTCCGCGGCGACTTCGGTCGCGCGGCTGCCATCGCGTGGCTCCTGTTCCTGCTCATCGTCGCGATCGGACTCGTCAACTTCGCCATCTCGCGCCGCATCGCTTCGGTGGAGACCGCACGCATCAGCCGCCGCGCGCAACGCCGGCTCGCCGCCCACCAGGGAGGAACCCGATGACCGCCCAACCGATGATGGCCCCCGTCCGGCCGTCCCCCGAGTCCTCGTCCGCGCGGAAGCGTCGGCGTGGCGGCGGATCGGGCGTCGCCCTGCGGCCCGGGTTCCTCAGCTACGGCCTCCTGCTCGCCTGGATCCTCGGCTCGGCCTACCCGCTGTGGTGGTCGTTCGTGGTCGCGAGCGGCACGAACGCGACGCGCGGCGAGACCCTGCCGCTCATCCCCGGCGGCAACTTCCTCGCGAACGCCGCCCGCGTGCTCGACGCGATCCCCTTCTGGCTCGCGCTCGGCAACTCGATCATCGTCTCCAGCGTGATCACGATCTCGGTCGTCACGTTCTCGACGCTCGCGGGCTACGCCTTCGCGAAACTGCGCTTCCGCGGCCGCGAAGGTCTGCTCGTCTTCGTGATCGCCACCATGGCCATCCCGACGCAGCTCGGCATCATCCCGCTGTTCATCGTCATGCGCGAACTCGGCTGGACGGGAACGCTCGGCGCCGTCATCGTGCCGACCCTCGTCACGGCGTTCGGCGTGTTCTTCATGCGCCAGTACCTGGTCGGCGTGATCCCCGACGAACTCATCGAGGCGGCGCGGGTCGACGGCGCCACCCAGCTGCGCACCTTCTTCACCGTCGCCGTGCCCGCCGCGCGGCCCGCGATGGCGATCCTCGGCCTGTTCACGTTCATGATGGCGTGGACCGACTACCTGTGGCCGCTCATCGTGCTGAGCCCGCAGAACCCCACGCTGCAGACGGCCCTCAGCCAGCTGCAGTCCGGCTACTACGTCGACTACTCGATCGTGCTCGCGGGCGCCGTGCTCGCGACGCTGCCCCTGCTGATCCTCTTCATCGCAGCGGGGCGTCAACTCATCTCTGGAATCATGCAAGGAGCAGTGAAGGGCTGATGGCTCACCGTTTCCCCCCCGCATTCCTCTGGGGCGCGGCGACCGCCGCCGCCCAGATCGAAGGCGCCGCCCACGAAGACGGCAAGGGCGACTCCATCTGGGATGCGTTCGCTCGCGTCCCCGGCGCGATCGCCGGCGGCGACACCCCCGAACGCGCGGTCGACCACTACCACCGGATGCCCGAGGACGTTGCGCTCATGCGCCGACTCGGTCTCGATTCGTACCGATTCTCGGTGAGCTGGGCGCGCGTCCAGCCCGACGGCGTGCGCACCAACGCCGCGGGCCTGGACTTCTACAGCCGGCTCGTCGACGAGCTGCTCACCGTAGGGATCCTGCCGTGGCTCACCCTCTACCACTGGGACCTGCCGCAGACGCTCGAAGAGGCCGGGGGCTGGCCGAACCGCGACACCGCTCACCGCTTCCTCGACTACGCGCACGCTGTCCACGATGTGCTCGGCGACCGCGTCGACCACTGGACGACCTTCAACGAGCCGCTGTGCTCCTCTCTTATCGGCTACGGCGGCGGTGAGCACGCACCGGGGCGCATGGAGCCGCGCGCGGCGCTCGGCGCGCTACACCACCAACACCTCGCGCACGGGCTGGCGACGCGAGCGCTGCGCGGGCGCGGCGCCGAGAACATCGGCATCACACTGAACCTCACCAACGCGGTGCCGAACGACCCGAGCGACCCCGTCGACCTCGACGCGGCCGCGCGACTCGACGCGATCTGGAACGGCGCCTTTCTCGAGCCCCTACTGCTCGGCCGGTACCCGCAACTCTTCCTTGACAGCGTTGCCGACCACCGTTTCGCCGAGTTCATCCACGACGGCGACCTGGCGACGATCGCCGCCCCGCTCGACTTTCTCGGCGTGAACCACTATCACGACGACAACGTCAGCGGGCATCCGCTGCCACCCGAAACCCCGCCGGGGCTGCGACCCACCACGTATGCACGCGGCAGCATGTTCGTCGGATCCGAGGACCTGACCTTCCCCTCGCGCGGGTTGCCGCGCACGGCCATGGGCTGGGAGATCAACTCCGACGGGCTGCGCTCGCTGCTCGTGCGGCTGGGTCAGCAGTACCCGCAGCTGCCGCCCCTCTACGTCACCGAGAACGGCTCCGCCTGGGAGGACGTGGTCGGCGAGGACGGGAGTGTCGAGGACCCCGATCGCGTCGCCTACCTGGAGGACCACCTGGACGCCGTCGCCTCTGCCATCGAGGAGGGCGCCGACGTGCGCGGGTACTTTGTCTGGTCGCTGCTCGACAACTTCGAGTGGGCGTGGGGCTACGACAAGCGCTTCGGCATCGTGCACGTCGACTACGACAGTCAACTGCGCACGGTCAAGCGCAGCGGGCACGTGTACGCCGAGATCATTCGCGCCCACCGGGATGCGGCGCCGACCCCCGCCGGGCAGGGCATCGCGGCCGCGATCTAGGATGGGGCCACACCCCACCTCTACTGCGGAGCGCCCATGACCCTCGAGACGTCGCCGCCGAGCGCGCCCACGCTCGAGCAGGTCGCCGCGGTCGCAGGCGTGTCGAGAGCGACGGTCTCGCGGGTGATCAACGACTCGCCGAAGGTGACCGTCGAGGCGCGGGAGGCGGTCTCGCGAGCGATCGCCGAGCTCGGCTATGTGCCAAACCGCGCGGCGCGCAGCCTGGCCTCGCGGCGCACCTTCGCGATCGCCCTCGTCATCCCCGAGAACACCGCGAAGTTTTTTGCCGACCCCTACTTCGCCTCCGTGATTCAGGGCGTGGCGATGGCGCTGTCGAGCACGAAGTACACCCTCAGCCTGCTCATCACGCCCGAGACGGACGCAGAGAAGAGCCGCAACTTCCTGCAGGCGGGCAACGTCGACGGGGCGCTCGTGCTCTCGCACCACTCCGACGACCGCGCATTCCTCGCCCTCGCCCGCACCATGCCGGTCGTGTTCGGCGGACGCCCCATGGGGCCGGAGGGCGAGCACGCCTTCTACGTCGACGTCGACAACCGGGCCGCCGCGCGCGTGGCAACCGAGCACCTGATCGCTGGGGGCCGCACGCGCATCGCTACGATCGCGGGGCCGGCCGACATGGCCGCCGGTGTCGACCGCCTCGACGGCTGGCGCGACGCGCTGAACGCCGCAGGGCTCGCATCTTCCCTCGTCGAGCGCGCCGACTTCACGCCCGCGGGCGGATTCGAGGCGATGCGGAGGCTGCTCGCCCGCGGGGAGAGCTTCGACGCCCTCTTCGCGGCGAGCTCGCAGCTGGCTTCCGGCGCACTCTCCGCCATGCGGGATGCGGGCCTCGCGGTGCCCGCGGATGTCTCGATCACCTCGATCGACAACGACTATTTCGCCACCAACGCCAACCCGCGCCTCACGGCCATCGAGCAGCCGACCGTCGAGGTCGGGCGCACGATGGCGCGGCTGCTGATCGACCGCATCGAGGGACGCGAGATCTCTCGGGTGACGATCCTGCCGACGGCGCTCGTGCAGGGCCAATCGGCCTGACGGGGGCGGCCGCAGTCGCCGATTCGAACCGCCGAGCCGTCAGCGTCGAGGCCACGACAGCCAACCAGCAGACAGAGTCGCGAGCCGCTCGATAGCGGCTTCTCGTTTCGCGTCGGACACATGCGTCAGGCCGCCCGTTCCGGACATGCTTCCGGCGAACCGGTAGCCGTATGTTGCCCGACCATCCGCACGCCCTTGCGTTGCCACCGATTCACGGAAGCGACCATCGGCGACAGCGAGGACGTGGCTCTCCAGTTCGTCGGCTGCTCTCTCCCAGGTCTCGTCGCAGGCGTCGCAGCCACATACCGGGTAAGACGACTCCCACAGCACTCCCGCCGCGAGGACCACCCCCGGGTAGCCGGTCAGCGCAATGTCCAACGGTGCCGCGTCGACGGCACGTGGGCGCAACGTGTAAGCATCAATGATGGGGATCTGTCTCCTCCCGAGCTCGTCCGCGAGGGAGGCGCCACGCTCTATCTCAATGTCGAAGGTGAGAGTGAGGTGCGCAACGAGGGCTCGCGCGACCTCGTGTAGCGGCGCGAATCGCTCGGGGTGCGTGACGCAGCTGTACGAGTCTTCGGGAGGTCCAGCCAAGCCCCACCGCTCGCCGTAAGGAATCACAGTGCCGCTCACATCGCGGTACTCCTGAGGCGCGATCTCGGGGCGAACGTACGACGTCATGGCTCGATTGTGATGGATCGTCGAGAGCGTGTCGACGACCGGGGCCACCCAGCCCACTGCCGTGCAGCGCCGATAGGGTGCCCGGCATGAGCCTCACCGTGACCCACGAGCCCGATGCCTCCCGCTATTCCGTGCACCGCGGCGACGAACTGCAGGGCTGGATCGACTACGACGTCGCCGGCGGCACCCTGCGGTTGTTGCACGCCGAAGTGCCCCCGCTCATGCGCAACAAGGGCGTGGGTGGTGAGGTCGTGCAGGCGATCCTCGACGAGGTTCGTAACACACGCGCGGAACCGGTGCAGCCGGTGTGCGGGTTCGTGCGCATGTGGATGCGCCGGCATCCCGAATACGACGACCTCGCGCGTCGGTAGCAGGCACTTCGCCGGTCTCGCCCGTGTGTGCAGCCGGCTCATGTGTCGAGCCAGTGTCGCGCAGCCCCGGTGGATGCCCCCGCGTCATGGCGTGTCGCGGCCGGCCCGCCGCGTGCCGCGAGACCCTCCGGGGCGACGCGACAACAGTGCGGCGCGGCGGGGCCTGCGCGACGCGAGTCGGCGCGAACGCGGCTAGTCGCGCAGCGGCAGGATGACCGGCCGCGAGCCCGGCGTCGGGTGGTACACCCGCACACCCAGGCCGTAGGCGCGGCCGACGCGCTCGGCGGTCAGCACTTCGTTCGGGGTGCCGATCGCGGCAAGGGTTCCGCCGGTGAGCATGCCGATGCGATCGGCGTATGCGGCCGCGAGCGAGAGGTCGTGCAGCACCACGACGACCGCGCGCCCCGCGCGGGCGAGGGCCAGGGATGCGCGCATCACGTCTTCTTGATGGCGCAGGTCGAGCGCCGCAGTCGGCTCATCGAGGAACACGATCTCGGTGCGCTGCGCGAGCACGCGGGCGAGCGACACCCGCGCGCGCTCGCCGCCCGACAGCGCGGTGAAGCGCCGCTCGACGAGGTGGCCGACGTCGGCGGTGCGCACCGCCTCGGCGATGGCTTTCTCGTCATCGTCGAACTGCGGGGTGCGCACCCACGGGTTGCGGCCCATGGCGACGATCTCGCGCACGAGGAAGGGGAAGCTCACCTCGCTGGCCTGGTTGAGTACGGCGCGGCGACGGGCGAGCTCGATCGTGCGGTAGTCGCCGAGGCGCTTGCCGTCGAGTAGCACGGTGCCGTGGTCGTAGTCGAGTTCGCCGCTGAGGGCGCCGAGAAGCGTCGACTTGCCAGCACCGTTGGGGCCGACAAGCGCCAGCACCTCGCCGGTGCGCACCTCAAGGTTGACGTCGTGCAGGATCGGCCGGCCGTCACGTGTCACCCCGACGCCGCGCGCCTCAAGCACGACGCGACTCTCTGACGGGTGGGCGGGGATCGACCCGGTGACGGGCGTTCCGGGCAGGTCGCTCATCACGCCCACCCCCCGCTGCGTCGACGCTGCCGCCAGAGCAGGTAGAAGAAGAACGGCCCTCCGACCAGCGAGGTGAGCATGCCGATCGGCAGTTCGGCCCCGGCGATGAGGGTTCGGGTCATGAGGTCGGCGATGACGAGCAGGGCACCGCCGCCGACAGCGCTGGCGAGAATGAGACCGCGGTGGGCGGGCCCGATGATCATGCGGATGATGTGCGGCACGACCAGGCCGACGAAGGCGATGATGCCGGTGAACGCGACCGCGGCACCCGTGAGTAGGGCGACGAGCACGATGGCGACGATGCGCAGCCGCTCGACGTTGACCCCCAGCTGGCGGGCGTTGCGCTCGCCGAGTGCGAGCAGGTCGAGTCGGCGGGCGAGGAAGAGCGCGGCGAGCGTGCCGAACAGCGCTACGACGGCGACGATCAGCACCTGGTTCCACAGCGACCCGGCGATCGAGCCGAGCTGCCAGAACACGATCTGCTCGCGGCTGGCCGAGTCGGCGATGAACAGCACGAAGGCGATGCCGGCGTGCGCGAAGGCGTTGATGGCGATACCAGTGAGCAGCAAAGTGACGACCTCGGTGCGCCCCCCTGCCCGCGCGACGGCGTAGACGAGTAGCGTGGCCACTAGCCCGCCAAGGAAGGCGAACACCGCGACTCCCGGACCGCCGAGCACGCTCGCGCCGATCGTGATCGCAATGGATGCGCCGAGCGCGGCTCCTGAAGACACCCCGACGACGCCGGGCTCGGCGAGCGGGTTGCCGAAGATGGCCTGCATGACGGCGCCAGCGACGGCGAGCGATGCCCCCACCATGAGGCCCATGACGATGCGCGGGAAGCGCACGACCCACAGGGTGGACTCCACGATCGGGTCGGTCGGAGCCCACGCCGTGTCGATGCCGATGGCCCGTAGCAGCGAGCCGAGCACCTCGGTGGGGGCGACGGCCAGCTGCCCCGTGACAGCGCTCGCAATGATGCCGCCGACCAGGAGGCCGGCGAGTAGCAGGACGAGCGCGGTCGCGCGCAGGCGCGACCTCACGGCACCCGGTGCACCCAGCCGTGCGTGCCGAACTTCTCGGCGACAAGCTGCTCGACGCGGGCGCTCTCGTCGTCGGTGATGGCCCCCTCGGTGAGGCCGTACAGCCGGTCGAAGGTGTCGACGAGCGAGTCGATGATGGCGTCGCGGGTCATTCCGGTCTGCGACTTCAGCGGGTCGACGCGCTTGTTAGCGCTCGCGATGCCCTTGTCGCTAATCTTCTCGCGCCCGATGCGCAGCACCTGGGTCATGCGGTCGCCGTCCATGTCGTAGGCCATGGTCGTGTGGTGCAGCACGGCTCCGGCGCCGAGGCGCTTCTGCGCGGCGCCGCCGATCTTGCCGGCGGGGCTCGCGATGTCGTTGAGCGGCACGTATGAGGCGTCGATGCCGAGGTCGTGCAGGGCGGTCAGCACCCAGCTGTCGAGGAACGCGTACGACTCGGCGAAGCTCATGCCCTTCACCAGGTCGACGGGCGCGTACAGCGAGTAGGTGATCGCCGACTGCGGCTCGATGAACATGGCACCGCCGCCCGACACGCGGCGCACGACCTCGAAGCCGTAGGCGGCAGCGTTGTCGAGGTCGACCTCGTTCTTCACGCTCTGGAACGACCCGATGACGACGGCGGGACTCGCCCACTCCCAGATGCGCAGCGTCGGCCCGCGCCGCCCGGCGCCGACCTCCTCGGTGAGCACCTGGTCGGTCGCCATCTGCTGCACGGGCTGCAGCGCCGGCCCGCGCACGAGCTGCCAGTCGTGGTCGGCGAACGTGGTGGCGCTGTTCACCGCTCGGCGGATCGTCGTCGCCACGGCCTCGGGGCTGAACCCCAGCAGCTGCGCCCCGGCCGGCACCGCGGCGGTGAGCGCCCGCGTGAGGGCGACAGCGTCGCTGTCGGCGCGCATCCCGGTGACGGCGCGTTCCATTTCGTGAACGGTCTCGTCGGGTTCGACGAAGAAATCGCCCGCGATTCGGATGCTCGCAATCGCGTCGTTCTCGACCGTCAGGTCGACGACAACAAGCTTTCCGCCGGGAACCTTGTATTCGCCGTGCAGGGGGCTCTCACCGCTCATGCGGGCAAGCCTACTGAGCGGTGGCTACGGGAAGGCCGGGAGCGGCCGCGTACTGCGACCACGAGCCGGGGTAGAGGCGCCCGGCGGAAAGACCCGCGTACTCGAGGGCTATCAGCGTGTGGCAGGCGGTGACGCCCGAGCCGCAGTAGGCGACCACCTCGCGCTCGGCCGCGCCGGCCGCCGCGAAGCGCTCGCGCAGCACCTCCGGCGCGAGGTGCAGGCCGTCGGGTCCGACGTGGTCGCGGGTGGGCAGGTTCACCGCGCCGGGAATGTGGCCGGCGCGGGCGTCGACGGGTTCCTCTTCGCCGCGGTACCGCTCGGGCGCGCGGGCGTCGACCAGCAAGGGTCCCTCATCGGCGGATGCTCGGCTCACCTCGTCGAGGTCGGCCAATCGCTCGGCGGGCCACGCGCGGGTCGACAGCGACCGCGGCCGCGCGTCCACCGGGCCCGTCTCGAGCGCATCCTCGCCATGCGCGGTGACCCACGCATCCAGGCCGCCGTCGAGAAGGGCGGCGTCGTGGCCGACGGCCCGGAGCATCCAGACGAGACGCGCGGCGATGACGCCGCCGGCGTCGTCGTACGCGACCACGGCGTCGCCGTCGCCGATGCCGACCGCTCCGAGCCCCATCGCGAAGACCGCCGGGTCGGGCAGCGGGTGCCGACCATCGGCTGGCGTCGCGGGGGCGGCGAGCCACGCGTCGAGGTCGACAAACACGGCGCCGGGAATGTGGCCGGCTTCGTGCGCCTCGCGCCCCGACCGCCCGTCGAGGTACCAGCGCACGTCGGCGACGACGACCTCATCGCGGTGCTCGGCGAACCAGGAGGGAGAAACGATCGGCGGCAACATGCACTCAGGCTAGGGTGCGGGCATGGATTTCGTCGCCCTTGATCTCGTTCGCTTTGCCGCCGCCATCATGGGTGAAGCGGCCGACTCCGAGCGGGGGCTTGTCACGCGCCCTTTGCCGGTGACCGACGAGGGTGACGCCGCCCGGATGCGCGTCATCGGCATCGGAATCGCCGCCGGTCACGTGCTTCCCGAGCACGACAACCGCGGCGAGGCCATGCTGCAGGTGCTCGCCGGATCGGTCACGCTGCTCAGCGCCGATGGTCGCGAAGTGCCACTCGCGACCGGGATGCTCGCGCCGATTCCGCAGGCACGTCACCGTGTCGAGGCGCACGAGACGAGCGCGCTGCTGCTCGTGCAGGTTGCGCGCGGCTAGGCGGTTTCCTCCACCGACCCGGAGGCGCGGGCGCCCGCGAACAGGCGCTCGTCGAGCCAGGCCATGAGGTCGTCGCGCACCTCCTGCTGATTCGTCTCGTTGAAGATCTCGTGGCGCGCGCCCGGGTAGACGATCAGCTGCACGTCGCTCAGCCCTCCGCGCCCGACGTAGTCGTTGACCAGCTTCGCCGCGCTCTCTTCGCCGCCGAGTGGGTCGTCGTCGCCGACCATAATCAGCAGCGGCACGTCGCGGTCGAGCTTCTTCGGCCGGCCGTAGAGGCGCAGCGCGTCGAACAGGCCGAACAGCTTCAGAACCTTCGCGTCGGTGGTGAGTTCGTCGGCGACGAAGGCGGCGGCGACCTCGGGGTCGCGGCTCAGCCACTCGGCCCCGGTGTCGCCGAGGTGCGCGTGTCGGGCGTTCAACTCGCCCGCGTTCATGCCCCACGGCGTGCGGTGGGCGGTGCCCGTGAGCACGACGGCGTCCCACGGCTGGCGGCCCGCGTTCAGCAGGTTCTGCGCCATCAGCGAGCCCCACGAGTGGGCGACGAGCGCGAGCGGCATTCCGGCGCGCTCTCGACGGATGATCGTGGCCAGGTCTCGCAGGTTCTGCTGCGTCGCGCGCAGCCCGCCCACGCCCAGCTTGCCAATCCTCGTCAGGTCGCCTGACCACTGCTCGACCCCGGTCGCTCCGTGACCGCGGTGGTCGTCGGCGTAGACGGCGTAGCCGCGGTTGACGAGGTCTTGCGCGAGCGCTTCGTAGCGCAGCGCGTGCTCACCGACACCGTGTGCGATCTGGACGACGCCGCGGGGTTTCCCCGGCGACCAGACGTAGTAGTGCACCGTGACGCCGTGGTCGTCGACGAACGTGCGGTGATCGCGCTCGGCGATGAATTTCACCATCGATGGCCTCCTTGTGGGCCAGCGTACGCGCATCCATTCGTTACCCAGGTTAATGACCTAGGGTAATGAGTTGCCATGACGACCGCACCACCGCCTCCCCTGCCCGGCAGCTCGCCGCCCGCGTCGACCGACCCCGACGAAGAACTGCGCGTGCTCATTCAGAAGCTCGCGCGGCGCATCCGCAACGAGCGGGGTGGGGAGGGCATCACCGACAGCCAGCTCGGCGTGCTCTGGCTGCTGGCGAGCGAGGGGCGTTCAACCCCCGGGCAGCTCGCCGAACGCGAGCGGGTGAGCGCCCCGGCCATGAACCGCACCATCAACGCGCTCGAGTCGGCCGGGCTCGTCGCCCGCACGCCGAGCGACGTGGACGCACGGTGTGTGTGGGTGACGCTCACCGACGAGGGCGAGCAGGTGGTCGCCGAGACGCGGCGCCTGCGAACGCAGTGGTTTCACGACCGGCTCGACGAGTTGAGCGACGACGAGCGCGCGGCGCTCGAAGCGGCACGCCCCGTGCTGCGGAAGCTGGCGAACAGTTGAACGCGATGTTCCGCTCGCTCGCCGGCGTGAACTACCGCATCTGGTTCGCCGGCGCGCTCATCTCCAACATCGGCGCGTGGATGCAGCGCACCGCCCAAGACTGGTACGTGCTCACCGAGCTCACCGACAACGACGCAGTCGCGGTCGGCATCACGATGGCACTGCAGTTCGGGCCAGCGCTGCTCATCAGCCCATACGCGGGGATCCTCGCCGACCGCATCAACGGGCGGCGGCTACTCGCGGCGACGCAGATCACCCTCGCGCTACTGGCCCTCGGCCTCGGCGCGATCATCGTCGCCGGCGTCGCCGAACTGTGGATGGTCTACCTCTTCGCTCTCGGGCTCGGCATCACAACCGCGATCGACGCGCCCGCCCGCCAGACCTTCGTCGGCGAACTCGTCGGCACGAAGGACCTGCCGAACGCCGTCGCGCTGAACTCGGCGTCGTTCAACACCGCGCGCCTCATCGGCCCCGCCGTTGCGGGGCTGCTCACCGTGGCCGTGGGCGCCGGGTGGGTCATCGTCATCAACGCCGTCACCTTCCTCGCGATGCTCGTCGCCCTGTACCTGCTGCGCGAGAACGAGTTGCACCCCATGAAGAAGGAGGCGAAGGCCCGCGGACAGTTCCGCGCCGGCCTCGCCTACGTGCGCCGCCGCGGCGACCTGATGGCGATCTTCGCGATGGTGTTCCTTATGGGCACCTTCGGCTTCAACTTCGCCATCTTTACCGCAACCATGGCGAGCGTCGAGTTCGGCCGCGGGGCCGGGGAGTTCGGCCTGATGTCGTCGATCGTCGCCGTTGGCTCGGTGATCGGCGCGCTCGGCTCGGCGCGCCGCGACCGACCGCGTCTGCGGGTGATCGTCGGCTCGGCGCTCGGGTTCTCAGCCGCCATGGTGGTCGCCGCCCTCATGCCGACCTTCCCGCTGTTCCTGCTCGCCCTCGCCCCCATCGGTTTCTTCGCGCTCACGATGATCACCTCCGCGAACGCGTACGTGCAGACCACGACCCGGCCCGCCATTCGCGGACGCGTCATGTCGCTCTACCTCATGATCTTCATGGGCGGCACCCCTCTCGGCGGCCCCCTGCTCGGCCTCATCGCCAACGAGTTCGGCCCGCGCTGGGCGATCGCCGTCGGCGCGCTCGCCGGCATCGCGGCGGCGACCGTCGCCGTCATCTGGATGCGCGCCACGCGCAATCTGCGCATCCGCCGGTCGGGTGGGCGGCAGCGCTGGTACCGTCCGCGCCTGCTGCTGCGGTACGACGGCGACAAGTACGACCGCGAGACGGCCACGCAGGAGATCGCGATCGTCGAGGCCGAGAGCCGCCGAATCTAGGGGGCGAAGACTCCGCGCGAACCGGAGCCAGTGTGGTGAATCAGAGCGAGTGTGAAGTGGCTCTAGTCCACCGAATGCGCTCCGAGTCAGGCGCGCGGCGCTGACCACAACGCGCTTGCGTCCGCGTGGGCGCACTGCGCCGGTGCGCCGTGGCGCACTGTGCCCAAACCGGCGCATCCTGGAATGCGCGCGAAAGACCTGAGGCTACGCGCAACTAACGGGCGCGTGACTCGCCCGCGCGGTCGCGAGTCGTGGCGTCGACGGCGGCGTCGATGAGGTGGGTGAGCTCGTCGCGCACACCCTCGAGCGTCGCAAGCGGCACCCCCAGGCGCTCGACGATGGTGGCCGGTACCTGCTCGGCGCGAGCGCGGAGGGCACGACCAGCCTCGGTGAGGTCCACGTCGACGCTGCGTTCGTCGGTGGCGCTCCGCGCGCGGGTCACGAGCCCGTTGGCTTCGAGCCGCTTAAGCAGTGGGCTGAGCGTGGCTGCGTCGAGGTAGAGCGTTTCGGCGATGTCGCCGACGCGGCGCGGGCTCTGCTCCCACAGCGCCAGCATGACCAGATACTGCGGGTGGGTGAGCCCGAGCGGCTCGAGCACGGGTCGGTAGACGCTGATGACGCTGCGGCTGGCGACCGCGATGGCGAAGCACACCTGACGGTCGAGGGCGAGAGGGTCGGTCATAGCTTCATATTACCGAGTACACTAACTATTTGTGGACAACAATAGGTATCCCAACCCTTTCGCGGGCGTGAAGGGGTTCTGGGGTGCCGTCAATCGGTTCTTCTACCCCATCGCTGGGCCCGCTCACGTGGGCATCGGACGCGACGAGGCGCCGTATGTCGCGCCGGCAAACCCAACGTGCCCGATGTGCCACTCAGCGATGTCGGATCATGTGATCGAACGCGGGGCGGGAACCACCCCGACGCGCCTGCACTGCCCGGCCGCGCGGCTCTGACCACCCCGCACGTGCGTCAGTTTGCGCGCACTGCGCCGGTGTGTTCTGGCGCACTGCGCCCAAAGTGGCGCATCTCGCGACGCGCACCGGGCGCTCGGAGGCGCCTACGCCTCGCGGGTGATCTCGACGGTCACGAAGAGGGCCGAGCTCGGGCCCGCGTAGACCCCGCGCAGCGGCGGCACGTCGGTGTAGTCGCGGCCGCGGCCGACGATCACGTGCCGGTCGCCGATCTCGATCGCGTTCGTCGGATCGTAGCCGCGCCAGCTGCCGTCGAACCACTCGACCCAAGCGTGCGACTCCCCCGCGATGGTCTCGCCGATCTCGGCGTCGGGCTTGGGGTGCAGGTACCCGCTGACGTAGCGCGCCGGGATGCCCACGGAACGCAGGGCGCCGAGGGCGAGGTGCGTGATGTCCTGGCAGACGCCCTTGCGGTGCGCCCACGCCTCGGCGGCGGTCGAGTGCACGGTCGTCGCACCGGGCATGTACTCGACCTCGCTGTGGAGGAGGTCGCTGATGGCACGGGCGGCGGCGGCCGGGCTCGTCGACCCGGCGGCGAGGGCGATGGCTCGCTCGCGCACCTCCTCCGGCGGGACAGCGAGCTTGGTGTGGCGAGTCTGCTCGAGGAGCGCGACCGCCGACTGCGCGACCCGTGGCAGCTGATCCCAGCTGAGTCCGTCGTTTACTCCGTGCGGGCGCGACCGCACCTCGACGAGGCTCTCGGCACTGAGCGCCAACTCGCGGTGCGGCTCGAGGAGCTCGAACGCCGAGACGCGCGTACCCCAGTAGTCGCTGTAGTGGTGCTGCACCGCGGGAGGGGTGATCGCGACGTGGGAAAAGAGGACGACCTGTCCTTCGAGACTGGCGGGGAGCATCCGCGCCTCGTTGTAGGAGGCGGAGACGTCGCCGGCGTAATGGAAGCCGGTGCGGTGGCGGATGCGCAGGCGGTTCATGTTCTCTCCGCCACCCAGTTGGGCGCCACGTTCGTCGGGAAGTAGCGGTGGCGCACGGCGTCGCTGGTGGCGCTCGTGGCCGCTTGCACCGCATCCATGTGACGGGGCAGTTCGTCGAGAATGTCGGCGATCGGTCGGTACTCGAGCTCGCTCCGGATCTGGCCCAGTTGCCGCAGGGCGAGGTCGCCGACGCCAGCGCGGTCGACGGGTGGTGCGATGCCTCGCAGGCACTGCTCAGCGCGCGTCACCGAGAAGAGGATCGAGCGCGGGAACAGCCGGTCGAGGAGCAGGAACTCGGCCGCGTTCTCGGCGCTCGGCATGCCGCGGTAGGTGCGCAGGTACGACTCATAGGCGCCGCAGGAGCGCAGAATCGTGGTCCAGGATGCGCCACTCGCCTCGGTCAGCGCGCGCGTCGCGAGCAAACGGGCGGTCATGTCGGCGCGCTCGAGACTGCGCCCGAGCGTGAAGAAGCTGTACGACTCGTCGCGGCTCGTCGAGGACTCCACAATGCCGACGGCGAGCGCCGAGCGCTCGCGCACCCAGGCGAAGAACTCACTGACCTTCTCGTTGGCGACCTTGCGGGGCATGCGGGCTCGGGTGGTGTTGAGCACTTCCCACAGCTCGGTGCTGACGACTTCGCGGGCCCGGCGGGCGTTCTCGCGGGCGGCGCCGAGTGAGTAGGCGATCGAGGCGGGGTGCGTACGGTCGACGGCGAGGATGCTCAGCACATCACCGCGGGTGAGGTCGTGCCCCTCCGGCGCCTCGCCGCCCATGACGCTGAGGAGCGACCGGCAGGCCTCGTCTTCCTCCACCCACGGATCCTCCAGCAGCAACTGCAGGTGAACGTCGAGGATGCGCGCGGTCCCATCCGCTCGCTCCACGTACCGTCCGATCCAGAACAGGCTTTCAGCGATGCGACTCAGCATGCGTTCCCCCTCCCCGAAGAGTCGGGGCGAGCATCCTTGGTCGCCGGTGTGTCTGTGTGCTCCTGTTGCTGTTGCTGCTGCTGGTCCCGTCGCGGGTCGTCGTTCGGGTTGTGCTCCATGTAATGGGCTTCGGTGATGATCGGGATGCTGGAGGTCACGGTCGCCTGTTCGGCCACGATTCCGCGCACATCGTGGCCATCGGCGACCATCGCCGTCTGGCCCACGACCCAGGTGTCTTTCGAGCCGCCGCCCTGGCTGGAGTTGACGACAAGCTGCCCCTCGGGCAGGGCGACGCGGGTGAGACCGCCGGGTAGCACCCAAACATCGCGGCCGTCGTTGACGGCGAAGGGGCGCAGGTCTGCGTGACGGGGGCGCAGGCCACCGTCGACGAGGGTCGGGATCGTGGAGAGCTGCACGACGGGCTGCGCGATCCAGCCGCGAGGGTCGGCGAGCAAGCGCTGGCGGAGCTCCTCGAGCTCGGCCTTGCTCGCTGCGGGGCCGACGACGAGGCCCTTGCCGCCCGAGCCCTCGACAGGCTTCACGACGAGCTCGTCGAGGCGGTCGAGTACCTCGGTGAGCGCCTCGGGCTCCTCCAGTCGCCAGGTGTCGACGTTGGCGATGATCGGCTCTTCACCCAGGTAGTAGCGGGTCAGGTCGGGCAGGTAGGTGTAGATGAGCTTGTCGTCGGCGATGCCGTTGCCGACCGCGTTGGCGATCGTGACGTTGCCGAGTCGCGCGGCGAGCATGAGGCCGGGCGTGCCGAGCATCGAGTCGGCGCGGAACTGCAGCGGGTCGAGGAACTCGTCGTCGACACGGCGGTAGATGACGTCGACGCGCTGGGCGCCCGCCGTCGTCCGCATGAAGACGCGACCACCGGAGCAGAACAGATCGCGGCCCTCCACGAGCTCGACGCCCATGAGTCGGGCGAGCAGGGTGTGCTCGAAGTAGGCCGAGTTGTAGACACCCGGCGTGAGAACGACGACGGTCGGGTCGGTCACATCGCTCGGGGCAGCGGCTCGCAGCGCCTGCAGGAGCTTGTGCGGGTAGTCGCCGACCGGCCGCACGCGCATCTGCACAAACAGCTCGGGGAGCGTCTGCGCCATGACTCGGCGGTTCGAGATGACGTAGCTCACGCCACTGGGCACGCGGACGTTGTCCTCCAGCACCCGCCAACCGCCGTACTCATCGCGGATGAGGTCGATGCCGCTGACCTGAATACGCACGCCGTTGGCGCTGACGATCCCGTGCGCCTGGCGGTGGAAGTGCGAGGACGAGGAGATGAGGCTCGCGGGGAGGATGCCGTCGGCGACGGCGCGCTGCTCGCCGTACACATCGGAGAGGAACGCCTCGAGCGCCCGAACGCGCTGGGCGACGCCCTTCTCGAGCACCGTCCACTCGTCCCGGTCGATGACGCGCGGCACGGCGTCGAGCGGGAAGGGTCGCTCCTCACCGGCGAAGTCGAAGGTAACGCCCTGGGCGAGGTAGGAGTTGGCGAGGTCTTCCGTGCGACCGCGCAGCTCTTCCTGGGTCATCTGCGCGAGTGCCGCGTGGATTTGCCGATACGGCAACCGCACCTGCGATTCGGGGTCGAACATCTCGTCGAAGGCGATCGCTGAGGTGCGCGAGGTGGTGCTCACCCCGTACCCGTCGAAGAGGTCCGCCATCCCCCGACCCTACCCGTGACGTGTTGCGGCGATGTTTCCCGCGTGTCGTGCAGCGGTCGTAGCCGGCCGGGCCGGCGGCGACTCACATGTTGATCGTATGACCCTCGAGTCCGTGGAAAGCCTCCTGAAGAGCTTCGCCGAGGCCGGGGTGAGCATGCACGTTTCGGGAAAGTTCACGAGAGGTGAGCTCCCACTGGTGGCCGAGCGTCAGCTCCGGCAGCAGTTCTGAAGCATCGTGGCCGACGATGTGGGCTCCCAACAGCTCCCCGAATTCAGCATCCGCGATGAGTTTGACGAAACCGCTTGCATCGCCCAGTACGTGTGCCTTCGCATTGGCCGCGAACGGGAACGTCGTGACGCGCAGCTCGCGTCCCGACTCACGGGCTTGTGCTTCCGTGAGCCCGAAGCTCGCCACCTGTGGCTGGAAATATGTGGCGCGCGGCATGAACCGGTAGTCGTCGATGGGCAGGGTTTCCGCGCCGCCAATGGTCTCAGCCGCCACGATGCCCTGCGCTTCTGCCACATGGGCGAGCTGCAGCAGTGCCGTCACATCGCCGATGGCGTAGACGCCGTCCACCGACGTGCGCATGCGATCATCGACCGCGATGCCTCCGCGCTCCCGCAGCTCGACACCGAGGTTGTCGAGGCCGTAGCCGTCGAGGTTGGGGTCGAAGCCCACCGCAATGAGGGCACGCTCTGCTTCGACTGTCAAGCGTGAACCCGCCGCGTCGGTGTAGCGCACGACGGCTACGTCACCCACCGTTTCAGCGCTGTCGACGCGCGCGGAGGTCACGACGGTGCAGCCCAGCTTCCTGAACTGCTTGTGAACCTCAGCGGAGACGTCAGCGTCTTCGTTCGGGAGCAACCGATCGGCATACTCGACGACGGTGACCTCGGTGTCATAGGCGCGCAAGAGGTAGGCGAACTCGAGCCCGATGGCACCCCCACCCACGATCACGATCGACTGAGGAGCGGTCGGCTCGAGGATGAGCGACTCGTAGGTCACGACCCGCTCGCCCAACGTGACGCCGGGCAACAAGCGCGTTGTGGAGCCGGTTGCGATGATGGTCGCGTCGAAGGTGATGGTCTCCGGCTCGCCGGTGTCGCGCACGATCGACATCGTGTGCGCATCCTGATAGATCCCGCTCGCCTCGTACTCAACGACGCCGTTCTTCTTCATCAGGTAGTGAACGCCCGCGGTGCGGCCATCGGCGACGGAACGACTGCGCTCGAATGCGGCTGAATAGTCAATCGAGATGTCACCCGAAATGCCGAACCGTGCCGCCTCGCGAGTAACGAGATAACCAATTTCGGCGTTCCTCAGCAACGCTTTCGTGGGTACGCAACCCACATTGAGGCACACACCGCCCCAGTAGCGGCGCTCGACGATCGCAACCGAGAGTCCTAGTTGCGATGCCCGAATGGCGGCAACGTACCCGCCGGGGCCCGCGCCGAGTACGACCAGATCGTAGTGTTGAGTCACGTTCGTCCTATCCCTCGTGCGCCGAGCTAGCAATGGACTGAAAGCGGTCGACGGCCGCGTCGGTGAGTGGGTCAGAGAAGAACTCTTCCCACACATGTGGGGCGAGAGTGACGTGCTCCACGCCGATCTCTGCGCATTCCAGCACCTGTTTCGGGGAGCGGACACTATCGACGAGGAGTCGGGTTCGTGCGCCTGAGTTCTCGACGACGCGTTCGGAAAAATCTCGAAATGATGCACCGCAGTTAGCAATCTCCGCGGCAGATCGACCCCAGGATTGGACAAACACCTGTTGCGCGCCAGACTCGGTGGCCCAGGCGATGAGGTCAGGAATGTCCTTGCTCCCCAAGCCCGCCTTTTCCAGAATCACAGGATTCGTGGTGACGCCAGAGAATAGCCCGGTCAACAGCAAGGGTTCGACTACTTCCCGATCGGCACTGTCGATGTAGGACTGCATTCAGATACCCATTGACGATTCCACCAGTGTGCCCTCGGCACCCGGGCCGTCCTGCACGCGATGACCTTTGAGGGGTCGAATCCGGGTGTGGACGGCGTCAATGATGTCGTCTGGGGTGACAAAGAAGTCCCACTCGAGTTCCGCGGGCGGCGCAATCCAGTTGCGTGCGCCGAGAACGACGACGGGCGCATCGAGGTCGTCGAATGATTCGGTGCTCACTCGAGTAGCGACAGTGTTCAGCCAACTGCCACGCAGGTTCGCATCGGATACGCACACGAGCCGACCGGTCTTCGCCACGGATTGGAGCAGTAGCGTGTAGTCGAATGGCACGAGCGATCGAGCGTCGATGATTTCCACGCTGATGCCGTGTTCATCCTCCAGTCGAGCTGCAGCATCGATCGCACGGTACAGCGCGGCACCCACGGTCAGGATGGTGAGATCTTCGCCCGCACGGACGATATTGGGCTCACCGATCGGCGTGACAAAACGCTCAGTCGGCACGCCGTCAGCGTGAACCGTCTCGGGCAGGTCGTACAGGCGCTGGCTCTCGAAGAAGACAACAGGATCGTTCCCGAGAAGAGCGGCGTTGAGAAGCCCCTTGGCGTCCTTTGCCGTAGCGGGGAACACAACCTTCAGGCCCGGCACTCCTGCGACCATGGAACTCCAGTCCTGCGAGTGCTGGGCTCCGTACTTGGCGCCAACCGAGACGCGAAGCACCATCGGGATCTTGACGAGTCCACCGGACATCGGCTGCCACTTGGCCATCTGGTTGAAGATCTCGTCGCCCGCCCGGCCAATGAAGTCGGCATACATGAGCTCGACGACGGGACGACCGCCGCTCAGAGCGTAGCCAACACCCGCACCCACAATGGCGGCCTCCGAGATGGGCGAATTGAAGAGCCGGTGACGCGGCAGCAGTTCTGTGAGTCCCCGGTAGACACCGAAGGATCCACCCCAGTCACGGTTCTCTTCACCCCACAGTGTTACACGGTCGTCGGCCGCGGCTCCTGTGGCGATGGCCTCAAAAATAGCGTCTCGAAAAGTCACAGCCTTGAGTCCGCTGACGGTCTTGCCATCGACGATGCCGGTGCGCGACTTCTTCCCGATCGCCACAAGTTGCGGTAACTCGTCGAGAGGGACAGAAGTCTCACCCACGGGCGCAGAGTCCTGTTCGATCGTTTCCGAATTGAATGTCATTTTCGCCATGAGGGACGGATCATGGCGCAGGTTGAGGCGCGGAGAATCATTGCTGTCGATCGCGACTTCCAAGGCCGAACGGACCGTCTGCTGCGCCCAATCCTTGAGCTCCTCATGACGGCCAGCTGACAAGACCTTGGCCTCGACGAAACGATCGAAGTACGTCGAGATCGGATCGACGGCCGCCCACAGATCCAGCTCCTCTTTAGTGCGGTACGACGACGAGTCGCTGGGCGAGTGCCCGGAGAGCCGATAGGTCTGGCAATCGATAAGAACGGGGCCCGTACCCTCCTCAATATGGCGTCGAGCCGCCTCCATGGCGTCGATGACGGCAAAGGGGTCATTGCCATCAATGGTCTGGGCGTGCATGTTGTGCCGGTTGATGCCGGCGCCGATGCGAGCGAGTCGCTCGTATGCCATCGTCTCACCGATGGTCTGGCCACCCATTCCGTAGAAGTTATTGACTACGAAGAATACGACCGGCAATCCGCCACGGTGCTTGGTGTCCATCAGGGATTCGAGTTGCGCCATGCTCGCCAGATTGAATGACTCCCAGACGGGCCCTGTTCCGGTCGAGGCGTCTCCGATGCTCGCCACCACAAGTCCCGGCTGTACCTGGAGTCTGTTGTAGAGCGCGGCACCCGTCGCGAGCGGCCCCGATCCGCCGACAATCGCATTATTGGGATAGATGCCGAGCGGAGGAAAGAAGGCATGCATACTGCCCCCCAGTCCGCGATTGAACCCGGTTCTGCGGCCGAAGGTTTCCGCGGTCATGCCGTACATTAAGCAGTTGATTGCTTGTTGCTCGTCATCACCGGCGGGAAGACGTCGTTGAGTGATCTCCCACGTTTCGCCGCCCGACCAATTCGTGAAAGCGTCGTCAAGGAACTCAGGTGAGCTCTTGCTGATCGCGGAGAGGCCTTTGGCGATGACCTCGCCGTGGCTGCGGTGACTGCCGAAGACCTTGTCCTCAGCCGAAAGCGTGAATGACTGTCCGACGGCGGCTGCTTCCTGACCAATGGACAGGTGAGCAGGGCCGGCGTGCACGTAGTCGACGCCGAGGTACGAACCGTCGCGCTTGATCGCGTAGAGCATGAGTTCGAATTCGCGAACCAGAATCATGTCTCGTCCGATCCGTTCGATGGCGTCATCGCCCACGTGCGCTCGCTCGCGCTTCAGATCGGGAGAGTAGTTGTTGACAGGAATCGCGCCGAGCGAGACCGACGACGTGGCGCGAATGGCCGTGGGGTCAATGAGAAGTTCTTTTGCCATGGGATGTCCTTAGGGGCGAGGAGACGGAGAGAGGTCAGAGAGCAGCGAGTACATCGACCGTGGCGATGCCGTCGGCGAGATCCGCGAGGAGCTTTGCCGCAGCAGCACCGTCGAGCGCCCGGTGGTCGAAGGTGAGGGAAAGGGGGAGCAGTGCAGGCGCATCAGGCGCGCTCCGGTGAGCGGCACCAACCCCGAGGATGCAGCTCTGTGGGGGGTTCAGCACCGGGGTGAACCAGTGGACGCCGAGGCTGCCAAGATTCGTGAGCGTGAAGGTGCCGCCCGCCATGTCGTCAGCCGTGATAGCACCGGATCGCGCCTTGTTAATGGACGTGCGCGCGGCGCGAGCAATCTCGCCAAGAGAAAGGGTGTCAGCACCGCGGATAACGGGGACGAGGAGTGCCTGGCCAGTGTCCACAGCGAACCCGAGGTTCACGTCGTGGAACTGCTTGATGCCATCCCACGCGAACCAGGAGTTTGCCTCAGGGTGCCGTGCAACGACCCGGGCGACCGCGTAGAGGAGGACATCGTTGACTCCGATCTTGCCTGCCTTCTGCACATCAGTGACTTGGCGTAGCCGGGATACAAAAGCAAGAAGGTGATTGGCGTCGGCGTAGCGGGTGAGCGTGACCTGCGCCGTGCTGCTCAGTGACTCGTGCATTCGCTGCGCGGTGACTTTGCGTGCTCCGCGGACGGGGATGAGTGTGAAAGGGGAGGATGTTGCCGCACCTGACTCACTCTCGGCGACCGGGGCTCCCGCGGAACCAGCGGTCTCAGGCGACACCGCGTGGCGGACATCCTCGATCACGATTCGACCAAAGGGGCCGGTTCCTGTGATGCCAGACACATCAAGGCCGCGCTCCGCCGCGAGCGCCCGGGCACGTGGCGAGATTCGTAGGCGCGAGCCGCGCTCGACCTCACTGCTCGCCTGGGTGTTGGAGGCGTCCTCGCTGCCCATCGAGCTGCCACCGGCGGCAGGCGTCGAAGGAGAAACGTCGTCGTCGTGCGTTGCGCCACGACCGCCACTATCGCCGCGCTCCAACTGCTCCCCAGGCTCCCCGAGGATCGCGAGCACCTCGTGCTCTGGCACTTCCTCGCCTGGCTCATAGCGAATGTCGAGGACGCGACCGGAGGCGGGCGCCTCGATATCGATGGTCGACTTTGCCGTCTCGAGGACGACCAGGACATCGCCAGCACTCACGTCATCTCCGACTTTCACGCTCCACTCGACGACGATGGCGTCTTCGCCCGCATTGCCGGTGGTGGGCACTCTCACATCGACAGCCACAAAGTCTCCGCTCAAACGATCGCGATGCGCTCTTTTGAGCGCGCGTGATAGTTTAGCGTATGCGCCCGCCCGGTCAAGAGGCGGCCAAATTGAGGAGACGACATGTCGACGTCCGAAGCATCCAACCCGGGTGGTTGGGCAGAGGCTCTCGAGGCAGCGATCGTGGCCCGTCGTTACTACCTAGACGACCGCAAGAAGAATGAGATCGCCGATGAGTTGGGGCTGTCTCGATTCAAGGTGGCTCGCCTACTCGATGAGGCCCGCGCTCGGGGATTGGTCAAGATCTCCATCGACATGCCTGCTGATTTCGACGTACCAATGGGGGACGAGTTTGCTCGTCGCCATGGACTCCGCCGCGCATTGATCGTGAGAACCTTGGGTGCGGTTGACCAGACGGTTCCTTTGCTCGGTGCAGCGGCGGCCCAGTATCTCTCTCGGGTGCTTGCGCCCGGAGACCTTCTCGGAATGTCGTGGGGCCGAAGCCTGACCAGCACTGTCGACGCGGCGGGCTCGTTCCCCGCAGTAGACGTTGTACAACTGGTGGGAGGCCTTCGCTCCAACACCTCGATTCCAGGAGCAGAGTTGGTGCGACGTTTCGCGAAGCACACCGGTGGGCGACCGTTCGTACTGCACGCACCACTCCTGGTCGGGTCGGCCAGTATGGCCGAAGCTCTGCGTGCCGACCCGAGTTTGGCCGAGACGACGAGCCGCTACAGTCGCTTAAGAGCCGCGCTTGTCGGCATCGGATCATGGAATCCCGCACGATCATCGCTTCGAGGAGAGTTTGATGCGACCGAGCGTGCCGAGCTGGAGGCGCGAGGCGCCGTCGCAGACATCTGCACGTTTGTTCTCGACCGGAACGGTCACGTGGTCAGCAGCGATGCTACGGCTCGCTCCGTGGGCGTCACGAGCGAAGAACTGATGCGCGTGCCGGAAGTGATCGCGGTCGCCGGCGGAGCGGACAAAAAGGATGCGATTGCCGCGTCACTCCGTAGCGGCATGATCGACACGCTCGTCATCGACGATGTGACTGCGATTGCCCTCATGCCCCAGGACTGAGCGCCCTCCCCCTCTGGGCGCAACAGTGTGTACTGGCACGTCGTCGCGCGAGGAGCGGGGTACGCAATCTCTGCTGCAGGAGCTTCTCCCTCCAACTATGCGAGGCGCTGGCGCGGAATAGGCTGAACGCCACTTCCCGGGGCTTGACCCAGGGGTCCTTCGAGATCCTCGAGGTGACACGCGAGGAGGCAAGCATGTCCACCTCTAGGTTTTGTCAGCTGATCGAGATGTCCAGACGCAGCTGGCGGCGCTGGCAAGCCGAATAACGACAGCCGCCTCTATTGCAGGTCAAGTGTCGCGACCGCGCGCAGCTGATCCCGGATGAATCGATTCGCGTGGGCGGCCAGGTCAGCAGAGTCTTCCCACAGGTTGCGCCAAATGCCCAAGGTGTTGGAGAGCGACTCCGACACGACCGCACTCGAGAAGGACTCAAACACGATCGGGCCGTCGTAGCCGAGACGCGTGAGTCCCCGAAAGAATGCGCCGAAATCGACGGTGCCCGTGCCCAGATAGCCGCGATGACTCTCACCAATGTGCACGTAGGCGAGCTGGCCACCGGCATCCAGCACGGGTTCGAGCATCCCAGCCTCCTCGATATTCATGTGGTAAGTGTCGAGGTGCAGGTGCACGTTGTCGTGATCGACCAGGTCGAGAAAGCGAAGACCTTCCCGCGCGGTATTGACGACATTGGTCTCGTACCTGTTGACGATCTCCAGCGCGAGGGAGACCCCCGCGGCTTCCGCCCGAGCACCCAGACGTCCTAGAGCCTCCGCTGAATGCGACCGGCCGAGTTCGGTCACAGGGGTCATGTACTTCTGCATTGCCGAGTAGATGACACCACACAGCTGGGAGCCGCCGGCCTCGGCCACTACGTCAATGGCGTTCTCCAGAAGTGACTCGCCACTGCGGCTCACCGTCGCGTCGGAGCTTGAGAGATCGTGGTCAGCGTCGAGACCCATACTTGCTGACATGGCGACTCCGTGGTCGTCCAGCATCCGTCGCACGAGAGCACCGTCGAACGAGGAGGGGTCCATCAATGGCAACTCCAAGAGATCGAACCCCGCCGCCTGCGTGCCGCTGATGGCAGTGTTCAGGCCAGCTTCGTCGAATGTTCCGGTGAAGACGAGGCCGTGTACGCCGATCTGCATGCGGGACTCCTTTGCTCGAGGGGGGTTTCACGCGAGGCCCCGGCGGGCGTGCGCCATGGTGAAGGTCCGGGCTTCACGCCGGCAGCCATCCTATCGATGCCGCACGACACGGCCGCCCCTCGACCACAGCGTGGCCCCGCTCCCCTTGTCCGTTCCGGAGCGATGGCTATCGTGGTGCCCGCGAGCTCAGACGAAGACCGGTCAGGGTGTGGCGACCCGGACGTCGCAGCTCAGGGTGGGCATGTCTCCGTGATCGTCCTCGCGAGCTCCACCTCGAGGCGCTCGACGTCGGCGCTGTGGCAGAGCTGCGTCGCCTCGGTCATCGCGGTCGGTGCGCCCGCGGCGACCCCCATGCAGAACGCCGACTGGAGGTCACGCCCATCCGCGATCCGCAACACGAGACCCGCGAGGAAGCTGTCCCCCGCGGCCACCGTCGACCTCACCTCGATGGGCGGCGGACGCAGTCTAGCCGTGTGCCGTCACGAGTGACGAGCACCGCGCCGTCGCCGCCGAGGGTGAGCGCGACAACATCCACCCGGCCGCGGTCCACGAGCTCCTCGGCTGCCGCAACATGATCCTCGATAGTTGTATATGGTCGCGCCGACGAGCTGCCCCAGATCGCGGCCGCTCGGCTTGATGAGGTAGACTCCCTCGTCCAGCGCCGCGGCGAGGGCGTCGCCCGAGGCGTCCACGATCGCGCGCGCACCATGGCGGTGCGCCGCCTGCGTGGGCCGGGCATAGAAGTCGTCGGGCACTCCCGGCGAGAGCCACCCGCTCACCACGACGTAGCCGCCCAGGCGGCTCGCATCCTCGGTCGCATCCAGCGCGGCCTGCCATTCGCGGTCGCTCAGCTCGGGGCCCTGCAGCACGAAGCGGAACTGCTGGCCCGTCGATGTCTCGTCGATCGCCACGTTCTCACGCGTCGACCCGCCGATCGGGATGACGCGGCCGATAATCCCCTCCTCCTCGAGCAGTTGACGGTAGGCCTGCCCGGTCGCGCCGCCGAGAGCGTAGATCGCGGTCGACTGGCCACCGAGGCGCCGGATGACCCGACTCACGTTGACCCCGGCGCCACCCGGGTCGAGGCGGCTCGGGCCGCACCGCATCTTGTGTTGAGGTCGCACGCGCTCGGTCGAGGTGCTCACGTCGAGCGCGGGATTGATCGTCAAGGTGACGATCGGCTGGGGTGGCGCGGAGGTGGTCTCGGCCATGGGCCCAGGCTAGCCCTGCGCCGCGTACTGCTCGCGGATCACCGGGCGGTCGTCTGCGGGATGCTCAGCCCACGTTGCCGCAGGCCACGTGGGTCGCTCGCCGGCCAGTGCCCACACGGCCTGCGCAGCAGCGCCGAGCGCGACGTACTCTCCCGGTGCGGGGATGACGATTGGGGCACCGAAGACCTGAGCGGCGATCACACCCACCGCGGTGCTGCGCGCGGCACCGCCGATGAGAAGGATGCGCTCGGCCGACACCCCGAGGCGCGTGATCGCATCGAGGCCGTCGGCAAGCCCACACAGGATACCCTCGATCGCCGCGCGCGCGAGGTTCTCGCGCGTGCTGCTCGCGAGCGTGAGGCCGCTGAGAGTCGCTGTCGCGTCGGGCAGGTTGGGGGTGCGCTCGCCCTCGAAGTACGGGTGCAGCACGAGACCCCCGCCCCCGGGCTCGGCAGGGAGGCGAGGGCCGCAAGGCCCTCGTGGTCGACGCCGAGCACGAGCGCGATCGCGTCGAGCACGCGTGCGGCGTTGAGCGTCGCGACGAGGGGCAGGTGGGCACCGGCAGCGTCAGCGAAGCCGGCGACGGTGCCCCGTGCATCCGCTACGGGGTGGGCGCTGACGGCGAAGACAGTGCCGCTCGTACCGATCGAGACGACGACGTCGCCGGGGCCCGCGCCGAGGCCGAGCCCGCCGGCGGCGTTGTCGCCCGCGCCCGCGCCTACCCGCGTGCCCGGTCGAGCCGACGCGATCTCAGGAGTTGCCGCGTCGATCACCCGGAAACCCGCGGGGCCAAGTACGCGAGGCACGACGACTCCTGAGAACGCGGTCGCCTCAGGGTCGGCCGAGCCAGCCTGGTGAGCGTAGTCGGCGCGGGCCGAACCGGCATGAGTGCGTGCGGCGTCAGCAACCCGAGCGGGGCGGCCAAGCACGCGCTCGAATAGGTCGAGGTCGTACTCGCCCGTCGCGGCCGAGAAGTAGGCGGTGCCGCTGGCATCCGACCGGTCGGTGACCAGCTCGTCGAGGACGGGGCCGAGTGCGCTCTCGCCCTCGGGCCCGTAGCCGCGCAGGCGCCAGGTCAGCCAGTCGTGCGGCAAGGCCACGGCGGCGACGCGCGCGGCATTGTCGGGCTCGTGGTCGCGCAGCCAGCGCAACTTCGTCGCCGTGAAGGACGCCACCGGCACGACGCCCACGCGGCGGGCGTACTCCTCCGCTCCGACCTCCGCGATCAGCTCGGTGGCGGCGACCTCGGTTCCGCCGGGATGCGCGGCTCGCCCCTCACGGACGACGCGGCCGCTCGCGACGTCGAGGGCGACGACGAACATCTTGCAGCTCTGAGTCGAGGAGTCGACTCCCGCGACGAGCGCCACGACTAGTGGGCGCCAAGGAGCTGCTCGGTGGCGAGCTGCTGCCGCCGCACGTAGCCGAAGTCCTTGCCATTGAAGTACGCACTCGCGTCGAAGTCTTCGAACGCGCTGCGGTCGGCGAGCAGCGCCTCGACCGTCTCGTCGGCGCCGAGCGTCGGCTCGCTGAGCTCGGCCGCGCGGTCCGCGGCGAGCGCCTGCTGCACCTCGGGGTCGGCACGGAAGACCGCGGCGCGCTCCTTGAGCAGCAGGTAGGTGCGCACGTTGGCCTTTGCCGACTCCCACACGCCCGACTCGTCCTCGGTGCGGCTTGGCTTGTAGTCGAAGCGGCGGGGGTCGTCGTACCCACTGCCGCCTCCCGGCCCTCCGTTCTCAAGCAGGTCGACGAGCGAGAACGCGTTGTGCAGACCGCCGTGGCCGAATACGAGGTCTTGGTCGGCGGAGAGCAGGGCGTTGAGCACGGTTTGCAGCAGATAACGCATCAAATCCGGTGATGCTTCGGTGAGGGCTTCACTAAGCAGGCCGGCAGGGTCGAGAATGTGTGAAGCGGTCATCGTGTTGATGCCGTTCGAGTGGAGGTAAGAGACTTCTCGAAGAATCACACGGAGACCGCGTTCACGTCGTCATCGACGCGGTGGGCCACCGGGCGCTACACCACTATGCGGGACTCCACTCCGCGTAGGCTGACATAGTGGCTCTGACCGACGACGCGATGGACAAGATCAAGCAGATGATCCAAGAGGGCGAATTGCGCCCCGGAGACCGGCTGCCGCCCGAGCAAGAGCTCTCCGCCCGACTCGGGCTATCCCGCTCGTCAATGCGCGAAGCCGTCAAAGCTCTCGAAGCCATGCGTATCCTCGATGTGCGGCGCGGCGACGGCACCTACGTGACCAGCCTGCAGCCCAGCCTGCTGCTCGAAGCCATGTCGTTTGTGCACGACTTTCACGAGTCGCACGCCGTACTCGAAGTGTTTGAGGTGCGGCGCATCCTGGAAACCGCCTCGGCCGCACTGGCCGCCCGCCGCGCGACACCCGACGACGTCGCCGCCATGCGCGCACACCTCAGCACGATCGACGCCACCACCTCGAGCGACCTTCTCGTCGAACACGACCTGGTCTATCACCGCATGATCGCCAACGCCACCGGCAACAGCTACCTCGAGAGCATCCTGGAAGGAATCTCGAGTCAGACGGCGCGAGCACGCGTGTGGCGGGCGCTCACCCAAGAAGGCGCGGTACCCCGCACCCTCAACGAGCACGAGGCCGTGCTCGACGCCATCGATGCCGGAGACGCCGAAGCCGCCCACGCCGCCATGACCATGCACATCGTCGGCGTCGAACGCTGGCTGCACGCCGCAGCCGAGCGCGACGCCCAGGCCACCAACGAGGCGTAGCCGCGCTCAGCCGCGCTCGTTAGTCGCCGAAGCCGACGACACCCTTGCGCAGCAGCGCGTTGCCATACTTGCGGGCCTCGCCCGTGCGCACCACGCAGAACGCCTTGCTCGCGAGCTCATAGAACGCGAAACGCTCGACCTTTGTCACTCGGTCATCCGGGCAGCGGGCCGCCTCGCGCAGTTCAGCGCCGACCTCCACGCCCTCGCCCGGCTCTGCCTCCATGAGCGCCACCGACTCGTCGGCGTAGTCGTCGTACGGTACCACCGAGCGAATCGCCTCCAACACCGCGGGGGCGGATGCGTTCACCTCGACCACCGGAACGCCCACCGCATACACGGGATAGTGCGCGTCAGCGATCAGCACAGAGTCACCGTGGCCCATGCGGTCTAGTAACCGCAAGAGATCGCCGGTCAAGAGCGGGTTGATTCCAGTCAGCATCATGTATCCCATACATATATTCGTTCCGCCGTGCCCACCTCAATGTGTGCTCGGTCGGAGGGTGACAGTCGAGAAACGGCGTCGTTCACCTGCTCGGT
This sequence comes from Microcella alkaliphila, assembly GCF_004216855.1. Taxonomy (GTDB): domain Bacteria; phylum Actinomycetota; class Actinomycetes; order Actinomycetales; family Microbacteriaceae; genus Microcella; species Microcella alkaliphila. Next base: position 45,693 of record NZ_SGXT01000015.1, read on the forward strand.
GACAGCGCCGAAACCATCGACCAACAACGGGATCGGCCAATCCGATCCCAGCATGAGACGCTCGGCCCCAAACGCGTCGAACGCGAGATCCCACGCGCGCGAGAAGGTCTGGTTGTCGAGCGGAGTTCCGCCCCGATGCATTCCGGAGAGCTTCGCGCACGTGTTCGGCGCCGCCGCGAAACGTCGCAGCGCGCTCTGCCAGTCGGCAAAGCTGCGCGCATCGTGCGGAACCTTGCCCAGGTGATCGAGCACGACGGTCAGGCCCTCCACCTCGTGAGCCACCCGCGTCGCACGGTCGAAATGGTGCGGCCACGCGTCGTGCACATCGAAGGGCAGTTGCCATGACGCAATCAGGCGCAGAGTGTCACGCACGGTGGGGCGGTCAAGAAAGTCGGGCATGCCGTAGTCATTGATGAGTGCGCGAATGCCCACCAGCGCGCGGCCGGCCCGCGCATCGAGCAGGCGTTCTGCCGCCGCCGCGTCATCGAGCGGCACCCAGCCGACCACGCCGCGAATCCAGGGGTGCGTGGCGGCGAGATCCAACAGCCACTCGGTGTCCGCATCCGTGTCTGCCGCCTGCACCAGCACCGCACTGTCAAAGCCCGCACCCGTGATAGCGGCGAGCGCCTCGTCGGCAGAGAACCCCCGAAAGAGCGGCGCGAGTTGCGGGGTCAGCCAGCTGTAGCCCTCGGTCGACGGCCACAGGTGCAGGTGGGCATCGACTCTCATGGCAGCGCAGGGATCAATCCCGCGGCCTCAAGGTCGCTCCACAACCCCTCGGGAACCGGCGTGACGGCACGCTCGGCCGTCTGCGTCGACTGTTCGGCACTGCTCGCGCTGACGCACACCGCCGCGACACCGTTCAGGCGGCGCGGGAAGGCGATCGCGACGGTCGGCAGGTCGGTACCGTGCTGCTCGCAAATGTCGGCGATGCGCGACGTGCGGTCGACCAGCTCGGCGGAGGCGGGGCCATAATTATAACGCAGCGCGGCGTCTGGCCGCGGCCGCGCGAGCAGACCGGAGTTAAAGATCGACACGGCGATCGTCTCCACCCCGTTCGACACACACGCGGGCAAAACGGTGTCGACCGCCGAGTAGTCGAGCAACGTCGTGCGGCTCGACACCATGAGGGCGTCGCAGAGCCCGCTCGTCGCTGCACCCTCCAGCGCCGTCAGCGACTTCGAGCCGATCCCCACCGCCGACGCCATCCCCTCAGCCCGCAACTCGGCGAGCGCGGGCAGCGCCGAATCGAGAGCCCGACGCTCGCCCTCCGGCGCGACATCCGGGTCGTGCAGGTAAACGATGTCGACCCGATCGAGCCCCAGCCGCTGCAACGACTCGTCGAGGCTGCGCCGAACGCCCGCCGCGCTCGCGTCATAGCGACGCACATGCGTTCGCGGCACCGCAAAATTGTGCGCCATGTCGTCGCCGATTTCTGCACCATCGGCCTGATCGACCGGCTCAAGGATGCGCCCGACCTTCGTCGAGATCACGAACTCATCGCGCGGTTTGGTGCGCAAGAACGCCCCCAACCGACGTTCTGACAGACCCAGCCCGTAGTGGGGAGCCGTGTCGAAATGTCGAATGCCCGCATCCCACGCGGCGGCCAACGTCTCGAACGCCTTCTCGTCAGAGAGCGGTCGGTAAAGATTGCCGACCGTAGCCGCCCCAAAGGCGAGGGGATACGTCGCGAGAATCGTCATGGCTCTAGCTTGCCGCGAACTCCGCGACGAGCGGTGCATCCCCGGCGGAGTGATGCGCGCCAGCCCACCGGAAATCGCGTATCGACGATGCCCGCATCTCGGCCCCGCTACCGGGTGCGAGCGGGGCACGGTACGCGCCCCGCTCGACCTCGATCGGTGTGACGAAGTGCTCGTGCAGGTGGTCGACGAACTCGATCATTCGGCCCTCGGTCGTGCCCGCCACCGCCACGAAGTCGAACATCGACAGGTGCTGCACCAGCTCGCACAGCCCCACGCCGCCGGCGTGCGGGCAGACGGTGAGACCGAATTTCGCCGCCAGCAGGAGGATGGCGATGTTCTCATTCACGCCGCCCACACGCGTCGCATCGATCTGAACGATCTCGAGCGCGCCGGCCTGCATGAGCTGCTTGAACACGATGCGGTTCTGCACGTGCTCGCCGGTCGCGACAGGGATCGGTGCGATGCCGCGGGCGATAGCGGCGTGGCCCAAGATGTCGTCGGGGCTCGTCGGCTCTTCCACCCAGCTCGGCGAGAACGAGGCCAACGCCGTGACCCACTCGATCGCGGCGGCGACATCCCAACGCTGGTTCGCATCGATCGCGATGGGGTAGTCGGGCCCGCACACCTCGCGCGCGATGCGCATGCGGCGAATGTCGTCGTCGAGGTCGGCACCGACCTTCAGCTTTATCTGTGGGAAGCCCTCGTCCATCGCCTCGCGGCACAACCGCGCCAGCTTCTCGTCGGAATAGCCGAGCCAGCCCGGCGTCGTCGTGTAGGCGGGGAAACCCGACTCGAGCAGTTGACGTTCACGGTCGGCGCGGCCGGGCTCGCTGGCACGCAGGATCGCGAGCGCCTCGTCGCGGGTGAGGGCGTCACTCAGGTACCGGAAGTCGACGAGGTTGACGAGCTCCTCTGGCCTCATGCGGCTGAGCAACTGCCACAATGGCATGCACGCCCGCTTCGCCTTGAGATCCCACAGCGCATTGATCACGGCGCCGATCGCCATGTGCATGACGCCCTTCTCGGGCCCCAGCCAGCGCAGTTGCGAGTCGCCGATCAGTTCTGCACTGGTCGCGCCCATATCGTCGAGCAGCGCTTCGACATTGCGGCCTCGTAGGTGCTCGGCAACGGTCGAGATGGCGGTCAGCTGCACCTCATTGCCGCGGCCAATCGTGAAGACGAAACCGTGCCCCTCCAGGCCGTCCGCGGCGTCGGTGTGAACGACGAGGTACGCGGCCGAGTAATCCGGGTCGGGGTTCATGGCGTCAGAGCCGTCCAGGCTCTGCGATGTGGGGAACCTCACATCGGCGGTGTCGATGCTCACGATAACGCTCACGGTCGCCCCTTCGTTAGGTCTGATCAGTCATCATATAGATCGGATGTTTTTGGGGCAAGACTTCGGAATTCCGCGTTCTTTCCCCTACGATCGGGGATCAGACTTCGGATGTTCGCACATCCGTGACAGTGAACACCAGACGAAAGGTGCGCAGATGCGACTGGCACGACTCGGACCACCGGGGCACGAAGTGCCGGTTGTTCTCGACGGCGACGAGGCCCGCGACCTGCGCTCGCTCACCGCAGATATCGATGCTGCCTTTCTCGCCACCGGGCTCGACGCCGTGCGCGCCGCACTCGACGCGAACGAGCTACCCATTCTCGCCTCGCACGGCGTTCGCGTCGGGGCGCCGATCGCGCGGCCGGGTGCGGTCGTGTGTGTCGGGATGAACTACGCCGCCCACGCGGCCGAATCGGGAAGTGCGCCCCCCACCCAGCCGGTCATCTTCCTCAAGCACCCCAACACGGTGGTGGGCCCCAATGACGACTTTCCCCTCGCCGCGCACGCCCACAAAATGGACTGGGAGGTTGAGCTCGCCATCGTGATCGGGCGCACCGTCTGGAACCTCAGCTCACGTGAAGAAGCCATGGCCTGCGTGGCCGGCGCCACCATCGCCGACGACCTCTCAGAGCGCACCTGGCAGCTCGAGGTCTCGGGCGGCCAGTGGTCGAAAGGCAAGTGCGCGCCCCACTCGACGCCGCTCGGGCCCGTGCTCGTCACCGTGGACGAACTCGACCTGGGCAACCTGCGCCTGACCAGCCGCGTCAACGGCGAAACGCGACAGGACTCGTCGACCGCTGACCTCATCTTCGACGTGGCTACGGTCGTGCACGACCTCAGCCGCTACATGCGCCTCGACCCGGGCGACCTGATTCTCACCGGCACGCCCGAAGGGGTCGCGTTGTCGGGTCGCTTCCCGTACCTCACCGACGGCGACGTCGTCGAAATCGAGATCGACGGCATCGGCGTTCAACGCCACCGCGTCGTCGCGGAGGCATCAGCATGAGCGAGTTCGCCGGGCTCGTCGCGCTCGTCACCGGCGGGGGCAGCGGCATCGGCGCCGCCGTCGCGGACGAACTCGCTGACCGTGGCGCGCGCGTCGCCGTGCTCGATCTGACACCGGGCGACAAGCACACGGGCGTGGTCTGCGACATCTCTGACGACGCATCCGTGCGCACCGCCATCCACCGCGTCGTCGATCGGCTGGGCCGCATCGACATCGTGATCAACAACGCGGGAATCGGGGCGACCGGAGCAATTGACGGCAACGATGATGACGAGTGGCACCGCGTGTGGGATGTCAACGTGGTCGGAATCGCCCGCGTTACGCGGGCAGCCCTGCCGTACCTGCGCCAATCGCCTGCCGCTGCCGTCGTGAACACGTCATCGATCGCCGCGACCGCCGGCCTGCCGCAGCGCGCACTGTACTCGGCGACGAAGGGGGCGGTGCTCTCGCTCACCCGCGCGATGGCCGCCGACCACCTGCCCGAGGGAATTCGCGTCAACGCCGTCTGCCCCGGCACCGCCGACACCCCGTGGGTGCAGCGGCTGCTCGACAACGCGGACGACCCTGCCGCCGAGCGTGCGCAGCTCGAGGCTCGCCAGCCGCACGGCCGCCTCGTGACCGCCGAGGAGATCGCGTACGCCGTTGCTTCGCTGGCCAGCCCGCGCGCCACCTCCACCACCGGCACAAGCTTCGCTGTCGACGGAGGGATGCAGGAGCTGCGGCTGCGCAAGCCACAGGCGTAGTCGCTCGACGGTCGCCGTCGGGGCACGGGGCACGGGGCACGGCGCACAACAAACTCACCGGTCATCGGTAATGTAATGACACGTACGCGCGGATATCAACGAGGACCGCGCAGAACTCGGAGATCGTCGTGACCGTTGCCCCCCAGAGTCAGCCCCGTCCGGGAGACGTGCTCGTCGTTGGGTCGATAACCGCTGATGTGACAACTTTTTCGAGCAGGCTCCCCCAGCCCGGAGAAACATTCCTCGGCGACGCGTTCACGCTCGTCCTGGGCGGCAAGGGAGCCAACCAGGCCATCGCGGCAGGACGGGCCGGGGCCCGGTCACACATGGTCGGATGCGTGGGAGACGACCTGTTTCGGGATCTGGTTAGCGACGGGTTGCGGGATGCGGGCGTCGGCATGACGCAGGTGCGCGAGGTTCCGGGGCAGACCGGCGTCGCGCACATCCGCGTCGATGCGAGCGGAGAAAACGACATCGTCATGGTGCCGCTCGCCAACGCTGCCCTCAGCGTCGAACACATCGATCAGGCCTTCGAAGAGCTCGGCCCGAACACCGCGGTCATGCTCACCCAGCTCGAGATTCCGTTCTCGCTGACGATGCACGCGATCCGACGAGCCCACGAACGCTCCATCATGGTGTTGCTCGACCCCGCGCCGGCGCACGAGCTCGACGACTCGATCTGGCCGCTCGTCGACATGGTGCTGCCGAATGAGACCGAGGCGACCCTGCTGACGGGCGTTTCCGTCACCTCGCGCGACACCGCGGTGGAGGCGGGGCGATGGTTCGTATCGCGCGGCGTCAGTGCCGCGCTCATCACCCTCGCCGGGGCGGGAAGCGTGCTCGTCACGGGTGACTCGGTCGTCGACTACCCCGCGATTGCTGTGACCGTCGAGGACACCACCGCCGCCGGCGATGCCTTCGCGGGTCACCTGGCAGCCTCGCTGGCAGCCGGGATTGACCGCGACGAGGCCATCCGCCGGGCGAGCGCCGCCGGCGCCCTCGCGGTCACCAAGCGCGGCGCCTCGCCGAGCCTGCCTACTGCGGATGACGTCGACGCCCTCCTCGCCTCCACCACCCAGAAAGACGGTGCCTAATGCGACGCAGTACGACCACGATCAACCCCCAATTGAGCCGCATCATCTCTGAACTCGGTCACTACGACGAAGTTTTCGTGACCGACGCGGGTCTGCCGATTCCCCCCGGAGCCGAACGGGTCGATCTGGCCTATCGCAAGGGCGAGCCGGCGTTTCTCGACGTTCTCGACACCCTGCTCAATGAGGTCGTCATCGAGGGCGCCGTCATGCCGGCCGAAGTGGCCGAGGCGAGCCCCCACATGTTGCAGGCGGTGCGCGAACGCCTTGCGCCGCTCGGCATCGAGGTCGAGCTGATTCCGCACGTAGATTACAAGGCGCGCTCGCAGCACGCACGCGCCTTCGTTCGCTCGGGCGAATACACGTCGTACGCCAATGTCGCCCTCATCATGGGAGTCGACTACTAGCCATGAGCACCGAGGGTGCGGTGCGGCGCGGGCGCGCGCGGGCTCACCTGTCTGCCGGGCGGATCGACAAGGGCTCAGCATTGCCCATGTACGACCAGCTCGAGCGCATTATTCGCGCGGCCATCGCAGACGGAATCCTCAAGCCCGGCGAACTGTTGCCCGGGGAACTGCACCTCTGTGAGCTCTACGGAGTCTCGCGCACGGTCGTGCGGCAGGCGTTGGCGCAGCTCGAAAACGCGCGCGTCATCGTTCGCGTGAAGGGCAAAGGCACCTTTGTCGCACCGCAAAAGACAACGGAGACCCTGGCCGGGCGCCTCGCGGGACTGTTCGAGGAGGTCGCATCACGCAACGGGCACGTGCGCTCGACCGTGCTGCGGCTCGAACGAGAGCCAGCGTCAGAGTTTGTGGCCGAACAGCTCGACCTCGCAGTCGGCACGCCCGTCGTCGTGCTCGAGCGGCTGCGGTTTGTCGACGACGAACGGTGGTCACTCTCGACGACCTGGATGCCCGAGGCGATCGGACGACACGTGTTCGGCGTCGACCTCACGAACAGCTCGCTGTACGCGTTGCTGGAGTCACGTGGGGTCAAGGCCGAGACCGGAATCCGGTCGATCGAGGCGGCACTGACGGATGCGCGGGAGGGCCAACTGCTCGGAATCGGACCGGGCAAGCCGGTACTGCAACTGCGCAGCCGCACCTTCGATGCTCACCGGCGCCCAGTCGAATACTTTGAAGCGCTGCACCGCGGTGACCGCAGCCGATTCGAGTTTCACCTCGAGGCGAGCACCTCCCGCGATCGCCCGGTGTTCATCACGCAGTAGAGGGCAGAAATCAGTGGCGTCAACCTGTAATTACAGGTAGGATTGGGCTCGTCCAGATTCAGCCCGCTGACCCCTGAGGAGACGCCGTGCAGTCCTACGCAGCGACCCCGATCGCCCCGTTCGCTATTCAGTTCGACGCCGCCGCTGCGACCCTTTCTCCCCCCGGGCCCACCCTGGAACGTCGTATGAGCGACCTCGAAGGCCTCTTTGCCGATCGCGACGCTTGGCAGAAGGCTGTCGACGGCGACAACCCCGTCGTCTACCGCGTGCAGTCGTCGCCGGTGCCCGAGATCGATCGGGAATTGCCACAGTCGATCACCACCATCGAGCCGGGCACGACCGGCGGTGAATTGTGGATGACGAAAGGCCACCAGCACCCTAACTACCAGGGCGAGATCTACCTCGCCTTGCACGGCACCGGGGGGCTCTTGATGTTCGACGGCGACCGCGTCGAATGGGTCACCATGGCTCCCGGCACCATCGGCTACATCCCGCCGGGCTGGGCGCACCGCTCCATCAACATCGGCGATGAGCCCTACTCGATGCTCGCAGTCTACCCGGGCGGGGCAGGACACGACTACAACTGGGTGCTCGAGCACGGCATGGGCAATCGCGTCTACAAGACTCCCAACGGCTTCGAGCTGCGCCCCTACGGAGGGCTCTCATGATCATCGCCCACGACCTCGGCACCACCGGCAACAAGGCATCGCTGCACGACGAAACCGGCCGACTGTTGTCGGCCGTCACCGTCTCGTACCCCGTCGACTTTCGCGACGGCGGCATCGCCGAACAAAACCCCCGCGACTGGGAAAACGCCGTCATTGAGGCCACCCGAACGCTGCTGGAACGCACCCAGACCGACCGCAACCGCGTCACCGGCATGGTCCTCAGCGGCCAGATGATGGGCGCCGTTCTGCTCGACGAGCACTACGAACCCGTGCGCCCGGCCATCATCTGGGCCGACACGCGTGCCCACGCGCAGACCGCACAACTCGCGGAACGCCTGGGCGAATCAGAGGCCTACGAGCTGTTGGGGCACCGGGTGAACCCCACATACTCCCTCGCCAAAGTGATGTGGGTGCGCGACAACGAGCCCGACGTCTTCGACCGCGTGCGCTGGTTCTGCGTCGCCAAAGACTTCCTTGTGCACCGACTGACCGGTCGCCTCGTGACCGAGCCGAGCGACGCATCCGCCACCAACGCCTTCGACCTGCATGCGGGGACCTGGTCGCACGAGGCCATCGACGCTGCCGGCCTCGATGCATCGATCTTTCCCGAGGTCGTGCCGTCGACCGAGGTGGTCGGCACGCTCACCGACCGGGTTGCCGCTGCAACCGGCTTGAACGCGAGCACCCGCGTCGTCATGGGAGGAGGCGACGGGCCGATCGCCGCTGTGGGGGCCGGAGTTGTCGCCCCCGAAGACGGTGCCTACGTGTGCATGGGCACCTCGTCGTGGATCTCGTTTGCCTCGGCCACCTCGGCCCTCGACCCCAGCCGTCGCACCTTCACCTTCACCCACGTCGTGCCCGACATGTTCGTGCCGACCGCGACGATGCAGGCGGCCGGCGCATCCGTCAGCTGGATCAACGAAGTGCTTAGCGAGACCGCCGACGGCTCGACGCTTGCGCGACTGGTCGCCGACGCCGACACCGACGAAGCGGCGACAGGCGGGCTGTACTTTCTGCCCTACCTGCTGGGCGAGCGCTCCCCCCGCTGGGATCCGGATGCGCGGGGCGCGTTCGTGGGCATCGGCCGGCACCACGGCCGCCCCCACCTCGTGCGCGCGGTGCTCGAGGGGGTCGCCTTCAACCTCGCGATCGGCATTCAAGCCTTCCGGGATGCGGGCGTCACTATTGACCGCATCGATGCGGTCGGCGGCGGCGCGGCAAGCGACACGTGGTTACAGATCATGGCGGACGTCTGGGGCGTCACCGTGCGGCGGCGCTCCGTCGTCGAAGAGGCCAACAGCCTCGGCGCCGCCGTCGTTGGGGCCGTCGGCCTCGGCCTCGTCGACGACTTCTCGGCCGCGCGCGACCTGTCTCAGGTGACCGCAGAATTCACCCCCGAACCGAGCAGACGCGGCGCCTACCGCGACCGCCTCGCGCGCTTCGACGAGGCGTACACCGCACTGGCGCCGTGGTTCGCTGTCTCGGGCAGCGGCGCCTCCTGATGGCGACGATACTGGCGACCAGCAGATCATTCGGAGACGGCGACCTCGATCTGGCGCGCGAGCTCGAAGACGCCGGGCACCGCATCCTGCGCGGTCCGAGTGATCACGACTTCGCGTTCGTCGCGCGCGAACTCGCCGACGCTGACGCGTGGGTCGCGGGCACGGGCCCAGTAACCGCCGAACATCTGGACGCCGCCCCGAACCTGCGCGTTGTCGCCCGCTACGGGGTCGGCTTCGAAGCAGTCGACCTCGAGGCCGCTGCCGTACGAGGTGTCTGGGTCACCAACACCCCCGGCGCGAATTCATCGGCTGTCGCTGAACACACCATTGCGCTCATGTTGACCGCCCTCCGTGGCGTCGTCGACGGCGACCGTCGGGTGCGCAAGGGTGATTGGTCGACCTTTCGTGGCCGCGAGCTCGGTGGGCTCACCGTGGGCATCGTCGGGTTCGGCCGCATCGGGCGGGGAGTCGCGCAGCGCCTCTCCGGATTCGGCTCGCGCATCCTCGCTGCCGACCCGATGATCACGCCGCAGCAGCTCAGCGATCTCGGTGTCGAGCCCAGCACGCTGCAGCATATGGCGAGCCAGTGCGATGTCATCACCCTGCACGCACCCGGAGGCGACACGCTTATCACCGCGCAGTGGCTCGACACAATCAAGCGTTCGTGCGTGATCGTGAACACGGCGCGCTCCGACCTTGTCGACGAAGCCGCGCTCGCCGCGGCCCTCGAGCTGGGCCGAATTGCCGCGTACGCCGCCGACACGCTGCACGGCGACACAGGTGGCCTACCGTCACCGTTGCTCACGCCGCGGCTGTCGCCGCGGGTGACCATCACGCCGCACCTCGGCGCGCAAACGGTTGAAGCGGTCGACGGCATGGGTTCCCGCGCCGTCGAAAACGTGCTCGCGGTGCTCGCGGGCGACACACCGCACGACGCCGTGAACACTCCCGACCCGGATGCTCGTGCCGCGCGCGACCGGGCCGCGGCACGTCTCGACACCACCCTCAAGGACACACCGTGAGCGACTCGACACCTTCGCCCGCCCTCGACAGCGTTCACACGACGGGTGTTTTCGCGGTCGTGCGCGCCCCCGACCCGGATGCCGCCCTCCACGCAGCCGACGCACTGATTCGTGGCGGGGTAACGGGAATCGAAGTGACCTACTCGACGCCCGAAGCCGCATCCGTGATCGCCGAGTTGCATCGCCGCCACGGCGATGCAGCGCTGATCGGCGCGGGCACCGTCACCACTGCCGCCCTGGCCGACGAGTCAGCCGCCGCCGGGGCACGCTTTCTCGTCTCGCCCGGCACGCTGCCCGACGTCGCGCGCGCCATGCTCGACACCGGCCTCATCACAATGACGGGCGCCCTTACCCCCACCGAGCTCATGAGCGCGCTGGCACTGGGCGTTCACGTCGTCAAAGTGTTCCCCGCATCCTTCGGAGGTGTTCCCCATATTAAGGCTCTCCGCGAGCCCTTCCCGGAGGCGGCCCTGATGCCGACCGGGGGAGTAACGGCAGAAAACCTCGGGCAGTTCTTCGCCGCCGGAGTGATCGCCGTCGGCGCGGGAGGCGACCTCATCGCCCGCGACGCCCTCGCGGAGCGCGACTGGGACCGCATCGAAACGCGCGCGCGGGAATACGCCGCAGCGCTCGCCAGCACGAGGGTTGCATGAGCGGACGGATGGGCTTCGTGGGGGTCACTACCTCGGGATCGTCGATCATGCAGATTTTTCCCGTGTGGGCGACCGAGCTCGGGTTGCCGACGAGCCAGCTCGACGGCCACGACGTCGCGATCGGCGCCTCATCGGCCGAGTACCGCGCGCTGGTCACGACGATCAGGGACGACCCCGAGCACCGCGGCGCGCTCGTCACCACGCACAAGATGGCTCTCTTCGCCGCGGCTCACGACCTCTTCGACGAGCTCGACGACTTCGCGCTGGCGTGCGGCGAAGTCTCGAGCATCGCCAAACGCGATGGACGCCTGCTCGGCCACGCCAAAGACCCGCTCACGGTCGGGCTCGCGCTCGACGAGTTCGTGGCGGCCGACGCCTTCGTTTCGGAACGCGACGCGGTGATCCTCGGAGCCGGCGGCGCCGGTCTCGCGCTGTCGTGGCACCTGGCGCAGCGCAACGACGTGCCGCGCCGCATCGTGGTTTCTGACACCGACCGCTCACGCCTCGACCACCTGGCCGACGTGCACGCCATCCTCGGCACGGATGCGGGGCTACTGCACCTCGTGGACGCCAGCGACGAATCGATGCGTACGCTGTTCGCGACGCTTGCTCACGGTAGCCTCGTAGTCAACGCATCCGGTCTCGGTAAAGACCGGCCGGGATCTCCGCTGCCCGACGACATCGACTTCCCCCCCTCGGCCGTCGTGTGGGAATTCAACTACCGCGGCAGTCTCGAATTTCTCGCTCACGCCCGCGACCAAGCGGAACGAAACGGGCTGACGGTTGTTGACGGGTGGCGCTATTTCATCCACGGTTGGACCCAGGTGATCGGCGAGGTGTTCGAGGTAGACATGACACCCAAGACCGTCGAGCGACTCGCGCAGCTCGCGGAGCCGTTTCGGCGCTAACCGCAGCCGCGGGCTCGAGTGAGGAGGCGGACGGTGGGAACCATACGCACGGTACGGGGCGACATCGACGCGTCGACGCTTCGCGCGGTCAACACGCACGAGCACCTGTTCCAGGTCTCGCCCCTGCTACCAGCAGACGAGCTCACCGACCTCGAACGCTCTCGCAGCGAAGCGGCCAGCCTGCGTGACAGCGGGTTCGCCAGCATGATTGACGCGACGCCGATCGGCCTGGGCAGAAACCCCGTCGGGCTGGCAGACATTAGCGGCTCAACCGGTCTCACGATCGTCGCGAGCACGGGCATGCACCGCGAGGCGCACTACGGTGACGACCACCCCCTGCGGCAGTGGAGTGTCGACCGTCGAGCCGCCGCGTTCGTTCGCGACATCGTCAGCGGAATGCCGATCTCAGATCCGGATGGCGCGCCCGCAGAGGAGGTTGAAGGCGAGCCCGTGCGCGCGGGCATCATCAAGACCGGCATCGGCTACTGGTCGATCAGTGCATTCGAGCGGATGACCTTGGAGGCGGCGGCCATCGCGCACGCGCAGACCGGGGCCGCCATCATGGTGCACCTCGAGCACTGCACAGCCGGGCACGAAGTGCTCGACCTACTGAGCAGCCTTGGGGTCCTGCCGTCCCGCGTCATGCTAGCTCATGCCGACCGGCTCAACGACCCGGGGCACCACGTCGAACTGCTGGCTCGCGGCTGCACGCTCGGCTACGACGGTGCCGCCCGCTGGCGCGATCACAGCGACCACTCGCTCATCGAACTCACCGCCGCGGTGATCGAGCGGGGCGAAGACCGGATCGTGCTTGGCGGTGACGTTGCACGATCCTCGCGCTACGTCGCCTACGGTGGCATGCCGGGTCTCGCCTATCTCGGCGACCGGTACGTGCCACGACTGCGATACCGGCTAGGCAGCGACGCGGTGGAGCGGATGCTCACGGCGAACCCGCGACACCTGCTCAAGCTCATCGCACCCACCGCGTAGACGCGAGGAAGCCCCCGGCCGAGTGGCCGGGGGCTTCCCGCGTTGTCACGCGAACGCGACGGAGTTGTTACTGGTAAAGAACTGCAGCGATGTTCGGCTCGTCCATGTTGGTGGCGTCGTACCAGAATGAACCGGTGTCGGTGAACTCCGGGAGCGACTCGCCATTGATCGCAGCAACAGCGTTCTCAACCACGGTGCGGCCGATGCCGATCGGGTCCTGCGTGATGGCGCCGGCCATCACACCGTTCCTGATCGCGTCAATCTGAGCGGCGCCCGAGTCAAATCCGACGACCGTGACCTGTCCGTTGGGCAGGCCGAGCTCGGTCACCGCGTTGACGATACCGATGGCTGAACCCTCGTTGGTGCCGTAAAGGCCAACCATGTCGGGGTACGCCGCGAGCATTGCCTTCGCGATGTCAGCCGAGCGCAGGTGGTCGCCGTCGCCGTACTGAATGTCGACAATCTCAATACCGGGCCAGTTGGCCTCGATCTCGGTCACGAAGCCGTCGCGACGCTCGATACCGGTCGAGTTGATCTGGCTGTGCCCGACAATGCCGACCTGTCCTTCTCCGCCGATGAGCTCTGCCATGTTCTGAGCTGCAATGGCGCCCGCTGCGACACCGTCAGTGGCGGCCAGGTTCTGGCCGTAGTCGCTCGCACAGCCCGCGTCGAATTCGACGATCGGGATGTTCGCTTCGGCTGCTGCTTCGTACAGCGAAACGCAGGCCTCGGGGTCGAGAGCGGCGTAGCCGATCGCGTCGGGGGCACGGTCGATCGCAGCCTGGAACATCTGCAACTGAGCGTCGATTTCGGTTTCCGAAGCGGGGCCTTCGAACGTCACGTCGACGCCGAGCTCGGCCGCTGCCTCTTCGGCCCCCTGGCGAACTGCCTGCCAGAATTGGTGCTGGAAGCCCTTCGAAATCAGCGCGATCTGCAGGCGCTCGCCTTCGCTTTCACCGCCGCCGGCGCCGGCGCCGGGATCAGTGGGTGCGGCATCTCCGGCGCACCCTGCGAGCACAAGCGCCAGGGTGGCGGCGCTTGCAATAATCGCAGCACTCTTCCTAATCTTCATTGAAACTCCTCTAATTCGTTGCCGACAAGCGGCGTTTGGTGGTGCATTCTGTGCCTCTGGTGCTGTCCCTCTGGGTGCAGAGGGCTTGCCGGACGAATCCGACGACGCGAGACGAACTGGCACAACCGTCTCGCGCGGGTCTGAGTTGGGGTTATAACCCCTTGCGATTTCGCAACGCGTCGGCAAACACAGCGATCGCGATAACCACACCGACTACCACGTTCTGCCACTCCGTCTGAATTGACAGGATTCGCAGCCCGTTGATCAGCACGCTCATGATGAGCGCACCAATCAGGGTGCCGACGATCGAGCCACGGCCACCCAAGAGCGACGTACCGCCGATGATGACCGCGGCGATGGCCTGAAGCTCGTAACCGACGCCGATCTGCGGTTGCGCGGAATCGAGTCGTGAGGCAATGATCACACCTGCGATGCCCGTGAACACACCAGATACCGTGTACACGATGACCTTCCATCGTCTGGTGTTGACACCGGATAGGCGCGTCGCTTCCTCGTTCGAGCCGATGGCGACGGTAAACCGACCGAACACCGTCTTCGCGAGCATGAAATAAGCGAGGGCCGCCAGCATGAACATGATCAGAACTGCGTTGGGTAACCCCGGAATCAGGTTGCCGAGCGCGATGTCCCTGAAGCCGGGAACGCCCGAGAAGTAGATCGGGCTGACTCCCGAAATCACGAGGGCGAGGCCCTGCGCGACCATCATCATCGCGAGTGTTGCAATGAAGGGTGGCAGATTCAAAAAGGCCACGTTGAGGCCGTTGACGAGGCCGATTAGGGCTCCCGTCGCGATCCCCGCTAACACGCCGACAACGAGTGGCATGCCGAAGTTGACCGCCACGATTCCCGTCATAACTGCAGACAGCGTCATTCCGGTGCCGAGGGAGAGGTCGATACCCCCGGTCGTGATGACGAAGGTCGTGCCGAGGGCCAGGATGCCGATCACCGCCGTGGCGAGCAGGATTCCCGAAAGGTTCGACCAAGTGAAGAATCGGTCACTCGCGATCGAGAAGAACAGCAACAAAACAACCAGGGTTCCGAACGCCAAACCTTGCTGTAGGCCCTTGCGCCAAAGATTAGCGTTGGATTTCTGCGGTGCCTGCTTGGGTTCGTCGCTCGGACTGGCCACTCGCGTGGTCTGGTCGGCAGTCATGCCGCTCCCTTCGTATCCGCGATCGCGTGCGTCGCGTATTCCATAATTTTTTCTTGGCTCGCCTCTTCGTTGGCGAGCGTGCCCGTCACGCGACCATTCGCCATCACGACGATGCGGTGTGCGAGGCGGAGGATTTCGGGCAGCTCGCTCGAGATCACGATGATCGACTTGCCTGCCTCAGCCAACTCGTGCAAGAGGCGGTAGATCTCCTCTTTCGCGCCGACGTCAATGCCTCGAGTGGGCTCATCGAAGATCAGAATTTCGCAGTCACGAGTCAGCCATTTGGCAATGACGACTTTTTGCTGGTTACCGCCCGACAGTAGCTTTACGAACTGCTCCGTCGACGGCGTCTTCGTGCCGAGGTCGTCCACATACTTGGTCGTGACCTCGCGCGCTTTGCCCTCCTGAACCACCCCGATCGGACCGGTGAAGTCGGGCAACGACGCGAGGATCGTGTTGAACGTCACACTCTGTTCGAGCATGAGACCAAACTGCTTCCGGTCTTCCGAGAGGTAGCCAATACCGTGCCGAACGCCATCGGAGGGCTGTCGAATCGCAACGGGCGCGCCGTTGACCTCGATCTTGCCGCTGGTGCGCGGGTCGGCGCCGATGATCGCACGGGCAGTCTCGGTGCGGCCCGCGCCCATCAGCCCCGCGAAACCCAGGATTTCACCGCGCCGCAGGTCGAACGACACGTCGCGCAACAGCGTGCGCGTCGATAAGCCAGTAACGCGAAGAACGATGTCGTCCGCGGAGTGCGCCGACGCAGTCGGGCGAGCGCTCGAGTCGACCTGCCTGCCCACCATCATCTCGATGATCGTCGGCACATGGATCTCATCGCCTTCAAGGTCTCCGATGTGTTCCCCATCCCGCAAGACGGTGACGCGGTCGGCGAGCCTCTTTAACTCCTCCATGCGGTGCGAGATGTAGACGATGCCGGTGCCCCGCTCGCGCAGACTGTCGATCAGTCCGAACAGCGTCTCGACCTCGGCATCGGTCAGTGCACTCGTCGGCTCGTCCATGATCAACACGCGGGAGTTGAACGAGAGCGCTTTCGCGATTTCGACCATCTGCTGCTTCGCGACCGTCAGATCGCCCACGAGGTCTCGGGCGTTGAGGGCGATTCCGAGGTCATCGAGCAGCTGCTGGGCGTTCTCGTTGAGGCGCCGCTCGTCGAGCATGATGCCGCGACGAGGCTCTCGCCCGATGTAGATGTTCTGCGCGACCGTGAGGTCGGGCATGAGGTTCATCTCCTGGTGGATGATGCAGATACCCAGTTCTTGGGCCACGGCGGGCCCCGGGATCTCCACGTCGTTGCCATCCATGCGAATGGTTCCCTCGTCGCGCTGGTAGATCCCCGAGAGGATCTTCATCAGCGTTGACTTGCCCGCACCGTTCTCACCCACGAGAACGATTACTTCTCCCGCGGACAGCCGGAACTGAACCTTATGGAGGGCGCGCACTCCGGGGAAGCTCTTGCTAATCCCCTCGACCTCGAGCAGTGCTGCCGTCACATCATCTCCCACTTCATTGAAGGAACCGTGTTTCGTCGATAGCCGCCGGAAACATCCGACATATTCTGCGCACAACCCTGGCATCTATGCAAGTTGTTACTTAATGTAACTAAATGCCCGCTGGTCCGCATCCCTCGCGCATAACAAGACCGTAACCATGTGGCCCGATCGCGTGCATCCCGCGTAGATGCAGGAAAAACAGGGGTGAGGCAGGGGCAACGCCCCCGAATCGCAGCCGGACATCACTGCGGGTATCGCGCCGAGTACCCGTTGTGCACTCACCGCGCATACATCCGATCACCAGGTGTGCGGAATGTTCTCCCGACTGTGACCGCCACCATCTATCGGCAAACATCAGATGCTGGTCTCGCCACACAGGTGAACCTGAATACCCATTCCCGCGAACATCGCGGCCTTCGCCTCGAGGGCGCGATCAGCCGCATCCGCGCTCGGCGCGTAGGCGACCTGGATGTGATTCGACTTGTGACGGGCCATCAACTGGTCCCGAGTCACGCCGTGCAACACAGCGTGCATGATCGGCCACTGGTGGTCGGTCGCATGCAGGCGCCGCTGAGTCTCCTCACTCGGCAGCTCGACGACGTGAGCCCGGCCCACGTCGGCGTGCAGAGCGTCGTCCATGACGAACACGCGCGACCACACGATCTCACCGGGCTTCGAAATGCCCGACAGCGTGCCGCCGCCCTTCGGGAAGAACATGGGCACCTGGCGCATCGAATACGACTTGTCATAGCCACCGTTGTGGCTGGCAGGCACCGAACCTGAGATCTCGAACACCCACACGAAGTCGTCGCCGAAGTCCTCACCCCAGCGAATGTCGTGCAGCGTCGTCGCCGGGTCGAATCCCATCGCCGTCCAAATGCGGTTCGTGACGAGCGCATCCACCGCAACTCCCTCATCCACCTCGTTGAAGTGAGGCAGCGGTGCACCCTTCCAGAGCTCGCGCTTTCCGTCGCGCGACGACACCGGCGGACGCGCCACATTGTTTAGGAGCCCCTCGGCAAGGTCGGAGGCGGCGCACTGATCCTTGAGCCCCTGCTGGTACTGGATGCCGATCGCGTCAACGCCGTAGTCGTCGCCGATGCGGAGGGCCGCGATGTACATACGCATCTGGCTCAGCACCTGTGCGCGGGTGAGCTCGGTGGCGTCTTCCGTGCCCCAGTGGAACGTCAGCCCGGCGTTCTCGAGCCACTGCAGAGCCTGCTCGGCCTCAGCCGCCGACACCTGATCCATCTCCGCCAGGAGTGCGCTCTGCGACAGGCGCTCCTTGTAGATGCCCGTGGCGTTGAGCATCTCGTCATCGATGATGGCGTTGTACATGCCCATGCAGCCCTCATCGAAGACACCGATCACGGCCTTTTCGTCGCGCAACTGATGCGCGAGAGCGGTGCCGAGCGCGACTTCGTCGGAGTCGGCCAGCTGGCCGAGCTCGCGCACGTGCGAGGTGTCGTGCTCGATGCGGCCGGTCTCGAGCCACTCGTCGAGCTTCGCCAGCGCCCACTCATCGGTGAGGTCCTGGCTCCACAGCACCGAGTGCTCGATGTTCGCCTTCGTGAGGCTCGCCGTGAGGTTCAGCAGACCGACGAGGCCAGGGAAACGGCCCTCCCAGTTCGCGATGAGCAGGATCGGCCCCTCGTGGGCGCGCAGCCCCGCGAGAACGTGGTGGCTGTACTGCCACACGGCCTCGATCACGATCAGCGGCGCCGTCTTAGGCACCGAGCGGAACACCTCGATTCCGCGAGCCTGCGAGTCAATGAATCCGTGGCCCTTCTCGGCATCGACATCGTGGGCGCGGTGCAGAGACCACCCGCGCGACGCCAGGGTCTCGCTCACGCGCTCCTCAAAGGCGCGCTGTGCTGGCCAGCACGTCGTGTTGGCCGACAGTCGCAGGTCGCCGGAGGCCACAGAGTAGGCCGTGCGGGGGGCTGCTTCGGGCCACACGCGGCGCTGCGGAATGACGTAGGAGGTCGACATAAGAATTTCCCTTCGTGGTGATGGAGCTAGCGCTCAGTGCGAGCGAGTTCATGCGCGATGTCGCGCGTGGCTGGGTAGAGGTCTCGGTAGAGGCGATACAGCGCGTCGTAGCGGGCGTGGCGCTGCGGATCCGGCTGCACAATGTCGGCCGGCGGGTTCCAGAGATCGATGTCGGGCACGCCCAGCAGCCCTGCGGCGAGGAACGCTGCGCCGTAGCTTGCACCGACCGTCACGCTTGGCAGCACCTGCGGTAATCCCGTGACGTCAGACACGATCTGGGTCCAGACTCCCCCGGACGTGCCTCCACCCACGGCGACAACCCGATCGACGGAGGCGCCGGAATCTCTCATCACCTCGATGTTGTGACGCACGCCGAACGCGACCGCCTCCAGCGCCGCGCGGTAGAGGTCACCCACGCTCGTCTCAAGGGTCATCCCGACCAAAACGCCGCGCGCATCCGGATCTTGAATCGGAGTGCGCTCCCCGGCGAAGTACGGAAGCATCAGCACCCCCTGGGCGCCGACACCGCTCTCGGCGGCCAGCTGTGTGAGCGTCGCGAAGTCACCGTCGACCAGCTCGCGAATCCACCCGGTGATCGCGCCGGAGGTGGCCATGCCGCCGGCGAGCGAAAACGATCCGTCGGCGACTCCTCGGGTGGTCCACATGCCAGGCGCGCTCGGGCGATGGTCGGTCGTTGCGATGAGGAACATCGTCGTGCCGTACATCAGCACGAGGTCGTTGGCGCGGGTGGCGCCGGCGCTGACGGCTTCGGTCCAGGCGTCGATCGTGCCGCACGCGACTGGGATGCCTTCCGGCAGACCCGTCTCGGCTGCGGCCTCAGCGGTGACCGCGCCAATACTGCTCGCCGGGGAGACCAGCTCGGGGCGGGTGATGCCCGGCGCGATGTGATCCCACCAGTCGTCGCGCCACTGTGCCCTGTCAATGTCGTACAGGGGCCAGCACTGACTCGCCGAGTGGTGATCGAGCACGAGGTTGCCGGTGAGTCGACGCCCCAGGAAAGACGCCGGCATCGCCAGCCCGGATGCGCGCTCGTACGCCTCGGGTTCGTGCTCGCGAATCCACGCGATCTTGGGCCCCGCTGCTTGGGAGGTCAGCGCCGAACCGCCCGATTCGACGATCGCGTCGGCGCCGAGCTCTGCCGTCAGTCGCTCAATCTGCTCGCTGGCACGGGTATCGACGCCGTATAGAATGGCCGGCCGAACGGCCCGGCCGTCATCATCGAGCAACGCAACGCACGGGCCCATGCCGCTGACCCCGACCGCTACAGGAGTGACGTCGGGAATGGCCGCCTGCAGTTCGCGAGCGATGGCGACGAATTCGCTCCACCAGATCTCCGGGTCCATCTCAACTCGGTCGGCGCTGGGTCGGTCAACGCGATGCTCACGAGTCGCTTGAGCGAGAATCACTCCGTCGCGATCGACCAAAACACCCTTGGTACTGGATGTGCCGATGTCGACACCGATCGTGGCTGAGTTCATGACAACACCTCCATTGGGCTCGTCGCGAATATTGCCAGAGATCCGATGTTAATGCACATCAGGTCCGCAGTTCCCTTGCTTTTACGCCGGTCCGGTGCCCCTCGCAACGTTAGAGATCCGACAATTTGACCAACCAGCCAGTTCGATCATCGGGTGGGAACTTGGTTGATTAAAGCCCTCTTCAAGGGTCGCCTACCCAACGGCCCCCGAAGGCGCCGTCGAGAGTTACGTCATTTGCGTACTCGAGGTTGCCGCCAGGGGAGCGGCCGTAGACCGGGCGTGGAACCAAGAGGCCGAGTCGAAAGCCCAGCCTCGGTGCGACGGTCAATGGCAGAGCCCAGGGTTTGTTGGGGACCCCTGGACTGAAAGCCGAGGCCGGAGGGGTGGTGTCGAATCTAGGAGATACAGGGCGCCGACTGCACGTTGGTGTTCTCCGGAAGAAGAGGAGGCGGCGGCGGTGCGTATGGTGCGAACCCTCCAGCCCATCACGCTCGCCGGCGACGGGCTTCCATCGAGCGTCGGATTGATCGGCAATGTCGTGATCGGCAACGGCATTGCGGGATGCGTAAACATAGCCCCAGGCTAGTGACGTTGTGTGCCGCGCGGCCGGGTGTGCCTATGATCGACGCCGGTCGTAGCAAACCGGTGCGTGGGCGCGGACGACGAGTTCGCGCAATTCTTCTAACGTGCCACGTAGCCCCAGCTTGTACGCCCCCATCGGGACGTTGCAGAGTTCCGTCGCCTCGACGGGCCCGGCCAGCACAGGCAGCCCTGCACCATCAGGAGAGAGCTGGCGCAGCAGAGCGTTCAGCGAACCACCGCCCACCGTGTGAATCCCTCCGGCATGGCGCGACGCGAGCCGCGCCGCGGCGTGTACTGTCTCGGCGAAGGCGACCGCGAGGCTCTCCATGATGAATCGGGCACGACCCGCGATCGTGGTGGACACAGCCTCGCTGTTTCCATGGTCATCTCGCTGAGCGTGCCAAATCACCTCGCGGTCATTGGCTACGACAACCAGGCAGCGGCCCGAGTTGCGGCGATCCCCGTCAGCACCGTCGCGCAGGCGGGTATTGAGATGGGCGCCTAAGCCCTGGACGTGCTGTGGGAAGAACCCCGACCGCGCGCTTCAGCACGAGCACCGCATGGCGAGCCGCAGGCCGCCCTCACTCACGCCCGCGAGTTCGATCGGTGCCACGTAAGCCGCGCACGAGCAGCTCGAACCGGCTAGCTCGACAGTGTCAGGGGCACGTCGCGCGAAGCCAAGTCGCCGAGGAAGGCGTCGCGCCGGTGACCGACCACAGGTTCGGCATGGTATCGAGCATGCACGCGAGCCTGAGTCGGTGCACCGACTCGCCCCGTGCGATGGCGAGGGCTGCGAGGCGAAGCACGCCCGACTGGAGCGGCGCTGCACGGGGCCACCGAAGGGCGCGTAGGCGAAGAAGTCGATGCCGATCGCCGGACAGCGGTGGCACTCGGCGAACGAGTTGACGCCGAGGCCGAGCCGGTTCTGCACCGTGTCGATCCGTGTGACGGCTGCCGTCTGATCGATGAGCTCAACAGACGTATTAGAAAGGCCAATCGCGCGCACTACTCCCTCGTCACGGAGAGCCGCGAGCGTGCGCACGGACTCGTCGAGGTCGTCAATACGGTCGGCTCGGTGCAGCAGCAGGAGCTCGGGAGGCGCGCCCAAGATTTGTGCGCTGCGTAGCGCGTCGGCGCGTAGCCGGCTCGCGCTGCCGTCGGTAAACCGGCTGGAGGTCGAGACGCGGTATTGGCCCGCCTCGGTAACGACCGGAAGGACGTCGCGCAGCGAACGTGCATCGGCGGTCAGCCGTTCGCCGACGGCATCGTCCTCGACGCTGGCGTAGGCGCGAGCCGTGTCGAGCGCGACCGCACCGGCCTCGACGGCCGCAGCCACCACATGCCGCGCCTGTTCCTCGGTGACGGCGTCTCTGAGGACGAGAGAGGATTGGGCTCATGGCCGCACGTTCTGCCCGCGACTGATGCTGCATCATTCAACGGTGGACGCGCCTATTACTCGAGCGTGAGGGGTGCGTGGCGTCGCAGGCAGTTGGGCACCCTCCATGCGCGAGCGAGCGAAAGAATTCGCGCTCGTGCACTTGTATAACAGCCCGCTGGTGTCGCCTTCGTGAGCAGTGAAGCCCTTACGTGACGCGGCTACCCGACTCCGTGTACGAGGCGCTGCGCAAGAGCATCCTGACCCAGCGCGAGGAGCCCGGCGCCCCCGTCACCGAGCAGGCGATCGCCGATCGCTTCGGGGTCGCGCGCCCCACCGCGAAGGCCGCACTCGAAAGACTCGTCGCCGAAGGGCTCCCACGCCGGACCGCGCACAAGACCGCGCGCGTGCCCTCGCTCACGCGCGACGACATCGTAGACCTCTACGCCAACCGCGCCACGCTCGAGGTCGCCGCACTCACCAACCTCGCCACGGCGGTCGCCACCGGCGCGGCGCCCATGTCGCCGGGCGTGCTCACTGCGCAGCGCAAGCTCGCCGACGCGCTCGGCTCGGCCGAGCAGGACACCGCGCCCCTCGCCCGCGCCGACATTGCCTTTCACCGCGCGCTCGTCGAAGCTCAGCGGTCCCCACGACTGGCGCGCCTGCTCGGGCTGCTCATGGGCGAGATCGAACTGTGCACCGGGCAGGTGCAGTCGCATCGGCTGCTCGCACTCGGCGATGTGGTCGACCAGCACCAGGGTATCCTCGACGCCATCGCGCGCGGTGACGTCGAGGCGGCTCGGGCCGCACCGCATCTTGTGTTGAGGTCGCACGCGCTCGGTCGAGGTGCTCACGTCGAGCGCGGGATTGATCGTCAAGGTGACGATCGGCTGGGGTGGCGCGGAGGTGGTCTCGGCCATGGGCCCAGGCTAGCCCTGCGCCGCGTACTGCTCGCGGATCACCGGGTACGGGTCGGCGGGCAGCTCGGCGAAGGTCGCGATGGGCCACAGCGGTCGCGTGCCGCTGAGCGCCCACGCCGCCTGCACGGCCGCACCTCGGGCGACGTACTCCCCCGGCTCGGGGATCGTGATCGGCAGCCCGAGCACCTGAGCGGCGATCGCGCCGACCGCGCGGCTGCGCGCGGCTCCGCCAACAAGGTGGGTGCTCGTGGCCGGCACCCCGAGACCGGTGATCGCATCGAGGCCGTCGGCCAGACCGCACAGCATGCCCTCGATGGCCGCCCGGGCGAGGCTCTCACGCGTGGTGGAAGCGAGAGTCAGGCCGAACAGCGTTGCCGTGGCGTCGGGCAGGTTGGGGGTGCGCTCGCCCTCGAAGTAGGGCTGCAGGACGAGGCCGTCGGCGCCAGGCTCAGCGGCGAGGGCCAGCTCAGCCAGGCCGTCGTGATCCACGCCCAACAGGCGGGCGATGACGTCGAGCACGCGCGCGGCGTTGAGCGTCGCGACCAGCGGAAGGTGGGCGCCGCCCGCGTCGGCGAACCCAGCGACGGTGCCCGACGCATCCGCCACCGGTTCGGCGCTCACAGCGAAGACGGTGCCGCTCGTGCCGATCGAGACGACCACATCGCCCTGGCCCGCGCCGAGGCCCAGGGCCGCGGCGGCGTTGTCGCCCGCGCCCGCTCCGACGACCGTGCCGACGGGAACGGTCAACAACTCAGGACTACTGGCGTCGACCGCGACCGAGTCGCCCGGCCCGAGTACCCGCGGCAGCACCACGGCATCGGATTGTCCTGAGTTGTTGACGCGCTCCGAGGTGTGGACACGCGCAGGGTCGGCGACGCGAGCGGGGCGGCCGAGCGCGCGCTCAAAGAGGTCGAGGTCGTACTCATCGGTTGCGGCCGAGAAGTAGGCGGTGCCGCTCGCATCCGACCGGTCGGTGACGAGCTCGTCGAGGGCGGGGCCGAGCGGGCTCTCGCCCTCGGGGCCGTAACCGCGCAGTCGCCAGGTCAGCCAGTCGTGCGGCAGGGCGACCGCGGCGACGCGTGCGGCGTGGTCCGGCTCGGCGTCGCGCAGCCAGCGCAGTTTCGTCGCCGTGAAGGAGGCAACGGGCACGACGCCGACGCGGCGGGCGTACTCCTCGGCCCCGACCTCCTCGATCAGGTCGGTGGCGGCAGCGGCGGAGCGCGTGTCGTTCCAGAGCAGGGCGTCGCGGATGACGCGACCCTGCGCATCCAGCACCACCATGCCGTGCTGCTGGCCGCCGATCGCGATCGCGGCCACGTCGGCCAGGCCGCCCGCGTCACTGGCTGCCGCGCGCAGGGCAGCCCACCAGGCGGCGGGGTCGACTTCAGTGCCCTCCGGATGCGCGGCGCGGCCCTCGCGAACCGTCGCGCCCGTCTCGGCGTCGACAATCAGGATCTTGCAGCTCTGCGTCGAGGAGTCGACGCCGGCGACGAGGGTCATGCGGTTCTCCTGGAGGTGCGGCGGTGCACGGTTCGAGGCGGGATGCGCGGAGTGGGCCGGGAAGGCCGGCTACGGTCGGCTGAACGGTGCTGTCGCGCGGCCGGCCCACCCGGGGTCGTGGTGGCGGTGGTGTCGAGCCTGCCCTAGCGGGCACCCATGAGGTGCTCGGTGGCGAGCTGCTGCAGGCGCACAAACCCGAATCCGCGGCCGTTGAAGTAGGCGCTCGGGTCGAACTCTTCGTAGGCCGAGGTGTCGGCGAGCAGGGCGTCGATCGACTCGCCCTCGCCGAGGGTCGGCTGCGACAGCTCGGCGACGCGGGCGGCGGCGAGCGCCTCCTGCACCTCCGGGTCGGCACGGAAAGCGGCGGCGCGCTCCTTCAGAAGGAGGTAGGTGCGCATGTTGGCCTTGGCCGACTCCCACACGCCGGTCTCGTCTTCGGTGCGCGACGGCTTGTAGTCGAAGTGGCGGGGGCCGTCGTAGGCCGATCCGCCGTTGGGCCCGCCGTTTTCGAGCAGGTCGACGAGCGAGAACGCGTTGTGCAGGTCGCCGTGTCCGAAGACGAGGTCTTGGTCGTACTTGATGCCGCGCTGGCCGTTCAGGTCGATGTGGAAGAGCTTGCCCGCCTCGAGCGCCTGCGCGATGCCGGCCGTGAAGTTGAGGCCCGCCATCTGCTCGTGCCCGACCTCGGGGTTGAGGCCCACGAGCTCGGGGTGCTCGAGCGTTTCGATGAACGCCATGGCGTGCCCGACGGTTGGCAGCAGGATGTCGCCGCGCGGTTCGTTCGGCTTCGGCTCGATCGCGAAGCGAATGCCGTACCCCTTATCGGTGACGTACTGCGTAAGGATGTTGACGGCCTCGCGGTAGCGCTCGATCGCGGCGCCGACGTTCTTGGCGCTGTCGTATTCGGCGCCCTCACGGCCACCCCACATGACGAAGGTGTGCGCGCCGAGCTCCGCGGCGAGGTCGATGTTGCGCAGCACCTTACGCAGCGCGAAGCGACGCACGGCGCGGTCGTTGGACGTGAATCCACCGTCCTTGAAGACGGGCGCGCTGAACAGGTTCGTGGTGATCATCGGCACCTGGATGCCCGTAGCGGCTTTCGCTTCGATCAGGCGGTCGATCTGCTTCCGCCGGTCGGCGTCGGACGAGCCGAACGCGAACAGGTCGTCGTCGTGCAGCGTGAGGCCGTACGCGCCGAGCTCGGCGAGCTTCTCGACGACGTGTACGACGTCGAGCGGTGCGCGGGTGGGGCCGCCGAAGGGGTCGGCACCGTTGTAGCCGACGGTCCAGAGGCCGAAGGTGAACTTGTCTGCGGGGGTGGGCGTCGGGGCCATGGTGGCGTTGTCCTCCAGTGCGCGGGCGCGTCACTGCGACACCGCGGGATGTATTTGTTGGTTGACACAACGTATCACGCGCGAGACGATTACCGCCAGACTGGAACGCATGACCCCGAGGAAGCCGACCACCATGGATGCTGGAGCGCTGCGCCGCCGCAATCTGTCGGCCGTGCTCGACCTCGTGCACCGCCACGGCGGCGTTACCCGCGCCGACCTCACCCGGGCACTCGGGCTCAACCGCTCCACCATCGGAGACCTCGTCGCGGTGCTCGTCGAGCACGGCTGGGTCGACGAGCGCGACGACGCTCCCCGCTCGGGTGTTGGTCGCCCGAGCCCCCGCGTCGCCCCGAGCGACACCCGCGTCGTCGCGGCCGTCAACCCCGAGCTCGACGTCGTCGACGTGGCGCTCGTCTCGCTGGGCGGACAGATCGTCGCCCGGCGCCGCGTCGACCTCGACCACGTGCCGACCGTCGCCGAGACCGTCACCCTGACTTCTCACACCGTGCGCGAACTCGCGGCCGACAACCCCGGCGTCGAGGTGCTCGCCGCCGGCGTCGCCGTGCCCGGCCTCGTGCGCGGCCGCGACGGCCACGTGCGCCTCGCCCCGCACCTCGGGTGGCGCGAGGAACCGCTCGCCGCCCCGCTCTCCGTCGCCCTCGGGATGCCCGTGGCCGCATCCAACGACGCCCACCTCGGCTGCCGGGCCGAGCAGACGTTCGGCGCCGGGGTGGGCACCGGCACGATGTTGTACCTGAACGGCGGCCCCTCCGGCATCGGTGGCGGCCTCGTCGTCGACGGCCGTCCGATGGACGGCACGGCCGGCTACGCCGGGGAACTCGGACACCTTGGGCTCGACCCGGAGGGGCCCGCGTGCGCCTGCGGTGCGCGCGGCTGCCTCGAAGCGCTCGCGCCTCGCGACGCGCTCGTGCAGGCGGTCGGCCTCGAGCATCCCGATGACGACGCCCTCGAGGCGGCGCTGGTGGCGGCCGTCGCGGACGAGGTCGGCGGCGACGCGGCCCGCGCCGAGGTCGCGCGGCAACTGCGCTGGCTCGGCATTGCGTTGCGGGGCGCCATTAACCTGCTGAACCCCGAACGGATTGTGCTCGGCGGCCACCTCGCCGCGTTGTGGCGCTGTGCCGACGAGTCTCAGCGCGCATCCCTGATCGCGGATGCTTTGCCCGCGTCGGCCGCGGAGGTCACGATCGAGCCGGCCGCGCTCGGCTCGCAGCGGCTGTTGATCGGGGCCGCCGAGCTCGCATGGGATGGCCTCATCGCCGCTCCGATCGACGCCGTGCAGGGCGCCGCCGTCGCGACTGCGTAACTTTCGGGAGTACGCTTCGAAACATGTCGACCACTGCCGAATCCGCCGCACCGCGCGTCACGCTGTCCGACGTCGCGGCGGAAGCCGGGGTGTCGCTCGCCACCATCTCCAAGGTGCTCAACGGGCGGCCTGACGTCTCGCCGTCGACGCGCGCCCGCGTCGAGGTTCTGCTCGCCGAGCACGGCTACCAGAGGCGCACCGGCGCGACGACGACGAAGGCCGAGCTGGTGGAACTCGTGTTCCACGAACTCGACCGCATTTGGTCGATGGAACTCATCGACGGCGTCGAGTCGGTCGCGAAAGAGCAGGGGCTGAGCGTCGTGCTCACGGTCACGGGCGACCGCCACTCCCCCGGCAGCGAGTGGCTCGAGGGCGTGCTGCGCCGCCGCCCGGCCGGAGTTGTTCTGGTCTTCAGCGACCTTCCGCCCGAACTGCGCGAACGCCTGCGCTCGCGCGCCATCCCGTTCGTGATCGTCGACCCCGCCGGCGACCCCTCGCCCGACGTGCCCTCGGTCGGGTCGGCGAACTGGTCGGGCGGCCTCGCCGCCACCCGCCACCTCATCGAACTCGGTCACCGACGCATCGCCGCCATCACCGGCCCCGCCGACATGATGTGCTCACTCGCCCGCCTCGACGGCTACCGCTCGGCCATGAACTCGGCGGGGCTCGAGATCGCGAACGAGTGGGTGCGTTTCGGCGACTTCCACGTCGAGGGCGGCCGAGCGCAGGCGATGGCGCTGCTCGACCGACCCGAGCACGAGCGGCCGACCGCGATCTTCGCGGGCAGCGACCTGCAGGCGCTCGGCACGTTGGAGGCGGCACGCTCGCTCGGCTTGACCGTGCCCCGCGACCTGTCGATCGTCGGCTACGACGACATTCCCGTGAGCCGCTGGGTGAGCCCGCGGCTGACGACCGTGCACCAGCCGCTACGCCAGATGGGCGTCGAGGCGGCGAAGCTCGTGCTCGCGGCGGCGCGCGGCGAGGATGCTCCTGGCACCCCCCGCATGGACCTCGCGACAAGCCTCGTGGTGCGCGATTCAACAGCCCCTCCCGCGCGCTGAGCGCAGCCACTACGGTGGGGCGATGGCCCGCGACGCGCACGATTGGCTCATCAAGGTCGACCCGTCGATGGAGTGGCAGGTGCTGCGCGACCTCGACGGCGAGCCGAAAGAGCGGTACCTGATCGCGCGGGCGCGCATCCCCCACTCAGGCTGGGGCGAGGCGCTGCTGAAGGCGCAACGGCCTGACGGCTCGTGGGCCGCAGACGAGCCGACCGGCTGGGCCGATTCGCCCGACGGGTCAGCCACGTACGCGCTCGCCATCCTGCGCCTGTTCCAGATCGACCCCGCCGACTCGGCGGTGCGCGACGCCATCGACCGCGTGCGCGAGAAGGTCACCTACATCTACCAAGACCGCATCCCCTACTTCGGCGGCGAGACCGAGGTGTGTGTCAACGGCATGGTGCTCGCCAACGCCGGCTACTTCACCGTCGACGACGACGGGCCAGCGCGCATCGCCGACCGGCTACTCGGCCAGCAGCAACCCGACGGCGGCTGGAACTGCGACGCCCCCGGTAGTCGCCGCGGCTCGTTCCACTCGACCCTGTGCGTTCTCGAGGGCCTGCTCGAATGGAACCGGTGGCGCCCCGATCCGCGCCTGCGCGAAGCCCTCGACACCGGCATCAGCTACCTCATGGACCGCGGCGCCATGCACCGGCTGTCGACCGGCGAGATTGTCGACGAGGCGTTCTTACAACCCGCCTCACCACCCGGCTGGCACTACGACATCGTGCGCGCACTCGACTTCCTTCGTGACGCCGGCGTCGAAGCCGACGAACGCCTCGACGCCGCAATCGACCACCTCGAGTCGCTGCGTACGCCGGAGGGTCGCTGGGCTCAGGGCGCGCTGCATCCCGGGCTCGACGGCGAGCGAGAGCGCGAGCACTGGGCAACCCTCGCGCCCGGCGTCGGCGAGGCCGTCGGCGACGACAGTCCGGTGATCACCCTCCGGGCGTTGCGCATCCTGCGGTGGGCCGGCCGCGACGGCGACGACAGCTGACGTGACCTGCGCGGCGTGACTACCGCGCGGCCTCGGCCGGGGTGAGCGCGACGCGGGCCGGCGATGAGCCGGTGGTGAGCGTGAGCTCAGCCCGAGCATCCCGAGCCGTGATGGCGTAGTCGCCCGCGAAGCCGGCGACGCGCACCCGGCCCGCGTCGTCAGTGCGCACCGCAGTCGGCGCGACCCACCACTCGCCCTTGATGAGCTTCTTCAGGGCGTCGTAGCCGGGCTTGCGGCGGCCGTCGGCGCGCACGAGGCCGACGGGGGCGCCGAGCCAGGCTCCGCGGTCGGTGATGCCCCAGTAGGTGATCGAGGCGACGTTCGGGTGGCCGACGAGCATGCGGTAGTGCTGCTCGAGCTCGCGAGCCTGCCGCGCCTCCCCCTCGGGGGTCGACGGCCACGCGTCGACGACGTAGTCGTTCAGGTCGACGATGTCGGCCGGCATCAGGTTGCCCGACAGGATCGTCGTCTCGGTGAAGTGCACGGGCAGGCCGAAGCGGCCGAAGCGGTCGGCCAGCTCGAGCAGCTGCGCCCCGCGGAACCCCTGGTGCATGTGGGTCTGCACGCCGACCCCGTCGAGCCGCACGCCCGCCTCGAGCACCTGCTCGATGAGGCGCTCGTAGTCGACGCTGAGGTCGAAGTCGTTGAGCAGCAGCCGCACCCCCGGGTCGGATGCGCGGGCTTCGTCGACGGCGAGGCGCACCATCTCGACGCGGCCCAGCTCGCGCGCGAGCCGCGAGACAGAGTTCGGAACGCCGTCCGGCTCGTTGACGAAGTCGGGCATGATGACGACCTCGTTGATCGCGTCCCACTCGTCGATGAGGCCGGCGAAGTTGTGCACCTCGCGGCGCACGCGCTCGCGCACGAGCCGCTCGACCTCGTCGGTCGGCAGCTGATCAAGCCAGCCAGCCTTGACTGTGTGCCAGACGAGCGGGTGGCCCTTCACTCGTACGCCGCGCTCACCGAACCAGCGCGCCGCCTGCTGCAGTCGCGCCGTGTCGGGGCGGCCGCGCTCGGGCTCGAACATGCCCCAGTAGAAGGGCAGCACCGCGAGGTTGAACAGCCCCAGCCAGTCGGCAGCAAGGTGCCGTTCGTCGGCCGTGCCGTTCGCGTGGTCGATCAGGTCGAAGCCGATGCACCCGAACGCGAACTCGTGCCGGGTTTGCTCGATCACGACCTCGGTGTTCGCGAGCGGTTCGCCGTCGGTACCGAGCACGGTGACGTCGGCCTCGCCGCGACGGTGCGCGACGGGGCTCGCCGGGTCGGTCGGGGTCACGCTCCGATCACCTGGAAACGGGCGTGCACGGCGCGGTCGGCGCCGAGTTCACGCACGCCGCCGGTCACCTGCAGGCGGTGCACGAGCGGAATGTCGCCGCTCGACCGCCCGAAGCCCAGCTCGATGGCACCCGGCTCAACGATGCGGCGACCGTCGCGACCGGTGAACCCGAGGAGGTCCATCGGCACGGTGACGGCGACCCGCACGGTAGAACCGGCGGGCACCGTGACGCGCTGGTAGCCGATCAGTCGCTGCACGGGCCGCACGACGCTCGCGACGGGGTCGTGCACGTACAGCTGCACGACCTCGTGAGCGTCGCGGTCGCCGCCGTTGACGAGCCGCATCGACAGCACGGCCTCGCCGTCGGTCGTGACCTGGTGGTCGGGGCTCTCGAGGTCGGTCCACACCACGTCGGCGTAGCCGAGGCCGTGGCCGAACGGGTAGGCGGCGGTCGGGTCGACGTTCGACACGTCGGTCTTCCGCGCCAGCGGCGCCGCGAGGTACGTCGACGGCTGAACGCCCGGGTGGGCGGGGATGCTCACCGGCAAGCGCCCCGCCGGCTCGACGCGGCCGCTGATGACGCCCGTGATGGCGGCGGCCCCTTCTTCGCCGGGGAAGAACGCCTGGATGATCGCGGCGGCCTTCTGGGGAGCGTCGCCGAGCGCGTACGGGCGGCCGGTCAGCAGCACGACCACGGTCGGCGTGCCGGTGGCGAGCACCGCGTCGAGCAGCTGCTGTTGCGCCCCCGGGAGGGACAGGTCTCCCGCGTCGCAGCCTTCGCCGCTCGTTCCACGACCGAACAGACCGGCACGGTCGCCGAGCACGAGGATCGCCACGTCGGCGTTTTTCGCCGTCTCGGCGGCGGTGCCGATGGCGGCGGTGGCGCCGTCATCGATGCCGGTGCCGGCCAGGTGCGTGACGCGGGCGTCCGCGAATTCGGTGCGCACAGCATCCAGCACGGTGTCGATGTGGATGCCCATCTCGACCCCCGGATGCTGGCTCACGACGTGCGTCGGGAACGAATAGCACCCGAGCATCGCGTACCGCTCGTCGGCGTTGGGCCCGATGACGGCGACCCGCTGGGGAGCTGCGAGCGGCAGCAGCCCATCGTTCTTCACGAGGACGATGGACTGCTCGGCCAGGGTGCGCGCGAGCGCCCGGTTCTCGGGGCTGTCGAGGTCGATCGAGCCCCGCACGCTGTCGGCGTCGGTGAACGCGACGTCGCGCAGCGCCTCGGGCACGGGATCGTAGTCGGCCTCGAGCAGGC
The DNA here is from genome assembly GCF_004216855.1 of Microcella alkaliphila. Taxonomy (GTDB): domain Bacteria; phylum Actinomycetota; class Actinomycetes; order Actinomycetales; family Microbacteriaceae; genus Microcella; species Microcella alkaliphila. The sequence goes on from NZ_SGXT01000015.1 coordinate 77,427, forward strand.
CGAGCTCGAGCTTCTGGGCGAGCACGCGGCGCAGCGCGGTGTCGACGAGGGCCTCGTCGACGACCCCCTCGTCGATGGCCCGACGCAACGGCTCGCCGAAGGTCTTCACCGTGGGCAGTTCGACGTCGATTCCGGCCTCGAGCGCGGCGCCGGCGGCCTCGGCCCACGAGTCGGCGGTGCCGTGCAGCAACTTGAGGAACGCGATCGCGAAGTAGTCGGCGACGACCGTGCCGGTGAAGCCCCACTCGTCGCGCAGCAGCTCGGTGAGGAGGCGACGGTCAGACGCCGAGGGCACGCCGTCGAGGTCGGTGTACGAGTTCATGACGCTGCGCGCCCCACCCTCGCGCACGGCCATCTCGAACGGCGGCAGCAGCACGTCGGCGAGTTCGCGCGGCCCGACCGACACGGGGGCGAGGTTGCGGCCGGCGCGCGACGCCGAGTACCCGACGAAGTGCTTCAGCGTGGCGACGATGCCGGCGGTCTCGAGGCCCCGCACGTACGCGCTGCCGACCGTGGCGACCAGGTACGGGTCCTCGCCGATCGTCTCTTCGACGCGGCCCCAGCGGGCGTCGCGCACGACGTCGAGCACGGGCGCGAGGCCCTGGTGCACGCCGACCGAGCGCATGTCGGCGCCGATCCGCGTCGCCATCTGCTCGACCAGCTCGGGGTTGAACGTGGCGCCCCACGAGAGCGGAACCGGGTAGGCGGTGGCGCCCCAGGCGGCGAAGCCCGCAAGGCACTCCTCGTGCGCGAGCGCGGGAATGCCGAAGCGGTTCTCGGCGACGATGCGGCGCTGGGTCGTGAGGAGGCTCAGCGCGCCGACCCCCGCATCCACCGGTGCTGTGCCGAACGGGCGCGTCAGCTGCCCGAGCCCGTCGGGCAGTACCTCGTCGAGGTCGATCTCGTCATCGAGGTCGTGCTGGTGCGGGGCGACGTCGCCACCGTCCGCGCCGGCACCGACCCACACGCCGTAGAGCTGGGCGATCTTCTCGCGCAGAGTCATGGCGGCGATGAGCGCCTCGACGCGAGCCTGAGGCTCGAGAGCGCGATCGTGCCAGGGTGCTCCGCCGTCGACGGTGACGGCGGACGGGGTGTGAATGGTCATCCCTTCACTGCTCCTGTCAGCCCGCCAACGATGCGGCGCTGGGCGAGGGTGAAGAACAGCAGGGCGGGCAGCATCGCGATCGACGTGAAGGCGAGCACCCCCGCGGTGTCTTGCGAGTACGCGGTCGAGAAGTACTGCACGCCGACCGGCAGCGTCGCGGTCGCTGGATTGCCCAAGAGCAGCAGCGGGAGCAGGTAGGCATTCCAGCTGGCGACGAAGGCGAGCACGCCGACCGTGATGAGGCCCGGCCACGACAGCGGCAGCAGCACGCGCCAGAAGAACGTGAAGCGACCGGCGCCGTCGATCAGCGCCGCGTCCTCCAACTCGGCGGGAATCGCGCGCAGGAAGGGGACGAGGATGATGATCGTCACCGGGAGGGCGAACGCGATCTGCGGGGCGATCACCGCGAGCAGATTGCCGAGCAGGCCGAACGAGCGGAGCATCGTGAACAGCGGGAGCACCGCAACCGTCAGCGGGAACAGGAGGCCCGCCACGAACACCGAGAACAGGAACGTGCGCCCGTAGAAGTCGTAGCGCGCGATCACGAACGCGGCCATCACGCCGAGGATCACGACACCCCCGGTCGTCGCCACCGCGACGATCGTCGAGTTCGTGAACTGGGTCCAGAAGTTCGGGTCTTGGAACACCCCCAGGTACTTGTCGACCACCCACGGGTCGGGAAGCCCGGCGGGGTCTCGGTTGATTTGCGCGGTCGTGCGGAACCCGCCCAGGATGACGTAGATGACCGGCGCGACCGTGATGCCGCAGATGACGAGAGCGACGATGTACGCGAACGGCGTGGCAAGGTCGCGCTTCTTGCGCCGCGAGGGCGGCGGATCCTCGAGCGAGACGCGGGGGGATCCCGGTGTGGGCGCGTTGGGCGCCGCCCCGGGAGTGAGTGTGGCGGTCATGGGGTTAGCCCCTCGTGATCGCGCCGCGCATGTCGCGACGCAGGACGTAGCGCTGGTAGAGCAGCGCGATGACTAGAGAGACGACGAACAGGATGACGGCGACGGCGCTGCCGTAGCCGATCTGCGAGCGGCCGTTGCCGTACTCGACCATGTAGGTCGCCATCGTTTCGGTGGCGTTCAGCGGACCGCCGCCGGTGAGGATCCACACCATGTCGAAGAGCTGGAGGGACCCGATCATCGACAGGAACGCCCAGATGCGAATGGTCGGCCCGAGCAGCGGCAGGGTGATGTGCCGCTGCGTCTGCCACCAGCTGGCGCCGTCGATCGCGGCCGCCTCGCTGAGCTCTTCCGGCACACCCTGGAGGCCGGCGAGCATGAGGATGATCGCGAAGCCCAGGTACTTCCAGGTGATGACGGCGAAGAGCGTCCAGAAGGCGACGTCGGGGTCGGCGAGCCAGAGTGGCTTGTCGCCCGTCCAGCCGATCGAGGTCAGCATGGTGTCGAGCGGTCCGCCCGGCGGAAGCATGAGGCGGAACGCAAGACCCGCGACGACCTCGCTGAGCACGTAGGGAACGAAGACGAGGGTGCGGATTAGTGCTCGACCGCGCAGGGGGCGGTTGAGCAGCAGCGCGATGCCGATGGCGAGCGGCCCCTGGATGAGCAGCGACAGCACGACGATCAGGAAGTTGTTCGTCATGGCGCCGAGGAAGATGGGATCGCTCAGTGCGCGAATGTAGTTGTCGAAGCCGATGAAGCGGTCGAGGGCGCCGAGACCGTTCCAGTTGAAGAAGCTGTAGACGGCGGCGAGCGCGACCGGCACGAGCACGAACGTCACGTAGACGATCAGTGCCGGGGCGACGAAAATCCAGATCAGCAGGAGCCCGCGCGACTTCTGTCGCGACCGGGATGCACGGGGCAGGGCAGGTGAGGGGGGCACCGGGCCCGCGGCGGTGGCCGCGGACCCGGTGCTCGTGGTGGTGAGGCTCATGAGGGTTACAGCGTCGCCGCGGCGTTCCTCATGTTGTCGACGATCGCCGTGGGCGAGCCCTGGCCGCCGAACAGGTTGACGATGCCCTCGTTCATGGCGCCGCCGACCGTCGGGCCGTAGGCCGTGTCGAGCCACAGCTGCACGTAGGTCGAGGCCTGGAGGCCTTCGAGCACCTGCAGCAGGTTGACGTCGGAGATGCCAGCCTCGGAGCCCGGCGTCACCGGGATACCGGCGCCGATCTCACCGAAGCGGGTCTGCACCTCGACGCTCGTGATGTAGTTCAGCAGGTCGGTGCACTCCGGCGGCGACCACGCGGTGCACGAGAAGCCGTCGCCGCCACCGAGGGCAGCGGTGGCGTCGCCCGCGGCACCGGGGATGGCCGGGAAGTTGAACCAGCCGAGGAACTCCGGCGGGGTGGCGTTCTCGTCGCCGGTCTCCTCCTGGAGGATGCCGCCCATGACGCCCGGGTTCCAGTGGCCCATGAGCTCCATGGCGGCGGCGCCGGTGGCAACCTGGCCGGCCGAGCTACCCGCACCCTGCTGGGCGCTGGTGGCGAGGAAGCCGGGGTTGAACGGCTCGGAGGCGATGAACTCCTCGAGCAGAGCGCCAGCCTCTTCGAAGCACGGGTCGTCGAAGGTGTAGGAAACCTGGGCCTCCTGCAGGATCTCCGGCGAGCACGACTTCAGTACGAAGTGGTACCAGTAGTGCGCGGCGGGCCAGCCGTCGCCGGCGCCGACGGCGATCGGCACGATGCCGGCAGCCTTGAGCGCCTCGATGGCGTCGTAGAGCTCGTCGAGGGTTTCGGGCGTGCCCTCAATGCCTGCCTCGGCGAAGAGCTCGGTGTTGTACCAGAAGCCCGAGATGCCGAAGTTGAAGGGCAGGCCGTAGGTCGCGCCGTCGAACTGCCAGGGGGCGACGACGCCGCCCATCTGGTCGACCCGCTCGCTCACCTCAGCGCTGATGTCCTTGACGAAGCCGGCCTCGACCTGGGCGGCCAGCTCGCCGGCACCCCACTGCTGGTAGAGGTCGAGCCCGCCGCCGGTGCGCAGCTGGTTCGGAATGAGGGTGCGCTGCAGCTCCTCGTTCTGGTAGGCGGTTACGTCGACGCGAACGCCGGGGTTGGCCTCTTCGAACTCGGCGGCAACGTCTTCCCAGAAGCCCAGCAGGGGCTCACCCGTTCCGTTGTGCCACCAGGTCAGAACGACCTCGTCGCCGCTGCCCGAACCGCCGTTGCCACCGGTGCCGGGGTCGGCACTCGGGGAGCACGCGGCGAGGGCGCCGATGGTGAGGCCGGAGAGGGCAATTGCCGCCCAGCGCCTCGGTGCTCGTCTGTTCATCTTTGAACCTCTCGAAAGTTTCGGCTTCAGTGCCGAAAGTGATGGGGACGGTTCGACTATAGGTCGGCGTTCGTTTGTGGTCAAGCACAACATATTTCAAAGCGGTAACGGCTGGGTCGCGGCATTCCGGCGCGAAAGGTTGCGAGCATCCTCGCGAAAGAGACGCGATCGGGATGCGCGGGGCTCGTCAGGCGGCGAGGCTCGCTTCCAGCCGCAGCACGTCGTCGGCGTGACACAGCTCGGTCGCCTCGGTCATCGCGGTCGCCGCACCGCAGGCGACGCCCGCTCGGAAGGCATCGGCGAGCGAGCGTCCCTCGGCCAGGCGCAGCACCATGCCGGCGAGGAACGAGTCGCCCGCCCCCACCGTCGAGCGCACCTCGATCGAGGGCGGGCTGAGCCGCAGCGTTTCGTCGCGCGTCGCGAGCACCGCGCCCGCGCCGCCCAGGGTCAGCGCCACCACCTCGACGCGGCCGCGCCGGACGAGCTCCTCGGCCGCGGCAATGCGCTCGTCGATGGTCGCGAGCGTCGCGCCGACGAGTTCGCCCAACTCGCGCCCGCTCGGCTTGATCAGGTACACGCCCTCGTCGAGCGCCGCGGCGAGCGCCTCTCCCGAGGCGTCGACAACCACGCGTGCGCCGGAGCCGTGGGCCGCGTGCGTCACCCGCGCGTAGTAGTCGTCGGGAACGCCGGGAGGCAGTGACCCGCTCGGCACGACATACCCGCCGTGCCGTGCCGCCGAAACGGTGGCATCGAGCGCGGCCTGCCACTCGGCCTCGATCAGCTCGGGGCCCTGCAATACGAAGCGGAACTGCTTGCCCGTCGACGTCTCGTCGATCGTGATGTTCTCGCGGGTGGACCCGGCGATCGGCACTGCCCGTCCGACGATGCCCTCGGCCTCGAGCAGTTGCCGGTACGCCTGCCCGGTCGGGCCGCCCACCGCGTAGATCGCCGTCGACTGGCCTCCGAGTCGCGCGATGACGCGGCTGACGTTGACTCCCCCGCCGCCCGGGTCGAGCCGGCTCGGGCCGCAGCGCATCTTGTGCTCGGGCATGACCGACGCGGTCGACGTGCTCACGTCGAGCGCCGGATTGATCGTCAGCGTCGTGATCGGCAGCGGCGGGGCGGGATGCTCGGACATGCTCTCCAGGCTAGTGAAGGCGGGTGTCGCGCGGCAGGCCCCAACGCGAGCGCTCAGTCGACGCGGAGGACGCCGTCGATCCGGCGGGGAATGCCAGCGGGCGCATCCCGCAGCTCAGCGGGAAGGACCGCCTCCGGTGCCGTCTGAAATGCCAGCGGTCGCAGGAAGCGGCGAATTGCGGTCGCCCCGACCGAGGTGAACAGCGAGGTCGTCGCCGGGTAGGGCCCGCCGTGCTGCTGCGACCACGCAACGGCGACGCCGGTGGGCCAGCCGCCGAACAGCACGCGGCCTGCGGATTCTTCCAGCTCAGCGATCAGAGCGCCAAGGTGCGCCGCCTCGCCGTCTGCGGCGTGCAGCGTTGCGGTGAGCCCGCCGGGCAACCGCGTGATTGCATCGGCCAGGTCGGCGTCGCCGTCGTGCTCGACCACAACGACGGCAGGGCCGAAGCACTCCTCACGGACGGCCGAATCGTCGGCGCGTAGGGCGGCCGTGTCGGTATTGAAGACGAGGGGCGCCTGACCGTCACCCACGTCGGACTCCGGGTCACTCACACGAACAACACCGGGCTGTTCAGCGATGGCCGCGGCGCCGGAGCGGAAGCCGTCCTGAATACGGTCCATGAGCATCCGTTGAGGGGCGACAGCGTCCGCCGCGGCGGCGACGTCACCGGCGAAACCCGAGCCGCGTGGCACAAAAACGAGACCCGGCTTCGTGCAGAACTGGCCGGCGCCTAGCGTGAACGACTGCACGAGACCGTCAACGAGCTCGGCTCGCCGCTCCGCGAGCGCATCGGCCGTGATGACGACAGGGTTCAGGCTGCCGAGCTCCCCGTAGAACGGAATCGGAGTGGGGCGTGAGCTGGCCAGGTCGAAGAGCGCGCGACCGCCAGGAATCGACCCCGTGAAGCCCACCGCACGTGTCTCGGGGTGCAGCACGAGCGCTGTCGCGTCCTCCCGACCCTCAACGGTGGCGAGGATCCCGGAGGGTGCGCCGGCCTCGATGACCGCCGTGCGCATCCGGTCAGCGACGCGGTGCGAGAGCTCGGGGTGCCCCGGGTGGATCTTGACGATCACCGGGTTGCCTGCGGCGAGAGCAGAGGCCGTGTCGCCGCCCGCGACCGAGAAGGCGAACGGAAAGTTTGAGGCGGCGAACACCGCGACCGGTCCGATCGGCACGAGCATGCGCCGCAGATCCGGAATCGGCGGGGTTGCGGACGGGTCCGGATGATCGATGGTCGCCTCGAGGTACGCACCGTCGGTGATCACCTCGCCAAAGAACCGCAGCTGGCTGCTCGTGCGGGCCAACTCACCGCGCAGGCGCTGCTCGGGCAGCCGCGTCTCGCGCCCGGCGATCTCGACGAGCGCCTCGGCGTCGGCGTCGAGTGCGTCGGCGGCCGCGGCAAGCCAGGCGGCGCGGGAGGCGCGGTCGCTGCGTCGCAGCTCGCGGAAGGCCGCGACGGCGTTCGTCATCACGGCGGTCAGGTATGCGGAGGCGGTCATGCGAGTCCCTCCCGGGGATCACGGTCGGTGGCGGGGCGGAAGGCGAGGCCGAGACCGGTGCGCGCGGTGCTGCGGGCAACGCCCGTGGCGATCGACACCGGAGAGTCGGCGTCGAGTACCCCGAGCTCGGCGAGCGACGCACCCTCGACGGCTTCCACGCACTCGACGGCGGGCACCGCGAGCGCGAGCGGCACGCTGAGCTCGGGCAGCAGATGGGGCGCCAGTCGCACGCCCGCGTCGGAGGCGATGCGTGCAATCTGCAGAAACGGCGTGATGCCGCCGATGCGCACGACGTTCGGCTGGGCGACGCCGACGGTGCCGGAGGCGATGAGATCAGCGAAGCGGTGCACGGTGTGCAGGTTTTCGCCGACCGCGAGCGGAATCGGGCTGTGGCGCGCAAGCTCGCGGTGGCCAAGCGAATCGTCGGCCCGCAGCGGCTCCTCCAGCCAGTCAATGTCGTACTCGGCGAGCGCGTGAGCCGCGATGATGGCCTGCTCGAGCCGCCAGCGCTGGTTCGCGTCAACACGAAGGGCAACGTCCGGGCCGATCGCCTCGCGCACGGCGGCGACACGGGCCACGTCATCGTCGAGGGACGGTAAGCCGACCTTGATCTTGACCGCGCGATTGCCCGCGTCCACAAATCGCCGCGACTGCGCGACCAGCTCGTCGGTCGAGTAGTGCAGGTTGATTCCCGAGCCGTAGGCCACGACCTCGTCGCGGTGGCGACCGATCTCGTCGGCGAGCGGGCGCCCTGCGGAGCGGGCACGCGCATCCCACAGGGCGATGTCGATGCCTGCCAGGGCGATCGAGGTGATGCCCCCTCCCCCGGCTTCGTGCACCTCCTCCCACAGGGCGATCCACAGCGACTCGGGCTCGGCGGGCCGCCCGAGCGCGCGGGGAACGAGCTCGTCGCGCAGAAACGCGTGCACGGCGCTCGCGCCGATATGGGGGGTCCAGCTGAAGCCCGTGCCGGCAGTGCCGTCGTCGAGCAACACGTCGACCACGATGACGTGATTTCCCGTGACGTCGGTGGCCCACGGCCGGCCGAGCTCACCACGAAGCCACCGCAATCGGATGCTGTCGATGCGCGCCACGACGGGGCTCAGCTCACGAGGCGGTCGCCGTGGGCGAGCAGGGCGGTCAGGCGGTCGAGGTGCTCGGGCGACGGGTCAACGAGAGGTGCGCGCACCGAGCCCACCGGCTCGCCCGCGATGCGCAGGCCCGCCTTGATGAGCGACACGGCGTAGCCGGGGGTGGTGTCGCGCAACTTCACGAGCGGGAAGAAGAACTCGGTGAGCAGCCGATCCTGGGTCGCGGTGTCGTGCGCCTCGTGGGCGCGAAGGAACGCCGCCGAGATGGCGGGCGCCATGGCGAACACGGCCGACGAGTAGCGCGGAACGCCGATCGCTGTGTAGGCCGCCTGGCTCGCTTCGGCCGTGAGCAGGCCGTTGAAGAACAGCAGTTCGCCACGCCCCTCCTCGGCGGCGGTCAGCACGAACTGTTGCATCAGGGCGACGTCGCCGACGCCGTCTTTGATGCCGATCACGCGCGGGTCGCGAACGAGGTGCCGGATGCTGTCAACCGTGAACTGCGCGGCTCCCCGGTGGTAGATCACGACGGGCAGCCCCGAGGCCTCGGCGATCTGCTCGACGTAGGCGACGAGCCCGGCCTGGGTGCCGCCAACGAGGTACGGCGGAAGCACGAGCAGCGCGTCCGCTCCCGCCTCGCGGGCAGCGCGGCCCACGGCCATCGCGTGGCCGAGCGGTCCGCCCGCGCCGCCGATGAGGGGCACCTCGCCGGCGACGGCGGCCGACGCTGCCGTCAGCACCGTCGCGTACTCATCGGTGCCGAGCGCATGAAACTCTCCGGTGCCGCACGCCGCAAACACGGCCGCGGCGCCCGCCTCGATGCCCGCCCGGATGTGGCGCGCGGTGACCGCGGCATCGACGGCGCCCGACGGGTCGAACGCCGTGACGGGGAAGAACATCACGCCGGGCCGAAAGGTGAGAGCGGTCATCGGTGTGCCTCCTCGGCGGCGTCGGTGGTGGGCGCGTCGGTATCGACGAGTTCGGTACGCCACGACCGCTCGGGACGCCAGCCGATCAGTTCCGCGGCCCGCGCACTCGTGAAGACGGGGTCGCTCGGGGCGAGAGCGGCGATGTGCGGTGCCGTACTCGGCACCAGTCGGGCGAGCGCTTCTGCTACCGGCTCGCGAACGAGCGAGTCGCCGGCGCCGACGAAGAAGGTCAGGCCGTTGGTCGCCGACGGGGGCGCCGCCGCCCACGACGCGACGAATGCGCCCGCGTCCCGCGCATCCACGTAGTTAAACAGGGCCACGGCCGAGAGTGCCGGGTCGTCGAGCCGCTCTCGGATGGTGTGCCCCTGCTGCGTGGGCGCCCCGCGCCACTCTTCAGGGGCCACGACGTAGCAGGGTCGGAAGGCACCGACAGTGATGCGGTCGCCGTGCTGCCGCGCGGCCATCGCGACGAGATCCTCAACGGCGGCCTTCGATTGCGCGTAGCCGTTCCACGGCGCGCGCGGATGCTCATCATCGAGGGGCAGGTACTGCGGCGCCCAGCCTCCGGGCGCCCCGTAGCCGAGCACGGTCGGGCTACTGGCGACGAGCACGCGCGCCGTGCCGGCTGCGAGCGCCGCATCAAGAACCGAGAAGAAGAGCCCTGTATTGACCGCGTAGGTCTCGTGATCGGGTGCGCTGAACGGCACGGCAATCGCGGCGAGATGCACGATCGTATCGGGGCGCACGTCGGCGACAAGCGCCGCGGTCGCGTCGCGATCGCCGAGATCCAGGATGCGCTGCTCGGCTGGGCTGTCCGGGTCAGTCACGCGGTCCACAGCCACCACCCGGTGGCCCCGCTCGGCGAGCACCCGGACGACGCTGCGGCCGAGGCGACCGGCAGCCCCGGTGACGAGGGTGACGGTCACGCTGTGCCCTCCCGCGCATCCCCCGTAAACGCCGTCGACGCGGCGCCGATGGGGAGCTCGGTGATGGTGACGGGCATGCCGGTCTCGAGAGAGCGGTTGCCGGCGATGCCGACGCCGACGGCGCGTGCCCCATCGGCCCACGTGGCGACGAGTCCGAGCGGGTCGTCGGTGACGCCGATGAACAGGTCGCGCAAGAGCGGTGCGTCTCCCCCTCCGTGGCCACCTTCGGCCTCGGGAATCTCGACCTCGCGCGCCGGCGCGAAGTGGTGCTGCAGCACGAGGCGCTCGGCGACCGGGCGAGAGCCGTCGTCGACGACGATGTCGGGGCGCGCGCTCGGGTCGATCACGACGCGTCCGGCGTCGTCGATGATGACCGACCCGCGCTCGACGACGGTGAGCTCGGCGCGGCCCTTCGTGCCGTTGACGGCGACCGTGTATCCCTCCCACGGAGCGTGGGCGTTAAGGGCGTAACTCAGGGTCGACCCACCGGCGTAGTCGACAATGACGGCAAGGTTGTCTTCGATCGTGATGCCCTCGTCGAAGACGTCCTGATCGCGCCTGTAGCCGTCGTGCTGCTCCTGGTCGAAGTACATCGCCTTCAACTGCGAGTCGGCCCTCAGGTCGAGACTGAAGCCGTCGCGCAGGGGCGAGTCGACTGAGCCGCGCTCGGGCCGCGGACCGACGCCGCGCTGACGGGCGTTGTCGGCGCCGTAGAAGCGCAGGCCGCCACTGGCGTAGACACGAGTGGGCGTGTCGTCGATCCACCAGTTCACGAGGTCAAAGTGGTGCGAGGCCTTGTGGATGAGCAGCCCGCCGGAGTTCTGCTTCTGACGGTGCCAGCGGCGGAAGTAGTCGGCGCCGTGGGCCGTGTCGAGCACCCACTCGAAGTGCACGCTGGTGACATCGCCGATCTCTCCGGAGGCGATCAGCCGACGCAACTCCCCGTTGCGGGGGGCGTAGCGGTAGTTGAAGGTCACCACAACCTCGCGGCCGGTTCGCTCCACGGCGGAGGAGATCGCGGCGAGTCCCGCCTCGTCGATGGTCAGCGGCTTCTCGACGATCACGTCGGCGCCGGCCTCGAGCGCCGTGCAGATGTAGTCAGCGTGGGTGACGTCCGGCGTGGTGATGATCACCCGATCGATGCTGTGTTCCGCGACGGCGTCGGCGAGCGCGGCCGGATCGAAGCGGTGCGGCTCAACTGCGCCGTGCGGGGACATCGACCGGTCGAACGCCACGTCGAGACGCCCCGAGTTCGTATCGGCCCAAGCGACGAGCTCGCCTCGGTCGGAGTGCAGTCCGGCGAGAGCGCTGATGTACATCTGCGCCCGTGAGCCGGTGCCGACGAGCGCGTAGCGGGGACGGGCGGTTGAGTGATCGGTCATGCTGCCTCATTGCAGGTGGGTGGCGGAGTGGCGCATCAGGCGGCGCACACGAATGGGAAAACGCTTCCCCAGTCTAGCAAGTAGTGCCCCTCACCCTGCTACCTCTCAATCAGCGCCGCGGCTCGTATCGCTGCGGAGGATGGGAGCGCGCGACGAGTTCGCGCAGCTCGGCACGAGAACCCGCCAGCCCGAGAGAGCGCGCCTGCACGAGCACGTTGCCGAGGGCCGTTGCCTCGACCGGCCCGGCGAGCACCGGCATTCCGGCACGGTCGGCGGTCAGCTGACACAGCAACGCGTTGAGCGCTCCGCCGCCGACGACGTGAATCACGCCGACGTCGCGGCCGGCGAGCCGAGCGGCCGTGTGCACGGCCTCGGCGAACGCCGCCGCCAGGCTCTCGAGAATGGAGCGCGCGAAGGCGGCGCGGGTCACGGGCACGTCGTCGCCCGACTCGGCGATCACGCCGGCGATGCGGCGGGGCATGTCGCCCGGCGCCGCGAGCCGCGGGTCGTTGGCGTCGAAGACCGGCACCGGTTCGCTGACGCGCGCCGCGTGCGCGAGCAGCGTCGACAGATCGACGGGGCCGCCCTCGGCCTCCCACGAGCGAATCGACTCGGACAGCAGCCACAGCCCGGTCACGTTGTGCAGGAAGCGCACGGTGCCGTCGACGCCGCCCTCGTTCGTGAAGTTCGCCTCGCGCGCCGCCTCCGTCATGACCGGCTCGTCGAGTTCGAGGCCCACCAGGCCCCAGGTACCACAACTGACGTAGGCGGCGTCAGGCCTCGTCATCGGCACGGCGAGAACGGCGGATGCCGTGTCGTGCGAGCCGACGGCGGTGACGCGTACCGTAGCCGTCGTGGCGAGCTCGCCCCGCGCATCCGATGTCAGCGTGCCGATCTCGTCGCCCGGGGCGACGAGCGGCGGGAAGAGCGACCGCGGGAATCCGAGCTGCTCGATGAGGCCCTCGTGCCACTGACCGGTGCGCGGGTCGAGCAGCGCCGTCGTCGACGCGTTGGTGCGTTCGGCAACCGCGCGGCCGGTAAGCCACCACGCGAACAGATCGGGAATCAGCAGCAGCTGCTCGGCGTCGGCAAGGCTTTCGCCCTCGGCGGCGAGCTGAAACACGGTGTTGAACGGCAGGTGCTGCAGCCCGGTCGCGGCATACAACTCGGCGGGCGCCACCGTGGCGTGTACCGCTTCGACCCCGCCGGCGCACCGCTCATCGCGGTAGTGGAACGGCGCCCTCAGCAGCTCGCCGCCCGCGACGAGCCCGTAGTCGACGGCCCACGAGTCGATGCCGATGCTCGCGATATCGGGATGCTCGGCGAGCGCCGCCCGAAGGCCCGCCATGACGTGGCCGCGCAGTGCCTCGATGTCCCAGTGCAGCGCGTCCCCCGCGCGCACCGGCCCGTTCGGAAACCGCGCGACCTCCGTCATATCGAGCCGCTCGGGCCCGATCGTGGCCACCATAACCCGCCCGCTGGTGGCGCCCAGGTCGACGGCGGCGACGTGAAATTTGTCGACCATCGGGATGCTCGCCCCGCTACCGCAGGAAAGCGGCGGCGACCCCCGCATCGACGGGCACGTGCAGCCCGGTGGTGTGCGTCAGGTCTGGGCCGGTCAAGACGGCGACGGCGTTTGCCACGTGGTCGGGCAACACCTCACGCTTCAAGATCGTGCGCTGCGCGTAGAACGTGCCGAGGTCTTGCTCGTCGACGCCGTACGTCGCGGCACGGTTGGCCCCCCAGCCGGAGGCGAAGATGCCCGAGCCGCGCACAACCCCGTCGGGGTTGATGCCGTTGACCTTGACGCCGTGCTCGCCGAGCTCGACGGCGAGCAGTCGTACTTGGTGCGCCTGGTCGGCCTTCGTCGCCGAGTAGGCGATGTTGTTGGGCCCGGCGAACACCGAGTTCTTGCTCGAGATGTAGATCACGTCGCCGCCCATGCCCTGGTCAATGAGGATGCGCGCGGCCGCTTTCGACACCAGGAACGACCCCTTTGCCATGACGTCGTGCTGCAGGTCCCAGTCACCCTCGGTGGTCTCGAGCAGCGGCTTCGACAGCGACAGCCCGGCATTGTTCACGACGATGTCGACGCCGCCGAAGGCGAGCACCGCCTCGCGAAGCGCCGTGTCGATCTGCGCCGCATCCGTCACGTTCGCCTGCACGCCGATCGCGACGTCCGTCGAGCCGAGCTCGGCGGCGGCCGCCTGGGCCTTCTCGAGGTCGAGGTCGGCGATGACGACGCAGGCGCCCTCGGCGGCGAGCCGGGTGGCGATCGCCTTGCCGATGCCGCTCGCCGCGCCGGTCACGAAGGCCACCCGCGTGGCGTGGCTCTTCGGCTTTGGCATGCGCTGCAGCTTCGCCTCTTCCAGCGCCCAGTATTCGATGCGGAACTTCTCAGCGTCACTGATCGGCGTGTACGTGCTCAGCGCCTCGGCACCACGCATGACGTTGATCGCATTCAGATAGAACTCTCCGGCGACACGAGCGGTCTGCTTGTTCGCGCCGAAGCTGAACATGCCGACGCCGGGCACGAGCACAATGAGCGGATCGGCACCGCGGATGGCTGGCGACTCGGGAGTCGCGTGGGCGTTGTAGTAGGCCGTGTAGTCGGCGCGGTACACCTCGTGCAGCTCGTGCAGGCGCGCGATCGCGTCCTCGACGCTCGCGTCGGCGGGCAGGTCGAGCAGCATCGGCTTGACCTTGGTGCGCAGGAAGTGGTCGGGGCAGCTGGTGCCGAGCTCGGCGAGCGCCGGCGCCTTGTCCCTGGCGAGGAAGTCGAGCACGCGCGGGTCGTCGCTGAAGTGGCCGACCATGGGCTTGTCGTGGCTGGCGATGCCACGGATGCTCGGGGCGAGCGCCGCCGCCTTCTCGCGGCGCGCATCCTGGTCACCAATCGCCTCGAAACCGGGCCGTACGGCGCCGAACGGCTCGGCGGCACCGTGCTCGTCGATGTAGGCCTGGGCGGTGTCGATGATCCAGCGCGAGTTCGCCTCGCACTCGTCAGAGGTGTCGCCCCACGCGGTGATGCCGTGGCCGCCGAGGATGCAGCCGATCGCCTGGGGGTTCTGTGCCTTGATCTCGGCGATGTCGAGTCCGAGCTGGAAACCGGGGCGGCGCCACGGCACCCAGACGACCTTCTCGCCGAAAACGCGCGCGGTGAGCTGCTCGCCGTCGGCGGCCGTCGCGATCGCGATGCCGGCGTCGGGGTGCAGGTGGTCGACGTGGGGGGCGTCGACCAGGCCGTGCATGGCCGTGTCGATGCTCGGGGCGGCCCCGCCCTTGCCGTGTAAGCAGAAGTCGAAGGCCGCGACCATCTCGTCTTCGCGCTCGATGCCGGGGTAGACATCGACCAGCGCGCGCATGCGGTCGAGCCGCAGCACCGCGAGACCCTGCTCGGTCAGCGTGCCGAGGTCGCCGCCCGAGCCTTTGACCCACAGCAGCTCGACGGGTTCACCCGTCACGGGGTCAGTCTCGGTGTCCTTCGCCGATGTGTTGCCCCCGGCGTAGTTGGTGATGTGCGGCTCAGCGCCGAGGCGGTTCGAGCGGGCGATGAGGTCGTGTTTGGCGGTCATGGTGCGGTGGCCTCCAGTTGGTCGGCGAGGTTGAAGACATCGGTGAGGCGACGGGCGGCCTGGTCGGCGCGGCCATCGAGCGTGACGAAGAAGCGGCCCATCTCGGCCTCCCAGCGGGCGGCGACGGGGCTGTCGGCGAGGTAGCTCTGCGCGGCGTCATCGTCGTCGACCTCGTAGTAGCCGAACAGCGTGCCGTCCGACTCGTCGAGGAACAGGGTGTAGTTGCGCCGACCGCTTGCGGCGATCGTTTCGAGCATCTCGCGGCGCACCGGTGAGTGCACCCGGCGATACTCGTCGAGCAGTTCGGGGCGCACCTGCAGGCGGAAGCCGACGCGCATACTCAGGCGCCCCAGCCGGCCTGGGTTCCCCCGACGCGCTCGGAGACGATGCGCTCGCGATAGCCGCTCGCGGCGAACGCGGCCATCGGGTCGGCCGGCAGCCCCCGTGACTCGCGCCACGCTGCCAGGTCGGCCCGAACATCCGTGTAAAAGGCGTCCATGAGAATGCCGTTCGCGCCGAGAACGTCGTTGGCGCGCTGGGCCGCGTCGAGCGCGTCGTGGTCGATGAGCAGAGCGCGCGCGGTCATCTCTTGCACGTTCAGCACACTGCGGATCTGCCCGGGAATCTTCTCTTCGATGTTGTGGCACTGATCGAGCATGAACGCCACGTCGGTGCCCTCGTCGTAGCCACCGCCGCGCACGACCTCGACCATGATGCGGAACAGCTGGAACGGGTCGGCCGCCCCAACGATGAGGTCGTCGTCGGCGTAGTTGCGCGAGTTGAAGTCGAACGAGCCGAGCTTTCCGAGGCGCAGCAGCTGCATAACGATGAACTCGATGTTGGTTCCGGGCGCGTGGTGCCCCGTGTCGAGGCAGACGACGGCGCGGTCGCCGAGGGCCGCCACCTGGGCGTACGCGGTTCCCCAGTCGGGAACGTCCGTGTGGTAGAACGCGGGCTCGAAGAACTTGTACTCGAGCACGAGCCGCTGGTTCGCGCCGATGCGCTCGTAGATCGTCGCGAGGCTCTCGGCCAGGTTGTCCTGGCGGCGACGCATGTCGTCTTGCCCGGCATAGTTCGTGCCGTCGGCCAGCCAGATCTTCAGGTCGCGCGAGCCGGTCGCGTGCATGACGTCGATGCAGTCGAAGTGGTGGTCGATCGCCCGCTGGCGGGCCTTCGGGTCGGTCGCGGCGAGCGAACCGAACTTGTACTCCTCGTCCTGGAAGGTGTTGGAGTTGATCGTGCCGAGCGCGACGCCGTGCTCCTCGGCGTGGGTGCGCAGGGCTGAGTAGTCGTCGACCCTGTCCCACGGAATGTGCAGGGCGACGCTGGGTGCGAGGCCGGTGTGCTTGTGCACCTGGGCGGCGTCAGCGACCTTCTCGAAGGGGTCTCGAGGTGTACCAGGCGTACCGAAAACGCGGAAGCGGGTGCCGGAGTTGCCGAACGCCCAGCTGGGCAGCTCGATGGCCTGGCGCTCGAGGGCGGGGGCGATGTCGGCAAAGGTCGTCATTGTCATGGCTCCTGGCAGCAGAAAACGTTGGGGTGGCGTGTGGGGCCCGGGCTGTGAACCCGGGCCCCACTGCCGACTAGAAGTTGAAGTCGGCGATGTTGTCAGCGTTGAATACGAACGGGTCGCCAAGCAGCACCGTGCCGTTCGCGCCGACGGTGTAACTGCCGAGTCGGCCAGCGTCGAAGGTGTCGCCTTCAGCGCCCGTGATGGTGCCCTCGACAAGTGCCTTCGCGGCGTAGGCGGCGAGGTAGCCCAGGTCAGCCGGGTTCCACAGCGCGAACGCGCCAACGGTGCCGTCTTCGACGTACTCGCGCATCTGGTTCGGTGTTCCGAGACCGGTAACCGCCACCTGACCCTGGAACTGCGAGGTCTGGATGTAACGCGCAGCCGCAGCGATACCCACGGTGGTCGGCGAGACGATGCCCTTCAGCTCAGGGTAGGTCTGCAGAAGGGCTGCGGTGCGGTCAAACGACGTCTGGTCATCGTCGTCACCGTAAACGACATCGACAAGTTCGATGTCGGGCCAGTTCGCGGCGAGCTCCTCCTGCATGAGCTCGATCCATGCGTTCTGGTTCGTCGCGTTGGCCGCGGCCGACAAGATCGCGATCTGGCCCTCGCCACCGATTTGGTCAGCGATCATTTCAACCTGGACGCGGGCGATGCCCTCGGCCTCGGCCTGGTTGATGAATAGGTCGCGGCACTCGGCGTTCGTGTCAGAGTCGAAGGTGACGACCTTGACGTCGACGCTACGCGCCTCGTCGAGCGCATCACAGATCGCCGCGGGGTCGTTGGCCGACACGACGAGCGCGTCGACGCCCTGCTGGGCGGCAGTCTGGATGAACGATACCTGAGACGTGGGGCTGGCTTCGGTCGGGCCAACCTCCTGGAAGCTGCCGCCGAACTCCGCGATGGCCTCTGCGCCACCGGCGTTGGAGGTGTCGAAGTAGGGGTTGCCGAGGTTCTTGGGCAGGAATGTAATGGAGAAGTTGCTGTCGCCTCCGTTGTCAGGGGCGGGGGCAGCGCCATTGTCGCCGGGGGTTTCCGTCTCGCCTCCGGCACAGCCAGCGAGCACGAGGCCAGCAGCCATCGTCAGCGCCGCGGCTCCGAAGAGACGCCCGCGCCGACCAGTGTGTCGACTAAACATCGTTGTTTCCTTTCCGTCGAGTGGTGCGTGATTGCAGGACTGGCGCGATCGGGGTGACCGCTGCCTCATCCGTCCTGTTTCCCTCCTCTCGCTCTGGCTGTCGCGCGGGTGCGATGGAACCAGGCGAGGAAGCTTGCGCTCACCACGGAGAGGACGAGAACAACTCCTGTGATGACGTTGATGATGTCGGCGGTCACACCCGCAAGGCGGAGCGCGCTGCCGATAGTGCCGATGAGCAGAACTCCAGCGATCACACCGTGCAGGGCACCCCGTCCGCCAAAGATGGAGACGCCGCCCAGCAACACCGCGGCAATCACGGCGAGCTCCATGCCCGTGGCGTTTTCGCCCCGGGCGTTTCCGTACAGCAGGGTGAAGTACACGCCCGCGAAGCCAGAGACCGTGCCGCTCGCGACGAAGAGGATGAATTTCGTTCGTCCGACGTTGATCCCCGAGAAGTGCGCCGCTTCTTTGTTCAAGCCGATCGCGTAGAGGCTTCGGCCGAAAGGCGTTGCGTGCAGCACCACACCGAAGATGATCGCGAGAAGGGCAAAGGCGATCATGATCATGGGGATGGGTGTGCCCGGAATGTTGGCCCGCGCGAGCGAGGTCCATTCCTCGGGGAAGTCGGTGACCGCCTGCGTGCCGAGCAAGCCAACTGAAATTCCGCGGAACATCGCGAGGGATCCAATAGTCACAGCGAGAGAGGGCAACCCCACGACGGTGACGAGGAATCCGTTGATCACGCCGGCAATCGCTCCGACGAGAACCCCTGCGATCATGGCGAGCTCAAAAGGTGCTCCGTCTCGCGTCAGAATCCCGACCGTCACGCTGGAGAGTGCAACGACACTGGCGACGGAGAGGTCAATCTCCTCCGTAATGATGATCAGCGTCATGGGGAGAGCGATGAGCAGGATGGGCGCGACATCCCGGAGCAAGAACGTGACCGTAAGCGGGCTGTCGAAATTGGGCACCGTCGTGAGAGCGACGACGATGACGAGGGCGAGCATCCCGATGACGGCGCCCTCCCGCGTCAACACCGCGCGCCGCCAGGGGGGTCGAGCGTGCGCGACCATTTCGCGGGCGGGAGCGGAAGCCGTGAAGAGGTCAGTCATTGTCGGTATCCCTCATTTCGCGCAACTTGCGGGCCTGCCGAACGGCGAGCACACGATCGAGAACGATGGCGCCGATGATCAGCGCTCCGACGACGGCACGTTGCCAGAAGTCCTGAATGCCGATCACGGGCAACGCACGGTTGATAGTGAGCAGGAGGAACGCGCCAATCGCGGCGCCCCAGACCGTGCCGACGCCGCCAGAGATTGCGACGCCGCCAATGACAGCGGCGCCGATCGCCTGTAGCTCCCAGCCCGTCCCCGCTTGGGAACTCACCGTCCCGTAGCGTGCGGCGAACATCACCCCAGCAAGGCCGGACAGCGCGCCGGACATAACAAACGCCGTAATGATTCGGCGATTCACCTTCAGTCCGTAGAGGTCTGCAGCGTCGGGATCAGAACCAATCGCGTAGAACTCCCGACCACCTCGAGTGTTTCGGAGGTACCAGGCTGCCGCGATGAGGACGAGAACGGCGACAATCGTGAGCACGGGTATCGACAGAATCTGGTCTGTGCCGAGACTGCGGAATTCACGAGGCAAGTCGGAGGCGTTAATGCGGTCGCTGCCGACCCACGCCACGTTCAGGCCACGGTAGATGTAAAGCGTTCCCAAGGTGATGACGAGGGCGGGCACGCGGGCGACGGCGACAAGGGCGCCATTGATGAGGCCAAGCGCGCCACCGACAATCGCGCCAGCGAGGAATACGGCGAGGACTGGAATGCCCGGGATGTCGATGAAGAGGCGTCCGGTGAGGTACGCGGTAATACCGACGATTGAGCCAACGGAAAGGTCAACGTTTCTCGTGATGATGACAAACGCCTGACCAACCGCAACAAGCATGAGGATCGACGGGGTCAGGAGGAGGTCGCGATATCCGTCCGGAGAGAAAACGAAATTAGGGTTCTGGAGCGTGGTGAAGACCACGACAAGAATGAGTGTTGCAGCGACGCCCGCTTCCCGTGACAGCAACCGGGCGCCGACCTTCGACATGACAGTGCGACGAGCAGCAACGCTTCCCGCGGCAGTCGTGGGCACGGTCATCGGGCGCCCTCCTTCTGCTGTGTAGCTGCGAACATGACGTTCTCGGGTGTGGCATCTACGCGATCGATTTCCGCGGTAATCCGGCCCTCGCGCATTACGAGCACCCGGTCTGCCATTCCCAGTACTTCGGGCAGCTCCGACGAGATCATGAGGACGGCGAGACCTTGCCCCGCGAGGTCAGAAAGAAGCCGATGCACCTCGGCTTTCGTTCCCACATCGATGCCACGCGTTGGCTCGTCGATGATCAGCACTTTAGGTTCCGTCGACAGCCACTTGCCGAGCACTACCTTCTGCTGGTTTCCACCAGAGAGGGTTCCCACGACGGTGTCCATCGCGGATGCCTTGACCTCGAGTCGAGTCGCCCAGATTCCCGTGAGTCGGTTCTCATCACGAGTGCGAATCAGGCCAAAACGCCGAAGCGAGTCCCGAACGGCGAGCGTGAGATTCCGTGCTACGCCAGAGTCGAGCACGAGTCCCTGTTTACGACGATCCTCCGGAACAAAGGCCAGGCCTCTGCGCACGGCTTCAGCGGGCCGGCCAGCCGGCAAAGCCCTACCCAGGAGCGTGACGCTGCCGCTGTCATAGGAGTCGACGCCGAAAACAGCTCGAGCCACTTCGCTCCGGCCCGCACCCACCAGCCCGGCAAGTCCGACGATTTCACCTGCTCGCACAGAGAAGGAAATGTCGTGGAAGACTCCAGCGCGATTGAGGCCATCAACGTGCAGAACGACGTCACCGATTGATGCGTCGACCTTCGGGAAGAGCGTCGCGACGTCGCGCCCAACCATCATGCGGACCATCTCTTCGATGGTGGTCTCGTGAGCGGGGGTCGTGGCGATGTACGCGCCATCACGCATGACTGTGATGGTGTCGCACAACTCGAACACTTCGTCGAAGCGGTGCGAGATAAACATGATCGCGCGACCCTCATCACGAAGACTTCGCGCAACAGCGAAAAGACGCGCAACTTCGTTGCCCGAGAGCGCGGCAGTTGGCTCGTCCATGATGAGCACTCGCGCATCCAGCGAGATCGCCTTCGCGATTTCGATGAGCTGCTGGTCAGCGATTGAGAGGCCCTCGGTCACACGATCGGGATCGATCCGCACCCCGAGGCGCTCAAAGATTGCGCGCGCCTCAGCACGCATCGCCTTTCGATCAATACGGCCGAATCGGTTCGTCGGCTGTCGCCCCATGTAGATGTTCTCGGCGACAGAAAGGTCAGGAAAGAGCGTCGGCTCCTGATAGATGACGGCGATGCCCGCGTTCTTCGCCTGCGCGGTGGAGGTGAAGTCCACGGATTCGCCACGGAGGAGGTAATCGCCCTGATCGCGACGGTAGAGGCCGGCGATGATCTTGACGAGCGTGGATTTGCCCGCCCCGTTCTCGCCGACGAGAGCGTGAATGGAGCCCGACTCGAGTACAAGATTGCCGTCGCTGAGGGCTACAACCGAGCCAAATGTCTTCGACACGTTGCGCAGCTCGAGCATGCTCGGGTGATCCCGTTCGGGCGTCGTCATTGACGATCTCGCTTTCGATGAAACGATTTAATGCGTGACCAAAGAATACGCACGTACGTCTGAGGAGTGCAAGTGAAACGAATCACATTTTGATCACCGGCCCGTACACTGAGGCCATGGCAACCTCGCGCGCGGTGAGCGTCAAAGATGTCGCGGGGCGCGCACGGGTGTCGGTGGGCACGGTGTCAAACGTGCTCAACCGACCCGAGAAGGTCGCGCCTGCGACCGTGGCCCGCGTACAACATGCCATTAGTGAGCTCGGATTCATCAGGAATGACGCCGCGCGCCAACTTCGTGCAGGGAAGTCACGAGCGCTCGGACTGATCGTCCTGGACGTCAGAAATCCGTTCTTCAGTTCGCTCGCTCTCGGGGCGGAAGATCGGGCCCGCGAGGCGGGGTATTCGATCATCCTCGGCAACAGCGACGAGAAGGTCGAGCGCGAATCGGCATACCTTGACCTTTTCGAGGAGCAACGAATGGCCGGGGTGCTCATCAGCCCCTTCGGCGACGTGGACGATCGTCTGGTTCGACTGCGTGAACGAGGGACTCCCGCCGTTCTCGTCGACCGAAGCACCGCAAGCGCAGGTTTCAGCTCGGTTGCGGTTGACGATGTTGCAGGCGGAGTGTTGGCGGGTCGCCACTTGCTCGATACTGGCCGCCGGAGGATCGCATTCGTTGGCGGGCCGATCGACATTCGGCAGGTGCACGACCGCCTCACCGGGCTGCAGGAGGCCGCGTCTTCTGTTCCCGACGCGGAAATCGAGGTTCTGCTCGGGGACTCCCTGAGCATCATCGAGGGCCGCCGATTGGGAGATGAACTTGCCGCCCGGCCGGTAGCGCAGCGCCCCGACGCCATTTTTGCCGCGAACGACCTCATGGCCATCGGCGTCCTGCAGGCACTCGTCATGCTGGGCTCGATCCGCGTTCCCGACGACATCGCCCTCGTCGGCTACGACGACATCGAGTTCGCCAGCGGCGCTGTCGTGCCCCTCACCTCCGTCCGGCAGCCCGCCGGACTCATTGGCAGCACTGCCGTCGAG
Source organism: Microcella alkaliphila (assembly GCF_004216855.1). Classification (GTDB taxonomy): domain Bacteria; phylum Actinomycetota; class Actinomycetes; order Actinomycetales; family Microbacteriaceae; genus Microcella; species Microcella alkaliphila. The sequence goes on from NZ_SGXT01000015.1 coordinate 99,664, forward strand.
ATCTTGCTCGACGAGGCGCTCAACGACGCGACGCCGGGGCGCTCGGTGGTGTTTCAGCCAGAGCTGGTCGTGCGAGCGAGCACGACTGCGTGACGGCTACTCGGCCCCGACCCCGCTGGGCCCGGGCAGCGGCACATCGCGGCTGCGCATGTCTTCAGCGAATGCGCTGCGCAGCTCATCGTCGACCTCGTCGCGGCCGGCGGCCGCCGCATCGGCGGCGCTCTCAACCCGGGTGGGGCCAACGACGGGCCAGCAGCCGGGAAGCGCGTCGATCATCGCGGCGAGCGTCAGGCGGTGCACCGACACTCCGCGCGCCATTGACAGAGCGGCGACACGCGGCACGCGCGTGGCGAGCGGTGCAGCCTGCGGGCCTCCGAATGGCGCATACGCGAGGAAGGCGATCCCGTTCTCGAAGCAGTACCGATACTCGGTGAACGCGTCGACGCCGAGGCCCAGCCGGTTCTCGACGGCATTGATGTGGGTGACGCCCCTCACCTGGTCGAGCATCTCGACCGTGGCGTTCGACAGGCCGATCGTCTCCACGACGCCCTCGTCACGCAGCTCGGCGAGGGTACGCACCGACTCCTCGATGTCGCGCACGCGGTCGGCGCGATGCAGCAGCAGCAACGACGGCGGGGCGCCGAAGACGTCGCGACTGACTTCCGCGTCGTGACGCAACCGTTCGGCGCTGCCGTCGGCATCCCATGCAGAGGTGGCGATGCGGAAGTGCCCGGCCTTCGTAATGATCGGAAGGCCCGGTCGTGCGTCGCGGGCGACCTTCGCCAACCGCTCCCCGACCGCTTCATCATCGACGGTTGCGTAGGCCCGCGCGGTGTCGATCGCGACTGCACCGGCCGCGACGCCCGCACGCACGACGTCTTCGGCGCGCTCGGCGGTCATCCCCTCTTTCAGAACGAGGGAGGCGACGCCCAGCACTACGCCGCGCTCGCCGAGGACCTGCGTCACGGCATCCATGGGGCGAGCCTAGGGGTAATGGTGTTGAGGCGCACGTATTCATGCGTGCGCATATGGCGTTGCCACGCGCATCCGGGGCCACCTGCGACCGCTAATGTGTACTTGTATAACAATCTGCTAGCGTCACTCCATGAGCATCGACGCCCTCGCCGTGACGCGGCTGCCCGACGCGGTCTATGACGCGCTCCGCGAGAGCATCGTCGATGGCCGCGACGCCCCCGGCTCGCCCGTCACCGAGCAGGCAATTGCCGACCGTTTCGGTGTGGCCCGCCCCACCGCGAAGGCGGCGCTAGAGCGCCTCGTCGCCGAAGGCCTGCTGCGCCGCACCGCCCACAAGTCGGCCCGGGTGCCCGAACTCGACCGCGCCGACATCGTCGACCTCTACGCCAACCGCGCGACCCTCGAGGTCGCAGCGCTCGCGGGGCTCGCCGGCGCTGTCGCGGCCGGCACGACGCCGGTTCCGGCTGCTGCCCTCGCCGCCCAGCGCACCCTCACCGACGCGCTCGACTCCCGCACCGCCCCGTCGGCGCCGCTGGCGCGCGCCGACATCGCCTTCCACCGCGCGCTCGTCGAAGCACAGCCCTCGCCCCGACTCGCCCGCCTGCACGCGCTGCTGATGGGCGAGATCGAACTGTGCACGGGCCAGGTGCAATCGCACCGCCTGCTTGCGCTCGCCGACGTCGTCGACCAGCACCAGAGCATCCTCGATGCGGTTGCCGCCGGTGACGCCGAGCGCGCCGCTTCCCTCACCCGCGCCCACATCGAGGGCGCCCGCGACCGCCTCCTCGCGCACTACGACGCGACCCATTCCGCCACGACTCACCCCACCGAAGGATCGACCCATGGTTAAGCGCCGCTTCCCCCGGCCGAGCGAGCTCGCGCCGCTCATGAAGTTCAAAACCCCGACGCTGAACGCCAAGAAGCGCCGACTGGATGCTGCGCTCACCATCGCCGACCTGCGCGCGATCGCGCAGCGCCGCACCCCGAAGGCCCCCTTCGACTACACGGAGGGTGCCGCCGAAGCCGAGCTGTCACTGGCGCGGGCGCGCGAGGCGTTCCGTGACATCCAATTCAACCCGGCGATCCTGCGTGATGTCTCCACCGTCGACACGGGGTGGGACGTACTCGGCAAGCGCGCCGAGCTGCCGTTCGGCATCGCCCCGACGGGCTTCACCCGCATGATGCAGACCGAGGGCGAGGTCGCGGGGGCGTCCGCCGCCGCCGCCGCGGGCATCCCGTTCTCGCTGTCGACGATGGGCACCACGAGCATCGAAGGCGTGCGCGACGCGGCGCCCGACGGCCGCAACTGGTTCCAGCTCTACATGTGGAAGGACCGCGAGAAGTCGATGCAGCTCGTCGACCGCGCGGCCGCCGCGGGCTTCGACACCCTGCTCGTCACGGTCGACGTTCCCGTCGCCGGCGCGCGGCTGCGCGACAAGCGCAACGGCTTCTCGATTCCGCCGGCCCTCACGGTCGGCACGATCGTCAACGCGATCCCCCGCCCCTGGTGGTGGTGGGACTTCCTGACGACCGAGCCGCTCGACTTCGCGAGCCTGTCGAGCTGGGATGGGACAGTCGCCGAGCTGCTCGACTTCATGTTCGACCCCACCGTCACGTACGACGACCTCGCCTGGATCAAGGAGCAGTGGCCCGGCAAGCTCGTCGTCAAGGGCGTGCAGACCCTCGACGATGCGAAGAAGCTCACCGATCTCGGCGTTGACGGCATCACGCTGTCGAACCACGGCGGCCGCCAGCTCGACCGCGCCCCGATTCCCTTCCACCTGTTGCCCGAAGTCGCCCGCCAGGTCGGACACCACACCGAGGTGCACATCGACACGGGCATCATGTCGGGCGCCGACATCGTCGCGTCGGTTGCGCTTGGGGCGCGCTTCACGTTGATCGGTCGCGCCTACCTCTACGGGCTCATGGCCGGTGGCCGAGCGGGTGTCGACCGGGCCATCGAGATCCTGCGCGGTGAGATCGTCCGCACCATGAAGCTGCTGGGGGTGACCTCGCTCGAGGAGCTCACGCCCGACCACGTCACCCAGCTGCAGCGGCTGGTGCCGCTCCGCTGATCACACCACCGGGATGCTCGTGCCCGGTTCACGAGGCCCCGTCGCGGCGCTGTGGTGGTCGCCGCGGCGGGGCCGTCCCGGGCATCCCGTCATACGGCGTAACAAACGTGGCCGGCCCGAAAACGGCACGGATACGGTGATCGCATCATGAGCATCCGACTCTGTCGTTGTTGTTGTCGCTAACGCTTCCTCCTCGTTAGCTCTCTCTCGCGCGCTCTGCGCACCCGCGGCTGTGCCCGCGTCGACAACCCCCAACTTCATGCATAAGGATTGAACTCATGACCTCCGCCAGCCTCCCCATCGTTGACATGTCGCTGCTCGACGGCGACGCCGCCGACCAGCAGCGCTTCCGCGACGAACTGCGCCGCGCCACCCACGAGGTGGGCTTCTTCTACCTCGTCGGCCACGGCGTCACCGACGCGCAGTTCGCCGAGATGATCGAGCTGTCGAAGCGCTTCTTCGCGCTGCCGGAGGTCGAGAAGCTCGCGATCGAGAACACGCTCAGCCCGCACTTCCGGGGCTACACCCGCGTCGGCGGCGAGCTCACCCTCGGCAAGCAAGACTGGCGCGAGCAGATCGACATCGGCGCCGAGCGCGAGGCGGTTCCGGCGGGCGAGGGAGTCGAGGACTACTGGGTGCTCGACGGCCCGAACCTCTGGCCTGACGCACTGCCCGAGCTGAAGACCGCCTCCCTCGCCTGGATCGACCGGCTCAACGGCATCGGCGCGCGCCTGCTCAGCGCCTGGGCGGAAGCTCTCGGCGCCCCGGCCGACCACTTCGACGCCGCCTTCGGCGAGCGCCCCAGCCCCAACATGAAGATCGTGCGCTACCCCGGCAAGTCGGGCCCGACCCCCGAGCAGGGCGTCGGCGCGCACAAAGACCTCGGCGTGCTCACCCTCCTCTACGTCGAAGAGGGCAAGGGCGGCCTGCAGGTTGAGAAGGATGGCGAGTGGATTGACGCCCCGCCCGTCGAGGGCGCGTTCGTCGTCAACATCGGCGAGCTGCTCGAGGTCGCCACGGACGGCTACCTCAAGGCCACCCTGCACCGCGTCATCTCGCCGGCCGAGGGCGACGAGCGCATCTCGATCCCCTACTTCCACGGACCGGCGCTCGACGCCGAGATCCCCCACATCGAGCTGCCCGCCGAGCTCGCCGCCGAGGCGCGCGGCGTCACGCTCGACCCGAAGAACCCCATCCACGCCGTGTTCGGCCGCAACTGGCTGAAGAGCCGCGTGCGGGCGCACCCGAACGTGGTCGAAGCCCACCACCCGCACCTCGCCGCGAAGTAGGTACGTCAACGAGATTTACACGTTCTCGTTTCGTGTAAAGAATCTGCTCTTTTTTTTACATGACCCCTCGGTCGTCGTGTAGTTTTTGCACATGACGTGGGATCCAAACGTTCCGTACAACGCCCTTGCTCCACTCCCCCCGCCACTGGATGTCGAGACGAAACGGGTTCTCAAGAGCACGATTGAAGCCCGCGCCGCGCTTGCCGCCCTGAATCAGGCGGCCCAGCGGATCCCGAACCCCGCTGTCCTTCTCAACGCCCTGCCTCTCCTCGAGGCGCAGGCCAGCTCGGAGATCGAGAACATCGTTACGACCGCGGACGAGCTGTTCGCGGCGGCAGCTCACGAGGGCCTTGCCACGCGGCCCGAGACAAAGGAAACGTTGCGCTATCGGGAAGCGCTGACCGGCGGCGTTGATCTGGTTCGTGCCCGAGGCCTGTCCATCGCCACCGTGACGCAGGTCTGCTCGATAATCCAGGGCAAGGAGATGGCGATTCGATCTCTGCCTGGAACCTTCATCGGGAATCCATCCACCCGGACCGCGGTGTACACGCCGCCTGACGGGCGGCTCACAATTCTTGACAAGCTCAGTGACTGGGAAAGGTTCGCCAGTAGTGAGCGCGTTCTTGACCCGCTCGTCAACATTGCCCTTAGCCACTATCAGTTCGAGGCGATCCACCCGTTCGCCGATGGGAACGGGCGCACAGGTCGTGTTATTGCCATTCTGCAACTCATCGATCGAGGCCTGCTGTCCTCGCCGATCCTTTACCTCTCTCGGTACATCATTCGCGAAAAGGACGAGTACTACCGGCTCCTCAAGGAGGTGACGGCCTCGGCTCTATGGGAAGACTGGGTAGTCTTCTTTCTGCGAGGCATCCGAGAAATGGCGGAGTCCACGATCCACAAGATTGATGGAATCCGGACGCTGCAGGCGGCTACGCAAGAGACGATGCGCGGCGCACTGTCTTCGGGTGCGAACGCGGACCTTCTCGATGTCCTATTCGAACAGCCCTACTGTCGAATCCAGGATGTCGTGACCCGATGCAATGTCTCACGCCCAACGGCAACGAAGTGGCTACAGATCTTGGTGGACGCGCAGGTTCTCATCAGCGTGAAGCTCGGGAAACACCGGATTTTCATCAATCATCGGCTCTTCGAGCTTCTGACACGGGACGACGTGCCCCCCGCACCTCAGGACGCGACTCTCTTCTAGCGCGCCGGTATTTAGGCTGGAACTACATCCACCGGCTTCGAAGGAGCTCCCGTGTCTGACCTCGCCACGCCCGCCATCGAATGGATGCGCGCCCGCGTTTCCACCGGCCAGCTTCCGACCGCGGTCATCGGCATCGCGACCGCCGACGGGGTCGTCGACGTTGCGGCGGCGGGCTCGGATTTGGCTGGTGACGCGCATCCCGATTCGCGGTACTGCCTGTATTCGGTGACGAAGCCGCTCAGCGGGCTTGCCGCGATGCGCGCCGTCGAGCGGGGGCTGCTGACGGTCGACCAGACGCTCGGCTCGCTCGTGCCGGGCGTGGCGACGCCCCAGGTCACGCTCGGACAGCTGCTCAGCCACACCTCCGGGCTCAGCGACGTCGTGCTCGGCAACCCGTCGTCGTTGCGCGAGGCGCTGATGCGCGCGGGCCTCGAGTTCGTGCCCGGCACCGCCCGCCGCTACAACAACATCGCGTGGGACGGCATCGCCGCGATGGTCGAGGCCGTCACCGACGAGCCCTTCACCGCGCAGATCGAGCGGCTCGCGCGCGACGCCGGCGCGACGACGCTGTCGTTCGACGACGAGGGCGCCCGGCCCGTGCACGATGCTGACGTGGTGCAGCACGACCACGAAAGCCTGATGACGCTGAAGCACCCAGCAGCCGGGGCGGTCGCGACCGTGCTCGACCTGCTCGCGATCGGTCAGTCGCTACTGCGTGGCGACGGCGCGGTGGTGCGGCCGGCCACGATCGAGGCGATGCGCCGACCGCGCACGCGCGGGCTCTACGTCATCGACCCCGACCCCATCAAGGTGCACGAAGACTTCGGCCTCGCGTTCACCCTGCCGAAGCGCCCGGGCCTCATCGACCACAGCTGGTACGGGCACGAGGGCTGGACGTCGACGCAGTTCTGGGTCTCGCCCGCCGCCGGCGTCGCTGTCGTGTTGCTGTCGAATCGCTTCTGGTCGTGGCGCCCCGATGTCGGGGTCGACTTCGATCAGCTGCGCAACGTCGTCACGACCGCGTTCGGCTGAGCCCCATTCGGCGGCGCGCATCGACGACGCGGATGATGAGCGTCGAGGCCCACAGAACGCTGACGGCGACGATCGCGAGAATCCAGAGCAGGGTGAGCCCAGCATCCGCCGTGCTGATGCCCACGCCAATCAGTGCGTACGTGACCGTGAGCGCGTAGACGATCGAGCCGCGCGACACCACGGCGAAGAGCACGGCGAGGCCAGCGGCCGCGGCGAGAACCAGCGCCTGCCAGGTGATGCCCCACTCGGTGTCGTACGGGGCGCCCGCGCCCTGCACGACCGTGCCGATCTGCACGAAGAATGCCATCGACACCCAGCCGGAATACACGCCCATCGTGAGGTACAGCAGGCCGCGCTCGACGACGTTCCAGCTCGCGATCTCGTCGCGGGCGGCGACCACTCGCCGCCACGCGACGACGAACGCCACGAGGTAGACGACGAAGACGACGAGGCCGAGCGGGTTGTCTTGACCAAACGCGGCGGTCGCGAGCCACAGCGCGAAACCGGCGAACACGACGGCCAGCGGGGCGGCGAGGCGGTCGCGGATGCTCGTGGCCGGCCGAATCGTCGACGGACGCACCAGCGCGATCGCCCACGCGATGCTCGCCACAATGATGAGGCCCCAGATCGCGAACCACGGCCCCGGCGGGATCAGCGGCGAGAACTCCGCCCCGGACTCCATCATCTCGTCGGAGAGCACGTCGAACAGCAGCGACGACACCGGCTGCCCGAGGGCGAGGATGAGTACGACGTAGCGCCACGCTCGATGGCGGGTGAGCGCGGGGTCGGTGCGCGTCGGCGTTGAGGGCGGGGCGGCAGCGGTGGTGGTCGTCGGCGAGGCCATAGCCCCCGAGGGTAGGGGGTGCGGGCTCGTCGCTCACCGAACTGCCAGCGTGCGGCGAGGGCACGAACAGCAGAGACTCAGGCGTCGTCGGCCTCGACCGCGTCGGCGAGCCAGCGCACCGCCGCTGCGGCGCCGCGGTCGTCATCGGCGAGCGCCGAGATGTGCCCCTCGCCAGCTACCTCCCACAGTGTCGCGTTCGGCAGGGCGTCGACGAGCCAGCGCGCATGCGCGATGGGCACGACGCGGTCGTTCACGCCGTGGGCGAGCAGCGTAGGGGCCGTGATGCGCGAGAGATCGACGCCCCAGGGCGTTACGTAAGCGAGGTCGTCGTCGATGAGCCCGTCGAGCCCGCCGGCCACGCCGGCCGCCGCGACCGTGCCGAGCCAGCCCCACGCACCGGCGAGCGCCGCCCAGTCACGGCCGGTGAAGTCGATGCCGTCGTCGGCGGCGTCTTCGTGGGCGCGCTTGGCGTCGGCTCCGTCGAGCGCTGCGCCCAACGAAGCCGAGCCCACCGGCCCCATGCCGTCGAACCAGCGCTCGCGGTCGAGACCGGCGTCACCGTCGGCGAGGGCGAGCGGTGCCAGCCCGCCACTGATCGCGACCGCCGCGACCCGGCCCGGCATGGACGCGGCGCAGGCGAGGGCGTGGGGGCCGCCGCCCGAGTGACCGAAGACGGCGAAGCGCTCAAGGCCGAGCGCGTCGGCCAGCTGCTCGACGTCGGAGGCGATCGACCCCACCGTGCGCCCCTCGTGCCGGCTCGACCCGCCGTAGCCGGGGCGGTCGAACGCCACCCAGCGAAGCCCCGCCTTCTTCGCCGCGCGCATCAGCGGCTCGGGCGGCGGCCCCGTGTTCGGTGTGCCGTGGTGCCAGATGATCGGGAACCTCGACGATCGCTTGCCGGATTCGTAGACGTGAAGCGTGCGCCCGTCGATAAGCGTGATGTCGCGCTCGCGCACCCGAGTCACGGCAGCGGACCCAGCAGGTCGGCGGCGACGGTTGCCTGCACGCTCTCGGGGTCGCTCGGGTGGTAGATGCCGGCGAGCACGTCGCGTTGCAGGCGGCTCAGCTCGGCCACGCTGCGGTAGCCCGCTCCCCCGACGGCGTGCATGCACTGATCGACGACCTCGCGCGCGGTCTGCACGCAGCGCTGCTTCAGCCCCGTCAGCTCGCGGAACCACCGCAGCCCACGATCGACCCCGGCGTCGCGGTCGGCGGTGACCGCCTCGAGTTGGGGGGCGAGCGCGTCGAGGGCGATCGCCGCATCCGCGATGCGCCGGCGAATGTCGGGGTCGTGCGCGTACGGCGCCCCGCCGAGCTTCATGCTCGTGCGGGCCTGCGCCGACTCGACGGCGAGCTCGAGCGCGCGGTCGGCGATGCCCGCATAGACCGCGCCGATGAGGGTCAAGAAGTTGGCGAAGATCGCCAGCGTGTACTGGTCGCCGGGCGACCCCGCGGGCAGGATGCGCGCCACGCGCTCATCGCGGATGATCGCCTGATCGAGGTGCGTCGTGTGCGACTGGGTGGCGCGCATGCCGAGCGTGTCCCAGTCGGGGGTGACGGTGACGCCGGGGGGTGTCGCGGTCGCATCGCCCTGCGGGTCGTCGCGCAGGATGAAGCCGTGCACGATCACCGGGTCGCCGCTCTCGCCGCGCGCCGGGTCGGGGTCGTGGCGGGCGAGGGTGCCGAGGCGAGTCCACGCGGGCGAGAGGGTGGTGAAAATCTTCGTGCCGGTGAGGGCCCAGCCGGGCCCTCCGTGCGCAGCGTCGACCCGCTCTGCCCGGGTCAGCGAGTCGCTCATTACCCGGTCGTTGCCGCGCTCGCTGATCGCGAAGGCGAACACCTCGCCGGCGGCCGCGTCATCGAGCACCCACGCGAGCGAGTCGTCGCCGGCGGCGGCGAGGTCGCGGGCGACGCCCATCCAGACGAGGTGCATAGTCAGGCCGAGCGCCGTCGCGGGAGCGTGCGCGGCCAGCAGCCGCTGGTCGCGCATCGCCGCGGTCAGGCTGCGGGGCCTCAGGTAGCCGTGGGCGCGCAACTCGGCGAGGTCGTCCGTGAAGAATGCGTTGTCGCGGTCGTACTGCGGCGCCCTCTCGCGGATGCGCGCGAGCAGGCCCGCATCGCGGGTCGCGTCGAGCGCGCGGTCGCCGCCGCGAGCATCCGGGGCCTGGGTGCCAGCCATGCCGGTAACGCTACCCGGCGCGCCTGGCGGCGCCCCGAGCATCCCGCGCGTCGCCCCCCCATCGGGGTGGGCGCGGTCGTGCGCGCGGCGAGTTGCGTGTTGTGGCTGTCTCATGCGCGGGGAGGCAACCACAACGCGCATCTCCCTGGCCAAGCCGTGCGTCACCGCGTACGCACCGATGCCCGCCCGCTGTCAGCGAACGCATAACCGCGGCGTCGTACCTGAGGAGTACTGTCGCGCTCATGGCATTCATCGAGGCCCGCGACCTCGTCAAGACCTACACTCCGAAGGGTGCCCCCGTCGTGCGCGCCCTCGACGGTCTTGACCTCGACGTCGCGCAGGGAACCGTCACCGCGTTGCTCGGCCCGAACGGCGCCGGCAAGACCACCACCGTCAAGGTGCTCACCACCCTCATCCGACCCGACAGCGGAACCGCCGTGATCGACGGCGTCGACGTCATGCGCGACCCCGACCGCGTGCGCCGCATGATCGGCGCGAGCGGGCAGTACGCGGCCGTCGACGAGAACCTGACCGGCTTCGAGAACCTCATGATGGTCGGCAAGCTCTACCACCTGGGGTCGAAGGTGGCCAGGCAGCGAGCGACCGAGCTCATCGAGCTCTTCGACCTGGTCGACGCCGCCAACCGACCGGTGAAGGGCTTCTCGGGCGGCATGCGGCGGCGCATCGACCTCGCCGGGGCCCTCGTCATCAACCCGCCCGTGCTGTTCCTCGACGAGCCGACCACGGGCCTCGACCCGCGCAGCCGCCTCGCTCTGTGGGACATCATCGAATCCCTCGTCAGCGGCGGCACGACCGTGCTGCTCACCACCCAGTACCTCGAAGAGGCCGACCGCCTCGCCGACGCCATCTCGGTGATCGACAACGGCCGCGTCATCGCCAAGGGCACCGCCGACGAGCTCAAGGCGTCGGTCGGCGGTCAGCGCGTCGCCGTCACGCTCGTCACCGAATCGGATGCTCGCGCCCTCACCGACATCATGTCCCGTTTCGGATCGGGAGACCCCGTCGAAGGCGGAGGCGGTCGCACCTTCGTCGTACCCGTCGACAACGGCCCCGTCGCGCTGAGCGCGATCGTCGGGGCCGCCGCCGAGCAGGGCATCGCCCTGCACGACGCCGGAATGCGCCGCCCCACCCTGGACGACGTCTTCCTCCAACTCACCGGACACACGGCCGAGCAGGCCGACGAGGCAGAAGGAACCGCGGCATGACGTCCGCGACCCTGCAACCCCTTGCCGGCAGCGCCATTTCGCGGTTCCTCTCCGACGGGTGGGTGACCACCTGGCGCAACCTGATGAAGATCATCCGGGTGCCCGAGATCCTGCTGTTCAGCCTCATCCAGCCGATCATGTTCGTGCTGCTGTTCACCTACGTGTTCGGTGCCGCGATCGACATTCCGGGCGACGGCTACGAGTCGTTCCTCATGGCAGGCATCTTCGCGCAGACGGTGGTGTTCGGCTCGACCTACTCGGGCTCGGCGATGGCGCAAGACCTGAAAGACGGCATCATCGACCGGTTCCGCACCCTGCCGATGAGCGGGGCCGCCGTGCTGGTCGGCCGCACGAACGGCGACCTTGTCATCAACAGTCTGTCGATGCTCGTCATGATGGGCACCGGGTTCCTCGTCGGCTGGCGGGTTAACTCGTCGCCGCTCGAGTTCGTCGCCGGCGTCGCCCTGCTCTTGTTGTTCGCCTACGCGTTCTCGTGGGTCATGGCGTTCCTCGGCCTCGCGGTGCGCAGCCCCGAGATCATCAACAACGTGTCGTTCCTCGTGCTGTTTCCGCTGACGTTCATCTCGAACGCGTTCGTGCCCAGCGAGAACCTGCCGACGCCCCTGCGCGTCTTCGCCGAGTGGAACCCCGTCTCAGCGCTCGTGCAGTCTGCCCGCGAGCTGTTCGGCAACGTGCCGCCCGGCACGCCGCCCGGCGACGCGTGGACCGCGCAGAACCCGATAGCGACCGTCATCATCGGCATCGCCGTCATGCTGCTGATCTTCGTGCCGCTGTCGATCAAGCGCTTCCAGACCCTCAGCCGGTAGGGCAAAGCACCCCCGCTCGAAGGAGCCCCAGCGTGTGTCGCGTCACCCCGGTCCATCCCGCGACACGCCGACCAGCAAGAGCGAAACGCCGACAAACGATTGGCGCACCGGGCTGAGGCGACATCCTGCCTTCGCGACCGTGCTGTGCGAGGGCAGGCAGGCATCGCGGCGGGGCCGCGCCACGCGCGCGGCCCCGCATCCTGCGTCACCCCTTCTCGGCCCCCGCCGTCGTGTTCATGATGCGGCGCTGGAAGATGAAGAACAGCACCACGACGGGGATGCTCATCAGCACGGCCGCCGCCAACTGCAGCGGGAACTGGTTGCCCGCACCCAGCTGCCCCGACACGAGTTGCGCGACACCGACGGTCAGCGTGTTCAGCTCGGGGCTCTGCCGCGCCACGATGAAGTGGCCGAGCTCGTTCCACGAGCCCTGGAAGCTCAGGATGAAGATCGTCACGAGCGCGGGCGTCGCCATGGGCAAGACGACCGACCAGAAGCGCCGGAACGTGCCAGCACCGTCGATCTTCGCGGCCTCCTCAATCGATTCGGGGATCGAGTCGAAGAACTGCTTCATGATGAACACGCCCGCGGCCGTCGATAGCAGCGGGATGATCATGCCGCCGTACGTGTCGTACAGCCCCAGCTCGCTGAGGATCAGGAAGCGCGGGATCAGCAGCACCACGCCCGGCACCGACAGCACGGCGATGAACGCGGCGAAGATCACCGTGCGTCCGCGGAACCGCAGCCTCGACAGCGCGTATCCGGCCATCGAGTCGAACAGCACGCGGCCGATCGTCACGCACACGGCGACCAGCATCGAGTTGCCCGCCCACAGCGCGAAGGGCTCGCGCGTGAAGAGGCGCTCGTAGGCCGCGAAGGTGATGGTCTGTGGAATCAGGCCGAGCGCATCCTGCGTTGCCTCCGCATCCGTCTTCAGCGAGCCCGAGATCGAAATCAGGAACGGGTAGATGTAGATCAGCGCCAGGCCGATCAAGATCAGGTAGCCGAGCAGCATGCTGCTGCGGGCCTTCGCGCCGATGCGCTTGCGGCGCTTCGGCGGCTTCGCCGACACGGTGCGCGACTGCTTCGGTGCGTTCGGCACCTCGGGCGCGGGGGCGCTCATCGGACTCCTCCCTCGCTGAGGTTGCGTGCGGCGGCCCGCTGCGCGAAGCCTCGCTTCTTCGGTGAGCGCTCGCGGAGAATCCACCGTTGCAGGAGCGTCAGCACGATGATGAAGACGAACAGGATGAACGCGATCGCCGCTCCCTGCCCCCACCGGAATTCGTTGAACGACGTCTCGTATGACAGGTACGCGGGCGTCAGGATGCTCGCCCCACCACCCAGCACGTAGATCTGGTCGAAGACCTGCCACGACCCGATCAGCCCGAGCGTGAGCACGGTGAACAGCGTCGGTCGCAACATCGGCAGGGTGATGGAGAAAAACTTGCGCAGAGGCTTGGCACCGTCCATCAGGGCGGCCTCGTCGATCTCTGAGCCGATGTTCTGCAACGCTGCGAGGAACAAGAGCATGAAAGTGCCGGAGGTGGTGAAGATCGCCAGGATGATGAGCACGGTCATGGCGACCGACGGGCCGGCGAGCCATTCCCACCAGCTGATTCCGAGCATCCCGCCGTCGGCGAGCGCGGAGGGCGCCGCGTCGGCGCCGAACGCGCCGTAAACGATGTGCAGCACGCCGCGGGAGTCGTTCAGCCAGTTCGGGCCCTGCACCCCGAAGGCGCGCAGCACCTGGTTCACGGCGCCGGTGCCGAGGAACAGGAACTGGAAGACGATGACGATCGCGACCGAGCTGGTCACCGACGGGAAGTAGAAGGCGGTGCGGAAGAACCCGCGGCCACGCAGAACCGCCCGGTTGACCTGCACGGCGAGGAAGAGTGACAGCGCGGTCTGCAGTGGCACGACGAGCAGCACGTAGTAGAGGTTGTTGCGCACGGCGCGGCCAAAGTTGCGCTGGGCGAGGCCGTCCTCGGTGGTGATGGCTGCGTAGTTGTCGGCTCCGACGAAGTTCACGCGCGGGTTCAGGGGCGACTGGAAACCGTTCCAGTCGCTGAGGCTCACCCAGAACGCGAGCGCGATCGGGATCAGGAGGAACACCGCGGCAATGACCACCGCGGGGGTGACGAAGAGGTAGCCCGCGCGGGCCTCGCCGCGGCGGATTCCTCCGCCGCGACGAGGGCGCGCGCTGGCGCGGGTGGTGGACATCAGCCTCGGGCGCTGTCCAGAGCCGACTGCAGGTTGGTCTGCAGACCGGCCAACAGTGCCGACGGGTCGGCGTTCGCGATGTTCTCGAGCTCGGTGTTGAACTCGCTCACCGCGGCGGCCGCTCCTGCGAAGGCGACGGGGCTGACGGCGTAGTCGACACCGGCGACGAAGGCCGCGTTCTCGGGGAACTGGCTTGCGTAGGTGTCGGCACCGGCCGTGGTCGAGGGGATGACGCCGAACGCCTCGGCGGCGAGCAGCTGCTCCTCGGGCGTCGTCACGAACTCGACGAAGGCCGTGGCCGAGTCGCGGGTGTTGCTGTCGATCGGCATACCCCAGCAGGTCGCGAACGAGTAGGTCGACGGGCCACCGGGGCCTGCCGGCAGTTCGACCGAGATGAACTCGCGGTCGGGGAAGTCGTTCGCCATGGCGCCGTTGATCCACGGGCCCTCGACGACCATCGCGGCGCGGCCGAGACCGAACGCTTCGCCGCCCCAGCCGGCCTCGAGGTCGGGCGGGAACACGAGCGAGCCGTCAGCGATGAGGCCCTGCAGGTATTCGAGTCCGGCCGCGTTCTCGGCGGTGTCGGCGGTGACGGTGTCGCCGTCGACCAGCTGGCCGCCGGCCTGGTTCATAAACACGCCGACTCGGGCGTACTCACGACCCATCGACAGACCAACCTGGTCGCCGTCGGTCAGCGCCTCAGCGACCGTGGCGAGCTCGTCCCACGTCGTCGGCACGTCGCCGTCGGTGAGGCCGGCGGCCTCCCACGCCTCCGTGTTGATCTGCAGTCCGAGGGTCGAGAAGTCCTTCGGCGCGCAGTAGAACTCGTCGTTGTAGCTGAACTGTTCGACGAGCGCGGGCAGGAAGTCGCCCGCGTTGGCGAGGTCGCCCGCGTACGGCTCGAGGAAGCCCTGGCTGGCGTACGTCTCGAACTGGTCCCAGGGCAAGTAGAAGAGGTCCGGCGGGTTGTTGCCGGCGAAGCCCTGGCCCAGCTGCTGGATGAGGTCGTTCGCGACGACGATCTCGACCTCGGTGCCGGTCGCCTCCGTGAATCGCGCAGCGGCCTCCTGGTAGTAGCCCGCCTCGGCGGGGCCCGACGACGCGATGAGCACGCTCAGCGAGTCGCCGCCGCTCGCGCCGTTGCCGCCGTTCTCACCGCCGTTGCCCTCGCCGTTCGGCGCGCACGCGGCTAGAGTGACGGCGAGCGCCCCGGTCAACCCGAGGACGGTCCATTGTGATGCCTTCACAGTGATTCCTTTCGATGAGTGATTGCCGGAGCCCTCAGGCGCCGGTGGTTCCGCCGAGCGCAAGGTGGTTAGACCTGCGTTCGACGAGTCGAGGCACGAGGAGCCGATTCGTCGGCTCCTCGTTGCTGTCTGGATTCGGCCGTACGTCTCCGCCGCTCTCGCCGAAGAGCAGCTCGAGGGCGGCGGCCACGACCTCGTCGAGCGGCTGGTCGACGCTCGAGAGGCCGACCGCGCCGGCGACCGGCGTGTTGTCGAAGCCCACGATGGGCAGGTCGGGACGGCCCGCGGCCGTCGCCGCCATGAGCGCGCCGAGGGCGAGCGAGTCGCTCGCGCAGACGATGGCGTCGGGCGCGGTCGCGCCGCTCAACAGCTCGCGGGCGAGTGCCGCGCCCTGCTCGACGCCGTCCTCTGTCGAGCGTGAAAGCGCCGCCTGGGTCGCCCCGTCGAGCCCGCACGCTTCGGCCCAGCCGGCGCGTCGCTCGTCTCCGGTGCCCGAGGGGCTCGGCCAGCCGATCCACGCAACGCGCTCCGCTCCGGATGCTCGCAGCCGGTTCACCGCATCCCGAACGCCCGCGCGCCCGTCCACGTCGACCCATCGGTGCCGCGGGTCGGCGAGGTCGCCGCCCCATGGCCGTCCGAAGGAGACGAACGGCACGCGGTGTTCGATGAGCCACTGCTGGCGAACGTCGCCGTGCACGGTGCCGATGAGCACGAAGGCGTCGACATCGGAGCCGTCGTGCAGGCGACGAATGTGGGCGAGCTCGTCGTCGGGGCCGTCTGCGGTGAAAATCATGACCCGCAGGTCTCGCGCGTCGGCCTGCTCGGCGAGCTTGTGGACGAAGCGGTCAAGTACGGCGCCCGAGATGCCGTCGCGCAGCGGGTCGAGACGAATGCCGATGGTCGACGAGCGGCGAGTGCGCAGTCGGCGCGCCGATGCGTGCGGCCGGTACCCGAGGTCGGCGATCGCCCGCTCGACGCGCTCGCGCGTGGTTTCGCGCACGATCGCCGGGCTGTTGAGCACGTTCGAGACGGTCTGGCGCGAGACGCCCGCGGCCTGCGCGACGTCATCGACGGTCGGCATGCGTCCCACATGCGCCCCCTTTGGCCCAGTGCTCGGATCGGATCAGCGATCGGGTGTTCGCGATGAGAACCTGAATGTGATCGATCATTTTGATCGTTCTAATTATTCGGTAGTGTGTCCCACACCAGACGCCGGTGTCAAGCCCTCGGCCCCGCACCGGCCCCACCATCGGCCCACACACCGAGGAGCGCACCCGCCGTGACCCCACCCCGCCAACCGCTGCTGCACGACGCCCTGACCGTCCTGCGCGCGCCCACGCAGGTCTGGTCCGCCCCCTCCGGCGCCATGGGCGCCGCCCCGATCCACGGTGTGTACCTCGCCGACGTGCGCATCGTGCGCGGCCTCGAGCTCACCGTCGGGGGTCTGGTGCCCGAGCACATCGCGACAGGAGCTCCGAGTGCGAGCGAGGCGAGCATCCAGTTTCTGCTGCGCGACCTCGACGACCCGACGCCCGACCCCGGCGTGCGGCTCACGCTCACGCGCGCCGTCGACGCGAGCGGCGTGACCGAGACGCTGCGACTCACGTCGCGGCTACCGCACGAGATCACGACGACGCTCCGCGTCGCGCTCACGGTCGACGCGAGCCTCATGGAGTCGATCAAGCAGGGCCGCCCGGAACACGGGTCCACCACGCCGACCGTCGACGGGGGCGCGGCCACCTGGTCGGGCGAGAGCGTGGACGTCACACTGACGGCGGCTGACTTCACGCTCAGCGCCGAGGGCGGCGACATTACCCTGACGGCCGAGGTGACCGTGCCGGCGCACGGCGAGACCACGCTGTCCTGGCGGCTCGACGCCGTCGACCGAATCGCGGCCGTGCGCGGGGCCGACGGTCCGGCGCCCTGGTCGACCCCCGACATCGCCGCGGGCGACGCGCGGCTCGCCCGCTGGGTCGCGCAGTCACTCACCGACCTCGACGCGCTGCGCATGTCGACGACCGCGCAGCCCGATCTGCAGTTCCTGGCCGCCGGCGCTCCCTGGTTCTTCACCCTGTTCGGGCGCGACTCGCTGTGGGCCGCCCGGTTCCTGCTGCCCCTCGGCACCGGGCTCGCCGCCGACACGCTGCGGGTGCTGGCCGGCCTTCAGGGCAGCGAGCAGGTCGACGACACGGCCGAAGAGCCGGGCAAGATCATGCACGAGTTGCGTCGCCAGACCCTCGTCGTCGACGACGCGACCTCGCTGCCGCCCCTGTACTACGGCACCGTCGACGCGACCGCTCTGTGGGTGTGCCTGCTGCACGACGCCTGGCGCTGGGGCATGCCCGACGACGAGGTGCGGGCGCTGCTGCCCGCGCTCGAGAGCGCTCTCGAGTGGATGCGCGACCACGGCGACGCCGACGGCGACGGGCTGCTCGAATACGTCGACCGCTCGGGCCACGGCCTGGCGAACCAGGGCTGGAAAGACTCGGGCGACAGCGTGCAGTGGCGCGACGGCAGCCTCGCCGACGGCCCCATCGCGCTGTGCGAAGTGCAGGCCTACGCGTACGAGGCGGCAACGCACGGTGCCGACCTGCTCGACCACTTCGGTCGCACAGGCGGCGACACCTGGCGCGCCTGGGCCACCGAGCTGAAGCGACTCTTCCACGACACGTTCTGGATCACCGACCCCGCCCTCACGGGCACCCTCGGCCCCTACCCGGCGATCGCGCTGGATGCACGCAAGCGCCCCGTCGACACGGTCACGTCGAATATCGGCCACCTCCTTGGAACGGGCCTGCTCGACGACGACCAGTCGGCGCTGATCGCCCGCCGACTCGCCGACCCCGCCATGAGCTCAGGCTACGGCCTGCGCACGATGGCGACCGACTCGGGCGGCTTCTGGCCGCTCAGCTACCACGGCGGCGCAGTCTGGACCCACGACACCGCGATCGCCGTCCTCGGGCTGGCGCGCGACGGCCACTCCGCCGAGGCGGCGGAGCTCATCTCGGGGCTGCTGCGCGCCGCAGAAGGCTTCGCCTACCGGATGCCCGAACTGCACTCCGGCGACGGGCTCGACCAGGTGGCCTCCCCCGTGCCGTACCCGGCGGCCTGTCGGCCTCAGGCCTGGTCGGCCGCGTCTGCCGTCGCCGTGCTGCAGGCCGTCCTCGGCCTGGAGCCGGCAGAGGACGGGGCTCTGGCCGTGCGACCGCTCGACGTCGCCGGCGCCGTGCGCGTTGACGGGGTGATGCGGGGCGGCCAGCGCCTGCGCGTCGACAGCTCTGGGGCGGTCACCCGCTCCTGAGCCGCCCCTGGCTCCTTCCTGGGCGTCCCCTGATTTTGGTGACGAGAGATGCGCGCGATGCGTCTGACTAGAAGACGCGCGTTCGGGCCGACCACCGGCGCGCGGGAAGGAGAAGCATGAACAGGAACGTGCTCATCGTCGGCGGAGCCGCGATCACCGCGTACATTCTGGGAACGCGTGCGAACCGCCCCACGCTCGCCGAGCATCCCGAGACGCTGCGCCACCAGGTCGAGCGCCTGTGGACGGATCCGCAGGCGAAGAAGCGCCGCGCGAAGTTCCGCAAGCAGCGGGCGAAGGATGCGCGCGCCGCCACGAAGGCGCTGCAGAAGCAGACGGCCAAGGCGCGCAAGACCCTCGGCAAGCAGGCCGAGAGCGCGCGCAAGAACGTTGCGAAGCAGACAGACCGCGCCACGAAGAAGGTGCGCTCGGCGATCGCCGCCTAGCGACGCGCGCGCACCACCCGATCACCCGATACGACAAGGAGAACCAGGATGACCGAGAAGCTGAAGAAGGATGCGAACGACCTGATTGACGCCGGCCGTGACGCGGTGCGCGACGGCGAGAACGTCGTCGGAGACGCCATCGACGACACTCGCGACGAGCCCGTCGTCGTGCGCGAGGCTCGCAAGGTGGGCCGCCGCGTCGACCAGTACCGCGAGGACTACCCGACCGCGTTCGGCGTGGCCGTGGGCGCCGTGGCCGGCGCACTCGTCGGCGTGCTCGTCGGCGTCGTCGCGGGTCGCCGCTAGGAAGACCCGGGGTCAGGCGAGCGCGGCGGCGAGCGATCGCACGCCGCGCTCGACCTCGGCGAAGGTCGTGCTGAGCGGCGACAGTCCGATGCGCACCCCACTCGGGTGGCGGAAGTCGGGAATCACGCCGTCACCCCACAGTGTCTGCACCGCCCGCGCCGAGTTCGGGTGGTCGACCGTGATGTGGGAGCCGCGGCGCGCGGCGTCCCTCGGCGAGGCGAGGCGAGCATCCGGAATGAGCTCGTCGATCAGCTCAATCGCGAACGAGGTGAGCTCCACCGACTTCTCGCGAATCGCCGCGATGCCGGCGCGCTCGATGAGGGACAGCATGTCGGCTAGCGGCACCATGCCGACGATCGGCGGCGTTCCGCTCACGAGCCGGCGGATGCCCATCGCCGGCTCGTAGCCCTGCGTCATCGCGAACGGCTCGCGCGCACCCAGCCAGCCCGGAATCGGGTTGACGACTTGCTCCTGGTACCGCGCCGCGACATATGCCCAGGCGGGCGCGCCAGGCCCACCGTTCAGGTACTTGTACGAGCATCCGACGGCCATGTCGACGCCCCACGCGTCGAGCTCGAGCGGCACCGAGCCGACCGCGTGCGAGCAGTCCCAGATCATGAGCGCGCCGTGCGACTGCACGACGCCGGTGACCGCCGGCATGTCGGCCCACCACGCGCTGCGGTAGGCGACGCCGCTGAACAGGGCTGCGGCGGTGCGCTCGCTGACGTGCTCGGCGGCGATCTCAGGCGTGATGCCGCCGTCGTGCGGCGCGCTCACCCAGCGCACCGCGAGCCCGTTGTCGTCGGCGATTTTCTCGACAATGAACCGGTCGGTCGGAAACTCGTCACCCAGAATCACGAGTTCGCTCCGACCCGGCCGCATCGCAATGGATGCGCGGATCAGCTTGTAGATCATCACCGTCGTCGAGTCGCCCACGACCGTCTGGCCGGCGGCCGCGCCGAGACAGGCGGCACCGATGCGGTCGCCGAGCTCTTCGGCGCGGGCGAGCCACAGCTCGTCCCAGCCGCGGATCAGCCGGTCGCCCCACTCGCGCTCGACGAGGTGCCGCATGCTGTCAACGGTGCGGGCGAGCGGGCGGCCAAGCGAGTTGCCGTCGAGATAGGCGACGAGGTCGTCGCCGGGACAAAACTCGCGTGCGTACGAGGCGAGGGGGTCAGCGGCGTCGAGGTCGGCGGCGGTGCTCATGCCGCAAAGGCTAGCCCCGGGCGCTGCACGGCGAGGCGCAATTCTTCGCCCACCTGCGGCAGTTCGACCGCGGGCAGCCGCATGCGCACGCGCGGGCCCGTGACGAGATCGCACGTCAGCATCGCGTCGTGGCCGGCGTACGAGATGCCCGACACTCGCGCGTCGGCGCCCGCGGCGGCGCGCGCGAGCAGGTCGGGGCGCGGCACGATCCACTCGGGGCGCAGCATCAACCGCACCCGCTCGCCGTCGCGCGGGGTGAACCCGACCGCGGCGGCCTCGACCGCGCCGAGCGCGCACGAGACACGGCCGTGTCGCCACTCGCCCTCGAGCTCGACGACGTCGCCGACGAACCGCGCGACCCAGTCGCTTGCCGGCTGCTGGTACACCTCTTCGGGCGTGCCGAACTGCTCGAGGCGGCCGTCGCGAATGACGGCGACGCGGTCGGCGAGGGTCAATGCTTCTTCTTGGTCGTGGGTGACGAGTAGCGAGGTGGTGCCCTGCTCGCGCAAGAGTTCGGCGACCTCTCGGCGCAGGCCCACGCGCAGTTGGGTGTCGAGCGCGGCGAACGGCTCATCGAGCAGCAGCACGTCTGGCCGCGGAGCGAGCGCGCGCGCCAATGCAACGCGCTGAGCCTGGCCTCCCGACAGCTGGTTGGGTGCGCGGCCGACGAGGCCTTCCAGTCCGACCAGCTCGGCGAGCTCGGCGATGCGGGCCGAGCGCTCGCGACCCCGTGCGCCCCCGCGTCGCGCACCACCGCTCAGCGCAAAACCGATGTTGTCGCCGACGCTGAGGTGCGGGAACAGGGATGCTTCCTGCGGCACCCAGCCCACGCCTCGCTTCTCGGGCGGCACCGTGCCGCTGGGCGACGACAGCCCGCGGTCGCCAACGGCGATGCGCCCGGCGCTCAGTGGAAGCAGGCCCGCGATCGCGAGCAGTAGCGTCGTCTTTCCACACCCCGACGGGCCGAGAACGGCGACGAGTTCGCCGGAGTTCACGCGCAGCGACACGTCGGCAACGCCGACCGTCGACCCGTAGTCGACGCTCGCGTTTTCGACGACGAGCTCGCTCACAGCTCCTCCTTGGCGGTGGTACGCACTCCGGACAAAATCATGGCCGGAACCGCGGCGACGAGCACCAGCAGCGCGGCGTACGGGGCGGCCGCGCCGAACTCGAACACGACCGTCCTATTCCACAACTCCGTGGCGAGGGTGTTGATTCCCGTCGGCCGCAGCAGCAGTGTTGCGGGCAATTCTTTCATCGTCGCGATGGCAACGAGCAGGGCGCCGACACCGACCGCCGGCAGGGCGAGCGGCACGGTGACGCGCCACCACGCGGCGAGCGGCGACACCCCGGTCGTGCGGGCGACCGCGATGAGGCGCGGCGGCACATCGCCGAGACCGGCGCGCATCGTGCCAATCGCCTTCGGCATGAACAGCACGGCGTAGGCGAAGACGAGCACGACAACGCTCTGGTAGAGCGCGGGCACGACAGCGAGTGCGAAGAACACGAGCGACAGGCCGACGACGATGCCCGGGAGGGCGTGGCCCAGGTAGCCGACCGACTCGATCGCCGTGACGAGGCGGCCACGATAGCGCGCGGCGAGCGCCGCGATGGGCAGAGCGAGCAGGGTGGCGACCACCGCGGCGGCGACGGCCACTCCGAGGGTTGCACCGACGGCCGCGAGCAGGCGCGGCACATCGATGGCCCGCAGCGTGTCGGCCTGCACCAGGCGCGTGCCCAACCCGGCGAGCGGCACGAATACGCCGACCACGGGCGCTGCGGCCACGACCGGGAGAAGCGAGATCAGCATCCCTCGCCCGATCGGGCGCGGGCGCACCGCGCGCGCGACGGTGCTTGGCAGCTGGCGGCGCGCGCCGCGCTCACCCGCGACGACGACGAGCGCCATCACGACGAGCAGCAGTGCGAGGGTGGCGGCCTGGGCACGGTCGAAGCTCGCCGAGTAGGCCGAGTTGATGCCCCAGGTGAGGGTCGGGTAGCGCATCATCGCGACGAGGCCGAACTCGCTCAACGAGTAGAGGGCGACGAGCAGCGAACCGGCGATCGCGGCGGGCCGAATCTGCGGCCAGGTCGCGACGAAGAACGCGCCGATCGGCCCGCGGCCGAGACTGCGGGCGACGCCTTCGAGGTCGCCGGTCGCGCTGCGCAGTGCAGCCGCGACGGGCAGCGTCACGTAGGGGACCGTGACCGCGGTCAGCAGCAGCCAGCTCGGCACGAAACCGCTCAGCGTCGGAATCGACACGAGCCAGCCATACCCGGCGAGGTATGAGGGCACGGCCAGGGGCAGCGCCGACAGCAGCAGCCACGTGCGCGGAAACGGCACCCGGATGCGCGTTAAGATCACCGCGATCGCCGTGCCGAGCACGAGAGCCGAGAACGTGGTCGCGAGGGCGAGGCCGAGGGTGTTCACCGAGTATTCGAGAACACGGCCCCGCGAGAGGGTCTGGATGATCGAGTCGAGGCCCGTCCCGCCGGCGCGCACGACGAGGTAGACGAGCGGGATCGCCGCAGCGGCCGCGGCAACGCTTGCAAGCGCGACGAGGCCGACGGGCGGACGCGTATCCGTCCCCGTCGGCCC
Source organism: Microcella alkaliphila (assembly GCF_004216855.1). Taxonomy (GTDB): domain Bacteria; phylum Actinomycetota; class Actinomycetes; order Actinomycetales; family Microbacteriaceae; genus Microcella; species Microcella alkaliphila. The sequence continues at coordinate 122,640 of NZ_SGXT01000015.1, forward strand.
CGAGCGCGCGAGCGTTGTCACCTACTCAGTGAAGCACTGTCTAGATCAATCCCACCCGGGCGAGCATCTCCTGCGTGGTCGACAGGTCGTCAAGGTCGCTCAGGTCGAGCTCGGGGTTGAGCAGCGACTCGAGCGGCGGAACGCCCTCGGGCTCAGCGATTCCCGGAACCAGGGGGTACTCGAAGATCTGCTCGACGAAGTAGTCCTGGCCGGCCTCCGAGATGAGGTACTCGACGAAGGCGAGGGCGGCGGCGTTGTCGGCCGATCCGGCCATGATGCCGGCGCCGGTCACGTTCACGATCGAGCCGGGGTCGCCCGCCTCGAGGTACTTCAGCTGTGCGCGCATGTTCTCGGCGCCCACCTCGGCCGCCTGGCGGTACCAGTAGTAGTGGTTGATGAGGCCCGTGTCGACGACGCCCTCGTTGACGGCGGTCAGGATCGCGCCGTTGCCGTCGAAGATCTCGAGGTTCGCGGCCTGCAAGTCGGTGAGCCACTGCTCGGCCGCCTCATCACCCTCGAGCACGCGGTGGGCGGTGATGGCCGACTGGAAGCTTGCGTTCGTCGGGGCGACACCGATGGTGCCGTCGAAGCTGCCGTCAACGTAGCCGTCGATCGTGTTCGGCAGGTCGGCGTCGTCGTACTGCTCGCCGTCGTACACGACGACGCGGGCGCGGCCGGTCACGCCGACCCAGCTGCCGTCGGTCGAGGTGAAGCCCTGCGGCACCGCCCCGGCGATGTCGTCGGGGAGCGGCGCGAACAGGTCGGCGGCGCTGAGCGCCCCGAGTGCACCGGCGTCCTGCGACAGGAACACGTCGGCCGGAGTCGCCTCGCCCTCTTCCAGTAGTAGGGCGCCGAGCTCGGCGGTGTTGCCATAGCGCACCTCGACGGCGATGCCCGTCTCGGCCGTGAACTGGTCGATCAGCGGCTGCACGAGGGCCTCGTCGCGGCCCGAGTAGAGCGTGAACGAGCCGGCGTCGGCGGGCGGTGCCGTGGTGGGGTCGGCGGGGTCGGTGCTGGGGTCGCCCGTGGCGCAGCCAGCCATCAGGGCGATGACGGCGGTGAGGGCGGCGGGGGCGAGTAGGCGGCGAGCGCGCATGCGAATATCGGCTCCAAAAGAAGAGGGACAAAACCTGGCGGAGACTCCGGCAGGTGGCGCCAACTGTGGCACCAAGAAGTTAGGTTAGCCTAACCTCGCTCGGGATGCACGCCCCAATTCTCAGGAACAGCGTGCGCCCGTCACGACCGGCTCGCGAACGCCTCCAGCACCTCGGACAGCTGGTCGACCGCCCAGTCGAGATCGTCTCGCTCGATGACGATCGGCGGCGCCAGTCGAATGGTCGAGCCGTGGGTGTCTTTGGCGAGCACCCCGCGTTCGAGCAGCGCCTCGCACACCTCACGCCCCGTGGCGAGCTGCGGGTCGATGTCGATGCCCGCCCACAGCCCGACGCCGCGCACGGCGAGCAGGCCGTGGCCGACGAGTTCGTTCAGGCGGTGCAGGAGGTGCGTGCCGAGTTCCCGCGACCGGCGCTGCATCTCCCCCGTTTCGAGCAGTTCGACGACGGCCAGCCCGACGGCGGCAGCGAGAGGGTTTCCGCCGAAGGTGCTGCCGTGCTCCCCCGGCTGCACGACGCCGATGACGTCGGCGCGGCCGATCACGGCGCTCACGGGCACGATGCCTCCCCCGAGCGCCTTTCCGAGCACGTAGAGGTCAGGGATGATGCCCGCGTTGTCGCACTGGAACGTGGCGCCGGTGCGACCGAGGCCCGACTGAATCTCATCGGCGATCAGCAGCACGTCACGCTCGTGGGTGATCCGGCGAAGGTTCGGCAGGAATTCCGCGGACGGCACGATGATGCCGGCCTCCCCCTGAATGGGTTCGACGAGTACCGCGACCGTGCGGTCCGTGATGGCGTCGGCGACAGCATCCGCGTCGCCGTAGGGCACCGTGACGAAACCGGGCGTGAACGGGCCGAAGCCGTCGCGGGCGGCAGCGTCGGTGGAGAAGCTGACGATCGTCGTCGTGCGGCCGTGGAAGTTCTCGGTCATCACGATCACCTCGGCCTCCCCGTCGGCGACGCCCTTCACCCGGTGACCCCAGAGGCGGGCAAGCTTGATGGCCGTCTCGACGGCCTCGGCGCCCGTATTCATGGGCAGCACCATCTCGACGCCGGCGAGCGCCGCCAACGCGTCAGCGAACGGCCCCAGCCGGTCGTTGTGGAAGGCGCGGCTGGTGAGCGTGATGCGGTCGAGTTGGTCGCGCGCGGCCGCCAGCAGATCGGGATGCCCGTGGCCGAAATTCACGGCCGAATACGCGGCGAGGCAGTCCAGGTAGCGACGGCCGGTGATGTCGGTCACCCACGCGCCGCTGCCGCTCTCGACCACCACCGGGAGCGGGTGGTAGTTGTGGGCGAGGCGCGCGTCTTCGAGGGCGATCGCAGCGGCGGTGCGGTCGTCGAGGTGCGCGTGCTCGGTTGCGCGGTCTTCGCTCACGGCACTCACCAGCGCAGGTCGAGCGTGCAGCACTTCACGCCGCCGCCGCCGAGCAACAGCTCGCTCAGGTCGACACCGATCGGGTTGTAGCCCCGTTCGCGAAGCTGGCGATCGAAGTCCGTTGCGCGGCTGGCAATGACGATGTTGTAGCCGTCGCTGTACGAGTTGAGGCCGAGCACCGCGGCATCTTCTTCCGTGCAGAGGATCGCGTCGGGGTACCGCTCGCGCAGCACGCCGAGCGAGTGCTCGTCGAAGGCGCTCTCGAGGTAGGCAATGTTCTGTCGGCCGCCCTCGATGGGCTCGGGGTCGAGCACGGCGATGGCCGTGTCGAGGTGGTAGAAGCTGGGGTTGATGAGGTTGAGGCTCAGCACGTCGAGGCCCGTCACCTCGGCGAGTTCGGCGTGGCTGCGGCTGTCGCTGCGGAAGCCGGTGCCAGCGAGAATGACGTCGCCGACGAGCAGGAAGTCGCCCTCTCCCTCGTTCGTCTCGGCCGGGTCGTGCACGCGGAATCCGTTGTCGCCGAACCACTGCATGTAGGCGGGGCCTTCGGGTTGGCGCTCGGGGTAGGCGAACTTGGCGCCGTATGCGACACCGTTGTACGTGAAGCCGCCGTTGGCGGCGTAGACCATGTCGGGCAGCCCGGCGATGGGGTCGATGAGATGCACCTCGTGACCGAGCTCGAGGTAGATGTCATAGAGACGCTGCCACTGCTGCACCGCGAGGCTGGTGTCGGTCGGGTTCTCGGGGTGCATCCACGGGTTGATCCGGTAACTGACGGTGAAGTGCTCGGGTCGGCACATCAGCACGGTGCGCTTGGTCGGAATCCGCGAGGTCGTCGCGGGTGTGGTCGCGGGGGCGGGGGTCTGCTCGGTGACGGTCACGCCCTCCAGTCTCACACCTTCACGGCACACGCGTCGGGGACCGTGCGCAACGATTCGTCGTTACCCCGCGCATCCACGCAATGGATGCGCGTAGCCTGACGGCATGGACGCGATCGATTCCCGCATCATCGACCAGCTTCGGCAAAACGCGCGGGCCGGCTACGGCGACATCGGCGACGTGGTCGGGCTGTCGGCGTCGGCCGTGAAGCGTCGCGTCGACCGGCTAGTCGCCGACGGGGTGATTCGCGGATTCACGGTGCAGGTCGACCCGGCCGTCGAGGGCATGGCGGTGGAGGCGTACGTGGAACTGTTCTGCCGGGGCACCGTTTCGCCGGAAGACCTGCGGCGCCTGCTATCGGCGGTTCCCGAGGTGGTCGACGCTGGCACGGTGACGGGCGAGGCCGACGCGATTGTGCACATGCGCTCGCGCGACATCCCGTCGCTCGAGGAGGCGCTCGAGCGGGTGCGCGCAGCGCCGAACGTCGACCACACGCGGTCGGCGATCGTGTTTTCGCGGCTGGTGCACCGCGAGTACCCGTAGGGGCCGTCGGCTTCGCATGACTCTCGCGTACACGGCCTGGGGTGACGCGCCGCCGAGCGTGCTACTGCTGCACGGGATGCTCGGCAGCGCCGACAGTTGGTGGCGAGTCGCCCCCGCGCTCGCCGAACGGGGTCACGGCGTCATCGCACTCGACCTCCCCGGCCACGGACGCTCCGCCCGCGACCGTGCAGCGACCGTCGCGCGCGTCGTGGATGCTGTGGTCACCACCTGGCGCTCACTCAGCGACGCTGCGCCCCGCCTCGCGCTTTGACGTCGAGACGGCGGTGGCGCTGTCGGCTTCGCCCCGCGACGACTGGACGCCCGACGGCTCGACGCCCGCGCTCATGGTGCGCCCGGCGCCGAGCTCCTACATCTCTGACGAGGTCGCGGGCGAGCTGCGCGCTCGCGGTTTGGCAGTGACCGACGTTCCCGGCGCCGAGCACTCGCTCTGGTACAGCCACTTCGACGAGTTCATCGCCGCCATCGACGGCTGGTACTGACCCGGCGATTCTTCACGTCGAGACGAGGGTTGCCGTCGAGACAAGGGTTTCTGGTGCCTTGTTTCGGCAGAAACCCTTGTTTCGGCGTTCACACGCAGGGCGGATGACCGGCAAGGGGCAGGTGGGACGGCAAACGCCCGCCGGCGTGAGCAGCCGAGCGTTCGCACGCGTTGGGCCATGCCCCTCGCCAGGGTCAGGCGGTGACCGACTCGCGCTCCGCGCTCGGCTCACGCTCGGCCTCAGCCGACGGGCCGCGCTCGACCAGGTACCGCGTGTAGGCGGGCACCGTGAGGAAGGTCGGGAAGACCTCCTGCAGCGCGACCTCGCGAAACACGTCCTCCGCCTCGGCCAGCTTGTGACCCTCCGGAGTCGGCAGGTCGGCGAGCACCTCGCGCAGCAGGCGCTCCACCAGCTGGCGCGTGATCTGCTCGCCCTCCGCCGTGACCGTGTCCTGGTGAATCCACTGCCACAACTGCGAGCGGCTGATCTCGGCCGTCGCCGCGTCCTCCATCAGGTTGTCCAGCGCCACGGCGCCGATGCCGCGCAGCCACGCCTCCAGGTAGCGCACGGTGATCGAAATGTTGGCCCGCACGCCGGCGAGCGTCACCTCTCCTCCCGCGGAGCGGATGTCGAGCAGCTCGCGAGCCGTCACGTGCACGTCGTCGCGCATCCGGTCGAGCTGGTTCGGGCGCTCACCGAGCACGCGATCGAACTCTGCGCGGGCCACGGGAATCAGATCGGGATGCGCAACCCACGACCCGTCGAACCCATCGGTGGCCTCGCGGCGCTTGTCCGCGGCGACGCGCTCGAGAGCACGCTCGGTGACCTCGGGGCTACGCCGGTTCGGGATGAACGCGCTCATTCCACCAATGGCATGCGCCTTTCGCCTGTGGCAGGTCTGCACGAGCAGCTCGGTGTATGCCCGCATGAACGGCAGCGTCATGAGGATGCGGTCGCGGTCGGGCAATACGAACCACTGCCCACGCCCGCGGTAGTTCTTGATGATCGAGAACACGTAGTCCCACCGCCCAGCGTTGAGGCCCGCGCAGTGATCGCGCAGTTCGTAGAGGATCTCGTCCATCTCGAACGCCGCCGGGAACGTCTCGATCAGCACCGTCGCGCGAATCGTGCCGTGGGCGAGCCCCAGGCGCTCTTCCGCGAAGGTGAAGATCTCGTTCCAGAGACGCGCCTCGCGGTGCGACTCAATCTTCGGCAGGTAGAAGTACGGCCCGCGACCGCGGCGTACCAGTTCATGCGCGTTGTGAAATGCGTAGAGTCCGAAGTCGACGAGGCTCGCGCTCGCGGCCAACTGCTGGCCGGTGCGGTCGGCGTGCTCGATGTGCTTCTCGACGAGGTGCCAGCCGCGGGGTCGCATCACGATCGTCGGCGTCCGCGACGGGTCAGTGACCCGGTAGTTCTTCCCCTCGGGCGACGTGAACTCCAGTTGGTCGCGGATCGCGTCGAACAGTGACAGCTGACCCTCAACGATGTTCGCCCAGGTGGGGCTGGTCGCGTCCTCGAGGTCGGCAAGCCAGACGTTGGCTCCCGAGTTGAGCGCGTTGATCGTCATCTTTGGGTCACACGGGCCCGTGATTTCGATGCGGCGATCCTCGAGGCCGGGGCCGGCGCCGGCGACGCGCCAGCCAGCATCCTCACGAATCGATGCCGTTTCGGGCATGAAGGCGAGGTCTCGGCCGTTGCCGAGCTCGTAGCGGCGTTTCATGCGGTCAGCGAGCCGGTCGTGGCGAGGTCCGGCGAAGCGGTCGTGCAGCTCGCCGACGAAGGCGAGCGCCTCGGGGCTCAGGATCTCGTCGTAGCGGTCACGCAGCGGCCCGGTCACGGTCAGGCTGGTGGTGGGTGTGGTGTTCATGGTCGTCTCGACTCTCGTGGTGATGTCTCGCATAAGCCGTTTCAAGGTGTTGGGCCCCCGACTCCCGGCGTGTCGAGGTCGACACGCCGGGGGCTTGGGTGGCTGTTCCTTGAATCGTGCGGGGGACGGCGCGACGGATCAGTGGAACTGCTCGGACTCGGTCGATCCCACGAGCGCCAGCGTTGCGCTCGTCGGGTTCAGGGCCGTGGCGATCCGGTCGAAGTAGCCGGTGCCGACCTCGCGCTGGTGGCGCGTGGCCGTGTAGCCGTCGACCTCGGCGGCGAATTCCGCCTCCTGCAGCTCGACGTAGGCGCTCATCTGCCGCTCGTTGTAGCCGCGGGCGAGCTGGAACATGGAGTGGTTCAGGGCGTGGAAGCCGGCAAGCGTGATGAACTGGAAGGCGTAGCCCATCGCTGACAGCTCGCGCTGAAACTTCGCGATGGTCGCGTCGTCGAGGTGCATCTTCCAGTTGAACGACGGCGAGCAGTTGTACGCCAGGCGCTTGCCGGGGTACTCGCGGTGGATGCTCTCGGCGACCGCGCGGGCCAGCTCGAGGTCGGGCTCGCTCGTCTCAACCCAGATCAGGTCGGCGTACTCGGCGTAGGCGTGCGCGCGGCTGAGCACGGCGGGCAGGCCCGGCTCGACCTCGTAGAAGCCCTCGGCGGTGCGCTCGCCGGTGGTGAACTGGCGGTCGCGCTCGTCGACATCGCTCGTCAGGAGGTTCGCGGCGAGCGAGTCGGTGCGGGCGATGATGACGCTCGGCACGTCGGCGACGTCGGCGGCGAGCCGAGCTGCTTGCAGGGTGCGGATGTGCTGGCTGGTCGGCACCAGCACCTTGCCGCCCATGTGGCCGCACTTCTTCTCGCTGGCGAGCTGGTCTTCCCAGTGCACGCCCGCGGCGCCGGCCTCGATCATGCCGTGCATGAGCTCGTAGGCGTTCAGCGGGCCGCCGAAGCCGGCCTCGGCGTCGGCGACGATTGGCACCATCCACTCTCGCGACTCAGGCTCGATCTGGCCGGCGCGCAGCAGCGCGTTGTTGATGCGGCGAACGACCGCGGGCACCGAGTTGGCCGGGTAGAGACTCTGGTCGGGGTAGGTCTGGCCCGACAGGTTGGCGTCGGCGGCGACCTGCCAGCCGCTCAGGTAGATGGCTTTGAGGCCGGCGCGCACCTGCTGCACGGCCTGGTTGCCGGTGAGGGCGCCGAGCGCGTACGTCCACTCCTCGGGGTCGGTGGTGTTCTTCTGGATGAGCTCCCACAGCTGCTCGGCACCGCGGCGGGCGAGCGTGCGCTCTTCGCGTACCGGGCCGCGCAGCTCGATGACGTCGTCGGCCGAGTAGTCGCGGCGGACGCCGTCCCAGCGGGCGTCGGTCTTCCAGCTGGTCTCGAGGTCGGCGGCGGTCTGCGTCTGGTCGCCGGGGCGGGTGGTGCTCATGGGATGCTCCTTCGTCGGTGCTTCTCGCCGGTCTCTGACGAGTCGGCGGCTGGTCGTGTCATCGACTCTGGGCGAACTTCGGATGCTCAAACCAACAAATCTGGACTGAAATAAGCCGCTATTTCAGTTGCGCTGAAGAATCCTGCCTGGCAGGCTCACCGCATGCTCGAGATGGCGACGGCAGGCGACCAGGCTGGTGACGTGACCGATCCGTTGCTGCTGGGAAAGCGCATCCGCCAATTGCGCACCGATGCGGGGCTGACGCTCGCCGATGTCGCGGGGGCGGTCGGGATCGCGCCGTCGCACCTGTCGAGTCTTGAGAACGGCAAGCGCGAGGCGAAGCTCAGCGAGCTGCAGACGATCGCCCGCACGGTCGGGGTGGGGCTCGACGCGTTGCTCACCCCGCAGCCGCCCAGCCGACGCGCGGCGCTCGAGATCGCGCTCGAAAAGGCGCAGCGCGGGCCGCTGTTCGCGGGGCTCGGCATCGGGCCACTTCCGGTGCGCAAGAGCCTGAGCAATGAGGCGATCGAGACGATCCTTGCCCTGCACGACGAGTTGCAGCGCGTGCACCGCGAGCGAGCGGCGACCCCCGAGGAGGCGCGCCGGGCAAACGCCGAACTGCGCCGAGCCATGCGCGAGCGCGGCAACTACTTCGGCGAGCTGGAGGCTCAGGCGGCCGCGCTGCTGACGGCCGTTGGTCACGACGGCGGCCCCCTGCCGCAACGCGTCGCCGCCGAGCTGGCGGCGCACCTCGGGTTCTCGCTGCACCACGTGAACGACCTGCCCGCATCCACGCGGTCGGTCACCGACCTCGAGAACGGGCGCATCTACCTGCCCGCGCACCTTCCGCCGGGCCGCGACCCGCGCACGGCGCTGTTGCAGGCCCTTGCCGGGCACGTGCTGGGCCGTCCCGAGCCCGCCGACTACGCCGACTTCCTACGCCAGCGGGTCGAGACGAACTACCTGGCGGCGGCGCTGCTCATTCCCGAGCGCGACGCGGTTGACTTCCTGCAGCGCGCGAAGCAGCGCCGCGAGCTCGCGGTCGACGATCTGCGCGATGCGTTTGCCGTGTCGTATGAGACGGCGGCGCACCGCTTCACGAACCTCGCCACCGAGCATCTCGGCATTCCGGTGCACTTCTTGAAGGTGTCGACAAACGGGGTGCTGTCGAAGGCGTACGAGAACGACAGCGTGCAGTTTCCGACGGATGCCCTCGGCGCGGTCGAGGGGCAGGTCGTGTGTCGCAAATGGTCGGCCCGCCAGGTGTTCGACGAGCCCGACCGGTTCAGCGCGTACCACCAATACACGGACAAGCCGACGGGAACGTACTGGTGCACCTCGCGCATCGAGTCGGGGTCGGCGGGCGAGTTCTCGATCTCGGTGGGCACGCCGTTCGCGCACGTGAAGTGGTTCCGCGGCCGGGAGACGACCCGCCGGGGCGAGTCGACGTGCCCCGATCCATCGTGCTGCCGGCAGGCACCCGAGCCGCTCGCCGCCCGCTGGAGCGGGGCCGCCCGGCCGCAGGCGCGCATCCATTCGTCGCTGCTCGCGGCCGTTCCGGCCGACGCGTTCCCCGGGGTTGACCGGGGCGAGGTGTACGGGTTTTTGGAGCGGCACGCGCCGGGGACGATGTGACACCTCTGTGAGGAAACGTCGACGGGCGGGGTTTTCGTGACTACGGTGAGTGGGTGATCGCCACCGAACTTGCCCTCGTCGTCGGCGGACTTCTCGTCGTAGCAGGCCTCCTCTTTGCGCTTCTTGCCCATGTTCCGGCCTACCGCGAGCGGCAGTTGATGCGGCGCTCCGCGCGCGCCGGGCTCGCCGTGCCTGACGACCTGGCGGCGCCGCTGATGCGCCGTCAACGCTTCGAGGAACTGGGGTCGGCCGCAGCACTCGTGCTGTCTGGCGCGGTGGTGGCGGTGAACGCATCGGCGATCGGCGTGGTGATGCTCGAACGCCCGGCCGTCGTATCGCTCGCCGTGCCGCTCATCGCGGTCACACTGCAGCGATTCGGGGCAGTGCTGGGTCGGCGCCTGGCCGGCCCGATCCTCCCTGCGGTGCCCGTCGCCGACGCGGAGCGTGGTGCCGCGGCCAAGCTGTCGATGCTCGCGCAACCCTGGGAGGAACGGTGGGCCTCGGCGTGGATCGACATTGCCGCGGTGAGCAGCGTCGGCACGCTGCTGTACGGGGCGCTCGTGCTGACCGGCGATTCCGGCGCGTTCGTGGCGACGATCGGCGCAGGCGCCCTCATCATCACCGCGATCGCCGCAACCCTGCTTGTCGCGCGCCGCCGCATGGCGGTGCGCGAGTTGCCGGCGAGTCACACCCCTCCGGCCGAAGAGAGCGGCATCGTCGACGAATCGTGGGTCTGGGCGCGGATCCTGGACGCGGAGCGCCTGCGCGAACCTTTGGAGTTCGCCTACGCGGCGACCATCGGCGCCATCGGGATGGTCGTCATCGCGCACGTGTCCCTCGCGGCGGCGACGACCGGCACGGCGGCCGTCATGCTGGGCATCATCGCGCTCGTCCTTCTGGTCTCGGCGGGCCGCAGCTCGCTGTTCGTGCCCGCGGAGCGGTACGTGCGCGACCGCGCGCTCGAACCCGCCCCCTAACGCCCTCCCTGTGAGCAACGCTCGACCGACGGCGTTTGTATTGCTACATTCAGTGGATGCTCGCCGCCTCGTCCACAGGATCGTTTGCCGACCCGATCGCCTCGATTGCTGACGAATCAATTTCGAGCGGCATCATCGGCTTCTGGATAGCGCTGACGACACTCTTCGTAGGCTTCTCGCTGGTCATGCTCGTCGTCACCCGCCGTGCCAGCTACGGCGACAAGATGACTCGGCAGTTGTCGCGAGACGTCTACCTCGAGCTTCCCGCTGATCTGTTGAGTAGCGTGCGTAATCAGCTCATGTGGCGACTGCGTGGTTCGATCGTCGGCGGGCTGGCCGGGTTTGTCGGGCTGTTGTTGATCGTCCAGCCGTGGGAGACTCGCGCAACTGCCGGTGTTGAGGTGTCGCTTGTCGGACTGTCTGCGGTCTTCTTCGGAAACCAATCCGGAGCGGCGATTGGCGGGATGCTCGCGCGTCGGCAATCCGTCAGTTCCGTCCGCACTGCTCGACTGGAGCCGGTCACCCACCGTGAGTTGGTGGCGCCCTTGTGGAGATCTCTCGCCGCAATCTCCGCGGGAATAGGCGTCGCAGCAACGCTGGCGCTCGCCCTCGTCTCGGCGACGTACGAACAGAGCCAGCCTGGATTCGTGGCTGAGGTACCCATGCTCGCCGCCGCGGCTGCACTCACCGCCGTGATCGCGGCGTCGCTGCCGCGCATTGCTCGGCGCCTGGCGGCGTCGCGAGCGCTGAGAGGAGACGACCACGCGCTCGCATGGAGCGACGCGCTCGCGGCCCGCACGATCCGAGACCTCTGTCTCGGCCTGACGTGGGCCGGGTTCGCCATCACGAACAGTGTGCTCGCGAGTATTGGGCGGCTGGCACCCGAGGAGGGTCAGCAGCTCGTTTCGCAGATTCAGGCAGTTGGATCAACGCTCGCGGTTCTGGCCGCGATCACCGTCTTGATCGTCGTCCTCGTGACCACGCCGGATCGGCATCTCCAGCGCACCGTGTGGCCAGAGTTCGCGGCCGGTGCCCCGCAATCGCGGCCCGACGTGCAGTAGCCTCACCCCATGCTGGTCAGGGTCGACGCCGAGGCGGGGGCGCCGCCGTACGAGCAGATTCGCGTGCAGGTGCGCGACGCCGTACGCTCGGGGTCGCTTGCGGCAGGCTCGAAGCTGCCGACCGTGCGCCGTCTCGCCGATGACCTCGGCCTCGCCGTCAACACGGTCGCCCGCGCCTACCGCGAACTCGAGGGCGATGGAGTGATCGAGACCCGCGGGCGCAACGGCTCGTTCGTGCGCGCGCAGGGCGACGCCAGCGAACGCGCCGCGCAGGAGGCGGCCCGCGCCTACGCCGACACCGTTCGACGCCTCGGGATCGACCGGAATGCTGCCCGCGCCTACGTCGAGGTTGCGCTGCGCGACTAGCTCCGTTCCCTCGTTGGCCGCGCCGCGCGTCGTGCTTCCGCGGGAAGTCATGCACCCCCGCACGTGCTTCCAAAGACGCGGACAAATGACGGCGCATCACCAGTCCGCACTTTTGGAAGCCTCCGGACCCCCGGGGTTTGATCCCCGTCGGCGGGACCCCGGGGTTGGTCCCCGAGTGCCGGTCCCCATGGGCCGCTCCCTGTGGGCCAGCTCCCATGGTGTGGCCCGCTGGGGGTCCGCCAAAGACGCGGCACGGCCGACGACCCAGAAGTCGTCGGCGCTCTACACCTCCAACTCGGCGAGCGGCGGGTACGGGTTGCCGTAGCGGTGCGCCGTGATCGACACCGCCTGCTCGCGCAGGAATGGCAGCATCTCCACCCGGCCGGCGGTCGTCACCGGGCCCGACCAGATCGCCACCCCCGGGTCACCCCCCACCGCGTGCAGCAGCTCGCGCGCGACATCGGCTCCGGTGCGGCCGGCGCCGGCGACGACACCGTCCGACCCCACGAGGCGGATGCGCTCCGGCAGCTCCGAACGCACGCGCGCGGCGAACGCGGCGTCCGTCTCGACCACGACCCGAGCATCCTCGTCGAGACGCAGCGCCGAGTCGAACTCGTCCTCAATAAGCGACAGCAGGGCCGGCGGCAGCGGCACCGAGACACTCAGCGACACGGTCGCCCGCGCGCGGGCAGCCGCGACCAGCACGCGCACCAGCGACGCCACCGAGGCACCCTCCGCCTGCCGCACCATCACCTGAGCCGGTCGGTAGCGCAGCACGTTGCGCTCCACCCCGAGCGCCGACACATCGCGCGACACCCCAAACTCCGACTGCCACGCCTTCTCGTCGCTGATCGCGCCAGCGCGGGCAGCGTCGAATCCGACAAAGTCCATGCCGGGCTGTGCCGCCTCCAACACGCGAGCCGCCGCCTCGCCGAGGTGTCGCAGCGACAGGTTCTTCTTCGGTTCGCGCTCGACCGGCTGCCAGGTGCCGAAGCCGAACACATACGACGGACCGCCGGCCTTCGTCGAACCGCCGACACTCGACCGCTTCCAGCCCCCGAACGGCTGGCGCCGCACGATCGCCCCGGTGATGCCGCGGTTCACATACAGGTTTCCCGCCTCGACACCATCGACCCAGGCGTCGACCTCGTCGGCGTCCAACGAGTGCAGTCCCGCCGTCAGACCGAACGGCGTCGCATTCTGCAGCTCGAGCGCCTCCTCGAGTGTGCGCGCGCGCATCAAGCCCAACACCGGGCCGAAATACTCCGTCAGGTGAGCGTCGCTGCCGGGAGCCACCCAGCGCTTGACGCCCGGCGTCCAGAGTCGGCCGCCGCCGTCCAGTGCGCGAGGCTGCACGAGCCACTGCTCGTCACCCTCCAACTGGGTCAAAGCGCGCAACAACTTGCCCTGCGCCGGCTCAATCAGCGGGCCGACGACACTCACCGGGTCGGTCGGCCAGCCCACCTTCATGGTCGTCACGGCATCAAGCAGCTGGCGCTCGAACCGCTGAGAGTCGGCCACCGAGCCGACGAGAATCGCGAGCGACGCCGCCGAACACTTCTGGCCCGCGTGGCCGAACGCCGACTTGGCGATGTCGGCCGCGGCCAGGTCGAAGTCGGCCGACGGCGTGACGATGACGGCATTCTTCCCGCTCGTCTCGGCAAGAATCGGCAGGTCGGGGCGCCAAGACCGAAACAGTGCCGCTGTCTCGAACGCACCGGTCAACACCACCCGGTCGACCGCGGGATGGCTGATCAGCTGCTGGCCGAGCTCGTTCTCGGGCACGTCGACCAGTCGCAGCACGTCGCGGGGCACGCCGGCCGCCCAGAGCGCGTCAACCATGACGGCCGCGCAGCGTCGCACCTGGGGCGCTGGCTTGATGAGGACCGCGCTGCCCGCGGCGAGCGCCGCCAGGACACTGCCCGCCGGGATTGCGACCGGGAAGTTCCACGGTGGCGCGACCACGGTGAGGCGCACCGGCTCGAAGCGCGCGCCCGTCACGCTGTCGAGCATCCGCGCGCTTTCGGCGTAGTAGTGGGCGAAGTCGATCGCCTCGCTCACCTCGGGGTCGCCCTCAGCGAGGGTCTTGCCCGCCTCGGCGGTCATCACGGCCAGCAGCGCGGCGCGGCGTTCAGCGAGCACGCGACCCGCCGCGTGCAGCACCGTCGCCCGGTGCTCGACACCCGCCGACGCCCACAGGGGTGCGCTGCCCCGGGCATCCGCCATCAGCCTCTCCAGCGTTCCCGCGTCGCGCACGGCCGCCGCGGCGAGCACCGCATCGCCGTGCGCGAAGACGGATGCGTCGCTCGCCGCCGCGAGGATCTCCCGCCCCCACGCGCGGTTCGCGGGCAGCGACGGGTCGGTGTCGGGCTCGTTGGCGAAGCCCTCGTCGACGCCGACTCCGCCCGGAAGGGGGTGGGGAGCATCCGTCGAGCGGTTCTGCACCCGGTGCACGGCCGGCGCGTCGGGCGCCTCCGCGAGCTCGGCGAGCGAACGACGGAAGCGCTGCTCCTCCCGCGCAAACATCGCGGCGTCGTCGACGAGCTCGAAGGCGCCCGACAGGAAGTTCTCGCTCGACGCGTTCTCCTCCAACCGGCGGATGAGATAGCTGATCGCCGAGTCGAAGTCGCGCGGGTGCACGACCGGCGTGTAGAGCAGGAGGCCGCCGGCGGTGGCGCGAACCGCGTCGGCCTGCGCGGGAGCCATGCCGATCAGCATCTCCACCTCGACGCGGTCGGTGAGGCCACGCGCGTTGGCGAGCTGCAGCGCCCAGGCGATGTCGAACAGGTTGTGACCGGCGACGCCGATACGCACGGCGGATGCGCGGGCAGGGTCGAGGGCGCGGTCGATGACGCGCTTGTAGTTGGCGTCGGTGGCCTGCTTCGACGGCAACACGGCGACCGGCCAGTCGTGCACGGCGGCCTCCACACGCTCCATCGCGAGGTTCGCGCCCTTCACGATGCGCACCTTGATGCCCGCACCGCCGGCCGCACGGCGCGCCTGCGCCCACTCAGTCAGCCGGTCGAGCGCCGGCACCGCCTCAGGAAGGTAGGCCTGCAGGACAATGCCACCCTCGTACTGCCCGAGCCCCGGCCGGTCGAGCAGGCGCGTGAACACCTCGATGGTGAGGTCGAGGTCGCGGAACTCCTCCATGTCGAGGTTCAGGAAGGTGGGAGTTCCGCCGAACGCGGCGCGCTGGTACAGCGGGGCCAGCCGCTCGACGACGCGGTCGACGGTTTCGTCGAACGACCACATCGACAGTTGGCTGACGATGGCCGATACCTTGACCGACACGTAGTCGACGTCGTCGCGGGCGACGAGTTCGTGCAGGCCCTCCAGGCGGCGGTCGGCCTCCGCGTCGCCGAGCACGGCTTCGCCGAGCAGGTTGATGTTGAGGCGGTCGCCGTTCTCGCGCAGCCGCTCCAGTGTGCGCCCGAGACGCTCGGGGGTCGCGTCGATGATGAGGTGGCCCACCATGCCGCGCAGCACGCGGCGGGCGATCGGGATGATCGGCCACGGCAGGAGCGGCGCGAACCCGCCCCCGAGCACGATGAGGCCTCGCAGGTACCAGGGCAGGAACCTCGGCACGCGGCGGCTGAGTCGCTCGAGTTCGCGGGCGGCGACCCGGAGGTCGTCGGGGCGGGAGACACGGTCGACGAAGCCGATAGCGAAGTCGAGGCCGTCCGGATCCTTGAGGAGGCCGGCGAGCCGTTCGGCGGCGGGGTCAGCGGCGGCGCCCTCGGTGGCGGCGAGCCACGCCCGCACCTGCTGGACGGCGGCGTGGGCGGACGACTCTGCGGTCGACGTCGTAGTCATGCCCTCTACTGTCTCACCCATGACTCTTCGGGTATAGCGGGCATTTCCGCACAATTTCGTGCGAATATTGCGAACAATAGATCGCGTCGAGAAAGGCCGCGGGATGCTCGATCCTCGTCGACTGCGATTGGTGCGGGAACTGCGCCGTCGCGGCACTGTGCACGAGGTCGCGCGCGCACTCTCCTATGCGCCGTCCACCGTCTCCCAGCAGCTCGCGCAACTCGAACTCGAGGCGGGGACAGCGCTGTTCGAGCGGGTGGGCCGGCGGCTGCAGCTGACGCCCGCCGGCGAACTGCTCGCCGACGGCGCGGGCGCTGTCCTCGACGAGCTTGAGCGGCTCGAGCAGTCGCTCGCCGAGGCGACCGAGGCGCCGAGTGGAACCGTCCGCCTCGCCGTGTTTCAGTCGGCCGCTCTCGGCATCATCCCCCGCGCGCTCACCCTGCTCGCTGCCGAGCATCCGGCGATGCGGGTCGAGATCACCCAACGCGAGCCCGAGAGCGCGCTTGACGAAGTGTGGGCGCGCGACTTCGACCTCGTGGTCGCGGAGGAGTACCCGGCGCACTCGGCGCCGCACCGTGACGAGCTCGACCGAGTGCCGCTGTGTCGCGACGCGCTGCGCCTCGCGACCGCGCCTCTCACTGGCGCATCCGACACCCTCACATCGATGGGCCCGCTTCGCGTCGAGTCGCTCCCCGACACCGCTGCCCTCCCCTGGGTCATGGAACCCCGCGGCACCGCCAGCCGACACTTCGCCGAGCAGGTGTGCCGCCGCGCCGGGTTCGAGCCCGACGTGCGCTTCGAGACGGCCGACCTGCAGGCGCACATCCGCCTCGTCGAAGCGGGCCACGCCGTGGCACTGCTTCCTGACCTGGTGTGGGGCGATCGCGAACCGAGCGTGCGCCTCATCGACCTGCCCGAGCATCCGCGACGCACCGTGTTCACGGCCGCGCGCCGCGCATCCGCGCACCGACCCGCCATCGTCGCCTGCCGCGACGTGCTCAGCCGCGCTGTCGCGTTCCTCCAGTGACCTCCCCGGGCGTGCACAGCATGCCGATGCGTGCATAGGCTGGCAGACCGCACCATCGGATTTCAGCACGCAGGAGCACCCCCGTGACCACTCGTCGCGACGTCGTCATCATCGGCGGCGGACACAACGGCCTTGCCGCCGCCGCCTACCTCGCCCGCGCGGGTCTCGACGTCGAGGTGCTCGAACGCCTCGACACCGTCGGTGGTGCCGCCGTCTCGGCGCAGGCGTTCGCGGGCATCGATGCTCGCCTCAGCCGCTACTCGTACCTGGTGAGCCTGCTGCCGCAGCGCATCATCGACGACCTCGGGCTGTCAATTCGCCTCGCCCCGCGCCGCTACTCGTCGTACACGCCGGTTCCCGGTGGTGACGGCGGCCTGCTCGTCGACAATCACGACCAGGCGGCGACCGACGCCTCATTCGCCGCCATTGGCGCGAAAAACGACGCGGATGCGTGGCGCACCTTCTACGACGGAACCGCCCGTCTCGCCCGCACCCTCTTCCCCACGGTGACCGACCCCCTGCTGACACGCAGCGAGGCGCGCGCCGTGCTCGGCGACGATGCCCTCTGGGATGCGCTCATCGAGCAGCCGGTCGGTCGCACCATCGCAAGCACCTTCACCAGCGACCTCGTGCGCGGGGTCGCGTACACCGACGCCCTCATCGGCACCTTCGCCTCGAACGACGACGAGACCCTCGCCGCCAACCGCTGCTTCCTTTATCACGTGATCGGCGGAGGCACGGGTGACTGGAACGTGCCCGTCGGCGGCATGGGCGCCGTCACCGGTGAGCTCGCGCGTGCCGCGCGACTCGCCGGCGCGGCCCTCACGACGGGTGCAGAGGTCACCGCGCTCGACGGCGACCGTGTCGTCACCTACCGGGTCGGCGACACCGAGCACCGGGTCGCAGCCGACCGCGTGCTCGCCAACGCGTCGCCGCGCGAACTGAACCGCCTGCTCGCGGCGGGCGATGCGGGCGGGGCGAGCACAGCATCCCGCGTTCACGAACCGGCGGCCGAAGGTGCGCAGGTGAAGGTCAACCTGCTGCTGACGCGCCTGCCCCGACTGAAAGATGCGCGCATCGACCCTGAAGCGGCATTCGGCGGCACCTTCCACATCAACGAGCTGTTCACTCAGTTGCAGGCGGGCTACGACGCCGCGGCAGCTGGCCAGATTCCCGACCCCATTCCCGCCGAGATCTACTGCCACTCGCTCACTGACCCGACCATCCTCGGGCCCGAGCTGCAGGCGGCCGGCGCGCAGACGCTGACCGTGTTCGCCCTGCACACTCCCGACCGCCTGCTCACGGCCGACAACAACGATCGGATGCGCGGCGAACTGCAGGCCGCCGTGCTCGCGTCGCTCAATTCGGTGCTCGCCGAACCGATCGAGTCGCTGCTCATGACCGACGCCGACGGTGCCGCGTGCGTGGAGACGAAGACCACGCGCGACCTCGAAGAGGCGCTGCGCTTGCCGGGCGGCAACATCTTCCACGGCGACCTCGCCTGGCCGTGGCTCGACGATGACGATGCGCCCGTAGCGTCGACCGCGGCCGAGCGCTGGGGCGTGGCGACCGGCGTCGACGGCGTGTACCTGTGCGGTTCGGGGGCGCGGCGCGGCGGCGCCGTGAGCGCGATCGGCGGCCACAACGCCGCCATGGCGGTGCTCGACGAAAGGAGCGGCGCATGATGAGCGCGCAGAACGCCCGCGTCGCGCTCGTGACCGGAGCATCGTCGGGAATCGGTGAGGCGACCGTCGAACGCCTGCTGGCACAGGGATTCATCGTCTACGCGGGAGCCCGCCGCATCGAGCGCATGTCCGGCATCGAGCAGCGCGGCGCCCACACGATGTCTCTCGACGTCACCGACGACGCGAGCATGACGGATGCTGTCGCCCAGATCCTTGAGGAACGCAATCGCATCGACGTGCTCGTCAACAACGCCGGCTACGGCTCGTACGGCTCGATCGAGGAGGTTCCGCTCGAGGAGGCGCGCCGCCAGTTCGAGGTCAACGTCTTCGGCCTCGCACGCCTCACACAACTCGTGCTACCCGCCATGCGCGAGAAGCGCAGCGGCCGCATCATCAACGTGTCGTCGATCGGCGGCCGCATCTATGAGCCGCTCGGCGCCTGGTATCACGCGACGAAATTCTCCGTCGAGGGCCTCAGCGACTCGCTGCGGCTCGAGGTGGCACCGTTTGGCATCGATGTGACGATCATCCAGCCGGGGCCTGTTCGCACCGAGTGGAACACGATCGCGCGCGACAGCATGGTCACCGTATCGGGTGAGGGCCCGTACGCCGATGTCGCGCGTCGGCCGAAGACCCGCGAGGCGGTTCCCGCGTCGGCGAAGACGGTGGTGGGAGCGCGGCGCCTGCTGAGCGACCGGGCCATGGATCGCCTCATGAAGCGGGTTCTCACCGGCGACTGATCGCTGGCGCCGCGGTGACGGTTACGCGGTGACGAGCAAAGCGACCGGAAGCGCCGCTCCTAGCACGCCCGCGATGATCGTGATGGTCGCCGCCGTTCGCATGAGCGGCCAGGCAGCCGCGCGCCGACCGGCGCTGGGCGCGACGGCGGCGAGACCGAATGCCGCGACGGCGAGGATCGCCGCGCCGATCGTCACGAGCGGTTCGCCGACACGGATGCTCGTGACCGCGGCGAAGAGGACGACGAGCGCCGCCTGCGCCATCGTCCGCTGCCAGGCGAGGCTCGAGCGGTCGCGGTCGTCGTCGACGTCGGAAGCGGATGCCGCGGATGCTGTCATCCGGTCCGCTCGATCGCCTCGAACGCGACGAACGCGGCCAGCAGCAGCGCGACCGCGACGGTGCCGACGGTGAGCCAGGGCAGAGCGCTCGGCTTCGGGACCGGCTTGCCGAGGCGCAGATTGCGCTCGGCGTTACGCCAGTGGGCGAGCGCCCAGCCCGCGAGCACCGCCCCGGCGACGCTCGACACGGCGGCGATGACGAGCAGGAAGACGGGCAGGTCGCCGAAACTCACCAGCGTCGCGAGCGCGACGCCGGCGGCCACGAGGGCGAGGGCGGTGCGCATCCATGACAGGGCGGTGCGCTCGTTGGCGAGCGAGACCTGTGGGTCGGGGTCCTCCCCCACCGAGTAGACGGAGTGCGGGCGGCGTTCGTCGGAGCTCACGACGGCGACACTACTCCGGCTGCGGGTCGCGTCGCCGGGGCTTGACTCTCAGATCTCCCAGGTGCTGGGGGCCGGCTCGCGGCGGGTGGGCAGCGCTGCGCGCGTGCTCCACTCGTGCACCCACTCGGGCAGCGGGTGGTTGGCCGGGTCGAGGCCGAACAGTTCCGCGAGCTCATCCATGGGAACGGTGCCACCCGACTTCTTCAGAAAGCGCGCCTTCACGATCGCGCGGGCGTACACCTCGCCGTCGCGCACGAAGCGCTGCTCGACGTAGCCGGCTTTGTCGTCGAGGCCGATGATGGCCGACTCGACGATGAACATCTGCCACGGCTCGAGCGAGCGCCGGTAGGTGATCGTCGACGACACGACGACCGGGTAGTAGCCGCGCTTCTGCAGCCGGGGCCACGCGCCCGAGCGCGCCATGAGGTCGATGCGGCCGAGGTCCATGATCGACAGGTAGACGCCGTTGTTCATGTGCATGAGCACGTCGAGGTCGGTGGGCCAGACGCGGAAAGTGGTGCGGGCAACGTCGGTCGGCTGGATGCGCTCGCCGAATCGGGCGCGGATGCTCAGCCAGACGAGGCGGAAGAACATGTTCACGCGGGCGACGCTAGCCGCGTCAGCGCTCGCGGTGGTCCTCGATGGTCATTCGCGCACCGTAGCGGGGCGTTTCGACCCCGCTTCCTTCGATGTATCGCACAACGCGCTGCCGGTGTCCGCGGTAGGGCTCAAGCAACCGCATCATCTCGGCATCGTCGCCACGCTTGCCCGTGAACCAGTGGGTGACGCCGTGGGCGAGGTGGTAGTCGCCGGCGCTCACGGTGTCGGGGTCGCCGTGGGCGCGCTGCACGATCTCGGCGAGCGTCCACCCGCCGAGGCCCGGTATCGACCGGAACCCGGCGACGAGCCGCTCGTCGGCGCCGGCATGGCGGCCGACCGCGATCGTGCGCTGCAGGGCGGGAGCGACGGCCGCGACCCGGCGAATCGTGTCGCGGCGGGCGGGGGTTGCGCCGGCCCGGTGCCACTCGTGGTCGGGAATGCTCCGCCACGTTTCCGCGGCCGGCAGGATGCGCATCCCGGCGGGCGCGGGCCCCGGCGCCTCCGCGCCGTGCGCGCGGATCAGCTGCCGCCAGCTGCGCCGCGCTTCGACCCCGGTGACTTTCTGCTCGAGCACGGCCGCAACGGCGAACTCGAGCACGATGCCCGTGCGCAGCAGCCGCAGCCCGGGCCGCCGTCGGCGCAGACGCTGCAGGGCCGCGGCAGCCGGGTCCCCCTGGGCGGCGAGCCCGGCGAGCAGCGCGTCAAACGCGGGCCACCCGTCGTCGTCGAGGCCGAGCAGCTCGCGCGCGTGGGCGAGCGACCAGTCGGCGCCGGGGCCCCAGGCGCGCACGTCGATGCCGCCGGATGCGCTGGGGCCGAGGGCGTGCATCCGAATTGTGGCGGGGCCGTCGGGGGTCAGCTGACCGCGCCAGACGGGGCCCGCCCCGCCGCGCTCGCCCTCCCAGTGCTGGGTCGGGTCGCCCGTGCCGCGCCGGAGCGGAAACAGCACCGCGCCGAGCTCGAACGGCCCCTCGGGGTCGACGAGCTCGGCGCGGTCGCCGGTATCGAGTGCGGTCAGGGGGCGAAGCTCGGGTCGAGAATGATCTGCTCGAATTCGCTGAACCCGACGACGGAGATGGCAGCGATCACGAGGATGATCACGATGATCGACAGCACGATGAGCACCGCGCTGATCCAGATCGCGGCCACGGCGAAGCCGTTCTTCATGCCGACCTTCTTCGACTGGTTGCGCGCGACGATGCCCAGAATCAGGCTGACGAGCGCGATCGGGATGAAGAGGCTCACGATCGAGACAATCAGCGCGACGATGCCGAGGGTCTGGCCGGGGTTGACGGCTGGCTGCACGGGCTGCGAGTAGGCGGGAGGGGGTGCGTCGGTCATTTTTGCTCCTGGTGGTGTGGGCTGATGGTCTGCCGGGGCGGTGCCCAGGCAACGATACTGACGGGTCAGCCCCCCGGGTAGTAGGGCGGGCCCCCGTTTTCGTTTGCTAGCGAACGAACAGGGGCGTGCATCCGCCGTTTTCGCGTCGGATACCGCCACGCGCTTAGATGGGTTCTATGCGCATCGGAATGCTGACCTCCGGCGGCGACGCCCCGGGGCTGAACGCCGTTATTCGCGGTGCCGTGCTGACCGGCACGACCGTGCACGAGCACGAGTATGTGGGCTTCCGCGACGGCTGGAAGGGTCTCGTCGAGAACGACACGATGACGCTTGGCCGCCACGAGGTGAAGGGCATCTCGAAGCAGGGCGGCACCATCCTCGGCACCAGCCGCACGAACCCCTTCGAGGGGCGCGGCGGCGTCGACCGCATCAACGAGGTCATGGACATCAACGGCCTGGATGCTCTCATCGCGATCGGCGGCGAAGGCACCTTGGCCGCCGCCAAGCGCCTGACAGACGCGGGCGTGCGCATGGTCGGCGTTCCGAAGACCGTCGACAATGACTTGGATGCGACGGACTACACGTTCGGCTTCGACACGGCCGTCGGCATCGCGACGGAGGCGATGGATCGCCTGCGCACGACCGGTGACGCCCATAACCGGTGCATGGTCGCCGAGGTCATGGGCCGTCACGTCGGGTGGATCGCCTTGCACTCGGGCATGGCCGCCGGCGCCCACGCGATTCTGATTCCCGAGCAGCGCACGACCATGGACCAGCTCACGGAGTGGGTGCAGAGCGCCTACGACCGCGGGCGCGCCCCTCTCGTGGTGGTCGCCGAGGGCTTCACGCTCGAGGGCGACGACGAGCCTCACAACGACCGCGGCCTCGACGCCTTCGGCCGGCCCCGCCTCGGCGGTATCGGCGAGCGCCTCGCCCCGCTGATCGAGGCCCGCACGGGCATCGAGACGCGCGCGACGACGCTCGGCCACATTCAGCGCGGCGGCACCCCGAGTGCGTACGACCGCGTGCTCGCGACCCGGCTCGGCATGGCCGCGGTGCGCGCCGTCAACGGTCACCGGTGGGGCCAGATGGTCGCCCTGCGCGGCACTGACATCGTCTTCGTTCCGTTCGAGGCTGCCCTCGGCTCGCTCAAGACCGTGCCGCAGGAGCGCTACGACGAGGCTGCACTGCTTTTCGGCTGAATACCCAGCGTGTGGGTGCCTGCGAGGCGGCGCACGCCTGAAATTGATAGTAACTCAAATTCTTACGATTCTTTCAGGTAGGCTGGTTGACGGTGCCCGCGCATCCTCGCGGGTGAAATCGACTGAGGAGAACCGGCATGTCCGACGAGGTTTTTCAGATCGGCGCGATCGTTTTGTACTTCGCGGCCATGATTGCGATCGGTTTATACGCCTACAAGAGAACCGAATCGCACGAGGACTACATGCTGGCGGGGCGCAAGCTTCCGCCGTGGGTGGCCGCTTTGAGTGCCGGAGCCTCAGATATGTCGGGCTGGATCATGCTCGGCCTACCGGGCGCGATTTACGTCTCCGGTTTGATCGAAGGCTGGATCGCGGTCGGCCTCACCATCGGCGCCTACCTCAACTGGAAGTTCGTCGCTCCGCGCCTGAGGGCGTACACCGAACGCTCGCGTAACTCGATCACGGTGCCGAGCTTCTTCGAGAATCGCCTGCGCGATACGAGCCGCGTGCTGCGCATCGCCTCGGGTCTCGTGATCCTCGTCTTCTTCACCTTCTACGTGGCCTCGATGATGGTGGCGGGTGGCGTGTTCTTCGAGCAGTCCTTCGGCTCGACCTACCTCACAGGCATGCTGATTGTCGCGGGCGTCACGCTCGTCTACACACTGTTTGGCGGCTTTCTCGGCGCCTCGCTCACCGACGTCGTACAGGGCACGCTCATGATGCTGGCGCTGCTGATCCTGCCCGTGGCGGCGGTGGTCGCCATCGGTGGTTTGGGTCCGACTTTCGAGGAGCTGGGCACCGTCGCGCCCGACCACCTGTCACTGCTTGGTGGTGCGGCTCTCACCGGTGCCACCGTGGTCAGCGTCATCTCAGCCCTCGCCTGGGGCCTCGGTTACTTCGGGCAGCCGCACATCATCGTGCGCTTCATGGCCATGAAGAACGTCGCCTCCGCCAAGCCTGCACGCCGCATCGGCATGACCTGGATGATCGTGTCGCTGCTGGGCGCTATCGCTGGTGGGCTGACCGGCCTCGCGTTCGTGTCGAGCCGCGGCATCGAGCTCGGCGACCCCGAGACCGTCATGCTGCTGCTGGCGCAGACCCTGTTCCACCCGCTGGTCGCAGGCCTCGTGCTCGCCGCGGTTCTCGCAGCGATCATGAGCACCGTTTCAAGTCAGCTGATCGTCTGCTCGTCGGTGCTCGTCGAAGACCTCTACAAGGTCGTGGCACGAAGGGATCCCTCGAAGACGTTCCTCGTCACGATGGGTCGGGCCTGCGTGCTTGCGGTCGCCGGCGTCGGAATCCTGCTCGCGATGAACCCTGGTGGCACGATCCTCGAGTTGGTCGGCTTTGCGTGGGCAGGTTTCGGCGCTTCGTTTGGCCCAATCATTCTCTTGTCGCTGTTCTGGCGCAAACTCACCAATTGGGGAGCACTCGCGGGAATGGTCGCCGGTGCGGCCACCGTCTTCATCTGGGATGCGGCGGGCTTCGCCCTGTACGAGATCATTCCAGGTTTCGTCATGAACCTGATCGTCTCCGTCGCCGTCAGCCTCGCGACCTTCCGCGACAACGCGGACGTCACGGAGGAGTTCGACGACACGGTCGCTATGACGGCGTCTGTGCCGACGGTCAAGGCCGAATCGAGCTAAGTCACCACCGGCCTCATGGGTCGGGCGTGCACCGCACGCTCGGCCCCTGACTTACGCGCGCTGCTCGCTAGCTGACCATCGGCGGGTGCGCATCGTGGGGATCGATCGCGAATTCTGCGAGAGCGCGCACGAGCGATGCACTCGAGCGCTCTTCCGCGATGCGGTGCACGGTGAGCCCGGCCGCTCGAGCGTCGAACGCCGTACGCGGGCCGATGCAGACAACGACAGCCTCGCTCGGCAGCGGGCTGAACTGTGCCGCGATCTGGCGGGCCACGCTGCCGGAACTGACGAGGATCGCGCGGATGCGCCGACCGGCCACGTCGGCAATGACCTCGGGCGGTGCGCCCACGCCGACCGTGCGGTAGGCGGCAACGAACTCGGCATCGACGCCGCGTTCGAGCAGACCCTGCAACAGTGCCTGTTCCGCGATCTCGGACTGGGGCAGGAGGGCACGGAGGCCTGAGCCGCCGGACCACTCTTTGAGCAGTCCACGCGCGGAATGGTCGCTCGGCACGAAGTCGACCCGGTAGCCCGCGAGCTGAAGCGCCTGGGCGGTAGTTTCGCCGACCGCGGCAATTCGGGTCGACTTGGGCGGACGAACACCATGGCCGACAAGCACGTCGACCGTGGTGGCGCTGGTGACGAGCAACCAGTCGTAGTCACCGTCTCGCAGGCGACCCAGCGCGGCGGTCAGCAACGCCGGGTCCTCCGGGCGAGCGAAGTTGATGAGGGGCGCGATCACCGGTTGCGCCCCGAACGATCGCAACTGAGCCGCGATGCCGTCGCCCCATTTGCCGCCGCGCGGGACAAGCACGCGCCAGCCGAGTAGCGGTTTAATGACGGGCAGCGCAGCGGTAGGCGTGCGCTCGATCGTGGTCCCGTCGCGAAGTACAGACATCGCCTACCATGATGAACCGCTCTCGCTGGGAACCCAAATCGGCGGGTCGGAAGCTGGAGCCTCAGTCCTCGCCGGCAATAGCCCACGCGACCAGACCGACGACGACCGCGGTCGCTAGCGCAGCGCCGATGAGGTACGGCACGGGATTGCGTTCGTAGCCCGATCGCACTCGGCGGCCGAGCTCGGCTCCCTTGACGCGCGGGTTCAGTCTGTTGTCGATCTCGTTCAGTGTCGCCTCAAGTTCGGCGCGCAGTTCATCGGCTCGGCGGGCGGGGTTGTCGCTCACGATGATCCCTTCGACTCTCCGCGCACGATACGAATGTCTTCGGCGATGCTTTCCATCGTCTCTGTCGGCGTCGGCGGCAGCCCTCGCTTCAGCTGAGCGATGCCGATTCCGGCGAGAATGCCGGCGAGCAGCAGGATGGCACCTCCCACGATGAGCGCTGCCGCCCAAGCGGGGAGGACGGTGGCGAGGCCCAGAACGGCGGCGGCCAGAAGCACGAGCGTGGCGAAGAACGCGAAGACTCCTGCGCCGACGAGCAGCCCCGCGCCGATGCCTGCCGACTTCAGCTTGCTCGAGACCTCGGCCTTGAGCGACGCGATCTCGGCCTGGATGAGCTCGGTCACGATGCGGGGCAGGTCGGCAAGCAGCGCGCCGATCGAGCGCCGCGCTTCCCGTGCGGGCACGGGCGGAGTCGACAACGGGTCCGTCATGTCGAGACCCCCGAATTACGACGAGCTCGAGCGCGAACTCGAGTTCTTGGACGTTGTCGAGCGTTTCGCCGGCGCCGTACGCGTCGAC
Organism: Microcella alkaliphila; assembly: GCF_004216855.1. Taxonomy (GTDB): domain Bacteria; phylum Actinomycetota; class Actinomycetes; order Actinomycetales; family Microbacteriaceae; genus Microcella; species Microcella alkaliphila. The sequence goes on from NZ_SGXT01000015.1 coordinate 148,871, forward strand.
GACGAGTTCTTCGTGCTCGTCGAGGCTGACCCCGTCGAATTTTTGGCGGCCGCACCCGACGAGGATGCCGACTCCGTCTTGTTCATGACGGTCGTGACGACCTTCTTGGCGCCATCGGCGACGAACTCCGCCACCTCGGGGGCCTTCTCGCGTACGTAGCCGTCGACCTTGTCGACCTGGCGCTGAACGCGCGGGTCGCCCCAGAAGCGGTCGCTGGCCTTCTTGATCTGCTCGTAGCGTTCGCGCCCGGCTCGAGTGCCGAGCACGTAGCCGACGGCGAGGCCGGTGGCGAACAGGATCTTGCCGCGCATGGTGTCCTCCGTCTCTTCCTCGGCCGGATCGGTCGGCCGAGAACACGTGCCCCAGCGTAGTCGGGGCCCCGCGTGGCGCGCGGTTTTCGTGGAGCCAACTCCCAGACGCTGCCCGCCGAGCGGGCTGGACAGCACGGGGGCGCGGCGGGGCATACTTAGGTAATGCTTACCTCACCCGTACGAGATGGTCACGCGCTCGACCACCGCCGAGCATCCCTGAACTACCCGGCCTATCGCCCGTTTTCCGCGCGCGTTTCGCGCGTGCTTCCGATCGGGCGTCATCTCGTGCGGGTGAGCTTTACAGGGGATGACTTCGAGGTTTTCGGCACCACGGGGCTCGACCAGCGCGTCAAGATTGTGTTCCCCGGTGACGGCGCCCTGCCTGACCTGGGTCAGGGCGACGACGCGGCGATTCTGGCAGGCGACTGGTACGCCCGCTGGCGCGCGCTCCCGGATGCCGAGCGACCCGCGTTCCGCACCTACACCGTTCGGGCGATCGACTCCGAGGCCGCTCGCCTCGACGTCGACATGGTGCTGCACGATCCCGCTCCCGGGGGCGATGGGCCCGCTGCCCGCTGGCTGAGGCAGGTGGGGGTCGGCGACGAGGTCCTCATCGTCGGGCCCGACGCGCGCACGGCTGACCCGCTGATCGGGTGCGATTGGCGTCCCGGCGACGCTCGCACCGTGCTGCTTGCGGGCGACGAGACCGCGGCCCCCGCGATTCTATCGATCCTCGAATCGCTGGCGCCGGGTATCCGTGCGCAAGCATTCGTTGAGGTCGCGTCGAGCGCAGACATCCAACGCATCGTGCCAACGGCGCGGCACCGTGTCACCTGGCTCGCCCGTGACGCCGGTTGCGAAACTGCGCAGGGCTTCCAGGCGGTCGCCCCCCGCGGGGAATTGCTCCAACGCTCGCTGGAGAACTGGATCGGCGGCCACCGCGCTGAGCTCACGACCGCCCTCGACGCCTCACCCCACACCCTCGACGACATCGATGTCGACACCGAACTGCTCTGGGACAGCCCTATCGACCCGCGGGACAACGACTTCTACGCCTGGATCGCCGGTGAGGCAGCAGTGGTCAAGCGGCTGCGCCGGTATCTGGTGAGTGACGTCGGGGTGAACCGTCGCGCCGTGGCCTTCATGGGCTACTGGCGTGAGGGTCGCTCCGAAGGGCAGTGACAGCGACCGAGGCCGCGCCGAGTTCGGTGGCGCGGCAGAGCGGTGTGGCGCGGGCGCCACAGCTCGTCGCGTCGACTCGCTCGCGAGCGGCCCGCATGCGCGGCGCCGCCCTGCTCGGCCTCGGGCTCGCCCTCGCCGTCGCGCTTAGCCTCGCGCTCGGCGCCCGCGGCACCGACCTCGGCACTGTCCTCACCGCGCTCACCGATCCGGGCGCGCTCGCCGACCCGGCCGACGCCGTCGCCGTGCGCGACCTGCGCGTGCCCCGCACCGTCATCGGCCTCGTCGTCGGTGCGGCGCTCGGCCTTGCAGGCGTCGTGATGCAGGGCGTCACGCGCAACCCCGTCGCCGACCCGGGCCTGCTCGGAGTGACGGCGGGCGCATCCTTCGCCGTCGTGCTGGGCATCGCTCTTGCAGGCGAGACCGGCGTCATCGGGCTCGCCGTCTGGGCGCTGGCGGGCGCGCTCGTCACGAGCCTCGGTGTCGGGGCGCTTGCCCGCGCGGCCGGCGACCGTGCCACCCCGGCGCTGCTCGTCGTCGTCGGCTTCGCCGTCACCGCCGGACTCGGCACCCTCACGACCCTCGTGCTGCTCGGCGATCCGGCGGCGCTCGACCGCTACCGCTTCTGGACGGTCGGCTCGCTCACCGGCCGCGACCTCGACGCCGCCCTCACCCTGCTGCCGCTCGCCCTCGTCGGCATCGTCGTCGCCGCACTGCTCGCCCGGCCGCTCGACGCGCTCGCACTCGGCGACGACGTCGCACGCGGGCTCGGGTTCCGGCTCGGCGCCGTGCGCGGCGGATCCCTCGTCGCCATCGTGCTACTCTCCGGCACCGCCACCGCGCTCGCCGGGCCGCTCGTCTTCGTCGGGCTGCTCGGCGCCCACGCCGCCCGCGCCGCCGTCGGCGGGCACCACGGCCTGCTGATGCCGGTCGCGGCCGTCGCCGGGGCCGCCTTCGTGCTCGTCGCCGACGTCATCGGCCGTCTCGTGGCGCCCCCCGGCGAGCTGGAGGTCGGCATCGTCGTCGCCGCCCTCGGCGCCCCGCTGCTCATCGCCCTCGTGCGCGCCCGACGGGCGGTCGCCGCATGAGCGCGGCCGTCGCGCTGGGCGCACTCAGCCGCACTCGACGCGAACGACGGATGCGCGCGGCGAGCACCACCGGCATCCTCGCCGCCGCGGGGGTCGCCCTCTCGATCACCGCGCTCGCCGTCGGATCGGTTGCGATCGCGCCCGCCGACGTCATCGCCGCGCTTGCCGGCACGGCCGACGGCGGGGAGCAGTTCATCGTGCGCGAGCTGCGCCTGCCCCGCCTCACGCTCGCCCTCGTCGTTGGCGCCGCCCTCGGCATGGCGGGCGCCCTGCTGCAGTCGGTCGTTCGCAACCCGCTCGCGAGCCCCGACATCGTCGGCGTCACGGGCGGGGCGAGCGCCGCCGCCGTGCTCGCGATCGGGGCGGGTGCCACGGGTCTCGCCGTGTCAGGCTCGGCCCTCGTCGGCGCCACCGTCGCCATCGTGCTGGTGCTCGCCGCGAGCGGCCGAAAGCTCGGCGGAACCCGCATCGTGGTCGTCGGCATCGCCGTCGCCTTCCTCGCGCAGGGCGTGCTCGGCTACGCCCTCACCCGTGCCCGCCTCGAGCAGGCGGGCACCGCCTACTTCTGGCTCGTCGGCAGCGTCGGCTCGCCGTCGGCCCCCGAAACCCTCGTGCTCGGGATGCTCGTCGCCGTCGTCGCCATCGGCACCGTTCTCGGGCGGGGCGCCCTCGCCGCCCAGCTGCTGGGCGACGAGACCGCGACGGCGGTGGGCTCCCGCCCGCGCCGCACGCGCATCCTCGCCGTGACCGCGTCGACCGTGCTCGCCGCGGTCTCCGTCGCGGTCGCGGGCCCGCTCGCCTTCGTCGCCTTCGTGGCGGGGCCGATCGCCCGACGCCTGCGCGGCGGAGGACCCGCCGTGCTCACCGCCGCCCTCGTGGGTGCGGTGCTTGTGCTCGCCAGCGACCTCGTCGCCCAGAACCTCATCCCTGGAACCCTGCAGCCGCCCGCCGGCCTCGTCACCGGCGCCGTCGGCGCCCCGCTACTCGTGTGGCTGTTGATCCGCGCCGCCCGCCAGGAAGGACGCGCATGACCGCGACCGCACCCGCTTCCGTGACGCTCTCGCCCGACGCGCCCGGCGCCGCCGCGCCCGCCTTGCGCGCCGAGAATCTCACCCTCGGCTACACGAAAGTCCGGCCGGTCGTGCACGGCGTCGACCTGGCCGTGCGCCCCGGCGCCCTCACGGTGCTGGTCGGCGCGAACGCGAGTGGGAAGTCGACCCTGCTGCGTGGCCTCGCCCGCCTGCTGCCCGCCCACGCCGGCCGGATCACCCTCGACGGCAATCCGATCGAGCGCATCGCCGCCCGGCAACTCGCCCGCATGATCGGCGTGCTGCCCCAGAACCCGATCGCGCCCGAGGGCATCACGGCCGGCGAGCTCGTCGCCCGCGGCCGCTACCCGCACCAGCCGATCTTCCGCGGACGCTCGAGCGACGACGACGCGGTCGTGGCCGCGTCCCTCGCCGCGACCGACGCCGCCTCGCTCACCGAGCGGCGCATGGATGAGCTGAGCGGCGGGCAACGGCAGCGCGTCTGGATCGCGATGGCGCTGGCACAGCAACCGCGCATCCTGCTGCTCGACGAGCCGACCAGCGCGCTCGACGTCGCCCACCAGGTCGAGGTGCTCGACGTGCTGCGCGCCGAGGTCGACCGCGGCACGACCGTCGTCGTCGTGCTGCACGACCTCACGCTCGCGGCGCGCTACGCCGACGAGCTCGTCGTGCTCTGCGACGGCCGCATCGTCGCGCAGGGCGCGGCGAGCGAGGTACTCACCGAGGCGACGGTTCGGGATGCGTTCGGCATCGACGCGCGAATTTTGACCGACCCCGACACGGGTCGCCCCGTCGTGCTGCCGCGCGCCAGTTCCCTCGGTTCCTCCGCGGTTGTCTCCCAGGAACGCATGCAGTAAGGTAAGCCTTACCTAATCCAATCTGCCGCGTCGTCGCGGCCCCTCCTCGAGGAGCATCTTTCCCATGCCCGCAGCGCCCCGCGCCCTATCCGCCCGCGCACTTCCCGCCCTCGCCCTCGCCGCCGCGAGTGCCCTCGTTCTCGCGGGATGCGCATCCGGCACCCCCGCCGACGAGGGTGACACGGGCTCCGCCCCCGCGGCCGACACCGCCGCCTTCCCGGTCACGATCGAGCACGCCTTCGGCGAGACCGAGATCGCCGAGGCGCCCGAGCGGGTCGTCACCTGGGGCTGGGGAGCCACCGACGCGGCAATCGCCCTCGGTGTCGTGCCCGTGGCGATGCCCTTCCAGGCGTACGGCGGCGACGAGAACGGCGTGCTTCCCTGGATCGCCGAGGCCCTCGACGAGCTGGGCGCCGAGACCCCGACCGTACTGCCCGACACCGGCGAAGACGTGCCGTTCGAAGACATCGCCGCGGCCGACCCCGACGTAATCCTCGCCCACTATTCAGGCATCACGGAAGAGCAGTACGAGACGCTCAGCGCGATCGCCCCCGTCGTCGCGTACGAAGACCAGCCGTGGTCGACCCCGTGGCGCGACGTCATCTCGATCACCGGTGAGGCGCTCGGCCTCGCCGACGAGGCGACGGCGGTGCTCGACGGCATCGACGCCGAGATCGCCGCGGCCGCCGAGGCGAACCCCGAGTTCCAGGGCGTGAGCCTCGCCACCGCGTGGGACACCGCCGGAACCTTCTACGTCTACGCCGACGAAGACCCGCGCGTCGAGTTCATGCTCGACCTCGGCTTCGTGAACGCCCCCGCCGTCGACGAACTCGACACGGATGAGTCCCCGTTCTTCTTCACACTGTCCTACGAGCGCACCAGCGAACTCGTGAGTGACATCGTCGTTGTCTACGGATCGACGGCCGAAGAAGCGCAGGCGCTTCTCGACGCTCCGCACGGGCAAGTGATTCCGGCCGTCGCCGATGGCGCCGTCGCCCAGCTCGTCGGCACCGAGTTCATCGCCTCGGTCTCGCCGCCGACCGCGCTCTCGCTGCCGTGGGGCCTCGACGAGGTCGTTGCCCAGCTCGCCGCCGCCGTCGCTGAGATCGGCTGAGTCAGGAAACGTCAGGCATCAGTCCCCGTATACGGCCGCCCTTCCCCGTACGTCAGCGGTGCGGAGGGCGGCCGTATCTCGTCTAGCGCGCGGGGCTAAGCCGCCGTAGCGGCAACCACAGCCGCAGCGCGTTCAGAATTCAGGAAGCGGCCCGCGTGAGACGTCACCTCCCCGCGGGGGATGGCGCTCTTTCCTGAATTCTGGACGTCAGATGACGTCGAGGGGGCGGCCTACTGATTAGGTTGAGCCGTCCTTCTGACTCGGGTAAGCCGACCTTCTGATCGGGTAGGGCAGCCTTCCGACTGGCCTCAGAGTGGTCGTTAGGCCTCCGCGCTCGACGACGTCGTCGCACAGCTCGCAGCCGCCGTCGCCGAGATCGGCTGAGGCTCGCCCCTCAGCCAGCGGGTCGGGCGGCCGCTGCGGCTTGTGCCGCTGGCCTGGCCGCCGCGAGCACCCGCTCGACCGCGCGCGCGTCGTGCGCAGCCGAGACGAACCACGCCTCGTACACGCTCGGCGGCAGCGAGACGCCGTGCTCGAGCATCGCGTGAAAGTACGGACCGAAGCGGAACACGTCTTGCGCCTGCGCCTCGGCGTAGTTCTGCGGGGCGCTGTCGCGGAAGAAGATCGAGAACTGCGAGCCGGCCCACGCAACCGTGTGGGCGACGCCCTCCGCACTCAGCGCATCCGAAAAACCAGAAGCGATCTCGTGTGCGACGCGCGGCAGGTGCTCGTAGACGTCGGGGCCTGCACCCCGCAGCATGGCGGCGCCGGTCGCGACCGCAACGGGGTTCCCGCTGAGGGTGCCCGCCTGGTACACCGGGCCGAGCGGCGCGAGTAGGTCGAGAATCTCGGCGCGGCCGCCGAGGCCGGCGAGCGGCAGGCCGCCGCCGATGATCTTGCCGAAGGTCATGAGGTCGGCGTCGTACGGCACGCCCTCGCGCTCTTCGAGCCCCCACCAACCGGCGGCCGTCGAGCGGAACCCGGTCATGACCTCGTCGACGATCAGCAGCGCGCCGTGCGCGTGCGCCGTGTCGGCGAGCAGCTTGTTGAAGCCGGGCTTCGGCGGCACGACGCCCATGTTGGCGGCGGCGGCCTCGGTGATGACGGCCGCAATGCGCTCGCCGTGCGCGGCGAAGACCTCGGCGAGCGCCTCCTCGTCGTTGTACGGAATCACGATCGTCTGCGCGGCCGTCTCGGGGGTGATGCCCGCCGAGCCCGGAATACCGAGCGTCACAATGCCGGAACCTGCCTCCGACAAGAGCGAGTCGGAGTGCCCGTGGTAGTGCCCGGCGAACTTCACGAGCAGCGGCCGCCCGGTCGCGCCGCGCGCGAGGCGGATCGCCGTCATGGTCGCCTCGGTACCGGTCGAGACGAGGCGCAGCTTCTCGATGCCGCGGCGCTCGGCGCCGTCCGGCCCGGTCAGCGTCAGGCGGTCGAGCACGAGCTCGGCCAACTCGACCTCACCGGTGGAGGCGGCGCCGAATCCGAGCCCCTTCTCGACGGCCGCTCGCGCCGCCGCGATGACGTCAGGATGCGCGTGGCCAAGCAACGCCGGCCCCCACTGCCCCACAAGGTCCACATACTCGGTGCCCTCGACGTCGACGACGTACGGCCCGTGACCGCTCGCGAGGAAGACGGGCGTGCCGCCGACCGAGCGAAACGCGCGTACCGGGGAGTTCACCCCGCCGGGCGTGACAACGAGCGCCCGCTCGAACGCTTCGGCGTTGGTGGTGGGGGTGCGGCCCGAAATGAAGCGGGTCATGAGAGGAGTCCCTTCTGGGCCAGGTCGAGCGCGGCGTACGAGAGCACGGCGTCGGCCCCCGCGCGGCGAATCGACAGAAGCGCCTCGAGCTGGGCGCGGTCGCCATCGAGCCAGCCGTTCTGCGCGGCGGCGGCGATCATCGCGTACTCGCCCGAGACCATGTACGCCCAGACGGGCACGGTCGAGATGTCAGCAACCTGGCGCAGCACGTCGAGGTAGGCGAGCGCCGGCTTCACCATGACGACGTCAGCGCCCTCGTCGAGGTCGATGAGCGCCTCGCGCACGCCCTCGCGCCCGTTCGCCGGGTCGAGTTGGTAGCTGCGGCGGTCGCCGGTGAGCTGCGAGTCGACGGCGTCGCGGAACGGCCCGTAGAACGACGAGGCGTACTTCGCCGAGTAGGCGAGCAGCGCGACGTCGGTGTGGCCCGCGTCGTCGAGCGCGGTGCGCACGGCGGCGATCTGGCCGTCCATCATGCCGCTGAGGCCGAGCAGCTGCGAGCCCGCCTCGGCCTGGGCGATCGCCATGGCGGTGTAGCGCTCGAGGGTCGCGTCGTTGTCGACCCGGCCGCGCGCATCCACGACGCCGCAGTGGCCGTGGTCGGTGAACTCGTCGAGGCAGAGGTCGGTCTGCACGACGAGCGCGCCGCCCACCTCGGCGGCGATCGCGCGGGTCGCGACATTGAGGATGCCCTCGGGGTCGGTCGCGCCCGAGCCCACCGCGTCGCGGGTGGCGGGCACGCCGAACAGCATGACCCCGCCGAGCCCGGCCTCGGCCGCCTCGGCGGCGATGCGGCGCAGGCTGTCGAGCGTGTGCTGCGAGACGCCGGGCATCGAGGCGATCGGCTGCGGGGCGTCGAGGCCCTCGCGCACGAACAGCGGCAGCACGAGGTGGCGCGGCCGGAGGTCGGTTTCGCTGACGAGGCGCCGCATCGCCGCCGACTGCCTGAGGCGGCGGGGGCGGATGCGCGGGGCAAGATCGCGGGAAGCGTCGGTCACGGGGTCCCTCCCAGAGGGGCGAGCTCGGCGGCGCCCTGCTTCAGCAGGTCGTCGACGACGCGGGACGCCGCGTCCTCCGCCGGGGTCTTCGTGTCTTCGAGGTACAGCGCGTGGGCGCTCGAAACGCGCTCTCCCGTCTCGGGCGAGTACACGCGGGCCGAGAGGAAAAGCATGCCGCCGTCGATGAACGCATGCGCGCCGAGCGGCGCCGAGCAGCCGGCTTCGAGCAGGCGCAGCACGGCGCGCTCAGAGTCAACGGCGACGCGGGTCGCCGTGTGGTCCATACTCTTGAGCGCCGAGCGCAGCGGGCCGCGCGTGTCAGCGCGCGTCTCGACCGCGAGCGCACCCTGGCCGGGAGCAGTGGGCCAGCCGTCGATCCCGAGATGCTCGGTGATCACGTCGTCGCGGCCGATGCGCTCGAGGCCCGCGGCGGCGAGTACGACGGCGTCGAGGTCGGCCTCGACACCGGACCCAGCAGCAGAAGACGCTGTGCCGAGCACCCGACCAATGCGGGTGTCGACGTTGCCGCGCAGGTCGACGATCTCCAGCTCGGGGCGACGCCTCCGCAGCTGGGCGCGCCGGCGCGGCGAGCCCGTGCCGACCGTCGCGCCGTCGGGAAGCTGATCGAGCGTGACCGCGTCGCGCGAGATCAGGGCGTCACGCGCATCCGCCCTTTCGGGCATGGCGGCGATCACGAGGCCGTCGTGCGGCGTCGTCGGCAGGTCTTTCAGCGAGTGCACGACCACGTCGCACTCCCCGGCGAGCAGCGCCTCGCGCACCGCGGCGACGAACACGCCGACACCGCCCATGCTCGCGAGCGACGCGGTCGACGTATCGCCGTGGGTCGTGATCGGCACGAGCTCGACCGGCTGGCCCGTGCGGGCCGCGATCGAGTCGGCGACGCGCTGCGACTGGGCGAGCGCGAGGGCGCTTCCGCGAGTGCCGAGCCGGATCGGGGCGGACTCGGCAGGGCTCACGGCTGCAGACCCGAAATGGCCGGCTTAAAGCCCGCGCGCACGTTCTCGCAGCAGCCCGGACGGCATACGTCGTACCAGGGGCCGAGCGTGGTCTCGCGCACTCGCTCGCCGGTCGGCGTGCCGTTGAGGCGCTCTTCGACGAGGTCGATGAGGCCGCTCACGTAGACGGGGTCAACGCCGGGCGTCGGCACGCGAATGGCCCGGAGGTTGTGCTCCTCACAGGTCTCCATCGCCTCGGTGTCGAGGTCCCACATGACCTCCATGTGGTCGCTGACGAAGCCGACCGGCACCATGACGATGGCGGTCGCACCGGCGGCGGCGTGGTCGGCAATGGCGTCGTTGATGTCGGGCTCGAGCCACGGCTGGCTCGGGGGGCCCGAACGGCTCTGGTAGACGAGCTGCCACTCAACGTCCGGCAGGTTCGCGTACTCGTCTTCGGCGCGCAGCTCGGCGAGCGCCTTTGTGATGATCACTTCGCTGACGGCGAGGTGCTGGGCGGCGTAGGCGCCGCCCTCGCCCCAGTCCACATCACGCGGTCCGCTGCGCTCCGCGTCGGTGGTCGGGATGCTGTGGGTCGCAAACAAGACACGCGTCGTCGTGAGGTCGGCGCCCTCCGCGATCAGCGTGCGCAGTGCATCCACGACGCCGGCGACGAAGGGCTGCACGAAGCCGGGGGCGTCGAAGAACTGGCCCACCTTGTCGATGCGCACCTGGCCCCAGAGGCCCGTCTCGTCGAGCGCGCGGGCGAAGTCTTCGCGGTACTGGCGGCAGCTCGAGAAGCTCGAGTAGGCGCTCGTCGCAAGGCCCAGAATCGTGCGGTGGCCGTCGTCGTAGGCCTTCTGCAGGGCCTCGGGCAGGTACGGGTCCCAGTTGCGGTTGCCCCAGTAGATGGGAATGTTCAGCCCGCGGCGGTCGGCCTCGGCCTGCAGGGCGGCCTGCAGCTGGCGGTTCTGCTCGTTGATCGGGCTCACGCCCCCGAAGTGGCGGTAGTGGTGCGCGACCTCCTCGAGGCGCTCGTCGGGGATTCCGCGCCCGCGCGTGACGTTGCGCAGGAAGGGGATCACGTCGTCCTGCCCCTCGGGGCCGCCGAAGCCGGCGAGAATCACGGCGTCATACGCAACCGGCTCTTCAACGCGGCCCGGCAGGGCGAAGCTCTGCGCCGCGTCGGTTGCGGCGCGGGCAAACTGCTCGCCCTCGTAGCGGCCGTCGTTGAGGTCGACGACGACGGCCGTGCCGTCGGGGCCGAGCCCATTGTTCGCCACATTTGATTTGCGCTGTGTCATCGCACAACCTCCAGGATCTGCGCGTCGATGTCGGCGTCGGCAAAGCGCTTGCCGGTGAAGAACGGAACCTCTTCGCGCACGTGCCGGCGCGCCTCCGTGTACCGCAGGTCGCGCATCATGTCGACGAGGTCCAACAGATTGTCGCTCTCCAACCCGAGCAACCACTCATAGTCGTTGAGCGCGAACGCGGCGACCGTGTTCGCGAGCACGCCCGTGAAGGCGCTGCCCTTGCGGCCGTGATCGGCGAGCATCTCGCGACGCTCGGCCTCGGGCAGCAGGTACCACTCGTACGAGCGCACGAACGGGTAGACGCACAGCCACTCGCGCGGGTCCTTGCCGAGCATGAACGCGGGCGCGTGGCTGCGGCTGAACTCGGCCTGCACGTGCACGCCCATCGCGTTCCAGGTCGGCAGCAGCGTCGACATGAGCGGAGCGCGACGGATGGTGCGCATCGCCGCCTGAATCGCCTCGGGGCTCTCTCCGTGCATCCAGACCATGATGTCGGCGTCGGCGCGTAAGCCGCTCACGTCGTACAGGCCGCGCACGACGACGCCGGTGTCGGCGACGGCGGCGAGCGCCTCGGCGACGCCCGCGCCGCTCGCCTCGCGATGCTGGTCGCGGCGCAGCACGGCGTACAGGGTGTAGGCGACGGTGTCGGTCATTCGGTGAGCTCCTTCGCGGTGCGTTCGGCGTGAGAGATGACGGAGGCGAGTCCCGTTCCGGCGACCTGCTCGCCGACCGTCGGGATGCTCGGATGCGGTTCCGCGCGCCCGGCGCGCGTCCACGACACGGCCCGGCTGTCGACGAGCTGCCGGTCGTCGATCGGCGTGCCGAGCAGCGCACTCGCGTCGGCGAGGGCCGTGGCGGCATCGGCGGGTTCGGCGTAGCTGAGGCGCAGCACCTCACGCCCCTCGGCCCTCTCGCGCAGCCACGGCCACTTCGCGGTGGCGTGGGTGAGGGCGCGGGCGCGCACGCTTCCGCCGCGCGCGACGAGCAGGCCGGTGCCGCGTGGGTTGTCCGCGAGCGGTGGTGCGTCGACAACGAGGGTGACGAGGTGGGTCGGGGTGGCGGTGGACGCCGAGCCGGTGAGGCCCGGCGCGGCGAGGATCAGGCGGCCGCGATCGGTGTGCGGTGTCGAACCCGCCCCGGCGAGCACAACCGAGTCGGGTGTCACCTCCGTAGCCCGCGTCTCGGTGACGATGTCGACGCCCACAGCTTCGAGTCGTGCGGCCAGAGCGTCGGTGAGCGTTCGCATGCCTCCCGTGAGCGACGCGACGAGACTGCCGGCGGGGGCGTCGTCGCGCACGCGGCGCACGGCGCGCGTCAGCGAATCGCCCTGCATCATGTGCTCGGGAACGCGCCCGAGCGCACTCAGGGGAACGCGATCGGGATGCTCGGAGTGCACGCCCTCGACGACCGGTGCGACGAGGCGATCCACCACGGCCGTGCCCATGCGCGTGCGCACCAGCTCGCCCACGGTGCACGCGGCGGCGCCGCGTGAGGCGGGTATGAGGGGTTCCAGCGCCGCGCGCGCCGCGCCGCGCCAGCCGAGCACCGCCGCGACATCGCGCGCGAGCGGAGCGCTCGGAATCCCGAAGATGCTGGCGGCGGGAAGCGGGCGACTGCGCCCGTCGACCCCGTGCATCCAGGCAGAAAGGGGCGCAGGGTTCGCGATGCAGTCGTTCAGGCCAAGATCGGTAAGAAGATCGGGGATGTCTGGTCCCCGCGTTGCGAAGGCCTCGGCGCCGGCGTCGAGTTCGATGCCGGCAACGGTGTGACCCGTCACCTGGCCGCCGAGGCCGGCGCGCGCCTCGACGAGGCGCACGGCGCGGCCCGCCTCGGCGAGTCGGAGCGCGACGAGGAGGCCGGCAATGCCGGCCCCCACCACGATGTCGCGCTCCATGCGGCTCAGCCGTTGTCGCTGTATTCGCCGTGCACGTACTGCACGATGCGCGTGAGGACGTCGGGGTCAGTCTCGGGGGGAACCCCGTGGCCGAGGTTGACGACGTGGGCGCGGGCGGCGCGACCGCGTGCGAGAACGTCATCGATGTGGGCGCGCAGCGCGGGCCAGGGTGCGCCCAGCAGTGCTGGGTCGATGTTGCCCTGCACGCTGACATCGTCGCCGAGGATTGCTGCGGCGTCGTCGAGCGGTAGGCGCCAGTCGATGCCGACCGTGTCAACCCCGAGCGCAGCGATGTCGGGCAGGATGCGGTCGGTGCCGAGCCCGAAGTGCACCATGGGCACGTCAAGCCCTCGAAGGTGGTCGAGAGCGCGCTTCGAGTGGGGGGCAACCCGGCGCCGGTAGTCGTCGCGCGAGAGAGAACCCACCCACGAGTCGAACAGCTGCGCAGCGCTCGCGCCAGCCTCGATTTGAGCACGCAAGAACTGACCGGTGATGTCGGCGCACCAGTTGAGCAGACTGGCCCAGGTCTGCGGGTCTGAGCGCATCAGCGTGCGGGCGCGGATCTGGTCTTTCGACGGACCGCCCTCAACAAGGTAGGCGGCAAGGGTGAAGGGCGCTCCGGCGAAACCGATTAGGGGGGTGTGACCCAACTCGGCGACGGTGAGCGCAACCGCCTCCCGCACGGGATCGAGGGCCGCGGGGTCGAGGGGCCGGAGCTTCAGCACGTCGGATGCGGTACGCACGGGGCTGTCGAGAACGGGGCCTCGTCCCGCAACGATGCGCACGTCGACCCCGGCCAACAGGACGGGCACGACGATGTCGCTGAAGAAGATGGCGGCGTCGACGCCGTGTCGTCGCACCGGCTGCAGGGTGATCTCGCTCGCCATCGTCGGCGTCAGGCATGCCTCGAGCATGTCGCCGCCCGCACGCAACGCGCGGTACTCGGGAAGCGACCGGCCCGCCTGCCGCATGAACCAGACGGGCGTGCGCTCGGGGCGCTGCCCGCGGTAGGCCCGCACCAGGGCGGCGCCTGTCGTACGGCCGTCATGGAGCGGATGCGAGGGACTCAAAGGCACGCGCTCCAGGATACGGGCACCGCCGGCCGCCAAACTGATCGAGCGATGAACGCAGAACCCCTGGTCAATGACGGTTACTCGACACTGTTTCCTGAGCAGGCACTCGATATGTCAGGCGTATCATTGTGCGAGTGCTCCTGTGCGTCACCGCGAATCACCGCAATACGCCGTTCGATCTGCTCGAACGGCTTTCTGTTGACGCCGAAGCCCTGACCGCCCAGGTTGCTGCCGCCCACGCCGCCGTTCGGGGCGCTGTCGGCATCTCCACGTGCAATCGGGTCGAGGTGTACCTCGACATCGATGCTCCCGATCCGCTCGCGCGCGAGATCGCGTCTCGAGCCGTGGCCGACGCCCTCGACAACGTCGCGGGAGTCGGCACGTCAGAAGCCCTGACTACCGCAGAGTTGCTTAATGACGCTCGAGCGATTCACCACCTCTTCTCCGTGTCGGCCGGACTCGAGTCCGTTGCCGTTGGTGAGGAGGAAATCGCAGGTCAGGTCAAGCGCGCGGCCTCGCTCGCCCGTGAGAACGGCGCCAGTTCGCCCGCTCTCGACCGAGCCTTCCAGCACGCGATTCGCACGGCGCGGGCGGCCCGCGCCGAGGGTGATGCCAGCCGCACGGGTCGATCCCTCGTCCGTCTCGCACTGGACCTCGTCGGTAGCCGGCTGCGCTCATGGGAGGGCGTCAACGTTCTGCTCGTCGGCACGGGCCAGTACGCCGCCACGACCGTGGCCGCATTGCGCGAGCGCGGTGCCGACCGCATCCGCGTGTACTCGCCGACGGGGCGCGCCCAGGTGTTCGCCGCCCGCAGCGAGACGGAGCCGACCAACGAGCTTGCACCGTCGCTGGTCTGGGCCGATGTCGTCATCACCTGCACAACGCGGCTCTCAGTGTCGGCCACTGACGTGCCCGACGACGCGCGATTCTTCGCCGTCGATCTGGGGTTGCCGCGCAATATCGACCCAGCAGTCGGCGACCTGTACGGAGTAACGCTGCTCGACCTGGAAACGCTGCGCATGCACGCGCCGCTCGTGCACTGGAGCGCCGAGGAGGATGCCCGCGCTGTTGTCGACTCGGCAGCGCACGACTTCGCCTCGCACTCCCAGGTGACTCCCGCGATCGTTGCCTTGCGCGAGCATGTGCTGTCACTCGTCGACGACGAGATCGAGCGTGCACGCCGCCGAGGTGACGACGGTCGCACCGCGGAAGCGCTTCGCCATCTCGCCGGCGTTCTGCTCCACACTCCGTCGACGCGTGCGCGCGCTCACGCGGCCCGCGGCGAGGCGGATGCGGTCAGTAGCGCTGTGGAGGCGCTGTTCGGCATCGAGGTGCCGCGCGCTGCGGCGTCATGCCCGCACGCGGTCGAGCAGGGCGAGCACGGCGAGGCCGTAGGCCTCGGGAGCTGACACGCTCTCATAGCGGCGTTCGTCTCCGTCGATGACCGCGGTGACAACGTATGCATCGTCGGTGCGGTCGAGGCGCCGAAAGGCGGCCCGCAAGAGGTCACGGAGTTGATCTTCCCGGGGTAGCCACAGCGCGTCCTCCACCGCAACGGAGTCGAGCGCCCACTCGGTGGTGCCGTTGAAGCCGAGCACCGTGCCCGTCGCGTAGTGGTGGGGCTCGATAGTGAGGTCGCTCACCGTGAAAATGTCGCTGTCGAATTCTGGCCGGTCGATCTGGAAGCGGTCACCGGATGCGGGGTGCCAGACGAGGCCAGCGGTGCGCAGTTGGCGGGCGAGGGCGGTGCTGA
Organism: Microcella alkaliphila; assembly: GCF_004216855.1. Lineage (GTDB taxonomy): Bacteria > Actinomycetota > Actinomycetes > Actinomycetales > Microbacteriaceae > Microcella > Microcella alkaliphila. The sequence continues at coordinate 164,215 of NZ_SGXT01000015.1, forward strand.
TCATGCAGCCACGCTGACACCACGAACCGGATGCCTCCTGTGCGGAAGCATCCGGTTCGCTCAGGGGTGCGGGTCGGGGGCGGGTGCTGCATTCGGGTCAGCTCCCGACCCCCGACCGCGCGGCGCGGGGGTGCTGGGTGTTACACCTCCACGCGACGGCGGGTGGCGACGACGCCGATGCCCGTCAGGGTGATGAGCAGAGCCGCGATCCCGAGCGTTCCGAGCATGCCGCTCGCTCCGGTCACCGCCAGAGTCGGAAGCTCTTGGTCATCGAACGCGAGCGTCGGCAGCGCAGTCGACTCACACAGCACTGTCGAGGCAGGGAACGTCAACGTCCATGACGTTTCCTGGTCTTCGATGCCGAAGCCGAGAAGCGTGACGACCTCGATGTTCACCGTGCTTCCCGTGATGGCCGTGTACGTGCCTGCGGAACGCTCCACACCGTTCACGAACCACTGCACTCCACCTTGCGGGCTGCTGAGCGTGAACGTGCCAGCAGCGTCACAGGTCACCGGCGTCGTGGAGACCATGGCATCGACGATCGGCAGATCGGGGAAGTCGAAGTCACAGATGAAGTCCGGCTCCTCGAACTCGATTGTCCACTCGGTGGTCGTCCCCTCCGGGAAGAACGCCCCAGCGACCTCAGGGTCGAGGCTCACTTCGACGGTCGGAGTCGAGGTCAACGCGAAGCCGCTCAGACTGAGCTGTTCGGTCGGCTGTCCGTTGACCGTCCAGATTACGCCGGGAGTGTCACTCAGCTCAATCGAACCCAGAGTGTCGCAGGTGAAGTCGGACTCAACCGTCGGCACGACCGGCGTCGGATCCGCAGCGCACTCCGTCGCCGCAGCGACGTCGAACGAGAACGTCTTCGTCTTCTGCTGCCTTGGGAACTCGTATCCAGCGCTGGCTCGTGCCTCAAGCTCGATCTCGCCGGCGACGGCGACAACCTGGGTTCCGGGCTCGACCTCGGTCTCACCGAAGAACCACGTGACACCCTCAACGTCGGGTACCACGAAGGACGCCGTGTTGGTGTCACACGCGAGCGTGAGGTCAACGAAATCGATCTCGTTACAGATGATGTCGTTGCCGGCCGCCTTCGTGACCTGGACTTCAGTCTCTTTCACACCGTCGAACCAGTAGATCTTCATGGTCTCGCTGCCGCGATCGGTGGTGAAAATGTTCACTCCGGGTTGCGCTGTACGCTCGCCGCCGCGATCAGTCCGGTATGCCTCCCAGCGGAATTCGACCGGCTCGCTGTACTCGTTGATGACGCGCCACGTGTTGTCGGGGTCGGGAGCACACTCCTGCATGTAGGTCAGCTTCAGCACGATCCTCTCGGGCGGAGCGCAATCCTGAGGGTCGACAGTGTCCAGCGTGACGACGACAGTGAGTGTCGTGAAGTTGTCGCTGACGTCCCACGTGAAGCTCGGCGCAGTGCTGTCCGCAGGCACACCGGCCGCAGGGCTGAACAGCGGAGCGTTACGGGGATCATCACCAAAGACTGCGCCATTTTCTGCGTCTGCCGCGAAGGTGTAGGTGATCGTGTTGCCGTCAACGACAGGCTCTGCCGCGGTCGCGTTAATCGGGTCGCCGTTCATGCTCACCGTTTGGGCGGCATCACATGCTGGTGGCGTGAAGGTGAACGCAACACTCGCCAGCGGCTCGGTCGTCAGGTCGCAATCGGTGCCCAGGAAGGTGAGGAGGTCGTCGTGCCGCCATTCATAGAGGGCCGGTCCGATTCTCATGTCGGGGTACAACAAGGTTGCGGGCCACGTGAAGTCGCCGAAGTGGCGAACCTTGTCTTGCTGCACTCCCCAGCCCCCGGCACAAATATCTACGGGGAGGAAGGCGCTCGGGAAGTCGGCCGGCGTAAACCAATCGGTTCCCGTCTTCGAAAGCACCAGCCTCTGCTCAAGTGAGTTCGGCCACGAGGCGGGCAGAGCCGGGTCACGCTTCTCGTAGATGTACATTCCGACCTCGAGGACCTCGGTCGGAGTCGGAGTCGGAGTCGGGGTCGGAGTCGGGGTCGGCTGCGGCGGACCCTCCGGCTGGGGGCAGTCGGCCACAGTGGGTTGGAAAGCACCGTCCACATAGCCGATCGCGATAGTCCTCCCATGCCTGTCCGCGAACGGAGCCGGGAATGTGCCCGTGAAACCGGTGATCGAGTTGGTACCCACGGTCTGAGGCTGGTTGGCGTCCCGGAATCGCTCATTCGCGCCCGGGGTGCCGACGTACTTGCAGATGTAGACCTGATTATGGGGCCACTGATTTCCCCGCTGTTCGCCGCTTTCTGCGACCAAAGGGGGCTCGGTGGTAGCGAGGGCGGCGCCAGCACCGCCGACGCTCATACCGAGCGCGAGGACGGTTGCTGTGGCAACCGCAAGTATGCGTTTGCGCAACATGATGTATCAGCTCCTGGGGGTTGGGAGCACTGCGCGTCCGCGAGGGCGCGCGGCATTCGGGTATGGGTGGTGCAACACGGTGGGTACCGCGTTCTCGCAGTGGGTGCTGCGATTCGGGTGTTCGGGTGACCGCCGACCTATGGCAAACGTCGGGTGCGCCACATTCGGTGGTCGCCGCCACTCTAGTGACCCTGAGAAAGACCCGACAACGTAGACTGTCTAGTCTAGCCCCGCATTGGGGCATGTGGAGGAATCCACGATTTCACGGACCGACCCGTCGGTCAGTGCACCCAGTCCAAGAGGTCCAAGCCGAAGGTTCGCATCGCATCCATCACCCGCAGTCGAGACGCAAGGTCGCGGTCTTCGAACTGCACGGACAGAGCGTAGGTCAAGCCGGCCCGCGGGCCACGCAACACGCCCGCCTCCGACCGCACGCCCTCGTCTGAGCCGGTCTTGTTGAGCATCCACGTGTTGTGTTCGACGCCGCGGTGCGCGAGCGGGTCATGCCCGAATGCACTCGCCACCATCGAGAGGTCGGTATTCAGCGACAGCCAGTTCAGCACCCGGTCGCTCGTCTGCCGGTCGACGATTTGCCCGTGCATGAGTGCGTGAAACAGCCACGACAACTCGGCGGCCGAGCCGACCGACAGCTGCGGCGCGTGGTCGGGGCCGCGAGCGTCCCGCACGACATCAAGCAGAGCCGTGCGCACGAGCCCGAGCTGCTCGGTGCGTGAGCGCACCGCGTCCAGCCCGATTTGGCGCAGCAACACGTTGGTCGCCAGGTTGTCGCTCGTCGCCCCGACGAGCGCCGCGAGGTCGGCGATGGGCATCGCCGGCGCCTGGAGGTGCTGCCAGAGGCCGCTGTCGGCGGCCGCGTCTTGGGGTGACCGGTCGACGATGGCGAAATCCGACAGTCGACGCTCGGTGAGCCGCGCACTCACCTCGACGAGCAACAGAATCTTTCCGACGGATGCTGTCGGCAAGACAATGCGCTCGTCCACGGCAAAGATGGGCCGGCCCGTGTCGAGCTCGAGAACCGCGACCGACACCCGCGCGCCCTCGTAGGCGAGCGCACCCAGCGCGCGGAATGACGGTCGGAAGGAGGGGTCGCGTTCGAGGGCGACGTGGCGCGCCGACGTGGGGACAGCGCGTCGCGCATCCCGTCGTCGTGTCAGCGGCGCCTCTTCTACCAAATGGTGACCCGCTCCTCGGGGGCGAGCCACAGCTCGTCATCGGGGGTCACACCAAACGCGTCGTAGAATGCGTCGATGTTGCGCACGATCTGGTTGCAGCGGAACTCGTTCGGCGAGTGCGGGTCGATCGACAGCAGCCGCAACGCCTCTTCGGGGCGGATCGCGATCTGCCACGCCTGCGCCCACGACAGGAAGAAGCGCTGTGCGCCGGTCAAGCCGTCGATCACCGGGGGTTCGGCGCCGTTCAGCGACAGGAGGTACGCCTTCCACGCGATGCCGAGCCCGCCGAGGTCACCGATGTTCTCGCCGATCGTCAGCGCGCCATTCACGTGGTGGCCCGGCGCTTCCGTCGGCTCGAGCGCGTCGTACTGCGCGATCAGCGAGCCGGTGCGCTCTTCGAACGCCGCGCGGTCCTCGGCCGTCCACCAGTCGCGCAGGGCGCCGTCGCCGTCGTAGCGCGAGCCCTGGTCGTCGAAGCCGTGGCCGATCTCGTGGCCGATGACCGCGCCGATTGCGCCGTAGTTGGCCGCCGCATCCCGATTCGGATCGAAGAACGGGAACTGCAGGATCGCCGCCGGGAACACGATCTCGTTGAAGCCGGGGTTGTAGTACGCGTTGACCGTCTGCGGGGTCATGAACCACTCGTCGCGGTCGATTGGCGCGCCGATCTTCGACAGCTCGCGCTGGAACTCGAACTCGCCAGCCGCCCGCACGTTCGCCAGCAGATCGGCGGGGTCGACGGCGAGCGCCGAGTAGTCGCGCCAGCGGGCCGGGAACCCGATCTTCGGCGTGAACTTATCGAGCTTGTCGAGGGCGCGCTCGCGGGTGGCGGGCGTCATCCACTCGAGCGTCTCGATCGACTGACGGTAGGCGGCGACGAGCATCGCGATGAGCTCGTCCATCTGCTCCTTCGCCTCCGGCGGATAGTGCCGCTCGACGTACACCTTGCCGACCGCCTCACCCATCGCAGCCTCGACGAACGAGACGCCGCGCTTCCAGCGCGCGCGCAGTTCGGGGGCACCGGTGAGGGTGCGGCCGTAGAAGTCGAAGTTTTGCCGCACGAAGGCGCCCGATAGGTAGGGGGCCATCGAGCGGACGGTGTGCCAGCGCAGCCAGTCGCGCCAGTCGTCGAGCGGGGCGTCGTGCAGGACAGCGACGAAACCCTCGGTGAAGTCGGGCTGACGCAGCACCACCTCGGCGAGCGCCGCCTCGGGAATGCCGTAGCCGTCGCGCCACAGCGTCAGGTCGACATCGCCGGCGACAGCTCGCCACTCCTTCCACGAACGCAGGTTGTAGGTGGCCTGTGCGTCGCGATTCTTCACGGCCGACCAGTGGTGGGCCGCGAGCGCGGACTCGAGCGCGATGACCCGCTCGGCGCGATCCCCCGCGTCGTCGAGGCCGGCGAGCGCCAGCATCGCCTCGACGTGCGCGCGATACGCCGTGCGGGTATCGGCGTGCGCGTCCTCCCGGTAATACGACTCGTCCGGCATGCCGAGTCCGCCCTGTTCGACGAAGACGAGATAGCGCTCGGGGTTTCCGGGGTCGTTGTCGACGAACAGCTGCAGCGGGCCGCTGACGCCTTGGCGCTGCAGCGTCCCGATCGTGGTGATCAGTGCATCCCGATCGGCGATCGCATCGATGTGCGCGAGCAGCGGCGCGAGGGGTTCGGCTCCGAGAGCCTCGATGCGCTCCTCGTCCATGAACGACGCGTAGAGGTCGCCGACCTTGCGTTCCTCGGTGCCCGGCTCGGCGGTCTGCGCCTCCTCGATGATGGTGCGCACCGCCTTCTCGGCCTCTTCGGCGAGCACCATGAACGATCCGAAGCGCGCCTTGTCGGCAGGGATTTCGGTGCGGGCCACCCAGCGGCCATTCACGTGCCGGTAGAGGTCGTCTTGCGGACGGATGCTCGGGTCGAGTTCGTCACGGAGGATGCCGCTTGCGAGATCTGCAGTCACGAATACCGAGCCTAACTTCTGGGGATCGGCCTGGCCTAGGAATCCCCGTATTTTTGGGGGGTGCGCACCCGCTTCCGACTCTCGCCGCTCGACCGCGACATCCTGCGTCTGGCGGTGCCGTCGCTGGGAGCACTCATTGCCGAACCGGTGTTCGTGCTCACGGACACAGCGATGGTCGGGCACCTCGGTGCGGCACCGCTCGCCGGCCTCGCCGTGGCGAGCACGGTGCTGCAGACCGTCGTCGGCCTGCTGATCTTCCTGGCGTACGCGACGACGCCGATCGTCGCCCGGCGCCTCGGCGCCGGTAATCGCCTTGGCGCGCTGACGGCGGGCGTCGACGGCCTGTGGCTCGCCCTCGGAATCGGTGTCGTCCTGCTCGTCGTCATGCTGCCGAGCTCGCGATTCATCGTCGACCTCTTCGGCGTCGAACCGGCCGTCGCGGCGGCCGCCCTCGACTACCTGACGATCGCGTGGTGGGGAATCCCCGGCATGCTGCTCGTGCTCGCCGCGACGGGGGTACTGCGCGGTCTGCAGGATGCACGCACCCCGCTCATCGTCGCGGCCGCCGGCTTCACCGCCAACATCGCTCTCAACGCCGTGCTCATCTACGGACTCGGTCTTGGCGTCGCGGGCTCGGCCATCGGCACGGTCATCGCCCAGTGGGGCATGGCGGCCGTCCTCGTTGCGCTCGTGGTGCGCGGCGCGCGAGCATCGGGCGCTCGGCTACGGCCCGGCGTCACCGGACTTCGCGCCGCCGCGCAGGCCGGCTCGTGGCTGTTCGTCCGCACCCTCAGCCTGCGTGTGGCCCTCGTCGCGACGGTGGCGGTCGCCGCCACGCTCGGCACAGAGGAACTCGCCGCGACCCAGATCTGGTTCGCGCTGTACAGCCTCTTGGCTCTCGCGCTCGACGCCCTGGCCATTGCCGGTCAGGCACTCATCGGCCACGGTCTCGGCGCAAGGAACGTGCCCCGCGTTCACGCGATCACCCGCCGGCTGGTCGGCTGGGGTGTCGCCGTGGGGGCGGCGCTCATGGTGCCGCTGCTGGCCGCCACTCCCCTGCTCGCGATTGCGATGACGGGGGATGCGGCCGTGCGCGCGCTGATCCCGCTCGCCGTCGTCACGCTCGCGGTCGGCCTCCCGCTCGCCGGGCTCGTGTTCGTGCTCGACGGCGTGCTGATCGGGGCCGGCGACGGGCGCTATCTGGCGGTCACGGGCATCCTGAATCTGCTCGCGTACCTGGTTGTGCTCGCGATCGCCATCGGGATGCTCGGTGCCGGCCTTGCGGGCCTCTTCCTGTCGTTCATGATCGGCTACCTCGCGGCGCGGGCGGCCACCCTGGGCTGGCGCGCCCGCGGCACACGGTGGATCGTGACGGGGGCGAGCTAGCGAACCGGTGCCGGCCCCGTCGTGTCGCCCACGCGCAGGATGCTCGTGAATACCTGATCACGCAGGTCACTGTCGTCCGCGAGCGCGCCCAGCGCGAGGCGGGCCGCCGCTCGGCCTTTCTCGGCGATGGGCTGCACGACCGTCGTGAGCGTGCGGGTCGTGAGGCCGTCGACGCGGGCGCCGTCGAAGCCCACCACGCTCACGTCGCCCGGCACCGTCAACCCGCGCTCCTCCGCCGCCTGGATGGCGCCGATCGCGAGCAGGTCGCTCTGCGCCATGATCGCGGTCATATCGGGGTGCTGGTCGAGAAGTCGTCGCGCCGCGAGCATCCCCTCGTCGATGAGCGAACCGGAGGCGACCATTGCGGGCGCGTCAGGAAAAACGGCGCGTGCCCCCGCGAGTCGTTCGAGGCCGGTGTACGCGTCGGAAGCGGTGAGCCGGTCGGCGGTCAGCGGGCCGCGGGTTCGAGCGCGGTCGAGCGGGAGGGTGATGATGCCGACCCGGGTGTGGCCGAGTTCGCTGAGCAGTCGCGCGCTCTCGGCGACGGTGTCGCGGTCGTTGCTGTTCACGAGCCGCATGCCGTCGCGAGGCGTTGTTTCGACGCCGACCAGCGGCACGTGGCGCTGGCCGAGCACGGCGACGGCGGGGTCGAGATCGGTCGAGCAGCCGAAAAGGATGGCCGCGTCCATGGGGGCGTCGCGCAGACCCCCGGCCTCGCGGTCGGGACTGTCGGTGAGCAGCAGCATGCTGTAGCCCGCCGCACCGATCTCGTCGGCGATGCCGTCGAGCATGGCGATCGCCATGGGGTCGGTGAAGCCGTCGCGAATGCGTTCCTCCATGACCACCGCGATGATGCCGCTGCGTCCCGTCCGCAGGCTTCGGGCGCGCGGGTCGGGCCCGCCGTAGTCGAGCTCGCGAGCTGCAGCGAGCACCCGATCGCGCGTCTCGTCAGAGACCGGACCGGCGCCGGAAAACGCGAGGGAGGCGGTCGAGGCGCTCACGCCGGCGCGCTTGGCAACCTGCGCGAGGGTCGGTCGACCGGTCGCGGCCACCGCGGGTGTCGCGTCGTCGTTTGCCGGGCGTGTCATGGGATTGGTAGCGTAGCCGAATGAGCACATCGAATCGATTCGATACGCAGCCGAGCCTGGCCGCGTGGCGTCTCGCCGTCTTCGCGGTCTTCGCGATCAACGGCGCCACGATGGCCACGTGGGTCGCCCGCACGCCCGCGATTCGTGACGCGCTCGACGTGAACCTCGAGCAGTTCGGCATGCTTATCTTCGGCCTCGCCGCCGGCTCGATCATTGGGCTGCTCGGCTCCAGCCACTTGATCGCCCGCATCGGCACGCGGGCATCGATTCTCGGCGGCATCATCACGACGCTCGTCATGATCGCCGTCGTCGGCGTAGGTTCGGCCCAGTTCGGCTCGTACGTCACCGTGCTTATCGCCATGGCGCTGTACGGGGCGGGCATGGGCATCACCGATGTGGCCATGAACGTCGAGGGCGCGGGTGTCGAACAAGCCCAGGGCACGGCGATCATGCCCTGGTTCCACGCTGCGTGGAGCGCAGGAACGATCGTGGGCGCCGGCGTCGCCGCGGGCGTCGCGGTGCTGGGCGTCGGCCTCGACGTACACACGATCGGCGTCGCCCTCGTCCTCGGCGTGGGCATCCTCATCACCGTTCGCGGCCTTCCCAAGCACCGCATCTTGCCCGGCCTCGACGACGACGGCCCGGGCCCTGAGCGCTCGACCTTCAGCGAGCGCATGGCCATCTGGAAAGAGCCTCGCACGCTCATCATCGGCCTCGTCGTGCTCGGCATGGCCTTCGCCGAAGGAACCGCGAACGACTGGCTCGCGCTCGCCATGGTCGACGACCGCGGCGTCGACGAGGCGGCCGGCGCCTTCTACTTCGGCGTCTTCGCCGTCGCGATGACCACGGGACGCATCGTCGGCGTTCCCCTGCTCAACCGTTTCGGCCGCGTGCCGGTGCTGCTGGGATCAGCGATCTTCGCGATCATCGGCCTCAGCGTGCTGATTCTCGTCGATCAGCCGGTTGTCGCCGGCGTCGCCATCTTCGTGTGGGGGCTCGGCGCATCCCTCGGTTTCCCCGTCGGAATGTCGGCCGCCGCCGACGACCCCGACAAGGCGGCCGCGCGCGTCGCCGCCGTCGCCACGGTCGGCTACTTCGCGTTCCTCGTCGGCCCTCCGCTCATCGGGTTTCTCGGCGAGCGCATCGGCCTCATCGACGCGCTGTGGGTGGTGCTTGCCCTCGTCACGCTGACCGCGGTGTCGTCGCCGGCGACGCGCGAGCGTGGCGTCAACACACGCACCCCGCAGGAGGCACCCGCGGCGTAGGCTCCGCCACCGCCCACCTAGGCTGGCTAGGTGCGCCTCGTCATTGCCCGCTGCTCCGTTGACTATGCCGGCCGTCTGCAGGCGCACCTTCCGATAGCGACGCGGTTGCTCATCCACAAGAACGACGGGTCTTTGCTTGTGCACTCCGACGGCGGCAGCTACAAGCCGTTGAACTGGATGAGCCCGCCGTGCACGCTGACCGTGCACGAACCCGACGACGAGCAGAGGGCTGCGGGGGTCGCCGAGATCTGGCGCGTCACGCACGCGAAGACCGCCGACATGCTCGTCGTGTCGATCTACGAAACGCTGCACGACACGGCGCACGAGCTGGGCGTCGACCCTGGCCTGCAGAAGGACGGTGTCGAGGCCCACCTGCAGAAGCTCCTCGCCGAGCAGATCGAACTCGCCGGCGACGGCTACACGCTCGTGAGGCGGGAATACATGACCGCGATCGGCCCGGTCGACATTTTGGCCCGGGATGCGGCGGGCCACTCGGTGGCCATCGAAATCAAGCGCCGCGGCGGCATCGACGGGGTCGAGCAACTCACCCGGTACCTCGAGCTGATGAACCGCGACCCGTTGCTCGCCCCCGTCGCCGGGGTGTTCGCCGCGCAAGAGATCACCCCGCAGGCTCGCACGCTCGCCGAGGACCGCGGAATCCGCTGCCTGCTGCTCGACTACGACGCGATGCGCGGCATCGACGACGGGGTGCCCCGCCTGTTCTGAGGCTTCGCACCTAGGCTCGAGTCGTGAGCCTGCCCTACACGACGATCCTGCTCGACCTCGACGGAACCGTCGCCGACTCGGCGCCCGGCATCATCGACACCCTGAAGCGCACCTTCGTCGCGCTCGAGATACCCGTTCCCGACGATGCCGAACTGCTGCGCTACGTCGGCCCACCGATCCTTGATTCGTTCCGCGACCGCGCGGGCATGACGCTCGAGCAGCGCGAGCGTGCGCTGGAGGTGTATCGCGAGCAGTACCTCGACCAGGGCGCCTACGACGCCGCACTGTTTCCCGGCATGGGTCTCTTCGTCGCCGACATCGACGCGTCGGGGCTGCCGCTGAGCCTCGCCACCTCGAAGCCCGAGACCCCGGCGACGCTCATGCTCGAGCACTTCACGATCGCCCACCACTTCGACATCATCACGGGCGCCTCCGCCGATGAGGTGCGCAGCGCGAAGGCTGATGTCATCGCCGAGGCTCTGGTGCGCCTGAACGCGTTCGGCGCCGACCTGAGCCGTCCGATCATGATTGGCGACCGCATCCATGACATCGAGGGCGCCGCCGCCCACGGCATCCCGGCCATCGGGGTGAGCTGGGGCTACGCCGAGGAGGGCGAGTTCGAGCATGCGATCGCCGTGGTCGACACGGTCGACGAGCTGCGCAGCCTCATCGGTCTGCCCGCCGAGGGCGACCCTCGCGAGTAGGCTGAGAGTCACCGTTCATCGCTGAACCCTGGGCCGGGTGGCCCTCGAGGAGACCCGTTGTCTGACCCCGCACTCGACGACGATCTCGCCGCTCTGCGCGCTGGCGCGGCCCGCTGGGTCGCCATGCCGCTGGGCGAGAAGCGTAGGCTGCTGCGCCAGATCCGGGCCGCAACCCTGGCGGTCGCCGCCGACTGGGTTGCCGCCGCGTGCGCGGTCAAGGACGTCGACCCGCGCTCGCCCGCCGCCGGCGAGGAGTGGTCAAGCGGACCATACGCACTCATCACGATGACGAGCGCGCTCGAAAAGACGCTCAAGCTGATCGAGAAGGGTCGCTCGCCCCTCGACGAGGTCGCCGTCACCGGCGCTCCGGGGGGACGCCTCGCCGTCGCCGCCTTCCCGTATCTGCCAAAAGATGTGGTGCTGAGCGGCTACGAGGCCCACGTGTGGTTGCGGCCCGGCCTCGACCTCGACGTCATTCGCAACGGTGTCGCGCGTGCCCTTCGCGACCCCAGCCGCGCCCCGCGAGTGACCGCCGTGCTGGGCGCAGGCAACGTCAGCGGGATCCCCGCACTCGATGTTCTCAATGCCCTCTACGGCGAGGCGAGCGCGGCGATCGTGAAGCTCAATCCCGTCAACGCCCGCATCGCCGAGGCACTCGAGGCGGCCTTCGCCCCCCTCATCGACATCGACCTGGTGCGCATCACGACCGGCGGCGCCGATGTCGGTCAGGCGCTCGTGCAGCACACGCTCGTCGACGCCGTCCACATCACCGGTAGTCGCGCCACGCACGACACGATCCTGTTCGGCACGGGCGACGATGCGGAACACCGTCGCGCCGCCGGCGAGCGGCTCCTCACGAAGCCCATGACGAGCGAGCTGGGCGGGGTCGGCCCGGCAATCGTGGTGCCCGACGACGAGTGGACCGACGACGAACTCGATGCCGCCGCCCGCAACCTCACGACGCAGCGGCTCCATAACTCCGGCTTCAACTGCGTCGCCACCCAGGTCGTGGTGATTCCCGCCCACTGGGCGCGCGCTGATGAGTTCGTCGAGGCCCTGCGCGACTACGTGCGCGACGCTCCCCCGCGGCGCGCCTACTATCCGGGCGCCTCGCAGCGCCAGCTCGCCGCCTTCTCCGCGCATCCCGACGCCAGCGTCTTGGGTGGCGACCCGGAGGCTCCGCGCACACTCATCGACCACCTCGACCCCGAGAACTCCGACGAACTGCTGTTCACGACCGAAATCTTCGGCCCCGTTCTCGGCGTCGTCCGGCTGTCGACTGACGCCGACGCCGCCAGTTTCTTGGATGCTGCGGTCACCTTCTGCAATGACCGGCTGGCGGGCACGCTCGGCGCCGGCATCATCGCCCACCCCCGCACGATCGACGAGCTCGGCAACCGCTTCGAGTGGGCGGTGGCGAACCTGCGCTACGGCACGATCGGTGTCAACAGCTGGGTCGGCCCCCTGTTCGGGATGCCCGCCGCCACGTGGGGGGCCTTCCCTGGGCACACGCCGGACGACGTTGGCAGCGGCATCGGCGTCGTCCACAACGCGCTGCTCCTCGACCCCGAACACGTCGAGCGCACCGTCGGACGCGGCCCGTGGCAGGCATGGCCGACGCCACTGTGGTTCGTCGACAACCGCACAGCGCACGTGACCGCGCGCCGACTAACCCGATTTGCCGGCATCGACTCGTGGGCGATCGCCGCGCCGCTCGGCGCCGCCGCGGTCGACAGCTACCGGAAAGGTTGAGGCAGTGAGCCGGCCAGAGCGGCATTACGACGTCATCGTCATCGGGTCGGGCTTCGGCGGTTCGGTCGCCGCGCTCCGCCTCGTCGAGAAGGGGTATTCGGTTGCCGTACTCGAGGCGGGCCGACGCTTCGCCGACGACGAATTTGCCCGCACCAGCTGGGACGTGCGGAAGTTCCTGTGGGCGCCCGCGGTCGGCTGTCTCGGAATTCAGCGCATCCACGCCCTCGGCGATGTAATCATCCTCGCCGGCGCGGGCGTCGGGGGCGGATCCCTCGTCTACGCGAACACCCTGTACCGACCGCGGTCCGACGCGTTCTTCCGCGACCGCCAGTGGGCACACATCACCGACTGGAAAGCCGAGCTCGACCCGTACTACGACCAGGCGAGCCGCATGCTGGGGGTCGTCGAGAACCCCACCATCACCCCCGCCGACGAGGTCATGCAGAAGGTCGCCGCAGACATGGGCGTGGCCGACAGTTTTCGCCGCACTCCCGTCGGGGTGTTCTTCGGCGAGGGCGCGGGCATCGACAGCCCCGACCCCTACTTTGGCGGCGCGGGGCCCGCCCGCACCGGCTGCCGCGAGTGCGGCGAGTGCATGACCGGCTGCCGCCACAATGCCAAGAACACCCTCGTGAAGAACTACCTGCACCTCGCCGAGAGCGCCGGGGCAGACGTCGTCGAGCGCACGACGGTAACCCGGCTGCGCCCGCTGCCGGATGGCGGCTACGAGTTGCTCACCCGAACGACCGGGCCCGGCCCGGGCGGCGAGCGCCGCTGGAGTGCCGGCCAGGTCGTCATCGCCGCCGGAGCGTGGGGTACCCAGCAGCTGTTGCACGCTGCGAAGGTTCACGGCGAACTGCCGAACCTCTCGGATCGGCTCGGCGAGTTGACCCGCACGAACTCAGAAGCACTCGGCGGAGCGACGACCCGCTGGCGTCACCGCAAAGAGGTCGACTTCACCCGCGGCGTCGCCATCACCTCGTCCATTCACGTCGACGAGCAGACCCACATCGAACCCTGCCGCTACGGCGACGGATCGAACCTCATGGCGCTGCTCGCCACCGTCATGGTCGACGGAGGCGGGCGCGTGCCGCGCTGGCTGCGCTGGCTCGGTCAGGTGGTGCGTCACCCCGGGCGGGTCGGGTCGATTCTGTTCGGTATCGGTTCCTGGTCGAACCGCTCGATCGTCGCCCTCGTCATGCAGTCGCGTGACAATTCGCTCACGGTGACGGCCACGCCGAAGCGCCGCGGGCGCGTGAAGCTCCGCAGCACGCAAGGCCACGGTGAGCCAAACCCGACCTGGATTCCCCAGGCGAACGCCGCGTACCGGCGCATGGCCGAGCACATGCGGGGCTTCCCTGAGTCGGGAATCGGGGAGGTCGTCGAGGTACCCATGACCGCCCACTTCCTGGGCGGCGCACCGATCGGCGACTCGCCCGAGACCGGCGTGGTCGACGCCTACCACCGCGCGTTCGGGCACGACGGCCTCCACATTGTCGACGGTTCGACAATCTCGGCGAACCTCGGCGTGAACCCGTCCCTCACGATCACCGCGCAGGCCGAGCGGGCGTTCGCGCTCTGGCCGAACACGGGCGAGGCGGATGCTCGTCCCGCTCTCGGCGCCGCGTACGTTCCCGTCGCGCCCGTGGCGCCTCGCTCTCCGGTCGTGCCGGCGGACGCCCCAGCGGCGCTGCGGCTGCCGAACGGCCCCGTCGTTCTCGGGATGCCCGCCGTACGCCCCGGCGCCTAACGCGGCTCGGGCGCGAAGCTGCGCAGTCGCAGCGAATTGCCGAGGACGAACAGGCTCGACACCGCCATCGCGAGAGCGGCAAGCACCGGGCTGAGGAGGCCCATCATCGCCACCGGAATCGCGGCGGTGTTGTAGCCGAAGGCCCAGAACAGGTTGCCGATGATTGTGCGCAGGGTGCGCCGAGCGAGGCGGATCGCATCGGGCACGAGCGAGAGGTCGCCAGAGACGATGGTCAGGTCGCTGGCGGCCATCGCCGCGTCGGTTCCCGACCCCATCGCGATGCCGAGGTCGGCGGCCGCGAGCGCCGCAGCATCGTTGACGCCGTCGCCGAGCATCGCCACGACGTGACCGTCGGCCTGCAGCCCGCGGATCGCCTCCAGCTTGCCGACCGGCGTCACCCCCGAGCGCACATCGTCGATGCCGAGCTGCTCCGCCACGCGTGCCGCTGCTCCGGCATTGTCGCCCGTCAACAGCACGGGGGTGAGACCCAGCGCGCGCAACCGCTCAATCGCGGCGGGCGCCTCCGGCCGCACCGCGTCGGAGATGGCGATGAGGCCCGCGTACGCACCATCGATCGCGACCGCGACCACGGTCATCCCGGCGTTTTCGCGGTGCACGATGTCGGCGCGCACGTCGTCACCCACCTCGACCGACCACGCACTGGTGAGCCAGTCGGCGCGACCGACGGCGACGGCCCTGTCGTCGACGACGGCCGAGACGCCGGCGCCGTCGTGGGCCTGGAACCCCTCGACGGAGCCCGAAGTGGCCCTCGCCTCGCGAGCGGCCGCAACGATGGCGGCCGCGACGGGATGCACGCTGCCGCTTTCTGCGCCGGCGGCAGCAGCCAACACCCACTCCTCCGCGATGCCGGCGGCGGGCAGCACCGCGGTGACGCGCATCCGGCCGGTGGTGAGCGTTCCCGTCTTGTCGAGCACGATGGTGTCGACTCGGCGGGTCTGCTCGAGCACCTCGGGGCCTCGAATCAGAATGCCGAGCTGCGAGCCGCGGCCTGTTCCGACGAGCAGGGCGGTCGGGGTAGCAAGGCCGAGCGCGCAGGGGCAGGCGATGATCAGGGTGGTGACGGCCGCGGTGAAGGCCTGCTCGATCGTGCCGCCGAACAGGAGCCAGCCGAGCAAGGCCAGCAGCGAGAGCACCATGACCACCGGGACGAAGATGGCGGACACACGGTCGGCGATGCGCTGCACCCGCGCCTTGCCGGTCTGCGCCTCCTCGACGAGACGGCCGAGACGCGCCAGCTCGGTGTCGGCACCGATACGGGTGGCCTCGACGGTAATGACGCCGGGGCCGACATTGACGGTGCCGCCGACGACCCGGGCGTCGACAGTCACCTCGACGGGCATGCTTTCGCCAGTCATGACGGATGTGTCGACGGCGGTCGCCCCGTTGCGCACGAGTCCGTCGGTGGCGATCGTGTCGCCGGGCCTCGCGATGAACCGGTCGCCGACGACTAGCTGGTCGACGGCGATACGCGTCTCGACGCCATCACGCAGCACGGCCGCGTCGGTCGCCGAAAGTTTCAGCAGGGCGCGCAGTGCCTCACCGCTCGCACGCTTCGCCTTCGCTTCGAGATAGCGACCCGCCAGCATGAATGCCGTGACCGCCGCCGCGACCTCGAGGTAGATCTCGTGCGAGCCGGTATCGACGCTGCCGAACAGCTGAAGGCTCATGACCATGCCGGTCATGCCGGCCTCGCCGAAGAACAGCGTGTAGAGGCTCCACACGAACGCCGCCCCAACGCCGACGGAAATCAGAGTGTCCATCGTGGCGGTGCCGTGGCGAGCATTCACGAACGCCGCACGGTGGAACGGCCACGCACCCCACACCGCGACGGGGGACGCCAGCGCCAACACGAGCCACTGCCAGTTCGGGAATTGCAGCGGCGGCACCATCGACAGCACGAGCACGGGCACCGTCAGAGCGACCACGATTGACAGCCGACGTCGCGCATCGGCGAGGGGATCGGAGGCGTCGCCCTGCGCAGTGGATGCGCGCGGCTCGCTCAGTGGCGCCACCGGCGTCGCGCTGTAACCCGCCTTCTCGATGGCGGCGACAAGCTCGTCGATCGTTGGGAGTGCGTCAGCGCCGCCCGCAGGCATGACGGTTGCCTTCTCGGTGGCGTAGTTGACGCTCGCCGTCACGCCGCCCAGCCGTGACAGGCTGCGCTCAACACGACCTGCACACGCCGCGCACGTCATGCCGCCGATCTCGAGCTGAAGGGGTGCCGTGGTCATAGCCCCATTGTGACATACCCCGGTGGGGTACTCCAGCGAGCTCTGGCTACCAGTCGAGGGTGACCAAGAGCGTGAGCGTCTCGCCACCGTCGCTACTCACGAACACGCCGTCTGCCGTCGCGACATAGATGGCCTCGCCGCTCGTGCCGAGCGCGAGGGCTGCGGGCACCGCGGCCAGGGCGCCGAACTGCTGCCAGCGCTCGCCGTCGGTCGAACTCCACAGAGCCCCCGCCGAGTCGACGCCCACGATGCGCCACTCTTTCGTGCCGACCGGCGGCGTCGCGAGGAGTTGCAGAGCGGGCGCAGCCTCGGGCTCGACGAAGGCGCGGCCCCGGTCCGTGCTGACCTTGAGACCCACGGGCGTGACCGCGACGAGAGCCGATCCGTCGCTGGTGAAGGCGAGCGACGTCGCACCGATCACCGCTCCCTTCTGCCACGATTCTCCACCGTCGGGGCTGTAGAAGACGGAGTTACTGACCGTATCGGCGGCGGCGATGATGGCGTCGACGGCCGTCGAACCGGCGGCGGTAATCGCGTGAAAGTCGACTTCGCCGGTCAGGGCGAAGGGCGCCCACTCGCCCGACTCAGTGTCGCCCACCCAGAGGCCCAGCCGCTCGTCGGCGCTGACCTCCGGGTCGTTCGGGTGACCACTGATGAGGACGCGGGCTCCCAGTCGCTGGTAGCTCTTGACGTCGTCGACGCGATCCCCCAGCAATGTGGTGGACCGAGCGGCGGTATCGGTATCGGTGTCGGTGTCGGGCAAGGTCGCCACATAGATGCCGCGATCGGTGGCGACGCGAATTACTCCCGCGGTCTCGTCGATGTCGAGGGCGGCGATCCGCGTCGGAAGAACGTCGGCCTGCTCCGGCGCGGACGCCTGCTCGGGGGCCGAGGCCACATCGGCCTGCACGGGCGCGTCTGCACCATCGCTGATCGCCGTCGCGCACCCCGCTAGCAGCAACGCTGCTGCGGCGAGGAGGGCGGCGGCGCGCGTGCGCGCGTCGAAAGGTTGGGGTGTCATAACCGATTCAGAGTAATCGACCGAACCGGATTCGCCGAATCAGTTGGCGAGGAAATCCCAGGTCAGCGGCCAACAATCTCGTAGCCGGCATCCGCGATCGCGGTGCGCAGAGCATCCGCCTCGATGGGATGCGTGGCCTGAACGGTGACCCGGGATGCGCCCTGCGCGTTCAGGTCGACGGCCACGCTCGTAACGCCGTCGAGAGCGCTCACCTCTTCCGTGACGCTTGCGACGCAGTGGCCGCAGGTCATGCCGCTCACGAGGAACGAGGCTTCGACCCCCTCGACCGAGGCGGCGCCAGCCGTCGCCTCCGTGTCGGCGGCCCCGTGGCCGCACCCGCAGCTTCCGCCACCACAGCAGCCGCCACCCCCCTGTCCGAGCAGGGTGAGGCCGGGCTGCGCTGAAAAGTTGTCGTTCATGCCTCCAGTGTCGCATACCCCAGAGGGGTACACGGGCACGAGAAACCCAGAAACGACAAAACCGCCTCGATCCGTGAGAGATCGAGACGGTTATCTCGTGCGCGAGGGGGGACTTGAACCCCCACGCCCTTGCGGGCACTGGCACCTGAAGCCAGCGCGTCTGCCAATTCCGCCACTCGCGCGAGACGGCGCACTCGCGCCATCAACCTGGCGAGATTATCACAGCGGGCGGCACCCGCTCGCACCGCCCGGTAGCGGCGGATCCGCCCAGAAAGCGCCGGTGAGTATCCCCGATTCGGCCCGCGGTCACGCACGCCGACTAGCATCGGTACGTCCGCAGGCTGAGGGAGGACGCACGTGGGGCTTCTCGATAGCTTCGAGCGCGGCTTAGAGCGCGTCGTCGGTGGCGCCTTCGCGAAGACCTTCAAGTCGGGCGTACAGCCGGTCGAGATCGCCGCCGCGCTACGCCGCGAACTCGACACGAAGGCTGCCGTCGTCGCCCGTGACCGCATCCTCGTGCCGAATCGCTTGACCGTACGGCTGGCTCCCGCCGACCACGACCGCATGGCGGCGCTCGGCGAGGCGCTCAACGACGAGCTCACGCAACTCGTTCAGCGGCACGCCACAGCACAGCGCTACACCTTCCCCGGCGGAATCCGCATCGCCCTCGAGCGCGACGGTTCGCTCAGTGAGGGTGTTCTGCGCGTGAGTTCTGAGTCGGTGAAGGGGCGGGTCACGTGGGTGGCCGTGCTCGACATCGACGGGCAGCGACACCGACTGAAGAAGGGGCGCACGGTCGTCGGCCGCGGCTCCGAAGCCGACATCACCGTCGACGACCCTGGCACCTCGCGCAAACACGTCGAGATTGCGTGGGACGGCGCCAACGGGCAGGTCACCGACCTCGGTTCGACGAACGGCTCGCGCCTGAACGGTGAGCCCGTCGCGCGCGCCGTGCTGCAACCGGATAGCGTGATCGAGATCGGGCGCACGAGCATCCTGTACCGGGTGCTGGCGCAGTCCGACGATGCCGCTGATCGCACCACCCGAGGAGGCGCTCTGTGAGCGAGTTGACGCTGCTGCTCCTGCGCGTCGGGTTCCTCATCCTGATGTGGGCGCTCGTGTTCGCCATCGTGTATGCGCTGCGCTCCGACCTGTTCGGGCAGAAGGTGCGCCGCATGCCGGCGTCGGCGCAACCCTCGCCGGTCGTCGCCCCCACCCCCACGCCGGTGCCCGCAGCCGCGCCGACCCGCGACCTGTCGCCCGCACCGCGCAGCGGGCTCGGCGGTGTGGCGGGCGGCAACGACAGCGACGACGGCGAACCCGCCCGCCGCCTCGTGATCACGAGCGGCTCGAAGGAGGGAATCGAGCTCGAGCTCGACGGCGACCAGCTCACGATCGGGCGCTCGAGCGACTCGGGACTCGTGATCCGCGATGACTACACCTCCACCCACCACGCGCGCCTCATGCTGTGGGACGGCAAGTGGATGGTGCAAGACCTCGACTCGACCAACGGCACGTTCCTCGGCGGCAAGCGGGTGAGCATCCCTACGCACGTGCCCCTCAACACCCCCGTCAGCATCGGCACGACGACGTTCGAGTTGCGACGGTAGGCGCCCATGACAGTGCGCACCGCGGCCGCCAGCCACGTCGGGCGGATCCGAGCCAACAACCAGGACTCGGGCTACGCCGGCACGCACCTCTTCGTCGTCGCCGACGGGATGGGCGGGCACGCGGGCGGTGACGTCGCGAGCGCGCTCGCGATCCAGGCGATCGCCCAGACGGATGCGCGGTTCGACACCGCAGAGGAGGCGCGCGACGCGCTCGAGCAGGCGCTGCTCACGGCGAACGGTGAGCTCGCAGAGACGGTGTTCGAGCATCCCGAACTGACCGGAATGGGAACGACCGTCAGCGGCCTCGTGCGCGTCGGCGAGCGAATGGCGCTCGCGCACATCGGCGACTCGCGCGTGTACTTGCTGCGCGACGGCGAGTTCACGCAGATCACGAAGGACCACACTTTCGTGCAGCGCCTCGTCGACTCCGGCCGCATCACGCCCGAAGAAGCCGCCGTGCACCCGCGGCGCTCCGTGCTCATGCGGGTGCTCGGAGACGTCGACATTTCGCCCGAGATCGACACCGATGTGCTTGAGACGATGCCCGGCGATCGCTGGTTGCTCTGCTCGGACGGGCTGAGCGGCTACGTCGACGACGAGCGCATCGCCGAGATTCTCACCGAGAACGCCGACGCCGAGGCCGCCGTCGATGCGCTCATTCAGGCGAGTCTCGACAACGGCGCACCCGACAACGTGACGGTGCTGGTCGTCGGAGTGGACGACGACGAATCCAGCGGCATCTCCTCGCCAATCATGGTCGGATCGGCCGCGAAGCCGCTGAGCTTCCGCCCTGTCGAGGAGAAACGCGCCTCGAAGAGCCTGCCGCAGCTGCTGCTGCACCCGCTCAAGCCGACGCCCGACCCCGAAGACGAGCACTTCGAACCCGAGAGCGAAGGGTTTCTCCAAGAACTCATCGCGGAGGACCGCCGGCGCAAGAATCGCCGGCGCGCCACGTGGAGCGTCGGCCTCGTCCTCATCATCAGCCTCATCGCGGCGGCCCTCACCGCGGGTTATCAGTGGACGCAGACGCGCTTCTTCGTGGGCGAAGTCGACGGCCGGGTCGCCATCTTCCAGGGCGTACAGCAGAACGCCGGCCCCATCCCGCTGTCGAGCGTGTACCAGGAGACGGGCATCGATCTGATGGCGCTGACGCCCTTCAGCCGCAATGCCGTCGAGCAGACCATCAGCGCCGTCGACCTCGTCGATGCGCTCGCGATCATCGAAAGGCTGCGTCGTGAAGCCGAACGATGACACCGCGCCCGGCGGGCAGGCGGCTCCGACCGGCGCGATCGACGCCCCCCGTGCATCCGCGCCCTTCACCGAAGCGATTCGCATCAGGCTGAAAACACCATCGAAGTTGCGCAATCTCGAACTCGCGCTGCTCGTGCTCGCTCTCGCCGTGAGCGGCGGAGCGATTGCGCTCGTGCAATTGGGGGCGATCGGCGAGCTCGATCAGACGGTGATCACCTACGGAACGGGTCTCGCCCTGATCGTGATCGTCATGCACCTCGCCCTGCGCGTGGTCGCACCCGACGCCGACCCCTTCATCCTGCCGATCATCACCACCCTCAACGGGCTCGGCATCGCCATGATTTATCGCCTTGACATCGCCAAGGGCTTCGAGGGCTGGTCGAGCGCCGGCGTTCGGCAGATGGCCTGGACAGCACTAGCGATGGTGATCGCGCTGGTCGTCGTGGTCGTCCTACGCAACCACCGCGTCCTCGCCCGCTACCGCTACCTCGCGCTTTTTATCGGCATCGGCCTGCTGCTGCTGCCGCTGGCGCCCGGCATCGGCCAAACCATCAACGGCGCGCGCGTGTGGATCGCCGTCGGCCCGTTCTCGTTCCAGCCGGGCGAGCTCGGCAAGATCGCGCTCGCGATCTTCTTCGCCGGCTACCTGATGACGGCGCGCGACTCGCTCTCGATCGTGGGCAGCAAAGTGCTCGGGATGCGCCTTCCGCGCGCTCGCGACCTGGGCCCGCTAGTCGTCGCGTGGGCCGCCGCGATGGGCGTCTTGGTCTTCCAGCGCGACCTCGGAACCGCGCTTTTGTACTTCGGCCTGTTCCTCGTGATGCTGTATGTCGCAACCGGGCGCCTCAGCTGGATTCTGCTGGGGCTCGGGCTTTTCGTCGGTGGCGCGCTCATCGCCCGCGACGCGCTGGGATACGTGCGCGGCCGGTTCGATGCGTGGCTCGACTCGTTCAACCCGGAAATCTATGACGCTGTCGGCGGCAGCTACCAGTTGGTACAGGGCCTGTTCGGGCTTGCCGACGGCGGGCTCATCGGAACCGGCCTCGGGCGCGGCCGCCCCGACATCGTGCCGCTGGCCGAGAGTGACTACATCGTCGCGAGCCTCGGTGAAGAACTCGGGCTCGTGGGCGTGTTCGCGATCCTCGCCCTGTACCTCTTGCTGGTCGCCCGCGCCTACCGCATCGGCTTCACCGGCACCGACGACTTCGGGCGCCTGCTGGCCGTGGGGCTCGGCTTCCTCATCGCACTGCAGGTCTTCGTCGTGATCGGCGGCGTGACCCGCGTGATCCCGCTCACGGGACTGACGACGCCGTTCCTCGCGGCCGGCGGATCGTCGCTCATGGCGAACTGGATCATCGCCGCGCTGCTGCTACGTCTTAGTGACACGGTGCGACACCAGCCACGATTGGTGGTGGACGACGATGCATAAGCAGTTGCGTCACATCAGCGTCGCGACGCTCGCCATGTTCCTCGCGCTATTCGTCTCGCTCAGCGTCATTCAGGTGTTCGCCGTCGACGAGCTGCGCGCCGACGGCCGTAACGTGCGCACTCTGTTCGCGAGCTACTCCGCCGAGCGCGGCCCGATTCTCGTGGCCGGCGAGCCCGTTGCGCAGTCGCGCCCCGTCGACAACGAGTTCCGCTTCCTCCGCGAGTACCTCGAGCCCGAGCTGTACTCGGCGGTCACCGGCTACTTCTCGCTCAATCAGGGAACGACCGGCATCGAGTCGGCCTACAACGACTTCCTCACGGGAACCGCGAACGAGCAGTTCCTCGATCAGCTGAGCGCTCTCGTGACCGGCCAGAGCCCGCGCGGTGCGGCCGTCGAGCTCACGATCGACCCGGCCGTCCAGCAGGCCGCATTCGATGCGATGGGAGACCTGCGCGGGTCCGTCGTCGCGATCGAGCCGTCCACCGGGCGGATCCTCGCCATGGTCTCCACCCCCGGCTTCGACCCGAACCGGCTGTCGGCGCACCGCACCTCAAGCGTCATCGACGCGTACAACGAACTCATCTCCGATCCGCTCCGGCCGCTCAACAATCGCGCGATCGGCGGCGACCTGTACTTCCCGGGATCGGTGTTCAAGGTGCTGGTCACGGCGGCCGCGATTGATTCGGGCGAGTTCGACCCTGACGGCGAGTTCCCGAACCCGCCACGGTTGCAGTTGCCGCTGTCGACGAATGTGATCAGTAATGCGGAGGGCGGAAACTGCGGTGGGCAGGAGACGGTCACCCTCGCGACGTCGCTGCGGCTGAGCTGCAACATTCCCTTCGCCGAGCTCGCGCTGGAGCTGGGGCAAGACGAGCTGGCCGGATATGCCGAGCGCTTCGGCTTCGGGCAGACGATCGCCGTTCCGATGAATGCGACGCCGAGCCAGTACCCCGAGAACCTCGACGATGCCCAGCTCATGCTGACGGGCTTCGGTCAGTACGACGTGCGCGTCACCCCCCTGCAGATCGCGATGATCAGCGCGGCGATCGCCAACGGCGGCGAGCTCATGCAGCCGACGCTGCTCGATCGCATCATCGCGCCCGACCTGTCAACCGTTCTCGAATCCGAGCCAGAGGTTTTCTCGCAGCCGATCAGCCGTCGCACCGCGACGACGCTCACCCGGATGCTTGTGGACGGCGTCTCGGACGGCGTTGCATTCAACGCGGCGATCCCGGGCGTGGAGGTCGCGGGCAAGACGGGCACCGCGGAGAACGGTGCGGGGCAGCCCTTCACGCTGTGGTTCACCGGTTTCGCGCCGGCGGACAACCCTCAGGTGGCGGTCGCCGTCGTCGTGGAAGACGGCGGCGGGCAGGGCCAGAATGCTTTTGGTAATCAAGTCGCGGCTCCCATTGCGCGACAGGTCATGGAGGCGGTGCTGAACAGATGAGACCCACGAGCGGGCTCACATTCGGAGGGCGTTACCAGCTGCTCTCTCGCGTGGCGATCGGCGGCATGGGCGAGGTGTGGCAGGCGACCGATCAGGTCATTGGCCGCACCGTTGCCATCAAGATCCTGAAGGACGAGTACCTGGGTGACCCGGGGTTCCTCGAGCGTTTCCGCGCGGAGGCGCGTCACGCGGCCCTCGTCAACCACGAGGGCATTGCCAACGTCTACGACTACGGCGAGGAGGAGGGCAGCGCCTTCCTCGTCATGGAGCTCGTCCCCGGCGAGGCGCTCTCGACGATCCTGGAGCGCGAACGCACCCTCTCGAGCGATCAGGTACTCGACATCGTCGCGCAGACGGCATCCGCGTTGCACGCCGCCCACCAGGCTGGGCTCGTCCACCGCGACATCAAGCCCGGCAACCTGCTGATCACGCCCGACGGTCGCGTGAAGATCACCGACTTCGGCATCGCCCGCATCGCCGACCAGGTTCCGCTGACCGCGACCGGTCAGGTGATGGGCACGGTGCAGTACCTATCGCCCGAGCAGGCGAGCGGTCAGTCCGCCAGCCCGTCGACCGACGTGTACTCGCTCGGCATCGTGGCGTACGAGGCCCTGGCCGGGCGTCGACCGTTCACGGGCGAATCGCAGGTAGCCATCGCGATGGCGCACATCAACGATGCTCCTCCCGAACTGCCCGTCTCAGTTCCCGAGCCGGTGCGCAACCTCGTCACGTCGGCAATCGCGAAGAAGCCGGCCGAGCGTCCCGCGAGTGCTCAGCATTTCGCGCGGGCCGCACAGGCCCTGCGTCGCGGAGATGTCGGCGGCGCGGCTGCGATCGTTCCCGCCGTCGCCGGACTTGCGGCCACCGAAGTGCTCGATGCGACGCGCGTCATGCCGAGTGCCACGGGCAACGACGAAGCCACGCGCGTGCTGCCGAACATGGGCGCCGGGGCCGCCGCCGGCGCAGCCGGGGCCGCTGCGGCGAAGAAGAAGCGCAGCCCCTGGACCTGGCCGCTCATCGCGCTCATTGGGCTGCTCGTGGTGCTGATCATCGGCGCGATCATCGCCGTCCTGGCGCAGCCCAGCGACGATCCGATCGAGCCGCCGACGTCGCCCACCCCTACCGTGACGGATGTAAGTCCCGAGCCCAGTGACGAGCCGGAGGAGATCCGGATCACGGAAGAGGAATTCCTCGGACTCACCCGCGACGAAGTGCAGCGCCGCTTCGACGAGCTGGGGTTGATCCTCGACGCACAGGACGGAAACCCGGCACCCAGCCAAGACCAGGTGGGCCTGTCGTACCGCATCAATCAAACGGGCCTGGTCACGGAAGGCCAGACGATCCGCGTGACGTTCTACACAGCGATTCCGACGCCACCTCAGCCCGCGAACCTTGCCATCAACCCCGGGAGCGGCCCGTACGTCGGAGGCTCCACGGTCACGCTCTCGTGGCCGTCGTACACCAGCTGCCCCGCGGGCTTCACACTCACGGGGTACAACTTCACCACCGTGGGCGGAACCCCGCAGTTCAGCAACCCCGTTCCGGCGGGGACGAACAGC
The DNA here is from genome assembly GCF_004216855.1 of Microcella alkaliphila. GTDB lineage: Bacteria > Actinomycetota > Actinomycetes > Actinomycetales > Microbacteriaceae > Microcella > Microcella alkaliphila. Next base: position 189,424 of record NZ_SGXT01000015.1, read on the forward strand.
GGTCAGATCGTGCTCGACAACGGAGGTCAACTCCGCGTGACCTATGTCGCGCTGTGCGGCGACCTCCAGTCGGAACGCTCCAACGAGTTGGCGGTGCCCATCCAGGCCCCCGCGCCGACCCCGACCCCGACCCCGACCCCGACCCCGACGACGCCCACACCCTCGCCCTACCCCGACGAGGAATAGCGTCGAGCGTTACCCAGCCGATATAGCTCCGGGGCACCCCGGCGCGCTGTCGGCACGCGCATCCGCCTACACTCACTTACGACGACTTCTCCCGCAACGAAACGGACCCCGATGGACAGCACCACCCCCGGCACCCGCCAGATCGCGGGCCGCTACGAGCTCGGTGCGCTCATCGGCCGCGGGGGCATGTCCGACGTGCACATCGCGACGGATGCCCGGCTCGGCCGCCGCGTCGCCGTCAAGCTCTTGAAGTCGTCACTCGCCTCCGACCCGGTGTTCCGCACGCGATTCCGCCAGGAGGCTCAGGCCGCCGCACGGATGGCGCATCCCACGATCGTCCGCGTGTTCGATGCCGGCGAAGAGGTACGGCGCGAGGCCGATGGGCGCGAAACGGTCATCCCGTTCATCGTCATGGAGCACGTCGAGGGTCGACTGTTGAGAGACATGGTGCTCGACGGTCCGCTGCCCGCAGCCGAAGCATCGCAGATCATCGAGCAGGTGCTGACCGCACTCGAGTATTCGCACCGGGCGGGCGTTGTGCACCGCGACGTGAAGCCCGGCAACATCATGGTGACCGCCACCGGCCAGGTGAAAGTCATGGACTTCGGTATCGCCCGCGCGATCTCCGACTCGTCCGCGACGGTCGCGCAGACCTCCACCATCCTCGGCACGGCGCAGTACTTCTCACCCGAGCAGGCCCGCGGCGAAACCGTGGATGCTCGCACCGACCTCTACTCGACGGGCGTCGTGTTGTTCGAGCTGCTCACGGGGCGCCCGCCCTTCCGTGGTGACTCGCCCGTCGCCGTCGCCTACCAGCACGTGAGCGAGGTCGCGCCCACTCCGAGCAGCCTCAACCCGTCTGTCTCGCCGGCCTTCGACGCCGTGGTGATGCACGCGCTGGCGAAAGACCGCTTTCAGCGATTCCAGACGGCCGCCGAGTTCCGGGCCGACCTCTCGGCCGCCGCGGCCGGGCAGGTTCCGCCGCGCCGCACCGACGCAGACAACGACCCGACGATGTCGCTGTTCGGCGTCAACCCGCAGGCGACCGCCGGAACGGAGGCCGCCATGCGGCAGCTGACCATCGACGATGACGACCGCCGTACACGCACGCAGAGCCGACCGCCCGTCGCCTGGATCTGGTCGGGCATCGTCGTCGTCGCCGTGCTGATCGCCGCCGTGCTCTTCTGGGCGTTCACCCTCGACCGCGACGGAGGGATTGTTGGAACCGTTGCCGTCGAGGTGCCCGACGTGGTGGGTCTCGCTTTCGAAGACGGTGAGGCGATCCTGATCGACGAGAACCTCCGGGTCTCCGCCATCCAGGAACCGGGAACGGCCGAGGACGAGGGCCTGATCTTACGCACCGATCCGAGTCCCGGCATCTCGGTGTCGCCAGGTCAAGAGATTCGCGTCTTCGTGTCATCGGGCGCCCCGCGCGTTCAGATGCCCGACGTGCGCAACATCGACATCGCCGCCGCGACGGCGCAGATCGAGTCGCGCGGCCTCGTCGTCGGTACGGTCACGAGCGAGAACTCGGGGACCATTCGCGCGAACGTCGTCATTCGTACCGACCCCGACACCGGCGTGCAACTGCGCGAGGGCGACATCGTGAACCTCACGATCTCGAACGGTCTCGTGTCGGTGCCCGACCTGCGTAACCTCCCCATCGGGGACGCGACGGCGCAGGCCCGGAACCTCGGACTTCAAGTGACGGTGCAGGCCGACGGCGGCTGCCAGGGTGGAATCGTCGTCGGGCAGTCCCTGCCGCCGGGCGACCAACCACAGTCGTCGCCGATCACCCTCGTGTACTGCAGCGGAGCGGCCGGGGGCGGCAGCGACGGCTGACGCTCGAGAAGTTGCTACGCGTCCGCAGCCGCGTCGCTCGACATGAGCGGGCTCAGACCGCGCGCGGTCTCGGCCGCCGCGGGAAGTCCCGCCTCAGCGAGCCAGTTGCCGAGCATCCGGTAGCCGCCCTCGGTGAGCACCGACTCGGGGTGGAACTGTACGCCGTGAACGGGCGCCGAGCGGTGGCGCACGCCCATGATGACGCCGCCCTCCGTGCGCGCCGTAACGACCAGGTCGTCGGGCACCGTTCCGTCGACGATTGCGAGCGAGTGATAGCGGGTGGCACGGAAGCTCTCGGGCACACCGTCGAACAGCGCATCCCCCTCGTGCACGACCTGCGACGTCTTGCCGTGCATGAGCTCCTCGGCGTGCGTGACGACGCCTCCGAGCGCCTCCGCGATCGCCTGATGGCCAAGGCAGACCCCGAGGAGGGGTTTCGCGGCGGCGATGGCAGCGTGGACGGCCGCGATCGAGATGCCCGCCTCTGCGGGGTTACCGGGGCCGGGTGAGACGAGCACCGCGTCGTAGTCGGCGATGAGCCCGGCCACAGCGTCGGCAGAGACCGCATCATTGCGCAGCACCGTCGTCTCGGCGCCGAGCTGCTGCAGGTACCCGTCGAGCGTGTACACGAAGCTGTCGTAGTTGTCGATGACGAGAACGCGCACGGTCACTGCTCCACGGTGGATTCTTGGGGAAGGAAGGTGTCGGCCGCCCAGGGGAACACCCAGTGAATGAGGGCGGCGAGCACTGCGGTGGCGAGCACGAGAAGGATGACCACCCGTACCCAGGCGGGTCCGGGCAGGATACGCCAGAGGGCTGCATACATGCGCGGGGCCTAACCGATCGTCGGCGCTGCGGCCGCCTGCGTCAGGCCGGAAATTTCGGCCGGCGGGCCACCCTCGCGCGGGTACCAGGTCTCGAACACGGCGTAGGCGATGATGCGTTCGGCAGCCGAGAATCGCGGATTGCAGCTGGTGAGCGTCAGGTACCTCTCGTTCGGCTCGACCTGTGGCGCCTGCGGTACGGGCTCAAGCACCTGCACAGCCGTCGGCCACACGTACTCGAGGTTGCGGAACACATACTCGTACCAGCCGTCGCGGGTCTCGACGTAGATGCGGTCCCCGACGCGGAGTTCGGCGATGTCGGCGAATGGCGCGCCATACGTGGTGCGGTGCGCCGCCAATGCGACGTTGCCGATCTCACCCGGCATTTGCGTCTCGACGTAATGCCCAACACCGAGACGCGGGTTGTTCAGCACCGTCTGAAGGTCGACGCCCGAGGCGATCGTGCGCACGTAACCGTCGCCGAAGCGCGGCACGATGAGCGTGCCAAAAGCCTCCCCCTCGGGAGGGGCGGCGGTCACAGGGGGCTCGCCGGGATCGCGCGGTTCGCTCGGCTCGTCAGGTGATTGGACCCTGTCGCGTTCGAACTCGGCGCGCAATTGCACTTGCACCTCCGAGGCTGCATTTTGCTGTTGTGCGCCCGCGATGATGTCGTTCAGCCACACGTACCAGCCAAGAAACAGCATGACGACGACGCCGGCGGTGATCAGCAGTTCACCCAGGACGCCGACAACGCTGGCCCGTCGCCGGGGCCGAACCGGGCGCGCGCGGTTCGCCTCGGTCGGCGCGTTCGGCGCCGGATTCGGGATGCTGTCGGTCACCGCTTTATTGTAGGCGCGCGTTCTTTACGCGGCTCGGCCCCGATCATCCACAAAAATGGCGGGCCACGCCGGGTAGACTGCGGGGCATGGCACGGACGACTGCGAGCGACGCTGAGAACCCCAACAATGCCCGCAGCGGCGCCGACGCCCCGAACCCGGTGTGGTTCAAGCCGGTGATGTTCGGCTTCATGCTGCTTGGCCTCATCTGGATCATCACCTACTACGTGAGCGCGTCGGCGCTGCCGATTGCGGCGATCGGGCCGTGGAACATCATGGTCGGCTTCGGCATCATGTTCATCGGCTTCCTGATGACCACTCGCTGGCGCTAGCCGCGCTTTTCCACGGCTGCGCAATCACCCCCGAAAAGGGGGTGGAATGACACGGCTGTGATTCTTATCCCCACTGTGGATGGGGCTGTGGATAACCATTCACCTAGCCGAGGCCGGAGAATCGCAGCACTGTACCGGCCACAAGCAGTGCACCGAACACGGCCACGAGCACGCCCTGCAGGACCTGCTGATCACGCCGACGCGTGCGCACGAGGATGAGTGCGACGATCGCGCCGCCGAGCAACCCGCCCACATGCGCCTGCCACGATATGCCGGGCACCACGAATCCCAGTGCCAGGTTGATACCAAGAATCACCATGAGCTGCACGGTGTTGCCGCCGAGGCGCCGCTGAATGACGAAAAACGCGCCGAACAGTCCGAAGATCGCGCCGGATGCTCCGACCACGAAGGTGAGCGGAGCCAGCCACAGCACGGCGACGGATCCGGCGAAGGTGCTCACGACGTATACGACGAGGAAACGTACTCGCCCGACCAGCTGCTCCAGCAATGGGCCCAAGACGAACAGGGCGTACATGTTGAACAGGATGTGGAAGAAGGAGCTCGGGCTGTGCACCAGGGCCACCGTCAGCATCCGCCACGGCTCGATGGGCGTAAGCGGTGGCGCGTAGCCGAGCGCCCGCGTGACGGCGCTGCCGGTCACCAACTGCAGGACGAAAACGCCCAGCGTGATCGCGAGGATCGTGTAGGTGACGACGGGCGTCGCCCCTCCGCGACGAAATGCGCGCACGATGGCGGGCTTCTGTTTCGGCAGTGCCGAACGAGCCTGCGCGATGCACTCGGGGCACTGCACACCGACGGCCGCCGGGGTCTGACACTCACCGCAGACCGTGCGCCCGCAGCGTTGGCAGAGCACGAACGAGCGCCGGCCGGGATGCCGGTAACAGACGTTCGGGTCGACGGCCTCCCCGGCGCCGGGCGCGGGATCGGTCACGCGACCTCGGCGACCTCGATGCTCGTGATGACGACATCCTGCAGCGGCTTGTCGCGGCCATCGGTCGGCACGGCCTCGATGGCGTCAACGACCCTCTTCGACTCGTCGTCGGCGACGGCGCCGAAGATCGTGTGATTGCCGTTCAGCCAGGTGGTCGGCACCGTGGTGATGAAGAACTGCGAACCGTTAGTTCCGCGCCCCCCTCGCTTGCCGGCGTTCGCCATCGCCAGGAGGTAGGGCTCGGTGAACTGCAGTTCGGGGTGGATCTCGTCGTCGAACTCATAGCCGGGGCCGCCAACGCCCTGACCCAGCGGGTCACCACCCTGGAGCATGAAGTCCTTGATGATGCGGTGGAAGATGACGCCGTTGTAGAGCGGGTCGGTGGTCTTCTGACCGGTGGCTGGGTGGGTCCACTCGATCTCGCCCGTCGCAAGACCCACGAAGTTTTTCACGGTCTTCGGGGCGTGGTTTCCGAACAGGTTGACGCGAATGTCACCCTCGGTCGTGTGGATGGTGGCGACAGCGGTGTGAATCGACATGCCGCAATTCTGTCACGGTGCGGGATGCACGCTTCCTGAGCATTCCGTCGGCGTCCGTTGGGGAAACCCCGAGTCGGTGGAAGGATGGAAGCCGACGTTTTGCCCGCCACCCACAAGGAGGACCGATCATGGGACTGTCTCGTAAGAGCCGCCGCAATCTGAAGAAGCTGCGCGGGGAGGCCGGCGACCTGTGGAGCGAGCAGCGCGAGGTGCTCGACCACGCCGCCTCTGTGCTGAAGAAGGCGAGTCGCCAGGCGGGAGAGGTTGCCAAGCGGGACGTCGCGCCTCGGGTGAAGACGACGTACGAGAAGCGGCTGCAGCCCGGAGTCGAAGCCGGCGTGGGCGCTGTCCGTTCTGCAGCCGACCACTCGCGGCAGACCTGGAACCGCGCGATCCTGCCGGCGGTGACTGGAGCGATTGGAGCCACGCTCGCCGTCATCGACGTCGCGCGCGACAACGGCCGCGTTGCCATCCGTGAGGCGTCGCGCACGAGCCGCGAGCTGGGCACGCGCGCCGGTCAGAAGCTCGGCATCATCGAGGTCAAGCCGACTCCCCGCCCCGGCCGCTACATCGCAGTCGCCCTGGGCGTCATCGCCGTGGGCGCCGTCGCCTATGCGGCGTACCAGACGCTCCGCGCCGACGACGACCTGTGGGTGGAGGACGAGCCCGTCGAGGCCCCCGTCGCTTAAGCCCCCGAACGAACAAAGCCCCCGGTCGACACCGGGGGCTTTTTCGTTCACCCACTGGACGAAAGCGAAGGGTTGCGACCGCGCCCGCGACCCGGAGCGCGCTGCGCCGCAGAAGCGGGGGCGGAGCCAGAAATGGACGTTGTGGAGCCTAGGGGAATCGAACCCCTGACCTCCTGCTTGCAAAGCAGGCGCTCTACCAATTGAGCTAAGGCCCCGGAGGGTTTCCAGTCTAGCCGTGGCCGCGGAGCGAGACGACCGCGCTCGTCTCGCGGGAGCGGGGTCGCGCCGCAGGAGCGGCGGCGAGACAGAAAATTGCAGTGGGGCTACCAGGACTTGAACCTGGGACCTCTTCGTTATCAGCGAAGCGCTCTAACCGCCTGAGCTATAGCCCCTCAGACCGGGGATGACTCTACACGACCCGGTCGCCTTCCCCCAATTCGGCCGGGCCTTCGGGGCCCGCCGCGTGGGGGTCGGGATTAGTTGTTGGTGAAGCCGACAAGCAGACCGCCGGTGACCTTGACGCTGAGGTTGTACAGCAGCGCCGAGATCGCCCCGATCGCGGTCATCGACACGAGGTTGATGATGCCGAGGATGATCGCGAACAGCATCACCTGGCCGAGCGAGAAGAGTTCGACGATCCTCGGCGCATCGTCGCCGAGGATCTCACCGAACAGTCCATCGACCTGTTCCAGGACACCCAGGCTTGAGACCACGACCCAGATGAAGAAGGCGGCGACGACGAGCACGATCGCACCGCACAGGGCGATGAGGAACGACAGCTTCACGGCCGACCAGAAGTCGATGTAGACGAGCTTCAGCCGCACCTGCTTCGCGCCCACGGTGCGCTGCGATTTGCGCTGCAGCTTTTCGGCGACAGTACTCACGAGGCGGTATCCTTCCCAGCGTCCGCAGCCGGGTCGGTTGCGGGTTCGGTGCCGTCGGTTGTGTCTACCGTATCGGCGTCGGTGTTCGCCAGATTTCGCTCACTGTTGCGCGCGATGGCGATGATGCGGTCGTCGTCGTCCGCGCGGGCGAAGACGACACCCATGGTGTCGCGGCCCTTTGCGGGCACTTCGGCCACCGAGGAGCGTACCACCTTGCCACCGGCCATAACCACGAGAACCTCATCATTGTCGCCGACGATGAGGGCGCCGGCGAGGCCCCCGCGATCGTCGCTGAGTTTCGCCACCTTGATGCCAAGGCCGCCACGACCCTGAACTCGGTACTGGTCAACGGCGGTGCGCTTGGCATAGCCGCCCTCGGTGACGACGAAGACGTAGCCGTCGTCGGTCACGACGTCGGCGGCGAGCAGTTCGTCATCGCCGCGGAACTTCATGCCCGTGACCCCCGCCGTCGACCGACCCATCGGGCGCAGGGCCTGGTCGTTCGCGGTGAAGCGCACCGACATTCCGGCGCGCGAGACGAGCAGGATGTCGCTGGTGTCGTCGGTGAGCATGGCCGACACGAGCTCGTCGCCCTCGCGCAGGTTGATGGCGATGATGCCGCCCGTGCGGTTGGTGTCGTACTCAACGAGCGCCGTCTTCTTGATTTGACCGCCGCGGGTGGCCAACACCAGGTAGGGCGCCGCCTGATAGTCGGGGATGTCGAGAATCTGGGCGATCTCTTCGTCGGGTTGCAGGGCGAGCAGGTTGGCGACGTGCTGGCCCTTCGCGTCGCGTCCGGCCTCCTGAATCTCGTAGGTCTTCAGGCGATAGACGCGGCCGGTGGTCGTGAAGAACAACAGCCAGTGATGTGTTGTCGTGACGAAGAAGTGCTCGACGACGTCGTCGGCGCGCAGCTGCGCACCGCGCACGCCCTTCCCGCCTCGGTGCTGCGAGCGGTAATTGTCGCTGCGGGTGCGCTTGATGTAGCCACCGCGGGTGACGGTCACCACCATCTCTTCGACCGGTATCAGGTCTTCGACGCTCATGTCGCCGTCGAACCCGAACATGATCTCGGTGCGACGGTCGTCGCCGTAGCGCGCCACGATCTCGGTCAGCTCGTCGCTGATGATCTCGCGCTGGCGCTCGGGGCTCGCGAGGATCTCCTTGTAGTCGGCGATCAGGCGCTCTAGCTCGTCGGCCTGCTCCTGAATCTTCTGCCGCTCGAGGGCCGCCAAGCGCCGCAGCTGCAGGTTCAGAATCGCGGTGGCCTGCAGTTCGTCGACGTCAAGCAACGCCATCAGGCCGTCGCGCGCCTCTTCCGTGGTCTGCGAGCGGCGGATGAGCGCGATGACCTCGTCGAGAGCATCCAGTGCCTTCAGGTACCCGCGCAAAATGTGCGCGTCCGCTTCCGCCTTCTTCAGGCGGTACTCGGTGCGGCGAACGATCACCTCGACCTGGTGTTCCACCCAGTACGAGATGAACTGGTCGAGCGTGAGCGTGCGCGGAACCCCGTCGACGATCGCGAGCATGTTCGCGCCGAAGTTGTCTTGTAGCTGCGTCTGCTTGTACAGGTTGTTCAACACGACACGAGCAACGGCATCCCGCTTCAAGACGATGACGAGACGCTGACCGGTGCGACCCGACGACTCGTCGCGGATGTCGGCGATGCCGGCAAGCTTGCCGTCCTTTACCAGGTCGGCGATCTTGATCGCCAGGTTGTCGGGGTTTACCTGGTACGGCAGCTCGGTGATCACGAGGCACGTGCGGTTCTGGATCTCTTCGACCGTGACGACCGCGCGCATGGTGATCGAACCGCGGCCGGTGCGGTAGGCGTCCTGGATGCCCTTGACGCCGAGGATCTGCGCGCCCGTCGGGAAGTCGGGGCCCTTGACGCGCTGCAGGCACGCATCCAGCAGCTCCTCGCGCGACGCGTCAGGATTCGCCAGGTGCCAGAGGGCAGCGTCGGCCACCTCGCGCAGGTTGTGCGGCGGAATGTTCGTCGCCATACCCACCGCGATGCCGACCGACCCGTTGACGAGCAGGTTCGGGAAGCGCGAGGGAAGGATAGACGGCTCCTGCGTGCGACCGTCGTAGTTGTCGTGGAAGTCGACGGTCTCCTCGTCGATGTCGCGCACCATCTCCATGGCGAGCGGGGCCATCTTCGTCTCGGTGTACCGAGGGGCAGCCGCGCCGTCGTTGCCGGGTGAGCCAAAGTTTCCCTGACCCGCCGCGAGCGGGTAGCGCATCGACCACGGCTGCACGAGGCGCACGAGCGCGTCGTAGATCGCCGAGTCGCCGTGCGGGTGGAACTGCCCCATCACGTCGCCGACGACGCGCGAACACTTCGAGAACGCCTTGTCGGGGCGGTAGCCGCCGTCGTACATCGCGTACAGCACGCGGCGGTGCACGGGCTTCAGGCCATCGCGCACGTCGGGCAACGCTCGACCGACGATGACGCTCATCGCGTAGTCGAGGTACGACCGCTGCATCTCGAGCTGCAGGTCGACCTGCGTGATGCGGCCGCCGGCGCCGAAGTCCTCGTCAGTAGCGGTGGGCTCGTCAGCCATCGGATTCCTTTGCGTGGTGATGTTCGGGAGGCTCGGTGCGCGTCACGCGCAATGCATCAGATATCGAGGAAGCGGACGTCTTTGGCGTTTTGCTGAATGAAGGTGCGTCGTGCATCCACGTCTTCGCCCATGAGGGTGGCGAACACGCTGTCGGCGATCGCGGCGTCTTCCAGCGTGACCTGCATGAGCGTGCGCGTCTCGGGGTTCATGGTCGTGTCCCAGAGCTCTTGGTGGTTCATCTCGCCGAGACCCTTGTAACGCTGAACGCCGTTGTCTTTCGGGATGCGCTTGCCGGCGGCAAGCCCCGCCTCGAGCAGCGCGTCGCGCTCGCGATCGCTGAACACGTACTCGTGCTCGGCGTTCGACCACTTCAGGCGATACAGCGGCGGCTGCGCGAGGTAGACGTAGCCCCGATCGATGAGCGGTCGCATGTAGCGGAACAGCAGCGTCAGCAGCAGTGTCGTGATGTGCTGGCCGTCGACGTCGGCATCGGCCATCAAGACGATCTTGTGGTACCGCACCTTGTCGGGGTCGAAGTCTTCGCCGATGTTGGCACCGAAGGCGGTGATCATCGCCTGCACTTCGGCGTTGCCGAGCGCGCGGTCGAGGCGCGCCTTCTCGACGTTCAGAATCTTGCCGCGCAGCGGCAGGATCGCCTGCGTCTCGGGGTTGCGCCCCTGCACGGCCGAGCCGCCGGCCGAGTCACCCTCGACGATGAAGATCTCGCTGATCGAGGGGTCTTTCGACTGGCAGTCCTTGAGCTTGCCGGGCATGCCGCCCGACTCGAGCAGGCCCTTACGCCTGGTCTGCTCACGCGCCTTGCGCGCCGCAATGCGTGCGGCGGCCGCCTGCTGCGCCTTGCGTATGACGTCGCGCGCCTGGCTGGGGTTGCGCTCGAACCAGTCGCCCAAGAACTCGCCGGTGACCTTCTGCACGAACGACTTCGCCTCGGTGTTGCCGAGCTTCGTCTTCGTCTGGCCCTCGAACTGCGGCTCGCCGAGCTTGATGGAGATCACGGCGGTCAGACCCTCGCGCACGTCGTCGCCGGAGAGGTTCTCTTCCTTCTCCTTGATGAGGTTCTTCTCACGGGCGTACCGGTTGACGAGGGTGGTGAGTGCCGCGCGGAACCCCTCCTCGTGCGTGCCGCCCTCGTGGGTGTTGATCGTGTTGGCGTAGGTGTGGACGCTCTCGCTGTAGGCAGTCGTCCACTGCATCGCGACCTCGAGGGCGATCGTGCGCTCGGTGTCTTCGGACTCGAACGCGATGATCTCGGGGTGCACGACGTCGGTCTTCTTCGACGCGTTCAGGTGCTCGACATAGTCGACGAGCCCCTTCTCGTAGAGGAATTCGTCGTGCCGGGGCTCGCTGGCCGGCTGGTCATCCGTTTCGGGGTGGGCACGCTCGTCGGTGATGGTGATGCGCAGACCCTTGTTGAGGAACGCCATCTGCTGGAAGCGCGTGCGCAGCGTCTCGTAGTCAAAGTCGACAGTTTCGAAGATGTCGGTGCTCGGCCAGAAGGTGATCGTGGTGCCGGTGCCGTCGACGGCACGCCCCTTCTTCAGTGGTGCATCCGGCACGCCGACGGTGTAGCTCTGCGTGTACTCGTGGCCCTGGCGCTTGACGGCAACCTCGAGGCGCTGCGACAGGGCGTTGACGACGGAGGAACCGACACCGTGTAGACCGCCCGAGACGGCGTACCCGCCGCCGCCGAACTTTCCGCCGGCGTGCAGCACGGTCAGGACGACCTCGACGGTCGATCGCTTCTCGACCGGATGTTCGTCGACGGGGATGCCGCGGCCATTGTCGACGACGCGAACGGCGCCGTCGGGAAGGATCGTGACGTGGATCGTGTCGCAGTGGCCGGCGAGGGCCTCATCGACAGAGTTGTCGACGATCTCGTACACGAGGTGATGGAGGCCCCGGGGGCCGGTCGACCCGATGTACATGCCGGGGCGCTTACGCACCGCCTCGAGCCCTTCCAGAACCTGAATGTTGGCCGCGCCGTAATTGTCTGGATGAGGGGTGGTAGTCACGGGGTCCATCCTATCAATGGAAGGCCCCTCAGAGGCGCGTGAAGGCCCCTCTGGGGAGATTTCTCGCTCCCTGTGGACTGATTCGTCGTCTCAGCCGTAGGTATCGCGTGGACCGCGCCCCGGGATCGATCGAGGCCCCCGCTTCCAACTGGGGGCACTCGGGCCAATAAATCGGATGCTCGTGATCTGAGCATCCGGGAATCGCTTCGTGATCGACGTGACCATGTCGCCACGCATCATGCGCAGCTGGGTCGCCCACGCGGTCGAGTCGCACTGCACCGACAACACACCATCGTCGATCCCGACCGGCTCCGTGTGCGATGCCACCTCTGGTCCCACGAGATCGGACCACGACGCCAGCAAGTCGCCTCTCGCCAGCGGCGATGTCCACCCCATGGTTCGGCTGACACCCTCGAGCACGTCACCCAGACCCGCGGGGTCGCGTCCCGAGCCGTAGGGAGTCGACGACCCAGCCGTTTTCTGCGAGCGGCGCCGAGCATCCCGCGATCGAAGCGCCGGGTCGCCAAACACGCGCTGCAGCCGGCGATATACGGCGCTTGCCTCGCTCTCGGGCGCGGTCGCGTCATCGGCGGTCACGCGTCACCACCCGCATGATCGTCGCCGGGCTGGTCCGAGGCCTGGATGGTGCCCGCCACGATCGGGATGCGCGTGGCGGCCAAGCGCTCGGGCACATCGTTCTCGACCGCGGCCGTGATCAGCACCTGCTCGAAATCGGCAACGGCATCGGCGAGACGTTCGCGACGCCCCTCGTCGAGTTCGGCGAACACGTCGTCGAGAATCACGATCGGGTCCCCCGCGACCGCGTCCGCCCGCAGTACCCGCGCCGCCGCAAGCTTGAGCGCGAGAGCGTACGACCAACTCTCACCGTGACTCGCGTGCGTGCGCGCGGGGAGACCATTCAACGTCAGCACGAGATCGTCGCGATGCGGGCCCACCAGAGTGACCGCTCGCTCGAGCTCCGCTCGACGCCGTTCTGCGAGGGAAAAACGAAACTGCGCAGCGGCACGCTCCGCATCGAGTTCGTCGCTGTCATCGAGCGGCGCATCCCCGGACGGGTCCACGGCCGAGTGACGAAGTCCGAGAGTTGCGGCGTGGTCGTCACCGGCGACCGCGGCGTATCCCGCCGTGAGATGAGGCCGAAGCTCTGCCACGAGCGCGACGCGCGCCGCCATGATCTCGACACCGAGCGTGACCAGGCGCTCATCCCAGACATCGAGTGTGGTCAACGCATCGGGCGACAGGCGGGATGCTCGGGCCGACTTCAAGAGAGAGTTCCGTTGCCGAAGTACCCGGTCGTAGTCGCCGAGGGTGCCGGCCATGCGCGGAGAACGCTGAACGACGAGCGCATCAAGAAAGCTGCGTCGCCCGGACGGTTCACCTCGCACGAGCGCGAGGTCTTCTGGCGCGAAGAGCACGGTGTGCACGTAGCGAGGAAGCTCGCGCATCCGTACGACAGAGCCGTTGACCTGTGCGCGGTTCGCTCCCGACGTGTTGAGGTGCAATTCCACGACGATGGCGCGGTCGTCGTGGGCGACGCGCATGCGCACGATCGCGGCCTCCTCGCCGGCGCGCACGAGCGCGGCATCGCCGGCGACGCGGTGCGAGCCGCCGAGAGACGGATAACTGATCGCCTCAACGAGGTTGGTTTTTCCTTGACCGTTCCGCCCGATAAGCAGTGTGGGGCCGGCAGTCAGGGCGAGTTCTGCGCGAGCGTAGTTGCGAAAGTCGGCGAGGCTCAGGTGAGTGACGTGCACAGCGCTGCGGGTGCGCCGCGCACTAGCGCAGCAACAGGTTGGGCTGCAGCAGGTACCGGTAGCTGTCGGAGCCGGCCTGGTCCTTCGAGGTCTGGCTGGTGATGAGCACCGGGCCGGGCTTGCCGGGGTTGTCGGTCTTCGTGAACGAGATACGCACGAACTCCGAGTGCACGGCAGACAGCCCGTCGATGAGGAATTGGGGCTTGAGTGACACGACCGTGCTCTCCCCCGAGAGGTGTGCGTCGATCGTCTCTTGCGCCTGCGCGTTCTCACTGCCGATCGCTTCCAGCGTGAGGCCATCTTCGCTGAAGCTGTACCGAAGCGCGGCATCACGCTCGAGCACGAGGGCGACACGACGGGTCGCTTCGATGAGCTCAGCGGTGTTCATCACGGCGTAGTTTTCAGGTGACTCGGGGAACAAGCGCTTGACGGGTGGGAAGTTTCCCTTGATCAACAGGGATGTCACGGTCTTGTTGTCGGCAGAAAAGGCGATGAGCTCACGGTCGCCACCGCTCACGATGGTCACGGTGATCTGCGCTGAATGGGCAAAGATCTTCGCGGTCTCGGACAGCGTGCGCGCGGGGACGAGCGCTGTCGTGCCGTCACTCGTGCCGGTGGATTCCCAGTCGATACCGCGCACGGCAACGCGGTAGCGATCGGTGGCGACCAGCGACAGGGACGTGCCTGACGTTTCCAGCTGCACACCCGTGATGACCGGCGTCACGTCGTCGCGCGAGGCGGCAACGGCGACCTGCGAGACGGCGTCGCTGAACGCCTCGCCGGGAAGAAGCCCGCTGTCACCGTCGATCACGGGAAGGCTCGGATACTCCTCGACCGGCATGAGCGACAGCGCGAAACGTGCAGAGCCGCAGCGAACGGCGACCTTGTTGTCGTCGAGCGAAAACTCGACGGGGGCGTTCGGCAGCCGCGACGCAATGTCGGCGAGCAAACGCCCGGATACAAGAACGGTGCCATCGCTCTCGACATCGGCCGTGATGCTCGTCTGCGCCGAGACTTCGTAGTCGAACGACGACAGAGTGACCGTGCCGTTCTCTGCCCGGAGGAGTACGCCCGACAGGATCGGCAGTGTGGTGCGTTGGGGAAGCAGGCGAACGGCGAACGACACGGCGTCGCTGAAGACATCGCGATTGACCTGGAACTTCACGTCGAATCCCTCTTCCGTCGGGCGGTCCGGGAGTGCCGGGATTCCCATACTGGCACAGCGCCTCCCCGAAGAGTTTGTCGTTCGCTCCCCGGACAAGGGTTATCCCCGAATCACATCAGAGAAGAACAAGAAATAAGAGCGTTAACCGCTGTGCACAGTGTGGACAACGACGCCAGATGCCCGGAATCTCGGGAAACCACATGTGTGTAACTTGTGGAATCACCTCTCGACACGGCGGAAAGTTAAGGGGATGACGGACGCCTGCCCCGAGCATCCGCTCACAGCCGTGCGCGGCGTTTCCGCAATCCATCCCCAAGCGCCCTCGGCGTTTTCCACAGGCTGTCCCCAGTGTGGGAAATGACGCCTGAACCTGAGGTTCTTCTGTGACGACACGACAAAAGGCCCGAATCCCGGGGTTTTTCTTGCTGGATGCTCGCTGTGAGCGGTCGCGGAATCGCTAGCTGTAGCGGTGGTTCTGCTTAATTCGGCTGGTCAGCTCGGTGACCTGGTTGTAGATCGAGCGCCGCTCCTTCATGAGCTCACTGATCTTCTTGTTGGCGTACATCACCGTGGTGTGGTCGCGGTTGCCGAACAGCTGGCCGATCTTCGGGAGAGACAGGTTGGTCAGCTCGCGGCACAGGTACATCGCGATCTGCCGGGCCGTGGCGACCGCCTGCGACCGCGAAGAGCCGTACAGATCGTCGACCGTGAGCTTGAAGTACGCCGCGGTGTGATTGATGATGTCGACCGGCGCGATCACGTTGTCTTCATCGAGGGTGATCAGGTCTTTGAGAACGGTCTGCACGAGCTGCAGGTCGACCGGCGTCCGGTTCAGGTTCGCGAACGCGGTGACGCGGATGAGCGTCCCTTCGAGCTCGCGGATGTTACTGGAGACCTTCGAGGCCATGTACTCGAGTACGTCGTCGCGCACCTGCAGTCGATCGTTTTGCGCCTTCTTTCGGAGGATCGCGATGCGGGTTTCGAGATCCGGCGCCTGCACATCGGTGATGAGACCCCACTCGAAGCGGCTGCGCATCCGGTCTTCGAAGCCAGTGAGGTGTTTGGGGGGCAGGTCGGACGTGATGACCACCTGCTTGTTGTGATCGTGCAGCGTATTGAACGTGTGGAAGAAGGCTTCCTGAGTCGAGTCCTTCCCCTGCAGGAACTGGATGTCGTCGATCAGCAGGATGTCGATCTCGCGGTAGCGCGATTGGAACAGGCTTGCGCGATTGTTGGCGATCGAGTTGATGAAGTCGTTCGTGAACTCTTCTGAGCTCACGTAGCGCACACGGATACCCGGGTACAGGTTTTCGGCGTAGTGGCCGATGGCGTGCAACAGGTGCGTCTTTCCGAGCCCCGATTCTCCATAGACGAAGAGAGGGTTGTAGGCCTTCGCCGGCGCTTCAGCAACGGCGACCGCTGCGGCGTGCGCGAAGCGGTTCGAGCCGCCGATGACGAAGTTGTCGAAGCTGTATTTGTCGTTCAACCGGCTGTCGCCGCGACGGGATGCCACATCGATCGGTGCCGGCGGCGCCGGCTGCTCGATGTAGCCGGATGCTGTGGGCTGGTCGCTGATATCCGGTGCACTGTCGAAGGCCTCTGCTTGCATTTCGGGGTTCACGACAATGGCGAAGTTGGAGGCGTCGTCCCCGGCGACCGTGGTGATGGCGGCGAGCAGGGGCAAGCGGATGCGCTGCTCCAGCATCCCTCGGGTCAGCTCGTTCGGTACCTCGAGATACAGCGTGCCGGCCATAATGCCGCGCGGAACGACGAGGTTGATGAAGCCGATGAGCTGCGGAGTGATGCGGTCATCCGCCACGAGGTGCGCCTTCACCGAATCCCACATCGCGCCTATGGGTTCGGTGTCGTCGGTCATGGCGCAGTGTCCCTCTCGTTGATGCAGGTCGGTGTGACGGTGCGGGGACGACGTCGAGCATCCCTCTGGCAGGCCGTTCGCCTACTGTAGTTCTCTCGCCGTGTCGTTACCACTGGTGTGGCTGATGCTCGCGATAATGCGTGGCTCGCCCGATCCCGTTTGACCGGGGGTGTCGCGAAGCCTATTGTTAACCGGTTGACTTCTGCCGTGCGGCGCGCGCCCACGAGCCAGCAGACCCCACATCGTCGCTCCCTCGAGGGGCCGAGGAGACCATCATGAGCAAGCGTACGTTCCAGCCCAACAACCGCCGCCGCGCCAAGGTGCACGGCTTCCGCCTTCGCATGCGCACCCGCGCCGGCCGCGCGATCCTCGCGAACCGCCGTCGCAAGGGCCGCACCGAACTCTCGGCCTAAGGCGCCGTCGCGTCGTGCTCGCCCGCGCCCACCGGGTGAGGTCGGGTTCCGACTTCCGCGAGACGATGCGCCGCGGGCGCAAGACTGCAACCCCCACGGCCGTCGTCTACGCCCGCAGCGGCGAAGAAACCGCCCCCGCCCGCTTCGGCATCATCGTGTCGAAAGCTGTCGGGGGCGCTGTTGTGCGCAATCGGATCAAGCGGCGGGTGCGCGCGATCTGCGCGAACGTCGCCCCGAGCATCCCGGCTGGTACTGCGGTGGTGATCCGCATGCTCCCAGCGGCAGCCGAGGTCACCTGGGATACCCTGCGGGAGCAGCTGACCACAACCATCCGGCGGGCGGTGAATGCGTGACAGACCAGCCCCTGGTGCGTGCCTTCCGACTCGTGGCGCTCGTTCCGCGCAACATCGTCGTGGCGCTCCTCCACGTATACCGCGCGGTCATCTCCCCGCTCTACGGGGATGTGTGTCGGTACTACCCCAGCTGTTCGGCGTACGGGTTGACGTCGGTCCAGCAGCACGGCGTTGTTCGCGGAGGCTGGTTGACTGTGCGGCGACTTGCGCGGTGCCACCCGTGGGCCGCTGGCGGGGTCGATGACCCGCCGGCGCGCGAACACTCCCCGTACCGCCTCACCCGCTTTGGCTTCATCGTCCTCGACAGAAAGGCATAACCCCGTCATGGAACTGGGTTTCTTCGGAACACTTCTGTGGCCCATTAAGTGGGTCATTGAGGCAATCCTCGTTGGCTTCCATTCGTTGCTCACTCTGGCCGGACTGGAGTCGGCCGCTGGCGTGACGTGGGTTCTGTCGATCGTCGGTCTCGTCATCGTCATCCGCGCGCTGTTGATTCCGGTATTTGTGCGGCAGATCAAGTCGCAGCGCAAGATGCTCGAGATCTCGCCCGAGCTCAAGAAGATTCAGGACAAGTACCGCGGCAAGAAGGATCAGTTCTCGCGTGAGGCCATGTCGCGCGAAACGATGAACCTGTACAAGAAGCACGGCACGAACCCGCTGTCGTCGTGCTTCCCCCTGCTGTTGCAGATGCCCATCTTCTTCGGCCTGTTCTCGGTGCTGAACGACGCCTACGCCGGGCGCGACAGTGTGGGGCTCCTCACGCCGGAGCTGTCGGCGGAGTTCGGAAGCGCGAGCCTCTTTGGCGTCGCCCCCCTCGGTCTCACCATGGCGACGAGCGACGGAAACGTCGCGGTCATCATCATCGCGATCGTGCTCGTGATTCTCATGACCGGCTCGCAGTTCTTGACCCAGCTGCAGATCATGGCGAAGAACCAGTCGCCCGAGATGAAGAACTCCCCCATGTACCGCCAGCAGAAGATCCTGCTGTACTTGCTTCCGCTGGTGTTCGTTTTCTCGGGAGCCTTCTTCCCCCTCGGCGTCATGTTCTATTGGTTCGTCTCGAACATCTGGACCATGGTTCAGCAGTTCATCGTCATCCGAAACATGCCGACCCCCGGGAGCGAGGCCGCGCTCGCCCGTGAGGCGCGACTCGCAAAGAAGCGCCAGAAGAAGGGGCTCCCCGACCCCGCCGACGAGGCCAGCGGCTCCGTCGCCGTCGAGGAACCCATCAAGACTCAGCGCCAACAGCCGGTATCGAAGTCGCGCGCGAAGAAGCAGAACAAGAAGGGTGGTCGCTAGGCCATGACCGAAACCACGAGCACCGCCCCTACCTCAAGCGATGCCGAAGGCGACATCGCCGCCGATTACCTCGAAGAGCTTCTCGACATCGCCGATCTCGACGGCGACATCGAGATCGACGAGCGGGGCGGTCGCGTCTATCTCTCGATCGATGCGGACGAGCGGGATGCGCTTCGTCTGTTGTCGAAGCCCGATACCGTGAGCGCTCTGCAGGAGCTGACGCGCCTCGCGGTGCACGTGAAGACCGGCGAGTTCTCGCGGTTGATTCTCGACATCGCGGGATCCCGCGATGCTCGCGCAACCGAGCTCGCGCGTCTGGTCGACCGAGCGGTTGAGCGGATTGATGCTGGCGCCTCGTCCGCAGCGCTCCCCCCGATGTCGAGTTACGAGCGCAAGCTCGTGCACGACATCGTCGCCGAGCGTGGCTTCACGTCTGAGTCGGAAGGCGAGGGCGCCGAGCGCCACACCGTCATTCGCCGCGCTTAGGACGTTTCACGTGAAACATTCCGACGTAGAGCCGGAGCCGGCGGTCGCGTCTGGCCTGTTCGGCCCGCGCATCGACGTCGCTCGTTCGTTTGCACACCGCCTGGCAGAGATCGGGGAAGAGCTCGGCCTCATCGGGCCCGTCGAACGCGAGCGGCTGTGGTCACGCCACATTCTGAACTGTGCATTCGTCGCCCCCTTCCTGCGCGGGGGCGCGCGCGTCGCTGATGTGGGCAGTGGTGCGGGCCTCCCCGGGCTCGTGCTCGCGATCGCGCGACCGGATGTCGAGCTCATTCTCATCGAGCCGATGGAGCGTCGCACGGAGTGGTTGCGCGACGAAGCTCAGCGCCTCGGGCTCCGGAACGTCACCGTGCTTCGTGCTCGCGCGGAGGAGGCCGTCGACGCCGGACCATTTGATCAGGTGACGGCCCGCGCCGTGAAGGCTCTCCGTCAACTGGTTCCCATGACGCGCCCTCTCCTGTCCGCCGGCGGGGAGATGCTTTTTCTCAAGGGCGCGCGTGTCGAGAGCGAGATCGCGGAGAGCGTGAAGCAGCGTCGCGCCGCTCGCCTCAGCGACCCCGAGGTCCTCATTCTCGGGGAGGGCGTCGTGCCCGAACCGACCCGCCTCTTTCGGGCTACAGTGGTCGAGGCCTCCTGACCGGGCGGTCGCCAGTGGTCGAACAACCGCCACTGTTTCACGTGAAACATCCACCGGAAGGTAGTCGTGACGACTGACTCTCCCTACGACGGGTCCACTCCCCTCGCTCGAGAGGTCGCCGACATCACGCGCCGCCGACGCGCGGTGGAGACGCAGAACTTCCCCCTGCCCGAAACGCCCCGGGTTATCACGGTCGCGAACCAAAAGGGTGGCGTGGGCAAGACCACCACGACCGTCAACTTGGCGGCGGCCCTAGCGCGACAGGGAGCGCACGTTCTGGTGATTGACCTGGATCCCCAGGGGAACGCGTCGACCGCCCTCGGCGTGGAGCACCGTGCCGAGACGCCGAGCGTCTACGACGTGATCGTGGGCGAGGCGACGATCGACGAGGTCGTGCAGAAGAGCCCCGAGTTCGAGCGGCTGTTCTGCGTCCCCGCCACTATTCACCTCGCCGGCGCCGAGATCGAGCTCGTGTCCCTCGTCGCGCGCGAGCAGCGGCTCCGCACGGCGGTCGAGCTGTACCTCGCGGAGTCTGACGACCCCGTGCACTACGTCTTCATCGACTGTCCGCCGTCACTCGGACTCCTGACGATCAATGCGTTTGTCGCGGCGCGCGAGGTACTCATTCCGATCCAGTGCGAGTACTACGCACTGGAGGGCCTCAGCCAGCTGCTGAACAGCATCCAGCTGATCGAACGACACCTGAATCCTGACCTTCGCGTCAGCACGATTCTCTTGACGATGTATGACGCACGCACGAACCTCGCCAATCAGGTGGTTGCCGACGTTCGCGAACACTTCCCCCAGCAGGTGCTCGACACGCTGATCCCGCGATCGGTCCGCATCAGTGAGGCCCCGAGCTACGGTCAAACCGTAATCAGCTACGACCAGAACTCCCCCGGCTCGCTCTCGTACCTCGAGGCAGCCGCAGAGATCGCAACGAGAGGGGCGGTGGCCTGATGGCGGCACCCAAGCGCACAGGACTCGGCCGCGGCATCGGCGCCCTCATCCCGACGGGATCGGGAGACCGCCCGGTCGATGTGTTCTTCCCGCAGGCCCAAGCTCCGCACGAGTCACTGACCGAGGTGCCCGGCGCGCGGCTCGTCGCTGTCGCCCCCGGTGACGTCGTTCCGAACCCTCAGCAGCCGCGCACAGAGTTCCGCGAAGAAGAGCTCGCCGAACTGGTGCACTCGGTGCGGGAGTTCGGCGTGTTGCAGCCCATCGTCGTGCGCGACCGGGTCGGAGCGGGGCCGGGCGAGGCGCGCTACGAGCTCATCATGGGCGAGCGGCGCCTGCGCGCATCGACCATTGCGGGGCTCGAGAGCATTCCCGCCGTCGTGCGCAATACGAGCGACGAGAACATGCTGCGGGATGCTCTGCTCGAGAACCTGCATCGCGCCCAGCTGAACCCCCTGGAAGAGGCGAGCGCGTACCAGCAGCTTCTCGACGACTTCGGGATCACGCAGGAGCAGCTTGCCGAGCGCCTCGGCCGGTCGCGGCCGCAGATCACCAACACGCTGCGCCTGTTGAAGCTGCCGACGCCCGTACAGTCTCGCGTTGCTGCCGGCGTGTTGAGTGCCGGACACGCGCGCGCGATTCTGTCGACCGCAGATGCCGTAATCATGGAACGCCTCGCGGACAAGATCGTCAACGAGGAGCTGTCGGTGCGCCAGGCGGAAGCGGCAGCGCAACACATGGCCGGTCAGGGAAAGAAAACTCCGGCCCGTAAGCCGGCGCCGGGTGGGCGTCAGGCACAGCTCGACGAGATTGCTGAGCGCCTGGGCGATCGACTGCACACCCGCGTCAAGGTCTCGCTCGGGCGGAGCAAGGGCACCGTCACGATCGACTTTGCGACGGTGGGCGACCTGAATCGTATTCTCGGCGAGCTCGGCGAGCCGGGATTCCAGTAGGCCGCTAGACGGTCCGTGCCGCGTCGCGCAGAGCGGCGTGGGCGAGCTCCGCGTACACCCACCCGACGTCGTGCCCGGCTGCCTCGAGGGCCAGCGCGAGAGTGGACGTTTCGGTGAGCCCCGGCATGACGCTCGCCTCCAAGAACCAGGGGGTGCCTGCGCCATCAATCATGAGGTCGATGCGGCTCAGGTGCCGAAGGCCCAGCGCTCGGTGGGCGTCGAGGGCAACCGCGGTGGCGCGGTCGACCGTCGCGGCGTCGACGCGGGCCGGCGCGTAGAACGTCGTCTCCCCCGCGTTGTAACGGGCCTCGAACCCGTAGACGCCCGACTTGGGTTCGATTTCGACGGCGGGCAGCGCAACAGGCCCGTCGCCGGTGTCGATGATGCCGATGCAGATCTCGGTGCCGATGATGCGCTGTTCCACGAGCGCGACATCGCAGTAGGTGTAGGCGAGCACCATGGCACGGCGCAGCTCCTCATCGCTGCTGACGAGGCTCACGCCCTGTGCCGAGCCGCCCTGTGCTGGCTTGACGGCGAGCGGTGGGGGCAACTCCTGGCCCATGACGGCGAGAACGCTCTCAGCACCGAGTTCACGGAACGCATCACGCGTCAAGGTGATGGAGTGGGGGGTCGGCACCCCCGCGCGTTCGACCAGCGATTTCGCCGTGGGCTTGTCCCACGCCAGCCGCGTCGCGTGCGCGGGCGATCCTACGTAGGGCAGGCCGAGAAATTCGAGCAGGCCCCGCAGGGCGCCGTCCTCTCCGCTCGCGCCGTGCAGCGCCGGCCACACGACATCTGGCGGATCCGCCATGAGGCTGGGCAGAAGCGAGGCGTCGGGGTCACGCAGTTCGACGGCGATGCCGTGCGCGGTGAGCGCATCGGCGACCTGTCTGCCCGACTTCAGCGAGATGTCGCGCTCGTGTGAGATGCCGCCGGCGAGGACGACGACGCGGGAGGCGGTCAAGGAAGGTGACGACATGGCGATCTACGAGAGGTTGGGCGGCGGGGAGATGACGTGGCTACCGAGGCGCACGTCGGCGGGAACCTCGTCGATCGGCCCGGTGGGAGCGAACGTCTCGAGCAATTCCTGCTCTTGGCGCACGACCGTCGAGAGTCGTCGAACCCCCTCGCGAATGTCGCTGGGCGTGGGGTAACAGAACGCGAGCCGGAGGTGCTGGCGGCCGGCGCCGTCGGCGAAGAAGGCGGTACCGGGCGTGTAGGCGACCAATTCCTTGACGGCGCGGGGGAGCATCCCCTTCGCGTCGAGACCGGGAGAAAGGGTGAGCCAGACGTAGAACCCGCCGCCCGGCATCGTCCAGCTGAGGTCGGGTAGGTAGTGGTTGAGCGCATCGATCATGGCGTCGCGGCGCTCTTTGTACAGCCCGCGGAACACATCGATCTGGCCGCGCCAGTCGGCGCTCGTCAGGTAGTCGGTGATCACCATCTGGTTGAGCACGCTCGGCGAGAGAATCGACGCCTCGGCCGCGAGCACGAGCTTCTCGCGGATGCCGTGCGGGGCCAGTGCCCAGCCGACGCGGAAGCCGGGGGCGAGGGTCTTCGAGAACGACCCGAGGTACACGATGCCGTCGGTGTCGACGCTGCGCATGGCTTGCGGCGGGGCCTGATCGAACCACAGCAACCCGTAGGGGTTGTCTTCGAGAATCAGAATGCCGTGGCTACGGGCGATGTCGATGATCTCGAGCCGGCGGGCCGAACTCAGCGTCACTCCCCCGGGGTTCTGGAAGTTGGGGATCAGGTACAGCAGCTTGATGGGGCGGCCCGCTGCACGCAGCGACTGGATGCGCTCGGTCAGCGCCGCGGGAATCATGCCCTCGGCGTCCACGGCGATGTGCGAGACGTCGGCCTGATACGAGCGGAAGATGCCGATGGCGCCCACGTAGGAGGGCGACTCGGCCAGCACCACGTCTCCCGGGTCGAGGAACAGTTTTGCGACCAGGTCGAGGGCTTGCTGTGAGCCCGTCGTCACGACGACGTCGTCGACGCCGGCATGGATTCCCTCGATCGCCATGACCTCGAGGATGCGTTCGCGCAGCTCGGGGGTGCCCTGCCCCGCTCCGTACTGCAGCGCGGTCGCTCCGCGATCCGTCATGACGCGTTCCATCGCCGAGCCGATCGACTCGAGCGGCAGCGCCGAGACGAACGGCATACCGCCCGCGAGCGACACGACCTCGGGGCGCGACGCCACGGCGAACAGGGAGCGAACTTCCGAGCCAGACAGCCCGGCCGTACGCGTCGCGTACTGCTCGTACCAGGGGTCGAGCGATGTTCCCTCGCGCGGAATGCTCATGCGGTCTCCGTGGTGGCGGGTCGTGCCCGGATGCACGACTCCCCCGACGCTACCAGCGCCGGGGGAGACGATAACGCGCGATGACGCGCGCACAACGGGGTGTTTAGGCGAGGAACTCGGCGAGGTCCGCCTCGAGCGCCGGCTTCGGCTTCGCGCCGATGACGCTCTTGACGACCTCTCCGCCCTGGAACACCTTCATCGCCGGAATCGACGTGATCTGGTACTTCATGGCGGTCTCGGGGTTGTCGTCGACGTTGATCTTGACGATGTCGATCTTGTCGGCGTTCTCGCTCGCGATCTGGTCGAGGATCGGCGACACGGCGCGACACGGTCCGCACCAGGGCGCCCAGAAGTCGACCATGATCGTCTTTTCGCTCTTCAGAACTTCGGCCTCAAACGTGGCGTCGGTGACGTCGCGGGTGGACATAACTGCTCTCCTTCTCTCAAAAAGGTTGGATGCTCAAAGGCGGCCCTGTTAGGCGCTGACGGTTTCCGCGTTCGCGCCTTGGCGAACGTCGTCGCTGAGGCCTTCGAGGTAGTGCTGGGCGTCCAGGGCGGCGGCGCAGCCGCTGCCGGCCGCTGTGATGGCCTGCTTGTAGGTCGGGTCAACAACGTCACCGGCCGCGAAAACGCCCGGGAGCGAGGTGCGGGAACTGCGGCCCTCGACAGCGATCGTTCCGTGCTCGGTGAGGTCGAGCATCCCGTGCACAAGGTGCGTGCGGGGGTCGGCGCCGATCGCGATGAACAGGCCGCTCACATCCAGCGTGCGCTCGTCGCCGGTGACCGTGTCGACGACACCGACGCCCGTGACGAGCTCGCCGCCGTAGATGTGCGCGACCGACGCGTTGGTAACAAATTCGATCTTCGGGTCGGCCTTCGCACGGTCGAGCATCGCGGGGGATGCCCGGAAGGTCTCGCTGCGGTGGACCAGGTACACCTTGTCGGCGAAGCGGGTGAGGAAGGTCGCTTCTTCCATCGCGGAGTCACCGCCGCCGACGACCGCGACGGTCTTCTGGCGGAAGAACGCGCCATCGCAGGTGGCGCACCACGAGACCCCGTAGCCCGAGAGGCGGTCTTCGTCGGGCAGCCCGAGCTTGCGGTACGCCGAGCCGGTCGCGTAGATGACCGCGAGCGCCTCGTGACGGTCGCCGTTACCGAGCGTGACCGCCTTGATCGGGCCGTCGAGCTCGAGGGAGGTGACATCGTCGTAGACGATCTCGGCGCCGAAGCGCTCGGCCTGCTGCTGCATCTTCGTCATCAGGTCGGGCCCCATGACGCCCTCGGGGAAGCCGGGGAAATTCTCGACGTCCGTGGTCTTCATGAGCTCGCCGCCGAACTCGACCGAGCTGGCGATGACGAGCGGCGAGAGGTTGGCGCGGGCAGCGTAGATGGCGGCCGTGTAGCCGGCGGGGCCGGAGCCGATGATGATGACCTGTCGCATGGAGCCTCAGTTCGTTGGCGAATCGGCGCGGTTTCCGCGCCTGTGGGAAGGCAAACCCAGTCTAGGTCGCGGGTATTCCGGCTCGGGGTGCTGTTCAGGGGATGGTCATTCCCGTCACCGACTGTTCACCGGCGGCGCAGGCGCCTCGCGAGGGGATCGACGAGCGCGGTGAACTCGGGAACGCGGAACACGGAGAGCGCACCCGCGTAGGTGACCGTCATGGCTCCCCCGATCGCGATTATGGTGACGATCGCGGTGCCCACGTTCTCACGGGCCGCTCCCCCGTCGAAGGCGCCCATTGTGACGGCGAGGGCGAGCCCGACGGCGCTGGCCGGAATGGCGGCCAGCGCGAAGAGGCCGGTGCGCTGGGCGGTCAGGCGCATCCCGATACCGCCGAGGCGCCTGCGCAATATCGCCAACGAGATCAGGGTCTGGGCGGTACCCGCGATGGTGGTGACGAGCGCGATGCCGGGCGCGATCCACGGGCTCGGCAGCGTGGCGACGACAAGAGCGAGCGCCACAAAGATGCCGGACTGCGCCAGTTGGATGACGAACGGCGTGCGCGTGTCATCGAGCGCGTAGAACACGCGCTGGGTGATGAACAGGGTCGAGAACGGGATGAGCCCGATGACGAACGCGACGAGGACGCGCGCCATGCCCTCCACCAGCACGGGGTCACTGCTGAAAATGCGTGAGAAGGGCCCGGAGACGACCGCCAGACCGATCGTGGCCAGCATCATGATCATCGTGATCGTGCGCAGGCTGGCGCCGATGTCGTCGCGCAGCAGGTCGCGGCGTCCGTCACGGGCGTGGCCGCTCATCCGGGTGAAGTAGGCGGTGCCGAGCGAGACCGTCACGATCGAGTGCGGCAGTATGAAGATCAGCCAGGCGAAACGCAACACGGCCAGCGACGGTTCCCCGTCGTCGGCCGCGAGCGAGGCGACACGGTTGTGGATGATGCCGGCGAGCTGCGTGACGAGGATCATGCCGAACACCCAGCCGGCCGCCTTGCCCGTCTGTGCGAGCCCCACGCCCCGCCACTGGAAGTCGGGGCGGTAGCGGAGCCCGGCCCGACGCCAGAACAGGAACAGGACGAATGCCTGCGCCGCGATGCCGAGAGTCGATGCGCCACCGAGCAGGGCCACCATGTCGGGCGTCCATACGCTCGCGTCGCTGACATCGCCCGAGAAGATCCATGCGAAGGTCAACAGGCCGGCGATCATGACGATGTTGTTGACCACGGGCGCCCACGTGTAGGGGCCGAACACCTTGCGGGCGTTCAGCACCTCCCCGAGCAGGCTGTACAGGGCGAAGAACAGCACCTGCGGCAAGCACCAGTACGCGAGCGCGGTGGCGAGAGCCATGATCTCTGGCGAGAAGCCGCGTGAGCCGTCGCCGGCCTGCTCGGCATACAGCGCGACCAGCAGTGGCGCGCTGACGGTGGCGACGACGGCGACCGCGAGGAAGACGACGAAGCCGAGCGTGATGATCTTGTTGACGTAGCGCGTGCCTCCATCGGGGTCGGCGCTGGCCTTGACGATCTGCGGCACGAGCACGGCCGTGAGGATGCCGCCGGCGATGATCGCGTAGATGTTGTTCGGCAGCGTCGTGGCGAGCGCGAAGGCGTCGCCGGCGCCGGACGTGCCGACCACCTGGGCCAGGATGATCGCGGAGACGAATCCGAGGATGCGCGACACGATCGTCCCCGACGCGAGGAACAAGCTCGCGCGGCCGATCGAGTCGCGTCGACCGTCGCTCTCGGGGGCCGGGGTCGCGGCGGGGCCCGAACTCACCGCGTGCTCGTCGTGGTGGTGTCAGTGGGGCCGGTCAGCTCCGGTGCGGAGGGGTCGGCGCTGTTCGTTGCCGCTCCGCGATCGGCGCGCGTCTGCCGACGGCGCCGGATGTCGCGCACGAGGCCGACGGCAAAGAGCAGGGCGATGATGCCCCCGATCGCGATGGTACCGGCGGTCTCCCACCCCGCCTGCAAGTTGAGCCCGACACCGATCGGGCTGCCGATCACCGCGCCGTCCTCGGCGCGCAACGATACGCGGATGTCGACGTCTCCGTTCACAAGAGATTGCACGGGAACAAGCGCCCGCACCTGCGAATTCGCCTCCACGATCGTCTCGACACGCTGATCTTCGACGCGTAGCTGGCCGGTTGCGGCTTCGACCCGCACGTAAACGCGCACGGCCACGGGGAGGCTGTTCTGCACGGTAACCGGCAGCGACGTGCGGTCGGCGAACAGCGTGATGGTGTTGCTCTCGACAATCTGCACGGCCGAGCGTAGCCGATCCGACTGGTCGCGATAGCGACCCTCCCCCGCCGCGGCGCTCTCGCCCCCGAGCGCGAGGGCGTCGAGCAGATCGAGTCGACGGTCGGCGAGCAGGGGCCCCGCGTCAAGGGCGATGCGGGCGAACTCGGCGTCGCCGCGCTCGAGTTCGAGCAGGGCGTCGAGCGCGGGGGTCGTCGGGGTGGCGCTGTCGGACGCCAGCGACGTAGGCTGCCCGTTCGCTCCCACACCCGTGACCGGTGCGAGGGAGGCCGACCGAGCCCACGGCAGTGCCGTGAGCTCGTCGAGCAGCAGACCCACTTGCGCGCTCGGCGCAGCGGTGCGGTCGGCGATACCGACGAGCGGCATCGCGGGAGCGGACGCGCTCGCAAGCAACGCGCTCAGCTCGGCGACGGCGGCGCGCCGCACTTGAGCGCTCGTCGATGCGGCGACCGCCCGCACCGCGTCGGTCGTGAGGTCGTCGGCCACCACGGCGCGGAGCGACTCGGTGATCGGCATGCTGACGCCTGCCCCGCCCTCCACGTCGGTCGCGCGGGCGAGCACGACGCGCGCCCCCTCTGTCGCGAGCGGATCGATGGCGTCGGCCCCGAGGCTCCCGTCGGCGGGCCACACCCACCCGGTCAGGGCGTGCGGCCAACGTGTTAGCTCGTCGAGAGTCGCGGTCGGCTCACCGTCGTCACCCAGCACCACGGAGCCGGCGCCGAGCGTCGGCGGGCTCGCCACCTCCAACGTTCCGACGGCGGCCAGCGGGTCGGCATCCGACCAGCGCAACGCGAAGGTTTCGAGCCCCGAATCGGCAAGCCTGTCGAGCCAGGCCGTGGCGCTCGCCGGAGCTGCCTCGCCGAGCACCCGGATCGAGGCGAGGATGCGCGGGTCGACGCCCAGCGCGACCCCCCCGCCGAGCGCCGTGTCCAGCGTGCGCGTCAGCCGTCCGTCGGGGGCGGTGAGGGCGGTGAGCTGCTCGGCGTCGAGGAAGCGACCCCGTTCATCCGGTGCGGTGAGGGGTGCGATGACGGCGATGCCGCTGCCAGCCGCCGTGGTGCCGGCGGGCTGGCCGACGATGGCCGTGCGGTCGTGGGCGATCACCGCACCCTCGCTCGAGGTCACCGCGACGCCCGCAGCGCGCACCCCGAAGCGCTCGTCGAGGTCGATCTCGTCGGCGGGCACCGTCAGCGAGGCGACGACGGTCGCACCGGGCGCGATCGTGACGAGCGGGGTGATGGCGACAATCGGTCCGGTCGGCGGGTCGTCGTCGCGCAGCCACCCGCGCACGGCGGACTGGTCGATGAGGGGTTCGAGCGTCAGGTGCAGCCGCGCCGTCGCGCCCGCGATGGGCTCGGCGGTGCCGTTCGTCACCGTGATGCGAACCTCCAGGTCGGCGTCGTCGCGCAGCACCCCCGCGTCGGCAGGCGCCGCGACGACCGTGATCGTGCCGGTCGCGCCGTCGACGGTGGTCGTGGTGAACGGGGCGACGAGTGGGCCCACCGCGAGCGAGAGGGCAATCGCGGCCCCGGCGATCCGGCGGCCGCTCAGCCTGGGCACGCCAGAACCCTCGACGCCCGCAGCCCGACCATGACGGGAAGTCTAGACTCTGGGGACTATGGAGAGCGTGGCCCAGGCCGTCAGCCGACTGCGCGAGCTCGCCGCCGCCGAACCCCTGGCCACCCTTGCCCAGCGCTTCGCCGCGGCCGGTCACGAGCTCGCGCTGGTCGGCGGTCCCGTGCGCGACGCCTTTCTCGGCCGCGACGTGCACGACCTCGACCTGGCGACGTCGGCGCGCCCCGACGACATCATTCGCATCATTCGCCCCGTCGTGGATGCGCACTGGGACATCGGCCGCGACTTCGGCACGATCGGCGCGCGCATCGGCGATGACACGGTGGAGATCACCACCTACCGCGCGGACGAATACGACCCCTCGAGCCGCAAGCCCGAGGTGGCTTTCGGCGACACGCTCGAGGGCGACCTGCTGCGTCGCGACTTCACCATCAATGCGCTCGCCCTGCGCATTCCGCAGCTCGAGCTGGTCGACCCCACCGGTGGCTTCGACCACCTCGTCGCGGGGCTGCTCGTCACCCCCACCACTCCAGAACGCTCCTTCGGCGACGACCCCCTGCGCATGCTGCGCGGCGTGCGCTTCGCCGCGCAGCTGGGTGTGACGATCGACGAGGCGGCTCTCCAGGCGATGACGGCGATGCGGGGCCGGCTCGAGATCATCTCGGCCGAGCGCATCCGCGACGAGCTTGTGAAGCTTCTGGCCACGGCGTCACCGCGCCGCGGACTCGAACTGCTCGTCGCAACGGGCCTTGCCGACTACGTGCTGCCGGAATTGCCCGCACTGCGGCTCGAGATCGACGAGCACGCGCACCACAAAGACGTCTACGAGCACTCGCTGACGGTGCTCGAACAGGCCATCGATCTCGAAAAGGCGCGGGGTGAGAAGGATGCGCCGGCCGACACGATTCTTCGGCTTGCGGCGCTGCTCCACGACATCGGCAAGCCCGCGACGCGCAAGATCGAGCCGAACGGCGCCGTCACCTTCCACCACCACGACGTCGTCGGCGCGAAGATGGCGAAGAAGCGCCTGACCGCGCTGCGCTTCGACAAGGAAACGATCACCGCGGTCGCGCGCCTCATCGAGTTGCACCTGCGCTTCTTCGGCTACGCCGATGCACCGTGGACGGACTCGGGTGTGCGGCGCTACGTGCGCGACGCGGGACCCGTGCTCGAGCGGCTGCACATCCTCACGCGCGCCGACGTCACCACGCGCAACAAGCGCAAAGCGAGCCGGCTGAAAAACGCGTACGACGAGCTAGAACAGCGCATCACCGAACTCGCCGAACAGGAAGAGCTCGCGGCCATCCGACCCGACCTTGACGGTGAGCAGATCATGGCGATCTTGGGGCTTCGTCCGGGGCCAGAGGTGGGGGCCGCGTACCGCTACCTCCTCGAGGTGCGGCTCGACGAAGGCCCGCTTGCGGCCGACGTGGCCGAGCAGCGGTTGCGCGACTGGTGGAGCGCGCGCGGTGACGATTCCCGCTGAGTGGCGGCGAGCATCCCGGATCGACTACGCTGTCACGGTTGTCTGCGTGCTTTCGCGCGCCGGCACGTGATGCCATAACCCTCCTGCTGCAGACCGTCTGCAGCCGTTCGAGTCCGAAGGAGGTGGGTGAGTCATGCATCAGTACGAATTGATGGTCATTCTCGACCCCGAGATCGACGAGCGCACTGTCGCCCCGAGCCTCGACAAGTTCCTCGGCGTTGTTCGTAACGCCGGCGGTTCCGTTGAGAACGTCGACATCTGGGGCAAGCGCCGTCTTGCCTACGAGATCAACAAGAAGAGCGAGGGCATCTATGCCGTCGTCAACTTCACCGCCACGTCGGAGGCCACCGTTGAGCTCGACCGCCAGCTGAAGCTCAGCGAAGCGGTCATGCGCACGAAGGTTCTTCGCGCCGAGGAAGCGATCGCGAACCTCGCCAAGGCAGCGGCTGAAGCCGACGCCAAGGCCGAGCGCGCCGCCGCAAAGGCCGCGGAGTAAGCCCGTGGCCGGCGAAACCGTCATCACCGTGGTCGGCAACCTGACCGCCGACCCGGAGCTGCGGTACACCCAGAACGGACTCGCGGTGGCGAACTTCACGATCGCCTCGACGCCGCGCACCTACGACCGCCAGTCGAACGAGTGGAAGGACGGCGAAGCGCTGTTCCTCCGCGCGAGCGTGTGGCGCGACTTCGCTGAGCACGTCGCCTCGTCGCTGACGAAGGGGATGCGCGTGGTCGCGCAGGGACGCCTGAAGCAGCGTTCCTACGAGACCAAGGAAGGCGAGAAGCGCACCACCATCGAGCTCGAGGTCGACGAGATCGGCCCGAGCCTTCGCTACGCGACCGCGCAGGTCACCCGTTCGTCGGGTGGCGCGGGCGGCGGTGCGATGGGTGGCGGCAACCGGGGCGGCAACGCTCAGGTCGCCGACGAGCCGTGGGGCGCCCCCGCGGGTGGCGCGGCATCGGGCGGTGGACAGTCGTCCGCTGGCGGCGACGTCTGGAACACTCCCGGCTCCTACGCCGACGACACCCCGTTCTGATCCGGTAGCCCGGATCCCCTCAATGTGAATCACAGATAAAAGGACAACCACTATGGCTGGCAAGAGCAGCGGCGACCGCCGCAAGCCTCGCGGCGGCAAGGGCGCGAAGAATGCCGCCCCCGCAAAGGCGATCAAGGTTGGCGTCATCGACTACAAGGACGTCGCCACTCTCCGTAAGTTCATCTCCGAGCGCGGCAAGATCCGCGCCCGCCGCATCACCGGTGTCTCGGTGCAGGAGCAGCGACTGATCGCGAAGGCCGTGAAGAACGCCCGCGAGATGGCCCTGCTTCCGTACGCGGGCGCCGGACGCTAAGGGGTTCACGATGTCGAAGCTCATTCTCACGCAGGAAGTGTCGGGCCTTGGCTCGGCCGGCGACGTCGTCGAGGTCAAGAACGGGTACGCCCGCAACTACCTCATCCCCCAGGGTTTCGCCGTGGCGTGGAGCCGCGGCGGCGAGAAGCAGGTTGAGTCGATCAAGGCTGCCCGCGCCGCGCGCGAGCACGCCACGATCGAGGAGGCTCAAGATCTCAAGCTGCGCCTTGAGGCGAACCCTGTCACCCTCACGGTGACAGCGGGCGCCGAGGGTCGCCTGTTCGGCTCGGTCAAGACCGGCGACGTGGCCACCGCCGTCGATAAGGCCGGCATCGGCTCGATCGACAAGCGCCTCGTCGAGCTCGTTGCTCCCATCAAGACGGTGGGCACGCACGAGGCGATCCTGAAGCTCCGCGACGGGATCGTGGCGACCATCACCCTCAACGTGGTGGCCGACAAGAAGAAGAAGTAGGGCGCACTTGCCCCGAGCGATACCCGCGGCAACCGCCGCGGGTATCGCTTTTTTGTGCCCGCCGTCAAGAGTTTTCCCGCAGTTTCCTCCACAGCGTTGGCGCGCATCCGCGAAGCTTCATGTGGCGGTTGAGGCCTGTTTTTCCACACACCCTGTGAAACAAGAAAAGGCTGGTCAGAAGCGGTTGGCTCTGAGTATCCCCGCGGTCATCCACAGGCCGTTCCACAGATTGCCCACACGACGCGCGGGCGTTTTCCGCAGGTTTCCCCAGGATTATCCACAGGCCATATTTGAGGGGTGGAACGCGGCGTCCCTAGGGTGAAGCGTCGTCGACCCCGAGACCACGCTGCGTGTTCACGCGGCGCGTGTCGGTGCTCGCGCGTATACAGGTTGCACCCCGCCCACAGGAAGGCTTCTTTCGTGTCGATCGCCCACATCTCTGCCGCCGTCGACCCGCGCGCGGGTGATGGCCGAGAGGGCGACCGCCGGGCCGAGCGCACTCCCCCGCACGACCTTCTGGCCGAGCAGAGCGCCCTCGGCGGCATGCTGCTCAGCAAAGACGCGGTTGCCGATGTCATCGAGGTCGTTCGCGGCATCGACTTCTACGTGCCGAAGCACGAGATCATCTTCGACGCCGTCATGTCGCTGTACTCGCACGGCGAGCCGACCGACGTCATCGCCGTCGCCGACGAACTGACGAAGACCGGAAACCTGACGCGCGCCGGCGGCGCCGACTATCTGCACACCCTGACCGGGCTCGTGCCGACCGCGGCCAACGCTGGCTT
The DNA here is from genome assembly GCF_004216855.1 of Microcella alkaliphila. Lineage (GTDB taxonomy): Bacteria > Actinomycetota > Actinomycetes > Actinomycetales > Microbacteriaceae > Microcella > Microcella alkaliphila. Next base: position 222,732 of record NZ_SGXT01000015.1, read on the forward strand.
CTACGCCTCCCTGGTGGCCGAGAAGGCGGTGTTGCGTCGTCTCGTCGAGGCCGGCACACGCATCGTGCAGATGGGCTACGCCTCAGAGGGCGAGGTGACCGACCTCGTGAACAACGCCCAGGCCGAGATCTACGGCGTCGCCGGGGGCACGCAGTCCGAAGACTACGTGCCGCTGACACAGGCGGTCGGCGAAGCCATCGACGAGATCGAGGCAGCGAAGGGCCTCGACGGCAAGATGACGGGGGTTCCCACGGGGTTCGCCGACCTCGACCAGCTGACGAATGGCCTGCACGGCGGGCAGCTCATCCTGATCGCGGCGCGACCCGCGCTCGGTAAGTCGACGCTTGCGCTCGACCTTGCCCGCGCATCCGCCATCAAGCACCAGCAGCCGACGATCGTGTTCTCGCTCGAGATGGGGCGTAGCGAGATCGCGATGCGCCTGCTGTCCGCCGAGGCGTCGATCCCCCTGCACGCGATGCGCAAGGGAACGCTCGAGGGCCGCGACTGGACGGCGATCGCCGCCACGCGCGGCCGCATCGCTGACGCTCCGCTCTACATCGATGACAGCCCCAACATGACGCTCGTCGAGATTCGTGCCAAGTGTCGGCGTCTGAAGCAGACCGTTGGGCTGAAGATGGTCGTGATCGACTATCTGCAGCTCATGACGAGCGGCAAGCGTGTCGAGTCGCGCCAGCAGGAAGTCAGTGAGTTTTCGCGAGCGTTGAAGCTCATGGCGAAAGAGCTGCAGGTGCCGGTCGTTGCCCTCTCGCAGCTGAACCGTGGGCCCGAGCAGCGCGCCGACAAGAAGCCCGCGATCAGCGACCTGCGCGAGTCGGGGTCACTCGAGCAAGACGCCGACATGGTGATCCTCCTTCACCGCGACAGTGCCTACGACAAAGAGAGCGCCCGCCCCGGCGAGGCCGACCTCATCGTCGCGAAGCACCGCAACGGCCCGACCGACACCATCACGGTCGCCTTCCAGGGCCACCTGTCGCGCTTCGCCGACATGCCGCGGGTGTAGCGCCCAGCCAGGCTCCCCGTCACGCCGTCGATGCAGGAGGCTCACGGTTCCCGGCCCTACGCTTGTGAGCTATGGTGACCGCCCCACCCACCGAGAGTGACGCCGATACCGGCACACGAGCATCCGCATCGCTGTGGCTCGCCCCTATCGCCCGCGCGATCCCCGCGATCGTCGTCGGTCTCGTCATCACGTTCACGCCCGACCACTCGGCGAGCATGGGCCTGATCTCTCTGGGCGTCTTCGGCGCCGTGAGCGCCGTCGTGCTCGTGCTGACGACGCTGCGTCTCGGCGCCGGTGAACCGCTGCGGTCACTGCACCGTGGGCTGTCGGTCATCGCGGCCGTCGTTGCCGCCGCCGCGTTCGCCCTCGTGGCAGGCCTCGAGGGAAACCTCTTGCCGTTCCTGCTGCTTACGCTCGGTGCATACTGCGTGTTCGCGGGCGCCTACGAGGTCGTGTGGGGCCTGCGTCACCGCGGCATCTCGCCGCTCGCGCGTGACGGCATCACCGTCGGTGCGGGCACGGTCATCCTTGCGTTGATCCTCGTCGCCGTCGGCGACTCGGTCAGCGCCGTCGGATTCTTCGGCGCCTACGCCGTCATCGTCGGCGTTTACCTCGTCATCGCCGGCTTCAGCGCGAAGTGGGCCGACACCCCCAAGGAGCACCCCGCCTCATGACCGACAAGACGCCCCGCCGCGAACGACTGCGCCCCGGCGAGCTCGTCGGCCTCGCCGCCGTCGTCGCCGCCTTCATCGGACTCATCACCTTCATGGTGACCCGTGACTGGTTGCTCGCCGTCATCTTCCTCGGTGCGACCTTCGTCATTGACCTGCTCGTGCTTGCCATGCTGATGCTCGCGGTCACGCCCAATAGGCCGGCCGATGGTGAGCGCTGGGCGGCCGAGCAGCAGGGCGGCGAGCAGCAGTAGCGCGCGCCGCCGTTAGCGCTCGACGTAGCCGGTCAGCTCGTCGGCGAGCCCCGCATACGTGGCCGGCGTCAGGGCACGAAGGCGCTCCTTCGCGTCGTCCGAGACGTCCAACCCGTCGACGAACGCCCGCAACTCGTCGCCCGAAACGCGGTGGCCGCGCGTGAGCTCCTTGAGCAGTGCATACGGGTCACTGATGGTGGAGCGGCCCGCCGTCACCTCGGCGCGAATCACCGTCTGGATAGCCTCGCCGAGCACCTCCCAGTTTCCCTCGAGATCGCGGGCGAGCGCGTCCTCGTCGAGGGCGATCTCGCCGAGCCCTTTCACGATGTTGTCGAGTGCGAGCAACGCGTGGCCGAGGGCGACGCCGATGTTGCGCTGTGCCGAGGAGTCGGTCAGGTCGCGCTGCAGGCGCGAGGTGACGAGCGTTGACGCGAGCGAGTCGAGCAGCGCTGCCGACAACTCGAGGTTCGCCTCCGCGTTCTCGAAACGGATGGGGTTGATCTTGTGCGGCATCGTCGACGACCCCGTGGCGCCCTCCTGCGGGATCTGCCGGAAGTAGCCCATCGAGATGTAGGTCCAGACGTCGGTGCAAAGGTTGTGCAGCACTCGGCCGACGTGCGCGATGCGCTGGTAGAGCTGCGCCTGCCAGTCGTGAGACTCGATCTGCGTGGTGAGCGGGTTCCAGGTGAGCCCGAGGTGCTCGACGAACTCCTTCGATGACGTCGGCCAGTCGTGTGTCGGGTCGGCGGCGACGTGGGCGGCGAACGTGCCGGTCGCGCCCGAGAACTTGCCGAGGTATTCGACCTCGTCGACGCTCGTGAGCAGCCGCTCGAGGCGGTGCACGAACACGGCGAGCTCCTTGCCCATGGTGGTGGGAGTGGCTGGCTGGCCGTGGGTGCGCGAGAGCATCGGCACGGCGCGCCACGCGAGCGCCCGCTCACGCAGCGCCTCGACGACCAACCGGGCGCGGGGCATCCACTCACCGGCGACCGCGTCGCGGATCGTGATCGCGTACGCGAGGTTGTTGATGTCTTCGCTCGTGCAGGCGACGTGGGTGAGCTCGGCGAGGTCATCGAGCCCGATCGCGGCCAGGTGGTCGCGCACGTGGTATTCGACGGCCTTCACATCGTGCCGCGTGACCGCCTCGCGCGCAGCCAGGGCCGCCACGTCGTCATCGCCAAAGTCCTCGACGAGCGAACGCAGAGCGACCTTCTCGTCGTCGGTCAGGCGACGCGCGCCGAGCAGTTCGCGGTCGGTGAGGTGGATGAGCCATTCGACCTCGACGTGCACACGCGCGCGGTTGAGCCCGGCCTCCGACAGGTGGCTGCCCAGGTCGCCGACCTGGCTGCGATACCGGCCGTCGAGCGGGCTAAGTGGTTGCGGGCTGAGGGTGGTCATCGGGCTCCTTGTCGTAGTGCGGGTTCGAGCTGCTGAAGAAGGGCGCGGCACGATCGTTCGATCACGCTGAGCACCTGGTCGAAAAGGTCGGCGTCGGAGTAGTACGGGTCGGGCACGTCGACTCCCGCGCCTTCCGGGTCGACGTCGGTGATGATCTGCACGCTCGCGCGGGCGTCGTCGCTCGGTGCCCAACTGCGAAGAATGCGCTCGTGACCCCGGTCGAAGCCAATCACCAGGTCGTGGGTGACGAACCAGGCCGGATCGAACTGGCGGGCGCGGTGGTCGTCGGCTTCGTAGCCGCGCCGGGTTAGCGCCTCGACGGTGCGCGGGTCGGCGGGCTCGCCCACGTGCCATTCGCCGGTTCCCGCTGACTCCACCGTGACGAGCTTCTCGTAGCCGCGTTCGCGGATCAGCTGCCGCATGACCGCCTCGGCCATCGGTGAGCGACAGATGTTGCCGGTGCAGACGAAGCAGATGCGGAACACGGGCGCGAGGGGGTGGCCGTCCGCCTCCGCGTCCTCGTCCGTCTGGCTGCTCACCCGCCCATTCTGCCGGGAATGCCGAAGGCCCGACACTCCTCCCCATCCTCGATGTGGTCGAATACGCCCCAACGCGGCAGGCACGGGATGCTCGCGGTCGCGCCGGCGAGGCACCCTCCGGGCATGAATTCTCCCGATCCGTTCCTGGCGGCTGACCTGCGCGCGCGTGAGCGACAGCTTGCCCACGCCGCCGACATCGTGCGTACGGCGCCGACACAGCTTCCCGGTCCCGAGTCGCGAGCGGGGTTTGCGGGGCCGATTCGTGTCGTCTACGACGCCGAAGCGCGACGTATCGAGGCGCTGCTCGCCGAAGCTGATGGGGCGCTCACGAACGCCTGGCGACATTTCACCGCTCTCGCGAGTGCGGCCGAGTCGGGCAGTGGCCGATGACACTGACGGTCACGGCGCCCGGCACCACCGTGGTCTCGGACACCGTGCTCGAGTCCATGTGCGTCCAGGTGCGCGCGCAGGCCGGCCGCTGCGCGTTCGCCGAGCGACTGGCTCGCGGCGCGTACGGCCCGGGTGTCGACAGCTATGCGCTCGCGCAGCTTGATCACGCGGTTGTCGCGACGCGAGACGCGACCCATCGCTTGAAGGCGCTGGCGACGGCGCTGACCTCAGTCGCTGATCTGATGGTCGGCGCCGACCACGCCGCGCAGCGCGCTGTTGAGGCAGCCGCAAGCCAAGCGGCCGCACTTATCGGCTTCGTCGGCGCTCGTGTTGCCCTCGCCGGTGGGGTCATGCTCCTGCCCGCAGCGGTGCAGGCTGCTCGCTTTGCGCAGCTGCTTCCCGAACCCCTGCGCGACGCCGCGGCGACCACACTGAGGTCGGCCGCGGGGCGCGGACTGGACCTCGTGGGACAGCGGCTCGCTACGCCCGATGGCGTTGCGCTGACGCGCTGGCTCGTGACCCTGCTGGACGACGCCGCGCTCGGGGCAGTCGGCGTTCCGCCCGCGCTCGTGCCGATCGTCGGCGAACCCGGGCTCGGACTCACAGGAGTCACTAGTTCGGCGGCTGTTCTCACCGGGCTCGCCGCCATCATCGGCATCCGCGGCACGGCCCCTGTCCGCGTCGAACGCGTCAGCGTCGTCGGAGACATCCCGACTCCGGCGCCCTCGACCCTCGAGAGACGAACCCCGCCACCGCAGTCGGTGGGTGACCGTGTATCGAGGCTTCCCGACAGCAGCGGCCCGCCGGTGCGGGTCGAGAGCTACGACGGGCCACGCGGCCCGCACTTCGAGGTGTACATCGCGGGCACGAACGCCACCGCCGAGGCCGGAGGCACGAACCCCTTCGACATGGCCAGCAATGGCGCGCTCGTCGCGGGACTGCCCGACGCTTCGTCGGCCCGCGCCGTCGAGCTCGCGCTGCGTGACGCCGGAGCCACGCCGGATAGCCCCGTCGTGTTCACGGGCCACTCGCAGGGCGCGGCCGTGGCCGTTGTCCACGCCGAGAGTGGCGCGTGGAACACGGCCGGTCTCGTCACGATCGGCGGCCCACTCGGCAACTTTCCCGTGACCGGCGACTATCCGGCGATCGTGATCGAACACGACGATGACGTCGTCACCGCAGCGTCGGGCGTGCGACGCGAGACCAACGCGACCATCGTGACCACCCGCGCCTTCCCCGACGGCGCGGGCGAGCTGTTTCTGCCCCACGCCGCCGCCGCGTATCAGGGCACGGCGGCACTGGTCGACGAGAGCAGTGATCCCGCCCTCGTCGCCGCCCGTGATCGGTTCCCGACCGTGTCGGGGGTCGGCGTCGTGCGGCACTACGAGGCGACGCGCATCCTGGATGCGCAATAGCCGTGCTCAGACGATGGCGTCAGCGGGTCTTTCCGACCAGTGGCTTCAGCACGATGCCGATCAGCCAGCTGATGAGGCCGAGCACGATTGCGCCCAACACGCCCCACCAGAAGCCATCGACCTCGAGACCGAAGCCGATGAGGCTCGAGATCCACGCAACGAGCAGCAGCAGCAGACCGTTCACGATGAGCGCAATGAGCCCGAGGGTCAGGATGTACAGGGGGAAGGCGACGATACGAATCAGGTTGCCGATCACCCCGTTGACCACCCCGAAGATCAGCGCCACCAACAGATAGGTGAGCACGACGGCGGTCGTGTCGCCATCACCGAACGGCACCACGCTCACCCCGGCAACGATGAGGGTGGTCAACCAGAGGGCCACGGCATTGATGATCAGGCGCACGATAAAGCGGGACATGCCCCCATTCTGGTCGGCGGCGCTCGGGTGCGTCCACTGAATTCCCGGTGACCGCCCAGCGACGAGTTTCCCTGGCGGATGCCCGCCACGCGCCCGCGTACGCTGGTCGCGTGAGCGCCCCCGAGCATCCGAACCCCGCAGGGCCCCCCGTGCGGCTCCGCGACGAGATCGTCGCCCTGCCTGCGTACCGCCAGGGACGCCAGGCGTCGGCCGACGCCTTCAAGCTGTCCAGCAACGAGAACCCCTTCCCCGCGCACCCGGCGGTCATGGCGGCCATCGCCGACTCGTCGCCCAACCGCTACCCCGACGCGACGGCGCTCGCCGTGCGCGAGCGCCTCGCTGAGCGCCACGGCGTCGACCCCGACGAGGTCATCGTCGGCGCGGGCTCGGTGTCGATCCTGCTGCAGCTGATTCAGGCCTCGTGTGCCCCCGGCGACGAGGCCGTGTATGCCTGGCGGAGCTTCGAGGCCTACCCGCTACTCACGACCATCGCCGGCGCCACGGCGGTTCCCGTTCCGCTGACGCCCGACTTCCGGCACGACCTGGCCGCGATGGCGGCGGCGATCACCGAGCGCACCCGCATCGTGCTGGTCTGCTCGCCGAATAATCCGACCGGCACGACCGTGGCTGCCGACGAGTTTGAGGCGTTCATGCGCGTCGTGCCGAAGAACTTGCTCGTGGTGCTCGATGAGGCGTACGCCGAGTTCGTCCGCGACCGCACGGCGGTCAACGGATCCGAGTTGATCGGCCGCTACCCGAACCTCGTCGTGCTGCGCACCTTTTCGAAGGCGTACGGTCTCGCGGGCCTGCGGGCGGGCTACGCCGTCGGGCACCGCGCTCTGATCGACGCCGCGCGCAGCACCCAGATCCCGCTGTCGGTGACCGAGGTCGCGCAGCGCGCCATGCTCGCCGCGCTCGACCACGAAGACGAGCTCCTCGCCCAGGTCGACGAGCTCGTGGTCCTGCGTGACCGCGTTGAGACGGAACTTCGCGAGCAGGGATGGACGATTCCACCGAGCGAGGGCAACTTCGTCTGGCTTCCCACCGGCGACCGCACAACCGAGGTGGCAGAGCGGTTCGAGAAGGCCGGAATCATCGGCCGGGCGTTCCCGGGGGACGGCATCCGTATATCCGTCGCCGAGCATGCGTCTGTGCCGACCCTCCTGCGCGTAGTGGGCGAGGTTGTCCGCGACCTCTGAACCGTGACCCCGCCCCCCGCCTAGAGTGGAACCCATGTCGTACACGGCCGAGACCCTGCAGTTACTCGCGCCCGACGGAACCCTCCGCTACTCCGACGAGACGGACCGCTTCCGCGACCGGGTCGACGCGCTCGACGAGACCACGTTGCGTGAGTTCTACCGCCACATGGCCGTCACCCGGCGCTTCGACATCGAGGCGGGTAACCTCCAGCGCCAGGGCCAGCTCGCGCTCTGGATTCCCAGCATCGGCCAGGAGGCCGCCCAGGTCGGGTCGGGCTTCGCCGCCCGCGCGCACGACCACATCTTCCCCGCCTACCGCGAACACGCGGTCGGCCGGCTGCGCGGCCTCGACCTCACCCGCATCATCGCGATGCTGCGCGGCCTCACCCACGGAGGCTGGAATCCGGCCGACACCGGCAACTTCCACCTCTACACGCTCGTCATCGGGTCGCAGGCCCTGCACGCCACCGGCTATGCGATGGGCGTGCGCTTCGACGGACTCGTCGGAACCGGCGACCCCGAGCGTGACACTGCCGTACTCGTCTATTTCGGTGACGGGGCGACCAGCCAGGGCGACGTCAACGAGGCCTACGTCTTCGCGCAGAGCTACCAGACACCGCAGGTGTTCTTCCTGCAGAACAACCACTGGGCCATCTCGGTGCCCGTCAGTGTGCAGTCGCGCACGCCGCTCTTCCGACGCCCGGCCGGATTCGGTATTCCGAGCGTGCAGATCGACGGCAACGACGTGCTCGTCAGCTACGCGGCGACCGCCGAATCGCTGGATGCCGCGCGCAGCGGCGAGGGACCGCGCTTCATCGAGGCGCTCACCTACCGGATGGGAGCGCACACCACGAGCGACGACCCCACCAAGTACCGCACAAACGACGAGGTCGCGTACTGGCAGGAGCGCGACCCGATCAGCCGCTACGAGACGTTCCTGACGGCGCGTGGCGTGGACGCCGCGTTCTTCGAGGAGGTGCGCCAGGAGGGCGAGGATCTCGCCGCCGACGCACGGCGCCAGACGCTCGCGATGGAGCCGCCGCCCGCGGACAGTATGTTCCGTCACGTGTACAGCGACGAGCATCCCCTCATGGCGGAGCAGGCCGAGTGGCTCGCCCGCTACGAGGCATCGTTCGAGGAGCAGGCATGACCGAGACGATGACGATGGCGAAGGCCCTCAACGCGGGGCTCGCCGCGGCGATGGACGCCGACGATCGAGTGCTTTTGATGGGCGAGGACATTGGGCGCCTGGGTGGGGTGTTTCGCGTCACCGAAGGCTTGCAGCAGCGTTTCGGCGAGGGCCGGGTGCTGGACACGCCGCTGGCGGAATCGGGGATCGTCGGCAGCGCGATTGGTCTTGCGATGCGCGGCTACCGGCCGGTCGTCGAGATTCAGTTCGACGGCTTCATCTTTCCGGCGTTCGACCAGATCACGACTCAGTTGGCGAAGCTCACGGCTCGCCACGAGGGCGGCCTGCAGCTGCCGGTCGTGATTCGGGTGCCATACGGCGGGCACATCGGCGCCGTCGAGCATCACCAGGAAAGCCCCGAGGCGTACTTTGCCCACACCGCCGGGCTGCGGCTCGTCAGCCCCGCCACCCCGCACGACGCCTACTGGATGATCCAGCAGGCGATCGCAAGCTCCGACCCCGTGCTGTTCTTCGAGCCGAAGAGTCGCTACTGGCCGAAGGGTGAGGTCGACCTCGACGATGCTGGCATCGGCATGCATGCGAGCCGGGTCGTGCGCACCGGCACCGACGTCACCGTGGTCGGCCACGGTGCCATGGTGAGCATGCTGTTGGACGCCGCCGCCCTCGCCGACGAGGAGGGCACGAGCATCGAGGTCGTCGACCTCCGCTCGCTCTCCCCCATCGACTACGGCCCCCTGCTCGAGTCGGTGCGCCGCACCGGCCGCCTGGTCGTCGCGCAGGAGGCACCCGGCAACGTCAGCATCGGCTCGGAGATCGCCGCCACCGTCTCCGAGCGCGCCTTCTACTCCCTGGAGGCGCCCGTCGTACGCGTGTCGGGTTTCGACACGCCCTTCCCGCCCGCGAAGCTCGAGGGCGCCTACCTTCCCGACGTCGACCGCATTCTCGATGCCGTCGACCGCTCGCTCGCCTACTGAGCCGCCTGGAGGACACCGTGACCGCATCCGAGTTTCCGCTCCCCGACGTCGGCGAGGGCCTGACCGAGGCCGAGATCGTCGAGTGGAAGGTCGCGCCCGGCGACCCCGTCGCGGTCAACCAGGTGATCGTCGAAATCGAGACGGCCAAGTCGCTCGTCGAGTTGCCGAGCCCGTTCGAGGGCACGGTCGATGAGCTGCTCGTCGCCGCCGGCGACACGGTTGAGGTCGGCACCCCGATCATCCGCGTGCGGGGGGCCACGGAGGCTCCGGCTGCGGCTACCGCTCCGACCGCCGCCGAATCCGAGACGACGGATGCTGTCGCCGACACAAAGGGAACGGTCGCCTCCGAAGAGTCCAGCGTGGGCCGCGACTCCGGCTCCGGCGCGGTACTCGTGGGCTACGGATCGAAGGGCGGCCACGTGGTCTCGCGCCGCCGCCGCTCGGCTGGTGTCGGCGTGACCGACCACGCGCCGCAGGAGGAGGCCGCGGCTACCTCACCGAAGCCGCGATCCCTCCCCGTCGCCGAGGCGGCGCCCGTGCTGGCGAAGCCGCCGATTCGCAAGCTTGCCAAGGACCTCGACGTGAACCTCGCCGAGGTCGCGGGCACCGGCATCGGGGGCGAGGTGACGCGCGACGACGTGATCCGCCAGGCGCAGCAGGCGAGTGTGTTCCGCAATATCACGACGCCAGACCAGCCGACGGCGCGCGAGGACCGCATCCCGGTGAAGGGGGTGCGCAAGGCGATCGCCGCCGGAATGGTGAAGAGCGCGTTCACCGCCCCGCACGTCAGCGTGTTCGTCGATGTCGACGCGACCCGCACGATGGAGTTCGTCAAGCGCCTGAAGGCGAGTCCCGACTTCGCCGGCATCAAGGTCTCGCCGCTGCTCGTCATGGCGAAGGCCATGATCTGGGCGGTGCGCCGAAACCCCACCGTCAACTCGACGTGGACCGATACCGAGATCATCGTGCACCACTTCGTGAACTTTGGCTTTGCCGCCGCGACGCCGCGGGGCCTCGTCGTGCCGAACGTCAAGAACGCGCAAGACCTGTCGTTGCGCGAACTCGCTCAGGCCATCGAGCAGCTCACGATCACGGCGCGCGACGGCAAGCTGCAGCCCGCCGACATGGCCGACGGCACCATCACGATCACCAACATCGGCGTCTTCGGCATGGACACGGGCACGCCGATCCTCAACCCGGGCGAGGTGGCGATCGTGGCGCTCGGCACGATCAAGCAGAAGCCATGGGTGGTCGACGGCGAGGTGCGCCCGCGTTTTGTGACCACGCTCGGCGCGAGCTTCGACCACCGCGTCGTTGACGGGGATGTCGCGAGCCGCTTCCTCGCGGACGTCGCGTCGATCATCGAGGAGCCGGCGCTCTTGCTCGACTGAGCCCCGCGCATCCGGTTCTCGGCGATGGCGCCTTATTGAGAACCGTTTTGACAATCGTTATCAACAGGACGTACTCTCGGAGGGTCCGACCGACCCCTCCTTAGAGAGCCCGCCATGACCACGATCTCCCCCCACCGTTCGATCACCCGCGGCGTTCCCGCGCTGATCGCCGCCTCCGTGCTGGCGATCGGCCTTGCCGGGTGCGCCACGGCCGAGCCCGACGCCGACGCCGCGACCCCCGAAGCACCCGTCACCCCCGCCCTCACCGTGGTGGCGAGCACGACCCACACGGCCGAGTTCACCCAGCGCGTCGCCGGTGACCTGGCCGACGTGACCGCGCTGATTCAGGCGAACCAGAGCACCCACAGCTTCGACCCCACGGCGTCTGACCTGGCGGCGCTCGCCGACGCCGATGTGCTCGTGATCAACGGCGCCGGGCTCGAAGAGTGGCTCGATGACGCCGTGCAGGCCTCGGGCTTCGCCGGCACGACCGTCGACGCCAGCACCCGCGTTGGCTTGATCGAGTTTGCCGGCGATCACGATCACGGTGAGGGTGAGCACGCCGACGGCCGTGCGCACGACGACCACGGCCACGACGACCACGGCCACAGTTACGAGGGTGACGACCCGCACATCTGGACGAGCGCCGCCAACGCCGCCGCGATGGTCGAGGCCATCGCCGAGGGCCTCGCCGCCGCCGACGCCGCCAACGCCGAGGTCTACGAGGCCAACGCTGCCGCCTACATCGCCCAGCTCGAACAGCTCGACGCCTGGATTATCGAGAGCGTGGGCGCGGTCGACCCTGCCGACCGGCTGCTTGTCACCAATCACGAGGCCTTCGGCTACTTCGTCGACGCCTACGACGTGACCTACGTCGGCGCCATCATCCCGAGCTTCGACGACAACGCCGAGGTCAGCGCCGCCGACATCGACCGGCTCGTGGCAAGCGTTCGCGACTCGGGAGCGACAGCCGTGTTCAGCGAGACGACGCTGTCGCCGGCGGCGGCCGAGACGATCGCCGCGGAGGCGGGCATCGACGTGCTGAGCGGCGAGCAGGGACTGTATGGCGACTCGCTCGGGCCGGCCGGCTCGCCCGGCGAGACCTACATCGGCTCGATGATCCACAACGTCACGGTTCTCGTGACGGCGTGGGGCGCCGAACCCGCCCCCGTTCCCGCCGCATTGGCAGAATGAGGGGCGTGACCTCAGACGCTCCAGCGACGGCCGGCTCCCCCACCCGGGAGCCGGCCGTCGCCGTGCGCCCAGCGCTCAGCGCGCGCGGCGTCACGCTGCGGTACGGGTCGAACCCGCCCGCCCTCAGCGACGTCACGCTCGACGTGGCGCCCGGCGAGGCGCTCGCCGTGATCGGGCCGAACGGTGCCGGAAAGTCCACGTTCATCCTGGGGCTGCTGGGCCTCACCCAGCTCGCCGACGGCGAGCTGCGGGTGCTTGACCGAACGCCGGCTGCCGCCCGGGTCAGTGTCGGCTATGTGCCGCAGACGGCGGGGCTCGACCCCGAGTTTCCGGTGACGCTCGATCAGGTCGTCATGATGGGGCGGTACCGAACGCTCGGCTGGCGCTGGCCCGGTCGCCGAGACCGCGCGGCCGTGCACGCGGCGCTTGAGCGGGTTGGCCTCTCCGAGCAGCACCGCACGCGATTCGGCCGACTGTCGGGCGGTCAGCAGCAACGCGGACTTCTTGCACGCGCGCTCGTCTCGTCGCCGCGGCTACTCGTGCTGGATGAGCCGTTCAACGGCCTCGACCAGACGAGCCGCGACACCCTGCTCGACATCGTGCGTGAGCTCAAGGCCGACGGGGTCGCCTTCGTCATCTCGACCCATGACCTCGACCTCGCCCGCGCGGTCTGCGACAGCGTGCTTCTCGTGAACGGCGTGCAGGTCGCTGCCGGCCCTCGCGACGACGTGCTCACCCTCGACAACCTCGAGCGGGTCTTCGCCGGTCATCAGGTCGAGGTCGACGAGCACACCGTCGTCGTGCCCCCGCACGACGGGCACGCCTGACACCATGACCGCGATCGACTGGCTGTTCTCTCCGTTCGCGTTGCCGTTCATGCAGCGGCCGCTGCTCGTCATGCTCGTGTTGGCCGTCGCCCTCGGGCTGGCCAGCGTCATGGTCACCCTGCGGTCGCTTCAGTTCGTCGGCGACGGACTCGTGCACGCCGTCTTTCCGGGCATCGTGATCGGGTTCGCCGTGGGCGGCCGTGAGGGCTTGGTGCCGGGCGGACTGGTTGCCGCAGCAATTGCGGCCGTCGCCTTCACCCTGCTCACCCGCCGGGCTCTCGCGAGCGACTCCGCGATCGCCGTGGTGCTCACCGTCATGTTCGGCATCGGCGTCATCATCGTCTCGCGCCAGTCCGACTACGTCGGCCAGCTGCAAGAGCTGCTGTTCGGGCGACTACTCACCGTGACCGACGCGGACGTGACCCTCACCGTCGCCGTCGCGGCCGCGGCGACGGTCGCGATCGCCGTCGTCTGGCGCACCCAGCTGTTTCGCGCGCACGACCCGCTCGCCGCCCGCGCTGCCGGCCACCGCGTTCTGGCCACCGACCTCGTGCTCGCCGTCGCCGTGGCCGTGCTGATCGTCGCCGCCACCGCCGCCGTCGGAAACCTGCTTGCCCTCGGGCTGCTCGTGGTGCCCGGTGCGGCCGCCCGCCTGCTCACCCACCGCATCGGCTGGATGGTCGCGATCTCCATCGCGATGGGGGCGCTCGCCGGCTTCGGCGGCCTGCTGATCGGGTTCCGCGCATCCGTTGATTGGGGCATCCCGCTCGCCGGCGGCGCGTCGGTCATCACGATGCTCGTCGTCATCTACGGTGTCGTTTTGGCCGCCAGCATGCTGCACCGTCACGGTCCGCGCACCGCACACACGACAGCGGATGCTCGCGGCGCGTCGACCGCGCCGGCGCCGGTTCCCGAGGCGGCGCGCTGATGGGCTTCTTCGAACGCGCGCTGCTCGAGGCGGTGCTGGCCGGCGGCGTCGCCGGACTCGTCGGAACGTTCGTGGTGCTGCGCCGCCGCGCCTTCTTCACGACGGCCCTCACCCACGCGACGTTCCCCGGCGCCGTTGTCGCTGCGGTCCTCGGCGTCAGTGTCGTGCTCGGGGCGGCCGTCTTTAGCGTGCTGTTGGTGGCGCTGATGACCCTGATCTCGCGCGTCCGAGACCAGGGCGCGCAGGTCGCCGCCGGCGTCGTCTTGACGTTCGGCTTTGCCCTCGGCGCGCTGTTGCAGTCGGCGAACCCCTCGCTGCCGATCTCGGTCGAGAGCTTCCTCGTCGGTTCGATCCTCACGGTCGGCTGGGGCGATATCACCCTCACGGCCATCATGTTCGCCATCGCGGCGGTCGTCATCCTGTTGCGCGGCCGACACCTCGTGTTTTCGACCGTCGATGAGCTCGGCTACCGCGCGGCCGGTTACCGGCCGTGGGTCGCGGAGGCGATCATCGTCGCCCTCATCGCGGGCACCGTGGTCGTGATCATGCCCGCCATCGGCGCCATCCTCGCCATCGCCCTCATCGTCGGCCCCGCCGTCGCCGCCCGCCAGCTGGTCTCCTCGACGAACGCCGTGCTCGTGCTCGCGCCGATGATCGGAGCCGCATCCGCCGTTGCCGGTGTCTTTCTGTCGCGCGCGTTCTCCATCGCGGCGGGTGGCGCGATCACGGTCGTCATCGCCCTCGTCGTTGGCGCCTGCGTGCTCGTCGGTCGGATGCTGCGCACCGGCTCCGGGCGGCGCCCGGCCCTCCAGCCCTCCCGCACTTCGCGTACGCTGGTGGGGTCATGAAGCGGAATACCTGGCAGCGCGAGGCGGTGCGCTCGGCCCTCGGCGAATCCGACGGCTTCATCAGCGCACAGGCCCTCCACGGCGCCCTCCGTGACTCGGGCACGACGATTGGCCTCGCCACCGTGTACCGGGCGCTGACCGACCTCACCGACGAGGGCGAGGCCGACACGCTCACGCAGGACGGCGAGGCGCTCTACCGGGCGTGCACTCCCGACACGCATCACCACCACCTGATCTGCCGCCGCTGCGGGGCGACGGAAGAGATCGCGGCCGACCCGGTCGAGCAGTGGGCTCGCCAGGTCGCGGCCGAGCACGGCTACACGAAGGCCGAGCACGTCGTCGACATCTTCGGCCTGTGCCCCGCGTGCTCGCGGTTGTCGGAAACGCCCGACACCCCGTAAGCTAGAGGCTTGTGTCAGGCTCCGGCCTGGCTTCTTGTGCGCATCTCGCCCCGCTCAACCAGCTACTAGAGCGGGTACGGCGGGTCTCGCGTGCCGACAAGTGACCTTGGGTACGGCAGTCGCCGTACGGTAGCCGAATAGTTGGAGGACCCATGGCAGCCGTCTGCCAGGTGACCGGAGCCATCCCTGGTTTCGGGCACAACATCTCGCACTCGCACCGCCGCACGAAGCGTCGGTTCGATCCGAACATCCAGAAGAAGACCTACTACGTGCCCTCGCTTCGCCGTAACGTCACCCTGACGCTGTCGGCCAAGGGCATCAAGGTGATCGACGCGCGCGGTATCGAGTCGGTCGTGAAGGACCTCATCGCTCGCGGGGAGAAGATCTAATGGCCAAGCAGCAGGACGTCCGTCCCATCATCAAGCTTCGGTCGACCGCCGGTACCGGGTACACCTACGTGACTCGCAAGAACCGTCGCAACGACCCCGACCGCCTCGTGCTGAAGAAGTACGACCCGGTCGTCCGCAAGCACGTCGAATTCCGCGAGGAGCGCTAACCATGGCGAAGAAAAGCAAGATCGCGCGCAACGAGCAGCGCAAGGTGATCGTCGAGCGGTACGCCGCGAAGCGACTCGAGTTGAAGAAGGCCCTCGTCGACCCGAACGGCACCGACGAGTCGCGTGAGGCGGCCCGCAAGGCGCTGCAGAAGCTTCCGCGCGACGCGTCGCCGGTTCGTCTGCGCTCGCGCGACGCCATCGACGGCCGTCCCCGCGGTGTTCTCAGCAAGTACGGCATTTCCCGTGTTCGCTTCCGCGACATGGCGCACCGTGGCGAATTGCCCGGCATCACGAAGTCAAGCTGGTAGTTTCAGGGGCGATTCCCGCGAGTTCTCGCGAATTCGCGGGATCTATCTGAACAATCCTGAGGTCCGAGGAGGACACAATGAACCGTTCCGAGCTCGTCGCCGCTGTGGCTGCTGAGTCGGGCCTGAGCCAGGCTGACGTCAACCGCGTCCTCGATGGTCTGTTCTCGACCGTCTCCGGCGCTGTCGCCAGTGGCACCAAGGTCTCCATCCCCGGCTGGCTGTCGTTCGAGCGCACCTCGCGTGCCGCTCGTACCGGCCGCAACCCGCAGACCGGTGAGACCATCCAGATCGCCGCGTCGAACGGCGTCAAGGTCAGCGCCGGCAGCAAGCTGAAGGCTGCCGTCAAGTAACTCCCGAGGCCTTCGGGCTTCTCGGCACCGCGCATCACGCACGGCGCCGACCACACGAGGCGCTCCCGCTCACCGGCGGGGGCGCCTCGTTGCGTTCCCGGCTGGTGCGAAGCACCGCTCCCGTACGCTGAACTCGCCGGTTTCACACAGCGCGAAAGGGGGATGCGGTGACCGCGTCAGCGACGCACAGCACCGTGCCTGACACGGGCACCCCGCACGATTCGTCGCCGTGGCTGCGCCGCGCCCCCTGGTCGGCACTCGGCCTCGCCGCCCTGCTCGTGGGCGGCACCATCGCCCTCATCGCCGGTCTCGCGTACGGCGGTGGCGCCAACGCCCCGCTGTTCAGCGACCCGGGTGCCGTCGTGCGCTGGGGTCTTCCCGCCGGCAAGCTGCTGGTGAATCTCGGGGCGGCGGGCGCGATCGGCGCGATCCTGCTCGCCCTGATCGCCCTGAGCATCCAGAGCGACGCGTACGGTCGCGCCCTCGATATCGCCGCAGCTTCCGCGGCCGTGTGGACGCTCGCGAGTGCCGTCACCGGGTTCTTCACCTTCCTGACCGTGTTTACGCAGCCGGTCAGCCTTGAGCCCGAGTTCGGGCGTGTCCTCGGCGTCTTCTTCGGCGAGGTCGAGCTCGGCCGCGCGTGGCTTGCCACAACGCTGATGGCGGCCGTTGTCACCGTGCTCTGCTTCGTGCTGCGCCACCCGAGCCTCGTCGCGGTCGTGGGTCTCCTCGCCGTTGCGGCGCTCTGGCCGGTCGCGCAGACGGGGCACGCGGGTGGAACGGCCGACCACGACGCGGCCGTCACCGCCGTCTTCCTGCACAGCGTGTTCGCCGCCGTGTGGGTGGGCGGGCTGCTCGCGCTGATCCTGTTGCGGCGGCCCCTGGGCGACGACCTGCCCGCGGTGCTGCGCCGCTATTCGACCCTGGCGCTCATCGCGTTCATCGTGGTTGCCGCCTCCGGTCTCGTCAGTGCGCAGCTGCGCATCGGCGACCTCGCGGGGCTCGGCACCGAATACGGGATGCTCGTCATCGCCAAATCCGCCGCACTCGTCGCGCTCGGCATCGTCGGCGCCAGCTACCGCCGCGCGGTCATCGCCCGGGTCGAGGCGTCACCCCGGCCGGCGCTCGGCTTCTGGACGATCGTCGTCGCCGAGCTCACGGTGATGGGTGTCGCGATGGGCCTGGCGTCTGCTCTCGGGCGCACGGCGACGCCCGCGCCCCAGGTGCCCGTGACCGAGCTGCCCGACCCGACGCCCGCCGAGCTGCTCACCGGGTCGCCGCTTCCCCCCGAGTTCGTGTGGTGGCGTCTCGCCACCGAGTGGGATCTCAACCTGCTGTGGACGCTCCTTGCGGCTTTCGGCCTGTTCTTCTACCTCGCGGGCGCCGTGCGTCTTGCTCGCCGCGGCGACCGCTGGCCGATCCACCGCACGATCCTGTGGACGCTCGGCATGGTCACCCTGTTCCTGGTGACCAATTCGGGGCTGGCGGTCTACGAGAAGTATCTGTTCAGCATCCACATGCTGGGCCACATGGTGCTGTCGATGGCGATTCCGGTGATGCTGGTGCTGGCGGCGCCGGTGACGCTCGCGGCCCGCGCGATCCGCGCCCGTAAAGACGGCTCGCGCGGCCCCCGCGAGTGGATCCTCGCGATCGTGCACTCGAAGTGGGCGGGTTTCGTCGGGCACCCGATCGTCGCCTCGATCGTGTTCGCCGTGTCGCTTCTGGTCTTCTACTACTCGCCGCTGTTCCGGTGGGCCGTGACCGATCACCTCGGCCACCAGTGGATGATCGTGCACTTCCTCCTGTCTGGCTACCTGTTCGTCAACGCGCTCATCGGCGAAGACCCGGCGCCGTACCGGCCGCCGTACCCCATCCGGTTGCTGATCCTCATGGCGACGATGGCGTTCCACGCGTTCTTCGGGCTGTTCCTGCTGTCGGGCACGGGCCTCCTGCTCCCCGAGTGGTACGGCGCGATGGGCCGGGAGTGGGGCATCACCCCACTCGCCGACCAGCAGCGCGGCGGCGGCATCGCCTGGAGCGTCGGCGAAATTCCCACCCTGACGCTCGCGATGCTGGTGGTCTGGATGTGGTCACGCGCCGACAAGAAGGAAACGAAGCGTCGCGACCGTCAGGCCGACCGCGACGGCGACGCCGAGCTCGTGGCGTGGAACGCGATGCTCGCCCAGCGCGCGGGCCGCGACGGCCGGGCCGACGGATAGGTCGACCGCGCGCTGCTCCTGGCTACGGGTAGACCGTAACGACGGGCCCGTCCGGCCCGAGCGCGACGACGCCGAGCATCTCGGCCGGAACGTCGTCGACGAGGCGGGTAATGCTGCCGTCGAACAGCGACTGCACCTCCGCCGTGATCTGCATGGTGGCCGACGCCTCGAGGCTGAACCGCCCCGCGTTCGCTGTTCGGCTGAGCACGACGCGCGGCTCGTCGACACGTTCCCACTGCGGCCGGTCGAGCACGCGGTCGTCGTCGATGACGCGACCGAACGGGCATCCCGCCGGTTGCAGGACGGTCTGCTCGGCGCACTGATCGAGCAGCTCGGTCACCTGCCGCTGCACCTCGCGCACCAGCCGGTCGGAGGGCTGTGCTTGCAGGATGACCGGGGCGGGGTCAACCGACCGCGGCCGGATCACCCGCGATGGCGCGTCGAGGAACGGCTCGGCGTTCGTCACCGACACGCGGGCGGGGATGAACGCGGCGACCTCGCTGGTCGCCCCCGGCCCCGAGGTGGTCACCGTCCGCCCAGGGACGCGCACACGATCGTGGTTGTCACTGCCGACCGGGATGCGCGCGACGGGAGGCGCGACGAACCGCCACTGCGGGATCACCCCGAGCAGGCGCGCGTCGGGCTCGAGCAGGAAGATGACGGTCGCGGGGTCCGACTCGCCCCCGTACACGGCGGTCACGGCGACGCGATTCTCGGCGCGGTCTTGCGCGGTGACGACGCGGACCGTCGTGGGTGTCCCCTCGTCGCCGAGGGGCAGGGGCGCACCCGTTTCCAGTCCGGCGAACTGAGCTGCGGCGAGCAGGTCGTCGTCGGCCAGCGCCGCCAGGTAGCGTTCGACGTGCGCCTCCGGAGTCTCGGCGACGATCACGAGGGCGGCGAGCGCGGCGGCGGTGAGCCCCGACACGAGGGCAAGGACTCCTCCCCCGATCAGCATTCCGCGCGACATGCGCCCAGCCTAGGCGGGGGCCCGCACTGGGGCGCGGCCCCGGCTACGCTGAAACTCCTATCCCGGAGGTGTCGTGACTGCTTCGTCTGCGTTCGTGGGCGCACCCACCCTCGCCGATGAGCAGCGCGCCGTCATCGAGCTGATCGAGTCGACACGCGATCACGTGTTTGTGACGGGCCGCGCCGGCACGGGCAAGTCGACGCTTCTCGAAGCCTTCCTCGCCCAGACCGATCGCACGGTCGTCGTGTGCGCGCCGACCGGAGTGGCGGCGCTGAACGTCGGCGGCCAGACGATTCACTCGCTGTTTCGCCTCCCCATTGGGCTGATCGCGGACGCCGACCTCGATGACGCTCCGCACCTGCGGCGCCTCTTGGGCGGCGTCGACACGGTCGTCATCGATGAGGTATCGATGGTGAGCGCCGATCTGATGGATGCGATCGATCGGCGCCTCCGCAGCGCCCGCGCGCGCCCCCGCGAACCCTTCGGTGGCGCCCAGGTCGTGTTGTTCGGCGACCCGTATCAGCTGGCGCCGGTGCCGGGGCGCGACGAGGGGGAGCGCGCCTACTACGCCGACCACTACCGCTCGATCTGGTTCTTCGACGCGCGCGTCTGGCGGGAGACCGAGCTGCGCATCGTCGAGCTGCAGACAATTCATCGCCAACGCGACGAGGCGTTTCGCCACATGCTGACCGCCGTGCGGCACGGTGAGGTCACACCCGAGATCGGGCGCGCGCTCAACGAGGCGGGGGCCCGACCGGCACCCAACGAGGGGGTGCTGACCCTCGCCAGCACGAACGCCACGGTGACGCGCATCAACGGTCGCGAGCTTGCGCGCCTCCCCGGCGACGTGAAGACGGCGCGCGCCGACGTCGTCGGCGAGTTCGGCGGCCGCGGCGGCTACCCGGCCGACGAGGCGCTGCAGCTGAAGGTGGGCGCCCAGGTGATGTTCTTGCGCAACGACACCGCCGGCGACGGTGCCCCCCGTTGGGTCAACGGCAGCCTCGGAACCGTCGAGCGCATCGGCCGCACCGTCTTCATCGAGGTCGATGGCGAGAGCCACGAGGTGCACCCCGCCACGTGGGAGAAGTTCCGCTACACCTACTCGTCGGCCCAGAAGCGGGTCACGAAAGACGTCATCGGCGAGTTCACACAGTTTCCGCTGCGGCTCGCGTGGGCGGTCACGATTCACAAGTCGCAAGGGCAGACCTACGACAGCGCGATCATCGACCTGGGGCCGCGCGCCTTCGCGCCCGGCCAGACGTACGTGGCGCTGTCACGCATCCGCTCGCTGGAGGGCCTGCACCTCGTTCGGCCGCTGCGACCCAGCGACATCATCGTCGACCACGATGTGCGCCGCTTCATGGCGGACGCCGAGCCGGTGATCGACCGCGGATCAGTGGTTCGAGTGGTCGATCCCGAATAGCGGAGCGGAAGGCTCATCGGCGGGCGCGGCGGGAAGCTCGGCCGCCGGGGTGACGGGCTGTGGCGTCGACGACGCGGCGGGCGTGAGGATGCTGGCGACGAGCATCCCGCCGCCGACGAGAGCGGCACCGCTCGCGAGTGCGATCGCGATCGTGAGGGGCGCGCGGCGGCTCGGCCGACCCGATTGACGGGCGAGCCGCCGCGCGGCGAAACGGCTCGCGAGCGCAACCCCCGTGGCGCCTGCGAGTCCGACGGTGCTCGCGACACCCAATGGCGGCAGTGTGGATGCACCTAGGCCCCCCAGCCCCGGATCCTTCAGTGCCGCGCTCGCGAGCAGGAGCAACCCCCAGAGGAGGGCCGGCGTCGTCAGCAGCAGCACGGCAGACATGGCTGCCGGCGACGCGATGGTCGTGACCGAGCCCCCGCTCGGCACGGTGCGGCGGTGCGAGCCCCCGCTCGCCGCCGGACGCGTGGTGAATGACATGGCGCCCTCCTCTCGCACTGTGTTCGGTGCGGGAGGCGCGGCGGTTTGCTGTGAGATGTCTGAGTGGAGGGGATGACGGGAATCGAACCCGCGCTATCAGCTTGGGAAGCTGAAGTTCTGCCATTGAACTACATCCCCGCGCGGTGGAGCTCGGAGCGACGACCATTTCTGGTCGTCGCCGCGACCCCAGCGCCGACGCCCGTCCCGGGCGTCGGTTGCACGCACACCAAGTCTACTCATCCCTCGCTAGGCTGACCTTCATGCTGCTGAGCGACCGCGACATTCGGGCCGAACTCAACTCGGGCCGCATCGGCCTTGACCCGCTCGACACGTCGATGGTGCAGCCCTCGAGCGTGGATGTGCGGCTCGACCGCTTCTTCCGGCTGTTCGACAACCACAAGTACCCGTTCATCGATCCCGCGGTCGAGCAGCCCGAACTGACCCGCCTGGTCGAGGCCAAGCCCGACGAGCCGTTTATTCTGCACCCTGGCGAGTTCGTGTTGGGATCGACGTACGAGACGGTCACCCTGCCCGACGATGTCGCCGCGCGGCTGGAGGGCAAGAGTTCTCTCGGGCGCTTGGGCCTGCTGACCCACTCAACTGCTGGTTTCGTCGACCCCGGTTTCAGCGGCCACGTCACCCTCGAACTGTCGAACGTCGCGACGCTGCCGATTAAGCTCTGGCCGGGTATGAAGATCGGCCAGTTGTGCTTCTTCCGCCTTACGTCGCCCGCCGAGAACCCTTACGGCACGGGCGCATACCTCAACCGGTACCAGGGCCAGCGGGGCCCGACAGCCTCGCGGTCGTGGCAGAACTTTCATCGCACCGACATCGAGCGGTAGTCGGCGGGCCCTCGCACGGCGCTACCCGGCTGGAACCAGCAGGGCGGTGATGCGTTCGATCAGGTCACGCGAACTGAACGGCTTCACGATGTAGTCGTCGGCCCCGGCCTGCATGGCACGGTCGACGTCGCTCTGTTGCGAGCGCGCGGTCAACATGAGAATTTTCGTGCGGTGGTCGGGGTCAGATGCGCGGATCTCTTCGCACACTTCGATGCCGTCACGACGCGGCATCATCCAGTCCAGCACGACGAGGTCGGGCTTTTCGGTGGCGAACAGCGTGAGACCCTCTTCACCATTTGTAGCGCTGACCACGTCGTGCCCTGCCCCCTTGACTCGATTCTCGAGCAAGAGGAGCACGTCGGGCTCGTCTTCGACGATCAGAATGCGCGCCATTGTTCTCTCTTTCCCCCTTTACACCTTAGTCTCAGAAACGCACGGTTCGGGGTGGGACCCGCCCGTACGGGGGAGGATGGTTCGTGGCATTCACGACGGCGGTCGGGTTCGGGCGGCCGGCCGCGAGGCGCACGGTCGTCGCGACCCTCATCGTGCTCGCGGGGATCGTCAGCTATTTCTCGGTCGAATTGCGTCCCGCAGGCGCTGCCATCGCCGCGTGGTGGCCTGCAGCTGGGCTGGGCGCGGCGGCGTTGCTCGTCTCTCGGGGAACACGCGTTCTGGCAGCGACGGGCATCCTGTTCGCCGCGATGGCGGCAAACACCCTGGCGGGCCGTGAATGGGGCCTCACCGTTGGTTACGGCATCGCCAACGCTGTCGAGGTGTGGGTCGTCGCGTGGATTCTCACCCGCGGCCGGGCTGCGGCCCGACTCGACGGCGTTTCCGACATCGCCCGCTTCCTGGTCGCCTGCATCGTGGGGTCCGGCGTATTCTCCGCGATCGGTGGTGTGACGGCGTTCATCGTCGCCGACCAGCCCCTAGAAGTTGCTTTTTTGTCACTTCTTGCCTCGCACTTCTCGGCGCTCGTCGTGGTGCTGCCGCTCTTCGTGATCTCCCCGCGAACCCACGAACGCGTGCATCCCGTAGAGGTACTGGCGCAGGTCGCCGTCCTCGCGCTGATCACCTGGTTCGTGTTCTCTCCGACGAGCGACTTGCCGATCGCGTACCTGCCGCTCATCGCGCTGCTGTGGGCGGCGTTCCGGCTACCCACCGTCCTGGTGGCGGCGGAAATCCTCGTGCTGGCCACCGCCGCCACGATCCTCACGGTGCTCGGAGGAGGTCCCTTTGCATCGTTCATCGCAACGGGGGAGCGCACCACGGTGCTCCTGTTGCAGGGGTTCCTCATCGTGCACGCCCTCGCCGCTCTCTTCGTCTCGGGCGCCCGCAACGACTGGGGGCGCGCCCTCGTGCGCGCGGAGGCGCAGGAAGAGCTGCTGCGCGGCGGCATCGTCAACGCCGAGTCGGGCATCGTGATCGCCGAACGCACGGATGACTCTCGACTCGTCATTCGCGGCATCAACCGCGCCGCGCTCACCGCGCTGGGCTTGGAATCCGCGCCGCCCGAGTGGTTCGAGGCGGGAATCCCCCTTGTTCCCGGGCAGCCGGTGCTGGGCAACCGTGGCCTTGACGCGTTGTTGCGGAGCGGGGGTGCCGGTGAGGCAGAACTCACACGCGGTGACCGCCGATTCGACGCGCAGGTGTCGATCCGCCCGCTGTCGAGGGAAACGGCCATCGTGACCGTCGTCATGTCTGATATCACGAAACGACAAGAACGCGAGGATGCTGCGGTGCAGTCGCTCGTGCGCCTGCGCGACCTGAACCAGCAGAAGGACGACTTCATCGCCTCCGTCAGCCACGAGCTGCGCACCCCGGTGACGGCAATCATGGGATTCTCGGAGCAGCTGGCAGACGAGGCGCTCGGCGCTCGGGCCCAGCAGGCCGCGGACGTGATCGACCGCAACGCGCGCCGTCTCGCCGACGTCATCGAGGACGTGCTCGAGCTGAGCAGACTCACGGGCTCCGCGACGATCCGCCGGTCGTCGTCCGAGTTTGACATGCGCGATCTCCTGGAGCTGGCGGCCGAGGACGCTCGGGGCCTGTACCCGGAGCGTCAGATCGTCATCGAAACCTCCCTTCCCGACGAGCCCGTCCCGGTCGTACTCGTGCGCCAGGACGTTCAGCGCGTCATTGCGAACCTGTTGTCGAACGCGGTGAAGTTCAGCCCCGTCGGGGGAACCGTGACCGTGGGTCTCGGCCCGGCGGGCGACGGCGTTGAGATCACGGTCAGTGATCGCGGCCCGGGAATCCCGGCCGAGCACCTTCCGCACGTGTGGGAGCGCTTCTATCGCATTCAGGACGAGTCGCACCGGGATGCTCCGGGCACGGGCCTCGGGCTTCCTATTGTGAAGGCGCTTGTCGACGAGCGATTGCGAGGGCGCGTCACCCTGGAGCCGCAGCCGACGGGGACGGGAACGCTTGCGCGCGTGTTGCTGCCACGGGAGTCTTTGCCCGCGCCGCCCACGGCGAGCGTTCCCGTGATATCTCAGCTCTCTGCTGAGTAGGCACCCTGCCAGACGGCCAGCTGCCAGCCAATCCAGGGCGAGTAGGCGAAGGGGGTGGCGGCGACCGCGCTCCGCAGGGCGTCCGGCTCGACCCAAGCCCACTCCGCGACCTCGTCGGCGGCCGGCTGCGGGTCACCGGATGCTCGTGCCGTGTACACGGGGCAGATTTCGTTTTCGACGACACCCGACGCGTCGACCGCGCGATAGCGGAAGTCGGGGAGTGCGACCCGCACGTCGCTCACGGCCAGCCCGAGCTCGCGCTCGGCCCGCCGCGTGATGGCCTCGCCCAGGTCTTCCCCCGGCGCGGGATGGCCGCAGAAGCTGTTCGTCCACACCCCCGGCCAGGTCTTCTTCGACAGGGCGCGGCGCGTCACGAGCACCCGGCCGGCGTCGTCGAATACGTGGCACGAGAACGCCTGGTGTAGGGGAGTGTCCTCCGTGTGAACGGTCGCCTTCTCGGCGGTGCCGATGGGGGTTCCGTCGTCAGCGAGGAGGACGACAAGTTCAGGGGTTTCGCTCATGGGGCCGCGCTAGTCTGCTGGGGTGAAACGACACGACGCTGTGGCCATCGCTGATGAGCGAGCAGCCCTCGTCGACGCTGTTTTGGAGCGCTTCTTCACCCTATCCAAGAAGCGTGCCGAGCCCCTGGGCGACCACTACCTGCACCTGTGGGGCCTGCTCGAGCGCAACACCCAGGGCGGTAAGCGGTTCCGCCCGCGCATGGTCATGGCCGCCTACTGCGGTTTCGGTGGGCGCGATCTCGACGCTGCCGCCTACGTCGGTGCAGCGTTCGAGCTGCTGCACACGGCGCTGATCGTGCACGATGACGTGATCGACCGTGATTTCGTGCGCCGCGGCATCCCGAATATTTCCGGTGCCTACCGCGATCAGGCTGTCGACCGGGGCGCGTCGGAAGACATCGCCGAACACCGGGGGGTGTCCGCCGCGGTGATCGCGGGCGACCTGGCGCTGTTCAATTCGTACCGCCTGCTCGACCGTTCGGGCGCGGATGCCGAGACCCGCGACCGCCTCGCCGACGTGCTCGATGAGGCCATGTTCGCCTCGGCCGCCGGCGAACTCATCGACGTCGACTTCTCGATTGACCCTGGCATGCCGCTCGTCGACGACATCCTGACGATGGAGCGGCTGAAGACGGCCGTCTACTCGTTCGAGACGCCGCTGCAGGCTGGAGCGATCCTGGCCGGCGCATCCCGCGATGTGATCGACACGTTGGGCGCCTTCGGCCGCGAGATCGGCATCGCCTACCAAGTCATTGACGACGTGCTCGGTGTCTTTGGCGAGCCGGGTGCGACGGGCAAGACAACCATCGGCGACCTCCGGGAGGGCAAGCGCACCGTCATGGTGGCCTTCGCCTGCTCGACACCGGCGTGGGCGCGGCTCTGCGACCTCATCGGCAAGCACGATCTCACCGAGGAAGAGGCCGAGGAGGCCCGTGAATTGCTCGCCGTGTGCGGTGCGCGGGCCTTCGCCGAGAACCTCGCGCGCGACTACGCGCAGCGGGCGCTGGCGCGCCTCGCCGAGCCGCACATTCCCGCCGCCCTGCGCGACGAGCTGCACCCGGTTGCCGCCGAGGTGCTCGATCGAGTGAAGTGACCCCATGACCGTGATGCGCCTCTCTCTGTACGACCGCGTCGCCGACGAGATCGCGGGCCGGGTGATCCGCCGCTACTCGACGTCGTTCGGCCTCGCCTCGCGCCTGCTCGAGCCCGGCGTGCGCCAGCACGTCGAAAACATCTACGCTCTCGTGCGCGTCGCCGATGAGATCGTCGACGGCGGCGTCACCGAGGCCGGTCTCGATACGGCGGCGGCCGGTCGCTACCTCGACGAGTTCGAGGCTGACACCGAACAGGCGATCCGTACCGGGTACTCGACGAATCTCGTCGTGCACGCCTTCGCTCGCACGGCCCGCGAGACGGGATTCGGCACCGAGTTGACGAAGCCCTTCTTCCATTCGATGCGCATGGATCTCACCGACACCGAGCACGACCAGGAGAGCTTCGACACCTACGTCTACGGCTCGGCCGAGGTCGTCGGCCTCATGTGTCTGCGGGCATTCCTTCAGGATCACTCCGTCACCGACGACCAGAATGAGCGCATGGTGCGCGGAGCCCGCGCCCTCGGCGCCGCCTTCCAGAAGGTCAACTTTCTGCGTGATCTTGCGGCCGACGTCGAGACGCTCGGGCGCAGCTACTTCCCGGGAATCCGCGTCGACCAGTTCACTGAACAGGAGAAGCACCGCTTGCTCGACGACATCGACGATGACCTGCGCGTCTCGGCCGCCGTGATCCCCGAGCTTCCGGCCGGCAGCCGGCGCGCCGTGGCGCTCGCGCAGAGCCTCTTCCAGGAACTGGGGGAGCGCATCCGCAGAACCCCCGCCGAGACCGTGATTCGCGCCCGCATCAGCGTGCCGACCGCGGTCAAGGCTCGTCTGTTGGCGCAGGCCGCGGCAGGCCGCACACCGCGCCCGCCGAGACCGGCGCCGGCATCGGCGATCGGAGCATCCGCGTGAGCCGCGTCGTCGTGATCGGCGGCGGCATTGCTGGCCTGTCGTCGGCCGCGCTGCTCGCCCGCGACGGCTACCGGGTGACCCTCGTCGAGAAGCGGGACCAGTTCGGCGGACGCGCCGGCTCGTGGTCGGTCGACGGCTTCCGCTTCGACACTGGCCCGAGCTGGTACCTCATGCCCGAGGTGTTCGATCACTTCTTCAAGCTCTGCGGCACCTCGACCGCCGAGCAGCTCGAGCTGATTCAACTCGACCCCGGCTACCGCGTCATCACCGAGGGCTTCGACCGGCCGACCGACATCGCCGCGAACCGCGCCGACAACGTGGCGCTGTTCGAGTCGATTGAGAAGGGCGCGGGCGCGAAGCTCGAGCGCTACCTCGACTCGGCCGAAGACACCTACGTCATGGCGAAGAAGCGCTTCCTGTACACGAGCTTCGAGTCGATTGGTCCGCTCCTGCGGGGCGACGTGCTGAAGCGTTCGGGCAAGCTCATGACGATGCTCGTGCAGAGCCTCGACAGTTTCGTCGGGCGACGCTTCCGCGACCTGCGCCTGCGCCAGATCCTGGGCTACCCGGCCGTGTTCCTCGGTTCGTCGCCGTTCCTGACCCCGGCGATGTACCACCTCATGTCGCACCTCGACCTGACCGACGGTGTGCTGTACCCAATGGGCGGCTTCGCGAAGCTCATCGAGCGCGTCGCGGCGGTCGCGGAAGACCAGGGCGCCGAGCTGCGCCTGAACGCGCCGGTTGCTCGCATCATGGTCGACGAGGCAACGGGGGATGCACGGGGCGTGCAACTCGAGGACGGCGAGATCATCGAGGCCGACCTCGTCGTCGCGGCAGCCGACCTGCACCACACCGAGACGGCCCTGCTGCCGAAGGAGCGGCAGACCTACCCCGAGCAGTACTGGCAGAAGGCGACGGCTGGCCCGAGCGCACTGCTCATGTATCTCGGCGTCGAGGGTGACCTGCCGCAGCTTGAGCACCACACGCTGCTGTTCGCCGCCGACTGGCGCGAGAACTTCGAGAAGATCTTCGGCGAGAGCCCGTCGTGGCCCGACCCCGCGTCGCTGTACATCTGCAAGCCGTCGGGCGTTGACCCCTCGGTGGCCCCCGAGGGCCACGAGAACGTGTTCGTGCTCGTTCCGGCTCCCGCCGATCTGTCGTTCGGTCGCGGTGACGTCGACGGCGATGGCGACACCCCGCTCGAGACCTACGCCGATCGCATCATCGCGCAGATCAGCGAGTGGGCCGCAATTCCCGACCTCGCCGACCGCATCGTCGTGCGCCGCACGTACGGACCCGGAAACTTCGCCGAAGACGTGAACGCCTGGCGCGGCACCGCGCTCGGCCCGGCGCACGTGCTGAAGCAGTCGGCGTTCTTCCGCGCAGGTAACGTGTCGAAGCAGGTGCGGGGGCTCTACTACGCGGGCTACTCCACGATTCCCGGCATTGGCCTGCCGATGTGCCTCATCAGCGCCGAGGTGCTCGTGAAGCGTCTGCGCGGCGACACCTCGACCGAGCCGCTGCCCGAGCCCCTCGTGCCGACGGTCGCCCGCGGCTAGAGCCCCATGATTGGCTTCAGCTATCTGATCGCGCTCGCGATCTCGATCACGGGCATGGTGATGCTCGATCGACGGTTTGGGCTGTTCTTCTGGCGCGACTGGCGGAAAGCCGCCGTCGTCGTGCCGCTCGGCGTCGCGTTCTTTCTCGTGTGGGATGTCTTCGGCATCGCCCTCGGCATCTTTTTCCGCGGCTCGACGAACTTCATGACGGGTGTGCTGATCGGCCCCGAGCTGCCGATCGAGGAAGTCTTCTTCCTCATCCTGCTCTGCTACAACACGATGAACGCCTACCTCGCCGCCCTCGACTGGTTGGGTGGACGCTGGCGCCGCGCATCACGGAGGCCTGAGGCGGTGACCTCGTGACCTACACGCTGTTGAACATCGTTTTTCTCGCCGTCGTCGCCCTCGTGGGTGTCGCCGCGGTGCTGGCGCGGCGCTCACCGAACTGGCGCGCGGTGGGGCTTGCGAGCATCCTGCTCATTGCGCTCACGGCCATCTTCGACAACGTGATCATCGGAACCGGCATCGTCGACTACGACGACGCGCTCATCTCAGGGATCCGTATCGGCGTCGCCCCGATCGAAGACTTCGCCTACACGGTCGCCGCGCTCGTGCTCCTGCCGGCGGTGTGGCACCTGCTGCCGACCCGCACCCGCGAGGCTGGCGCTGAGGCCGGCGGCGCGCGGCAGAATAAGGACTCGTGAACACGCTCGCGCAGCTGACCCTCAGCTCGCGGCCGCTCAGCTGGATCAACACGGCCTTCCCCTTCGCGGCCGCCTACCTCCTGACCACGCGCGAGATCGACCTCGCGGTGATCATCGGCACCGTGTACTTCCTCATTCCGTACAACTTCGCCATGTACGGCATCAACGATGTGTTCGACTACGAGTCGGACCTGCGCAACCCCCGCAAGGGCGGGGTCGAGGGGGCGCTGCTCGATACCTCGCTGCACCGCACGACCCTGATTGCGGCGTTCGTCACCAACGTGCCGTTCCTCGTCTACTTCGTGAGCGTCGGCGATCCGCTCAGCTGGCTCGTGCTCGCCATCAGCGTCTTCGCCGTCATCGCCTACTCGATGAAGGGGCTGCGGTTCAAGGAGAAGCCCTTCCTCGACTCGGTGACCTCGAGCACCCACTTCGTGAGCCCCGCCGTCTACGGCCTGGTGCTCGCCGGCGCCGAATTCACGCCAGCCCTGTGGCTGATTCTGGGGGCGTTCTTCCTCTGGGGCATTGCGAGCCACGCCTTCGGGGCGGTACAGGATGTGATCGCCGACCGCGAGGGCGGGCTCGCGTCGATCGCCACCGTCATCGGCGCTCGCGCCACGACGAGGCTCGCCGTCGTCGCCTACCTGCTCGCCGGACTCCTGCTGCTCGGCACCGATTGGCCGGGACCGCTCGCGGCCATCGCGGCGCTGCCCTACGCCGTGTCGACGGCGCAGTGGTGGAACGTCACCGACGCGACGGCGGAAGACGCCAACCGCGGTTGGCGGCGCTTCCTGCTGTTGAACTTCCTCGCGGGTGCCGTCGTCACAATGCTGATGATCTACTGGGTGATCGGAGCGTGACCTGCGGGGCGACCCCCTAGCCTGGTGCCACCACCACCCGCGAGGAGCCCCGAATGCACACCTGGCCCGGCACCCCCTACCCGCTCGGCGCCACGTTCGACGGCAACGGAACGAACTTCGCCCTCTTCAGTGAGGCCGCCGAGCGCGTCGAACTCTGCCTGATCGACGAGGCCGACGACGGAACGCGCGTCGAGACGCGCGTCGAGCTGATCGAGGTCGACGCGTTCGTCTGGCACGCCTACCTGCCGAGCGTGCAGCCCGGCCAGTTGTACGGCTATCGCGTGCACGGCAGCTACGACCCCGAGTCGGGGCAGCGCTGCAACCCGAACAAGTTGCTGCTCGACCCGTACGCGAAAGCAGTGCACGGCGAGATCGACTGGGACGAATCGCTCTTCCCCTACCGCTTCGGCGACCCGGATGCGCGCAACGACGATGACTCGCTCCCGCACGCCATGCTCGGGGTCGTCATCAACCCCTTCTACGACTGGGCCGGAGATCGCCACCCGCGCATCCCCTATGCCGAGAGCGTCATCTACGAGGCGCACGTGAAGGGCCTCACGCAAACGCATCCCGACATCCCGGAAGAGATTCGCGGCACGTACGCGGCCATCGCGCATCCCGCC
The DNA here is from genome assembly GCF_004216855.1 of Microcella alkaliphila. Taxonomy (GTDB): domain Bacteria; phylum Actinomycetota; class Actinomycetes; order Actinomycetales; family Microbacteriaceae; genus Microcella; species Microcella alkaliphila. The sequence goes on from NZ_SGXT01000015.1 coordinate 253,687, forward strand.
ATCATCGACCACCTGAAGAAGCTGGGCGTCACGGCGATCGAACTCATGCCCGTGCACCAGTTCGTGCACGACAAGCACCTCGTCGACGCCGGCAAGCGCAACTACTGGGGCTACAACACGATCGGGTTCCTCGCCCCGCACAACGACTACTCGTCCGTGGGCGACCGCGGCCAGCAGGTGCAGGAATTCAAGTCGATGGTGAAGGCGCTGCACGCCGCCGGCATCGAGGTCATTCTCGACGTCGTCTACAACCACACGGCCGAGGGCAACCACCTCGGGCCGATGCTCAGCCTCAAGGGCATCGACAACGCGGCGTACTACCGCCTCGTCGAGGGCGATGAGCAGCACTACATGGACTACACGGGCACCGGCAACAGCCTGAACGTTCGCCACCCGCACTCGCTGCAGCTCATCATGGATTCGCTGCGGTACTGGGTGACCGAGATGCGCGTCGACGGCTTCCGCTTCGATCTCGCCGCCACCCTCGCCCGCGAGTTCTACGACGTCGACCGGCTGAGCGCCTTCTTCGACCTCGTGCAGCAGGACCCGGTCGTGTCGCAGGTGAAGCTCATCGCCGAGCCGTGGGACATCGGCCCCGGCGGCTACCAGGTCGGTAACTTCCCGCCGCAGTGGACGGAGTGGAACGGCAAGTACCGCGACACTGTGCGCGACTTCTGGCGCGGCGAGACGGGCACGCTCGGCGAGTTCGCGAGCCGCATCACCGGCTCGGCTGACCTGTACGAGCACTCGGGCCGCCGCCCCGTCGCGAGCATCAACTTCGTCACCGCGCACGACGGCTTCACCCTGCGCGACCTCGTCTCGTACAACGAGAAGCACAACGAGGCGAACGGCGAGAACAATCAGGACGGCGAGAGCCACAACCGCTCGTACAACCTGGGCGAGGAGGGGCCGAGCGCGAACCCCATCATCAACGCTCTGCGCGCGCGGCAGGTGCGCAACTTCCTCGCCACCCTGCTGCTCAGCCAGGGGGTGCCGATGATCGCCCACGGCGACGAGCTCGGCCGCACCCAACGCGGCAACAACAACGTGTACGCGCACGACTCGGCCCTGTCGTGGATCGACTGGGCGAAGGCGGATGCGGCGCTCATCGAATTCGTCGGCTCCCTGACACGGCTGCGCCGCGAGCATCCCACCTTCCGTCGCACCCGGTTCTTCGACGGCCGTCCCGTTCGTCGCGGCGCCGGTGAGCCCATGCCCGACGTCGCGTGGTTGCGCCCCGACGGCAGCGCCATGGACCCGGAGGACTGGGAGTCAGGCTTCGGCCGATCGATCGGCGTGTACCTGAACGGTCGCGGCATCAGCGGACGGGATGCGCGCGGCGAGCGCATCGTCGACCGCTCGTTCCTCGTCTACTTCTCGGCCCACACGGAGCAGGTCTCGGTCACCCTGCCGCCGAGCGACTACGGCACCCGCTGGGAGCGCCTCATCGACACGAGCGGAATCGATGGCGAGCCGCTGCTCGGCGCCGGCGACACCATGCCGCTCGACGGCATCAGTCTCGTCGTCCTGCGCGAGTGGATCGAGCCCGAGATCGTGGTCGACGACGCGGTCGCCGCGTCGCTGTCGACCGTGCCGATCGACGCCATCTCGACCCCGTCGGCGAGCTCTGCGAGCACATCGTGACCGCGGAGACCCGACGCGGACCCCGCCTTCCCGTCTCCACCTACCGGCTGCAGGTGACGGCCGACTTCGACCTCGACGCGGTCGCGGCGCTCGCCGACTACGTGCGCTCGCTCGGCGCCGACTGGCTGTATCTGTCGCCGCTGCTGCAGGCGACGCGGGGGTCGAGCCACGGCTACGACGTGGTTGACCACGGATCGGTTGACGGTGAGCGCGGGGGAGCGGCCGGCTTCGAGCGCGCGGTGCGCGCCGCCCGTGCCGAGCAGCTCGGCGTGCTCGTCGACATCGTGCCGAACCACGTCGGTGTCGCCGACCCGGCGCAGAACCGCATGTGGTGGATCCTGCTTCGCGATGGAGCCGATGGCGAGGCGGCCGCCTGGTTCGACGTCGACTGGGCGTTCGGCGCCGGCCGCGTGCGCCTTCCCGTGCTCGGCGACGAGCTGCCGCAGGTGATTGCCGACGGGCACGTGACGCTGCTGCCCGACGGGGTCCCGAGCGACGAGGGGGGCGATGCGCCCGCGCAGCCGGAGCCGGGCCCGGCGGTGCGCGTGTACGAGACGGTGTATCCGCTGCGCGAGGGCAGCATCCCGCCAACCGACAGTGACCCGACGGCGCCGTCCGTAATCCAGGCGGTGCTCGACGCGCAGCACTACGAGCTCATGCACTGGCGCCGCGCCGACGCCGAGCTCAACTACCGGCGGTTCTTCGCCGTCAACACGCTCGCGGCGATCCGCGTCGAAAACGACGCCGTGTTCGACGAGAGCCACCGCGAGATCGTGCGCTGGGTGCGGGAGGGCCTGGCCGACGGCATCCGGGTCGACCACCCCGACGGACTGCTCGACCCGGGCGGCTACCTCGACCGCCTCGCCGAGGTCACCGACCACGCGCCGGTGTGGGTCGAGAAGATCCTCGAGGGCGACGAGCAGCTTCCCGTCGCCTGGCAGGCCGCCGGCACGACCGGCTACGACGCGCTCGCGTCGATCGACCGCGTGCTGGTCGACCCAGCCGGCCGGGCAGCGCTGGGCGCGCTCGACGCGACCCTGCGCGGCGACGACACCCCGCTCGACTGGCACGCGCTGATTCGTCGCACGAAGCGGAAGGTCGCCGACACGATCCTGCGCAGCGAGGTGCTGCGGCTGGACCGTGAGCTTCCGGCGGCAGCGTCGGGTGAGCATCCGATTGACGACGCGGCGGATGCGCTCGCCGAACTGCTCGCGTGCTTCCCCGTCTACCGCTCGTACCTGCCGGTCGGCGCCGAGCACCTCGCCGAGGCGGTCGCTGCCGCACGGGCCTCGCGCCCCGACCTCGATGCGGCCATCACGGCGCTTGAGCCGCTGCTCGCCGACCCCCAGCAACCGGTCGCGCGACGGTTCCAGCAGACGAGCGGCATGGTCATGGCGAAGGGCGTCGAAGACACCGCCTTCTACCGGGTCAGCCGGCTCGCCTCGCTCACCGAGGTGGGCGCCGACCCGGCCGAGTTCTCGGTCGACGTCGACGAGTTCCACCGCCGACAAGCTATGCGGCAGGCCGCCTACCCGGCCTCGCTCACGACGCTCAGCACGCACGATACGAAGCGCGGCGAAGACACCCGCGCGCGCATCCACGTGCTGGCCGAGGTGCCCGACGCCTGGGAAACCCTGCTCGCGGCGCTCCGCGAGGGCGCTCCCCTCGGCGACGGTCCCTTCGAGAACCTCCTGTGGGAGAGCCTCGTCGGCGCGTGGCCCGTGGAGGCCGACCGCGCGCACGCCTACGCCGAGAAGGCAGCCCGCGAGGCCGGCACCTCGACGACCTGGACGGAGCCCAACGCCGACTTCGAAGACCGGATGCACGCAGCCATCGACACAGTTCTCGACGGCGGCGAGCTCACCGACCTCGTCGACGACTTCGTGGCCGCGATCGCCTCCGCCGGGTGGTCGAACGGGCTCGCCGCGAAGCTGCTGCAGCTCACCGGCCCCGGCGTGCCGGACATCTACCAGGGTAGCGAGCTGTGGGAGACGAGCCTCGTCGACCCCGACAACCGCCGCCCCGTCGACTACGACGAGCGTCGCGCCCTGCTCGCCCGGCTCGACGAGGGCTGGCTGCCCGACGTCGATGAGGCGGGCGCCGCGAAGCTGCTCGTCACGAGCAGAGCATTGCGCGCCCGCCGCGACCGCGCCGAACTCTTCACCCGCTACGCGCCCCTGCCCGTCATCGGCGAGGCGGCCCGGCACGCGGTCGCCCTCGACCGCGGCGGGGCCGTCGCGATCGCGACGCGGCTCCCCGTCGGCCTGGATGCGCGGGGCGGCTTCGGCGACACCGTGATCGTCCTGCCCCATCGCCCCGTCATCGACGTGTTCACCCGCCGCCACTACGACGGCGGCGAGCTGCGCCTCGACGACGTGCTGCGCCCCTATCCGGTCGCGCTGCTGCTGGAGGCGGAGCGGTGAGCGCGGCCGTGACGTCCGCACGGCACGGGGTGCTCGACGGGGCCGGCGCGCGCGATCGTGCGGTTCGCGTGTGGGCGCCCCGTGCATCCGTTGTTCGCCTGCATCGGGAGCGTGACGGCCTTATCGAACGCCTCGCCATGGATGCCCAGCCCGGTGGCTGGTTCGCCCTCGAGCAGGCGCTGCGCGTCGGCGACCGCTACGGGTTCCTGCTCGACGACGATGAGCATCCGCTGCCGGACCCGGCGTCGCGGCGGCAGCCGGACGGCGTCCACGGGCTGAGCGCCGTCGACGACCCGGCATCCCACGAGTGGCGCGACCAGCATTGGACGGGCCGGCAGCTGGCCGGCAGCGTCATCTACGAGCTGCACCTCGGCACCTTCACCCCCGACGGCACGCTCGACGCCGCGATCGGCCGGCTTGACCACCTCGTCGAGCTCGGCATCGACCTCGTCGAGCTGCTGCCCGTGAACGGGTTCAACGGTACGCACAACTGGGGCTACGACGGGGTGTTGTGGCACACGGTGCACGAGGGGTACGGGGGCCCCGCCGCCTACCGCCGCTTCGTCGATGCCTGCCACGCCCGCGGGCTCGGCGTCGTGCAGGACGTTGTGTACAACCACCTCGGGCCGAGCGGCAACTACCTGCCGCGCTTCGGCCCGTACCTCCGCGACGGCTCGGCGAACACGTGGGGCGACTCGGTCGCGGTCGACACCCCCGAGGTGCGCCGGTTCATCCTCGACAACCTCGCCATGTGGTTCGACGACTTCCACGTCGACGGCCTGCGGCTCGACGCCGTGCACGCGCTCGTGGACGACCCGGACGACCACATTCTCGAGGCGATGGCCGTCGAGACGGATGCGCGCAGCGCGCGCCTTCGCCGCCCGCTGTCGCTGATCGCTGAGAGCGACATGAACGACCCGCGGCTGATCCTGCCGCGCGAGGCCGGTGGCTACGGACTGACCGCGCAGTGGAGCGACGACCACCACCACGCCATGCACGTCGCGGTGTCGGGCGAGACGGCCGGCTACTACGCCGACTTCGCCGACCCGGGTGCGCTCGTGAAGACCTCGACGCGGGGCTTTTTCCACGACGGCACCTTCTCGAGCTTCCGCGAGCGCGACCACGGCGCGCCGATCCCGCCCGAGGTGCCGTTCTGGCGACTCGTCACCTGCGCGCAGAATCACGACCAGATCGGTAACCGCGCCGCGGGCGACCGGCTCTCCCAGACGCTGACCGACGACCAGCTCGCGGTGCTCGCCGTGCTGAACCTCACGAGCGCCTCGACGCCGATGCTGTTCATGGGAGAGGAATGGGGCGCGCAGACCCCCTGGCAGTTCTTCACCTCGCACCCCGAGCCTGAGCTCGGAAAGGCCACCGCCGAGGGTCGGCTCGCCGAGTTCGTGAAGATGGGCTGGGACGAATCGGTTGTGCCGAACCCGCAAGACCCCGGCACGTTCACCCGTTCTCGCCTCGACTGGGCAGAGATCGACCCCGACCACGAGGGCACCGCGCGGCATCGCCGCCTGCTCACCCTGCACCGCGACCTCATCGCGCTGCGGAAGGCCGTGCCCGAGCTGACCGACCCCCGCTTCGTGCACGCGGCGAGCGCGTCGGGGCCGGCGACCGCGGCCGCCGACTACCCTCTTGCATGGTTCCGCCTCGATCGCGGAGCCGCGCTGACCGCCGGCGCGGGCGGCCTCGTCAGCGTCTGCGTCGCATTCGCCGAGCCGGCGACGATTGCCCTGCCGGTCGACCCCGGCGACGAGTCGCCGCGCCTGCTGTTCTCGACAACGTCGGATGCCCGACTCGCGCCGCCAGCGGAGGAAGCCCTCGCAACGGACACCCCCGCGACGATCACCCTCGGACCGTGGAGCGCCGCGGTCGTGCGCCTGCGCTGACTGAGCCTGCCGCGGCTACACCCCGCCGCCGATGCCGATCGCGACGAGCAGCAGGGTCGGCGCGAGGCCGAGCAGCAGCGCGGCGACGAGGGCGACGGTGGCGATGCCGCGCCCGCCGAGCTGCGGGGCACGCTTCAGCGCCCGCAGCGCGAACACGACCGTGGCGATGGCGGCCGCCGTGGCGATCGCCAGTGCGACGAGGATCACGCTGATCTGCTCGACGCCGGGCCCCGTGAGGAACCCGCCGGCGACGACCTGCTGCAGGGCGAAGCCGCCGAGGGTCGCGACGAGCCCCCAGCGGGCGATGCGCGCATCCCGGTTGGGGCCGGGGCGCAGCGACCGGGTGACGGCCGGGCTGAACGCTGAGAACGGGTCGGGCTCTTTCTTCGCGGGCCCGATCAGCTGCTCGCCGTCGTACCACCGCTCGTAGCCGGGCCGCTCGGGGTCGGGCTGCCAGCCCGGAGCGTTCGGGTCATCCAGCTCGTCGAGCTCATCGCGTTCGTCGTGCGCCACGCCGCCATTCTGCCGCCCGGCGCTGAGCGCATGCCGCTACAGCTCGTAGCGGTACGACAGCTCGGCCGGGTAGTCGCCGTGCGCCGTCAGCTGCGCCGCCGCCTCCGCGAGGTGGTGCAACGTCAGCCCGAGGATCTGCGGCCCGAACGAGATGCGCCCCACGCCCAGCTCGGCGAGGCGGCTGATCGGCAGGTATCCGGGATGCGCGAACACCGCGATCGGCGCGCGCACCTTTTCGACGGCGTCGGCCACCATCTGCTCGTCCCGAAGCCCCAGCATGAAAATGCTGGTGGCACCGGCGTCGACGTACGCGTTGGCTCGGTCGATCGCCTCGCCCCAGTTGTCGGGGCTGCCGGCGAGGGTGTCGGTGCGCGCGTTGATCGCGAGCGGAACGCCCGCGGCGTCGGCTGCGGCCCGCGCCGCGGCGACCCGAGACGCCGCCTCCTCGAGCGGCCGGCGGTCGCTCGTCGCTCCGGCTATCGAGTCTTCGATGTTCATGCCGGCCGCGCCCGCCTCGATGAGGCGCGCGACGTTCTCGCCGACGCCCCGAGCATCCGGTGCGTAGCCGCGCTCGAAGTCGACGCTGACGGGCAGGTCACTCGACGCGGTGATGCGCCGAGCGGCGTCGAGAGCCATGTCGACGCTCATGCCCTCGCCGTCTTCGACCCCGTAGGCGTAGGCGACCGAGTGGCTGGCCGTCGCGAGCGCACGCACGCCGGGGGTGCGCGCGACGATGCGTGCCGTCATGGCGTCCCACACGTTGACCACCACGAGCGGGTCGCCGGCAACGTGCAGCGCTGCGAGCGCGGCGGCTTTTTCGGCGGTGGTGGGCGGCGTCAGGTCAGCGGCATCACTCATGCCCTCACCCTGTCACGGCGGGCGGGCCGGCGACAGGTCCGATTCAGTACAGCTGGAACCCCATGAGCGCGTACGCGAGCAGAAACGACAGCGGCGTCGCCCCCAAAACGACCGCGACGGTGAGTGCGGCGACGGCCGATGCGCGTCCGCCCAGACGGTCGGCGCGCTTCATGCCGCGGTAGCCGTAGAAGGCGGTAATAACGGCGGCGAGGGAGGCCGCCACGATCGAGGCCACGATGACGGGAGGCTCGACGAATCCGAGTCCGACGACTTCGGCGGTGGTGATCCACGCCTGCACAAAGAAGGTCGCGAGCGTCCCGACGAGCCCGTAGCGGGCGATGCGAGCATCCCGGTTGGGGCCCGGCCAGAAGGCCCGCTTCCAGTTGGGGTCGAACGCGGCGCCCGGCCGAGGCGACTTGTGCACCCAGCGGGTGTACCGCTCGCCGTCCCACCAGCGCTCCCACCCGTCACGCTCGGGGTCGGGTTGCCAGCCGGGGCGGCTCGGGTCGTCCTCGTGGTCGTCGTCGATGTCGGCGGGGGAGTGCAGCGTCACTCCACCATTGTGCGACCGCCTCCCCGCGGGGGCGGCCCCCATTCTCGGCTGCTATTCAGCAGCGACGCGCGCGGGCGGCCGGACGAAGATGAGGAGGATGCCCCCGATCAGGAGGATCAGCGAGATGCCGAGGATGCCGTACAGCGTCTGGCTGGCGGCGATGGCGATGAACACACCCCAGAGCAGCGACGCCATCCAGCCAGCGGCGCGGCCGGTCGTGGCGTACAGGCCGAACACCTCACCCTCTTTGCCCGCCGGCGTGACGCGGGCGAGGAAGGAGCGGGAGGCGGCCTGCGCCGGCCCCACGAACATCGCGAGCACGATGCCGGCGCCCCAGAAGAGGCCGGCGCCGAGCTCGGCGAAGAAGAACACGGTGAGCGTGCAGAGCACGAGGCCGAAGACCGAGACGAGGATGACGCGCTTCGGCCCGAAGCGGTCATCGAGACGGCCGGCGAGAATCGTCGAGACGCCGGCGACGATGTTCAGCGCGATGCCGAAGATGACGAGGTCGGTGAATCCGAAGCCGAAGACGATCGCCGCGATCACCGAGCCGAACACGAACACGGCCGAGAGCCCGTCGCGGTACACGGCGCTGGCGAGCAGGAACCAGAACGTGGGCCGCGTCTCGCGGTAGAGACGCGCAATGCTGCGGACGAGTTCGACGTAGCTGCGGAAGAAGCCCACTTTTTCTTCGGCGGCGAGCTTCGGTGGTTCGGGCACGCTGAGGAAGATCGGGATGGAGAACAGGATCGTCCAGATCGTTGCGCCGGCGGCAATCAGCTGGAAGGTGGTGGCGGCGTCGCCGTCGAGGATGCCGCCGAGGATCAGCCCGACGACGATCGCGAGCGCCACGATGCCGCCGAGGTAGCCGAAGCCCCAGCCAAGGCCCGACACCTTGCCGACCGTCGTGGGAGTCGAGACCGAGATCAGCAGGGCGTTGTAGTTGACGTTCGCGATTTCGGCGAACACGCTGCCGATGGCGATGAGGGCAACCCCGAGGAAGAACCACTCCGTGCCGGGAGGCAGCAGCGCCATGCCCAACTGCGCGACGACGAGGAGGGCGGTGAAGACGAACAGCGACATCTTCTGTCGCCCTGCGCGGTCTGCCCTTTGCCCGAGCACCGGCGCGAGCAGGAGGATCGCGAAGCCGGCGATCGTGATGCCGAAGCCCAGCAGGCTCGCGAGCTGGCCGAGGGCTGCCTCTTCCCCCGGGGTGCCGATGGCCTCGGGGTCGATGAAGAAGGTGCTGGTCAGGTAGCTGGGCACCCACACGAACGTGATGAGCACGGTGTTGAAGGGTTGCGTCGCCCAGTCCCAGAACGCCCAGGCGAACACCCGCTTGCGCGGAACCTGCACGTCTTTCTGCAGGTCGAGCCCCATGACGCTGACAGCGCCGGTGCGCGCGGTCACGGGAATGGTCTTGTCGGTGGGGTGGGAGATCGGCCCGACGCCGTTGTCGGAGGGGTGCTCGCTCATGCGTTCACGCTAACCCCGCGCGGTGAACGGCCGGTAGCGCGACGCGAACTTCCTGAGAGTTGAGTCTGCGTGACGCAAGTTTGCGCCGCTCGACTTGACAGCGAGCATCCCGAATCTCAAACTTGATATCGCATGACTCAACCTTTGTGGAGTCGCGCCCACGATCTTCCGATCACCCCGTTCAACCAGAAGGAGCACCACCATGGCTCGTGCCGTCGGCATCGACCTCGGAACCACCAACTCCGTCGTCTCCGTCCTCGAAGGTGGCGAACCCACCGTCATCGCCAACGCGGAAGGCTTCCGCACGACCCCGTCGGTCGTGGCCTTCACCAAGGATGGCGAGGTGCTCGTCGGTGAGACCGCGAAGCGCCAGGCCGTCACCAACGTCGACCGCACCATCGCGAGCGTCAAGCGCCACATGGGCACCGACTGGAAGAAAGAGATCGACGACAAGAAGTACACGCCGCAGGAACTGTCGGCGCGCATCCTTGCGAAGCTGAAGCGCGATGCCGAGCAGTACCTCGGCGAGCCCGTCTCCGACGCCGTCATCACGGTTCCCGCCTACTTCAACGACGCCGAGCGCCAGGCGACCAAGGAGGCCGGCGAGGTCGCGGGTCTGAACGTTCTGCGCATCATCAACGAGCCCACGGCCGCCGCCCTCGCGTACGGCCTTGACAAGGGCAAGGAGGACGAGCTCATTCTCGTCTTCGACCTCGGCGGCGGAACCTTCGACGTGTCGTTGCTCGAAGTGGGCAAGGACGACGACTTTTCGACCATCCAGGTTCGCGCCACCGCCGGTGACAACCGCCTCGGTGGTGACGACTGGGACGAGCGCGTCGTCGACTACCTCGCCAAGCGCTTCAAAGAGTCCACCGGTGTCGACGTCTCGAGCGACAAGATTGCCAAGCAGCGCCTGAAGGAGGCTGCGGAGCAGGCGAAGAAGGAGCTGTCGAGCTCGACGTCGACGAGCATCCAGCTGCCCTACCTCTCGCTCACCGAGAACGGCCCCGCAAACCTCGACGAGACGCTCAGCCGCGCCAAGTTCGAAGAGCTGACGAGCGACCTGCTCGAGCGCACCAAGAAGCCCTTCGAGGACGTCATCAAGGAGGCGGGTGTCAAGGTCAGCGACATCGCGCACGTCGTGCTCGTCGGTGGCTCGACTCGCATGCCCGCCGTCACCGAGCTCGTCAAGAAGCTCACGGGTGGCAAGGAGCCCAACAAGGGCGTTAACCCCGACGAGGTTGTCGCCGTCGGCGCTGCCCTGCAGGCCGGTGTGCTGAAGGGTGAGCGCAAGGACGTGCTGCTCATCGACGTCACCCCGCTGAGCCTCGGTATCGAGACCAAGGGTGGCATCATGACGAAGCTCATCGAGCGCAACACGGCGATTCCGACGAAGCGTTCGGAGACCTTCACGACCGCCGACGACAACCAGCCGTCGGTCGCGATTCAGGTGTTCCAGGGCGAGCGTGAGTTCACCCGCGACAACAAGAACCTCGGCACCTTCGAGCTGACGGGCATCGCGCCGGCGCCGCGCGGAATCCCGCAGATCGAGGTCACCTTCGACATCGACGCGAACGGCATCGTGCACGTGAGCGCGAAGGACAAGGGCACCGGCAAGGAGCAGTCGATGACCATCACCGGCGGCTCGTCGCTGCCGAAGGAGGACATCGAGCGCATGGTCCGCGAGGCGGAAGAGCACGCGGAAGAAGACAAGAAGCGCCGCGAGGCCGCCGAGGTGCGCAACAACTCCGAACAGCTCGCGTACTCGATCGACAAGCTCATCAAGGAGAACGAGGACAAGCTGCCCGACGACGTGAAGACCGAGGTTCAGGCCGACGTCGACGCGCTGAAGGCCGCCCTCGCCGGTGACGACGACGAGGCGGTCAAGACCGCGTTCGACACGCTGAACGAGTCGCAGACGAAGCTCGGTGAGGCGATCTACGCCGCGTCGCAGGCGGATGCCGCCGGTGACGCGGCCCCCGAGGGCGCCGAGCCGCAGGCGGAGGACGACGACGTCGTCGACGCGGAAATCGTCGACGACGAGGACGACAAGGACAAGAAGTAGTCCGATGTCGGCCAAGAAGCGTAAGAAGGGCCGGGACGAGACTCCCGACGAGAGTGCCGATGGCGCGGCGACGAGTGAGGGTGGCGTCCCGGAGGACGTCGCCCCCCTCGCCGAAGATGGCGCGCCGACCGACGCGGAGGAGGTCGACGAGCTGATCGAGGCCGAAGACGCCGACGTTGAGGTGTCGGAGTCGGGCAACAGTCTCGACGCCGACATCGACCACATCCTCTCCGAGGCGGGGCAGGCTGAGATCGCCGAGTACCGCGACCGCGCCGCGCGCGCGGAGGCGGAGCTCGCAAACTTCCGCACCCGCGTCGAGCGCGACCGCGCGGCGAACCGCGAGGCCGTGATCGCCGAGGTGATTCGCACATTGCTGCCCGCGATCGACGACCTCGACCGCGCTGCGCAGCACGGCGACCTCGAGGGCAGTCCGCTCGAACTGGTCGCGCAGAAGCTACGCACCAGTTTCGAGAAGTATGGGCTGCGTAAGGTCGGCGAGGTCGGCGAGGTGTTCGACCCGAATTTCCACGAGGCGATCGTGCAGCTGCCGAAGCCCGACGTGACCGCCAACGAAGTGGGCGACGTGATTGAGGTCGGCTACGCGTTGAACGACCGGCTGATCCGGCCCGCGAAGGTGGCGGTCTTCACCCCCGAGAGCTAGGAGGCGTTCGTGGCCAGTAACGACTGGTTCGAGAAGGACTTCTACGCAACCCTCGGGGTGCAGAAGAACGTCAGTGACGCCGAGCTGAAGAAGGTCTACCGCAAGCTCGCGCGGCAGTACCACCCCGACTCCAATCAGGGAGACGCGGCCGCCGAGGCGCGCTTCAAGTCGATCAGCGAGGCCTATGCCGTGCTGAGCGACCCGCAGCAGCGCGCCGAGTACGACCAGCTGCGCGCGATGGGCTCGGGTGCCCGCTTCACGGCGGGCGGCTCCCCGGGCGGCTTCGAGGACGTCTTCGGCGGGATGTTCGGCGGGCCCTCCCGAGGACGGCCCGCCGCTGGCGGCTTCGACGACATCTTCGGCGGCCTCTTCGGCGGCGGTCAGGGGTTCTCTGGCGGTGCCGGCGCGGGCTTCCGCGGTGGGCCTCAGAAGGGACGAGACCAGACGGCCGAGGTAAGCCTCGAGTTCATGACGGCGGTGTCGGGTGACACGGTGCAGCTCGAACGTCAGAGCGGCCGACCCCTCACGGTGAAGATCCCCGCGGGCGTTGCTGACGGTCAGAAGATCCGATTGAAGGGCAAGGGCGAGCCGAGCCTCACGGGAGGCGAGCCGGGCGATCTGGTGCTGACCGTCAAGGTGCGCCCGCATCCGGTCTTCACGCGCGACGGGCTGAACCTGCGCCTTGACGTGCCAGTCACGTTCGTCGAGGCCGCGCTCGGCGCCACGATCGAGGTGCCGACGCTGGGTGGCGAGCCGGTGCGGCTCAAGGTCGCGCCGGGCACCCCCAGCGGCCGGGTGCTGCGGGTCAAGGGGCGTGGTGTCTCGAGCGCGAAGGGCACGGGCGACCTGCTTGCCACCCTGCAGGTCGCGGTGCCGTCGCACCTAAGCGCCGAAGCACAAAAGAAGCTCGAAGCCTTCGCCAAGACCCTGCCCGACGAGAACCCCCGTGACGACCTCCTGCTGAAGGCGCGCGGCTAGATCTGGCGCCAACGACCCGCGAGGAGGCGAGAATGAGCACCGTGGACGAGAACACCCCGATGTTCGCGATCGGATTTGCGGCCGAGCTCGCCGGCATGCATCCGCAGACGCTCAGGCAATACGACCGGCTCGGCCTTGTTTCGCCCACCCGCACGGCGGGGCAGAGTCGCCGCTACTCGATGCGCGACGTCGTGCAGCTGCGCGAGATCGCGCGGCTCAGCTCGGAGGGCCTGAACCTCGAGGGAATCCGTCGCATCCTCGAGCTCGAGAACGAGGTCCAGGCGTTGCGCGGTCGCGTCCGTGAGCTCGAGACGGCGCTCGCCGACGAACTGCTGAAGAGCCCGGGCCGGCGCGTTTTTGCCGCCGGCGCGGAGGGCGAGGTCGTGTCGATCAAGGCGGGCACGCGCATCCAGAAAGCGAACCAGCTGGTCATCTGGCGACCGTTCCGACGCGGCTAGGGCGTGTGCCCGCCCGCTCTACCCAGCCGGCTCAGCAGCGGCACCGTGGATTAGCCCGTTATCGGAAGGTGCTCGCCTCCGTCGCGACCCGCACGTCGGGTTCTGCCGCATCGTGCTTCGTCGTCAGCGGGAGTTCGACCGTGAAGCGCGTTCCGCCGAGCGGGGAATCGTCGATCGTCACCTGCCCGCCGGCGGACTCGACGAGCGCCTTGACGATGGGCAGACCGAGGCCCGTGCCGGGCATCGCCAGCTTCGACTCGTCGGATGCGCGGAAGAATCGATCAAAGACACGATCGCGGTCGGCCTCTTCGATTCCCACGCCAGAATCATCGACCGTGACGACCCCCCGGTGACCCGCCACTCGTGTCTCGACACGCACTGTGCCCCCCGCGGGAGTGAACTTGATCGCATTGGACAAGAGGTTGGTCAGCACTCGTCCGAGGCTGAGACGTTCCATGCCGACCGGGCGATCGCCCAGGCCGGTGCTCACCTGGATGGCGATGCCCGAGCGCTCTGCCGTGCGCCGCTGTTCGTCGATCGTGTCGATCACGACGGGGTCGAGTTCGCTCACGCCGACGCTGCGGTGCGTTTCCGGGTCGGCCAGCCGACCCAACTCGAGCAGCTGTTCGACCGTCTCGGCCAAGCGGTGCGAGTTGCGCAGGATGATCTGCGCGGCCTGCTTGGTCTCGGCAGGGCCCGTGTCGTCGATCTCCTCCGCGAAGCCCAGGATGCTGGTGATCGGGGTGCGCAGTTCGTGGCTGACGGCGGAGACGAAGGCATCCTTCTGGCGGGCGAGCTCGCGCAACTCGACGGTCACGGCGTGTTCGCGTTCGAGCGTGCGCGCCAGCGCATCGCGGGCCGCAATCGTGTCGGTGATCTCCACCAGCTGCACGCCGACGGCCGTGTCCCCGTCGTCGGCGGCCGACGTGGCGCCGGCGAGGCTGGCGAACACCTGGAAGCTGCGCCCGTTCTCGAGAGTGACCTCCTGCGTCAGGTCGTTTTCGGGGTGCTTCAGCCAGCGCTCGAGGAGATCCTCGAGCCAGTTGTCGGTGCTCATGCGGTACCCGACGTCGTTCGCTTCGACGATCGTGAGCCGTCCGTCGGCCGAGCGGCGCAGGACGAGGAAACCCACCTGTGCTCCGATGAAGCCTCCGCGAAGGAGTGCCGTGCGCCGCTCCCGATCGACGATCAGGGCCTCGCGTTCACTGCGTCCAACAGCGAGGAAGATCGTCGTGATGGCCGCGCAGATCATGAAGAGCTGCACGAGCTCGCCCGCGTCGTCGATGCCGTTCATGTCTCGGTACGGCCCGCCCAGCGCGATGTTGAGGCTGGGAATGAGAAGCGCAATGGCGGCGAGTTGAGCGACCACGTACAGCGGCCGGAATCGTGCCGCCGCCCACGCGAGCAGGGGGAAAAGGGTGAAGAGCATGGGCACGGGCAGTACCGGGGAGAAGATCACGGCGGCGAGGGCAAGCGTCACCGTGAACTGAGTGATCCCCTCCGCGATGCGGCCAGGCTTGACCATGAGTGGCCGTCGAGAGAACGGCACGAGCGCGATGGGTGCCATCAGCAGCAGCGCCGAGAGGTGCGAGAGGAACAGGGCCAGCCCCGTTCCCACCGGCTCGTCTCCACCCATCGTGAGGTGGATGAGGCCGCCCAGCAGTGCCACGCTGAGTGCGCCGGCGATCGCCGCGAGGAAGAACTGTCCGAGACCTCGGACGTTGTCGAGGCGTGCGTGCTCGCCGTGCCGACCGACGATCAGCACGACGATGAGCGCCTCCAGCACGAGCAGTATCGGTGTTGCGATGCTGAACTCGACGGCTCGCCCGACGACGAGGTTGGCGAGCAGACCGGTCGCCGCGATGACGGCGAACGGTATCCAGATGGGTCCGCGAAACAGCAGGACGAGCAACACGCCGGTGCCGGCCGCGGGCCACCAGATTGCCGCGGTGTCCCCCGGCGGGGTGTAGATCAGTGCGACGACACCGAGTCCGAGGGTGAGCAGGCTGAGGCCGATGGCGACGCCGAGGTGCACGCTCCGGCGCGCGGTGCGAATGCGCTGCGCCGGGTGCGGCGCCGAGTATTGCGGGCCCGCCTCACGGTCGGGGCTCGCCGACCGATCGTGCCTCATGGCGAGAATGTACCCCCGCGCCGCCCCATTTCCCTAGCGCGACGCCGCCCCCCGTTCGATGGTCGACCCTCCCGACTAGCGTTAACGCGTGGGGGTTTCTGTGGGCGATTCCGTGGCGGCGCGGCTCGACGCGACACTGACCGCTCTGCGGCCGCACGCCGATGCGCGCGCGGCGGGGCTCCGCGCGTGGGATGCCGCCGACCGCTACCTGCTCGACACGCTAGCCGGCGCGCACCCCGAGCTACTGGCCGAGCTCGCGGGCGCCGCGGATGCCCGCGTTGCGGTGATCGACGACGCGCACGGTGCCATCGTGGCCGGGCTGTCCGTTCTCGGCGTGCAGCGTGCATCCATTCATCACGATTCGGTCGTCGCAGCGCGCGCGACCGCCGACAACGCTCGGGATGCCCGCCTCCCGATCACCCTCGACGCGCACCCTCTCGAGGCGGTCGCGCGGGATGCCCGCCTCATCCTGCTGCGCCTGCCCCGGTCGCTCGACAGGCTGGACGCGATCGCCCGCGCGATCGCGCCGGTCGCCCACCCCGGCGCCGTGCTTCTCGCCGGCAACATGGTCAAGCACATGACGCCGCGCCAGAACGAGGTGCTGGGTGCCGCGTTTGGGCGAGTCGACGTGTCGCTGGCGCGCGGCAAGGCGCGACTGCTGACGGCACACGAGCCGCGCGCGGACATCGCCGCCGCCGTGCCCATGCGTAGCCACGACGATGAGTCGGGGTTGGAGGTCGTGGCCGTGCCGGGGACGTTTGCCGGCGCGAGTGTCGACATCGGCACGCGTGCCCTGCTTCACGCGCTGGGCGACCTGCCCGCGGCGCGCGTTGCGCTCGACCTCGCGTGCGGCTCGGGCGTGCTGGCGGCGACGCTCGCCCAGCGCCTGCCCGCGGCGCACGTCATCGCGACCGACGTGTCAGCAGCCGCCGTCGAGAGCGCGCGCCTCACCGCTTCGGCCAACGGGGTCGCGGTCGAGGTGCGGCACGATGACGGAGCCTCGAGCCTCGCCGACGGCAGCGTCGACCTCGTGCTGCTCAACCCGCCGTTTCACGTCGGCGGCGCCGTGCACACCGGCATCGCTCACCGGCTCATCGCCGAGGCGGCGCGGGTGCTGCGTCCGGGCGGCGAGCTGCGCTGCGTCTGGAACTCGTCGCTGCAGTACCGGCCCGTGCTCGAGCAGGTGGTCGGGCCGACGCGTCAGCTGTCGCGCACCCGCAAGTTCACGGTCACCGCATCAACGCGACGCTGACCACGCGCCCTACATGTCGCGGTAGCGCTTCGCCTCCGCGAGCTTCGCCCGCAGTTCGTCCGCGGTGAAGCGCGGCCCGTAGCCGGGGGTGTCACGCTGGATGCGCCAGCTGTCGGCGAGCGTTCCGCCGTCGACGGCGTCGAAGCCGATCGCGTCGATCAGCTGCGCGACGCGCTGCTTCGCCGCCTCATCGTCGGCGTGCACGGTGAGGGCGCGGCGACCGTCGGTGCCGGCGGGTTGCGCGTGGTCGGTGATCTCGCGCGCCGGAATGTGGGTGAAGGCCTTCACGAAGGTGCCGCCCGGGAACTGTTCCGCGACCCACTCGACGGTGGTTGTCGTCTCGTCGTCGAGCGGCGGGATCTGCCCGTCGCGCTGCGGGTAGTAGTTGCCCGTGTCAATGACGGTGCGCCCGGCGAACAGGTCGCGCGGCAGATCCGGCACCTTGCCTAGTGGAATGGTCAGCACCACGAGGTCGCCGGCCGCGGCCGCCTCAGCGACGGTCGCTGCCGTGAGCGTGCCAGCACGGGGGCTGTCGGCGATCTCGGTGACGAGGCCCGCGAGCGACGCGGGGCCGCGCGAGTTCGCGATCACCACGTTGTGCCCGAGCGCGGTGAACGCGCGGGCGAGTTGCGAGCCGATGTTTCCCGATCCGATGATGCCGATAGTCGTCATGGGAGGAGTCAACAGCGTCAGGCTGTGCGCATTCCCTAGGCTGACCGGGTGCACTCGGACCCGGTCTGCCTCATCATCACGAGCCGCCTGCGTCCCGGCCTGGACGGCGGATACACGGTCGCGACGATGCGACGCGCCCAGCTACTCGCCGCGGCGGGCCACCCGGTCGTGCTCGCGACGGTCGACCTGCACCCCGACTACGCGCCGTTCGCCGACGAGTTTCGCCGCCTCGGCCTCGCCGACTCCCAGACGGTCATGCGCAACCTGCTCGAGGAGGTCCGCAGCCGCCCCGCGATCCTCCGCGACGCCGCCGACCCCGAGGTCGCCCCGACGATCGACGAGTCGGCCGGCACCCACCGCGAGGCGTTCGAGCTCGACGCCAGCGGCGTGCCCTGGCGCCAGGTGGTGCGCGACCCCGTAGGCGCCGTCGTCTTCACTGACTTCTTCGACGCCGACGGCGTTCCGCTGTTCCGGCTGCCGTTCGTCGCGGCGCCCGACTGGTGGCGCACCGAGGCGGTGATCGACGTGCTGACCGCGGGGCTCACCCCGACGGGCGGCGCCGGAACGGTGCCCGCCCGCGTCGGCGGACTCGCCGGCTTCGGCGCGCTCTACCGCGCCTGGTGGCGGGCCGTCGTCGACGACCAGCGGGCTCTCCACCCGGATGCGTGGCTCGTCGCAATCGCGGAGGCCCGGCAGGTCGGCGAACACTGGCACGGCACCGGTGGCGTGCCGCTCGTGCACACCGTGCACAACGCGCACACGACGCCGCCGCACGACTGGGACAGCCCGATGGACGTCACGTGGAGCGGGTGGCTGGACACTCTGCCTCAGTACGACGCTGTCGTGTGGTTGACCGAACGCCAGCGCGAGGAGGTCGCCCGACGACGCGAGGCCGACGCCACCAGCACCACGCCTGCCGCGGACGACGCCCCCGGCTACGTCATCCCGCACCCGGCCGAGCCGCCCGCCGACGTCGTCGCCGACCCCTCCACGGTCGCCGGCGCCGCTCACCGTGATCTCGACCGCGCCGTCATGGTGACAAGGCTCGCCCCGCAGAAGCGCCTCGACCACGCGATCCGCGCGTGGCGCCTGGTCGTCGACGCTCGCCCGACCGCACGGCTCGACATCTACGGCGACGGTCCGCTCCGCGCCGACCTCCAGGCCCTGATCGCCGAGCTCGACCTCGGCGACGCGGTGACCCTGCACGGTCACACCCCCGACGCCCCCGAACAGTCCCGCACGGCAGCGCTCTTGCTGCTGACGAGCGTCTACGAGGGCCAGTCGCTCGCCATCACGGAGGCGATGGCGCGAGGATGCCCCGCCGTCTCCTATGACATCGCCTACGGCCCCGGAGAGCTCATCACCGACGGCGAGACGGGCCGCCTGGTCCCCGCGGGCGACATCGCGGCGCTCGCCGACGCGGTTCTCGGGACGCTCGGAAACGCGACCGAGATTGACCGGCTGTCACGCGCATCCCTCGACTGGGCGCTCGCGAACGGGCCCGAGAGGGCCCTGGCGCGCTGGGAGCAGCTGTTCGCCGATCTCGCAGGGCGAACACCGCGCGCGCTTTCCTCCTAGCGCGCTCACAGCCGCACGCGTAAACTTGAGTCAGCGCGACTCAAGATTTGCGCGCAACGGGTACTACCGGTCAGGAAAGGTCAGTCGCACATGGCGAATATGCAGGGCGCGCCGTCGACGAACGGCGACCAGAAATCGGCGCTCGAACAGTACGGCGTCAACCTCACGGCGATCGCGAGCGCCGGAAAGCTCGACCCCGTCATCGGCCGCGACGCTGAGATTCGTCGCGTCAGCCAGGTGCTGAGTCGACGCACCAAGAACAACCCCGTACTCATCGGCGAACCCGGCGTCGGCAAGACGGCCGTCGTCGAGGGCCTCGCCCAGCGCATCGTCGCGGGCGATGTGCCCGACTCGCTGAAAGACAAGCAACTCGTCTCGCTCGACCTGGCCGCGCTGGTTGCCGGTGCGAAGTACCGTGGCGAGTTCGAAGAGCGATTGAAGGCCGTGCTGAAAGAGATCGACGAGTCCGACGGCCGCGTCATCACGTTCATCGACGAGCTGCACACGCTCATGGGCGCGGGCGGCGGCGAGGGTTCTGTCGCGGCGGCGAACATGCTGAAGCCGATGCTCGCCCGCGGCGAGTTGCGGCTCATTGGTGCCACGACGCTCAACGAGTACCGCGAATACATCGAGAAGGACGCCGCGCTCGAGCGCCGCTTCCAGCAGGTGTTCGTCGGAGAGCCGAGCGTCGAAGACACGGTGGCGATCCTGCGCGGCCTCAAGGAACGCTACGAGGCGCACCACAAGGTGGCGATCGCCGACAGTGCCCTCGTGGCCGCTGCCAGCCTGTCGAACCGCTACATCACGAGCCGTCAGCTGCCCGACAAGGCGATCGACCTTGTCGACGAGGCCGCCAGCCGGCTGAAGATGGAGATCGAGTCGAGCCCCGTCGAGCTCGACGAGCTGAAGCGCGCTGTGACGCGCCTCGAGATCGAAGAGCTCGCTCTGAAAAAGGAGAAGGACGAGGCGTCGAAGGCGCGACTCGAGGCGCTGCGCGCCGAACTCGCCGACAAGAGCGCCCAGCGCGACGAGCTGGAGCGCGCGTGGGCGGCCGAGAAGCTCGCACTGAACGCGGTCGGAGACCTGAAGGAGCGCCTCAACAACGCCCGCATCCAGCTCGACCTCGCCATCCGCGACGGGCGCTACGAGGAGGCCTCCCGCCTCGAGCACGAGACGATCAAGAAGATCGAAAAGCAGCTCAGTGACGCCGAACACATCGAGCAGCGCCCGCGCATGGTCAACGACCAGGTGACCGACGAGGACATCGCGAGCGTCGTTGCCGCGTGGACGGGCATCCCCGTCGACAAGCTGACGCAGGGCGAGACCGAGAAGCTGCTGAACCTCGAGGCCGAGCTCGGCAAGCGCATCATCGGGCAGAAGGATGCGGTCGTCGCCGTCAGCGAGGCGGTGCGGCGCACGCGCGCCGGCATCTCCGACCCCGACCGGCCCACCGGCTCCTTCCTGTTCCTCGGGCCCACCGGCGTCGGCAAGACGGAGCTCGCGAAGGCGCTCGCCGACTACCTCTTCGACGACGAGAAGGCGATGGTGCGCATCGACATGAGCGAGTACGGCGAGAAGTTCGCCGTGTCGCGGCTCATCGGTGCCCCTCCCGGCTACGTCGGCTACGAGCAGGGCGGGCAGCTGACGGAGGCCGTGCGGCGCCGGCCGTACTCGGTGATCCTGCTCGACGAGGTCGAGAAGGCCCACCCCGAGGTGTTCGACCTGCTGTTGCAGGTGCTCGACGACGGGCGACTCACCGATGGGCAGGGGCGCACCGTCGACTTCCGCAACACAATTCTGATTCTGACCTCGAACCTCGGCTCGCAGGCACTGATCGACCCGTCGCTCGACTGGGATACGAAGGTGGCGGCCGTGAACGACATGGTGCGCCAGGCGTTCAAGCCCGAGTTCGTGAACCGCCTCGACGACATCGTCGTCTTTTCGACGCTGTCGACCGACGACCTCGGCCAGATCGTGTCGCTGCAGATCGACCGCCTCGAGCGCCGGCTCGCGGACCGTCGCCTGCAGCTCGCCGTCACGCCGGATGCGCGTGCCTGGCTCGCCGAGCGCGGCTACGACCCGATCTACGGCGCGCGTCCGCTGCGCCGGCTCATGCAGCACGAGATCGACGACCGGCTCGCGCGGGCGATCCTGTCCAACGAGATCACCGACGGGGACGTTGTGCGCGTGCACGTCGACGTCGACAGTGACGCGCTGACTGTCGACCGCATGGAGGACGTGCCGACGCCATAGGGGTGGATGCGCGGGCGCGCTCCCCGAGCATCCTTCGATAGCGTCGACGGGTGGATGCTCGTCCGTCGCTGCGCACGCTCTTTCGTGGCGCGCGGGGTCGGCTGCTCGCCGCGTTGCTCGTTACCGAGTTCGCCGCGGGAGTGTCGGGCATCAGTTACGCCGCCGTGTTGCCTGTCGCGTCGATCGAGTTGGGCGGGCTCGCGCAGTACGGCGTTGCCGTGGCGATCGCCGGCGTCGTCGGTATCGCGATGATGCCGGTGGGCGCCTATCTATACGCGCGAATCGGACCGCAGGCGCAGCTGTGGATTGCCACCGCGGTGTTCCTCGGGGGCGTGGCGCTGACGGCTCCGACGATGGCGGTACTCATCGCGGGCCTCGCCGTGCGGGGCTCGCGGCGGGGCTACTCGCCGGTCTCGGCATCGGCGTCTTGAGCACCGTGTACACGGAGGCGGCTGAGCGCGAGCGGGCGTTCGGCTTGTTCGCGCTGATGTGGGTTGTGCCTTCGCTCGTCGGGCCCGCCGTGACGTCTATCGCGCTCGTCCTCGCCGATTGGCGCGTCGCTCTCGCCTGGCCGGCGGTGGTGCTGCTGATCGGCCGCGTCCTCGTTTCGCGCGCTCTGCGCGCACTCGACATCGGGCGAGCGGAGGCGCCCGCAACGGTGCGGGGCGTTGGCTGGTTCGCGGGAGTTGCCCTGGGGCTGGGTGCCGCGCTCGTTCTTCTCGGACTCGACGCGCTGCCACCCGTGGGAACGGCCGTCATCGTGACCGGGCTCGTCGTTGCGCTGGCGTTTCCGCGCGCACTAACCGCGGTCGTGCCGCAGAATCGGCGGCTCCGGGCGGGTGCCGTCGCATTCGCGCTCGTGTGTGCCAGCTACTTCGGAATCACTGCGATTCTTCCCCTCGTCGCGGCGGTTGCCGTCGACCCGTCCGGTGTCGTGGGGGCCGTCCTTGTCGCTGTCGCGCCGTTGGGGTGGGCGCTGCTCAGCGCGGGCGGAGTCGGCGCCCGACTATCGACCCGGGGCGCGTATCACGTGAGCGCGTCCGCGTTCCCGATCGCGACCTTAGCTATTGCGCTCGCGGTGACCGTCGTGGAGCCGGGAGGCCGTTTCCCCGCCATCGCCACGCCGGGGGTGGCGTCGCTCGCCGCGGGTGTCGCGATGGGCCTCGTGTATCCGAAGGTCTTGGCCGACGCGTTCACCGACTTCCATGAGCATCCGGGCGAAAGCCGCGCCCACGGCGGGGTGGCGATGGAACTCGGTGAGGGCGTGGGAACCGCCGCGGGGTCCATCGTCGTCGCCGGTATTGGCGGGGTCGTTGTGGCTTCGTTTGGCGGAGGCGAGCTAGCACTGTTCATGGTCGTCGTCGGTGCGGTGATCGCCGTCATGTTCGGTGCTGCGCGACGAAACCCGACCTGGAGCGGCTAACATGACGGCGCCCGAAGTGCATGCGAACATGCATGCGAAAAAAAATGTAGGTTCGCTATCATGTGAGCATGGTGGCCTTGCAAATTCGAAATGTCTCCGACGACACACGTGATGCTCTCGCGCGTGAGGCGAAGCGCCGGAACAGGTCGCTTCAGGAACTGCTTCTGGAGGTCGTGGAGCGCGAAGCAGCGTACGCGCGCCGACGCGAGTGGCTCGACGAGCGGCGTTCTCACTCGGGCCGGCAGCGGCCGGCGGTCGGGCTTGACCTCATTGTCGAGATGATCCAGCAAGGCCGAGCGGCCCGCGGCGGGTGATCGTCCTCGACGCGTCCGTGCTCGTTACCGTCCTCGTCGACGACGACGCGACCTCGACCGATGTGGCATTGCAGCGTATGAGGGACGACCTGCACTGGGTGGTCCCCGAGCACGCCATCATCGAGACGGTTCATGCTCTGCGTGGACTGATGCTGGTGGGAAAGATCTCACATCGGCAACTCGACGAGCACACTCAGACCCTCGTCGATTGGGCACTCGACGCGTGGCCAACCATTCCATTGTTGTCACGCGTGCTCGAATTGGCTCACAACGTATCCGCCTACGACGCCGCATACATCGCGCTGGCAGAGGAGCTCGGCGCGCCTCTGATGACGGCTGACGGGCGGCTCGCCCGCGTTCCTGGTGTGCGCTGCCCGGTCGTGACGATCGCCGTGTCCGATTCCCGCTAGACGCAGGTCAGGATGCGCGATGGAATGGTGCGCGTGACCCCGACAAGCGCTTCCACGTCGCGCACGGCGCGCCGCCCGCGCGCGGACGCGACGGGCGCAAATTGGCGCCCCGGGCATCCCGGATTCGCCGAGCGCTACCGGGCGATCGCCTCGCGCGACGCCCGCTTCGACGGGCAGTTTGTGACCGCTGTCGCCTCGACCGGCATCTACTGCCGACCGTCGTGCCCGGCCCGAACGCCCCGTGAGACGGGGGTCGCGTTCTACGTGACCTCGGCCGCCGCCCACGAGGCCGGCTACCGAGCCTGCAAGCGGTGCCTGCCGGAGGCGACGCCGGGCAGCCCCGAGTGGGACTGGCGCGGTGACGTGGCCGGCCGCGCGATGCGGCTCATCGGTGACGGCGTCATCGACCGCGAGGGCGTCGCGGGGCTCGCCGCCCGGCTCGGTTATAGCCCGCGCCACCTGACGCGCCTACTGACTGCCGAGCTCGGAGCAGGCCCGCTCGCTGTGGCCAGGGCCCGCCGCGCACAACTCGCCCGTGCCCTCATCGTGGGAACGCCCCTGCCGCTCGCCGACGTGGCCTTCGCCGCCGGATTCGGCTCGGTGCGGCAGTTCACCGACACGGTGCGCGAGGTCTTCGCGGTCACGCCGAGCGAGTTGCGCGCACGCGCGCAGCGGCCCGCGCACGCGCTCCCCGGCGATACCGACGCGGCACCAGAGACCCCGCTCGTCGGCGTGAGCCTCGCCCTGCCCGTACGCCAGCCGTACGACGCCCCGGGCATGTTCGGCTACCTCTCTGCTCGCGCCATCGCCGGCGTCGAACGCGCCGACCTCGACCCGGCAGCGGGGCGCCTGCGGTTCGCGCGCACGGTGATGCTGCCGCACGGGCCGGCCGTCATCGACGTGACGGCGACGCGTGCGGCGGGCGGCAGCGATGCCGCAGCGCCCAGCAGCCTCTGGACCCTCACCCTCCGCCTCGCGCTCACCTCGCTCGCCGACGTGCCCGTCGGCGTCGCCCGAACGCGGCGGATGCTCGACCTCGACTCCGACCCGCTCGCCGTCGACGAGGCGCTCGCCGGCGACCCCCGCCTCGCGCCGCTCGTGGCCACCACGCCGGGCATCCGCGTGCCGGGCACCGCGGATCCGCCCGAGCTGCTTGTGCGCACCATCGTCGGCCAGCAAATCTCGGTTGCCGCGGCGCGCACCCACCTCGGGCGCCTCGCGGCGGCGGCTGGCGAGCCCGTCGACACGGGAGTGCCTGGGCTCGACCGACTCTTCCCGACGGCTGACGCGATCGCCGCCACGCTCGCCGACCAGGATTCCGCGAACCCTGACCGCCCGCTGCGGCTCCCGGCTCGCCAGGTCGATACCGTGGCGCGGGTCGCGCGGTTCATCGCCGACGGCGAGCTCACCCTCGACGTGGGTGACGACCCGCAGGAGCTGGCCGCACGGCTCGAAGACCTTCCCGGCCTCGGACCCTGGACGGCCACCTACGTCGCGATGCGCGTCACGGGCACCCCCGACGCCTGGATCCCCGGCGACGTCGCCCTGCTTGCCGGTGCCCGCGCGGCCGATGTCGTCCCCGCCGACCTCCCGCGCCCCGCCGCGTTCCGCCAGCTCGCCGCCGCGTCCGACGCCTGGGCACCGTGGCGGTCGTACGCCGCCGCGCACCTGTGGCGGGCCGCCCTCGAGGGCGTGCCCGCGCATCCCGAACCACCCCGAAAGGACACCCCATGACCGCCAGCCAGACCGCCGGCCGCACTGCCGCCAGCCGCACTGCCGCCGCCCGCACTGTCGCGACCCCGGACGGCCCGTTCACGGTCATCGCCGACGAGGATGCGGTGCTCGCCTCCGGCTGGACGGCCGACGTCGCCGAGTTCATCCCGCTCATCCACCGCACCATCCGCCCGGCGGCCGACGAGCTGACGGGAAGCTCGCCCGCGCTCGAGTCCGCGCTCGTCGCGGTCGAGCGGTTCTACGCCGGCGACAGCACGGCGCCCGACGCGGTGCCCGTTCGCCAGCGCTCCGGCGAGTTCCTGGAAGCGACGTGGCGCGTCATGCGCGGCATCCGCCCGGGCCGGCCCGTCACCTACGCCGAACTGGCGGCGCTCGCCGGACGCCCCGCCGCGACTCGGCCGGCGGCGGCGGCCTGCGCGATGAACGCCGCCGCGCTCTTCGTGCCCTGCCACCGGGTGCTGCGCACGGGGGGCGGGCTCGGAGGCTTCCGCTACGGGCTCGCCATCAAGCAGAGCCTGCTCGACCGCGAGGCAGGCGCGTGATGGCGCGCATCCAGTAAGCGTTCACTCCGCGTCGATACCGTTCCCACCATGCTTGCCACGGTCATCCACGCTGCCCGCGACATTCGCCTCGAGGAGGCGCCCGATCCGCGGCTCAGCGGCACGGGCCGCGACGCGATCGTGCGCGTCGTCGCCGCCTGCATCTGCGGCAGCGACCTGTGGCCGTACCGCGGCGTGGTTGACACCGATGAGCCGCACCGCATCGGCCACGAGTTCGTCGGCGTCGTCGAACAGGTCGGCGATGCCGTCACGCGCGTGCGCCGCGGAGATTTCGTCATCGCGCCGTTCTACGACTGCGACATGACGTGCGCCCACTGCCAGAACGGGGTGAGCCCGTCGTGCCAGAACGGCAACTGGTGGGGCCGCGACGACCGCGACGGCCACCTCGCCGACGGCGCGCAGGGCGAGTTCGTGCGCGTGCCGACCGCCGACGGCAGTCTCACGGTCGTGCCCGGCCCCGTCGACGACGCCATGGTGCCGCACCTGCTCGCCCTCAGCGACGTCATGGGGACGGGCTGGCACGCGGCCGTCTCGGCGGGCGTCTCGCCCGGGTCGACGGCGGTCGTCGTCGGCGACGGCGCGGTCGGCCTGTGCGGCGTCATCGCCGCCCGGCAGCTCGGCGCGGCCCGCATCATCGCCATGTCGCGCCACGCCGACCGGCAGGCCCTCGCCCGCGCGTTCGGGGCGACCGCCGTCGTCGCCGAGCGCGGCGACGACGGCATCGCGGCGATCATGGCGCTCACCGACGGGGTCGGCGCCGACGCCGTGCTCGAGTGCGTCGGCACGGCCGAGTCGATGGACCAGGCCATCCGCGCCGCCCGCCCGGGCGGCCGCGTGGGCTACGTCGGGGTGCCGCACGGCGGCGCCGAGCTGCCGATCCGGTCGCTGTTCTCGCGCAACGTGGGCGTCGCCGGGGGCATCGCCCCCGTGCGCAATTACGTGGATGCACTCCTCCCGCTCGTGCTCGACGGCACGATCCAGCCCGGTCGCGTCTTCGACCGTGAGGTGCCGCTCGCAGACGTCGCCGAGGGCTACCGACTGATGGATGAGCGCGAGGCAATCAAGGTGCTGCTGCGTCCGTAGCCGTATGGTCGGGTCTCGCCGGGCCGCTGTCAACCCCGTGGCGGCCTGTGGCGGACACGTCTACGGTGGTGAGCCGTTTTCCCTCACGCGAGGGAGATCGCCGTCCGTAACCGCGTGAGGAGACCCATGCCCCGCCAGCACCGCCCATCCGTCATTGCCGCACCCGTCGCCCTCGCCGCCTCGGCCGTTCTGCTGGCTGGTTGTACGGGCGAGCTTCAGGGGCCCGGCGCCGACGGCTCGTGGTACGCAGCGGACCAGCCCTACGCTGGTCAACTCGAGATCGAGGGGTTCGCCCTGGCCGACCCGATCAACCAGGCTCGGCACGATCGGGCCGTCGAGGCGCTGGGAACGGCCGTCGAGGTCAGCGTTTCCGCGGGGGCGGTGGACGCTCGCAGCTACGCGTCGGCCGCTGAGGCGGGCGATGCGCCCGACCTCATCTACGCGGACCGCGCCGACATCGGGTACCTCGCAGCGCGCGGCGCGATCATGCCGCTCGACCGCTGCATCCAGGAGGCGCCAGTCAATCTCGGACAGTACAGCCCGGCGGCGCTCGCTCAGGTCACGCTCGAGGAGCGCATCTTCGCCCTCCCCGACACGTCGACCGTGCCGCTGCTCGTCACGACGAGCGCGACCACGGGTACGGAGCGCGGCGGTGCCCTCGTCGAGTCGGTTGGGGCTGACCCGCGTGAGTGGCGCGTCATCCAGCTGTGGGCGGCGGCCGAGGGCACGCCCCTCGTGACTCCGGATGGCCGCACCGCCACCTTCGACGACCCGCGCATCGTGGCGGCGCTCGACGGCTGGGCCGAGCCGTCCGCGGAAACGACCCTCGTCGAGTCGGCCGAGCTGTCGACGGGCGTTACCGGCGGCAGTGACGAGCCCGACGTCGAGCCGCAGTTCGGCCCCGTGGTCGATGGCGCGGGCGAACCGATTGCGGTACTGAAAGGGTACGGGTGGGCGATCCCCGTCGCCGGGGCGAACCCCGCGACCGCGTGCGGCTATGTGCGCGCCGTGACCGAATCGGAGACGTGGATCGACGCCGTCACTTCCCGCGCCGCCACGCCGGATTCCGCCGACGCCGCCACCGACGCCGAGACCGACGCCGGCACCGAGCAGGACGCAGATGCCACGGGCTCCGCTGACCTCGCTCCGCTCGAAGTCGCAGGACTGCTGACGGCCAATGCAACGGCCGACGCCGAACTGCGCGGGTGGGTGACCGACACCGACGACGCGAGTGCGGCAACGCTGCGTGCCGCTGTCGACGAGGCGTATGCGGCGGCCGTTCTCCCCACCGTCACGCCCGCCGACGTCTCACTCAAGCGCATCTGGAGCGACGCCGTCGACGCCGTGCGATCGGGCGAGCTCTCGGCGGCGGAGGCGCTCGCCGAGGCGCAGCTCGACGCGCAGAACGCCCTCGACCGCGGATGGGCGAACCTGGCGCAGGCGCTGGACTCGCGAACGCCGTAGGCGGGTTCGCTAGGCGCGTGCGGCACGGAACGGGCGTTGCGCGCGCGCCGCGCGACGAGCATCCCGTCGTCGGGTAGCCGCCGCGGCGGCCGCCTTGGCGGCACGAACGGCGTGGTCGTTGAGCTTCTTCGCCTTCTCGCTCTCGGTGCCGAGAATCGCGAGGCCCCCCAGGGCAACGAGGGTGCCCGGGCCGGGAAGCGGCATAAGCACGATGCCGAGGCCGACAGTGGTGCCGCCGACGACCTTCACGCCGGTGCGGTAGACCCTGTCGAGCCCGGGGCGCCGCCGAATCGCCTCGCGGGCCGCCGCAGCCCGCCCGCGAACCGGGCCGGTGCGGCGTGCCTCGTCGGCGCGCTCATACCCGGGGTCGCCGGGCTGCAGAACGCGCTGCTGGCCGGGTGATTCAGTGCTCACCCGGCCAGTGTGCGTCGCAACGCTTGGGAAGCGCTGACGCTCTGATTCGTGTCTGCAGAGCGACACAGCTCTGCTCAGCAGCAGAGTCCGCCGCCGCAGCAGCCGTCGAGATCCGACATCGTGCACCCCCCTTACATCGATTGTCATCGATGAATGCGTCGATCATTATGCACAACATCGATGAATGTCAATGTCTGCGCGCGCGTGGTGATTGGCGCGGCGATCCCGACAGTCGATCAACGAGAGACCGCCGCACAATCGGCACACAGGACTGTCGCCTCAACCCGGTGGACTGGTGGACACGCCGGTCAGCCAGACCGACACGCCGGTCTCGTCGATCACCACCGGGGCGATGCGACACCTGCCCGGGCGCATACCTGCCCGGGCGCACTCCTGCCCGGGCGCACTCCTGCCCCGGCCCACTCCGGTCGCGGGCGGCAGCGACTGACCCGCTAGCGCGTCAGCTCGTGGTGCACGACGCGCAAGAAGGCGTCGATGTCGTCGGCGCTCGTGTCGAAGGCGCACATCCAGCGCACCTCGCCGCGGGCGCGATCCCAGTCGTAGAAGCGGAACTTCTCCCGGATGCGGTCGGCGACCGCGTTGTCGAGCAGCGCGAACACGGCGTTCGCCTGCGTGTCCTGACTGAAGCCCAGCGAGCCGGCCGGCACCTCGCCGCTCGCCACCATCCGCTCGAGCCCCTGGCGCAGGCGCGCCGCCATGGCGTTCGCGTGCCGAGCCGAGCGCAGCCCGAGCTCGTCGTCGAAGAGCGTCAGCAGCTGCGCCGAGATGAAGCGCATCTTGCTCGCCAGCTGCATGTTCATCTTGCGCAGGTAGGTGAGGCCGGGCGCGCGCTCGGGGTCGATCACGACGATCGCTTCCGCGCCGAGCAGGCCGTTCTTCGTGCCGCCGAGCGAGAGCACGTCGACCCCCGCCTCCGACGTGAACGCCGACAGCGACGCGCCGAGCGACGCTGCCGCGTTCCACACGCGGGCGCCGTCGAGGTGCAGAGCCATGCCGTTCGCGTGGGCGTGGTCGGCGATGGCGCGCACCTCGTCGGGTGTGTAGACGGTGCCCACCTCGGTTGAGTTCGTGATGCTCACGGCGAGCGGCTGCGCCCGGTGCTCGTCGCCCCAGCCCCAGGCTTCTGTGTCGATCAGTTCGGGGGTGAGCTTGCCGTTGTCGGTCGGCACGGTGAACAGCTTCAGGCCGCTGACCCGCTCGGGCGCCCCGCCCTCGTCGGTGTGGATGTGCGCGACCCCGCTCGCGATGACGGCGCCCCACCTCGGCATGAGCGCCGTGAGCGCGAGCACGTTCGCGCCCGTGCCGTTGAACACCGGGTACACCTCGGCCTGCTCGCCGAACTCGGCGCGCACCACCTCGAGCAGCCGAGCCGTGTAGTCGTCTTCGCCGTAGGCGATCTGGTGGCCCTCGTTCGCGTCGGCGAGGGCGGCGAGCACCTCGGGGTGCACCCCCGCGTAGTTGTCGCTGGCGAATCCTCGGCGGGCGGTGTCATGCAGTCGGCTCACGCGCCCATTCTCGCACCCGGATGCACGGGGCGCGCCGTCCCCGACGGCTCTGCCCCGCGCATCCGTGCGCCCCGAAGCTTCACCCCTTCAGCGCCTCGCCGAGCTTCACCCGCGAGCCCGTGCGCAGGAGCGAGTTGCGATAGATGCGCGCGCCGAGCGCCACGATGACCACCGTCGACACGGCGAGTACCACGAGCGACAGGATCGGCTCCCACCAGGCGGCCTGGTCGAGGAAGATCCGCATGGGCATTCCGACCGGAGCCGAGAACGGCACGTAGGACATGATCGTCAGCACGAGGGCGTTGTCGAACAGGAAGATGACGAGGAAGTACGGAATCATCACGAGGTACGTGACCGGCGTGAGCACCGAGCCGACGTCTTCCATGCGCGACACGAGCGAGGCGCTCGCCGCGTACATGGCCGCGAGCAGCACGAAGCCGATCGCAAAGAACCCGAGGAACCAGCCGACCGCGGGCCCGAGGTCGGTCACAAGGACGTCTTGCCCGGTCAGCACGAGGCCGAGCGCCGCGAGCGCCGCGATGGCGATGATCTGTCCGAAGGCGAGTATCGAGTTGCCGACCACCTTCCCCGCGAGCAGCGCCCTGGCCGAAATCGACGACAGCAGAATCTCGACGATGCGAGTCTGCTTCTCCTCCACCACGCTCTGCGCGATCGTGCCGCCGAAGGTGACGGCCGAGAGGAAGAAGACGATGCCGAAGCCGAAGGCGACGAGGTAGAGCAGGCCGAAGGGCAGCCCCGGCTCTTCCAACAGGCGCACCTCCGGCGCGATGGACAGTGCGGTGACAAGGCCACCGGGAGCCTCGTCGAAGCCGATGACCTCGAAGGGGACAGCCGAGTCGCCGTCGAGCGGTACGACGGCCGCGTCGACCTCCTCGTCGCGAACGAGCTGCTCGGCCTCGGCGATCGTCGCGGCCTCGACGACCTCGACGCCCGGCAGCGTCTCGAGCTCGGCGATGGCGGCGCCGACTCCGGCGATGGGCGCCGTCGAGTCGGCGTTCGCGCGCGAGATGAACCCGCTGATGAGGATCGACCCGAGCACGATCGCGAACAGGATGAGCGTCGAGATCACGAACGACTTCGACCGCAGGCGCTGCGTAATCTCGCGCCCGGCGACAAGGAAGACGGACTCGCGGAAACTGGTGGTGTTCATCACTGCACGACCTCTCGGAAGATCTCGGTCAGGGTGGGGCGGCGGCGTCCGAAGAGGTGCACGGCGTCGCTCGCGGTGGCGCGCTGCAGCACGGCTTGAGCGGCCGACGGGTCGGCGTCGAAGACGACGTGGTCACCGTCGAACTCGATGACCTCCACGCCGGTCGCGGTGCGCACCCAGCCGAGGTCGCCGTCGACGGTGAGCTCCCAGCGCGAGCCGGCGTTCCGCTCGCGCAGCTCCTCTCGACTGCCGGCGGCGAGGATGCGGCCGCCGCCAATCACGACGATGTCGTCGCAGAGCCGCTCGACAACATCCAGTTGGTGGCTCGAGAAGAGCACGGGGGCCCCGCGCGCGGCGAACTCGCTGAGAACGCCGAGGACCGTTTCGACGGCCATGGGGTCGAGGCCCGAGAAGGGCTCGTCGAGCACGAGTACTTCGGGGTCGTGCACGAGGGCGGCGGCGATTTGCGCGCGCTGCTGGTTGCCGAGCGACAGCTTCTCGATCGGGTCGTTGCGCCGCTCGGTGAGTTCGAGCCGGTCGATCAACTCGTCGGCGCGCTCGGCCGCCTCACCGGCGCGCATGCCGCGCAGCCGTGCGAGGTAGACGAGCTGCTCGTGCACCCGCATCTTCGGGTAGAGCCCGCGCTCTTCCGGCATGTAGCCGAAGCGTCGCCGTCCGTCGACGCCGAGCGGCGACCCGTCGAGTCGCACCTCGCCGGCATCAGCCCCGAGCACCCCCAGGATGATGCGCATCGTCGTCGTCTTGCCTGCGCCGTTGCCACCGACGAAGCCGGTCAACCGACCACCGCCGACGGTGAAGCTGACGTCGTCAACCGCCGTGCGGTCGCCGTAGCGCTTGGTCACACCCTCGATCTGAAGCATGCTGCCCCTTTCGTTGGTTCCCACGCTACGAAGGGCCGGGATGCTCGCGCATCCGTCCGAAGGATGGTCGCCGTAGCGACCCCTCCCCCCGACGGGTGAACGGGGGTGCCTACTCGGCCGGGGTTTCGCCCGGAACGGCGACGCCGTTCTCGTAGGCGAAGACGACGGCGTGCACGCGGTCGCGCAACCCCAGCTTCTGCAGGATCTTCGACACGTGTGTCTTGACGGTCGCCTCGCCGAGCCACAGCTCGCGCGCGATCTCGGCGTTGGCGAGACCCCGGGCGAGCAGGGTGAGCACCTCGCGCTCGCGCTCCGTCAGCTCGGTGAGGCGAGCATCCGGTTCGGGGGTTTCGCCGTTCGCGCCGCCGACGCCCCGCGCACCCGTCCCCGTCGCGCGGGCGATGACTCGGCGGGTGACGTCGGGGGCGAGCAGGGCGTCGCCGCTCGCGACGACCCGCACCGCCTCGACGAGCTTCTCGGGGCTCGCGTTCTTCAGCAGGAACCCGGCCGCGCCGGCCTCGAGCGCCGCGAACAGGTAGTCGTCGCGGTCGAACGTCGTGAGCACGAGCACGCCCGCGCGTCCGCCGCGGTCGGCGGTGATGCGGCGCGTCGCCTCGAGGCCGTCCATGCCGGGCATCTGCACGTCCATGCAGATCACGTCGGGTGTGAGGGCCGCGGCCTGCGCGATGGCCTCGTCGCCGTTGGCGGCCTCGCCGACTACGGCGATGTCGGGCTCGCTTTCGAGGATCGCGCGAAACCCCGAGCGCACGAGCGCGTGGTCATCGACGAGCAGCACCCGGATGCTCGTGGCGGCGTCGCTCACGGGCCCTCCTCCACCACAAGCGGAACCCGCGCCCGCACGAGGTACCCGCCGCGCGAACGGGGCCCCGCCTCGAGGGTTCCGCCCACGGCGGCGACGCGCTCGCGCATGCCCTGCTGGCCGAGCCCGCCGGAGCCGCCGCGCGGCTGTACGGCCGCCGCGCGCGCCCCGACGCCCGTGTCGGCCACGTCGAGCTCGACCGCCTCGGGCGTGAAGCGCAGGCGCAGGTCGACGCGGGCGCTCGCACCCGCGTGCTTGAGGGCGTTCGTGACGGCTTCCTGCGCGACCCGGTACAGCGTCGTGTCGACGACGGGGCTGAGAGGTGTGGGCTCGCCGATCGTGTGGAGCGCGGCCGCGCGGCCCGCCGCTTCAAGCTCGCGCACGAGGTCGCCGAGCTGGGCGGTGCCGCGGGTGCTGGGGCCGTCGCCGGCGCTGCCGGCGGAGCCCCGAGCATCCCGTGTGGCGCCGGTCGCGCCGCCGCCGTCGGCCGCGCCGTCGGTCAGCGCCTCGGTGTCGCGCAGAGTCGTGACCAGCCGGTGCAATTCGTCGACGGCTTGCCGGGCCGACTGCTCGATTGAGCCGAGCGAGTCGATCGCTGTGTCGGCCCCGTCGGCTCCGCGGGTTTCGAGGGCGCGGCGGGCGGCGCCGGCCTGGATGCCCATGACTGACACGTGGTGGGCGACGACGTCGTGCAACTCGCGGCCGATGCGCACGCGGTCGAGCGCGACGGCTTGCGCGGCGGTGCGTTCGCGCTCGGCGGCGAGCTCGCGGGTGCGGGCCTCGAGTTCGGCGCGTTCGCGGGCGGCGTTCCAGGCGGGTCGCCGAACGCCCAGGCTCCGGCGAAGTAGAGGATGTTCGTGATCACTGCGATGAGGCCCGCAGCGACGCCGGGCGCGATGAGGCCGATGCCCGAGTCTTCGGGGGCGAGGCTCGTATCGAACGCGGCGCTGGCGAGCCCGTAGAACAGCCAGCCGAACATGCCGACGACGATCAGCGTTCGCGAGATCAGCGCAGCTCGACGGGAGGTGCTCCAGGCGCCGATCGAGTACATCGCGGCGAACAGCGCGATGTTGCTGAACAGCACCTCCGGCACCTTGTTGGTGACGCCGATGATGTAGACCGCCGAGACGACGACAGTGACGGTGATGGGCGCGAGGCGGCGAAACACGAGCGGGCCCGAGAAGCCGATGATCATGACGGCGGCGTGCCACGGCACGGGCGGCTCGTCGAAGAAGCCGACGCTCGCGTACAGCAACACGGTGACGGCGCCGCCGACGGCGACGGTGAGCGCGAGCAGCGCGTCGGGGCGCAGCTCGCTGAGGGCGGGCGGGGGGCGCCGCCAGCGCCCGTCGGCGTCGGTCGCCGGCGCCGTCTCGTGCACGCGTGTCACCCGACGACGCTAACCCGCCGCAGGGATGCGCGTCATCCGTCGCGCGACGGATTCTGCGTGCAGACGGCTCGCTACTCCGCGTCGTCGAGGCGCGCGACCACGCCGTTGAGCTGCTCAGCGGGGAGGTCCCACAGGGCGACGGCGCTCTGCGCGAGGGCGTCGATGACACCGTCGTCGTCGAGCGCGCGCACGACGAATGTCACGGCTGCGGCCGGTTTCTCGGTGACCCGCCAGCCGTTCGCGATCGCCGCCACCCACGTTTCGGCCGCCGCCTTCAGGGTGACGTAGTTCGCCATGCCCCAGCGCGGGGCGGCGACCGACGCCGAGCTGACGATCGCGAGCCGCCCGGCGTCGGACGCGCCGAGGTCGTCGCGCAGCTCGCGGGACGCGACCCGCAGCGTGGTCAGCACGCGGTGTTCGAGCCACTGCCAGTCGTCGTCGGCGACGCCGGGCCGCCAGCCGCCGACCAGGTGGATGAAGCCGTCGACGCCCCCGCGCCGCTCGCGCAGGTCGGTGGCGAACGACGCGACGGCGGATGCGTCGCCCAGGTCGAGCGCGTGCGTCTCGGCCGCCACGATCTCCTCGAGCGCGTCGGCCCGCGAGGTGACGGCGACGACGTGGGCGCCGGCCGCCGTCAGGGCCGCGCACACCTCGCGGCCAGCGATGCCGCCCGCCCCGCCGACGATGACGGTGCGCCCGGCAACGCCCGCTGTGTCAGCCACTAGACCTCGGATGTGCCGGTGATGCCGGCGGTCGATTCGATCACGCCCGCCATCTTCTTCTGCAGAGCTTCGTAGAACATGGACAGCGGGAACTCGTCGTCCATGACGAGGTCGGTCCAGCCCTTGAGCGGACCCTCGAGCACCTCCTGCGGCAGCCCCTTCGCCCACTGCGAGGCGGGGTGCGGGGTGAGCGTCGACGACACGAGTTCATAGGCGGCGAGCCAGTGCGCGCCCTTCGGCCGGTCGATCGAGCGCCAGTAGAGGTCGTTGACGGCATCTGACAGGGCGACGACGACGTCGGGCACGTGCTCCCAGTCGATGGCGAGCTGGGTGTCCGTCCAGTGCAGCACGCCCTTTTGGTGCATCCAGGCGAACAGCAGTTGACCCCCGACGGCGTCGTAATTGCGGATGCGCGTGCCGGTGATCGCGAAGCGGAAGATGCGGTCGAAGATCACCGCGTACTGCACGAGTTGCGCGTGCTGGCGGGTGACGTCGTCGGTCCCCTCGTCGCGGACGAGCACCACGGACTCGCGGAAGGCCGTGAGGTCGCAGCGCAGCTCTTCCAGCGAGTAGAGGAAGAACGGCATGCGCTGCTTGATCATGAACGGGTCGAACGGCAGGTCGCCGCGCATGTGCGCCCGGTCGTGAATCATGTCCCACATCACGAAGGTGCGCTCGGTCAGCGCCTGGTCGTCGAGTAGCTGGGCTGCGTCGGCGGGCAGCTCGAGCTTCGTGATGTCGGCGGCGGCGCGCAGCACCCGGCGGAAGCGCGCGGCCTCGCGGTCGGCGAAGATCGCGCCCCAGGTGAAGGTCGGCAGCTGCGGCGCAGTACCGTCGGGCGCGCCGGCCGGCACGCGCGGTGTGACCGCGACCGACTCGGGGAACAGCACGGCCGAGTTGGTGTCGTAGCCGGGGGTGAAGTCGGCGAAGCGCAGGCCGAGGTACAGCGGGTTGCCGTACTTCGTGGCCTCCAGCTCGGCGACGAAGTCGGGCCAGATGACGTCGAACACGACGGCTTCGACGAGTCGGTCGCTTGAGCCGTTCTGCGTGTACATGGGGAAGACGACGAGGTGCGCGACGCCGTCGCGACGCTCGGCGGCCGGGGTGAACGCGTCGAGCGCGTCGTAGAAGTCGGGCACGCCGAAGCCGCCGTCGCGCCAGCGCTCGAAGTCGGTGGCCGCGGCGAGCAGGTACTCGCTGTCGTAGGGGATCAGCGGCCCGAAGTGGCGCAGCGCATCGACGATGACCGCGACATTCTCTGCCGCTTCGCCGTGCGCATCCACGTCGGGGATCGAGCCGTCTTTGATCTGGTGGGGACGGATCGCGATGGCGGCGGCCTTGAGCGCCGACCACTGCGGGTCGGCGATGATCTCGGCGGCCGACGGACCCTCGGTGCGGGCGTCCTCCACGACCTCGGGCTCTCCGATTACGGTGGCGCCGGCGGCGCGGCTGGTGGCGCGCTGAGCGGTGTCGGTCATGGTGTCCCTCCCGTCGAGATCGTGGTGCGGGCGCGCGTGATCGCGCCCTGCTTCGAGGGTAGGCGCAAAGCCGCCCGTTTTGATTGCCCACTACGCAATAAAAGCGCTCTGGATGCACACTGAGCGCATCAAGATTGCACCACGCTCGTCAGCGTGCAGATTTTGCGCGCGAACGGGGGCCGCTCCGACCCGGTGGTAACTAGCCCTGCGACTTCTTCTCGGCGATGATGTACTGCACCGTCACGGTCGAGGTGCCGTCCTCCGACGGGCTGGCGCTCACCGAGACGTTGTAGACATCGTTTTCGTAGACGCGGCTCGCGAGCCCGCCGAAGTCGGCTTCGGAGATCAGCGTGTAGCCCCCGCCCTCCAAATCGCCGTAGATCGCGTCGACGACGTCGGCGCCCGCGACGATGATGGTCGCGGCCCAGTTGCCGGGGGTGCCGAGCGAGAAGATGACGTCGCCGTCGGGCGTCGGAACGTCGCTCGGCCAGCTCGAGGGCAGCGTCGAGGTGCCGCCCGAGCCGGGGATGTTCACGTCGACGTCACCGCCGAGCTCGTTCTCGATGAGGTTCTCGACACCGCCGCTGACGACGTTCTCGACCACGCTATCGAGCGGGTTGGAGAAACAGCCGGTGAGGGCGAAGGCGGAGGCGAGGCCGAGGGCGGCGAGGGCGGCGAGGGCGGTGCGCGGGGTGCGACGCATGGGAACTCCTGGGGTGGTGTGGGTGGACGGGTCGCTGCACCTCCGGTGTTCTCCGCTCCGCGTCGCGTCGCCATAGGTAGTCGCTCCTCATGCCCGAATCGTGACCACCTCCCGCGTGCGCGAGACGCGACAGAACGTGCGCGAGACTGGTCCCGTGCTCGGAGTGCTCACGGGATTCGCCATCATCGGCGCCGTCGTGGCGACCGGATACCTGGTGGCGCGCATCCGCCTACTGCCCGACACGGCGCAGCCGGTGCTCGGCCGCCTCGCCTTCTTCGTGCTGTCGCCGGCGCTGCTGTTCACAGTGCTCGCTGAGGCCGACACGTCCGAACTGTTCTCGGCGCTGTTGCCCGTGTCGATCGCGGCCGCCGTCGCGTGCTTTGTGCTGTACGCGGTCGTCGCGCGCGTGCTGTGGCGCCGCGCGGTCCCCGAGACGACGGTCGGGGCGCTCGCGTCGGGGTACACGAACGCGAACAACATCGGGTTGCCGGTGGCCGCCTACGTGCTGGGCGATCCGGCGCTCGTTGCCCCGGTCATCCTGTTTCAGCTGGTCGTTGCGGGGCCGCTCGCGCTGACGGTGCTCGACGTGTCGACGAGCGGGCGGGTGTCGCTCGGCCGAATTCTCAGCCAGCCGGTGCGCAACCCGATCATCATCGGGTCGGTGCTCGGCGTCATTGTGTCGGTGACGGGGCTCGAACTGCCCGACCCGGTGCTCGAGCCGTTCCGGCTGATCGGGGCGGCGGCGGTGCCGGTCGTGCTGCTGCTGTTCGGCATGTCGTTGCACGGGCGCCGCGTCCTCGCGGCCGGCACCGGTCGGCGGGATGTTCTGCTCGCGCTGGTACTCAAGGTGGCCGTCATGCCCGTAGTCGCCTGGGTGGTCGGCGCGCTCGTGATCGGGCTCGAGGGGGCGGCGCTGTTCACCGTCGTCACGCTCGCGGCGCTGCCGACGGCGCAGAACGTCTTCGTGTACGCGTCACGCTTCGAGCGGGGAACGACGATCGCGCGGGATGCCGTGCTGCTGTCGTCGGCGCTGTCGGTGCCGGCGCTGATCGTGATCGCGGCGTTTCTCGCGCCCTAGTTTTCGCCGCGTGCCTGGCGCTCACGACGGTGTCGCCGAATGGCGAGCCCGATGAGCACGATGCCCACACCGATGAGAACGACCAGCAGTACATCGCCGTACTGCGAGGCGACCTCCTCTACGACGCGCCAGTTCTCGCCGAGGATGAAACCGAGCACGACGAAGATCGTGTTCCAGATGCCGCTACCGAGCGTCGTCAGCCCCAGGAACAGCCACACGTTCATGCGCGCGACGCCCGCCGGAATCGAGATCAGGCTGCGAACGAGAGGCACGAAGCGTCCGACGAACACTGCAACGGCGCCGCGCCGCATCTCGAACCAGTGAACCGAGGTTCGAACGTCGTCACCATGCATGAGGGGGATGCGGTCGGCGATGCGCGCAAGCCGCTCAGTGCCGAGAACGCGGCCAAGCCAGTAGAGCACGAGGGCACCCGCAACCGAACCGATCGTCGTGGCGATGATCACCGCGGTGACGCTGAAGGTTCCGCGGCTCGCAGTGAACCCGGCGAGCGGCAGGATCACCTCGCTCGGGATCGGCGGGAAGAGGTTCTCGAGCGCCACCAGCAGGCCGGCACCGAACACGCCGAGGGTCTCCATGACGGAGACGATGATGTCGTCGAACTGCACGGCCGAAGCCTAGGGCCGATGCCTATGCGGTGACCCGGTGGGCAGGCCTCGCCTCGCCGGGCTGGACACGTCCTAGAAGATCATCGGCCGGTCGTCGTCCTCGTCGTCCTCCGCGAGGTCGACGACCACGGGCACGTGGTCACTCGGCGAATCGCCCTTGCGCTCGTCGCGCGCAATGTGGGCGCTCTCGACGCGGTCGGCGAATCCGCGCGATCCGAGAATGAAGTCGATGCGCATCCCCTCGTTGCGGGGGAACCGCAGCTGCTTGTAGTCCCAGAACGTGTAGCCTTCCGGCTGGTGCGGCCGCACGACGTCGGTGAGCCCCGCCTCGTCGAAGGCGGCGAACGCTTCGCGCTCGGCGGGAGAGATGTGCGTCGAGATGCCGGGAACGAAGCTCGGGTCGCCCATGTCGTCGTCGAGCGGGGCGACGTTGAAGTCGCCCATCAGGGCGAGGGGATGCGCGGGGTCGGCCGTCAGGGTGCGTTTCGCGTCGTCGGCGAGCGCGCGCAGGAAGCGCAGCTTGTACTGCATGTGCGGGTCGTCGAGGGCGCGGCCGTTGGGCACGTAGAGGCTCCAGAGCCGGAGGCCCGCGACGGTCACGCCGAGGGCGCGCGCCTCGAGCGGCGCGTCGTCGCCCTCGTGGCCCTTCAGAAACCCGGGCTGGCCCGCGAAGGAGGTCTCGACGTCGGTCATGGGCAAGCGGCTGGCGATGGCGACGCCGTTCCACTGGTTGAGGCCGTGCGCGATGACCTCGTAGCCGGCGGCCTCGAAGCCGTCGAGCGGAAACTGTTCGGGCTTGCACTTGATCTCTTGCATGGCGAGCACGTCGACGTCGGCGTTGACCAGGTAGTCGACGACGCGGCCGTGCCGGGTGCGGATCGAGTTCACGTTCCAGGTCGCGATGCGCATGGAATCACCCTAGTTAGAGTTGTATCCGTGACCGATGTGCGCCAGCAGCTGATCGACGTCATCCGCGAGGAGGCCGTGTTCCACGGCGACTTCACTCTGACGAGCGGCAAGAAGGCCAGCTACTACATTGACCTGCGCAAGGTCAGCCTCGACCATCGGGTTGCCCCGCTGATTGGCCGGGTCATGGTGCCGCTGGTCGACGAGTTCGACGACATCGCCGCCGTGGGCGGCCTCACGATGGGCGCCGACCCGATCGCGGCTGCCGTGCTGCACCAGGGCGCCGCGCTTGGCCGCACGTACGACGCCTTCGTCGTGCGCAAGGAGCCCAAGGATCACGGCCGTGGCAAGCAGGTCGAGGGTCCCGACCTCGCTGGCAAGCGCGTCGTCGTGCTGGAAGACACGTCGACGACGGGCGGGTCGCCGCTGACGGCGGCCCGCGCGCTCGAGAAAGTTGGCGCTGAGGTGGTCGCCGTCGCCGTCGTGGTCGACCGCGCCACCGGGGCCCGCGAGGTCATCGAAGAGGCCGGCTACGCGTACCGCGCCGCCATCGGCCTGGAGGATCTCGGCCTGGCATGAGCGAGACGCTGTCATGACGGAGAACACGGGGCGCCCGCCGGGCGCAGACGACGAGGATGCTCGGGGCGAGCCCCCGGCGGAACCGTCGTTCACCGAGTTGATCTCTCAGCCGGCGAACCCGTCGACTCCCGCCCCTCCGTCGCCGCTGATCGAGCCGGTGCTGCCCCCGCCGGCGATTCAGCCGCCGCCCGCGCTCCTCCACCCGTCGTCGCCGGCGATTGTTCCCCCCGCCGGGCCCCCAGTGCCCCGCGTCGAAGACATTCCCACCGAGGCGATGCCGGTCATGCGCGAGCTGGCGCCGACGGAGGCGATGCCCGCCGCCGAGGTTCCGAGCGACGCGGCGACCGAGCTGCTGCGCGCGCCATCACCGCCCGGCGTGGGTGACGCCCCGATCGACGGGGATGTCGACGGCGACGCGCTCGACGCCGTGTTCGGCGAGCAGAACTTCCGCGAGTACGAGCCGGAGTCGCTGCTCGTGTCGCCGACCCCTCCGCCGGCGCCGGGCGTGACGGCAGACGCGCCCCAAGCATCCCGCCTGGATCGCACGCAGCGCACGCTGCTGTGGGTGGCGGGGTCGTTGGCGGCCATTTTGGTGCTGATCGGGCTGTTTTTTCTGGGTACGCGCATCCCGGAGTGGACGGCCGCCGAGCCGGAGCCCGAGCCAACGGTTGAACCGATTCCCGAGCCGGAGCCTGAGCCCGAGCCCGACCCGCTGGAGGGCGTGCCCGACGGGGTGCCGCTGCCGGCCGGCGAGTGGGAGTGGTCGCTGCTGCGCGGCGGCGAGTGCCTCGAGCCGTGGGTGTCGCCGTGGGAGGAGCAGTTCACTGTCGTCGACTGCGCCGAGCCGCACGCCGCGCAGCTGATCCTGCGGCAGGAGTTTCCGGAGGCGCCGGCCGAGTATCCGGGGCCGGAGGCGCTTGCGGCCCCGCTGTCGCTGATCTGCTCGTCGCCCGACGTGCTCGACTTCACGGCGGCCGCCGCCTACGACGACATTCAGATTCAGACCGCCTACCCGGTCACGGCCGAGGAGTGGGACGAGGGCTACCGCGACTTCTTCTGCTTCATCTCCCGGGCCGGGGGTGAACCGCTCGAAGGAAACCTGTCGCTGGTTTCGCCGGTCGTCGGGGGCGACGAGGGCGCGGGCAACTGAACGCCGATCGTCCTCGCGCGCTGCCGAGTGTCGGCGCTGCGCACCCTCCCCGGCGGCCCCGAGGCCGTTACTGCGGCAGCCCGGCCCCGTCGAATTCTTCCGCTTCGAAGGGCTCGGGGCTGATGAGCTCGTGCACGCCGGCGAGCACCTCGCTCGGGCGGAACGGGTAGCGCTCGATCTCGGCCGTGTCGCTGATGCCGGTCATGACGAGCACGGTGTGCAGACCGGCTTCGATGCCGGCGACGATGTCGGTGTCCATGCGGTCGCCGATCATGCCGGTGTTTTCGCTGTGCGCGCCGATGCGGTTCATCGCCGAGCGGAACATCATCGGGTTCGGCTTGCCCACCACGTAGGGCTCCTTGCCGGTCGCCTTCGTGATGAGGGCGCTGATGGCGCCCGTCGCGGGCAGCACCCCGTCGGCGCTGGGGCCGGTCGCATCCGGGTTCGTGGCGATGAACCGGGCGCCGTTGTTGATGAGGCGGATCGCCTTCGTGATGGCGTCAAACGAGTAGTTGCGGGTCTCGCCGACGACGACGTAGTCGGGGTTCGTCTCGGTCATGATGAAGCCGGCCTCGTGCAGGGCGGTCGTGATGCCGGCCTCGCCGATGACGAAGGCGCTGCCGCCCGGCATCTGGCTGGCGCAGAAGTCGGCGGTGGCGAGCGCGGAGGTCCAGAGTGCCTCCTCCGGCACGTCGATGCCGGAGGCACGCAGGCGCGCGGCGAGGTCGCGCGGGGTGAAGATCGAGTTGTTGGTGAGCACGAGGAACGGGGTTCCGGTGTCGCGCCACTGCTGGATCAGCTCGGCGGCTCCGGGCAGGGCGTGGTTCTCGTGGACGAGTACCCCGTCCATGTCGGTCAGCCAACATTCGACGTCGCGGCGATCGCTCATGAGGTCAAGGCTAGTCGCCGCGGGTGTCGCGTGCCCGGCGTGACCGTCCGGGATGCTCGACTCAGCGCCTAGGGAATGGCTCGCGCGCGACGCCGAGCCGCTTCTCGATCGTGCTGAGAGCATCCGCGTTCTGATCGATGCTGAGGCTTCGCCGCCCGAGGGCGCGGGCGACGGCGGCGGTCGTACCGGATCCCGCGAAGGGGTCGAGCACGAGGTTGCCCTCGCGGCTGGAGGCGGTGACGATGCGCCGCAGGATGCCTTCGGGTTTCTGCGTCGGGTAGCCGGTCTTTTCGCGGCCGGAGGTGGTGACGATGGTGTGCCACCAGACGTCGGTGGGCAGCTTGCCGCGGGCCGCCTTCTCGGGGGTGACGAGCCCGGGGGCCATGTACGGCTCGCGGTCGACGGCGTCGGAGTCGAAGTGGTATCGCTTCGGGTCTTTCACGTAGACGAGGATCGTGTCGTGCTTCGTCGGCCAGCGCCGGCGGCTCTTCGCCCCGTAGTCGTAGGCCCAGATGAGTTCGTTGAGGAAGCAGTCGCGGCCGAACAGCCGGTCGAGGGCGACCTTCGCGTAGTGCGCCTCGCGGTAGTCGAGGTGCAGGTAGAGCGTGCCGGTGGGGGCGAGCAGCCGGTGCACTTCGGCGAGCCGCGGGGCGAGGAAGGCCTCGTAGTTGTCGAAGCGGTCGGCGTACTGCGCCTCGCGGTCGACGTGCATCGTGTAGCTGGTGCCGGCGTATCCGGTGCGCGCGCCGTCGGGGTCGCGCTCGTGGCGGGTGACGCGGCGCAGCTGCGTGCGGCCCGTGTTGAACGGAGGGTCGAGGTACGCGAGGTCGACGCTCTCGTCGGGGAGGACCCGCAAGAGGGGCAGGTTGTCGCCGGCGAACAGGCGATGCGGATGCTCGGGGCCTGGCAGCAGGGACGGGTCGCGGTGCGGGTCGGGTGCCGGCGTCTCTGTGGTGCCGCGCCTGGTGCCGCGCTCCGTCATGCGGTGAACGGGTGGTATTCGCGCCGACCCTCGATGATGTCGCGGTTGAGGGCGGTGAGCCGGGTGACGAGCTCGGTCGGGTCGTGGGCGACAGACGCTGGCCAGCCGTAGGCAGCGGCAACGGCCGCGTCGAGGTTTCTGTGCAGGGCGGCGAGGTCGGTGAAGCCGCCTTCGTCCATCAGGTTGTAGAGCGCGGTCAGGCCCATATTGTGCTCACGGCACAGCTCGCTGCGACGGACATACAGGGCGGATGCTGCGCTCGCCACGGCCTGCCGCTGGTCGTCGCTGACGGGGTCGGGCCATGGGAAGGTGGCGAAGACCGTGGTCGGGGTATAACGAAGATCACCCTTCAGGGTCGACGATTGGGCCCAGGCCCACGCGTCGTGAGCCTTCGAGAGCAGGATTCCCATGCTGTAGTCGTCGTCGAACGCGAAGACGTTGGCTGCGTTGCTTGGTGAGACTTCAGGGGGTACGAATACTGCGAGAAATCGCTTGCCGGTCGCCGTGCTCACTATGAATCGCGTTAGCGGTCCAATGGCTTCACGCATCTCACCTCGAGGGCGCCCGAACTGCCACCACTTGGCCCTGAACCCGGCGTCATTGTTCTGTTCTCGCTGTGGCTTAACCCGCTCACGCACGAGCGTGAGAGCGTGCGGATATTTCGCCGCTTGTTCAAGCCCCATCGAGCCGAAATCGATAATCCACCGGCTGGGGCTCTGGTTCGCCGAATTGGCAATGTCATCGCCCACCAAGTACCGCCGTATCACCGCGCTGTAGTCCTTGTCAGGGGTTGAAAGCATCGCCCGCGCCTCCTCCTCAGAGACGATGAAGCCTTTGCCGACCGGAATCGGCCCCTGGAAGCACTTGTTGCGGTTCGGCGCGAGCGCCTGCGGTTTCCAGTCATCGGCACCGCCTTCGCGCAACGAGCTCGTGATGCCCGACACCTCGTCGCCGTCGAGCACGAACTGCGCCACAGGCTCCGAGGGCTGCTTTACCCAGTTGACGAGGCTGACGTGCACCTTCGCGTCTCCCGGCC
Organism: Microcella alkaliphila; assembly: GCF_004216855.1. GTDB lineage: Bacteria > Actinomycetota > Actinomycetes > Actinomycetales > Microbacteriaceae > Microcella > Microcella alkaliphila. The sequence goes on from NZ_SGXT01000015.1 coordinate 298,439, forward strand.
AGCGTTGAGATGACACCGCGTCGGTGATGACTCCACCGTTGTCGACGATGTAGTCAAGCGATGCCGCGCGCGCGGTGTTCTGCGATATCGAGTTGGTGCCGACGAGTCCGGCGCGCTGGCCGGGCTTGAGGTGGTCATGTGCCTTACGGAACCAGTAGACGCAGAGGTCCTTGATGCCGACCCCGAAGGTCGAACCAAGCCATCGCAGGTAGCTGTCGCCGAGGCTGGCGCGCAGTAGCTGTGAACCGAGGAACGGCGGGTTGCCGATGATCGCGTCGACCTCAGGCCAGTCGGCCTGGAGGGCGTCGATCGCTCTCACGCCGGAGAGGTTTGTCAGGGGCAACACCGGCTCTGCCGGGCCGTACCGGTCGACCATCTGCCGATGACCCATCCAGAGGGTGACGCGTGCCACCATGACGGCGACCTGCTCGATGTCGAGGCCGTAGATGTTCGTCAGCGGGTAGTAGGGAAGGTCGGTGTCGGCCGGTACTCCCTGTTCGGCGCAGAGGCGTGCATAGCGCTGCTTGAGGTCGAATTCGAGCCCGCGCAACTCACGGTAGGCGACGTACAGGAAGTTTCCGCAGCCGCAGGACGGGTCAAGCACGCGGAAGGTGATGAGCTCATCGAGCAGAGCACGAACCTCGGCCGGTGATGTTGTGACGTCTATGCGTTCACGCCAGGGCCGCACGATGGTCGGCACGACGATCTTCATGATGTCGGCCTCGTGCGTGTAGTGCGCGCCGAGTCGTTCGCGGCGCTCGTCGCCGAGGATCCCTTCCATCAGCGAGCCGAAGATGGTGGGGTCGACGGCGCGCCAGTCGAACTCGGCGGCTTGCTTGAGGTGCTCGAGCTCGGGCCTTGTCATGAGCACTTTGGCCGGACGCGCGAATAGCTCGCCGTTGACGTAGCGCGTGCCGGCGTAACGCCCCTGCCGGTTGTGGTTTCCCTTCTGGTTGAGCAGTTCGAAGAGGTAACCGATGTCGCGAGCACTGTCGGGCTGCGATGAGGCGAGCAATTCGAGAATCGTGGCCTGCAGGGGGTAGCCATCGAGCATCCCGAGGTCTTCAGCAAAGAGGCACCACACCAGCTGCATGGTGAAGCGCTGGATCTCGTCAATCGGCGCCGCCGCTCGATCGGCAAGCGACGCGTACAGGTCGGCGATGTGGCGGGCTGCGTCGGTGGTCAGCTCGCGTCGGTGCTCGGCGAACACCGGCTCGATGGTGTCGCTCTGCAAGAAGAGGAACGCGTCATAGCGGTCCGGTAGCTCTTCGAGCGTGAACCGGGCGCGGGCCTCGCCGGGGAAGCGTCCCGGTTCCCAGATTTCGAACTCGCGGAAGTTGCACGCGACGACCCACCGCGCGGCGGGGACGCCCTCGGCGGCGTTCGACGACTCGTGCCAGTACCGCTCGCGCTGGTCACGCGCCTTGTCGAGTTCGACGGAGGGCGCCTTCATTTCGACGATGAGCACGCCGGGCCAATGCAGGTCCATGAAGCCTGCCGAGGTGGCGAAGTCTTCGAACAGCGCCCCGACCTCGGAGCGGTCGCTGCCGTAGCAGGCGAACAGCTCGTTGAGGAAGGTTTGCGCTTCAGCCTTTTCGGTGCCGGCGAAGCCGGACCACTTGGTGACAAAGGTGGTGAGGGCCGCTTGGATTTCGAGACCGCTGCGCACGGTCAAATGAGACGAAGCGTGTCGCCGGCGTAGTACGTGTCGTGCATGAAGCGCTTGTGGTTGCGTTCGAGGTCGGCGATCAGCTCGGTGAGCGCGAGTTCAATGTTGTGGTCACCACCCGACTTACGCACCCGCTGCAGTGCCTTCTTGGCACGCGCGAGAGTGTGCTCGAGATTGAGCAATACGTCGCTGATTTCACCAAGTGCACGTTCGCGGGCGACTTCGGCCGGGCTGCGGTCCTGTGGGGCCGGATTCGTCATGGGAGCTCCTTCGATGTCGCTGTCGGCCAGTCTAGATATCCCGGGTCAGGCGGGACGAAGATTCTCGGGAGAGTGGCGAAGTCGTAGGTGGATGACACAGGTGCGGAGGGGTCGGTCATCTGTTTGCGGGGAGACCTCGTGGAAGCAACACGCACCTCATCACCCTGATGGCAGCGCGTGCGCAGGTTCGGTGCGGTAGGTGCGGCCCGAGGGCGCCGTCCAGAGCAGGGTGCCCCCGCCGTCGTGCTGCACCCGCCAGCGGGTGTGGTGTTTGAGCCGGTGGTGGCTCGGGCAGAGGTGGGCGAGGTTGTCGGCCGAGGTGGTTCCGCCGTGCTGCCAGTCGCGCGTGTGGTCGACGTCACTGTGGGATGCTGCGCGCCCGCACCCGGGGAACCGGCAGTACTCGTCGCGCACTCGCAGCCACATGCGCAGGTCGCGCGGAACGACGTAGCGGTCGCGCCCGACCGACAGGGTCGCCCCTGTCTCGGGGTGAGTCAGCACTCGGATGAAACTCGGCGCCGTCGCCGCGAGGCGCCGTGCTTCCGCGTCGGAGATCGGGCCGTGGCCTTCAATGCTCGCCACCTCGGCGGTGTCGTGCCCGAGCAGCGTCAGCACGGGCACGGTCACGAGCACCGTCGGGCGGATGCCCGTTCCGGTGCCGTGCGCGGGCATGACGCCGTCGAACAGGAGGTCTCGGAACACGTCGGCCCGACGCTGAGGAAGGGTGCGGTCGTCGCTCACGCCGTCGCCGGCTGCGCCGTCGCCACGAACAACGCCAACATCGCCGCCAACATCGCCGCTCCCCGCACCTGCGACGCCGTCGGCGCTCTGGTCGGTGCGCCCCAGCTGGTTCGCGATGTCGCTGATGCGGTTATAGGCGGCCCACGCGTCGGCGGCGGGCAGGTAGGCGGTGAGGTAGGCCATGCCGTCGCGGGCGGGTTCGACCCAGACTCCGCGGTCGGCGACACGTTCGGCGCAGCGGCGCTCGCGGGTCATGGGCTCGAGTCGTTCGCGCAGCCGCCTGGCCCGTTGCCGGAACCGCCCCGGGCTGGTCGTCTCGGCATGACGCAGCGCCTGCCGCTCAAACTCGGCCACGATCTCCGCGGAGCTCGGCAAGTCACCCGCGTCACCGGAGCCGGCGTCGACGGCCTCCGCGAGCATCCGGTCGCGCTCGTCGACGACGGTCGACATGGTTGCCGCTTCGTCGACCATGGCGGCCGCGTGCCCCAAAGAGATGCGGCCGTCGGCCAGCGCCTCACGGGTCGCGGGGAGGCGGGTCGCGAGCGCGCGGCTCTGCTCGATGAGGTCGGTGGCCTGGCGTTCGCTGATGCGCATGGCGCAGGCGAGCTCGCTGGCGGCGACGCGGCGGGCGCGGGTCTCGGCGTTCCACCCGTCGGCAGAGCCCGGCGCCGGCACGGGGCGACCCGCGGCCGCATCCGTGAGCCGCTCACTGTGGAGCACATTCTCGAAGAGCTGGTTGATCGCGGTGGCGCGCATCGCGTGCACGCTGGCGACGACCCGGTCGGTCGCGAGGATCGCGTCGAGCAGCTGGTCGGTCGCCCCGTCGGCGAGGTTCGTCAGCGCGAGCGGGTCGGGGGTGGTCATGAGAGAAGTGAACCAGTGACCACCGACATTGTGGCGGGCGCGCATCCACGCCCCCATAGGCCTGTGAAAAGCGGGATGACCGGGCCATTTGTGAAGGAGGCGTCGCCTCCCCACGGCCTCATCCACACTCGCCGGCGACCCCCTGCTCGGCCCCGCACCTACGCTTGACCCATGCCCGCCGACCCGCCCGCCGACGCACGGCCCGAACCCACCCCAACCCCCGAGCACACCACCCACGGCGTGGGCCCGCACCCGCTGCCTCACCCCACCGACCCGCACTTCGACCCCGAGCTGCTCACCCACGGCGACACCCGCAACGTCATCGATCGCTACCGCTACTGGCGGATGGAGGCGATCGTCGCCGACCTCGACACCCGCCGGCACCCGTTCCACGTGGCGATCGAGAACTGGCAGCACGACCTCAACATCGGTTCGATCGTGCGCAGCGCGAATGCGTTCCTCGCAGCCGAGGTGCACATCGTCGGCCGTCGTCGCTGGAACCGCCGCGGAGCCATGGTCACCGACCGCTACCAGCACGTGCGCCACCACGAGACGATCGCCGACCTCGTCGACTTCGCCCGCGCATCCCAGCTGCCGATCGTCGCCGTTGACAACGTGCCCGGATCCCGCCCGGTCGATGCGGCGCCCCTCCCCAAGGCGTGCATTCTGCTGTTCGGGCAGGAGGGCCCCGGCCTCAGCCCCGAGGCGCTCGCCGCGGCCGACGAGGCGGTCGAGATCACGCAGTACGGGTCGACCCGCTCGATCAACGCGTCCGCCGCCGCCGCGATCGTCATGCACGAGTGGGTAAGAGCTCACAAGCCTTGACGCGCCCCGCCCGCTCCGATGGACTGTCGGCATGACCGTGATCACCGATGATCTGCCCGCCCAACTGATCCGCGCCGAGCATGACGGGTGGGATGCGGTCTGCCGCGGCGACGGCGGCACCTTCTACAACCAGGCGATGACGTCCGACGGGGTGATCATCGTCGAGGACGGCATCATCGAGCGCGACGCGGCCCTCGCCGCCCTCGAGGGCCAGGCGTGGGAGTCGTACGAGATGAGCGAGCACCGCGTCGTGCGGCTCGGCGACCGCGCGGCGACCCTCGTCTATCGAGTGCGGGCGCAGCGCGGCGAGCAGGTCTTCGAACGCCGCCTCGCCACTACGTACCTCTATATAGAGGGACGCTGGCGCGTCGCCGTGCACCAGCAAACACGAATTCGCTAGCCCGCTCAGCGCACCTTCCGCACCCGGATCGGCCCCCTCGCCGTCGACGGGTCGACCACCCGGCCGCCCTGGGTGATCTCCACCTCTCCCGTGGCCACCAGTCTCCGCGCCGCGCGTCGGGCGGGTTCCATCAGCTCGCGCCACGGCTCGTCGCCGGGCAGTCCGCGGGCGGCCGCGACGGCGCGCGCCGCCTCCGACGGGCAGATCGTTGCGGACGCGGCACGAGCATCCAGCAATGATTGGATGCTCGCCTCCAGTTCGCGATCGACCTCGCGCACGCCGCGGACCCGGCACGCATCGCTGCAGTACTTCACGTTGGCCCAGTCGCGCGCCCACTTGGCGCGCCACTCGATGCGCCGCCCGCAGGAGGCGCAGGTCTTGTCGGTGCGGTCGGTGCGGTCGACGCGGTTGGCGACGTCGCCCGCGAGAGCGGCGGAGGCGCCGTCGCGCGCGTCGCGTCCAGGCCGCTGTCGTCCCATGGGTACAGGGTGCGGCACGCACCTGCGACGCGGCTCAGCGACCCCGCCGCACCCGCGCCCGCGCGAGCAGCAACCCCACCCCGGCGACCACCGCAACCACCACGGCCGTGCCGCCGAACAGCAGCGCCTGCCCACCGGCCTGGTACGCCACCCCCGACACGGCGGCCGCGACGGTCGCCGCCGCGAGCCCGATGCCGCGCAGGAGACCTTGCGCGGTTCCGGCTCGCGCGGGGTCGACCGCGTGCGCCATGGCCGCGGCGGCTCCGACGAAGGCGAGCGCCTGCCCGGTCGACTCGATGAGCCCCATGCCGGTGGCGACGAACGGGTTGCCGACCACCGCGTACAGAGCGATCATCGGCAGCAGAATGACGAGCCCGCGCCAGAACGCCGAGACTCCGCCGCGCCGGTCGGCGAGCCGCCCCGCCCAGCCGGCGAGCAGCACGTACGGCACGGCGAAGGTCGCGTAGCTCGCGGCGATCAGCACGGGCCCCGCGCCGATGTCGGCCATGTACCGCGGCCAGATGCCGTCGTATGCCCCCGTCGGAATCATCACGGCCGCATACAGCAGCACGATGCCGACGATGCGCGGCGAGCGCAGCAGGTCGAGCCCCGTGCGCGGTGCCGCCGAGCCGAACCGCTGTGTGCGGTCGGCGTCGGTCACGTCGAATCCGAGCACGCCGGCGGCGATGCCCCCGGTCTCGGGATGCGCGTGGTCGCCATCGAAACCGGTGCGGCTTCGCGACGGTTCGGCGTCCGTCGCGCCGCCGCGAGCCTCCCCGGCGTGCGCCGCCTCTCGGAACCCGAGCAGCACCGGCATGAGCGCGAGCATGACGACCCCCGCCGACACGGCGAGGATCACACTTGGCCCGGCGATGGCCAGCGCCAACCCCGACGCCAGCGGCCCGAGCGCGATGCCGGCGAGCTCGCCGGCTCCGAGACGCCCGAGCAGCTCACCGCTGCGCTTGTGATCGTGCCGCACGAGCAGGGCGCTCGCCGCGATGACGAAGATGCCGAAGCCGAAGCCGCCGACGGCGCGCCCGGCGATCAGCTGAAGTCCGCTCGTCGCGAGGGCGCTGAGCGCGAGCGACCCGGCGACCATCACGACGCCGATGATCGCCATGAGTCGCGCGTGCCCGCGGTCGGCGGCGGGCGCGACGATGAGTTCGGCGACGAGGGCCGCGCCGAAGCCGGCGGCGGCGAGATAGCCGATCTGCGCGGTGGAGACCCCGAGGTCGTCTTGCAGCGACGGGATCAGCGGGAAGATCACGAACGACGCCGCCGACAGCGTCACCATGGCGCCGACCACGCTCGGGACGAGCAGGCGGGCACGCCGTGCCTCTCGCTGCTGCGCGTTCACGATCAGAAACCTTTCGTGCGTTATTGTCCAAGTGGACTACACACTAGCATCCCGTTATCCACCCGGACAAGATCATGTGCCACCGCCTATGCTCGACCCATGGCCGAGCGCAAGACTTCGGATGAGCGGCGCGAGCAGATCCTGCGCGCGACCCTCGTCGTTGTCGCCCAGAAGGGCTTCGCCGGCGTGACCCTGCGCGACGTCGGCGCCGAGGCGGGCATCGCCCACGGCCTCATCCGCCACTACTTCGCCGGGCGCGATGAGCTCGTCGCCGCCGCCTTCGACTACGCGGTCACCGCCGAGCTCGCGAGCGACCACGCCCTGCTCGACGGCCTCGACCCGGTCGCCGCCCTCGCCGGATGGCTCTCGGCCACCCCCGAAAACCACTACATCGTGTGGATCGACGCCTGGAGCGAAGCCCCCCGCACGCCCGCGCTCGCCGCCGCGCTCGATCGCCACCATCGCGACTGTGAGCGCATCCTCGCTGACCAGATCGCGCGCGCGGTCGCCGCAGGCGCCGCGACGAGCGCCCACCCCGATGAGGATGCGCGGATGCTCACCGCCGTCGCGGACGGCGTCGCCGTGCAGCACCACGCCATGGGCATCGTTGACGTCGACGAGGCGAACGCCATCGTGTTCGCCGCCGCCGAGCAGCGCCTCGGCCTCGAGGCCGGCAGCCTCGCCCGCGCCAACCCCGTGCCCGCCCGCGGGCAGTGGGTCGGCGCCTAGGAAATTCAGATAGCCGGTCTCGTCCGTTAGTTCGGTTCGTCGCGAGTGTCAGGGCTACTACTGGGCCTTAGTTGTGGGACAGCGTGAGGCGATGGCTAGCGTTGAGGAACATCGGGGACCGAACAGGTCTGCTGCCCAAAACGGGCTACAGCTTCGCGGATTGTCACGGCGCTAAGCGCGTAGCGCCTGTGGACAAGAAATTCTGCCCTTACCTTGCACTCTGATTGGGCTTCACGTCGAAGACGGGGCCGGGCCACGCTTGTGATCGCCAGCAAGCCACAGTCACGACGACCGCCACTTCAAACACTCCCGCCTTAGGCGGCGTCAGATCGGACATCACCGAATAAGAAGCTGGAATCGCATCGTTGACAAGTGAGACTTCCTTCACCTAGCCTGACAGCAAGGAGGGAGACGGGTGATCCTGTGCCCGCCTGACGAGAATTGGAGGTAAATCAATGACGATTTACAGTTGGAATCAAAGCGGAGTGCGGAAGGCGTCTCACGCTTGTAGCCATGGTCATGTTTCACTGGGCGCAGCAGCACCTGCTTGCGCGGACGACACCGCGAGCTTTTCGCCTGGCCCGAACCTCGCGAGACGACGCTTTATCGAATTCACCATCGGGGCTGCTGCAACCACAATTCTGTCGGGAATTGTGAGCGCGGCTCCTGTGCAGAGCGCAGCCGCCGCCGTTAGTGCAGTCGGCGCTCCTCGCCTAGTCACCCGGCTCTGCGACGGCGCTCGAATCCCGTTCGAACCGGAACACAATTTCTCGAGACTCGTCGAGTTCCCGACTGAACTGCCCGCCGCCGTTCTCGAAGCGGCTTCGAGAGATCTGTGATGTCGTACGCGACCGCGCCTCGGCGAAACCAAGTCATCATCCACCACACCGGCTCCCCAAACTCGCACACTTCCACTGCCAGTTTCTGTGAAGGCGGCTATGACTTCACGATTACGCGCACCGGCGTTACTCATGTTTGCGGAACTCGTTGGCAACAAGCCACGGGTTCTCACGCCTTCGGATGCAACTGTCAGACGATTGGGATCATGCTCCATGGTTGTTTTGGTGGTTGCCTCTCGGGCAACGTCTCTGGACCGAGCAAGGCCCAGGAATGCCGACTAGCGGCCTTGATGAATCTCTTGAATACGCCTAATGAGGCCGCACGCATCCGGCCGCACGCGAATTGCTTTTTCTGGAACCCGTGCGGAGGTACTGGGAGCTTCTCTACTGTGTGCTGCGGAACTAACTTTACCCAACAGAGCGGAACGAATAGTAGCTGGAACTCCAGTGGTCTAGCGCTTCGTAACAGGGTGGTGACGTGGAGGAACAACTATCGAACGAGGAATTGTTGCGACCCGGCGGATGGGCCGTGCCCAATCTGATGGTGCATAAATCGAACCCGACTCGAGCTTGGTCATGGGTTGATCGAACGCAGGTCTTAGACCAATGGTATGTGTCTGCGACGAATGGTCACGTAACTCTTTTTGGTCTTGTCGGTGTCTGGTCTGGCCGTGGCTATGCGTCAGAATATGTGTCCGCAATTGACGGCCATACTGAACTGAAGTTCTTCTTCATTGTTGGCGAAGATCTCATCGCGGAGCGCCCAAACGCTGCCATTAAGAGACTGCGCTCGGGAGTGGCGAAAGCGAGACGAAATCGAGCGCTAGATTTTCAAAGTCGGAATACGAAGTTGCAGTTCTTGGGGCCTTTTGCCGTTCTTCCAATCCTCCTCGCCGCGTCCTGCGCGCAAGGTGCCCCATCAGGGGTGGATGATCGTGGACTGGGGCCGACTGGCGCGGGCTCAGCGACTAGCGAGGTTGACGGTTCTGACAATGTGAGCACCGTATGCCCTGCGATAGAGCCGCTCGAGCTACCAAGCGGCAGTCCCCCTGGAGAGCCAAGGGAAGTCGGTGGGCCGATGGATGAACGGTCCCACGAGGATCCAACCCCGCTGACTACTTGGGGCTCCGGAAACGACTCCGTTTCCCAAGCAGGTGGAGAGGTGGCGCTCAAAGCCATGGGAGAAAGTGCATTCGACAGTGAGTCATGGGCTGACGAGCAAGTCGTCCTTGCGCGCGGAGTAGAGAGAATCGTTGTCCCGGTGGGAGATCCCGGTCAAATACAGATTCTGTTTCAGCAAGAGGACTGCTACTACATTAATTGGATTGGGCCCGGCATTTCGCTCGAGGATGCGATCGAATACGCGGGGAGGATGTGAACGATGGAGCTTCTCTACATCGCGATGGGCGTGATAGTTGCCGTTACGGCGGGCACGCTAGTTGGCGCCGCTTTGCTAAAGATCGCGCAAATTGAAGACACCATCGAATGGGTTCGCATGCTCAGGTTGCCCGGCCCGCCGGCGTTATTGGCTGGGACTGCCATGGGATCTGAACTTGTTATTGGTAGCGTCTTCGTGTTTTCGCCCTACTGGGGGAGCGTGCTTGCGTGTATGTGGATGGTTGGCGTCACTGTCGTGTTGGTCCGAGCTAAGCGAATCGACGCTGGCTGCGGATGCTTCGGCAAGCTTGGTGGTGTTCGGTGGTTTCACTTCGTACGCAACGCTTTGATGTTATTCCTTTTTGTGACTGCTGCTCTCGTTCCAGCGATGTGGATTCCGACTGATATGGCGTTTGGATTCGTCGTGTTGGGCGCGCTAGGCGTGGTGGCCAAACCGGCTCTTCGTCATGAAGCGGGGGTGAGTGGTTCGGGCGTGCCGGTGGCGGGATAGGCGGCGGGGCCTTCCAGGATGGAAGTTCCTACGCTCCCCACCTGGAAGGCCCCTCGTGTCCCACCCTAGATCGGGGTGCGCATCGTGCGCGCCTGCTTGCGCCGTGTTCGCCGTTGACGGGTTCCATGTCACCGCGATCGAGGATCGCGGCGGCGTGATCGTCCTCGAGGTGCAGACCGATCCGGTGACGGTGGGCTGTCCGGCCTGCGGGGTGCTGGCCGAGGGTCGCGGGCGACGCCTGCATCGGCTGGCGGACGCTCCGGCGTTCGGGTTGCCGGTGCAAGTGCGTTGGTCCAAGCGGCTCTGGCGGTGCATTCAAGGCTCATCGCAATTGAGGGTGTAGCAGTGGCCTGAAGCCGCCGGCTTCGAGCAGTGATCTCGCGATGTAGTTGGTCAGGTTGCGGAAGCCGAGGGCGGAGCCGCGGAGATGCTCGAGGCGGCCGTTGATCGCCTCCGTCGGCCCGTTGCTGGTGCCGGGCCGGTCGAAGTACGCGAGCACGTCGGCGGCGCGCTGCTTCAGCGTCCGCCCGAGCGTGAT
>NZ_SGXT01000016.1 GCF_004216855.1 Microcella alkaliphila
GCGTCGAAGGTAGCGTTGGGCACGTCGAGGTCTTTCGGACGGTGAGCGTAGGAACTTCCATCCTGGAAGACCTCGACCCCTACCCCGGCAACGACTCGGCCCGGACGTCTACACCGTCAACTGCGAAGAGCCCGATTAGCACTGTAGGCGACTCATCTCACAGCGGTGTTCTTCAGCCTCGCAGTGTCGGTAGTCGAAGGTATATTCGAGTAAGACACCGACGCGCGACGAAGGGAGGGACCGTGGGCGAACTCGCCACCCACATGGCTGCCGCCGTCGCGTCGCTTGAGCGCGTTCCACGTGAGGTTGACACCGTGCGCGCCCTCGATGACGAAGCGCTCCTCGCGCTCACCCGCGTCGCCGCCGACGAAGTGCGGCTCGCGCAGTTGCACGTGTCATTACTCGCCGGCGAGATCGCGCGACGCTCGGCGCCCGAACTCGGCAGCGACGGTCTCGCGCAGCGCGAAGGCCACCGCACTCCCGAAGAGGCGGTGCGCGTCGCCACTGGAACAACCGCCGCCGACGCCCGCACCGCCGTCCGCGTCGGGGCCACAGCGGCAGCCGAAACGCCCACCGCGCTCGGCACCGCCGTGCTCAATCGCCGGGTCAGCGTCGCCGTCGCCGACGCGATCAGCACCGGGCTCGGCCGCCCCACCCGCCAGCTGGATGCCCGCGCGCTCGACGCCGCCGCCCACTCACTTCTCGAACGCGCCGCCACCCTCGACGCCGACCGCGCCCTCCGCGAAGCCCGCGCCCTCCGTGACGAACTCGACCTCGCCGGGGTGGCAGAGCGCGAAGAAGAACGGCGCGACCAGCGGTCGTTTCGCATCGGCAAGAAATCCAACGGCATGGGCTGGGCGCACTGGGTGCTTGACTCCGAAACCTTCGCCATCGTCAGCGACCTCTACGACCGAGTCACCTCGCCGAAGCGGCGCGTGCCGTCATTCGAGCCGAGCGACGCAACACCGTGGCGTGGCAGCGCTGATGGCCGCGTTGGCGACGATGGCCAGGGGAATACCGGCGATCTCGCTAGTCATGACGAAGACGCCAGCGCCTGCGATACCGACGAGCGCACGCTCGAGCAGTACGCGAGCGACATGTTCACCGAGCTGTTGCGCCAGGGCTCGAACGCCGACACCAGTGGACTGCTCGGCGACGGGCCCGCCGCCGTGCGGGTGATCGTCGCGGCAACAACGCTCGAGAACCGACGCGGGCGCGGCTGGCTCGAAGGACAAGCAGACCCCGTATCCGTCGAGACCGTCGAACGGCTTGCCTGCGCGGGCGGCACGATCGCGATCACCGTCGACGGCGACCCCGCCAACGCCGGGCAGCCCCTCAACCTCGGCCGCGAACGACGCCTCTTCAGCCGCGCCCAGCGCATCGCGCTCACCGCCCGCGACGGCGGATGCCGCTGGCCCGGGTGCGAACGCCCGCCCAGCTGGTGCGAAGCCCACCACATCAACCACTGGCTAAGAGACGGCGGGCGAACAGACGTCGCCGATGGAATCCTGCTCTGCAGACACCACCACATGCTCGCCCACAACAACGGGTGGGAAATCGAACGCGCCGGCCCCAGCTACGTGCTGAAACCGCCGGGCAGCGAACAGCAGCCCCACCACTGGCGCGACATGCCCAGCCGCAGTGCGGCACTCCGGGGCGCGCTCAGCGCCTGACGCCCAGTGTGGGCAGACCAATCTGTCGTCCCCCGATACTGGGGATACTGAGACGGGCTCGCTCGGCTCTACGCTGAGGGAACGATCCGGGCGCAGGGGTGCTCCGAACAAGACGTAACACGCACACACGGTGCGGAAGGTTGCAGCACGGATCGCATAGTCGGGGGGTGATATGAACGGGTCGGCCACGCGCCCACTGCGCGCACTCGTTATCGGAGAATCACTAATCGACGTCATCATCGACGGCGACACCCGCACCGAAAAGCCCGGCGGCAGCCCCATGAACGTCGCCATCGGCCTCGCCCGCCAAGGCGCCGACGTCGCCTTCGTCACCGACCTCGGCCGCGACCACCTCGCCGACCAGATCGAACTGCGCCTCGTCACCGAAGGGGTCGACGTCTACTCGCCGCTGCGCGTCGGACGGCGCAGCAGCGTGGCCCTCGCGACCATCGACGCCGACGGCAACGCCAGCTACGAGTTCGACCTCACGTTCAACCTCGAGTTCACCGGCACGCCCGAAGCGGGCCTTGCCGACTTCCTCCACTTCGGTTCCATCTCGACCGTCATCCAGCCGGGCGCCACCCACGTCGACCAGCTCGTCGACACGTTCCGACCGAACACGCTCGTCAGCTACGACCCCAACATTCGGCCCCTCGTCGACCGCAACCGCGACGCCGCCCGCGCCCGCGTCGACCGGCACGCCGGAATCGCTGACATCGTGCGTGCCAGCGTCGACGACCTCGCCCACATCCACCCCGAGCTGCTCGCCGACCCGAGCCGGCGCACCGAATCCAGCACCGAACGGATGATCGCGGCCGCCACCGAACGCTGGCTCGCCGCCGGCGCCGCCCTCGTTGCCATCACGGACGCCGAGCGGGGCGTGCACCTCGCCACCGAGAACCACCGAACCCACATGGCGTCGAACCGGCCCGCCGTCGTCGACACCGTCGGCGCCGGCGACGCGTTCATGGCCGGGCTCATCAGCGGCATCGACATCGTCGGCCTGCGCCGCCAGGCGCACCGCGACGAACTCGCCTCCATCGACCTGAAGACCCTGCGCACCATCGCGTGCTGGGCGCAGCGCACCGCCGAGTACACCATCGGCCAGGTCGGCGCCGAACCACCCACCTCGGTCGAGCTGCTCAACGCCGAACGCGGCGTCCGCGTCGCCTAAGCGCAGATCGCCGATTCTCGCCGCGCGAGAGGTGTGCCGGACCCCCCGCGACTACTCCCACTCGAGCGCGACGAACCACGGCGGGTAGACGACCACCTTCGCATTCACGCCCGCCTCGGCGAGCAAACCGCGCACCTCCGCGCGCCGCTTATCGTTGGCGACCGCGACCAGCGCGACCGCGTCCAACGCGACCTCGCCGGGGATGAGCGCTTCAGCCGCCTGCAGGACTGCCGGGTCCCCGGCGGCGCGCGCGAGCATCCGTCGAACGGTGTCGGGAGTCGAGATGGTCGTGACCATCGCCGCCGCATCGCCGTCGGTGACCACCAGGCGATCCTCAACCGCCGCGACGGGCACACCGAGCACGACAAAGTCGGTGATGGTGGCGTGGCGGGCCTGCTCGCTCCAGGTCGGGCCGGCAGCGCCCTGCTGCACCTCGCCCCACCACGTGGCCTGCGGGCTCAGCGAAAACGCGACGCAGTCGGCAACCGACGCCTCGAGCGTCGCCGACGCGGTGCGGCGCAGCTCGTCGGTGATCTCGCTGCCCAACTTGACGGCGGGCTCGGCCGCACTCGACGGCTTGATGGCCCCGTCGCCGAGAATTCCGGCGAGGTTGTCGACGTGGGTGACGTGGAAAATACGCTGCGGGAGGTTGGGGGCCTTTACCGCGGCGACCCGGCCCGACGCGTCGGCCTTCGGAGTGCGCAACGAGGCGGGCTTGGTTGACGCGCGGCGAGCAGGAGCCTGCTTCTCGGGCTCAGGGGCGGGGAAGCAGCTGGCGCACATCCCCGGTTCGAATCCGTGAATGCACTCGTCCATAGCTGATACTCCTCGCGTCGGCCGGGCCCCAGGCCCGACCCTCAAGGCTACGGCACCGGCGAAGCTCGTAGTCTCACCCCATGGCGTTGTTCCTCGGCATCGACCTCGCGTGGGCGCTCGGCGGGAGGCGACCGCCCAACGAGACCGGGCTCTGCGCGCTCGACGAGACCGGGCGCATCCTCGATGCCGGCTGGACCCGCGGGCCGGGCGCCGTCGACGAGTGGGTCGGAACGATGCTCGCGCAGCACCGCGCACCCGGCGAGACGGTCGTGATCGCCATCGACGCGCCGCTGATCGTGTCGAACGAGACCGGGATGCGCGCGTGCGAACGCGACGTCGGCCGCTGTTACGGGCGGTGGAAGTTCGGCGCCAACGCGAGCAACCGGGCGCTCGCGAGCCGCGCCGGCGAGGTGCTGCTCGACCTGCTCGAGCAGCGCGGAGTCGCCTACTCCGACGGCACCACACCCGCGGCCCCCGGCACCGCCGTCGCCTTCGAGTGCTACCCGTACACGACCCTCGTCGGCATTGACGCCTTCGGGTACGACGACGAGCGCCCCCGCTACAAGCGCCTCGACCGCTCGATCGCGTCCTCCGAGGCGAAGATTCGCCGCGCCGCCGCAACCGACGAGTTGATCCTCCGCCTCGACCGGCTCGCCGAGGCAGACGCCGACCCGCGTCTTCACTTCCGAAGCCACGCGGTCACCGCCGAGATCGCCGCAACCCTGACCCCGCCGAGCGGTGAAAAGGCGCGCAAGCACCGCGAAGACCTCATCGACGCCGCCGTCTGCGCCTACACGGCGGCGTTCTGGCACCGGCACGGCTCCGCCACAACGCAGGCGCTCGGAACTCTCGACCCCGCCACCATCGACCGGGATGCACGCGGACGCATCGCCAGCATCGTCGCACCGGCCCGCCGCACCGCCCGCGCAAGTCAATGGCGTGCGTACTGGGGTGCGGCGCGCCCGGTAGACAGTTCGTCCTGACACGAGCACCCCTCGACCAGTACGGTCGAGGCATGAGTAATGACACGCCGCCTCCCCCGCCGCCCGAACAGCCGCCGCCCCCGCCGCCGCCCGCAGGCCCCTACGCACCCGCCTACGGCGCTGCCGCTCCCGGTGGCACGCCGGCGGCCGCCGCTCCGGGCGGTGCGCCCGGTCGCGGCATGGCGATCACGTCGCTCGTGCTCGGAATCCTCGCCCTCCTCGGCGTTGCGATTCCGCTGCTCAACATCGGCTCACTGATCATGGCGATCGTCGGCCTCGTGCTCGGCATTCTGGCGCTGCGCAAGTACGCCGCCGGCAAGGGACTGCCGATTTCGGGCGTCATCATCAACGCGATCGCCGCCTTCCTCGCGCTGATCTTCGTGATTTTGTACGCCGTCGGCTTCGCCGCCTGGTTCACCGCCATCGAAGACGAGCTCACCCCGGTTCCGCCCATGGAAACCACCGAGCCGGCCGACCCGGGCGACGACGGCGCGACTGAGCCGGACCCGGTCGACCCGGGTGACGGGCTGTTCGAGGTCACGACGCCCGACAGCGGCCCCGGGTCGTTCGACGAGCCTCTCGCCAACGGCCAGACGGTGATCCTCACCGATTTCGGCACCGACACGTGGGAGGTGACGGTCGACGCCGTCGACCTGTCCGCCGATGAGGCCGTTCTTGCTGTGAACGAGTTCAACGAGCCGCCGGAGCCGGGTACCCAGTACGCGGTCATGACGCTCACGGTGACGAAGGTCGCCGGTGAACCCGCCGACCCGTGGTTCGCGATCGAGGTCGAGTTCCTGTCGAGCGCGAGCACGACGCACACGCAGTTCGACGCGCTGGTCGTTGACCCGGACCCCTCGTTCTTCGACCTCGGTGAGCTGAGCGAGGGCGACACGGCGACCGGCAACGTGACCGTACTCGTGCCGAGTGCCGACGTCGAGAACGGCCGATGGCTGGTGTACAGCTACTTCGACTCGGAAGGTTTCTACTTCCAGGCGCAGTAGCGAATCAGGCGGATGACCCGCCGCCCCCTGCGGCGGCGCGGCGGGCCTCCTCTGTCCGGCGGGTGAGCTCGTGGTCGACCGCGCGCAACGACATCGCCAGGGCGATGATGCGCTCGTCATCTACGTCGAGGCGCGTCTGCGTGAAGCGCTCGCGCAGCAGCTCCTCCGCCGTGTGATGGTGGCCTCGGGACAGGTCAAGGCGTACCTGGTCGACGACGCCGGCAATCTTCTGACGCGCTGACGCGTCTGACCAGCCCTGCATGACCGGGGAGTCTTGCGAAGTGATCACGGGCATCCGTTCTCGGTGGGGGTTCGCGTACATGTCGCTGCGCAGTCCCTGACTGGACAGATCGAGTGTCATGAGCTCGTCTCCTCACCGGCGGCGTCTGCCGCCTCGTCCGCCTCGCGGCGCTCGCGCTCGTGCCGCGCATAGTCAACGGGGGCGAGCTCGTCCACGAGCGCGGCAATCTGCTCCTCCTCGAGTTCGATCTGCGACGCCTTCAGGCGTTCGCGCAGCAGCTCGTCCGCTTCGAGGTGGTGCCCGATGGACAGGTCGTATTGCACCTGCTGCATGAGACCGTCGACCTTTTCGATGACGGTGGCGCTCACGGCGCCGTCAAGTACGGGGCCGGCGAGAATGGGGCCCGTGGGCGGGGAGGACGTGGCGATGCGCTCGTGCACCACCATGATCGACCCCGTCGGGTCGTCGCTCGACCAGTCGGTCGTCAACGCGTCGTCACCGTTCGGGTCGGGTGCGTGCACCGCATCCGGCCGCTTCCTCGTCAGCCATGCCATGCCCGTCAGGGTGCTCTCGCCACCAGCGCGTGGGCTGGAGGTAACCTCGCGTGTTGCTGTCAGCCAGGTGGCAGAAGCCTGAACGCGGAGCCCCCTTTGCGCCGCGTTCAGGCCGTCTCATGAGGGCTCACGCCCGCAGGCTCAACTCGCCGAGGCGATGTCGACGTCGGGCGACAGCGGTGCCGCGCTCGAACCCCAATCAATGGACCCAATCGTGCGGGGCACGGCGGTGAGACCTGCAGTGCGACGGCTGGCGGCGCGCGCTGAGGTCAGCAGAACGAGAAGGTGGTCAGTCATGTCGTGCGCGGCGACGTCCGCATGATCGCTTTTCTTGAGACTGACGCTGGCGGCGATGCTCTGAAGCACCTCGTCAAAGTAGTGCTGGCGAATGTCGTACGAGTCGACCTGGTCTTGAACGATGCGTGAACCGAGCGAGCCAAACGCGGCGAGACCGTGCGGATGCCACAGCAGGTGATCGTGGTGGTCGTCCCACGCCTCGTCAAAGGCGTTCGCGACCGCGCGCCAGTAGTGCAGAAACAGGCGCGCCAATAGGTGGCCGCCCTGTTCGACTTTATGGTGCGTCAGTGAGTTGGGGCCCTCGAGCACGGCTTCGGCGATGAGCGCGTCAGGCAGGCAGACAGATTCTGCGCGCCGCGCGCCACGCAACATGTGGTCGACAACACCGCGGAACGTCGCGTAGGTGATGGCCTTCGCCCCGCCGATACTCTTGCCCGACTTCTTGGCGGGCACGTGCACCTTCCCGGCGAAGAGGTCATCATCGGTGAGCAGCCGTTCAGCGATCCACTCCGCGCGCGTCTCGGGCTCGTACAGCGGGTGCTCGATGCGGAAGGCGGGCTCGTGAGGGGGCGGCGCGTCAATCGGCTCACCGTCGGGAAAGGGAATCTCAATCAACCGGGGCATGGGGGCTCCCATCGGGTTCCACCCACCGGCGGCGTGAGGTGTAGCGCGGCGCCTCGGGGAGGCGAGCGTCACAGGCGACGACAGTCACCAGCGGGTCGGGTGTGGAATCTTGGGGTTACGGGTGTGGGGGATGATGCTCGGCGCGGGTACGCCGGAAGACGATGGGTGGTCGACTCCACGCATCACACTGGCACAGCCGAGCGCGTTTCAATACCCCGTAAACGGGGGTGTCGCGATGTTCAGCGCGGGGTGCCCGCGTCAGTACACAATGCGAACGCTGTGCTGGATGCGCGTGCGCACCTCGAACAGGTCGGTTCCGCCGACCCCGACGCCGGGAAGGCCTGTGCGGATCAGGTTGACGAGCCGCGAACGCTCGACAAGCAGGCCCTGCGCGCCGCGGATCGACCTGAGGTTTGTCAGCGACTGCGGCGCGTGCTCATCATCGACGACCACCACGAGCGCCGAAAAGCGCACCTTCGCCTCGCGAGCGACGACTTTGGCGCGCACGGCGAGGTCGTGCAGCGGCCGCTCCCCCGGCGCGAGCCCCTCGCCGATGACCTCCCCACGCTTGACCTTCACCGGGCCGCCCCAGTCTTCGCTCAGCACAGCCCAAAGGCCGGTCGGGCCGAGAACGATGTGGTCGATCTTGTCGAGCGGGCCCGAGCCGGCGAGCACGTCGTGCCACAGCGTGAACCCCATGCCGAGCGTGAACAGCGCGGTCGCCGTCTTCTCCTCCGCAACGGCCACGGCGAGCAGGTGACGAATCTCACGCGGCGCGCGGCGCACCAGCTGCGGGTCGTAGGGGTCGTCGAGTTCGACACCGCGCCCCACCCATTCGCGCATGAGGTCGAGGTACCGCTCGCGGAAATATCCCCCCGGATGCCCGTGGCTCGTCGCGTTCGGACGGCTATCGCCGCGCCGGCGCGCACCCCCTGTTGCGGACTGCGCCCACGAGCCACCGCCGCCGCTGCCCGCGTCGGAGCCGGTGTCGTACGCGGCGCGCGCCGAGGGCGTGCCCACCCGCTGCCAGGCCTGCTGCACGCGGTCGAACTCGGCGCTCGAGCCGCCCGTGTCGGGGTGCGCCTCGCGCAGCCGCTTACGGTACGCGCGCTTCAACTCATCGTCGCTCGCGTTCGGCGCGACACCGAGCACCTCGTACGGGTTCGACGCCAGGGGTGAGTCAGCCATAGTCGCGGAAAAGCCTACGCTGGCTGCGTGAGCATTCCCCCACCACAGGCCCCGCGCATCCCCGTCACTCGAACGCACCACGGCGACACCGTCACCGACCACTACGAATGGATGCGCGACAAGACGTCTGAGGACGTCCTCGCGCACCTGCGCGCCGAGAACGCGTATGCCGAGGCGCGCATGCAGCACCTCGACCCGCTGCGGGAGCGCATCGTGGCCGAGATCCGCGCGCGCACCCAGGAGACCGACATGGGGATTCCCGTGCGCGAGGGCGACTGGTGGTACTACGGCCGCACGGTCGAGGGCAAGCAGTACAGCATCCAGTGTCGGGTGGCGGCGCGGCCCATCTACCCGGCCGACCCCACCGACCCGGTCGCGTGGACTCCCCCGCCGCCGCTGAAGGACCCGGCCCAGCCGCGGGAGGGCGAGCAGGTCATCCTCGACGCGAATGTGGAGGCCGAGGGGCACGACTTCTTCTCGCTCGGCACCTTCGACATCTCGGACGACGGGCGATTCCTCCTCTTCGGTGTCGATACCGCGGGCGACGAGCGCTACACACTGCGGATCCGCGACCTTGAGAGGGGTGAACAGCTCGCCGACGAGATTCGTGAGACGTCATCTGGCGCGTTCTTCGATCCCTCCGGACGCTACGTCTTCTACTCGACCGTCGACGAGTCGTGGCGCCCCGACACCGTCTGGCGGCACGAGGTCGGCACCGACCCGGCAGCCGACGTGCAGGTCTTCCACGAGCCCGACGACTCCTACTGGGTGGGGGCGGGGCGCACCCGCAGCGGGCGGTACCTCGTGATCGGCGCATCCTCGTCGGTGACGAGCGAGACGCGCGTGCTTGACGCGAGCGACCCGACCGGGGAGTTCGCGCTCATTTGGCAGCGCGAGCAGGGCGTCGAATACGACGCCGAGCACGCCGTGATCGCCGGAAAAGACTGGTGGCTCATCACCCACAACAAGAACGCGCCCGACTTCACGGTCGTCGCCGTGCCGGTCGAGAACCCGCAGGCCGAGCCCGTGACCGTGATCGAGCACGAGGCCGGGCGGCGCGTCGAAGGCGTCGACGCCTTCGCGCGCTTCCTCGTCTTCGACTACCGCACGGGTGGCCTTCCGAAGACCGCTGTGGCGCGGCTCGACGGCGGCGAAACACTGGCCGACCTGACCTGGGATGAGCTCGTGCCGCCCACCGCTTCCGGCCGCGGCGGCCTGCTCTCGATCGGCGCGCGCGGCAACCCCGAGTGGCAGCAGCCGACCCTGCGCATCGGCTACACGAGCTTCATCGAACCGGCCACCGTCGCCTCCTACGACGTGGCCGCCGGCTTCTATACGGTGCTGAAGCGCCAGCCCGTGCTCGGCGGCTACGCGTCGGGTGACTACGCCGAGAAGCGCGACTGGGCGGTGGCCGACGACGGCACGCGCATCCCGATTTCGCTGGTGTGGAGGCGCGGGCTCGTGCCGGCGCTCGACGGTGACGCATCATCGAGCGACGCCTCCGCCGACGGCGCGCGCCCCGAGCCCAGCCCGCTCGAGCTGTACGGCTACGGCTCGTACGAGGCGAGCATGGACCCGGGCTTCTCGATCCCCCGGCTGTCGCTGCTCGACCGCGGCGTCATCTTCGCGATCGCGCACGTGCGCGGCGGCGGCGAGCTCGGCCGCGACTGGTACGAGAAGGGCAAGTTCGGCCACAAGAAGAACACGTTCACCGACTTCATCGCCTGCGCGCGCCACCTGATCGACACCGGCGTCACCGCACCCGACCGGCTCGTCGCGGAGGGCGGCAGCGCCGGTGGATTGCTCATGGGCGCCGTCGCGAACATGGCGCCCGAACTGTTCGCGGGCATTCTCGCGGAGGTGCCGTTCGTCGATCCGCTGACGAGCATCCTCGACCCGTCACTGCCGTTGACGGTGATCGAGTGGGACGAGTGGGGAAACCCGCTTGACGACGCGGAGGCGTACCAGTACATCAAGAGCTACGCGCCGTACGAGAACGTGCGCGAGCAGGCGTACCCGCGCATTCTGGCCGTCACGTCACTGAACGACACGCGCGTGCTGTACGTCGAGCCGGCCAAGTGGGTGGCGCGCCTGCGCGAGGTCGGCGCCGACGCGGTGCTGCGCTGCGAGATGGAGGCCGGGCACGGCGGTGTCTCGGGCCGCTACTCGGCGTGGAACCAGCGCGCTATTGAGCTGGCGTGGCTGCTCGACGTGCTGGGACTAGCTGACGCTCCGGGGTCGGCTGGCGCACCGGAGTCGGCCGACGGGACACCCTGACGGCGGCAGCGCCCGCGGCGAGTAGTGCCGCGGCGACGAGACCCAGGATGCTCGCGGCGGCCGGGTCAGCGCCCGTGGCAGCGAGCTCCAGCCCGCCCTGTCCCTCGTCAGCGATGAGCCTCGTCGGTGGAGCATCCACGGTGCCCTCGGCCGCCAGCACCGTGATCGGGATGCTCGCATCACCGACCGTGATCACGTGCTCGCCGGCGGGCACCGACGCAGGAATCGTCAGGCTCGCGTCGAACGCTCCCTCCTCGTCAGTGGTGACGGTGCCGAGCAGCACCGGGTCGGAGTTGAGGATGACTGGGTATTCACGCTCGGGGTCGAGGCCGCTGCCCCGCAGCGTGACGGACCCACCCGCGCGGACGGCCGCCGCGCCGAGAGTCAGTTGAGGCTCAACGGTGTCGACGACATCCGGCTCGGGCACGGTGTACGTGATCCTGGCGAAGCCGTCGCCGACGTTGTCCCGCACCTCGATCTGGTCGACGCCGGCGGCGAGGAAGCCGGAGCCACCGCCTCCGCCGCCCGAGTAGTGCTCACGCGATGCGAGATCGCCGTCGCCGAATTCGGAAACCTCGAGTGAGGCTCCATGCCCGCCGGCGAAGTACCCGGAACCGCCCCCCGTGAAGGCGGCGCCGACGGGACCCACCGCGGGGCTGATCACCCCAGCGGTGACCGTCATGGGGCCGGGGTCCGGTTGAATCGCCGCAGCTCGGATGATCGAGACAGGCTCGGAGACCCCATCGCTTTCGACAGCCACCTCCGGCCGACTGAGCCCCGCCGACGCGAGAGTGCCGCCAGTGCCCGCAACGGAGAGATCGATCAGCGGGCTGGTGTTCTCGCCGTCGCGTCCCGCGGACGACCCCGACTCTGCCGAGAACCCGCCAGCACCACCGCGTGCGCACGCGAGGCCAGGCAACGCGCATCCCCAGCCTGCGCCCCCACCGCCCGCGACCGCCAGCACGGCGGTACTCTGTGCGACAGCGGTGGACCCGCCGCCCGCATTGGCCGCACCGCGGGCACCCACGATGATGGACACAACGGGAACGTCGGCGACAGGCACCTGCGCGATGAGGTAACCGCCCACACCGCCGACGGCGTCGTCGCCGTCGCCATACGAGACGCTGCCTCCGGAACCGGCCGCGAGTTCGACGGTGATCGTGGTGACGCCGTCTGGCACCGCCCACTGGTACTGTTCGGCGCGATACGGGAACTCGACCGTGACCGTCTCGCCGGGGTTGACGAACGCACCAACGTCGGTGTGTGCACCCCTGCTATCGCCCGAGGCTGCCGCGGGGGCAGACAGCACGGCGATGGGTGCGATGAGCATCGCGACGCCCACCACGGCAAGCATGGGGGAACGGCGGGGCGTCGATGCCATGAATTCGACCCTAGGCCGAACATTCGACGGATTTCCACTATTGCGTATCCCTCGACTATCGAGAAGACCCGCTCTCCCCCGCGTATACGGGCGAAATCCTCCGTCTCCGCGACGCAACACTGTGTGCGGCTGGTGGCGGCGCTCAGGCGAGCGCGGCCAACTCCTCGGCGGTGAGCGTCAGGTCGAACGACTCCACCAGCGCCGTCAGCTGCTCGGTCGAGCGGGCGCTCGCGATGGGGGCGCCCACCGTCGGCTGCTGGCGCAACCATGCGAGGGCGACGGCGGTCATGGACGCTCCGCGCGCCTCCGCCACGCCGCGCAGCGCCTCCAGGGTCGCCACGGCGCGGTCGTCGTCGAGCAGCTTCGTGGCGTTCTCCGCCCGAGGCGAGTCGATCGCCTCGCCGCCGGCGCGGTACTTGCCGGTGAGGAACCCGCCCTGCAAGGCGCCGAACGGCAACTCGGCGAGGCCGAGCGCCTCGATGGTCGGCTGTAGGTCCGTCTCGTAGTCGCGGCGCAGCAGGTTGTAGAGGTCTTGGGCGACCGTGAAACCCGGGATTCCGTGCGCGGTCGCCACATCGACGGCGCTACGCAGCCGCTCCGCGGTGAAGTTCGACGCACCCAGCTGACGAACTCGCCCATCGGCGACGAACTCGGCCATTGCCGTAACGACCTCATCCTGCGGCACCTCGGGGTCGTCGCGGTGCGCGTAGTAGAGGTCGATGTAGTCGGTCTGCAGGCGCTCGAGCGATTCGGTCAGCGCGGCGCGCAGGTTCTCCGGCGCGAGGCCCTTCCGGTCGCTCTTCATGAACAGCTTCGTCGCGATGCTCACCCGCTCGCGCATGCCGGGGCGCGCCGCGAGCCACTCGCCGATGACGGTCTCCGATTCGCCGCCGATGTGGCCGTCCGCCCACTCGGAGTACACGTCTGCCGTGTCGATGGCACGGCCTCCCGCCTCGACGAACGCGTCCAGGACCGCGAAGCTGGCGTCGCGGTCGGCCGTCCAGCCGAACACGTTGCCGCCGAGAACGAGGGGGCCAAAGTCGGTCGTGGGCTGAGTGTTCGCAGAATCCGTCACGTGGCCCCACCGTACGAGCCCTCACTGAGAGCCGGATGCACGCCGCACGTCACGAGCGGTCGGCAACGCCCCATTCCTGCCGCACCACACGATCGCCCACCCCGAAGTGCAGTGTTGCGCGCACAAATTCACCCCTGAGCGCCCGCGGGAGCCACAGCGCCGCGTCGGCCCACATGCGGTCGACCGGTAACGCGTCAAGCGGGCACCACACCGGTTCGAGCTCGTCGCTGGCCCGTACCTCGCCATCGAAGCGATCGGTCGTGAAGGCGTACGAAAACTGCGACCAGTGCGGCTCGTCCACAAAGGGGTACGCAATCTCGCCGATCGGCACGAGGTCGGCCGGGTCGATCGTGAGCCCCACCTCTTCGGCGACCTCGCGCACCGCCGCGTCGCGCGCGCTCTCGCCCGGCTCGAGTTTTCCGCCGGGTCCGACCAGCCTGTCCGTCCCCAGCCCGGTGAGTTTGCGACCGAGCAGGACCTCGCGGCGCGGCTGGCCGTCGACGACGGTGGAGCGAGTCACGTACACCACCGCCACCTCGAACATCGCCATGGGGGAAGCCTAGGTCGCGCGGTCGCCGCGCGGACGGTGAACGCCACGCCACACGCGCACCTGTGCGCGTGCACACATGAAACTTGCTAGCCTCCCCTTCGTGACAGCGACGTCAGCGCCCGAGTACGCCACCGCATCCCGCCGCCTCGTCCTTCTGCGCCGCATCGCAGGAATCCTGTCCCTCGCGGCCAGCGCAACCGTCTTCGCGGCGCTCGTGACCCAGATCACCGACCAGATCTCGGTCGGCCGGTTCGAGCCGACCGAATACTTCGCCTTCTTCACGATCCAGACGGCGATGATCAACATCGTGGTGCTTGCCGTTGGGGGCGTCCTGGCGCTGCGTGCCGAGCGCGACACGCGCCTGTACACGGCGATTCGCGCATCCGTGTTCTCGTACGCGGTCGTGACCGGCGTCGTCTACAACCTGCTGTTGCGCGACGTGCCGAACGACGACGGCTACGTCGGCCCGTGGTGGCCGAACGAGGCCCTGCACGTGTGGGTCCCGATCTACATCGCCGTCGACTGGATGCTCGCCACCGGCCGCCCCCGCATCGCCTGGTCAACCATGTGGCTGGCCGTCTCCTACCCACTGATCTGGGTCGGCGTGACGATGCTGCGCGGGGCCGCCGACGGCTGGTACCCATACCCGTTCCTCGAACCGTTCGGGCCGAACGGTGTTCCCGGCGTGGCCGCCCACGTCGTCGCCATCGCTGCCTTGATCATCGGGCTGACCGCGATTGCCGTCACGATCAACCACCTGCAGACGCGCGGGGTGCACGGCCAGAAGCCGACCGCCCTGACATGATCGGAGCATGAGCGCGCCCGAGCATCTCGCCCTGATCACGCACCGGCCCGACGGGGTCGCGGTCGGGTTTCTCGAGGCCGACGTGTCGCGCCCGCAGCTGAGCGTGCTCGACTCGGCACCCGTGCGCGGCGACGGCATCTTCGAGACCTTCAGCCTCGCGAACGGGCGGCCGCAGTCGCTCGAGCTGCACCTCGACCGCTTTGCCGCGTCGGCGCGCGCCCTCGACCTGCCAGAGCCGACGCTCGCCGTGTGGCGTGACGCGATCTTCGCGATCGCCGCGCATTTCGCCGACGTCGAGGAGGCCTGGCTGAAAATCGTGCTGACCCGCGGTGTGGAGGCGGGCCCCGCGGCAACCGGCTCGGCACCCGAGGGCACAGCGCCCACCGGGTGGGTCTATGCGGCTCCCGCCCCCGACTTCACCCGCGCACGCACCGAGGGCATCAGCGTCGCCGTGCTCGACCGGGGCCTGCGCAGCGACGTGGCTGCGACGAGCCCCTGGCTGCTCGCGGGAGCGAAGACCCTGTCCTATGCGGTGAATCGGGCCGCCCAGCGCGAAGCGGTGCGGCGCGGCGCCGACGACGTGGTGTTCGTCTCCAGCGATGGGCTGCTGCTCGAGGGGCCCACCTCGACCCTCATCGTGCGGCAGGGGTCGCAGCTCGTCACTCCCCCGGCGTCGCTCGGCATTCTCGCGGGAACGACCCAGGCCGACCTGTTCGAGGCGGCGCACCTGTGGGGCCTGTCGACCGCGATCGAGGTGCTGCGCGCATCCGACCTGATGTCTGCCGACGCGGCGTGGTTGGTGTCGAGTGTGCGGCACGCTGCGCCGATTCGGGAGGTCGATGGCGTGACAATCACCGTCGATGCTGAACTGAGCCAGGGAATGAACGATTTCCTGAGGTCTCGTCGCGCGTAGCGCGTGGCCCCGGGGATAGGGTCGAACGCATGAACAGCACGATGGAGTGTCTCACCGACTGGATGACACGCCAGCGCTGGTATGCCGGCAAGGGCCGACTGCCGAACCTGCTTGAGGTGACCCGCGACGAGTGGCCGTCGGAGGATCCGGATGCGCGGATTCTCGTGCTCATCGTGCGCGACCTCGCCAACAATCCGCCGTCACTGTACCACGTGCCGATCGTGCTGCGGCAGACGGTGCCGAAGGGTGCCGGGCCGACCATGGTGGGCCGCAATACCGACGGCGACTACCTCTTCGACGGGGCTCACGACCCGGCCTACACGAGCGCGCTGCTGCGCCGGATGCACGTGCACCGGCAGGATCGCACCTCACGCGTGCACGGCGGGGAGCAGTCGAACACGTCGATCATCTTCGACCGGGGAGGCGAGGCGCCTGTCGTGGCGAAGGTGTTCCGGCTGGTGCACGCGGGCGAGAACCCCGATGTGACGCTGCCGTCGGCGTTGACGGCGCGCGGCTACCGCCAGGTGCCGCGGATGCTCGGCTCGGTGACCGGCTACTGGGATGACCCGCACGAGCCGAGCCGCTCGTTCTCGGGTCACCTCGCGTTTGCGCAGGAGTTTGTGCGCGACGTGGTCGACGGGTGGGAGTTGGCGCTTGAGCGCGCCGCCGCTGGGGATGCGTTCGTCGACGAGGCGACAGAGCTGGGACGCGTGACGGCGCGCATCCACGCGGGTCTCGCCGAGGCGATGCCGGTGCGCCCCGCGACGCTGGGCGACATCGTGGGGTTCGTCGCTGGCTGGCACCAGCGGCTCGCGGTGGCGAGCTCGGACGTGCCGGCGCTGCGCGAGCTGCGGCCCGCGATCGAGGCGGTGTACGACGC
This sequence comes from Microcella alkaliphila, assembly GCF_004216855.1. GTDB lineage: Bacteria > Actinomycetota > Actinomycetes > Actinomycetales > Microbacteriaceae > Microcella > Microcella alkaliphila. Next base: position 16,436 of record NZ_SGXT01000016.1, read on the forward strand.
GGCCCAGGATGCACCGTGGCCCGACCTGCAGCGTGTGCACGGCGACTACCACCTGGGGCAGGTGCTGCGTCGCGCGAGCGGCGAATGGGTCGTCGTCGACTTCGAGGGCGAGCCGCTGCGCCCGCTCGATGAGCGCACCCGGGTCGACTCGCCGCTGCGCGATGTCGCCGGCATGCTGCGGTCGTTCGACTACGTGACCGGGGCACGGTTGAACACCGCCCCCGACGCGGATGCACGGGCGCGCGTCGACGCCGCCTGGTCGCGCGGCACCCGCCACGCATTCCTCGACGGCTACATCGCCGAGTCGGGCGTGGATCTGCGCGCCCACCGCGCGCTGCTCGACGCCTTCGAGCTCGACAAGGCCGTGTACGAGGCCATGTATGAGGCGCGTAACCGCCCCACATGGTTGCCGATCCCGATGGATGCGGTGCGATACCTGGTCTCGGAAGCCCGCGCCAGCGCCCGCTAACGGGCGCCTACGCCATACGAGGCGCGCGCTGCCCGCGTTTTCCGACGTGCCCAAATTGTCCGGGGTTTCCGGCGATTCCCTCCCGAAAGCACTCCCCCTCCCCCGCGACTACTCCGCTGTAGGACGTCCTACAGCGGAGTAGTCGCTGGCAGAGTGGGATGACATCTGAGAGACAGCGGTGATCGTGGCGGAAAACCGGTCTCGGTCATGCTCGTTGCGACCGGATGCGGCTCCTCCACGTGACGCCCGTAGCGCGCGCCATCCCGAAAACCAGACTGACGCGCGGCGGCCGAGACCGCCTGCACCCACCATGGGATCCATGTGGAGCCCCCGCAGCATCGCCCGCCTCCTCGCAGACCTCGGCGGCATCGCCTCAGCCCGCGAGCTCTACCCGTACGGTCTCGACGCTCAAAACCTTCGGATCGCGCACGACTACGACTCCCTACGGCGCATCCGGCGCGGGTGGTACGCGCACCCCGAGATTGCCTCGCCCATCGTGCACGCGTGGGCGTGGAGCGGGCTTCTCACCTGTCGGTCCGCACGCGAATTTGGCACCGACCCCTACCGGCAGGATGCACACCTCACGCTCCCCCTGCACATCTGCGTCCGCGCAAACTCGCCGATCGCGAGCCGGCCGCTCAGCGCCCGCAGCACCGTACCGGTCGTCATTCACTGGGAAACACTTCCGGAGCACGACGACGAACCCGACCGCCGCAGCCCGCGAAGACTCATCCCCACAGCCACAACGATCGCCCGTCACGAATCAACCTGCGATCGCGAGCGCGCGCCCACCTACTGCCGACCGGTCAGCCGCGTGCGACATCCGCCGTCAGCGGGGTGGTTGCCAGAAACCGGCTGGCTCGCCTGACAAACGGGCCCCTACTTTCCGCCGAGCGCGTCGGTCAGCAGCGAGATGAGCGCCTGCAGCTGGACCGTGCCCTCGGCCGCGACCTCCTCGTCCGACCCGTCGAGCGCGCGCGCGGCGAGGCCCGCCTTCGCGTCGATGAGGTCGGCGATGCGCGCGTCGATCGTCTGCGCGGCCAGGATGCGCCACGCCGTGACCGGCATCTCCTGACCGATGCGGTGCACGCGGTCGATCGCCTGCGTCTGCTCCGCCGACGTCCACGACAACTCCGCCAACACCACGTTCGACGCGGCCTGCAAGTTCAGGCCGACACCAGCAGCGGTCAGCGAACAGACGATGACCGACACGTCCTCGTCGTTCGTGAACGCGTCGATCGCCTCCTGGCGCGCCTTCGACGACTGGTCGCCGCGCACGCTCACCGAGCGCAAGCCGGCCTGCGCGAAGTGCTGCTCCGCCGCATCCATCACGTCGATGTGCTTCGCGAAGAACACGACCTTGCCGACGTTACGGGCCAGCTGCGCCGTGTAGTCCGCGGCGAGCACTGCTTTCGCGGTACCGATCTGGCGCACCATCGTGAAGACGTTGTCGCCCGTCGACGACTGGCGCGACTCCTCCAGCTCGGCGGCCGCAACGAGGCGCACCAGCTCGTGGTCGGTCTCCACCGGTGGCACCTCCCGGGCCTCGGCGGCGCGACGGTACCGCGTGAGCAGCCGCGCGATGAGCGCGCGCTCGCTGGCGCGGATCGACCGCCCGATCTCGTCATCCAGCTCGACCGGGATGTCGGCGATGCGGCGCGCCGGGATGTCGGAGGCGACATCCACCTTCTTGCGCCGCACGATGCCCATGTCGATGACGGCCTTTCGAGCCTCGCTGAAGAACCCGGGGTCGGCGGGGGTGAGCCCCGTCTCTTCCAGCTTCCCCATCAGCTCGCCGAGCGGCTTCTTGTCGTCGATCCAGCCGAGGAACTTCCAGATCATTCGGAAGTCCTCGATCTGGTTGATCAGCGGCGTACCCGTCAGCGCCATCATCAGCGCCTTCGGGTGCAACATCCGGATGCTCGCGGCCAGCGACTGCACGTGCCGCGAGCGCTGAGACGTCGCGTTCTTGATGAAGTGCGCCTCGTCGACGACCATGCCCTTGAAGCCGAAACGGCCGAGCCAACCCACGTGCCGATCGAGGATCTCGTAGTTGACGATGATGACGTCGGCGAACGCGTCCAGGTCGTCCCCGTCGCCGTGCACGACGGTCGCCGAGCGCTGCGGAATCCAGCGCTCCACCTCGCGCGCCCAGTTCGTCTTCACGACGTTCGGCACGACGACCAGCAACGGAAAAGCCTTCGCCACGTTCGCCGCCATGAGCGCCTGCGCAGTCTTGCCGAGACCCGGCTCGTCGGCGAGCAGGAAGGTGCGGTGGCCGGCCTTGACCGACTCGACGAGACGTGCCTGGTGGCGCATGAGGGGAAGGCCGCCGGGGGTTGCGAGCGAGTCGGCCTCGGGCAGCTCCATCGTGGCGGCCTGGCCACCGGCGCCGTACTCGAACGAGCGGAACAGCGGCTCGATGAGCTCCCAGTTGGCGAGCCGCGTCGAGGCCGGCTTCCGCGGCGGGGTCAGAGCCGACAGGTCGGGGGCGAGGAAGGGGTTCGCCAGCTGCGCCTGCTTGACGCTCGGCGGCGTCACCTGCTTGGCCACGTCGGGGGCGACCTCGATCGCCTCGGTGACGATGATGAGCTCGTCGGGCTCAAGCTCGGCGCCCGAGGCGAGCAGCATGTCGCGGCGCAGCGCCTTCGCGGTGTCTGACACCTTCGCTTCCGGTGCGAGCAGGGCGATGAGCGAGGTGTCGCGGGCGGCGGTTTTCGCCATAATGCCCGCGAGGCCGTCGAGACGCTTCAGGACCTCGGCCCGCTCTGACTCGGGAACCTCAGCGTCGTCTTTCACGCGTGCACGTTCTTCGCGCACGAGTAAGGCCGCCACCTGGAACTTGGTGCGGTTCGACGGGCTCACCTTGCCGCGGCCGGCGGCGTTCTCGACCTCACGCACGGCGCGGGCAAGAATCGGGATGATGCCCTCTTCGTCGAGGGGTCGACGGCGTCGCCGCGCCTGAGTGCCGCGGGCGTTGTTTTTGGTGCGCTGGCCGGTCTGGGCCATGACCCTCCTCGGGTGCAAACGTGTGACATCTCGCGGTTCTCGTGCGCGGCCCGCGAGGGTGGAGCGTCGGCCCCGCGGTGGGTCACAAAGGCCGGGAGCATCTCGTGCCCTGACCCGGTCGAGAACGCCCGGTGGGCCGAAATGCCGCCACCAGTCTAGTGCACCGGCGCCCGCACATGACGAATCATGCCGCGCAAGGAGGCGGAGAGGGGCGTGTGTGTTGCACGATAATCCTGTGCAGCATCCGTCCTTTCCCCCAGTCGCCGTTTTGGACGGCGGACTCGGCAGTCACCTCGAGGCGATCGGCCACGACCTGAGCGGCGACCTCTGGAGCGCCCGCCTGCTTCACGACCATCCGGACGCGATTCGGGATGCTCATCACGACTACTTCACGTCTGGTGCCGATATCGCGATTTCCGCCTCCTATCAGCTCTCGTTCGAGGGCGCGCGCCGGCGCGGACTGTCCGATGACGACGCGACCGAGCTGATGCGTGCGAGTGTGACCCTCGCCGCCGAGGCCCGCGACGAGCACCGGCCCGATGGGCTGGTGGCGGCCTCCGTTGGCCCCTACGGCGCCGCGCGAGCCGACGGGTCCGAGTACCGCGGCGACTACGACCTCGACCGCGCCGGACTGCGCGCGTGGCACGCGCGGCGTCTCACCGTGCTCGCCGAGAGCGGCGCGGACCTGCTCGCCATCGAAACCATTCCGAGCCGTGCTGAATCGAGGGCGCTGCTCGAGCTGCTGCGCGGGACGGGCGTCGCGGCGTGGTTGTCGTTCACGGTGGTCGACGGGCGGCTGCGCACCGGCGAGAGCCTCGCGGACGCGTTTGCGGACGCCGACGCGGTCGACGAGATCGTCGCGGTCGGCATCAACTGCTCCCACCCCGCGGAGGTCTCGGGCGCGATCCGCGCCGCGCGCTCCGTGACCGACAAGCCGATCGTCGTCTACCCGAACAGTGGCGAGCAGTGGAATCGGGCGCAGCGACGCTGGGAGGGCGAGCCCGGCTTTGCTCCCGCGCAGGTGTCGCGGTGGCTGGAGCAGGGAGCGAGCATCGTCGGCGGATGCTGCCGGGTCGGTCCCGCCGAGATCGCGGGTATCGCCGACGTCGTCCGCAGGCACGCCCCCGCTACGTGAGGAACCGAGCGAGGAAGGCGCGTGTGCGGTCCTCCCGGGGCTCGCGCAACAGCTGAGCGGCCGGCCCTTCCTCGACGATGACGCCGCCGTCGAGGAAGACGACGCGGTCTGCCACGTCGCGGGCGAACGCCATCTCGTGCGTCGCCATCACGATCGTCGTGCCCTCGTTCTTCAGGTCGCGAACGAGGTCGAGCACCTCGACGACCAGTTCGGGGTCGAGCGCCGAGGTGATCTCGTCGAGCAGCAGCAGTTCGGGGTTGGTCGCGATCGCCCGCACGATGGCGACGCGCTGCTGCTGACCGCCGGAGAGGCGGTCGGGATACTCGCGTGCCTTGCCCGCCAATCCGACGCGATCGAGCAGCTCGAGCGCGGTCGCCTCGGCCGTTGCGCGCGGGATGCGCAGCACGCGACGGCTCGCGAGCGTGACGTTGTCGATGACCCGAATGTGCGGGAACAGGTTGAACTGCTGGAACACCGTTCCGATACGGGCGCGCACCCGGTCGGCGTGCACCCGCGGGTCGGAGATGTCGGTGTCGCGCAACCAGATCTGGCCGTCGTCGATGCGCTCGAGCAGGTTGACGCACCGCAGCAGGGTTGACTTACCCGATCCGCTGGCACCGATGAGCGCGACGACGTCGTGTTCGGCCACGGTCAGGTCGACCCCGCCGAGCACCTCGGTGTCGCCGAATCGCTTGCGCACGCCGTCGAGCCGGAGGACAGGCGGGGTCATACGAGGCTCCCCATCTGTTCGCGCGCCCTGAGACGTGCCGTGTACCAGTCGGTGAGGCGAATCATCGGAAGCGCCAGCAGCACGAACAGCAGGCCCGCGACGACGTAGGGGGTGAAGTTGAAGTTCGCGGCCGTCTCGATCTGCGCGGCACGCACGGCGTCGACCACCCCGAGCACCGAGATCAGCCCGACATCTTTCTGCATGGCCACGAAGTCGTTCATGAGGGCCGGGGTGACCTTACGCACTGCCTGGGGAAGCACGACGATGCGCATCGACTGCCCGTGGTTCAGGCCCAGGGAACGCGCGGCCAGCCGCTGCGAGGGATGCACGGCCTCGATTCCGGCGCGGAACACCTCGCTCACGTACGCCGAATACGTCAGGATGAGCGCGATTGTGCCCCAGAACTGCGCGCTGTTGCGGGGAAACAGCTCGAGGCCGGGGAGCCCGAAGCCGACGAGGAACAGCACGATGATCAACGGCAGGCCGCGGAACAGGTCGGTGTAGGCGGCCGCAAGGGCGCGCAGCGGGAACCAGATCGGCCCCCGAAGCGTGCGAATCGTCGCGAGCAGCACACTCAGCACGAGCACGCCGATCACCGCGAAGAACAGCACCTGCACGTTGATCCACAGACCCGCGATCACGCGCGGCCAGGCGGCGATCGCAGTCTCCAGGTCGAAGAAGCTGCGCTGCACGCGGTTCCAGCCCGGCGTGTTGATGATCGTGATCCACACGATCACCGCGAAGACGATCGTGGAGACGAAGGAGATCAGTACCGAGCGCGCATTCTGCTTCCGCCGATAGGCACGCCGACCGAGTTCGACGTCGCTGACGGTTTCGCGGGACGCTGGCACTACTGCAGGATAGGCGCGCCCGCGTCGGCGCCGAGCCACTCGTCGGCGATGTCCGCCAGGCGACCGCTGTCGCGCAGGCGGTCAACCGCGGCCGAGACCGCCTCCGTCAGCGGGCTGTCCTTGGCGAGCACGAGGCCCCACTCGTCGCTGATGCCGGCGTCGGCCGGCAGCTGGCCGAGCAGCACGCCGCCCTCGAGCACGACGGCGCTGAGGAAGAACGCGGTCGGAAGGTCGACGACGATGGCGTCAACGGTGCCGTTCTGCAGCGCCAGCACCGCGTCATCGTTCGTGTTGAACGCCTGGGCACCGGCCGTGGGCGCGATCTGCTGCTCGATCGCGGTGAAGCTCGTCGTTCCGGTCGCGGCGCCAATCAGGAAGCCCTCCAGGTCGGCAAGGCTCGCCGCGCCAGCGGCGGGCGACGACTCGACGGTAATCACCGCCTGCGGCGTTGCGTAGTACGGGGTCGAGAAGTCGACGTTTTCGGCCCGCTCCGCGGTGATCGTGTACTGCTGCAGGTTGAAGTCGAAGGTCTTCGGGCCCGGCTGAATCGCCGACTCGAAGCTCGTGCGCACCCACACCACGTCCTCGGGCGCGAATCCGAGCTCCTCGGCCACGGCGTACGCGACCGCCGCTTCGAACCCTTCACCCGTGGTGGGGTCGTCGTCGATCACGTACGGGAAGTAGGCGGGCTCACCGGTGGCGATCGTCAACACGCCCTCCGTGACGTAGCCGCTCACATCATCGGCGGGCGCATCGGCGGCGCAGCCGGCGAGAACGAGCGCGGATGCCGCAAGAGCGGCGAGCGGGGTAAGACGACGGATGCGCGTGGTCACGAGGGCCTCCAGGTGCGGTGAAAGTGCGGGTGACAGTCATTGTGAACCGTGGTCCGGTTTCGACGCGCGATCCGGGTCGAATTGTTACGCCCCCCTAAGACCACCTCGCGCAGCGCGGCTACACGCCGCCGCCTCTACCGCCGCCCGAGGATCCCCGCCGCCGGAGCCGCCCGATGAACTCGTGCCCGAGTAGCTCGACGACAGGGTGGAGCTGACCGAGCCGACGCCGGCGGCGAAGGCGCCGACGGTAAACGGGCGCGCGCCGCGGAACCAGCTGGGCGACTCACCCTCGGCGTAGAACGAGCCGAGCTCTGCCGCCCACTCTTTCTCGTGGCCGAACAGCACCGCCCAGGGCAACAGCCGCTCGATCAGCTTCAGCCGCGCCCCGCGGTCGTTCGGGTCGATCGGTTCGCGCAGCGCACCCTGCGGCGACTGCAGCACGCGCGTGCGACCGGCTACGGCGAGGCGGATGTACTGGTCGAGACCGGTGAGGTGATCGTTCACCTCGGCGCCGGCTGCGCTGAGTGGCTGCCGCGACAGCAACCCGGCGGTGACGATCGCGTCGAGCGGAGCGGCCACGCCGACCAGCATCGCCGTGACGAGACCCCGCAGTGCGACGATGGGGCGCATGACCGCGACGCTATCGCCTGGCACGCTGCGCGACGAGAGGGCGATCGCGCGGTTGCAGGAGTTGGTGCGCATCCCGACGGTCTCGCGGCCGCCCGACGGGCCGGGGCCGCGCCGCGGCCCGGAACCGTTCGAGCGATTCATCGACGCCCTCCCGACGCTCTACCCGCTCGTGCACGAGCACCTGACCCGCGAGCGCATCGGCGACGCGGCACTGCTGTATCGCTGGCCGGGAACTGATCCCACCGGTGCGTCGACGCCCACGGTCCTGATGGCGCACTACGACGTGGTGCCCGCGACCGAGGAGGGCTGGGAACACCCGCCGTTCGCCGCCGTCATCACCGACTCCGGTCCCGACGGCGACGAGGCGGTGCTGTGGGGCCGCGGCACGATCGATGACAAGGGATGCGCCGCCGCCATTCTCGAATCCATCGAGCGACTACTCGCGGCCGGCTTCCGCCCCCGGCACGATGTTCTCGTCAGCCTCGGCGACGACGAGGAGGTTAACGGGCGCGGCGCGCGCGCCATCGTGAAGGTCCTCCGCGAGCGCGGAGTGCGGCCATCCCTGGTACTCGACGAGGGAGGGGCAATCGTGTCTGGCGCCTTTCCCGGTGTCGACGAGCCGTACGCGGTGGTCGGCGTGACCGAGAAGGGCATCACCACCCTGCGCCTCACCGTCGAGCAGCAGGGCGGGCACGCCGCGAGCCCGCCCCCGCTGGCGGCAACCGAGCGGCTCGCGCGCGCCATCCTGCGGTTGAACGCCCGACCCGCCCGCGCGCGGCTCGATGCGACGACCCGACTCATGATTCGTACGCTCGGCGAACGCGCGAAACCGGCCCTCCGCTTCGTGTTCCGACGGGTGGACCTGTTCGCGCCGCTGCTGCTGCGCGTGTTTCTGCGCACGAGCCCCGAGACCCGAGCGCTCGTGCGAACGACCCGCGCGGTCACCGAGCTGCGGGCCGGCCACGCCGCCAACGCGTTGGCCGAACGCGCCGAAGCCACGATCAATATGCGCATCGCGCCCGGAACGTCCGTCGCCGAGGCCGTCTCCGAGGTGGAAACCGCCATCGACGACGAACGCGTCACGGTCGAGGTGCTCGAACCGAGCGAACCCTCCCCCGTGTCGCCCGCCTCCGGGGAGGGCTGGGAGGCGATCGTGCAGGCGGTGCGCGACGTGCATCCCGGACTCATGGTCTCGCCCTACGTCATGATGCAGGCGAGCGACAGCCGCTGGTTCACCGCGATCAGCGATCACGTGTACCGATTCGCGCCGTTCCGGATGACGGCCGACGAGCGCGCGTGCCTCCACGCGAAGAACGAGCGCATTCGGGTGCCGGCGTTCCTGGAGGGCGTGCGTGTCTACGAGGCGTTGCTGCGCCAACGCTGACGCAAGATGCGCCCTACGAACTAAGCCAGTCGGCCCAGTGGTTCATGCCGCGCGGGTCATCGGTCACGATGACGTCGACACCCGCCTGACGCGCCTTTTGCCAGAGCGTCGGCGTATTCAGCGTGTAGACGATCACCGTCACGCCAGCCTGCTGAAGTTGCGACACCATGCGCGGCGACAGGTCGATCGAGCGCATACTCGTCACGACCACAGAGGCGTCGTAGGCCGCCACGAGGCCGAACGGCGACGCCGGAAGCACGCGCATCGTGAGGGCCCGTTGCAGGTGCGGAGCAGCCCGCTGCAAGGCGATCATGGTGCGCGCCTCGAAGCTCGAGACGACGGTGCGATCACCGATTCCCAGTTCGTCGATCACCGCGACGACCGGGGCGACGTCCTCTTCGTGCCACGTGCCCTTGAACTCGACGAGAGCCGTCGTCGGCACGTCGATGAAGGGTTCGAGCGCCTCCCGTGCCGTCGGCACCGGGGTGCCGTGCCAGGCAGGACCAAACCACGATCCCGCGTCCAGCTGTCGGATGCCGTCGAGCGTGAATTCGCTGATCGGTCCCGCTCCGTCGGTCGTGCGATCAACCATGTCGTCGTGCATCAGCACGGCGTGGCCGTCGCTCGTGAGCTGCAGATCGAACTCGACAATGTCGGCACCTCCGTTGATGCCCGCGACGATCGCGGGAACGGTGTTCTCGGGAGCCGCGACGGGGTCTCCGCGGTGGGCGGCGGTCAGCGGAGCCCCGTCATTCATTGCCTGTGCATACGCTGGGATGGCGGCGTACGCCGTCGCGGCCGTGTAGTCCACCGAGAACACACCCACGAGGGCGACGGTCACCGCGACCGTCGTCGACACGCGACGGAACGAGTAGCGGTGACCGCGACAAAAGCGGCGGGGCTGGGTCTCGGAATGCGTCACGAAACCTCCCAGTCCTCGGGTCACCGCGTCGATGCGGTGCCGACCAGCCTAGGGGGATCCGTTACCGTTCCGTGACCAAAGACGCCCGCGAGTGCGGCGATTCTCAGCCCCCTTTCGGGGGAAGAACGACCCGGCGACCGCCAGCAATCCGATGAGACCGGCACCGAGCATCCCGGCTGCCGCGCCCACCGCGGGGGGAAGCTCAGTCGCGGAGAGCGCTGCCGTATTCGACATGCGGATGCTCGCGGTCGCGTCGTCGACGACCCTCGCTTCGGGCGTCGGCCGCGGCTCCATTGCGGGCATGGCTGTGGCGGTGTCGGGCTCTGGTTCGGGCGCTGGCGCGGGCTCTGCGGGTGCGGGGGGAGGCGGCGGCGCGGGTGCGGGCACACTCGAGCCGTACTTCGCGAACACCTGCACGCCCCAAGTCGTACCGCCGGCCTGGATGAAAGCGATGCCGACATCGGTAAAGTCGCCCAGCATGTTCGCCCTGTGGCCGGGCGAGTTCCACCAGCCGTCGTGCATGGATGCACCCGTCGGGTAGCCCTGCGCGATGTTCTCCGCGGCGCGGCTCCAGCCGCCGGGTATCTGAGCGCTGTAGCTCGGGTTGTGGTACAGCCGCCCCTCGGCCGCCATCTGATTCGCCCAATTCAGCGCAACCTGGTCGAGCGCTCCGTTGCGGGCCAACGGGCCGAGCCCCGAGCCTCCCCTGGCCTGATTGAGCAGCGAGTGAATCGTGCCCGCTTCGCTGGCGTGGGCGGGCGTCGAGGCGCCGGGCGCGACGATCAGCGCCGCCGCGAGCATCAGCCCCGCGAGCGACGCCAGCACCCCCCGGTGCGGCCCCCACGGGCCCTATTCTGCGCGAATCTCCTGCCGAATGCGAGCATTCGCCTCGGCCTGACGGGCCATGCCCTCCGCCATGCCGGGGAAGATCACTCCGTGGAAGGGGATGATGATGCCCCAGTACAGGCGGCCGCCGAGCCCCGACGGGAAGAACACGGCGCGCTGATCGAGGTGCGAACCACCGCCCTCGCGGGGGCTGACGCGGAACTCGAGCCACGCGCGACCCGGCAGCTTCATCTCGGCACGCAGGCGCAGGAACGTGCCGCGGTCGAGCTGCTCGACCCGCCAGAAGTCGAGGGCGTCGCCCGGCTGGAGGCGCTCGGGGTCGAGCCGCCCGCGCCGCAGCCCCACTCCCCCGACGAGCTTGTCGAGCCAGCCGCGGGCCGCCCACGCGACCGGCAGTGAGTACCAGCCGTTGTCGCCACCGATGCCCTCCACGACGCGCCACAGCTCGTCCGGGGTCGCATCGCTGTCGGCCTCGCGGTGGTCGACGAACACGGTCGCCCCGCTCCACTCGGGGTCGCTCGGCAGAGGATCGGCGGGAGCCTCAGCGACGGCCGCGTTGCGCCAGCTCGTCTCGACCTCCCCTTCGCGCATCTTCGCGAGCGCGTAGCGCACGGCCTGCCGGTAGCCGGTCAGCCCGCCCTCGGGCGCGGCGATGTACTGCTCGATGTCGTGCTCGCTGCAGATCGCGTCGTACTGCAACGACGAGATGATCGGCACTGCGAGCGAGCGCGGAATCGGGGTGACGAGGTTCACCCACTGGCTGGCGAGATACGGGGTGAGAACGGGCAGGCTCGCAATCGGTCGCTGCTTGAGCCCCGCCTCCAGCGCGTAGCCGTTCATCATCTGCCCGTACCGCAAGACGTCCGGTCCGCCGATGTCGAAGGTGCGGTTCACGTCGGCGGGGAGGGTCGCCGCGCCGATCAGGTAGTGCAGCACGTCACGCACCGCGGTCGGAACGCCACTCGCGAGCAGAATCTCGCCCACCTCGGCGCGGCTGCGCAGGTGCCGCGACAGCGGCCCGTCGGGGTGCAACCCGCCGAGGTACACGATGCGGCGAACCCCCGCCTCCCCCGCCGCGCGGGCGACCGTGTCGGCGATGCGCCTCTCCAACGTCTCGAAGTCGCGCCCCGAGGTCATCGAATGCACAAGGTAATACAGCACCTCGACGCCGTCGAGGGCCGCCGCGACGTCGTGCGGGCTGCGCAGGTCGCCCGTCGCCACCTCCACATCGCCGCTCCAGGGCACATCACGCAGACGGTCGGCATCGCGCACGAACACCCGCACCGTGTGGCCTGCCGCGACGAGTCGCGGCACGAGCCGGCCGCCGATGTACCCGGTCGCGCCGGTGACGAGGGTGCGCATGCTGGGAACGCTAGCCCGACCTCCTGAACGCGCCCCGCGCATCCATTCGCCCAGCAGAAGTCGGCGAATACCGGGCGGGGATGCTCGTGGTCGGCATTGTCGATCACGATCGTCGCCACGCGGTGCGGCTGCGCCTCGCGCCGGTAGATCGCCTGCCCGTCGCGGCACGTCGACCACCGTCTGAACGGCGGTCGCGCTGGAACGGAACGGCACCACCGTCTGCTCGCGCAGGGCGTCATGGTCGAACGAGTCGCGGTAGTAGCCCTCTGCCGAGTCGCGGCCGCGGGCATATCGCTCGGCGCAGTGTGCCGCGAGCAACTCGTCGCTCAGCTCGTCGAGCAGGGCCGTGCGCGTCTCCGTCATGAGGGCGAGCCTAGGCTGAACGCGTGCAGTTGAGCCCGACGATCGCCGCCTGGTACCGCGAGAACGCCCGTGACCTGCCGTGGCGCCGCCCCGGGTTCAGCCCCTGGGGCACGCTCGTAAGCGAGATCATGCTGCAGCAGACCCCCGTCGCCCGGGTCATTCCCCGGCTGGAGCAGTGGCTCGCCCGGTGGCCGACGCCGGACGCGCTCGCGGCCGACTCCCCCGCCGAGGCGGTGCGGGCGTGGGACCGCCTCGGCTACCCCCGCCGCGCCCTCAACCTGCACGCCGCGGCGACGAGAATCGCCGAACAGCACGGTGGCGAGGTTCCGGCCGACGTCGACGCGCTGCTCGCTCTCCCCGGAATCGGCGACTACACGGCTCGCGCGATCGCCTGCTTCGCGTTCGGGATGCGCGTCCCCGTCGTCGACGTCAACACCCGTCGCATGATCGCGCGCGCCGTGCACGGCCAGGGCGCGGCGGGCCCCGCCCGCATCCGGGCCGACCTCGCCGCGATGGACGCGCTGCTGCCCGACGACCCGGCCGAGGCGCACGACGTCAACGCGGGCGCCATGGAGCTCGGGCAGACAGTCTGCACGGCTCGCGCTCCGCGCTGCGACGCGTGCCCGATCGCCGAGCTCTGCGCGTGGCGAGCGGCCGACTATCCCGCCTACGACGGGCCGGCGGCGCTGCGGCAGGCCCGGTTCGAGGGAAGCGACCGCCAGGTGCGCGGGCTCATCATGCGGGAGCTGCGCCACAGCGACGGTCCGGTGCCGGCCTGGGTCATTGAGGGGGTGTGGCCCGACCCTGGTCAGCGCGAGCGGGCCCTCAGGGGTCTCCTCGCTGATGGCCTCGCCACGGGCGATGTCGACCGGGGCTACTCGCTTCCCGACTCCGTGCGCGAGGAGCGGTGACCCTCGGGGTGGACCGAGAGGAACAGCCCGTGCCGGGTGCCGTCGTCGTCGGGTGACTCGTGGTACTCGTGAATGACCTCCACCAAACGGTTCTGCAGTTCTTCTAGCCGTTCGGGAGTGAGTTTGAAGCCCATCCGCACCATGAACTGCTCGTCAAGATCGAGGCCGTCGACTTCTTCCAGGAAGGTCCGGATGACAAGGGCACCCTGGCCGTCGATGCGGGTGGACCATGACAGGCCGGTTGCCCGATAGGGAATCTCCCGCGCTCCTCGCCGACCGGTGCGCGTCTCTTCCGCGACGAGGAATCCGTTGTCGACGAGCGTTCTCACGTGGTGAAGACTCGTGCCGACGTTCAGGCCGAACTCCTCCGCAATCTCGCGATTCGTGTGCGCGTCGTAGAGACAGAAGCGCAGGATGCGCAACCGCAGCGGCGATGCCAGCGCGCGCCCAGCCGACAGCTGGCGCGCATCCGCATCGTCGGAGTTCGCGCTCGCCGAGTGAGTGGTCGCCACCGCTCGACCATAGCGAAGCGTTTCGGAGATCGACCAACCGATTGACACTTATCAATCGGTTCAGCCAGGATGTCCCCGTGACCTCCCCACCCCCGCGCTCCCCGACCCTGTGGCGCCACCGCAACTTCATGCGCCTGTGGAGCGGCGAAGCGGGAGCTCAATTCGGGGCAGAATTCGGCGGCATCGCCATTCCCGTCCTCGCGGTCGCGATCCTGGGCGCCAACGAGTGGGAAGTCGGGCTTCTCGGCGCCGCAGGCACCCTCGCGTTCCTCGTCGTCGGACTCCCGGCCGGGGCGTGGGTGGACCGCAGCCTCAAGCGACGAGTGATGATGCGGGCAAACATCACGCGAGCCCTCGCCTTCGGGGCGATCCCGATCCTCTGGGCCGCCGGCGCCCTGCAGATGTGGCACCTGATCGTGCTCGCCGCAGTCATCGGATTCGCGCAGGTGTTCTTCGACGTCGCCTACCAGAGCTACATCCCCGTGCTGGTTCCTCGCGACAAGATCTCCGACGCGAACGGAAAGCTCGAATCGACCGCCCAACTCGCGGGAGTGGCCGGCCCGGGGCTCGGCGGCCTCCTCCTCGCCGTTGTGCAGGCCCCGATTCTGCTGGCGGCGACGGCGATCACGTACCTCGGTTCCTTCGTGGCGATCGCGAGCATCCGCGATGAGGAACTGCCCGCGCCGCGAGATCAGCGACGACCGCTGTGGACGGAGATCGTCGAGGGTCTCGCCTTCGTCTGGAACCAGCGCCTCCTGCGGTCGATTGCGGCCTGCACGGCGCTCACCAACTTCTTCGCCAGCCTGCTGTTCACGATGCTGCCCCTGCTCGTCCTCCGTGACCTCGAGATCAGTCCGGCGCTGTACGGCATCGCGCTGTCCGTGGGCGCGGTCGGGGGTCTCATCGGGGCAGTGCTCGCCGCACCCGCCTCGGAACGCATCGGTGAAGGAACCGTGATCCCGCTCTCCGCACTCCTGGGCGTGGGTGGGATGGCCCTGTTCGCGCTCATGCCGGTCTTCCCCTCCATCGCCATCGCGCTCCTCATGGTCGGGAACGCGGTGACGAGCGTGAGCGTGCTCGTTTACAACATCGCCCAGGTGAGCTTCCGGCAGCGCATCTGCCCCGTGCCTCTCCTCGGTCGCATGAATGCGTCCATTCGCTTCGTGGTGTGGGGCGTCATGCCCATCGCGGGCGTCCTGTCTGGGGTTATCGCGACCACCATCGGAATTCCGGCCCTGTTGTGGCTCGCTACCGCCGGGGTTCTCCTCGCCGCAGGATTCGTCGTCGCCTCTCCCCTCCTCGGGATGCGGCGCCTTCCCACCGAACTGAACGCTCACTAGACGGCGAACGCTGCACCCGCCCGGGCGTTCCGTCCTCGCTTCTCAGCAATGTGCGGCACGATAGGAGGAGTCGACGAACGCGATCCCGTCACAAAGGAGTCACTCGATGAGCATGGATGCAGAGCACACCGGCGCAGAACCCCGCCCCGGCCTGATCGAAAAGGCGGGCGTCGCCCTGTTCGGCGTGATCGCGGGACTGTCGATCCTCGCCGGCGTGATCCTGATTGCCGTGTCCATCTTCAACACGGGGTCGATCGACCTGGGCGGCCACTCCTAGGCCGCGTCCCCTACTCGTCGTCGGCCTCGCGGGGCTTGACGTACGGGTCTTCGTCACCTGCGTACTGGGCGCTTCTCGCCTCCGCCTCGGTCTGGGCATCCCGTTCGCGCGCCTCGCGGAGCAGGTTCTCGATCGCCGCCGCGTTCTCGGGCACGCCGTCGGCGATGAACTCGATGGTGGGAGTCAGGCGCGTATTGAGGTTCTTGCCGACCTCGGTGCGCAACATGCCGGTGGCCGCCTTCAGTGCCGCAGCCGAGTCGGCGCGCTCCTCGTCGGTGCCGTACACCGTGTAGAAGATGCTGGCGTGCTGCAGGTCACCGGTGACGCGCACCTCCGTGATCGTGACAAAGCCGAGTCGCGGGTCACGAAGGCCTCTCTCGAGGCGCGTGGCAATGACCTCATGGATGCGGTCGGCGACCTTGCGGGCGCGAGGGTTCTCACTCATGGTGACCCACCTTCTTCGTCGTGTGGTGCGTGTGGTTCTGTTCTGTGCCGAACGGGCCCCGCCCGCCGTGCGGATGCACGGGGCCGGGGCCCGACAGACACGCTCGCGACGCTTAGGCGCGCGGCTTTTCCTTCATCTCGATCGTCTCGATCTCGTCGCCGACCTGGATGTCGTTGAACTTGCCCAAGCCGATACCAGCTTCGAAGTCGGTCTTAACCTCGGTGACATCGTCCTTGAAACGACGCAGCGACTCGATCGCGAGGTTGTCGCCGACGACGACGCCCTCACGGATCACGCGCGCCTTGGCGTTGCGCGTGATCGTGCCGCTGCGCACGATGACACCGGCGATGTTGCCGAACTTCGACGAGCGGAAAATCTCGCGAATCTCGGCCACGCCCGACTGCACCTCTTCGAACTCGGGCTTCAGCATGCCCTTCAGCGAGTTCTCGATCTCCTCGAGCGCCGAGTAGATGACCGAGTAGAAGCGGATGTCGACACCCTCACGCTGGGCACGCTCGCGCGCCTTCGTGTCGGGGCGCACGTTGAAGCCCACGATGATCGCGTTGTCGATCGTCGCGAGGTTCACGTCGCTCTCGGTCACCGCACCAACACCGCGGTGGATGATGCGCAGCTGCACGCTCTCGTCGACCTCGATCTTGAGAAGCGCCTCTTCCAGGGCCTCAACAGCACCCGAGACGTCTCCCTTGAGGATGAGGTTGAGCGACTCGACCTTGCCGTCTTCCAGCGCCTTCGTGAAGTCTTCGAGGCTGATGCGCTTGCGGGCCTTGGCCAGCATGGCGTTGCGCTCGGCGGCTTCTCGCTTCTCGGCGATCTGGCGGGCGGTGCGGTCATCGTCGGTGACGATGAACGTGTCACCCGCGCGCGGCACGGTCGACAAACCCTGAACGGCCACCGGACGCGACGGGTAGGCCTCGTCGACCTTCTCGCCGTTCTCGTCCGTCATGGCGCGCACGCGGCCGTAGGCGGTGCCCGCGACGATGGCATCGCCGACGCGCAGGGTTCCGGCCTGAATCAGCACGGTCGCCACCGCACCGCGGCCCTTGTCGAGCTTCGCCTCGATCGCGGTTCCGCGCGCCAGTCTGTTCGGGTTCGCGCGCAGGTCGAGGCCAGCGTCGGCCGTCAGCAGAACGGCGTCGAGCAGCTCGGTGATGCCCTTCTTCTGCAGCGCAGAGACGTCGATGAACATGACGTCTCCGCCGTACTCTTCGGCGACGAGGCCGTACTCGGTGAGCTGCTGACGCACCTTAGCGGGGTTGGCCCCCTCCTTGTCGACCTTGTTGACCGCGACCACGATCGGCACGTTGGCCGCCTGGGCGTGGTTCAGCGCCTCCACCGTCTGCGGCATGATGCCATCGTCGGCGGCGACCACGAGGATCGCGACGTCAGTCACCTGCGCACCGCGGGCACGCATGGCGGTGAACGCCTCGTGACCGGGGGTGTCAATGAAGGTGATCGCGCGCTCGATGTCCTCGTGCTCGGTCCACACCTGGTAGGCACCGATGTGCTGGGTAATGCCGCCGGCCTCGCCCGCGACGACGTTCGCCTCGCGGATCGCGTCGAGCAGCTTCGTCTTACCGTGGTCGACGTGGCCCATGACGGTGACCACCGGAGGACGGATGACGAGGTCTTCCTCGTCGTCCACCTCGTCGAGGTCGATGTCGAACGCCTCGAGCAGTTCCTTGTCTTCGTCCTCCGGCGAGACGATCTCGATCTTCCAGCCGAGCTCCTCGCCGAGGACCTCGAAGGTGGCGCCGTCAAGCGACTCGGTGGCGGTCGCCATCTCACCGAGGTGGAACAGCACCGTCACGAGGTTTCCGGGCGGGCAGTTCATGCCCGTGGCGGTCTCCAACTTGTCGGCGAAGTCCGTAATGGATGCGCCCTGACGCAGGCGAATAACGGTCTTGCCGTCGCCGCGGGGAACGCTGACGCCGCCTACCGACGGCGCCTCCCGCATTTCAAACTCTTGCCGCTTCGTCCGCTTCGACTTGCGGGCGCGGCTCTTGCCGCCGCCACGACCAAACGCACCAGCGGTGCCGCCACCGGGGCCGCGGCCACGGCCACCGCCGCGGAAACCGCCGCCACCGCCACCGGGGCCACCCGGGCCGCCGGGACCACCAGGACGGAAGCCAGGGGTACCGGGCGCCGGCCGCGCGCCGCCACCCTGGCGGGTCTGGAACGGCGCGTTGCCGCGTCCGGGCGCTCCCTGACGGGGCGCACCGGGTCGAGGGGCTCCGGGGCGGGGCGCGCCGGGACGCGGCGGACGCGGGATCGCGCCACCCGCGCCGCCCGGGCGGGGCATGCCCTGCGAGGACGAGAACGGGTTGTTGCCGGGTCGGGGCGTGCCGGGGCGCGCCATGCCCTGCTGGGAGGCAAAGGGATTGTTGCCGGGACGCGGACCACCCGTCGCGGCAGGCTTCGACGGCGCGGGCTTCTCCGCGTCGCCTGCGGGCGCTGCGGGTGCTTCCGGAGCCGCGGGCGCGGCTGGAGCAGCCTCGGCGGCGGCGGGCGCGGCCGGAGCCTCCGGCTCAGCCGCGGGCGCGGCGGGAGCCGGCGCGGGCTTCGGTGCAGCCTTCGGGGCCGGCTTCTTCGCCGCCGGCTTCTCGTCGGCGACGGGCTTGGCCCCGTCAGCCTCGAGGGCAGCGCGAAGCTTTCGCGCGACGGGCGGTTCGATTGTCGACGATGGACCCTTGACGAATTCGCCAAGCTCCTTCAGCTTCTCCAGCGCGTCCTTACTCGATACTCCGAACTCGCTGGCGATTTCGTGTACGCGTGGTTTTCCAGCCACTTCTCTCCTGTCTGGGCCTGCACCCGGACAGGGGCAGACCACTAATGGTGGACGGGTCTCATTTCGAGCCGCTCATCAGTTGTCCATGTGCCGATCAGCCTGTTCTCTCGAGGATCCGGTGGATCCGTACAGTGCCAAAAGCCCTCCTGCGTCGAGCGGGCCGGCGGTCCGAAACGCGCGAGCCCATGCTCGACGTGACGTCGCCGTCTCGATGCAGTCGCGGGTGGCGTGCACCCACGCGCCCCGGCCAGGATGACTGGCCAACGCGTCCGCGACGACTGTTCCGTCACGCACGACGCACCGAATAAGTTCGGAACGAGGAACGCGAGCGCGACAGCCGACGCAGGTTCTGACGGGTTCCATCCTAGCGGGTGCTAGTCATCCATCACGGAATCGGGCTGAATGTCGATTTTTGCGCCAGTCAACTTGGCGGCGAGGCGGGCGTTTTGGCCCTCCTTACCGATCGCGAGCGACAGTTGGTAGTCGGGCACGAGGGCGCGAACCGCCTTCGTGTCCGGGTTGATGACGAACGCGTCCGTCACCTTCGCGGGCGACAGTGCGTTCTTCACGAACGTCGCGAGGTCATCCGAGTAGTCGACGATGTCGATCTTCTCGGTGCCGAGTTCGGCGGTCACACCCCGCACGCGCTGCCCCAACTCTCCGATGCAGGCGCCCTTCGCGTTGACGCCCGGCTCCGTCGCCCTGACGGCGATCTTGGTGCGGTGGCCCGCCTCGCGCGCGAGCGAAACAATCTCCACGACACCGGAAGCGATCTCGGGCACGTGCAGCGCGAACAGGCGGCGAACGAGAGACGGGTGCGTGCGGCTCACCGTGATCGACGGACCCTTCAAGCCCTTTGACACGCTCGTGACATACACGCGGATGCGGCTGCCGTGTGGGTACTCCTCACCGGGAACCTGCTCTTCGGGCGGAAGGATGGCCTCGACCGTGCCGAGGTCGATGTGCACCATGCGCGGGTTCGGACCCTGCTGGATGACACCGGCGACGATGTCACCCTCGCGGCCCTTGAACTCGCCGAGCACGCGGTCATCGCCGATGTCGCGCAGTCGCTGATTGATGACCTGCTTGGCGGCGAACGCGGCAATGCGGCCAAAGTCGTCGGGGCTGTCGGGCGCCTCTCCGATGAGGTTGCCATCGTCGTCGAACTCGGGAACGTAGACCGTGATGTGGCCGCTCTTGCGGTCGAGCTCGACGCGAGGCTGCGGGGCGTCGGAGCCGCGCTGGTCGGCCTGATCGGTGTGCTTGAGATAGGCGGTGAGAATGGCCTGCTCGATGATCTGCACCAGCTCGTCGAACGGGATCTCGCGCTCGCGCTCCATCATCCTCAGTACTGCCAGGTCGATGTCCACGTGGGTGCCTCCGCTATTCGATTGGGCCACGCGCCGCTCACAGGAGAGGGCGCGGGTCGGACCTCCACGGTACCCGACTCCGCGCCCCCTCCTCACCCCCGGCAGAGGCCGAGCGGAACGCCTAGGCGCGCCAGACCTGCACGACCGACGGCCGCGGCGCCCGAGCTGTGCCGGCGCCGCTCGCACCGTAGTCGGGGAACAGCGAGTTCGGAGCCGCGAACGAGCCGTCCTCGCCGGGGTGCTGCACGGCGACGAGCACCATGCCGTCCTCGACGCGGATGATCGGCCCGCACGTCTCGGCGTCGCGCGGCACCGACAGGAACTGCTGCACGCGCCCGCGGTCCGGCCCCTCGAGCGGCACCTTGAACAGCCCGTCGTTCTTGCGGATCGTGCTCGGCGCCCCGTCGGTCGAGATCCAGAGATTGCCCTCCGCGTCGAACGCGACGTTGTCGGGGCACGAGATCGGCGAGACCATCGCGGGCGGGAACCCGGCGAAGTACGTCAGCGCCGCCCCGCTCGGGTCGCCGCACAGCAGCAGGATGCTCCAGGCGAACCGCGTGCCGCCCTGCCCCTCCGACTCCACGAGCTCGATGACGTGGCCATCCCTGTTCGACAGGCGCGGGTTGGCCTCGTCGACCGGCGCATCGATGCCGCGGCGCGAGTTGTTGGTGCACGCGATGTAGACGCGCCCGGTCGTCGGGTGCGGCTCGACGTCCTCGCAGCGGTCCATCTTGGTCGCGCCGACGAGGTCGGCGGCGAGGCGCGTGTGCACGAGCACCTGTTCGACGCTCATGCCCGGCACCGCGCTCTCGCCCTTGCGGGTGAGGGCGATCCACTCCCCTGTGCCGTCGAACCGGCCGTCCTGCGGCAGACGGCCCGAGCCGTCGATCTCGCTCGCCGGCGAGTCGCCGGTGAACCGCGCGACGAACAGGTCGCCCTCGCTGAGCAGCTTCAGGTTCTGCTTGCGCGCGCCGGGGCCGCTGCCCGTGTTCACCCGGTGCTTCGAGACGAACTTGTACAGATAGTCGCCGCGCTCATCGTCGCCCATGTAGGCCACGACACGGCCGTCCTCGGCGATCGAGACGTTCGCGCCCTCGTGCTTGAAGCGCCCCAGGGCGGTGTGCTTGACGGGCGTGGATGCGGGGTCGAGAGGGTCGACCTCGACGATGTAGCCGAAGCGGTGCTCCTCGTTTTCGTAGCCCGGCTCGGCGCCGTTGAAGCGCTTGTCCCAGGTCTCCCACCCGGTGCTCGTCGGGCGCTGCCGGAAGCCGTAGCGAGCGCGCGAGGGGGTCGTGGCGGGCGACGAGAAGTAGCCGTTGAAGTTCTCCTCGCCCGAGAGCACCGTGCCCCACGGCGTCGTGCCGCCGGCGCAGTTGCCGAGCGTGCCGAGCACCGTGCGCCCCTCCGGGTCTGCCGCGGTGCGGACGAGCTCCGAGCCCGCCGCGGGGCCGGTGAGCGCGAAGGGCGAGTCGACCGTGAAGCGGCGATTGCGGCGCCCGCCAGGAACCGTGCGCCACGGAGCCCCGGGCGCATCCCGCACGACCTCGACGACGCTCATGCCCTGCGCTGCCTTGTAGATCTCGCTGCGACGCCGCAGCTCGGCCGGGTCGCTCGACGGCGCGAACATGATGTCGGGGTTGACGTACTCGTGGTTGGCGACGAGCACGCCCGTGAGGCCGCCGGCGTCGACGATGATGTCGATGTAGTCGTTGTTGTAGCCGAACTGCGCGGCCTGGGCGGCGGGCGACTGGGCGACGATGTCGAAGACGGGGGCTCCGGCGAGCACGGGGTCGCCCCAGCGGATGAGCGGTGCCCAGGTGTAGCCCTCGGGCACGACGAACGAGTCGACGCTCGCGTCGACGGGGGCGATCGGCGTGAACGGCAGGCCCGTCGCGGCGGGCGCGGCGACGGCGGCCGTGGGCCGCTCGAGCGAGGTCGTCGCGATGACGACGGCGCCCGCGGCGGCTCCGCCGAGCAGCGCGCGCCGACTGAAGGCGGTCTGCGCGATCGAGCGGAACGTCGCGTTGCTCGAGGTGTTGCACTCGGGCCCGAGGCACGCGTCGGCGCACTTCAGTCGGCACGTGACGGGCGAACGCTTGCCGCGCGCGTGGTCGATGATCGGCAGATGGGTGCGCTGGTCGGTATCGGCGCTGATGGTCATGGTCGAGCCCCCTCGGTCAGATGACGGATGCTCCGCCACCGTCGCTCAGGGGCGCGACCGCCGCGTGACCGGCGTGCGACCGGAGGGTGTTCGCCCCGTGAACGGAGCGTGAACCCCGTCAGTCTGCCTGGGCCAGAGCCGCCGGCACCTCGCCCAGGGCGACATCACGACGCTCGCCCGAGCGGCGATCCCAGAACTCGACCGTGCCTTCGGCGGCGCCGCGGCCGACGATGATGATGAGCGGCACACCGATCAGCTCGGCGTCGCCGAACTTGACCCCCGGCGACACCTTCGGCCGGTCATCGTACAGCGCGTCGAAGCCGGCCTCGTGCAGCTCGCTGACGAGCGCGTCGGCGATCTCGTACACGGCAGCATCTTTGCCCGTAGCGACGACGTGCACGTCGAACGGAGCCACGGCGCGGGGCCAGATGAGGCCGCGCTCGTCGTGATTGCCCTCCGCGATCGCCGCGAGGATGCGTGTCACGCCGATGCCGTAGGAACCCATCGTGACGGTCACGAGCTTGCCGTTCTCGTCGAGCACCTTCAGGTCGAGTGATTCGGCGTACTTGCGGCCGAGCTGGAAGACGTGGCCGATCTCCATGCCGCGGGCGAGTTCGACGGGGCCGGAGCCGTCGGGCGCGGGATCGCCCGCGCGTACCTCGGCGATGTCAGCGATCCCGTCGGCCGCGAAGTCGCGGCCAGCAACCAGGTGGAATACGTGCTTCTCGTGCTCGTTCGCGCCGGTCACCCAAGCGGTGCCGTCGACCACCCGGGGGTCGACGAGATAGCGGATTCCCGTGGTTGAGCCCTCCTCGCCGAGCACCGGCCCAGCGGCACTCCACGGGCCGATGTAGCCCTTGACGAGGCCGGGGTGCTTCGCGAAGTCCTCGTCGATGGCGGCGGTGACCTCGGCGGGCGCGAACGCCACCTCGGCGCGCTTCATGTCGACCTCGCGGTCGCCGGGAACCCCCACGATGACGAGTTCGCTGGAGCCATCGAGATGTGTCAGCCGCAGCACGACGTTCTTCAGCGTGTCGGCCGCCTCCCACGGGCGGTCCTCGCGCGGGTGTCGGTCGTTCGCCAGCGCCACGAGCGTGGCGATGGTCGGCGTGTCGGGCGAGTCGAACACGACCGCCTCGGGCTGCCCGTCGATAGGCAGTGCCGCGGGCGCGGTCGTGCGATACGCCTCGACGTTGGCGGCGTACCCGCCGGCTGAGCGCACGAACGTGTCTTCGCCAACCGCTGTCGGGTGCAGGAACTCTTCGCTGCGCGAACCTCCCATGGCCCCGGCGTCGGCCTGCACGATCACATACTCGAGCCCCAGGCGCGTGAAGATACGCTCATAAGCGTCGCGCTGGGCCTGGTACGAGGCGTCGAGCCCGTCGTCGGTGTAGTCGAATGAGTAGGCGTCCTTCATCGAGAACTCGCGGCCGCGCAGAAGACCGGCGCGGGGCCGTGCCTCGTCACGGTACTTGTCCTGGATCTGGTAAATCGACAGGGGCAGGTCCTTGTACGACGAGTAGAGGTCCTTCACGAGCATCGTGAAGACCTCCTCGTGGGTGGGGGCCAGCAGGTAGTCGGCGCCCTTGCGGTCCTTCAGGCGGAAGATTCCGTCGCCGTACTCCGTCCAGCGCCCGGTGGCCTCGTAGGGCTCGCGCGGCAGCAGCGCGGGAAAGTGGACCTGCTGGGCTCCCGCGGCCGCCATTTCGTCATGGATGATCGCCTCGATACGGCGACGCACGCGCAGTCCGAGAGGCAGCCAGGCAAAGATGCCCGGCGCCTGACGACGGATGTAGCCGGCGCGGACGAGCAGGCGGTGGCTCGCCACCTCGGCGTCGGCGGGGTCGTCACGCAGCGTGCGAACGAAGAGCTGGCTCATGCGAGTGGTCACGATCATCCAGCGTAGCGTCGGCCGCCGCGCCGGTCCGACGGCCGATGCTGGAATTCGAGTGCGATTCGCGTGACAATAAGCGGAGGGCCTGCGAGCGACGGCAAGGGGGGCTTGTGTCGCTCGCAGGCCCGCCTCTGAAACTATCGCGGCGCACGAACGGCGGTTCAGTCCCCCATCGGGGGGTGAGCCACGGCTCGCGCCGGAAGGCAACCCCGTGCTACGCGGTGACGACCTCGGGGCTGCCGGTCGGCGCGTCAGGCATTTCTGCGGCAATGCGGTTCGCCTCGTCGATCAGTGTCTGCACGATCTCGGACTCGGGGACGGTCTTGATGACCTCGCCCTTCACGAAGATCTGTCCCTTGCCGTTGCCGGAGGCGACGCCGAGGTCGGCCTCGCGAGCCTCGCCCGGTCCGTTCACGACGCAGCCCATGACGGCGACCCGCAGCGGCACGGTCATGCCCTCGAGCCCCTTAGTCACGTCTTCGGCGAGCGTGTAGACGTCGACCTGTGCGCGGCCGCACGACGGGCACGAGACGATCTCGAGCTTACGCTCGCGCAGATTCAGGCTCTCGAGGATCTTGAGGCCGACCTTGATCTCCTCGGCGGGCGGAGCCGACAGGGAGACGCGGATCGTGTCGCCGATCCCTTCGCCGAGCAGAATGCCGAACGCCGTGGCGCTCTTGATCGTGCCCTGGAAGGCGGGGCCGGCTTCCGTGACGCCGAGGTGCAAGGGCCAATCGCCGCGCTCGGCGAGCTGGCGATACGCCTTCACCATGACGATCGGGTCGTTGTGCTTGACCGAGATCTTGAAGTCGTGGAAGTCGTGCTCCTCGAACAGGCTCGCCTCCCACACGGCGCTCTCGACGAGCGCCTCGGCGGTGGGCTTGCCGTACTTCTGCAGCAGGCGCGGGTCGAGCGAGCCGGCGTTCACACCGATGCGCAGGCTGACGCCAGCGTCTTTGGCGGCCTTCGCGATCTCGCCGACCTTATCGTCGAACTTCTTAATGTTGCCGGGGTTGACCCGCACGGCGGCGCACCCGGCGTCGATCGCCTGGAAGACGTACTTCGGCTGGAAGTGAATGTCGGCGATGACCGGAATCTGGCTCTTCTTCGCGATGATGTGCAGCACATCGGCGTCATCCTGGCTCGGCACGGCGACACGCACGATGTCGCAGCCCGTGGCGGTGAGCTCAGCGATCTGCTGCAGGGTGCCGTTGATGTCGGTCGTCGGCGTCGTCGTCATCGACTGCACGCTGACCGGGTGGTCGCTACCGACCATCACCTTGCCGACCTTGATCTGGCGGGTCTTGCGGCGCGGGGCAAGAACCTCGGGAACCTTGGGCATTCCGAGATTGACGGCGGGCACGAGAACTCGACTTTCGGGTTCAGGGAGGCGGCGAAGAGGGCCGCGGGAGGACGGTGCTCAGACTAGAGCACCGCCCTGAACCCGCGCCTCAGGCGCCGCCTTGAGGCACTGCCGCCGTTTGTGCGGCAAGGCGCTCTGGGATGCGCAGCGGAGGCTCTGTGGCTGCCGTCACCTCCTCAACGCTCACGCCCGGCGCCACCTCCACCAATTCGAGTCCGGCATCCGTGACGTCAATGACGCAGAGGTCCGTGATGATGCGGTCAACGACGCCGCGGCCGGTGAGCGGCAGCGAGCACTCGGTCACGATCTTGGGCGAGCCGTCTTTCGCGACGTGTTCCATCAAGACGACGACGCGCCCTGCGCCGTGCACCAGATCCATGGCTCCCCCGGGCCCTTTGACCATCTTTCCCGGGATCATCCAGTTCGCGAGGTCCCCCTTTTCGGAGACCTGCATGGCCCCGAGGATCGCCGCGTCGATCTTGCCGCCGCGGATCATGCCGAAGCTCGTCGCCGAGTCGAAGAAGGCGGAGCCCGGAAGCACGGTCACCGTTTCCTTGCCGGCGTTGATGAGGTCGGGATCGACCGCGTCGTCCGTCGGGTAAGGGCCGACGCCGAGGATGCCGTTCTCACTCTGCAAGACGACGGTCACGCCGTCTGGCACATAGTTGGGAACGAGGGTCGGCAAACCAATACCGAGATTCACGTACGCGCCGTCGGTGAGCTCCCTGGCGGCGCGCGCCGCCATTTCTGTGCGGGACAGTGCCATGATCAGCTCCCCTCTCCTGAACGCACTGTTCGTCGCTCGATGCGCTTCTCGATGTCCGAACCCACCTCGACGACTCGGTCGATGAAGACGCCGGGGAGGTGAACCATGTCGGGATCGAGCTCGCCCGGTTCGACGAGCCGCTCGACCTGCGCGATGGCCACCCGACCCGCCATCGCCGCGAGCGGAGAGAAGTTGCGGGCCGACCGGGAGAACACGAGGTTGCCGTGGCGGTCGCCGAGCGCCGCGTGGACGAGCGAGAAGTCGGTGGTAATCGCCTCCTCCAGGACGAACTCGCGATCCTCTCCGCGCACCGCGAAGGTCGCGACGGGCTTGGCCGGTGACGCGACAGCCACCGTCCCGTCCGAGTTGTAGCGTCGCGGGAGGCCGCCCTCCGCGACCTGCGTTCCAACGCCGGTCTGGGTGTAGAACGCCGCGATCCCCGAGCCACCCGAACGCAGCTTCTCCGCCAGCGTTCCCTGGGGTGTGAGCTCGACCTCGAGTTCGCCGGACAGAAACTGCCGCTCGAACTCCTTGTTCTCTCCGACGTACGACGACGTCATCTTGGCAATGCGCCCCGCCGCCAGCAGAATGCCGAGACCCCAGTCGTCGACCCCGCAGTTGTTGCTCACGATCTTCAGTTCGCGTGCGCCCTGCGCGAGCAACGCCTCGATCAGCAGCATCGGATTGCCGCACAGTCCGAAGCCACCCACCGCGAGGCTCGCGCCGTCGGGTATGTCGGCGACGGCGTCGGCAGGACTGCCGACCGTCTTGTCGATCGTCATCGTTCGTCTCCTTGTGGGATGGCACGACGAGTCGGCGCGGAGTCGGCGCTGACTCGGTCCCTGGTCGGGATACGCCCAAACTAGCGCGAGCGCGCCGCTAAGGTCGAAGACACTCACCCTCCCCACGAACGGAGTTCTCATGAGCGACAACGCAGTCGTCATCATCGCCGCCGCCCGCACCCCACAGGGCCGCGTCCGCGGAAGCCTTGCCCGCCTTTCCGCCGTCGACCTCGGGATCCACGCCGCCCGCGCGGCGCTGGAGCGCAGCGGTGTGCCCGCCGAGGCGATCCAGGCCGCCATCATGGGCCAGGTATTGCCCGCCGGCTGCGGCCAGAACCCTTCGCGCCAGGTCGCATTGGGCGCAGGCCTTGCGCCCTCGGTGGCAACCTCGAGCGTGAACTCGGTGTGCCTTTCGGGCGCGCGGGCGATCGCCGACGCGGCGCGACTCGTGCGCCTCGGCGATGCCGATGCGGTCCTCGCCGGCGGCATGGAGTCGATGACCAACGCGCCGCACCTGCTGCCGGGCGTGCGCATGGGCTGGGTCTACGGCACGCAGAGCGCGCTCGACCATGCCGCGTATGACGGTCTCACCGACGCGGTCGACGCAATCTCGATGGGGGAAAGCACCGAACGTCACGTCGGACGCCTCGGCATCAGCCGCACCGAGCAAGACGAGGTCGCTGCGGCCTCACATCAGCGGGCGGCGGCCGCTGCCGATGACGGCCGACTCGCCCACGAAATCGCTGCTATCGAGATCGCAAACCGACGGGGCGCCACCACCGTCGACAGCGACGAGGGGGTGCGGCCCGACAGCACGGCGGAAACGCTCGGCGGCCTCCGGCCCGCCTTCACCGTCGACGGCACCATCACCGCGGGCAACGCGTCACCGCTGAGCGACGGCGCCGCGGCGGTTGTCGTCGCGCGAGAGGACTGGGCCCGCGAGCAGGGTGCGATGATCCTCGCGCGCGTCGTCGGCTGGGGCGAAGTCGCCGGCCCCGACAATTCTCTGCACAGCCAGCCGTCGCGGGCCATCACGGCCGCCCTCGACCGGGTCGGCTGGAGCGTCGACAGCCTCGACCACATCGAGATCAACGAGGCGTTCGCGGCCGTCTCGATCCAGTCGACCCGCGACCTGGGCGTCGACCCGGCGATCGTGAACCCCGACGGCGGCGCGATCGCCCTCGGGCACCCCGTCGGAGCATCCGGGGCACGCCTCGTGGCGCACGCCGCACACGCGGTCCACGCGGGCCGTGCGCGCCGCGCCGCCATCTCGCTGTGCGGGGGCGGCGGGCAAGGGCAGTCGCTGCTGCTCGAGGCGGTCTAGGAACACCCGAGAGTGCCGGGGCGCGCACGCGCGTCTCGGCACTACGGGGTGAAGAGCCTCACCGGGTTCACGATGTCGGCGTAGATCAACAGCGCACTCATGACGCCGAGCACGATAACGACGCCAAGGGTGATCGGTACGAGGCGTGCCGTGTCGAGCGGGCCCGGGTCGGGGCGGCCGAACAACTTCGCGAAGAAGCGGCGGAGCTTCTCGAACAGCGCACCAGCAACGTGGCCACCGTCCAGCGGCAGCAGCGGGATCAGGTTGAAGACGAACAGGGCGACGTTCAGAGCGGCGAGAACGCCGACGAGCGCCGACACCCGCTCCACCACGGGAATCGTGTCGAGGCTCGCGATCTCCCCGGCGATACGGCCGACGCCCACAACGCTGATCGGGCCGTTCGGGTCACGTTCGGCAGGCCCGAACGCGGCCTCGGCGACATCGATCATGCGCTGCGGCAGCGTCGCGATGATGCGCACGACGGCCTCGATGTTGTCACCGACCGCCGGCAACACCTCGCTTGCGGGCTGCTGAACCGTCTCGTACGCCGGGGCGATGCCGGCGAAGCCGACCTCCTCGGTGAGCGGCTGACCGTCAGGGCCGTCGATGAGCCGGCCACGATCATCCAGAACGTAGCGTTCGGTGAGGAGAGGCGTGAGACGAAGACTGACCTCCTCGCCGTCGCGCTCCACGATGACGGGAATCGTGCGGCCGGCGGCGGGGCGGATGGCGGCCGAGATGTCGTCCCACTCGGCGATGGCCCGGCCGTCAATCGCGAGCACGCGGTCGCCGGGAAGCAGCCCCGCCTCGTTGCCGGGGGCCACGGGCGTGTCGGGGCCGCACTCCTGCACGGCGCTCGTGGCGGGAACCACACACTCGTTGATGCTGCCGAGCGTGGTCGACGGTTGCGCAATGCCGAAGCCCATGAGCAAGACCGCGTAGAGCACGACCGCGATCACGAGGTTCATGAACGGGCCGCCGAGCATGATGATGATCCGTTTCCACACCGGGAGCAGGTAGAAGCTGCGGTGCTCTTCCCCCGGGGAAATCGTGTCAGCCGACGCCGAACGCGCGTCTTGTACGAGCGTCTGGAAGAAGCCCGTCGTGGAATACCGCCCCTTCGACCCGGCGGCCGGTGGGTACATTCCGGCCATCGAGATGTAACCGCCGAGCGGGATCCACTTGAAGCCGTACTCGGTCTCGCCACGCCGCGTCGACCAGATCGTCTTACCGAAGCCGATCATGAACTGCCGGACGCGCACGCCAAACGCCTTGGCGGGCACAAAGTGGCCCAGCTCGTGCAGCGCAATCGAGACCACCAGCCCGACAACGACGACGAGGATGCCGACGATGTACAGCAGGACGGATTCCACGGGCACAGAGTAACCGGGTCTAGCATTGCGTCTCATGACCGCCACGTCCGCAGGGACCAGCGGCCTCGACCTCGCGCCGGGCCGAATCGTCGGCGACCGCTATCGCGTCGACCGACTCATCGGCCGCGGGGGCATGTCGAGCGTCTTTGCCGCCACCGATACGCAACTCGGGCGCGAGGTCGCGCTCAAGGTGTTTCGCGCGGAGCTGGCCGCGGGCGACGGGATGCGCCGGCACCGAGACGAGGTCGACCTCCTGGCGGGCCTCAACCACCCCGCCCTCGTAACCCTGTTCGACGCCGTCGACGGGGTGCCAGCCCCCGGAGGCGCAGCCCTCGTGCTCGAGCTCGTCGACGGCGACGATCTCGGGCGCATGATCTCGCGCGGCCGGCTCCCCCACGATCAGGTGGCCGTCATCGGGGCCACGATCGCGGAGGCGCTCGCGCACATCCACGCCCGCGGCATCATCCACCGCGACGTCAAGCCCGGCAACATCCTGGTCCCGGCGACCGCGGAGGGCGAAACCGCCCCCCGCGCGAAGCTCGTCGACTTCGGCATCGCGCGCCTCGTCGACGCCGACGGGCAGACCGGAACCGGCGCCGTGCTCGGCACCGTGCACTACTTGAGCCCCGAACAGGCCCTCGGTTCCGCCGTCGAGCCGCCGAGCGACATCTACTCGCTCGCTCTCGTGCTGCTCGAAGCACTCACGGGGCGCCGCGCGTTCGATGCCGCCGGCGTGGAAGCCGCTGCAGCGCGCGTGACGCGCGACCCCGCCATCCCCCACGACATGCACGTCGGGTGGGGGTCGTTGCTTGGCCGCATGTCGGCGCGCGACCCCGACGATCGACCCACGGCGCTCGAGGTCGCCGACGAGCTGAGAGGGCTCGCCGACGTCCCAGCGCTGCCCGAGATCGACGATGACAGTGCGGCAACCGTCGCCACCCCGGTATCGGCGCCCGCCAGCACCGCCGAGGTCGCCATCGATGATGAGGCGACGGGGGCGATGCCCGAGCCCACCCGGATCCTGCCCCCGGTCGAGCAGCGGACGACCGGGGTGATCGGCGGGGCGGGCCGCACCGAGTCTGCGGCACGCGCAGCCGATGCGACCCGACCGCACGAGTCGCGTCGGCCCTTCGGCCTCCGTGGGCGGCTTGCCCGCGTCGTCCTCGGTGCCGCCGCGGCGATCGCGGTCGTCTCCCTTGGGGTCGCCGGCGTGGCCCTCGCGACCTCACTCACGGCGGGAAACTCGTCGGTCAAGCCCGCGGTCGAGTATCCGAGTGTGCCCGGGGAACTCGGCGACAACCTCGAACGACTGCAGCGGAGCGTGACCCCGTGAGGCTCACCGTGCTCCTGGCGCGGTCGACCGCGCTGGCCGTCGCCGCGGGACTCATCGTATCGGGCTGTGCAGGCGGCGCGTCCTACGACGACGACACCGCGCGTGATCTTCAACAACAGACGCTTGCGGTGACCACAGCCGCCGCCGACGGCGACTGGAATGCCGCGGCCATGCGCCTGATGGCCCTTGAGGCAGACGCGCGCGACGCGCACGCCCGCGGGCTCGTCTCGACGGAGCGGCTAGACAGCATCATCGCCGCCATCGCCCTTGTCGCGGCGAGCGTGGAGGCCGAACGCGTGGCGGCCGAGCACGCCGAGGCTGAACGCGCCGAGCGTGAGGCAAGCGAGCAGGCCGCGCGCGAGCAAGCCGCACGCGAGCAGGCGGAGCGCGAGCAAGCCGAGCGCGAGGCTACTGAGGGCGGCGGTAACGGCGGCGGACCCGGCAGCGACAACGGGGGCCCTCCCGGCAACCCGGGCAACGGTCGCGGCGGCCGGGGCAACCGCGACTAAGCCGCGGCGATCACCGCGTCGGCCGCGCGGCGAGCCCAGGCCTCTGCCTCGAGCACGCCCTCGAGCGTCATCGGGTTCGCCTCGTGCCGATCGATGACGTCGCGCACGGTGTCGAGGATCGCGAGGTAGCCAATGCGTCCGTCATGGAATGCGTGAACGGCTTGCTCATTCGCGGCGTTGAACACGGCAGGGAAAGTCGCGCCCGCAGCCCCCACCTGCTTCGCCAGCTCGACCGCCGGGAATGCCCGGGAGTCCAGCGGTTCGAACGTCCACGTGCTCGCCGTCGTCCAGTCGAGCGGCGCCCCGACACCGGCGACACGGTGCGGCCAGTCGAGCCCGAGCGAGATCGGCAGCCGCATGTCGGGCGGCGAGCACTGCGCGATCGTCGACCCGTCGACGAATTCGACCATGGAGTGCACGATCGACTGCGGGTGCACCGTGACGTCGATGCGGTCGTACGGCACCTCGAACAGCAGGTTCGCCTCGATGACCTCGAGGCCCTTGTTCACGAGCGTCGAGGAGTTCGTCGTGATGACGCGGCCCATGTCCCACGTCGGGTGGGCGAGCGCCTCCGCCGGGGTGACCCCCTCAAGCGACGCGCGCGAGCGCCCGCGGAACGGACCCCCGCTTGCTGTCAAGACGAGGCGCCGCACTTCGTGCGCGACGCCGGCGAGCAGCGCCTGGGCGATGGCCGAATGCTCACTGTCGACGGGCACGATCTGACCGGGATGCGCGAGCTCGGTCACGAGGGAACCTCCGACGATCAGGCTCTCCTTGTTCGCCAGCGCGAGGGTACGACCGGCGGTCAGCGCGGCGAGCGTCGGGGCGAGCCCCACCGAGCCGGTGATGCCGTTCAGCACCACGTCGCAGTCGACCGTCTCGACGAGTCGGGCCGCCTCCTCCGCGCCGAGCGCGACGTGCTGCACGCCGAAGCGACGAGCCTGCTCCTCCACCAATTCACGGTTGCGACCGGCAGCGAGGCCGACCACGCGGAATCGGTCAGGGTTCGCCTCCACCACCTCGAGGGCTTGCACCCCGATGGAGCCGGTGGAGCCGAGAATGATCACGTCGCGCATAGTGACCATCCTGCCGCCTCGATCAGCCAGCGAAGCCCAAAATGTCGACGACGAATACGATCGTGTCTTCCGCCCCGATCGAGCCGTCAGGGGTTCCGCCCTGCGGGCCGTAGCCGAGCTCGGGCGGGATGATCGCGACGATCTGCGAACCCACGGTCGAGCCGACCAGGGCGTCACGGAAGCCCGGGATCACGCCTCCGGTCGGGAAGGAGGCGGGCTGCCCGCGCTCCCAGCTCGAGTCGAAGACCTCGCCGGTGTTCCAGTTGATCCCCGTGTAGTGCACCGTCACGGTCGCGCCGTCGGGAACAACGTCACCGTCACCGAGGATCAGCGTCGCCTCCCCGTACCCGGCGGGGGGCTCAACGTCGGGAATGGTGATCGTCGGCACGCCACTCTCGGCGAGTTCCACGATGGGGAAGTCGGCGGGGGCTTCCTGCGGCTCACCCTCAGCGCGAGCGAGCGGCTCGGGCGCGATGCGCACAATGTCGGCAATGAAGACCAGAGACTGCGAGGCCTCCAGCCCGAACTCGGGCGCGCCGGCCTCGCCGAAGGCGTCGACCGGGGGGATCACGCCGACGATGCGGCTGCCCTCGGTGGCACACGCGATCGTCTTCGACAGCCCGCTGAGCACGGGAGCGAGCGAGTCGACGCGCAGCTGAACAGACGTTCCCTGATCGTATGTCGACTCGATCTCCTCGGCGGTCGCGCCGTTGATGATCGAGTAGTTCAGATCGACGATGTCTCCCTCGTCGATCTCGGCCCCGTCCCCCTCGGAGACGATGGTGCGTTCGGTCGTGTCGGGGCTCAGCGGGCCGTCGAACTCGTAGACCGGCTTTTGCCCGTAGTCGCCGTCGATCGCGACCGCGTCGCTAGCGGCGCCGGCTACCGCGCAGGATCCGTCTGCGGTATCGCGCTCGTTGCTCGTCGACTCCCCCGACGGCGTGCACGCGGCGAGCCCGACGAGGAGCCCGGCCGCGATGAGGCTAGAAAATACGGTGGAATGGCGCACAGGAAGTCCTTCGGCGTCGATGCGAACGGAAGGGCCCAGTCTGCCACCTGTCGCGTTGGAGTCGGCTCCACGCCCCATCCCCCCTCAGCCGCGGCGGATCAATCAGGCTCCACGCGCGCAGACGTCAGTCGCGGATGACCGTGCGCGCCTCGTGGCGAACGGGGAACGACACCGAGTTGGCGATGAAACACAGTTCGGCCGCCCGCTCGTGCAAGCGGTGAGCGAGCTCCGTGTCGCCGCCGGCGGCGAGGGTGACGACCGGCCGGAGGACTGCCTCCGTGAGCGCCCCTCCCCCGTCCGCGCGCGTCTCGAGTGTTCCAGAAGCCGCATCGACGTAGTCGACGACGATGACGCCGGCGTCGGCGGCGACGTGCAGGTAGCTCAGCATGTGGCACTGGGCGAGGGCCCCGATGAGCAACTCCTCCGGATTCCAGCGATCGGCGTCGCCGTGAAAGGTGCGGTCGGCCGAGCCGTCGATGGCGTGGCGTTTGCCGTCCGCCCTGATCGCGTGGTCTCGCCCGTATGAGCGGTACGAGGACGTGCCCTCACCGCGATTGCCGCTCCAGGTGACGGTGACGGCGTAGCCGTGCTCGCGCATGTGCGTCTCCCTCTCGTCGCCGCATCGCGGCGCTACGCTCGATTTCACCATGAACTCGACCCCGTCCGCCGCCCCCGCACCCTTGAGCGTCGACGGAAGCGTCGAACTCGCGCACCTCCACCGCTCGGGCCTCATCGAGTCCCGCCACATTGGCACTGCCGCGGTCGTCACGGCGGACGGCGAGCGGCTGCGCACGCTCGGCGACGTGGACGCGACCGTCTTCCCGCGCTCGACGCTGAAACCCCTGCAGACGCTCGCCCTGATCGAATCGGGTGCGGAGTTCGCCGACGATGAGCTGGTGCTCGCGACGGCAAGCCACTGCGGTTCGCCCCGCCACCTGGCCGTCGTCGAGCGCATGCTCGCCGCCGACGGCCGTACTGCCGCCGACCTGCAGTGCCCGGCCGACTGGCCGCTCGGCTCAGCCGAGCGGGCTGCGTACCGGGCGAACGGTGGCGAGCGCAGCCGACTCGCGATGAACTGCTCGGGGAAGCACGCCGGCTTCCTGCGCGCCGGCGACGCCCTCGGAGACGGCGATCCGTCTCGCTACCTGGACCCCGAGCATCCCGTACAGCGCTGCATCGTCGACAGCATCGAAGGGATGCTCGGTGAGCGCATCCGCGCCACCGGCGTCGACGGGTGCGGCGCCCCGCTGCACGCCACGTCGCTCGCCGCATTGGCGCGGGCCACGGCCCGCGTGGCGGCGGGGACAACGCCGGCAGCGCAGCGGCTCATGGCGGCCGTCATCGCCGAGCCGTGGGCCATCGACGGTGAGGGTCGGGCGAACACCCGCGTCATAGAAACCCTCGGCGCGATCGCGAAGATCGGCGCGGAGGGGCTCGTCGTGATCGGCCTCCCGAGCGGCGTCGGCGTCGCGGTGAAGATCCTGGACGGGTCGATGCGTGCCACCACTCCGGTGGCGCTTGAGCTTCTTGCCGCGACAGGTCAGGTCGACGTCGACACCGTCGCGGCGTTTCGGGCCGAACTTGAGGAGCCCGTGCGAGGCGGTGACGCCGTCGTCGGCGGGCTGCGCGTCACCGTGTAGTGCACGCGCAACCCGCCGGGGCGACTAGAGCTTCGCCAGTCGACGGCGGCGCGCGGCCGCCGTGAACTGCGACACCAGCACGAACAGGATCGCGAGGAGGAACACCGCCGACGCGATGACGTTTGCCTCCGGCGGGATACCGCGGGCGGCCGCCGTGTAGACGAAGCTCGGGAAGGTGACCTCGGCGCCACGGTTGAAGTTCGTGATGATGAAGTCGTCGAAGCTGAGCGCGAACGACAGCAGCGCTGCGGCGATGATGCCCGGCAACAGGAGCGGGAAGGTGATGCGCCAGAACACCTGCTGCGGCGAGCCGTAGAGGTCACGCCCGGCTTCCTCCAGCGCAGGGTCGAGACTCGCGACGCGGGCCCGCACCGTAACGATGACGAAGCTGATGCAGAACAGGGCGTGGGCGATGATCACCGTTCCGAGGCCCTTCGGCACGCCAGCCTGCAGGAACTGCGCGGCGAGGCCGGCACCGAGAACCACCTCGGGCGTCGTCAGCGGCAAGAAGATCAGCAGTGTCGTGGTGTTGCGGAACCGGAAGCGGTACCGCACGAGCGCGATCGCGATCATCGTTCCGAGCACCGTGGCGATGAAGGTCGCCACGACGGCGATCAGAATGGAGTTACCAAAGGCCCGGCACACGTCTTGCGCCGCACATACGTTGAGCCAGTTGTCGAGCGTGAAGCCGCGCCAGATGATGTTCGTGCGCCGTGCGTCGTTGAACGAGAAGATGATCGTGTAGACGATCGGGATCATCAGGAAGACGAGCGCCATCCCCGAGTAGACCCAGATGGTGTACTTGCCGAAGCCTCTCACAGCAGGTCCTCCGTTCCGCTGCGCTTCACGTAGATGCCCACCAGCACGAGGATGACGGCCATCAGCACAATGGACAGCGCCGCCGCCGCGGGATAGTTCTGCAGCACGAGGAAGTTCGCCTCGATCACCGTTCCGATCATCGCCGTCTCGGTCGAGCCGAGGAAGTCGCGGGACGCGTTGATGTAGTCACCCGACGCCGGGATGAACGTCAACAGCGTTCCCGAGATCACGCCGGGCGCCGCCAACGGCAGCGTCACCGTGCGGAACGTCGTGGCGGGGCTCGCGTACAGGTCGCCTCCCGCCTCCACGAGTCGGAGGTCGAGCCTTTCGAGGGTCGCGTAGATCGGCAGCGTCATGAAGGGGATGAAATTGTAGGTGAGACCGAAGACCACCGAGAACGCGGTTCCCGTGATCGACTGCCCTGGCCCGAGGATCCCGATCATCGAAAAGAACCCGGCGACGGGCCCCTCGATCGCGAAGATCTGCTTCCACGCCAGGGTGCGCAGCAGGAACGAGATGAAGAACGGGGCGATGACGAGAACTAGACACAGCGCCTGCAGCAGCGGGAAGCGCCGCAGTGTGATGCCGATGAAGTACGCCAGCGGGAAACCGATCAACAGCGCGAAGAGACTGGCGAGCGCGGCATAGCCGAAGGAGCGCAGGGTCTGCGTGCCGTAGGTCTCGAGCACGAAGACGTAGTTCTCCCAGCGCAACGCCTGGCGGTACTCACCAAAGAAGCCGCCGGGAACGGGCTCTTGGAGGCTCGTCAGTAGGAGCGAGAGCAGGGGCGTGACGAAGAACAGAACGAGGAAGATGACACCCGGCAAGAGCAAGAGCAGGGCGACCGGCGATCGTTTCTGGATCGACGCGTCGGCCTTCTGCTCCGTCGGGGTGAACGCGGAGAAGGCCATGGGCTAGCCCTCCTCGAGTTCCGCCTTGAGCTGCGCGCGCTTGCGCGTCGCAATGGACGTCGTAGGCGTGTCGTCGACGAAGCGCGGGGCGTCGTGTTCGACGTCGCCTTCGTCGGCGAGCCCGAACGAGTGCTCGACGCTCCAGGTGAGCCAGACCTCATCGCCGTCGTGGTGCATGCGCGAGATGCTCGTGTTCTGCTCGAACACGGAGATCGGTCCGTGACCGGCGATCGTCACCTCATACTGGGTGCTCACGCCGCTGAACGACACGTCGCTGATGCGTCCGGGGCCCACCACGTTGACGCCGGCAGCTTCGGCAGGCTTCGTGCTGGTCAGCGACACCTTCTCAGGACGTACACCCACCGTGACGAGGCCGGACTGGCGTTCCGCCCGAGGCTTCGGCACCGTGATGCGCGCTCCCGCCGAGTCGACGGTGATGCTGTCGGCGTTCGACGACACCACCTGCCCCGTGAAGAGGTTCGACTGGCCGAGGAAGGTCGCGACGAACGCGGTCCGTGGCAGCTCGTACAGCTCCTGGGGTGCACCCATTTGCTCGATCTGGCCCTTGTTCATGACCGCGACCGTGTCGGCCATGGTCATGGCCTCCTCCTGGTCGTGGGTCACGTGCAGGAAGGTCAGACCGACCTCCGACTGGATGTCCTTCAGCTCGATCTGCATTTGACGCCGCAGCTTGAGGTCGAGCGCACCGAGAGGCTCGTCGAGCAACAGTAGCGCCGGTCGGTTGACGACCGCGCGTGCCAACGCGACGCGCTGCTGCTGCCCTCCGGACAGTTGCGAGGGTCGGCGCGCCGAGACGTGGTCGAGTTCGACCAGCTGCAGGGCCTCGTGCGCGAGCCTCGTGGCGTCTTTCACCCCGCGACGCTTCAAGCCGAACGCGACGTTCTCGAGGATCGTCATGTGCGGGAAGAGGGCGTAGCTCTGGAACACCGTGTTGACCGGGCGCTGGAACGCCTTCGTCCGCGTGACGTCCTTGCCGCCGATGAGGATGCGGCCGGCAGTCGGCTCCTCGAGGCCCGCGATGAGCCGGAGCGTCGTCGTCTTGCCGCAGCCCGATGGGCCAAGCAGGGCGAAGAACGATCCGGCAGGAATCGTGAGATCGAGGTCGTCGATTGCCGTGAATCCGGGGAATCGCTTGGAGATGCCGACCAGTTCGAGGTCGGCACCTGCCTCAGCGAAATCCCCGCGCGAAACAGCGCTGTTTGTCACCGCGGTGTGCTCCTTGGGGTGGTAGATCGGCTGGTGCTACGCGGCTAGGCGCCGAGCAGCACCGACTGGAATGCTGCCTGGTACTCGTTCTCTTCCTGACCGGTCAGGCCGCGGAAGATCCGGGTGTTCGCCAGCGTTTCGTCGCTCGGGAAGATGAGCTCGTTCTCGGCGAGTTCGGGGTCGATCGCCTCCATCGCCTCACGGGCTCCCTCGACCGGTGTGATGTAGTTCACCCATGCCGCGACCTCGGCCGCAACCTCCGGCTCGTAGTAGTAGTTGATCAGCGTTTCAGCATTGGTCTTGCGCGGTGAACCGATCGGGATGAGGAAGTTGTCAGCCCACAGGGTTCCGCCTGCCTCCGGGATCACAAACTTCCACTTTTCATACCCCGCCTCGAAGTTCAACAGCGTAATGTCGCCCGACCAGGCGATCGCGGCCAGAGTGTCCTCATTGACGAGGTCTTCCGTGTACGCGTTGCCGCGGACGTTGCGAATCTGACCGCCCGTGACCTGCTCGCGGAAGATGTCAAGCGCCGCATTGAAGTCGTCTGCGCTGAAGTCGCCAGAAATGTCGACGCCGTTATTCATGAGAATGAGACCCATGGTGTCGCGCATCTCGGAGAGCACACCCACGCGGCCACGGAGCTCGGGCGCCCAGAGGTCATCGACCGAGCGAAGCTCACCCACCTGCTCTGTGTTCCAGGCGATACCCGCGAAACCACCCTGCCACGGAATGGAGAAACGGCGGCCCGGGTCGAACTCGGGGTTACGAAGGTCTTCGGACAGGTTTGCGGCGTTCGGGATGTTGTCGTAGTTCAACTCCTGCGTGTAGCCGAGCTGAATCCAACGGCTCACCATCCAGTCGGTGAGGCACACCGTGTCGGCGCCGATGTCTTGACCGAGAGCGAGCTGGTCACGCACCGTGGCGTAGTACGAGTTGTTGTCGTCAACGGTGATGTTGTAGGTGACCGAGATGCCCGTCTGCTCTTGGAAAGCCTCGAGTGTCGGGTAGTTGCCGTTGTCATCTTCATCGATGTAGAAGGGCCAGTTCGCCCAGTTGAGCGTCGGGTCCGACTCGGAACGGTCCTCGGCG
The DNA here is from genome assembly GCF_004216855.1 of Microcella alkaliphila. Classification (GTDB taxonomy): domain Bacteria; phylum Actinomycetota; class Actinomycetes; order Actinomycetales; family Microbacteriaceae; genus Microcella; species Microcella alkaliphila. The sequence continues at coordinate 55,910 of NZ_SGXT01000016.1, forward strand.
GGCTGCAACTCACTGCCGCCACCGGCACAAGCCGCAAGAGCGAGTGCCGTTGCGGATGCGCCGGTACCGGCGAGCATCGTGCGACGGGTCACCTGCCCGCGGCGTGCGTGCGCGATCAGGCTGCGGACCATCGGGTCTTCGGGAAGCGGACGATTCATGGCGCTGCTCCTTTGGTCGTTCAGGTACGTCTCTGTCCTGGCGGCTGTGGTGTCTTTGATACTGACACACGGACGACGCGTACCGCACCCCACAGCGCTCGATTCGTCCATTCTGAAACATAAATTTCACGAAATCAGCACATCCAGGCGAAAAAGAGTGCGGAATCCATCGTGAATCGGCGCTACAGTGGTGCCGCAGCGCAGTGGGGCGCGGCGCAACAGCGCGCGCCCTCGCGCCGAAACGTCCCGATCCAAGGAGTTCCGATGAGAATCGCCGTCCCCGCCGAGGTCAAGAACAACGAGTTCCGCGTGGCCATTACGCCGTCCGGTGTGCACGACCTTGTTGCCAACGGGCACGAGGTGCTGGTGCAGGCTGGCGCCGGAGCGGGATCGTCCATCCCCGACGAGGCGTACGTGGCCCAGGGCGCCCGCATCGTGCCCGACGCGGCCACGGCGTGGGGCGAGGCCGAGCTTCTGCTCAAGGTGAAGGAGCCGATCGCGTCGGAATACGGCTACTTCCGCGACGATCTCCTGCTGTTCACCTACCTGCACCTCGCCGCGGAGGAGGCACTCACTCACGCACTCTTGGATGCACGGGTCACCGCGATCGCGTACGAGACGGTCCAGCTGCCCTCGCGCGCCCTGCCCCTGCTCGCCCCGATGAGTGAGGTGGCTGGTCGGCTGTCGGTCATCGTTGGCGCGAACGCGATGATGCGGCCCAACGGGGGCCAGGGGCTGTTGGTACCGGGAGTCCCCGGCACGCACCCCGCGAACGTCGTGGTGCTGGGCGGTGGTGTCGCAGGCACGAACGCGGTCGCGATGGCCGTGGGACTGGGCGCGGACGTGACCGTGCTCGACACGAACCTCCAGCGTCTGCGTGAGCTCGATGCCCTGTATGCCGGCCGCGTGAAGACGATCGCGTCGAACGGCTACGAGATCGACAAGGCCGTTGTCGCCGCCGATCTCGTGATCGGATCGGTGCTCGTGCCGGGAGCCAAGGCTCCGAAGCTCGTGAGCAACGAGCTCGTCTCCCGTATGAAGCCCGGAAGCGTGCTCGTCGACATCGCTGTCGACCAGGGCGGATGTTTCGCCGACACCCGACCCACGACGCACGCCGAACCGACGTTCACGGTGCACGAGAGCATCTTCTACTGCGTTGCCAACATGCCGGGCGCCGTTCCGGCGACGTCAACCTACGCACTGACGAACGCGACTCTGCCGTATGTGCGGGCGATCGCCAACAATGGCTGGCGGGCGGCCCTGGCGGCCGATCCTGCACTCGCGCTCGGACTAAACACGCATGAGGGGCGCGCGACCAACGCCGCGGTGGGTGAGGCGCACGGGCTCGAGTCTGTGGCTCTCGCGAGCGTCCTCGCCTAGCACCCGACGTCAGTGCGCAACATCGCTCGAGGGCGGTGACCAGCGTGCCCGCAGAACCTCGGGGGTCGAGCCGCCTCCCGGCTCGATCACCCACAGGTCACGCTGGTCGATCGGCGGCGGCTGAATGCGCGCGCTGACCAGTGCCCGCAGGTCGCTCATGTCGCAGCCGTCGAACGCGATGACGGCCTCGCGACGCGCGTGCGAGAGTGCCGCCCAGTCGCGTTGCCAGTCATCAGGATGACCGACGCAGGCGAGGGTGCCATCCCGGACATCGTGCCGGCTGGCGGCGTCGACGAACGCCGCAAGCGGCACCCCTCGCACCGGACGGGGGCAGGATGCTCGTAACGCCTCGAGGGAGCGGTCCGGGTTCGCCGAGACCACCGCGATGACGGGCTCGGACCCCACAGTCCGGATGCGGGGCACGAGCGCCGGCGGGAGCGACTGCGTCGGCTGGACGACCTGAACGGGCTGCCCGCGCCACCACCCGCGCCCGGCGGGAGCACGGTCATTGTGCTCACCGCGCGGGGCGCCGGAGGCGTGGTGGTCGTCATGATCAAGGGCGCGCAGCTGCAGGCGCGCGCCGAAGCGTCCGGCAAGGAGACGGCCGGCGCTTGAGGCGGTGCCCACGGCGACGGCGGCGCCGCCGCCCCGCCGGTGGAGGGCACGCAGGGCGGCGTCCAATTGGGTGAGAAGCTGCGTCGCGTGCTCGGGCGACTCGGCGTCGATCAGGTCGGCCAGCCCGTCCACCAGCAGCAGCTGCGGCTGGCTCGACGCCGCCGAACCGGTGGCGATGTCCGTGAGGACCTGATGCGCATCGGCGAGGCTGTGCGGCAAGAGCGTTGCCTTCCAGCCGACCTGCCTGGCTTCCGCGGCGAGCTGCGCCAGCGCGGTCGTTCGACCGCTCCCCGAACACCCGAGGATCGCCAGCGCGCCGTCGCGGCGCGGATGCCAGCTCGCCGCGCTCCACCGCTGGGCGGCGACGTCATCGATCAGGCCGACGAGCAGGCCCCCCTCGGCCCGGGAGTGGCGCCACCCATCGACCACTTCCGGCTGCGTCGGAGACAGCTCCGACGGCAATACCGGCGCCCAGGGCGGATCTGCGCGTGCCGACGAGGCCGCACTCGCCACCGCGGCGATGTCCGCGGGTGTGACGAGACCGATCTGGGCGGCGAGCAACTGCTCACTCGTGCGAATCACCGCACGACCGCGTGGCGCGGCGGCGACGGACGGGGCGTCGCCGCCCAGCAGTGCGCGAGCATCGGCGGCATCCGTGGTGCGGAACAGGACGCGGATGGCGCAGTTGACCGCCACGGTGTCGTGCACCACCCCGCTCGGACGCTGCGTACACAACACGAGGTGGATGCCGAGCGAGCGGCCTCGCGCCGACAGGTCGGAGAACACCGCCTGCAAGGCGGGATGTGTCGCCACGAGCGCGGCGTACTCGTCGACGACGATCAACAGGCGGGACAGCCCCGAGGCGAGCTGAGCGATGTCGCGGACGCGCTCGCGTGCCAGCACACGCTCTCGACGCTCGATCTCCGCCTGAAGACTCGTGAGCGCACGCGTCGCGAGCACCGCGTCCAGATCCGTGATGACGCCGACCGTCGAGGGCAGCTCGGCGAGGTCCTGGAAGGTGGCCCCGCCCTTGAAGTCGACGTACAGCACCGACCACGCACCCGGGTCCGCTGCCGCCGACAGGGCGAGTGCGCGGAGGAATTCGCTCTTGCCGCTTCCGGTGGCGCCCCCGACGAGCACGTGCGGGCCGTCGGTGATGAGGTCGAGTGTGACGGTGCCGGCCGCTCCGAGTCCGACGGCGAGACCCGGGGTCGACTGGCCATCGCGGGCCGCTGCCCACTCACAGCGCTCGGGCAGCGCGGCAGCTCGAGCGCGGGCGTTCCTCGCCTCTTCGTCGGCGAGGTACGACACGACCGCGTCGGCTGCGACGCGCTCGCCGCCCGGAAGCACGATGTCGAGGCGCGCGAGCCCGGACACCGAGATGGTCGTCCGAGCGCGCCCGTCGGACGGCGACCCGTCCGGCACCGCGTGGTCACCGAGTCGTGCGCGGAGGCGCTCGGCGATGAAGCCGGACCCGTGCACCTCGACCGGGCCCGGCGGGACGCGGACGGGAAGGCGCGGGTTGCGCGCGGCACGGGCGTGCAGGGCGCGCAAGCGCTCCCGCACGGATTGCTCGGGATGGGCATCCACTGTCGGGGCGCTCCCGGCGATCGTGCTTGCGCCCGGCGCCGCTCCGACGACGGAGCCGCCGTCACCCGGCGGTGTCGCGAACGCGCGTTCCGTCTCGTCGCGGTGCGCACGCTCGATCGCGTGTTCCGTTGCCGCGCATTCGAACGCGAAGCGCTGGTCCTCCTCACGCGCGTGTCGACGCGCTGCCCGGCGGGACTCGAGAGCGCTCGCGACCGCGATGATGGGGCTAAGTGCGGCGAAAACAAGCACATACGGCGATCGAATGATGGCCCCGATGACGACCGCCGCGATCAGGGGCGCGATCACCGCGATCACCGGAAACGGGGCGCGCGGGGACGCTCGGGGCGGCTCGGGATACGTGATCGTCACCGGCACACTGCACCACGGCGTCGCCGCGGCCGCCGCCGGCGACCTCACGACGAGGGCACAGCTGTCGCGACCGCGGGGGTGGGGAGGAGCGATCAGCCGAGGATCATGAACTGGTCGCCCATGTCCACGCGGGTGCCGCGCGCGATGTGATACCGCCTGCCGGGCTCGCAGTAGCGCGGCAACTGGCCGGGTTCGCGCAACACCGTGCCGTTGCCGGAGTGTCGGTCGCTCACCCAGAACACGCCATCGTCGTGCCCGAATTCGAGGTGCGTCTTCGACATCGAACGGGTGGGATCGCTCACGATCACGATGTGATCGATCGCCTCCCCCGGCTCGGGCCGCGGGTTGCGGCCGAGAAGCCCCGTTCCGATCACCGACACGCTCTCGCCCGTGCTGAACTGCAAAACGAAGCGCACCGGCTCAGCCCGTACCATGGGCTCGGGTTCCGGCTCCGGCTCCGGCTCTGGTTCAGGCTCAGGGTCAGGCTCAGGGTCAGGCTCAGGCTCAGGCTCAGGCTCAGGGTCAGGGTCAGGGTCAGGCTCAGGCTCCGGCTCCGGCTCCGGCACCGGCTCACCAACGATCGCCGGCGGAGGGGCATCGATCGGTGCGCCCAGCCGCGTCCCACACTCGCCACAGTAGCGGTCGCCCGGGAAGGGGACCGTGGCGCATACGGGACACGGTGCCGGAGAGGCGGGCGGCGCGCTCACGCCCACGGAGCGTCCGCAGCGACCGCAGAATTGCGCGACCGGGGGCAGCGCCGCCCCGCAGTGCTCGCACGTCATCCGCGTTCCTTCCGTCGCCGTTGCCTGCCGCCTCGGTCAGAATAGCGGCGCAGCGAACGCGTGGATACGGCGGCGCGCAGGCGCTCCCGACGGGTGGCCGAGTCGCGGAAGGTCCGGCGCACCGCATCGACGGCGCTCCACACTCTGGCTGCCTCGTCCGGGTTGGGTTCGTCGGGGGCGTAGACCGCGCGATCGGCGACTCGTGCGAGCACGAGCACGGAGGGCGCCCCGATGGCCGCGGCGCGCTCACGCCGCGTCCCCGTCGGGGGCACGGCGATGCCGCGATCGGTCGCGTCGTCGACCACCTGCATCCACCCGGCCAGGATGCGCGTGGCGGGGTCGCGCGCGTGACGGCGCCGGCGACGGCGACGCGCCTTCATCGCCAGAATCGCGAGGACCGGTGTGAGACCGAGCAGGATCAGCCCGAGGACCGCGCCGCCGATCTGCAGGGCGAGAAGGAGCAGAGGGTCGAGCCCCGTGGCATCATCGCGCTCATCGAGGTCAACGTCGGGCGGCGCCTGTTCGTCGGGCGGGGGCGCGTCTTCGAGGGGAGGTTGCACGGCGGGCTGTGGCCGTGTGATCGGCGTCGTCTCGTCAGAATCGGGCGGCGGCACCTCGCGGCGCGGCGGCACCACGTCGACGGCCACCCAACCGCGTTCGACCGTCGACACCTCGATCCACGCGGTCAGGTCTCGCTCGCGGAACGCCGCGGGGTCCACCGGCGGTTCACCGCGGTCATCGCGCACACCTTCGATGAAGCCGAGTACGACGCGCGAGGGGAATCCGATCTCCCGAGCGGCCAGCGCGGCGAGGGCTGCATACTGTTCCGCGTCTCCGACCATCGGGGTCGCCGTGACCAGCTCGTCAAGGCGATCGATGGAGTGCCCCGGCCTGCTCGGCGCCTCGTCGTCGTCGGTTCCGTGTGACAAGAAACCGTCCGTTTGCAGCCGCTCAACGACGGCCGCGAGCCTCGCTCCCTCCCCCTCGATCGCCTGGATGGTGGGGCTCAGCCAGTCACGCAGCTCGTCGGGCACGCTCACGATCGCGGGAACCGCGGCGGCGCCCGGCGACACGGTCGACAGGTCCACCTCCTCGACAGGCGCCGGGATGACGTCGAGCCGATAGCGCAAACCCGCGGGAGCGCCGCCCACGAGGACTGCGCTGTCGGTCACCGCGTTGTAGACCACGCGGTCGCGCACCGCCGGCGCATCCTCACCACGGATCGTCACGTCGACGAGCTGGCCAGTGGACGGCAGCCACGGCCCGAACGCCCTACCGAGGGAGAGCTCGACGGCGGCGACACTGGCCCCCTCCGGAACGTCTCGCCGGGCGGGCACCCGCACGAATCGGCCGGAGGCGCTGTCGACGCTGTCGCTGCCCACCGCGAAGACGACCCCGTCGTAACTGTCCAGGACGGCGACGCGCACCCGCTCCCCGTCGGGCAGCCCCTCAGCGGTAAGCGCGATGCCGTCGGCTCGCTCCGGCTGAAACGACGCGCGATACGCGGCCAGCGGGCTGGGAGTCGCGAAAGGGTCGAACGGTTGATCGACGACGGTGCGGATGACTGTCCGCTCATCCGGCGGCGGGATGAGAGCAATAAGGCCTGCGCCCGCTCCTCCCGCGACCAGCACCACCATCACGGCCGAGGCGAACTGGCGTACCGCGCCCCCGCGCCCCCGGTCGACGCTGCCAATGAGCGCGTCGGTGCGGCGGTGCCGACGCCACACCGCGAGCCAGAGCAGGAGGACCAGCAGTAAGGCCAGGGTGGTGCTGATCGGCCACACGACGCTTTCCGGCCCGAAGGCGAGAACGAGGGGATAGCCGATGGCGGGAATGGCCACGGCCGTTGCCGGACGGCGGGCGCGCAACGCCACGGCGACGGTCGCCGCACTCCCGACGAGCAGGCTGACGAGCGCTGGCACGAGGAGCGACTGATAGGTGCCGACGGGAAGGTCGATGGTGACGAGTCTCGTCCAGCCGAGCGCGACGGCAGAGATCAACTCCAGCAGTCCCTCGGGCTCGGGGAGGACGCCGTAAAGCGCCCGGGAGGGAACCGCGAGCGGAACACCCACCACGACCAGTGCGGCCGTGACCGCGAGCATCAGCCCCCAGGCCGGCCAGCGGAGCGCCGTCGCGACCACCGCGAGCGCGCAGCCGAGCGGGATGGCGACGGCGGCCACCACCACGAAGCCGAGGTCGCGGTACACGGGCCACCAGGCGAACGCGATCGCGGCCCACGCCGCCATCGTGAACAGCAGGACACTCGCAAGGATGGCGGGCCGCGGGAGCACAGACGCTGTCGAGCGGCTCGGCGAAGGACTCACTCGGTCTCCCCTCCCCGGATGGCGCGTCGAAGATCGGTGAGCGACCCCACCGTCAGAACGGTCAAGGAACCGAGACTGCGCCGGCCCGGCACTGTGTCGGGGTCACACTGCACCGCAATGACCTCGACGGAGGCAGGAAACGCTGCGGCGGCCGTGCGCAGGCGACGCGGTGCGACCGTGGAGCCGACCACGAGGAACGCGACCGATACGCCCGGCACCGCATCGCAGGCGAGACGCGCGACGTCGACGACGCCGAGAGCCGCGGGCCCGTGTTCGACGACGGCGAGCTCATCCAGCAGGCGGTTGGGGGTGAGCGTCGGCAGCGGCCGCACGGCGACGACGGCCCGCTTCGCGAATTCGGGAGTGATCTCGCTGACGAGAACGTCGACATCGCGGGCGTCGCGAATGGCGCGCGCGCCCAGGCTCGCCGCCGCACTCACGCCGAGCTCGAACTCAGCATCGGAACCGAAGTCGACACTCGCAATGCTCAGTGCGAGCAGCATCCGACTGCGACGGGTTTCCTCGAACTGCCGCACCATGAAGGTGCCGGTTTTCGCCGACGACTTCCAGTGGATGTGGCGGCGATCGTCTCCGGGAACGTATTCGCGCAGCGCATGAAACGCCAGATCGCTCACGGTCAGGTCTCGGGTCGGCTGGCCCTCGAGATCGCGCACGAGACCACTCGACGTCGACGGCACGTCGATGGTGCGCGGGTGGATGATGAACTCGGCCGCATCGGCCCAGTGGTACTCGCGACGCACGAGCCCCACGGGATCAGCCCGAACGGTCTTCACCGGCCCCACCGTCAGGCGGCCACGACGATCGGTCGGGAGGGCGACGGACAGCTCGACCCGATCGCCCGGGCCAATGCCGGGAACCGCGATGGGGACGATGCGCTCGCCGACGGGCAGGTCGACGACCGTCCCGAACGAGCGCCGCGAGGTGGGGTTCGTCACGACCAGCCGGGCGTGCGCCTGGTCACCGACGGCGACCCGAACCGGCGGCGGAACGAGCTGGAAGTGCAGTCGGATCCTGCCCACCAGGTAGGCGACGGCGACGAGCGTGAGCGCCACGCCGACGGCACCGGCGAGGACGAGTTCCGTCCAGCCCCAGAGATACCCCGCCCCGAGCGACAGAGGCGCGACGGCGATGACGACCCAGCCGAGGGGGGTCACCACGGAGGAGGCGGCGCGGCCTAAACGCGAGGCGACACGGCCGATTACGCGACCGGCGCGCACGACAGTGACCAGAGCATCCGCCGACCACCCCGTCCGCTCGCCGACGAGCCGGGTGCGCGCGGTGGTAACCGTTGACCCCCCGGAGGAGCCGGTGACCTCCCGCGTGACGGTCGACCGCGGTGATGACCCGTCTGTCACACGGCGACCCGGTCGCTCGGCGGGGCGGTCTCCACGACGACCTGAGCGATAACGGACGCCTGCGTGACGCCATCGAATTCGGCCTCGGGGTCGAGAACGAGTCGGTGCGCAAGCACCGGTTCGGCGAGCGACTTCACGTCGTCGGGAATGACGTAGTGGCGTCCGTCGAGGGCCGCGAACGTCTTCGCGCACCGCACGAGCGCCAGGGCACCGCGGACGCTCGCCCCGAGCCGGACATCGGCATGCGCGCGGGTCGCCTCCACGAGACGCGCCACGTAGTCACCGATCACCGGATCGACATGAACCGTGCGCGCCGCATCGATCATGGTGCGCACGGTGTCGAGGTCGATGACCGGCTCGAGCACCGTGGCGCGCGGCCCCGACGCTCCCGCGAGGATCCTTACGGTCGACGCGTGATCGGGGTAGCCGATCGCCGTGCGGATGAGGAAGCGGTCGAGCTGCGCTTCCGGCAGACGGTAGGTGCCGGCCTGTTCGATCGGGTTCTGGGTGGCAATGACCAGGAAGGGCGCGTCGACCGGGTGAGTCGTTCCGTCGATCGTGACGTGCCCCTCCTCCATTACCTCAAGCAACGCCGACTGTGTTTTCGGGCTAGCCCGGTTGATCTCATCGGCCAGGACGACGGTCGCGAACACCGGGCCGGGGTGAAAGGAGAACTCGCCACTGCGTTGGTCGTAGACCGTGATGCCCGTGATGTCGCCCGGCAGCAGGTCGGGAGTGAACTGCACACGCTGCGTCGTGCCTCGAATGCTCTCAGCCAGCGCCCGCGCGAGGGAGGTCTTCCCCGTCCCCGGCACGTCTTCGAGCAGCAGGTGCCCCTCGCTCAACATCGCGGTGAGTCCGAGGCGCACGACGTATGACTTGCCGAGGAGCACCGATTCGACGTTCGTTACGATCCGCTCGGCGAGGCCGGAAAACCACTGCGCCTGCTCGGGGGTCATCGTCATGGCGAAGTCCTTCGTCGGTGTCGGTGCTCGGTCACGGTCGGTAGATCCGGACGAAGCTCGTGCCCCCCACGCTAACGGTGACCTCGAGCCGAGGGTCGGAGGACGGGGGCGCGGCGATCTCACACGATCCCGATTCGATCGACAGCGGCTCATCGTCGGGCTGAGCCCGACAGAGATACTCGACGCCCGTGTACGCGGGACGGTTCGCCTCATCGATCGGAGTCCAGGTGATCGTTGCGGTGCGCTCGGGCGCAGGGCCGTCCGTGATGACGAACGTCGGCTGAACGTCGATCAGAACGGCGACCGGAATGGAGAAGGTGCTCGACCATGGGCCACAGTTGAGGGCGCCTACGTCTCGGCACACGCGAACATCCACGCCGAGCTGGCGGCCGTAGTGGCGCGTGCCATCCTGTGGCGTAACGGGCAACGTTGCTGGCGTCGATGGTGCCGTGCTCACGCCGTCACCGACGTAGCGGTACTGCACGAACGGAATCGGCTCCCCCGGAGCGTTTGTCGTCACCGCCGTGATCCTCGTCTCCCACCGGCCCGGGGCGAGTTCTACCCCGCCCGCCGTCGTGATCGCCGTCACGCGACCGGGCTGGGCGACGGTCCTCGCGGTCGTCTCCGGACTCCAGGTGCATCCCTGGCCGTTGTGCGCGTAGACAACCACACGGTATGTGCGATCGCCCGCGAGTCCCGAGATCGTGTGCTGCGTGACATCACCGGCGACGCGGGTCGTGCCTGCCGGCGGCGACAACGTCGGCGACCCCTCCTCGACCCCCGTCACCTCGCAATTGGGAGGCGCCTCGCCGCCGTCCGTGTGCCACACGTAGAAGCGGTCGATGGGACGACCGTTCGACCCGAAGGCGCCAGCCCAGTCGACGCGCACTGTCTGACCATCAGCGGGGCTCGCGGGGTTGCCTGACTGCTCGGCGCTCGGCGTGGCCAGACTGAGTGGCGCGCCCGCCGGCGTGCCGGAGGTCTCCGCGCTGTTCCAGTTGGTCAGCGGTCCGAACGCCTCGTTTCGCGCGCTCACCGTGATCGTGTAGCTCGTGCCGTTCTGCAGAGCTCCGGTGTCCACCACGTTCAGCCAGTACGGCGTACCGACCGGGTCCCCCGCCGACACCGTGACCTCGCGCGTCACCGGCCCCACCGTCACGATGTAACGGCGAATAGGAGACGCCGAGGCGGGCTGATCGGGTTTCGTCCATCCCACCCGCATCCCGCGGTCCAGCGGCGACCGCGTCAGGGTGTCGGGGGCAGGCGGCACGAGGTCCGACCACACGGGATCGGGAAGGGAGGTTGGCGCACTCGGGCCCTGCGCGTTGACGGCGGACACCGCGATGCGGACGCGGTTGTCCGGCCCGTTGCCCGGCGTCGGCACGGTGCAGGGCGAGGCCGAACAGGGCACGGTGGCCGTCACCGCGCCGTCCGCGACGCGAGTGACGACGGCGTCGAAGCGTTGGATCGGCGCGTTGTTAGAGCCGCCGGGTTGCCAGGCGAGCACGAGGGAGCGGTCGGCGAACTCCTGCACCCGGAGCCCCGTCACCGGGTCGGGCACGTCTTGCACGGAGATTCGCACACTCCCCCAGACGTACCGCTCGGGGTCATCGGTGGCGTCGGCGACCTGGTATTCGAGCACGGTGTCGCCGGGTGATGCCGTCGATGCGACCGTCACCTGCAAGCGCTGACCATCAGCGCTCGGCTGGATGGTGACTCCCGCGGGTATGCGCGCGTTGTCGAGCCCGCGAATGTCGACAACCCGCAGCGGCACGGACGGGAACGGATTCGTCGCCGCATCGTTGGCGAGCACGTCAACCGTGGTCGTCTGGCCGCGCGGGGCAATGGCAGAGTCGTCAGCGGGCCTGGCGAGCGGTCGGGTCGACGGAACGACGAGCACATCGATCCGCCCGGGGGTACCGTCGGCCGCGGCGTCCCGGACCCCCACCGCCGCGCCGAGCCGCGTTCCGCGGGGCACACCCGGTGCGACGCTGACGATCGCGCGCTGCCCGGCGATGTCGATGGTGAGGCCCTCGGGCAGCGACTGCGTCAGCCGGTACTCGAGTTCGTCGAGATCGTCGGGGTACGGGTACGAGGTGACGCGAACGAGATCGAGTTCACGGCTACCGCCCGGCTCCAGCTCGATCGTCGCGCCGACCAGCACCGGCGGCTGGTTCTCGCGGGGCGCCACCTCGATGGGCAAGACGATCGTCGCGACGCGCCCGTCGGGATCGGTCGGCGACACGCCGTCTGTGACCTCGAACGACAGGGACGCCGGACCGAAGTACAGGTCGCTCGAGCGGAATCGCAGCGTCTGCGAATCGACGACCAGCGACGAGCCGTCGGAGTTCGATGCGCGCACCGTTGCGATGTCGGTCAGCTGCACCTGTCGCCCGCCAACCGCGATCACGTAATCGTTGATCGGAATCGTGATGGCCTGCTCACTCACCACGCGGATGCGCGGCGCGCGACGATCGAGCTGCGGCAGCGCGTCGGCCGTTCCTGGCACCCAGATGAACGCGGTCCCGGTCACGGAGGGGTCCGCCGGGTGTACGAGGGAGAACGGGATGATCTGGCGCCGCTCCCCCACGGCGACGCGAATACGCCGGTCGGGCAGCACCGTGCCCGCCTGTTCGAAGCCCGGGACCATGCGCACGCCGAGCGCGCCCACGTCGCCCTCGGCGAAGAACGCGCGCGCCAGCACGTCGACGTCCACGGTCTCGCGATCGAGGATGTCCGAGAGCGACAGCACCACGTCGCGGGCTGTCGGAGCCAGCAACGGCGCGTCGGCAACGACATTGACGGTGACGAACGCCTGCGACGCTCCCCCGAACTCGTTTTCGATGGTGTAGATCGCGCCGTACGATCCGACCGCCGAGGGGGGGACGAGCCGCACGTAGCGACCGTCGACGATCTCGGCCGTCGTGCGGGGATCGGTCACGTCAGCGGACACGACGCGCAGCACACTGCCGTCTGGGTCGGAATCGTTCTCGAGCACCGGCACGAGTACGCTGCCGCCCGGACGAACCGTGACCTGATCGTCGTTGGCAACGGGGTTGCGTGCACCCTCCAGTCGCGGGCTGATGCCCACCCGGATGGTGCCGGATGCCCGCGCGCCCAGGGAGTCGACGACGGTGTAGCGGAACTCATCCGTGCCGGCCGCGTATTCACCGGCCTGGTAATCGAAGAAGTCGATGCCGGAGTCGACGACGAGGCCGCGCGAGGGCGCGGTCTCCTGGCCGACCACTTGCACCGAGTCGCCATCCGGGTCCATGTCACCAACCGGCACGCGGATCCGAACGGTCTCGCCGGCGATGACTCTCGCCGTGATCGTTCGCGGCACCGGCGGGGCGTTCGTCGCCTCATCGACCTCGCGCACGCTGATGCGCACGGTCGCCTGCGCGCGCTCGATTCCGAGCGGACCGAGCACCTCGTACACGGCGGTGAAGTCGCCCGGGCGGTCGGGCGCGAGGTACCGCAGTCGGTCGCCGCTCACGAACAGCAATCCGTCGTCGCCCTCGAGCCCGCGAACGAGTTCGGGGTTCAGGGTGATCGGCTCGTCATCGGGGTGTTCGTCGTTGTCGAGCACGGGGATCGTTACGGCGTCTCCCACTCGAACCGTCACGGAGTCGTCGTTGGCGATCGGGGGCTGCAGCGTCTCGGGGCGCGGAATCTCCATGACCGTGATCGTGCCGACCGCGTCCGCAAAGCCGTTGGAGACCCGGTAGGAGACGTCCACGGGGCTACCGAGCGGGCGAGTGAGTGAGTGAGATGCGCACGTCGCGTTGGTCGATCACCTCGGCGCGGATGCCGCTGCCGCTCGGCACGTCGGTGACCCCGGTGACGACGAGCACCCCGCCAGCCGGGTCGATGTCGGTCGTGGCGACCGCGACGGTGGCACTGCTGAGCGATCGCACGTAGGCGGTTTTCGGCACCGTGATCGGCACAGCGAGTTCGGGCGGTGCCGAGACGTCCACCCGAACGAGCCCTGTCGCCGTCTGGTCACCGTCGCTGACGACGTATTCGACGTAGTGGGTGCGCACTTCGTCTGATGAGAAGCGGAAGAATCCGCGTTCGAGCCGCGGCGTGATCACGGCACCGGCGCGCTCGGGCACCGACACAAGTCGAATGACGCCGCTGCCGCCGCGGACCGAGCGCAGCGGCTCGATGCGCACCTCCTGGCCGGCGAACGCCTGCACCGCGAACGGCTCGGCGATGATCGGAACCTGGCCGGCGGGTCGGACCGTCACCGCCAGTTCGCCGTCGCCGGCGAGGGCGCCGTCGGACACCCGCAACTGGACGGAGCGCAATTCACCCACGCCCCCACGCTCGGCAAACGTCACGCGTCCGTCGGGTCGCGATGCGACCTGATCGGGGGATGCGACGCTCACCTCCTCGAGGAAGATCGGGTCACCGTCGGGGTCGACCCACTCGCCGAGGACGTTCGCCGACACGCGTCCCCCCTCGGCGACCGTCGTGCGGGCGGGCCGAACCTGGAAGGGGGCACCGTTTTCGAACGGCTGCCGCACCGTGACGACGACGGTCGCGGAGTCCGAGCCTCCACGCCCATCGGTGATCGTGTACCCGAAACTGAGGACGCCCGACGCATCGGGCGGCAGCGTCAGCTGCACTTTCTGCGCGCTGTCGACGATGTCGAGGCGCCCAAGCGACGCATCCAATTCGGTGACCTCGCTGATCACGAGGACGTCGCCGTTCGGATCGCTGTCGTTGAGCAGCACGGGAAGGACCGTCGAGCGCCCGGGCCGGGCACCGAATTCGTCATCGACCGCGACGGGCGGTTGCTGCACGCGCTCGGTCTCGGGTGGCACGTCCAGCGCGTCCACCACTTCGTCGCGCTCGTCCTGCTCCTGCGCGAGCAGGTCGTCCCAATTGTCGATGAGAGCTCCGGTACCGAGCACGTCCCAGACCGCCCCTGAGGCACGATCGTTCAGTACGACCCGCGTGTCGCGGACGACGAACTCCAGCGTGTCCGTGGGCACGAGACCTGTGAGCGACACGGAGGGCGGGTTCGCGCAGGAGCGCCACGCGGAGGCATCCGCCCAGGCGATGATCGTGCATCCGTCGATCACGACCGGCGCGACGGGAGCACCGGCCCGGTCGCTTACGATCGTGCGCAGCTCGCCGGTCGCCGACACGGCGACGGCGCCGGAGCTCGTCGCCACGACCAACTCGGTCGCGGTGTCGCTCGGTTGCGCGAGCGCGACATCACCCTCGCCGACGACCGCGGAGAGATCGATGGGTTCGCCGTCTCGCCACAGCGTGCGGGTTTCCGGCTCGTAGGCCCACCACGTGCCCGCCGCAATCGTGAGCTCAAGGTCGCTCGCGTCGGTCGCCGGGACCTCCCAGGTCTCCGCCACCCGGTCGAGCCGGTCGGGCGCCAAGCGGTGAATTTCGCCCGTGGAGGGCGCGGCGACGAGCACACCGAACATCTCGGTCGCGGCCACCCGTGACCCTGGGCCGAACGACAGCGGCGCGGCCCGTGTCGTGTCGAAGTCGTCGAACAGCACCCACGGGACCGTCCACAGCTCGCCCGTCACGCTCGTGTGGACGACGACGGTCTCCCCGACGAACTGCACGTCGGCGTCGGTCGGCGGCAACGGAACCGAGTAGTCGATCTGCGCGCGGGCAACATCGAGCACGTCGGCGGAGGCGTTCTGCTGGTCGATCACGACAACGTCGGCGCCGTAGTGGCGCACGCGGAGGTCGGCGCCCTCCGTTTCCACGAGAGCGTCGAGTGCGCCGATCTGCACGTTGGCGCGCGCGACCGCTTGCCGCTCGCCGCTCGTCACCCAGAGAGCGCCGTCGTTCAGGTCGGCACGCTGCGCTTCAAAACCGTCGTACAGAATGGCGACGGTCGACACGACGGCGGCGATCAGGGTTCCGCTGACGGCGCTCAGCCACGCGGACCGTCGGCGTGACGCACGCCGAGTCGCAGCGGCCAGAACCATCGCTTATGCCCCCTCGGTCTGGATGCACTGCTCGGCACTCGCGGGACCGATGCGACCCTCGCGCGCGACTCGGACGATGATGCAGACGCGCTGGCCGGGTTCCGCCACGACCGCGAACTCGGGAGTGCGCTGCAGAGCGGGCGTGCCGTCGTCGACGCGCACGTGGTAACTGTCACCCGCGGTGAGGCCCGGGTCATCCCACATGAAGGTCACTTCGGAGCCGTCGGCCTCTGCACGAACATCGGTCACGCGCGGGAGGGAACCGTCTTCGTTCTGCACGGCGAGCCACGTCGCTGTCGCGCCCAGTCCCACCACGACCAGGGCGATCACGATGAGTGCTGTCGCGATGAGGTTCGATCGCCGCGAGCTCGTGCTGCGACGGCGGGTATCGGTGCCGGCTTCGGCCGAGGCCACCGTCTGATCGGGCTCGATCGGGCGCCGACGGCGACGGCGAGACTTCCCCGATGTCGGCGTGCGGAAAGACGCCGCCCGCACGACCGTCTGCTCTCCCGTGTCGCCGCTGATGGCGCGGGCCCAGTCGTCGACCGCGATGTCGGCATGGGTCGGCGCCAGTCCGAGTTCGGCCTCGATGCGCTGCAGGTCGCGGACGAGCTCGAGCGCACTCTGCTGACGTTTGGCGGGGTCTTTGCTCATGCCGCGGCGCAGCACCGCCTCGAGAGACGCCGGAACGTCATCGCGCCCGATGGCGGGCAGGCGGGCGCGGGTGATGCGGGCGATGAGGTCCCGCGTCTCGTTCGCGCCACCGGGTTCCTCGAACGGGGATCGGCCGGCGATGAGCGAATAGAGGGTTGCGGACAGCGACCAGATCTCGCTGGCGATCGTTCCGGTGGTCTCATCCAGCAGGACCTCCGGCGCGGACCAGGGCACAGACATCCCGACGGTCTCCCCCACATCCGGCGCGGCCCCGAGACTCGCGGCGATTCCGAAGTCGCTGAGAACGGGGTGCCCGAACAGCGTCGTCAAGATGTTGGACGGCTTGATGTCTCGGTGCAGCACACCGCTTTGATGGGCGGTCTCGATGGCGCTGCCGATCTGCACGCCGATCCGCACCGCCTCGGCGACCGGGATGCGCTCCGTGCGGAACCGGTCAGCCAACTGCGCGCTGCACAGCTCCATGACGAGATAGGGCCGCCCATCCGCCGAGATGCTCGCCTGGTACACCGTGAGGATCCCCGGGTGCGACGACAGCTGGGCCATCAGATTCGCCTCGACCTGGAACATGCGGCGCACGCTCTCGGTGACGACGTCGGCAAGCATGACCTTCACGGCCACCTGGCGCCTCGGCATGTTCTGCTCGTAGAGAAAGACGTCGGCAAAGCCACCGGTACCGAGCAGGCGCACGTGCGTGAACCCGGGCAGGATCGGAGGCACTGATGGCCGACGGAGCACCACGAGACCCCCCTCCCGGTGTGATTGCGATAAGTGTAGGAGGTCCGCTCAGTTCGCGGCGGCAGGGGCGCGTACCACGTCGATCACGATTAACGTGATGTTGTCGCGACCGCCCTGCGCGAGAGCCGCATCCAGCAGTGCGTTGGCCGTCTCGCGAGCGCTCAGGCGGGCGGCCAAATGCAGACGCAACCGCTCGTGCGGGACTTCCTTGGTCAGACCGTCGGAGCACAGCAGCAGGCGCATCCCGGTTTCCAGGGAGAGGTCGACGAAGTCGATGTCGGGCTCCAGCGAGAAGCCCACGGCGCGCGTGATGACGTTCGCCTCGGGGTGCGCCTCGGCGTCCTCCGCGGCGATGTCGCCGGCAGCCACGAGCTCTTGCACCAGCGAGTGGTCGACCGTCACCTGACGGAGCTCATTGCCCGTGAACGCGTACACCCGCGAGTCGCCGACATTGAACACGGTGAGACGAGCGCCCGCCTCGTCGGCCGTCAGAGCCACGCCCGTCACGGTCGTGCCGATTCCGCGCTCTTCTTCGTCGAGATCGTGGATGTCCCAGGTGGCCCGGTGGAGGGCATCCGCGATCTCGTCGCGGCCCACAAAGTCGCCCGTCCCCGCTGCCTGCAGACGCCGAACCACCGCGTCGCTCGCACGGTCGCCGTGCAGGTGGCCGCCCATCCCGTCGGCGACGGCGAAGAGCGGCACGTCGGCGAGGTAGCTGTCTTCATTGTGGGCGCGCCGGTAGCCCACGTGTGTGACGCCGTGCCAGGCAAGCTCAATGGCGCCCGAACGCTGGGGAAGCCCCACGATGTGGCGCACGGTGCTGCGGCCGATGGCGGTCACGACGACTCCTCGTGGGCGGGCGGGTAGGGGCGGAACTCGAGCACAATGCCGTCGCCGAGGTCGACGGCAGTGTCGGGCAGGACGGCACACGCCTCGCCCGGCCGGAGCCTTCGGGCAGGCCCAGTCGCCCAGTGTACGTGCAGGCCGTTGGTCGACCCGAGGTCGGTCACCACGAGGGTCTGGCCGAGCTGCTCGATACGCGCGTGCGTCGACGAAATGCCGGCGCGGTCGGCGGGCACCACCAGTCGGCGGGGGTCGGCCCCGGTGGGCACACGAGACCCGCCGGGAGCGCGCCCGATGATGACCGGGCGGTCAAGGGGCACGACCGTGGTCGTGCCGCGCACCGCGAGCATCCATCGAGGGGTATCGGAAGCGGGAGCCTCGTCGCTGGCGTCGTCGTCCTCGACGTGGCGCACTGCCCGGACGCCCGGCAGCGACCGCAGCACATCGTCGACCGCCACGCTGATCGGACGCTCGGCCGTGGCCTCGGACGGTTCGACAAGGCGGATGATCGTGTCGTCGATATCGCGCCTCTCGCGGTTGTCAGAGTCGTCGGCGCGCACCCCGCCACGCTACCCCGAGATCATTCCTCGCCGAGATAACTCATGACGTGCTTGATGCGCGTGTAGTCCTCGAAGCCGTAGTGCGAGAGGTCCTTGCCGTAGCCGGAGTGCTTGAAGCCGCCGTGCGGCATGTCGCTCACGAAGGGGATGTGGGTGTTGATCCACACACATCCGAAGTCGAGATCGCGGCTGAAACGCATCGCCCTCGCGTGATGGTCGGTCCAGACGGACGCGGCGAGGGCGTACCGCACACCGTTCGCCAGCGCGAGTGCCTCCTCCTCGGTGCGGAAGGTCTGAACCGTGAGGACGGGTCCGAAAATCTCCTCCTGCACCGCTTCGTCGTCTTGTCGCATGCCGGTCACGATCGTCGCCTCGAAGAAGTAGCCGCGGTCGCCCTGACGTGCACCGCCGGTCACGATCTCCGCGTGAGCGGGTAGGCGCTCGATCACGCCCGAAACGCGGGCAAGCTGGTCGACGTTGTTGAGGGCGCCGTACAGGATTCCGTCCTCGTGCGGCGCGCCAGTTCGGGCATGCGAGCGCGCCCGAGAGACGAGCGCCGCCACGACGTCGTCGTGGACCGACTCGTGCACGATGACCCGCGTCGCGGCCGTGCAGTCCTGTCCCGCATTGAAGTAGGCGGCGAGGACGAGACCCTCCGCGACCTTCTCGGGGTCGGCGTCGGGGAACACGATGGCCGGCGCCTTCCCGCCGAGCTCGAGATGCACGCGCTTCAGGTCGTCGGCGGCGGCACGAGCAACCTGCATGCCCGCGCGGACGGAGCCGGTTATGGCGACCATCTGCGGCGTCGCGTGCTGCAGGAGCTCTGCGCCCGTCGAGCGGTCGCCGGTGACGACGTTGAGAACCCCTGCCGGAAGGTGCTCGGCGGCGAGTCGGCCGAGCAGCAACGTCGACTGCGGCGTCGTGTCGGACGGCTTCAGGACGACGGTGTTCCCTGCCGCGATCGCCGGAGCGATCTTCCACACCGCCATGTTGAGCGGGTAGTTCCAGGGCGTGACCTGCCCGATGACGCCGACGGGCTCCCTCCTAATGAATGACGTGTGCCCGGCGAGATACTCTCCGGCGGAACGCCCATCGAGATCGCGCGCGGCGCCGGCGAAAAAGCGCAGCTGATCAACGGACTGATCGATCTCGTCGGCCACCAGAGAGGCGCGCGGCTTTCCGGTGTCTTGCGACTCCAGGTCGGCGAACTCGTCGGCGTGAGCCTCCATGGCATCGGCGAGGCGGAACAGTGCGAGCTGACGTTCGGCGGGAGTGGTGCGGCCCCACGAGGCGAAGGCGCGATCCGCGGCGGCATAGGCGCGATCGATCTCCTCTGCTGTCGTGATGGGAGCGTGCGCGTACACCTCCTCGGTCGCCGGGTCGATGAGGGCGATGGCGTCGCTGGCGGCGCTCTCGACCTCGGTTCCGTCGATGATGGGGCGCAGAATCGTCTCACTCATGGGGCCACGATAGCGGCGCTCACGGCACGAATCCAGAGTCTGACAACGGATTCCGTCGCAATTATCCCCATGGTGATGCGGAATCGCTTGCCAAAGCCTGCTTGCGCTGTCAGAATCAGGAGCATGTCCGCACGCCCGAAACCGGTACAGCTCGACGAGGTGTCGAAAGCCATCGTCGAACAGCTGCAGACCGACGGTCGACGCTCATACGCCGAGATCGGCAAGGCCGTTGGCCTCAGTGAGGCAGCCGTCCGCCAACGCGTGCAGAAACTCACCGACGCCGGCGTCATGCAGGTCGTCGCCGTGACTGACCCAATGCAGCTGGGCTTCTATCGACAGGCCATGATCGGCATCCGGGTGACCGGCGACACGACGGCGGTCGCAGAAACTCTCGCGAGCATCCCGGCCGTCGACTACGTCGTGCTAACCGCCGGCAGCTTCGACATCCTCGCCGAAGTGGTGTGCGAGAACGACGATGACCTGATCAGCCTGCTCAACACGCGCATCCGCGGCATCGAGGGCGTGGCGAGTACCGAGACATTTGTGTATCTACGACTGCAGAAGCAGTTCTACAACTGGGGAACGAGATGAGCATTTTCACGCGCAGTAAGAAGAAGGCCCACAAGGTCGAGACCACGCGCCACGACGAGCACAGCGTGGTTGCCGACGGGGCCCTCGACGGTGCCATGGCCGCGAGCGAGCACGCTGAGTTGCAGCGTAAGGCGAAGGACCATTTGTGGATGCACTTCGCGCGCCAGTCGGGAATGGAGGCCGGCAACGGCGTCCCCATCATCGTGCGCGGCGAGGGTCACCACGTCTTCGACGCGGAGGGCAAGAAGTACATCGATGGCCTCTCTGGACTGTTCGTCGTGCAGGTCGGTCACGGCCGTGAGCGTCTCGCCGAGGCCGCACGCAAGCAGGCGGAAGAGCTCGCGTTCTTCCCCCTGTGGTCATACGCCCACCCGGCCGCGATTGAGCTCGCCGACAAGCTGGCCGACTACGCGCCCGGTGACCTGAACCGCGTGTTCTTCACCACCGGCGGCGGCGAAGCCGTCGAGTCGGCCTGGAAGCTCGCCAAGCAGTACTTCAAGCTGACCGGCAAGCCCATGAAGCACAAGGTCATCTCGCGGGCGGTCGCTTACCACGGCACGCCGCAGGGCGCCCTCGCGATCACCGGCATCCCCGGCATGAAGGAGATGTTCGAGCCGCTGACGCCCGGCGGATTCCGCGTTCCCAACACGAACTACTACCGCGCCGAAGAAATGGGGTTCCACGGCTCGCTGGAAGAGTTTGGGCAGTGGGCTGCGAACCGTATCGAAGAGGCGATCCTCTTTGAGGGCCCTGACACCGTGGCCGCTGTGTTCCTTGAGCCGGTGCAGAACTCGGGCGGCTGCTTCCCGCCGCCCCCCGGCTACTTCCAGCGCGTCCGCGAGATCTGCGACAAGTACGACGTGCTGCTCGTCAGCGATGAGGTCATCTGTGCGTACGGTCGCATCGGCGAAATGTTCGCCTGCACCGCCCTCGGCTACGTTCCCGACATCATCACGAGCGCGAAGGGCCTCACGAGTGGCTACTCACCGCTCGGCGCGATGATCGTCAGCGATCGCCTGTACGAGCCGTTCAAGCACGGCCAAACCGCGTTCTACCACGGCTACACCTTCGCCGGTCACCCGGTCTCGGCGGCCGTCGCTCTCGAGAACATCGCGATCATGGAGGAAGAGAACATCCTCGAGAACGTGCGCGAGAACTCCCCGAAGTTCCGAGCCGCGCTCGAGCGCCTGAAGGACCTGCCGATCGTCGGTGACGTCCGCGGTGAGGGCTACTTCTTCGGTATCGAGCTCGTCAAGAACAAGGAGACGCGCGAAACCTTCAACGAGGACGAGTCGGAGCGACTGCTGCGCGGTTTCCTCTCGAAAGCGCTGTTCGACGCCGGACTCTACTGCCGTGCGGATGATCGCGGAGACCCCGTGATTCAGCTCGCGCCGCCGCTCACCATCGGCCCGAAGGAGTTCGACGAGATCGAGGCGATTCTGCGTGCGGTTCTGACCGAGGCATCCAACCGCCTGTAATCGACACCGTTCGGTCGGGTCGCGCGCGACGATAGCGGCGACCCGACCCCCTGTCTACCCCGCGCGGCGCGCCTGGGAATCCGCCATACTCGGCACATGACGACGACGGTTGCGCCCCCGCCTCCCCCGGCGACCCGGCGACGGGCCCGCGCGCTCAACCCCGCCGACGTTCTCGTTCTCGCCAGCCTCATCGCGGTGAACGCCCTGATCGCCATGTTCGGCTCCGCCGTGTCGCGCCCGCACATCAACGGCTGGTATGCCGAGGTCGCGCCCCCGATATGGGTGCCCCCCAACTGGGTTTTCGGTGTCGTGTGGTCGGCGCTGTATCTGAGCATCTCCATCGCTGCGTGGCTGGTGTGGCGTGAGCGTCGACGGCGGCGGGTGACGATCGCGCTGACGGCCTACGTCATTCAGATGGTGCTCAACTGCCTGTGGTCACCCGTGTTCTTCGCCCTGTATCCGGCCATCGGATCGCTCGCCACCTGGCTTGCCCTCGGTATTCACATGGCGTTGCTGTTGTCTCTCGTCGTGATGACCAGCGAGTTCTGGCAAGTCCGACGCACAGCAAGCATCCTCACGGCACCGTACGCACTCTGGGTGATTTACGCCGCCTCCATCACCGTGGCCTACGCGGTGATCCTGCCCTAGAGAGCGTGTCAACGATCGTGATCGCCCGCCGTCCCTGAGGGGGGATTCGGCTCGTCGTGAGTTGACGCGCAGAAGACGTGGAGGCTCGACTTCTACGCTCAACGCGTGATTGAGCAGGGACCCCGCGGCGCGACGCGCGCGACGAACGCGACCGCCGTGCGCGGGGAGTCGCGTCCGACGCGGGCGCGTTCCATCGCGACGCTGCTCACGTTCCTCATCATCGGCGCAACGGTCGCGCTGACCGGCGCCCTCGTCGCGGGCCATGCGGTGGCCGGCTGGTACGCATCGGCCGACAAACCGATGTGGACCCCCGCCGATGACGCGTTCGCCCCGGTGCTCGGCCTCAGCCACGGCCTGATGGCAGTCGGAGCGTGGCTTGTCTGGCTGACTCCCGAATCCGAGGAGCGATCGGCAGCATTGACGGTTTACGTCCTTCAGCTTGCGCTGGGCGCCATCTGGGCTCCCGCATTCTTCGGACTCGGCGGTGTTGTCGGCGCTGCAGGGCCGTGGGCCGCGCTCATCGTGATCGTGCTGACCGCGATCGTCCTCTTGGCCACCCTGTTCCGCTTCTGGGAACTGAGCCGCGGTGGGGCCCTGCTTCTGATCCCCGCATTTGGTTGGGTGCTGTACGCCATGACATTAAACGCGGCCGTTGCCGTGCTGGCGCTCTAGTGTCGACTCGCGCGTTACCGTGGTCGTGTGACCGCCCACCACCCCCGCCCCCTGTCGCCTGCCGCGCGGGTCGGGCGCGCGATCGCGTTGAGTCTCGCCGTCCTCATGGTCGCCGTGCAGTTCGCAATTCTCGGAGGCGTTGCCTGGGGCGTTCAGAATCCGCGGGTTGTCGCCGATCAGTGGACCGTCGCCCGCTACACGCCGCCGGCCGAGATCTCCGCGCTCGCCGACCGTGCTGGGCTCAGTGATCGTGGTCGGTTCTACTTCTATGCCAGCCGCCCCGAGATCGTGCCGACGACCGAGTTCGACGATGTGTGCACCTTCCGCGAACCGGGAATCGGCGTACTCGGGTGCTACACCCTCGCAGACGGTCGCATCTTCCTCTTCCCGATCAGCTCACCCGAGCTCGAGGGCCTGCAGGTCGTCGTTGCCGCTCACGAGATGCTGCACGCCGTGTGGGACCGGATGGGGAGGGAAGAACAGGAAGCGCTCGCTGGCCCCCTCGAGGAGGCATTTGCCGCGCTCGGCCCCGATCACGAGCTGGTGGAGCGCATCGCGCTATACGAGGAGGTGGACCCGAGCTCACGAATCCCCGAGCTCTACGCGATCCTCGGAACCGAGGTTGCCGACCTTTCCCCGGTCCTGGTCGAGCACTATTCGGGATGGTTTGACGACCGTGATCGCGTGACGGGGCTGTACGCCGAGGCGAACGCCGTGTTCCGCGACCTTGACCGGCGGCTCGAGGCACTGCAAGACGACCTCACGGAACTCTCCGCCGTGATCGACGCCGACCGTGCCGAATTCATCCGCGAATCCGACGAACTCGCCGCCGACATCGCCGACTTCAACGAGCGCGCCGATACGCCGGGCGCCTTCGACAGCGAGGAGCAATTCGCCGCCGAGCGGGCCGACATCATTGCCCGCCAGGAGGCGCTTGAAGCGTCGCGCGATGCCCTGAACGCCGCCGTTGATCGCTACAACGCCCTCGTTGCCGATCTCGAGGCCCTGAACGCTGAAGCCGCGGAGCTGAACCGAGCGATCAACATCTCGGTCACCCCGCAGGAGGCCGAGCCCGACGACTAGATCGGGAAGAGCTGATCGATCGCATCCAGGTCCTCCGCGGCCGGGGTCCATGCGGAGACTGCGGCGGCGTTTTGCGCAACCTGCTCGACGGTTGTTGCCCCCGCGATGATGGACGCCATGGCGGGACGCGACAAAAGCCATCCGATCGTTGCCTCGAGCATCCCGATGCCGCGGTCGTGGCAAAAGCGTTCGTATGCGTCGATCGCGTCCCAGGGCGCGCCCTCCAGAAGGTGAGGTCGCTGACGCATGATGCGGGAATCGGTCGGGCCTCCGGTGCGGCTGAACTTGCCAGTAAACAGGCCGTTGTAGAGCGGGAACCAGGGCAGGAAGCCGACACCGTAGCTCTCCGCGACAGGCAGCAACTCTCGCTCCGCGTCGCGCGTGAGGAGGTTGAACTCGTTCTGCGCCGAGATGAAGCGCTCGTGGCCGTGCAGCTGCGCGACGAGGTCGGCCTCGACGAGTTGCCAGGCGGCGAAGTTGGAGTGCCCGATGTAGCGGATCTTGCCCTCGTCGATGAGCTCGTCGAGGGCGGCGAGGGTCTCCTCGATCGGCGTGAGCGGGTCGGGTGTGTGGAGCTGGTAGAGATCGATCCAGTCGGTCTTCAATCGCGTGAGGCTCTGCTCGACGGCGAGTCGCACGTAACGGCGGGATCCGCGCGCCCCCCAGTGCGGAATCGGGCTCTCGTAGTCGGTGTGACCGAACTTCGTCGCGAGCACGATCTGGTCACGCTTGCCGATGAGCGCCTCGCCCATCATTTCTTCACTGCGACCGTAGGCGTAGCCGTAGATGTCGGCCGTGTCGAAGAGCGTGATGCCGTGGTCGATGGCGGCGTGCATGACGCGCGCCGCGCCCTCCTGCTCCTCCGTCGCGGTGCCGGGTCGCCCGAAGTTGTTGCAGCCGAGCCCGACGCTCGAGACCCGAAGTCCCGAGGCGCCGAGGGTGCGGTACGTCATCTCTGTCATGCCTCCTATCCTCCCAAATCCGGGATCGACGTCCCGTCTCCCCGTGAGGCTCGGGATGCTCGCACGGCGTCGGGTGCGCCCGGTAGCGTTCCCCGCATGCCCGAGACCTCGATCAACACTGCTGACGCCGCCACCATCTCCCCCGCCACCGTGATCGGCCCCGATGGGCGCGCGCGCTGCGCCTGGGTCGGCGACACCGCCGACGTGCAGCACTACCACGACGACGAGTGGGGTGTTCCGGTGCGCGGCGACCGGGCGCTGTTCGAACGCATTGCGCTCGAAGGGTTTCAGTCGGGGCTGTCGTGGCTGGCGATTCTGCGCCGCCGCGACGGTTTCCGCTCGGCGTTCGCGGGCTTCGATCCCGCGGCGGTCGCACAATTCGGCGATGCTGACGTCTCCCGGCTCCTCGACGACGACGCGATCATCCGCAATCGGCGAAAGATCGAGGCGACCGTGGCGAACGCCCGAGCATTGGTGGCGTGGCAGGCGGAGCAGACGCACGCGCTCGACGCGCTCGTGTGGTCGTTCGCCCCCGAGCCGTCCGAACGTCAGCGACCACGCACCCTCGCCGATGTTCCGACGCACACGGAGGCGTCGCGAGCACTCGCCGCGACGCTCAAGTCGCGCGGTTTTCGCTTCGTCGGCCCGACGACGATGTACGCCCTGATGCAGGCAACGGGCGTCGTTGACGATCACGTCGCTGGCTGCTGGCGCGCCGACGACTAGCGCGTGTCAGGCGTCGACACGGCGTGCCCGGGTCAGCGATCCTGCGGCACGACGAGTTCCAGCGAGTCCTTCCCCGCACGGCGAAGCTCCCACCCGAGGCCCGCGGCGCGGGCGCACAGGTCATCGAGCGTTGCGGGTAGATGGCCAGCAGACACCAGATCGCGCACGAACAAGCCCTTGCCGCGCTTGTTGAAGTGGTTCAGCGCGCGCGTGGTACCGTCAGCATCCCTCGCCACCACGGACACCGTGGCGACCTCCTGAACAGGCGAGGCGTTCGGTAACGGCCCGAGCGCTGCGTAGCTCGCCGAGCGAAGGTCGACGAGCGTCTCGCCCGTGCGGGCGAGGGCCTCGGTGCACGCGTGTGCCCAGACCCGCTTCAGCGACACCCCCGGCAGTCGCGAGTCGGCCGACAACCGGTACGCCGGAATGTGCTCGAGCGCGCTAAGGAGTCCGAACAGTGCCGACTGAACGAGCACCGATGTACCCAGCACCTGCCGCTCTGCGGCGCCCAGGGAGCCGGCGTCGAGCGCGTCGTACAACACACCCGTGTAGCGGTCGATCGCTGGCATCATGGGTGCCTCGTCGAGGGCTCGGTCACGCGCAAGCTCCGCGGCGGCCGCTCGATGACCCACCTTGAGCGCCCGCGCGATGACCTCGTCATCACTTCCGGCGACCAGCTCGTCGAGCGCACGGCGCACCGTTCGTCGCGGGTCGACGAGTGTCGGAAATCTCGGCGCCAGATCGTCGCGCGCGGGCTCTCCCCCGTCACGCTTCGTCTCCGACGGGGGCAGGAGGATGATCGTCACGAGCGGAGGAAGGCGACGGCCCGATCAACGAGATCGGGCAGCGGTTCGACCGTGTCGAGCTGGAGCCGCGGACGCTGCTCGGCGAGATGCGACCACGGCGCGTACTCGTCGAGCGACTGTTCCACCGCGTACCACGACGGCTCGGCGATGTGCGCGAGGTCGCGTCTGCGCTGCTCCAGGCGCGCGCGATGCACGTCGCGGTCGCTGCACACCACCTCGATGAAGCGCACTTCCACGCCATAGCGATCGGCCAGCGTCACCCACTGTTCCCTGGCGGGCTGGACCGCGTTGACCGCGTCGACGATCAGGCTCTGCCGTGAGCGCAGAACCGCTTCCGCAATACGCTCGGCAACAAGGTAGGCGGCGAGGCCCGTGGGCTGCCCCGCGTCGATGCCGGCGCTGAGAATCGCTGACTCAAGCGGGTCGACGGAGACAACCGGTATCGACAACCGTGCGGCGATCTGCTCGGCCACGGCCGACTTCCCCGAGCCGGGGAGGCCGGCCATGGCGACGAGCACGAAAGGGCTACTGGATTTCGGCGAAACCCGCGACGACCGTCACGGTGTCGTTCTCAACGGAGAGGAAGCCGTCTTCGGCGCGCGCGATGATCGGCGACCCCGATACGGGGGTGATGCGCACCTCGCCGGCGCCCAGAATGCCCAGCACGGGTTCGTGTCCCGGCAGGATTCCGATTTCGCCCTCGGTCGTGCGCGCGACGATCTGCTTCGCCGCGCCCGACCACACTTCGCGGTCGGCGGCGACGACGCTGACGGACAGCTCGGCCACGATTACTCGTTCTCCGCCTGGATCTGCGCCCACTTCTCTTCGACGTCGCTGATCGAGCCGACGTTGAAGAAGGCCTGCTCGGCCACGTGGTCGAACTCGCCCTTGGCAATCGCGTCGAACGACTCGATGGTGTCCTTCAGCGGGACAGTCGAGCCCTCAACACCGGTGAACTTCTTCGCCATGTAGGTGTTCTGCGAGAGGAACTGCTGGATGCGACGGGCACGCGACACCGTGATCTTGTCCTCTTCACTGAGCTCGTCGACGCCGAGGATCGCGATGATCTCCTGCAGTTCCTTGTTCTTCTGCAGAATCTGCTTGACGGTCGTTGCCACCCGGTAGTGGTCCTCGCCGATGTAGAGCGGGTCGAGGATACGACTCGTCGAGGTGAGGGGGTCGACCGCGGGGTAGAGACCCTTCGACGCGATCTCACGGCTCAGCTCGGTGGTCGCGTCAAGGTGCGCGAACGTCGTTGCCGGGGCCGGGTCGGTGTAGTCGTCGGCAGGAACGTAAATCGCCTGCAGCGAGGTGATCGAGTGACCGCGCGTCGAGGTGATGCGCTCCTGCAGGATGCCCATCTCGTCCGCGAGGTTCGGCTGGTAGCCCACCGCGGACGGCATGCGGCCGAGCAGGGTGGAGACCTCGGAACCGGCCTGGGTGAAGCGGAAGATGTTGTCGACGAACAGCAGAACGTCCTGCTTCTGCACGTCGCGGAAGTACTCGGCCATCGTGAGCGCCGACAGGGCGACGCGCAGTCGCGTTCCCGGCGGCTCGTCCATCTGGCCGAAGACGAGTGCCGTCTTGTCGAAGACGCCGGCCTCATCCATTTCCGCGATGAGGTCGTTGCCCTCACGGGTGCGCTCGCCGACGCCCGCGAACACCGACACACCGCCGTGGTCCTGCGCAACGCGCTGGATCATTTCCTGGATCAGAACCGTCTTGCCCACACCGGCGCCGCCGAAGAGGCCAATCTTTCCGCCGAGCACGTACGGAGTGAGCAGGTCGATGACCTTGATGCCGGTCTCGAACAGCTGCGTCTTCGACTCGAGCTGGTCAAAGGCCGGGGGCTTGCGGTGGATGGGCCAGCGCTCGGTGATCTCGATCTTCTCGCCCGGGGCTGCGTTCAGCACCTCGCCGATGACGTTGAACACCTTGCCCTTGGTGACGTCGCCGACCGGGACCGAGATCGGTGCGCCGGTGTCGCGCACGACCTGGCCGCGAACGAGGCCATCCGTGGGCTTGAGGGCGATCGCGCGGATCAGGTCGTCGCCGAGGTGCTGGGCGACCTCCAGCGTAAGCGTGGTGGTCGTCTCACCGATCGTGACCTCGGTCTGCAGCGCGTTGTAGATTCCGGGGATCGCGTCATGCGGGAACTCGATGTCGACCACCGGACCGGTGACGCGGGCGACCCGCCCACCTCCGGCTGGCACCGATTCCGTCGCGGGCTTCTTCTTCGTTGTTGCGGTAGCCATGGTTTCTCTTCCTGTCTAACAGCGCGCTGTGTCTGAGTGGGGACGCGTCCGTGCGGCGTCTATGTTGACGAGGCCAGGGCGTCTGCGCCGCCCACGATCTCGGAAATCTGCTGGGTGATCTCGGCCTGACGCGCGTTGTTCGCGAGTCGGGTGTAGTCGAGGATGAGCGTGTCGGCATTGTCACTCGCCGACTTCATCGCCTTCTGACGGGCCGCGTGTTCGGATGCGGCGGACTGCAGCATCGCATTGAAAATGCGACTCTCGATGTAGACCGGCAGCAGAGAGTCGAGCACCTCATCAGCGTCCGGTTCGAACGCGTAGAGCGGCAACAGCTCGGTGTCACCCGGGTCATCCACACCGTCGACGATCTCGAGCGGAAGCACCCGCACGATCTCCGGAACCTGGGAGACCAGGTTCACGAAGCGGTTGTAGACGACGTGAATCTCATCAACGCCGCCCTCACTCTCGCCACCGGCGATGAATGCCTCGACAAGGGTGTCGGCGATTTCTTTGGCGGTGCCGAACTCGGGCTGGTCGGTGTTGCCCGTCCACTGTTGCGCGCTCGCGCGCCGACGGAAGGCGAAGTACTGCACCGCCTTTCGACCCACGAGGTAGTGCACAACCTCTTTGCCCTCCCCCTCGAGCCGCGTCCGCAGCTCGGAGGCCTCGCGGATCACCTGCGAGCTGAACGCTCCGGCGAGTCCGCGATCGGACGTAAAGATCAGCACGGCGGCGCGGGTGGGCGTCTCGCGCTCCGTCGTCAACACGTGATCGACGTCGGAGTAGGTGGCGACCGCCGAAACCGCGCGCGTCACCGCGCGAGCGTAGGGCGTCGACGCAGCCATGCGGGCCTGCGCCTTCTGAATTCGCGAGGCGGAGATGAGCTCCATCGCGCGCGTGATCTTCTTGGTCGTCTGGGCAGAACGAATTTTCTGCCGGTAGACCCGAAGTTGCGCTCCCATGAGTGTCGTCTTTCCTTCGGTGTGGACGTCGGGTGAGGGTGTCGTCAGCGCTTGCGGCGGACGATCTTCTCCTGGTTGATGTCCTCGGCCTCGGTCTCGTCGAACTCTTCGTGGCCGGCCTGCACACCGCCGGAGCCTCCCCCGACGAACTCAGCGACAAAGCTGTCGACGGCCTTCTCGAGCTCGGCCTCGGTCGCATCGTCGAGAACGTTCTTCTCGGCAAGAGTCGTGAGGATCGACGTGTTGCGACGAAGGTGGTCCAGCATTTCGCGCTCGAATGACAGGATGTCGTCGACGGCGATGCTGTCGAGCTTGCCCTTCGTTCCGGCCCAGATCGACACGACCTGCTCTTCGACGGGGTACGGCGAGTACTGTGGCTGCTTCAGCAGCTCCGTCAGGCGGGCACCGCGGGCGAGCTGGCGACGGCTGGCCGCGTCGAGGTCGGAGGCGAACATCGCGAAGGCTTCCAGCGAGCGGTACTGCGCGAGCTCCAGCTTCAAGGTTCCGGAGACCTTCTTGATGCTCTTGACCTGCGCGTCACCGCCGACTCGCGACACCGAGATACCCACGTCGACCGCGGGACGCTGGTTCGCGTTGAACAGGTCCGACTGGAGGAAGATCTGGCCGTCGGTGATCGAGATCACGTTGGTCGGGATGTACGCGGAAACGTCGTTCGCCTTCGTCTCGATGATCGGCAGTCCGGTCATCGACCCTGCGCCCAGCTCGTCCGAGAGCTTCGCGCAACGCTCGAGCAGACGGGAGTGCAGGTAGAAGACGTCACCCGGGTAGGCCTCGCGCCCCGGCGGGCGGCGCAGCAGAAGCGACACGGCGCGGTAGGCCTCGGCCTGCTTGGACAGGTCATCGAAGATGATGAGGACGTGCTTGCCGCCGTACATCCAGTGCTGGCCGATGGCCGAACCGGTGTACGGAGCGAGGTACTTGAAGCCCGCGGGGTCCGAGGCGGGAGCGGCGACGATCGTCGTGTACTCCATGGCTCCGGCGTCCTCGAGCGCGCCCTTGACGGCCGCGATCGTCGAGCCCTTCTGGCCGACGGCGACGTAGATGCAGCGAACCTGCTTCGAGACGTCCCCCGACTCCCAGTTGGCCTTCTGGTTGATGATCGTGTCGATCGCGATCGCCGTCTTACCGGTCTGACGGTCGCCGATGATGAGCTGACGCTGGCCGCGTCCGATCGGGATCATGGCGTCGATCGCCTTGATGCCGGTCTGCATGGGCTCGTGCACACTCTTGCGCTGCATAACGCCGGGGGCCTGCAGCTCGAGAGCGCGACGGCCTTCGCCTGCGATGTCTCCGAGGCCATCGATCGGCGAGCCGAGCGGGTCGACGACGCGACCGAGGTAGCCGTCACCGACGGGGACAGAGAGCACCTCGCCCGTGCGGGTGACCTCCATGCCCTCGACGATGCCGGTGAACTCGCCGAGCACGACGACACCGATCTCGTTCTCGTCGAGGTTCTGCGCCAAGCCGAGCGTGCCGTCCGAGAAACGGATCAGCTCGTTCGCCATCACGCTCGGGAGGCCCGCGACGTGGGCGATGCCGTCCGCGGCATCCACCACCCGGCCGACCTCGGTCGCCGCGACGGCGCCGGGCTCGTACGAGTTCGCGAAGTCCTTCAGCGCATCGCGGATCTCGTCCGGGCTGATCGAAAGTTCTGCCATGTCTTTTCCTTCGTCGTTGCGTCCCGAAGCCGGGCCGCTGGATGGTGTTACCGGCGCTACCGCGCCAGCTGAAGCGTGAGATCGGTCAGTCGCGCGGCGATGCTGCCGTCGATGACCTCGTGCCCGACCTGGATGCGGGCGCCGCCCAGAACCGACGGGTCGACGACCTGCACCAGCAGGTGGTCTCGGCCGTATCGCTCGCGGACGGTCTGAGCGACCTCCGCCAACTGCGTGTCCGTCAGTGACTTGGCGACCGTGACTGTCGCAAAGCCCTTGCCAACCGCGTCTGCCACGAGTTCGGCCCCGGTGCGCACAAGTTCACCGATTCGCCGGCCGCGCGGCTGGCGAACGAGGTGGCTCATGATGGTGCGGGCCTCGGGGCTCGTGCGGCCGTCGAGCAGCCGGTCGACGAGGGCGCCTCGTGACTCCGGAGTGCCCCGCGTGCCGCTGAGGGCCAGCTCGAGTTCCGCCGAGGTCGCTACCAGTTGGCCGACCGCATCGAGCTCGCGAGCGACCGCGTCTGCGTCGTCGGCCGTCAGCGCGAGCGCGCGGATTCCGAGTTCTTCAATGCCGGCGATCAGTTCGCCGGACGATGACCAGGATGCGGACAGCGCCGATTCGAGGACCGACCGCGCGGGCGCGCTCAGTTCTGCGAAAACGCGGTCGCGCATCGCCGTCGCCGCTGTTCCGTCGGCCGCGAACAGCGCCGACTGGAGACCGTGGGACGATCCGATGAGCCGAGCGGCAGCGAGTAGCTGCCCCCCTGCGGCGCGGTCGAGCCCGGGCGTCGACGCGAGCACCTGGCGCGCGCCGGCCAGAGCCGTCCGAGTCGCTGAGCCCATTTACGTCGTCGCCTTCTCGTCGGCGTCGAGGTCGGCCAGGAACCGATCCACGATTGCCGTTGCCTTGGCGTCGTCGGTAAGCGTCTCGCCGATCACGCCCCCCGCCAGCTGAATGGCCAGGGTGCCGACTTCGGTCCGCAGCGAGACAACAGCGGCCTGGCGTTCTGCCTCGATCTGCTGTTGCGCCGTGGCGGTGATGCGCGCGGCTTCAGACTGCGCCTGCTGCTTCAGGTCCGCGAGGATCGCCTGCCCGTCGGTGCGGGCCTGCTCGCGAATGCGCCCCGCTTCGGCACGGGCCTCTGCGAGGAGTTCGTTGTACTCCTCCAGCTGCGCAGACGCTTCCGCCTGGGCGGCCTCGGCCTTGGCAATGCCCCCCTCGATCAGTTCCGCGCGCTCGTCAAGGATCTTTCGGAAGCGCGGCATCACGAAGAAGAAGAAGAACGCGAGAATCAGCGCGAAGGGCACCGCTGACCACACGATGTCGTACACCGGGGGCAGGAACAGCGCGATTCCTGCGTTAGCCGCAATCGTCGGGCTCGACAGCATCAGGGAAGCCTTACTGGAAGATGAAGAAGGTGGCGACGCCGATGAAGGCGAGCAGCTCGGCAAAGGCGATGCCCAAGAACATCGTCACCTGCAGGCGGCCGGCCATCTCGGGCTGACGGGCCATCGCTTCGACGGTCTTGCCGGCGACGATACCCACGGCGAGGCCCGGGCCGAGCGTCGCAAGGCCGTAACCGACAGTCGCGATGTTGCCCGTGATCTGCGCGAGGATTGTGGAGTCCACGTGTGTTTCCTTTCGGTGGTGATCGCGTCGTCGAATGACGAAGCGGTGCGGAGGTTAGTGGTGATCGGACGCGGCCTGCTGGATGTAGACCGCGGTAAGCAGGGTGAAGACGTACGCCTGCAGAACCGCGATGAGCAGTTCGAACAGCGTGATGACGATGCCGCCGAAGAGAGTCAGGGCACCAAACGCGGCAGCAGCCCCGCCCACGTTGACGACGAGGAAGTTCGTCGCGGCGAAGGCGAGCACCAACAGAAGGTGGCCGACCATCATGTTCAGAAGAAGACGCAGCGCGAGCGAGACGGGCCGCATGATGAAGATGTTGATCAGCTCGACGGGCGCCAGGAGCAAGTAGAGCACCGGAGGAACGCCGGGCGGGAAGAGCGCGTTGCGAATGAACGGCCACCCGCCCACCTCGCGGATGCCGGCGTAGATGAACGCGACGTAGGACACGAGCGCCATCGTGAGTGGCATTCCGACGAGAGATGTTCCGGCGATGTTGGCGAATGGGACGATGCCCGTGATGTTCATCGCGAGAATCGCGAAAAACAGCGATGCCAGAAGCGGCAGGAAGCGGCGCCCGAGGCGTTCACCGAGGATCTGCTCGGCGATCTGCACGCGCACGAAGTCGAGGGCCATCTCGGCGGCTCCCTGGCCGCGGGTCGGCACGAGGCGCGACTTGCGAAGAGCCAAGTACATCAAGAGCACCATGATGGCCAGCGCGATGAGGCGCACCATGATGATGCGGTTGATCTCGAAGGGCGTGCCTTCGAAGAACAGAGCGGGAAGGCCGACGAACTCGTCGATGCCGGGGGCTTTGAACTGGCCGTCTTCGCCGGCGAAGGGTCGCAGGAGAGAGGCAGTGACGAGGGCAGAAGTAGACAGCGCAGTCTCCAAGATCAGGGCGTCGGTCAGATCAGAAAGCGAGGTGATCGGCGTGGGTGACCGGGGTCAACCCTATCAACTCGAGGCCCGGTCGGACGAATCGGCGGCGTCCCCCGGCAGTGGAGGGTCGGCATACGGAATACGCGAGCGCAGAACGGCGACAACGTCGGCCCCCACGCTGCCGACTGCGGCCGCGACGAGCGCGACGAACAGAGCGACCGGATCCAGTGCATCCACCCCGCGGAATACGGCGACGAACCCGATGAAGCCCACCAGCTTCACCAGCCATGCGCCCATGATGATGACGAAGAACACGGGGCTGGAGGGGTCGTCTTTCGACGTGCGCACGGCGATCAGCACGCTGAGCGCGGTGATGCCGACGAACAGGAAGCCGACGGCCGCGCCGATGAGCGCCGACAGCAGTCCGGCGAGACCGGCGACAAGAGCCCCGACGACGCTGCCGACGATGGCAATCAGGATGCTCACCGCGGCTCCGTAGAGCAGTGACAGCTTCAGAGTCTTTTCGACGTTCATGACCGGCGGTTCTCCTCGGTGGTGTCAGCGACGGGCGCGTCGCGGGGGTCGGGTTCGTGGTCGATCGGCGGCGCGGCCGCGTCGAGCGGGTCGTACTGCGCGAGCTGGGCATCGGGGTGCGGGGCGCGCTGCGCGGCAGACTCGACGCGCTTGCGTCGGCTGAGCGGGGCAAGCGTGACAATGGCGCAGAGCACGAGGCCCGCGCTCACGCCGCCGAGGGCGATACGCCAGTCGACAAACATGAAGGCGAGCGTGCCGACCGCAACGACCGCCGTCCAGCCGTAGAAGATCAGCACGGCGTGAAAGTGGCTGTGCCCCATGTCGAGCAGGCGGTGGTGCAGGTGCAGACGGTCGGCGCTGAACGGGCTCTTCCCGGCCCGCAGACGTCTCAGCACCGCAAGCCCGAAGTCCATCAGGGGAACGATCAACACCGCGAAGGGAAGCATGAGCGGGATGAACGCCGGAAGCAGCTGCTCCGAGCCGATCGACGCCGGGTCGATTTGTCCCGTCACCGTGACCGTGGAGACGGCCATGAGCATCCCGATCACGAGCGCTCCCCCGTCGCCCATGAAAATCTTCGCGGGGTGCCAGTTGAAGGGCAGGAATCCGAGGGTGGCGCCGAGCAGAACCGCCATCACCATGGAGGCGAGGTTGAACGCCGACTGACCGGTCGAGGTCGACAGGATGTAGCTGTAAGCGAAGAACACGCCGCCCGCGATCAACGTGACCCCGGCGACGAGTCCGTCGAGACCGTCGATGAAGTTGACGGCATTCATCACGAGGACGACCGCCAGGATCGTGATGATCAGCGAGAGCGTCGGAGACAGCACCGTGATGCCCTCCCCCGGCCCGACCGGGAGGGACACGATCTGCACGCCCGCCCAGGCGAGAAACCCGCCGACCAGCAGCTGGCCGGCGAGCTTCGTCACCCAGTCGAGGTCGAGGATGTCGTCGACCACGCCGATTGCGAGCATGATGAGCGCCGCGGCCGCGATCGCAAGAACGGGCCACGGGTCGGCAAACACGGGCCGGAACCAGCTGATCTGAGAGGCCACGGCGAGGCCCGTGAGAACCCCCACCACGATGGCGATACCCCCGAGTCGCGGCGTCGGACGGGTGTGCACGTCACGCTCACGAATGCCGGGATAGAGCTTGAAGCGATGACTGAGCCGCACGATCGCCCAGGCACCGACGAGGCTGATGACCGCGGCGATGAGGGCAATCAGCAGCAGGAATCTCACGCGATGCGCTCCGCACCGACGATGCGGGCGATGTCGTCGTCGGGGATGACGCCGTGGCGAAGGATCCGCAGTCGCCCCTCGGGAAGCGCCAGGCTCGTGGCATCGACGATCGTCGAGCCGTTGTCGCGGCCGTTGACGGGCGCGACGCCCCGCGGACCCGCGTCGAGGTACACGGCGACGCGATCGCCGAGCATGTCGACGGCCTCCTGGCAGCTACGGGCGGCCGGGCGGCCGCTGAGGTTCGCGCTGGAGACCGCGAGCGGCCCGGTGTCGGCCAAGAGGTTCAGGGCGACGGTGTCATCGGGCATGCGCAAGGCGACAGTCCCTCCCGTCTCACCGAGGTCCCAGGTGAGCGACTCGCGTGCTTCGACGACGACGGTCAAGCCCCCCGGCCAGAACTCGCGCACGAGCGCCGTGATCTCGTCGGGCACGACCTCGGCGAGAGCGGTGAGCGTCGGGATACCCGGAATCAGCACCGGCGGGGGCGCGTCGCGGCCGCGTTCCTTGGCGTCGAGCAGGCGCTGAACCGCTTCAGGGCGGAAGGCGTCGGCGGCGACGCCGTAGACCGTGTCCGTCGGCATGACGACGAGCTCGCCGCGGCCGATGGCGCCTCGCGCGGCCCGCAATCCGGCGAGGAGTTCGGCCTCCACGCTGCAGTCAAAAACGCTCACCATGATGCTCCCATCATAGTCGGGCAGACTGGAGGTGCCGCCCGGTCGAGCGGCGCCCGACCCCGCCGAGAGGACCCCGATCCGCCGTGCTGTTTTTGTTCGACATGGACGACGTGCTGTGCGACTACGACTGGCGCACGCGGATGGCGGCCCTGACGGCCCGAACGGGGCACGATCTCACCGAGTTGCGGCGGCGCTGGTGGCTGAACGGCCTCGAATTCGCGGCCGAGGCGGGCGATCCGGCCGACGCCGACGAGTACCTGGCCGTCGTGACGGCAGCGATCGGGGCGGACATTCCTCGAGAGGAATGGGTGCGCATCCGGGCGGAATCAACGGTCGCGCGGCCAGAGGCGGTGGATGCCGTGCGGCGGGCCGCCGAATTCGGTCGCGTCGCGTTGCTGACGAACAATTCGATCCTGATCCAGGAGCATCTGCACGAGGTCGCGTCCGAGCTCGCCGAGGTGATGGGACGCGAGCATCTGCACGCGAGCGCCCGGTTCGGGGCCCGGAAGCCCGACCCCGCCGTCTACGCCCGCGCCATGGAGCACTACGGGGCGACCGCGGCACAGACGTTCTTCACCGACGACCGGCCCGACAACGTCGCCGGCGCCGAATCCCTCGGCATCACCGGTCACGTGTACGTACACGCGGCCGGCCTGCGGGCCGCGATCGACGCGTTCGCTGAACGCGCCGCCGCCTGACGAATCAGCGGGCGGCCGTGGTCGCCCGGTCGCGTCCGAGCAGGTCGGGATGCGTCGCCGACGCCCGCAGGCCAGCCTCGGCCAGGATGCGCCGGACCGCAGATCCCTGCTCCTCACCGTGCTCGACGACGAGGGTGCCGCCCGGCACGAGCAGCCGATGGGCCGTGGCAGCGACGGCTCGCATCGCGTCCAATCCGTCCGTGCCCGAGTAGAGAGCTTCTGGGGGGTCGAACAGCCGAACCTCGGGGTCGCGGGGCAGCGCGCGCTCGGGCACGTACGGCGGGTTCGACACCACGACGTCAACGCTTCCGGCGAGCTCGGGGAGCGCGTCGGCGAGGTCGGCAACGACCACGCTCACGCGACCGGCCCCGAGCCGCTCGACATTGCGGCGCGTCCACGGCACCGCCTCGGGCGTCTTCTCGACCGCGACGACTCGAGCGTTCGGCACCTCCGTGGCCAGCGCGAGCGCCAGGGCGCCGCTGCCGCTGCCGAGGTCGACGGCGAGCGGCTCGACGGTGGGGCGCGCCCGCAGCGCGTCGATGGCGTACTGCGCCACGATTTCGGTTTCGGGCCGCGGAACGAATACGCCTGGGCCGACCGCGAGGGTGAGCCCGCGAAAGGCCGCGACGCCCAGGATGTGCTGGAGCGGTTCCCGGCGCGCACGACGATCGA
Organism: Microcella alkaliphila; assembly: GCF_004216855.1. Taxonomy (GTDB): domain Bacteria; phylum Actinomycetota; class Actinomycetes; order Actinomycetales; family Microbacteriaceae; genus Microcella; species Microcella alkaliphila. The sequence continues at coordinate 93,903 of NZ_SGXT01000016.1, forward strand.
CGAGCGTCACCACCTCGGCGACCCGGTCGGCCGGCACCCTCATCGCGGTGATCGCCTTCGCCTCGACCTCGCCGCGACCGAGCTCGAGAACGTGACCGATGAGATGGGCCGCGTCGCCGCGGGCCGATGCCACGCCCGCCGCCGCGAGTTCGTCGCTCGCCCAGGCGAGCAGGGCATCGATCGTGGCCGCCTCGCTCATCGCGCTGACGCCACGTCTCGCGCCGCTCACGTTTCGTCGCCGAGAGCGGCGAGCCGCGCCTCCTCGTCCGCTTGGATGCACGACTCGACGACGGGGCCGAGGGCCCCGTTCATCACGGCATCCAGGTTGTAGGCCTTGTACCCGGTGCGGTGGTCGGCGATGCGGTTTTCGGGGAAGTTGTAGGTGCGGATGCGCTCGGAGCGGTCCATCCCGCGGATCTGACTCTTGCGCGCATCCGACTGCGCAGCCGCGATCTCTTCCTGCTGCTTGGCGAGGATGCGGGCGCGGAGGACGCGCATGGCCGCTTCGCGGTTCTGCAGCTGGCTCTTCTCGTTCTGCATCGCCACGACGATTCCGGTCGGGAGGTGCGTGATGCGCACGGCCGAGTCGGTTGTGTTGACGCTCTGGCCGCCCGGGCCGGACGACCGGTAGACGTCGATCTTCAGGTCGTTCTGGTTGATGTCGACCTCCTCGGGCTCGTCCACCTCGGGGAACACGAGCACACCGGTCGTTGACGTGTGGATGCGGCCCTGCGACTCGGTCGCCGGAACGCGCTGCACGCGGTGCACGCCCCCCTCGTACTTGAGGCTCGCCCACACGCCGTCGGCGGGATCGGACGACGTCGACTTGATGGCGACCTGCACGTTCTTGTAGCCGCCCAGGTCGCTCGTGGTCGAGTCAAGAAGCTCCACCTTCCAGCCGCGCGACTCGGCATAGTACGAGTACATGCGCAAGAGGTCGGCGGCGAACAGTGCCGACTCTTCGCCACCCTCGCCGCCCTTGATCTCCATGATCACGTCGCGGCCGTCGTCGGGGTCACGAGGAATCAGCAGGCGGCGCAGCTTCTCCTGCGCCTCAGCGAGAGCCTCCTCCAGCGCGGGGACCTCGTCGGCGAACGCCTCGTCGTCTTTCGCAAGCTCACGCGCGGCCGCTAGGTCATCGCCCGCCTGCTGCCACACGTCGTGCGCGTGCACGATCTGGTTCAGCTCGGCATATCGCCGGTTGAGCTTCTTCGAGCGCGCGGGGTCGGCGTGCACCGCCGGGTCGGCGAGCTGCTCTTGCAGTTCGGCGTGCTCGGCGATGAGCGCCTCGACGCTATCGAACACGTGTGTCACTCGCCCTTGTGGGCCGCGCCGTTCTGGGGCAGCGCCTTCTGGATCTGCACGAGGAACTCGACGTTCGACTGCGTCTCCTTCAGCTTGCCCAGCACGATCTCGAGCGACTGCTGCGGGTCGTGACCCGCGAGCGCGCGACGCAGACGCCAGGTAACCGCGACCTCATCGTTGCCGAGCAGCATCTCTTCACGACGGGTGCCCGAGGCGGAGATGTCGACGGCGGGGAAGATGCGCTTGTCGGCGAGCTGGCGAGACAGACGCAACTCCATGTTGCCGGTGCCCTTGAACTCTTCGAAGATCACCTCGTCCATCTTCGACCCGGTCTCCACGAGTGCCGTGGCGAGGATCGTTAGCGAGCCGCCGTCTTCGATGTTGCGGGCGGCACCGAAGAACTTCTTCGGCGGGTACAGCGCGGCCGAGTCGACGCCGCCGGACAGCACGCGGCCGCTCGTCGGCGCGGTCACGTTGTACGCGCGGCCGAGTCGAGTGATCGAGTCGAGCAGCACCACCACATCGTGACCGAGCTCGACGAGGCGCTTCGCGCGCTCGATCGCCAGCTCGGCAACCGTCGTGTGGTCGTCGGCGGGACGGTCGAAGGTCGAGGCGATGACTTCGCCCTTAACCGAGCGCTGCATGTCGGTGACCTCTTCAGGGCGCTCGTCGACCAGTACGACCATGAGGTGCACCTCAGGGTTGTTCTCGGCGATGGCTCCGGCGATGGCCTGCAGCGCGAGGGTCTTGCCTGCCTTCGGCGGCGAGACGATGAGACCGCGCTGGCCCTTGCCGATGGGAGCGACGAGGTCGATGATGCGGGTCGCGAGCTTCGTCGGGGCCGTCTCGAGACGCAGACGTTCCTGCGGGTAGAGCGGCGTGAGCGCGCTGAACTCGACGCGCGAACGCGCCTCGTCGATGCTTTGGCCGTTGATCGAGTCGACGCGCACCAGCGCGTTGTATTTCTGGCGGCCCTGATTCTCGCCCTCTCGCGGCTGCCGGATGGCGCCGACGACGGCGTCGCCCTTGCGCAGCTGGTAATTCTTCACCTGGCCGAGGGAGACGTAGACGTCGCTCGGGCCGGGAAGGTAGCCGGTGGTGCGGACGAAGGCGTAGTTGTCGAGAACGTCAAGGATGCCCGCAATGGGAATGAGGACGTCGTCGTCGCTGATTTCCGGGTCAACGTCGTCGTTCTGGCCGCGACCGCGCTTGCGGTCGCGAGCGCGTCCACGGCCGCGACCCGACTCGTCGTCTCGGTCGTCGTCGCGGGGGCCGTTCTGGCCGGCGTTCTGGCCACGACCGCCCTGCTGCTGGCCACCCTGAGACGGCTGCTCGTCCTTCTTGGCGTCGCCGTTCTGGCCGTTCTGGCCCTGGTCGTTCTTGTCGCCGCCGCGACCGCGACCGCGACCGCGGCCTCGACCGCGCCCGCCGCGCTCGTTCTGCGACTGGTCACCCTGCTGGCCATCGGCCTGCTGCTCGGCGGGCGTCTGCTCGTCGGCCCTCTGACCGTCCGACTTCTGGTCGGCGTTCGCGGCCTCGCCGGCTGCCGCAGCGTCGGGGGCGACGGCGACGCCGGCGTCACCGCCGGCGACGTGGTCGGCGGCCGATCGGCGGGTGTCGCCCGCGGCGGTCACCGTTCCCGTGGTGGCGCGCCGCGAGCCGCGGCGTCCCGAACGCTCGGCCGCGGGAGCAGCGTCGGCGGCGGGAGGGGCGTCGGCCGCGGTGGTGCCGTCCGCGGCGGGCTCAGCCTCACCAGGAGCGGCTTCAGAAGCGGGCGCCTCGGCGGGTGCCGCATCCGCTGCGGGGGCGTCATTCGGGGCGGGCGCAGCCGCGCCGCCGCGGGCCGCCTCGATGGCGGCGACGAGCTCGCCCTTGCGGAGCTTCGAGATTCCGGCGACGCCGAGTGAGGAGGCGAGCTCCTGCAGCTGCGGCAGTTTGAGGCCGGACAGATCGTTGGATGTTTCGGTCACGGGGGTGTCGGTCCTTTCGACTCGGGCACGAGAAATGGCCCGGGATGCACGGGTCCGCCTCCCGGCGAGCCACCGGCATAGACGACGGTCGTCACATGACGCGGGGTGCGTGCGGGAGGTGCGGGTGAGCGAGTGCTCGGAAGATGCGCAACGGTGGCGACGCCACTTACTGCGCGGGGTGCGTCACCACTGTAGCACCGAGCACATCCACGGCCAGCATGTGCGATTGCCAGGGCGTGGCGCGGTGCTTCTCGACGAGTTCGGCCGCTCGCAGCCGCTCGCCGGGGTCGGCACACACGACGAGAATGGAGGGGCCGGCGCCCGACACCACCGCCGCGAAACCGGCCTGACGCAGCACCTGGATGAGCGCGTCGGTCTCGGGCATCGCGGCCGCGCGATACGACTGGTGGAGGCGGTCTTCGGTCGCCGTGTGCAGCAGTTCGGGGCTCTGTATCAACGCGGCGATCAGGAGCGCCGATCGTGACACGTTGAAGATCGCGTCGGAGTGCGGCACCTGGGCCGGCTGCAGCGTGCGCGCCATCGCCGTGGACATGGTGGACGCTTCCGGAACGCACACGAGTGGTGACACGCCTCGGTGCACGGTCAGGCGCTTGTGCTGCGGTCCGCGCTCGCCCATCCACGCGATTGTGAGGCCGCCGAAGAGCGCGGGGGCCACGTTGTCGGGGTGACCTTCAAGTTCGGTGGCGCGAGCGAGCAGATCCTCCTCGTCGAGCTCGACGATTCCGTCGAGGAGGCCCTTGGCGGCCATCACGCCGCCCACGATCGCGGCGCCGGACGACCCCATGCCGCGGCCGTGCGGGATCGCATTGTGCGCGACAAGCCGAAGCCCCGGCATCGTGATGCCGGCGCGGTCGAACACGTGGGCGATCGATCGGACGACGAGGTTCGATTCGTCGGTTTCGACCGTGCCCTCCCCCACGCCGTGCACCTCAACGTGAGCGCCCGGCTCGGCGACGGCGGTCACCTCGAGCTCGTCGTACACGCTGAGCGCCAGCCCGAGCGTGTCGAAGCCCGGCCCGAGGTTTGCCGTGGTGGCGGGCACGCGAACGCTGACCCGCCGGCCGACGAGCCGCGGGTCGAGGGTCACACCGGTGCTTTCTCGAGGCCGAGCACCGAGGCAACCTCGACCGTGTCGACGGGAACGACCGTCGGCTGCACGTCGACGCCGTCAGGCCCGCGCAGGGCCCATTGGGGGTCCTTCAGTCCGTGACCCGTGACGGTGAGCACCACTGTGGAGCCCGCCGGAATGTGGCCGGCCTCCGCGCGCTCGAGCAGGCCGGCCACCGAAATGGCGCTGGCGGGCTCGACGAAGATGCCGACCTCTTGGCTCAGCATGCGGTGCGCGGCGAGAATTCCGGCGTCGTCGATGGCGCCGAAGTAGCCGTCGCTGTTGTCGCGGGCGGTGAGCGCAAGCTCCCACGAGGCCGGGTTACCGATCCGGATCGCGCTGGCGATCGTCTCGGGCTTCGTCACCGGCTCGCCGAGCACGATCGGGGCACTGCCCGCGGCCTGGAAGCCGAACATCCTCGGCAGCTTCGTCGTGACGCCCCGCGCCAACTCCTCGCTGTAACCGCGGTGGTAGGCGGTGTAGTTGCCGGCGTTGCCGACCGGCAAGATGTGGAAGTCGGGCGCATCGCCGAGCACCTCGACGACCTCGAATGCCGCGGTCTTCTGCCCTTCAATGCGATCGGGGTTGACCGAGTTGACGAGGTGCACGGGGTAGTTCTTCGCCAGATCGCGCGCGATGTCGAGGCAGTCGTCGAAGTTGCCTTCGATCTGGATGATCTGGGCTTTGTGCGCGACGGCCTGGCTGAGCTTGCCCATCGCGATCTTGCCCTCGGGCACGAGCACCGCGGCCGCAATCCCCGCGTGCGTGGCGTAGGCCGCAGCCGACGCCGAGGTGTTGCCCGTCGAGGCACAGATGACGGCCTTGGCGCCGTGTTCGACGGCCTTCGAAATCGCCATCGTCATGCCGCGGTCTTTGAAGGACCCCGTCGGATTCATCCCCTCGTACTTCACGTACACGCGCGTGCCGGTGCGCTCGGAGAGGTAGCGCGCCGGGATGAGGGGCGTGCCGCCCTCGCCGAGCGTGATGACGGGCGTCGCGTCGGAAACGTCGAGTCGGTCGGCGTACTCGTGCAGCACGCCCTTCCACTGGTGGGCCACTAAATTACAGTCCTTCTACTCGCAGCACGCTCGTCACAGAGTGGACGACGTCGTTGCCGGTCAGTGACGCCACGGTCGCGGCCAGGTCGGCCTCGGACGCCTCATGGGTGCCGATCACCAGGGTAGCGGCGGGCTGGTCGCCCGCGTACCCGGCTCCGGCGGGGATGACGGTCTGCTCAAGGGTCTCGACAGACACGCCGTGTTCTTGGAAGATGCCCGCGATCGCGGCGAGAACGCCGGCGCGGTCGGCCACCTCGAGGGTGATCTGGTAGCGGGTGGTCACGGCGCTGATCGGCAGCACGGGGAGGTTCGCGTGCTGGGACTCGGCTACGCCGGGGCCCCCGACGACGTGGCGGCGGGCGGCGGAGACGACATCACCGAGTACGGCGGATGCGGTCTGAATTCCGCCCGCTCCGGCTCCGTAGAACATCAACGGCCCGGCGGCCTCGGCCTCGACGAAGACGGCGTTGTTGGCGCCGTGGACGGCCGCGAGCGGGTGGTCAACGGGGACGAGGGCGGGATGCACGCGCGCCGAGACTCCCCCGTTCTCGCCGTCCACGCGGTCGCAGATTGCGAGCAACTTCACGACGTAGCCAGCCTTACGGGCGGCGACGACCTGCTCGTGGCTGATGCTCGTGATGCCCTCGCGGTGCACCGATTCGAGCGGCACGCGTGTGTGGAAGGCGAGGCTCGCGAGGATCGCCGCCTTCTGCGCCGCGTCGTAGCCCTCGATGTCGGCGGTCGGGTCGGCCTCGGCGTAGCCGAGCTCCGTGGCGGTGGCGAGCGCCTCCTCCAGGCTTTCGCCGACCGTGTCCATGCGGTCGAGGATGAAGTTCGTGGTGCCGTTGACAATGCCGAGGATGCGCGTGACCCGGTCACCGGCGAGCGAATCACGCAGCGGCCGAATGATCGGAATGGCGCCGCCGACGGCCGCCTCGTAGTAGAGCTGCGCGCCCACCTGGGCGGCCGCGTCGAACAGCTCGGGGCCGTGGGTCGCCAAGAGCGCCTTGTTCGCGGTGATGACGTCGGCGCCGGCATTCAGCGCCTTCAGAATGAGGGTGCGCGCGGGCTCCAGCCCACCCATGAGCTCAATGACCACGTCAGCGCCGACCACGAGCGATTCGGCGTCGGTGGTGAGCAGCTCGCGAGGGATCGCGGTGTCACGCAGTGCGTCGAGGTCGCGCACGGCGACACCGACGAGCTCGAGGCCCGCGCCGATGCGGGAGGACAGTTCGGGGCCGTGCGTGAGCAGCTGGTCGGCGACCTGGGAGCCGACGCTGCCGGCTCCGAGGACGGCGACGCGAAGGTTGCGGTACGAGATCACGAGTAGCGGGACCCTTCTGATCGGAGAACTTCGGTGGCTTCGGTGGCGCCGACGTCACGACGCAACAGTTCGGCGACGGACTCAGCCCGCACGATGAGGCGGGCCTCGCCCCGGGCAACGGCGACGACGGCCGGCCGGGTGAGGTAGTTGTAGCTGCTGGACAGCGAAAAGCAGTACGCCCCCGTGGCAGGCACGGCAACAAGGTCACCGCGGCGCACGTCGCCCGGCAGATAGTCGGCATCGACCACGATGTCTCCGCTCTCGCAGTGCTTGCCGGCGATGCGCACGAGTACGGGGTCGACGTCGGAGGCGCGCGACGCGAGCCGAACGGCGTAGTCAGCTCCGTACAGGGCGGGGCGGGCGTTGTCGCTCATGCCCCCGTCGACGCTGACGTAGCGGCGCACCGCGAGTTCACCCGCGTTGGTCAGCACCTCGACGTCTTTGATGGTGCCCACTTCGTAGAGGGTCACGCCCGCTGGCCCGATGATGCTGCGTCCTGGCTCAATCGCGATCGCGGGGACGGGTATTCGCAGCTCTGCGCAGACCTCCGCAATCGTGTCGACGAGCCGGCTCAGCAGTTCCTCGATGTTGGCCGGCTCGTCCGCGGTCGTGTAGGCGATGCCGAATCCGCCGCCGAGGTTCACCTGCGGAACGGGCCCGTGCTCGAGCAGCCGAGCGTGCATGCTGAGCAGTCGCCGAGCCGCCTCGAGGAAACCGTCGGCAACGAGAATCTGCGAGCCGATGTGTGAGTGCAGCCCGAGAAACTCGAGAACACCCGCGTGCTCGCGGATACGCGCGACCGCACTGTCTGCCTGCGTCAGCGGCACGCCGAACTTCTGGTCTTCGCGCGCGGTCGCCAGGTACTCGTGGGTGTGCGCGTGAACTCCCGAGTTGATGCGCAGGCGAACGGGCTGCACGCGGCCGTGGTGTCTCGCGACCTCGGCGACGCGGTCGATCTCCTCGACAGCGTCGATCACGATCGCCCCGACGCCGGCGCCGACCGCCTTCTCGAGCTCGCGGTCCGACTTGTTGTTGCCGTGCAGCCCGATGCGAGCCGGGTCGATGCCCCCGGCGAGCGCCACGGCGAGTTCGCCGCCGCTCGCCGTATCGATGTTGAGGCCTTCACCGGCCATCCACTGGGCAACGGCGGTCGAGAGAAACGCTTTACCCGCGTAGTAGACGACACCAGAGGTGCCGGCGCGGGCGGTGGCCGTCTCGAGAGCGCGACGGATCCGGCGGGCGCGCGCGCGAGCATCCGTCTCGTCGATCACGTAGAGAGGGGTGCCGTAGTCGGCGGCCAGCCGACTGGCGCGCACGCCGCCGATCTCGAGTTCTCCGCGTTCCCCGCCGCGCCGCGCACTCGCCGGCCACAGCTGCGGCGCCAGCGCATTGCCGTCGGCGGGGCGCTCGAGCCAGGCGGGGGCGAGCGGGTGGGCAGACACGAAGAACCTCAGGGGGGTCGATGCGGAGTGAGCGCGGTCTCACCGGGATCGCCGGGGCCGTCGCCTGAGTCTACCGAGCCTCGTATGCCGACTCGGCGCACCTCAGGGGCAGCTGCCGCGTTCGACGAGGTCGTCGCCGCCGAGCGCCACATTCTCGCCCGACACGATCACGACGAGTTCGCGGTCGAGAACGTCGACGCGCTGCTCGGTCAGCCCGACGGGGAGCGCCTCGGCGATGCAGATGTCGCGGGGAGCGAGCAGCGGGTCGACGATGGGGTCGATGAACCCGCCGAACTGGCCGCGCAGCTCGGCGAGTTCGACACGGGCACCGTTCAGGGCGAGGCTGGACGGCGCGAGCGACACGATGCCGCGCTCGATCGACGGCGCGACGCCGGCTGCCAGCTCGAAGCCGAGACCGAAGACGTCGAAGCCGGTCACGAGCACCACCTCGCCGTCGACCAACTGGATGTCGCGCACGACCGCCTGACCGAGCGCTCCGAGCAGGCGCGACACGTCGCTCTCGGCGATGCGGACGGTCGCCTCGACGCGGTCGCTCGGCTGGCGGGCGTCGAGCGCCACACCCTCCGCGATGAGCTCCACGTCGGCCCTGATGCTGCCTGCTTCCACCCCGGGAATCTCGGCGCGCACGCGGTCGAGGCGCCCCTGAGCGAGCTGCAGGAGAACGATCGGACCATCGACAGAGGCCGTGAGTGGGTCGTCGGCGTCGAGCGCAAAGGCTTGCCGAAGTTCTGCGTCGACGCGGTCGGCGACGATCGAGCGGGCGACGAGTTCGGCAGCAACGAGCAGCACACCGAGGACGACGACGGCGACCAGGCCGCCGATGAGGGCTTTCGCGCGCCGCGACACCGCGCTACATCCGCTCGGGGGCGGACACGCCGATCAGGTCAAGACCCGTGCGCAACACCTGGCCGGTGGCGTCGCTCAGGTGCAGGCGCGCCCGGTGGACGGACTCGATCGGGTCGTCACCCTGCGGCGTGACCCGGCAGGTGTCGTACCACCTGTGGTACGCCGCCGCGAGCTGCTCGAGGTAGCGGGCAACCCGGTGGGGTTCGCGCAGCTCTGCTGACTGTGCGACGACGCGCGGGAACTCCGCGAGCACCCCGATCAGCACGCTTTCGGTCTCGTCGGTCAGGGTCGCGGCGTCGAAGTCGACGCGCTCGACGCCCGACTGGGCGGCGTTGCGCGCGACCTGGTGGGTGCGAGCGTGGGCGTACTGCACGTAGAACACCGGGTTGTCGTTGCTGCGCTTCTGCAAGAGCTCGGGGTCGAGCGTCAGCGGCGAGTCGGCGGGGTAACGGGCGAGGGAGTACCGCAGGGCATCCGTGCCGAGCCATGCGCGCAGATCGTCGAGCTCGATGATGTTGCCCGCCCGCTTCGACAGGCGTGCACCGTTGATGGACACAAGCTGACCGATCAGCACCTCGATGTCGGTGTCGGGGTTGTCGCCCGCGGCTCCAGCGAGCGCCTTGAGACGATGCACGTAGCCGTGGTGGTCCGCGCCCAGCAGATAGATGCTCAGCCCGAACCCGCGATCCTTCTTCGACAGGTAGTAGGCAGCGTCGGCGGCGAAGTACGTGTAGACGCCGTTAGCGCGGCGAATCACGCGGTCCTTGTCGTCACCGAAGTCGGTCGTACGCACCCAGACGGCGCCATCCTCGTCAAAAACGTGACCCTGGGCGCGAAGCCGTTCGACAGCGGAATCGATCGGGCTCGCCTCCCCGCCGGGTCCTGCCGCGTGCAGGGTGCGCTCGCTGAACCACACGTCGAAGTGCACGTTGAACTGCGCAAGCGACGACTGAATTTCGCCGAGCTGCCAGCCGTAGGCGAGCTCGCGCGCGACGAGAACCGCCGCGTCGCGCGGCAGCGTCGCAAGGTCGGGACGCTCTGCGAGCGCCCGCACGCCCAGGTCGGCGATGTATTGCCCGGGGTACGCGTTCTCGGGCGCCGGCTCGCCGAGGGCCGCTGCCAGCACGGAAGCGCCGAACACGTCGAGCTGGGCTCCGGCGTCGTTGATGTAGAACTCGCTCGTGACTGTCGCGCCGGCAGCCGACAGCACCCGCGCGAGCGAGTCGCCGAGAGCCGCCCAGCGGGTGTGCCCGATGTGCAGCGGCCCGGTGGGGTTGGCCGACACGAACTCGAGGTTGATCGACTGGCTGGCGAGCGTCTCGCTCGTCCCGTAGCGCTCGCCCTGCTCGAGGATCGTCGAGACAAGCGAACCCGCCGCGGCGGCGTCGAGGCGAATGTTCAAGAAGCCGGGGCCGGCGATCTCGACCGACGCGATTCCGTCGACACCCGCGAGGCCCGCCTGCAGATCGGCGGCCAACTCGCGCGGGGACACCCCCACACGCTTCGCGAGCTTCAACGCGACGCTCGTCGCCCAGTCGCCGTGATCGCGATTGCGCGGCCGCTCGAGGGCAATGTCGTCGAGCGAAACGCCCGCCGCGTCGACCCCGCGTCGCTCGAGCGCCGAGGTGACGACGGCGAGCAAGGATTCGGCGAGCTGAGCGGGTTCCACGGTGGTCGATCCTATCGGGCGCGCCTTGGCCCACCGCGCCGCGATCGGGGCCAGAATGGGCGGCATGACGGGGGTCAGGGGGATGCACGTGGCTGCGGCCATCATCACGGTCGCGCTTATCGCGGGGTGCGCGGCGAGCGAGCCGGGGGATGCGCCGGAACCGAGTGCAAGCATCCCGCCGTCGGCGAGCCCGAGCGTCGCGCCGAGCGCCACACCCGACGCGGACGAGCCCGACGCGACGGCGATCCCCTCGCCGAGCCCGACCGCGACGAGCGGCCCTGCGCCGAGCCCGTCGCCGACGGCGACCTCCAGCCCGCTCGCGGGAATCCGGCTGCAGATCGCCTGCGACCAGCTGTTGACCCCGCAAGACGTCTACGACTACAACCCCAACGTCGGCGCCGACCCCGGCTACCGCGTGCGTGCCGGCAGCGGCCCCGCGCGCGCCGTCGAGCTCTCGGGAACCGCCTGCGGGTGGCTCAACCAGACCAGCACGCAGACGTACTCGATCGGGGTCGCCCGCTTCGACAGCGCGAACCTGCAGCGTGTGAGGTCCGCCGCTGCCTCAGCCGGGGGCACAACCCGCGGGCTCGGCATGGACGGCTACTACCGCACCGAGGCCGGCCTCGGCGTCGTCGAAGCCTTCACCGGGCCCTACTGGATCACCGCAGAGTCGGCCGCGTTCCTCGAACCCGCCGACGTCGCTCCCCTGCTCGACGCGATTCGCCGCAACCTGCCCTAGAGCGCAGCCGGGCCGCGCGCTGACCCGCTAGGCTGAACCACGCCTCCGTAGCTCAGGGGATAGAGCATCAGTTTCCGGTACTGAGGGCCGCAGGTTCGAATCCTGTCGGGGGCGCTGGCAATTATCCCTTCCCGCGGTTGGCGCGGCGCACCGGCTTCGGCGCCTTGCCGCCAAGGTACGAGCGCGCCGAGTCGACCACGAAGCCTTGGCGCAGGGTCTGGCGGCCGATCAGCATCCGAAAGCCCATCGCGTCGCGATTTGTCAGCGTGACCTCCGCGGTGATGTCGCGCTCGAGCATCCGAATCGTCATGAGCACCACGATGCGCTCCTCCGCGTGCCCCGACGACGAGCGCACGCGCCGCCGGTCGTGCACGGGCAGCTCGACCGTCACGGAGTCGTCGCGCGACTCTTGCCAGGGATGCACGTCGAAGCGCACCCAGTCGGCGCCGTCGCGGGTGAACTCCTCGCAGCGGAACACGTGCAGTGATGAGGTGCGGGCGCCGGTGTCGAGCTTCGCCTTGATCCACGGCACGGGCACCTCGGGCAAGCAAACCCACTCGCGCCACCCCGCCGGGATGCTTGAATGGGTCGCTCTGGCCACCTCGCCATCATGTCAGGACGGAACCGTGAAACTCGCCATCCTTTCCCGTGCGCCGCACGCCTACTCGACGCAGCGTCTGCGCGCCGCCGCGCTCGACCGCGGGCACCAGGTGAAGGTTCTGAACACGCTGAAGTTCGCGATCGATCTCTCGAGCGATGAACCCGACCTGCAGTTTCGGGGGAAGCCTTTGTCGAGCTACGACGCCGTGCTCCCCCGCATCGGCAGCTCCATCACGTACTTCGGCACGGCCGTCGTGCGGCAGTTCGAGCAGATGGACGTCTACACGCCGAACACCGCCAACGGCATCATGAACGCCCGCGACAAGCTGCGGGCGACGCAGATTCTGTCTCGACACAACATCGGGATGCCCGCCACCGCTTTCGTGCGCAACCGCGCGGACGTGCGCCCCGCGATCGAGCGAGTGGGTGGCGCCCCGGTCGTCATCAAGCTGCTGGAGGGCACCCAGGGGATCGGCGTGATTCTCGCCCCCCAGGTGAAGGTCGCCGAGGCGATCATCGAGACGCTGCACTCAACAAACCAGAACGTGCTGATTCAAAGCTTCATCTCAGAGAGTCGGGGCCGCGACATCCGAGCGCTCGTCATCGGCGACCGCGTAGTCGCGGCGATGCGTCGTACGGCGGCGGGCGACGAGTTCCGTTCCAACGTGCACCGCGGCGGCAGCGTCGAGGCCGTCGAGCTCAGCCCTGAGTATGAGCGCGCCGCCGTGCGCAGTGCCCAGATCATGGGACTGCGCGTCGCCGGCGTCGACATGCTCGAGGGCAACGATGGCCCTCTCGTGATGGAGGTCAATTCCTCGCCTGGACTCCAGGGAATCGAAGCGGCGACGAAGTTGGATGTCGCGGGCGCCATCATCGACTACATCTCGGGCGAGGTCGCCTTCCCCGACATCGACGTGCGCCAGCGGCTGAGCGTGTCGACGGGCTACGGCGTCGCCGAGCTGCACGTGCACGCGGGCGCCGACATCGTCGGCAAGAGCCTCGGCGACTCGGGCCTGCTCGAGCGCGACATCACGGTGCTCACGATCAATCGCGGGATCAGCGTGATCCCGAACCCGAAGCGCAGCCAGGTGCTCGAGGCCGAAGATCGACTGCTGTGTTTCGGCAAGATGGACGAGATGCGCTCGATGATTCCGACGCGCCGGCGCAGAGCAAAAGTGCGGCGCCTTCCGAAGCAAGCGCGCCTCGAGAACTAGCCCCGAGCATCCGCGTCGCGTCCGTTCAGTCGTCGCTGGCGTGCTGCTCGAGGAAGCGGTAGACCTCCTGGTCATCGACGCCGGGGAATGTTCCGCTCGGCAGCGGCGAGAGGATGTGCGCGTGCAGGCGGGCGCTCGTCCACACTTTGCCGCCCCAGCGGCCCGTTAACTCGTTGTCGGGCAGTGTGCAGCACGCGGGGTCGGGGCACGTCGACACCTGGCGCTGCGTCGTCTCGCGGCCGCGGAACCACTTCGCCTGGGCAAACGGCACGCCCACCGTGATCGAGAATTCGCTGCCTGTTCCGGTGCCGGTCTGCGTCGACTCCCAGAACGTGCCTTCGGGGGTGTCGGTGTACTGGTAGAACTCGGTCGTGCGGTTGGTGCGGGTGAAGGCGACGCGCGCACTCCACTTGCGGCAGACCGGCTGCCCTTCGGTGGAGCCGGTGACGTCGACGGGCAGCCGCAGCCCGTCGTTCTCGTACGCCTTGTAGACGGCGCCGTCATCGCCGACCCGCAGAAAGTGCAGCTGTAGGTCGAGGTGGCTCGTGGCGAGGTTCGTGAAGCGCAGCGCGGCCGCCTCGTGGGTGACGCCGAACGCGTCGCGGAAATCTTCGACCGCGATGTTGCGGTCGCTCTTGGCCTGCTGCAGGAAGGCGACCGACTGGGTGAGCGGCATGAGGCACGCCGCCGCGAAGTAGTTGATCTCGAGCCGCTGGTGCAAGAAGTCGGCGTATGTTTCGGGCACCTCGTGGCCGAGCATCCGGTGTGCCATCGCCTGCAGCGCCATCGAACGCAGACCGTGCCCGCCGGGGATCGAGGCCGGGGGCAAGTAGATGCGACCGTTTTCGAGGTCGGTGATGCTGCGCGCCGAGCGCGGCAGGTCATTCGCGTACACCAGCTCGAAGCCGAGCCGCTTCGCCATGAGGCCGACCTCGCGGTGGGTGATGGCGCCGCTCACATGCCCGGAGGAGCGCACGAGGTTTTCGGCGAGCTCTTCGAGGTCGGGCAGGTAGTTGTTCTTCTCGCGCATGCGGTGACGCAGCTCGGTGTTCGCGCGCCGCGCCTCCTCCGGGGTGGCGATGCTGCGCCGCTCTCGGTCGACCAGCTCGCGGTGCAGCCCGACGAGAGCTTCGAGCACGTCGTCGCCGAGGGTGCGTCCCGGTCGCACGGGCGGAAGCCCCAGCCGCGCGTACAGCGCCGAGCGCTGCAGCCGGTCAAGCTCAATCTCGAGGGCGGCCCGCGGCGACGGCGGCGTCTCGTCGAGCAGATCGGGAACGGTGACACCGAGGGCCTTCGCGATCTCGCCGAGAAGCGTGACGCGCGGCTCGCGTCGCCCGTTCTCGATGAGGGACAGCTGACTCGCGGCCGTGCCCACCTGTTCACCGACCTGATCGAGCGTGAGGCCGGCTTCCTGTCGGAAATGCCGGATGCGCTGCCCCAGCGTCACAAGATCACCCATGCACTTCACTCTAGCGAAAGAAACGCGATTCTTTCCACGTGATCTGCCTCAAATGGCGCCCGGATATCGGCAAAAGTGGAAACACGCCACGACAGGCCGCCCGATCCGGCACGAACGCACCGAAGGAGACGCTCCCATGACGCTGCTCGACCGCCCGCGCACGACGGCCCCGCACCGCACGCCCGACGCTCGCCCAGAGATCACGACCGCAGCGAACTCCCCGTCGAGCGCGCCCGTCGTGCTGGAGGCCGACCGGCCGGCCGACGTCGTCGCCTTCGTCGAGCGGATTGCGCGCCTCACCACCCCGGACCAGATCTACTGGGTCGACGGCAGCACCCGCGAGCGGCACGCACTGCTGCAGCAGCTCGTCGCCGCCGGCACCCTCACTCAGCTGAACCCCGACATCCGTCCCTACTCATTCCTCGCGCGCTCCGACGAGCGCGACGTCGCACGGGTCGAGGAGCGCACCTTCATCTGCTCCGAGCGAGAAGAGGATGCCGGCCCCACCAACAACTGGATGGCACCCGAGCAGATGCGCGCTGAGCTCGAGCCGCTGTTTACGGGCAGCATGCGCGGCCGCACCCTCTACGTCGTGCCGTTCGCGATGGGGCCGATCGGGTCATCGATGACACGCTACGGCGTGCAGCTCACTGACTCGCCCTACGTCGTGGTCTCGATGGGCACCATGACCCGCATGGGCTCGGCAGCGCTCGCTCAGATCGCCCGCGGCCAGTCCTGGGTTCCCGCCGTGCACTCCGTCGGCGCCCCGCTCAACAACGGCCAGAAGGACGTGCCGTGGCCCTGCAACGAGACGAAGTACATCGCGCACTTCCCGAAAGAACGCGAAATTTGGTCGTACGGCTCGGCCTACGGCGGCAACGCCATCCTCGCGAAGAAGGCTTTTGCCCTGCGCATTGCCTCGGTGATGGCCCGCGACGAGGGCTGGCTCGCGGAGCACATGCTGCTCATCAAGGTGACGTCGCCCGCGGGGAAGAAATACCACATGGCTGCGGCGTTCCCGAGTGCGTGCGGCAAGACGAACCTCGCGATGCTCACCCCGACCACTCCGGGCTGGACGGTAGAGACGATCGGCGACGACATCGCCTGGCTGCACATCGGGAAGGACGGTCGCCTGCGCGCCATCAACCCCGAGGCCGGCTTCTTCGGCGTCGCCCCCGGCACCGGAATCTCCACCAACCGCACAGCCGTCGACACCCTCTGGGGCAACACGATCTTCACGAACGTGGCGCTTCGCGAGGACGGCGACGTCTGGTGGGAGGGACTGACGGACACGCCCCCGGCGCGTCTCATCGACTGGCGCGGAGAAGAGTGGACGCCCGATTCTGGTCGCCCCGCCGCGCATCCGAACTCTCGTTTCACCGTGGCCGCTCACCAGGCGCCGTCCATCGCGGACACCTGGGACGACCCGGAGGGCGTCGTCATCGACGCCATCATCTTCGGCGGCCGCCGACGTGCTCTCGCGCCCTTGGTGGTAGAGGCGCGCGACTGGGATCACGGTGTCTTCATGGGCGCCACGATCTCGTCAGAGCAGACGGCGGCCGCCGAGGGCACAGTCGGGCAGCTGCGCCGCGACCCGTTCGCGATGCTGCCGTTTGCCGGTTACAACATGGCCGACTACTTCGCCCACTGGCTCGACTTCGGTAAGCGCCTGCGCCGCTCGGCCCGGGTGCCGCGCGTGTTCCAGGTGAACTGGTTCCGCAAGAGCCCCGAAGGAAAGTTCCTGTGGCCCGGATTCGGCGAGAACGGCCGCGTCATCGAGTGGATGGTCGCCCGCCTCGAGAGTGAGGCGTGCATCGACGAGACCCCGCTCGGCGGCATCCCCCGTCAGGGCGAGCTCAACGTTGCGGGGCTCGACCTTCCCGAAGAGGACCTCACTGAGCTGTTCCGGATGGACACCGACGAGCTTGAGGCCGAGGCCGACGACGTGGAGCACTTCTTCCAGACTTTCGGCGACAAGTTGCCCGCCGAGCTGCGACACCAACTGAGCCACCTGCGCTCGCGGGTGCGTGCCCAGCGCGAGGCGGAGGCGGGCACCGCGTAGCCGGCACACACACAGCACACGGGGGCGGCCCGTCGCGAAGTTCGCGGCGGGCCGCCCCCAACGTTTCGCATCGCCCGTTCGTCTGACACGGTGAGAGCAACACTCACGCGACACGCACGGTGGAGGGAGGCGAGTGGCGCGCACGGCGGGCTGGGAGGCCGTTCTCACCGAGCTCGTTGCCCTGCGGGGCGACGCGCTCACGCGGTATGCCGTCATGCTGTGCGGAAACCGAGACGACGCGGCCGACCTCGTGCAGACCGCGCTGGAGAAGACCTTCGGCCGGCTACGCAATGGCTTCGACGTCGAGACGGCGGAAAGCTACGTGCGCAAAGCGATCGCGAGCGCGTACGTCGATGCGGGACGCAGGGCGACCCGTTTTCGACAGCGAGCGCACCTGCTCGTCACCGACGACGCGGTTCCCGCGGCCGGCGGCGCGAGCGACGAGCGGCTCGACATGCGCGGTCACCTCGACCGGCTGAGCCCTCGCGAACGCGCCTGCGTCGTGCATCGCTACTACGGCGATCTCATGGTGGACGACATCGCCCGCACCCTCGGCATCAGCTCGGGAGCCGTCAAGCGCTACTTGAGCGACGGCCTCGCGAAGCTCGCTGCTGCTCTCGACGACGCTCGAAGGGAGCTGCCCCATGTCTGACCACGAACGAATCGAACGGATGCTGCGCGCCGACGCGCAGGACGCCTCCGGCCCCGGAATCCCGCTCGATGCGGCCGCGATCGCGCGCGGCGCGCGTCGCCGCCGACTGCCCGCCCAGCTGGGGCTGGGCGCGGCCGCGGTCGCGTTCGTCGCCGGGTTCGGCGGCGTCGCGATCGCCGGGATGCCCGGCCTCGTTGGCGGCGCAGGCGAGTTCTCGGCGAGCGAGAGTGTCCGCGACGACGACACCTCCGACGGCGCGGCAGAGCCGTTTGCCAGCCCCGACGGCGGAGACGAGGTGGACCGGGACCTCGGCGGGGCCGACGGCGAGACCGTGTGGGACGTCGCGCGCTGCGGCGAGCCCCTCCCCCCGGAGGGACACTCCGGCGACGATCGGCTCCGTCTCGAGCTCGCTCCGCTCGACGGGAGTTCAGCCAGAGACGGCGAACTGACCGTCACCGGCACCCTCACCAACGTCTCCTCCGAACGCCTCGAGCTTCTGACCGCCACGCACCTCGTCGTTGGGCTCGCCCGCGACGGCGAGGTGATCTGGTCGACGGTCGGGATGGAGGCCGCCGCGCTCGTGCCGACGCTCGACCCCGGCGAGTCGCTCGAGTACACGGGGGCGCTCGAACTCGTCGACTGCGGTGGCACCGACCCGGAGGCGAGCATCCGCGGTGGATCCCCGCTCCCAGGCCCGGGCGCGTACGAGGTTGTGGCCGCGCTCGACGTGCGGCAGACCGACGACGGCGAGCCGATGAGCGATCCGGTCGTCGTGATCTCGCCGCGAGCATCCCTGGTTCTTCCCTAGAGACGGGCGAATCCTCGACGCGCGGGCGCGCGCGGTGGAAGAATCGCTTCCGCCGCCCGCGCGACGACGGTGCGCGCGCCAGGACCCTCACGAAAGGCCCCCCCATGACGAAGCAGTCCATCTTCGGTCGCATCGCGCAGCTCGCGAAGGCGAACATCAACGCCCTGATCGACCAGGCCGAAGACCCGCAAAAGATGCTCGACCAGATGGTGCGGGACTACACCGCGAGCATCCAGGAGGCGGAGGCGGCGATCGCGCAGACGATCGGCAACCTGCGACTGCTCGAGCAGGATTACGCCGAAGACGTCGCGACGGCGCAGGACTGGGGCCGTAAGGCGGTCGCGGCGAGCGCGAAGGCCGACGAGTTCCGCGCTGCGGGTAACGCGGCCGACGCCGACAAGTTCGACAATCTCGCGAAGGTTGCGCTCGGCAAGCAGCTGGCGAGCGAGAATCAGGCCCGCGCCGCCCAGCCGACGATCCAGTCGCAGACGGCCGTCGTCGAGCAGCTGAAGAGCGGCCTCGAGGGCATGAAGATGAAGCTCGAGCAGCTGCGCGGCAAGCGCGACGAGCTCGTGGCGCGCGCAAAAATCGCCGAAGCGCAGTCGCGGGTCATGGACGCCGTGCAGTCGATCGACATCATGGACCCGACGAGCGAGCTGGGCCGTTTCGAAGAGAAAATCCGCCGCGAGGAGGCGCGAGTGCTCGGCCGCCAAGAGCTCGCCGCATCGACGCTCGATGCGCAGTTCGAGGCTCTCGAGGACGTCAGCACCCAGACCGAGATTGAGGCGCGGCTGGCAGCGCTGAAGGCGGGCGGCGGTCCCGCGCAGCTCACCGACGGTCAGTGACGGCGGGCGGAGCGACGGCAGGCGTCCCGGGCGCTCGACCGCTGCGGCTCGTCGGCGTCGACGCGGCCCGCGGGCTCGCGATCGTCGGAATGATCGCGGCGCACGTCATTCCGCGCACGACGGACGCCGAACTGGTGGTCGACGGTCGGCCGTCGATCCTGTTCGCCGTGCTGGCCGGCCTCTCTCTCGGCCTGCTCGCCCCCACCCGCGCGGCCGAGCACCCCGAGAGAACCGGGGTGATCCGGGGACGCGCGCGGGCGTCGCTCGGTGTTCGCGCGCTGCTGCTCATGCTGCTTGGCCTCTGGCTCTGGACACTGCCGACGAACATCGCCATCATCCTGGACGCCTACGGGCTGATGTTCCTGCTGATGGTGCCGCTGTTGTTCGCGAACCGCACGGTGCTCGCGATCGTGGGCGCGGCGCTGTTGGCGATCGGCCCGCTGCTCGTGAGCCTGACCGACTCGCTGCCGCCGTACGTGCTCTACTCGGCGACGAGCCCGGTCGACCGGGCGCTCGACCTCGCCCAGAACCCCGCGTCGGTTCTCGCTGACGCCTTCCTCACCGGCTACTACCCCGCCCTGCTGTGGGTTCCGCTGCTCTGCGCCGGTCTCATCGCCCAGCGCAGCGACCTGTCGTCGACCCTGACCCGACTCGTCATGGTGACCGCGGGGCTCACCGCCGCCCTCGCCGGCTACGGCGCCGGCCTGCTCATCCCCGGGGTCAGCGCCGAGGCACACTCCGTGACCCCCGCAGAACTGGTCGGCTCGGGCGGACTCGCCGTCGCGATCATCGGCGCGGCCCTGCTTTTGCTCGACACCGGCGGCCGCGTCGCCGCGCTCGCGCGGGTGGCGCTCGCTCCGCTCACGGCGATCGGGCGCATGCCGTTGACGATCTACACCCTGCACGTGCTCGTCATCGCGCTCGTTGTGGGCGTGGCCGGCATCGGCCCCGCCGGCGCGTACGAGAGCCCGGCCGGCTGGTGGATGCTCGGCGTCCTTCTCGTCGGAAGCGCCGCTCTCGCGCTTATCGCCGAGCGGCTCGGACGGCGCGGCCCGCTCGAATACGCGCTCGCGCAGGTCGGGATGCTCGTGGCCGGCTCCGCCGCTCGGCGCGCGTCAGTGCCAGACTGAGCGGATGATGCGTCGCTTCACGGTCGTTCCGCAGTGGCAGGGGTCGGGTGCCGCGCGCGCCATGCGCCTGCAGCAGGGTGCAGAGGCGATCGCGGCCGACCTGCCGGGTCGCGCGACCGACATCGTGGAGGTGCCACTCGAAGCCGGAGACGCGGAGGGAACGGGCATCCACCGATTCAGTTCGATTCGGCTCACCCGTGAACGCACCGAGAAGTCCCTCGCAGGGCTCGAAGACGGCGAGGTTGCCATCGTGATCGGCGGCGACTGCGGCGTCGAATTCGCCGGGGTGGAACGGGCGGCCCGCCGCGGTCGCGTCGTGTTGCTGTGGGCTGACGCCCACGCCGACCTGAACACCGCCGAGACGAGCCCGAGCGGCGCCTACCACGGCATGGTGCTGCGCGACATGATCGATTCGGGGCTCGTCGCTTCCGCGGACGTCGTCATGCTCGGCGTGCGCGCGCTGGACGACGCGGAGGCGGAAGCGGCCGAGCGCCTCGGCGTCGACACCGCGACGGCCAACGCGGTCGGCGCCGCCATCGCCGCGCGCGCGGGCGACGACGCGGTGCTGTACGTACACATCGACCTTGACGTGCTCGATCCGTCGATCATGGCGAGTGTGGGCTTTGCCGAGCCGTTCGGGTTGAGCCTCGACGAGCTGCTCGGCGCGGTGCGTGACGCTCGCGCGGCCCTTCCGCTCGGCGGAGCCGGCGTCACCGAGTACGCGCCCGCGGCCGACGCCGACCCCGAGCTGCTCGCCGACGAGTCCGCGACGATCCTGCGCGTCATCGCCGCGCTCAGCGCCGACTGACAATGAATGCGCGTTCGGACATCGTGCCCGCTGAGCGAATGCCACAGGAATCGGCGTCCGGCGCATCCCGATCACTAGCCTGCTGCCATGTCTGAACCCCGCGTCACCGTCGACCGCGACGGCCACCTGCTGCTCATCGGCCTGAACCGCCCCGAGAAGATGAACGCCGCCGACCATCGGCTGCTCAGCGAGCTCGCCCTCGCGTACGGCGAACTCGACCGCGACCCCGAGCTGCGCGTGGGCGTCGTCTACGCCCACGGGGAGCACTTCACCTCAGGGCTCGACCTCGCCGACATCGCCCCGCGCATCGGGGCGAGCGGCCTCGACATGGTTCCCGAAGGCGGTATTCACCCGTGGGGCATGGACGGCACCCGGGTCTCGAAGCCCGTCGTGCTCGCCGTGCAGGGCACCTGCCTGACCCTCGGCATCGAGTTGGCGCTCGCGAGCGACATCGTCGTCGCCGCCTCCGACACCGTGTTCGCGCAGCTGGAAGTGGCCCGCGCGATCCTGCCGTTCGGCGGCGCGACGACCCGCTTCGCCGCTCAGGCCGGCTGGGGCAACGCCATGCGCTGGATGCTCACGGGCGACCGCTTCGACGCGCACGAGGCGCACCGCATCGGCATCGTGCAGGAGGTCGTCGAACCGGGCACGCAGCTCGAGCGGGCCACGGCGATTGCCCAGACCATCGCCGCCCAGGCACCACTCGCCGTGCAGGCGACCCTCGCCAACGCCCGCCTCGCCGTCGCGGAGGGCGAGACCGCCGCCGCGACCCGCCTTCCCAGCGACCTCGTCCGCCTGATGCAGACAGAAGACGCCCGCATCGGCGTGGAAGCCTTCATGACCCGGTCCACGCCCCAGTTCATCGGGCGCTGACTCTGAGCGCCATGTGACCGCCCGCCGAACGGAGACCCCATGAGCAGCGACGACCAGTACGACGTCATCGTGATCGGCGCCGGCGCCGTGGGCGAGAATCTCGCCGATCGCACCGTGCAGGGCGGTCTTCGCACCCTGCTGATCGAGCACGAGTTGGTGGGCGGCGAGTGCTCGTACTGGGCCTGCATGCCGTCGAAGGCGCTCCTGCGCTCGGCCGCCGCGCTCAACGCCGCCCGCGCGGTCGGCGGGGCGGCCGAGGCCATCTCCGGTGACCGCGTCGACGTCGCCGCTGTGCTCGCCCGCCGCGACTCCTTCGCCGCACACTGGGACGACAGCGGCCAGGTGCGCTGGGTCGAGCAGGCCGGCATCGACCTCGCGCGCGGGCACGCCCGGCTCGACGGCGCGCGCACGGTCGTGATTACCGACGCCGAGGGCGCGACGCGGCGGGTGACCGCCCGGCACGCCGTTGCGGTGTGCACGGGAAGCGGGGCGAGCATCCCGCCGATCGAGGGCCTCGTCGAGGCGGAGCCGTGGACGAGCCGCGAGGTGACGAGCGCGAAAGAGGTGCCCGGCTCGCTCGCCATCATCGGTGGCGGCGTCGTGGCCGTCGAAATGGCCACCGCATACACCGCTCTCGGATGCTCGGTGACGGTTATCGCGCGCGGTCGCCTTCTCGCCGCGCTCGAAGACTTTGCCGGCGATGCGGTCGCTCAGCGCCTGCAAGAGTCAGGCGCGCGGGTGCTGACGCACACAGGGACCACCCGGGTCGAGCGCGACGCTACGGGACGCGTCCGCATGTCGCTCGCAGGCTGCGACACCATCGAGGCCGACGAGGTGGTGGTCGCCACCGGCCGGACGCCGCGCACCGCAGACGTCGGGGTCGACACTCTCGGGCTCGACCACCTCACCCCCGGCGACGCGCTCCCCGTCGACGACACGATGCTCGTGACCGGCACCGACTGGCTGTACGCGGCCGGTGACGCCACCATGCGGGCGCCGCTGACCCACCAGGGCAAGTACCAGGCTCGCGCGGCCGGTGACGCGATTTCCGCCCGCGCGGCGGGGCGGCCCATCGACGACGCTCCCTGGGGAACGCACGTGGCGACCGCCGACCATCGTGCCGTGCCGCAGGTGTGCTTCTCGAGCCCCGAAGTGGCAAGCGTCGGACTGACGGCAGACCAGGCCGCCGAAGCGGGCATCCCCACCCGCGTCGTCGACTACGCGCTCGGACGCGTCGCCGGCGTCTCGGTGCACCGCGACGGTGCGGAGGGTCAGGCCCGGCTCGTGGTCGACGCCGAGCGCGATGTCATCGTCGGCTTCACGGTCGTCGGCGACGAGGTCGCCGAACTGTTGCACGCCGCCACCGTCACGATCGTCGGCGAAGTGCCGATTGCGCGGCTGTGGCATGCCGTGCCCGCGTATCCGACGGCCAGCGAAGTCTGGCTGCGCCTCCTCGAGGCGCTCGGCAGACCCTCCTGACCACCCCCTGTCGAATTCCGGCAAGCGGGAGTAGACAATTCCTGCCAGTATGGGGCGCATGGACGTGGTCTAGATGAGCCGTACCGCCGTCATCACGGGGGCAAGCGCCGGCATCGGCGCTGAGGCGGCGCGCGAACTCGTCCGACGCGGCTGGCAGGTCGCGGTCGCCGGCCGTCACCCCGAACGCACCGCCCATGTCGCGGCCGAGATCGGCGCCGTCCCGTTCGTCGCCGACTTTGATCGCCTCGACGACGTGCGCGCCCTCGCCGACGCACTCCAGGGTCGCTTCGGACGCATCGACGTGCTCGTCAACAACGCGGGCGGTCTCGTGCCGCAGCGCGCGCTCACCGTCGACGGTCACGAGACAACGCTCCAGCGCAACCTGCTCGCAAGCGCCCTCCTCACCACCCTCCTCCTTCCGCGCCTCA
This sequence comes from Microcella alkaliphila, assembly GCF_004216855.1. Taxonomy (GTDB): domain Bacteria; phylum Actinomycetota; class Actinomycetes; order Actinomycetales; family Microbacteriaceae; genus Microcella; species Microcella alkaliphila. The sequence goes on from NZ_SGXT01000016.1 coordinate 117,764, forward strand.
CCGAGAGCCGGGCCCGCATCGTGCACACCTCGAGCGTCATGAATCGCCTCGGTGGCCTGCGCATCGACGACCTCGACTTCGACCGCCGCCCCTACAAGGGCGGGTGGAAGCCCTACGCCGCCGCGAAACTCGGCGTCATTCTGTACGCGCGCGCCCTGGCCGCGCGCACGGGACTCGAGAACGTGGCCGTGCATCCCGGATACGTGCGGAGCGGGTTCGGTGCCGGGTCGTCGAGCGCGCGAGTCGTTCAATCGCTGACCGCGCCCCTGCAGATCAGCGTCGAGGCCGGTGCCGCGCCAGTCGTACACCTGGTCGACACTCCCGAACTGGGCGTGCCCAACGGCACCTACTTCGACGGTCTGACACCCTGGGGGGCCACCCACCGCTCGGCCACCGACACGCGGCTCGGCGATGAGCTGTTCGCGGCGGTCGAAGATCGGTTCGGCAGCAGAATTCGCACCGGAGACACCGCATGACCCAGCCCGCGCGCCCCCGTGCCCGCGTTCGCCTTGCCCCATCGATTCGCGCCGCGGCGCTGACCGTCGCGGCTCTTCTCGCGCTGGCCGGATGCGCGGGGCCCGATCCGAATACCCTTCCGTCATCGCCGGATGCGCCCGCCTCGGCCTCGCCGACCCCCGACGCCGATTCCGGCATCGACCCGGGCGACGGCGACACGGACGACGTCGTCGCCTTGCCGGGCTGCGACGAGATCTACTCCCCCGAGCTCACCGCAGAACTCACCGACGAGGGGCGTGAGTCACTCGGCGACACGGCCGCGGCGGGTGCCGGTGGCTGGGGCAGCGGCGATTCCGTGATCGTCGCCCTCCTCCAGGGTGCGATGGAGCGAGTCAGCTGCAGCTGGATCCTGCCGTTCAGCGAGAGCGGGTCGACGACCACGATCATCCGCATCGACGACGCAACGGCCGACTTCGTTGCCGAGCACCTGACCGACACGGCGGGGTTCACCGGGTCCTCGGCACTCGGCGGGCAGCTCTACACGCTCGTGGTCGACGGCGACTTCCCGTACAGCGAGGCGCACCTCATCGTTGACGGCCTCCTCGTCGCGACGGAGGCCTTCGGCGGCGATGCCGAACCGCTCACCCTCGACGCGGGCGCGCAGCTCAGCGCGCCGTAGCGGCAGCTCGCCCCGGCGCTCAGTCGAGCACGGGGGTCGACGGAAGCCGTAGCCGCCGTTCCAGTTGCGCGGCCACCGCCAGCAGCGTTGCCTCACCGCCCGGCCGGCCGATGAGCTGCACGCCCATGGGCATGCCGGGTCGATCGCTGAGTTCGCCGTCCGATTCGCGGCTCAGCCCCATCGGGATCGTGATGGCGGGAAGCCCCGCGACGTTGATCATGCTCGTCCACGGGGTGTACTGCACCTGCTGCGCGAAGTTGCGCTCCGCATCCCCCGCGTCGTACCAGCCGAGCGGGCGCGGAGTCAGCGCGAGTGCCGGCGTCATCACGACATCGACGCTCGAAAACCGCGCGATCAGCCGCCGTTCGAAGCCCGAGAGCCACGACAGCGCCGCCGTGAGACGGGCGACCGGCAACTCGCGTCCTCGGGCGACCAGCCAGGCCGTGAGCGGTTCGAGCAGCGCGAGCTCGGCGTCGCTCTCGGCCGGGATTCCGGCGGCCGCTGCCATCCAGACGATCCGAAACGCGTCGGGGTAGCCGGCCCAGTCGTCGCTCGGCCCCAGGTCGATGTCGTCGACACCGTGGCCCATGTCGTCGAGGTGGCGGATGGCCCGGTCGAGGGCGTGGCGCGCTTCAGGCGCGATTGTCAGCTCATAGTCGAGCTGCCAGGGACTCTCGGTCAGCACGCCCACCTGGACACGCCCCTCGCCGCGGACCGCGTGGGCGAGGAACGGTCCCTCCGCCGCGGGGCCAGCGGCGCGCGTCGCGAATGGCCAGGGGCTGGCGCTGACGAGCGCGTCGAGCAACAGCGCCGCGTCGGCGACGGTACGGGCGAGAGGGCCCGCGACCACGAGTCCGGCGAGCGATGCGAGCCCGCTGCCCGCGGGCACCCTGCCCCGAGAGGGCTTGAGCCCCACGATGCCGCACGCCGCAGCGGGGATGCGGATGCTGCCTCCGCCGTCGGAGCCCGGAGCGAACGGCACGAGGCCGGCAGCAACCGCGGCGGCCGCCCCGCCGCTCGACCCACCAGCACCCCTGTCGAGGGCGTGCGGCGTGCGCGCGGGCGGCGCGACGCGCGACTCGGTGTACGACGGCAGCCCGAACTCGGGCGCCGCGCTCGCCCCGAGGCTGATCGCCCCGGCCTCATCGAGGTGCCGGGCGAGTTCGTCAGAGGCCTCGGGCACGTTGTCGGCGAACAGGCGCGAGCCGTAGGTGGTGCGCTGCCCGGCCCTGGCCGTGAGTTCCTTGTCGACGAGCGGCAATCCGAACAGCGGCGCGGCGGTGCTGACGGTCTCCGTGAGGCGTGCCGCGGCGTCACGCGCCCGGCCGCCCGCGACCACGGTCAACGCCCCGACCTCGGGGTTCAGCCTCTCGATGCGCGCCAGATAGTGCTCAACGAGGTCCCCGGGCGTGACCTCGCCGGATCGGATGAGACTCCACTGCTCGAGGGCGGTCAACTCGTGCAGTGCGGTCACCGTGTCAGCCTACGGCGGTGCGCCGTATCGATTCGGCAACGAAGAGGATGCAAAGGGCCGCGCCCCGGGGAATCGTGCCTATTCCGTTCTGCTCACGCTGATACATTCGCGCCATGGTGACCGCTTTCTGCCATCGCCGCGCTTCCCGCCTCGTCGCCGCCCTTACCGGGGGTCTTCTCGCCGTCGGTCTGGGCGCGTGCGCCGCCGAGCCCATCGAGGCCCCCGAGCCGATCGCCGCACCGACCACGGCGCCGGAGCCGGAACCCGCGACCGAGCCGGAACCCGAGCCCGAACCGGAGCCCGAACTCGTCTTCGCGATGCCCACCGACTGCACCGAGATCTTGCCGACCGCGCGAGTGGCGTCACTCGAGGCGCAGAACCTGCAACTGCTGGGCGGCCCTGGCAGCATCTACGGCGACGACTTCTTCTTCGACGAGACTCCCGAGCAGCTCGTCGGCGGCATCAGCTGCGTGTGGGGGCAGGAGGGTGTCGATCTCTCGACCATCCTGCTGAGCGTTGCTCCGCTGAACGCCGCGACCCGGGCGCAGACGATCGACGACCTGATCGCACAAGGGTACATCGCGTACGACCGCGACGACTCCTCGCTCGCCTACGGCCTCATCGGCGATGCGGGAGGGCCGCCCGCGATCTACAACCTGATCACGAACGATGCGTGGTTCTCGATGTTGAACTCGCTCGGCGGGCGGGCCGGCTTCGACGAGTCGATTCTGCTGACCGAAGAGCTGCGCGGGGTTGCCTACGGCGCCCTCGAGTAGCGCGAGGGTCCAGTCAGCGCCGCACGTCGGCGCCCCATCATCGGCGCGCCCTGCCAACTCATCCTATTTTTGGTACATTTGTTCCAGAATTGAGGAGAGGGTGCCATGGGGTACATTTATCTGGCCGGCGCGATCGTCGCTGAGGTCATCGCCACGAGCTTCCTGAAGCTCACGAGCGGCGAGCGGGTCGTCTGGTGGGCCTTCCCCATCGTGGTCGTCGGCTACATCGCCGCTTTCACGATGCTGTCGGCGTCGCTCGGTCGCGGCGTGCCCCTCGGCACGGCCTACGGCATCTGGGCGGGTATGGGCGTCGCGCTCGTCGCCGGCGTCAGTTGGCTCGTCTTCGGCGAGACGCTCACCATCGGTCAGCTCATCGGCATCGCCCTGATCATCGCCGGCGTCGCCCTCGTCGAGCTGACGGGCGACCACGACGCGTCCGTGGCCAGCGGGCTCAGTGCGCCGGCGACCCTCCCGAAGGCATGAGCCCGAGTGCACGCCGGGATGACAGCCCCCGGTTGACCGCCAAGGGCCGCGCGCGCCGAGACGCCCTGCTGGACGCCGCGCTCACGGTCATCGAGCGTGACGGCCCGGCTGCCCTCACCCACCGTGCGGTGGCGGCCGAGGCGGGGCTGCCCACGTCGGCGGCAACGTACTACTTCGCGGACATCGACGACCTGCTCGTGTCGGTTCTTCGGCGGAGCATCGCGGACTATGACGCAACCGTGGGCCCGCTCGATGCGCTCGACGTCGACGCCGCGGCCGCGACGATCCGCCAGTATGCGATCGACGAGCGCTCGACCGCGGTCGCCCACTACGAACTGCTGCTGCTCGCCACCCGGCGGCCCGCACTTCGCCCCGACGCCGAACACTGGTACACCCTGCTCGAGCGGGACCTGGCCACGGCACTGCCGGAGGACGCACAGGATCGCGCCACGCGCATCAGCACGGCGGCGCTCGCACTCGACGGACTGATCCTGCGGATGCTGTGGCGTGGCGAACCGCACACGCCCGCCGACGTGCGCGCGGCGGTCGCCGCGGCGCTTGCCCCGCTCAGCGACGACGACGCAATGACTTCTGCATGAGCACGATGCCGAGCCACCGGTCGAACTTGAAGCCGACGCGGCCCATCGACCCGGTCTGAGTGAAGCCGAACGACTCGTGCAGGCGAATCGAGCCCTCGGCGCCTTGGTCAGCGATGACGGCGACCACCTCGCGCACCCCGGCGTCGGCGGCGCGCTCGAGTAGCTCGCCGAGCATGGCCTTGCCCAGCCCTCGACCGGTGGCGGCGGGCGCGAGGTAGATCGAGTTCTCGACCGTGTAGCGGTAGGCGGCCTTCTCTTTCCAGGGGTACACGTACGCGAACCCGAGTAGCTGACCGCGGGGCGATTCGGCGACGAGGAACGGGTACCCCAGCTTCTGCAGATGCGCGAACTTCTGCTTCAGCCCCTTCAGCGTCCACGGCTGCTCGTCGAACGTGACGGTCGAGTTCGCGACGTAGTGGTTGTAGATCTCGCGCACCGCGGGCAGGTCGGCGGTCACCGCGTCGCGCAGGGTGAAACTGAACTCCGGTTCTGGCTCGGGGGCAGGCTTCAGGTGACGCGGCAAGCGCCGACGCTGCTGGTATTCCTCCTCAAGCATGGAATCAGCCTACGTCGCGCGGGTTACGGGCTGATGTCCCAGTCGATCGGCTCGGCACCCTGCAGGAGAAGCGCCGCGTTCACCCGACTGAACGGGCGTGAGCCGAAGAACCCGCGGCGGGCCGACAGAGGGCTCGGATGTGCGCTCGCGACCACCGGAACATCGCCCAGTAGCGGGCGCACGGCCTCCGCATCGCGCCCCCAGAGCACGGCGACGAGCGGTCCGCCGCGCGCGACGAGGGCGCGCACGACGGCATCGGTGACGCGCTGCCAACCGAGGCCGCGGTGCGAGTTCGCCCGGCCCGCCGCGACGGTGAGCACGCGGTTGAGTAGGAGCACGCCGCGCTCGGACCACGGTGACAGGTCGGGGTGCGGCGGCGGGGGGACTCCCACGTCATCGGCGAGCTCGCGGTAGATGTTCGCGAGACTGCGCGGAAGCGGCCGCACGGAGCGATCCGCCGAAAAGGCGAGGCCGACGGGATGGCCGGGCGTCGGGTACGGGTCTTGGCCGATGACGAGAACCCGCACATCGGCGAGCGGCACGGTCAGCGCGCGCAGCACACGCTGAGGAGCCGGTAGCCATTCGCGGCCCGCAGAGGCCTCAGCATCGAGCCGGGCGGCGATCGCCGCCAGAGCGTCGTCGAACTGCGGGTCCACCGTGTCAAGCGCCACGGCCCAGCCGTCACCCAGGCCGCCTGGCGGGGCGATGATCTCGGGGACGCGCACGGGCCCACGCTACCGAGCCCTGGGCATCCCGAGGGCTAGCCTCGCGACCATGGCATCGAGGCTGGCCGGAAAATCTGGCGCGATCACTGCAGGGCTCGTCGGGTACCTGTTCTTCGTCGAGTTCGTCAGCGGCATCATTCAGGGCTACTACATTCCGCTCATCCCGGACCTCGCCCGGTACCTCGCCATCAACGACCCCGAGTTCAACTGGTTCGAGGCCGCGCAGTTGCTGCTGAGCGCGCTCGTGGTGCCGATCCTCGCGAAGCTCGGCGACATGATCGGGCACAAGAAGGTGCTGCTGATCTCGACCGTCGTAACGGCGGGCGCGAGCTGGTGGCTCGTCGCCGCCGCCGACTTCTGGAGCTTCCTGTTCGCCTGGGCGCTACAGGGCTTCTATGTCGTCTGGCTGCCGCTCGAGATTGCGCTGATCTTCGACCGGGGGCGCACGACGGGCCGGGGCCCCTCGCAGACCCGGCGCGCGGCCGGACTGCTCGTCGTCGCCCTGCAGGCAGGCGCGATCGTGGGCGCGCTCGGCGGCGGGCGCATCTTCGACGCGTTCGACGGCAATGTGCCGTTGACATTCGCCGTGCCCGCGATCGCGGTGACGATCGCATTCTTCGTAATCCTGTTCGGGATACCCGAGTCGACACCTGTTCCCGGTCGCCGACTCGACACCGTTGGTTTCGTGCTGTTGACGCTGTCGCTCATGACCATCACGAGCGGGCTCGCGTTCCTGCGCATCAACGGGCCGGAGGCGATCTGGGTCTACCTCGTGATTCTGCTGGGGCTCGCTCTGCTCTACCCCTTCGGCCGCTGGGTGCTCGGCCACCCCGACCCGGCGATCGACATTCGTGTGCTGCGCCGGCCCGAGATGTGGCCCGTGCAGCTGGTCGCGGGGCTTTTCGGCATCAGCGTGCTGGGCGCGCAGGCGCCGCTCGCCACGTTCGCCGGCACCCCCGTCGAGGCGGGGTACGGCCTCGGGCTCGGCGCGAGTGACATCTCCACCATCGTCGGCGTCTACCTCATCGGCATGATCACCGGTGCAGCCCTGTTTTCAGCGACGGCGCGGCGACTCTCCCCTCGGGTCGCCCTCATCGTCGCGACAAGCCTCGTGGCGGTCGGCTACCTGCTCTTCTTGCCGCTCCACTTCACTCCCGTGCAGGTGGCGACCAACATGGTGATCGCGGGGCTCGGCTCGGGCGCGCTTGTCGCCGCCCTGCCGGCCGCTGCGGCCGCCGGGGCACCGCTCGGGCAGACTGGTATCGCCGCCGGCCTCACCAACACGACGAAGACGATCGGCGGCTCGTTCGCGAGCGCAATCTTCGCGATCGTCGTGGTCTACGTCGGAACGCAGTCGGTGGTCGCGACGGCTGGCACCTACGGCGGCTACATGACGGTTTTCGCGATCTGCGGCGGCACCGCCCTCATCGGCGCGGTGCTGCTCGTGTTTGTGCCGAAGCTTGCCTTCCGCGACCCGATCATCGACGAGGTGGCCGAAACGATCGCCTCTCCCGGGGCAGGGTCTGCGCGCCCCGACGCCCCTACCGAGGGCTGAGCGGACCGCGCACGAGCTTGTGCTGCGCGGCCTGCGCGACGGGCCGCATCGTCACTTCGTCGACGTTGATGTGCGCGGGCAGCCCCAGCGCGTCGACGATCACGCGGGCGACGTCGTCGGCGGTCAGCGGACGGTCCACGCCCTCGTACAGCGCCGCCGCGCGCTCGGCGTCACCCCCGAGCCGATTCAGCGTGAACTCGTCGGTGCGCACCATGCCGGGGGCCACCTGCATTACCCGCAGGGGCTCGCCGGCGAGTTCGAGGCGCAGCGCGTCCATCATGATGCGCAGACCCGCCTTCGACGCCGAGTACCCGGCGCCGCCCTCGTAGGCACGCTGGCCGGCCGTCGACGTGACGGCGACGATGTCGGCCCCGCCGCGCACGCGGGCCGTGTCGCGCAGCATCGGCACGAGGACGCGCAGCACGCGCTGGGCGCCGAGCACGTTCACGTCGAACATGCGCGCCCAGTCGGCCGTGGACGCCTCGACAACCGGATCGACCCCGATCGCGAGCCCCGCGTTCAGCACGACGGCGTCGACCGGCGGCGCCCCCGATTCACGGGATGCCCGCAGCACGTCCGCGAGGCCGGCCACGGCGGCGTCGTCGGTCACGTCGAGGACGTGCACCGAGCATCCCGTGTCGGCGGCGAGCGCCTCCAAGCGGTCGGCGCGGCGCGCGACGCCCGTGACGTGCCAGCCGGCGGCGGCGAGGCGGCGGACGGTGGCGGCGCCGATGCCGCTGGAGGCTCCGGTGACGAGGGCGTGACGTCGGGCGGGGTGGCTCGTGGAAGCGCTGTGGTCGCTCATGCTCGTAGGCTAACGCGGTGCCTACGACGACTCGCACCCCGTACTGGGATACGGCCCGCGCCATCGCCATCACCCTCGTCGTCATCGGACACGCGATTCAGCCTCTGAACAGTCAGTACGCGCCGTCGTATGCGACGTACCTCGTCATCTACGCGTTCCACATGCCGGCCTTTGCCCTGCTCGCCGGGTACTTCAGCAGGGCGGAGCCCGGGAAGAAGCAGTGGGGGCGTATCGTCACCGACCTGCTTGTGCCGTACCTGATCGTTGAGACGATCTGGACCGTCGTCCGCCTCGTCGTCACCGGCGGCACGACGTTTGACCCGGCGTCGCCGTCGTGGACAATGTGGTTCTTGCTCGCGCTCGCGATCTTCCGCATGGTGTTGCCGGTCATCGCCCGCCTGCGGTGGCCGCTCGTCGTCACGATCCTTTTGTCGGTGGGGGTCGGCTACGTCGACAGCGTCGACACGACCTTCTCGCTGTCGCGCCTGTTCGGCCTCCTGCCGTTTTTCACGCTGGGCTGGTGGCTCGCCCACACCCGCGTGATCGACCGCGTGCGCTGGCTCGAGCGCGCCCGCTTCGACCCGACGGTGGTCGTGACCCGCGCGGTGGCGGCCTTCGTATTCGGCACGGCCGCCACCATCGCCCTCATCGGCACCGACTACTTCGGGTCGATCGGCGCCGGGCGCATCCTGTTCTACGCCGACCCGTATGCGGCCCTCGGCCTCGACGAATGGTGGGCGGGCGTCGTGCGCCTGCTCGTCATCGGGCTCGGCGTGCTCATGACGCTCAGCATGCTGGCGCTCGTGCCCCGGACCGTGACGCCCATCACGTCGATCGGCACGCACACGATGTACGTGTACCTGCTGCACACGTTCCCGCTCTATGCGTTGCGGCAGAGCGAGCTCACCGGGGTGGGCGCCCCGGGGTGGGTGTGGTTCGTCGGCCTGATCGCCGGGTCGGTTGCCCTCACGGTGGTGCTCGCGAGTCGCCCCGTGCGCGCGATCACCCGACCCATCATCGAACCGCGCGTCGAGTGGCTTCTCTCGTCAAAACGCTAGTCGCGAGACACCCCGCGAGACACCCCGCGTGACGCCCGGTGTCACGGTCCGGTTACGGCGTGTGTCACGAGCCGTTGCCGCCCCACTCGCCGCCCCCTAGCGTGGGCACACCGCGACAGGGAAGGACCCATCATGAGCGAGAACCCCACCGCCGACTGGCGCTTTGAGACGCTGCAGATCCACGCCGGATCGCAGCCCGACCCGGTCACGAACGCCCGAGCGACGCCGGTCTACCGCACGACCGCCTACACGTTCAACGACTCCTCCCACGCGAAGAACCTGTTCGCGTTGGCCGAGTTCGGCAACATATACACGCGCATCCAAAACCCGACGCAGGACGTCGTCGAGCAGCGCGTCGCGGCCCTCGAGGGCGGCACGGCCGCGCTGCTGCTGTCGTCTGGCCAGTCGGCGACGACCTACGCCGTGCTGAACATCGCGAACGCGGGCGACCACATCGTCTCGTCGTCGACCGTGTACGGCGGCACCTACAACCTGTTCAAGTACACCCTCGCGAAGCTCGGCATCGAGGTCACCTTTGTCGAGGACCAGGACGACGCCGAGGCATGGCGAGCGGCGATCCGCCCGAACACGAAGCTGCTGTTCGGTGAGACGGTCGGTAACCCGAAGGTGAACATCCTCGACATCGAGAAGGTCGCCGGTGTGGCGCACGAGGCGGGACTGCCGCTCATCGTCGACAACACGATCGCGACCCCGTACCTCATTCAGCCGCTGAAGCACGGCGCCGACATCGTCGTGCACTCGGCGACGAAGTTCTTGGGCGGGCACGGCACGGTGCTCGGCGGCGTCATCGTCGACGGCGGGAGCTTCCCGTGGTCGCAGCACGTGGACAAGTTCCCGGGACTCACCGCGCCCGACCCCTCGTACCACGGCGCCAGCTACACGGGCGTGCTCGGCGACGGCATCGCCTACATCATCAAGGCGCGCGTGCAGCTCTTGCGCGACATCGGCTCGGCGATCTCGCCCGATAACGCCTGGCAGCTGATTCAGGGCATCGAGACGCTCAGCCTGCGCATCGAGCGGCACGTGCAGAACGCCCTCGCCGTCGCTCGGTGGCTCGAGGCGCACCCGGATGTTGCGCACGTCGACTACGCCGGCCTCGAGTCGAGCGCCTGGCACGCGGCCGGCCAGAAGTACGCCCCGAAGGGCGTCGGCGCGGTGCTCTCGTTCGAGCTGAAGGGCGGGGTCGACGCCGGTCGCGCGCTGGTCGACAGCGTGCAGCTGTTCAGCCACGTCGCGAACATCGGCGACGTGCGCAGCCTCATCATCCACCCCGCCTCGACGACGCACTCGCAGCTCACCGCCGAGCAGCAGCTGACGGCGGGAGTCACGCCCGGCCTCGTGCGCCTGTCCGTCGGGCTCGAAAACCTCGACGACATCATCGCCGACCTCGAGCGCGGCTTCGCCGCCGCGAAGACCGCCGGCGCGTAGCACTCGGTCCCTGGTGCACGTGCGGGCCAGCACCCCGCGCGTGCACCAGAATGGCCCTGATGGACTGGCAGACCAGCGAAGACACCGTTCCCTCGGCGTTCATCACCGAGGCGAATCGTCGCGCCCTGCGCGGCACCCCTCCGACGACCGGCGCGTGGCGCGAGGGGGATGACCCGGGCGACCGCCAATTCGCCTCGCTCGGAGCCCTCGCGCTGGTGTCGGGTGAGACGCTACCCGTCACGCGTCTCGCCTACGAGACGTGGGGCGAACTGAACGCCGACGCATCCAATGCGGTGCTCATCGTGCACGCGCTGACCGGTGACAGCCACGTGGTCGGCAGGCCCGGTCCCGGGCATCCCACCGCCGGCTGGTGGGGCGGCATCGTCGGTCCGGGCCTTCCGATCGACACTGACCGCTACTTCGTCGTCGCCCCCAACATGCTGGGCGGCTGCCAGGGATCGACCGGCCCCGCCTCCTTCGCCCCCGACGGCGTCGAGTGGGGGTCGCGCTTCCCGTACCTCACGATCCGCGACCAGGTTGCCGCGCAGCGCCTGCTCGCCGACCGGCTGGGCATCGAGCGCTTCGCCGCCGTCATCGGCGGGTCGATGGGCGGGATGCACGCGATCGAGTGGGCGGTCGGCTCGCCCGATCGACTCGACCGCGTCGCCATCCTCGCCGCTCCTGCCATTTCGAACGCCGATCAGATCGCTCTGAACTCGGTGCAGATCGAGGCGATCCGCATGGATCCGACGTTCCGCAACGGCGCCTACTACGACGAGGACGAGGGGCCGTATCGCGGGCTCGCCCTTGCCCGGCGCATGGCGCTCCTGAATTACCGCTCACCCGACGAGCTGAATGAGCGTTTCGAACGCTCATGGCAGGGCGCCCTCGACCCGCTCGGCCACGGCGGGCGCTTCGCGGTCGAAAGCTACCTCGACTTTCACGGCAACAAGTTCACCCGGCGATTCGACGCCAACAGCTACATCACGCTCGTCGAGGCGATGAACTCGCACGACGTCACCCGCGGCCGCGGCACGCTCGCCGACGTGCTCGGGACGGTCACCGCACGCGCCCTTGTGCTCGGCATCGACACCGACCGGCTGTTCCCGGTCGAACAGCAGCAGGCGATCGCAGCGGGCATCCCGACGACCATTCACGGCTCGGAAGCGGTCGTCATCTCCTCCCCCTTCGGCCACGACGCGTTCCTCATCGAGGACGAGCTCGTCGGCCGGCATCTAGCGGCGCTGCTCGCCGACTGACCCCGCTCGCGTGTCGGCGCCGGGGCGCACGGGACGCAGGATGACAGACTGACCCTGTGATCGAGCGCGAACGACGCAGTCTGCTGCAGCGGGCGGCGCGCGCGATCGGGCTCTCGGGCCTCATCATCGCGGCGTTCTGTCTGTCGCTGCCGGGCATCGTCGACCCCGATCTGCTGCCATCCGTCATGATCTTGCTCATTGGTCAGGCAGGCGCGCTCATTATGGTCGGCCGCAGCGAGCACGTCGGCTGGCCGGCGCTCACGATCGTGCTCGGCCTCGCAGCACTCGCTGTCGCGCAACTGCCGTTCGGCGGAAACACGTCGGTGTCGCTGCCGATCGCGCTCGCCCCGCTCGGCGCCGTCGGCATCGGCGCCGTCGGCATCGTGTTGAGCGAGAGCCAGCCACGCTGGCTGCTCTGGGCGGGCGGAACGCTCGGCTCGGCCTTCCTCGTCGCCCTTGCCGGCCCCACAATGGGCTTCTTCTCCACAGCGGCGATCGCGACGCTCGCCGGCTGGACCATCACGATGATCATCGGCATCTGGGTGACGGTCGGCGTGCAGCGCTCGCTCGTGCGCATCGACGGAATCGGGCGGGCCCACCAGGTGGAGCGCCAGGCGAGCGAGATGGAGGCGCAGCGGCGGCAGAGCGCGCGTCTGCTGCACGACACGGTGCTCGCAACCCTGACGTTGCTCGCCCACTCGGGTGTCGGCGTGAGCGCTGATGCGCTCCGCCAGCAGGCGACAGAGGATGCTCGCCTGTTGCGCCAGTTGCGGCTCGGCTCGACCCCCATGCCGCGGTTCTCGGGCTCGTACAACCTCGAACCCGTGTCGGAGTCGACGCTTGGCACGACGCTGGAAAGCGTCAAGCAGCGTTTCCTCCGCATGGGCCTCGAAGTGCGTTGGCACGGTACCGGCCAGGTTCTCTTGCGCAGCGACGTGCTCGATGCGTTCCTGTTCGCCCTGGCGGAGTGTCTCGAGAACGTGCGCCGGCACGCCGGTGTCACCGACGCCGACGTCACGATCACCGAGAGTGACGACACCCTGCGCGCCGTGGTGACCGACGCGGGGGTGGGATTCTCCCTCGACGAGGTCGAGGTCGGGCGGCTTGGCGTCGCCGAGTCGGTCATCGCCCGGCTGCGGGACGTCGGCGGAAATGCGCGATTGTTTTCGACCCCCGGGGCCGGCACCACCGTCATTCTCGAGGTGCCGCGATGAGCGGCAAGCACGCGTCGGCGGCGCCCGACGAGCGAACCCTCGGTGCCCGTATCCGCCCGGCCGGCGCCCGCTCGTCGACCCGCCGTGGCTCCCCCACCTCGACGCACGTGTCCGCGCTCGGCAGCGGCTTCCTCGGCATCGGCATCGCGATCGTCGCAGCGCTGCAGTCGATGCTCGGCCTCGGCATCTTCCTGGCGCGCGCCGACACCTACGCGAGCCTGCTGCCCGCCGTCTCGGCGTGGACCCTGCTGCTCGTCACCTTCCTCGGCATCATCGTGACGATCTCCGCGACGGGCGAGCGGCTGCCCGACTGGTTGTACGCGTTCTTCCTCGTCGCCCTCGGCGCCGTCGTCTGGCTCGATTTTGTGGCTATTGCGCCGTTCAATGACGTGGGACGCAATGCCAGCGCATCCATTTCGGCGGGGTTCGTCCTGCTCGTCATCGTGACGCTGCGATCACGCTGGGAGGTGCTGGTCGCCACCAGCCTGCTGGGCGTCGCCTTCGTCGTGGCGATCGTGCTGACCACCCCGCTCACGCCCGTAACGATTCCGTATCAGGTGACCGCCGTCGCCCTCGCGGTGTCGCCCGGCATCATCGGCGTCATGCTCGTTGCGGGCTTTGAACGCATTCTGCGACGCGAACTGGATCGAGTACTCGTGCAGTCGACCGTCACGGCGCCGCGGCTCGCCGTCGGAATGCTCGCCAGCGAGGAGCTCGCGCGGCTTGACTATGACGCGGAGGAGCTCCTCGACGCGGTGGCCACGGGGGATGCTCCCCTTCCGCTCCCGCCATCGCTTGCGTCGCGCGCATCCTCGCTCGCGACGGAGTTGCGCCTGCACCTCGTGCAGGGCAGGCGTGAGACGTGGCTGTTCCACGCGATCACTGAGTCGGATCACCTCGGCCGTCACGTCACGGTCAGTGATCCGGGGACGCTTGCGGGTCTGCTCGATGACGTGCAGCGCGACGCCCTGTTGGCGGCCCTGTGGTTACTGTCGACCGACCCGGTCGGAGTGGCGCCCGCGCGCACCATTGCCGTCGAGCTCGGCCCGATGGTGGGCGGGGCGGTCTCCACCGGCGGCGACCGGACGATCGTCCCCATCGCGATCCGTGTCTCAGGAATGAAACGGAATCGTGTCGACCCCGGTGTGTGGGAAGCCCTCGACCGCGTCGGGCGTTACAGTGACACCACGGCCCAGGGCTCGCTTCGCATCGAGGTGGACTGCGTGGTCGTGAACCCGGCTGACGCCGCCCGGCCCTCCTGACCGGGCACGCGAGCCGACGAACCTGTGGAGGGGCACCGCATGGCATCCGCGAACCCGTCGATCCGTCTGGCGATCGTTGACGACCACCGCATGCTTCTGGGGGCTCTGACGGAGTGGATCCGTCAGGCCGCCGACGACATTGACATGGTGGCGGCGGTGGCGAGCTGGCCAGAGCTGCTCGCCCACCCCGAGTTCCCGGTCGATGTGGTGCTTCTCGACCTCGACCTCAAAGACAACATCCCCGTATCGCTGAAGATTCAGACGCTGAAGTCGACCGGCGTGCGGGTCGTGCTCATGAGCACCTACTCCGAGCCGAACGTGGTGCGCGAGGCGCTGAACGCGGGCGCGCTCGGTTACCTCGTGAAGAGCGAAGACGCCGGGATGATCGTGGAGGCGATCCGCGCCGCTCGCCAGGGCGAGTCGTTCATTTCGACAGAGCTCGACCTCGCGCTGCACGCCAGCGAGGGCGGCGGGTCGCCGCGCCTCAGCGCGCAGGAGCGGCGCGTCATGGCGCTGTACGGCGCCGGTGAACCCGTGAAGTCGGTCGCGTACCAGCTCGGCATCTCGGAGGAGACGGCGAAGAGCTACCTCAAGCGGATCCGCGAGAAGTACCGCATTGCCGGTATTGACGTCGGCACGAAGGTGGCGCTGCGGAAGCAGGCCATCAACGACGGGATTCTCGTCGACACCCCGACCGGGGCGAGCCCGGTCTAGGCGACGAAACCGGTCTAGCCGCGCACCCGCGCGCCCTCACCCCGGGCAACCACGACGCTCAGCAGTGCGAGGCCGACTCCGATCGCGGCGAGCACCAGGCCCACCCAGGCGGGTGCGAGGTAGCCGAACCCTGCGACGACGACGAGCCCGCCGAGGAACGCGCCGAGCGCGTTGCCGAGGTTGAGGGCCGAGTGGTTGAGGGCCGCGGCGAGCGTTTGGGAGTCGCCCGCAACATCCATGAGGCGCGTTTGGATGATCGGGGACAGGGCGGCGGCGGTGAATCCGACGGTGAAGGTGCCGATGGCGGCGCCGACCGGCGTGCCCCCCGCGAGGCCTGTGAGGGTGAGCGCCGCGGCGAGGCCCGCGAAGGCGATGAACACGGCGCGCGTGGCGCCGCCGTCGGCGAGGCGACCGCCGAGAAGGTTGCCGAGGGTCATGCCGACGCCCGTGCTGGCGAGCAGCCACGGCACCGCGGCCGCGGAGAAGCCGGCCTCCTCGGTCGCGAGGGGCGCGATGTAGCTGTAGACGGCGAAGAAGCCGCCGAAGCCTATGGCGCCGACGGAGACGGCGATCCAGACTTGGGGGCGCGCGAAGGCCGCCAGTTCGCGGCGGATCGTCGAGTTCGGGTCGCCGGCGATTGGCGGAACGAGGATGCGCACGGCGAGGATCGTGGCCGCGAAGACGGCGGCCACGAGCAGGTAGGCGGCGCGCCAGCCGGCGGCCTGGCCGGCCGCGGTGATGATCGGCACGCCGATCACGGTCGAGACGGTGAGGCCTGCGAGCACGAGCGCGACGCCCTGGCCGCGCTTGCCGGGGCCCATAAGTTCGGCGGCGACGAGCGCGGCGACGCCGAAGTAGGCGCCGTGCGGGAGCCCGGCGATGAAGCGGGCGGCGATCACGCCCTCGATGGTGGGAAGTGCGGCGGTCGCAAGGGTGGCGAGCGTGAAGGCGACGGCGAGGGCGACGAGCAGGCCGCGGCGGGGGAACCGCCCGGCGATCGCCGCGATCGTCGGGGCTCCGACGACGACGCCGAGGGCGTAGGCGGTGATGACCCAGCCGGTGAGTCCGATTGCGGCGTCGGGGTCGGTGGCGAGCAGGCCCGGCACGAGGTCTGCGGCGATGTCGGGCAACAGGCCCATGGCGGCGAATTCGGTGACGCCGATGCCGAAGCCGCCGAGCGCGAGGGCGAGCAGCGCGGCGATCGTTCGGCGGCGAGACAGGGCCGGAATTCGGTGGGTCGCCGCGTCCGTCGGCGTGGGCACAGTCGGCACGGACTCGGTCGGCACGGATCCGGCCGGCACGGAGGGCGTTGTCACCTGTTCAGCCTATCGAATCGATTCGAGTGGGGTGCCCCTCCCCGGAGCCTCAGAACGGTGGTTCGTCGGGGAGCGGCGCTCTCGGCCCGAATTGTCGGCGCGGTCGGGGAGGCGGGCTGCCGTCGTCGCGGCGTTCGCGCGACCGCACAGGTCTCGCCTCCGTCGCCTTTCGCGCAGTGCTTCGCACCCGCGGCGGGTCGTCGAAGCCCGGTGGTTCGGTCACGTGGACGCGCGTGCGCGGCGATGTCCATTCGAGGCGCCCGGCGCCGAGGTGTTTCACGCTCCACGAGGTTCGGTGCTTCAGCTGGTGGTGTGACCGGCACAGGTGGGCAAGGTTGTCGGCGGAGGTCTCGCCCCCGTGAGCCCAGTCGACAGTGTGGTCGAGTTCGCAAACGCTCGCGGCCCGCACGCAGCCGGGGAACCGACACGTGTCGTCGCGCACCCGGAGGGCGGCGGCCAGGTCGGCGGGCACGGCGTAGCGCTCGCGGCCGACGCTGAGCACGGCGCCGGTGTGGGGGTCGGTGAGGATGCGCCGGAAGCTCGGTGCTCGAGCCGCCCACCGCGCAGCCGTCTCGTCGTCGATAGGACCGTAGCCTTCCAGGTGCGCCGCCCGGGCGTCGGCGGGTACGTCGACGCCGGCACGGGCAAGCAGCGTCAGGGCGGGAACCGTGATCGAGACGCGGGGTCTGATGCCGTGGCCGAGCGGCACCCGGCCGGAATCGCCGCTCGTGCCGGGGGACGAGGCCGCGCCGTCGCAGCCGAACGCGTCGCACGAACCGCCCGGCACCTCTCCCGCGACGAGGAGTGCCGTGAAGACGTCGGCACGGCGCTGGGCCGCGGTACGCGTCTCGCCGTCCCCGGCGAGGTGGCGCGCGATGTCGTTCACCCGGTCGTGGATCGCCACCGCGTCAACGGCTGGCAGGTAGGCGGTGAGGTAGGCCATCGCGTCGGCGGCGGGCTCGACCGCCACCCACCGTTCGGCGCTGGCCGTCTCGGCCCGCTGCTCGATCGGTTCGGGGTGCATCAGTTCGCGAAGCCGCCGCAGCCGTCGCGCGAATGGGCCGACGCCCATGCGCTCTGCTGCGGATAGCGCCAGTCGCTCAAACTCGGCCCGCGTCTCGGCCGGTAGGTCGCACGCCCGGTCGATGATCAACTGAGCATGACGCGGCGTGATGACTGCGCGCTCGAGGGCGTCGGCCGTCTCGGACAGTTGGGCGCCAAGCAACTCGGCGTGCGCGATGCGGGTTTCGGCGGTGCGCTCCGACTCGCGCAGCAGCGTGGCCAGCTCGGTGGCGAGTTCGCGGCGGGCGGTGAAGCGGGGCGTCCAGGTGGCGCCGCGGCGTGCATCCGCAGAATCAGCGCCTGATGATGCGGATCGCGCAGCGGCTGTTGCGGCAACGCGGCGCTCGGTCAGTGCGCGCAACTGCTCGATCGTGCGCGCGCGACGCGCCTCGATGAGCGACTCACGAGCCTGCAATTCGATCAGGTCGTCGAGCAGTTGCTGCTCGCGCTCGCCGTCGGGATCGGCGAGGGGCACCGCGACCCCGAACCGGTTGACCACGGCGTGGCGGTCGAAGCTCGGGGTGGCGGTGGGGGCGTCCATGAGTGAAGTGAACCAGCGACCACCGACATCCGGCGGGCGGCGGCCGGCCGCGGGCGCGCGGGCTGGGGATAACCTTGCCGAGCGGCATGAGACCGCATTGAAACACCGCACAGCTACAGGCCAGACGGCCGCGACAACCCCCGTTTACGGCGTGTCGTCCGCCCCGTCGCCACCCTCCAGCGCCGCCTCCAGCCGCGCCACCTTGCCGTTCAGCTCGCCGACGCGCCCCGGCCGAATGTCGGCCTTCAGCACGAGCGAGACCCGCGTACCGTACTCGCCGACGGCCTCCGTGGCGCGGCGCACGACGTCCATGACCTCGTCCCACTCCCCCTCGATCTCGGTGAACATCGACGACGTGCGGTTCGGCAGCCCCGACTCGCGCACGATGCGCACCGCGGCCGCCACCGCCTCGTGCACCGAGTCGGGTTCCGAACCGGCCCTGCCGCCCGACGGGGCGACCGAAAAGGCGACGATCATGGGGATGCTCCTTCCACGTCCGCGACGGCGACAGGCGCCGAGCGCGCCTCGCCGTCCGCCCCCATCCTGCCCCGCGCGAGAGCCACGAGCATCCAGGTCGCCCACAGGAGCAGCGCGAGGTATGCGAGGTTGCGGACGGTGAGCACCACGAGCATCCAGGGTTCGGCGCTCAAGACGGCGCCGTATTCGACCGGGTAGATCACCTGCGTAAGTGCCGCGGCGGCGATCGCGATCGTCGCGGGCACGCGGAACCGCACGCCTCCGTCGGCGCGGGCGAGGATGCCGAGCACGATCGGCGCCGCGAGCCACGTCGCGAACTGCGGAGATCCGACCTTGTTCACCGTGATCAGCGCGGCCACGAGGGCGAGCGTGAGGGCGGGCAACAGTAGGTGCTCGGCGACCTTGCGGCGACGCGCGAGAAGACCGAGGGCGAGCACGCCCAGCACAACCGCGGCGAGCACAGGGGTCGCGAGTGCCGCCATGAGTTCGCTGCCCGGCCCCGACACCTGCCAGGTGAGAATGTCGGTGTCGTAGGCGATGACGGCCAACCGGTCGGCACCGGCCCCGCGAACGCCCGCGCCGCTGCCCGAGAGGCCCGCGAGCCACATCCAGGGCAGAGCGAGCGGCGACTCGACCTGCAGGCCACGGCCGGTCTGCTCGGTGAGCGGGCTGAGGAGCGCCCACCCACCGCCGAGCAGCACGCCCACCCCGATCACCACGACGCTGACGCCGAGGAAGCCGCGGGACACGTCGACCCAGCGTCGAGCGGCGACGACCGCGGCCAGCAGCAGCGCCCCCGGCCACACCTTCACCCAGGCACCCGCCGCCATGAGAGCGCCCGCCCAGCGCGGATGCTCCGCCAGTACCGCGGCCGCCGAAACCGCGAGCGCGGCCGTCACCGCGTCGATGCGGCCGAGCGCGATCGGGCCCAGCACGGCGAGAAACGCCAGCCACCACCAGGCCGCGGCGACCCGGCGCACGTCGCGCTGCACGCCCGCGAGCGCCACCAGCGCGATCGCGTTGAGCGCCGACATGAGCAGCAGCCACGCGAGCGACCCGGCAAGCCCCTGCCCAAACGGGAACACGGCGAGCATCGGCAGCAGCGCCGGGTAGGGGTACACCCACGCCGTGTCGATGCCGACCCAGCCCTCGCCGGTGATGCCGAGCCCCGCCCAGAACGGGTACACCAGCTGGACGTCGCCGAGCGGCAAGCCCGGCAGCAGCAGGTTTCCGGCGACCAACCAGGCGTGCACCGCGACGAAGCCGCCGATGAGGGCGACGGGATGCGCGCCCAGCGCCCTGAGGCGCGCCCGGGTCAGCGCTCGCTCCCGGGTCAGCGCTCGCTCCCGTCGAGCAGCCCGCGAATGACGGCTGGCACGGCCGCGCACAGGTCAAGAATCGTCAGCGGCCCGCCCGCCGAGGCGCGCAGCGCCGCCCGCCCGTGCACGATCGCCGCGGCGGCGGCGAGCTCGGCCAGCCGGTCGTGGTCCGCACCGCGTGCGATCTCGCTGAGCGCGAGGTCGCGCGCGTGCGTTGCGACGAGCGCTCCCAGGATGCCCGCGAGCGCGTCACCGGCGCCGGCGGTGGCGAGCCAGGGCGTCGCCTCCGCGACCACGAGCATCCGGCCGTCGGGAGTGGCAATGCGCGTCGTGGCGCCCTTCAGCAGTACGACAGCGTCGAGCGTGACCGCGGCGTCGCGCACGGCGCGCTCGGGGTCGGCCGTGACGGTGGCGCGGTCGACGCCGGTGAGTCGGGCGAGCTCACCCGCGTGCGGAGTGAGCACGCGCGGCACGGAACGGGCGCGCGGGTCTCGAGCGAGCGGCAGGGCTCCGGCGTCGAGCACGAGCGGGGCGCCCGCCTCCAGGGCGACGCTCACGCGGTGCTCCGCGAGCGGGTCGGTCTCACCGGAGTCGTCGAGTCCTGAGCCGATCAGCCACGCCTGCGCGCGGCCCGCAGCCGTGACGGTCTCCGGGCGGCGGGCGAGCACGAGATCGGCGGCGCGGCGCGGCCCGAGGTAGCGCACCATGCCGAGCCCCGTACGCAGTGCCGCCTCGACGGCGAGCACCGCGGCGCCCGGGTATCGGTCAGACCCGGCAACGACGCCGAGCACCCCGCGCGCGTACTTGTCGTCGGAATCCTCGGGCACGCGGATGCACGCGGCCGCATCTGACACCCCGAACGTCCCAGCCTCACCGCTCATGCGCCCACCCTACGGCGGGAATACGCTCAGCCGCCGTCCGCTTGGATGAAAGCGTGGATTCGATGCTTTTCAGCCCCCTGACCCTCCGATCGCTGACCCTGCGCAACCGCCTGTGGGTGTCGCCGCTGTGCCAGTACTCGTCGACGAACGCCGACGGCATGCCGACCGACTGGCACCTCGTGCACCTCGGCTCGTTCGCCCGCGGCGGTGCGGGCCTCGTCATGGCCGAGGCGACCGCCGTCGTTCCGGAAGGGCGCATTAGCCCGCACGACACCGGCATCTGGAACGACGAGCAGGCCGCCGCGTGGAAGCGGGTCACCGACTTCATCCACAGCCAGGGCTCGGCCGCGGCGATCCAGCTCGCCCACGCGGGCCGCAAGGCGAGCGTCTATCCCGAGTGGGGAACGCTCGCCGGCGGGCACGCCGGACGCGGCACGGTGCCGGTCGAGCAGGGCGGTTGGGTGACCGAGGCGCCGAGCGCGATTGCGTTCGAGCCATACGCGACGCCCGCCGCACTGTCGGCCTCGCGCATCCAGGAGCTTGTTCAGGCGTTCGCCGACGGCGCGCGTCGCAGCGTCGAGGCCGGCTTCGACCTCGTCGAGATTCACGCCGCCCACGGCTACTTGATTCACCAGTTCCTGTCGCCGCTGTCGAACGAGCGCGGCGACGAGTACGGCGGCTCACTCGAGAACCGCGCGCGCTTCCTGCTCGACATCGTGCGGGCCGTACGCGCCACCGTCGACGTGCCGGTGCTCGTGCGCTTCAGCGCCACCGACTACACCGAGGGCGGCTGGGACGAAGACCAGACGGCGACCGTTGCCCATTGGGCGCTCGAGGCCGGAGCCGACCTGTTCGACATCTCATCCGGCGGGCTCGTGCGCGCGCCGATCCCCGTCGGGCCCGGCTACCAGGTGCCGCTCGCGGCGCACGTCCGCGAGCACGGCGAGGTGCCGGTCAACGCCGTCGGACTCATCACGACCGCCGAGCAGGCGGAGCAGATCCTGCGCGAGGGGAAGGCCGACGCGATCATGATGGGCCGCGAGTTCATGCGCGACCCACACGCGCCGCTGCGATTTGCCCGCGAACTCGGCGTCGAGTTCGACGAAGGCGCCGACATCTGGCCGCCGCAGTACGTGCGCGCGAACGTGTAGCGGTCAGCGCGGCGCCCCTGCGCCCCTGCGCCGCCAACTCTCTGCGCCACCAACCACTGGGTGTCGCGTCGCCCCGGTGGTTCGCATAACACGCCGCGACTGAAGCGCGCCACGCCGCGGCTCATCGGTCGAACCGGGGCCAGGCGACACTCGCACCACGGGCGATCTCGAAGTTCGGGCCGGCTTCACCGTCCGGGGCTCAGGATGCTCGGGCCGGCTTCACCGCCCGGCCGAGCACCGAGGTGGTCACGTGGTCGACGGTCGCGCCGTCGCCGCTCGTCAACATGAGGCGCAGCGACCGCATGAGCGCCGAACGCCGGTCGTCATCGAAGCGGTCGACGACGGGGCCGAACGGGGTGCCGAACAGCCCGTTCAGCTCGGCGTCGAGGCTCGGCCAGCGCACGGGCAGCGACTCGCGCGCCGCACGCACCTCGGATAGCCCCGCGCCCACCAGCGCGTCGACGACGTCGGCCACCGACATGGTGAGCGCTGCGTTCGAGATCGTGCGCGGGGTGCCTGCCGCGGCCGCGTCAGCGGTGAGCGCGTCGGCGAAGGCGTCGAACGGGTCGAGCCGCTCGCCCTCTGCCCACACGGCGACGACGAGCACTCCGCCGGGGCGCAGCACACGCCGGCACTCGGCGAGGGCGGCCCGCCGGTCGGCCATGAAGGGCAGCCCCTGCTGGCAGAGCACGGCGTCGACGCTGTCGTCGGGCAGCTTGATGGCGGTCGCGTCGCCGACCAGCGCTTCGATGGGGGCGCGGCCGGGCGCGGCGTCCTCGATGGCGTAGTCGAGCATCCGGGCGCTCGAATCGCACGCGATCACGCGACCGGACTCACCGACGGCCGCGGCCGCCGCCCGCGAGGCGGCACCCGTGCCGGCGGCGACGTCGAGCACCGTCGCGCCGGGCGTGAGGCGCGCGAGGCGCACCAGCCGGTGAGCCCACGGCTCGAAGAGGACGGGATCGAGGTAGCGGTGATAGTTCTCGGGAACGCTCGGTGCGTCGAAGTGGTTGCGGCGCGGCGCGCCCGCCGCAGAACTCGACGAGCGGGATGCGGTTGCCGCGTTCACGGCGCTACACCCGCCCCAGCACGGTCGCCGGGTCCGTCAGCATCCGCCCGACGTCGGTGAGGAAGCGCGCCCCCTGCTCGCCGTCGACGAGCCGATGGTCGAACGACAGGCTGAGCGTCATGACGTCGCGCAGGCGCACCTTTCCGCGATGCTCCCACGGACGGCGCTGCACGGCACCGGTCGCGAGGATCGCCGCCTGCCCGGGCACGAGGATCGGCGTCCCGGCGTCGATGCCGAAGACGCCCACATTCGAAATGGTGATCGTGCCGCCACTCAGCTGCTGCGGGCTGAGTTCGCCGGCCCGCGCGGTGCGCGCCAGATCTCCGATGCTGTCAGCGAGCTCCGCGACCGTCTTCGCGTGTGCGTCGCGCACGACGGGCACCATCAGCCCGCGTGGCGCGGCGACCGCGATGCCGAGGTTCACGTGACCCCACTCGACGATCTCGGAGGCGTCGTCGTTCCAGTGGGAGTTCAGTGCGGGCTGAGCCGCAGCCGCCAAGCACACCGCCTTCGAGATGACGGCGAGCAGCGAGGCGCGGTCGCCCGCCTCGGTGAGCCGCCTCACGAGCTTCATCGTGCGCGTGACGTCGACCGTGAGGAACACGCTCGCGTGCGGCGCCGTGAAGGCGCTGTCGACCATGGCCTGCGCCGTCGCCTTGCGCACGCCCTTGATCGGAGTGCGACGCTCGGCCGGGTAGCCCGCACGCGCTGGTGAGGGGCCAGAGGCGGCACGGTCGCCCGTCGACGGTGCACTCGAGGAGGCCGGGGCGCTCGGCGCGCTCGGCGCCGACACCGCGTGCTGCACGTCGTCGCGGGTCACGAGGCCGTGCGGCCCGGAGCCGGTGAGCTGGGCGAGATCGACGCCGAGGGTGTGCGCGAGCTTCCGCACGGGCGGGGTCGCGAGGGTGCGGGTGCTGGCTGCCGGCGCGGACGGGGTCGCGGTCGCGACGGCGGCCGGGGCGTCCGGGATGCTCGTCGCGGCGGGCATGAACGCCCCCTTCCGCGCCTTCCGCGCGGGCGCCCTGCCGGAGGCCGCGGCGGGCCCGTAGCCGACGAGTACCGACTGGCGCTCGGGCTCGGCCGGAGCCGCGGCCGCGGGCTCTGCGGAGGACGCACTTGCCGCGGGCGCGTCGGGGACCGACGCGGGTGCGGCGTCGCCACCGCCCACCTCGAAGCGCACGATCGGCGTGCCGACCCGCACCGTCTCGCCGGGTTCGGCGCACAGTTCGGTGACGACGCCGGCGACGGGCGACGGCAACTGCACGACGGCCTTCGCGGTCTCGACGTCGGCGATCGTCTGATTGAGCGTCACGGTGTCGCCGACGCTGATGTGCCACTCGACGAGTTCAGACTCGGTGAGCCCCTCGCCAAGGTCGGGCAGGCGGAACTCGCGGGTCGCCATCAGAGCACCGCCCCCGCGTAGAGGGCCGGCCGTCTGCCCATGGTGCGGTCGACCGCGTCGAGGATGCGGTCGAGGTCGGGCAGGAAGTGCTCTTCGTGGCGCGAGGCCGGGTAGGGGATGTCGAAGCCGGTGACCCGCTGGGGTGCCGCCTCGAGGTGGTAGAAGCAGCGGTCGGTGAGTTCGGCCGCAAGGTCGGCGCCGATTCCGCCGGTGCGCTGGGCCTCGTGCGCGATGACGAGCCGCCCGGTCTTCGCGACCGAGGCGACGACCGTGTCGACGTCGACCGGGGCGAGCGAGCGCAGGTCGATCACCTCGATCGAGACGGTGTCGGCGTCTCCGCCGCCCGAGCCCGCTGCCGCGGCCGCCGCGGCGTCGATCGCGGTTGCCACGAGCGGACCGTAGGTGACGAGCGTGACGTCCGAGCCGGGCACGACGACGCGGGCCGAGCCCATCGGCAGCACGTCGTCGCGGTCGAGGGCGTCCTCGTCGACCTCGCCCTTCGTCCAGTAGCGGCGCTTGGGCTCGAAGAACAGCACGGGGTCGTCGCACCAGATCGCCTGCTGCAGCAGCGTGTGCGCGTCCTGCGGCGTCGAGCAGGTCACAACCCTGAGGCCGGCCGTGTGCGCGAAGTAGGCCTCCGGGCTCTCGGAGTGATGCTCGACCGCCCCGATGCCGCCGCCGAACGGTACGCGAATCGTGATGGGCATGCGCACGTTCCCGCGGGTGCGGTAGTGGAGTTTCGCCACCTGGGTGACGATCTGGTCGAACGCCGGGTAGATGAAGCCGTCGAACTGGATCTCAACGACCGGTCGGAAGCCCTTGAACGCGAGCCCGACGGCCATGCCGAGAATGCCGGATTCCGCGAGCGGCATATCCATGACCCGGTCGCCCCCGAACTCGGCCTTGAGCCCGTCGGTCACTCGGAAGACCCCGCCGAGGGTGCCGATGTCTTCGCCCATGATGAGCACCCGGTCGTCGTGCGCGAGCGAGCGCCGCAACGACGCGTTGAGTGCTTTTGCCAGAGTCATCTCGGCCATCAGTTCACGCCCTCCTCAAAGCTCTCGAGGTACTCGCCGAATTGGCGGCGCTGCTCGTCGACGCCGCGGTGCGGCTCGGCGTACACGTGGTCGAACATGGTCAGAGGCGGTGGGTCGACCTGCTCCGTGCATCCCGCTCGGAATTCGGCGGCCGCCTCGTCGGCGCGGCGGGCGATGGATGCGGCGAGCGCGTCATCGAGGCCGCCGGCCTCCCGCAGGTGCGCCTCCACGCGCGCGAGCGGGTCGCGCCCCGCCCACTCTTCGCGCTCGAGCGGGTCAACGTAGCGTGACGGGTCGTCGGAGGTCGTGTGCGGGCCCATGCGGTAGGTGATCGCCTCGATGAACGTCGGGCCGCCTCCCTCGCGGGCCTGCTCGACGGCACGGCGCATGACGGCCATGACGGCGAGCACGTCGTTGCCGTCGACCCGCACGCTGGGAATGCCGAAGCCGGGTGCCCGGTCGGCGATCGGCCGCTGCGCCTGCAGGGTCACAGGTTCGCTGATCGCCCACTGGTTGTTCTGGCAGAAGAAGATGACGGGGGCGCGGAAGGAGGCGGCGAACACCATCGCCTCGTTCACGTCGCCCTGGGTCGTGGCGCCGTCGCCGAAATAGGCGACCGCGACCGAGTCCTCGCCGTCGAGCTTCGCGCCGACCGCGTATCCCATAGCGTGCAGGGCCTGCGTGCCGATGACGATCGCGGGGGTGGCCATGCCCACCTCGTAGGGGTTCCAGCCCGAGAGGGCGGTGCCGCGCCAGACGTTCAGCATCTCAGTGAGCTTCACGCCGCGGCAGTAGGCGACGGCGTTCTCGCGGTAGCTCGAGAACACGAAGTCGTCGGGGCGCAGCACGCGGGCCGAGCCGACCTGAGCAGCCTCCTGGCCGAGCAGCGGCGGCCAGAGACCCAGCTCGCCCTGGCGTTGCAGCGCGGTCGCCTCGACGTCGAGGCGACGCACGATCACGAGGTCTTCGTAGAGACTCGCGAGCTGGTCGCCCGAGACGTCGGCGACGTAGTCGTCGTAGGGAGCGTGCGGAACTCGGCGACCGGAGGGGTCGAGCAGCTGAACCGGGCGGTCGTGCGGCGCGGATGCGCGCGGCTGCGACTCGCGGGATTCGGACAGGGACGACGGCATTGGCTCCTCCGATCCACCGCTCGCGACTGGTGTGTCGGTGCGCGGTGACGCTCACAGTTCCCACTTGTGGCGGAAACTGACCCGGGCGACGGTGCCCGAGGCTACCTACGACGGTATCCCCGAAGCGCTCCCGCGACAAGCCGGGCACGCGCTTCGCGGCATACTGGCCGGGGCCCCAACGATGCGGAGACTTCTCTATGACCGAGACCGATCAATCCGACGCGATCATCATCGGCGCGGGCCTGTCTGGCCTCGTGGCGGCGGCCGAGCTGGTCGACGCCGGTAAACGCGTGACGATCGTCGACCAGGAGCCGGAGGCCACCTTCGGCGGGCAGGCCTGGTGGTCATTCGGTGGGTTGTTCCTCGTCGACAGCCCCGAACAGCGCCGGATGGGCATCCGCGACTCGCTCGAGCTCGCGCGTGCGGACTGGGTGGGCACGGCGGGCTTCGATCGGCCGGAAGATGACCACGCACGGGCGTGGGCGGAGGCCTACCTCGCGTGGGCTGCCGACGAGAAGCGCGCATGGCTGCGCGAAAAGGGCATCGGCCTCTTCCCGGTCGTCGGCTGGGCCGAGCGCGGCGGCGACACGGCGACGCGGCACGGCAACTCGGTGCCCCGCTTTCACATCGTGTGGGGCACGGGACCGGGCATCCTCGAGCCGTTCATCCGCACCGTGCGGCGCGGCGTCGACGAGGGGCTCGTCACCCTCACGTTCCGCCACCGCGTCGATGCGCTGTCGGTGACCGACGGGCGCGTTCACGGGGTGACCGGCAGCATCCTCGCGCCCGACGATGCCGAGCGCGGCGCGCCGTCGAATCGCGACGTCGTCGGCGACTTTGCCCTGCACGCCGATGCGGTCGTGATCGCCTCCGGGGGCATCGGCGGCAACCACGACCTCGTGCGCGCCGCGTGGCCGAAGCGGCTCGGCGCTCCCCCGACCCGCATGCTCAGCGGCGTGCCGGAACACGTCGACGGGCGCGGGCTCGGCATCGCCGAGGCGGCCGGTGCGCGACTCGTCAACGGCGACCGCATGTGGCACTACGTGGAGGGCCTCGAGAACTACGCGCCTGTGTGGCAGCGGCATGGCATTCGGATTCTGCCGGGGCCGTCGAGCCTGTGGCTCGACGCGACGGGCAGACGACTGCCGACCCCCCTGTTTCCCGGTTTCGACACCCTCAGCACGCTCGCGCACCTGCGACACACCGGGTACGACCACAGCTGGTTCGTCACGACACAGTCGATCATCGAAAAAGAGTTCGCGCTCAGCGGTAGCGAGCAGAACCCCGACCTGACGGGCAAGAGCGTGCGCGAGCTGGTGCGGCAGCGCCTCGGGAAGGGAGCGACGGAGCCGGTCGAGGCGTTCAAGCGGCAGGGGGCAGATTTCATCGTCGCCGACACCGTCGACGAGCTCGTTGAGCGCATGGCCGCCCTCGAACCGGGCGTGCCGTTCGATACGGACCGCGTGCGCGACGAGATCGCCTCGCGCGATCGGATGCTCGCCAACAGCTTCGGCAAGGACGCCCAGCTGACCGCGATCCGCGGCGCGCGGACGTACCGCGGCGACAAGCTCATCCGGGTCGCCCGCCCCCACCAGCTCGCCGACCCGAAACACGGGCCGCTCATCGCCGTGCGTCTGCACGTCATCACGCGCAAGAGCCTCGGCGGCATCCAGACCGACCTCGACTGCCGGGCGCTCGACGCAGACGGGTCACCGATCCGCGGGCTGCATGCGGTCGGCGAGGCCGCGGGCTTCGGCGGCGGAGGCGTGCACGGCTACCGCTCCCTCGAGGGCACGTTCCTCGGCGGCTGCCTGCACACGGGGCTGCGGGCGGGGCGGGCCATCGCGCGCGGATGAGCGCGGCCGGCTACAGGCTCCAGGCGACGGGCTTCACGAGCACGTGGCCGCGGCGCGACGTGAGCCGCAGCCACGCCCCTGAGGCGAACTGTTGCACCTGCTCGTCGTCGGCACCCTCCGACTCGTCGCCGAGAAAGGCGAGGCTCTCCGCCGCAAAAGCCGCGCCGGCCGGCAGGTGGTCGTGGCCGTCGATCGGGCGACCCCACACCTCGGAACGTACGCGGTCGACGAGGGCCTGCCCGGGATTGTCAGGCACCGCGGCCGCCACTTCGGCGATGCCCTCCGACGCTGTCCGCCGCAGGGTCGACACCGCGACGGGCGCCATGCGCTGCCAGCCGCCGCGGGGCGGCGAGATCGCGGCCCAGCTCACGGAGTGCACGGGCGTGGGCAAAGCGAGGTCGACGGGAGCGGTGTCGTCCGTGACCTGCGTGAGGCGAGCATCCACCCGGGTGTTCAGCGAGCGCAACGGCACGACGGCGTCGACGGACCCCTCGGGGGCCGCGAGCGTGCGCAACCCTAAAACGGTCGGGCTGCGGTCGAGCAGGCCCTTCGGCGCGATGACGGCGACGTAGGCGGCAAGCACACCTGAGTCGGCGATGACGCGCATCGAACCGGCCTCGTCGAGGCGCAGAGCGCGGGCCGCGAGCGTGCCGAGGTCGCGCAGCGCCGCGGCGCTGCCCAGAGTCACGAACGCAGGCATCGCTTCTAGACTACGGGGCGATGAACGACGACAAACGCGACCCCGTTGCCTCCATGCTCGCCGCCCTCACGCTCAGCGAGACGTCTGCGCGCACGAGCGAAGACATCTTCACCGCCCCCAGCCAGTGGATGCCGCACGGGCGCGTGTTCGGCGGCCAGGTCGCCGCCCAGTCGGTGCTCGCCGCCATGCGCACCGTCGAGGCCGACCGCAGCGTGCACTCGATGCACGGGTACTTCCTGCGGCCGGGCGACGTGGCCCAGCCCATCACGTTCAGCGTCGACCGCATCCACGACGGCCGGTCGTTCTCGACGCGGCGCAGCCAGGCGTACCAGAACGGTGTGCCGATTTTCTCGATGATCGCGTCGTTCCAAGACGACGACCCGGGGCTCGACCACCAGGCGACAATGCCGGAAGGTCTCCCGCAGCCGGAAGAGCTGCCGAGCGCGGCCGAGGTGCTCGAGCCGATCGACCACCCGACAGCGCAGTTCTGGGCGAGCTCCCGGCCGTTCGATTTGCGGCACGCGCCGGGGCCCGTCTACTTCCGCGTCGACGGCGAGCATGTTCCGCACCAGGCCGTGTGGTTCCGCGCGCTGTCGGCGCTGCCCGACGACCCCGACCTGCACCGCGCAGCCCTCGTCTACGCGAGCGACTACTCGATCCTCGAGCCGATCCTGCGCGCGCACGGCCACTCGTGGGCGACGCCGGGGCTCAAGATGGCGAGCCTCGACCATGCCCTGTGGTGGCACCGCTTCGCGCGCGTCGACGATTGGCTCTGCTACGTGCAGGAGTCGCCGAACGCCATCGGCGGCCGCGGACTCTCGACCGGTCGCATCTTCACCCGCGATGGGATGCTCGTGGCCTCCGTCGCGCAGGAGGGCATGGTGCGGGTGCCGCGCCAGGCGTAGCCACCCTGCCTCAGTGCGCGTGGCCCCGGCCCCACGCGGGGAACGGATCGACATAGCCTGCCCACTCCATGGGGCCGGCGATTAGCTCGTCGTCGGCGAGCAGGGCCGCGCCGAGCGCGCGGGTGATCTCGCGCTCACGCAGCCGCTCCCCCAGGAAGACGATCTCCTGCCCGCTGATGATGTCGGGCTCGTCGTCGCTCAGGCCGGTCGGGTCGAGGTTCAGGTGCGCTCCAGCGCTCGACCAGGAGCCGACCGATCCGGCCCGGGAGGCGAGGCGCACGACACCGCGCGAGCGCCAGATCGTGCCGGCGTGCTCGGGCGTAAGACACACCCGCACGACCTCGTCGAGGCGGCCGGGGTGAAAGGGCCGGGGGTCGCGAAACACGACCGAGTCGACCCCGCATGGAAGGCGCGGTGCGCGGTCGCTGAGGGCGAGCATCCAGCCCTGCTCGGAGGCGAGGTCGTCGACCGGCGGGCGGATGAGGCGTCGGAATCGGTAGGCGCCGACCGACGCGGGTCGGTCGACCAGCAGGATGGGTGCGCGCGGGTTCAGCGCATAGGCGAGGTCGGCGGCGCGCGCCGGCGCGTCACCGACCACGATCACGGCGGTGGCGAACTCGACGCGGTTTGCAATCGCCTGCGCAGAGGTTCCGTCACCCGTGTCACGTCCGGGGTGCAGGAGCCGGTCGAGCTCGTCGCCGCGCACGACGGCGATGACGTCTCGCACGTGGAGTGGGCGCTCACTCGGTTCGCGGGCCGCCAGGGCGGCGTGCAGAGCGAAGCCGACGTCGGCGGGGTCGTGCGCATCGTCGATGCCGAGGGCAAGGGTGACGGGTGCGGAGTGCGGCATCGCGTCGGGCACCGCATCCTCAATACGCGCGATCAGAGCGTCGATGTCGATGCCGGATCCGTCGCTCGTGCGGCACTCGCCGACACGGTCGGCGACGAGCGCGGCAGCCTCGGCGCGCGGTGCGCGGTTCGGCCCGGTGACGAGCGTGACCAAGACGGGCGGGACGGGCATCGAACTCCTCGTGCTAGCTTACTGATAACGATTATCACTATAGCGAGGAGTGGCGATGAAGGTTCGCACCAGCATCAAGAGCATGAAGAAGATGCCCGGATCGCAGGTTGTGCGCCGCCGCGGACGCGTCTTCGTGATCAACAAGCAGAACCCGCGCTTTAAGGCGCGCCAGGGCTAGTCCGGCTCGGCGCTCAGCGGGCCTCAGCCGCGGAAGGCGACCGGCTCGTCCGTGTAGCGCTGCCACACCTCCCGCACCGCGGGCGGGATGCGCGTGGGCGCGCCGGTCGCCGCATCGACCAGTACCAGCGTGGTCGCGGCTATCGCGTACGGGGCACGGTCTCCGGTGTCGGCGTCACCGACAGCGCGCGGCGGAAGCACCTCGTAGTGCACCTCGAGGCTCGCCCCTCCCATGCGCGCGATCCACAGCGAGACCTCGAGCGGCTCGCGCAGGTGCGGAATCTCGCGGCGGTACTCGATGCGCTGCGCCGCGATCACCGTGTGTTGCAGAGCCTCGGGCCCGGACTGGAGGACGGCCGTGGGATGCACGGCGTCTGGTCCCACCCAGAACGCACTGATGCGCGCCTCCTCCAGCAGAGTCAGGAAGGCGGCGTTGTTGACGTGCCCGTACGCATCCAGATCGCTCCAGCGCACGGGCACGTCGACGCTCACGCGAGACATGCGAGTTGTCGCGCCCTAGTCGCGGGTCAGCTTGCGGTAGGTGACCCGGTGTGGGCGAGCCGCATCGGGGCCGAGTCGCTCGATCTTGTTCGCCTCGTACGCCTCGAAGTTGCCCTCGAACCAGTACCAGTTCGCCGGGTCTTCCTCCGTGCCCTCGTAGGCGAGGATGTGCGTGGCGATGCGGTCGAGGAACCACCGGTCGTGCGTGATGACCACGGCGCAGCCGGGAAACTCGAGCAAGGCGTTCTCGAGCGACTGCAGCGTCTCGACGTCGAGGTCGTTCGTCGGCTCGTCGAGCAGCAGCAGGTTGCCGCCCTCCTTGAGCGTGAGAGCCAGGTTCAGACGGTTGCGCTCACCACCGGAGAGCACGCCGGCCTTCTTCTGCTGGTCGGGGCCCTTGAAGCCGAACTTCGACACGTACGCGCGCGACGGAATCTCGGTCTTGCCGACCGTGATGATGTCGAGCCCGTCGCTGACGACCTCCCAGAGGGTCTTGTTCGGGTCGATGTTCGCGCGCGACTGGTCGACGTAGCTGATCTTGACCGTCTCGCCGACCTTCAGTTCGCCGCCATCCAACTCTTCGAGACCGACGATCGTCTTGAACAGCGTGGTCTTTCCCACACCGTTCGGGCCGATCACGCCGACGATACCGTTCGGCGGCAGGCTGAAGGACAGACCGTCGATCAGGGTGCGGTCGCCGAACGACTTGTGCAGCTTCTTCGCCTCGATCACGATCGAGCCCAGCCGCGGACCGGCGGGAATCTGGATCTCCTCGAAGTCCAACTTCCGCGTCTTCTCGGCCTCGGCCGCCATCTCCTCGTAGCGGGCGAGCCGCGCCTTCGACTTCGCCTGGCGACCCTTCGCGTTCGAGCGCACCCACTCGAGCTCGTCGGCGAGACGCTTCGCGAGCTTCGCGTCCTTCTTGCCCTGCACGTTCAGGCGTTCGGCCTTCTTCTCGAGGTAGGTCGAGTAGTTGCCCTCGTAGGGGTACAGGCGACCACGGTCGACCTCGGCGATCCACTCGGCGACATGGTCGAGGAAGTACCGGTCGTGCGTGATCGCAATGACGGCGCCGGGGTACTTCTGCAGGTGCTGCTCAAGCCACAGCACGCTCTCGGCGTCGAGGTGGTTCGTGGGCTCATCCAGCAGCAGGAGGTCGGGCTTCTCGAGCAGAAGCTTGCACAGCGCGACGCGGCGCTTCTCACCACCCGACAGGTGCGTGATCACGGCGTCCCCCGGGGGGCACCGCAGCGCATCCATCGCCTGCTCGAGCTGCGAGTCGAGGTCCCAGCCATTCGCGGCGTCAATCGCCTCCTGTAACACGCCCATCTCTGCCAGCAGCGTGTCGAAGTCGGCGTCGGGGTCGGCCATCGCGGCCGAAATCTCGTTGAAGCGCGTGATCTTGTCGTACAGCTCGCGCACGCCGTCCTGCACGTTCTCGAGCACCGTCTTCGACTCGTCGAGCTCGGGCTCCTGCATGAGGATGCCGACCGAGTAGCCCTCGGAGAGCCGCGCCTCGCCGTTCGACGGGGTGTCGAGCCCCGCCATGATCTTCAGAATGGTCGACTTACCGGCCCCGTTCGGGCCCACCATGCCGATCTTCGCTCCGGGATAGAACGACATCGTGACATCGTCGAGGATCAGCTTCTCGCCCACCGTCTTGCGGGCGCGCACCATGGTGTAGATGAATTCGGCCATGGGCTTCAGTCTATTGAGGCGTCAGCCCCCACAAGGCACCGGCCGGTTGCGAGCGCGGGCACAACGGTTGTGGTGACTGCAGTGCCGCGCACCTCGCCAATGATGCAGTCGTCATCGATACGCACGGCGAAGGAGATGACATCGGTAGCCATCCCGAGCGGGGTGCGGTCAGCCGTCACCTCGAGCGCAGCGCGGTCAAAACCGCCGGTACTGAGCGCGTCTGCCACCTGGGCCGAACTCGGGCGCTCGCCCACCGCGTCCGCGCCCTGCTGCACGACGAAACGGGCGAACGGCGCGTTGTCGGCGGCGCTCCCTCCCTCGACGAACTCGGGGGCCGGCTCCGACGGGTCGACGTCGGGGCCGCCCGGCTCGCCGGGCGAGGCCGTCGAGGTCGGAAGCGGCGCGGCGGTCGACGGAGGGTCTGTCGGGGAGGAGGGCGTGCATCCCGCGGTGATGAGCGCCGCGACCGCGACGAGCGCACCGGCGAGCGCCGTGCGCGACGCGGACCGACGAAGCATGGGGCCCCTTTCCCGGGTGACCCGTCGAGTCTACGGTCGCGGCGTGGGCGCGAGCGCCGGGATTAGTACACGACAGTCGCTGCAAAAAAACACGGGCGGCGAGCGGCGTATTCGATATCCGAACACGAACAATTGCAGACGCTTGCACCCATCACACTGCCGGAGCAGACTCATCTCAGGAACAGCGGACAGGCGATCGGGGGATCGCCGGGGGGCCGCAACCGTGACAGGGGTTTTCGACCGTTCGGGTCGGACGAAAGCTCCTGAGACACATCGGCCGTTCCTGGCCTCTTCGGGTGGGGCCAGGGACGGCCGCTTCTCTTTCACGGCCGCGCACTCGCGGTACCGTGAGCCACGGACATAGCCGAACCGCTACCGGCGGAAGGACCCCCACCGATGTCGAGCCTGAGCGCACGCGCGGCTTTCGGTGGTGCCTGGTCGACGCACTGGACGATCTGGGCCGGCCTCTACCCGGTCACGCTGTTGTTCGTCGTCTACCGCGACCAGGCGCTTCGCCCCGACAGCGTGTGGTGGAGCGTCGGCTCGGCGACGGTGCAGCACATCGCGGTCGGTCTCGTGGTGGTGGGCGTCGGCGCGATTCTCCGCCGCACACGCAGCATCCTCCACGTGGGCGTCGTGGCCACTCTGTGGATCCTCGCGTGCGTCGTGCGTGCGGCCGTCGCCCACGCCGTGACCGCGGTCGGGTACGCAGAACAGTCGTCTCTGATCATCGACACGCTGATTTGGCTCGGCGTCAGTGCGCTCTGGGTGCCGGTGACAGTGTTCGCGGTCGCGCAGCTCGACCAGCGACGCTTGTTGCTCGCGGCGCGCGACATCACGACGGATGCTCTGCTCACCGAACGCGCGGAGGGCGAGGAGACATCGCAGCAACTGCAGGCGCGACTGCTCGCGACCGTCACCGCCCAGCTCACGCCCGTTCTAGCCGACCTCGAGGAGAGCCTCAACGCCGCCCGACGCCGCATCACCGGGTCGACGGCGGCCGAATTAAGCATGCGAATTTCGCGCGTGCACGACGAGACGGCGGAGCTCGTCGAGGGGGAAGACACCCCCGACACGTCGCCGGCACTGCTGGAGCGCGCAGAACGGGTCACCTTCCGCCGCGCCTTCGAGATCACCACCGTGCCGCCGGCGCGCATAGCCGCGCTCGTCACCCTGGCGACGCTCGTCGGAGTCGTCCCCGACACCGTGCGCATTTACGGGCCGATCGCGGCGTTGCAGGTCGCACTCGCGGTGACCGCTTCGGGCATCCTGCTGGCTGCGCTCCCCGCACTGTTTGCCGAGCGCGCCTCTCGGGGCAAACGGATGACCCACCTCCGGGCAACGGTGATTCTGCAATCGGTCGCCGTCGCCGCCGCAGCGGTGATCCTCGCAGTGATCCCGCCCAGCGTGTGGTCGTCGGCACATCGGCCGGTTGTCCCCCTCACCCTGCTGGCTCTCGCGCTCGCCCACACCCTGTACTCGGTCGCCTTCATTGTCGCTGACGCGAACGCCGACGACAGTGCAGCCCTGCGCGCGGCGAGCGCCGAACTCGACGCGGTGCGCGGACAAAGGGCGGAACGCTCGCGGCTGGCGCGAGAGCGCATGGCGCAACTCATGCACGGGCCCATCCAGGGACGCCTCGCCGCCTGCGTCATGGCACTGAACTTCCATGCGGAGATGGTGAACAGCGACCCGGCGCGGGCGGAGGCCACGCTCGACGCCGTGCTCGAACACCTGCAAGCCGTGACCGGAGAGCTTCAACGACTGGGCGCCGAGGCCGGGCTGGGCGACGTGCGCCACCCCTGATCGGGGGGCGCAGTTTCGGCCGCCTGTCCGGTGCGCTACGTCCGGGCCGCGCCTACACTGGCACCATGGCTGCACCCGACCGGCCCGCCACCGTGGTCGTCGCCGATGACGACGATCTGGTGCGTACCGTGTTGCGGATGGCGCTGTCGTCGATGTCGCTCACCGTCCGCGAGGCGGCCGACTCGCGCGCTCTCGCCGCCGCCATCGACGACGGCGCCGTCGACCTCACCATTCTCGACATTTCGATCCCAGGGCCGGGACTCGCGGCGAACATCGCACTCGTGCGGGAGGCGGCGCCGGACGCGCGCATCCTGATCCTCAGCGGCGATACCGAAGTACCCGCGAGCGAGGCGCCCCTCATCGACGACTTCGCCCGCAAGCCGATAGACCTCGACGAACTACGGAGTCGAGTCAGCCACCTGCTCGGCACTCCGTCGGCGAGCACCCCATGAGTGCGAACGAGTCGCCGGACGGTCCAGAACTGCTGCGAATCGCCGGAACAATGGCCCGTTTCGGAGGGTGGTCCGTCGATGCGCGGACCCACCAATTGGAGCTGAGCGCCGAAGCGAGGGCGATACTCGCCCTGCCTCCGAGCGGACCGCTCGACCTCGCGACGGTCTTCACTTTGCATCCCGAGGAGTGGCGCCCGGTCGTTGCTGCTCACCTCGAACGGTGCCTCACTGCTGGTGAACCTTTCGACATCGAGTCCCCTATGCGCACCACCGACGGGGAGCTCTTGACGATTCGTACGATCGGCGAAGCAGCCCGGGGGGCCGACGGAAGCATCGAACGCGCCCATGGCGCTGTGTGGGACATCACGGCGACCGCGGAGCAACGAGAGCGCACTCGAGCGCTCGAGGCGCGACTGGAAGCAACGCTGAACACCATTACCGACGGGATGCTCTTCATCGATCACGAGGGACGATTCACCTTCGTCAACGATGACGGCGCCCGCATGCTGCAGTCTTCTGTCGAATCGCTCGAGGGGGTCAGGGTGCTCGACGCGTTTCCGGAGGCGGCCGGCACGAGCTTTCTCGCGGCCCTGGAGACGTCGTTGACGCGCCGCGAACGCACAATCACCCGCGACTATTACCCGCCACTTGATGCGATCTTCGAGGCGACCATCTACCCCTCCGATAACGGCGTTGCGGTCTACCTGAAGGATGTGACCGAAGAGGAGCGACTTCGCGACGAACGCGAGGAGTCGGCGCGGCGGCTGGCCGAACAGGCCGCGCTCATCGAGGCCGCCAAGGACGCCATGATCGTCCGCGATCTTGACGGTCACATCACCTACTGGAACCGCGCGGCCGCGGCGCTCTACGGCTGGTCGGCAACGGAGGCCATCGGCCGGGCTGAGCACGAGCTGCTGTACGACGACACCGCCGCCTACGATGACGCGGTCGCTCACACACTGCGCGACGACTATTGGAGTGGCGAGCTCGACCAGCGGACGCGATCGGGCCGCGCCCTGGTCGCCGAGTGCCGCTGGCAGTTGCTCCGCGACGGCTCGGGCGCCCCCGAGTCGATCTTCGCGGTCGTCAGCGACATCACCGCAGAGAAGAAGGCTCAGGAGGCTCGCTTGCGCGCCCAACGCATGGAAAGCCTCGGCACCCTCACTGGGGGCATCGCCCACGACCTAAACAACGTGCTGACGCCGATTCTCATGTCGGTGCAGCTTCTCGAGCAGGGGGAAGACGACGCGGGTCGTCGGGAGATCCTGAAAACTATGGAGGGCGCCGTCAAGCGCGGCGCCGACATGATCCGCCAGGTGCTGTCGTTCGCCCGCGGGGTCGAAGGACGCCGCGTCGAGGTCGATGTCGTCCGTCTCGTCGACGACGTCGTGGCGTACGCCCAAGATGTCCTGCCGGAGAGCGTGCACCTCGATCTCGTGCTCGACACGAGTCTGCCCGCGACGAGCGGCGACCCGACCCAGCTGCTACAGATTCTCGTCAACCTCGTGACGAATGCGCGTGATGCCATGCCGAGCGGCGGCACACTGCGCATCCGCAGTTCGGAACTGGTCTTGGAGGATACGTACTCCTCCGTCAGCCACCTCGCCATGCCGGGGCGCTACGTGGCGATCGACGTGGAAGATTCCGGTCACGGCATGAGCCCCGAGGTCGCGGAGAAGATCTTTGAACCATTCTTCACGACGAAGGACATCGGCAAGGGGACGGGGCTCGGGCTCGCCACGTCACTCGCAATCGTGCGTAGCCACGGCGGCTTCATGCAGGTCTACAGCGAGCTGGGGCGCGGAACCCGCTTCACGGTCGGCTTGCCCGTGTCGTCGTCTCCGCGCGCCGACAGCCCCGCGGCCGCACGCCCCGAGGCGCTACTCCCGCGCGGACACGGGGAGCGGATCCTCGTCGTCGACGACGAGTCGACCATTCTGCAGATCACGTGCCAGACGCTGGAGCTCCACGGCTACCGAACCCTGCGGGCCGCGAACGGGCGCGAAGCGATCGACGTCATCGCCAGCAGTGACGAGCCTGTCGACCTCGTGCTCACCGACATGATGATGCCCGTCATGGACGGCGCTGCACTGTCGGCGCACCTCGAAGAGGAGCACCCGGTAATTCCGGTCATTGCGGCGAGCGGGCTCAATTCGAACGGCGGTGTGGCACGCGCGGTCGGAATGGGCGTGTCGAGGTTCCTGCCGAAGCCGTACACGACGAGCATGCTGCTCACCACGGTGCGGGACACCCTGCTCGAGCACCGCGTCGACGGTATGGTGACGGAATGAGCGCCCCCGACGCCCGACACTTGCGCGTTGTCGTCGCGGACGACGACGCCTTCACCATCTCCCTCGTCGCGGGCGCGCTCGAGTCGTCTGGGTACGCCGTGACCACGGCGACCACCGTCGAGGAGGCGTTTCACCACGTCGCCACCGGCGACCCTCACGCGCTCGTGTCGGACTTGAACTTCGGCACGACCCGCACGGGTGCCGACCTCTTGGCGAAGGTCGCCCACGAGTTTCCGTGGATTGGGCTGGTGGTGCTGACCTCGCACCGCTCCCCCGAATTGGCCGTGCCGAACCCGCAGCTCATTCCCGACTCCGTGGTGTATCTGGTGAAGTCGAAGCTTGGGGCAATCGACGAACTGCGGGGCGCCGTCGAACGGGCCATCAGCGGCGCGACGAGCGACGTCGAGCCGCCGATCGATGACGAGGGAATCCCGGTGGTCACCGCGGCCCAGGCTGAGGTGTTGCGGATGCTCGCGGAAGGCGCATCGACGAAGGCCCTGGCCGATCACCGCGGAACGTCGGTTCGGGCGGTCGAGACGATGCTGCATCGACTGTTCGACGCGCTCGGCATCGACACGAGCGACGCCGCGAACCCCCGCGTCGCCGCGGTACGAATGTGGCAGCGCGGCGACATTCGTGTGCGCTGAGGCGGCAACTCGCCCCGCACCGTTCGGGTCAGCGCGGGGCAAGCGTGGGCGGCCTCCGTCAGAACGGCGCGCCGGCCTCGACCTCTGCCGCAACAGGCTCGGGCGCGGACTGCGTCTCTGCGCCGGTCGGCTGCTCGGCGCCGGGCGCACCCTCACCCTCGGCGGACGTCGTCGACGCCGCCTTCACGGTGCGGGTGAACGTCGATCGGCCGAAGGTGAGGTCGTGACCGACCGTGTCGGCGTCGATCTCGATCGTCGTTCCCTTGTTCGTGTCGCTCTGCCAGTCGCGCTGACGGACGCGGCCGGCCACGACGACGCGCTCGCCCTTTCGCACGCTCGATGCCACGTGCATCCCGAGTTGACGGAAAGCGGTCACGGTGTACCAATTGGTGTCGCCGTCGATCCATGCGTTCTGGCTGCGATCGAAGCGGCGCTGGTTGGACGCGAGCCGGAACGAGGTGATGGTCAGCCCGTTCTGGGTCGTGATGTGGCGCGGCTCGGTGGCGACGAGCCCCGTCACGGTGATGGTGTCGGTCATGGTGTCCTCCTCATGGGTGTGTGAGTGGACGCCGGACGGTTCGTGCCGGGAACGCCCGGCGTCCGCGCACAGTGTCGGCGCGCACCGCAGTGCGGCGGCGGCACAAGCCGCGAAGTGTCGAAGCCGCGACGCGGCCGCCGCGTGGGGAGGAGGGACGCCGGAAAGCGCCTAGTGTTCGCGGAACTCAGGCCGATCGGCGCCGGGGCCGAGCGAGGCCGTCAACGCACCCTTTGCCGCATCCAACGAGTCGAACGGGCCGCGAAGCTCGTCCTTCCCCGCAACGCGGATCGAGAACTCGTCGCCGTGCCGCAGAATCGACCCGACGGTGCCCGCCGAGCCGGTCGCGACCCAGCTTTGGTCGTAGACAGTGTGGTTCGTCATCGGTGCTCCTTACTCGTCACGCAGGGACGTACTCGGTGCACTCATCGACGGTACTCCTCCGGCACCGAGGCCGGTAGGGGTGTCAGCGGGAGCGAAGGTAGGGAGCGTACGACTGACGTATCTTGTTGACCTTCGGAAGAGCGACCGCCAGGCAGTATCCCTGACCGGGGTTTTTCGCAAAGAAGTCTTGGTGGTACTCCTCGGCGTCGTACCAATAGCCGAGCGGGGACAGCTCGGTCACGATTCCGCCGCCCCAGGTGGCGTCGGCGCGCGCGATCGCCGACTCAAACAGCGCACGCTCCTCGTCGTCGGCGTAGAACATCGCCGAGCGGTACTGCGTGCCGATGTCGGCCCCCTGACGGTTCAGCTGCCGCGGGTCATGCAGGGTGAAGAACATATCCAGGATGACGTCGGCCGGAATGATCTCGGGGTCGAACACGACCTTCACCGCCTCCGCGTGCCCGGTTGTGCCCGCGCAGACCTGCTCGTAGCTCGGATTCGGCAGGCTTCCGCCGGTGTAACCCGAGATCACATCCTCGACTCCGTCGAGCACGCGGTAGACCGCATCCAGGCACCAGAAGCAACCGCCGGCGAGGTGAAAGGTACGCATGCGCTCATGGTACGCAGGCAAAGCTAGAGTGACGCCATGAGCTACGTCGCCGCCACTGATCGTTACAGCCGCCTCGACTATGCCCGGTGCGGGGTCAGCGGGCTGAGGCTCCCCCGCATCTCACTCGGACTGTGGAACAACTTCGGCGATGACCGGTCGCTCGAGACGCAACGGGCGATCATCCGGCGCGCATTCGATCGCGGCGTGACGCACATCGACCTCGCAAACAACTACGGCCCACCGGCGGGCAGTGCCGAGATCAACTTTGGCCGTATCCTGCGCGACGACCTCGCGCAGCACCGCGATGAGCTCGTCATCTCGACGAAGGCGGGCTACTACATGTGGGAGGGACCGTACGGCGAGTGGGGCTCGCGCAAGTACATGCTGTCGTCGCTCGATCAGAGCCTCCAGCGCATGCAGCTCGACTACGTCGACATCTTCTACTCGCACCGACCCGACCCCGAAACCCCGATCGAGGAGACGATGGGCGCGCTCGCGAGTGCCGTGCAGAGCGGCAAGGCGCTGTACGCGGGCATCTCGAACTACTCGGCCGAGCAGACGCGCGAGGCCTACGACGTGGCGCTCGACCTGGGGCTCCGACTCGTCATTCACCAGCCGCGCTACAACATGTTCGATCGCTGGGTCGAAGACGGCCTGCTCGACGCCCTCAGCGACACCGGGATGGGCTCGATCGTCTTCTCGCCGCTCGCGCAGGGCCTGTTGACCAACCGCTACCTGAACGGCGTGCCAGACGGATCGCGCGCCGCAGAGGGTCGCTGGATCACCCCCGATCACATCGACGATACCTACCTCGAGCGCGCCCGCGCCCTGCAGCAGATCGCCACGGACCGCGGCCAGAGCCTCGCTCAGCTCGCGTTGCAGTGGGTGCTGCGGCACCCGCAGGTGACGAGCGCCCTCATCGGCGCATCGAGCGTCGCGCAGTTGGACGACAACCTGGATGCACTGGGGAGCGATCCGCTCGACGATGACACTCTCGCCCTGATCGAGCCGCACGCGGTTCACGGCACTGGGTCCCGGCGCTAGGTGGGGTACCTCTACGCCCTGATCGCCGCTGTGCTGTTCGGGGCAAACGGGAGCGTCACGAAGCTGACGATGGAAGCCGGGCTCAGCCCCGCCCAGGTCACACAGTTCCGACTCATCGGCACCGCGCTCATCGCGGGCGTGGTGCTGTTCCTCATTGAGCGTCGGGCATTCCGGGTTCCTCGTCGGCAGTGGCCGGTACTGATCGTGCTCGGCGTGGTTGGCGTCGCACTGCTGCAGGCCACCTACGCCGCTGCCGTTCAGCTCTTGCCGGTGGGCATCGCCCTCTTGCTCGAGTACCTCGCGGTGCTCTTCGTCGCGCTGGTGGCCTTCTTCATTTTCCGCGAGCCGGTCAAGGCCAGACTCTGGGTTGCCATCGGTTTCGTGCTCGTAGGGCTTGCCGTGGTTGCCCAGATTTGGTCGAGCACACTCAACCTCGTCGGCGTTCTGCTCGCGCTCGCGGCGGCCGTCTGCCTCGCCACCTACTTCCTCGTCGGTGAGCGTCAGGTCGCGACAACCTCGCCGCTGGCGGTGTCGTTCTGGACGATGCTGATCGCCGCCGTCTTTTGGGCCTTCGTCAGTGGATGGTGGGAACTCGAACCCGGCGTCTTCGTCACACCGGTCGAGGTCGGTGGAGTGCTCGGTGAGCTCAGCGTGCCGATGCTGATTCCGCTGTTGTGGAACGTCGTGCTCGGTTCGTTCGCCCCCTTCCTGCTGAGCCTCGCCGCGCTGCGCCACCTGCCCGCGACGGCGGCCGGGATCGTCGCCTCGAGCGAGGTCATCTTCGCCTTCGCCGTTGCCTGGGTGTGGCTTGGCGAAACGCTCGCGCTCGTGCAGGTTCTCGGGGCGGCGACCGTGCTCGTCGGCATTGTGCTCGCCCAGACCGCGCGCGTCGGAAAGCGTCCGGTCGTCGACGCCGACCTGGCGCTCGATACCGGTCCGATCACGACTATCCACACCCGCGAGGCCTCCCGCGAATGAGCCCTGAGCGGGAGTAGCCTGACCCCATGCAATGGGGGAACGATCTACTCACCTGGCTGGCCACCGACGATGGGCAGCGTGTGCTGTTCAGCTCGGTCGTGCCCGCCGTCGCCATCGTCGTCGCCGGCATTATCGCGGCCCTGATCGGCCGCGCGGCGTCGAAACGGGTGATCGCGCAATACCAGCGCGATGCGCTCACCGCCGCGGTGCAGGGCCTCGTGCTCGCCGGGCGCAAAGCCGCCGGCTGGAATGCGATCGGAACCATCGAGCGCGTGCAGGTCGATCACCTCATCGCGGAAGCCGAGACGCGCATCCGATTGCTGCCCGTTCCGGGTGCCGCGCTCGCCGCCAACTGGTCGGCCCACCAGCTGGAAGACATGAAGCGCAACTCGGCAGGGTTCTCCTTCCAGGCCCAACAGCTGCTCGCCGAGTACCGCGACCGACTGATCGCATGGAACGAGAAGCCCCGCCGGGCGAAGAAGCTTTTCGGCGCGGACCTTGAGCGCTGGAAGTACGAGGCCGACCCGGAGGAGCAGAAGCTCGTCGCTGAACAGGTCGAGTGGGAGCGCGGGCACACGCAAGCCGAGCACGAAAAGACGGTCGCGGCACCCGCCGTCGTCACGCCAGCGCCAGCGACACCCGAATCGGAGCCCGCGGAGGCGTCGAACTCGGAGGCCGTTGCCCTCGCTTTCGCTCCCCCACCCGCGGTCGTGCCCTCAGCGCCGAGCGACGATGCCCCGGCGCCAAAGCCGGCATCGGCGGTTCGCGA
Source organism: Microcella alkaliphila (assembly GCF_004216855.1). Taxonomy (GTDB): domain Bacteria; phylum Actinomycetota; class Actinomycetes; order Actinomycetales; family Microbacteriaceae; genus Microcella; species Microcella alkaliphila. The sequence continues at coordinate 161,105 of NZ_SGXT01000016.1, forward strand.
ACGCATCGAGGGCGACGAGAACTCCTAAGCCTCCGCGGCGCTCGCCAGGGCGGACTTCCCGGCGAGTATGCGCTCGTAGGCGCGGCGCGACCACATCGACACGTGGTGGTGCATCTCGGGGATCAGCGGTTCATGCTCGGGCTTCATCAATACGCTGCGCATGATGCGCGCGGTGGGCGCGTCGTCCTTCAGAGTGATGCCGCGCATCCGCAACTGTTCGGGCTTCACGACGTACGTCGCGAGGTGTGTCTGCTGCGGGCGCGCGGGAGCCGCGGCCATCTCGAAAATGGCGTGCGACACCTCGTCGAGCTGACGCATTGTTTCCACCCGCGGCAGGTACGTGATGATGTCGGTCTCGGGGCGTTGGTACGGCTGCAGGATCTCGCTGTCACTGATGAGGCCGTGCCAGGCCTGCGCGGCGCGGTAGCCCGGCGCGATGATCGCACCGAGACCCGACATGTCGAGGGGGAACACCTTGAGGGTCGCCCAGAGCGCCGCGGCCGAGGCACCGGCCCGCGAGCACTCGAGTTGGATCTCACCGAAGTGCCGCTCGGTGGAGGCGAAGTACGTGTACGGCGACTCGTGGTGGTAGAAGCGCAAGATCGACTGGTCCGGGAACAGCACCGCCCCGCAGCCGTACGGCTGTAGGCCGTGCTTGTGCGGGTCGACAACGACGCTGTCGGCCTCGCCGATCGCGGCGTAGTGGCGGGCTGTTTCGGGCGCGAGCTCGCCCTGCAGAAGCGTGAAGAAGCCGCCGTACGCTGCATCCACGTGCACGCGCGCGCCGTACTCGCGCGCAAGCGGGATGATGTCGGCGAGCGGGTCGACGGCCCCGAGGCCGGTCGTGCCGAGGGTCGCCACCACGACACCGATCTCGCGGCTGCGTAGCTGCTCCTCGAGCGCGTCGAGCGACAGGCGCCCGTCGGACTCGGTGGGGATACTCACCGTGTCAATGCCGAGCACCTCACCCATGCGGGAGTGCGTGTAGTGCGAGTCGGCGCTGTGCGCGATCGCCGCGCCCGGCCGAATCTCGCGGCACACCCACAGCGCCTCGAGGTTCGCGGTCGTGCCGCTCCAGGTGAGATGACCCATGTAGTCGGCGCCGAGACCGAACATGGCGGCGAGCTGGTCGAGCACCTCGTGCTCCATCTGCGTCGTCGCGCGGCTCGCATCGATGGAGTGGTTGTTGGGGTTGATCTGCATCGCCGCGATGTACGCCGCCATCGCGACGGGGTGCGGCGGCTTCAGCATCTGCCCGGCATACTGCGGGTGGAAGTACGGAAAATCGACGTCGAGCCGCTCGACGAGTTCACCGAGTACCGACTCGACCTGCGTCGGGTCGGCGTGCGTCGCGGGATGCGCCTCCCACGTTCCGTACGTCGCTTTCAGGTCTTCGATTCCCGTGATGACCTGGGGAACCAACTCGGCCAGCGTCATGGCGCGCTTCGAGGACGACACACCGCACTCCTTCGTGTGGATGAACGGGGCACGCGGCGCGGGATCGGCCGCCACCCCGGGTGGCAGGCCTGAGTCTAGTCAGGATCGTTTGGAAGCGTACGAGATTGCGTGAGCGCGCCCTCGGCAGGAAGTGGAGCGCCGCGACCGCGCTCGTGGCGCGGAGCGCGTTGCGACGCAGAAGCGGCGGCGCAACCAGAAGTAAACGCTGCGCCCTCGGCAGGAATCGAACCTGCGACCAAGAGATGAGAACGCCCACGAGATCTGGGGTTACGCGCCCTCGGCAGGAATCGAACCTGCGACCAAGAGATTACTCGGCCACGGATGTGCGACCACCGCGCCGGATGCAGGATCTGGGTTCGACGCGGCCACCGCGCGCGCCTCGTGGTCGCGGCACGAGTGGACCAAAGGGACGCGCACGATGAGCACGGCACCGCTCAACGTGAAGATCTACGCCTCAGGGCGGATCAGCATGGTGTGCCAGTACTGCGGCCGGAAGTCGCGTCCTATTGAGGGGCCGCTCGACATCACCACGATGAGCCTGGGCTGGTGGGTGACGCCCTACCCTGCCGAGTTCGTGCACGACTTCGACGGCAGCACCGGAGCGCGCTATACGTGCCCGGCGTGCGCCAGGAAGCCTGGCGTGAAGCGGCCGCTGCTCACGCGCGGTCTCGATTAGACCTGGCGGCGTCGCACCCTCACCCGAAGGGGGTGCGCCGCCGCCTGCATAGACAACAACGTCTGCACTGGTAAGTCCCAGAAGGCGGGCTGGAAAGCATGCGCCGACCGTTATGGACTGAAAGGGCGTCACGTAACGGAAGGAGAGCGCATGAACACCGACGAAATCATTGACTACTGGGCCGCCTACATGCGCGCCCAACACTGCACCGAACGCACCATCCGAGAACGCGGGATCTTCATCCGCGCGATGCTCCGCCACACCGGCGCGGCGAGCATCCTCGACATCACGAAGCAGCAGCTCGTGTTGTTTCTCGGCCGACCAGACCTGACCGGGAAGACGAAGCAGAACTACCGGTCGACGCTGCACACGTTCTTCACGTGGATGCAGGACGAGGGTCTCCGGCTCGACAACCCCGCCGCTCGTCTGCCGCGGCCGCGCGTCGAGCCGACTGAGCCGAACCCGGTCAGCACGGAAGACATTCAGAACGTGCTCCAGTCCGGCATTTACGGGCCCACCGTCATGAAGGTGCTGCTGTACAGCTACCAGGGCCTCAGAGCGTCGGAGATCGCCGCCGTTCGCGGCGACAACATCGACTGGGACGCCGGCACCATCCTCACCGCCGAGGGCAAGGGGAGGAAGATCGTCACACGCCCACTGCACTCGATCGTGCTCGAGCACGCCATCGCGGAAGACTACCCGCGAGACGACTGGTGGTTCCCGGGCCTCATCCCCGGCGAACACGTGCGAGGCAAGTCCGTGTCCAACACGCTCTGCGCCGCGTTCCGCCGCGCCGGCATCGCTCACCGGGCCCATCAGATGCGGGCTTGGCACGGCACCACCCTGCTTGAGCTCGGAGCCGACTCGATCGACGTGCAACACTCACTCCGCCACTCGGACGGGCAATCGATGCGCGCCTACGTGCGGCCCTCTCAGGACCGAATCAGAGCGGCGATGGAGCGACTACCCCGAGTGAGTGTGCCGACCCGTCCAGCGGGCCGCAGCGACCTGCGGCGAGCGCCAGCGAATCGGGCCGGGTAGCCTGTGCGGGTAGCCCTCGTAGCTCAATGGATAGAGCATCGGCCTTCTAATCCGGTGGTTGCAGGTTCGAGTCCTGCCGGGGGCGCAGATCGCCGCGTAACGCACGAAAAAGCCCCACCAGGCCCGGAGGACGGTGGGGAGCTATGCGATCAGTGTACCGCCCACCAACGACAAAAAAGGCCCCCCTGCGTCACCGTCAGCCCGTGTGGCTGCTCCGATGATGCAGGGGGGTTGGTCGTACGTCTACGACCGAGGCTCACTCCCGCGTTGGCAGTTGTGAGTTCGTCCGCGCAACCGCAGACCGTTCATGTGAACTTTCGCGTCGAATGTTTACACGACGCAGGAACGTGTGACACCTATTCGCACGACTCGCAACGGTTCTCGTCCCTGTTCAGTGCCGCCGCTCACTCTGCGGTCTCCTTGCCGCCGCGCAGCGCGACAGAAGTCAACACCGACACGAGGCCGGCGAGTCCGGCGACGGATGCGCCCTGAACCCAGTCGACTTCAAGCAGGCCGGTCACGCCTGCGGTGAGGACACCGATCGCGGCTTGCGCGGTTGTCGCCAAGCATCGGTCAAAAGTGTCTACCCAGAACCGTTTCGATGCGTACTTACTCATGATGTGTGCTCCTTTTGGGGGTCTGTTCGTGGTCGATGGCAACCGCTCATCGAGGGAGGGTGTCGGGCCAAGGTGGTGGGGTGACGCCGTGGTTCTTCATGTGGTCGCGCTGGATGAAGATGAAGTCGCGGTAGGCGCGGTTCTCGGACTCGAGCCGTTCAAGGCGCTGGTCTGTCTGGTCGCGGTATCGGGAGAGTTCCTCTTGTAGCTGGTCGATCATTCGTTGCTCGTTGGACTGCTTGGCGGCGTCGGTGGCGGCCTTCGCCGCGATGTTTCCGACGCGTTTCTGTCCGCGCGAGGCGATCACAGCGCCCGCGATTCCACCGACGACGGTGAGCACGACGCCCGACAGGGTGAGCAGGCCGATGACGAGTTGTTCGGTCATGTGGTGCCCCCTCCCGAAGGCGGGAAGGGACTACTTGACGATCGCGTCGCGGGCGGCTTGACCGTTCTGCGCTGCGGTCGGCACCTTAGCGATCGCGTCCAGGACCGGCTGCAGGTCCACGGAGCCACCGGAACCGCCCGTCTGCACCTTCTTCACCTCGGCAATGACTTCGGCCGCGCGGTCGGTGGTGTGCTGGTTGATCGCGTTGCGGGTGACCCGGGCGAGCACTGCATCGATCTGCTTCGCGATCATCTCCTCTTCACGCTTCACGCGAGCCCGGTACTGGTTGCCCCAGTACTCCTGCGTCGCGATGTACGTCGATCGAGGCAAGTCGGCTGCGGGCCCGTACTGACGGATCCACGCCTCGGCGCGAGCACGGTCGGTCGTGGGTTCGAAGCCGTCGCCAGCAGTCGAGGTGATGGTGTCGCCAACACGGGACCATTCCTCGATCGCCGTGTCGGAACGTCGGAATACGCGAACGGTCATGGGGAGCCTCATCTCATCGGGTGGACGGATCGGGTTGGTGCCGTCGTCGGCGAAGTCGGGTGGACTGATCAGCGAGGCGACGTATTCGATGTGCCACGGCTCGCGCACGCGATCGCCGGTCTCGAGTGACCACCCGAAAGTGGGCCCGATGCGCCTTACGGCTTGGAGTGCGGAGACGGTGTATCCGTACATGTCGATCGCGCGAGCCCAACCGTGGCTCGACGTGCCGGGTGTTGCGGCTTGCGGAAACGGAAGGGTGTTCCAGTAGTGCTGCTGCAGCGCGAAGTCGCGGTACCCCTCGCTCACACGGAGACGTACCCCGGTCTCGGCCGCGACAGCGCGCACGAGCGCCTGCCACGCTCTGGCCACGGTGTGGTGCACGTACTGCTGCTTGCCGAACTGCATCCCGCCGGGTAGCGCACCTTTACCGATCGGTGAGAGGGCCGTCAACGGTATGCGGCCGTTCTGGTGGCCGCCCCAAGCGAGACTCATCAGCTTGGCGCGGTTCCGCCGCGGATCAGCTCGACGCTGAGGGTGTGGACGACGGAGAGAGTGCCGCCGGAGTCCTGGAATCCTTGCGCCCGAACGACGGTACCGGCCGGCAAGAACCGGACACCCGACGCAGTGAGGGCGGACGCCGCAGCCGCGGGCGCCCTCACGGCGAGCCGCGGAGACGGAACGGAACCGTTCAACGTGATCTCGAGCAGCCGAGAACCGGTGCTGCTGGTCGCGAAGTTCGCGGTCGCAAGGATGCGGTACCAGCCTGCCCGGCTGATCACGATCGCGTTCGTGCCCGGACTCATCGTGGAGCCGAAGCCGCCCGTGTTCGTGTTCGACTGCAGGTCTGTCTGCGTGTTGTTGTTCAGGGACTGGGTGCCGGCGAAGTATCGGAGCGCGCGGGTCGTCTCGATCCACGTGCTGCCGTCGAACTCCCACGTTGACGCTTGGTCAACCTGATAGCCGGTGTCACCAGCCCGCATCCCGGTCTCAGCGTTCCGCGCCGCCGTGTCTGGCCACCGGTACGGTTCGGTCTGCAGCAGCGACCACGACGTGCCGTTGAACTTCCACATGCTCGGCGCGGTCGTGGCCACGGCGAGCTGGTTCCGGACCGCCTGAGCCGGAAGCTCAGCCGCGGTCCGTACGTGCAACACCCCTCCCGCGGCACTTGTGAACCGGGAGGTCTGCGTGATCGTGGCACCAGAGTTCGTCGCCGTAATGCCAGCGGGCACGGTGATGCGCGCCAGCTCGATAGCACCCGGGAATGCAGCCAGCGACGGCGCAGTCGGTGAAGATGCCGGCGTGCCCTGCAGCACACCGATCTCAGGAGCAGTCGCTCCCCCATCGAGTGCGAACTCGCGCTGCCACACGTACACCACATCGATGCGCGAGTTCGCGCCCGGCGCTGCGGTCGTGGGCACGTTGACGACACCGTCATTCGCGAACAGGACAGCACCGAGACCCGGGCCGCGCGAGGACACTGCCGTGAACGGGAACACGTCGTAGGACATGCCAGCGGTTCCGACCACGATGTTGTTCCGACCGTCGAAGAACAAACCGGGCCGGATCGTGTTGTCCGTCAGCCCTGCCTTCGCGATCAACCCGAGTTGTGCGAGCTTGTGGTCGGTGGGAGTGACAACTCCTTCATCGTCACCGTATGTGCCGAGACCCTTCGAAACGGTCATGAGCGTGCCTCCTCAAAGCATGGGGAAAATCCCCGATAGCCGGGGCGGAGAGAACCGAACAGCGACCGTGAAGGTCAGAGCGTGCTGATGACCGAAGCGGTCAGCCGGATCGGGCCGGCGTTGATGAAGTGCAGGAACGGTGACCCGGCAGAGAGTCCGACACGAGCGACCACAGGGCTGATGGTGTATTCGCCTGCCGGGTAGAACATCATTCCTGCCGTGCCGGTCACGATGTTGACGGTGCCGTCGTAGAACACGCCCGCGCGGACAAGGTTGGGGGTGCCGCCCGCTTTCGCGACGAGGCCTGACTGTGCGAGGCGGTGCGCGATCGGGGTAGTGACACCGACACCATTACCGGTGATGCCAAGACCAGGCTGTGCAGTCATGTGGGGCCCCTAAATGTGGGCGCGACAGCAACCCTCAACCGGTTGGTGAGGGTAGATGCAGTGAATTGGTTAGGGGATGATCGGTTCGACGACGGCCTGGTAGTACACTTCTGCACCGTTCGTTCCCGGCGCGGGAGACCATGGGCCGACTTGGGAGTTCCCAAGGACGCGGAACGTGATTGTTGCCGATGCGGGCATCACGACGGACCCGTTGATGGTCGTGTTCAGGGTCGCGAACCCGCTAGTGCCGAGCGCGGCGAATGCGCGTTGCGAGTTCACTGTTGCCGCGCCGCTGACTTGGTATTCGATGGTGCTGTAGGCAATGTCGGCCGCGCCGGAGTTGTTGAACACGGCGACGATCGCGCTTGCGGTGAACGTGACCCGGCATGGGTAGTTGGGTGCGGTGAACACTGTTGAGGTGAGTGTTGTTGATGTGGTGGTGAGGGCGAACGTTTCGGAGAATCCTCGCCCGGCCGTGTTTTGTGTTCGTGCGATGAGGTCGATTACGCCGTCGAGGGTGTCGACTGTTTTTTGAAGCTCCGCTTGTGCGACCTGCAACGCCGCAACCGCCTGAGCATTCTGCGTACCCGTGGGCCGTTCCAGCTCAGCCACCCGCTTGCGGAGCTGCTTCACGGCTTCAGTGAGTTCCCCGACGTTGCCCGGTGGTGGTGCCGCGTACCCTCCGGCCATCAGATCACCTCCGGTTGGAGCTCCAGGTCGACGCTGCGGCCGCGGTTGTCTCCGGATCTGCTGATGATGCGCATGCTGTGGTCTCGGTTCTCCAGGTACAAGTTGTTCCGCACCCGAACCTTCGCAAAGTCACCGACCGTGAATCCCGACAGGAACGGTCTCTGCGCGGTTTCGTGCCGCACCGACCACGTCTCGAGCGGACGCCGACCGAGCGTCGTGACCTCGGCGGCATACCTCTGCAGAGTCTCGATGCGAGAGACTGTTGCGTGGGACGAATCCACCACCTCGAGCAGGGGGAAGCCCTGAACGCCGAGCGTCGCATCTTCCGACACCGCGACGAGCACGTCGTCAGCTGCTCGGCCGCCAGAAGCGAATCCGCGGCCCGCCAACCGTGTGCCGTCGGCCTTGATCCTGAGCCGCGAAACAGACGAGCCATCGAGACCGATCGTGAATGTCGGCCGCACTTGCGAGAACAACAGCGGCTGAGTCGGTGTGCCAATCTGCATGACCCACTCGATGCCGGTCTTGTCTGGCCTCAGCCGCGGCTGGAATCGAATGTCAGGGCCATTCTCAACCTGCGTGAGTTCGCGCAGTCGCTCCCCCACAATCCCGAGGTCGCCGCCACCGTAGTTGCGCACGTTGGTTCCCGCGATCGCCGCCGGCAGGATCACCGGGACAGCGCCGCCCGTGTGGCTCCGAGCCTGCGCGACGAGCGTGCGAGCAATCCCCTGCAGAGAAGAAGTGAGGTTCGTATCCGCGCTCGGGCTCGAAGGCAGAAAACCAGCGAGCACCGGTATGAGCACGCGGTGATCGAAGTAGGACCACATGCCGGAAGCCTGGATCGTCAGTCGACCTGTGTCGTTGTCGAAGTCGTGGATCCAGATCGGTCCCGCCTGCAGAACCAGATCCCCCTCGATAGCGGCCAGGAACGCTTTGCCCGGCTTCGCGGACTCCTGCAAGCCCAGCCGCCTCACCTGTTCATTGCGGAGCGTCACCGTGCAAGAGAGAGCTCCTGCATCGTTGAGCGTGTCCCGCCACGTGCCCGAGATAACGGGTACGGTCTGGATGCGCTGCCCGGTGAGAAGGTCACCGACGATCCACTTCACCACCACCCATCACTCCACTCGACAGTCATCGTTGGTGCGCCAATCGACTCGCCAAGAGCCAAGAACTGGACCTCGAAGGACTCGCCGCGACCGGCTTGGAAGAAGTCCGCGACGGTCAGATACGTGGAGCCGTCCGAAGTGCCATCGATCAGCACGCCACCAGTGCGGCAGTCGATGAGGACGTCGGTTCCCTCCGGGACGATGCGGTCGTATCGGAGCCGCTGAGAGGTGTCCAAGCGGACCACCTCGAACCCGAGTGTCAGCCCGCCGGTCACCCGGATGCGTGGCGAGATCGGCGCCGTCCCGATGTTCGACACGGTGACGCGCCCAAGATTGCCGTTGCTTCCGTAGTGCAGTGCACCAGACGGCGACCCGAGCGGATACTCGAGGCCGCCGCCTGGCACCGGCAAGCCCGTGCTGGCGCTGCGCGGCTGCCCGTACTTCACCGGGTCGTGCGCGATGAATCGCCCGATGACGCGTGCCTTGCGGTTGTTGATGGGGATGACCTCGGGCTCACCCGACAGGCTCACCATGCAGGTCCGCTGCCCGAGTGAATCCGTCACCGTGAGCGGGAAGGGGCGACCATCACTCTGGATGGCCGCCCAGCGCGCCCACAACTGTTCAGCCTCTGCCTGCGTGGGTGCGACCAACGCTCCCTGGAAACGGAGCACGCGCGCTGACCGCAAAGCGCGTTCCACCGGGAACGCGCCGTCACTGTCAGCGCGGCCCTCCGCGTCGTCTCGCATCGGCGGCCCCGACTGCCAGCCCTGCAGTCGTGTGTAGACCAGGCCGCTAGGAGGTGAACCGGGAATGCCCTCAAACAGAAGTCCGTCGATCTCGACTGAGCTCACGGCAGCAACCCCCCTTCGATCTCCTGCTTCAGCATCGACAGGAGCACGTAGGGATCCGTTCCTTGCAGCACAATGTCTCGCAGCCTCAGATCACCAGACGAGCCCCCACTGCCTTCCTCGGGCACTGCGCCGGCTGGGACGCGGCTCTGCGCGACGGCCAGCGAAAGGTCACCCGAGACGCGGCCGATCTGAGACTCGAAAGCCTCGGCGCCGCGCTGAGCGAGGTCCTGCATCGACTCCTCGAGCGTGTCCTGCTCTCGATCGACACCGAGAGCAGCTCCCTGGACCACATTCCGACCCGGGCCGATCATCCGTCTCGCCGGCGAGGCGATCCCGAAGAACGACTTGAACCCATCGAACGCGGCACTGGCCACGTTCGTGATCGCGCTGACGACGGCGCCGATCATGGAGCGGAGGCCGTTGATGATGCCCCGGACGATCTCGATTCCGAGGCTCTTCCAGTCGACCCCGACGAGGCCGTTCCAGATCGCCGCGATGATCTCGGGGAGCATCGCGATGATTTGAGGAATGGCCTTCACCAGTCCCACGATCAGCGCCACCACCAGTTCGATACCGGCCTGGATGAGCTGAGGCAGCATCGTGAGCAGACCCGTGACCAGCCGGATGACAAGGTCGATCGCGGTTCGGATGAGCTGCGGTAGCGCCTTCACCAGACCCTGCACCAGCGAGAGGAGCAGCTGGATGCCGCCCTCGATGATCTTCGGCAGGTTCTTGATGATCGTGTCGAGCAACCCCATGACGAGGTTGAGCGCCGCGTCAAGCAGAGCGGGCAGGGCGCCGACGATGCCGAGCACCAGCGCCATGAGCAGCTCGATGCCGCCGTCGATGATCATCGGCAGGCTGGACACGATTGCGGACAGGAGCCCATCAACGAGTTGCAGAGCGCCAGCGATCAGGAGCGGCACCGCCTGGATGATCCCACGGAGTAGCGCTTGGACCAGCGTGATGGCACCCTCGATGATCTTCGGCAGGTTCGACACGATGGCCGACAGGAGTCCGTCGACCATGGCCAGAGCGCCGGTGATGATCACCGGAACCGCAGTGATGAGTCCATCGACAAGGGCGCCGACGATCTCGACACCCGCGGTAAGGAGCGCCGGCACCTGACCGAGGATCGACTCGACCAACTGCGGCACGAACTCTGCCACCTTGGCCACCAGGCCAGGCAGAGCGCTCACCACGGACGAGACGATCCCCGTGATGCTCGACACCAGGCCAGACGCATCAGCACCCGTGAGAGCGAAGCCAGCGAACCCCGCGGCCACAAGCCCCAGAGGCGATGCCAACGCCGCGAACATGGGCCCCAGCGGGCCCAGGAGCGCCGCGAGCGGCCCGAGACGGGCGAGGACGCTCGCCAGCCCGCCGGCGCCGAGCGCGGCCATGACGCCACCGATCGGACCGATGATGCCCGAGAGGCCTTCGAGCGCAGTGCCCGCAATGCCGGTGCCCTCACCGATTCGGTTGAGCAGGTCGGTCACCCAGTCCATGGCGGGGCCGAGTACCCGGAGTAGCACATCACCGAACGCCTTCGCGCGTTCCTCGATCGGCCCCAGGGCAGACGTCGCAGCCTGGATCAGCGGACCGATCTTGCCGTAGATGCCCTCGAGCGCGTTCGCTCCGATACGCCCCATGGCAGCGAAGAAGTTCTTCGCCGCGCCGGGCACAGTGCGGCCCATCTCCTCCGCGACGGTGCCAGCGGCGACCTCTGCCGCCTTCGAGAAGGTCTCGAAGTCGACCTTGCCCTCGGAGGCCATCTTGAACACTTCACCGGCCGTGACGCCGAGCTGGTCCGCGAGAGCCTGGTAGATCGGGATGCCGCGGTCGGCGAGCTGACCGATGACGTCGTTCTGGACGCCGTTGGCCTGCGTGGCGGCCCGGTTGAAGATTCTGCCCATTTCCTCCATCGACATGCCCGCTGCGGCCGCGTTGTTCGCGATCCGCTTCAGGTGTCCCTGAAGTTGCTCTCCCGGCAGAATGTTCGCCGCGACGGCGGCCGCGGCGACAGTTGCCGCTTCACCAAGTCCGAACGCGGTTCCGCGCACGGAGGCGAGTGCGTCGCCCATGATGGCCGTGACGGTGCCTGCGTCGTTGCCGAGGCCGCGAAGCTTCGCCTGCGCGGTGTCGATCGAGGCGAGGCGCGAGAAGCCCTTCCCGAGGGCGATGCCCGCCGCGACGCCGGCAGCAGCGACCGCTCCGGTCGCGACGTTCTTGATGCCGTCGCCGAGAGCCTTCCCCGCAGCAGCGCCAGCTCGAGCCGCCGCGTCGACGACCGAACGGAACCCCGAGGCTGCCGACGAGGCAAGTCGAGAGACGCCTGTCCCGAACGTCGACACCATCCGCGAGACCGCCGGGCCCGCAGCTGCGCCGATTTTCGAGAACAGCGACGTCACCTGCGAGGTGACCGGCTGCATCCACGCGGCGACGTTCGTGCCGAGCCGGATGAACGGTGACGCGATGGCGGTACCGACGGTGCTGAGAACGCGACCGACGGGCGCGAAGGCGTTGCCGATTACGGAACCGACGCTCATCGCCCAACGACTCGTCGACGACCACACACTCGCAAGACGGCCGCCCACCATCGACGCCATGGAGGTGAACGACGTGTATGCCTGCTGAGCCATCAACCGCGCGAGGCGCCCGAAGTGCGTCAAGCCACTGACGTCGGATACTGCGCGGAGGACGCCACCGATCGACCCGGCGACGCCGGTGAATGAGGACTTCGCCGCGTTCGCGTCTCGGAAGCCGTCTCGGAACCCGGACGCCATGCGGCGGAGTCCACCGGTCGTGCCGTCCGTCGAGGACGCCAGGTCGGTCGTCGCAACCCGCACGGCCTCCTGCGCAGCGGTGAGCCGCGCAGAGGCTGCCGTGACAGCGTCGACGGCGGAGGTGTGGCGGCGTCGAGCGGCCGCGAGGCGCTCCTCAGCTGCCACAGCCTGCGCGGAGCCCGCCCCAGACTTCTCGATCGCCTCCTGGAGACGCACTTCAGCAACCCGCACCTTGCCGGCTTCGTCCTGCTGCCGCAGGCGCGCCTTGGATAGCGCGGCGGAGGCCGCCGCGACGCCGGCGTTCAGCTTGCCGAGCTCGGCCGCGCCGAGGTTGCCCGCCGACGACGACAACGCCGACTTCATGTCGCGGCCGAGCGAGCGACCCGTCTTCGCACCCGCGCCCTTGAAGCCGCCTTCGAACGACTTCGCACCAGCCGCGCCGGCCTCCTGCGTGCCCTTGGTGACACGCGACTTGAAGCCGGTCATCACCGGGAAGATGCTGATGTGACCAGAGCCAACCTCGGACGACATCACACCTCCACAGGGCTGAGCGGCTAGCTTGCGAAGACGATGCCGTCCTCGAGCTCTGCCTGGGCTATCGCGACCTCTTCAGTGGTCGCCTTTGGTGCGTTCGACCGGGGCGAGTTCATCGCCCACGGCATGACCTTCCGGGAGGCTTTCGCGTCGCCGATCATGGCGGTCAGGTTCAACAGCTCGAGCATGTTTGCGGGGTACGCCCACCCAGCGAGCTGCGCGCCAAGCGCGGTGCCAGGATCAGCGGCCGCTTCTTCGAGCAAGCTCCTGGCCTCACCCCACGTGAGTGCGTCGCCCAGGTCCGAGAGCCCCACGTTGAATGTCTCACGCAGGGTGCGTGCGACTGTTCCGCGGTGCTCTCGGATCAGCTGGACGACGCTCAGGATTCCGGGAAGGAGGCCTGCGAGATCTTCGAGAACACGGTGAAGTACCGGTCCGCCATGATGACGGTCTCCGCGAGGTCGTGTTTCGAGAACTCCGCCGCGACGTCGTCACCGGCGACACGCTTGAGCAGCGTCTTGAACTGGTCGACGGGGTTGGCGGCGTCCTCCTGCAGCGCGTCGACGTCGTCGAGGCTGAGCGAGAGCGGCATCTTGACGATGACGCCGTCCGGGAAGCGGCCGATGAAGTTCTTCTCGACGATGATGTGCTTGATGTCCGGCTTGAGGGCGGCGAGGGCCGCTGTCTCGTCGTCCTCGGTCCAGTTGTCGAAGTCGTACTCTTCGGGCTCGGGCGCGGGCTTGGTGCGTGTTGCCATGGTGGGGCTCCATTCGGGTTATCGGGTTCGGGTGTGGACTGGCCGGGGCGACCCGAAAACACCCCGGCCAGTCGTCTGTGTCAGACGCCGGCAGGCGCGACCGGGGCTGCGGGGCCCCAACGCCAGAACGGCGCGTCGTTGAACAGCGGGTCTTCCTGCCACTTGAACGTCACGTTCTGACCTTCGACCTCACCGCGGGTCGACTGATCCGGCTCGACAGAGGTGATCGACGCGACGCCGATCTCGCGCTTCTCGTGACCGTTGCGGTAGCGGGTGACCACGAGCAGGATGAACCGGTTGTCGGGCAGCGAGGACGACACCTCAATCACACCGTTCGTGTCCGGCTCGACACCCTCAATGAGCGCCTGGACGGTCGGGTTCTGTTCGGCCAGTCCGATGGTGACCATCCGCTCACCGTCGCCGGCGAGGGTGTACCCCTTCTGGAAGAACTCGATCTCGTCGCCGCTTTCGCGAGCTGCGGCGGGACCGCCGTCCGTCTTGTACAGGCCGAGCCGTTTGAACGCGGTCGACAGCACGAGCGGGCTGGCGCCCAGGTCTGCCTTCGCGATGACGTTCTCCGCTGCGGCAGGCGCGAAGGCGGCCATGCCGGTGATGGGTACGGCGACTGCGCCGAGATCATTCCCTTGGCTATCCGCGGGCATGTTGGTACTCCTTCTCCCGCTCCCGCGGGCTCATGGGTGATTTCCGGCTCACCACGAGCCGGACACGACGTACTGCGCGGTCTGGTACTGCCGTGCGACGTCGAGCTGTTCGGGGACCGCGAACGGTCCGTTGCTGCCGCTCCAGTCGACGGCGGCGATCGGGCTTCCCTGTGCGAGGACGATGGCCTCGTCGTTCAGCACGCCCGACAGCCACCGCGCAATGTCGCCGGCAGGCTTCGCGAACAGGCGCGTGCCAGCGAGGACCGTCGCGCCGATCGACCGGTCGAAAGTGGTGTGGTCCAGGCGGGGGCCGGAGTCATCCCGGATGACGATCAGCGGTCGCGGCAATGGCAACTGCAGTTCAGGGGGCTCTTTGTTGTCGACATCGACGTCGAGGCTGTCGGCCGCCGCGGCAGCGCGGACGTACTCCGTCAGCCACAGCTCCAGATCAGGAGGGCTGACTGTCATCGCTTCGCAGCCTTTAGCGCTCTGGCCAGCGTGCCCGTCTTCGACTCGATGAGCAGCGTTTTCGGGTCGGTGCCGACAACTCGTGACGTGCGACGGAAACGCGAGTTGCGATGCTCGAGGCGAAGGCCGCGCTGGTAGGCGCCGGTGTCGACGGGTGCGTTCGCTCGCGCCGCGCTCAGGGCACGCTTCGCGGCGTCATCCGTGAGCTGCTCAACCTTCGACTGCCGAAGCACCGTCTCGAAGTATCCGGGGTTGAACTCGACCTTGGTCTGGCCGCTTCTGGCCATCGTCCACTCCTTCGCTCAGCCGACGTATCGGGTCAGCGGTATCTCTCGAGGTGGCGTCCAATTGGTCCACGGGTTCGTGTCGGCTGCCGGCGGGATGCCATCGATCGTGTAGACCGGTGCGCCGGGCTCTCCGTCCCGGATGCGGTCACCCTTCTGCACGTCGAACGAGCCATCGCAGAACAGCGACTTCGACTCGGCCGCCTGCTCGCGACTCGCGCCGGCCAGCATCGACGTCGACGTCTGCGCGACGAAGGAGGCAGGAAGTTCGAGCACGAGGGGGTCGGCCCAGTCGGCGGAGATCGGCTTCTTCGAGTACGGGTCCAGGACCGGTCTCGCCCGCAGCCGGTACACCTTTCGTCCGGCGGGAAAGTTCACGAGTGGCGTCCTTCCGGCCACAGCCGCTGAATGGGTCGGCCCTCGGGGAAGCTCCCTACTGGAGCGTTGGGGGCCGCGCTTTGCCCGCACAATGAGCGGAGCAGGCTGCGGTCCTCAGGCGACCACGTGTCGGCGTTCCAGTAGTCGACCGCCGCGGAGCCGATTCGCTGAGAGCGAACCCTGCGGCTTCCTGCAGGCGGGGCTTCCGCGGCCACACGCCGGAGGATCGCGACGGCGTTCTTGCGTTCCTCGCTCTCGTCCGGGAACGAGTCGATGCAGGGGGCGATGGAGCGTGCTGCCACGATGATCGTGCGAGCAACATCCTCGTCGACACCAGGGATGTCGTCGGGTCGAATCATCTCCATCGCCCCCCTTCAGGGTTACTTCTTCGGCTTGCCGACGAGGCCGACCGACTTGGCATGCTTGATGCCTTCATCGGTGAACTCGTCGCTGATGGCGGTGCCGCGGTACACGTACCGCTCACCGCCCGACTTGAGCGGCAGGACCGCGACCGGTCCGATCACCTGCAGCGCGTTCGCGGCGGCTTCCGCAGCCTTCGCGCGCTCAGTTTCGGCCTTCTCAGCCGCCGCCTTCTCAGCCGCTGCCTTCTCAGCCGCTGCCTTCTCAGCCGCCGCCTTCGCGGTCGCGGCGTTCTGCGCCGTGTCCTGGCCAGCCATCAGAGGCCCGTGCCCGTCAGCTGGACGCCGGCGAGCGGCTCGGTGACGACCGGCACCGTGGCGCGTCGGCCGCGGAGCTTGTAGCCCTCAGCGTCGTCGTCGCGGATGGACTTCACCTCAACGCCGAAGTTGCCAGCGGAGGCGTAGCCGGGACCGCCGAGGCGCTCGTCTGCCATACCGCCGAGGTTGTCGCGGTCGACCAAGAGCGGGTTCGACCCCTGGAAGTGCGGCGTGGTCGCCCAGGTGAGACCGAGCGCGTCGACCGGCAGGTTTCCCTGGATGGCCGTGGCGCCCTGCTCGCGCGGGAGCGACTTGTCGTCGATCAGCATGCCGATGACCTTCGCGTACTGCGCCGGTCGCAGAACGATCGTGTCGAGCTCGAAGCCGAGGCCAAGCTGCGCGCGCTCCGCCTGGATGGTCAGAATCGACTCCACGGCCGCGCCAGCCGACGCCCAAGCTGCGGAGGTGAAGGTGCTCGACACGCGAGAAGCGATGACCGCCATGGCGACCTGGTCGACAAATCGCACGATCGTGTTCGAGACCCGCTTGAGGCCCCGATCCACCGGCACACGACCCTGGCGGGCGATCTTCTCGTCCGCGACCATCGTGTCGAGACCCCACTTGTCGGTCTTCGCCGACACAACAGTGCCGTCGTCGAGCACGACCATCGGGAACTCGCCCAGCGGCGCGATCGCCTCCGGGTCATCCGACGCGAACACCGGCTCACCGGTCTCGTAGAAAATCCCGCCACCCGTCGCATCGAAACGCGCGGGCAGCAGGTAGTCGGCAATGAACTTCATCTGGGTCAAGTCCGCGACTCGACGAGCGATGAGTGCAGGGTTCGACAGCAGCAGGTGCAGCTGCTCCTTCGTGGGCGACCCCGTGGGGTGGCTCACCGGATAGGTGTAAGACACGTCATCTCCCTCAGATGAACAGGACGTCGATGACGTCGTTGTCGGCAGTGGCGGCCTCGAGCGCGAGGCCGATCGGGTTCTGGGTGGCGCCGACGGTCTGGACCTTCCCGGCTGCTGCCGAGGAGACCTTCACGCCGGCCACGATCGCCGCAGACGCGGTGAGGCGATGAACGCCGCCGGCGCGGGTGAACACGGTCACACGCTCGCCCGCTGCAGCGTCGAATCCCGCGACCCCGACCACGGCGGCCGAGTCATCGCCCGCGGGCCCGACGGTGCGTGCGCCGGTGACCGCCACGAGACGTCCACCGACAACGGCTGCCGACGCGGTGAAGGTCACAGACTGGCCGGGCTTGAACTTGGGCAGGTAGTCAGCCATGTCAGGCCTCCTTCGTGGTCGGGAACGCCGCCGCGTACAGGGCGTCGTCCGAGCTGGTCAGCGAGTCGGAGTGACCGACCTCGGCGACCGGCACGGCCTGGTTCTTCGGGAAGGAGTCGAGGAGTGCCGTGATGCCTTCCTCGTCCTTGTCGAGCTGCGCCCGCCACGAGTCACGCGACGAGGCGGCGATGCGACCCTCCGAGAGCGCCTGGGCGACGATGGCGTCGCGGCGGTCGCTCTCCTGCTGCGCACGGGCCTGCGCACCGAGCGCGGCCTGAGCACGGAGTTCCTCGAGCTGCGCGGCGTCCATGACGACGGCACCTTCGGGGATCGAGGCCTGCGGGGCCTCGGGGGTTTCGGCTCGCTCCTCGAGTGCCTCGTCGAGGGCTGCGAGCAGCGTCTCGTCGTCGGCGGTGGCATCGGTCACGCCGAGCCGCTCGCGAAGGCCAGCCGTCAGATCGCTGTAAGCCACAGCGTTCTCCTTTCGGTTGGGTTCACCCGGCTCGGACGAGCTCGGGGGTCTGGTGGTGGCCGCCATCGCGGCTGCGCGGCGCCCGTCAGCGCGGGCGAACACTGAGAGGTCGAACTTCGCCTTCGCAGCATCTGCGTCGCCCACGCCGTCAATGCGGTCGGCGAGCTTCTCTGCGACGGCCTGCTCGGCGGTGAGGAACCGGTCCTTGTCCATCTCGCCGAGCCAGTGCTCGACGGTGTCGCCGGACTTCTCGGCGTAGATGCTCGCGATGTTGCGGTCGAAGTGCTGCTCGAGGTCGTCGGCCACCGCTCGGAGGTCCGCAGCGTCCCCGACGACGAACCCCCACGCGTTGTGGATGTAGAGCTCGCTGTTCCGCATCATGACGAGCTCGTCGGCCGACGCCGCGATGAACGATGCCGACGATGCCGCGATGCCTTCGACGACGGCGACCACTCGCGCCGGGTGCGCTCGGAGCGCGTTCATAATCGCGATGCCCTCCATCACTTCACCGCCGGGTGAGTTGATCAGGAGGCGGATCTCGGTCGTGTCGTCGGGCAGCTCGTCGAGAACGCGGGTGAACTCCTTCGCGGAGACACCCCACCAGTCGCCCCAGCTGTCGACCGGGTCGTACAGGCGGAGGGTCGCGACCGTGCCGTCGGTCTTCACCGATGGCGCTTCCGCCCTGATGGGTGTGCGCTGCGTGTCGTGGCGCGCAGCGTTGCGGAAGGGGTTCATGCGCTCTCCTCAGAGTCGTGGTTGGGAATGCGTCGCGTGTCGGGCCCGTCCCCGGTGAGGTTGGCGCCGGCGAGCTTGATCAGCTCGCGCGCCTCCTCCTGCCTCAGAGGTGGCTTGTCGGTCGCGAGGTATACCTTCTGCGCAGTCTCGGCCGCGGCTCGGGCTCGCTCCGCTTCGGCCGCAGGTGTGCCGGCAGCGTCCGACTCTTCCTTGACTGGCAGGCCATACTTCGCTCGGAGGAACTGCTCGAGCGCGGGATCCTTCGACAGAGCACCACAGTCGATCAACGACTTGATCGCTTCAGCTGTCGCCGCCTGCTGCTCCCCGATCGGAGAAGGCACCAGGCGCGGCGCCGGCTCGTTCGGACCCCAGTTGAGGTCCACAAGGTCCTCGATGACGTGCCGCTGCGTGACCTCGGCGATGTGCTGCGCGACGGCGTTGAGCGAGTCAGTGAAGAAGTTCGCGAACGTCGAACCGAGCGCCCACGACCCGGTCTCGGTGCCGAGGTTCAGGAAGTGGGCGAGCACGGCGCGAGCGATCTGCTCGTCGTAGTACCGGATCGGCTTATCCGTGTCGGGCAGCTTCCCGGTCACTCCGATGAGGCTCAGCTTGGCCGAGTTCGGGATTGACGCTCCGGCGGCTTCTCCGGCGCGCATGCTCTTCGCGAGCGCGAGGCCGGCGTCCTTCTCGGACTTCAGCCACGCGTCGCGCTCGGCACTCTCGATGCCGTCGGGCAGCTCGGCCGCTTCGTAGACGGGGATCCCGAGCCCGTTGCGCTCAGCGACGAGGGCCTGGATGCGCAGCACGCGGTCCTTCAGGAGCCACATCTTGTACGCCGACCGGAGCAGGGACTCGCCGAGCCAGTTCGCGCCCTCACGTTCGTTGACGTAAGCGACGAGCCGGTCGACTGGGATGCGCGGCTCCTTCGTGCCGCCGGCGATCGCGTGCTGCTTAATCGCGACGAGCCCACCGTCCTGAGCAACCTCGATGTCGGAGATCGTCCGCGGCGGCCGCCATGCCAGCTTCGCCAGGTGCGCACGGCCATCGGCCTGCGAATAGACCTGCTCGAAGAACGAGTGCCCGTAGGGCAGCTCAAGCAGCGCGAGACGGAGGTGCTCCTTGAACGAGAATCGACCCTTGGAGCGAACAGGGGCCTCGAATGCCTGCCCCTTGATCGGGAGTCCGAAGTCTGCTGCGATGTGAGCGACGACCTCGTCCCGGCAGCCGGCGCCGTCGATAACCCACTCGGTACGCATGATCGGGAGGGTCACCGCGCGAAGGACCGACTTGACCTGCGGATCTTCGCGGCGCATCCGGTCGAACACGTCGATCGACTTCGGCCACTGCAGGTCCGGGTTCGGCTCGTGCGTTTCCGCGATCAGCGTTCCCCAGCTGAGGAGGTTCGGCGCCGCCTGGTATCCGGTCTCGGGCAAGGCGGCCTCCTTCGTCAGAAGCTGGCGGAGGCCAGATTCGTTTCGGATTGGGCGACGTCGTCGCGAGCGATTACCTCAGCGGGAGGCGGTGGCGGTGGCGGTGGCTTCTTCGGGGATGCCTCGGACTTCAGCACCCCCCACAGGGCCCACGTGACGGCCTGCGCCATGGAGACCGGCTTCGTCGGATCGGACTGTTCCCACGTGACGCCGGCGCGGCCAATGTTCCGCGTGGTGGCGAACTCGAGCGACTTCCGAACCTCATCCTGTGGACGGTGCGGCACCAGGCCCGCGTTGACGTGTTCGACGAACAGGGCGTGGGCGGCGGCGATCTCGTCGAGGTTCATCGCGAGGTACTTCACGCCGGCTCGATCGAGTGACGAGATTACGGCGGCCGCGTTCTTCGGGTCGAGCACCAGCAGCGGGTTGCCGTACGCCTCCTTGAGCTCCTTAAGCTCGTCGGCGATCCAGCGCGTGCCGCGGTCGGTCCGATGATGCTCCACGGCGATGCTCTCGTCGACGCGGATCGCTTTCCCGATCGTTCCGTACCCGCCACCTCGACCGAGAGCCAGCGACAGGACCATGCCTTCGGCAGCTACACCGGCGTCTTCGGACTTGTGTCTGTCCCACACGTCGAGGTCCAGTTCGGAAAGTTTGGATTTGACCTCGGCGCGTCGGTTCGGCCAGATCGAGAGCCGCTGGCGGCGGAAGGACTCCTTGGACATTCGGCCTTCGATGCCGGGTTCGCCGCGTTCGTCGGTGATCTGCTCGAGCGTCAGGCCAGGCCGGTACCCGAGGCCTGGGTTGCCGGCGGCGGCGACATCATCGTCATAGATGTCGATCTTGTCCGCGGTGTCAGGGTCGTCGGAGCCATCGGGATTGAATTCGATCCATCCGGTTCGGGGGCTGGTTGCGGCACGGCCGCGATCTCGGACGCCTTCCCAGTACTCGGCTTCGTTCAGCTCGTCTGGCACGGTGCCGAAGAACAGGACCTGGGTGTTCTCGACGGACGACATCGTCGGCAGCAGGGCGTCCATCGCTGAGACGGATGCTTCCTGTGCTTCGTCGACTACTAGGTCGTCGACGGTGAATCCGACGCCGCTGTTTCGTGATCGGGCGAGGTACAGGAGCCGGTTGCCGTTGCTGAGCTCGAAGCCTTCCTCGCCGTGGGCGGTAGTGATGCCGCGGGCCCCGCCGCGCAGCTCGGCCATGAGGAGCGGCGCGCTTTCAATGATGAACCGCATGCGTCGGAACATCTCGCGCGCCGTCTTGAACTGGTGGGCGGTGTAGACGATGGTTCGCGGTGTTCCGTCAGGCTTGGGCCAAAGGAACAGCTTGGCGAGACAGTAGGCAGTGATGATGTCGCCCTTGCCGTTCTGGCGTGCGACCAGCTCACCCCACTCAGTGCAGGTCCAGAAGCCGGCGTGGTCGACGGAGAAGATCCCGTCGAGGGAAAGCTCCTGCCACGGGTCGAGCTCGCGGCCGGCGACTGTCCAGAGATCGAGTGCGTCGTCGGCGAGGGTGCCGGCGCGGGGTGGGAGCGTGTAGAGCCTAGGCTCCTGCCGCCCGCGCAGCTCGAGCTGCTCGGGCTTCGGCGAGTTGGTCGGCAAGGGTGGCCCCCTTCGACGCGCCGGCGTTCTGGATCTCGTCGATCTCGCGGAGTGTCTCGCGCTGCTCCCGCATCAGCAGGTACGCGCGGGCCGGCTCTTCTTGACGGAGGGTGGGTAGCAGCAGTCTCTGTTGCTCGAGCAGCTCCTTGAGCACGTCGAGTCGTGACACCACTTCCGTGCGGGCGGTGCTCGGAGCCGGTGCGGGAAGTTCGATAGTCGCAGGCGGCGTTGCCGGCGTCTTTGGCTTCGCTGCGCGGGCCGCTCTGGCGGTCGCTGAGGTGGAGCGAGTGCCATCGTGTTTGCGCTGGGCGGCGCGGCACTTCGCGTCCACCTTCTCCTTGTTCCGGAGGTGCCTTTTGTAGGCGCTGTAGGTGCCGCAGGGCGCTTTGCGTTGCGGCATTCGGCGCCTCCGAACTGGTGTGAGAGCGCACTTCGTGTCGGAGACCAAAAAGTGCGGGGAGAAATGCGGACACGCCGCGCGGGAGGTGGCCAGCGGCCGGGCGTCGCTGGATTTTATGGCGGGCCCGGGCGGTGGGGGTCAGCGTCGGCTGGTGAAGAGGTGCCAGGCGAGGCGGAGGAAGGTGAGGGCGAGTGTGCGGCGCCACTTGGGCGTGTTGACGTGCACGGTGGCGCCTGTGCAGGTTGCGCGGATGGTTGGGGTGATGGTTGCGACCTCGATGGGCGTGCTGTCGCCCACCTTGAGGAGAACCGCGGTGTCGATGGTTCCGACGGTGGTGGCCATGGCTACTTCTCCTGGGTGGTAGCGAGGGCGGGTGCGGCCTCGTCGCGCAGTGCTTCGAGTTGTTCGTCGGTGAGTCCCTCGACCTCGATGATCTCGTCCGCGAGGGTGCCGCGTGCGGCATGCGGGGAGCGGGGCGTGACGATCGCGACGACCTCGACGGCGTCGGTCATGTTGGAGACCGCGTCTTGGCCGGCTTCTTTGGTGGGGGCGATCACGATGACGCGGGTCGGTGGCGGCTGGATGGGAGTCTCGTCGGCGATGACGACGTCGACGCGGGCGCTGACCTTCATTTGTGCTCCTTCGGTGGTCTCTGTGGGGCTCATCAGGAGGCTCCCCAAGCTTCAATCGCGACGTCCGCCGCGGTGCCGCGACGTGCATTGCACCTCAGGTGCGCCGGGCGGATCTCGTTGCGGACGAGGTCGCCGCCGTTCGCAAGCGGCTCGATGTGGTCTGCGGTAAAGCTCATCGGATCGCGTCGATCAAGCGTCACATCGATGTCGCCCCCGCAAATGTGGCAGACGAGGCCCTCATCGCGGACTCTGGCCAGGAGGCGTTTCCGCTTCCGCTTGTAAGCAGCCTTGCCCTTGCCGTCGCGGATGGAGCGGTTGCTCACGGCGACACCTCCGGGAATGACGAAGCCCCCGGCGGCATGCCGAGGGCTTCAGGTCAGTCGAGTCGGGTTAATGGGTGCGCGATTGTGCGATCACGACGCCGGAGGCGTCCTCGACGATGATCCAGTCGATGTCGGCAGTCGCCTCGGCGGGGAGCAGGCGGGGCAGTGCGTCTGCAGCTCGTTCGCCCAGGTCGTCACGGTCCGGTGAGCCGGACCCGACCTGGAGCGTCACATACCCGTTCGATCCTTGGGTGCGGACGCCTGAGATCCAGCCGTACCAGAGCGTCGGGTCGGAGGCGAAGACCTCGGAGTACTCCTGGCCGCCGAACGCATCCCTGATGGCCTGCTCGAAGGCGGCGCTGCGGGCATCCTCGTCGACCGTGGGTTCAGGCTCGGGCACTGGCTCCTCAGCGGCCTCGGTCGGCTCGGTGGGTTC
The DNA here is from genome assembly GCF_004216855.1 of Microcella alkaliphila. Lineage (GTDB taxonomy): Bacteria > Actinomycetota > Actinomycetes > Actinomycetales > Microbacteriaceae > Microcella > Microcella alkaliphila. Next base: position 184,357 of record NZ_SGXT01000016.1, read on the forward strand.
CGGCGGCTCGGTGGCTGCCGGCGTCGGGGTGGCATTGATCTGCGCGGCTTCGCGCTCGTCACCGGTCGCGAGATTGCCGATGCCGCCCACGACGAGGACAGCGAGGACGATGCCCCAGATCCACAGCTTCTTGTACCAAGGCTTCTTGGCAGCGGTTTCGGTTGTTCCCTGAGCTTCGGTCATCGGTCCAGTCTGCCTTGATCCGGGCGATAGCGGGTAGTCCTGCGTTGAGGGGTGCCCGCCGCTCGGGCTCGCAGTCAGGATGGTGTGAAGAGCGGCGGCGGGCTGTCTGAGTGCGCCGGCGGTCCGAGCAGGAAGCCCCGACCGCCGGCGCGCGAAGGATCCGCTCTGCATCGAATGCCCGGAGGATCAGACCGGACCGCGCGACCAGCCACCCCTATGACCCGGGCCGTGCGGCGAGTGAGTTCCCTCAGAAACGGGAAAAGCCCCGCAGTGCGAGGCTCGAACTTCGGACGCAGGACGCCCGACGTTATGCGACAACCGTCCCGGCATTGACAGCGTTTCGGCGTCATTGGATGCGGCGTGTCGTTGATTCGGCGAGCGCCGTAATCGTTTTGTTGAGGTCTTCGGTGACGTGGAGGGCGAGGGCGTTCATGAGGTCGTGGTGTCTGAATGGGACGATGCGTGCACGACTATCGAACTGGCGAGCAGAGCGCCCTGTGATATCCCACGGCGGTAGCCCGCTCGGAATGCAGCGAACCCGTCGGGATTGTTCCGTGCTGGGTTCGCGTCGCGATACTCGGTCCACGCGACGTCGAGGCTCGCGGGCTCGTAGCTATCAGGCTGGTGCTGAGCCGCGGGGTTCACGCGCTTCATCGTTCCGCGTCCCCTGAATCGGGCGACACTCTCATCGACCGTTCGCCATTCTCATGAGCGCGCTGAGGCACGGCCCGCAGAGTTCGCCGTCAGAGCCGGAGTACCAGCCCAGCTCGGCCCCGATAATGGCCTGCATCGGGTTGTAATCCTTGGCCTGCTTCGGTCGCTCGACGCCGCACTCGACGCACGTCGGCACGTTCTCACTGATCGTTGGCCGGTTCACCGGTCGTCTCCTGTCTCTGAATCAGCCGGTCGGTGGAACGCTCCTACCTGGTCGGCGGAACGCCCACCAGCGTCGCGAACCAACCGCTTCGCCGGGTTGCGGCGCATCGCTTCACGCTCAAGCGATCGGACGGTGTGCTCCGCCGCGTCGATCCGCACTTTCGCGGCGAATATCTGCTCCTCGATCTGCTCATCCGTCAGCGCCGCCCACGGGTTGTGCATGAGAGGGTTCGGGATGCTCGGCGCTGGGTGGATGCGCGTCACGTTGCCATCAGCCACGGTCGGCCTCCTCTGTGCGCGAATCATGTGATTTGCGGTCGGCCTCGGCGAGCGCCGTCATGGTGGTGGCTGCTGTGGTTGCGGCCGTCATGGCGATGAAGTGGACGGCGTTGCGTGCTTCGACGATGGCGTTGCCGAGCGCGATGAAGTGCATCAAGAGTTGGCGCTGTTGGGTCTGTCTGCGGTGGTGGCGTCGTTTTCCGCCGCGGGTTTTCATGCGGGGGTAGTGGGTTCGAGTGCGGGGGTGGGTGGTCATGGGGTTAGGTTCCTGTGATGATGCGCCAGAGGGTGGTCGCGGCGGTTGCGGTGAGCATGAGGATGAGTGTGAGTAGGCCTCCTGCGATGACGACGGCGAAGAGGGCGCCGATGCCGTAGCCGACCCGCTCGGTGATCATGTTGTTGCTGGCGGCGCGGTGCTGGATCGGGGTATGTGCGGTGCGGGTCTTCCTGAACACCTCGTCGGCTTCGGCGGGGGTGAGTTTCCCGTCGCGGATCGCAGTTCGGAGCAGCTGCTCGAACGGGTCGGCCGGGTCTCCGGTGGTCCTCATGGTGTTTCCTCTGTGCTGGAGAAGTGGGGGTGCTGGCCTGCCATGTGTCGGGCGAGGTTCTGGAAGGTGCGGTTGCAGCAGGGGCAGACGCCGGCGGCGATGCGGTTCTTGATGCGTGTCTTCGCCGCCTTGTGGCCGCGGAGGCTGCGTTCGGTAGCTTGCAGCTGGTCGCGGGTGTGGGTGAGGGACGACTCGGTGTAGCCGCGGAGGCGCTTCTCGCGTGCGAGCTGGGTCTCGAGTTCCTGCTCGCGGGTTTGCTTGAACACGGCGCTGTGTCCGTTCGGGCAGTAGAAGTTCACGTCGCTGCTGGCCTGCGCACGGTCGTAGTGATCCCGGGTGATGCCGAAAGCGCATCGGCACTTCCAGCAGTGCAGGACGACGAGCGTCTCGGTGAAGGTCTGGGTGGTGGGCATCAGGGGGTGTCCTTTCGGTGGGTGCGGGTGCGTCGGATGTCGTCGATGTGCCAGCGGCGGGGGCGGCCCTGGTCGTGGCGCCACCCTTCAGCGGCGGCGAGGTTGCGGGCGGTCTTCACGGACACGCCGAGGATCAGGGCGGCCGCGGCCGCGTTGAGGTATCGGTGCTCATCGGTCATGCCGTTCTCGTCCAGGCGGAGATCAGCTCGTCCCACTGGTGCGGGGCATACGAGGTGTGGTCGCGGTCGGCCGTGCAGAGGATCCGCGACGGCGTGCGGTGATCCTCGTTGGAGATCACGGCCGCGAGCGGCGACTCGCACAGGACCGGGCCGAGGTCTGTCTCGAGGACGACGTCGCGGCATCGGATCGGATGCCCGTCGTGCTCGAGGAGGACGCGGCGCACCGGTGTCGTTGACATGGCGGAATGGACGCGGCGCAGCAGATCCCGAGACGACGACAGCAGGTCGGGGCCGAGGAACGGGTACCGACCAAGCCAGCCACTGTGATGACGGGCGATGACCTGCAGCTGCAACGCCGCCGAGTCTCCCTCGCGCACTCCATGGGATCGTCCTGCCGGCACGGGACGCTCTGTGAGGACCGTGCGGGTCAGATAGCCGGCCCAGTCGTCAACCTGCGACGCGACCGGGGAGGCTGCCGGGTTCCACGATGACGACACATCGCGAGGCGCCGACGGGGATCCCGACGGGCGGGCTGCGTACGAGCGGTGATCTGTCACTCGCAGCGTCGACGACCGCAGCGGGCCGAGCATCCTTGACAACTCCCCCAGCAGCTTCCCGAGCTCGTCCACATGCGGCGGACATAGATCCGACCCCGGAACCGGCGGACGCGCACACCCCGAGCTCGAGCACTCCCCCGCCGTCGATGCCACCACATGCTTCGGATAGCCCTTCAGCATCAGCGCACCACCTCGGCGAGCGCCGTCGTCGTCTCCGCACGGCGGGTGGTGGTATGTGGCGTTGTGCGGGTCATGGTGGTCGTCTCCTAGTAGCAGGTGTCGCAGGTGCAGTGAGGGCGGGAGCCGGACTGGCAGTGCGGTGATGGGTCGTGGTGGGGCGTCATGGGGCTGGCGTTCTCGCAGACCCTGCAGTCGGGGTCGAAGCTGATCCGTGTCATGCGGCGAGTGCCGATGAGTAGAGTTCGGGTATGTCTGATTGGTTGATGTTTGCGCTCCAGGCGGGTCTGCTGGTGGTCACGGGCGTCGCGGCTTGGGCCGCGTGGTCCCAGGCGGCCTCGGCGAAGCGGTCTCGCGAGAATGCAGACGCAGCTGCCCTGCGGGCGGACGAGTTCCAGCAGCGCGCTGTCTCCGCCGCCGAGAGGCAGGCGGAAGCGCTAGAACGACAGTTGGACCGCCCCGCTTGGGGCATTGCTTCCGCGAGCGAGAGCGCTTGGCATGTCATAAACGAAAGCGGGCGGGATCTGCAGGGCGTGACCGTTGAGGCCGAGCAGAAAAACGCGATCCAGATCGTGAGCAAGAAGTTGCCAGCCACGGTGCGGTTCGGAGAAACCATCGTCGTGATCTGGAGCAAGAGCTTTTCCTCCCCTTCGACAATGCCGATCACTGTGCGTTGGGAAAGTGAGACGGGAGGACCGAGGGAGCAACACGCGACTTTGGCGTGAACCACTTCAGCGCAACGGGCGGCGGGCGTCGTTGAGTACGGTTCCGAGATGGCTTGGTGGACCGAGGTTGTGTACGAGTTCGGCTTGACCGGCCCTGTTGCAGGGTCCTTCGCTGATCGCTTGTCCGGATTATCGATGAAGGGGCGTGACCTCGATTGGTCGTTGACGCCGAAATCCGCGTTCGTGAAGTTGGTGCCGGATTCATCTCCGGGGCTCATCGTGAAGGTTTGGGGCAGCGCGCGAGCGGCTTTAGATGAGACCGAGTTCGAGATGATGCATGGCTGGCGGGAGGACATGGCGTATCGAGCGGCAACGCGCGAGGGTGTCGATCTCGAAGGCAGGAGCACGTTTACGTTGGGCCGTTGCGAGGAGGGCACGATCTAGGCCACCGCCTTCCGTGGGGCGGTGCCGAGGATGGTTTCGGCGAGACGTCGTGCGCGACCGGTGTCGATGGTGGCGTTGCCGAGCAGCTTCCCGTCGGGTGAGACGATCGGCTCGGCCTGCTGCCGCTTCACCTGCAGCACCTCGAGGAGTGCCGGGTCGGAGCCTTCTGTGGAGTGGAGGAAGTAGGCGACGGGCGGGTCGTCGCCCATGCCGTCGCGGCGGAGCCGGCCGATTGCTTGCTCGTGCACTTGGGGTGACCAGTCGAGTTCGCCGAACACGGCGACGCGGCAGACTTTCTGGAGGCCGTCGACGCCGGCGCCGGAGCGGAGCGACATGATGAGGATGCGGCACTGGTCGTCGCGCTCCTGGGTGAGTTCCTCTGTGAACGCGTCGATAGCGGCCTGCTTCTGCTTCGGCGATTCTGTGCCGGTGTAGAGGCGGGGGTTGAAGTCGGCGAGGCGGTCGAGCCAGATCTCGTAGACGTCTCGGTGCCAGCCGAACAGGACGACGCGCTCTTCCGAATCGAGGAGCATGCGAACGACGTCAGCGACGTGCGGGGCCTTATCAACGCCGGTGGCGCGGCGCAACTGCCAGTCGATCTCCCCGCCGGCCTGCCACTTCTCCTGGTTCGAGGTTGTGTCGGACAAGATCCGCTCGGCGAGAGCTCGGACGGACTCGGCGACATCAGCGAGTGCCTTGTGGTCGGAGTCGACGACCATGGGGACCTTGACGGTCTTCGGGAGCTCGCGGCCGACGTCTTTGCGGGTGCGGCCGAGCATGAGGCCTTGTTCGCGGAGGTGTGCGCCGAGCGCTGCGGGATCGCCGACGACAGCGTTCTGAGAGACGTAGGTGGACACCCACTCGCGGTTGAACTCTTCACGGGTGCCGAGGACGTCGGGGGCGAGGATGTCGTACAGGTTCCAGATCTCGCCGCCGTAGTTGTGCACGGGGGTGGCGGTGAGGCCGAGGACGTAGTCGGCGGTCTGTGTGATGCGTGCGGCGGCGGAGCCTTTGACGGTGACGGTGCCGCGGCGGAGGTCCTGCACCTCGTCGAAGATGACCGTGCGGATCCGGCCGGCGAGGTGGTACGCCCACCCTTCGAGCTTCGAGTACGGGACGATGAGCACGTCGGGGAGGTCCTCGACGGCGTATTTCGGCGGGAATGCGGTCTTCTTCGCGACGTCGTAGGTGAACGTCGGGAAGGCCTCTTCGAGCTCCGTCACCCAGCGCGGCGGAAGATGCGTCGGCGGGACAACGAGCGCGGGGCGCGCGTCGGCGTGGTTGACGGCGAGCAGTCCGGTGAACGTCTTCCCCAGGCCGACCTCGTCGGTGAGGATGAGGCGCCGCGTGGCGCGCAGCAGCTGCACGGCGGCGAGCTGGTACTCGCGCGGTGTCTTCGCCGGTTCGTGCTCAAGCTGCAGCGCCACCGGGCCGCCAGCACGGAGCTGCTCGACCGCCTCACGAGCTCGAGCATGCGCGGCCGCGCCCTCGGCGAGCGCCGTGGCGTCTTCGGGTCGTTCGGGGGTGAGGGGGTAGCGGTCCATGAACCAGGTGAGGTCTGTGCAGACCTCGGGTGTGTGGGTCATGGTGACTTGCTCGGTGCGGGTGTGTCCGATGCGGCCGAAGATGCGGCGGGCGCGCATGCGGACGTCGGGTTCGAGGGTGAGGTACCAGGTGGGCCGGCCGGGGGTCATGGCGGTCGGTTCGGTGTGGCCGAGGGTGTAGGTGCCGTAGGTGCGGGTCATAGGCCGGCCACGATGAGTGAGTGCACGGCGACGGGGACGTCGTTGATGGTGTGTGGGAGGCGGGAGTGGCGTGCGCGGGTGGTGACGAGGATGAGGGCGTCGATCGCGGGTGAGGCGGCGTAGCGGGTCAGCTGTCGCTGCACCTGGGAGAGGTTGCCGTTGATCTTCACTTCGATGCCGAAGCGCAGCACGGGGAGGTAAATGTCGATGCGGTCGGCGCCGCTGAGTTCGACTTCCCTTTGGACGGTGTAGCCGCGGTTGGTGAGGTGGTCGGCGATCGCGCGCTGTAGGTCGGCCTCGTTCGTGTAGGTCGGGCGCAGCGTGGCGAGGTCGCCGCGGAAGATTGACACGGCGAGGCCGGTGGCGGCGGAGGCGGTCATTTCTTCGCCTTCGCGTTCTTGGCGGTCTCTTCGACGTCGGAGAGGGTGTAGCCCCAGCCGGACAGCCAGGCGAGGTAGTTCGGGGTGAGTGAGTGGTCCCAGCCCTTCTTGGCGTACTCGTACTGGCCTTCAATCGCGGCGATCGCGTGCGCGAGGCACATGTGGGCGGCGCGGGTCGGGTTTTCCTTCAGCCACTTCACCCAGTCGGAGCGGATGTCGAGGAGCTGCTCGGTGGTGCTGCGGATGCGGTAGTCCTCCACTCCCCCGCGCGCCAGGAAGTGCGCGACGAAACCCTCCCAGGCGGCGGGCGGTTCCTTCTCGGCGAGGAGGTTCTTGACGAACTCGATGCGGACGACGGTCGCGGTCGACCAGGCCTTGTTGTTCTCCCGCGCCAGCTTGCGGCGGGCCTTCTCGTCCTCGTCGATTGCGCCGCCGGCGGCAGCTTTGGCGCGGCCGCGGATGAAGTGGCCGTTCGCTTTCCAGTCGGTGCAGACCGGGTTGAGAACCGCCTTGGTTGTGCGGTCGCCGTTCGACCAGTCGTAACCGACGGTGATCGCCACGGCGTGGCCCGGGCACGACTCGTGCGTCACCGGGTCGAAGCGCTTGTAGCCCGCGGCATCCTCGGAGGTCTCGGCGAGATCGTCGAGGTACTTCTCCGGCCCCTTGTGGTCCCAGCGAGAGAACGACTCGATGACGCGGGTGCCGGCCTTCAAGAGCTCGGCGAGCGCCGCGGCAATGACTTCGCGTTCTTCGCGTTCCTCACGTCGACGCTGGATGGTGTGGGCGAAGCGGCCGGGGTCCGTGGCGGCAAGGTCGGCGAGTTCTGTGGCGATGTCGGGGTCGTCGTCGAACTCGAGGATCTCGGCGGCGAGGTCGAGGGGGACGTTCTTCTCGATCGCGGCGGCCGCGTGGGTGGAGGCGGCGACCTTGAGGGCGGTCTCGACGCGAGCCTTTGGGGTTTTGGTCTTGCGGGCGATTTGGTCGGCGGAGACATTGAGGTCGAAGAGGGTTTGGAAGGCGGCGGTGCGGTCGGCGTCGGTGAGCTGCTCGCGGTGTTCGTTGACGACGAGTTGGCGGATGATGCGGCCGGCGTCGTCGGCGAGGGGGTCGATGACGACGGCGGGGATCGCGTCGAGTTTCGCGTCGGTGGCGGCGAGGGTGCGGCGTTGTCCGTCGATGAGGCGGTAGCCGTCGTCGGTCTTCTCGACGATCACCGGGACGACGACGCCGTCTTGCTTGACGGAGGCCCAGAAGCTGCGGTCGGGTTTCACGTGGCGGCGGATGTTGGCGTCGACGCGGATGTCGGCGGGGTTGAGGGTGACGACGGTGGGGGTGGCTGTCGTTGCGGGCATGGGACGGGTTCCTTACTTCGTGTGGCGGGCGCGGGCGCCCTGGCGGGTGGCGAGGTGGTCGATGATGCGTCGGGTCGTGATCGGGTCGGTTTGCAGGGCGACCTTGAGGTAGCCCTGCTTCGGGTCGGTCAGAACGAGGAGGATCTGCGCGTAGCGGGTGCGGGAGACGTGCAGCTGAGCGCGGATCTCGCGGTCGTTCTTGATGCCGAGGCGCGGGTGGGTGCGGGCGAAGTCGAGGATCTGCGCGACCGTCCACGACGGTTCATGCGCGGCAGGTGCCGGCTTCGGGTCACGCATGGCCGGTCCACGGGTCGAGGGCGGCGACGTCGTCGCACAGCTGCTGGATCACTGCATCGCCGAGCGGCGCCAGCGAGACGCGCGGACGGGCCGGCCGAGGGCGCTCGGCGGCCTCGAGGCGGGCAACAAGCTCCGGGAGCGTCTCGCGCGAGTGCGTCACCCGTTCCGCTTCGAGATTCCGCTCCCACCGGGCACGCTCGGCCAGGACCGCTGCGGCGAGCGCCGTCCCAGTCATGCTTGGCCTCGGAGTTGGGTTTCGATGCGGCCGGTGAAGTAGTCGATGGGTCGCCAGACGGCGGCGTCCTGGCCGGCGGCGGTGAGGTCGCGGATCCAGCCGTCTTGGGCGGGGCTGGTCTTGCCTCTCTGGGTCTTGAGCTCGCGCCAGAGGGTCAGCCGCAGGCGGGGGTGGACGAGGACGAGGTCGGGGAAGCCGGGTTGGCTGCGGCGGGAGTCGTGGGTGTGGTAGCAGCGCCAGCCGAGGGTGCCGGCGAGGCGGGTGACGACGTCCTGGAGTTGCTTCTCGGTCATCTGGTCGGCGCGGAGCTTGGCGTACTCGGCGGCGTCGATCGATGCGGGCAGGGCGGTCATCGACTGCTCCGGACGGGGGCGGCCATTTGCTGGCGGCGGTGGCGGAGGGCGCTGACGAGGGCGGGGAGGATGGCGGCTGCGGTGCGGACGCTGCCGGTGGTGCCCAGGGCGCGCATGATGAGCTCGGCGGCGTCTCCGAGGCGGGGGTTGCCGGATGCGTCGGCGATGTAGAGCATGCCGGCGATGAGTCCGCCGCTTTCGGCGATGTTGAAGGCGCTGCTGACGGCGACGGCGTGGCCGTGGTCTTGGGACTCGGTGATCGAGTTCGTGAGGTTCGTGGAGTGCAGCTGGCGGATCAGCCAGCGGACGGTGTCGACTTGCTCGTCGGGGGTGCGGGCGTCGATGCCGGCTGCGAGCGCTTCGGATGCGGTGAGCATCGTCGGGCAGACGTTGGAGTCGTGGTCGCACTGGCCGTCTGCGTGTTCGGCGACGATGTCGATGATCGCGTCCCAGATGGCTTGTTGGGGTGGGGTGGTCATGCTGCCTCCTCGGCGGTGTCGATGAGTTTTTGGAACTCGGGCCAGTCGTTCTGGATGGCGGTGACGACAAAGCCGGTGGGTGATCGGGGTGTGGTGGTGGCGCGGTCGAGAATCGTGGAGACGATGCGGGCGACGTCGGATGGGGATGCGATGCGGCCGCAGGCTTTGCCGATGGCGGCGGCGGTTTTGTCGTAGTCGACGCCGAGGCCGGCGACGGATGCGCGCATGCTCTGATCGGCGTCGGCATCATCCGTCCGTCCGTCGTTTTCCGCGCGTTCGGGTACTGGACGGACAGAAGAAGTCTTGTTAACAGGACTGTGGACTGAGGGTGTGCGTGACTGGGGCGTGACAGGGGGCGTGACTCCCGCCGTGACTTCGTGACGTGTCACGGTGTCTGTCACGGCGTGACCTTCTGCGTGACTGTCGGCGTGACCGGGAGTCTGGCGAGAGCGTTGTCGTTGCTTGCGGACGCGGGCTTGCTCACGAGCGGAATCGCGGCGTTTCTTTTCCCCGTCGGCGTCGAGGTTCCCGGGAATGTCCTCCCAGTCGTGGAAGCGGTAGCCGTCCTTGACTTTCACCCAGAGGCCGGCGGCGACGAGGCGTTCGCACTCCGCCTTGGTGCCCATGCTCAGGGCGACGTCGTCGCGGATGAGCCCGCCGGTGACGTACTTCTTGGACCATGCGCCCGCGCGCGCCCATAGGCCCATGGCAGCGTTGCCGGCCGCGAGCGCTTTGGGGTGGAAGGAGATCTCGTCGTCAACGAGGAAGTAGGTCATGCGGTGGCCTCCGTGGCCGTCCTACGGCGCGTGCTCGGGGTGTGCTGGGGTCGTTCGTCGCGGTCGATGTCGCGCCAGTCGAAAGGGCCAGCCCAGCCCTGCTGAATCGCGAAGCCGCGGGACATGGCCGTGATGCGGTCGCCGTCGGCGCGGGTCTTCGCCATCGGCTCAGGCAGGGATGTGCGCATTGTGTGGAAGGCCTGGTCGATGCGGGTGTGGGTGACCTTCGCGACGTCGTCGACCTGGCCGAGCGCGAGCCACCAGGCGGCATCGACGCCGACCTGAGAGCGGCGGGCGATCTGCACCGGTGAGTGGCCGGCACGCATGAGGGCCTGGATGCGGCGTGTGGCGCCCAGAGCGGGCAGACGCTGTTCCCGCTCAGCCTGCGTGAGCACGGCGGGCTCTGCCGCGTCAGAGGCCGCTCCGGTGGCGTTCGCCTTCTTGCGGGCGGCGAGAGCCTTGTTGTACGCGCTGGCGGCGGCACGGCAGACGTCGTGGCGGCACCCGCGCGAGTAGTGGGTGCGTTTCTGCGTCTCGGTCATCGCGTCGTGATCGCCCGGCAGTGCGACCTGTGGGTTCGTCGGCGGGCGACCCATGCGGCGGGCCGGCTTCTGGAACGTCTCGAACGGCATCAGCTGCTCGCCTTCGATCGGTCCGCGATCGCGCGCGGGAGGGCACTGTCCAGGGCGATGGTGAGGTCCTCGAGGAGCGGTCGGCAGCGGTTGCAGATCACGACGAAGGCTGCGTCGGGGTCGTTGCGGACGATCCAGCCGAGGCGGGAGAAGTACTCGACCATGGAGGGCGACTCGGTGCCAGCGACGTGCTGGACGGTGTTCGTGCAGAAGTCGCACGTGAGCGTCGTCGACGTCGCCTGGGTGAGGGGCTCGACGTGGATCACAGGCTGGCCTCCATCGACTGCAGCTGCTGGTCGACGGTGATGTCGTGGAGGATCGCGAGGGCCTCGCTGCCGGGCATGGCGTGGCCGTCCTGGCGGGTGCCGTCGATGGTCGTGCCGATCGGTGTGCGGGTGAGGGTGAAGGTGGCGCCGGCCGTTTGGTCGACGACGACGATCGTGTAGCGGTCGCGGGTCATGCTGTCGGCTCGATCAGTTGCGGGTGGTGGTCGTCGACGTGGAGCGCGGCGATGCCGCCGAGGCGGCGGTGGAGCTCTTCGAGGCCGGCGCGGGTGACGCGGACCTGCGGGTAGGCGATGCGGTCGGTGCGGCCGCGAGTTTGGTCGCGGGCGAGCCAGCCGGCGTTAGTGGCGCGGTCGGTGGGGATCCAGGCGCCGGTGATGGGTTCCCGCATGGTCCAGCCGTAGTCGCGGAGCAGGTCGCGGAAGAGTTCGTCGCGGCTGACGCGGATGACGGGGTCGCGGGAGAGGATGTCGGCCGCTTCGCTGATGGAGTGGTGGCCGTCGTCGACGGGGCCGCGGCCAAAGGGTGTGCGGGTGACGATCGCGTAGAAGACGCCGTCGACGAGCTCTTGGCGGATCTCGTCGAACCAGACAAGGAACTCGAGTCGCTGCTCGTTCGGGAATCTGTTGACAAGGGCGACGACCTCGGCGACGGTGAGGAGGTCGCGGTTGTCGTCGATGAGCTCGAGCGCGGTATAGATGTCGGGGCCGACGAAGCGGGGCTCGCTGTCGCCGTCGGTGAGGACGGCGCGGATGTCGATGCCGTGCCCGGTCCAGCGGAACGGGACGACCACGGTGCGTGGCTCGTCGCTCATCGGACTGCGTGGCGCTCGAGGTGGCGGAGGGCGAGGATCGCGGAGCCAAGCCCGACGATACCGAGGAGGGCCGCGACGATGACGAGGAAGATCACCCGCGTGTGCATGGCGGCCTGGACGAGGTAGTCGAGGATCGGCTGCAGACCGCCGACGTGGATCGCGACGACGACGGCGACGCCGGCGAGGAACGCTGCGATGTTGGCGGGGCGGATGCGGCGGAGTGTGGGGTGGCTGCGCACGGTGGGTTACCTCCGGGACGGTGTGAGGAGCAGGACGGCGAACAGGACGGCCGCGACGGTGATGGCGGCGAGGGTGTGGCTTGCGGCGGCGTGGATGCCGGCGAAGGCGAGCGCGAGCACGGTGAGGCGTGCGAGGTGCCGGATGGGTGCGGGAGCGCGGCGGCCGCTTCGGGTCTGCGGTGCCGCGCTCCCGCTGGGGGCACTCGACGGAGACGCCGGCAGCGTCGGGGGGCCGTCGAGAGTGTGAAGGCGCGTGGTCGTCATGAGCGCACCCCGGCCATGCGGACGGCATCGAGCGCCGCCCAGTAGGTGTGCAGGGAATCCCAATAGGCGACGTTCGCTGCCTGGTTCTTCATCTCCGCCATCACGAGGCGACGGTTCGCCCGATACACGAGCGTGACGATGCGGCCGAGGAGGATCGTGCCGACGACGAGCAGCGCGGCGGCGACGAGGATGCCGACGACGGCGATGTTCAGCAGCAGGTACTCGCTCACGCGGCGTCACCGCCCTCGGCGAGCGCCTGGCGACACGTGATGGGGGTGGCGAACTCGCTGCGCTCCGACGTACTGTCGTGGGCGTGAGCAGGTATCTGCGGATCGAGGGTGGCGACATTGATGTCGCTGTGAAGGGGACGAGCTATCGACAGCGGCATGTGCCGAAGGTCGGTAGCTACTGGTTCACGCTTGCTGCGGAGCCGAGTAACGCGTATGACGCGAACGCTGTTGCCGTGGTGGCGAGAAAGGCGGTTGGCTACCTGCCGAGGGATCTCGCACGCGTGTGGAGTCCGCTGTGTCGGAGCATTGGTCGGCGACGTTTTGTCGTGCCCGGAGAGGTGCGGCTCACCGTAGACGGCAAGGCTCGCTGGATTCTGCTGTGGCTGCCTGATCCTTCCGTGGTTGCCAGCCTGCTCAAGTAGCGTGCCCTCGCGATTCGGTTCGTTCTTCACGCTGCATCACCGCCCTCGGCGAGCGCCGCCTCGCCCTTCGCGAGCTGCTCGATGAGGGCGCGGTCGAAGAGGTAGGCGCCAGTGCGGCCGGGGAGTTTGCCGATCGTGGGGAGGATGCCGGCGTCGGCTTGGCGCTGAATGGTTCGCGCTTGTTTCCCGAGCAGAGTGGCGACTTCGGTGGTCGTCATCGGCTGTGGAGAGTTTGACATATGTGGAGGTTACGACGATGTTGCGACGCGAGTCAACATATGTCGAAACTACGGCGTGTCTCGTTTGTCCCTCTTTTGGGGTGGGTGCGGCTATTGACCTGTTCCCGGCGCATGTCGTAGCATCGACACATGAGCACAGCCACCCCGGTACGCATTCACTTCACACAGGCAGATTTCCTGAAGAAGGCGCGCGAGATTGCGGGCCTGACGCAGCAGCAGATCGCCGACCGCATCGGTATCGACCGCGCGTCGGTGATCGCTTACGAGAAGCGCGGGACGAAGAAGGAGTACATCCTCCGCGAGTGGGCCGATGTGACAGGTGTTGCGCGCGAGGACCTCGCCCCGCGGAGAGAAGACCAGCCTTCAGATTAGAAGGCTCCTGCTCTATCCGCTGAGCTACGAGGGCTTTACCGCGTTCAGGGTACCGGAGCGGCGCGCCCTCTCCGCAGATCCCGGCCCCCCTGCCTCCCGTGGATCGCATGATGTAGGAGCGCTGGACCCGCGTTGCCGAGTGACCGATCGCCTCGACGGCTATTGTCTTCTTGGGCGCGTGTTCGTGGCTAGTCATCGCCCAGCCGACGGGCACGACCTTGATCGCCCTCGATGTGGCACTGCTCGTTCTGTGGGTCGTGTTCGCGGTTGACTATGTGGCGCGGCTGGCGCTCGCGAAGCCGCGGGCGCGCTGGTTTTGGCGCAACATCCCGTTGTTGCTGATGGTCGTCCTCCCATTCTTCCGCCCGTTGTACCTGTTGCGCCTGATGACGCTGTTGGCGGTGCTGCGCAAGGCCACGGGCTCGGCGTTCCGCGGCACGGTCACGGTGTACGTCACGGTGTCGGCCCTCGTGATCATCCTGATCGGTGCGCTCGGCGTGCTCGACGCCGAGCAGAACGCCGACGGCGCCCTCATCACGACGTTTCCCGATGCGCTGTGGTGGGCACTGGGGACGATCACCACGGTCGGCTACGGGGACCTGTATCCGGTCACGGGTACGGGTCGCATCATCGCCTCGGGGCTCATGATCGCGGGCATTGCCCTCGTCGGTTCGGTCACGGCGACGCTCGCCTCGTGGTTCGTCGAGCGCATCAAGGACGTCGATGAGCAGGCGAAGGCGGAGCGAGCGGCGAAGGAGGCTGCGGCGGGCGGCGCCAGCTCAGTCGGCGACGGCGGCGAGGGCGGTGAGCAGGCGCGGTAGTGTCGGCACGCCTTCCGCGCGGAGGTGCTCGTCGCCGTTGGCCGCGTAGATGACCGCGGTCGGCGTCGACCGAATGCCAAGGTCAGCCGCTCGCTCTTGGTGCGCCGCAACGTCGCGCTCGACGACCTCGAGCGCGGGCACGAGGCGCTGTGCCTCAGCGACGACCTCCCTGGCCCGATGGCAGGGGTCGCAGAACGCTGACGTGTAAAGCTCGAGTCGCACGCCCCCATGCTACGGCGCGGCCCCCGGCGAACCTGCGGTGAACAGTGAATGACGGATGCTCGCACGGCGCGCCATCGAGGCGCTCGGTGTCCCGCACCGCGACGGCCTGCCGCCGCCCGTGTCGGAGCCCGCCGGTAGACTGCCCGGGTGAGTGCAGCCAACGACCGTCTCGTCTGGATCGACTGCGAGATGACGGGGCTCGACCTCGCCGTCGACGAACTCGTCGAAGTCGCCGTCGTCATCACCGACTACGACCTCGCCCCTGTGCATCCCGGGTTTTCGATCGTGATCGCGCCGTCGCCCACGGCGCTGGCCAACATGAGCGATTTCGTTCGGCAGATGCACGAGTCGTCGGGGTTGCTCGACGAGCTGCCCCTCGGCGCCGACCTCCCCGAGGCCGAGAAGGCGGTGCTCGACTACATCGTCGAGCACGTTCCGACCACCGGTTCCGCACCGCTCGCCGGCAACACGATCGGCACCGACCGCGCGTTCCTGCAGCGCTCGATGCCGACGGTGGACGCACACCTGCACTACCGCTCGGTCGACGTGTCATCGATCAAAGAGCTGGCGCGGCGCTGGTTCCCCCGCGTCTACTTCAACGCGCCCGAGAAGAACGGCGGGCACCGCGCGCTCGCCGACATCCTCGAGTCGATTCGCGAGCTCGCCTACTACCGGCAGGCGGCGTTCGTCGCCGACCCCGGCCCCACCTCTGACGAGGCGCAGGCCACCGCGCAGACGGTCGTGGAGGCCTGGGCCGACCGACTGCCCGTGGTGCGCGGCGGGCACTAGCCTGTACTACCATTGACCGGTCGCACTCGTGCGACGCACGGTGGGTATAGCTCAGTCGGTAGAGCGCCTGGTTGTGGTCCAGGAGGTCGCGGGTTCAAGCCCCGTTACTCACCCCACCCCGTCGGGCTCCGCAGCAATGCGGGGCCCGACGTCGTTTCCGGCCACACCCACTCAGGTCAGGCCATGGTCATGCGAGACAATGGGGCGATGACCGCCGCCCCGCTTCCCGCTCTCGACAACCAGGTCGTGGTGACGCCCCAGCACGCGGCCGAGGTGCCCTGGCGCACCGTCGTGTGGAATGACCCCGTCAACCTGATGAGCTACGTCTCGTGGGTGTTTCGACGCCACTTCGGACTCGACGAGGCCACCGCCGAGCAGCGCATGCTGCAGGTGCACAACGACGGCCGCGCGATTCTCGCCGAGGGCAACCGCGAGCAGATGGAACGCCACGTCGAGGCCATGCACGAGTACGGCCTGTGGGCGAGCGTCGAGCGGGTCGAACGGTGAGGGGCTTCCAGCCGCACGACGGCGGCTACCAGGCGGTGTTTGAGCCATATGAGGCGAAGATCTTGATCTCGCTCGGCGAGCAACTCCAGCAACTGCTCGCTGACGGGCTCGGCGGGAATCCCGCCGCCGACGAGGCCCTGCACCGCGTCATTCCGAACGCCTACCGCGACGACGAGGAGGCCGCCCGCGAGTGGCGCGAGCTCAGCCGCCGCGGACTCATCGAGCGCAAGAGTGCGTTTGCCGCGACGATGACGACCGGACTGCGCGCCATCGCGGACGGGGACGGCCCCGCTCCTCTGTCGGTCACCGAGGGCGAGGCGATCGACTGGATGCGCGCCATCGGGGACCTGCGCCTGATCCTCGCCGATCGTCTCGGGATTCTCGTCGACGGCGACGAAGGAGCGGACGACCCGCCCGAGGCGGGAGACCTGTACCGGTGGCTGGCGTGGATTCAAGACGACCTCGTGAGGGCACTCGATGGCGGACGGTAGCGAGCACGAGCATCCCGAACCGCTGTCGCTGACGGAGGCCGAGTTCGAGCGGTTGGTGGTCGACGAGTTGGATGCCCTGCCCGACGACATGGTCGACGGGCTCGACAATGTCATCTTCGTGACGGAGGCGCGGCCAGAGGACGGCTCGCTCGACCTGCTCGGCCTGTATGAGGGTGTCGCGCTCACCGACCGCGGTCAGTACGGGTTCGGCGAGCTGCCCGACCGGATCATCCTGTATCGCGAGCCTCTCATCGCTCACGCGGGCGACGACATTGATGAGTTGCGCGAGCAGATTCACGTGACGCTTGTGCACGAGATCGCTCATTTTTATGGAATCGATGACGAAGAACTGCATCGACTGGGGTGGGGCTGAATTAGCCTTGCGGTATGGGGGCAGGTAGGCGCGTCGGACGGGTGATCAGCGGACTCATGGCGTTCGCCGTGGCGGCGGGCGCGGTGTATGCCGCGGGGGCAATGCTGAGCCCAGTTCCTCCTCTCGAAATCGCCGAGCGTTCCATCGAGACGGGCGGCGAGGCCGGTGCGGCACTCGAACTACCCGCCGTCGGCGCCTCCGCCGTGGTGCTGCCCACGGGCGACCCGATCACGGCCGGCGACGAGGGACCACGGCCCATCGCGGGAACCGCGCGGCTGGTCCTCGCCCACGTCGTGCTCGACCGCGAGCCGCTCGAGGTCGGACGCACCGGCGAGGCGCTCATCATCACCGCCGACCACGTGTCCCGCACGCGGGAGTTGGCCTCGGCCGGAATCCGCACCGTGCCAGTGTTTGTCGGCGAGGCGTGGACGCGGCGCGACCTACTCGTCGCGACCCTGCTCGGCTCGGGCAACAACCTCGCCGAGTTTCTCGCGATCGAGGTGTTCGGCGACCTCGGCGCCTACCAGTCGGCGGCCCGCGCGTGGCTGGACGCGAACGGCCTCGACGACACGCAGGTCGCCGACGTGTCGGGCATCAACCCGGGCACGACCGCGACGGCCGCTGACCTCGCCCTGCTCGCCCAGCTCACCGCGCAGCAGCCGGTCATGGCCGACATCTACGCGCTTCGGCCCTCCACCGTGTCGACCGGCGCGAGCTTCAGCGACAACACCCGGTTCCTGCCCGAGATCGGTGCCAACGGCTACGTCAACACGTACACCGATGAGGCGGGCGTCTGCATTCTGACCTCGGTGCAGATAGCGGGCACGACCGTCACCATCGCCCTGTACGGGCAACCCAGCTACCCGGCCGCGGAGGAGGCGCTGCGCTCCGTCGTCACCGCGCTCGAAGAGAACCTGCGCACGACCACGATCGTGTCGCCGGGCGACACGGTGGCAGAGTACGTGTCGGACTGGGGTCAGACCGCCCGCATTGTCGCAACCGACACCGTCGAGACGACGTCGCTCAGCGCGGGCGAGGCCGACGTCAGCTTCGAGATCGACGAGCGCACAACCGTCCTGCGCGGCACCACCGTTGGTCGCATGACGGTGACGACGGGCGACGGTCGCTCGGTCGTGATCCTCGAGTCGGCCGAGACGATCACGGAGCCGGGGATCGGGTGGCGCTTCGCCGACCCGTTCACCGTCATCGACCGCTGGAACCGCTGACCGTCTCCCCCGCAAGCTCGCGCGGTCGGTGCCGCCGCGCGTGCCACTCTTCCTGCCGCGCCCACCGCTCCCACTGGGCGGCGAACACGTCGCCGTCTCGGTCGATCGCGCGGCGGCGGCGCTCGACGTCGTCAAGCTCCACCCAGATCGCGCGGGCGGCGAGCCGACGCGCCTCGGGGCCGATCGCCCCGCATCCTTCGATCACGAGCGGACGGTCGCCGTCGATGTCGCCCCAGTCGGCCGGGGATGCCCGTGCCCAGTCCCAGCGCCGGTATCGCGCGGGCGCACCCACCGCGAATGGACGCAGCACGTGCACGAGCACGTGATGTTCGGCCGCCTCCAGGCCGTCCCAGCCGGGGTAGACGTCGTCGAGGCTGAGGAGGGTCGCGCCCTCGCGCGCGGCGAGTTCGCGCCCGATCGTCGTCTTGCCCGCGCCCGAGCGACCGTCGATCAGGATGATCGGCGGCGCGCCGCTAGCCAAACTCGCGCCCTGTGAGGATGCTGTTCCACTGCCCCGTCGCGACGGCCGCCACGGTCGCGATCACCGCGACGGCGACGGCGACGGCAAGGGCAAGACTGTCGATGCCACGCCAGGGTGACGGCCGAGTCCACGTGCGGGCGACGGGGGCGCCGAAGCCGCGCGCCTCCATCGCGACGGCAAGGGCAGCACCGCGTCGGATCGCGAGGACGAGCAGCGCCAGCACGAGGCCGGGAAGTCGGCGGATACGGCCCCGGTCGCCGAGCCCGCGGGCGCGGCGGGCCCGTTCGAGCATCCGCATGTCGCTGCCGAGGAGCCCGAGCATGCGCAGCGCCGCGACGGCACCGAGCACGAAGCGGGCGGGCAGGCGCAGCGTTTGCGCGAGCGCGTCGCCGAAGCGGGTCACGTCGACGCGCGCGAACAGCGCAACGGCGGGGATGCCGATGGCGAGCACGCGCAGGACGGTCGCGATCGCCAGTTCGATCGACCCGTCGCTGATGCGCACGAAGAGGAATTCGGCGTAGATCTGGCCGCTCGTCTGCCCGTACAGGAGGATCGTGAGGCCCGATAGCGGCGCGGCGATCCAGACCGGCGCCGTGCGTCGAACGAGCGTGCGGGCGTCGACCCCGAGCAGCGGAAGCAGCAGGAGCTGCAGTGCGAGGGCGACGGCGGCCGAGACGATGTCGATCGTCGCGACGAGGATCAGCGCGGGGAACAGGCCGGCGGCGAGCGCGGCGACCGGGTTGAGGCGCTCGAGCAACGGCGGCCTGCTCACGGGCCCGGCTGACGGCCCGCCCGCGGCGACCGGCTCGCCAGCTTCGTCGGGGGTGAGCCTCGGCGGTCGGGCGGGTAGACGCAGTTCGCGCGCGCCGAGCGCGGCGATCAGCTCGCGGTCGTGCGTGGCCATGATGACGGCCCCGCCGCGATCGCGGTGTTCGGCGATCAGCGCGGCCAGTTCGGCCCAGGTGCGGCGGTCCTGGCCGAAGGTCGGCTCGTCGAGGATCAACACGGGCGGCCCCGCCGCGATGGCGGTCGCGACCGACAGGCGGCGCTTTTCTCCCCCGCTCAGTCGGTACGGGCTCGTTCCCCCGCGGCGCGCGAGCCCGAGACGGTCGAGCAATGCGGCGGGCACTTCGCCAGCACCGAGGGCGAGCTCGTCACGCACGGTGGCGGCGACGAACTGATGCTCGGGGTTCTGGAACACCACGCCGACGAGCCGCGACAGCTCGACCGAGCTGACCGTCGCAGGGTCGACGCCGTCGGCGGTCGTGACGGTTCCCGCGGCCCTCGGCAGTAGCCCCGCGAGCGCCAGCGCGAGTGTTGACTTACCTGCGCCGTTCGGGCCGGTGAGAGCGATCACCTCGCCCGCGCGCACGGTCAGGTCGATGTTCTCGACGACGGGCTCGGCTCCGGCGGGACCGGCGGCGAGCCCGGTCGCCTCCAGGAGCACGGTGCGCTCTCGCGCGGGAGCCGTGACGGCGGCAGGCGGATGCACGGGCGGGCGACCAGGAACCCAGACGCCCCGCTCGGCGAGCGCCTCCCCCTCACGCTCGAGAACCGACGCGGGGTCGCCGTCGGCGATCACCCGTCCCCGGTCAAGCACGATGACGCGGTCGATGTGGGGAAGCCACACGTCGACGCGGTGCTCGATCACGACGAGGGTGAGCCCTCGACGCTCGACGGCGGCGATGACGGCGTCGACGATCTCGCCGACGCCTGCGGGGTCGAGTTGCGCGGTGGGTTCGTCGAGCAGCAACGCCCCGGGCTCGAGCGCGAGCACGCCGGCGAGGGCGAGGCGCTGCTGCTGCCCGCCCGACAGCTCAGGTGTGCGCCGGTCGGCGGCGATGTCGAGTCCCACCCGGTCGAGGGCACCGTCGAGCCTCTTCGCGATCTCCGCGACCGGTACTCCCAGGTTCTCCGGGCCGAACGCGAGGTCGTCGCCGGCGCGTTCGAGAACGATGCCCGCCTCAGGGTCTTGCAGAAGCAGACCGACCCGGCCGCGGGCATCCGCCGGGTCGCGGCCGTCGACTGTGATGTTTCCCGTGCGGTCGCCGTCGTCGTCGCCGCCGAGCACTCCGGCGAAGGCCTGAAGCAGGGTGGATTTGCCGCTGCCGGAGGCACCGAGCACCAGCACGCGCTCGCCGGCCTCGATCGCAAGATCGACGTCGGCGAGCACCGGGGCCTTGCGGCCGCGCGGACGCCAGCCGAAGCCGTGCGCCGCGAGGCGAGCAGCCCGCGGGTGTGTGGTGGTGCCGGCGCCGGCCGGCAGGGCGGATGTCACCGGGTGGCGGCGTGTTCGTCGTCGACGGCCGACGCGCCAGTCAAGGGCTCGTCGTCGTCTTCGTCGTCATCGCCACGCTCGCGACCCGCGGCGAAGCGATCAAGCGCGCCGGTTCGCGCGAGCGCGCGCATCGCCAACCACGACAACAGGCCGGCGATGATGGCGCCGGAGGCGATGCCCGAGATGGCGTAGACGGTGGCGAACAGCGCGCCGGCTCCGGCGTACCAGAGCACGAGGTCGAGGATGACCATGCCGACGCCAGCGCCCGCGCCGGCGAGCATGGCGGCGACAACACCCCACGCCTTGTACAGCAGGAGCGCGAAGACGATCTCGGCGCCGAGGCCCTGCACGAGCCCGGACAGCAGCGTCAGCGGGCCCCACTCGTTTCCGAACAGTGCCGATACGGTTGCGGCGACCATCTCGCCGTAGATCGCGGCGCCAGGCTTGCGCACAATGAGGGCGGTCAGAACACCGCCGATCAGCCAGACGCCGTGAACGCTGCCCTGCACGCCCGGAAGCAGAGCGCCGAGCGCGCTGCCGATCGGGTTGTAGGTGAGATTCCACGCGAAGAAGACGAGCCCGACGGCAACGCCGACGACGCTCGCAACGACGATGTCGACGACGCGCCAGCGCAGGCGACCGACGCCGCGCGCGGCGGATTTCGGGGTGGTGGGTGCGGTCATGATTCGTGCCTTTCGTTATGGGTGCGCGCCGTGGACGCGCACCGTTCTCCGTAACGGCACGGGTGCGAGATGTCCTCCCTGCGCCGGCATTATCCGGATCAGGTTTGACGGTCGAAGCCCTGCGGCTTCCTCTCAGCCCGGCGATCGGGCTCCCGTGTACGTCGATCAGTGTACGCCCGGCGGCTCGAAGGCGGCATCCCGCCCTCAGTAGACTCCGGGCATGGCACCACTGATGGGCGAGAGCGACGAGCTGGAAACCCTCGTGCGACGGGTGCTCGACGACGCTGCCGACGAGACCGAGGGCCGCCATCGCGTCAGCCTGCTGATCTCGGCAGCGCAGGCGGTGACGCGAGATCTGGACCTGTCGATCGCCCTGCAGCGCATCGTAGAGGCCGCCCGTCAGTTGGTGCGCGCCCGCTACGGTGCCCTCGGCGTCATCGCCCCCGACGGCAGCCTCGAGCGGTTCGTGCATGCCGGGTTCGACGACAACACCGTCGCCCGCCTCGGCCCCCCGCCGACCGGTCGCGGGATTCTCGGCGCGGTCATCGCCGACGACGCCACCATTCGCCTACCACGACTGTCGGACGACCCACGCTCTGTCGGGTTTCCCGCGCATCACCCGCCGATGAACTCGTTTCTCGGGGTGCCGATTCACGTTGACGGCGCCGCCTTCGGAAATCTCTACCTCACCGAGCGCGACTCCGGGCCCTTTGATGACCTGGATGCGAGCGTGATCGCGAGCCTCGCGGCGATGGCCGGCACGGCGATCGCGAACTCGCGCCTGTACGCCCGTTCGGAACGCTCACGGGTCTGGCTCGAGGCGGCGGAGGAGGTCTCGCGCCGACTGCTCGCCGCAGAGCTCTCACCCGACGACGGGTCCGCCATCGCTGCCGCCGCGGTCGCGCTCACGAGGGTGCCTACCGGGGTCATCACGGTCGACGACGACGATCGCCTCGTCGTCGATCCCCAGGCGGATGCGCGGGGTGCCGGACGCGACGTCGCTGAGGACGACGCCATGCTTACCCGTTTCGTCGAGTCGGTCACCATTGCACGCGAGCTCGCCCGGGCGCGCGTTGACGAGCAGCGCATCGCCCTGTCGGACGAACGCGACCGGATTGCTCGTGACCTGCACGATCATGTCATCCAGAGTCTGTTTGCGGTGGGGTTGGGCCTGCAAAGCGTGGTGGGTGACCCCACGACTCCGACGGGTGCGCGCATCGCCCACCAGGTCGACGCGATCGACTCCACCATCCGGCAAATTCGCCAGGCCATCTACCGTCTGTCGGCGCCGCCGTCGGCCGCCGCATACAGTCTGCGGGCCCGCATCAACACCCTGGTGCGGGAGACGCTCGAGGGCGAAGACCTCGTCTCGGGGCTCGAGTTCCAGGGCCCGGTCGACACTCTCGTCGACTCCGAGCTGGGCGACGAGGTAGTCGCCGTCGTGCGGGAGGCACTGTCGAACGCGGTGCGGCACGCGAAGGCGCATCGCGTGGATGTGGCGGTGGCGGTGCGCGGAGCCGAGGTGAGCATCCGTGTGGTTGATGACGGTCAGGGACTGGGCGATTCGACGCGACGGTCGGGACTCGAGAATCTGCGCGCCCGTGCCGTGGAGCGCGGCGGCACGTGTGAGGTCGGTGCCTCATCGGGCGGCGGCACCGAACTTCTCTGGCGCGTACCCTGGGGGGCATCATGACCGACACCGTGCGCGTCTTCCTGCTCGACGACCATGAGATCGTGCGCCGCGGGCTTGCCGACCTGCTCGACGCGGAGGACGGCATGGAGGTGGTGGGCGAAGCGGGCCAGGTGGCCGGAACCGCGGAGGCGATCATCGCGGCCGATGCCACCGTCGCCGTCTTGGACGGGCGTCTGCCCGACGGCAGCGGAATCGACGTCTGCCGCGACGTGAAGTCGGCACGGCCCGACATCGGCTGCCTGATCTTGACCTCCTATGACGACGACGAGGCCGTCTTCGCCGCGGTGCTGGCCGGCGCGAACGGCTACCTGTTGAAGGAGGTGCGCGCGACGCGACTCGTCGAGGCGATCCGGCAGGTCAATGCGGGAGCGTCGCTACTCGACCCCGCCGTCGTCGCTCGCGTTACCGCGAAGATGCGCGCGGCCGCCAGCGAAACGACACCGCTTGATGGCTTGACCCGACGGGAGACCGAGATCCTCGCGCTGGTCGCCGAAGGGCTGTCGAACCGCGAAATAGGGCTGCGCCTGTACCTGGCCGAAAAGACGGTTAAGAATTACGTGAGTGGCATCCTCGCGAAGCTGGGAATGCAGCGCCGCACACAGGCCGCCGTCCTTGCCGCGGAGTGGCTGCCCAAGCGCTTCGACGCGGCTCGCTAGCGCCCGCAAGCCCGCGCGGCCTACGGCAGCGACACGACGGATGCCGCGCGCGAAATTCTGAGAACACGCCCAGGGCCCCTCGCTAGCGTCTCCGGTTCTTCTGCGCCCGCCCCCGCGGGTGCTCGATCACGGAGGAAACCATGTACGCAACGACGGAAAACGCCAGCCCCGACACCCTCGTCTCGCTCGCGACCGCCGAGCCCGAGCTCGCCGTGAGCATCCTCGTGCCGATGGCAACGACGGGAAAGGAGACGGCCGCGAACAGCACCGTGCTCAAGAACGCGCTACGGGACGCTGGCGAAAAGGTTGCCGACGCCGGTGTCTCCGACAGCGACCAGGCCGCCCTCCTCTCCCCCGCCACCGAGTTGCTCGACGACCACGAGTTCTGGCAGAACCAAGGCGCCAGCCTCGGCATCTATCTCACCGCCGGTCACGAGCCACGCCTGGTGCGCTTTGGAGTGTCGGTCGACCCGCAGGTGAGTGTCGGCCGACGCTTCCGCATCGCGCCGGTTCTCGGTCTGCTCGATGCCGACGACGCGTTCCTCGTCGCCACTGCCACGCACGACGGCGCCCAGCTCTTCACGGCGACGCGCGCCGACCTCGGCGACGCGCTCGCGGTCGGGCTGCCGTCGAGCGCCGGCAACGAGGGGGTCGAGAACGACTACGAGAACCCGGTGCAGGCGAGCCCGCCGCTTCGCCCGAACACCGGCCACGCCTCGATCAGCAACACACAGGTGTACGGCGACGCTCCCCCCGAGTGGCGCGAGACTCGTCAGCACGACCACGCGCAGGCGGTGGTGCAGGCGCTGACCGCGGCGACGAGCGACCGCCACGAGCGCATCGTGCTCGTGGCTGGAGCGGAGATGATTGGACTGCTTCGGCCGAGCGGCCTCTTCGCCGCCGATGTCGACCACAACCCCGAATCGCTGACGCCTGAGGATCTCCACGCGCACGCACTCAAAGCCATCGAATCCGAATTGGATGCGCACCGCGCCGACGCCCTCAGCACCGTCGTCGCGGCGCTCGGTCGCGCCGACGGGTCGGCCACGAGCGACGCCGCCGAACTGCTGACCGCGGCCCTCGAGGGGCGTCTTGGCACGCTCATCGTGTCGGCGGGCACCGCGGCGAGCCACGACGACGACCTCGACGAGCTCGTCAGCGCCGCGCTCGGCACGGCCGTGCGCATCGTCGTCGCGGAGGACGAAGCGGCACCGGCGCCCCTCAGCGGCCTACTGCGCTACTAGTCGGGTGCGGGGCGCTCGCCGTCAGCGACGCGAGCCGGGCGGTTGCGGGCGGCGAGCATCCCACTCGCCCTGCCCCCAGCGAAGCCCCTTCGCGACCGGATAGACGGCGAGGAAGACCCACGCGGGGGCGCGCAGCCGACGGTTGCGCACCCCGTGGTGGGTGTACGTGCGGTCGAAGCGACCGACGTACGAGTAGTAGTCGCGCGGGCTGTCATCGATGCGCCGGGCCGACATGCCCGCGACCATCGTCGGGATGTACCGCGCGGTGAGCCCCGCGTCGTACAGGTGTACGGAGATGTCGATGTCTTCGTGGAACAGGTCGTCTTCGTCGCGGCACACCTCGCCGCGGATCGCCTGCCACGCGCTCGCCCGCAGGGCCATGTTGCTGCCAAACACGAAGTGGTACTCGCGGGCCAAGCGCAGGATCGCGCGCCGGAGGGTGTCGTCGGCCTTCAGGCCGAATCGGCGCAACGGCATGTCGTAGTAGAGCACCGGTCCCGTGGCGGCCGCCACCTCGGGGTCGGCGAACGCCTTCTGCACCTCTTCGACCCAGTTGGGCTCGAGCACGCTGTCGGCGTCGATGCGGCCGAGCACGTCACCGGTGGCGGCATCGAGGCCGGCATTTCGGGTGGGGACGAGTCCCTGCTCGTCGAACTGCGGAAGGTAGATGAGCGGCGCGTCGGGGTGGGAGGCCTGCAGCTCGGCCACAATCGCCGCCGTGCGGTCGGTCGACCGGTTGTCGACGACGATGATCTCGTGGGCCGGCACGGTCTGGGCGAGCGCCGCGAGCACGCAGGGCTCGATGGTCGATTCCTCGTTGTAGGCGGGGATGACGATCGAGACGGCGAGCGGCGTCGTCACGCCGCCACCACCGCGACGGGGGCGGCGAGGAGCGCGACCGTCACGGAGCCGCCCTTCGTGGCCTGCTCGCCCACCTGGCGGAAGCCAAGCCGCGCATGGAACGCCAGCGACCCGAGGTTCGGCGGGTCGAGGTTCACCTCGCAGGTCACTTCGGCGAACCCGCGGGTGCGGGCGTCGTTGAAGACCGCGGTGTACAGGACCTGCCCGAGCCCTGCGCCGCGCTCACTCTCGGCGATGACGATCCGGTCGACATACAGACTCGCGACGCCGCGCCCCTCGAAAAAGCGGTAGTTCTCGCTGTCGTACGCAGCACCGGGGGCGAGCGCCAGCACGAAGCCGACGAGCCGCCCATCGCGCTCAAGTCCGAGCGGCAGAGCGGCGAGGGTGATGAGCCGCGCCAGTTCCGCGGCTGCCGTGATCGGCACGGCAGGGCTCGCCGCGTCATTGAGCGGTGTGAGCTCGTCCGCGTCAGCGGCGGTGAGACGGCGAAGCGTGGGCGTAGGCGATGTCATGCATCTGATTCTGCCTTCCGCGCCTTCCAAGCGACGAGTCCGGCGGTCGCCGTCAGGATGCCGAGCGCACTCACCGCGATCCAAAAGGGCGGACCCAGTTCGAGACCGAACGCTCCGATGGCGACCCACGCGACGACGCCAGGAATCATGCCGATTGCGCTTCCCAGGATGTAGTCGCGCCGCCGCAACCCGGTGAGTCCGGATGCATAATTCACCGCCATGAACGGAATGACCGGAACCATGCGCACACCAAGCACCGCGACGAGCCCACGATCGGACAGCAGTCGATCGACCTTGTCAACGCGCTGACCGGTGAACTTCTCGACGGCGCCGCGGCCGAGCGCTTTGCCAAGGAAGAACGAGCCGGTGGCGCTCAGCAAGGCACCCAGCAAGACAACGGGAAGTGCCGTCCAGAAGCCAAACACTGCCCCGGCGGCGATCGATATGACGGACTTCGGCGCTGGCGTCATCGTGATAGCCCCATAGAGCAGGGCGAACACGGCGAGACTCCACCAGCCCAGCTCGTCGGCGGCGGTTTGGACCTGCTCCACTGAGGGCAGATCGACGAGCAATCCGGTGGCGACAGCGATCGCGACGATCGCCACGAAGACCACAAGCTTCGCCACGACGCGACGCGACACCGTTCTCGCGTGGTCGTCCTCGCTAGCGCGGTCGGTTTCGCTGTCGGCGGCTGTCATGGCCGGCTCAGTCTACGGATCGACGCAGACCCTTCCCGCTTCGTCACAGAGTCGGATCAGCGGGGATGTTCGTTCGCAGCCACCAGACGGGGTCGACGTGGCCACCGCCGACAGTGAGCTCAAAGTGGAGGTGCGTTGCGGTCGTCGTTCCGCTGTTGCCGACCTGACCGATCGTCTGGCCGACCTCGACGAACTGCCCGGGAACCACGGGCGCGGAGCCCGGGATCAGGTGCGCGTAGAGCGAGTTCACACGCTGCCCGTTGATGTCGTGCTCGATGGCGACGTACGAACCCCATCCGCCGTTGCTGCTGACCGCGGTGACGACCCCGTCGGCCATCGCCATGGCGGGCGCACCGTAGCCGGGAAAGAGGTCGACTCCCAGGTGGTAGGTCGAGCATCCGGCACAGACGTTGCCGCGATAGCCGAAGCCGTTGCCGATGGGGCTTCCTTCGGCAACTGGCCACTGGATGGGTGAGCGCCAGGTGATCTCGACGCTGTCGCGCTCGGCCGTCAGCATCGCGGTGGATGCGGCGATCGCGGTGACCGGGACCTCGTAGGTTTGCGGCGGGGGCGCCTCGGCTGCCTCGATTTCCACCGCGACCTCGGCAGCTTCGGCGGTCATCGGGTGACCCGCCCAGAAGCTGGCGGCGAGCAGGGAAGCGAGCAACGCGGTGGCGGGCTTGCGCGAGAAGTGCGCGCGCGGCGACGCACCAGGGCGGGGTTGGAGCATAGGAGAAATGAGCTTTCCGGTGAGCGGCGCGGCGCGCCTCGAACACGGTTGATCGCGTCATCGCGAGAGGGTCACCGCGCTCACTACGCGAGGCGGGATGCGAGGTCATGGCGCTCGCAGATGTGGGTCATCCGGGCACTCACTCGCGTCGGCAACGGAGCCGACGAAGCACCAGTGTAGCAAACAGACGCGGAAAGGTTACAAATAGGTAACGAACGCTACGCGATGGTGGTGCCGAATGCGAGCCCCAGGAGGTAGGTAGCGGCCGCCGCACCGTAGCCGATGCCGAGCTGGCGGAGCGCGCGCTTGACGGGCGACGCTCCCGACAGCACGCCCACGATGGCACCGGTGACGACAAGGGCGATGCCCACCAACAGGGCCGCCCAGAGCACCGCTGTCAGCCCCGTCAGACCGATCGCGTAAGGGAGCACGGGGATCGCCGCACCTGAGGCGAAAAACACGAAGCTCGAGAAGGCGGCACGCCAGGCGGAACCCACCTCTTCGTGCTCGTCGATGGCAGGCGCGTGGGCGCGCGACGCCTCCTCGGGGCGGTCGCTAGCGAGCACCGCGCGGGCGCGCTCGTCGGCCTCCCGAGCATCCAGGCCTCGGGCGCGGTAGACGAGGGCGAGCTCGTTCGCGTCGAGGTCGAGCGCGGGCAACGCGCGGTGCGAGTCGGGGTCGGGCGTCGAGGCCTCAAGCAGTTCGCGCTGCGAGCGCACCGACACGTACTCGCCCGCCGCCATCGACAGGGCACCGGCAAGCAGACCGGCCAACCCCGTGAACAAGACGACGGCGGGAGCCACGCCGGTCGCCCCGATGCCGAGCACCAGCGCAAGATTCGAGACGAGGCCGTCGTTGGCGCCAAACACGGCGGCGCGGAAGGTACCCGCCAGCCGGTTGCGCCCCCGCGCGGCGAGCCCGCGCACCACCTCGGCGTGCACACGCTCGTCCGCCGCCATCGCGTCGGTGGCGTGGGCGTCGGCCTCGTAGGGCGACCGCCCCTCGGCCCGCTGGGCGAGCGCGAGGAAGAAGATCGACCCGAATCGGCGGGCGAAGAACCCGAGGATGCGCGTGCGCAGCGAGACCGCCGGCACCGTCTTCGCATGGTCGCCCAGCAGCTCGAGCCAGTGCTGTTCATGGCGGCGTTCGGCGTCGGCGAGCGCGAGCAGAATCTCACGCTCCTCGCCGATACGACGCTCGGCGAGGTCGCGGTAGACGGCCGCTTCGGCGCGCTCGTCGGCGAGATACCGCCGCCAGCGTCGCAGCTGGGCGCGCGTCGGGGTGGGCTCCGCCGCGTTCGTCATGGGGTCATCCTGGCAAAACGCGCGCGTGCGCGCGGTTCGGCGATCCGAAAACGACGCGGTTCCCGGCTCCGGCGCCTACCAACCCCACGTGCCGGGGGCCCCCTTGAACGGGCCGACGACGCGGGGGGTGATCCACCCGCCGTAGAAGTCACCCTCCTGCGCCGTGACCACGTCGCCGTCGAGCGTGCAGCGGTCCATCCGACCAGGGTAGATCGCAACGTGGTCGACGAGCTGCTCAAACCCGCGGCTGGGGCTCGGGTAGTACCAGGCAGCGCGAGCCGCGACAACATCGCCCGCGACGACGTCCAGGTACCCGGCCCGGCCCTTGAACTCGCAGAACGACGTTCCCTCGGCGTCGCGCAACGCGCCCGACGCGACGTCGGAGCGCGGCACGTAGACGGTCGGCGGGTGGCTGGTTTCGAGGACGCGGAGAGCGCGCGTCGTGTCCACGAGCATCCGGCCGTTCAGTTCGACGGTCACGCGCCCGTGTACGGGTTCGACGCGCGGGGGTCGGGGGTAGCCCCAGACCGACTCTTGACCGGGGCCCGGGGTGTCGGGGGTGCGGCGGCGCATCAGAACCCGAAGTCCCCGAAGTCGCCGCCCGCGTCCCCGGACGCGTCGAATGCCCCGCCGTCGCTCGCCACATCGCCCCCGGCATCCATCGGCGGCAGGAAGGCCGACACCAGCGCCGAGCCGACGACGTAGCCGGCGACGGTTCCGAGCAGGGATGCGCCGAGCACCTGCCCGAAAACGGGCGCCTGCATCGTGCGTTCCATCGAGCCCGGTTCGCGCATTTCGGCGCGCGTCGCTGCACGCGCGAGCGTGTCGGGGGTGTCGTCCGCCGGCTGCTCGCCTGCGGGGGCGTCCTTGCGCAACTCGTCCAGTAGCAGGGCGCGCTGTTCGGGTGTCAGGCGCTCGAACGCCTCGCGGTGCACCCGCTCGATCGCCTCCGGCGGGGCGGTCTGCAGCAGGTAGCGGTAGCGCTCTACCGCGCGCGCATTGTCACTGCGGGGCGGCGCCGGCTGCGCATCGCCCCCGTCACGGGATGCGCCGAACAATCGGTCGAAGAAACTCACGTCGTGCCTCCGCGTCGGCTGGGGTCAGCCACACGGTACGCAGGAAGTCCTGCGATGCGCTGAGGAAACGATGAGCGACATCCTGAGTAACAACTGGGTCACAGTCGAAGAGGTGTGGGTGCTGTGCACTAGTCTCAGGGGAAGAAAGTTGATGCGCCTCGTGTGTCCAGGGCGTCTTGCAGTTCGCAGGTCGTTGCACTCCCCGATGGATTCCGGTTCACGAGCCTGTTCGACTGGTGGTTTCGACAGTCGAAACTCCGTGAAACAAGAAGGAAAGGGAGTTAGTCATGACGACTGGCACCGTTAAGTGGTTCAACGCCGAAAAGGGTTTCGGCTTCATCACCCCCGATGACGGAAGCGCCGACGTGTTCGCGCACTTCTCCGCCATCCAGTCGAGCGGCTACCGCTCGCTCGAAGAGAACCAGAAGGTCGAATTCGACGTCGCGCAGGGCCCGAAGGGTCTGCAGGCCGAGAACATTCGCCCGCTGTAACTAGCACCATCCGCTCGCACCAGAGCAACCCTGACGCGTGAGCCCTCACGGGCGAGCGCCGACAGAAAACCGCCCGTCAAGGACGCCGGGCGGTTTTCGCCGTTAAGGGGCCTCAGGCCTCCGTAACGAAGTCGATGAGCTCCTCGACGGGGCCGAGCAGCGCGGGCTCGAGGTCGTGGAAGCTGCGCACGCGCGAGAGGATGCGCTGCCACGCGTGGGCGATGTCGGCCTGGTCGTCATGGGGCATGCCGAGCGCGGCGAGCACCCCCCTCTTCCATTCGACGGTGCGGGGAACCTCTGGCCAGCGCTCGATGCCGAGGCGGGCGGGCTTTACCGCCTGCCAGATGTCGACGAATGGGTGCCCGACGATGTGCACGCTGCCCCGGGGAACGGTCCGTAGTGCAGCTGACGCGATGCGCGCCTCCTTCGAGCCCTCGACGAGGTGATCGACGAGCACGCCCACACGACGCCCCGGCGTTGGGGCGAAGCTCGCGAGGCGGTCGGCAAGGTGATCGACACCCTCCAGGTACTCGACGACGACGCCCTCGACCCGCAGGTCGTGGCCCCACACCTTCTCGACGAGTTCGGCGTCGTGACGACCTTCGACCCACAGGCGACTCGCCCGGGCCGTGCGCGCGCGCTGGTCGGCGACGTGGAACGACCCGCTGAGCGAACGCGCGCGGCCCGCGGGCGCGGCGACCGTGGGCTCGATGAGGGTTGCGGGCGCACCCTCGATCAGGAAGCCCGGGCCGAGCGGAAATGCCCGGACGCGACCCTGCCGGTCCTCCAGGTGCACGTTGCCAACCTCGACGCCGATAACCGCGCCCACGAAGCCCGAGTCGGGCAGCTCGACGACAAGCCCGGGGTCAGCCGGCACCCGCGCGACAGGTGCGCGACCCGCTGACCGCCAGTCACCGGCGAGCACATCGTTTCCGTAGCGATCCACGCGGAGACGCTACGCGAGCGGTGAACGCTAGGGTTGCCGCACACGCCGAGCCTCGCCCGCGAAGGAGCCCCATGCGTTTGACTGCCGACCTTGTCCGCTGGGGTATCGCGGTGTTGCTGATGGCCCCCTTTCTCGCCCTCGGCGGATGGGTGACTTCTCAGCCGCTTCTGTTGTGGCTCGCCCTCGTCGCCGTCATCACGGGCGGCGCGCTCAATGCTGCGGGCATTGTGCGGGGCGTGCGACGCGTTGCCGACGGCCGTGTCGTCGATGACCTCCTGGGGCGGGTCGATGGATCCACGTCATCGCCAACGCCGCTCGAACCGCGAGTTCGCATCCTCTACCCCGACGGCATGGAGGCAGAACTCGAGGAGGGCCAGACGGTCCAGGCACGCCGCCGCATCGGCATCATTGCTTCTCTTGCTCTTGTCGCCCTGACCGCATTCGGCGCGTGGACTCTCGCTGTCGAACAGCCCCTGGCGATCGCGGAGGGGCGCCTCACCCTGGACGAGATCTACGCTGCGTGGAGCGCTGGTTCCCGCTTCGCATTCCAAGCGTCCCTCGTGATCTGGGCCGCCGCGAGCCTCGTGGTGGCGGCCACGATCTTCGTGCTCAGCCGAATCCGCGGGCCGGTACTGGACCGCCTCCTGACGCCGCTGCGCTTCGGCGCCCTCTGCGCGATTGCCGGGAGCGTGATCGTCACCGCAGCATTCGGGCCGTACTTCTCGATCGGCAACAACCTCCCTGACGACCTGCCGTTCATGGCGGGAGGGGTGCAGAGTCCTGGCTCGGCGATGTTTGGCCTGACGGGAAGTCTGCTCTGCTGCGTGGCGATCGCGCTGACCGTGCCGCGCTGGAAGCGGCGGCCTCGTCGATAGACGCTTGACGCGCATCCGGTTATCTGGTTAGTTAGTCATGTAACTAACCGCATAACCCCATGGAGGTGCGCATGGACGATGGCAGACCGATCTTCCTGCAGCTCGCCGAGCGCATCGAAGACGGCATCATCGACGGCACCTACCCCGACGAGGGGCAACTGCCGTCGATCAATGAATTCGCCGCGTTCCACCGCATCAACCCCGCAACGGCACTCAAAGGCATCACGCGGCTCGTGGACGCCGGACTCGTTTACAAGCGACGCGGTGTCGGCATGTTCGTGGCGGCCGGCGCTCGCGACCGGCTGCTCGCCGCCCGCCGCGAACGCTTCGCCGACAGCCACATCGCCCCCCTGCTCGCGGAGGCCCAGACTCTCGGCCTCACTACCGACGAGCTCATCGACCTGATCAGAAAGGACACCCCCTCATGACGCTCACCGTCGAGGCCCACGGCCTCACGAAGCGCTACGGCTCGCTGCACGCCGTCAACGACGTCAGCTTCGCCATTCCCGGCGGCAGCATCGTCGGCCTGCTCGGCCGCAACGGCGCGGGCAAAACGACACTCATGCAGCTCATCACCGGCCAAGAACTGGCCACCACCGGCGACGTGCGCGTGCTCGGCGAGAACCCCGTCGAAAACCCTCGCGTGATGAGCACGCTGTGCTTCGTCAAGGAGGCGCAAAAGTACCCCGAAGACTTTCGGGTGCGCCACGTCATGTCGGTCGCACCCCGGTTCTTCCCGAACTGGGACGCCGAGTACGCCGAGCGGTTGGTCGACGAGTTTCGCCTGAACCGCAAGCAGCGCATCAAGAAGCTGTCACGCGGGCAACTGTCGAGCGTCGGCATCATCGTCGGCCTCGCCTCACGTGCGCCCGTGACCATCTTCGACGAGCCGTACCTCGGCCTCGACGCGATCGCACGGCAGAACTTCTACGACCACCTGCTGGCCGACTACAGCGAGAACCCGCGCACGATCATCCTCTCGACCCACCTGATCGACGAGGTCGCCAACCTGCTGGAACACGCGATCGTGATCGACGACGGGCGCATCGTGCTCGACGCCCCCGTTGACGAGCTGCGCGCGAGCGCCGTCACCGTGAGCGGCCCCGCCAGCGCGGTCGACGCCTTCGTCGCCGCGCGCGACGTCATGCACCACCAAACGCTCGGTGGGCTGGCCACGGCCACCATCAGCGCACTGTCGGACGCCGACCGTGTGACAGCGACCGCGGCCGGGCTCGAGGTCGGCCCCGTGTCGTTGCAACAACTGATCATTCGCCGCTCCGGCGGCTGGACCACCGAGGAGGTGTCGGCATGACCGCCCCCACCACACCCGTCACGACGGATGCCCGGGGCGGCGCCCCCGCGTCGCGCCCGTTGACCACGCGCATCGCCGCCATCCTGCGCCTGCAGACCGCGAACGTTGCGAACATCCTGGTGTGGCCGCTCGCCGTGCTGGTGTTCATCCTGTTCATCAACGTCGCGATCAGCGAGATCATCCAGCAGGCGACCACCAACGCGGCCGAGGCCGGAGGCGAAGCGGACATCACCATCACCTTCAATGGCGGTGTCGCATTCCTGTACATCTACATGCTGATCATCGCGGTTCAAGCCGTGTACTTGTCGTTCTCTCTGGCTCTTGGCTGGGGCGCGACGCGACGCGATTTCGCCGTCGGCACGCTGACATTCTTCGTTTTGATGTCGGCTGCCTACGCTCTTCTCATCGCCACGCTGGCGCAGGTTGAGCAGGCGACGAGCGGTTGGGGTCGCGAACTGCGCTTCTTCGGAGATCCCTCCCTGGGCCTCGACGAGTTCGCGCCGGCGTTGCTGTTCTCGTTCCTCATTCTGCTGCTGTTCATGAGCGTGGGTGGCGCTGTGGCATCGGTCTATGTTCGGTGGCGCGCAACCGGCATGTACGTCTTCTGGGCCGGGCTGGCCATCATCGTGGTGGGCGCGGCGGCCCTCATCGGGTACACCGACAACTGGGGCACCGTCGGGCAGTTCTTCGCCGACGCCGGAGTGCTGGGCACGGCCCTGTGGACGCTCGTGCTGACCGCCACGGCAACACTCGCCCTGTATCTCGTGCTGCGCTGGGCAACGCCCCGCGACTGACGGCACCAGGCACCGCTACTCGCGGTGGTCGGCGAGCGTGATCATGCCGACCACCGCGAGTTCGCGCAGGCGCGGCAGCACCTCGGCGGCGAGCGCCGAGGCGTCGACGTCGAGAAGCTGGGCGACCGCGTCGACGAGCACGCCGATGGGCAGCTCGCCGTCGCAAGCCCCGACCACCGCTCCGAGACCCGTGTTGAGGTCAACCACCCGACCGAGTCCCGTGCCCTGCACGAGGCGCATCACGGTCGGATGCTCGGCGCCCGGCCAGAAGTGGCGCTCCTCCGTGACGTCCGGCGCGACGGTCGCGTGCATCCGAGCGAATGCCCCCTCATCGAGCGACGCGATCTGATCGTGCGCAGCGAAGCCCGCGGCGATCGCGTCGCCCAGACCAGAGGCACCGCTGGGAGCCGCCGTCGCGACCCGCTCGAAGCGGCGCAACCGCGGCGCCGACTCATCAGGCGGCCGGCGGAGCGTCAGGTAGCCGAAGCCGACATGGGTGACGCGGCGCGCGGCGAAGTCGTCCAGCCAGGCCTCGGCGAGGGGTTCGAAGGCGGCGCTTGAGGTGCGCACTCCCCCGTCACGCAGCCAGGTCTCGGCGTACTCGGCGACGTCCTGCCGCTCGCGCTCGATCACCCAGGCGTCGAGATCCGCCGCCTCGACCCAACCGCGCACCCGGTCGAGCCCGTCGGCCCCCGCCCGGTACTCCCAATTGCCGAGCAGGTGGGCGGTGCCGCCCGGTTCCAGGTGATCGGGCAGGGCTCGCACGAACTCGTCGACGATGCCGTCGCCGACGCGGCCACCGTCACGGTATTCGAGCACGTCGACGCCCCGCTCGCGCGGCGTGATGACAAACGGCGGATTCGACACGATGCGGTCAAACCGCTCGCCCGCGACGGGAGCGAACATGTCACCGTGGCGCAGTTCGACGCCCTCGACCCCGCTCAGTTCGAGGGTGAGTGCGGCGAGCCACAGGGCGCGGTCGCTGAGGTCGGTGGCGACGACACGGTCGGCGCTACGGCGCGCGTGCAGCGCCTGCACACCGCTGCCGGTGCCGAGATCGAGCACGCGCCGAGCAGGCGACGTCGGCACGAGCCCCGCGAGCGTGAGCGAGGCGCCACCGACGCCCAGAACATGGTCGGGCGACAGCGGGGCGCGGCGCACCAGCTCGCCGTGGTCGGACGCGACCCACCAGTTGACGACACCCGTGGTGTCGACGGCCGAGTAGGGCCGCACCTCGACGAGCGCGCGGCCGTCGGCGCCGAGAACGCCACGCTCTCGCAGTCCGGCTGCCCCCGTTCGCGGAAAGGCGCGGCCAAGAGCGTCGTCGTCGACGAGGTCGCCGAGCAGAAACAGTCGGGCCATGAGGGCGGCGGGATGCTCCAGGCCCGCCAGTGCGCGCCGCGCCGGCACCGGATTGTCTCGGCCGAGCGCCGCGTCGGCGACCGGGCCCCATAAGCCTCGTAGTCGGTCGACGGTGTAGTCGGCGTCGAGAAGGTCGGCCCGCAGCTCGGAGGTGCTCACGGGACTAGTCAAACGCACGATGACGTGCGCACCGGAATTTGCTGTGCGGGGAATACTGGGGGCGCTGTGCTCCTTATCCTCCTTCGTGTCCATGCGTACGCATACAAAATGCGCGCGTGGGCTGATCGGAACACACCACCGCACCCCTCACGCAAGGAGAGCATCCGAATGACCATTACCGCCGAAGCGATTCCCGGCTACCGCGCCGGAACCTGGACCGTCGACCAGGCCCACACCGAGATCGGATTCTCGGTTCGCCACCTCGCCATCAGTAAGGTGAAGGGCGTGTTCGAAAGCTTCGACGCCACCGTCACCGCCGCGAGCAACCCCGCCGAATCGAGCGTCGTCGTCTCGATCGACGTGACGAGCATCAACACGAAGAACGCCGAACGCGACAAGCACCTGCGCACGAACGACTTCTTCTCGCCCGACGAGTACCCGACCATCGAGTTCCGCTCGACCGGGCTGCGGCAGGAAGGCGGCGAGCTGCTTGTCGACGGCGAGCTGACAATCAAAGGCGTGACGAAGCCAATCACCCTGCGTGGCGAGTTCGGCGGCATTGCCACTGACCCGTGGGGCAACACCAAGGCGGCCGCCTCGGGCACGGCCGCCATCAACCGTCACGACTTCGGCGTGAGCTGGAACGCTCCGCTCGAGACCGGCGGCTTCCTCCTGGGCGACGAAGTGACCCTCACGATCGACGCGCAGTTCCAGTGGCAGGCTGACGCCGAGTAGCGACCCGGCGCCACCGCTTCGCGGGGGCGTGCGCACACGGCGTGCGCCCCCGTGTCACGTAGCCTGGAGACGATGCGTCCCCTCACCGAAGACCAGATCCGCGGCAGCGTCATCAACGCGCCCGTGGCCGAACTTGACCGCATGCAGATTCCGGGCCTGCACGAAACCGTGTGGGACGAGCGCGAGTTTCTCGGCTGGCGCGACCCGCTGGGCTCGCTGCGCGGCTACCTGGTCACCTGGATCGACGACGAGCCGGTCGGCGTCATGGTTCGCGCCTCGTCGGCCGGCATGCGCCCCGGAATCGGCGCGATGTGCTCGCTGTGCCACACGCCGCAGCCGGCGACGCAGGTCGTGATGTTCAGTGCGCCGCGCGGCGGCGCGGCGGGCCGCGACGGCAACTCGATCGGCACCTACATCTGCGCCGACTTGGCCTGCCCCATCATGATTCGCATCTTTCCCGGTCAGAGCGAGATGCTGCTGCGGCGCGATGAGCTCGTCGCGCGGCGAAGCGCGGGGCTCAGTGAGCGCGTGCGCGCGTTCACCGCGCGCATTCTGGAGACCGCAGAACGCTAGTCGCGTCGCCCGAGAATGGTGATCGGGATCATCAGCGAGAACGTCACCGCGAGAATGCCCGCGAAGAACAAGAAGGGGGCAAACGCCTCCGGCACCGCGAACGAGTACGCGAACATCGGGAACGAGGCGAGAAACAACGCGATGGCGGCGATGGCGGGCAGGATCTTCATGGTGCCCCCATTCTGCCAGGTTCTCGCTGGGAACGGGGCACACTGGTGGGCATGACCGTGCTCTCGCGCATTCGCACCGCCGGCTGGAGCGCGCTCGTCGCGCTCGCGCTCGCCGTCATCGCCTTCCTCGTCTGGGCGTACAGCCCCTACCGCGCTGACCGCGACGCGATCGCCGACACGCGTCCGCTGTCCACGTTCACGGCGGCGGCACCCGGGGTGAGTTCGTGGGCGGTCGGCGGCCACTCGCTGGGTGGCGTGCGAGCCTGCCTGGTCGCCGCCGACGGCGGGATCGACGGCCTCTTCCTGCTCGGCAGCTATTGCGCGAACGACCTGAGCGCGGCACCCCTCACCGCGGTGAGCGTGGAGGGCGCGAACGACGGGCTGAGCACGCCCGCGCAGATCGACGCGGCCACCGAACTGTTGCCGGCGTCGGTCACGCGCGTGAGCATCCCGGGGGCGAACCACGCGAGCTTCGGCGACTATGGCGCGCAGAGCGGCGATGGGCCGCTCGAGGTCGACCGGGCCGAGGTGCGCGCGGCCGTCGCCGAGGCCGCACTGCTGCTGCCGTAGGCGCGCGAGAATCCCAGCACACACCGAGCGCCGCGGCCTACAATCGGCGTCGCAGGGCGAGAGGCAAAGGCGGTGACAGCATGAGCATGGACCACCCTTCGGTCAACGCGCCGACGTGGTCGTTCTGGCGCCTGTTCAGCATGCTCAGCCTCGTTGGCTCGGCCGGCTGGACGCTGAGCCGCCCGCTCGTCATCGCCGACAACCCCGAGCAGATGCGCGAGCTGTACCTGATCATCGCCTCGACGGTCGGCGGCGCCGCGATTGTCGTCGTCGGCGTGCTGCTCGCCGGCGGTGTTCGCATGGGCATTGCGGAGGCGGGCCGCCTGGCGGCCGCGCCGTCCGCGATTCGCGCCGCCACCGCATCCTTCACTCCGACGCGCATCGGCATGCGCACGCTGGCGCTGCGCTACAACCTGCGCCCGCAGCGCGTGTTTTTCCTGTCGTGGGCGCTCGTCGAGGTCGACGAGTCGGGCGTGAGCATCCGGCGGGCGAACGAGGAGGCCGACGTCGTGCTGCACATCCCCGCCTCCCGCATCACGAACGTGCGTTTGGGCGCCATGACCGACAGCCTCATTCGCATTCCGACGCTGAACGTCGAGGTGGGCCCGTCGGACGAGTCGGCCGTCGTACCCATCGCGCTGCTCGCCGGGCCGACGAAGGCGCTGCCGCTGATCGAGCGCGAACTGTTCGTCGCCGAAGCGCGGCGCCTGCTCGGGCTCGGGGTGGCCCCGTAGTCGACGAAACCGCCTCGTCTTCCCCCCTTTCGCGTCGCAAAGGCCGAAAGACCCTGGCCGAACTCAGGCACACCCGCCACACTGGGGACTCGACCGAGGAGGGGGCCGCGTGCTGACGACGCGTGTGGGCGAAGTGGTGCGGTGGGACAACGACCGCGGCTTCGGCTTCATCGCGCCCGATGACGGCGGCTCCAATGTCTTCGTCCACGTCTCCGACCTCGCGCCCGGCTCGCCGCGGCCGCACGTTGGCGACCGAGTCGACTACGCGCTCCAACGCGACGATCGCGGTCGGATGCACGCGGCGCGGGTCGCCGTGCACGGTGCGGTCGACGAGGGGGTCGCGCCCGTTCGGCGCCGCCCGCAGCGCTGGAGCGTCATCGAGATGCTCGCGGTGCTGGGCTTCGCCGTCATGCTCGCCACGGGCGTACTGCTGTACGACATGAGCATCGCCATTCCGCTCGTCGTCGGCCTGATCTCGTTCGTCACCGCGTTCGCCTACGCCGACGATAAGCGGCGCGCTGAGGAGGGCCGCTGGCGCACCTCCGAAAGCTCGCTGCTGTTGCTGTGCCTGCTCGGCGGCTGGCCCGGCGCGATCGCCGCCATGCGGTGGTACCGGCACAAGACGACGAAGGCGAGTTTCGTCGGCGCCTTCTGGGTGACGGTGTTCGTCACCCTCATCGCCTTCACCCTCATCGCCTTCCCCGCCGCGCGCGAGGCGGTCATCACCTCGCTTGAGCTGATGTCGGGCGGGGCTTAGCGCCCACCCCCGAGGCTGCGCGAACGCTGCTCGATGCCCAGCTCGCCGTACGGGTAGTCGGGCGCGTGCACGGCGCTTACTGTGTCGAGCCGCGCGCGCTGATCGGCGCTCAGGGTGACGGATGCCGCCGCCATGTTGGCCTCCAGCTGTCCAACCGTGCGGGCGCCGAGAATCACCGAGGTGACGGCGGGCCGGTCGACGAGCCACGCGAGCGCCACCTGCGCGCAGCTCGCGTCGACCTCGGCGGCGACGGCGGTGAGCACGTCGAGAACGGCCCACGTGCGGTCGCTTCCCGCCTTCCGGTCGTAGGCCTCCATGCCGCGGTCGGGGTTCTCACCGAGTCGGGTCGCACCGCTCGGGCGCGCATCTTTCGTGTACTTGCCGGTCAGCCAGCCGCCGGCGAGCGGGCCCCACGGCAGCAGCCCCACGTCGTAACGCTCTGCCGCGGGCACGACCTCGAACTCGAGCTCGCGGGCGAGCAGGTTGTACTGCGGCTGCAGAGTGACGGGCTGCGGAACGCCCATCGCACGGGCGGTGTGCACGATCTCGGCGAGCTGCCACCCTGTGAGGTTCGACCAGCCGTAGTACGCGATGTCGCCGGCCCGAATCGCGTCGTCGGCAAAGCGCAGTGTCTCCTCCACGGGCGTCAGCGGGTCCCACGCGTGGAACTGGTAGAGGTCAACGTGGTCGACGCCGAGGCGCTCGAGCGACGCGGCGAGGGCGCGGCGCAGGTGCCGGCGGCTCAGGCCGACGTCGTTGGGGCCTTTTCCCATGGGGAAGCGGCCCTTCGTGGCCACGATCATCCGATCGGCAGCGTCGGGGTTGGCGGCGAGCCACCGCCCGACGATGCGCTCGCTCTCCCCGGCCGAATACACGTCGGCCGTGTCGATGAGGGTGCCGCCCGCGGCGGCGTAGGCGTCGAGAATCGCGTGGCTCGTCGCCTCGTCGCTCTCGGCCCCGAAGGTCATGGTGCCGAGGGCGAGGTCGCTGACGGCAGTTCCGCTGTGTCCGAGAAGTCGTTGGCGCATGTATCCACCCTAACGACGGATGCACCGGGTTAGGCTGACAGGC
The DNA here is from genome assembly GCF_004216855.1 of Microcella alkaliphila. Classification (GTDB taxonomy): domain Bacteria; phylum Actinomycetota; class Actinomycetes; order Actinomycetales; family Microbacteriaceae; genus Microcella; species Microcella alkaliphila. The sequence goes on from NZ_SGXT01000016.1 coordinate 224,985, forward strand.
TGGCGCGACCGCGCCACGCACCACGTGTTGTCTGGGGGTCACCATCAGCGAGTCGAATCCGCCCACCGGACCCATCGAGGAGGTGCGCCCGTCGGCCGCGTTGCCGGCGCGCGGCGGGGCGCGAGGGCACCTCGTCGACCTGCGACCGCTGACCGAGAGCCCGGCATTCGCGCGGATGTGGATCGGCGGCTCGATCACGGGCATCGGCAGCCAGATGACGATCGTCGCCGTCGGCCTCGACATCTACGCCCGCACCCAGTCGACCTTCGCGGTGTCGCTCGTCGCCGCCTTCGCGCTCGGCCCCATGATCCTGTTCGGCCTGTACGGCGGGGTGCTCGCCGACAGCTTCGACCGTCGAAAAGTCGCCCTTCTCTCGGCGACGGTCGCCTGGGCGACCACCGCGGGACTCGCCGCCTTCTCGTGGTCGGAGGCCGAACCGACGTGGCCGCTGTACGCCCTGATCACCGTCAACACGGTCGCCTCGACCATGGTCGGCGTCGCCCGCCAGGCCATGGTGCCGCGCCTCATTCGCCGCGAACTGCTGCCCGCCGCCGGCGCGCTCGGCGGTATCAGCGGCGGCCTCATGCTCACGGTCGGCCCGGCCCTCGCGGGGGTACTCATCGCCACCGTCGGCTTCGCCTGGACCTACACGTTCGACGTCGTGCTGTTCGTCGCCGCCTTCTACGGCCTCTGGACATTGCCGTCGCTGCGCCCCGAGGGCACGCCCGGCAGGCCCGGGATGCGCGCCGTCGTCGACGGGGCGCGCTTCTTGAAGCGGGCCCCGAACATCCGCGCCTCCTTCCTGCTCGACATCTTTGCGATGACGTTCGGCAACCCCCGGGTGCTGTTTCCCGCGATCGGCGCGGTGCTGATCGGCGGTGGCGCCATCACGGTCGGCATCTTGACCTCGGCCGTAGCGGTCGGAACGCTCGTGCTCGGCATCTTCTCGGGCCGGCTCGGCACCGTGCGCCGCCAGGGCCTCGCCGTAGGCGTTGGAGTCGGGGTCTACGGCGCGACGATTCTGCTGCTCGGGGTCGTGCTGCTGCTCGCCGCGCTCAGCCCCGTGGCGGTCAGCGAGAGTCTCGACGACGTGAACTGGGTCGCGCTGATTGCCGCGTGCATCCTGTTGGCGGCGTCCGGTGCGGCCGACTCGGTCAGCATGATCTACCGCAACACGATGCTGCAGGCGAGCGTTCCCGACCAGATGCGGGGGCGCCTGCAGGGGTTGTTCACGGTCGTGGTCACCGGCGGCCCGCGCGTCGGCGACCTGTACGTCGGTGTGCTCAGCGTGACGGCGCTCTTGTGGTTCCCGCCGCTGCTCGGCGGGGTCGTCATCATGGTGGCCGCCGCCGTCATTCTGCGCGTGCAGCGGACCCTGCGCGCGTACGACGCGCTCGACCCGCAGCCGTAGCCCCTGGGCGCGGCCTGGACGCGTGCCGGGCGCGGCGTGAAAAGATGGCCCCGCCCCGACCGCCGATCAGCAGGGAACAGCATGGCTGAGACACCCGAGAGTCGCGTCGCCGTCTACATCGACTTCGACAACATCGTCATCTCGCGATACGACCAGGTGCACGGCCGCGGCGCCTGGCGCAAAGACAACGTCTATCGGCTCGGCCCGGGCCTCGAGGGCGCCGATGCCGAGCTGAAGACGAAGATCGATGCGGCAACCGTCGACATCGGCGCGATCATCGACTACGCGACGAGCTTCGGCACAACGGTGCTCAGCCGGGCATACGCCGACTGGTCGATCGGCGTGAACGCGAGCTACCAGGGCCAGCTCATGGAGCGCGCCGTCGACCTCACGCAGTTGTTTCCCGCCACGAAGCAGATGAAGAACGGGGCCGACATTCGTCTCGCCGTCGACGTGGTTGAAGACCTCTTCCGCCTCCCCGACGTCACCCACGTCGTCATTGCGGCCGGCGACAGCGACTACATCGCGCTCGCGCAGCGCGCGAAGCGCCTGGGCCGCTACGTGGTGGGTGTGGGTGTTGCGGGCGGTACGAGCAAGTCGCTCGCCGCCGCGTGCGACGAGTTCGCCGACTACGACGCGATGCCCGGCGTGCGGCCGGCCGTGCGAGCCGCCGTCGCCGAACCCGACGAGGCTCCCCCGCGCTCGCGGCGCGCGTCCCGTAGCGCCGACGAGACGGCTCCGACCACGAAAGCGGATGCGCGCCGCACGCCCGCAGAGAAGGCGGAGACCGCGACGGGCAAGAAGGCCTCCAGCCAGCTGTTGGTCCGCGCACTCGAACTCATGCACGAGCGCGACGACGAAGACTGGCTGCACACCTCGGAGCTGAAGCGCCAGATGGTGCGCCTCGACCCGGCCTTCAACGAGAAGGCGATCGGCTATTCGACGTTCGGCGACTTCCTCGCCTCGCGGTCCAACATCGCCGAACTCGACGACTCGAACGCCCAACTGCACAAGGTGCGCCTTCGCCGCGGAGAGGACCGCTGACCATGTTCCGACGTCGCCCGCCGGCACTGCCCACCGACCCGGGTCGTTCCAGCCTGACCGGCATGTGGACGGACCGCCTCGGCGTGCTCGGCACCCGCAGCCTGCAGATCCTGCTTGTGCTCACCCTGTCGACGGTCACGGTGTGGGCTCTGCTGCAGGTCAGCATCGCCGTCATCCCCCTGCTGCTCGCGCTGATCATCGCCGCCGCCTTCAACCCCCTGATGCGGTGGATGCGCGACAGGGGCGTTCCCGACATGGCCGCCGCGTGGATCGCCCTGCTCGGGGCACTCACCGTGCTCGGCGGCATCATCTGGGCGATCGTCATCGCCGTGCGCAACCAGTGGGAAGACCTGGTCTCGCAGGCCGCCGAGGGTTTCAGCGAGCTGCTCGAGCTGCTTCAGGGCCTTCCCTTCGCGGACGAGTTCGTCGGCGACTTCGACCTCGACGAGGCGCTCGATCAGATCGTCGACTTTGTGACGAGCGCCCAGTTCGGCTCGGGCGCGCTGGCGGGTGCGACCGCTGTCGGCCAGTTCTTCGCGGGCCTCGCCCTATTCATCGTCATCCTCTTCTTCTTCCTGAAGGACGGGCCGAGAATCTGGGCGTTCTTCCTGAAACCCTTCGAGGGTGAGCGTTTCCGCCGCGGCGAGCGCGTCGGCGCGGTGTCGGTCGCCACCCTCGGCGGCTACATCCGCGGAACGTCGATCGTTGCCCTCGCCGATGCGATCGGTATTGGCATCGGACTCTGGATCCTCGGGGTGCCGCTCGCCCTGCCGCTCGCCGTGATCGTGTTCATCACCGCGTTCATCCCGCTCGTCGGCGCCACGCTCGCCGGCGTGCTCGCGGCCCTTGTCGCGCTCGTCACCAACGGGCTCGTCACGGCCCTGATCGTTGTTGCGATCGTCGTGCTCGTCAATCAGCTCGAGGGCAACTTCCTACAACCCGTCGTCATGGCGCAGACCCTCAAGCTGCACCCACTCGTGATTCTGCTCGCCCTGTCGATCGGCACGATTACCGGAGGAATCGTCGGCGCGATCCTGTCGGTGCCGATCGCGGCGACCGCGTGGGCGATCGTCAAGGTGTGGGATAAGCGCGACCCGGCGCTCGAGCACGAGGGCAGGCCGCGGGCCGCGGCGCCCTAGCGTCTCGCGAGCTCGGCAATCACGTCGTCGGTCGAGCGCACGGTGGCGAACTCGCCGTGCAGGCTCGCGGCCGCCGCGCGCGCCACCTCGGCCGCGGGAATCACGGTGCCGTCGGGCAGCGCGCGATCGTGGCAGTGGGTCGCGTCGAGCACGAAGTCGACGTCGTAGCCGAGGTTGGCAGCCATGCGGGCCGTCGTCGAGCAGCAGTGGTCGGTCGTGATGCCGCAGATGGTGACGGCGGTCACGCCCTCCGCCTGCAGCCAGTCGTGCAGGTCGGGGGTGCCGTAGAAGGCCGAGTTGACGGTCTTCGACACGAGCAGGTCGTGGGGGCCGTCGATGCCGTCGTGGAAGGCGTTGCCGGGCGTGCCGGGCGCAAGCGGCGAGCCCTCGACGACGGAGTCGTGGCGCACGAGCACGACGAGCAGCCCGGCGTCGCGCCAGGCCTCCAGCAGGCGGGCAATGTTCCGCTCAGCGTCGGGGTTGTCACGCGGACCCCACGTCAGGTCGAGAAAGCCGCGCTGCGGGTCGACGACGACGAGCGCCCGGTCGTGCGGGGCCGTGTCGGGGGTCAGTGCGATCGTCACAAGCGCAGGGTAGCCTCGGCCGCCCAGAAACGCCGAAGCGGTCCGCCTCGAACCCGAATCGAGACGGACCGCCCGCGGCGCGGTGTGTCAGCAGCGCGCCGGGAGAAGCGTGGGAACCCTAGCGGTTCGCACCACGCTCGCTTGGGCCGCCCTTCTGCTCAGGCAGTTCGGGCGTGACCGGGGCATCCGGCAGATCGACGGCCGGGGCGTCGCCCTCGACCTCGTCGTCACCGGCGCCCGGGGTCGGGGTCGGCAGCACCTCGGGAGCGCCGGGGCGCTCAGGACGCTCGGCGCGCTTCTGCTCGCCCAGCTGGCGGGCCTGCTCCGACACGCGCTCACCGAAATCTGCGCCGACCTTCTCGGGGTCTTGAGCATTTTCGCTGACCCACTTACCGAACTCGGTGCTCGCGCCGGGGATGGGAGCCTCGCCCGTGGCGGGCTCCTCGTCGCCGATGAGGCCATCGTCGGCAACCTCGTCGTCGGTGAGCACCGCCGTGACGGCGGTGTCGAACGCGGTCTGCACCGGGCCGGGCAGGACGCCCGTCGCTCCGGCGGTGGCGACACCCGTCGCCCCGAGCGCCAGAACTCCCGTGCCGGCGGCGACCTTGGCGGCCACGCTCAGGCCTGTGATCCATTCGAACATTCGTTTTCCCCCATGAGGATGACCGGCAACCGCCTCGTCGGCGAGCGCCCCGTCGTGCGACTTCGCCGAGGCATGTGCTGCGGCTGCAGAGACGTCGGCGCTCCCCGGCACCGACACGAAGGCGGCGAGAGCGTCGGAGGGACGCGGCACCGTCTCGTAGGCGGCAGCCCGGAACTCGACGAGTGCATCGGTCAGCGCGACCAACTCGGGGCGGCCCTCAGGGGTCGACCCGGCCAGCAGCTGCTCGGCCTCGTGGTTGCGGACGCGTTTGCTCATCTCACTCACCGCTATCGTTCGACCGGCTGCGAGGGTTACGGCTTCGGGAAACTTTTTTCTGCAGGTTTGCGATTGCTCGGTGTTGCAAGGCCTTGACGGCCCCCGGACGCTTGCCGAGTACGGTCGCGGTCTGCTCGATCGAGAGGTCGGCGACGACCCGCAGCACCATGACGTCGCGCTGCGCCTCGGGAAGGTCGTCGAGTAGCCGAAGCGCCGCACTGTCGCCGAGTGAGCGCTCGGCGAGCGTCTCGGCGCTCGGTTCGCGGCGCGGGTCAGCCTCGGGGGTCCACTCGTCGTGTTCGCCCCGGCGCGAGCGCTGACGCAGTTCATCAACGAGGCGGCGGTAGGCGATCGAGAAAACGAACGACCGGAACGAGGAGGTGTCTCCTGAGAACTGCGGGATGCGCTCGAATACGGCCAGAAACACCTCGCTCGTCAGGTCGTCAGGTTCGCGCGCGCCTCGAGCGGTCAGGAAGGCGGCGACGGCGGGAGCGTACTCGACCCACAGCTGCGTGAACGCCCAGTCTTCGCCCGCGCGCGCAGCGTCGAGCACGCCGTCGAAGGCGCCCTCGCCCGTCGCGTCCCCACCTGACATGCAGAAACTGTAGAGGGTGCCGAAACCCTCGAGTGAGCGTGGCTATTCGTCGTCAGCGTCGTCAGGCGTGCCCCCGTCGGGATGCACGAGGGCACCCGGCCAGGGAAGAATCGCGAGCAGCAGAGCCAGCGCGGGGGCGAGAACGGCCCACGCGGCGAGGTCGTGCGAGGCGACGCCGGGGGGCGGCATCAGCTGGGTGGCGGAGAGGGCTCCGACAGCCGCGCCCACCGTGACGGCGATCATACCGGTCTGCGGTTTGAGGTCTTCGGTGCGCGAGACGATGCCGCCAACGACCGCGCCGACGAGGGTGATCGGCAGCAGCCACGCGGTGCCCGCGACGAGTCGAGTGATGGCCTCCGAGACGTCGGACATGCCGAGATACCCCGGCGAAAAGATGAGGCCGGGTGTCAGGCGCACGACCGCGACGGCCGCAGCGAGCGCGAAGGCGAGCACGGTCGCGCCAAGCACGTACAGGGAGGCCGCGGGAACGGTGGAGAGCCGTCGAGAAGCGGGACGCGCATCCACGCTTGTCGAGATTTCTTTTGCCGTCACGTCGTGAGACTAGCCCAGACAGACCCGTTCGTCACGTAAAGCCTGTGTTGCGTCTCGGCGATTGTCTGGGCTGAGCGTGGGAACGACGTGAGCGAGCCCTTGGAGGGCGTGACGAGCATCCCGTCGGCTGCCTAGCGTGGAGTCATCTCACCGAAGGAGGAGACACATGACGTACGACCTGACCGGCAAGAAGGTGGCCTTTCTGCTGACCGATGGATACGAGGACAGCGAGCTCACCGAGCCCTGGAAGGCGGTCACCGAGGCGGGCGCAAGCGCCCTGCTCGTGTCGCCGAAGCCCTCCGAGGTGTCGGGCAAGAAGGGGCACACGCAGGCGGTGGATGCTGTGGTCACCTCTGTCGACGCGGAGCACTACGACGCGCTCGTGCTGCCCGGCGGCGTCGTGAACGCCGACCACCTGCGCATGGACGAGGCGGCCGTGACGTTCACGAGGGACTTCTTCGAGCAGGGCAAGCCCGTCTCGGTGATCTGCCACGGAGCGTGGATCCTGATCGAGGCCGACGTGGTGCGCGGTCGCGAACTCACCAGCTACCCGTCGCTCAAGACCGACCTCATCAACGCCGGAGCGAGCTGGGTCGACGAGGAGGTCGTGGTCGACCAGGGCCTGACCTCGAGCCGTACGCCGGAGGACCTTCCGGCGTTCTGCGCGAAGACAGTTGAGGAGATCTTCGAGGGCGAGCACGCGGGGCAGACCGCGTAGGCACCCTCGGGTTTCATCACTGCTCGTCGCGGGCCGCATCCTCCGGGGTGCGGCCCTCTTCTGTGTCGTCACGCGGTCCGGTCGTTGGCACGGTTGCGGCGAACTCGCGCCGCGGGGAGGCGAAGCCGGCAAACCAGGGAGCGACGGCGCCGGCGGCAAGGGCTATTCCGATCCCCGACAGGCCCAACACCAACGACGGGTCAGCGAATAGCTCACGTGAGTTCGGAGTAAAGAACCAAACAACGGGTGCCGTCACCGTTGCGGAGACGAGCGCGATCGCGAGGAAGCGCACCCATCCTTGACGGCTCGCGGCCGATACCAGGTGCCCGGCGATCACGGCGGCGCCGATCGGCACTGCGAGGACGCCCAGAAGCACCGCCAAGATGAACAGCGTGACGGAGATGTCCTCCCAGGTCGGCTCAGTGAATAAGTCAGCGCCGAAACCCAAGTACCGGGCCATGATCACGACCGCGACGGGTAGCGCGGCCGCATACGACACCAACACAAATGGAAGTGTGCCCCGAGCGTTACCCGGCGACGGGAAGCGACCCTCTGGCAGCTCGGTCATGGCAAGACCTTACTGTGATCGCGTGGCGACTCAGCGCCTCCCTTCACGCCGACAACCGACGAATCTGCTCGTCGACGGTGCGCAGGTTGCGCGCAGTGCCCGCGACGCCCAGGCGCCGCAGCAGCGCATCCGTGTTGAGCCCGGCCTGGCTTGCCCCGCGCTCGTAGCGCACGTGCAGCTCGCGGCCGATGACGGCCCACTCGTCATCGCCGGTGGGCACATCGGCCGCGCTCTGCACCTCAGCGCGGCTCGGCTCGGCCGTCAGGAAGGTGATGTACGAAAAGGCGGGGTTCGCGACCGTGAAGGGATGCGCATCCCGGGCAGCGCGCAGATCGCTCAGCGATCGCGCGATCACCTCGCGCCGGAACCCGAAGCGCTGCTCGACCGCGTATTCGAGCGCGGCGGCGAACCCGCCCACGTCGCCGGGCGGGGTGCACAGCAGGTTGCCGGACGCGATGTAGGTGCTGACGTCGCTCGCACCGAGCTCCGCGGCGAGGGCGCGCAACTCGGCCATCGGAAGCTTCGCGGTGCCGCCGACGTTGACGGCGCGCAGGAGGAAGGCGTGCGGCTCAGCGTTGGACACCATCGAGCCTCGATTCGCTTGTCGCGTCGCGCATGCCCTCACTGTCGGGCGCGGCCGTCGCGCTGTCAAGGCTGCGACCCATAGGCCGCGCTCACCGCGGCGCCCACTCGGCCTCCGTCCACAGGATGCGACGCAAGAGTGGCCGCTCGATCGTGCTCCACAGCGTCGAGACGACCAGGTAGATGGCCGCACCGAGCGGCACTACGAGTGCGGGCACGATGGCGACGAAGGGCAGCACGCCGAGCGCGCGCGTGACCCCTGCGGGCATGTCGGTCGCGGGCAGCCCCCGCTGCAGTCGTGTCATCGTCCGGCGCTGCACCCAGCCGGCGACACTCAAAGACGTGACGACTCCAGCGGCCAGCAGCAGGGCGGCCCCGGCCCCCGTGAGCGCGGCTGCGCCGAGCGGCTCGGCGAACGACACCCCGGCGCGCGTGTACCGCACGAGCGGGTTGGGCTCGCCGTCGAGGGTCGCGGCGATCAGGGCGAGATACAGCACCGAGACGATGGGCGCCTGGGCGAGCATCGACCCCATGCCGGCGAGCGGCGTCACGCCAGCGTCGCGGTAGAGCTGCATGGTGCGCTTCTGCAGCTCGTCGGGCCGCTTCTTCCAGCGCGTGCGGAGGGCGGCGAGCTGCGGCGCGAGCCGGCGCCTGGCCCCCTCCGCCCGCGTCATGCGCACGTCGAGCGGTATGAGAGCGGCGCGCACGACGAGGGTGATAGCGGCGATGACGAGCGGGGCGGAGGCGGCGCCGAGAGCGGGGTCGAGCATCCCGATCAGCGCGTCGATGCCGCGGGCGGCGGCGGTGATGAGGGGGCCGATGAGGAAAAAGGTGGAGGGGTCCATGGGGTGTCCGTTCGCGAGAGGGGTCGGCGGCAGCATCTGGCCACCGGATGCGCGAACGACGACAGCGCCCCGGGCGGGGCGAGCGGGTGCGGCGGGTCAGGCGGCCGGCGACGCGGCGCCCGGCGCGCGCGACAGCGGCCGACCGGCGGTGAGCGGATGCGCGGGCTCGGCCTGGTGAGACAGCGACTCGCGGTGGGCGCGCGACCGCGCCCCGACGGCGAGCTCAGCGTGCGGGGCGGCGGCGACCGCGCCGCGGCTGGCGACCACGAGGGCCGCGATCACGAGAAGACTCGCCGCAACACTGGCGGCCGCTGCGAGCGGCGCCGCCTCCCCCACCGCAATCGCCACGGCGAGTGCGAGCGTGACCCCGAGCGCGCCGAACGACGCCAAGAGGGTGCGCGTCAGCGACTCGGCCATGAGGTCATCGTAGGCCGGGGCCCTCGGACGCCGCCGGGTCGTAGCGGCGCGAGGCGAAGCCGCCGCGCCAGGGCAACACCGCGCTGAGGCTAAGCAGGAGGCCAGCACCCACGGTCATGGCGATGTAGGTGGGAACAAGGCCCTGATCCCACTCGTTGCCGCGCCACGTGAGGGCGATCGGCACGACGAAGGCGGTCATGCCGGCGCTCGCGATGACGAGTCCCCGCACCCAGAGGGCGTGCACGCGGCGGGCGACGACGCTGCCCACGATGAGCGCGACGACCGCGGGAATGCCCACGCTCACAAGCATCAGGGGCAGGAAGGTCACGGCAGTGGTGAGCGAACTGAACAAGAAGAAGAACGAGAACGCGCCGCCGACCGAGCTGAACGCACTCGTGACCGACCAGATCACCGCGACAAGGAGCCAGGCCGCTCCGACGGCGGATGCCACGTACAGCACACGACCGCGCCCCTTCCGCGGCGCAGCCACCGGCGCGTCAGTGGGCGTGGGCGTCGCGGCGTTCGTCATGGGCTCACCCTAGACCCGACGAGGCAATAATGTCTCGAAAAATTATGGGCGAGCATCCACGAGGACGAGGTGGATGCGCACGCTGTCGCCGGGCGCGATCCCTTCGGCGTCGCGCACCGCCTTCTTGATGGGCAGCACGAAGCATCCGCGGGTGGTGTCGGGGAAGACGCTCGTCGCCCAGGCGCTGCCGCCGACGCGCACGGTCACGCGCACGCTGCCGAAGCCGGCTGCGAATCCGTCGGTGCGCGCGTCGATCTCGTCACTGATCGCCTCGGGCACGCTGACGAAGAACCAGGATGCGCGGGCGGGCCACTCCCAGAGCTCGGCGTCGAAGACGTAGGCGGCGGGCATGGGATCAGTGTGGCGGACCCGCCCCATCTATTGCCCACAGCTCGACAAGCACGGCAAGGCGCAGGCCTGCACTGAGCATCCACGGCAGTGGAACGCACATTGGCGTGATCGCGGAGCCGCCACACACGGCGCAGGAAATCACGAGCTTCCGTGGGGCCTTGGCGTACGGTGAGAGGACGTCACTACTGGAGGACATATGGCAACGTTGCCTGCAGAACCAGCCTGGAATGCGGCGCGACTGATTCCTACATCGGGTATCAACGGCGCTGAGGAACAGGAGCGAAGGGCGACTTCAGCGCTCCTTGCAGTGATCGCGTCCGTACGAGAGTTCGGGCGAGCGCTCACTCAGCCTCTCGGCGCACCAGCAGGCAGCATCGAGACTTTCATCGAGGTGCCCTTCACTCTGGGCGAGCGCAAGGTCTTCCCTGACGGCCTCATCCGCGTCCGACGCGGCCAAAAGTCGTGGACGGCGCTCATCGAGGTGAAGACGAGCACAAACGCCCTCGAGCCAACTCAGCTCGAGGACTATCTCGACGTAGCGCGCGAACACGGTTTCGATGCGCTTCTCACGATCTCGAACGAGATTCCCGCCGCGATCGGCACTCACCCCACGTCTGTCGACAAGCGAAAACTCCGCAAGGTATCGCTTCACCACTATTCATGGTCGGAGATTCTCACAGCAGCGGTCGTCCAGAAGGAACACCGTGGCGTTGCTGATCCAGATCAAGCGTGGATTCTTGGCGAGCTCATTCGGTACCTCGAGCATCCGAAGTCGGGCGCTCTCTCCTTTGAGGACATGGGCCAAAGCTGGGTGCCAATTCGGGAGGCTGTCGCGGCTGGCACACTCCGGACGAACGATGCAGGACTTCCAGAAGTCGTAAGCCGTTTCGATGCACTTATTCGCTTCGCGGGCCTGAAACTTGGCAGGCAACTGGGGTCAGAGGTGCTTCCCGTGCTCTCCCGCGCGGAGTCGTCCGACCCGAGAGTACGTAGCTCTCGTATGGCGACTGAGCTCGTCAAGGACGGCCATGTGACTGCCGGCCTCCGCATCCCAGGCGCGATCTCTGACCTGACCGTCGTGGCTGACCTTCGGGCCGGCCTTGTGACCGCAGCGTTCTCTGTTGAGGCCCCAAAGGAGGGCAAGCCCACCACGCGAATCAACTGGCTGCTCCGTCAATTGAGGTCGGCCAGCGATAGCCTCCGGATCGAGGCCATCCCCGTTCGATCCTCAACCGGCGCGGCGGAGCTTCTCGGGACGGTGAGAGATAACCCCGCACTGCTGGTCCCGGAATCAGGTCGAGAAATCAAGTCCTTCACGGTGACGAAAAGTGTCCCGATGGGCTCAAAGCGCGGAACTGGGCGCGGCTCCTTCATCGACTCAGTCGTGACCGTCATTGAGGCCGCGTACGGAGAAATCGGGCAGTCGATCAAGGCCTGGGCAGCAACTCCGCCCAAACTTCGGCCCACGGATGCTGTGGAGACGGAACCCGGAATCGACCGGTCACTCGCTTCCGCGGCCTTGTCCTCACAGGACAACGACGACTGATGGATTGCTCCTTCCCCTGGCGGTGATCCGCCCTCGCCCGACGGGCATCGACCCTCGTCGCTGTGGCTCAAGAGGCGCGGCCACCGAACTGCGCGACGACAGCGAGTACTCGATCAGAGTGATGGCAGCCCGTTTGGTCACCCCCGAACTGGCCACAGAACGAGGGTTCCCTTCCGTCGCCCCGCCTGGTCTGATGGAGAAGAACTCAGATCGGGGGCGTCGTGAGCGAAGCGGGCAGATCCGCGGGCGTTGAGGCGCGCCGCCTGGTCGCCATCGCCGACGAGCACCAGCGGCTCGCCGAGATCGCCCGTCACGAGGCCGAACGGTGGATGATCGCCCACCGCACCGAACGCCAGGTCGCCGGCACGCTCGCCCCGCTCACCGCCCAGGGCTACACCTTCCTGCACGACCGCGGCTGGCCGGGCGCCCGCCGCGGCAGCCGCGCGCAGATCGACCACGTGCTGGTCGGGCCGGGCGGTGTATTCGTCGTCGACACGAAGTCGTGGCGCGAGGTGACGGTGGCGGCCGGGCGCATCTTCCGCGGCCAGGCCGACGTCACCGATGAGCTCGCCGGGCTCGCCGACGTCGGCTACAGCACCGAGGCGGTGCTCGCCGACGTCGGCCTCGCGCCCGGCGAGGTGCACGTGCTGATCGTGCTGGCGAACTCGGCGTTGCCGCCCACTCCTCTCGAGGGCCTGGGCGGCCTGATGGTCGTGGGCGAGCGTGCCGCCGCGAAGCACATCGCCGGCTTCGGCCGCCGCCTCACCGACCGCGCGCAGAACGCGGTGCTGGCCCGCGTGCTCGACCATTTTCCTCTCGTAGGTGACGCGCCATCGGAGCTGGATGTGAGCATCCCGGAGCCGGTCGCCAGCGAGCCCGAGCCGCTGCTCACGCTCGACGAGATCGCCGACACGTTTCTGGCCGGGATGCTCGCCGCCCCCATCGAGGAATGGATGGCGTTTCTGCACCCCGACCAGGCGAAGCTGGTGCGGCGCAGCTTTTCGGGCCCGTCGCGCGTGCGGGGGCCCGCCGGCTGTGGCAAAACGGTCGTTGGGCTGCACCGCGCGGCGTACCTGGCGCGGGCATCCACGGGCCGCGTGATCGTGACGACGTACGTGCGCACCCTGCCCGACGTGCTGGCGACGCTAATGACGAGGCTCGCGCCGGAGGTGGCCGACCGGGTCGAGTTCACGGGCGTGCACCAGTTCGCGCTGCGGGTGCTGCGCGAGCGCGGGCACCGCGTCACGGTGAAACTGCCCGAGGCGAATCAGGCGTTCAACCGCGCGTGGAACCAGATCGGCATGCGCGGCCCGCTCGGCGCGCTCGACCGAAACGCGAAGTACTGGCAGGACGAGCTGCTGCACGTCATCAAAGGCCGGGGGCTGACGACCTTCGAGCAGTACGCCGACCTGGCCCGCGCCGGGCGACGGCGCCGGTTGACGGTCGACCAGCGTCGCGAGGTGTGGCGGCTGTACGCGCAGTACCAGCAGAACCTCCGCGAGGCGGGGGTCATGGACTTCGAGGACGTGATTCTGCGCGCCGAGGCGTCGCTGCGCGAGCGCCCGCTGGAGGGGGTCAGCGCGGTCGTCATCGACGAGGCGCAGGATCTGTCGTGCGCGATGATCCGCATGCTGCACGCCCTCGTCGGCGACCGCCCCGACGGCCTCACCCTCATCGGCGACGGCCAGCAGACCATTTACCCGGGCGGCTACACGCTCGCCGAGGCGGGCTTCTCGGTCGCCGGCCGCGGAGTCGTGCTGTCGACCAACTACCGAAATACTCGCGAGATCGCGGAGTTCGCCGCCGCGATCGTCGAGGGCGACGAGTTCGTCGACATCGAGGGCGGCGCTGGCCGGGCGGATGCTGCGGTCGCGATCCCCCGCGTCGGCCCTGTTCCTGAGGCGCACCAGTTCACGTCGGTCGCCGCGCACGATGCGGCGGTTATGGCGCACATTCGGGCGCTCGTCGCGTCGGGAGTCGACCCGGGTGACGTCGGCGTGCTCGCCCAGACAAGTCGCGACGTTGCGGCAATGGATGCTGCGCTGCGTTCCGCAGGAATCGAGACCGTGCTGCTTACCGAGTACCGCGGCGAGGTGTCGGGGCGGGTGAAGGTCGGCACCATCAAGCGGGCGAAGGGGCTCGAGTTCAAGCAGGTGGTGCTGGCTCGGGTGCCGGGGCGATTGCTGGGGAGGTCGGATGTCGTTGGTGAGCTCGATGATGGGGTCCGCGAGCGGTTCGAGATCGAACGGCGCGAGTTGTACGTGGGGATGACTCGAGCACGAGACGGGTTATGGGTCGGATCGATCAGATCAGAAAAGAAGACAGTCACCGCAAGACAAACAGTTCATCCTGGCAACAAAGTTTAGGTAGGAGTTGACGCAGTGGAATCGATCGCATTTTTCAACAATAAGGGCGGCGTCGGGAAAACCACATTGGTATGCAATCTCGCGCACTACTTGGCGACGGAGCAGCAGAAGCGTGTTGTGCTGGTTGACCTTGACCCGCAATGCAACTCTACTCAACTGGTCTTGACTTCAGAGCAGTGTGCAGCGCTCTACTGGCCGGACGAAGCATTCATCAACGCACTGGATGGAGGCGACTCAGCAGTGTGGGACTCGATGCATGGGGTCTCTACAATCTATGATGCGGTCCGCCCTTTAGAAGAGGGCGATGCAACCTCAGACCCAGTTCAGCCGCTCTCAGCAACGACGAATCGGTTCATGATTGATCTTGTGCCGGGTCATCCAAGAATGTCAGTTTTTGAAGATAAGCTCGGTCAATGGTTTGCGGAGGCTAGCGCAGGCGACGTGGCTGGCTTACGGAAGACCTTGTGGCTTCGCCAGATCATCGAAGAACTTGAACCGAAATATGATGTGGTCCTTTTCGACCTTGGGCCCTCACTTGGCGCACTAAATCGTTCAGTTCTCGCGTCCGCAAAAAACTTTGTCACTCCTATGGGCGCAGACATTTTCAGTGTCGTCGCCTTGCGAAATATTGCGGAATGGATAGTCCAGTGGGCAAGGCTTTATCGGCAAGGAGTCAAGCTATGTGAGACGAATAATCCGGGGGCAGTCGACCGCTTTGGCATCCCTTCAGAGGTCGCTGTCGATAAGGGATTCATCGGTTACACGGTGCAGCAATATTCTACAGTTACTATTCGCGGCGAGAGGCGAGCGACTGTCGCGTACGACCAGATTCTGTCCCAGGTCCCATCGCAGGTAGAACGGCACCTCAGCGGGATGTCCAAGCCGGGCCTGGAGCTATCTCACCTTAAGTTGGGTGACATACCTAACCTTCGAAGCCTGGTTCCACTTGCCCAAAGTGCGAACGCCCCACTCGGCGCCCTTACGTCCGGCGATGGCCTCGCTGGAGGTCAGTACTCTCAACAACGGTCCTACGTCGAGTTCATTAACGTTGTTGGGGCTAATCTAAGCACCAACTGCTTCAGCTGATGACTAGTTTCTGGCCTCCGGAGCTAGTTCAATCATTGGCTCAGCGCAGAGGGATCATCTTTCTTGGCGCCGGCGCATCAGCCAGCTGCCCGAACCCGGAAGGTCTGAGGCTACCGGGCTGGGAGAAACTGCTCACAGACCTTGCTAGTAGCCTAAACTCCGCAGACCGCGCGGCATTCGACAACCTCATGACACGATCAAGGCATCTCGACGCCGCACAGGTAATTAGCGACGCAATAGAGAACGTGCAAGTCAATAATTACTTGATCTCAATTTTTGGTAACGGTAGCTTTAGGCCAGGAGAAGTGCACAAGCACATCAATTTGCTCGACCAGCCAGTTCTGATGACCACAAACTACGATAGGCTGTACGAGCGATATTGGGAACAGGAACTTAACACCCCACTGACGGGCCCGAAGCCCCCTTTGATGGTCTCCACCTATGTTGACAATGACGTTGTCGATAATTTGCGATCAGATCGACCCTTACTTCTCAAGCTACACGGATCCGTCGAAAAACCACGCAACCTTGTTCTATCCCGGTCACAGTATTCGCGAGCCAAGTTCGAGTACCCAAATTTCTTCAAAGTTGTGAGCGCACTTCTGCTCACCCGGACTGTTCTTTTCGTTGGGTGCGGCTTCAATGGGGATCCCGATATCGAGTTACTTCTTGAAGATTCGGCGTTCACAGCTCAATCTATTGCCCCTCACTACGCCATTACGCCGAAAGGTCGACATGACAGCGAAACGCGCTCGATAAGAAAAGCGTTCAACGTCAAGCTTCTCGAATACGATAACGAAGACGGCAATCACGACGAGTTGACAGCACGCCTCGCTGAACTGTCACGACTCGTCGACGATGCTCGGATCTGACTGACAACTGGCAATCCGCTCCTCATGCGGACCCACCAATGTAATTCGAGCTGAAGCCAACGGGCCCCGCCAGTTCGCACACCCGTCGGAGTCCAGAAAATAGAGTGTGAAGGCGTCGTACTGCTGCGCGTTCAGGCCTGCTTATCGGCCCTGCGCCCGCTCCAACACCAGCTCGCGCACCCGCGCCGCGTCGGCCTTGCCGCCCATCGCCTTCATGACCGCGCCAATGATCGCGCCGGCGGCCTGCACCTTGCCGTCGCGGATCTTCTCCAGAACGTCCGGCTGGGAGGCGAGCGCAGCATCCACCGCCGCGATGAGCGCGCCGTCGTCCGAGACGACCGCGAGCCCGCGGGCGTCGACGACCTCCTGAGGGGTGCCCTCCCCCGCGATGACGCCCTCGACGACCTCGCGCGCGAGGCGGTCGTTCAGCGTGCCCGCCTCGACGAGCGCGACGATCGCCGCGACATCCGCCGGTGAGATCAGCGATGCCGGCTCGGCGTTCTGCGTGTTGGCGATGCGGGCGATCTCGCCCGTCCACCACTTGCGGGCCTGCTGCGGGGCGGCGCCCGCGGCGACCGTCTCGTCGACCTCGACCAAGAGCCCCGAGTTCACCACGTCGCGGAACTCGAGGTCGGTAAAGCCCCACTCCTGCTTCAGGCGGCGACGGCGCGCGGCCGGAGCCTCGGGCAGCGACGCCCGCAGGCGCTCGATCAGCTCGGGCGCGGGCGTCACCGGTAGCAGGTCGGGCTCGGGGAAGTAGCGGTAGTCGTCGGCGTCGCTCTTCACGCGGCCGGGCGACGTCGTGCCCGTGTCTTCGTGCCAGTGGCGGGTCTCCTGCTGGATCGTGCCGCCCTTCGCCAATATCGCCGCCTGGCGCTGAATCTCGTAGCGCACCGCCCGCTCAACACTGCGGAACGAGTTCACATTCTTCGTCTCGGTGCGCGTGCCGAGCTTCGTCTCGCCGCGCGGGCGCAGCGACACGTTGGCGTCGCAGCGCAGGTTGCCGCGCTCCATGCGGGCCTCCGAGATGCCGAGGGCGCGCACGATGTCGCGAATCGTCGAGACGTACGCCTTCGCCAGCTCGGGCGCGCGGTGCTCGGCCCCGTAGATCGGCTTCGTCACAATCTCGACCAGCGGAACGCCGGCGCGGTTGTAGTCGACGAGGCTGTACTCAGCACCCTGGATGCGCCCGGTCGAGCCGCCGACGTGCGTCAGCTTCCCGGCGTCCTCCTCCATGTGGCCGCGCTCGATGGGGACCTGCCAGAGTTCGCCGTCCTCGAGTTCGACCTCGAGCATCCCCTCGAAGGCGATCGGCTCGTCGTACTGGCTGATCTGGTAGTTCTTCGCAAGATCCGGATAGAAGTAGTTCTTGCGCGCAAAACGGCTCGACGGCGCGATCTGGCAGCCGAGCGCGAGGCCCAGCGAGATCGAGAACTGAACGGCCTTCTCGTTGACGACGGGCAAGCTGCCGGGGAGGCCCAGGCAGACCGGGGTGATCGCCGTGTTCGGCTCGGTTATGTGGTTGCCGCTGAACGCCGGGTTCGGGGCGTCAGAGAACATCTTCGTCTTCGTGCTGAGCTCGACGTGCACCTCGAAACCGAGCACCGGTTCGAACAGTTCGAGGGCCTTGTCGAAGTCCATGAGTTCAGCGCGCGCCATACGGACAATCCTACGGGCGCGGGGAGGGGAGGGGTGCGCGGAGATGGGTTGGCTGGACGGGTGCGGGATGCGCGGGGTGCGGTCGGCTCGCGGCGGGTTCGCCGGACGGGTGCGGGATGCTCGCGGTGCGGTTGGCTGCGCCGGCTCGGGATGCTCGCGGTGCGGTCGCTTAACCTCGATCCACCGACGAACCCGTGATGGGTGGCTGATCTCGATTCGGCAGAGTTCATCGTCGGGTGGGCGCGGCTGAGTGCCGGACCTGTCTGCCCGGGTGTTCCACTGGTCGTCCTGGTTGCGCCTGCGTCGGCTGGATGGTCAGGTCGTCGGGGCCGGCGGCGGTGATCCGCCGACGTGGTTGAACAGCGCGGTCCACGCGGTTTCCCATGGCCACTGGTCGGGCAGGTGCAGGGTGATGCGCCTGGCCGAGGAAGCGATCCGTGCCGGGACGGTGACGAGTTTGTGGCGGATCGTGGCGGTGGTGGCTTTGGCCAGGCCGGTGCCGGCGATGGTCGCGGCGGCGCGGGTGAGGTTGAACGCGATCACGGCCAGGACGAGCCAGGCGGCGTTCGCGGTGAACACCCCGGATGGCAGGTGTGCCAGGGCGCTGTGCTTCAGATCGGCGTTGACCTGCTCGATGATCGCGTGACCGCGGTGGGTTTTGTCCGCGGTGATCGTGTCCAGGGTGCTGGTGGTGAAGAACGCGTGGAAGCGGTGCGTGTCGAACAGGGTCGGCTGATCGAAGTTCTTCTGGTTCAGCTCCGGGATCCGCCGCACGACCAGGCGCCCGTCGATGTGCTCGGCCTTCTTGCGTGAGGTGAACGCGGTGAATGGGACCTCGGCGACCTCCGCGGTCGAGATCCACCTTTTGGTGTCCTGGTCGTAGATCGCGTCGGTGTACTCGATCGCCTCCCAGGCATCGTCGGGGATGGTCGCGATCGCGCGTTTGATCGCGGGGTCCATCCGGGCGGTCACCGACACTGCGGCGCCGGCGCGGGTCGCCGCACTGATCGTGGCGTGGCCGTAGAACGCGGAGTCGGCTCGGAGCAGTACTCTGCTCCCCTTCATCCCGGGTAGGCGGCGGAGGGTGGCCAAGCTGTCCCGGACCAGCCGGGCGGCGCCACGCGGGGAACCCGATCCGCGAGCCTGTCAAGTTGTTTGTGTAAATGGGCATCGTCTGGGGTTGGTCAGAGGTAGGGGCGGATTCGGTCGGGGAACGCGATCGCGAGTTGGGCCAGGG
>NZ_SGXT01000017.1 GCF_004216855.1 Microcella alkaliphila
CCCTGGCCCAACTCGCGATCGCGTTCCCCGACCGAATCCGCCCCTACCTCTGACCAACCCCAGACGATGCCCATTTACACAAACAACTTGACAGGTGACGGCGCTCAGCGAATTTCCCCAGAGTTGCAGAACTGAGGAATTTCAGTGAGCGCCGTCAGATGGCCGCGGTGCTCGACCTGATCGCCGTGGCCAGGACCGGCCCGGGCCGGCCGCGCACCCGACCCGACCGGGTGCTCGCGGACAAGGGCTACCCGTCGCGGGCGAACCGGCGCTACCTCGCCGCGCGCGGCATCCCGGCCACAATCCCGGAGAAGGCCGACCATGCCGCAGGCCGCCTCCGAAGGGGATCGCGGGGCGGGCGTCCGCCCGGGTTCGACCCGGCCGCCTATCGGCAGCGAAACACCGTCGAGCGGTGCTTCAACCGGCTCAAGCAGTGGCGCGGCATCGCGATGCGCTCCGACAAGACCGCACGCGCCTACCGGGCCGGAATCGCCCTCGCCGCCACCCTCGTCTGGATCAAGACAGACTTGATCAACACGGCCTAGTACTGATGGCGCATCGACTCGGTCTCGTGAAGCCAAGCGAGAACCCCACCGGATAAGTGCTTCATGCGGGTATACCCCTGACTCCTGAGTTCCGCCAGCGCGATTGCCGAACGCGTTCCTGCCTTGCAGTAAAGAACCAGATCGCGATCGCGTGGCAGCTCGGAGAGCACCTCTCCAGAGACAATGCGATCCAGAGTAATCAGCCGTGACCCGGGAATTGCCACGAGGTCGTGCTCGCCCCTCTCACGCACATCGATGAGTTCGAAGTTGGCGTCACCGATTTCCCCTCGCGTCAGGAGGAGTGCCACAAGCTCGTGTACCCCGATTTCGTCATCGGTTGACGCCGGTACCGCAGCGACCCCACAGAACAGTTCGTAGTCGATCAGCTCGGTTATTGGCGCGATCGATTCGTCTTTTCGTACTGTGAGCTCCCGCCAGGTGGCATTCTGGGAGTCAAAGAGAAGAACCCGTCCGAGCAGGGTGCGCCCGACACCAGTGATGAGTTTCACGGCTTCTGCGACCATCATCGAACCAATGACTCCGCAGAGCGTGCCAAGGACTCCGCCCTCGCCGCAACTAAGTGAGGCGCCTGCGGGCGGAGCTTCGGGGAACAAGTCACGATAGGTCGGCCCGTGACGCTCCCAGAAAACGCTCACCTGACCTTCGAAGCGGTAGACCGACCCCCAGACATATGGCTTACCGAGGAGCGCAGCCGCGTCGTTCACGAGGTAGCGGGTTGCGAAGTTGTCAGAGCCGTCGATGATTAGGTCGTAATCGGCGAACAGCGCAAGCGCCGTGCTTGAATCAAGCCGCAACTCATGGCATCGCACAGTCACGGCGGGGTCGAGTTCGCCTAGAGCCCTCGCGGCAGATGCGAGCTTCGACCCTCCCACACTCGAGACATCGTGAATGATCTGCCGCTGTAGGTTGCTTGCATCGACCAGGTCGTCGTCGACGATCCCGATCGTGCCGACCCCTGCGGCGGCCAGATAGAGCAGCACTGGCGAGCCGAGGCCGCCCGCGCCGATGACGAGAACCCGAGCATTTTTGAGCCGACGCTGGCCGAGAGACCCAATCTCGGGAATGATCACGTGCCGTGAGTAGCGTTCCGCCTCTGCAGGAGTGAGCTCGGCTGCCGGTTCGACCAGTGGTGGGAGAGGTGTGGCGTTACGCGCGTTCACAGGTCGGGGCGCCCGTCTATCGCCGACGAGGCCTGCGCATGCTGCCTTTTGGGGATACGTCCGGCTTGCAATGCGAGCCGACCGGCGATGACAGCGTGCCGGAATGACTCCGCCATCTTCACGGGATCCTGGGCCCGCGTCACGGCCGTGGCCAGCAGCACAGCGTCGCAGCCGAGTTCCATGGCGAGCGCGGCATCCGATGCGGTGCCGATTCCCGCGTCGAGCACCACAGGCACTTGGGCACGGGACACGATCAGTTCAATGTTGTGGCGGTTGAGAATACCTAGTCCGGTGCCTATAGGCGAGCCGAGCGGCATCACTGCCGCGGCGCCGAGCTGTTCGAGCCGCAAGGCCAGGACCGGGTCGTCGTTGGTATAAGCGAAAACAGTGAAGCCGCGTGCGACGAGTTGCTCGGTGGCGTCGACTAGCTCGACCGCGTCGGGCAGCAACGTGTGCTCGTCGGCGATCACCTCGAGCTTGATCCAGTTCGTCTCGAGGGCCTCCCGTGCGAGTTCGGCCGTAATTACTGCTTCGCGGGCAGTGAAACAACCGGCAGTGTTTGGCAACACCCGGATGTCGTGGTCGACAAGCAATTGGAACAGCGACCCGGCCGTACTCGCGCTATGACGACGCATGGCCACGGTGGTGAGTTCCGTTCCCGAGGCCAACAACGCTTCCCCGAGGCCGGCTAGGTTCGACGCGCCGCCCGTTCCCATGATGAGACGTGAGTTCAGTGTGACTCCGTCGATAATCAGTGAGTCGCGGTGTGTTGATGTCGTGACGCTCATACTTAGCCTCCTTGTGCCGCTGTGACGATCTCGATGACATCGTCGGCCATGACTACGGTTGTGCCCCACTGGCCCCGCGGCACGATTTCCGCATTGCGCGCGACCGCGATGCCCAGCCGTCGGCCGTCGGCCGCGTGCCCAGCGGCGGTGATCTGCCGACCGGTCTGCTTGCTCACAAGTTCTGCGACGGTCTGGCCGTCTTCCAGCGGGTGAGCCGCGCCGTTCAGGATGATCGTGGTGGTGTCGCGTTTATGCACGGGTGTGCTCCTTCAGAGAGTGCGGCGAGAAACGGTCGGGGCGGAACCGGTGCCAACGAGGGTCGCCTGGGTTGTCGAACATCTCGACACAGATCTGTGCGGCAATGGGCGTCAAGAGCACCCCGTGCCTGAAAAAGCCGGTCGCGATGATCAGACCGGGGATGTCGGAGCCTCTCGCCCCGGACGACACGCGACCGAGTAGCGGGGCGTTGTCTGGCGTACCCGGCCGAGCGCGGGTGGTCACCTCAAGCAGCTCCAACTCCGCGATGGCGGGGACGAGGGCCTGGGCGTCACGGAGAAGCTGGTAGACACCGCCGATCGGCGCGACGTCGGTGCCGTGCTCGCGCTGGGTGGCGCCGAGCACCAATGTCCCATCTGACCGCGGCACCAGATACACAGAATTACCGCGGACCAACCCGCGGATAGTCTCTGTCAGGAACGGCTGGAGGGGGCTGGGAATTCGCAGCCGCAGGATGTCTCCGAGGACGGGCCTCAGCGGCAATTCAAGCCCGCCTGGCAGACCACCCAACGCACCGGCTGCCAGACCGTTCGCCACGACGACCTCATTCGCGGCCACCGTAGATCCGTCGTGAAGGGCGACCCCAGTCACGCGCGAATGCGAGTCGCTCGGCTTCTCGTGCAGCAGGCGCACCGCATTCTGCCTTATCGCTGGCTGGTGGACCCAACCGCTCCGCCTGGCGAGCTTGGCAAGCGCAGACTGAAGGCGGGCGGCGAGTAGCCGAGGGTCGACCTGGTGGTCTTGCGCGACGCGGTAAGCGGCCGAGATGTGGGCGCTGAGCAAGGGCTCGATTTCCCTTGCTTCACGAACGAGCAGCGGGCTGGCATTCAAGCCGTGTGCGACCTGCAGCCCCCTTAAGTCGGCCAGAGTGTGGCGGTCTGCTGCATCGACGCCGACCACGAGGGTACCGGTCTCACGGTATCCGACCGTCGCGGCATCTACCACGAGCGATTCAACAAATGAGGGATAGAGGGCGGCTGAGGTCAGGGTCAGCTCGAGAAGGTCTTCTTCCGGAAAGAGCAATTCGCTTACAGCGGCCAGCATGCCAGCTGCAGCAAACGTCGCACCACGTGCGGGAGCCGCGTCGATGACGGCGACCGTGCGACCCGAGAGCGCTGCGGCCCACGCAATTCCCAGGCCGACGATGCCCGCCCCGATCACAGCCACGTCGACCGTGCGCCCATCGGTTGTGCCACTCATCGTGCCGTATCCCCAGGATGCCGCGCTGTCGCAAGAGCTCGAACAACGAAAACTCTCGAGCCCGATCGGTCTCTCTGGCGTAGCCCACGGCTCCGAGCCGACCGCGCGCCGCGGCGCACAGAGTTCTCCTCGCCCCGATGGCGGGCAAACAGGCACACCCTATGGTTGAAGGCGTGACGAAGAACCTTGGCCGCCTCTACCTGTGCACTGACGCCAGGAAGAACAAGTGCGACTTCGCCGAATTCATTGACGCGGCGTTCGGTGGTGGAGTCGACATCATCCAGTTGAGAGATAAAACACTCGAGGCCCGCCACGAACTCGAACTCCTCGAAATTCTGCGCGACACAGCCGAACGACACGGGCGACTGTGGGCCGTGAACGATCGCGCCGATATCGCGATGCTTACGCACACGCCGGTGTTCCATGTCGGCCAGAGCGACCTGCCGGTGGACTCGGCCCGGCGGCTTCTCGGCGACGACACAATAATCGGGTTGTCGAGCCACACGCCCGGGCAAGTCGATGCGGCGATGTCGGCAGAAGCCCTCGACTACTTCTGTGTGGGCCCGGTATGGCCAACGCCGACAAAACCGGGGCGGGCACCGGTAGGGCTCGACTTGGTGCGCCATGCGGCCGCCCGCAGCGACAGCAAGCTCGGCCCGCCGCCGTGGTTCGCCATCGGCGGCATCGACCTCGACCACATCGACGAGGTTGTTGACGCCGGGGCCAGCCGTGTGGTGGTCGTGCGGGCGATCACCGAAGCGGACGATCCGGCCGATGCGGCGAGGCGCCTGCTCGACAGGCTTCCTCAGCTGGCCTGAACATCCCATCTCAGAGCCTCGCGTGTAGGCGTGGTGAGTCGAAGAAGTCCAGCTCGAATTGCGATGACTGCTCAAACACTGCTTTCATGTTCTGCCTCTCCCCTGACGACGCCGCTGCCGCAGCCGCATCGACGAAAGCGACAGCGCGGCGAGCCGAGTCAACGAACGCCTGGTTGGAGTACGTTTCGAGCCAGGCCGCGTACGGGTGCGCCTCGGCACGACCCTGCGCAAGGATTTCGGCTTGGAGCCGCTCCCCCAATTCGGCATTTAGCCAGAATCTGGGAAGAAGCGCTACGACGACTACCGCGTAGCTGCCCTGCACGCCCACCGCCAGCAGGTGGACGAGATACCCCTTCGTGACAAGGCCGGGCGCTGGCTGCGGGTGATCGCCTACCCAGCTTCGATGAAGCTCAGCCTCGACTTCGAGGCATAGCTGGGCGGAGTTTACCCAGAAGCGTTGCTCTTCTTCAGTCGGTGCCAGCCTGCTCGCGCGGGTGAGCACATGGGAGTACGTGTTGAGGCAAACCGCATCCTGGGCGAGGTAGTAGGCGAAGTCGACGCCGTCGAGGGTGCCGTTACCGAGGGCAACGATAAAGGGCAACTCAAAGACCCTCGAACGGATCGAGGTGATTCCCGCCCATAGGGACTCGCTGAACTCTCGGCCACGGGGTGCCCGATCGGCGAACAGCTGATGGAAATGGTGGATCGGACCATTGCCGCTGCCCACCTCGAGCGAATGCGCGTGAGCCAGCGCGTCGTTCAGCCACTCCTTCACACGAGAGAGCGACGCGGCCCAATCACCGGTCTGCGCCTGCACAGTCGCCATGGCAGAAGAGAGTGAGCAACCTGTACCGTGCGTATTGTTCGTAACCACACGGGGCGAAACGAACTCCACCACAGTCTCGGCAAGCAGCCCGTGTGAGTTGACCAGAGCATCCGGGCAGTCTGCACCAGTGAGATGGCCGCCCTTCACTAATACTGTGACGCCGGTCGCCGTCGAGAGTCGCTTGCCTTGCTCGAGCGCTTCCGCCCAATTTGCGGCCGGTTCCTCCTGGAGGAGCACGGCGAGTTCTGGCAGGTTGGGCGTCACCAGATCAACGAGCGATACGAGGTTGCGTAGGGCCTGCTCGGCCGATGCCGCCAGGAGTCGGTCCCCGCTGGTCGACACCATTACAGGGTCGAGCACCACCAGCGGAGGGCGTGTGGCCTGCAGCCAGGAGCGCACCTCATCAATGACGGCAAGTTCGGCGAGCATTCCGATCTTGACGGCGTCGATTTGCACGTCATGACTCACGGCGTCGAGTTGCTGCCGCAGAAACTCCACGGACGGTGTGTGCACCGCTAAAACGCCGTGCGTATTCTGTGCAACGAGAGCGGTCACGACGGCCATTCCGTACCCACCATTCGCGGCGATGCTCTTGAGGTCAGCCTGAATACCGGCGCCCCCTGTCGGATCGGTACCGGCAATGCTGAGCACTCGCGGCGTGGCCCTGAGTAGCAGGCGAGAGGCGTGCTCGTTCACGTTCGACATCGGTTCGCTCGTGCTGACCAGAGAAGTTCGACGGGCCTTCAGAAGATCGGATACATCGACGAGACCGAGTCGATCAGTCACGGTGTGTCAGGTGCGCCGACGACCGGTTCCGGAAGATAGACCTTGCCACCAGATTCACGGAACGCTGCTGACTTCTCCTCCATGCCCGCCACAATCTGCTGCTCGGACAGGCCACCGAACTGATCGCGGATGTCTTGTGAGATCCGCATCGAGCAGAACTTCGGTCCACACATCGAACAGAAGTGGGCCGTCTTCGCCGGCTCCGCCGGGAGCGTCTCGTCGTGGAATGCCTCGGCCGTGACCGGGTCAAGGGACAGTGCGAACTGGTCCCGCCACCGGAACTCGAAGCGTGCTTTGGACAGCGCGTCGTCGCGTTCGTGTGCGCCGGGGTGACCTTTCGCTAGGTCGGCGGCATGAGCGGCGATCTTGTACGTGATCACACCCGTTTTGACGTCGTCCTTGTTCGGTAGTCCCAGATGTTCTTTCGGGGTTACATAGCAGAGCATCGCGGTCCCGTACCGTGCGATCTCGGTTGCTCCGATCGCGGAGGTGATGTGGTCATATCCGGGGGCAACGTCCGTGACGAGGGGGCCGAGCGTGTAGAACGGGGCGCCATCGCACAACTCCTGCTGACGTTCGACGTTCTCCCGAACCAGATGGAACGGAATATGGCCTGGGCCTTCCACCATCACCTGGACGTCGTATTTCCACGCCCGTTTCGTGAGTTCCGCGAGGGTGTCGAGTTCCGCGAACTGGGCGGCGTCGTTCGCATCGGCAGTTGATCCAGGGCGCAGCCCGTCACCGAGGGAAAACGCGACGTCGTAGCGAGCGAAGATCTCGCAGAGCTCGTCAAAGTGGGTGTAGAGGAAGTTTTCCTGATGGTGCGCCAGACACCACCCAGCCATGATCGACCCACCACGAGAGACAATTCCCGTCACCCGCTCCGCGGTCAATGGCACGTACCGGAGCAAGACTCCGGCATGGACGGTCATGTAGTCCACACCCTGCTCGCACTGCTCGATCACCGTGTCCCGGTAGATCTCCCAGGTGAGCGCGTTTGCTTCACCATTGACCTTTTCGAGGGCCTGGTAGATCGGTACGGTGCCGATGGGCACCGGGGAGTTGCGGATGATCCACTCCCGGGTCGTGTGAATGTCATCACCGGTCGATAGATCCATGACCGTGTCTGCACCCCACTGGGCCGCCCACTGCAGTTTGTCTACCTCTTCGGCAATCGAGCTGGTCACCGCTGAGTTGCCGATATTTGCATTGATCTTCACCAGGAACGCTTTGCCGATGATCATCGGCTCGGACTCCGGATGGTTGATGCTGTTGGGAATGATCGCCCGCCCGGCAGCGACCTCAGAGCGCACCAGCTCCACGTCACAGTTCTCGCGAAGAGCGACGAAACGCATCTCCGGAGTGATCACGCCCTTCCTTGCGTAAAACATCTGAGTGACCGTCTTGCCCGGCAGCGACCGGCGAGTTAGGGGCTTGTCGCCCTCCCACTCGGCGGATGCAGCACCCCTGCGGAGCGCCGCACGCCCGTCGTCATGCAGATTCCGCTCCCGCCCGGAGTAAGCCTCCGTGTCACCACGTGCCTCAATCCACTTCGCGCGGAAGGGGGGCAAGCCGCGAACCGGATCACTCCCCGGCCCCTCGGTGCGATACACGGTGAACGGCTCGTTCACCTGACCGTTCGGTGACGGTTCAAGCGCGATCTGCGTCACCGGGACACGAATGCCGTGCTCGTCATCGTGTAGATACCCGAGCGTGTGAGATGGGCTGACAGGTTCCATGCGTGGAGTCCTACTTCCTTCGCCGGCATTACCCGGACAGGTTCAACGGTCGCAGGCCGCGTCAGCCTGATCTCAGCCCATGCATGGGCACCCGTGTGGATAGAGGCACGATAACATCTCTGGGGCTGGCGCAAGCCAAGCAGCGCTTGCGGTCGCAAATCGTCTATCCGTAGCTGAACATGTAAGCGTGCCGCAGGTCGAATCAAAGCCCGGTCGCGCTGCAAGCACGATCGTGAAGACGCGCTGGTCGGTTTCCGACTCCCGGTCGCTATACCGGTCGCTATTCCGGTCGGTGCACCTGCTGCAGGTTTACTCGAACCCCGCACCTGGGGTCATCACACCTCAAGAACTACTCTTCCGCTCGAGCCCCCGCAACCAGGAAAATTCGACAACCGGAACTCGTCGGCGAGCCCGCCAACTGAGGGCTGACGAAGCAGAAGCTGTCGCGACCCGTTACCTCGCGGTGCGCAACGTTCGAACCGTCGCCGCCGAGTTCGGACTTTCCCGGACTACCGTGGCCCGAATCCTAAGCGATCGCGGAATCGACGCGTCACGAATGATGACCGAGGGCCAGATAGCGATCGCCGTCGAACTCTACGAAAGTGGCCAGTCGAGTGCCGTGATCGGCAAGCAGTTAGGCTTCGACAATCACACGATCTTGAAGGGGCTGCGAAGCCGCGGCGTCAGGATCAGGCTGGCGGCCGCTCAAAGGCGAGAGGGTGATTCAGGAAGCGTCTCCTAAAGGGTCAGCCTCCCGCCGAGACGATGACGCTGCAGACGCCCCCCGGTTCGCAGTCGGTCGGGTCGAGGTCTCGACCCGCCGCGATCAATTGATTCAATTCAGCTTCCAAGACAGCAAGCTCACGTTGCCGCCGCTGTACCTCATCGAGCTTTTCCTCGAGCAGAGTTGAGACATGAGCGCAGGGCGCTTCGCCCGCGTCGCGGATGTTGATCACACTGGCGATCTCAGCAAGGGTGAGACCCGCCGATTGCGCGGATCGAATGAAGTTCAGTCGCGATACGGCCGCGTGGTCATAGCGGCGATAGCCATTTCCTTCACGCGCAGAGGGCGAAAGAAGTCCTCGTCGCTCATAGAAACGGATTGTCTGTGAGGGAACACCGCTGACGTTGGACAGGTCGCCGATCTTCATGGGCTCCATTTCACCACTTGACCTTGCATCGCGCTACAAGGTTTATTCTCCGAGAATGGAGATCACGCTGCAGTACTTCATTGGTTGCCCGAATTGGTCGATCGCCGCCGAGCGCTTGGCGACGATCGCCTCCGAACGCCCCGACATCACCGTTCTTCACCGGCTCGTCGAAACGTTCGATGACGCGGAGAAGCTCGGCTTCCGCGGCTCGCCCAGCATTCTCGTCGACGGAGTGGACCCGTTCGCCGACTCGTCGGCACCCGTCGGCCTGGCCTGCCGTGTGTACAGCACACCCGCAGGTCGCGCTGGCGCCCCCACTCTAGAACAACTGCGCATGGCGATCACCGCACAGCACGATGGAGTCGCACTGTGAACGCGGAGTACGACCTGTTCGTCATCGGTGCCGGGATGGCAGGGATCACTGCGGCCAACCGCTGCGCGTCCCAAGGCTGGAAAGTCGGCATCGTCGACACCCTTCCCTACGGAGGCACCTGCGCTCTTCGCGGCTGCGACCCCAAGAAAATTCTCCGCCGAGGCGCCGAAATCATCGACGATGCACGCCTCATGCACGGCAAAGGCGTTAACCAGAATGGCCTCACACTCGATTGGCCCGCCCTCATGCGGCATAAGCACGGCTTCACCGACGATATTCCAGGAGCCATGGAGTCCACGTTGAAACGGAACGGTGTGTCCACGTTCCACGGCGATGCCCGATTCGTCAGCCGCCATCACGTCGACATCAACGGCGAACAGCATTCCGCAGCACGATTTCTCATCGCCACCGGAGCCCGCCCTCGGCCGCTCGAGTTCTCCGGCCAGGAGCTTCTGGTCGACAGCACCGAATTCCTGAACCTCGAAGCGCTGCCCAGAAGAATCGTGTTCGTCGGCGGCGGGTTTGTTTCCTTCGAGTTGGCGCACATCGCAGCGCGCGCTGGCGTGGAGTGCGTGATCATCGACCACGGCACAAAGCCGCTGCGCGCATTCGACCCGGACCTCGTAGATCTGCTTGTGCGCCGCAGCGAACAGGCTGGAATACGAGTGCACCACAGCACCTCCGTGAGCGCAGTCACGCACACCTCCACGGGCTTTCACGTTGCAATCGAGCGGGACCGCGCGACCTCCAACATCGACGCCGACCTTGTGGTGCACGGAGCGGGCCGCGTACCCAACTTCGACGGCCTCGATCTGGAGGCAGCCGATATCGCGCACGGGCCACAGGGCATTGACGTCTTCGGGCACTTGCAGAGCCGTAGCAATCCGTACGTCTATGCAGTAGGTGACGCGGCGGGCACCCCGGGCGAACGCCTGACGCCGGTGGCCGTCTTCGAAGGTAAGGTCGCCGCATCCAACATGCTCAAAGGCATCGAGACCGTGCCCGACTACGCCGGCGTGCCCTCGACGGTGTTTACGATTCCAGAACTAAACCGGGTCGGGATGCTCGAACAAGAAGCTGCACGCGATGGTCGAGAGATTTCTGTGCGCTACCACGACACCAGCGGCTGGTACAGCAATTACCGAATCGGTGAGACTACCGCCGCCACGAAGGTGATCGTAGATCCAGCGACCGACTTGATTCTCGGGGCGCACCTACTCGGCCCAGGCTATTCAGAAGTGATCAACACGTTTGGCCTCGCCATCAAGCTCGGACTCACCACCCGACAGCTGAAGTCCGTGACGGCCACCTATCCTTCCGTCGGCTCCGACCTCGGCTCCATGTTCTGACAAATGCGATCCCGAGCGGCGCCGAAAGGCGTACAACACTGCTGATGAGAACCCGTTCAGATATTCCGGTCGGATGTTCCGGTCGGATGTTCCGGTCGGTGCCCCTGGAGGGACTCGAACCCCCAACCCTCTCCTTAGGACGGAGCTGCTCTTCCATTGAGCTACAGAGGCAGGCGCCACCAGTCTAGGCGCGATGGACTGCCTGAGCGCCGCGTGGGAATGCCTTGCCGGGATGCACGGGGCGCTGGAATCGTGGCGGTTTCCGATCGAGAGGAGACATTACGATGGCTGACACGACCGACCCCCGCTCCGAGCATCCCGATGAATTCCCGAAGCAGAGCCAAGACTCGCAGCCGGGCCTGACACACCAGATGAGCCCCGCACCCGACCACGGCGAGAAGACCTACCGGGGCACCGGCAAGCTCGAGGGTCGCTGCGCACTCATCTCGGGCGGCGACTCGGGGATCGGCCGCGCCGTCGCGATCGCGTACGCGCGTGAGGGCGCCGATGTCGCGATCATCCACCTACCCGAGGAGGAGGCTGACGCCGCGTCGACCGCCGAGCTGATCACCGAGGCCGGACGTCGCGCGCTCACCATTGCCGGCGACGTGCGTGACGAAGGGTTCTGTCGCGACGCGGTCGAGCGCACCGTCACGACGTTCGGCGGGCTCGACATCCTCGTGCTGAACGCCTCGTATCAGGACGACCGCGACGGCATCGAGTCGATCACCACCGAAGAGTGGGACCGCGTTATGCGCACCAACCTCTACTCAATGCTGTGGCTCACTGCGGCGGCGCGCCCGCACCTGCACGACGGGTCGTCAATCATCACGACGTCGTCCATCCAGGCTTTCAACCCCTCGCCCGGCCTCATCGACTACGCGATGACGAAGGCCGCGCAGGTCGCCTTCACGAAGGCGCTCGCGCAAGATCTCGGCGAAGCGGGCATCCGTGTCAATGCTGTGGCGCCCGGCCCGATCTGGACTCCGCTGATTCCCGCCACCGACTGGCCCGAGGAGAAGATCGCACAGTTTGGCGCTGACACCCCGCTCGGCCGCGCCGGCCAGCCCGCCGAGCTGGCGCCCGCGTACGTGTACCTCGCCTCCGACGACGCGACCTACGTCTCGGGCGCGATCCTTCCGGTGACGGGCGGCAAGCCGCTGTAGCGAGCCGTATCGCCCGCGGGCCGTGGGGCCTAGAGTGACCGCATGGCCAGCGGCACCGTGTCGAGGCACGCTGCGAGATGCCGAAATCAACTCCGCACGAGCTGGAACGTGACGAAACGTAGGCTTGCTAGGGTCGTCGGATGCTCCCCCGCAGCCGCCACCTCGCTCGCCTCCTCGTCGTCTCGGCACTCGCGGGAGCCGTCGCGCTCGGCGTCGCACCGGGCCTCGCTACGCCAGCCCCTGCTCACGCCGACACGAGCAACTTCACCTTCGATTCGTTCGAGGCCGACTACACCCTGAGCCGCGATGCCGATGGCACGTCTCGGCTCGACGTGGTCGAGACGATCGTCGCCCGCTTCCCTGAGTTCGACCAGAATCGCGGCATCATCCGGGCGATCCCACTCGACTACGACGGGGTGCCGATGGCCCCCGAGGTGACGAGCGTGACCGACGGGAGTGGCGCATCCGTGCCGTTCGAAAGCGACGAGCGCGGCGCGTTCGTCGAGCTCGCGCTCGGCACCGACGACTTCGTGCGCGGCGTGCAGACCTACGTCATCAGCTACACGCTTGAGAACGTCGTGCGCTCATTCGACGACACCGCGAGCGACGAACTCTACTGGGACGTGAACGGCACAGGCTGGGGCCAGCCCTTCGGCGAGGTGAGCGTCGCCGTCACCCTGAGCGATGAGATCGCCGATGCGTTCACCGGCAACGCCGCGTGCTACGTCGGGCCACAGGGCTCCACCGATCAGTGCCCGATCGACGCGAGCGCCACCCCCATCACCGCGAGCGCCACCGACCTCGGCCCCGGCGAAACGTTGAGCATCGCCGTTGGCTTCGCGCCCGACACGTTTGTGACGTTCGAGCCTCCCGCCCCGACCCCCCTGCCGGCCTGGGTTCCCGCAACCGGCATCGCGATCATCGTCGCCGCCTTGGCCGCGCTTCTTGCAGCGATCATTTCCGCCGTGCGCGCACCTGGCGGCGTTCCGCGCACGCGAGCGCTGATCCCGCACTACACCGAGCCACGCGGCATCGACATTCTGCAGTCGGCGCACCTGGTCAGCCGGCCAGACACCGCCATACCCGCAATGCTGGTGCGCCTCGCCGTGCGCAAGAACCTCCGCATCCTGGCGTACGCGGCAACCGACTCGACGGCGCCGTACACGCTGCAGTACCGGGCGGACGCGGGTGCCGACGACCTCGACCGCGCGGCGCTCGACGCCCTCTTCGGCGCCGACCGGCAGCAGGGTGATCTGAAGCCGTACGGCGAGTACGACGCCACCCTGACGACGGCCCTCACCGGCTTCAGCGAAACAGCGAAGCGGTCTCTCACCGAGCAGGGCTTCACCGAGCGCGCTCCGAAGCGACCCGTCGCGAGCCGTCTCGCCTCCGCCCTGTGGCTGCTTCTCACGCTGACGTTCGCCGCCAATATTCTGTGCGCTGTGCTGTTCGGAGAGTCCGCCATCCTGCTCGTCGTCGCCGGGGGCATCGCCGGCATCAGCGCGATCATCGCATCACTGCTTATGCTCCGCCCTCAGCAGCTCACGCAGCGCGGACGCGACGCCGTCGACCACCTCGACGGCCTCCGCCTTTACCTCACCGTCGCCGAGGAGGACCGCCTGCGTGCCCTGCAGAGCCCGCAGGGCGCGGAACGCATCGACGTCGGCAATGGCCGCGAACTCGTGAAGCTCTACGAGAAGCTGCTGCCGTGGGCTGTGGTCTGGGGTATCGAAGACCAATGGATGAGCGAACTCGCCGTGCGCGCATCCGCCGCTGGCGAGACGCCCGACTTCTTCGTCGGCCCCGACGGTTTCCAGGCGGCCCTCTTCGTGACCGCCCTCCAGGGTTTCCAATCGACAATGACGGACCCGGCCGCGCAGTGGTCGTCGAGCGGCGCAGGCAGCACGATGGGCGGCACCTTCGGTGGCGGCTTCGCCGGCGGAGGGGGCGGAGGCGGGGGCGGAGGGGGCCGCTAGGCTGCGGCCACGGCGGGCGCCAGGTACTCGTCCCACTGCGGCTGCGGCCGCTCGATGCCGCGCACGAGCCACGCCGTGCCGTGTGGGGCCTTCGGTGTCACCCGCAGCTGCCACCCCATTTCGGTCGGCGTTCGGTCGCCCTTGATGTTGTTGCACTTCAGGCAGCACGCGACCAGGTTCTCCCACGAGTCGGCTCCGCCGCGCGAGCGGGGATGCACGTGGTCGATCGTCGAGGCGAAGCCGCTGCAGTAGGCGCACCGGTTGCCGTCGCGGCGCAGCACGCCGCGGCGGGTGAGCGGCACCTTCCTGGCGTGCGGAATCTTGACGTAGCGTCGCAGCACGATCACGCTCGGCCGGTCGAACGCATCGGTGATGCCAAAGACGGGATGCTCGCCGTCGGCGGCGAGCACGCTCGCCTTCCCGTTCATCACGAGCACGAGGGCTCGGCGGAATGACACGACGGCGAGGGGCTCGTAACCAGCGTTGAGGACGAGTGTGCGCACAGCTTCTCCTGTCGACGGGCCCGCATGGCCTGCGGACGGTCCCATATCGACACCGGCTTCGGTCGAGCAGTTCGGCGTTCACGCCCCGTGTGGGCACAAAAAAAGCACTGCTGTCAGACAGCAGTGCTTGTTTCGGCGACACCGTGACAGGGCACGATGTCGCGAACGCCGCCGACTATGCGAAAGACGGCGCGCGCATCCACGGTTTGGATGTCGCGTCGGTGTCGCATGGTCGCTCCTCGGCCGACGCCTTATGGCGTCGATGCGGTCAGGCTAACCCACGAAGGTGAACGACGCCCGTCACGCGGGCGTCCGGCGCGTCAGGCGCCGAAGCGAACGATGTAGTAGTTGTCGGTCCAAATCGGGCGCACACTGACAACGCTGCCCGCTCGCGGAGAGTCCAAGATCATGCCATTGCCCATATAGAAGCCGTTGTGCCCGGGCATGATCACGACGTCACCCGGGCGAGCGTCTTCGCGCGAAATGCGCGTTCCGAAGGCAGCCTGCGTGACCACCGTGCGGGGTATAGCGAGGCCGAACTGCGCGTAGACGAACTGCACGAACCCGGAGCAATCGAATCCTGCGGGTGTAGTGCCACCGAAGAGGTACGGAGTTCCCTGGTACTGCAGGGCCACCTGCACTACCTGATCCAGGTCAACGGCCGGGTAGGGCGGATTCGCGAGGAAGTCTGATACTCCGGGGCCCGTGTACGCAGGAGCCGCCGCGGCGGCCGCGATCTGCGCGGCGCGCTCTTCGGCGGCACGCGCCGCCGCAAGCTCTTCGACGGTGGTCGCGCTGAAGTCGTCGCGGAACGCCGCGGCGACGGCAACGTCGGAAGCGACGTCGACGCTCTGCGCCTCGGTGGCCATGAGCTGGGCAATCGCTTCTGCGTTGCCGCTGGCAATGGAGTTCTCGGCGTTGGCGACCGGGTCAGCGACGAGCGAGGTGCCGGGCAGCGCCATCGTGGCGATGAGCCCCGTCGCGACAGTGATAACCGCCATGTTGACCGCGGTGCGCTTCACGCCGCCAGAGCGCGGCGTGCGCGTGGCGGCGGCCGTCGATGCGACGGCCGGAGTGGCCACGGGGGGGCGAACAACGAGGCCGGTGCGCTCGGCGCGAAGGTCGCGGCGTCGAAGAGGGGTGGCGTCATCGCGCGGGGTGCTGCGCGGGATCTCGCCGGGGGTGCCTTGGATCAAGAGAAGTCTCCTGCGCCTCGCCGCTCCATGCGTGCGGCCCGTCACTGTTTTCGTGTGTTCCACGGTCCGGGCAGGAGACGGGCGATGCGGGCGTCCTGCGTCGGAGCCGCCGACGTGGGGTAACGCGGCGACTCGGCGAGTGTACGCGAGGTAACGGAAAGGTCACAAGCCGACGCGCGACCCCCACATATGGTGGTTAATGCTCAGTCGGCGACATAGATGTGCTGCGCGACCTCGGGTGGCAACTCGATCGCCTCGGCGCGGCCCACAATCTCGACGGAGATGTACCCCCCGTCTCCGGCGCGGATAACCGCCTCGGCACCCGGCACGACACCCGCCTCGTGAAGCTGATGCAGAACGTCGGGGTCAAACTGCACAGGCTCGGCCAACCGACGGACCGTGCAGTGTCGAGTGCCGGCAGCAAGCGCGTGCTGCAGGGCTATGACGCCATCGAGAAAGGGCTCTGCTTCTGGAAGCCCGAACTCCTCCAGGCCCGGAATCGGGTTGCCGTACGGAGACTCGGTGGTGTCCCCGAGCAGCGCGATGATTCGCCGCTCGACCTGCTCGCTCATGACGTGCTCCCACCGACAGGCCTCCTCGTGAACGAGTGACCAGTCCAGCCCGATGACGTCGGCGAGCAGCCGCTCGGCAAGCCGATGCTTGCGCATGACCGCGGTGGCCTTTGCCCGACCTTCGCCCGTGAGAGCGAGCTGACGGTCATCCTCGATGCTGACCAGTCCGTCGCGCTCCATGCGCGCCACGGTCTGTGACACGGTGGGGCCCGAGTGTCCGATGCGCTCAGAGATGCGCGCGCGCAGCGGAGTGATGCCCTCTTCCTCCAGGTCGAGGATGGTGCGCAGATACATCTCGGTCGTGTCGACGAGGTCGGTCATCTGCCACTCCTTATCGGCGTTCTGGCTCCCCAGGGAGCGCGATCACCAGCCTAAACGCTCGCGGCAGGCGAGACCTTCCCGGTGGGCGCGGTCAGTAGGATTCGTGCATGGCCGACATCACGATCCCCGCAGAACTCCTGCCCGCCGATGGTCGATTCGGATGCGGCCCCTCGAAGGTGCGCCCCGAGCAGGTCGCCGCGGTCACGGGCGCCGCTCATCTGCTCGGTACGTCGCACCGCCAGAAGCCGGTAAAGGCACTGGTCGGCAGCGTCCGCGCCGGTCTTCGTGACCTGTTTCGCCTTCCCGATGGCTACGAGGTTGTGCTCGGCAACGGCGGATCGACCGCCTTCTGGGATATCGCGGCGGCCGGGCTCATCGAGCGCCGCAGCGGCCACCTCGACTTCGGCGAGTTCGGCAGCAAGTTCGTCGCCTCGGCCCGCGCGCCGTGGCTGGAGGCACCGCACGTCGTCAAGACCGATGCCGGCACGCGTGGAACCCTCGAACCCGTCGCGGGCGTCGACGTGTACGCGTACCCGCACAACGAAACGTCAACGGGCGTTGCCAGCCCGGTCACGCGCATCCATGGTGACGACGGTGCCCTCACGGTCGTCGATGCCACGAGCGCGGCCGGCGGCATCGACATCGACATCAGCGAGACCGACGTCTACTACTTCGCGCCGCAGAAGAACTTCGCGGGCGACGGCGGCCTCTGGATCGCACTGATGAGCCCCGCGGCGATCGAGCGGGCCGAGCGGATCGGCGCATCCGACCGGTTCATTCCTCCGTTCCTGTCGCTGACAGCCGCGATCGACAACTCGCGCCTCGACCAGACCCTCAACACTCCCGCGCTCGCGACCCTCGTCCTGCTCGACGAGCAGGTGCGGTGGATGAACGAATCCGGCGGCCTCGCCTGGTGCGGCGAACGCACGGCCACCTCGAGCGGGCTCTTGTACGACTGGGCTGAGTCGCACCCGCTGGCGACGCCGTTCGTGGCGAACCCCGAGCACCGCTCCCCGGTGGTGGTCACAATCGACCTCGACGACAGCATCGACGCGGCGTCCGTCGCCGCCACCCTGCGCGCCAACGGCATCGTCGACACCGAGCCGTACCGCAAGCTCGGCCGCAACCAGCTGCGCATCGCGACCTTCGTCGCCATCGAGCCCGACGACGTCCGCCAGCTCATCCGCAGCCTCGACTACGTGCTCGAGCAGGTGGCGGGGTAGCGTCGTGCGGCTCTGGGTGCCACACGACGAGCGCCGGCCCCAGCCGGAGCCGCTCGCGACCAACGACCGGCTCGCCTACCTTGTCGGCATCGCCCTCTGGCTCGTCGCCATCGCGGCGGTCGCCGTCATGGCGCTCACCGGCGTCACCGCCGACACCCTCGGGATGCTCGTCACGGCCGGAATCGGCATCGCACTCGGCACCCTCGGACTGGTTGTCGTCAGTCGTCCTCGTCGCTAGCGTCGGCAGAGCCCGGAGAGTCAGGATCAAACTTGTCGGCGTGCGCGTCGATGTCGACACCGTCAAACACGTCAGCGTCGTGATCGTCGTGCAGGTCATGCTCGTCGGCATCGTCGTCGTCGGAGTCGTCGTCGTCATCGTCAGCCGCGTCCGCCTCCGCGGCGGCCTGCTCGGCCTGCTGAGCGAGGAACTCGTCCATACGATCGGCCCAGGGAACCCAGTCGGGCGCGACGAGCGCTCCATCACCGGGCATCAGTTCCGTCTCCAGCACGCTCGGGGCGTCAGGATCGATCGTGCTGACGCTGACCGTCCACACCCAGCCGGGGTAGCCGCCCATCG
The DNA here is from genome assembly GCF_004216855.1 of Microcella alkaliphila. Lineage (GTDB taxonomy): Bacteria > Actinomycetota > Actinomycetes > Actinomycetales > Microbacteriaceae > Microcella > Microcella alkaliphila. Next base: position 18,567 of record NZ_SGXT01000017.1, read on the forward strand.
TCGTCGAGAACAGCAGCGTCGCGACACCGTCCGCTTCCGTCGCCTCGCGCAGTTGGCCCACCGTCCGCTCGGGCGTGATTTCGGCGAGCGCCGCTCGGCCGAGGGCCTCGAGCGCTTCGGAGCCGGGCGCGTCAGGCATCCAGGTCGTCCGCGACCTTGCGCAGCACGGCGGCGATCTTGCGGCCCTGTTCGCGGTCCGGGTACCGTCCGCCGCGAAGGCGTCCGCCCACGGTGTCGAGCAGCTTGATGAGGTCTTCGACGATAATCGCCATCTCGTCGGCCGGCTTGCGATTCATCGCCGACAACGTCGGCTTCTGATCGAGAATGCGCACCGACAGTGCCTGCGCGCCCCTCTTGCCGTCCGCGATGCCGAACTCGAGACGAGTGCCCGCCTTCACGGTCGCCCCTGCGGGCAGCGCGGAGGCGTGCAGAAACACCTCATCGCCCTCATCGCTGGCGATGAAGCCGAAGCCTTTGTCTTGGTCGTAGAACTTGACCTTGCCGGTGGGCATGCGCGTACTCCTGACGGTGGTGTGGTGCGTCCCTGAGAGGATACCCGGCGCGTCGTGCCCCCTGGAGCGGGGGCTAGGCCGCCCTCCTCACGCGGGCCTATCCTTGGCGTATGCCAGAAGAGTCGATCGTCATGGGTAACCGCGCCGAGCGCGTGCTCGCCTACCTCGTGGCTGTCGTCATCGTCATCAGCCTGGGCTGCTTCATCGCCCTCATGTCGGCCGTGTCAGCCGGGCTCGACCCCCGCGAATTCACCTCGGGCGTATGGGCGTGGGTGACCATGCTTCCGCTCATCAGTCTGCCGATCGGGTTCGGCTTGATCGTCGCCCTGCTCATCGTGAGCGCGGTGCGGCGGTCGCGCGCCGCCAAGCATGCCGGCGGCTAGTCCGGCATCCCTCGCCCTCGCCGCCCGGCTGCGGCAGTACGACGAGGCGGAGCTGGCCGCCCTGATTCGCCGCCGGCGCGTGGCTCCGGCGACGCTTGACGACCTGTTCGACCTGGCCGAGGCACTGCTCGACGACGTCTCGATCGCGAGCGCCGTCGCTGACCTTCCCCGTGCATCCCTCGCCGCGTTGGCGACCGCGGTCGAACTCGATCCGGATGGCCGTGGCGTTGCCCTCGAGGCGCTCGCCACGCAGCTGGGGGTGTCGAACGCCGACGTCGTCGCGGCGCTCACCATGGCCGCCGAACGGCTCGTCGTCGTGCTCGACGACGACACGATCCTTGTGCCCGCCGCCGTGGGGGGAACACTCGCGCGACGCGGCGAGACCGGCGCCCTCGACCTGTCGGCGATGGCGCTCCGCGAAACAGCGGCCCCGAGTCCCCTGCGGCGGATCGACGCCGACGACATCGCCCGGCTGAACCGCGTGGCGGCCGAGCAAGCATTCGAGTGTGTCGTGCGCATCGGCGAAATCACCCGCTCCCTCGATCGTGAGCCGGCCCGACTGCTCGCCCGCGGCGGCGTCTCCCTGCCCGATGCGCGCCGCGTCGCGGCCGAGGCCGCCATCAGCGACGAGGCGCTCGCTGACCACCTGACGCTCGCCCGAAGCGCCCACCTCGTGGCCGACACGACCGACGAACTCATCGCCACCGAGACCGCCGAACAGTGGCGGTCCCGGCCCCTCGGCGACCGCTGGGCGGCCCTCGCCGTCGCGTGGAGCGACGCCCTCCCTGACCCCTTACGCGTCGAGTTGGCGCGCCGTGCGGTCGCCGGTGCGGGCGACCGCACGGCAGAGCTCGTCGGCTGGCTGTACCCCGCCGCCGACACCCTCCTCACCGAACGCCTCGACGCTCTCGGCCGGCAGGGTGCGCTGCTCGGCATCACGGTGGATAGCCGCGCCAGCACCGTCGGAGCGACGCTTCTGAGCGCCGGTAGCGCCGCAGCCACGAGCGCTCTCACCCCACTGCTGCCCCCCGAGGTGCGCCAGGTGTACCTGCAGCACGACCTCACAATCGTCTCGCCCGGCCCGCTCGCAGCCGAGCTCGACGAACGCCTGCGGGGTATCGCCGACATCGAAGCCGCCGGCCTGGCCGGCCGCTACCGACTGAGCACCGACAGCGTTACGAGGGCGATCGCGCGCGGCGAGACCGCCGACACCCTCACACGCTTCCTCACCGAACTGTCGCTCACCGGCGTGCCACAACCGGTGGCGTACCTGATCGACGAGACAGCGCGCCGCTACGGCTCCATTCGCGTCGGGATGCTCGGGGCCGACGAATCGACAGAACTCGCCGCTACGACAAGCATCCGCAGCGACGACCCCGCGATGATCGACACCCTGAGCGTCGATGCGACCCTCACGCCGCTCGGGCTCACGCGCACGGGACCGCACCGGCTCGTCAGTCGCCTCGACCCGAGCCTGGTGCTTGGCACCCTCATCGATGCGCGGTATCCGGCTGCGCCCGAGGAGGGCGAGCATCCGATCGCTCCGGCACGCGCGTCGCGGCGTCGCGGACGCGCGCCGGGAACTCGCTTGCCGGCGACGGCGGCGTCAGCAGGCGACCCGGTGCTCGAGGCCGCACGTCGGCTGCACGGTGCGACGTCGAGCGCCGACGCCGCGGGCGGCGACGCGTGGGTCGCTCGCCAGTGGGAGCTGGCGCTGCGGGCGAAGCTTCCCGTGCACGTCACCGTGCGCTTGCCCGACGGTACGGAGCGCGACTTTGACCTCGAACCGACCGGCATCGCGGCGGGGCGCGTCCGCGGGCGGGACCTGGCGGCCGACGTGGAGCGCACCCTTCCCATCTCGAGCATCGCGGCGCTCGCGGTGCCCGAGTAGGGCGCAGCGCTCTCAGGTCGCGGGCCTAGACTGGCCCGTTATGAATCCTGACGGCCCGCTCATCGTGCAGAGCGACCGAACTGTATTGCTCGAGGTCGCGAACCCCCGCGCTGACGACGCCCGCCACGCCCTCGCCGTGTTCGCCGAGCTTGAGCGTGCGCCTGAGCACATCCACACCTACCGCATCACCCGGCTGGGACTCTGGAACGCCCGCGCGGCCGGCCACGACGCCGACGAGATGCTCGCCGTGCTGGAGAAGTATTCGAAGTTCCCCGTGCCCGCGTCGGTGGCGATTGACATCGCCGAGACCGTCGGCCGCTACGGGCGGCTCGTGGTGGAGCGCGATGACGAGGGGCTCGTCCTGCGCTCGACCGACCGCGCCGTACTCACCGAAATCGCGTCGAACAAGCGCATCGCGCCGCTGCTCGAGGGCCGCATTGACGAGCACGCCTACCGGCTGCAAGCGTGGGCGCGGGGGCAGGTCAAGCAAGAGCTCGTCAAGATCGGCTGGCCCGCCGACGATCTCGCGGGCTACACCCCCGGCACGCCGCACCCGATCGACCTCGACACCGCCGACTGGGGGCTGCGACCGTACCAGCAGCAGGCCATCGACCAGTTCTTCGTCGGCGGCTCCGGTGTCGTCGTGCTGCCGTGTGGCGCGGGCAAGACCCTCGTCGGCGCGGGGGCGATGGCGTCGGCGGCCACGACGACCCTCATCCTCGTCACGAACACGGTCTCGGCGCGCCAGTGGCGCGACGAGCTGCTGCGCCGCACCACCCTCACCGCCGACGAGATCGGCGAGTATTCCGGGCAGATGAAAGAGGTCAAGCCCGTCACGATCGCGACGTACCAAATCCTCACGGCGAAGCGGAAGGGCGAGTACGCGCACCTGGCGCTCCTCGATGCGCTCGACTGGGGCCTCATCGTCTACGACGAGGTGCACCTGTTGCCCGCGCCCGTCTTCAAGCTCACCGCCGAGTTGCAGGCCCGCCGTCGCCTGGGTCTCACCGCGACGCTCGTGCGCGAAGACGGCCGCGAAGGTGACGTGTTCAGCCTGATCGGCCCGAAACGGTTCGACGCCCCGTGGAAGCAGATCGAGCAGCAGGGCTACATCTCGCCGGCCGCCTGCTTCGAGGTGCGGGTCGACCTTCCGCCGGATGAACGCCTCGAGTACGCGGCGAGCGCCGATGACCAGCGCTACCGGCTCGCGGCAACGGCGCCGGCGAAGCGGGATGTCGTGAAGCGGCTCGTCGAGCGGCACGCGGGCGAGCGCATCCTCATCATTGGGCAGTATCTCGACCAGATCGACGAACTCGCCGACGAGATCGGTGTGCCGCAGTTGACCGGGTCGACGCCCGTCGACGAGCGCGAGCGGCTGTTCCAGGAATTCCGCGACGGCACGACCCCGGTACTCGTGGTGTCGAAGGTCGCGAACTTCTCGGTCGACTTGCCCGAGGCGACGGTGGCGATTCAGGTGTCTGGCTCGTTCGGTTCGCGCCAGGAAGAAGCGCAGCGACTGGGGCGCCTGTTGCGCCCCAAGCAGAGCGGCATCCCCGCCAGCTTCTACACGCTGGTTGCCCGCGACACCGTCGACCAAGACTTCGCGCAGAACCGCCAGCGCTTCCTCGCCGAACAGGGCTACAGCTACGAGATTCTCGACGCGCACGCCCTCGACGAGGCGGCCTGATTCAGGAACCGCGCCCCGGGCATCCCGGTGCTATCGGCGCGGCATTCAGGAAACCTTCATTGCACGCGCAGATACTTGCGGCATGGCTGACGGACCCAAAATTCTCATTGTCGACGACGAACCCAACATTCGCGACCTGCTGACGACCAGTCTGCGGTTCGCCGGATTCGCCGTTCGCGCGGTGAGCAACGGCGCCCAGGCCATCTCGGCCGTTCTCGAGGAAGAGCCGGACCTCATCATCCTCGACGTCATGCTGCCCGACATCAACGGCTTCGGCGTCACCAAGCGCCTGCGGTCGAGCGGCTACACGAGCCCAATCCTCTTCCTCACCGCCAAAGACGACACCGACGACAAGATCATGGGTCTCACCGTCGGCGGCGACGACTACGTCACGAAGCCGTTCAGCCTCGACGAGATCGTCGCCCGCATCAAGGCGATTCTGCGCCGCACCATGCAGGAAGAAGACGACGCGATCATCCGCGCCGGCGAGCTCACGATGGACCAGGACACGCACGAAGTCACGATCGGCGACGTCGTCATCGAACTCAGCCCGACCGAATTCAAGCTGCTGCGCTACCTCATGCTGAACCCCAACCGCGTGCTGTCGAAGGCCCAGATTCTTGACCACGTGTGGGAGTACGACTTCAACGGCGACGCCGGCATCGTCGAGAGCTACATCTCGTACCTGCGCCGCAAGCTCGACCAGCACACCGACGAGCCGCTCATCCAGACGAAGCGCGGCTTCGGCTACATGCTCAAAGCATCGAAGTAGTGACGGGCGCGGCCGCGTCCAGTGCCGACACCCATGCATGAGCAACTGAGTCAGTGGTGGGAGGGCATCTCCCTCCGCTCGAAGATCACGGGCGTCACCGTCCTCGTGGTGACGTTCGGTCTGCTTGTCGTCGGCACCGGCACGCTCACGACCCTGCAACGCACCCTGGTCGACGAGGTCGACCGTCAGATCGGGCAAGCGGCGACCGAGCTGCGCGAGTTGCTGTCGTCCGAAGACGGCGATCGCGCCCAGTTCACCACCGACCAGTTCGACGAGTTCACGACGCTGACCCCGTCGGTCTTCTCCGCCCCGTTTTATTTCGGGGCGGTGGATGCTCGGGGCGAGGTCATCGACGACAACGTCGCCGACTACGCGCGCGACAGCGCCCCCGACCTCTCACGCTTGACGGCCAGCTTCGTCGCTGACCTCGACGGTGGCGTAACGCTGACGAGCGAGAACCGGACGACCCAGTGGCGAGTTGCGACGTACACGCTGCTCGTCACGAACATCGACACCGGCGAACAGCAGCAAGCGACTCTCGTGGTCGGGGCGAACCTCTCCGACACGAACAACGTCATCGGGTCGTTCGCGTCGATCTTCCTCGGCTTTGGACTCGTGGTGGTGATCATGTCCGCAGCCATCACGCGCCTGCTCGTGACGACCACCTTCCGCCCCCTGCGCGAGGTTGAGGCGACGGCAGCGCGCTTCGCGGGCGGAGACTTCAGCCAGCGACTCTCCGGCGCCACCCCGAACACGGAGGTCGGACGCCTCAACCGGTCGCTCAACACGATGCTCTCGCGAATCGATCGCGCGTTCGCCGACCGGGCCGAAACCATCAGCAGGATGCGCCGCTTCGTCGGCGACGCCAGTCACGAACTGCGCACCCCCCTCGTGAGCCTCCGCGGCTACGCCGAGCTCTACCGCATGGGGGCCATCCAGAAGGAGGAGGACGTCGCGCAGGCGATGGAGCGCATCGAGAAAGAGGCGATGCGGATGAGCTCCCTCGTCTCCGACCTGCTCGAACTCGCACGCTTGGATGAGCAGCGTCCGCTCGAGAAGGTGCCGGTCGACCTCGTGCCTCTTGCGCGCGACGCGGCGCTCGACGCCATGGCCGGATCGCCGGACCGCTCGGTGACGGTTGTCGTGGATGACCGACCGGCATCCACGGCCCTGCCGACCGCGATCGAGACCGACGACGCGTCAGGCAGCCCCAGTGCACCCCGGCGACGCGCGAGCGCAGCCCTCGCTCGACTGCGCTCGAGACGGCGGACCGCATCCACGGCCGCCGCTCCCGAGTTGGTGGGGCGGCTCAGCCTGCCCGAGTTGCCGCCGGTCAGCGCCGTCGTCGCCGGCGACGAAAACAAGCTGCGCCAGGTCGTCACGAACCTCATCGGCAACGCGCTGCGGTTCACGCCCGACGGCAGCCCGATCGAGCTCGTCGTCGCTGTCGACGACGCCGCGGGGATGGCAACGCTCGCGGTCGTCGACCACGGCGAGGGAATTCCCGCGCAGTTGAAGGAGAAGATCTTCGACCGGTTCTTCCGCGCCGATTCATCGCGCACGCGGGATACGGGGGGCTCGGGCCTGGGGCTTGCGATCGTCTCGTCGATCGTCGCCAACCACGGCGGCCGCATCGACGTGCTCGACACTCCCGGCGGCGGGGCGACGTTCCGCGTCGCGCTTCCGCTCCTCCCCAACGAGCGCACCGCGACTGAGGCACCCCTTTACGAGGTCTAGTCGGCCCCGTCAACGCGGCACGCCATACCGTCACCGCCACGAGCGCGCACTCGGCGCGCACGATGGGAGGAGACACCATGACCCGCTATCAGGTTGACGCCGACGCCCTGTTGAGCGCCACCTCGACCACCACCGCCACGATCGGCCGGCTGCAGGCCGAGTGCGCCGGCCTCACCAGCCAGCTCTCTGCCCTTCAAGGCAGCTGGTCGGGCAACGCCGCCACCGCGTTCCAGACGCTTGTCGCAGAGTGGATGGCGACCTACAGCCGGCTGGAACAGAATCTCTCCGCGCTGAACCACGCCCTCGGCCAGGCCGGGCGCCAGTACGCCGAGATTGAGCAACAGGCAGCCTCGATGTTCCTGCGCTGAGCTCGAAAGCTCACGGGGTTGATCACGCGCTCGGGGAAAGCGGGCCTGCGGCCCTACAGTGGTCGCTGTGACCCGCTTCCCCGACGAGATCGTGCACGCCGTGTTGCACCACATGAACGACGACCACGCCGACGACAGTCTGCTGATCGCACGGGCCTTCGGCGACCGCGGGGCGACAGACTCGCGCATGATCGACGTGACGCCTGATGCGGGTCACTGGGTCTACTCGCTCGGTGACGATCTCGGCGAGCGCGCCCTCTCCGTACGGTGGTCACGAACGATCAGCGAGCGGCCGGAAATTCGACACGAGATCGTCGCCCTGTATGACCGAGCCTGCACCATTCTCGGCGAGACTCCGCGCCCGCACTAGCGGTCCGAAATCCGGGGCTGTTCGATAGCCGGACAAGTGGGTTAGGGTTGCCTTACCTTAACCCGAACCGGAGCCGGAGCCGCATGACTATCGTCGACCCCGCCCTCAGCACCGTCATCCCGTTCTCGCGCCTGATTCGAGAGCGGTCGAAAGCCAGCCACGGAACGAGCGAGGGCACATCGTTCATGACTGATCTGCTCTCGGGAGCCGGGTCGCGCGACGACTACATTGCCCTCGTACGTCAGCACCACGAGATCTACACCGCACTTGAAACGGCGGCCGACGCGCTGCGCACCCACGCCGAGGTCGCGCCCTTCCTCTCGTCCGCCCTCACCCGGCTGCCGGCGCTGAACGCAGACCTGACCTTCCTCGTGGGCGACGATTGGGCCGAGCGCATCCCGCTTCTGCCGACCACCGTGCGCTACGCGGCGCGCATTCGCGAGGTCGCCGCCACCTGGCCGGCAGGTTACGTCGCCCACCACTACACCCGGTACCTCGGCGACCTGTCCGGCGGCCTCCACATCGGGCGCGTCCTCGCCCGACGCTTCGGCTTCGACACGAACGGCATTGGCTTCTACCTGTTCGACCAGATCGCCGACCCCGCCGCGTTCAAAGACACGTACCGCGCGCAACTCGACGCCGTGCCGTGGGACGACGCCGAGCGCGAGCGCGTCGTCGACGAGGTGTTGACCGCCTACCGCTTCAATACCGAACTGTTCGTCGACCTCGACGAGGCCCGCGGCACCCGCGCTGCCTGAGCGCCGCGACCAACTCGACCATCCGCCAACGCGAAACGGGGCGGCCTCCCGAAGGAAGCCGCCCCGCTTGTGCATGGCGGTGGCCGAGGACTAGAAGTCCATGCCGCCCGACGGGTCACCCATCGGGGCCGGGTTCTTCTCCGGCTTGTCGGCGACGACTGCCTCGGTGGTGAGGAAGAGGCCAGCGATCGACGCGGCGTTCAGCAGCGCCGAGCGGGTCACCTTCACGGGGTCGGCGATGCCGGCACCGAGCATGTCGACATACTCGCCGGTGGCCGCGTTGAGGCCGTGACCGACCTCGAGGTGGCGCACCTTGTCGGCGACAACGCCGGGCTCGAGGCCCGCGTTGAGGGCGATCTGCTTGAGCGGGGCGTCGATCGCAACCTTCACGATGTTGGCGCCCGTCGCCTCGTCGCCCTCAAGGCCCGTGAGGGCGTCCGACTCGAAGGCGAGCTTGCCGGCCTGGATGAGGGCGACGCCACCACCGGCGACGATGCCCTCCTCGACGGCAGCCTTCGCGTTGCGGACGGCGTCCTCAATGCGGTGCTTGCGCTCCTTCAGCTCGACCTCGGTCGCGGCACCCGCCTTGATGACGGCAACGCCACCGGCGAGCTTCGCGAGGCGCTCCTGGAGCTTCTCACGGTCGTAGTCGGAGTCGGTGTTCTCGATCTCTGCACGGATCTGCTTCACGCGACCGGCGATGGCGTCGGCGTCGCCGGCACCCTCCACGATCGTGGTCTCGTCCTTGGTGATGACGACCTTGCGGGCCCGGCCGAGCAGGTCGAGGGTGGCGTTCTCGAGCTTGAGGCCGACCTCCTCGCTGATGACCTGGCCGCCGGTGAGGATCGCGATGTCCTGCAGCATGGCCTTGCGGCGGTCGCCGAAGCCGGGAGCCTTGACGGCAACCGACTTGAAGATGCCGCGGATCTTGTTGACGACGAGCGTCGCAAGAGCCTCACCCTCGACGTCTTCGGCGATGATGAGCAGCTGCTTGCCGCTCTGGATCACCTTGTCGACGACGGGCAGCAGGTCCTTGATCGCCGAGATCTTGCCATTGACGATCAGGATGTAAGGGTCTTCGAAGACCGCTTCCTGGCGCTCGGGGTCGGTCACGAAGTAGGCCGACAGGTAGCCCTTGTCGAAGCGCATGCCCTCGGTGAGCTCGAGCTCGGTGCCGAAGGTGTTCGACTCTTCAACAGTGACGACGCCTTCCTTGCCCACCTTGTCGATGGCCTCGGCGATGAGCGCACCGATCTCGGGGTCGGCGGCCGAGATGCTCGCGGTGGCGGCGATCTCTTCCTTGGTCTCGACCTCCTTGGCGCTCTTCAGCAGCTCGTCGGAGACGGCCTTGGTGGCCTTCTCGATGCCGCGCTTGAGGCTGATCGGGTCGGCGCCGGCCGCGACGTTGCGCAGGCCCTCACGCACGAGCGCCTGAGCGAGGACGACCGAGGTGGTCGTACCGTCACCGGCGACGTCGTCGGTCTTCTTCGCGACCTCCTTGACGAGCTCGGCACCGATCTTCTCGAACGGCTCGTCGAGTTCGATCTCCTTGGCAATGGAGACGCCGTCGTTCGTAATCGTGGGGGCGCCCCACTTCTTCTCGAGAACGACGTTGCGGCCACGGGGGCCGAGCGTCACCTTCACGGCGTCGGCCAGGGTGTTCAGGCCGCGCTCCAGGCCGCGACGGGCCTCTTCGTCAAAAGCAATGATTTTAGCCATGTGTGTCTTTCGTCCCTCCCGGACGCAGTACGTACGGTAGCTCTGGCACTCGCAGAGAGTGAGTGCTAACTGATTTTGGCACTCTCGACTAGCGAGTGCAAGCCAGGGAGGGGCGGATGCTCAGCCGGCAGTGATGGTCGCGTCGCCGGTATCCGGCACGAGTTCGATCCAAGTGGTGCCCGGCGCCAACCGCACGGCGACGCCGTGATCGTCGAGGAGGCGATAGGAATCCGCCATGCCGGCCTTCGACCACGTGATGGGAACGGTCTTGCCACCCGTGGCCACGAACCCCGAACCGCTCTGACCAGCCAACAACGTTTGCGGAACACCCGGGCCGAAGTCGACGATCACGCGCAACACGATGACGTTGGTTGCGCTGAGACGCGCGCCCGACAGCGCCACATCGGGTTGCGCGCCTTGCGACCGTAACCAGCGAGCATCCGCCTCGCTCCATTCCCAGACCGATTGGCCGACCTGCCCATATCGCAGCGAGAAAGCAGACGCAGGAACACCGTCTCGCACGGCTGTGGCGTTCTCGACGCGATCAGCGAACGCGAACTGCTGGCGGGGCGGGGCGTCCGTTGCGTATCGATCGACGAGCTGCGCCGCGCGTGCCACAACATTGTGCGGCGAGGGACGCGGGAGCCCTCGGTAAACCAAGTCAGAATCGTCACCGCGGTCGAAGATGACGTTGCGCACCGGGGTGTCGAGCATCGCGGCAATGAACTGGGGCTGAGCGCCCGAGTACGCCAGAATTCCTCCGAAAGGCGACACGATATCGGGGTCCATGGGCCGCACGGATCGCACTGGGCCGACTTCGTCAGGCAGGTCACTGTGCCACGACGCTGCGTAGCGGATCGAACCACCCTCAACAAGTTCGACGTGCACAACGTCGGCGCGGTCGAGACCGACCTGAGGGCGAGCGAGAGGAGCGTTGTCGATCTTCGCCGACAAGACCGGCCGATCGAGTGACCCCGGTTCAATGATCGCGCCCGTCAAGGGAGCGAGGGCGTACGGCGGGGGTGCCTCGTACGTCGAGGTGTAGGACGGCGCCGGCTCGACGCTGGGCTCGGGCGACTCGGACTCGAGTGGACGCTCCTCCGGCGCGCAGGCGCCCAGCCCTACGATGAGAGCGAGCGCGACCGTCAGGCCACCGAGACGTCGACGTGAAAAACTGGGCATGGCCAGAACACTAACCCGTGCGCAGAAACGACTGACGACGTGACGCGCGCAGACTACGTAGCGGCGCGCAGTTCGTAGTCGGAGCCGAGAACGATGGTGATGGGGGCCCCCGGGAAAGCGTCCGTCAGTTCGATGTCTGCCACGCCGTCGAGCAGTTCGACCATGCCGCGAGCAACCGGTTCGAGGTCAGCGCTCGTGTAATAGACGACCGTCTCCTCGATGTCGGTTGTCGCGGCCTGGGTGACCGTTCCGACGGGCCAGCCCCGAGCATCCAGCGCGCTCCGCGCTTGCGGGCCCCGCCCCACGGAACCGGTGCCATCGAGGATCGTGATCGTGAAGTCATCAGGCAGGTTCGCATCGGCGGCGTCCGTGATCGGCTCACCGGCAGGCTCGCCCGGCTCGGCAGGAGCGTCAGGGTTCTCCTCGGGCGGGGACGTCAAGACCGGGATGTCGAGCTCCAGTCGGTCGTCAATCGCGGCGAGCCCGACCATGCCGACCACGACAAGCACGACCGACGCGGCCGCACCGATCCCGACCGCGCCCCAGACGGCACCGCGACGACGCGGCGCCCGGTGTGCGCCCACTCGACCAGCATCGAGCGGCAGATCGTCGAAACGATCATGAGGGAAGTCGGGCATTCGGGCTTTCTCGGCTCAGGAGGCGGCGGTGTCGCGCCGGGTACGACGACGCTCAGCACGCTCATCGCGCACCTCGTGCAAGCGGCCCACGAGGATCGGGTCGTACGCGCGGGACGCCGCGTCGTCAAGGACGGAGTTCAGTACCTGATAATACCGGGCCGGCCCCCAGCCAAACTCGGCGCGAATATGCCGCTCTTTTGCCGCGGTGTGACCCCACCACTCGCGCTCGAAGTCGAGCACGCGTCGCGCGCGCTCGGACAGCGCCGCATCATCCAGTGGGGTGGACATGGGCTCATCGTAGAACGGTCGGCATCGGCCTCTGGGCGGCTCGCGGAGGACGATCAGACTCGCGGATTAGGCTTACCTAAGCCCCCCTTGCCAGCCGCTCCGGAGACCCATGCCCTTCCCTCGTCGACGTCGCTCGGCGCTCGCTGTCGCCGTCGCCGTCGCCGTCGCCGTCGCGGCCACGATGCTGGTGCTCGCGGGGTGCGCTCCCTCCGGCGCCCTCGGCGGCACCGACCCCGAGGCGGTGGGCGAGCGCCCCGCGCTGTCGGAGATCGCCCTGCTCGACAACCCACGCATCGACGGCGGTCGCGCCACGGCCGTGATCGCGGACGCCGCGATTGACCCCGTCGTCGACACCCCGACCTCGGCGCTGCCGGCAACGGTGGTCTCGCGCGACCTGGATGGCGACCGCGACATCGAGGTCACGAGCGCCGACCGCGTTCTCGCCCTCGACATTGCCGGATCGCTGGCGGCCACCACCTGGGCCCTCGGCTTCGGCGATCGCCTCGTCGGGCGTGACGTGTCGACCACCTTTCCCGGCACGGACGATCTGGCGCTCGTGACCAGTTCGGGCCACGCGGTCAGCGCCGAGTCGGTGTTGTCGCTGCGCCCCGATCTGATCATCACCGACGGTACGGTGGGCCCGACCGACGTGCTCGTGCAACTGCGCACTGCCGGAATCACGGTCGTGTACGTCGACGTCGAGCCGGGGCTCGCGGCGCCGGCCACCCTCGCCCGTGATGTCGCCGCCATCTTCGGCGCGCCCGAAGCGGGCGACCTGCTGGCCGAGCGGATCGACTCCGAGTTGACCGACGTGCTCGGCGAGATAGCCGCCATCGCCCCGAGCCCGCCGGGCGAGCGGGTGCGCATCCTGTTCCTGTATCTGCGCGGCGCGAGCGGCATCTACTACCTCTTCGGCGAGGAGTCGGGAGCCGACGAGTTGATCGACGGTCTCGGCGGCATTGACGTCGCCGGCGAGATCGGGTGGACGGGGCTTCGCCCGATGACCGACGAGGCGCTTATCGCCGCCGACCCCGACCTCATCATGGTCATGTCAAGCGGGTTGGCGAGCGTCGGAGGCGTCGACGGCCTCCTCGCCGAGAAGCCCGCGATGGCACTCACTTCTGCCGGGCAGAACCGCCGCTTCGTTGACATGGCCGACGGCGAGGTGTTGAGCTTCGGACCGCGCACGCCTCTCGTGCTCGACGCGCTCGCCCGCGCCATCTACGGCGCCGACCAGTAGCCGCTCAGGCTCCGACGACCCCGTCGGCCCACCGCTCGATACGGTCGCCGTGCGGGGCCACGATTGCGAGGGGACGCCCGTCACGGCTCAGCACGAAATCGCCGTCCTCCCCGGGCAGGCTGTGGGCGGCGTGCTCAGCGACCTCGAGGAGCACCCGCCGGCCGTCGAGCGACACCCACACGTCGGCGAGCTCGCGCGCCAGCTCGCCAAATCGGGCGCGCGCGTCGGGAGCGAGGTAGACGAGAACGGCGGGGCTCCAGATGACCCGCACGACGTCGTCGGGCATCTCCGCCACGGCCGCGCGCAGCCCATCGACCGCGTCGCCCGCCATCACACGAGGCGGATGCGCGTGCGCAACGCGCAGGGCCGCATCGAGCTGGCGGGCCCGGTCGCGCTCCTCTGGCCAGATCAGGGTGCGCAGCCACCGCTCGTCGTCGGGTGACCCCAGGGCCAACGGACGCCGCTCGAGCCCGGCCCGCCACACGATGTCGGGCCGGTGCGTGGGCGCCGGCACGGCGTCACCGAGTTGGCAGTCGAGTTCGAGCTCGACGAGTTCGTCGTCGACCGGCTCCACCGTCGACGCGGGTTCGCTCCCGCGCCAGAAGCGGTGTCGGTAGCGGTCGACGAGCAGCCCCAGCCCGATCGACGCCCCGACTTCGAGCAGCGCGATCGGCGCGCGGATGCCGTCCAGCGCCGCGACGAGGGCAGAGGAACGCCGGGGGTCGTTCGTCTGCGTGGCGCGCGTGCGGGCGACCGCCTCGACGGCGTCCCATTCCCCCTCGAGCCAGGCGCGAGCATCCCCAGCTGGTGACAGCCCGGTGAAGCGGGCCGCCGTGAGAACGAGCACGGGTTGCCGACACGCGACGGGAAGCGTGTCGATGAGCGCCATTGCGTCAGGGTCGTCGGCGAGGTCGTGAGCCCACCGCGCGTAGACCGCCGAACGGCCGGCCGCTTCGCGGGCGAAGCGGCGGTACCGTTCGGTGGTCGACGTCACGTTCGCATCCTGCCACGCAGGATGCGAACGGCTCAGGCGGCGCGGCGGCGCAGCAGCATGACGGCGAGTGCGACGATCACGGCGAGCAATACGGCAGTGCCGGCGAGGAGCACGCCCGCTGACATTCCTGCAGGCTCGGCGTCGGAGCCGGTCCCGCCCGCGGCGTCGCCGTCCAGGTCGCCCGGAGCCGCATCAGCGGAGTTGACCGCGCAGTCGGTCGGCAGCGAGTACGTGAGGGTGATGGGGTCGAACTCTTCGCCGGCAGGATACGTGCCGAACGCGTCGGCGCCCGACACCGTGAGCTGTGTCGGGATGCCCGTGATCGTCACGGTGCCGTTGTCGCGGCTGCCGCTGTCGGCGCCGGCAAGGTTCAGCTCGAGGAAGCGCACGTCGAGCGCCTCGACCTCCTCGAAGTCTTGCCGCGTGCCCGTCACGTCGGCGACCAGTTCGGCCGTTGTGGCGCTCGTGAAGACGATGCGCGGGTTGGCGATGAGCGTGTCAAGAATGCCCTCGTGGCCGGTGAAACGAATCGCGCCCTCGAACGCGATCTCGCCCGTGCGCGCAGCGGGGTTGACCGCGCCCTGGCCACCCGCGAAGGTGAAGAGCGGCACCTCGTAGGTTGCTCCATCGAGCACCTCCCACTCGCCGCGGGCGATGGAGCCGCTCACATACGCGCGGAAGCTCTCCTTGAAGCCCCAGTCGAGCTGCGCATCGGACACGACGCACTGGTCGGCACCCGCGGCGGTTGCCGCGGGGTCGACGATCTGCAGCACGACGCCGCGGTCGACGGATCCCTGGAAGGTCAGCGTGTGCTGGCCGACGAGGTCATCGGGCAGGCGGCCCGTCCAGACAGCCTGGCCGTGCGCATCCGCCGTGACCTCGCCGAGGAGGCGCGGCTCACTGTAGACGACAACACGGATGCCCGTTTCGCCGGGCTGGAATCCGGGCGCGCGGGCCTCGATGCGGCCGCCCGGCAGCAGGTCGCCGTCGACGCCGACGAGTTCGGCACCGGTGGTCGCCGGCGGGTTCAGCATGAAACCCGTGCCGGTGACCGCGATCGTCCCCCCATCGAGGTTCAGCCCCTGCGTCTTCGACACCGACACGGTCGGGATGGGCGCGGTCGTGTCGGCGGCCGCTGATTCAACGGGGCCAATGGTGAGGGTGAGCGCGAAGGCGAGGCCCCCCGCGAGGGCGACGGCGAACGGCCGCCGGCGGGAAAGGGTGTGCACTGGTGACTCCGTAGTCAGAAGAGCGTCGATTCCTTGGGTAATTTTCACCGAACATAAGGATGCGCCATGCGCGCGCACCCCCCTAATTCAACGCCGCGTCGCCTGTTCGACCGCTGGGAGGCCGCACCATCGTTACGTGCGGAATGCCCGCCTCCACATACCCGTCGCCGATCGGGTCGAATCCCGCGCGAGCGTACAGCGGTTGGATGTACGACTGCGAGTGCAGGGCGAGCGGCTCGTCACCGAACTGGGCGATCACGTGCTCGACGAGACGGAGCGCGAGACCGCGGCCACGAGCATCCGGCCGCGTCACGACGCGCCCGATCAGGCGGCGCGCGCCGCCGTGAGCGGGGTCGGGATGCTCGTCCTCGATCACGCGCAGATAGCTGACCACGCCGCGATCGTCCCGCATCCACACGTGCAGGGTCGACTCGTCGCGGTCGCGATCGTCAAGTTCGGGCTCGTCGATTTGCTGCTCGAGATAGAAGACGACCGTGCGCAGCATGGCGATGTCGAAGAACTCGTCGGCCGAAATGTGACTCCATGTTTTCTGCTCGATGGAAGGTTCCGGCACATGGCCGAGTTTAATGGGGTGAGACGACCCGCCCGACGGGCGAGCAGGAGGAACCATGAGCGAGCAGACCACCGGCAAGTACCAGGTCGAGAAGACCGAAGACGAGTGGCGGGCCGAACTCGGTGAAGAGCGCTACCAGGTGCTACGCCAGGCCGGCACCGAGCGCGCCTGGACGGGCGAACTGCTCGACGAGAGCCGCGCCGGCCTCTACACGTGCGGTGCCTGCGGCGCAGAACTGTTCCAGGCGGGCACGAAGTTCGACTCGGGCTGCGGCTGGCCGAGCTTCTACGAGTCGGTGCGCCCCGAGGCTGTTGAGCTGCTCGAAGACACCTCCCTTGGCATGGTACGCACCGAGGTGCGCTGCGCCACCTGCGGTTCGCACCTCGGGCACGTGTTCCCCGACGGGTTCGGCACGCCGACCGGCGACCGCTACTGCATGAACTCGCTGGCGCTCGACTTCACTCCGGCCGACGACGCCGACCCGGCCTAGTCACTCACGCCGGCTGGCGAGCGCTGACGCGGTAACTCGCCCCGCGGTGCTCGTCGGGCAGCCGATCTCCACGGCCGTGCAACTTCTGCCGCAGCGTGCCCTCCTCGTAGCCGTCGGGGTACAGCCCGCGATCGCGCAGCACCGGGATGACGTGTTCGACCACATCGGCGAAGGTGCCGGGCGTCACGGCATAGGCGAGGTTGAAGCCGTCGACATCGGTCTCTGCCACCCATTGCTCCAGCTCGTCGGCGATCTCGGCACCCGAACCCACGATGAGGGGCCCCAGTCCACCGATAGCGCTGTGTCGGCCGATATCGGCGACCGTGAACTCGGTGCCGTGTTCGGCCGCGGCCGCGAAGTTCGAGACGACTGACTGAATCGCGTTACTCGGGACGTTGCCGACCGGTTCATCCAGCGGGAACTGCGAGAGGTCGATTCCCATCCAGCCGGACATGAAGACGAGAGCACCCTCGGGGTTGGCGTACGACAGGTAGTCGCGGTACTTCGCCTGGGCTGCGTCAGCAGTGGCGTCCGTGATGATCGTCAGCAGGGTGTAGATCCGCGCCGCGTAGCGATCGCGACCCGCCGCCTCCAACGCGTCTCGGATCCGCGTGACGGTCGCCCGCAGGACCTCCTTCGTCGGGGCGGCGACGAAAATCGCTTCAGCGTTGCCGGCGGCAAACGCGACTCCGCGGGGGCTCGCGCCGGCCTGGTAGATGACGGGTGTGCGCTGCGGGCTCGGCTCAGAGATGTGAATGCCGGGAACCGTGAAGTGCGTGCCCTCGTGACGAATGTCGTGCACCTTCGCAGGGTCGGTGTACACCCCGCTGGCCCGATCGCGAACGACGGCATCGTCTTCCCACGAGCCCTCCCACAGCTTGTACAACACCTCGAGGTACTCATCGGCGTGGTCGTAGCGATCGTCGTGCTCGCGCTGGTCGTCATGCCCCATATTGCGCGCCGCGCTCGGCAAGTAACCGGTGACGACGTTCCACCCCACGCGCCCCTTGGTCAGGTGGTCGAGGGTCGTCATCCGGCGGGCAAACGGGTAGGGATGCTCGTAGGCCGTTCCTGCCGTCACACCGAATCCCAGATGCTCAGTCACCGCGGCCATCGCGGACACGAGCAGGATCGGGTCGTTGACCGGCACTTGAGCGCCGTGCCGGATCGCCGCCTCATTCGACCCGCCATACACGTCATACGTGCCGAGGACGTCGGCGATGAAGATGCCGTCGAACGAGCCCTTCTCCAGCAGTTGGGCCAGCTCCGTCCAGTACGACAACTCGGTGTAGCGGTGCGACTGGTCGTCGGGGTGGCGCCAGAGCCCGGAAGACTGGTGGGCGACGCAGTTCATGTCAAACGCGTTGAAGCGGATGCGGCGGGGAGGCGTGGCAGCGGTGGTGGACATGGCCGCCATCGTGCCCGCCTGATCGCACCCCGCGCATCCCTCGTGTCGCAGCGTGACCGTGCGTGTCACCGGATGACGCAGCGCGACGCCCGATGACGCGGATGCGTGAAGCGAGTGCCTTGACGCTCCGAGCGTGTCGGACATGACCGCCACCACAATCGACCACCAACTGCGGCCACTGTCCAGCTTCTTCCGGTCGCTGACCCTGCCCGAAGGCAATTACGCAGCAGACCGCGACCTCACCGACGACGGGGTCAGCGCCCCCGAACTGCACGAACGCTTCGACCGCACCGTCGACGCCGCACTCGCTCTCGTGACCCGTGAACTTCTCGAAGTCCGCTCCGCCTACTTCCGACGGTGACGCTCACCGTGCCCGCGCCGGGTGCGGCCGCCAGCGGTCGAGCGTTGCGACGACGATTCCGAGTGCGGTGAGCGCCACGCCCGCGATCGTCTGAGGGGCGAGCGCCGGCCCGATGGCCGACACCGAGTCGAATACGATGGCGCCCAGCAGCTGGCCGAGCACGAGGCACATGCCGAGCAGCAGCACGCCAATGCGCCGCACTGTCGCCGTCTGCACGGCGATGAACACGACGCCGACGATGCCGCCCAGGTAGAGGTACACCTCCGTCGGGGGCGCGGCGGGCAGCCCCCGCACGATCAGCGCAACCGCCGTCACGCCGACGAGGCCGGCCGTGCCGACCGTGAAGTTGACGAGTGTCGCGGCAAGCGGTGAGCCGCTCACCTCGCGCACGCGGCCGTTCATCGCCTGCTGCACACCGATCCCGAGGCCCGCGACAAGCGGGAGCACCAACGCCAGCCACGGGATGCTCGCGGACGCGTCCCCGGCGACCGTCACGATCACGGCGACCACCGTGAGTGCGGCCCCAATGACGCGCGCGGGCGTCGGGGGCGTGCGTCGCGCACCTGCGAAGCCCCGCGCATCCGCCACCATGCCGGCGAGGGTCTGGCCCGAGACAATCGCCACGGTGAAGATGGCGACCCCGAGCACCCCGGCGACGAGCCCCTGCGAGAGGACGAAGAACGCTCCGCCGGCCCCGCCGAGCAGCATCCACCAGGGCAGCTCGCCCGCGCGCATCGCCGCCGGGATGCGGGCCATGGCCGCGCGGCCACGCGCGGTCGCCAACACGACGACGAGAAGCACCACCCATCCCGACGAGAACGACACGAGCGCTGCGGTGAAGCCGTCATCGAAGCGTTGACCCAACTCGCCGTTGATGCGCGACTGCGTGGCGACGCCGAGACCGGCGAGCACCGTCGCCGCCACCGCAAGCACCGTGCGGCTGCGCTCGCTCATGCGGTTCCTCCCTGCGACGCGATGCGTGCACGTGGGGCCTATCGCCGCAAACGACCATTCGGGACTGGAGTGGGGCCGCCGGTGGGAATCGAACCCCGCGACGCGACAGCGTCGGCGCACCGGGAATGCCCCAAGCGGGAACTACTGGATTGCGGGCCGCCTGTGGGAATCGAACCCACGACCTATTCATTACGAGTGAATCGCTCTGCCGACTGAGCTAAGGCGGCGTGCGACGGGCGAGCCCGGCACGGTGCAGAAGTCTAGCCCAAACGCGCGGGCCCCGAAGACGCGGGGCGGCTTACGCGTTGCACTGCGGGTCGGCGTCGGGCACGGCCCCGGTCAGCAGGTACGTCTCGATGACGTCATCGACGCAGGGGTCGCCCTCGTCGTACGCAATGTGCCCCTCACCGACGTAGGTGACGAGCACGCCGCTCGACAGCTGTTCGGCAAGCGCAACCGCCCACTCGTAGGGCGTAGCCGGGTCGCCGGTCGTGCCCACGACGAGGATCGGCGCGGCTCCCTCGGCGCTCACCGGCCCGAGCTCACCGGCGAACTGGTACGGCCAGTTGGCGCACAGCACGTCACCGACGGGCGACGGGGAAGCGGTGGTCGGGGCGACCTCCAGCAGACGCGCATTGTGCGCCGCAATGACCGCAGGATCGGTCTCGACGGGGTAGTCGAGGCAGTTGATGGCCACAAATGCCTCGAACGAGTTGTCGATGTACTCGCCGTTCTCGCGCCCGTAGTAGAAGTCGGCGAGGAAGAACCCAGTTGACGGGTCGCCGGCGCGCAGTTCGGTGAACAGCTGGGTCAAGAACGTCCATGTGCCTTGGTCGTACAGTGCCGTCGCAATCGCGGTGCTCATGACCGAGCCGTCGAAGAAACGGCCGTCGGCGGCGGGCAGTGGCGCCTCGTCAAGCCGATCGACGAGCTCGCGAATCTGCGCGGCCGCAGCGTCCACGTCGGCCGGGAACGGGCATCCACCGAGCGCGGGGCACTCGGCGAGGTACGCGCGCAGTGCCTGCTCGAAGCCGGCCTGCTGGGCGATCACGACATCGAGCACGCCGAGGCGCGGGTCGATCGCACCGTCGAGCACGAGGCGGCCGACACGATCGGGGTAGCGGTCGGCGTAGCGGGCGCCGATCTCGGTGCCGTACGAGTAGCCGAGGTAGTGCAACTGCTGGTCGCCGAGAACGGCGCGCAGCAGGTCGAGGTCCTGCACGGTCGAGTCGGTGTCGACGAAGCCGAGGAGCGGACCGGTGTTCTCAGCGCAGGCGGCCGCGAAGTTCTGCGACGAGGCGGTCACCTCGGCAATCCACGCGTCCGAGCCGACCTCGTTCTCGGGGATGCCGAACAGGAACGCGTCCATGTCAGCGGGGTCGTCGAAACAGCTCACGGCGCTCGAGCGGCCGACGCCGCGCGGATCCCACCCGACGATGTCGTACCCCTCGCGCACGGCCTCCCCCACGGCGAAGTCGACGCTGTCGCGGATGAAGTCGAAGCCGGAGGCCCCGGGCCCTCCGGGGTTTACGAAGAGCGAGCCAATGCGGTCACCGGTCGCGCGGTGTCGCACAAGCGCGAGCTCGACGTCGTCGCCCTCTCCAGGGTTGTTCCAGTCAAGCGGGGCGATCGCGGTCGCGCACTGGGCCCCTCCGCCGCAGTCGGTCCACGTGACACGCTGCTCGTAGTACTCGGCGAGCGCCGCCTCGACCTCTTCGCCGGTGGGCGTCGACTGCTCACCCTGCCCAAGCAGGTCCGACAGCAGCCCGGGGGTGCAGCCACCCAGCAGCAGAACCGACGCCACGAGGGCGGAAACGAGGGAGAGTCGGCGACGCGTCACGCGGGCGAGCCTAGCGCCGGCACCCTGCCGCTCGCCGAGATCAGCATGGCCTCGAGTGCCATCGCGGGCGGCATGTTGCCCTCGATGCGGCGTCGGGCGAGGGCGATGGCGTCGAGCGCCGCGAGCATCCGCTCGGGGGTGGATGCTCGTGCCGCCTCCACAATCCGGTCGCGGATCGCCTCGTTCACCAGGTCGACCTCGGCCCCGAGCTGCACCGTGAGGATGTCGCGGTACAGCGACGTGAGGTCAACGAGCACACGGTCGATGCCGTCGCGCACGGAGCGCGTGGCCCGGCGCTTTTGGTCTTCCTCGAGGGCCTTCAACTGCGACCGCAGGGCGGGGGGAATCGTTCCGCCTGGCTCGATGCCGAGCGACCGCAGTGCGGCCTCGCGCTCGACCTGATCACGCTCGATCGTGAGCGCCTTGGCGTCGTCGGTCGCAACGGCGACGAGCTGCTCGGCGGCGAGGACGGCGCCGGAGACGGAGCCGACGTCGAGCGCGATGTCGAGGCTGCGCGCCCGGCGCTCACGAGCATCCTGATCGGTGGCAAGCCGGTGGGCCATGCCGATGTGGCTTTGCGCCTCGCGGGCGGCCCGCGCGGCGAGGTCGGCGGGGATGCCGTCGCGACGCTCGAGTAGGGCGGCGACTTCGGCGACGGTCGGCACGCGCAGCCGGACGGTGCGCACGCGCGAGCGAATGGTCGGGATGAGATCGGCGGCGTTGGGCGCGCACAGGATCCACACGGTGCGCGGCGGCGGTTCCTCCAGTGCTTTCAGCAGCACGTTCGAGGTGCGCTCGGTCATGCGGTCGGCGTCTTCGATCACGATGACGCGGTACGGGGCCACCGACGGCGAGAACTGACTCTGGGCGACGAGGTGCCGCACCTCGTCGATCGAGATGATGACGCGGTCGGTCGCGAGCACGGCCAAGTCGGGGTGGCTACGCGCGTCGACCTGCGTAGCGACCCGCGGATCGGTGGCGCCCCCGAGCAGCTCGGCGGCGAACGCGTAGGCAAGGTTCGACCGACCAGAGCCCGGTGGCCCGGTGACGAGCCACGAGTGCGTCATCGACTCGGAGCCCTCGGCGGCCGCGCTGCGCAGCGCGGCGATGGCGGCGTCCTGGCCGGTCAGGTCGTCCCAGGCGGTCATGCGGTCACCCTAATCGAGGAGGTCCGACACGCGACCCCGGATGCTCTGCTGCAACTCATCGACGGGGCGGGTCGCATCCAGCACGAGGAAGCGCTCGGGCTCAGCAGCGGCAAGCTCGAGGTAGGCGTCGCGCACCCGGGTGTGGAAGTCGAGCTGCTCAGCCTCGAGCCGGTCGTAGCGGGTGCGGCTCGCGTCGAGTCGGGTGCGGCCGACCGCGGGGTCGAGGTCGAGCAGCACCGTGAGGTCGGGCAGCAGGCCCTCCGTCGCCCAGAGCGAGAGCTCACGCACTTCGGCCATGGACAAGATGCGGCCGGCACCTTGGTAGGCGACGGACGAGTCGAGGTAGCGGTCTTGGATGACGATGTCGCCGCGCTCGAGCGCCGGGCGCACGACGGTGGCAACGTTCTGGGCCCGGTCGGCCGCGTACAGCAGCGCTTCGGCTCGGGGCGCGACGAAGCCGCGACGGTGCATGACGATCTCGCGCACCTCGAGCCCCAGCTCGGTTCCCCCGGGTTCGCGCGCGTGCAGCACCGTGCGCTCGTGCTGGGTCAGCCACTCGGTCAGCAGCGCCGACTGGGTGGTCTTCCCCGAGCCGTCTCCGCCCTCGAACGTCAGGAAGAGACCCCGGGCGCTCATTCGGCGGCCGGCGGGGTCTTCTTCGCGGCGGTCTTTGTCGCCGGGGGCTTCTTGGTAGCCGGCTTCCTGGCGGGGGTCTTCTTCGCCGCCGGCTTCTTGGCGGCCGTTCCGCGCTTCGCGGCCGGCTTTTTGGCCGGCCCCTTCGCACGCTTGTCCGCGATGAGTTGTACGGCGCGCTCGAAGTCGATTTCCATCGGGTCTTCGCCGCGCGGCACGGTCGCGTTCGTCTCGCCGTCGGTGACATAGGGGCCGAAGCGGCCGTCTTTCAGCTTGATCGGCTTGCCGCTCACCGGGTCGGCGTCAAATTCTTTCAGCGCGCTCGAGGCCTTGCGGGCGCCGTACTTCGGCTGGGCGAACTTTTCGAGCGCGCCGGCCAGATCGATCTCGAAGATCTGCGCCTCGCTGTCGAGCGAGCGGGTGTCGGTGCCCTTCTTCAGGTAGGGCCCATACCGCCCGTTCTGCGCGGTGATCGGCTCGCCACTCCCCGGGTCGTCGCCGACCGTTCGGGGCAGGTCGAGCAGGCGGATGGCCGTGTCGAGATCGATCGTGTCGGGCGACATGTCCTTAAACAGGGATGCCGTGCGCGGCTTCTCGGCGGCCGCCTTCTTTCCGCGGGCGGGCACCTTCGCGGGTGCCTCGTCGACGACTTCGCCGGTGGCGGTGTCGACCTGCGGCTCGGGGGCGGGATCCACCTCGGTCACGTATGGCCCGAAGCGGCCGTCCTTCGCGACGACCATCTTGCCCGTGGCGGGGTTGATGCCGAGCTCGCGGTCGCCGACGACGGGAGCATCGACGAGCTCTTGCGCTCGGGTCGGGGTGAGCTCGTCGGGAGCCATGTCTTGCGGAATGTTGACCCGGCGCGGGGTGTCTCCGCCCTCGTCCACTTCGAGGAAGGGGCCGTACTTGCCGACGCGCAGCGTGATCGCCTCGGTGATCGGAATCGAGTTGATGGCACGGGCGTCGATGTCGCCGATGTTGTCGACGACGGGGCGCAGGCCGGGTTGCCGGTCATCGCCGAAGTAGAACGCCTTCAGCCAGTCGGTGCGGTCGGCCTCGCCGCGGGCGATGCGGTCGAGGTCGGCCTCCATCTCGGCGGTGAAGTCGTAC
Organism: Microcella alkaliphila; assembly: GCF_004216855.1. Lineage (GTDB taxonomy): Bacteria > Actinomycetota > Actinomycetes > Actinomycetales > Microbacteriaceae > Microcella > Microcella alkaliphila. The sequence goes on from NZ_SGXT01000017.1 coordinate 42,853, forward strand.
TCAACGAGGTCGCCGAAGTGCTGTTCGAGCAGCTTGACGACGCTGAACGCGACCCACCCGGGCACGAGCGCCGAGCCGCGCGGGGCGACGTAGCCGCGGTCGATGATGGTCGAGATGATCGACGCGTAGGTCGAGGGTCGGCCGATGCCGCGCTCTTCCAACGCCTTGACGAGGCTCGCCTCGGTGTAGCGCGGCGGCGGGCTCGTCTCGTGACCCTTCGGCTCGGTGTCGATGACGCCGAGCGCCTGGCCCTCGGTCAACGGCGGCAGCGTCGCCTCTTTCGCCTCCGCGGGGTCGGCGTTGCGCTCTTCGTCGCGGCCCTCTTCGTAGGCGGCGAGGAAGCCGCGGAAGGTGATGACGGTACCGCTGGCGGCGAATTCGGCGACCTGACCCGAGATGCGCTCGTCGGTGCTGCTGAGCGGGCCGGTGGCCATCGCGATCGAGGCGGTCTGGCCGCGAGCATCCGCCATTTGGCTGGCGACCGTGCGCTTCCAGATGAGGTCGTAGAGCTTCCAGTCGTTGCCGCGCAGCGTGCCCTCGAGCTGGCTGGGGGTGCGGAAGACGTCGCCGGCAGGGCGAATGGCCTCGTGCGCCTCCTGCGCGTTCTTGCTCTTGCCGCTGTAGAGGCGGGGCTTCTCGGGCACGGAGTCTGCGCCGTACAGCTCGCGCGCCTGACTGCGGGCCGCGTCGACCGCCTGCTGCGAGAGCGTGACTGAGTCGGTACGCATGTAGGTGATGTAGCCGTTTTCGTACAGCGACTGCGCGACCGACATGGTCTGGCGTGCGGTGAAGCGCAGCTTGCGGCCGGCTTCCTGTTGCAGCGTCGAGGTGGTGAACGGCGCGGCGGGGCGCCGCGTGTACGGCTTCGACTCGACGCTCGTGACGGTGAGCTGCAGGTCGGATGCGCGCAGCGCCTCGGCGAGGCTCGTCACGGTGGCCTCGTCGAGCGCCACCGCGTCCTTCGCCTTCAGCTGGCCGCGGTCGTCGAAGTCGCGCCCCGTGGCGACCTTGCTGCCGCCAAATCGCGACAGCCGAGCCGCGAACGGGGCGCTCTCGCCGCTCGGGGTCAGGGTCGTGTCGAGGTCCCAGTAGCTGGCCGAGACGAAGGCGATGCGCTCCCGCTCCCGGTCGACGATGAGGCGAGTCGCGGCCGACTGCACGCGGCCAGCGCTCAGGCCGGGACCGATGCGCCGCCACAGCACCGGGCTGACCTCGTAGCCGTAGAGGCGGTCGAGGATGCGACGTGTCTCCTGCGCGTCGACAAGGGCTGTGTCGAGGTCTCGCGTCGCGTCAACGGCCTTCTGGATTGCCTCCTTGGTGATCTCGTGGAACACCATGCGCTTGACGGGAACCTTCGGCTTCAGCACCTCCAGCAGGTGCCACGCGATGGCCTCACCTTCGCGGTCTTCATCCGTGGCGAGCCAGAGCTCGTCGGCACCCTTCAGCGCCTTCTTGAGATCGGCGACGGTGCGCTTCTTTGAGTCGGACACAACGTAGTGCGGCTCGAATCCGTTGTCGACGTCGATGGCGAACTTGCCGAGCGGGCCCTTCTTCAGCTCGGCGGGCAGGTTCTTCGGCTCCATGAGATCGCGCACGTGCCCGACGGAGGCCTGCACCTCGTAGTCGTCGCCGAGGTAGCGGCCGATCGTCTTCGCCTTGGCGGGCGACTCGACGATGACAAGCTTCTTCGTACCGGGCACGGTGCTCCTTTATGTGTGCGGCTAGTGCGAGCGACGGGGGCTGCGGCGGGCGGCCGGGGTAGGCCGCAGTCGAGGCAGCAGTACCTCGTCGCGCTAACCGGTGGCGGATGGCCCCGGTCACCGTCACCATACACACCCGGCCGACGAAGCCCATTAGCGTCGGTCGGCCGCGCCGGCTCGCGCCGAGCGTTCGACGGACATCGACAGGATGCTGCGCCGCACCGTCACAACGACGCTCACCTCGCCGACATCGCACGCCGAGACCTGCGCGCCGTGGGCCGCCGCGACACGCTCGGCCGCGGTGCACGGCTCGCCCGGCAGCCAGCCGAGGAGCGTGTCGGCGGCGGCCAGCGCCGCCCCGTCGGCCGTGTGCGCGAGTCGTGACGCGTCGGCGAGCGCCGCCCCGACGCCCAGCAGCAGCATCGCGAGCAGCACGCTCGCGGCGATGGCACCCACGACGAGCGGAGTCGCCGCTCCGCGGTCGCGGCCGGTCACCAGCCGCTGTCGAGCGCGCACGAGCGGGCCTCAACGGCCAGGGGCAGGCCCAGCAGGCGGTGGGTGTGCTCGACACGGGCGCAGACCAGCCCGTCGGCTCGGCTGACGACGAGCCGCGCTGCGACGAGCGACTGCCCGACGTGGCGGTGCGCGTCGGACTCGGGAGCTCCGCGAGCAAGCAGGCGCGCGGCCATCGTCGCCGCCTCGTGGGCTCGCGCCTGCGCGGTCGCGGCCGTGAGCCCGCCGAGGCACAGGGCGAGCACCACGAGCAGCGCGGGGAGCGCGGCGACGAGTTCGGCGCTTACCGCGCCGCGGTCATCCGCCGCGCGGCCACCGCGCCCGCTCACCCGCCGAAGGTCAGCGCCGAGCGCACCATGTCGGTGAGGATGCCGCGGACCTCGTCGCTCTGCATGATGACGACGAGAAGCCCGGCGAAGGCGACGGCCGCCATCGTGGCGATCGCGTACTCGGCCGTGGCCGCTCCGCGGTCGCTGGAGAGGCGACTGCGCAGGAGGGCGAGTTGGCGGTGGGGGCGGGTGAGGGTCGACATGGGGTCTCCGTTTTCGTCGGGTGAGGGGACACGAACGCGACCAGTGTCGGCGTCGTGCGGTGCGAGCGGGACGCGCGCCCGCGCATCGGGTCGGTCGGCCGTCAGCCGGCGAGTGTGGAGGAGACGATGCCGAGCAGGATCGGCACGACGCCAATGAGCAGGAAGGCGGGCAAGATGCACGCACCGAGCGGCAGCATGAGGCGCACGCCGAGGCGTTCGGCCGTTCGCCGGGCCACACCGCGTGCGGCCACTCGAGCCTCACGGGCCTCCGCACGGGCGAGCTCGCCCAGTGGTGCGCCCGACCCCCGAGAGAGCGCGACTAGCTCCGTCAGCTCGGCTGTCTCAGTGGGCGACGGTGCACAATCGACCGCGGCGAGGTGGTCGAGCACGAGCTGCAGCGCCGCCTCCGGACCCCGCCCGCCCGCTGCCGCCACGGCGAGTAGCTCGTAGCCGAGCCCCGCGGTGGGGGCGGGAGGCTCGGCCGCCGCGAGCAGGCGACTCGTCCATCGCCGACCCACGTGCACGAGGCCGAGCCCCGCGACCACGCTGATCAGGCCGATCGGGTTCAGCACCGTGGCTACGACATCGACCCCGATGATGAGTGCCAGCAGCACGCCCGCAGCGGGTAACCACAAGACCAGTCGCGCCGTGGCCCGCGGCGCAGCGAGCGCCACGGCGATTTCGCGGCGCGCGTCAGCCCGGTCGCGCAGGGCGTCGGCAATCGAGCGCAGCACGGCCGACAGGGGCGCCCCCGCGGTGGCGGCGATCCGCCACGCGGCGGTCAGCGCCCGCCACTCGACCGGCGGGTCGGGCGAGGCGGCGGCCATCGCGTCAGCGGGGTCACGGACGAGCGCGGGATGCTCGGCCACCGCCGCGACGAGGGGATGCGCCCGCTCCCGTCCTGCCGCGGCGAGGTGCCGCCACGCCGACGCTGGGGCGAGGCCGGCGCTCAGCAACACTGCCAGCCGGTGGATGAGGCGGGGAAGCGACTCGTCCGCCGCCGTCACGGCGGCGCCGGGCCGTCGGGGGCGACCGCCTCGGGGTCGAGGAGGTCGATACGCAAGCGCTCGCGAGCATCCAGTGACGGCCGTCCGAAGGCGATCGTGCGCAGGCCCTCGGCGTCGCGCGCCAGGTGCGCCACGAGGTCGATGCCGCTGACGGCCTGGCGGGCGAGAGCTGGCGGCGCCAGCCCCGCAAGCATTCCGACCGCCTCGAGCCGGGCGGCGACATCGCCGAGGCCGTTGGCGTGCAGGGTTCCGGCGCCTCCGCGGTGCCCGGTGTTGAGGGCGGCAAGGAACTCGCGCACCTCGGCCCCGCGGCACTCTCCGACGACGAGTCGGTCGGGGCGCATCCGCAGCGCCTCGCGAACGAGGCGCGGGAGGTCCACTCCCCCGGCACCCTCGAGATTCGGCTGCCGGGTCTCCAGCGACACAACGTGGGGGTGTCTGATGCGCGCCTCGGCCACGTCTTCGAGCACGACGATGCGGTCGCGCGGGTCGGCGCCCGATAGCCAGGCCGACAGCAAAGTGGTCTTGCCGCTGCCGGTCGCCCCCGTGATAAGCAAGGTGAGGCGGGCCGTCAAAGCCCGCGTGAGAGCCGCGGTCGCCTCGGCTGGCAAGCCGAGCTCGGGAAGGCCTGGCGGCATCGGCCGGGGCAACCGCAGCGACAGCAATGCGCCCCCGATGCTGACGGGCGGCAGCACGCCGTGCGCGCGCAGGCCCTCGCCGAGGCGCACGTCGCAGCAGGGGGCGGCCTCGTCAATGTGCCGGCCCCCGAGGGCGATGAGGTGCACGACGAGGGCACGCGCCTCGTCGGCAGACAGGGTGAGGCCGTCGATCGGCTCAGCTCCCGCGCCGGCGTCGGCGTGCACCCGCCCCTCAGCGGTGATGAAGAGATCGGTGAGGCGGCCGTCGGTGGCGAGCGGAGCGAGCGGCCCCAGCGCCTCGATCACCTCCGGATCCACTTCGCGGTGGGAGCCCGCGTCGGCACGCGCCACGGGAAGGAAGGGGGTGGAAGGCGAGGCGGCGGGCACCGGGCGAGTGTGCGCGAATGCGCCACGAGCATCCCGCATCGACCGATCAGCCGGGGACGACGAAGCGGCGGCCCCTCCGTGGGGAGGAGCCGCCGCTGTACGTCAGGGGCGGCGCCCACTTGGGGGGATTTGGACGCCGCCACAGCGACACGAGATTGGGGGGAATCGTTCGCGCCGCGAGGTCAGTTTTGCTGCTGACTACGTTCAGTGTACGCCAGGAAGGCTCACGGTCAAGACAATTTTGACCCCCATTTCGTCCCCCCAAGTGCGGACACCCGAATGGGGGACACGCGTTGTCTGTGACGCACCACGACGCGGAAGATCGCGAACACCTGCGCGAAGCCCTACGATGGCGTCTGTTCACTCGCACCGTCGCGGCAGACCAGGCCAGTCCGCACATCGACGAAAGTAGATGTATGTCCTCGACATCGATCGACAGCCTCCTGCACGAAAACCGCCGGTTCGCTCCTGAGCCCGCCTTCACCGCCCAGGCGAACGCCACGGCCGAGCTTTACGAGGAAGCAAAGGCCGACCGCCTGCGCTTCTGGGCCCGCCAGGCGAGCGAGCTGCTGAGCTGGCACACGCCGTTCACCCAGACCCTCGACTGGTCGAACCCGCCGTTCGCGCGCTGGTTCCACGACGGCCGCATCAACGTCGCCTACAACTGCCTCGACCGCCACGTCGAGGCCGGCAACGGCGACCGCGTCGCCCTCTACTTCGAGGGCGAGCCCGGCGACTCGCGCGCCATCACGTATGCCGAGCTCACCGCCGAGGTGAAGAAGGCGGCGAACGTACTCGCGGGTCTTGGCATCGGTCAGGGCGACCGTGTGGCGCTCTACATGCCGATGATCCCCGAAGCGGTCATCGCCATGCTCGCGATCGCCCGCCTCGGCGCGATTCACTCCGTCGTTTTCGGCGGGTTTGCGGCCGAAAGCCTGCGCGCGCGCATCGACGACGCCGAGGCGAAGCTTGTCATCACCGCCGACGGCGGCTACCGCAAGGGAACGGTATTCAACCTCAAGAACGCCGTGGATGCTGCGCTCGCCTCGGGCGCGGAATCGATCCAGAACGTGCTGGTCGTCCGCCGCGGCGAGAACGAGGTCGACTGGAGCGAGGGCCGCGACCTGTGGTGGCACGAGCTCATGGCCGAGGCGGAGCCCGAGCACGAGGCGGAAGGCTTCGAGGCCGAGAATCCGCTGTTCATCCTCTACACGAGCGGCACGACGGGGAAGCCGAAGGGCATCCTGCACACCTCGGGTGGGTACCTCACCCAGGCGGCGTTCACCCACAAGAACGTCTTCGACCTGAAGCCCGAGAGCGACGTCTACTGGTGCACCGCCGATGTCGGCTGGATCACCGGGCACAGCTACGTGGTCTACGGCCCGCTCGCAAACGGCGCCACCCAGGTCATCTACGAGGGGACCCCCGACACCCCGCACCCGGGGCGCTGGTGGGAGATCATCGAGAAGTACGGTGTCACGCTGTTCTATACGGCGCCGACCGCGATCCGCTCGTTCATGAAGATCGGCCGCGAGGTGCCGAACCAGTACAACCTCGCCACCCTTCGGGTGCTTGGCAGCGTCGGCGAACCCATCAACCCCGAGGCGTGGGTTTGGTATCGTCAGGTCATCGGCGGCGGCCGCACCCCCATCGTCGACACGTGGTGGCAGACCGAGACCGGCGCGATGATGATCAGCGCGCTCCCCGGCGTGACGACGGCGAAGCCCGGCTCGGCGCAGGTGCCGCTTCCCGGCATCAGCGTGGACGTGCTCGACGAGCAGGGCGCGCACGTGGGCAAGGAGGCGGGCGGCCTGCTCGTCGTCACCGAGCCGTGGCCGAGCATGCTGCGCGGCATCTGGGGCGACGATCAGCGTTTCGTCGACACCTACTGGTCGGCGTTCGAGGGCAAGTACTTCGCCGGCGACGGCGCACACCTCGACGAGGACGGCGACGTCTGGCTGCTCGGTCGCGTCGACGACGTCATGAACGTCTCGGGCCACCGCCTGTCGACCATGGAGATCGAGTCAGCGCTCGTATCGCACGAGCTTGTCGCCGAGGCGGCGGTCGTGGGCGCCAACGACGAGACTACCGGCCAGGCTGTTGTCGCCTTCGTGATCCTCCGCCAGCGCATGGTCGGGAGCGTCACCGACGAGGAGGCGGAGGCGCAGCTGCGGGCGCATGTCGCCGAGCAGATTGGTGCCATCGCGCGCCCCCGCAAGGTGTTCATCGTCGCCGAGCTGCCGAAGACCCGCTCGGGCAAGATCATGCGGCGACTGCTGCGCGACATCGCGGAAGGGCGAGAGGTCGGAGACACGACCACGTTGACCGACACGAACGTCGTCGCGTCGATCAGCGCGTCCTTCCGGTAGCGAGGCGCCACGTCAGACGAGACGGGGGCCGGGCATCTGAATCATGGATGCCCGGCCCCGGTGTCGTCTACGGCTCGGGTTCGGCTAGGCGAACTCGACGATCAGCTCAACCTCGACGGGGGCGTCGAGTGGCAACACCGCGACGCCGACGGCGCTGCGCGAGTGCACGCCGATGTCCCCGAAGATGTCGCCCAGCAGCGTGCTCGCGCCGTTCAGCACGGCGGGCTGGCCCGAGAAACTCGGGTCTGAGGCGACGAACCCCGTGACCTTCACGATGCGGGTCACTCGGTCGAGCGATCCGATCACGCTCTTCACGGCCGCCAAAGCGTTCAACACCGCGATGCCGGCGAGCTCGGCAGCACGCTCAGGGCTCACCTCGGCACCCACTTTGCCCGTGGCCGGCAGTCTGCCGTCCACGAACGGGAGCTGGCCGGCGGTGAACACTAGCTGACCCGACACGGCCGCCGGAACGTAGGCGGCGACCGGGGCGGCCACCTCGGGGATGGTGATTCCGAGCTCGGCGAGGCGAGCATCCAGAGCGCTCATCAGGCGGCGTCGCCCGCGACCGGACGCTTGAAGTAGGCGACGAGGCCACCCTCGGGGCCGGTCACGATCTGCACGAGTTCCCAACCCTCGGAGCCCCACGTATTCAGGATCGCCGTGGTGTTGTGGATCATCAGGGGCGTGGTGATGTACTCCCAGCGCGTCATCAGCGGCCTTTCAATTGTCAAAGATGGGTCACGTTCAGAGACGTCATAGGCACCTCTGCCGTAGCCTTGAGTCTATGTCTGCCCAGAATTCTTCGCCCGCCGGCGCACTGGGGGCGTTCGCCGGCATGATCGGCCTGAGCGCCATCATCGGCTTGCTCACCACGATCATGGTGACCCCCGCCATCGCGGTCACCGGCATGGCGGCCAACAACACCATCGGCATCTTCGACAGCCTGCCCGAATACATCCGCATCGACCCGCTCTCGCAGCGCAACGAGCTGTACGCGCAGGTCAGCAACGATCCGGAAGATGGCTACGTCAAGATCGCCGACGTTTTCAGTGAGAACCGTGAAGAGGTCGACTACGACCAGATCGCCGAGACCGTCATCCAGGCGACGCTGGCGGCCGAAGACCGACGCTTCTACTCGCACGGCGGCATCGATCCGCAGGGCATTGTGCGGGCGGCCCTCGGCAACTTCGCTGCCGGCGACATCACCGGCGGCGGATCGACGCTCACCCAGCAGCTCGTGAAGAACATCTTCATCAACCAGGCGATCCAGCAGTTCCCGCCCGGCGAAGAGCGAAACGAGGCGGTGCGCGCGGCGCAAGAGACGACGCTCGAGCGCAAGCTCAACGAAGCGAAGCTCGCCATCGGCCTCGAAAAGCAGTACACCAAAGACGAGATCATGCTCGCGTACCTGAACATCGCGGGCTTCGGCGGCAACACCTACGGCATCGAGGCCGCCGCGCAGCTGTACTTCGGCATCACCGCCGCCGAGCTCAACGTCGCGCAAGCGGCAAGCCTGATCGCGATTGTGCAGCAACCAAGCGCGCGTTCTCTACTGAGTGAAGAAAATTACCAGCGCAACCAGGATCGCCGAAACTTCATCATTCGCGGCATGTACGACGAAGGCTTCATCAGCGCTGCCGAACGTGACGAGGCGCTCAACACGCCGGTCGACGCCGAGTTCGTCACCCTGTCAACCCCGCGCTCTGGCTGCATCGCGGCCGACGAGTACGCCCGGTACATGTGTGACTACGTCGTCAACCTGATTCCCGAACTCGAGTCGCTCGGGGCGACGCCCGAGGAGCGCGAGACCGCGTGGCGTCAGGGCGGCTACGACGTGTACACGACGCTCGATATGTCGCTTCAGCGCGTGGCACAAGACACGGTGTGGAGCGTTGTACCGGCCGATGCCGTGGGTGAAACCGGCAACGGCATCCCCTACGACATCGGTGGCGCCAGCATTTCGGTCGAGTCGAACACCGGGCGCATCCTGACGATGGCGCAGAACAAGCGGTTCGACAACAGTCTCGAAGGCGGGGGCGTGACGACCAGCGCCGTGAACTTCAACACCGACTTCCCGTACGGCGGCTCCCGCGGCTTCCAGACCGGATCGACCTACAAGATTTTCGCTCTCGTCGAATGGCTGGAATCAGGTCGAGGCCTCCAAGAGTTCATCGACGGGTCGCGCAGTCGCTTCGAGCCTGCGACCTTCACCGACTCGTGCAACGGGCCGTGGGGCGGTGCTGCTTGGGAGCCGCGCAACTTTGCGGGTGCTGGCGGCGGCGTGATGAGTGTTCTGCAGGCAACCGTGAACTCGGTCAACACGTCGTATGCGGCGATCGCGCAGCAGCTCGACCTGTGCGGCATCGCCGACGCTGCGGAACGGCTCGGCGTAACGCGGGCCGACGGAGGTCCCCTGCAGACCAACCCGTCGGCAGTCCTTGGCACCAACGAGATCTCGCCCTTGAGTATGGCCGCCGCGTTCGGTGCGATTCAGAACGGCGGCCAATACTGCGAGCCGATCGCCGTCGATCGCCTTATCGATCGCAACGGCACTGAGCTACCTGGCCAGGTCTCAGAGTGCCGCCAGGCGATTGACGCCGACGTCGCCGCCGCCACAACCTTCGCCATGCGCGAGGTCATCACCCGCGGAACCGGTCAGGCCTCGAACCCGGGCGGCGACGTCCCCGTTGTTGGCAAGACGGGAACCACCGACAACGCGCGTCACACCTGGATGGTCGGCGGCTCGACGCGCATCGGCACCGCCTCGTGGGTGGGCAACATCACCGGCGAGTTCGTCGTGAGCAATCTGCCGAACGGCACAAACCTCCGGCACGAGATCTTCCGACCCATCATGGGCGCCGCGAATGCTGCCTACGGTGGCGACGCGATCCCCGAGGTTCCCGACCGCCTACTGCGCGGCCAGGGCGTGAACCTGCCCGATGTGACCGGCCAGGACCCCGAGGTCGCCCGCGGCATCATCGAGGGCCTCGGTTTCCGACTCATCATCGAGGGGGGACGAGTCGACTCCACCGTGCCCGAGGGTCTCATCGCCACGCAAAACCCCGCTCCTGGCGCGTTCCTCAGCCTCGGGACCCCCGTTCGGGTTCAGCTGAGTGCAGGAAACCAAACAACGATGCCCGACGTCGTGAGCCCCGGCTACACGCTCGACCAGGCTCGAGCCGTACTGGCCGACGCAGGGTTCTCGAACATCGTGGTCAGGTGCGACGCGCGACGCCCGAACCCCGGCCCAACACCGAACCCGGAGCCGAGCCAGAACCCGGCACCGTCACCGAGCGTGGAGCCGAGCCCGGCGCCGACGCCCCCCGCGTCTGCCCCTGAGCGAGTGACCGAGCAGAGCCCCGCGGCCGGCGAAACGGTCAACCGAGACGCAACGATTCGCATCACCGTGCAACGAGACAATTGCCGATGAAGACGGTCGCCGCGAGGGCGGCCGCCGTAACCCTCGGGGTTGCGGCGGCCGCTGCCGTATACGCAATCGGGATCGAACGTCGTGCCTATCGAGTGCGCACAGAGATCGTTCCCGTTCTCAGGCCGGGCGCCGACCCGATTCGCATTCTGCACCTCAGCGACCTGCATCTCGCACCCTGGCAGCACGATCGAATCGATTGGGTTCGCGGCCTGACCTCTCTAAGGCCCGACCTCATCGTCTCGACGGGCGACCTGCTCGGCCATACCGAGGCTCTGCCCGCCCTGACCGAGGCGCTGATGCCGTTCGACGGCGTGCCCGGAGTCTTCGTACACGGGTCGAACGACTACTTCGCGCCCACCTTCAAGAACCCGCTGCGCTACCTACTCGGGCCCTCGAAGGGGGACGCCGACGACGTTGAGCGCCTCGATGTCGACGCGCTCGAACGCCTGCTCGGCGAGCGGCTCGGCTGGCACGGACTCAACAACGATGTCGGCCAGCTCGCCATCAACGGGTCGATCCTCGACCTCGTCGGCGTCAACGACGCCCACCGCGGATGGGATCGCCTCGACATCGTGCCGTCGCTGCTCGACGAACTGCGTGAACAGGACGACGACGACACTGACGACCCCGCTGTCACAATCGGCGTGACGCACGCCCCCTACCGACGCGTGCTCGACACGTTCACCACTCAGGGCGCCGACCTGATCTTCGCGGGCCACACCCACGGCGGGCAGGTCTGCCTGCCGGGCGGGCGCGCCCTCGTCACCAACTGTGACCTTCCCGCCGAGCAAGCCCGGGGCCTCAGCCTCTGGTACCACGCACACCACGCCGCCTACCTCAACGTCTCAGCCGGCCTCGGCCATTCGATCTACGCTCCCGTGCGCTTCGCCTGCCCTCCCGAGGCCGTGCTCGTGACACTCGTCGGCGACGACATCGGGTACGCTTGACACGTGCGGCTCAGCCGCAGACCTCCACGGGGTATGGCGCAGCTTGGTAGCGCGCGTCGTTCGGGACGACGAGGTCGCAGGTTCAAATCCTGTTACCCCGACGGTGTCCTCATTGAGGACAGAGAAAACCCTCGAGCCTTCCGGTTCGAGGGTTTTCTCGTCTCAGCTGAAGTCGGGGTCGGGCGCGAGCACATCGGGGTCGAGCTCGACAGGCGCCCGCCTGCCAGAGGCGAGCGTGTCGCCGGACTCGTCGAGGTAACACGAGCCGCACAGCGACTCGTACGCGACGTCGACGCCGTCGATGGCGACCTGGTCCCCCGCAAAAATGAACCGACCACCCACGGTTCTACCGTTGAAGATGGCTTTGCGTCCGCACCGGCAGATCGTCTTCAACTCTTCGAGCGAGTGGGCGATCTCGAGCAGGCGCCGACTTCCCGGGAAGGCCACCGTCTGAAAATCGGTACGGATGCCGTAGGCGAGCACCGGAATGTTCTCGCGGATGGCGATGCGCAACAGGTCATCCACCTGCTCGGGAGTCAGGAACTGCGACTCGTCAACCAGCAGGCAGGACACGTCGCGACCCTCGTCGCGCAGCACCGCAGCGCGCTGGCGCTGAAAAACCGTGTAGACGTCGTCAGGGAGGTCGATGGTGAAGTCGACGGGGCGGGTGACGCCGAGGCGCGACACGATCGTCTGGTCGCCCTTCGTGTCGATGCGTGGCTTCGCGAGCAGCACCCGCTGGCCGCGCTCTTGGTAGTTGTAGGCCGCCTGCAGCAGCGCCGTCGACTTGCCGCTGTTCATCGCCCCGTACCGGAAGTACAGCTTCGCCATTACTGCAGGTATCCGTCCTCGGCGGCTCGCCGGATCAGTTCAGACTTCGTCGACGCTGGTCGCCCCGCTCGCGCATACTTGTCGCGCACTCGGCGCAGGTAGGTTTTCGCCGTCTCGTACTGCACGTTCATGCGAGTGGCGACCTCGTTGGTCGACAGGCCGCTCGCGTACAGGGCAAGCGCCTCCCCCTCGCTCTGCGAGAGCTTGGGGCGAGCGTGGCGCGTGGCGCCCGATGGCAGCGGCCGCCAATCGCGGGGCTGCTCGGGCGACGACTCGAGGCCCATCACCCGACGGGCGGTCTCCATGACCTCGCCGAGCGGCATCGTCTTCGTGAGGAACGCGGAAGCACCGGCGTCGAATGCCCGCTGGCGCGACTCATCCGTGTCGAGGCTCGTCAAGACGATCACCTTCGCGCCGGCAGCACGGCAGGTGCGCACACGCGCCTCGATCGACACCGGCTCTTGCAGCTGAAAGTCGAGCAGCACCAGGTCGGTCGGGAACTGCTCGCTCTGCACGAGTTCGAACCAGGTGGGCGCGGTCAGCACGAGATCGAAGTCGGGTGCGTTCGCGCTGATCCACGACGAGAGGCTGTCGAGCAGCAGCTCGTGGTCGTCGAGGATAGCCAGGCGCACGCGAGCGTGCGGGAACGCCCTAGTGTCCATACTCAAACTCTAGAACGAGGGCGCCGTCACGCTCGACCGCAACGCAGCGGCGCGCCAGACCGCGTACCGCGGCGATGAGCGGCGCAAGATCGTCGCGAACCTCCTCCGCGGGCCGCTCACTGACGGCGGCGATCCGCACCCTGAGGCCGCGACCTGCCGTAGGCGGCGCGATCGCGAGGTCGATGCGAACGGTGCCCACAGCATCCATGACGGCCGAGAGCATCGCGCGAATGAGCGTGCGCTCTTCGAGCGTTCCGGCGCGGCCGGCGTCGGCCGGGTCGTCGATGGTGACGGTGGGCGCCAGCTCGGGTCGTCGAACGATCAGTTCATCGACGAGTTCGCGTGACCAGCTGCGCTGCACGGCATCGACCAGGGTGCGACGGATGCTCGCGGCGCGTTCCGCCGCCTCGTCGCGATCAGCGATCGTCACCTCGCCCCGATCGACCACACGATCGAGCACACGGGCATCGCATCACGGCCCGCGCGGCTGATCTGCTGCTGACGGACCGAGCGGGCGACGCCGCCACGTGCCTCCCGTGCGAGGGACTCTGCACGGCGCCAGGCCCGCTTCTCCCACGACAGGACGGAGCCGTTCATCGAGCGGGCGTAGCCAACTGCGGCCGAGCCGATGATGAGGATGACGACCGAGCCGGAGATCGCGAACAGGGGCGCAGGCAGCGGCGTCTGCGCGTACGGTGACTGCAGGAGCCCCAGGACGGCCGCGACGCCGGTGTGAACGCCCGTCCAGATCGCCAGTTCGGCCGGCGATCGGTACGAGGTGAGGGCGAACAGGGTGAGGGCGACGACGAGCGGTGCCCAGTCGTCGCGGACGGCCACGTTGCCACCCCACGTTGCGAGAGCGGCGCTGATCATGAGGAGAACTAGGAGGCCGTGCAATACGAGGGCGGACGCACGCGACCACCCCGGTCGGCTCAGCCGGGTGCGGTCGACGAGAAAGACCACCGCGGCCACGAGAATCACAAACGTCGCCACCAGGAAGGGAAACGACGTCACCTGCTCGGCCTTCGTGACCGAGTCGAGTATTGCGAGCACCACCATCGACACCGCGATGACAACCGTCAGCGGGCGAGCCGCAGCGGCTGACAGTGGATCGACGTTCTCCATGCGCATCCGCCACGGGTGCGGACGAGTGCCCAGAGGGCCGATCACGGTGGTCGGGGTGGCAGTCACGGGGCACCGTCCCCCGACGCGACGACGGGTGCGGGCCTCGTGGCGGGCACTCGCAAGGCGACCGTCGTGCCGCTCCCCTCCCGCGACCACACCTGGGCCTCGCCGCCGATCGCTTCCATGCGGGCGAGGATGCTCATGTCGACACCCAGCCGACCATCCCCTCCCGGCGATGGCTCGAACCCGCAGCCTGCATCGACGATCATCGCCGACACATCATCGTGACCCGCGCCGATCACCACCTCTGCCTCGGCGACACCGGCGTGGCGGCGGACGTTGACGAGCGCCTGGCCGATGGCGCGCAGAAACTCCGCACGCGCATCCCTTTCGATGCGATCGAGCACGGCGAGGTCGCCCGAGACGGCGACCGCGAGTTCGCCCGCGGTGGCGTCAGCGAGCATCCGGGCGAAGTCGGCAGCCTCGACGGGCATGTCGTCGGGATCCTCGGCGAGCCAGTCTTCGCCCACGAGCGTCGCGAGGTCGGCAGAGATCGACTCAGCCACACCGGGCCGGAGCGGGCCCTCATCGTGCTGCGCGATCAGAGCCAGGTCGTTCAGCACGGTGTCGTGCACGAGCGCGGTCGCACGGCGCTCGAAACCGCGCCGGGTTTCCGCCAACATCTCGTCGCGCACCGCCCGATACAGCAGGGGAAGCGCCGTGCGCGCGCGGAGACGCTGCAAGCGAAGCGACGCGAGGCCGGCAACGAGAAACGCCCAGAGGATGATGGGCCCCGGCGCTGGAGTCCAGCTCGCACCGAGTGCCGTGATGACCACGGCCGACGACACCTCGGCGGCGAGAAGGCCCGCGGTGGTCCACGCCACCGCGCGCAGGATTCCCGGCCCGACACCGACAATCAAGATCACCGCCGACTTCACCAGCCCCACCGTGAAGTCGTCGTTGCGTGGCACCGTGTCGAGCTGGGCAGTGCCGATGACCGTGAACCAGGCGATGCACGCACCTCCGACGAAGAGGTAGCCCGCGCCAATGAACGCCAATGGGCTGCGATCGAGAAGAACGAGCAATCCGATCATGGGCGCGAGAACGATAAGGGCCGGCCACACGGTGATCTCGGGCAACGTGACCTGCAGGGTCACGACGACGGCAGCCGCGGCCACAAGACAGGCGGCGGCAGCGGCGTGCCCGGCGCGCACAACGGCGAGCGACGCGGTCGAGCTCGCGAGGTGCGGAGGCAACCCGAGGGGCACACGGGCTCCTTCCGTCGGGGGCGGGGTTCGCCTGATTTCGGGGTGGCGTTCGCCTGATTTCGGGGTGGCGTTCGCCTGATTTCGGGGTGGCGTTCGCCTGATTTCGGGGTGGCGTTCGCCTGATTATCGCCCGCGGCACCGACGCTCGCCATCCCCCGCGCGGGCCACGTAGGCTCGCAGCATGCCCGCGATCGACCTGAACAGCGACCTCGGCGAGGGCTGGGCCGGCATTTCGGTCGCCGACGATGATGCGATGCTGCAGCTCGTGACGAGCGCGAACCTCGCCTGCGGCGGGCACGCCGGCGACGCGGATGCGCGGTGGAACGCCGTGCACGCGGCCGTTGACACTGGCGTGGTCATCGGTGCGCACCCGTCCTACGTCGACCGGGAGGGCTTCGGGCGTCGCGCGATGGATGTTCCCGGGCCCGTGCTGGAACGGCAGATTCGCGAGCAGCTCGACGCGCTACTCGACACGTGCGACGGGATTCCGGGTGCCGTCGTGCGCTATCTCAAGCCGCACGGAGCGCTCTACTCGCGCATCCTCGCCGACGCCGACCAGGCCGACGCCGTCGCCCGAGTGGCCGCCGAGTTCGAGCTTCCCGTGCTCGCCCTCGCCGGAGTGCCGGGGTCGGCGATTCAGCGCGCGTGCGACCGCCGCTTCGTCGACGTGATTGGGGAAGCCTTCGCCGACCGGTCATATGCCGCCGACGGCACACTTGTCTCCCGGGGTTTGTCCGGCGCCGTCATCGATGACGCCGATGTCGTGCGGGCGCGCGCCGTGCGCCTCGCGACCGAGGGGATCATCGACACTATCGACGGCGGAACCCTGCGCATCGACGCCCGGAGCGTGTGCGTGCACGGCGACACGCGTGGCGCCGTCGCGCTCGCCCAGGGCGTTCGGGCGGGTCTCGACGATGCGGGAGTCGACGTGCGCCCGTTTCTCTTACACTCATGAGGGTGCTGTCGTACGGCGACCGCGCTCTGCTGGTCGAGTGCGACGGCCTCGCGGGTGCGAGGCGGGCACACCGGATGCTCGAGGAACGACGCATCGACGGCGTCACCGAGCTTGTGCCGGGCGGCCGCACCGTCCTCGTCCGGGTGGACACGCGGGTCACGGGGCTCACACACCTCGACCACTGGGTGCGGAGCGTGCTCAGCAGGTTAGACGAGTCCGAGCCAATGCGTGGTGAGGGGGCGCGCGGTGGTGTGCCGGGAGGCGACGCGCCGGGCGGGGCTGTGGTGAGCATCCCGGTTGTCTACGACGGGGAGGATCTCGCGGACGTCGCCTCAGCGTGGGGGTGCAGTGTCGACGAGGTCGTGGTACGGCACGCCGCAACCGAGTGGGTGTGCGCGGTCGTGGGGTTCGCGCCCGGGTTTCCCTACCTCGTGCCGGCCGGCGCGGGTGGCGGTGCCAACGAGCTTCCGCCCGTGCCGCGGCGGGCGACCGCGCGGCAGCGGGTTCCAGCGGGCGCCGTGGCTCTCGCTGCTGAGTATTGCGGCGTGTACCCGCGCGAGTCTCCTGGCGGCTGGCAGCTGATCGGCAGCACTGATGCCGTGCTGTGGGACGCACGGCGTGAGCCGCCCGCACTGGTGACGGCGGGCACGCGCGTGCGGTTCGAGCCGGCACGGGCAGTCGTCCGTGACGTTTCTCAGGAGTCGAGCGGCACGACGGCAGGAAACACAGGGGTCGGTGGCCGCGCTGTGGGCCGAACTCCTGAGAACCGTCACGCCCACGCGTCAGAGGTGGAGCGGATCGACGGGAAGGAGCGAGACGAGGGGGCCGCTGTGCTGCGGCTGCTCGAGCCCGGCGTACTCACGCTCGTGCAAGACCTGGGTCGCCCCGGCCTCGCCGCCATCGGCGTCGGCGCGAGTGGCGCCTTCGACCGCGCCGCGCACCGGCTCGCCAATCGCCTGGTCGGCAATGACGAGAGCGCGGCGGGCCTCGAGGTGCTACTGGTTGGCGCCGCGCTTGAGCTGCCCGCTGGCGCGTGGGTCGCGGTCACCGGCGCCGACGGCCCGGTCACCCTCAACGACGCGCCCGTCGCCCGCGCCCACCCCGTGCGAGCCGAACGCGACGGTGCCGTGCTGCGTATCGGGCCGGCGGCACGCGGGGTGCGCTACTACGTCGCGGTGCGCGGCGGCATCGCCGTGGAGTCCGTGCTTGGTTCACGCTCGCGGGACACCCTCGCCGCCCTGGGCCCCCACCCCGTCCGCGCCGGCGACGAGCTCATCGTCGGTGGCGCGGTCGCCGGCCCGGTGCCCGCCATCGACCTCGTGCCGGTGGATGCGCCGACCATTGACCACGCAGAACTTGACGTGCGTCCCGGCCCCCGGCTCGACTGGTTCACCCCCGACGCCTGGCATCGCATGCTCCATGCGGAATGGACGGTGTCGTCGCGCGCCGACCGCACGGGTGTTCGCCTCGACGGCCCCACCCTCGACCGCCGGCCAGAGTTCGCCGGCCGCGAGTTGGCGAGCGAGGGCATGACCGCGGGAGCCATTCAAGTCAGCCCGGACGGCGTCCCCACGATTCTCGGCCCCGACCACCCGGTGACGGGCGGGTATCCGGTCATCGCAGTCGTCACCGACGACACGCTCGACCGGCTTGCGCAGCTGCGCCCCGGCGCGCACGTGCGGCTACGGCTCGCCACCGGGCGCCCCTGACCCATGACAGCCGCCGGGCGAAGCCCCGGGCTCTGGCCGCGACTGCGCCATCTCTTCATAGCGAGAGGCAGGATGGCGTGTCCCCGGCCACGGGAGTCACAAGGCCGCCTGATTCTGCGTCGTGTCGCGCCGCCCCGGAGTTTCCGAGCGCGGGCTGCGTGTCGCGGTCGACGCGCCGCCAGACCGCTGCCCGCTCCGGGGCTAGACGACACTCTGCGCGTCAGACGCAGCGCAACCAGCCGCGGTAGCGAGCTACGGCGGGCGCGCGCCGCCCCAGAGGCAGGCTGGTGTGCTGGCGCGCGCCGGCACTCAGGCTGGCTGGTGCTGTCGCTCGGCCGTCTCGACCACGTTGGCGAGCAGCAGAGCCCGGGTCATCGGCCCGACCCCGCCGGGGTTCGGCGACACCCAGGCGGCGACCTCGCGCACGTCGTCGGCGACGTCGCCCGCGATGCGCGACTTGCCCGTGTCAGGGTCGGTTACCCGCGACACCCCAACATCGAGCACGATCGCCCCCGGCTTCACGTCGGCGGCCGACACGATGCCCGGCACTCCCGCCGCGGCGACGATCACGTCGGCCCGGCGCAGGTGCGCACCCAGGTCGCGCGTACCCGTGTGGGTCAGCGTGACGGTGGCGTTCACCGCGCGGCGGGTGAGCAGCGAGCCGATCGGCCGGCCGACGGTCACGCCGCGGCCGATGACGACGACGTCGAGGCCGTCCCACGAGAGGCCGTGCCGCGACACGAGTTCGATGACGCCGCGCGGCGTGCACGGCAGGGGCGTGTCGATGTCGCGCGCCGCGCGCAGCATGAGCCGCCCGAGGTTCGTCGGGTGCAGCCCGTCGGCGTCTTTCGCGGGGTCGATGCGCTCGAGGAGCGCGTCGGTGTCGATGTGCTTCGGCAGCGGCAGCTGCACGATGTAGCCGGTCACCGCGTCGTCGTCGTTGAGCTCGTCGAGCACCGCCTCGAGCTCGGCCTGGGTGGTCGACTCCGGCAGGTCGCGGCGAATCGACGCGATGCCGACCTCCGCGCAGTCGCGGTGTTTGCCCGCAACGTACCACTGCGATCCGGGGTCCTCGCCGACGAGCACGGTGGCGAGTCCGGGCACGACGCCGCGTTCGGCGAGGGCCGCAACGCGCGAACGCAGCTCGGCCTTGATCGTCGCCGCGGTCGCCGACCCGTCGAGGATCTGCGCCGTCACGCCTACAGCCCCGGGTAGAGCGGGAACGCGCCGGTCAGCTCGGCCACGCGACCGCGCAGCGCCGCCACGTCGGGGTTCGGCATGAGCGCGTGCGCAATCACGTCGGCCACCTCGGTGAACTCCTCGTCGCCGAAGCCGCGCGTTGCGAGGGCGGGGGTGCCGATGCGCACGCCGCTCGTGACCATCGGCGGTCGCGGGTCGAACGGCACCGAGTTGCGGTTCACCGTGATGCCTACCTCGTGCAGAATGTCTTCCGCCTCCTGGCCGTTCAGCGGCGAGGTGCGCAGGTCGACGAGCGCGAGGTGCACGTCGGTGCCGCCGGTCAAGACGTCGACGCCGGCGGCGCGCGCGTCGTCGGCCGTCAGGCGCTCGGCAAGGATGCTCGCCCCGCGCAGAGTGCGCTCCTGGCGGTCGCGGAATTCGGGCTCTGCCGCGACCTTGAACGCGGTCGCCTTCGCGGCGATCACGTGCATGAGCGGCCCGCCCTGCTGGCCGGGGAACACGGCCGAGTTGAGCTTCTTGAACAGCGACTCGTCGTTGCTCAAGATGATGCCCGAGCGGGGACCGGCGAGGGTCTTGTGCACGGTCGAGCTGACGACGTGCGCGTGGGGCAGCGGGGAGGGGTGCAGCCCCGCTGCGACAAGCCCGGCGAAGTGCGCCATGTCGACCCAAAGCTTCGCGCCGACCTCGTCGGCGATCGCGCGGAAGGCGGCGAAGTCGAGCTGGCGCGGGTAGGCCGACCAGCCGGCAATGATGACGGCGGGCTTCACCTCGTGGGCCTTCGCCCGCACGGTGTCCATGTCGATGAGCATCGTCTCGGGGTCGACGCCGTACGACGTGGCGTTGTAGACCTTGCCCGAGAAGTTCAGCTTCATGCCGTGGGTCAGGTGACCGCCATGGGCGAGCTCGAGGCCGAGGATCGTGTCGCCCGGCTGCGCGAGCGCGTGCAGAACGGCCGCGCTGGCCGACGCGCCCGAGTGAGGCTGCACGTTGGCGTACTCGGCGCCGAAGAGAGCCTTCGCCCGCTCGATGGCGAGGTTCTCGGCGATGTCGACGAACTCGCAGCCGCCGTAGTACCGCTTACCCGGGTACCCCTCGGCGTACTTGTTGGTCAGCACCGAGCCCTGCGCCTCGAGGATGGCGCGCGAGACGAAGTTCTCGCTCGCGATCATCTCGAGCGTGTGCCGCTGACGGCTGAGTTCCTGGTCGAGCACCGCCGCGATCTCGGGGTCGACGACGCTCAGCGGCTCGTTGAAGGACGTGGGAAGACGGTCAGACACGGGGGCTCCTTTTAGGCTCTCGGGTCGCGGCGCACCGCAACCTCACTGTGTGCTCGAGGCCCAGGCGTACGGCCCCTCACCGTGTCGGTCGCTCCCTGATGGTGACCCATCCAACGCCAGTCGCGACGCCGTTAGTCTATCGTCCCGCGCCGTCGCCGGAGGAGTCGCCCTCGCCGCCGTGGCGGTGATGGTCGGGCAGCGCGATCGACCCGGTGATGAGCGGCACGGTGCCCTCCCCCGCGATCTCGTCGTCGGTGTCGGGCGGGGTCTGCCCGCGCGCCTGCCGGCCGCGCCGTCGCACGTCGGCGCCGACGAGCAGCAGCAGCCCGGCGCCGATGATGGCCGCCTGCACGAGCGCCAAACCCGGGGTCGGAAGCACTGTGAACAGGGCGCCACCGATGGCCGCCCCACCCCCAATGCCGATGTTGAACGCCGTCGTCAGGAGTGCGGCGCCGACGTCGCGCACGCGCGGCGACGCGGCGTGCAGCAGGCGCGTCTGCAACAGCGCCGGAATACCCCCGAAGGATGCTCCCCACACCACGAGCAGGACGACGACCGCGGCGGGTACCCCGGCCAGCAACCCCAGCATCGTGACGGCGACGATGACGACCGCGAGCATCCCGTACAGGGCGCCGCGCGGATACCGCGAGCCGAGCATCCCGGCGAGCACGAGGCCGATCGCGCCCGCGCCGCCGTAGAGGAACAGGAGTCCGCCGACGGCGCCCTCGGCGAAGCCCACCGAGCCGATGAGGTACGGCGCGATGTACGTGTAGAAGACGTTCTGGCCGCCGACGACGACGAGCACGAGGAGGCAGATGAACAGCACGCTCGGAAAGGTCGCGTCGCGGCGGGCCGGAACCGCGATTTCGCCGGTCGCCAGGGGCTGCGCGTGATTCACCGCGGGCAAGAACTTGACGACGAGCGCGAGCAGCACGATCACGATGCCCGCGATGACGAGAAACGAGGTGCGCCAGCCCACGGCCGTGCCGAGCGCGGTTCCGGCGGGAACGCCCATGACGAACGCGGCCGTGCCGCCGCCGCTCGTGATCGCGACGGCGCGCGCGATCTGGTGCTTCGGCACGAGGTAGCCGGCGTAGGCACCCGCGACGGCCCAGAACAGCCCGTGCGCGAGCCCGCCGAGCACGCGTGCCGCGACGAGCAGGCCGTAGCTCGGGGCGAGGGCGGCGGCGACGTTCGCGACCGCGAAGACGACCAGCACCACGAGAATCAGGTGCTTGCGCTGGAAGCGTCGGGTTGCCGCCGCCATGGGGGCCGTGGCGACGACCACCGTGCCCGCGAAGATCGTGACGAGCAGGCCCACCTGCGGTTCGGTGACCTCCAGATCGGCGGCGATCTGCGGCAGAAGCCCCGTCGGCAGGAACTCGCTCGTCACCATCACGAAGATGGCGGCGGCGAGCGTGAACAGGCCGACCCAGGGGAAGGGGCGGGTCGCGGCGTCGGAGGAAGACGTGGTCATGGGCGAGAGGAGCTTTCGCGGTCGGCACGAGCGGAGCCGACGGACCGGGGCGCGACAAGACGTCGGGCCGACACCACCCTAACGCCCGCGCAAACTAGGCTGAAGCTCGTGAGCGACCCCCTCAACCACTGGATCGTGACCCTCGTCTGCCCCGACATGCCCGGCATCGTGCACGCCGTCACCGGAGCCATCGTCGAGGCCGAGGGCAACATCACCGAGCTGCAGCAGTTCTCGGGCCTCGAGACCGGCAACTTCTTCCTGCGCCTCCAGACCGAGACGCCCGCCGACCATGACCGACTGCACCACGCCCTTGCCCCCGTCATCGAGCGGTACGGCATGGACTGCCGCATCGACCGCGTCGGTCGCCCCCTGCGCACCCTCGTGCTGGTGTCGAAGGCCGCCCACTGCCTCAACGACCTCTTGTTCCGGCAGCGCAGCGGACAGCTGCCGGTCGAGATTCCCCTCGTGCTCGGCAACCACCCCGACCTCGGCGAACTCGCGTCGTTCTACGGCGTGCCGTTCGAAGCGCGCCCCGTCACGAACGGTGACGAGAAGGCGGCGATGGAGGCGCGCATCCTGGAAGCGGTCGATGAGCACGACATCGAGCTCGTCGTGCTCGCCCGCTACATGCAGATTCTCTCGCCCGAATTGTGCGAGCGGCTCGCGGGCAAGGCCATCAACATTCACCACTCGTTCCTGCCCGGTTTCAAGGGCGCGAACCCCTACCGCCAAGCGCACCAGCGCGGGGTGAAGTTGATCGGCGCGACCGCGCACTTCGTCACGAGCGACCTCGACGAGGGCCCGATCATCGAGCAGAACGTCGTGCGGGTCGACCACACGCGGTCGGTCGCCGAACTCGTCGCTATCGGTCAGGACGAAGAGAGCCGCACCCTCAGCCAGGCGGTGCGCTGGTTCGCCGAAGACCGCGTGTTGCTCGACGGACAGCGCACGATCGTCTTCCAATAGTTCTGGGCAACCTCGCGCGGCAGCGCCGCCGCACCCACCCGAAGGGCACGCGATGACCACGACCCTCATCACCGACGTCGACCTCCTGGATGCTCGTGGCCGGCGCCCCGACTCATGGATCCTTCTCGACGGCGACCGCATCGCGGCCGTCGGCGAGGCGGGCGTCGCCGTACCCGCCGCCGACACCGTGCACGCCCTCGCCGGGCACACGCTCACGCCCGGCTTCATCGACCTGCACGGTCACGGCGGCGGGGGTGCCGCCTACGACAACGGCGAGGACGAGATTCGCGCAGCCCTCGCCGTGCACCGCGCGCACGGCACGACCCGCTCGGTCATCTCGCTCGTCGCGAACCCGCTTGAGCAGATCGAAGAGTCGCTGCGTCTCGTGGCCCGGCTCGCTGCGGAGGACCCCACGATTGTCGGTAGCCACCTGGAGGGCCCGTTTCTCGCGATCGGCCGACGCGGCGCGCACGCGCCGGAATACCTGTCGGAGCCCGACCCCGTCGTGATCGCGCGATTGCTGGATGCGGGCGGGTCGAGCATCCGCCAGGTGACCATCGCGCCCGAGCTGCCGGGCGCGATCGCCGCCGTTCGCCAGTTCGTCGCGGCGGGCATCGTGGTCGCCGTCGGGCACACGGAGGCCGACGAGAAGCTCACCCGTGAAGCGTTCGACGCCGGCGCGACGCTCGTGACGCACATCTTCAACGCGATGCCGGGCATCCACCACCGCGACCCGGGGCCCATCGTCGCCGGGTTCGACGACGACCGGGTCACCCTCGAACTGGTGCTCGACGGCGTGCACGTGCACCCGTCGGTGGCGCAGATGACGTTTCGCGCGGCTCCGCACCGGGTCGCGCTCGTCACCGACGCGATGGCCGCAGCCGGCGGCGACGACGGCTACTACCGGCTCGGCTCGCTCAACGTGACCGTGCAGAACGGGGTGGCGATGCTCAACGGCACCCAGACGATCGCGGGGTCGACCCTCACCCAAGACTCGGCGCTCAAGTGCGCGGTCACGACCGCGGGCGTCGACGAGGCGCGCGCCGTCGAAGCGCTCACCCTCACCCCCGCCTGCGTGCTCGGCCGCGACGACGAGTGGGGCCTGCTCGAGCCCGGCTACGCGGCCGACGTCGTGGCGCTCGACGCCGAGTGGAACGTCGAACGAGTGTGGGCGGCAGGCAGTGTGGTCGGAGACGACGCATGAGCGCGGGTGGCGAGCGCCGGCTCGCGTTCGACGACCCCGCCGCAACATGGACCCGCACCCCGGTTGAGGTTTCTCATCACGACAACCGCATGACGGTCGAGGCGGCCGATGGGAGGACGCGATGAACGAGATCGTCCGCATCCGTGCATCCCGGTTCGCCGATGCCATCGTCGTTCGGGCACGTCTCGACAGCGACACCGACTGGCGGCTCGTGCGGATGGCACGATTCCCGCACGCCGACGCCCGTATCGGCCCGATGGCCTGCGCCCCGTCGCGGCCAGGATTGCGTGCCACGTTCACCGACTGGCGCGTGACAGCGCCCGACGCAGCCCTGCACGACTGAGCGTCTCGCCCCCGAAGTGGGGGACATCCGCGACCGCGTCTGTGTCGAACGCCTTTCGAGAGAAAGGACGCGCGCGCATGCTCGCACCCCGCACGACCCAACGCCGTGCGCGCACGGCCGCCATCGTCGGAGCGCTCGGCACCGCCGCGACCATGACGGGATGCGCGCCGCTCGATGCGCTGATCGGCGGGCCCAGCGTCGAACGACTCGACGGGGCCACCGCGGTCGACCCGGCTGCCGAACCGGCGAGCTATGCCGCCGGCTTGTATGCGGGAAACGGCACCTACACCTCGCCCAACGGTCGCGAGAACATCGTGGTCTTCGTGACGCTCGCCGACGGGGGCGTCGTCACCGACGTCTCGGTCACTCCAGGGGCCAATAATCCCACCGTCGCGTTCTACCAGGGGGAGTTCGCCGAGGGCATCGCGGCCGAGGTCATTGGTCGGCACCTCGACGAGCTGGACGTGACGCGGGTCGCCGGCTCGTCACTCACGAGCGGCGGCTTCCGGGAGGCACTCGAGCAGATTCGCTCGGACGCGCGCCCATAAAGACAGCTGTGGCCGGGGACCCGAATACCCCGGCCACAGCGCCTCACGCCCCGTCGGGGCGGTGTGCCTAGATCACCTCATCGGCGCCTTTGGGCTTCTTCGGGCCGGGCGGCTTCTTCGGCCCACCCTTCTGCTTCGGCTCAACGACGACGCCGTCGCTCGTCTGCGACACCGACTCTCCGGCCGCATCGGTCGCCGTCACGACGACGGTGAGCGTGCGCCCGACGTCGGGCTTCTTGAGCTTCAGTTCCGGACGGGTGCCGGGCTTGCCCGGCACGGGCTTGCCATCTCGCAGCCACTGGTAGGTGAAGGTCAACTTCTCGCCCTCCCACTCGCCCGTGGTGGCGCTGACCGTCTGCCCTTCGACCGCCGTGCCCTCGATGACCGGCGGCGCGACGGCGACCGGACCAGTCACCGGAGCCTTTCCCGTGGCGACCGTGAGGATCGTCGACGCGCCCGTGTCGCCGTACTCGATGATGCCGAGGTACGAAGCCTCGGGCTCGAGACCGCTCCAGGAGGCCTGGAACGTCGTCTCGACGCCCTGCTCGCCCGCAAGGACCGCCGGGTCGAGCACGAGGTCGCTGCCGCCTGACGTGACCGAGGTGACCGTCAGGTTCCACGAGGCGACGCTCGGCGCAAACCAGACGTCAGCGTAGATCAGGTAGGTGCCCGGAACCGGGTCCACGAGATCGATGCGCTCGCTGGCTGTGGCCGTCGCCGAGATCCAGCCCGCGACGGGCGTGCCCGCAGCGTTCAGTCGGTACACGATGAGGTCGAGGTCCGACTCCGGGTCAAGCGCCTCGAGGTCGAAGCGCGTGAACTGTGAGCCCTCCGGCACGGTCACCGTGTAGGCCTCGAAGTCACCGGTGGCACCCGAACCCGAATTCGCCGACTCGGGGTCGGCCGGGTCGGCGAGCCGCTCGCCAAGCGAGAGACCGGTCGACGCGAGCGCGATGTCGCCCGTGCCGCCCGGTGTGACCGCGATCTCAACCGAGCCGTCAACACCTTCGCCCTCGGCGTTCGCCGGGGCGATGATCGTCACCGGCTGCACCGCGATCGGCGAACGAACCGTGGTGTCGCCCGACGTCCACGTCAGCGACCCCGTCGCGTACGTGTCGAGCGTCGCCGTGGTGCGCGTGAAGGTCACCTCGAAGGTTGCCATCTCGCCGGCCGCGCCGAAGCTCAGCGTCGAGGGCGACACCTGCACGTCGATCCCCGCAAGGCCCTGAATCGACGACGTGAACTCCCCCGCCTGCGTCGACGTGACCGTGCGCGTGACCGTCTTTGATCCCGTCACGGCACCCGCCGCGATCGACGCGAGGTTCAGGTTGCTCGCCGCGATGGGCTCGACCCCGATGTCGTAGCCGATGCCCTGAATGTACGCGTCCCAGTCAGCCGGACCGTTCAGGTACAGCAGGCCCGGCTCGAAGAACCGGGTGGGGTCGGCGTGACCCGCGCCCTGAATGAAGGGGTTCGTCACCGCGCTGCCGTCGGCGGCGCGCGTGTCGTAGGCGGTGGTCATGATTGCCGATTTGACCTCCGACGGCGACGCCGTCGGACGCTCACCGAGGTACAGCAGGGCCAGGCCCGCGATGTGCGGAGCCGACATTGACGTGCCGCTCAGGAAGCCGTACGTGGGCGTCTCGCCCTCACGGTTCGAGGTGGCGGCAAGAAGCCCCACACCCGGGGCCGAGATGTCTGGCTTCAGAATGTCGCTGCCGTCCGCGAGCACCGGGCCGCGCGACGAGAAGCCGGCGACCTGAGGTACCGGGGTGACGACATCGGTCGAGTTGCCGGCCGCGAAGCTGACCGTCGCCCCGTCAGTTGCCGCGTACGCGCGCACCGCGTCGCGATACTGCGCATCGAGGTGGATGGTGGGTACGGAGTGCGCATCGGCGTCGACCGATCCCGGGGCCACGTTCACGTGCAGCATGCCGGCTCCGCCAACGCGCTGCACCTCAGCCGACTTCGCGACTCGGTCGTACACGCCGCGGTCGCAGACCACGATCATGTCGGCCTCGACAAGTTCGGGGTCGAGCGAGCCCGGGGCACACAGAGCGATGTCCTCCGCACTGGCCGCTGAGGTGTCACCCAACTCGGTCGAGAGCACGAGCGGGCCCTCGAGCGGCTCGGCACCCTCCGACATGTCGACCGTGATCGACGCGCCAGCGAAAGCCTCGCCATTGCCGAGAGTCGCCGTCGCCTCGTACGAGGGGATCGTGCTCGCGGCGACGGTCGTGATCCACGGAGCAGCGTTACCGAGCGTCGAGAATCCCGGACCGGAGTTGCCTGCCGATGCCGACACGAAGACGCCGGCGACGGCCGCACCGTAGAAGGCCTGGTCGATGACTGTCACCGTGCTCGTCGCGGCACCGCCGCCGATCGAATAGTTGATGACGTCGACACCATCGGCGACCGCGGTGTCGATACCCGCGAGCAGGTCGCTGGTCGCGCATCCATCATCGGTGTTCGTGGTGGGGTCGGGTCCGTTCCAGCAGACCTTGTACGACGCGATTTTCGCCGCGGGTGCAACGCCCGAGATCGGCCCGAAGTCGATGCTGGCAACGTCGGCGTCGACGCGGTGGTTGCCCGCCGCGGTACCCGCGGTGTGCGAGCCGTGGCCGTCGCCGTCACGGGGCGAGAGGAACTCGCCCGGCCCGGTGTTCTCGTCACCGATGCGGTTCTCACCGAAGCCGTTCACGAAGTAACGGGCACCGATGATCTTCGTGGAGCAATCGTCGACCGTGAACTGCACGCCGGTCTCGCAGACACCGCTGAACACGCCACCATCAGACTTCTCGAACACGACGCGGTCGCCGTCGCGGTACGGCGCGTTGCCCGGCGTCGTTCCGAGCGGCTCGCCCGCGAACGACGGATGCTCGGGGGCGATTCCCGTATCGAGCACACCGATCACGACGCCCTCGCCAGCGCTCTCGGCGCCGCCGATCGCCTCCCAGACACCGCCGGGGCCGTCCAAGCCGAGGAACTCGGTGCCCGTCTCAGCCTGAATCTGCTGCAACTCGTCCGGGATCAGGGCGACGACGTCGCGGCTGGCGGCGAGTTCCGCTGCCTGCTCAACACTGAGCTCGGCCGCGAAACCGTTCACGGTCACGGTGTACGACTCGTCGACGCTCGCGCCCACCTCGGCTGCCACGGCGTTCTGCCGCTCCCGGAGGTATTCGCGGTAGTCGGCGACCGGCGAGCGCCGAACGTCGAGACGCTCGTTACCGCGCGGGGCCGTGCGTGCGAGTCCGGACACGCCGCCTTCGTATGTCGCTGCCGCCTCGTCGGCGAGAACAACGATGTAGCGGCCCGGCTCGAAGGTGATGGGCGACTGGACGATGGCGGGCTTTGCGGTCGGCGCGGTCGGCGTGACGGCGCCGGCGGTGACCGGCCCGGCGATCGCACCGGTGATGACGAGCGCCGCGCCGGCCACGCCGGCGAACACAGATCGAATGAGGGGTGGTGCCGCGGCGCGGCGTGAGCGTTGATTCACGAGCGGGGGTGGCCCTTCTGATGCGTGGGGCCGCCGCTGTTCGACTCCCCCGGTTGGATGACCCTAGGCACCCCGAACAGGGGTAGACCGGAATTTCTACACAGGCACTGCACAGGTGTGAAAAGCAATCCCCGACGGACACCACAGCGAATCCCCATCGAGGTCAGTGATGCTGGAAGCCCGCCGACCGCCGCCTGTACGCCGAGACCCCGGAGCGCCGATGACCCGCCTCACCCGCCCCGCCGCACTGCCGCTGTACACCGCAGCCGCCTCGCTCACCCTCGTGGGCGCCCTGGCTGGGTGTGCCAGCGAAATGCCCGCGACACCCGCGCAGCCCGCACCCGACTCAGGATCTACCGGTGCAGAGCCGACCGAGCCCGGCGCCGACGACGGTGCCGCGCCGATCACGGGCGACTTCGCCGACGGCACCTACACCGCCACCGGTTCGTACATCTCTCCGAACGGCACCGAGACGATCGACGTCGAGGTCACGCTCACCGACAACGTGATTTCTGCCGTCACCGTGGGGACGAACCCGACGAACCCCACGACGTCGCGTTTCCAGATGATGTTCTCGGGCGGCATCGAGGCAGAGGTCGTCGGCCAGCGGGTCGACGAGGTCGAGGTCACGCGCGTGGCCGGGTCATCGCTGACCGGTAACGGCTTCACCGATGCGCTTGAGCAGATCAAGGCGGATGCCCTCAGCAACTGATCCGGTCGTCTGGGAGTTCGAGGCGATCGGTGCCCCCTGGCGCCTCGACGTGCATCCCGGAAGGGAGAGCGCCGGCGGAACGGACGCAGATCGCGTCGCCGTCGACGAGCGCATCGCGCAGTTCGACCGCGACTGGTCGCGATTTCGTGACGATTCGCGCATCGCGGCTATCGCGCGCACTCCCGGCCAGCACTCCCTCGCGGCAGACGCGGGGCCCCTCATGCGCCACCTCCGCGAGCTGTACGAAGTGACGAACGGTCGCGTGAATCCTCTCGTCGGCCGCAGCCTCGAGCAGCTGGGCTATGACGCCACCTACCGCCTCACACCGGCGGGCGACCCTATCGCGGCGCCCGCCTGGGATGACGCGATCGCACTCACAAAGGACGGCGGCGATGGGGCGCTTGCACTCGACACGGCCTCCCCCGTCGTGCTCGACGTGGGGGCAGCCGGCAAGGGGTACCTCGTCGACCTCGTCGCGGAGCTGCTCCTCGAACGGGGGGCGGCCGGAGCGGTCGTTGACGGCAGCGGTGATCTGCGCGCGGCGGGTGAGGCGAGCATCCGTGTCGGGCTTGAGAACCCGGCCAATTCCGAGCTCGTGGTCGGCGTCGTCGAGCTCGCGGCCGGGCGCGCCCTCGCCGCGTCAGCGCCGAATCGGCGCGCGTGGGGGCCAGGCCTTCACCACCTCGTCGACGCGATGACGGGCCGGCCCCTCGCACTCGACGTCATCGCGACGTGGGCCGTCGCCGACTCCGCGCTCGTCGCCGACGGGGCGGCCACCGCGCTGTTCCTCGGCGAGCCCACCGAAATCGCTGAGCGGCTCGGCGTCGAATACGTACGGATGCACGCTGACGGCCGCCTCGAGGCGAGCCCCGGCTGGGAGGGAGAGCTGTTCCGATGAGAGCGACGATCGACCGCGTCACCGGTCAGGTCAGCATGTACCGACTGACCACGATCGCACTCTCCGCCGTGCTCGCCGTCGGACTGCTCCTGGGCTCCCTCGGCGTGATCGGAGTCAACCCCTACGGACTGCTCGCGACGCTCGCCGTCGTGGTCGTGGCCACGCTCGGCGCGAACGAGGCGGCGGCGCGGCTCGCGCGTGTCGTTCCGCATCGCGAGTCGAGCGTCATTACCGCCCTCATCATCGCGTGTCTGGTGCCGCCCACCGTCGCCACCCTCGACCTCGTGGGGGCGGCGGTCGCGGGCATCGTCGCGGCATTGTCGAAGTACCTGATCGTCTGGCGTGGCCGGCACATTCTGAATCCGGCGGCGACCGGGGTGCTCGTCGCGGGACTGCTGCAGCTGACGGTTGGCATCTGGTGGATCGCGACGCCAGCGATGCTGCCCGTTGTTGCCCTCGGCGCCCTGCTGCTGCTCGACCGCACCCGCCGCCTCGACATCGGCCTCATTCTCATCGTCGTGACGGTCGCCATCATCGGCACGCGTATCGCAGGCACCGGCCCGAGCGCGCTCGACGCCTACGGATCGGTGCTCTTGCTGTTCCCCGTGGTCTTCCTCGCCGGCTACATGCTCAGTGAGCCGCTCACCCTGCCGCCTCGGCGCTGGCAGCAGTGGTTGGTGGCCGTCGTGACCGCGCTGCTGTTCTCGATTCCTTTTCAGTTCGGGCCGCTGTACACCTCGCCCGAACTCGCGCTCGTCGCGGCCAACATCGTGGGCTTCGCCGTGTCCCGCCGCGGCGGGTTCTCGCTACGGCTCACGGGGTCGCGCGCGCTATCAGACAGCGCGACCGAGTTCACGTTCGCCCCGTCTCGCCCCGTGCCCTTTGAGCCGGGTCAGTACCTCGAATTGCACCTCCCTCACCGCGCCGACCGGCGCGGCACCCGGCGCATCTTCTCGATCGCCTCGGCCCCCGAGCACGACCAGATCTCGCTCGGGATGCGGACGCCCACCGACGGCTCATCGTTCAAACGCGTCCTCCGCGAACTCGACGAGGGCGCGACCGTGCAGGCCACGCAAATCTCGGGCGACTTCCTCCTGCCGCGCGACCCCGCAACACCGGTGGTCATGGTCGCCGGCGGCATCGGCGTGACCCCTTTCGCCAGTCAGCTCGCCTCGGCAGCCGCGCGCGGCGAGAGCCGCGACGTGCACGTCGTCTACGTGCCGTCGCACCCCGGCGAGGTGCTCTACCGCGACGTGCTCGAGAGCGCGGGGGCGACCGTCACCGTCCTCGACGACACCCCCGTGACGGCGGATGCTCTCCTCACCGCCGTGCCCGATCTCGCCTCCCGGCGCGCGTACGTCTCGGGAGCACCGTCGCTCGTCGCCGACGCCGCGACGGCGCTCCGGCGCGCGGGGGCGCGCCGGGTGCGCACGGACTACTTCGCCGGGTACTGACGCAACCCGGGAGCGTGGGATTCCCGGGCGACGAGCACCGTGCATCCAGAATTTCGCCGTGCGCGAATCGCTAGCACTCTCGACAGTCGAGTGCTAAATTATCGGTGGTTGAGTCACTCCGACTCAACTTCACCACTACCCGCCACACCGGCGGGCGACGTGACCGAAAGGAGCCACATCATGACCATGTTCTTCGACCCGTTCCGTGAGCTCGACCGCGTCGCCGGCACGCTGCTCGACCGCCGCGAAAGCCCCCGGCTCATGCCCATGGACGTCTACCGCGACGGCGACCACTACGTGCTGACCGCCGACCTGCCGGGCGTCGACCCGGGCAGCGTTGACGTTGACGTCGACGGCCAGCTGCTCACCATCCGCGCCGAGCGCACCCCGCGTTCGCAGGAGGGCGTGCAGTGGCTGACCCGCGAGCGTCCGGCCGGCGCCTACCTGCGCCAGCTGACCCTCGGTAAGGACATCGACACCGAGAGCATCAGCGCCCACTACGAGAACGGTGTGCTGAGTGTGATGATCCCCGTGCTCGAGAAGGCGAAGCCGCGCAAGATCGCGGTCGAGACCACCGGCACGCGGGCAGAAGTCACCGCGTAAGCTGCGGCACACGCCGCGACGGACGGGCCGGTACCCCACGGGTGCCGGCCCGTACTGCACGCAGGGCCGCGAGAATCGCGACGAGGTCGACGACCTCTTGCAGGAGCGCTCCGACAACAGCCGGCAGCAGGCCGACCGACGCGATGAGCATCAGGCCGACCGAGATGATGATGCCGAGCCAGATGCTTTGCAGGGCGATGCGCACCGTCTGGTGTCCGATGGTGATCGCCTCGACGACGCGGGAGACGTCGTCGACGAGCACGACAGCATCCGCGCTTTCGCCGGCCGCGGTGGCGCCGCGCGCGCCCATCGCGATGCCGACATCGGCCACCGCGAGCACGGGAGCGTCATTCACGCCGTCGCCGACCATCACGACGGGGCGCGGCTCGGCCTCGCGCACGATGCGCACCTTGTCGGCCGGCAGGCACTCGGCGTGCACCTCGTCGATGCCGAGCGCGTCGGCGATGGGGCGGGCGGTGGCCTCGACGTCTCCGGTCACCATGAGTACGCGGGTGACGCCGAGCGGGCCGAGCGCGGCGACGGTCTCGGCCGACTCGTCACGCACGCGATCACGCAGGACGATCGTGCCGGCGAAGAGCCCATCGACCGCCGCGTAGACGGCTGCCTCGCCGCTCGGCAGCTCGGGGCGGATGATCGGGGCCGCGTCCTCAGCGATCGCCTCCGCCACGAACGCCGGCTTTCCGACGACGAGCGCGCGCCCGTCGAGCGTCGCGGCAACGCCGTGGGTCGCGACCTCGCGGGCGTCGGTCGAATCGCTGAGCGCGAGACCGCGTCGCTCGGCGGCTTGCTGCAGTGCTGCGGCCAGCACGTGCGACGAGTAGCGTTCGGCGCTGCCCACCAGTCGCAGCAGCTCGTCGGCGCTGAGGTTTGCCGTGCCCTCGCCCGCGGCCGGGCGCACGTCAACCACCTCGGGGTGGCCCTTCGTGAGCGTGCCCGTCTTGTCGAAGGCGACCGTGCGGGCGCGTGACAGTTTCTCGAGCGTGCCCGCGTTCTTCACGACGACGCCGTTGCGGGCGGCGCTCGACATGCCGCCCATGAACGCGACGGGCGCGGCGATGAGCAGCGGGCACGGGGTCGCGACGACGAGCACCTCGGCGAACCGGACGGGGTCGCCGCTGACCGCCCAGGCGATGCCGGCAATGGCAAGACTTAGCAGGGTGAATGGCACGGCGTAGCGATCGGCAAGGCGCACGAGCGGGGCCTTCGACTCCGACGCCTCCCGCACGAGTTCGACGATGCGCTGATACTGGCTGTCGGCGGCGAGCGCCGATGCGATGATCTCCACCGCGGCCGGGCCGTTGACCGAGCCGCTCGCGACCTCGTCGCCGCTCTCCTTGTCGACGGGCAGGCTCTCGCCGGTGAGGGATGACTCGTCGAAGGCTCCCTCGAGCGAGTCGAGCCGAGCATCCACGGGCACGATCTCTGCCGGGCGCACGAGCAGTCGGTCGCCTACCGCGACCGCGTCGACGGGAATGTCGACGATCGCGCCGTCGGGGCCGATACGGTGCGCGCGCTGCGGAACCCGGTCGAGCAGGGCGCTCAGCTCGCGGCGGGCTCGGTTCTCGGCGTAGTCCTCGAGCGCCTCACCGCCGGCGAGCATGAACACGATGATCAGGCTCGCCCAGTACTCGCCGACGAGCAGCGTCGCTGTGATCGCCATGACGGCGAGCAGGTCAAGCCCGAACTGCCCGCTGAGCAGCCTGCGCACCATCGACACGCCCTCTTTGAGGGCGACGGCCGCGGCAAACACCGACACCAGGATGCGCGCGGCCAGTTCCAGCTCGATCGCCAGCAGCACGAGACCCACCGCGCCGACTGCCAGCGCGGCAGCGACGAGCGGGTAATGGCGGAGAGCTGCGACGGCACGCGTCATGCCTCAGGTTTACTCGGAGGGCGCGGTTATTGCCAGGAAGGGCAGGCTTGCCTCAGGATGCGTGAACGCGCAACAAGCCGTTAACGACGGATGCCCGTGGTTCGCACCACGGGCATCCAGCGTTCGCGACTTTTCGCGACGTGACGAGCGCTTACGCGCCGAGTCGCGCTTTCAGGTTCTCGTCGAGGGCTGCGAGGAAGTCCTCGGTGGTCAGCCACTCCTGGTCGGGGCTGACGAGCAGCGCCAGGTCCTTCGTCATCTTGCCGCTCTCGACGGTCTTGATGACGACGTCTTCGAGGGTCTCAGCGAACTCGATGAGCGCCGCGTTGTCGTCGAGCTTGCCGCGGTGCATGAGACCACGGGTCCACGCGAAGATCGACGCGATCGGGTTCGTCGAGGTGGGCTTGCCCTGCTGGTGCTGGCGGTAGTGACGCGTCACCGTGCCGTGCGCCGCCTCGGCCTCGACGATCTTCCCGTCGGGGGTCGTAAGCACACTCGTCATGAGGCCGAGCGAGCCGAAGCCCTGAGCGACCGTGTCGGACTGCACGTCGCCGTCGTAGTTCTTGCAGGCCCAGACGTAGCCACCCTCCCACTTCATGGCACTGGCGACCATGTCGTCGATGAGGCGGTGCTCGTAGGTGATGCCGGCGGCCTCGAACGTGTCTTTGAACTCGGTCTCGTAGATCTCTTGGAAGAGGTCCTTGAAGCGGCCGTCGTAGGCCTTCAGGATCGTGTTCTTCGTCGACAGGTAAACCGGGTAGCCGCGCGACAGGCCATAGTTCAGCGAGGCGCGGGCGAAGTCGATGATCGACGCGTCGAGGTTGTACTGCACCTGCGCAATGCCGTCACCTGGGGCCTGGTAGACCTCGAACTTCTGCGGCTCGCCGCCGTCCTTCGGGGTGAACTCGACGGTGAGCGTGCCCTCGCCCTTGAACAGGAAGTCGGTGGCGCGGTACTGGTCGCCGAAGGCGTGACGGCCGATGATGATCGGCTTGTTCCAGGCGGGCACGAGGCGCGGGATGTTCGAGATGATGATCGGCTCGCGGAAGATCACGCCACCGAGGATGTTGCGGATCGTGCCGTTGGGGCTGCGCCACATCTTCTTCAGGCCGAACTCTTCGACGCGTGCCTCGTCGGGCGTGATCGTCGCGCACTTGACGCCGACACCGTGCTTCTGGATGGCGTGGGCGGCGTCGATCGTGACCTGGTCGTCGGTCTCGTCGCGGTGCTGAATGCCGAGGTCGTAGTACTCGAGCGTGACGTCGAGGTAGGGGTGAATCAGGCGGTCCTTGATGAACTGCCAAATGATGCGGGTCATCTCATCGCCGTCGAGTTCGACGACGGTGCCTTCGACCTTGATCTTCTCCATGCGGGGCCTTTCGGTTGGGTCTGTCGCACGTCGGTGGGGCGCCCGCGGCAAAGGATGCGCGGCAGGCGCGGCCGCAGGGCGGCCAAGGGCGCGGATGCGCGCCGCAGGTCAGCCTACCGCCTCGGCCGAATTGTCTCGACATCGAGATAACTCTTCGCGCGGCATTCACGCCCGTCCTCTACCCTGGGGGCCATGGGTGACTTGCGCGTAGAAGAGTTGTCGGCGAAAACCATCGTGGCCGCGAACGGCCTCACTCTGCGCCCGGGCCAGGAACAGTACGTCACGCCCGTCTCGTACTCGGCGAACGACGCCTATCTGAACCCCACCACGACGTGGGCCCGGGTCGTGCTCGACGGCGAGGAAGTCGTCGGCTTCGTGCGCGGCAACTTCGACCCTGACAACCCGCGCGAAGAGTTCCGCTCGTGCGTGTGGCGCATCAACGTCGACGCCGGAGCGCAGGGCCGCGGCGTCGGCCGCTTCGCCGTCCGGCAGCTCGCGGAGGAGGCCCGCTCGCGTGGCTTCGAGACGTTGCACGTCATCTGGGAGACCGGCGACGACGGCCCCGGCGAGTTCTTCCGCCGCATCGGCTTCGTCGAGGTCGGCGAGACCGAGTACGGAGAGGTCATCGGAAAGCTGGCCATCTGAGCGACGAACTCGACTTCGCGGGCGCCGTACTCGCCGTCGTCGAGTTGATCCCGCCGGGGCGCGTCATGACCTATGGCGACGTGGCCGCGACGCTCGGCTCGCGCGGCGCGCGCGCCGTCGGCCGGGTCATGGCCGAGTCGGGCGGCATGGTCGCGTGGTGGCGCGTCATTCGTTCGGACGGCCGGCCTCCGGCCGGGCACGAAACGGATGCCGTGGCCCACTACCGCGCGGAAGGCACGCCCCTGCGCGCCGACGTCGCGCACTCCGGCGCCGACCCGATGAGCGTGCGTGTGGATCTCGCTCGCGCCCGGTGGGAGCCTGACCTAGACTGACGGGGTGCAAGCGCTTGCACCACGCGCCGGCCGCATCGTTGCCGCCGGCATCGCCGCCACCGTCACCGCCGGCCTCCTCGCCGGATGCACGCCCGCCACCACCGCGCCGGAGCCGGCGGGAAGCCGCGATGCGGGCATCCTGCTGTTCCAGTGGACGTGGAACGCCATCGCCGATGAGTGCGAATTCTTGGGCGACTCCGGCATCGACTGGGTGCTGACGAGCCCGCCCCAAGAACACGTCGTGCGCGACGAGTGGTGGGTGCACTACCAACCCGTCAGCTATCAGATCGAGTCACGCCTCGGCACCCGCGACGAGTTCGCCGCGATGGTGTCAACCTGCGCCGAGCACGACGTCGACATCGTCGCCGACGCCGTCGTCAACCACATGACCGGCCTCGGCACGCCCGGCGTCGGGTGGGCCGGCAGCGAGTTCGAGCACTTCCGCTACCCGGGCATCTGGGAACCGGACGACTTCCACCAGTGCACCGAATCCCCCACCGGCGAAATCATCGACTACCGCGACGCCGACGAGGTGCGCAACTGCCGACTCGTGAACCTCGCCGACCTCGCTACCGGCACCGAACGCGTGCGCGAGGGGCTCCGCAGCTACCTCGCCGACCTGCTGAGTCTCGGCGTGAGCGGGTTCCGCATCGACGCGGCCAAGCACATGCCGCCCGAGGACATCGCCGCGATCATCCGCGACCTGCCCGAGGGGGTGCGCGTGTATCAGGAGGTGATCCGGGCATCCAGCGAACCGATTCAGCCCGAGGAGTACCTCGACAACGGGCCGTCGTGGGAGTTCCTCTACGCGCGCACAGTGAAGAGCATGGTCGACTCGGGGTCGCTCAACCCGCGCGTCGTGTTCGGGCCCGAGGGCGGCTCGGTGCCGAGCGAACTCGCCATCTCGTTCGTCGACAACCACGACACGGAGCGCAACGGCGAGACCCTGTCATACAAGGACGGCGACGCCTACCTGCTGGGGCTTGCATTTATGCTCGCCCACCCGTACGGAACGCCCCAGCTCTCGAGCGGCTACGCCTTCGAGGGGCGGGATGCTGCTCCGCCGCTGCAGGGTGACGGTCGCGTCGCCGACGCCTCCTGCGCCGACGCGGCCGACGCTCCGCAGCCGCGGTACGAGCCCGGCGAGTGGGTGTGCCCGCAGCGCTGGACCGGGGTGACGGGGATGCTCGCGTTCCGCTCGGCCGTCGGGGATGCGCCGCTCACCGACGACGTGCGCTTCGACGGCGAGCTACGGGCGCTCTCGGGCTTCGGCCGCGGCGAGTACGGGTACATCGCGTTCAACGGCGGCCCGCTCGACCTCACCGCGACGTTCGAGACCTCGCTGCGGGCCGGCACCTATACCGACGTGGTGTCGGGTGAGGCGGTCGAGGTCGACGAGTCGGGAGCCTTCACGGCGGCGGTGCCGGGCCGCGGCTTCGTGGCCCTGCACGTCGGCGCCGTCGAGCGCTAGCCGCCGACCTACACGAGCGACTCGCGCCAGGCGGCGTGCAGCTGCGCGAACTTGCCCGCCCCGGCGATGAGCTCGGCGGGGCTGCCGTCTTCGATGATGCGGCCGTGCTCCATGACGAGTACCCGGTCGGCGATCGCCACGGTCGACAGTCGGTGCGCGATGATCACCGCCGTGCGGTCGGCGAGCAGGGTCTGCAGCGCCTCCTGCACGAGGCGCTCGCTCGGAATGTCGAGCGAGGCCGTCGCCTCGTCCAGGATGAGCACCGTCGGGTCGGCGAGGAACGCGCGCGCGAACGAGATCAGCTGCCGCTGCCCCGCCGAGACACGCCCGCCGCGCTTGTTCACGTCGGTGTCGTAGCCGTTCGGCAGCGACGTGATGAACTCGTGCGCTCCGACGGCGCGCGCGGCCGCCTCGACCTCCTCGCGCGTGGCGTCGGGCTTGCCGAGGGCGATGTTGTCCGCCACGGTTCCCGAAAAGAGGTACGCCTCCTGCGTGACCATGACGATCGCGCGCCGCAGGTCTTTCGGGTGCAGCTTCCGCAGGTCGACACCGTCGAGCGTCACCCGACCCTCGCTCGGGTCGTAGAAGCGCGCGATGAGCTTCGCGAGGGTCGACTTTCCGGCTCCGGTCGTGCCGACGAGCGCGATGGTCTGCCCGGCGGGAATGTCGAGATCGAAGTCGGGCAGCACGACCGTCTCGTCGTTGTACGCGAAGCGCACGCTCTCGAACCTCACGTGGCCCTTCGCCTGCCACAGGTCGATCGGGGTCGTGGGGTCGGGCACCGAGGGTGACTCCTCGAGCACGCCCGAAATCTTTTCGAGCGCGGCGGCGGCCGACTGGTACGAGTTGTAGAACATCGCCATCTCTTCGGCGGGGCCGAAGAAGTTGCGCACGTACAGCAGCACCGCGATGAGCACGCCGATTTGCAGCGACCCGTCGACGACCCGGAATGCACCCCACAGCAGTGCCCCGGCGACCGCGACGTTGCCAATCAGCACGAGCCCCGGGTCGAAGATGCCGAACAGGCGGATCACGCGCGCGTTGGCGTCGCGGTAGCTCTCGACGTGGTCGCCGAACTCGCGCGCATTGCGCGGTTCCTTTCGGAACGCCTTCACGGCACGGATGCCCGTCATCGTCTCGACGAAGTGCACAATCAGGCGGGCGGATGCGACGCGCGTCAGGCGGAACATCTTCTGCGAGCGCACCTGGAACCAGCGCGTCAGCATGAGCAGCGGGATGAGGGCGGCGGCCAGCACGAGCCCGCTGGGGGCGTCGAGCAGGATCAGCGCGCCCGCCGTGAAACCCATGTAGAGCAGGCCAGACACGAGCTGGTTGATGCCCGAGTCGAGCAGCTCACGGATCGAGTCAAGGTCGCTCGTCTGCCGCGAGATGATGCGGCCCGACGTGTACGACTCGTGGAACTCGAGACTCAGGTTCTGCGTGTGCAGGAACACCCGCTTGCGCAGGTCGATGAGGATCGCCTGGCTGATGCGCGCGCTCATCACCTGGTACCAGGCGATCGTCGCGGCGCCGACGAGGGCGGCGAAAACGAAGCCTCCGACAATGAGGGCGATGGGCATCCAATCGCCGTTGTCGGCGACGGCGGGAAGGCCGCGGTCGATGCCGAGCGCGATGAGCGCCGGGCCGGCCACCTGAAGGGCGGTCGAGAAGACCACGACGACCATCGCGACAATGATGCGGCCGCGCACGGGGCGCAAGAGTGATCCGAGCAGGCGCAGCGAGCGGCGGCGAATCTGACGCGACTCGTCCTTCGTGTAGTTGTCGCGCTCTTCTCCGGCGACTCCAACGACGCTCATCGCTTCACCTCCCCGTCTCGTTCGAATCCGTCTTTGTCGATGACGCGGCTCTCCCGGGCAGTGGCCTCCTGCACGCGCGAGGCCTCTTCCGCGAGACGCAGGTCGCGCGCCTCACGCTCGGCCTGCGCGAGCTCCTCGTCTTCGAGCGACGAAATGACGTAGCGGTAGTGCTCGTTGCGGGCGAGCAACTCGCTGTGGGTGCCGACATCGGTGATGCGGCCCTCCTCGAGAAGCGCGACGCGGTCGGCCATCTGCACAGTCGACGGACGGTGCGCGACGATGAGGCCGGTCGTCGTCGCAAGCACGCGGCGCAGGGCCGCCTCGACGAGGGCCTCGGTGTCGACGTCGAGCGCGCTGAGCGGGTCGTCGAGCACGAGCACCTCCGGCTTCGCGGCGACGGCGCGCGCGAGCGCGAGCCGCTGGCGCTGGCCACCCGACAGGCTCATGCCTTCCTCACCCACGACCGTGTCGGCGCCGTCGGGCAGGTCGTAGACGAACCCGGCCTGCGCGATATCGAGGGCCTCGGCGAGCACGCGGTCGGCCTCGGCCACGACGGCGGGGTCATCGCTCGCGAACTCGGGGCGGCCGAGCAGCACGTTGTCGCGCACGCTCGACGAGAACAGCGTGGCGTCTTCGAACGCCATCGCGATGCGCCGCCGCAACTCTTCGCGGGTGAGGTCGCGGATGTCGACGCCGTCCAGCAGGATGCGCCCACCGGTCACGTCGTACAGCCGCGTCGTCAGCGCCGTCAGCGTCGTCTTGCCGCTTCCGGTGATGCCGACGAGCGCCATGGTTTCGCCGGGCTCGAGCTCGAGGTCGATGCCGTCGAGCTGGTCGCGCTGGTCGCCGGGCGCGTCTTGGTAGCGGAACCGCGCATCCTCGAAGACGAGGCGGCCGGCCGGCCGCTCGACAGTCGCCGGATGCTCGGGGTCGGTGATCGTGTTCACCTCATCCATGACGTCGAAGAAGCGGTCGACGGCACTGCGGGTGTCGAACGTCATGGCGAGCAGGAAGCCGATCGACTCGATGGGGAAGCGCAGCACCGTTGCGGTGGCGAAGTACGCGAGCAGCTGGCCGACGGTGAGTTGGTCGGCGGCCGCGAGCGCGACGCCGCCGAGCAGCGACAGCGCGAATGCCGCGTCGGGAATAAGCACGAGCCAGAACCAGATTCCCGCGATCGCTTTTGCCTTGCGGATCTCGAGCGTGCGTAGCATTTCGGCCTGGTCGGCGAACTTGAGCAGTGAGTGCCTGCCGCGGCCGAACGCCTTGAGCACGCGGATGCCGTGCACGCTCTCTTCGACGGCGGTCGCCAGGTCGCCCTGCTGGTCTTGCACGCGACGGGCGATGACCGAGTACTTCTTCTCGAACACGTAGCCGTATACCCAGATCGGAATGGACGTGACGAAGAAGAGCAGGCCGAGCCACACGCTCCAGTTCAGCAGCACGACGATGCCGATGAGGATGGTGATGATGTTGACGATCAGGAGGACGAGGCCGAACGAGATCCACCGGCGGATGAGGTTCAGGTCGCTTACGGCACGCGACAGCAGCTGGCCCGACTGCCACCGGTCGTGGAAGGCGACGGGCAGGTCTTGCAGCTTCGCGTAGAGGCCGTTGCGCATGCGCGCCTCGATGTGCGTGCCGGGGGTCAGCACGAGCCAGCGGCGCAGCATGATCATCGCGGCTTCGACGACGCCGAGCACGAGAACGAGGGCGACGGCTGGCCAGATGCCGACCGGGTTGCCGTCGGTGAGTGGCCCGTCGACGAGGCCCTGCAACACGATGGGGATGAGCAGGCTGACGACGCCGGCCGCGAGGGCCGCGATCATGCCGCCGATGATCCACGGCACCGCCGGCTTCGCGTACGGGTAGATCCGCGCGATGGCGCGGAACGTGCTCAGTTCGCTCTTGCGGGGCGCGGCGGCGGATGTTTCAGCGGTCGACACGACGGTGTTCCTCGTGGTTCGGCGCGGCGCGCTCGTGGCGCAACGCGGTGGTGGACTTCGTGCCGCCGACGCGCCTCCGGGGGTACCGGGCCGCGGGCAGCCTTGCAGACTATCGCCTCAACTTCGTGGGCGCCAGCCACAATTCCCGACGCGCCGAAACAGGCTGAGAACCGGTGACCGGGATGCGCGGACTCAGTGGAAGAAGTGGCGCTCGCCCGTGAGGTACATCGTCACGCCGGCCGCCTGGGCCGCGGCGATGACCTCCTCGTCGCGCACCGACCCTCCGGGCTGCACGACGGCGCGCACGCCCGCATCGATCAGCACCTGCAGGCCGTCGGCGAAGGGGAAGAACGCGTCGGAGGCGGCGACCGAGCCGCGGGCCCGCTCCCCCGCGCGCGTTACGGCGAGGTGGCACGAGTCGACGCGGTTGACCTGACCCATGCCCACTCCGACGGATGCGCCGCCCGAGGCGAGCAGGATCGCGTTGGACTTCACGGCGCGGCAGGCCCGCCACGCGAAGGCCAGGTCGGCGAGGGTCGCCTCATCGGCCGCCTCGCCCGATACGAGCTGCCAGGAGGCCGGGTCGGCGAAGTGGGTGTCGGCCTGCTGGGCGAGGAAGCCGCCCGAGATCTGGCGCAGCTCGGAGCGCACCGGTGCGTAGCTCTCGGGCAGTTCGAGCAG
Source organism: Microcella alkaliphila (assembly GCF_004216855.1). Taxonomy (GTDB): domain Bacteria; phylum Actinomycetota; class Actinomycetes; order Actinomycetales; family Microbacteriaceae; genus Microcella; species Microcella alkaliphila. The sequence goes on from NZ_SGXT01000017.1 coordinate 85,259, forward strand.
GCGCAGGTTCTTCTTCGCCTGCAGCACCTCGAGTGCGCCCGGCTCGAAGCCGGGCGCGACGACGACCTCGGTGAAGATCGGCGCGATCGACTCTGCGGCCTCGCGGGTGACGACGCGGTTCGCGGCGATCACGCCGCCGAAGGCCGACACGGGGTCGCAGGCGTGCGCGGCCGCGTGCGCGGCGGCGATCGTCTCGCCGACGGCGATGCCGCAGGGGTTCGCGTGCTTGATGATCGCCACCGCGGGCTCGTCGTGGTCGAACGCGGCGCGGAAGGCGGCGTCGGCGTCGACGTAGTTGTTGTACGACATCTCTTTGCCGCCGAGCTGCGTCGCCTGAGCGATGCCCGTTCCGCCGGCGTACGGGTAGAGCGCGGCCATTTGGTGGCTGTTCTCGCCGTAGCGGAGGTCGGCACCCTTGTTGACGGTGATCTGGAAGCGCTCGGGCAGGGCAGCAGCCTGCTCCGGCGTCTCGCCGACGACGACCGCCGACATGTAGGCGGCGACCGCCGCGTCGTACGCGGCGGTGTGCGCGAAGGCCTTGGCTGCGAGGCGTGTGCGGAAGGCGAGATCCGTGCCGCCGGCGCGCACAGCATCCAGTACTGTGCCGTAGTCGTCCGGGTCGACGACGATCGCGACGTTCGGGTGGTTCTTCGCCGAGGCGCGCACCATGGCGGGGCCGCCGATGTCGATCTGCTCGATGACGGCGAGTGGCTCAGCCCCCGAAGCGACGGTCTCGACGAATGGATAGAGGTTCACGACGACGAGCTCGAAGGGGGCGAAGCCAAGCTCGGTGAGCTGCTGCTCATGGCGCTCGAGGCGCAGGTCGGCGAGCAGCCCGGCGTGCACGGCGGGGTGCAGGGTCTTGACGCGGCCGTCGAGCGACTCGGGGAACCCGGTGACCTCCGACACTTCCGTGACCGGGTGGCCCGCCTCGGCGATCGTGGCGGCGGTCGACCCGGTCGAGACCAGCTCGACGCCCTGCTCGACGAGGGCGCCGGCCAGCTCAACCAGCCCGGTCTTGTCGCTCACCGAGATGAGGGCGCGGCGCACGGCCACTGCGTCGCGGGGGCGGTAGTCGGCGGCGTTGGGGGTGGGGGCGGCCACGGGGCTCCTTCTTAGGCGGATGAACGAGGGCTGGAGAGGTCGATGGTGCCGTCGGCGACGCCGCGCACGACGTCAGCGAGCAAGCGCCGCTCGACGGGCTTGATACGGTCGTGCAGGGTCGCCTCGTCGTCGCCGGGCAGCACGGGCACACGTTCTTGAGCGAGGACGGTGCCCGTGTCGACGCCCGTGTCGACGACGATCACGCTCGCGCCCGTCTCGGTGACGCCGGCGGCGAGCGCGTCGCGCACGCCGTGCGCTCCGGGGAACTCGGGGAGGTACGCCGGGTGCGTGTTGATCAGGCGGGGCGCGAAGGCCGCGACGGCCCGCGGCGGCAGCAGACGCATGAGCCCCGACAGCACGACGAGGTCGGGCTCGTGCTGCGCGACGGCGGCGATGAGCGCATCGCCCCAGCTGTCACGATCGGGATGCTCGGCGAACGGAACGACGAACGCCGGAATTCCGCGACGGCGAGCGTAATCGAGCCCGCCCGCCTCGCGGTCGGCACCGACGGCCACCACCTCGGCCGGAAAGTCGGGAGCGTCGCACTCGTCAAGCAGCGCGGCGAGGTTCGACCCGCCACCCGAGATCAGAACGACGACCCGCAGCACGCCCTTAACGCTAGCGGCTGGCGGTGAGCCGTTCGGCCACCACCTGCTTCGCTCCCCCGGCGAGCAGGCCGAGCGGGATCGCGATGGCGGCGATGACGAGCATCCAGAGGCCGACCTCCACGGGGTCGGGGCCGACGACGGCGAGACGGCCGGGGCCGGCGGCCCCCGACGCGAGGAAGGCGAGCGCGGCCATGACGGCGCCCGCGACGACGCCAGCGAGCACTCCCGCGAGCGTCGCCCACCCCTCGGGGCGGCGGTCGGGTCCGAGCACATCGAGCAGGCGCTCGCGCAGCATGACGCCCGCGACGAACGATGCGATGACGGGGACGAGCAGCACCAGGAACCCGGGGGCGACGTCGGGCGCGGGCAGCGCGCCGAGCACCGGGATCGCGGGCACCGGCCCGAGGCTCACACCGAGCGGGCTGACCGATGAGCCGACGCCCAGCGCGAAGCCGGGGCCGATAAGGTAACTGGTCGTCCAGATCACGATGCTCGGCAGCAAGGCGAGCTGGGCGAGGGTGAGGGCGATGCCTCCGAGCACGCCCGACTGCACACCCTGGTAGAGGGCGATCACGTCGGTGAAGCCGACGAACAGCGCGATCGCCGTCACGAGGGCGCCCGCGGCGACGACCGTTGCGACGCTCGCGACACCGGCGCGCACGACGACGTCGGCGACACCGCGAACGGCAGCCGGGATGCGCGCCCACAGTTCCCGAAGGCGCAAACGCACCGGGTTGGTCGCCCCGATCGAGCCGATGGCGAGCCCCAGCCCGTAGACGAGGCCGGGGAACAGCGTCGCCTGCACCGGGTCGGGGGTGGCCCCCGGGTTCGCGACGAGCCACTGGATGAGGGCCGAGAGCCCCACCACCCCGGTCACCGCCACCACTTCGCCGATGATCCGGTGGGGGTGCTCGCGCAGACGACGTCCGAGCCGCACGCCCAAGAGGGCGGTGATCAGCAGAAACCCGGTAAGCGCGAGGGTGATGGTGAACGGGTCGCCGGCGCCGTCGATCTGCAGCAGCGCGACCGTTTCGGCATCGAGCCGAATGGTGACGGCGACGCCGTGGCCGAGCATCCAGATGATGGCGCCGGCCTTCCAGAGGTCGATGAGGTCGACCTGGAACTCAAACTGCACGGCCCACATGACGGTGAGCACGGTGAGCGGCACGCCCGCGCCGGCGGCGACGACGAGCAGCGCCTCGAGGGCGGAGAAGAAGGCGGTCGCGCGGCGGGTCATGTCGCCCGCGAGCCTACGGGCGCGCGGGCCCTACCCGAGGGCGGCGCGCGCCGCGGCCTTCGCCTCGGCCGGGTCAGCGGCGCTGACGGCGGCCTCGGCCGCGCGGCGGCAGGCGACAAGCTCGACGTCACCCAGCCGGGCACCCACCCGCGTGATGGCGCGGGCCGCCATCGAGAGGCTCGTCACGCCGAGACCGACAAGCACACACGCCAGGTCGGGGTCGGCCGCCGCCTCGCCGCACACGCCGACGGGCGTGCCGGAGGTGTCGCGGCTGGCCTCGCCGATCATGCCGATGAGGCGCAAGAGCGCGGGCTGCCACGGGTTCGCCAGATCGGCGAGGTCGCCGGACTGTCGGTCGGCGGCCATCGTGTACTGGGCGAGGTCGTTCGTGCCGAGGCTGACGAAGTCGACCTCGCGCATGACCTCGACGGCGGTGAGCCCCGCGGCGGGGGTTTCGATCATCACGCCGACGGTGGCGAGGCCGGCACCGCGGGCGAGCGTCACGAAGTCGCGGGCCTCGGCAGCCGTCGCCACCATGGGCGCCATGACCCATACATCGGCGGTCGCACCCTCCGCGGCGCGCGCAATCGCCTGCACCTGCCGCTCGAGCACGTCGGGGTGTCGCCGAGCGGTTCGCAGGCCCCGCACACCGAGAGCAGGGTTCGGCTCGTCGTCGTTCGTGAGAAACGGCAGTGGCTTGTCGCTTCCGGCGTCGAGGGTGCGCACGACGACCCGCTGACCGGCGAAGCCGTCGAACACCTCCCGGTAGGCCCCCACCTGCTCGTCGATGCTCGGCTCGGTGTCGCGGTCGAGGAAGCAGAACTCGGTGCGGAACAGCCCGACTCCTTCGGCGCCGCGCTCGACGGCGCGCGCCACGTCGCGAGGCGCGCCGACGTTCGCGCCGAGCAGCACCCGGTGGCCGTCGCGCGTCTGGCCGGGGCCCTCGAACGGCGGCAGTGTGATCACACCGGTCGCCGTCGCCTGCGCCGCCGGGTCGGGCCGCACGACGACCTCACCCGTGTCGCCGTCGACGAGCAGTAGGTCGCCGTCGGCGATGCTCGTCGCCTCGGGGTAGCCGACCACGGCGGGCAAGCCCAGTTCGCGGGCAATGATGGCCGTGTGCGAGGTCGGGCCACCCTGCTCGGTGATGAGCGCGAGGCACACGGCCGGGTCGAGCGCGACCGTGTCGGCGGGCGCCAAGTCGTCGGCCACCAGGATGAACGGCTCGCGCCGGTCGGGAACCCCCGGCGGCTCCTCCCCGCGAAGCTCGGCGATGAGCCGGTTGCGCACATCGAGCAGGTCGGTCGCGCGCTCGGCGATCAGCCCGCCCGCCGCGCGATACTGCTCGGCGAGCTCGGCGGAAACCTGCCATGCCGCGCGGGTGGGGGTGAGCCCGCCGTCGCGAATGAGCGCCTCGACGCCTCCGACGAGCGTCGGGTCGGTCGCCATGTCGGCGGTCGCCTCGAGAACGGTGCGCCGCTGACCGGTCACGCTCGCGGCACGCTCGCGGTACCGCTCGGCCACGCGGATGCTCGCCTCGCGCAGCAGAGACACGGCACCGTCGCGCGCGTCCTCTGGCACCCGATCGCTGGCGGACGGCTCGCGGACCGTGCGGCGCAGCACGACGGCGGGGCCGACGACGCGGCCGGAGCTCACCCCGATCGGACCGGTGGGGGTGGGGTCAACGCGCGCCGGCGCCGGTGCGGCGGCGCCGGTGGGCGCTTGCCCCTCGGCGGGCTCCTCGCCGAAGCCCTCGTCGATGAGCGCGCGAACGTGCTCGACGGCCTCGGCCGCCTGCGGTCCGGTCGCCCTGATGAGCACCACCGTGCCCGGTCCCGCCGCCAACGTGGCGATGCCGATGGGGCTCGCCGCCGAGACGGGTGGGCGCTGAGCGTGGTCGTCGCGCAGCAGCGTCACCTCGGCGTCGAAGCTCGCGACCGCCCCGGCGATGACCGCGGCGGGGCGGGCGTGAAGGCCCGCAACGTTGCGCACGGTCGCGGTGGCCGACGACGCATCGGAGGGTGCAGGGGGTTCGTCGGCCGCCGACGCCGCGCCCGCAGCATCCTGATCGGGCGTCGGCGACTGCAGGTGGTCGGTTTTGGGGCGCAAGGCCCCTGTTGCTTCCTCCGCGACCTCGGCAAGCGAGGCTCCCCCCGCCGCGCGAACGACGGCGGCGAGGAGGCCCTCGACGAAGGGCGCGGCGACGAGCCGGGTGCGTTCGGCGAGGTTAGGGTCGACGAACTCGAGCGCGAGCTCCGCGCTCATGACGGCCGAGCCGAGATCCATGATCACGGCGACGCCGTCGCCCGAGTCGGCTTCGGCGATCGCCTCCGCAATGCGGGCAGCGTCGGTGCCGATCTCGCCGTCTGCCGTGCCCGCCGCAGCGATGACGGCCGGGGCGCCCGTCGCCGTCATCTCGAGGGCGAGGGCGATCGCCGCCTCCGCGAGGGCCGGACTGTGCGAAACGGCGACGACACCGACGGAGGTCATGCGGCGATGACCTCCGCGAGGGCGTCGAACAGCATGGCCGTCGAGGTGGCGCCCGGGTCGAGGTGACCGGCGCTGCGGTCGCCGAGGTAGCTCGCGCGGCCCTTGCGCGCCACGAGCGGCTCGGTCGCGTCACGGCCGGCGGCCGCCGCGTCGCGTGCGGCCGCAACGGCGTCCGCGAGCGAGGCACCGGATGCGAGAGCAGAGTCGAGTGCATCGATGGCGGGCGCCATCGCGTCGAACATGGTCTTGTCGTTCGCCTCGGCCTTGCCGCGGGCGACGACCCCCTCCAGCCCGGCCCGGAGTGCGGCGGCCAACGCGGGGCCATCGCACTCCGAGACCGAACCGGCGGTCATACCGAACCGGAGGAAGAACGTGCCGTACAGCGGCCCGCTTGCACCACCCACCGACGTGACAAGCGTCATGCCGACGGTCTTGAACAGCTCGTCGGCCGTGCTGGGCGCCGCTGCGCCCACCTTGTCCATCACGGCGGCCATACCTCGGGCCATGTTCGACCCGTGATCGGCGTCCCCGATCGCGGAATCCAACTCGGTGAGATAGGCCTTGTTCTCGGTGACGCGGGTGCGGAACGCATCCAGCCACGCGGTGAATCCGTCGATGCTGATGGTGGTGCTCATGGTGTCCTCCGGTCCGGATCAGTGGTGAATTGCGCGGCGGCTCAGCGACCCCAGCGCAGGCCCGGCGTCTCGACGGGCGCGTCCCAGAGCGAGACGATCTCGTCATCGGCGCGCAGAACGGTCACCGAGCATCCCGCCATGTCGAGCGACGTGATGTAGTTACCCACCAGGTTGCGGGCGATCGTGATGCCGTGCTTCTCGAGGATGCGAGCGACCTCGCCATACATGAGGTACAACTCGATCAGCGGCGTGCCGCCCATGCCGTTGAGCATGACGATGGTGGGCGCGCCACCAAAGTCGAGGTCGGCCAGGATCGGCTCAACCAGCTGCTCGGCGACGTGCGACGCGTCGGCCAGTGGCACGCGCTGGCGCCCCGGCTCACCGTGAATGCCGATGCCGATCTCCATCTGGTCGTCGGGCAGGTCGAACGTCGGCTTGCCGGCTGCGGGGACGGTGCAGCTGGTCAGGGCCATACCCATCGAGCGGCCGTCGCCGTTCACCTTTTCAGCGAGCGCGACGACCTCGTCGAGGCTGCGACCCTGCTCGGCGGCCGCTCCGACGATCTTTTCGAGCAGCACCGTGAGGCCGACGCCGCGCCGACCCGCCGTGTACAGCGAGTCTTGGACGGCGACGTCGTCGTTAACGACGACCGTCTTCACGTCGACGCTCGCCTCCATCGCGGCGAGCTCGGCGGCCATCTCGAAGTTCATGACGTCGCCGGTGTAGTTCTTCACGATGTGCAGCACGCCGGCTCCGCGGTCGACCTCTTTCGTGGCGGCCTGCATCTGGTCGGGCGTCGGCGAGGTGAACACCTCCCCGGCGCACGCGGCGTCAAGCATGCCGAAGCCGACGAAGCCGCCGTGCAGCGGCTCGTGACCGGAGCCGCCACCGCTGACGAGCGCGACGGTGCCGTGCTCCTTCGGGGTGGCGCGGTAGATCACGCGATTCTCATGGTCGACGCGCTGATCGGGATGCGCGGCCTCGATGCCGCGCAGCGCGTCCGCCAGAACCGACTCGGGGGAGTTGATGAGTTTCTTCATTGAACCTATCCATCCTTCTTCGCGAGGGTCTCGGTGAGACCAGTGTTGTCGGGTTGCTCAGGAACCGCTAGAGCACGTCCGCCACCGGGATGGTCGAGGCACCGGCGCCTCATGTCTCGGCGGTATTTCTGGAACGGTATTCGACAATGTCGAATATGCTCTGAGAGTTCGCGTGCTGTCAAGGGCCCGTTGGCCCGTCGTCGTGCGGACGCGCTCGCCGATCCGACCGCATAATGGGCGAGGTGACCGAAGGGGTTCGCGTGATTCAAGCAATCGACCGCGCGGCGAGGATTCTCGCCTCGCTGCAGGGCGCCCGCCACCTCGGCATCACCGAACTCGCCGGCATCCTCGAACTGCCGCCGTCGACCGTGCATGGCATCGTCAAGTCGCTGCAGGCGCATGGCCTCGTCGCCAAAGAGCCCGGCAGCCAGCGCTACATGCTCGGCCCCGCCCTGCTGAAGCTCTCGAACGTGTACCTCGACACGCTGGATGTGCGCGCCCGCGCCATGCGCTGGACGCGCGAGTTGGCGCGCCGCACGGGCCTCTCGACACGGCTGGGGGCCGAGCTGTTCGACGAGGTCATCATCATTCACCACAACCGTCGCCCCGACGGCAGCCAGCAGATGCTGGAGACCGGCATCACGATCCCCGCGCACGCGTCGGCGCTCGGCAAGGTGCTGCTCGCGTACCACCCGAGCGCCGCCGACGACCTGCTCGCGAAGCCGCTGCGCAGCCTCACGGGTGACACCGTCACCGACCCCGCGACGCTGCGCCTGCAGCTCGCCGGCGTCGCGGAGCGGGCCCTCGCCATGGAGGAAGACGAGGCGGTGCTCGGCGAATCATCCGTTGCCGTGCCCGTCGCCGATCGCAGCGGTGCCGTCATCGCCGCGGTGTCGGTCGTGATGCCCTCGAGCGAGTGGCCGCCGGAGGCCGGCGTCCTCAACGACCTGCGCGAAACCGCGCGCAACATCTCGCGCGAGCTCGGCTACACCGAGTGGCCACCGAAGGTGATGCCGCGCGACGACTGACGCGCGATCTGGTGACCCCGCGCACGCCGACGGCCCCGGCGCGCTGCGCGCAGCCGGGGCCGTCGAATTCGGGATGCTGGTCTACAGCCCCTGAATGATCTCGCGCATGAGGGCGGCCGTCTCGCTCGGCGTCTTGCCGACCTTGACGCCGGCGGCCTCGAGGGCCTCCTTCTTCGCCTGGGCAGTGCCCGCCGAGCCGGAGACGATGGCGCCGGCGTGGCCCATCGTCTTGCCCTCGGGGGCGGTGAAGCCGGCGACGTAGCCGACGACCGGCTTCGTCACGTTCGCCGTGATGAAGTCGGCGGCACGCTCCTCGGCGTCGCCCCCGATCTCGCCGATCATGACGATCGCCTTCGTCTCGGGGTCAGCCTCGAACGCGGCGAGCGCGTCGATGTGCGTGGTGCCGATGATGGGGTCACCGCCGATGCCGATGGCGGTCGAGAAGCCGATGTCGCGCAGCTCGTACATCATCTGGTAGGTCAGGGTGCCCGACTTTGACACGAGGCCGATCGGGCCCTTGCCGGTGATCGTCGCCGGAGTGATGCCGACGAGCGACTCGCCCGGCGTGATGATGCCGGGGCAGTTCGGTCCGATAATGCGGGTCGTGTTGCCGTGCGCCTTGGCGGTGGCCCACAGGTCAGCCGAGTCTTGCACCGGGATGCCCTCGGTGATGATCACGAGCAGCGGAATCTTCGCCTCGATCGCCTCGATCGCGGCGTCTTTCGCGAACGCCGGGGGCACGAACGCGATCGACACGTCGGCGCCGGTGGCCTCCATCGCCTCGGCGACGGAGCCGAACACAGGCAGCTCGACGGAACTGCCGTCCTTCGCCGTGTGAGCGACGGTGGTGCCGGCCTTGCGGGCGTTGACACCGCCGACGACCTGGGTTCCGGCCTTCAGCATGAGGGCCGTGTGCTTGGTGCCTTCGCCGCCGGTGATGCCCTGGACGATGACCTTCGAATCCTTGTTGAGGAAGATCGACATATCTCTTCTCTCCGTCCTTACTTCGCAGCCAGCTCGGCGGCCTTATCGGCCCCCTCGTCCATGGAGCTCGCGATCGTCACGAGCGGGTGGTTGGCGTCCCCGAGGATACGACGACCCTCGTCGACGTTGTTGCCGTCGAGGCGCACAACGAGCGGCTTCGTCGCCGTGTCGCCGAGAATTTCGAGGGCCTTCACGATGCCGTTGGCGACCGCGTCACACGCGGTGATGCCGCCGAAGACGTTCACGAACACGCTCTTGACCTGCGGGTCGCCGAGGATCACGTCGAGACCGGCGGCCATGACCTCGGCCGAGGCGCCACCACCGATGTCGAGGAAGTTGGCAGGCTTCACGCCGCCGTGGTTCTCTCCGGCGTAGGCGACGACGTCGAGCGTCGACATGACGAGGCCCGCACCGTTGCCGATAACGCCGACCTCCCCGTCGAGCTTCACGTAGTTGAGGTCGTGCTCCTTCGCCTTCGCCTCGAGCGGGTCACTCGCGGCCGCGTCTTCAAGCTCGGCGTGGTGCGGCTGACGGAACGCCGCGTTCTCATCCAGCGTCACCTTGCCGTCGAGGGCAATGATGTCGCCGCCGCCGGTGAGCACGAGCGGGTTCACCTCGACGAGGGTCGTGTCTTCCTTGTCGAACACCTCGTAGAGGGTGACAAAGACGGGGGCAACCTTCTCGATCAACTCGTCGGGGAAGTTCGCCGCGCGCGCGATCTCGCGGGCCTTCTCGAGGTCGATACCGGCGATCGGGTCAATCTCAATACGGGCAAGCGCCTCGGGGCGCTCCTCCGCGAGCTGCTCGATCTCCATGCCGCCCTCGTAGCTGCAGAGCGCGAGGTACGAGCGGTTGGCGCGGTCGAGCAGCACCGAGAAGTAGAACTCCTCGGCGATGTCGGCACCGGCGGCAACCATGACGCGGTGGACGGTGTGGCCCTTGATGTCGAGGCCGAGGATGGCCTCGCCCGCGGCTTCCGCGTCGTCGGGGGTCTTCGCGACCTTGACGCCGCCGGCCTTGCCGCGACCTCCGGTCTTGACCTGGGCCTTGACGACGGTCACGCCGCCGAGCTTCTCAGCAGCGGCGCGCACCTCCGCCGGGGTGTCGGCGACGATGCCGGGCAGCACGGGAACTCCGTGCTTCTCGAACATGTCGCGCGCTTGATACTCGAAAAGATCCACGCTTTTTTCATCCCATCCGCGTGCGAGTGACAGGGGTCAGCGGCCGTCAACCATGCCCCGAGGTTTCTCGATGTCGAGACAAATCGGCCTCTGCAAGGGTACTCCTGTTCGCGGAGGGAATTGTCCGCGGGACCATTCATCGGGATGCTCGCCGCGAGCATCCCGACATTAGGCGCCTGTCGTGCGCGTCCGGCGCAGCCGCCAGATGTTGTGCCCGTCTTCTTGCGAGTAGGCGACCTCGTCGACCAGCGCCGAGATCAGGGCGAGGCCGCGACCGGACTCGGCCTCAAGCTCAGGCATTTCGGCACCGACGAGCCGGATCTCTCCCGGCTCACCGGTGTCGCGCACCACCATGTCGATCGCGTCGTCGCTCACGACGACCGTGAACTCGCACGTCAAGCCGGACCCGTCGCTATCGGCGTGTTGCATGACGTTCGCGGCCAGCTCGATGAGCGCCGTTTCGATGCTGATGCGGTCGACGTCCGACACCGAGTCGACGTCGGGCCAGAGCTCCACGAGAAAGTCATGCACTGTGTTCACATCGCCCGGCGGCGTCGTCAGCCGCACCGTTCGCCGCAACGGCTCAGGCATCACCGTACGCATTCTCGACGGTGTCGTATGGGGTGAGCACCCGCTCAAGGTTGGTCAGCGACAGCACGAGCTTCACCTGGTCGTTCGCGCCGGCGATGCGCAGGTCTCCCCCTGCCTGACGGGTCGTCTTCAACCCACTGATCAACGCGCCGAGGCCGGACGAGTCGATGAACTCGACACCCGAGAGATCGACGGCGACCCTCGAGCGCCCACTGTCCACGATGGAGGAAACCGCCTCACGGACCGCGGGAGCGGCAACCATGTTCAGGCGGCCCTCCGGCTTCAGAACGACGACGCCTCCCGGCCCGTCGACCATGTCAATCTTCACGCAACAGTCCCTTCCGACTCCTCGTCTGCACGGTACCCGCGGTACCGCACCGCGTGCACGAGGACACTCATGCGAGCGGCAGGTGCGTCAGCCGTCACGGCGCACCACCACCACCGTCACATCGTCGGGGGCCACCCCCCGGGCGCGAGCGCGCACCGCATCGGTCACCTCGGCCGAGGTCGATGCGAGCAACGCCAACGCCCCGATCTTGTCGAGGGCGTCGAGCGTGCCGTCGTACAGGTCGAGCAACCCATCGCTCGCGGTCACCAGAACGTCACCCGGGTTGAGGATGACGGAGTGCGACTGCCACTCGGTCTCGAGGTCGACGCCGAGCGGCGGTGTGTGCGACCGCAGTCGCTCGATGGCGCCATCCCGTCGAGCGACAACGGTGAGCCCGTGACCGGCGTCGACGTAGGTGAACTCGCCCGAGTCCATGTCGAGACGGCCGTGCAGGAGCGTCACGAACAGGCCGGTCGTGTCGAGGTCGGCGTTGAGGGATGCTGCGGCCAGGTCGACCGCGCCGGCTACGTCTCCGAATCGCGCGGCTGACCGCAGCACCGCCCGAACCGTCGCGGCGATGATTGCCGAGCCGATGCCCTTGCCCATGGTGTCGGCGAGCGTGATGGCGGCACCCTCGCCGACGGGGTACCAGTCGTAGAAGTCGCCCCCGACAGCACGCGCGGGAAGGCACATTCCCGCGATGTCCCAGTCCGGCATGCTGATGAGCGACTGAGGGAGGAGACCCTGTTGCACCTCGGCGGCACGACTCAGCTCGTGACTCGCGGTGAGTTCCTGCTGCACCCAGTCGGCAAGGTCACGCAGCATTTCTTTCTCACGCTCGCTGAACTGGCGCGGCTTTCCGTCGTACACGCACAGCGCCCCAATGCGCTCACCCCCGGGCGCTTGCAGGGGGTGGCCCGCGTAGAACTCGACTTCGCCGGGCACCCCGCGGTCAGCTAACAGCGGATCCGCGAGCAGATCCTGAACCACGAACGTTCGGTCATCTTCGATGGTGACGGCACACACAGCCTTGTCGCGCGGCACCACCTCGTCGCCATACCCCGCCGTCGACTTCGACCACTGCCGATCGCCGTCGATGAGGTTGATTTTCGCCCCACCGACACCGAACAACTGCTTGGCGAGCCGCGTCACGCGGTCGAAGCGGTCCTCGGGGGGCGAGTCGAGGATCCCCATCTCCTCGAGGGCCCGCTGGCGCGCCATCTCGTCGATGATGCCGCTGATCGATACCGAGGGAAGGTGTCGTGGCGGCGCATCCGGCTGCCGAACCTGCTCGCGTTCGCGCACCAGCGTCCAGTGGTTGAAGCCGTCGACGCGGCGGTGCTCGACGGTGTCGACGAGAGCCTTCATGAGTGCGATGCCGCGGCCCGACTCGGCGAGCTCGTCGGCGGCGGGCATCGATCGCCCCTCAATGTCGACCTCGCCGACCTCACCCGAGTCGCTCAGCGTCGCCTCGATGCGATCCGGAAAGGCGATCACCGTCAGCGTTGCGGTGATCGGCTTGCCGCGGTTGGCGTGCTGGATGACGTTCGCCGCCAATTCGATGATGGCGGTGTCGAGCGACATGCGGTCGCGCGCGCTCACGTCGGGCACGCTCGGCCACAGCGCGTCAAGCAGATCGTGCACGGTGTCGACGGTGTCGGGCGGGGCCGTCAATCGCACCGTGCGAGTGACCATGTCACTCATGCGGGTAGGCACTCTCCACGCTGTCGAACGACTTCAGCACCGACCCCATGTTCGTGAGGTCGAGAACGAGTTCAACCTGCTCGGTCGGGCGCACCAGCCGCACGTCGCCGCCCGCCTCGCGCGCTGTCTTGAGCCCCGCGATCAGCGCACCGAGTCCTGACGAGTCGAGAAAGACGACGCCGGAGAGGTCGACAGCGACCCGGCCCCGATTGTCATCGACCGCGGTCTGGATCGCATCGCGCACGCGGGCCGCCGTCACCATGTTGAGTCGGCCCGATACGCCGAGCTCGGTGATGCCGTTGCTGTGGGTGGTGACGCTGATGTCCATGACGTTTCCCCTTCTGTCCCCCGGTCACCCCATTCTGTCGGGAAGTGACGGCGTCGGGGGAGAACCGCCCAGAACTGGGGGTTCGAGGCGAACCAGCCTCGAACAGACAAGGGGGCTCGTGAAGCTCTACAGCTTCACGATCGGAGCAATCTTGATGAGGAGCCGCTTGCGCCCCGCAGAGTCGAACTGCACTTCGGCGATCGACTTCGCCCCGTTCTGCGTGACGCCCGTCACGCGTCCCTCGCCGAAATCGTCGTGCCGGATGCGGTCGCCGACCTCCAGCGTCAGGTCACCGTTGTCGCGCACTGTGTTCGTGACTCGGTTGGCCCACTCGGTCTTCGGCTTGCCCGGGGGCAGCGACGATCCGTACGAGAAGGAGGGTTTCGACGAGCCGAGCTGGCGCTGGCCGGAGCCTGAGCGCATCCCCATGCCGGGGGAATCGCGCCAGTCGATCAGCTCAGCGGGAATCTCTTGCAGGTAGCGGCTGGGGGCCGCCACCTGGGTGTCGCCGAAGGTGGAGCGGGTCATCGCGAGGCTCAGGTGCAGCTTCTTGCGCGCGCGAGTGATGCCGACGTAGAACAGGCGCCGCTCTTCGGCGGGGCCTCCGGGCTCGGAGGCGCTCATCTGGTGCGGGAGGAGGTTCTCTTCGACACCGGTGATGAACACCGCGTCGTACTCGAGACCCTTCGCCGTGTGCAGGGTCATGAGCGAGACGGTGCCGGACGAATCGTCCAAGTCGTCGGCCGCCGCGACGAGCGCCACCTCCGTGAGGAAGTCGACGAGGCGCCCCTCGGGGTTGTTCTTCTGAAATTCGCGCGTGACGGCGACGAGCTCTTCGACGTTCTCGGCGCGGGCCTCGTCTTGCGGGTCGCGGCTCGCCCGCAACAGCTCGAGGTACTTGGTTTTCTCGAGAATGCTCGTGACGATGTCGGGGACGAGCGCGGTGTCGATCGTCGCGCTCGCCTCATCGAGGATGCGCGCCAGCTCGAGCATCGCGCCGGTCACCTTCGGCCCAAGGCCGAGCGCCGCCGCGTCGCTGAGCGCGTCGCGCAACGTGCCACCCAGTTCATCGGCGTGCATCGCCAGTGCCGTCTCGGTCGCCGGCCCGATTCCCCGCTTCGGCGTGTTCAGGATGCGCCGCACCGCGAGCGCGTCGGCCGGGTTGGCGACCGCGATCAGGTACGCCATCACGTCTTTGATCTCGGCGCGCTCGTAGAACTTGGTGCCGCCGAGCACACGGTAGGGAATCGCCGAGCGGATCAGGATCTCTTCGAGCGCTCGAGTCTGCGCGTTCGTGCGGTAGAACACGGCCATCTGGTTGTACGGCATGCCGCCGTCGTGCAGGGCCGTGATTTCGTCGGCGACGAACTGCGCCTCATCGTGCTGGCTGTAGCCGGTGAACCCGGTGATCTTGTCGCCCGCGCCGACCGCGGTGAAGAGGTTCTTCGCGATGCGGTCGAAGTTGTTCGCGATGACGGCGTTGGCCGCGTCGAGGATCGTCTGCGTCGAGCGGTAGTTCTGCTCAAGCAGGATCACTTCGGCGCCCGGGAAGTCGCGCTCGAACTCGACGATGTTGCGGATGTCGGCGCCGCGGAAGGCGTAGATCGACTGGTCGGAGTCGCCGACCACCGTGAGCGCGGCGGGCGGGATCGCGCCCGATGCATCGGTCTCGATGCGGGTGTCGGCGGGCACGTGCTCAGGTCTCACGCCGCGGGTGAGCTCGCGAATCAGCGCGTACTGGGCGTGGTTCGTGTCTTGGTACTCGTCGACGAGGATGTGCCGGAACCGGCGCTGGTACAGCGCCGCGACCTGCGGGAAGGCGCGGAACAGGTAGACCGTCTGGCCGATGAGGTCGTCGAAGTCGAGGGCGTTCGCTCGAGCGAGCTCGGCGGTGTAGCGCCGAAAGATCTCGAGGAACATGACCTCGGTCGGGTCGTTCTGGTTGTACTGCCGTGCGTAGGCGTCGGCGTCGATCAGCTCGTTCTTGAGCCGCGAGATCTTGCCGGCGACGGCGGGCACCGTGAGCCCCAGGGTGTCGGCCTGCAGCTCTTTCACAATGCGCTTGATGAGCGCGCGCGAGTCGGCCGAGTCGTAAATCGTGAACGCCTGCGTCATGCCGAACTGCTGGGCCTCGCGGCGCAGGATGCGCACGCACGCCGAGTGGAACGTCGAGATCCACATGCCCTGCGCGGCCTCGCGACCGATCAGGTGCCCCACCCGCTCGCGCATCTCGGCGGCCGCCTTGTTGGTGAACGTGATGGCCAAAATCTGGCTGGGCCAGAGCTCGCGGTCGCGCAAGAGCCGGGCGATGCGCCGCGTCAACACGCTCGTCTTGCCCGAGCCGGCACCCGCGACGATCAAGAGTGCGTCGGCCCTCGACTGCACGGCAGCGAGCTGACGCTCGTTGAGCCCGGCCAGCAACGGATCAGTCGCCGGATCGCTGGCGGACGGGGCGGCGGGCCCCGCCTGCCAGGGGTCGGGCACGGTATCGGCGTCGGGAGGAAGCAGCGTCATGACCGCCTCAGTCTAGGTCGCTGCACCGACACCGTTTCGGCCGCGCGAGAGCCCCCGCTTCTCGGTTTTCAAGGAGTCCCGCGCTCGGCTCGCGGCGTGTCGGGCCTGACACGCCAGCGGAGACTCGCCGAACTCCTTGAATCGGGTCGAGCGGGCGTCGCCACTCCTCCACTGCGGCGGTTCCGGATGCGGGGTGCCGGGTTCGTGGCCGCCCACGCCCGCCGGCCCGCCACCGGTCGCACAGTTCCGCGATGAGCACTTCGTATCCCTCGCCCCTCACCCCCGGCCGAACGATCGGGCGCCTCTACGATGAAGTCGAGCGCCTCGGCGGCGCCATTCGAACGCGCGAACTGCACGCGCTGGGCTGGAGCCGCGCCGGCATCTCGCACCTCCTTGCGCGGCGACAGCTGATCCGGGCTCGGTCCGGGTGGTTCGTTCGACCCGGCACGGCACGCGCCGTCATCCACGCGGTGCGCGTCGGCGGCCAGTTATCCGGCGCGCACGCACTCGCCGCCCACGGCATCTGGTGTCTCCGAGACGCCACACTCCACGTCCGGGTGCCGCTGAACGCGTGCCAAATGAGAACGGCGACGAATCCGCGATTGCGGCTGTCACAGCATCCGGATGCTCGTATCGCAGTGCACTGGACGGGCGTCCGCGCGCCGGAGGTTGGCCCCCGCCCCGTCGTCGCTCCCCTGCTCGACGCCCTGCACGACTACGCGAAAGTCGCACCCCGCGACATGCTGCTCGCCACGGTGGGGGATGTGATCCACCAGCACCTGGCGGACCGCGCAGCCCTGCTCTCCCGTTTCGGCATCTCGGAGTGGGAGGGAGTTGACGGCGTGTGCGAGTCGGGCACGGAGACGCTCTTCTTCGTGCGGATGTTGCGCATGGGTTTGCACCCGTGGCGACAAGTCGCCTATCCCGGCATTGGCCGCGTCGACTTCCAGTTCGGTTCACACCTTGTCGTGGAGGTCGATGGGGCCACCTTTCACGACACCGCCGCTCAGTTCGCGCGCGATCGAGCCAAGGATGCGCTGCTTGCTCAGCGCGGCGTCCGAGTTCTTCGCTTCAGTCACGACCAGGTGGTCACTGAGTGGAGCAACGTCGCCGAGACGATGCGCGCCGTGACCGCGGTGGCCGCACCCCTCGGCTCGACCCGCTTCGACACCCCGTGACGCCAAACGTTTTCAAGGAGCCAGGCCGGTGGCTGTCGGCGTGTCGACGCCGACACACCGAGCCCGCAACCCCGAGCTCCTTGAAAAGTGTTGCCGGGCTAGGGACGGAGCGCCTCGCGCGGGAGGTCGGGGTGGTCGGCGAACACCCCGTCGACGCCGGTGGCCGCGACCTCGGCAAACCACGCGTGCCAGTCGCCGTGGGCCGCGGATGACGCGCCCAGGCGATGCCGCTCGGGCAGGAAGCGGTTCTCGGGGCGCAGGGTCCACGCGTAGACGTCCAGTCCGCGGGCGTGCGCTCGGGTGACCAGGTCGCGCGACAGGGCGGACGTTTCGACGCTCAGCCCGTGCATCCCGGATTCGGCGAGCGCGTCGAGTCCCGCGTTCGTGCGCTGCGATTCCCAGCTCGGCGCCGCCCGCCCGCGCGCCGCGACGAGATCGGCGGCCGTGCCGCGCCGCTCGTGCAGGTAGACGAACCGCGCCCGCAGTTCGCGGCGCCGCAACTCGTCGAGCACGCCCTGCTCGAAGGACTCGACGATGAGCGGCGCCGTTCCCCCGCGTGCGCGCCAGCGGATCACCTCGCGCTCGACCAGCCGCGCCATGTCGATGCCGACCGAGGCGAAGTACGTCGCGTGCTTGATTTCGAGCACGACGGCGACCGGTCGAGGCGCCGCGTCGAGGATCCGTAGCACGTCCTCCAGCCGCAGCACGGGGTAGCGGCCGTCGAACCGCGTCGATGCGGGGCGCACGCGCGGCAGCCGCTCGCGGGCGGTCAGCGTCGACAGCTCGGCCCACGTGAAGTCTTCCGTGAACCAGCCGGTGAGCTTGTGCCCGTCGACGACGCGCGTCGTGCGGCGGTCGGCGAACTCGGGACGGTCTGCGACGTCAGTGGTGCCGCCGATCTCGTTCTCGTGGCGCACCACGAGCACTCCGTCGCGGGTCGGCACCACGTCGGGCTCCACCGCGTCCGCGCCGAGGGCGATCGCCAGCTCGTACGCGGCGGCGGTGTGCTCGGGGCGGTACCCGCTCGCTCCGCGGTGCGCAATCACCATCGGATGCTCGGGGCGCGTTTCGACAGCCACCTCACCGAGCGTACGCGGTAGCCTCGCGGGCATGAGCGACCCGACGCCCGCGGATCTCCGCCCGCGCCGCCGCACCAACGCGCTCGCGGTCGTCGCGTTCATCCTGGCCCTCCTCGTCAGCCCGTTCGCCGCCCTCTTCGGCCACATCGCCGCCGGCCAGATCCACCGCTCGGGCGGCGCCGAGCGCGGCGCCCCGCTCGCCTGGACTGCCGTCGGGCTCGGCTACCTCTGGCTCGCCGGCTGGAT
Organism: Microcella alkaliphila; assembly: GCF_004216855.1. Classification (GTDB taxonomy): domain Bacteria; phylum Actinomycetota; class Actinomycetes; order Actinomycetales; family Microbacteriaceae; genus Microcella; species Microcella alkaliphila. Next base: position 103,534 of record NZ_SGXT01000017.1, read on the forward strand.
CTTCGCCGGAGCCCTCGTCTACCAGGCCTTCACCGCCCCGTTCCCGTCGTGACCGAGGCACCGAAGCCGTGAGCGCCGACCACCTGCCCCTGCGCTGGGGAACTCACCGCGAGCGCGTCGCGATCGGCCTCACCCTCATCGCCGGGGGGCTCGTGCACCTGCAGGCGGCGAGCACGACGAACCTGTGGCCGCTCGCCGTCGGCTCGGCCGCGCACGCCCTCGGCTGGTTCCTGCTGCCCGCGCGCGCCTGGCGTCGACTGCTGCCGGTCGCCCCGAGCCTTGGCACCGTCTGGCTGCTGCTCACCGGCCCGCAAGCGCTCTGGACCCTCGCCGTGCCGTACCTCGGTTGGCTGCTCGCCCGCCACCGCCCCTGGATCTCCCTCATCACCCTCGGTCCGGTGCTACTCGCCGGCGTCGTCGCCGCCGTCGCCTTCCGCGAGTACCCCGGCATGCTGGCCGCCCTCGCGCTCGGCGCGGTCGTCACCGTCGGATGCTCGTGGTGGGCGGCCGCGCTCGATCGCGCGCCGTCTGCGCGGTCGCGCCCCGCGCATCCAGCCGCTGCATAGCCGCCACCAGGCGAATCGGGGCCGCACCTCCCTAGAATGGTGATGCCGACCGGCGACAACTCCGACTGGCCGACACCCCTGAAAGAGGACCCATGGCTTCGATGTCGAACCCCGCGTTCAACTCCCCCGCCTTCCAGCTGAACCAGACCTCGGCGATTGCGAACCGCGTGACGCCCGCGCCGAGCGCCGAGCAGCTCAACGAGCTCTACGGCCGCCCCTCGGCGACGCCCGCCGACACCGACCGGATGACCTACGAGGACACCATCCAGAAGGCCGTGGGCGCCTTCGCGATCCTCGCCGTGGGTGCCGCCATCGGCTGGTTCCTGCCGTTCCTCGCGATCCCCGCCGCGATCGCCGGGTTCGTGCTCGCGCTCGTCAACATCTTCAAGAAGAAGACCGTGCCGGGGCTCGTGCTGGCCTACGCGGCCGTGCAGGGCGTGTTCGTGGGTGGCATCTCGGCGATCTTCGAGCAGATGTACGCGGGTATCGCCGTGCAGGCGCTCATCGGTACCGGCGCTGTCTTCGTGACGACGCTGCTGCTGTTCCGCAGCGGCAAGATTCGTGCATCGAAGCGGGCCACCAAGGTGTTCCTCATTGCGATGGTCGGCTACGCGCTGTTCTCGCTCATCAACCTGGGACTGATCCTGTTCGGCGCGACTGACCAGCCCTTCGGCCTGCGCACCACCGAGGTCTTCGGCGTCCCGCTCGGCCTGATTCTCGGCGTCCTCGTCGTGCTGCTCGCCGCCTACTCGCTCGTGCTCGACTTCGACGCCGTCAAGCGTGGCGTCGAGAACGGCGCCCCGCGTCAGTTCGCCTGGCGCGCGGTGTTCGGCATCGTGCTCACCGTCGTCTGGCTGTACATCGAGATCCTCCGCATCCTCGCCATCCTCCGCGGAGGCGAGTAGTTACGACGGCCTCGAGCGCGACTCAGTCGAGCTCGAGGTCGTCAACGTACGACGCGACCGCGCGACCGTACTCCGGAAGCCGCGGGGCAAGCGCTGACAGCGCGAGCCTCGCGGCTTCCCCCTTTCTGCCGAGGTCGATGAGGCACAGCGCGGCGAAGGCGGACGCCTGGGCACCCACCTCGTCGTCCTCGACGAACGGCTCCAGCAGGGCGAACGCCTCCTCGGCCCGGCCGAGATTGCGCAGGGAGGACGCGAGTTGGATCACGGCACGCTCGCCGTCGGGCGACGGGAGGCCGGCCGCGAGGGCTGCCTCGTAGAGGGGAACAGCATCCGCCTCGTATCCGAGCGCGTCGCGCAGCGACGCCCGTTCGAACAGGATGCGCGCCACCGGCAGACCGTCGACGATCGCGAGCAGGCGCGCGTCGGCCTCCGAAAGTTTCACGTCGTCGTCGAGCTCGTCCCAGAAATGGGCGAGCTCACGGTCGACATCGACCGCGTCGACGGAATCGACGTCAGCCACGAACTACTCCCATTCAATAGTCCCCGGGGGCTTCGACGTGACGTCGAGCACGACCCGGTTCACACCCTCGACCTCGTTCGTGATGCGGTTCGAGATGCGGGCGAGCACGTCGTAGGGCAGGCGCGTCCAGTCGGCGGTCATCGCGTCTTCGCTCGACACCGGGCGCAGCACGATCGGGTGCCCGTAGGTGCGACCGTCGCCCTGCACGCCCACCGAGCGCACGTCGGCGAGCAGCACGACCGGGCACTGCCAGATGGCCGCATCGAGGCCGGCCGCCGTCAACTCGTGGCGCACGATCGCGTCGGCTTGCCGCAGCAGCTCGAGCCGCTCCTCCGTCACCTCGCCGATGATGCGGATGCCGAGGCCCGGCCCCGGGAACGGCTGGCGCGCCACAATCGGCTCGGGCAACCCCAGCTCGCGGCCGATCGCGCGCACCTCGTCCTTGAACAGGGTGCGCAGCGGCTCGACCAGCTCAAACTCGAGGTCGTCAGGGAGACCCCCGACGTTGTGGTGGCTCTTGATGTTCGCCGTGCCGGTGCCGCCGCCGGACTCGACGACGTCGGGGTAGAGCGTGCCCTGCACGAGGAACTTCACGGCCTCGCCCTCGCCCTGCGCCTCGAGCACGAGCGCCTCGGCGGCGTTCTCGAACGTGCGGATGAACTCGCGGCCGATGATCTTGCGCTTCGTTTCTGGGTCGGTGACGCCCGACAGCGCATCCAGGAACTGCTGACGAGCATCCACCGTCACCAGGCGGATGCCCGTGGCGGCCACGTAGTCTTCCTCGACCTGGCGGCGCTCATCGGCCCGCAACAGCCCGTGATCGACGAAGACGCAGACGAGTTGGTCGCCGACCGCCTCGTGCACGATCGCCGCCGCGACCGCGCTGTCGACGCCGCCGGACAGCCCGCAGATGACCCGCGCATCCCCGACCTGCTCGCGAATGCGCTCGACCTGCTCGGCGATGACGCTGCCGCTGTTCCAGTCCGGCGCGATGCCAGCGGCGCGGTGCAGAAAGTTCTCGAGCACGCGCTGGCCGAACTCGGAGTGCTTCACCTCGGGGTGCCACTGCACGCCGTACAGCTTCTTCTCGTCGCTCGCGAACGCGGCGACCGGAGTGTCGTCGGTGCTGGCCAGCACGTCGAAACCCTCGGGGGCCTTGGCGACAGAGTCTCCGTGGCTCATCCAGGTGATCTGGATCTCGGGCTGGTCGGTCAGGAGGCTGCCGCCGTCGCCGACGATGCGGGCGGTGGTGGCGCCGTACTCGCGACGGCCCGTCTTCGCGACCTCACCGCCGAGCTGCTTCGCCATCACCTGGAAGCCGTAGCAAATGCCCATGACCGGCACGCCAAGTTGCAGAATCGCCGGGTCGAGGTCGGGCGAGCCCGGCTCGTAGACGCTCGACGGGCCGCCGCTCAAGACAATCGCGGCCGGGTTCTTCGCCGCCACCTCGTCGGCCGAGATGGTGTGCGGCACGATCTCGGAGTACACGTTCGCCTCGCGCACCCGTCGCGCGATCAGTTGCGCATACTGGGCGCCGAAGTCGACGACGAGAACCGGGCGGTGATCGGTGCCGGCGCTCACGCGGACGCGCCCTCGGTCGCGGGGCGCGCACGCTGCTCGGCTTCGAGCGACGCGATCAGCGCCTCGACCTCGCGGGGCACCTGGCGCTCGAAGAAGAACGACAGAAGGGGCACGATGCCGCCCATCGCGATCCACAAGAACTTCCAGAACGGCCAGCGCAGAAGGCGCCACAGCAGGAAGTCGCAGGCGAGGTACAGCACGTAGAGCCAGCCGTGCACGGCCAGCAGGAAGATCGACAGGTTGAAGCCCGTCAGCTCGCCCACCGGGGTGAGGGCGAGAAAACCGCTCTCGCCGTTCAGCTCGATGTCGCTGCCGAGGCCGTAGCGGGTGATCATCATGACCACGAGGCCGAGCAGGAAGGTGCCCGTCAGCACGGAAGAGACCTTGTACACGGCAAGGGTGCGACGGATCGCGGGGATGTCCTTGGGGCTGGGGCCGATCGCCATGGCTCTCAGTTTAGGGCGGCGGGCTGAGGCTCCGGTGCGCGGGCGGGGTCGCGGGTGGGCTCATCGTTGCGTGCCCCCTCCGCCGCGTCCTCCTCTACGGCGAGCTGCTTCTCGTACTCGTCGCGTAGCAGGCGCCACCAGAGGTAGATGGCGAAGCCGCCGAACAGCACCCACTCGATCGCGTAGAACACGTTCAAGAGGTTCAGCTGACCCTCGATGACGGGCGGCGGCGCCGGAATCGTCGCGAAACCCTCGGGCGCCTCGCTCAGCACGAGGTAGCCCAAATAGATCGGGCCGGGTTCGGGCCACACGTTGACAAGGTCGGCGACGGCAATGGCCGTACGCTCGCCCGCCTCGAAGTTCGACGTCTGCGGCGCCTCACTCGGCACGTAGCGGCCGGTGAGCGTCGCCGCGCCCTGGTCCAGGTTCGGGATGCTCGCCCCCTCGGGCAGGACCCCCACCGCGACGGCGAGGCTGGCCCCGTCGGCCGTCCTGAGGTGGCGCACCACCCAGTCGCCGTCCCGCGTGCCGTTCACCTCGGTGAGCGTCTGGCGGCCCGTCATCACGAGCTCATCCCCCTCGACCCACGAGCCGTCCACCGTGACGATGCGGCCGCTCGCGTCGGAGGTCATCACCTGCTGCGGCTCGGCGAGGTCGACGAGCGGCGTCGGGGTTTCCGTGTCGCGCTCGACCACGATGGCCTCCTCGGCGGCGCGCTCCAGCTGCCACTGGCCCATCGCGGCGAAGACGCCGGCGACGGTGAGCGCCAGGATGAGCAGGGCGATCCACTTCGGACGGCGCGCGAGTTTCCACACGGCTTACATTCTGCCGGGTACGACTGTGGCGGGGCTGAGCCGGAAGCCGTGAGCCCCCTCGCGGGCGCCTGCCGCGCTAGCGCGAGTGGTACGGCGCGACGACGACCTCGACGCGCTGGAACTCCTTCAGGTCGGAGTACCCCGTTGTCGCCAACGAGCGACGCAGCGCGCCCATGAGATTCACCTGGCCGTCAGCGTGTCGCGACGGGCCGAACATGAGCTGCTCGAGCGGCGCGAGCTGGTCAACCGCGACACGGTTGCCGCGGGGAAGCTCGGAGTGGTGCGCCTCGGCGCCCCAGTGCCACCCTCGACCGGGTGCGTCGGTCGCCTTCGCGAGTGCGGAACCGAGCATGACCGCATCCGCCCCCATGGCGACCGCCTTGACGATGTCGCCGCTCGTGCCGAGGCCGCCGTCGGCGATGACGTGCACGTAGCGGCCGCCCGACTCGTCCATGTAGTCGCGGCGGGCGGCGGCGACGTCACTCACGGCCGTGGCCATCGGGGCGTGGATGCCGAGGCTCAGGCGCGTGGTGCTTGCCGCCCCGCCGCCGAAGCCGACCAGCACACCCGCGGCGCCCGTGCGCATGAGGTGCAGCGCCGCGGTATAGGTGGCGGCGCCGCCGACGATGACGGGCACGTCGAGCTCGTAGATGAACTTCTTGAGGTTCAGGGGCTCGCGGTCGCGGGCGACGTGCTCGGCGCTCACCGTCGTGCCGCGAATCACGAACAGGTCGACGCCGGCGTCGACGACGTCTTGGAAATGTTCCTGGGTGCGCTGCGGGCTGAGTGCGCCGGCGACCGGCACCCCCGCCTCGCGAATCTCGGCGAGGCGCTGGCGAATGAGCTCCGGCTTGATCGGCTCGGCGTAGATGCGCTGCATCTCGGCGGTCGCCGCGGCCGGGTCAAGCTGACGGATGCGTTCGAGCTCGGCGTCGGCATCCTCGTAGCGGGTCCAGAGGCCTTCGAGGTCGAGAACGCCGAGACCGCCGAGGCGTCCCATGGCAATGGCCGTCGCGGGGCTGACCACCGAGTCCATGGGGGCGGCGATCACCGGGGTGTCGAAGGTGAAGGCATCGATCGTCCACGTCAACGACACGACCTCGGGGTCGCGCGTGCGGCGGCTCGGCACCACCGCAATGTCGTCGAAGGAGTACGCCCTGCGCGCCCGCTTGGCCCGACCGATCTCGATTTCCATCACCCGGCAAGCCTATCGGGCGGGGTGCAGGCTGGCGGGGGGCGGGGTGCAGGCTGGCGGGGGGCGGGGTGCAGGCTGGCGGGGGGCGGGGTGCACGCGGCATCGAGCCCTCGCGCCAGCCCCCGCCGCACCGCACTGCGCTCACTGCCGCCCCGCCCCGCGGCCGCTGCCGCCCTTCCCCACGCTCGCTTCCGCCCTGCCCACGGTCCTGCGCCGCGACCCCGCGCGTTTGGTGCGGTACTGCACGTTCGAACGTGCAGTGTTGCACCGGAGGGACCGTGTGCCCGAGAGACCTACGCCCGCGGCACCCCGTGCTCAGCGAGAAGTGACGCGAAGCGCTGTGGAGTCCATAGATCATCCCAGATCCAGCGCGCGACTCCCTCCCCCTCACGCCGAAGTGCATCCTCCCGGAGCTTCTCTTCCACCACGACCTGCTCTGGCGTTCGACCCCGACGAAACTCCGCTGCGCGGTATTTGGCGATGCCGTCGTACTCGCCCACGATGCGCTGACGCGACCACCGAAAGTCCGTCACCGCGCGTCGACCGGTATCGAGGCGAAACTCGTACTGCAGCTCAGGGATCACGAAGCCGAGTTCGAACATGCGGACCCGACTGAGCGACTCCCCCGCGGACGCGGCTCGGCCATCGGCGAAGCTCAGCACATGCGCGAGCCGGCGAGCGCCGCGGACAAGCTCCAGTTCGGCCGCGCGCTCGTGAATCAGCGGCGCGGGCACCCGCGGGCTGTGACCCTCGCGACCGGGGCCAGACGCCCAGTCCATGGCGACAACGCCCTCCGCAAAGGTTGTGCGGCTCGTGAGCTCGACGAGAGTGCGGGCGAGATCTGTGACCAGCACACCGTCGACGCTGACGATATGGGCCTCCGGGGCCCTCGTGCCGCGATAGTGGAGGCTGCCCGACACTCGCCCGGCCTCCGGCGCGCCTGCGAGCACGTCGACGCGTCTCGCACTGCGAAGAAGAGGGATTCCCCAGATGGCGGCGGCGGCCGCATGGCAGAGAACTGCATCCGGACGAGCTCGAGCAACCGCGAGGCACCTGAGCCGATAGCGCTCCCAGGGTCGCGCTTCAGCCCAGACCGAACTCGCGATGTAGGCACCACGCTCGACACGAACGAGGTCACCGCGCGCAACTGCGCGCGCAAGGGTTGAACGCTCGCCGTGCAAGCGCGAGACATCCCGGGCGAGCACGAAGCCATCTGGCCCAATGGGTAAGTCGTCGAGGGGGGTGACCATGGGCGGCATTGTGCGCGCGCCCCACCGGCGGAGTGCGGGGTGCGCGTGACCTGCAGAACCAGCGTGGCTACACCGACACGGGGAGGAGTCAGGACTCCTCCCCGTGTCACCCGCTGTTCGGTGCAAACCCGCGCGTTCGAATGCGCGGGTTTGCACCGAACTCGCGGTATTGACTCGCGACCCGCGCGCGGGGGCGGCGGTGCGGCGCCGAACGCGCGGCGCGGGGCGCGGGCGCTACCGGCGGTAGTTGGGGGCCTCGACCACCATCTGGATGTCGTGCGGGTGCGACTCCTTCAAGCCGGCAGCCGTGATGCGCACGAACTTGCCCCGCACCTTCAGCTCGTCGATCGTGCGCGCTCCGGTGTAGAACATCGACTGGCGGAGGCCACCAAGCAGCTGGTACACCACCGAGCCGACGGGGCCGCGGTACGGCACCTGACCCTCAATGCCCTCGGCGATGATCTGCTCGTCGCTCGGCACGTCGGCCTGGAAGTACCGGTCACGCGAGTACGACGTCTTCGTGCCACGCGTCTGCAGCGCGCCGAGCGACCCCATACCGCGGTACGACTTGAACTGCTTGCCGTTGACGAAGATCAGGTCGCCAGGGCTCTCATCGGTTCCGGCGAGCAACGAGCCGAGCATGACGGTGTCCGCACCGGCCACGATGGCCTTCGCGATGTCTCCCGAGTACTGGAGGCCGCCGTCGGCGATCACGGGAACGCCCGCCGTGCGGGCCGCGAGCGAGGCCTCGTAGACGGCCGTCACCTGCGGCACACCCACGCCCGCCACGACGCGGGTCGTGCAGATGGAGCCGGGGCCGACGCCGACCTTGACGGCGTCAGCACCAGCATCCACGAGGGCTTGCGCCCCCGAGCGCGTGGCGACGTTTCCGCCGATCACGTCGATATGCGCGAAGGCCGGGTCGGACTTCAGGCGCGCGATGATCTCAAGCACGCCGCGGCTGTCGCCGTTGGCGGTGTCGACGACGAGCACGTCGATGCCGGCGTCGCGCAGTTGGCCGGCGCGGTCCCACGCGTCGCCGAAGAAGCCGATCGCCGCGGCAACGCGCAGTCGACCCTCCTCGTCTTTGGTCGCGTTCGGGTACTGCTCACTCTTGTCGAAGTCTTTGACGGTGATGAGGCCCGTGAGTCGCCCCGCGTCGTCGACGAGCGGCAGCTTCTCGATCTTGTGCTGCGCGAACAGCGCCACAACCTCGTTCTGGCTGATGCCGACCGGACCGGTGATGAGCGGCGTCGGCGTCATCACATCACGCACAAGCGTGGTCGCCGCCTCGAAGGGCGACACGAAGCGCATGTCGCGGTTGGTGATGATGCCGACGAGCTTTCCGTCACCCTCCACGACCGGCAGACCCGAGACGCGGAAGCGCCCGCAGAGTTCGTCAACCTCGGCGACCGTCGCCTCCGGGGTCGTCGTTACCGGATTGGTAATCATGCCCGATTCGCTGCGCTTGACCTTGTCGACCTGCTCGGCCTGCTCGTCGATCGAGAGGTTGCGGTGCAGCACGCCGATGCCCCCCTGACGGGCCATGGCGATCGCCATGCGCGCCTCCGTGACCGTGTCCATCGCCGACGACAACAGGGGCGCAAATACGCGGATGCGCTTCGTCAGTCGCGACGCCGTCTCGGCCTCCGAAGGAATCACGTCGGTGTGCGCGGGCAGCAGCATGACGTCGTCGTAGGTGAGGCCGACAAAACCGAACGGGTCGGGCTGTTCCATGAGTCACTGACTCCTCTGTAAACGCGGGAACGGAGCCGGATGCGACGCTGGAATCCGGTGTTCCATCTTAAGCGGGTTGGGGCGGAACGTATTCCGTGCCCATAATGACTACGCGGATTCGCATTTCGTCGCGAAACACGGCGGCAACGTGCGGGTCCTATCGTCAATGCTGACGGACCGGGCCGCCTGGCCCGCGGGGCTGCGCGCCTCGACCCGAAACGACCTGGAGGTTTCGTGGCACACGCTGCAACCACACCGACGAGCAGGCGCTGGCCTCGGCTCGTCGCGACCCTGCTGGCGCTGCTGTTCAGCGCGGTGGCGCTCATGTCAGCCGCGCCGGCTCACGCCGCATCGCAAGTGGGGATCGACGAGAACGACTACCGAGTGAGCGGCATCGTCCGCCTCGACGGCGACCCCCTCGAGGGCATTCGCATCACCGTCGAGGGCCCCGGCCAGTCGGCCGAGGCGATCACGAACGCCGAAGGCCGCTGGGCCATCGGCGTTCCCGAGCGCGACACCTACGTCGTCACCCTCGACGAGTCGACCCTGCCCGAGGGCATCGCGGTCGTCGACGAGACGGGCGAAGATGAGACACCCAATTCGCGCGAGGCGACCGTCGGCCCGAGTGGCAGCGTCGTCGCGAACTTCTTCATCGGCGAAGGCGAGCGGGCCACGACGAACGTGGGTGGCCAGATTCTCGACCGCCTCTTCCTCGGCCTCAACTTCGGCCTGCTGCTGGCACTGGTCGCGATCGGTCTCTCGCTGGTGTTCGGTACAACCGGCCTCAGCAATTTCGCGCATGCCGAGTTGGTCGCGTTCGGCGCGATCATGCTGCTGGTTCTTTCGGTGTTCCTCGAGCTGCCGCTGCCGCTCGCGATCCTGATCGCACTGCTGCTCAGCATGGCCATGGGGTGGGCGAACGACGCAGCGCTATGGAAGCCGCTGCGGCGCCGCGGAGTCGGACTGATCCCCATGATGATCGTCTCGATCGGCCTGTCGTTGGCTGGTCGCTACCTGTACCAGTTCTTCATCGGCGGCGAGACGCGGCAGTTGCCCTACGCAACGACGACGGCGCTCAATACTGGCTTCTACGGCTTGAGTGTGATCGACATTGCGTCCATGGCCATTGCAATCATCGTTCTGCTGGCCGTCGCGTTCTTCCTCCTGCGCACGCGCCTCGGAAAGGCGACGCGCGCCGTCAGCGACAATCCGGCTCTGGCCGCCGCATCCGGCATCGACGTCGACCGTGTGATCCGCATTGTCTGGGTCATGGCCGGTGGCCTCGCAGGCCTCGGTGGCATCCTCTGGGCCTACTTCCGACCGGGTGTGAGCTGGGACATGGGCTTCCAGATCCTGCTCCTCACCTTCGCCGCGGTCGTGCTCGGCGGACTCGGTACCGCGTTTGGTGCCCTCATCGGGTCGATCATCGTCGGCCTGTTCGTCGAGATGTCGACCCTCGTGATCGCTGCAGACATGAAGTACGTCGGTGCCTTGGTGGTCTTGATCGTCGTGCTACTGGTGCGACCTCAGGGAATCCTGGGCCGCAAGGAACGGATCGGCTAAGACATGATCGACTGGATTCAACTTCTCGGTAACTCCGCTCAGCAGATCCTGAGCCCCGTCACGGCGGCGTACGCGCTCGCCGCTCTCGGCCTCGCCATCCACTTCGGATACACCGGCCTGCTGAACTTCGGGCAGGCGGGCTTCATGGCCCTTGGCGCCTATGGCTACGGCATCTCGACGCTCACGTTTGGTTTCCCCTGGTGGGCGGCCCTGCTCGTGGGTGTGGGCGTGTCGATCATCTTCGCCTTGATCTTGGGTGTGCCCACGCTGCGACTGCGCGCTGACTACCTGGCAATCGTGACGATTGCGGCGGCCGAGATCGCGCGATTGTTCTTCACGACAAACACTTTCGTTCAGTACACGGGCTCGGCCAACGGCCTGCAGGGGTACAAGGGCAGCTTCGAAGAGGTGAACCCGATCCCGCCCGGACGCTACGGCTTTGGCCCCTTCACCTACAACGAATACGACTGGTGGGTTCGCATCTTCGGGTGGGGCCTCGTGATCATTGCCGCTCTCATCACGTGGCGCCTGATGAAGTCGCCCTGGGGCCGCGTCATCAAGGGAATCCGAGAAGACGAGGATGCCGTACGCGCCCTTGGCAAGAACGTTTACTTCTACAAGATGCAGGCTCTCGTTCTCGGTGGCGTCTTCGGGTCGCTCGCCGGCATGGTGTTCGTCCTCCCCCGCGCGATTGTTCCGTCGAACTTCCAGCCCACGCTGACGTTCTTCATCTACGCAATTCTGCTGCTCGGGGGCGCCGCCACGGTGCTCGGCCCGATCGTCGGCGCGATCGTGTTCTGGGTGGCGCTGAGCTTCTTCTCCGGGTTCGTTGCCCGCGCAGTCGAGGTCGGCTGGCTGCCCTTCATGTCAACGGTTCAGGCCGGCCAGTTGCAGTTCATCCTCGTCGGCATCGTGATCATGCTCTTGGTGATATTCAGGCCACAGGGCATGTTCGGAAACAAAAAGGAGCTGGCCTTTGTCAAGTAACGACGCCGTGCCCTCGAGCACGCCCACCAAAACCTCCGGCCTGCACATCGGCGAACCCGCTCCCGGGGTGAAGAAAGTCGATCCGATCATCGTCGCCGACCACATCAAGCGCTCGTTCGGCGGCCTCACCGCCGTTGACGTTGAGCACCTGGAGATCCCGCGCGGCGCGATCACGGCGCTGATCGGGCCAAACGGTGCGGGCAAGACGACGCTGTTCAACCTGCTGACCGGCTTCGACAAACCCGACACGGGTGAGTGGACCTTCGACGGCAACAGCATCGCCGGGGTGCCCGCCTTCAAGGTGGCCCGTCGCGGTCAGGTGCGAACCTTCCAGCTCACGAAGGCCCTCGGCCTGCTCACCGTTCTCGACAACATGAAGTTGGGCGCGAAGGGTCAGAGCGGCGAGAGCCTGACGAAAGCGATCTTCCCGTGGTTCTGGCGCAAGGAAGAGGAGGAAATCGAAGCGCGCGCGCTCGACCTGCTCGCCCGCTTCAAGCTGGATGCCAAGAAGGACGACTACGCCGCGAGTCTCTCGGGCGGACAGCGCAAGCTGCTCGAGATGGCCCGCGCCCTGATGAGCGAGCCCACGCTGGTCATGCTCGACGAGCCCATGGCCGGGGTGAACCCTGCGCTGACGCAGTCGCTGCTCGACCACATCTTGAACCTCAAGACCGAGGGCATGACCGTGCTCTTCGTCGAGCACGACATGCACATGGTGCGCCACATCGCCGACTGGGTTGTGGTCATGGCCGAGGGCAAGGTCGTGGCGGAGGGTGACCCACACGAAGTTATGAAGAACCCCGCCGTGATCGACGCCTACCTCGGCTCGCACCACGACGAAGACCTGGGCGAGCTCGACCCGAGCATCACCGAAGCAGTGAAGGAGCTGGCGGATGACGACGCCGACGAAATCAAGCACTGAGGCCGGCGGCGCGGTCGTCGACGACCGCAAGGTCGTCGTCCACGTCGACAACATCACAGCGGGCTACCTTCCCGGTATCAACATCCTCACCGACTGCTCTCTGACCGCACGCGACGGCGAGTTGATCGGCATCATCGGGCCGAACGGCGCCGGCAAGTCGACGCTCTTGAAGTCGATCTTCGGTCTCGTGAAGGTGCGCTCGGGGTCGATCTCGCTCTACGGCGACGACATCACGAACCTCAAGTCGAACAAGCTCGTGGCAAAGGGTGTCGGCTTCGTGCCACAGACGAACAACGTCTTTCCGACGCTGACGATCGAAGAGAACCTTCAAATGGGTATTTTCTTGCGCCCGAAGGACTTCTCGCACCGGCTCGAATTCGTGGTCAACATCTTCCCTGAGCTCGGCAAGCGTCTGCAGCAGCGGGCCGGATCGCTCTCGGGCGGCGAGCGACAGATGGTCGCCATGAGCCGCGCGCTCATGATGAGCCCCGAGGTGATCCTGCTCGACGAGCCGAGCGCGGGCCTCTCGCCGGTGCGTCAAGATGAGGCGTTCCTGCGCGTGAAGGAGATCAATAAGGCCGGCGTGACAACCATCATGGTCGAGCAGAACGCGCGCCGCTGCTTGCAGATCTGCGACCGCGGCTACGTGCTGGACCAGGGCAAGGACGCGTACGAGGGCACCGGCCGTGAGCTACTCAACGACCCGAAGGTCATCGGGCTGTACCTCGGCACCCTCGGGCAGGAATAGCGCCGCAGAAGGCCGCACAGAGCCGCAGACGGGGCGGGCCCCACCGTGCGGGGCACCGCTCGGCATGCATTGCGGGCGGTGGAGCGAGGGCGCGGGCGGGCACGCGCATGGGTCCACCCGGCCGGCTGGGCGGCCGGCGGCGAGGTAGGCCGGGCGGCATGCCCACGCGTGCCTCACGACCGGTCCCGAGAAGCGGGAAAGGAAAGGGGCCCCGGGAGCGAACTCCCGGGGCCCTCGTTCAGTCGATCAGACCGAGTGACGAGTCACTTAGTTGATGCGGCTGTAGGTGTTGTCGGCGTTGTACTGGTAAATGCCGATGGTCGCCTCAGTCGGGTCACCGTTCTCATCGAAGGTGATCGGGCCGGAGGGGCCGTCGTAGTCGATCGCTCCGCCACCGGCGAGGATCTCAGCACACTCGGCGAACGAGAAGCACTTCTCGCCGTCACCCGAGCCACCCGAAACAGCCTGCAGTTCGCCGGCCATCGCGCTCGCGTCGGTCGAGCCCGCGGCGAGGGCAGCGAGCGCCAGCAGCACGACGGCGTCGTACGACTCAGCGGCGTAGCTGAACTCGGTGAGGGCCGGGTCAACCTCGAGCAGGCGGTCCTGGAAGTCGCCGAGGGTCTCAATGTCGAGGCCGGGCAGCGTGCCCTTGGCGCCCTCGATCAGACCGTCTTCGAACTGGCCAGAGTAGTCGGCGAGGTTACCGTCGACCAGGTAGAGCTGCTCGCCCGAGAAGCCCGCGTTGACGAGGGCCGGCAGGGCGAAGGTCGCCTGGTCGAAGGTGATGACCGCAACGGCCTCAGGAGCCGCGGCCGACAGCGCCGAGACCTGAGCGTCGACGCTGGCGTCACCCTCGTTGAAGAGTTCCTCCGAGACGACGGTTCCACCGGCGGCCTCGAACGTGTCTCGCAATGCGGCTGCGAGGCCTGTGCCGTATGCATCGTTGAGCACGAGCATGCCAAGTGACTGCGCTCCATCGGCCGCAATTTCAGTACCGAGCACCTCACCCTGCAGCAGGTCGCTGGGGGCGGTACGCCAGTAGAGGCCGTTGTCGTTGTAGTCAGTGAACGCCGGCGAGGTGTTCGCGGGCGAGAACTGAATCACGCCAGCACCGGTGATCTGGTCGATGATGGTCAGCGACACGGCGGACGACGCCGCGCCAATGATGGCCGACACGTCCTGCGAGAGCAGGTCGGTGACCGACACGGTCGCGATGTCGGTGGTGGTGTCACCCGAGTCACGGAAGATCGCCTCGACGGTGATGCCCGCGTTCGCCGCGTTGACTTCCTGGACGGCGAGAGCAACGCCGGCTTCTTCGGGCGGGCCGAGGAAGGCGAGAGCGCCCGACTGCGGCAGGACCGTTCCGACGCGCAGGGTCAGGTCTTCACCCGGGGTGGTGGGGGTCGAGTTGTCAGCTGGCTCGGGTGCTTCCGACTCTGCCGCGCAACCAGCCAGCACAAGCGCGCTGACGGCGAGGAGGCCGGCGCCTCCGAGGGCAGTGCGGAACCGCGAGCGGGAGGCCGTGATGAATACGCCCATGGTGCTCCTTGGGTTTCGTGTGTTCAGGACACAGCAATGGATTCATTGCCGTGTCCTCAACGTACGGGGCGAATCGACGTCACACAATACGTACGGGTTACATCCCTGTAACGGCCAGAAACGTTACGTAACGCGGGATGCACGCACGGTTTCCGCGCGGAACGCCCGGTTCACGCGACGAATTCCGCATGTGCATCCCTTCGCGGTTGAGCGGTTCCGGATGCGCGTGATCAGTTCGTGAGGAGGTTCCCGTCGCGCACCGGTCGATTCTCATCGGTGTACACGGCCAGGCCGAAGGCCGCCTCGTCGAGATCACCGTCGACGCGCATCCCGAGCGGGCCCGAGAGCCCTTCGTAGTTGAGCCCCGCGTCGGGCTCGTCGATGAGGAATTGCAGGCACTCGCCGTAGCTGGTGCACGGCGCCCCCTCACGCGCCACCTGCGGGAGGCCGGCGATGATGGATGCTCCCCCGTCGTCGCCGATCACGGTCGCCGCGAGGGCGGCCAACAGTACGGCATCGTAGGCCTCCGGAGCCCAGCGGAACCCGCCGAGGAACGGGTCGGCGAAGCGCAGGCGTTCGACGAACTCGTCGTCGGCGTCGGCGCCGAGGAGCGCGCCTCGCGCGCCCTCGAGCGCGCCCGCGTCGAGCGACCCCGAGTAGTCGGCCGCGGCCGCGGAGGCGAGCCAGAGGCTCGCCGGGCTGAGGCCGGCGTCGAGGAGGTCTGCGAGCATCCCGGCGGTGACGTCGGCGAGCGCGACGCTCGTCGCGACGATGACGGCGTCAGCGTCGGCGACGGTGCTGGCCGCGCTGGTATCCGATGCCGTGACGGTGACGACGGTGGACGAGGCGGCGTCGCTCGCTGCGGCGGCGTCCGCCACGCCGTCGGCGATCGCCTCCCCGTAAGCGTCATCGGATGCGATGACGGCAATGCTCGACGCCCCGTCGGCCACGACGGCCTGGCCGATCGTGAGGCCTTGCAGGTAGTCGGTGGCAACGACGCGGGCGAAGAACCCCTCGTCGGCACCCGCGAGCTCGCCCGTCGCACCCGTCGAGATGAGGGCGACGCCGGCCTCGGCGGCGAGCGGCAGCGCCTGCTCGACGAGGGCGTCGCCGAACGGACCAATAACGACGTCGACGCCGCGCTCGACGAGGTCGGCGAAGGCCGCCTCGAGCTGGTCGCCCGGCTCGCCGCCCGAGTTGCGGTGGAAGACGGTCACGGGCTCGTCGAGCACGCCGCCGTTGTCGTTGAGTTCACGCACGGCGACCTCGACGGCGGCGATCTGCGCGGCCGCGAGGCCCGCGGTGTCGCCGTCGGTCGGCAGCAACGTGCCGATCACCAGGCGGCCGTCGCCGCTCGGCGCGACCTCGCGGAAGGGGGTCGGCGACGGGGCGGGCTCGGTCGGCACCGGCATGGGCTCGTCGGTCGTGCACCCGGTTAGCACGAGGGCGGCCGCCGCGAGCGCGGCGGGCAGCGCGAGTCGCGCAGCGCGGTGGGGGTGCGAGCGGCGAACGTCAGCGGTGCAGCGCATCAGGGTCCTTCCCGGAAAGTCTCTAGCGCCGGAAGACTACCCGCCCGCGGGCGTCATCGGGGCGAGCCGTGCGGGCGTCACGCTTCGTACATCGTTCACACCGTTTGCACCGGGCCCGTCAACGGCGCGGGGTCGGCGGCCGCGCCGCGCAGGGCCCGCCGCCGCTGGCGGACGGCGTCGGCGGTCAGCACCATGAGGGCGACCCAGACGAGAGCGAAGCCGACCCAGCGCTCGAGCGGCATCGGTTCGAGCATGACGAACACGCCGAACAGGAACTGCAGGATCGGCGCGAAGTACTGGAAGAACCCCAGAACCGTCAGCGGCAGGCGTCTGGCGGCGGCCGCGAACAAGAGGAGGGGCACCGCGGTCACCACTCCCGCGAGTCCCAACAGCACGCCGTGGCCGAGACCCTCACGCCCCATCGTGAGCCCGTCGAAGAACAGGGCGACGACGATAAGTTCGGCGACCGCGAGGGGCACGAGCCACGCCGACTCGAGGGTGAGGCCCGCGACCGCCGTGACCTGCCTGCCCATGCGGTTTTTGACGAAGCCGTAGAAGCCGAACGAGAAGGCGAGCACCAGCGCGATCCAGGGCAGCCGGCCGTAGCCGACGGTCAAGACGATGACGGCGACGACGCTGATGCTGACCGCGACCCACTGCACGGGCCGCAGGCGCTCACGGAGGAAGATGACGCCGAGCGCGATCGACACGAGCGGGTTGATGAAGTAGCCGAGGGCCGCCTCGACGATGAACCCGTTGAGGGACCCGTACAGGTACACGTGCCAGTTGACGCCGATCAGGACCGCGGTCACGGCGCTCAGCCCGAGCAGGCGACGATCACGGACGATCCCGGCAAGCAGGGCCAGGGTGCGTGTCGCGGTCAGCAGGATCAGACAGAAGACAAGCGCGAGCAGGATTCGCCAGGCCACAATCTCGATCGCCCCGGAGGGTTGCAGCGCGATGAAGTAGACCGGCAGAAGGCCCCAGAGCCCGTACGCACCGACGGCGAAAGCAAACCCCCGGCTCTTCTCGCGCTGGTCGCTCACATCGTCACTCTAGGCGAGGAAACGAAAGGCCCCCGACCGCGAGGGTCGGGGGCCTGATTCGTGGATGCGCGGGGTGCGCTTAGCGGACGACGACCGCCAGCACGTCGCGAGCCGACAGCACGAGGAACTCCTCGCCGCCGTACTTGACCTCGGTGCCGCCGTACTTCGAGTACAGCACGCGGTCGCCGACGGCGACGTCGAGCGGGACGCGGTTGCCGTTGTCGTCAATGCGGCCGGGACCGACGGCGACGACCTCGCCCTCCTGGGGCTTTTCCTTCGCAGTGTCGGGGATCACGAGACCCGACGCGGTGGTCTGCTCTGCCTCGACCTGCTGGATGACGATGCGATCTTCGAGCGGCTTGATGGAGACCGACACGGTTGACCTCTTCTTTCTTACGACGATGAGGGAAGTAATTGGCACACTCGATGGTCGAGTGCCAGAGATAACTGTATCGAAGGCGTTAGCACTCATGCAATCCGAGTGCCAGCCGGCGGCGAACTGGCAGGATCGCTCGTATGGATGCGGCCGACTTGCGCGAGCTATTCACCTCGGAGGCGCTGCGCCTGCTCGACACGCTTCCCGAGTCCGACTCCCCCGCTGACGCCGTCGCACTCGTCTCTGCTCTCCGGAAGGAGGGACACTCGGCCGCGCGCGTCGCCGCCGTGCTCACCCAGTACCGACTTCGCCGAAAGGCTCGTGCCAAGTTCGGCCCCTTCGCCGACCGCATGCTGTTCACCGAAGCGGGGCTCGAGCAGGCCTCGCGCCTGCGGGTCGCCGCCCAGCACGCGGGCCGTTTCGCGCGCGCCGGTCTCACCCGGGTCGCCGATCTCGGCTGCGGTGTCGGCGGCGATGCCCTCGCGCTCTCCTCGCTCGACCTCGCCGTCACGGCGGTCGAGCGCGACTCCGTCACCGCCGCCGTCGCCGGCTACAACCTCGCGCCGTTTCCGAACGCGTCCGTCGTGAATGCCGACATCGCCGATATCGACCTCGCCGACGTCGACGCGCTCTGGCTCGACCCGGCCCGCCGCTCGGGTGCTCGCAAGTTCAGCCGTCCCGATGACTGGTCGCCGTCACTCGAGGTCGCACTCGACCTGTCGCGGCGACTGCCCACCGGCATCAAGCTCGCCCCCGCAATGGACCGCGGCCTCATTCCCGACGGCCACGAAGCGCAGTGGGTGAGCGACGGCGGTGACGTCGTCGAGGTCGTGCTCTGGTCGGGGGCGCTCGCCCGCGATGGTATCCGCCGGGCGGCCCTCGTGCTCGCCGGCGACGGCAGTGCCCACGAGCTCACGGCGGCGGCGGACAGCGCCGACGAAAAGATGGGCTCCCTCGGCGAGTACCTGTACGAGCCCGACGGGGCCGTCATTCGGGCGCGGCTTATCGGAGACCTGGCGCGGTCTCTGGATGCTCGCCCCGTGCATCCGACAATCGCCTACCTGTCGAGCGATCACCTCATGCCCACGCCGTTCGCCGCCGCCTTCCGCGTGCGCGAAACGTGGCCCCTAAAGAAGGCCGTAATCGCGCGCGGCCTCGCCGAGCGGGGCATCGGCACGGTCGAGATCAAGAAACGCGGGGTCGACATCGACCCGGCCGAGTTCCGGAAGGCGCTGAAGCCGAAGGGGGACGCGTCAGCGACGCTGATCCTCACCCGGGTCGGAGCCGAGCGGGTCGCCCTGCTCGTCGACCGCGTCTGACCGCGCCCCCGACGCGCCGGGCGGAGGCACGACCTCGCGGATCGAGCGACCCTTCACGAGGCGATAGACCACCCGCACGACGATCGTCGCCACGATGACGAGGATCGCGCCAAGGAAGATCCACTGCCCGACGGTTGCGAACGACACCGCCAGGCCCGGTGCTGCGGCGACCATCGCGGGCTAGAAGCTGCCGGCGGTTCCGAGCGCGCCGAGGCCGATGAAGAAGAACAGCACCGGAATCAGCAGCAGGAGGCCGATCAGAATCGACAGGGCGAGCCCGACGTAGCTCGTGATCAGACCGCCGAGTGCGAGGCCGCGAGCGTGCGGTTCACGCTTCAGCGCCATGTGCCCCGTGACGACACCCGCGACCGCCGGCAGCAGACCGAGACCGAAGAAGAACGACAACACGACACCGGAAATGCCGGTGACGAGCGACACGATCGAGAGCGTCTGCTTGGGGGCCGCGGGAGCACCACCATAAGCGGGACCCGCTGCGGGCGCTGCGGGCGGCGGTGCGTAGGGGTTGCCAGCAGCAGGCTCGGGCGTGACGTCGGCAGCAGGCTCGACGGGTTCGTCGGGGCTGGCGGGGGGCGTGGTGGTCGCCATGGTCGCTCCTTCAGTCGTGGGGCGGGAATGCTCGCGCGCATCCCGCTCTTCGACCGTACCGAGTGTGACGGCGGCGCGCGACCCCGCGAACCCTCAGGCTTGGACGACGGTAACGGGCAACGTCGAATCGGCGGCAACGTCGAGCGACGACGGCTCATGCCCGGCCATGATGCGCTGTGCGGCGATGGCCGCGATCATCGCCCCGTTGTCGGTGCACAACGACAGCGGCGGGATGCGCAGGGCAACCCCCGCGGCCTCCGCCCGCTCGGCGGCCAACTCACGCACGCGGGCATTCGCCACCACTCCCCCACCGAGCAGCAGGCGGGGCACACCGAGATCACGGCACGCCGCGATCGCCTTGGCGGTGAGCACGTCGGCGACCGCCTCACGGAAGGAGGCCGCAATGTCGGCGACGGGTACGTCGAGGCCGTCGTCGCGCATCCGTTCGACGTGGCGGGCAACGGCAGTCTTGAGCCCTGAGAACGAGAAGTCGTAGCGGTGCTTCTCAAGGTCTTTGGGCAGCGTGAGGCCGCGCGGAAAGCGCACTGCACGGGGGTCGCCCGTCGCCGCCGCCCGGTCGATGTGCGGCCCGCCCGGGTAGGGCAGGCCGAGCAGACGCGCCACCTTGTCGAAGGCCTCGCCCGCCGCGTCGTCGATGGTCTCGCCCAGCAGTTCGACGTCATGCGTGAGGCTGCGAACGTGCAGCAGGCTCGTGTGCCCGCCCGAGACGAGGAGCGCGAT
Source organism: Microcella alkaliphila (assembly GCF_004216855.1). Classification (GTDB taxonomy): domain Bacteria; phylum Actinomycetota; class Actinomycetes; order Actinomycetales; family Microbacteriaceae; genus Microcella; species Microcella alkaliphila. The sequence continues at coordinate 123,925 of NZ_SGXT01000017.1, forward strand.
GGTGGGAAGCTCGAGCTCGCCCTCGTCGTCGCGCAGAAGGTCGGCGCCGACGTGCCCAACCAGGTGGTTGACGGCGTAGAAGGGTTTCTCGAGCGCGACGGCGAGCGCTTTGGCGGCCCCCACACCGACCATCAGGGCACCTGCGAGCCCCGGCCCGCTCGTCACGGCGATCGCGTCGACGTCGGCGAGCGCGACTCCCGCCGTCTCGAGCGCCTGCTCGATCGTCGGCGTGAGCGCTTCGAGGTGTGCGCGGGCCGCAACCTCGGGGACGACACCGCCGAAGCGGGCATGCTCGTCCATCGAGCTGGCGATCGTGTTGGCGAGCAGCTCGGTGCCGCGCACGATGCCGACTCCGGTCTCGTCGCAGCTCGTCTCGATTCCGAGGACGAGCGGGTTGTCCGTGTTCACGCGACCCCCTCAACCGGTGCGATGTTCGCCCGCATGACCACGGCATCCACGTCGTCGGGCTGGTAGTAGCGGGGCCGCACGCCGATCTCGACGAAGCCGTGCCGCTCGTACAGGGCCCGGGCGCCCGGGTTGTCGGCCCGCACCTCGAGGAATACCTCGCGGGCGCCGCGACCGCGCGCCGCGGCGAGCAGCTGCTCGACGAGCAGGGTGCCGATACCGAGTCGTCGGTGGGTGCCGTCGACCGCGATCGTCTGAATGTCGGCCTGCTCGGCGCCGCTCGGCGCGCTCAGGCCGGCGTAGCCGACGAGCTCGTCATCGGAGTGCACCACGAGGTAGAGGGTGTGCGGCGAGGCGAGCTCGGCGAGCATGGCGTAGCGGCTCCACGCGTCGCCGGGGAAGGTCGCGGTCTCAAGCGCCATGATCGCGTCGAGGTCGCTCACCTCGGCGTCGCGCAGCCGGATGCTCGGGGCACCGGTCACGACGTCACCCTCTTCGGCCCCGTGGGCATCGTCACGTCGGGGGCGCGCAGGTAGAGCGGCTGCGGGTCGGGGAACGTCGCGCCCGCGGCGAGCCGTGCCGCCGCGACGTGCGCGAGCGCGGTCGCCGGAATCTCGGTCACCTCGTAGAGCACGACGCCCTCATCGGGCGCGAAGCCGAGCCGCGGTTCGAGACGCGCCGAGCGTACGACGCTCGGCACCGGCAGGGAGGCCGCGTACTCGGTGACGGCGACTTCGCGACGGCGGGCGTCAGTGACGACGCAGAAGCGGCCGGCCGCGACGCCGCCCTCGATGAGGTCGAGCGCGACGGCATCGTGGCTGGGCACCGGCAGCAGCGGCACCCCCCGAGCGATGGCCACGGCGCGGGCGGCGGCGATGCCGACGCGCAGGCCCGTGAACGGGCCGGGACCGATGCCGGTGACGACGCCGGTCAGCGGATCGGCGTTACCGCCGGCCGCCTCCGCGTCGGCGCCGGCAAGCACCTCCGCGAGGAACGGCCCGATCACTTCCGCGTGCCGACGCGTGTCCGCCGTCGAGCGCTCGGCAAGGACGCGGCCATTTCCGGCCACGGCGGCGACGGCCGTGCCGGCAGACGTGTCGATGGCGAGCAGCACGAGTAGAGCCTAGGCAATCGCGCTGAGCAGCTCGGCGCCGCGGGGGCCGACCGCGCGAAAACGCACGATGCGCGGTTCGGCGAGCACAGCATCCGGATCAATGTCCTCGTCGGATGCTCGGGGCGCCTCCCCGACGCCCGCCCCGCCGCCGACGGGCCGCTCGATGACCAGCTCGAGCCACTCGTCGCAAATGGCGTCGACGAGGCCGGCACCCCACTCGATGACCGTGATGGACGCGGCCAGGTCGAGGTCGAGGTCGTCAAGTTCGGCGGCGTCGGAGAGTCGGTAGGCGTCGACGTGCACGAGGGGCGCGCTCGCCTCGCGAGGGTGGGTGCGGGCGAGCACGAAGGTGGGGCTGGTGACCGCGCCGCGCACACCGAGTGCCTCGCCGAGGCCGCGCGTGAAGGTGGTCTTGCCCGCCCCGAGCTCGCCGGTGAGCACGAGCACGTCGCCCGCACGCAACTGGGCCGCGACGCGGGAACCGAACGCGTGCATGGCCTCGGGGTCGGCGATGGTCAGGGCTGCGGGGTGCGGTGAGCCCATCGCTGCGGGCGCGCCCGTCATGCGCGGGTTCTCGTGACGCGGCGACCCAGGCGGGTGACGATCTCGTAGCCGATCGTGCCGGCGGCGTCGGCCCAGTCGACCGCCGAGGGCGCCCCGGTGCTGCGGGGGTCGCCGAAGAGGATGGCGCGGTCGCCGACGGCCACGGGCTGGTCGCCGGCGTCGACGACGAACTGGTCCATGGCGACGCGGCCGACCACGGGCATCCGGTGGTCGCCGACGAGGACGGAGGCGCCGTCGGTATGACGCGGAATTCCATCGGCGTAGCCGAGCGGCACGAGCGCGAGCGTCGTGGGTCGCGCTGTGCGGTAACGGTAGCCGTAGGAGACGCCGCTGCCGGCGGGCACGCGCTTGACGTGCACGATCTCGGCGCTGAGCTCCATCGCGGGGGTGAAGGGCAGCTCGCGATGGTGGTCTTCGGGCGGCAGTCCGTAGATCGACATGCCGAGCCGAACCATGTCGTAGCGCGCCGCGGGGTGATCGAGGGCACCGGCCGACGCGGCGAGGTGACGCAGCCCCGGGTCGAGGTTCGCGGCGCGCACGGCGTCGACGAACTCTTCGAACGCGACGATCTGCGCGCGGTCCTCGTCGGGCGACGTGTTCGACAGGTGGCTGAAGACACCTCCGAGACGGAGGCCGTCGTGGTGCACGGCGTGGGCGAGCTCGTCGACGAACAGAGCCCACTCGTCGCGGGAGACGCCGTTGCGCGACAGCCCTGTATCAACCTTCACGTGGATGGTGCCGCGGTGCCCCGCGTCGGCGGCCTGGCGCAGCTGCGCGACCGAGTTGACGCCGACCATGATGCCGGCCTCCGCCGCAGCGGCAAGGTCGGCGCCGCTCGGGTGGATCCACGCGAGCACGGGGGCGTCGATACCGGCAGCGCGCAGCTCGAACGCCTCCTCGAGGTCGGCGACGCCCAGCATGTCGGCGCCCGCTTCCAGAGCGGCGCGTGCCGCGAGGATGGCGCCGTGCCCGTAGCCGTCGGCCTTCACCACGGCCATGGCACGCGGGGCCGGGGCGAGTTTGCGCATCACCTCGACGTTCTGCGCGATCGCCTGGCGCGAGATGCGCGCCTCGCGGAAGGGCCGGCTCACGGCGCCGTCTCCGCCACCACGAAGGCGATCGCCGCCCCCGCGTCATGCGACATCGACACGTGCAGTCGCGCGATACCGCGAGAGAGCGCGATCTCGGCGGCGCGACCACTCAGGGCAACGTCGGGATTGCCCTCATCATCGGAGACGATGCGCATGTCGTGCCAGCGAACACCGTCGGTCGCGCCGAGAGCCTTCATCACCGCTTCCTTCGCGGCGAATCGTCCGGCGAGCGAGCGCACCGGGCGGTCGCGTTCCGACTCGGCAAAGAGCCGCTCTCGCAGCCCGGGCGTGCGGGTAAGCGCGCGGTCGAAGCGGGCAAGGTCGACGATGTCGACACCCACTCCGACGATCACCGCACCCTCCCGCCCGTACCGAAACGACCCGCGGCCTACTCGACCGTGACCGACTTGGCGAGGTTGCGCGGCTGATCGACGTCGAGACCCTTTGCCGCGGCGAGTTCCATGCCGAAGAAGTGCAGCGGAACAACGGCGAGCAGCGGCTCGAAGAACGGCGACGCGAGCGGAATGCGGATGACCTCGTCGGCGTGCGGCAAGACGGCGACGTCCCCGGCCTCGGCGATCGCGATGACGCGCGCACCACGGGCGCGAATCTCTTGGATGTTCGATACGACTTTGGCGTGCAGTGAACGCTCATCGCGCGGGCTCGGCACGATCACGAACACGATCTGGCCGGGCTCGATCAACGCGATCGGACCGTGCTTCAGCTCGCCGGCGGCGAACCCTTCGGCATGGATGTACGCGAGCTCTTTCAGCTTCAGCGCACCTTCCAGCGCGATCGGGTAGCCGACGTGGCGGCCGAGGAACAGCACCGAGCGGGTGTCCGCCATCCAGTGGGCGAGTTCGGCGATGCGCTCGCCGCTCGCGATGACGTCGCGAAGCTGGTCGGGCACCTTCTGGAGGTCCGCGACGAGCGCGCGAACAGCATCCGCCGCAAGCGTCTCGCGCACCTGCGCGAGTTGCAGTCCGAACAGATAGCAGGCGGTGATCTGCGCGACGAACGCCTTCGTCGAGGCGACCGCGACCTCGGGGCCGGCATGGGTGTACACAACGGCGTCGGACTCGCGCGGGATCGTCGCTCCCTGCGTGTTACAGATCGACAGCGTGCGCGCGCCCTGCTCGCGGGCGTACTTGACCGCCATGAGCGTGTCCATCGTTTCGCCCGACTGGCTGATCGACACGACCAGCGTGTTCGGCGACAGCACCGGCTCGCGATAGCGGAACTCGTGGGCGAGCTCGACGTCGACGGGCACGCGCGCCCACTGCTCGATGGCGTACTTGCCGACCATGCCGGCGTACGCGGCCGTGCCGCAGGCGATGATGAGCACGCGGTCTATCGAGCGCAGTACGTCGTCACCAAGGCCGTCGAGCTCGGGAATGTGTACGAGGCCGTCCGTCACCCGGCCGCGGATCGTGTTGGCCACCGCGTCGGGCTCTTCGCTGATCTCCTTCGCCATGAAGCTCGACCAGCCACCCTTCTCGGCGGCGGAGGCGTCCCAGTCGACCTCGAACCGGCGCGACTCGACGGGGTTGCCGTCGAAGTCGACGACCTCGACGCTGCCTGGTCGGATCGTGACGAGCTGGTCTTGGCCGATCTCCATGGCCTGCTTCGTGTAGGCGACGAACGCGGCGACGTCCGAGCCGAGGAAGTTCTCGCCCTCCCCGAGGCCCACCACGAGCGGAGAGTTGCGGCGAGCGCCGACCACGACGTCGGGCTCATCGGCGTGCACCGCGAGCAGGGTGAACGCACCCTCGAGGCGGTTGACGACGGCGAGCATCGCGGCGGTCAGGTCGTGGGTGTCGCGGTACGCCTCGCCGACGAGCAGCGCGGCGACCTCCGAGTCGGTCTCGCTCGCGAACGTGTGGCCGCGCTCAGTGAGCTCGGCCTTCAGCTCGCTGAAGTTCTCAATGATGCCGTTGTGAATGAGCGCGAGCTTGCCGCCGTCACCCAGGTGAGGGTGCGCGTTGCCATCAGTCGGCCCGCCGTGCGTTGCCCAGCGCGTGTGGCCGATGCCCGTCTGGCCGTCGGCGATGGGATGCGCGGATAGCTCGTCGGTGAGGTTGCCCAGCTTGCCAGCACGCTTCGCAGAGCCCAACCCCCCGTCCGGAGTCAGCACGGCAACCCCGGCCGAGTCGTAGCCCCGATATTCCAGTCTCTTCAACCCACCGAGGAGCACCTCAATGCTGCCACGGTGACCGACATATCCCACGATTCCACACATGTGCTCGATTCTAGGGCGCGAGGGTCAGGCGGCCGCCCGCGCTACTGTGGTGGCGATGGTCGAGGCGCATCCCGCCCCCGGGCGCGAGAATGGCGCCGGCGCACCGTCGCGCGATCAGAGCCCCTTCGTCGAGCTCGACCGCGACCGGTGGTCGGCGCTCGCCCCGGCGACCCCGCAACCGCTCACCGAACACGAGTTGATCGGCCTGCGGGGCCTCGGAGACCAGCTCGACCTGCGCGAGGTGGCGGAGGTCTACCAGCCGCTCAGCCGATTGCTGAACCTCTACGCCGCGGGCGCCCGTGACCTGCACACGGCGACACGCGAATTTCTCGGCGACCGCGGCCCGCGTACGCCGTTCGTCATCGGGGTCGCCGGGTCGGTCGCCGTCGGCAAGTCGACCATCGCGCGCCTCTTGCGCGAGCTCCTGTCACGGTGGGACGACACCCCTCGCGTCGAGCGCGTCACCACTGACGGATTCCTGCTGCCGACGGCCGAGCTCTCGCGGCGCGGCATCCTGCACCGCAAGGGGTTCCCCGAGAGCTACGACCGTCGGACGCTGTTGCGGTTCGTGTCACGCATCAAAGCGGGCGCCGAGGAGGTGCGAGCACCGGTGTACTCGCACCTGTCGTACGACATCATCCCCGGCGCCGAAATCATCGTGCGCCGTCCCGACATCCTGATCGTCGAGGGCCTGAATGTCTTGCAGCCGCCTGGACCGGGCGCATCCCTCGCGGTCAGCGACCTGTTCGACTTCACCGTCTATGTGGATGCCCGCACGAGCGACATCGCCGACTGGTACGAACAGCGCTTCCTCAAGTTACAACGAGGCGCCTTCAGTGACCCGCGCAGCTACTTCCACCGCTATGCGAGCCTCAGCGAGGACGAGGCGCGCATCACGGCGCGGCGCATCTGGGGCGACATCAACGAGCCGAACCTGACGCAGAACATCCTGCCGACGCGCGCCCGCGCATCCCTCGTCTTGCGGAAGGAACGCGACCACACCGTGTCCACCGTGCTGCTGAGGAAGATTTAGACGGCCAGTTCGGCTTTGACCACCGCGGCGAGGCGGTCGGCCATCTCCCGGGCGGTCGCGTCGTCCGCGGCCTCGACCATGACGCGGATCATCGGCTCGGTTCCGCTCGCGCGCAGCAGCACGCGGCCGCTGTCACCGAGCTCCGCCTCAACCTCGGCGACCGCCGCGGCGATTCCGTCGTGACCCTCAAGCCTGGTGCGGTCGACACCGCGCACGTTCTCGAGCACCTGCGGGAAGACGGTCATCACCGAGGCGAGTTCCTCGAGGGTCTTCCCGGTGCGCGCCATCTCCGCGGCAAGCTGCAGGCCGGTCAGAATGCCGTCGCCCGTGGTCGCGTGGTCGCTCATGATGAGGTGGCCCGACTGCTCGCCGCCGAGCGACAGCCCATGCTCGGCGAGCGCCTCCAACACGTAGCGGTCCCCGACCTTCGTCTCGACCAGTTCGATGCCGTTGCTACGCATCGCGCGCTTCAGGCCGAGGTTGCTCATCACGGTGACGGCGAGCGTGTCCTTAGCGAGCAACCCGCGACGCTTCATCGACAGCGCGAGGATCGCCATGATCTGGTCGCCGTCGACGACCTGGCCCCGGGCATCCACGGCGAGGCAGCGGTCGGCGTCGCCGTCGTGGGCGATTCCGAGGTCGGCGCCCACCTCCACGACTGCACGCTGAAGCGGGGCCAGATAAGTCGAGCCCACGCCGTCGTTGATATTGAGCCCGTTCGGATCAGCGCCGATAAGGGTCACGCGAGCGCCCGCATCAGTGAAGGCCTGGGGGGAGACGGCCGACGCGGCTCCATGCGCGCAGTCGAGCACGACGTGCAGACCGGCGAGCGACACGTCAACCGTCGACAGGAGATGAAGGAGGTATCGATCCTCCGCGTCAGCGAAACGGCGAATGCGCCCTACACCCCCGCCGACGGGGGCCAGCTTCTGCTCCTCCAATGCCCATTCGATGCGGTCTTCGACCTCGTCAGGCAACTTGGTTCCGCCGTAGGAGAAAAACTTGATGCCATTGTCGGGCATGGCGTTGTGAGAGGCCGACACCATCACGCCGAAGTCGACGCCTGCGTCGCTCACGAGGAAGGCCGCGGCCGGCGTCGGAATGACTCCCGCGTCGAGCACGTCGATGCCGCTCGAGGCAAGCCCCGCGGCAACAGCGGCCGTCAGAAACTCGCCCGAGACACGCGGGTCGCGTGCGACCACCGCGGTCGGGCGCTTGCCCTGTGCGCGCAACTCGTCAGCGTGACGCCCCTGGGTCAGGACCCACGCAGCAGCCTGAGACAGGCCGAGGGCCAGCCCGGCGGTGAGATCGCCGTTGGCCAGCCCTCGGACCCCGTCGGTACCGAATAAACGGCCCATGATCGGGATGCTCGTCTCGGGTTAGCGCTTCGAGTACTGAGGCGCCTTGCGGGCCTTCTTGAGACCGGCCTTCTTGCGCTCGATGACGCGGGCATCCCGAGTGAGGAAGCCGGCCTTCTTGAGCGCCGGGCGGTTGTTCTCGCGGTCGATCTCGTTGAGAGCGCGCGAGATGGCGAGGCGCAGGGCGCCCGCCTGGCCCGAGGGGCCGCCGCCGGTGATGCGTGCCGTCACGTCGTAGCCGCCGGTCAGGTCGAGCAGCGTGAAGGGGTCGGTGATGAGCTGCTGGTGCAGCTTGTTCGGGAAGTACTCGTCGAGAGCGCGGCCGTTGACCGTGAACGCGCCCGAGCCGGGCACGAGGCGCACGCGGGCGATGGCCTGCTTGCGTCGTCCGACGGCCTGGCCGGAAACGGACAGGACGGGGCGGGGAGCCGACTCGGCCGCGGGGGCCGACGACTCGGTGGTGTAGCTCTCGGGAGCCACGTCGGTAGTGGTGTCGTTCGCCATGTGTTCTATACGTCCTTGGAAGCGGGGCCGCGTTACTGCGCGACCTGGTCGAGGGTGTAGGCCGTGGGCTGCTGCGCGGCGTGCGGGTGCTCGGCGCCGGCGTAGACCTTCAGCTTCTTGATCTGGGCGCGGCCGAGCGAGTTCTTCGGCAGCATGCCGCGGATCGCCTTCTCGACGGCGCGGACGGGGTTCTTCTCGAGCAGCTCGGAGTACGAGGTTGCCGTGAGGCCGCCCGGGTAGCCGGAGTGGCGGTAGGCCTTCTTCTGCTCAAGCTTCGACCCGGTCAGGGCAACCTTGCTCGCGTTGACGATGATGACGAAGTCACCCATGTCCATGTGCGGGGCGAAGGTCGGCTTGTGCTTGCCACGCAGGAGGGTGGCGGCGTGGCTGGCGAGTCGGCCGAGCACCACGTCGGTGGCGTCGATGACGACCCAGTTCCGCTGGATGTCAGCGGGGGTGGGGCTGAATGTGCGCGTCACAGTGCGTACTTTCTTGTCGAGGTGTTCGTGAATCCCGCTCCGGTGGGGGTTCTCGCGTCGATGACGGGGAAACGCCCGCGGTGGAGGGCTCAACTGGATGCCCGTCGGCGACGGACACCAAGGGGTTAGCTTACGGCAGTGGCGCGCCGTCGGCAATTTCGCGTTTTGCGCGGGTCTGCTGCGCTCGGGCGGCGAGCTCGTGATCGGGCGGGTAGCCAACCTCGACGAGGGTGAGCCCGTGGGGTGCGACGACGGGGAACAGGCTCGTGCGCACGGCCTCGTCACGCGCGGCGACGAGCTGCTCGACGCTCAGCGCGCCGCGCCCGACGGCGATGGCCGCGCCGACGAGCGAGCGGACCATCGAGTGGCAGAAGGCGTCGGCGCGCACGGTCGCGACGAGCACGCCGTCGTTTGTCTCTCGCCACTCGTACTGCTGCAGCGTGCGTACCGTGGTGGCGCCCTCGCGGGGCTTGCAGAAGGCGCCGAAGTCGCGAAGGCCGAGGAGGGCATCCGCCGCCGTGTTCATGGCGTCGAGGTCGAGCGTGTCGCGCACCGCGAGGGTGTCGTGGCGGCGCCGGGGGTCGCGCGGGGCGCGCCCGTCGGCGAGCCGATACTCGTAGCGGCGCCAGACGGGCGAGAAGCGCGCGTCGAACCCCGCGGGGGCGAGGGATGCGCGGTGCACGACGATGTCTCCGTCGCGTCCCACGATCCCTCCGAGCCGCCGCGCGAGCGCGTCGGCCGGGCTGAGGGCAGCGTGCTCTGTTCGCGCACCGCGGTCGGGGCGGGCGAGCGCGGCGAACCGTGCCGCGTCGAGGTCGACGTGCAGCACCTGGCCGGTGGCGTGCACGCCGGCGTCGGTTCGACCGGCGACGACCACGCGTGGCCGATCGTCGCCGTCCCGGCTGAACAGTGTGGCCAGGGCGGATTCGATCTCTCCTTGCACGGTGCGCAGGCCGGGTTGGGCCGCCCAGCCCGAGAACGCTGAGCCGTCGTACGCGAGGTCGATGCGCACGCGCACGGAACTCACCGCGTCGCCGCCTGTCTCCCGGTTATCCACAGCTGGCGAGTCTACGGCGCGTCGAGTTTGACGGCCCCTCTCACCCCGCGCGACCCTTGACGCACGATGTCTTCCAGCGCTCCACCTCTCGCTCTGCGCGGCCGGCTTCCCGGCCTCGACGCGCTGCGGGCGCTGGCGGTCATTCTGGTGCTGGGCTACCACCTGTTCCCCGGCCTGATCCCCGGCGGGTTCATCGGCGTGGACGTCTTCTTCGTTGTCAGCGGCTACCTCATTACCGCGCTGTTGCTGCACGAGCGTCGCCGAACGGGTCGCATCGCGCTGCGCGCGTTCTGGGCTCGGCGCGCGCGCCGACTGCTGCCCGCGCTCGCGCTCGTTGTCATGTCGACGGCAACCCTCGCGTCGCTGATCGGCGGCGACGTGCTCGTCGGTATGGGCTGGCAGCTGCTCGGCGCGGCGACGTTCACGAGCAACTGGGTGGCGATCAGCGCCGGGTCGAGCTACCTCGACCAGACGAGTCCCGAACTGTTCCGGCACCTCTGGTCGCTCGCCGTCGAGGAACAGTTCTACCTGCTGTGGCCGATCGCCGTGATCGCGCTGCTCGCGCTCCCCCTCCGGCGCTGGATGCTCGTGGCACTGCCGCTTGCCCTCGCCGCCTGGTCGGCGCTCGCGATGGCCGCTGCCGCGGGTGACCCGGCGCTCGACGGCGGCGCGGCCGCGTCGGCGGCCTACCTGTCGACGCTGACGCACGGCTTCGGCCTGCTCGCCGGCGCGGCGCTGGCGCTCGGACGTGACCCGCTCACGCAGCCCCGCGCGCTGCTGGGCCGCGCGTCGACGCCCGTCGGCGTCGCCGCGGTCGCGGGAGTGGTGGCGGTTGCGCTGTCGACGAGTATCGACGACCCGGGTGCGTACCGCGGCGGAATGGCGCTCGCGGTAGCCCTCACCGTGCTGGCGATCCTGTCGCTTGAGCGCCGCGAGTCTCTGGCCGCCCGTGTTGCCGAGTCGTCGCCGCTCGTGTGGGTAGGCGAGCGCTCCTACGGGCTGTACCTCTGGCACTGGCCCCTCTGGGTGTTGGGGCTTGCGCTCGTCCCCGGCCTCGACCGCACAGGGTCAGGGGCGTGGGGCCTCGGCGCCGCCGTGCTTGCGCTGTCGGTGCTGCTCGCAGCGGTCAGCTACCGTTTCGTCGAGCTGCCCATCCGCCGCCGCGAGTTGCTCGCGCCTGCCCGTGCGGCGGGCGGGAAGCGCGAGGGTGCCGCCGTCGCGACCGTCGCGGTGGCCCTGGCGCTGCTCGTCGCCGGCACGGGGGCCGCACTGCAGCGCTCGCCCGCGACGTCCGAGGCGGCAGACCTGATCGCCGCGGGCCAGCTCGCCGTCGACACGGCCGAGCAGCCGCGGAGTGCCGGCCCATCGCCTTCGCCGTCTCCCGATTCGGTGCCTGCGACGGCACCGCAACCGCCAACGGAGCCCGAGCCGGAGCCGGCGCCCGAACCGGCACCCGAATCCGATCCGGCTCCGGAGGACACCCCCGCTCCGCTGCCGACCGGGGACCAGATCATCGCCTTCGGCGACTCGGTCATGTTGGCGGCAGCCCCCGCGCTCATCGACGAATTCCCCGGCATCGCCGTCGACGCCACGGTCGGTCGGCAGATGTGGTCGATGCCCGAGGTGATCGAGGAGGCGGCCGCGGCCGGCGCGCTCCGCGATGTCGTCATCATCGGTGTCGGGGCGAACGGCCTCATCAGCCAGTCCGACCTCGACCGCGTCATCGGTGCCGTCCGCGACCGCGAACTGGTCGTCGTGACGGCCTCGGCTCCCCGCGGATGGATCGACGAGTCCAACACGCGTCTGCACGAGACGGCGCGGGCCTACCGCCAGGTGGAGGTCGCCGATTGGAACGCGACCATTTCGGGGCGTCTGGATTTGCTGGCAGGTGACCAGGTGCATCCCGGCCCGACGGGCAGCACGCTGTATTCGGCTGAGATCCGCGAGGCGCTGCAGAGGCTCGCCGACCTGCCCCCGCTGCCTCCTCCGCCAGACCCGAACCGCTACGACGAGAATCCGCACTGGCAGCGCCCGGTCTAGAGCCCCGCGCGCTCAGTACAGCCGGGGATACGCCACGTCGCGGGCGACCGCGGCGAAACCGAGCCGCTCGTACACGCCGAGCGCGCCCGTCGGGTTCGCCGTGTCGACATCGAGCACGGCCAGCTCGAGGCCTTGGGCGCGGTAGGCGCGCATGACATCGACGAGCAGCGCGCTCGCCAACCCTTTGCCGCGCCACTCGCGTACCGTCCCGACGAGGCCGATGTAGCCGCTCGATCGGCCCATGCGCGCCCAGTCTTCTTCGTTGACGTCGGTGGTGATGAATCCGACCACCTCGTCGCCGACGAGCGCAACGCGACTGAGTTCGGGACGGAAGGTGGGCAGACCCTGCCACGACTCCCACCCTTCGCGGGTGGCCGGCTGCGACCCCCAGTGGTCCGCGAAGGCCGCATTCTTTGCCGCGCGGGCGCCCTCGCTGAATCGGGGAGACCACGGCTCGAGGCGAACGCCGTCGGGCAGGTCGCGCGGTTCGAGGGCCGCGACGGCGAGCTCAGCGTGCAGGGTGGTGAAGTAGCGCGAGGGGCTGTACCCGGCACGCTCGAGCAGTCGCCCGTGTTCCGGCGAGCGATCGGCGGCGTACGACAGCACCCAACCGGGGTTCGAGACGTCGAGTTCGGCGAGCAGCTGCTCGGCGCGGGCGGTCTGCCAGGCGAGCAGTTGCCGGCCCAGGCCGCGACCGCGGTGTTCCGGATGCACGCCGCCGCTGAGCCAGACCCGCGCGTACTCGACGGGCTCAGGCGCGCGCATCGCCATCCCGTGCGCGATCATCCGGCCGTCGGCGTCTTCCGCCACGACGCTGTCGCGCGCGACATCGACGTACGAGTGGCCGAACGTCTCCGCGATCTCGTCGGCGGTTTCGCTCCAGTCGGGGTGGTCACGCGTCGCTATCGCGGCCAACAGGGTCGCGATCGCCTCGACGTCGTCGTCGCGAGTGGCGCGCCAGGCGACGCCCGCGGGCCCGGTCGGCTCGGGCAGCTCGGTGGCGGGGATGCGCGCAGACAGCGGGCGGGACGCATCGATCTCGCCCGCCCCGCTATCGATCAGGGAGTCGGTCACGCCGACAACAGTAGAGCCCCGCCCGGGTACCCGGGCGGGGCTCTACGAAACCGTTACAGCGCGGTGACTACTTGGACTCCTCGGCCGACTCGTCGGCCGCGTCCGTGGTCTCGTCGGCGCTGGTCTCGTCCGCAGCGGACTCGTCAGCGGCGGCATCCTCGGCCGGGGCCTCGGTGGTCTCCTCGACGGTCTCCTCGGCCGGAGCCTCTTCGGCGGCGGGGGCCGGCGCCGCGGCAGCCGACTTCTTCGCCGACTTCGGCTTCGGGTTCACGGGCTCGAGCACGAGCTCGATGACCGCCATGGGGGCGTTGTCGCCCTTGCGGTTGCCGATCTTCGTGATGCGGGTGTAGCCACCCTCGCGCTCGGCGACGAGCGGCGCGATCTCGGTGAAGAGCTCGTGCACGGCGCTCTTGTCGCGGATCACCGTCATAACGCGACGGCGGGCGTGCAGGTCGCCGCGCTTCGCGAACGTGATGAGGCGCTCGGCCAGCGGACGCAGACGCTTTGCCTTGGTCTCGGTGGTGGTGATGCGCTTGTGCGTGAACAGCGCGGTGGCGAGGTTCGCCAGCAGCAGGCGCTCGTGCGCCGGACCGCCTCCGAGGCGGGGACCCTTGGTGGGCTTAGGCATGATCGTGGTTCTCCTGTGTGGGGTTCGTCAGTGACAGTTCTGGGGGTGAGCGGTGACGAACCCGTTAGTTGGTCTCGTCGTCGTAGCTGTAGAACGCGGCTCCGTCGAAGCCGGGGACGGCGTCCTTCAGCGACAGACCCATCTCGACGAGCTTGTCCTTGACCTCGTCGACCGACTTCTGGCCGAAGTTGCGGATGTTCATCAGCTGGGTCTCCGACAGGGCGACGAGCTCGCTGACCGTGTTGATGCCCTCGCGCTTGAGGCAGTTGTAGCTGCGCACCGAGAGGTCGAGGTCCTCGATCGGCATCGAGAGCTCGTTCGAGAGCACGGCGTCGACCGGGGCGGGCCCGATCTCGATGCCCTCGGCCTGGGTGTTCAGCTCGCGGGCGAGGCCGAACAGCTCGACGAGGGTGCGGCCGGCCGAGGCGACGGCGTCGCGGGGGCTGATCGCGGGCTTCGTCTCGACGTCGACGACGAGGCGGTCGAAGTCGGTGCGCTCGCCGGCACGGGTGGCCTCGACGCGGTAGGTGACCTTCAGCACGGGCGAGTAGATCGAGTCGACCGGAATCTGGCCGGCCTCGCTGAACTCGCTGCGGTTCTGGGTCGCCGAGACGTAGCCGCGGCCACGCTCGATGGTCAGCTCGAGTTCAAACTTGGCGCTGTCATTCAGCGTCGCGATGACGAGCTCGGGGTTGTGGATCTCGACGCCGGCGGGGGCGGAGATGTCGGCGGCGGTGACCTCACCGGCGCCCGTCTTGCGCAGGTAGGCGGTGATCGGCTCGTCGTGCTCGCTCGAGACGACGAGCTGCTTGATGTTGAGGATGATCTCGGTGACATCCTCCTTCACGCCGTCGATCGTGCTGAACTCGTGCAGCACGCCGTCGATGCGGATGCTCGTCACGGCCGCGCCGGGAATCGACGACAGCAGCGTGCGACGCATGGAGTTGCCGAGCGTGTAGCCGAAGCCGGGCTCGAGGGGTTCGATGATGAACCGCGACCGGAATTCGGAGACGTTCTCCTCGGTCAGAGTGGGACGCTGTGCGATGAGCACTATGGGTTCCTTTCGGCGAAGTGTCCGCTATATGACACTTGTTGCGCGACGAGGGCGGATCTCGTCGAGTGTGTTGAGTTATCGAAAGCTGGGGCGAGCGGATGCGCGGGGCGCGTCAGAAACGCACCGCGCGCATCCGATCGAGGGATGCGCGGGGCGCGTTACCTAGACGCGGCGACGCTTCGGCGGGCGGCAGCCGTTGTGCGCCTGCGGCGTCACGTCGCTGATCGAGCCCACCTCGAGGCCGGCGGCCTGAAGCGAACGAATCGCGGTCTCGCGGCCCGAACCGGGGCCCTTGACGAACACGTCGACCTTCTTCATGCCGTGCTCCTGCGCCTGGCGCGCGGCCGACTCGGCGGCGAGCTGCGCGGCGAAGGGCGTCGACTTGCGCGAGCCCTTGAAGCCGACCTGGCCGGACGACGCCCAGCTGATGACGGCGCCGCTCGGGTCGGTGATCGACACGATCGTGTTGTTGAACGTCGACTTGATGTGGGCCTGGCCGACGGCGATGTTCTTCTTGTCCTTGCGGCGGGGCTTGCGCGCGGCCGACTTGGGTGCTGCCATGGTCTTCTCCTAAACCTGTGGGATACGCGGGTCGCGGCGGGGCCGGACTAGCGAGCCTTCTTCTTGCCGGCGACGGTGCGCTTCGGGCCCTTGCGGGTGCGCGCGTTGGTCTTGGTGCGCTGACCGCGCACCGGCAGGCCGCGGCGGTGGCGCAGGCCCTCGTACGAACCGATCTCGACCTTGCGGCGAATGTCGGCGGCGACCTCACGGCGAAGGTCACCCTCCACCTTGTAGGTGCCTTCGATGTGGTCGCGGAGAGCGACGAGCTGGTCGTCGGTCAGATCCTTGACGCGGACGTTGCGGTCGATACCGGTCGCGGCGAGCGTTTCGGTCGCGCGGGTCCGGCCGACTCCGTAGATGTAGGTCAGGGCGACTTCCACGCGCTTATCGCGGGGAATGTCGACTCCGGCAAGACGGGCCATGATGGCTCCTTACAGGGTTTCGTGGAAGGTGTGGAGCAGTTTCGGTGCCCGGGCCTTCCGCCCGAGGTGTCCCCCGCACGGGTGCGGGTTCTGAGACTGCCGTGTGTTCGTATTCAGTTGTGAGTCGTGGGGTGCGCCCGCTTTAGCCCTGGCGTTGCTTGTGGCGCGGGTTCTCGCAGATGACCATCACGTTGCCGTGGCGGCGAATCACCTTGCACTTGTCGCAGATGGGCTTGACGCTGGGGTTGACCTTCATGGTTCTCTCGTTCTGTTATATCGCTGGCCTCGTGCTCCGGGTGGATTCCCGGGCCGTTCCTTACCCAGCGCGCACTGCTTACTTGTAGCGGTAGACGATCCGGCCGCGGGTCAGGTCGTAGGGGCTCAGCTCAACGATCACGCGGTCCTCGGGGAGGATGCGGATGTAGTGCTGGCGCATCTTGCCCGAAATGTGGGCAAGAACCTTGTGGCCGTTGGTCAGCTCGACGCGGAACATCGCGTTGGGCAGCGCTTCGACCACCGAGCCTTCGATCTCGATGACACCGTCTTTTTTGGCCATAGCCTCTTCGTCGCAAATAAGGGGAGTGTGCACTGGTCGTGCGGATGCGGTGCCCAGCGGCTCAGTGTCGTCTGCACGGCGACTGCTGATCGCGGCACGCCGAAGCGGGCCGAAAGCACCAAAGGGAAAGCTTAGGTGATGGAACGCGTCACGGCAAGTCGCGAACGGACAGGGCATCCAGGATGCGCCCGGTCACCTCGTCGATCTCGCCGATGCCGTTGACCTTGGTGAGCATCCCGCGCTCGGCGTAGACGTCGATGAGGGGAGCCGTCTGCTTCGCGTAAACGTCGAGGCGGTGGCGGACCACGTTCTCGTCGTCGTCGGCGCGGCCCTGATCGACGGCGCGCTTCTTCAGACGCTCGACCACGATGTCGGGGTCGGCGACCAATTCGACGACCGCGTCAAGTGCGACACCCTTCTCGGCGAGGAACTCGTCGAGCGCGCGTACCTGATCGGTCGTGCGGGGGTAGCCGTCGAGCAGGAAACCCTCGGCGCAGTCGGGCTGGCTCAGCCGGTCGCGCACCAGGTCGTTCGTCACCTCGTCTGGCACGTTGTCGCCCGCGTCCATGAACGCTTTGGCCTTGAGCCCGAGCTCGGTCTCGTCGCGCAGGTTCTGCCGGAAGATGTCGCCGGTCGAGATCGCGGGGATTCTGAAGTGCTCGGTCAGGCGACCGGCCTGCGTGCCCTTGCCCGCACCGGGCGGGCCGATCAGGAGGAGGCGGCGGGTCACTTCAGCAGGCCTTCGTAGTGACGCTGCTGCAGCTGCGCGTCGATCTGCTTCACGGTCTCAAGACCCACGCCGACGATGATCAGGATGCTCGCCCCACCGAACGGGAAGTTCTGGTTGGCACCCACCGACGCGAAGGCGATGAGCGGAATCAGGGCGACAAGACCCAGGTACAGCGATCCCGGCAGCGTGATGCGGGTGAGCACGTAGTCGAGGTACTCGGCGGTCGGGCGACCGGCGCGGATGCCCGGGATGAAGCCGCCGTACTTCTTCATGTTGTCGGCGACGTCCTCCGGGTTGAAGGTGATCGCGACGTAGAAGTAGGTGAAGCCGACGATGAGCAGGAAGTACACGACCATGTACAGCCAGTTGTCGCCCGAGATGAAGTTGTTCTGGATCCACACGACCCACTCGGGGGCGGTCTCGCCCGCGGCAGGCTGGTTGAACTGCGCGATGAGAGCGGGCAGGTACAGCAGCGATGAGGCGAAGATGACGGGCACGACGCCGGCCATGTTCACCTTGATCGGGATGTACGTGTTGTTTCCGCCGTACGTGCGGCGGCCGACCATGCGCTTGGCGTACTGCACGGGCACGCGGCGCTGCGACTGCTCGACGAAGACGACCGCGGCCATGACGACGAGGCCGAGGGCCAGCACGATGACGAAGATTTCGAAACCCTGGGCGACCTGGATGCCCCACAGCGCCGACGGGAAGGTCGCGGCGATGGAGACGAAGATCAGCAGCGACATGCCGTTGCCGATTCCGCGCTCAGTGATGAGCTCGCCGAGCCACATGATGAGACCGGTGCCCGCAGTCATGGTGATGACCATGAGCAGGATCGCGTACCAGCTGTCGTTCGTGATGAGCTGCGAGCACTGCGGCACACCCGACGTCGTCGGGAACAGCGCACCGGCGCGGGCGACCGTGATGAGCGTGGTCGACTGCAGGATCGCGAGCGCGATCGTCATGTAGCGCGTGTACTGCGTGAGCTTCGCCTGGCCGGCCTGCCCCTCCTTGTAGAGGGCCTCGAAGTGAGGGATGACGACGCGGAGTAGCTGCGTGATGATCGACGCGGTGATGTAGGGCATGATGCCGAGCGCGAAGATCGACAGCTGCAGCAGAGCACCGCCGCTGAAGAGGTTGACGAGCTGGTAGAGGCCCGTGGCGCCTTCGTTGCCCGCGAGACACAGCTGCACGTTCTGGTAATCGACGAACGGCGCGGGGATGAACGAACCCAGACGGAAGATCGCGACGATTCCGAGAGTGAACCCGATCTTCCGGCGGAGGTCGGGCGTCTTGATGATTCGCCCGATAGCTCTGAACACGAGACCTCCCGTAAAAAAACATGGGCATCCCGTGGCCCGGCGGCTCGGGATGCTGGCCCGAATGGGCCGAAGCCGGGCGGCCCCGAAGGGCCGCCCGAGCGGCTACTGAATGGAACCGCCGGCCGCGACGATCTTCTGCTCGGCAGAGCGGGAGACCTTGTCGACGGTCACGTTCAGCTTAACCGCAATGTCCCCGTTGCCGAGAACCTTGACCTTCTCGTTCTTGCGCACGGCACCCTTGGCCACGAGGTCGGAGACGGTGACGTCGCCGCCCTTCGGGTACAGCTCGGCGAGCTTCGCCAGGTTGACCACCTGGTACTCGACCCGGAACGGGTTCGTGAAACCACGCAGCTTCGGCGCACGCATCACGAAGTTGAGCTGACCACCCTGGAAGCCAGGACGCACGGTGTTGCGGGCCTTCGTGCCCTTCGTGCCGCGACCCGCGGTCTTACCCTTCGAGCCTTCACCACGACCCACGCGGGTGCGGTCCTTCTTGGCACCCGCGGCGGGCCGCAGGTGGTGAACCTTCAGCACCTGCGGGCGGGCGGCGTCGGTCGACTCCGCCTTCTTCGCGGGAGCCTTCTTGGCGGGAGCCTTCGCGGCCGGAGCCTTCTCGGCGCTGTCCGACTTTGCCGACGACGCCTTGGCTGCGGTCGACTTCGCCGGAGCCTTCTTCGCGGCGGTGGTCTTCGCCGCCGCCGGCTTCTTCTCGGCTGCCGGCTTCGAGGCTGCAGGAGCCTTCTTCGCCGGGGCCTTCTTCTCTTCTTCAGCCATTAGTCAATCTCCTCGACCGTCACGAGGTGCGCGACCGTCTTGACGTACCCACGGTTGGCCGGGGTGTCCTCGCGCACGACACTGTCGCCGATGCGCTTGAGGCCCAGGCTGCGCAGGGTGTCGCGCTGGTTCTGCTTCTCGCTGATTACGGACTTGATCTGGGTCACCTTGAGGCGCTGAGCCATCATGCACCCGCCTTTCCGGCTGCGGCCTTCGCGGCCTCGGCCTCGGCGCGGACGAGACGGGCGGGAGCCACGTCTTCGAAGTCCAGGCCACGGCGAGCGGCGACGGCGCGCGGCTCCTCGAGCATCTTCAGCGCCTCGACGGTCGCGTGAACGATGTTGATCGTGTTCGACGAACCGAGCGACTTGCTCAGAACGTCGTGGATTCCGGCGCACTCAAGCACGGCGCGCACCGGACCACCGGCGATAACACCGGTACCGGCGGCGGCGGGACGCAGCAGCACGACGCCGGCCGCGGCCTCACCCTGCACGGGGTGCGGGATCGTCTGGGCGACGCGGGGAACGCGGAAGAAGTTCTTCTTCGCCTCCTCGACGCCCTTCGAGATCGCGGTCGGAACCTCGCGAGCCTTGCCGTAGCCGACGCCGACCATGCCGTTGCCGTCACCGACGACGACGAGAGCGGTGAAGCTGAAGCGACGACCACCCTTGACGACCTTCGAAACACGGTTGATCGTCACGACGCGCTCGAGGAAGGGGCTCTTCTCGGTCTCGCGCGCACCGCGGTCACGGCCCTGGTTGCGGTCGCGGCCACCACGACGCGGCTCGCGCGTCTCTGTGGTGTTCGACTGCGACGACGCAGCGGTCTCCACGGGGGCCTCTGCCGCCACGGTCTGCTCCTTCTCGTTCTCGCTCACAGGCTCAACCCTGCCTCTCGCGCTCCATCGGCGATCGCCGCAACGCGCCCGGCGTAACGGTTACCACCCCGGTCGAAGACGACTGCCTCCACACCGGCATTCTTCGCACGCTCGGCGAGCAGCTCGCCCACCTTGCGCGCCTTCGCGGTCTTGTCGCCGTCGAACGTGCGGAGGTCGCCCTCCATCGTCGACGCGCTGGCGAGGGTGTGACCCTTGCTGTCGTCGACGATCTGCACGAACACGTGACGCGCCGAACGCGTCACGACGAGACGGGGACGCTCGGCCGTGCCAACGACCCGCTTGCGCAGACGCGCGTGGCGACGGCTCTTCGCGGCCGTCTTGCTCTTCCCTCGAGTACCGAGACCCATGGTTACTTACCAGCCTTTCCGGCCTTGCGGCGAACGACCTCGCCCGCGTAGCGGATGCCCTTGCCCTTGTACGGCTCGGGCTTGCGGATCTTGCGAATGTTCGCGGCGACCTCGCCCACGGCCTGCTTGTCGATGCCGCTGACGGTGAGCTTGTTGTTGCCTTCGACGGTGAACGTGATGCCCGCGGGCGGGTCGACCGTCACCGGGTGCGAGAAGCCGAGTGCGAACTCGACCGAGGAGCCCTTGGCCTGCACACGGTAACCGGTGCCGACGACCTCGAGACCCTTCGAGTAGCCCTGCGTCACGCCGATGATCTGGTTCGCGATCAGCGTGCGAGTCAGGCCGTGCAGCGAGCGCGAGTTGCGCTCGTCGTCGGGACGGGTCACGACGACCTGGCCCTCCTCGATAGCGACCTCGATGGGGCTCGCCACGGTGAGCGACAGCTCACCCTTCGGGCCCTTGACGGTGACGGCCTGGCCGTCGATCTTCACGTCGACTCCTCCGGGGATGTCGATCGGCATGCGTCCAATACGTGACATGACGGATCACCACACGTAGGCGAGGACTTCCCCACCCACGCCCTTCTGCGTCGCCTCGCGGTCGGTCAGAAGACCCGAGGAGGTGGACAGGATCGCGACGCCGAGGCCACCCAGAACGTGGGGAATCTCGGTCGACTTCGCGTAGACACGAAGGCCGGGCTTCGACACGCGCTTGATGCCGGCAATCGACCGCTCACGGTTCGGACCGTACTTCAGCGACAGGGTGAGGGTCTTGCCGACGCGGGCGTCTTCGACGGCCCAGTCGGTGATGTACCCCTCACGCTTGAGGATTTCCGCGAGGCCGGTCTTCAGCTTGGAGCTGGGCATCGACACGGACTCGTGGTGCGCCGAGTTGGCGTTGCGCAGTCTGGTCAGCATGTCTGCGACCGGATCTGTCATCGTCATGATGGATGTTTCCTGTTCTCGTCCGGTTTCGACTCCCGGTACACCGGGGCCGACCTAGGCGATCGGGGTCCGCTGATGCGGACCGAGTGGAGTGTTACTGAGGAGCGTCGGCGGCCTTGAAGGGGAAGCCGAGAGCGCGCAGTAGGGCGCGGCCCTCGTCGTCCGTCTTCGCGGTCGTGACGACGGTGATGTCGAAGCCGCGAACGCGGTCGATCTTGTCCTGGTCGATCTCGTGGAAGACGCTCTGCTCCGTGAGACCGAAGGTGTAGTTGCCGTTGCCGTCGAACTGGCGGTCGCTCAGACCGCGGAAGTCGCGGATGCGCGGCAGCGCGAGCGACACGAGACGGTCCAAGAACTCCCATGCGCGGTCGCCACGCAGCGTGACGTGCGCGCCGATCGGCATGCCGTCGCGCAGCTTGAACTGGGCGATCGACTTGCGGGCCTTCGTGACCTGCGGCTTCTGACCCGTGATGAGGGTCAGGTCGCGGATCGCACCGTCGATGACCTTCGAGTCGCGAGCGGCCTCGCCCACACCCGTGTTCACGACGATCTTGACGATCTTCGGAACCTGGTGGGGGTTCGTGTAGCCGAACTCGTCGGTCAGCTGCTTCGTGATCTCCGAGCGGTACTTCTGCTTGAGACGCGGCTGAATCTTGGCCGGCGCCGTAGCGGTGTCAGTCATTAGAGCTTCTCACCCGACTTCTTGGCGTAGCGCACGCGGACGGTCTTCTTCACACCGTTCTTCTCGACGGTTTCCTCGCGGTAACCGATGCGCGTGGGCTTCTTGGTCTTGGGGTCGACGACCGCGACGTTCGAGACGTGAATGGGCGCCTCGTGCGTCTCGATGCCGCCGGTCTTGGTGCCGCGCTGCGTCTGGCCGACGCGCACGTGCTTCGTGACGAGGTTGATGCCCTCGACGATGACGCGGTCCTTGTCAGCAAGCACCTCGATGACGCGACCCTGCTTGCCGCGGTCTCCACCGCGGTCCTCGGTCGCGCCCGAGATCACCTGGACGAGGTCGCCCTTTTTGATCGTGGCCATGAGTTACAGCACCTCCGGTGCGAGCGAGACGATCTTCATGAACTTCTTGTCGCGAAGCTCACGGCCAACCGGTCCGAAGATGCGGGTACCGCGGGGGTCCCCGTCGTTCTTCAGAATCACGGCGGCGTTCTCGTCGAACTTGATGTAGGAGCCGTCGGCGCGGCGGGTCTGCTTGACCGTGCGCACGATGACGGCCTTGACGACATCGCCCTTCTTGACGTTGCCGCCGGGGATCGCGTCCTTGACGGTGGCGACGATGACGTCACCGAGGCCGGCGTAGCGACGGCCCGAGCCACCCAGAACGCGGATGGTGAGCAGCTCCTTGGCGCCGGTGTTGTCGGCGACCTTGACTCTGGATTCCTGCTGAAGCATTTCCTACTCCTTAGGGTCAAGCAGGCCGGGGCCTACTTGGCCTTCTCGAGGATCTCGACGAGGCGCCAGCGCTTCGTGGCGGACAGGGGACGGGTCTCGTTGATGAGCACGAGGTCGCCGATGCCGGCGCTGTTCTGCTCGTCGTGAGCCTTCACCTTGGAGGTGCGGCGGATGACCTTGCCGTACAGCGGGTGCTTCACGCGGTCTTCCACCTCAACGACGATGGTCTTGTCCATCTTGTCGCTGACGACGTAGCCGCGGCGGGCCTTGCGGTACCCGCGCGCGTTCTCGTCGCGAACGTCGTGCTCGGCCGACTCGTGGCCGGCTTCGGCCTTCTTCGTCGTCGCCATTAGTTGTTCTCCTCGGTCTTCTCGTCGGCCTCGGCCTTGTCAGCCTTCTTGGTCGACTTCTTCGCCGGCTTCTCGGGCGCCTCGATCGGCGCGGGCGTGGCACGGATGCCCAGCTCGCGCTCGCGGATCACCGTGTAGATGCGAGCGATGTCGCGCTTGACCGCGCGGAGGCGGCCGTGGCTCTCGAGCTGACCGGTAGCGGCCTGGAAGCGCAGATTGAACAGCTCTTCCTTGGCGCGCTTCAGCTCATCGAGCAGACGCTCGTCTTCGAAAGTGTCGAGCTCAGCAGGTGCCAGCTCCTTGGATCCGATCGCCATTACGCGTCGCCCTCCTCGCGCTTGATGATGCGTGCCTTGAGGGGCAGCTTGTGAATTGCACGGGTCAGTGCCTCACGAGCGAGCTGCTCGGGAACACCGGCAACCTCGAAGAGGACGCGACCCGGCTTGACGTTGGCGACCCACCACTCCGGCGAACCCTTACCCGAACCCATGCGGGTTTCGGCGGGCTTCTTGGTCAGCGGACGGTCGGGGTAGATGTTGATCCACACCTTTCCACCACGCTTGATGTGACGGGTCATGGCGATACGAGCGGACTCGATCTGCCGGTTGGTGACGTAGGCGGGAGTGAGGGCCTGGATGCCGAACTCGCCGAACGCCACGGTGGTGCCGCCCGTCGCGTGACCACCGCGCTTGGGGTGGTGCTGCTTGCGGTACTTGACCTTGCGGGGAATCAGCATTGTTCCTAGCCTTCCGCTCCGGCCGCGACCGGCGCCTCAGCGGCAGCCGGACGGCCGCCGCGACGGCCGCCGCGGTCCGAGTCACGACGCTCGGGGCGCGACGACTTCTGAGCCGCCTGCTCGCGAGCGAGTTCCTTGTTGGTGATGTCGCCCTTGTAGATCCAGACCTTCACGCCGATGCGACCGAAGGTGGTCTTGGCCTCGTAGAAGCCGTAGTCGATGTTCGCGCGCAGGGTGTGCAGGGGCACACGGCCTTCGCGGTAGAACTCCGAGCGGCTCATCTCGGCGCCGCCGAGGCGGCCCGACACCTGGATCCGGACACCCTTGGCACCCGCACGCTGGGCGCCCTGGAGGCCCTTGCGCATCGCGCGGCGGAACGCCACACGGGCGCTCAGCTGCTCGGCGATGCCCTGCGCGACGAGCTGAGCCTCGGCCTCGGGGTTCTTCACCTCGAGGATGTTCAGCTGGATCTGCTTGCCGGTGAGCTTCTCGAGGTCAGCGCGGATGCGCTCAGCCTCGGCGCCGCGGCGGCCGATCACGATGCCCGGACGAGCGGTGTGAATGTCGACGCGAACGCGGTCACGCGTGCGCTCGATCTCGATGCGGGCGACGCCGGCACGGTCGAGGCTCGTCGTGAGCATGCGACGGATCTTGACGTCCTCAGCCACGTAGTCGGCATAGCGCTGACCGGGCTTGGTGCTGTCGGAGAACCAGCGCGACACGTGGTCGGTGGTGATTCCGAGACGGAAACCGTACGGGTTGACTTTCTGACCCATGACTACTTGCTCGCCTTCTTCTTGCCGGTGCTCGAGCCCGCGGCAGCCAGCTCATCGGGGGTCGACAGGACGACCGTGATGTGGCTGGTGCGCTTGTTGATGCGGAACGCACGGCCCTGGGCACGCGGCTGGAACCGCTTCAGGGTCGTGCCCTCGTCGACGAATGCGCGGGCCACGTAGAGGTCCTGCTCGTCAAGGAAGGTGTTCTGCGCATCCGCCTTCACCCGGGCGTTGGCGATGGCCGACGCGACGAGCTTGTAGACGGGCTCGCTCGCACCCTGGGGCGCGAACTTCAGGATGGCCAGGGCCTCGAGGGCCTGCTTGCCGCGGATCAGGTTGACGACGCGACGGGCCTTCTGGGGGGTAACGCGGATGTGTCGCACGCGGGCGATCGACTCCACCATTTCTCTCCTCCTTCTTCGCCTCCGCGGTTAGCGGCGGCGACCCTTCTTGTCGTCCTTCTCGTGACCACGGAAGGTGCGGGTGGGCGCGAACTCGCCGAGCTTGTGCCCGACCATGGTCTCGGTCACGAACACGGGGATGTGCTTGCGACCGTCGTGAACGGCGATCGTGTGCCCGAGCATGGCCGGGATGATCATCGAACGACGCGACCAGGTCTTGATGACGTTCTTGCTGTTGGCCTCGTTCTGGGTGACGACCTTGCGAAGCAGGTGGTCGTCGACGAACGGGCCCTTCTTGAGACTGCGAGGCATTCTTCTCGACTCCTACTAGCGCTTCTTACCGACGGTGCGGCGACGGACGATGAGCTTGTCGCTGGGCTTGTTCGGGCGACGGGTACGACCCTCCGCCTGGCCCCAGGGGCTGACCGGGTGACGACCACCACTGGTCTTACCCTCACCACCACCGTGCGGGTGGTCGACCGGGTTCATGGCGACACCACGGACGGTCGGGCGAACGCCCTTCCAGCGCTTGCGGCCGGCCTTACCCCAGTTGATGTTCGACTGCTCGGCGTTGCCGACCTCGCCGACGGTCGCGCGGCAGCGCGCGTCGACGTTGCGGATTTCGCCCGACGGCAGACGCAGCTGGGCGTACGGGCCGTCCTTGGCGACGAGGCGCACCGAGGCGCCGGCCGAGCGGGCCATCTTGGCGCCGCCACCGGGGCGCAGCTCGATGGCGTGCACGACGGTACCGACGGGGATGTTGCGCAGCGGCAGGTTGTTGCCGGGCTTGATGTCGGCGCCGGGGCCCGACTCGACGATGTCGCCCTGCTTCAGCTTGTTCGGCGCGATGATGTAGCGCTTGGTGCCGTCCACGAAGTGCAGCAGCGCGATGCGCGCGGTGCGGTTCGGGTCGTACTCGATGTGCGCGACCTTCGCGTCGACGCCGTCCTTGTCGTTACGACGGAAGTCGATAACGCGGTACTGGCGCTTGTGGCCACCACCGATGTGACGGGTCGTGATGCGACCGGTGTTGTTGCGGCCACCGGTCTTCGGCAGCGGCTTGAGAAGCGACTTCTCGGGGGTCGAGCGCGTGATTTCAGCGAAATCAGCGACCGACGAGCCGCGACGACCCGGCGTCGTGGGCTTGTACTTGCGAATAGCCATTGTCTGTCGTCCTTCGTCTAGCCGACGGCCGTGAAGATGTCGATGGAGCCCGACTTCAGGGTCACGATGGCGCGCTTGGTGTCTTTGCGCTTGCCGGTGCCGAAGCGGGTGCGGCGGGTCTTGCCCGAGCGGTTGAGCGTGTTCACCGAGGCGACCTTCACGCCGAAGATCTTCTCGATGGCGAACTTGATCTCGGTCTTGTTCGCACGAGTGTCCACGAGGAAGGTGTACTTGCCGTCGTCGATGAGCGCGTAGCTCTTCTCGCTCACGACCGGCGCGATGATGATGTCGCGCGGGTCCTTGTTCTGGGCGGTGGTGTGGATGCTCAACGCTCGACCTCTTCCTTCTTGGTCTTGCTGGCGACAAACGTCTCGTACGCCGACTTCGTGAAGACGATGTCGTCGCTGACCAGAACGTCGTACGCGTTCAGCTGGTCGGGAGTGATGACGTGCAGGTCCTTGAGGTTGCGCACGCTCTTCTGGGCGAGCTCGTCGTCACGCTCGATCACGACGAGGACCTTGCGGCCTGCGGTGAGCGAGGCGATGACCGAGGCTGCGGCCTTCGTCGAGGGCGCGTCCGAACCGAACGACTCAACGATGTGCAGGCGGTCACCGCGGGCGCGGTCCGACAGCGCACCGAGGAGGGCGGCGGCGATCATCTTCTTGGGGGTCCGCTGCGAGTAGTCGCGCGGCTTCGGGCCGTGGACGGTGCCACCACCGGTGTGCTCCGGAGCACGAACCGAGCCCTGACGGCTGCGGCCGGTGCCCTTCTGCTTGAACGGCTTGCGACCGGAGCCCGAGACTTCGCCACGGGTCTTGGTCGAGTGCGTGCCCTGACGGGCAGCCGCGAGCTGGGCGACGACCACCTGGTGCAGCAGCGGCACGTTGGTCTGAACGTCGAACACGTTCGCGGGCAGATCGACCGAACCGGTCTTCTTGCCGGCGGCGTCGACAATGTCGAGTGAGGTAGCCATGGCGGTTACGCCCCCTTCACGGCGTTGCGGACGAACACGAGACGACCGCGGGCACCGGGAACGGCGCCCTTGATGAGCAGAAGGCCCTTCTCGGCGTCAACCGAGTGGACGGTGAGGTTGAGCACCGACACGCGCTCGCCACCCATGCGACCGGCCATGCGCATGCCCTTGAAAACGCGGCTCGGCGTCGCCGAGGCGCCGATCGAACCGGGCTTGCGGTGGTTACGGTGGGCACCGTGCGAAGCGGAGACACCCTTGAAGTTGTGGCGCTTCATGACGCCGGCGAAGCCCTTGCCCTTGCTGGTGCCGACAACGTCGACTTTCTGGCCGGCCTCGAACACGTCGACGGTCAGCTCCTGGCCGGGGGTGTACTCAGCGGCGTCCGCGGTGCGGATCTCGGTGAGGTGACGGCGCGGCGTGGTGCCGGCCTTCTCGAAGTGGCCGCTGAGCGGCTTGGTGACCTTGCGGGGGTCGATCGCGCCGTAGGCGATCTGCACGGCCTCGTAACCGTCGACCTCGGCGGTGCGCACCTGCGTCACCACGTTCGGGGCGATCGAGACAACGGTGACGGGAACGAGCGTGTTGTTCTCGTCCCACACCTGCGTCATGCCGAGCTTCGTGCCCAGCAGACCCTTGGTCGTCTTAGTAGCAGACATGTCCGGGTTCCTTAGAGCTTGATCTCGATGTTGACGTCGGCGGGCAGGTCGAGACGCATGAGCGAGTCGACGGCCTTCGGCGTCGGGTCAATGATGTCGATGAGCCGCTTGTGCGTGCGCTTCTCGAAGTGCTCGCGGCTGTCCTTGTACTTGTGGGGCGAACGGATAACGGCCACCACGTTCTTCTCCGTGGGGAGGGGCACGGGGCCCACGACGGTCGCTCCGGCACGGGTGACCGTGTCGACGATCTTGCGCGCCGACGCGTCGAGACCAGCGTGGTCATACGACTTCAGTCGAATGCGGATCTTCTGTCCCGCCATGCTCAACTCTCTTCCTTGTTGGATTGGGCGCAGCCCTTAGGCCATACCCAGCGCGGAGCGCTATCGCTGTCGCACCACTGTTTTTCTGTCAAACGTCAACCGGCTGCCTTCGCCCCGCGCGCAAGAGTGAAACTCTTGTGAGCGGCGGATACCAACGTGCGCGATCTCCGCATGTCACCGACCCGTACACGATGGGCTGTTGTGGCCACTCGCGCGCACTCCTCAGCGCGCAGGAATTCACCTGCGAATCTGAGGGGGTCGATTTACGCTGTGTTCTGCTACCCGCGGCCTAGGTTCCCGGCGTTCCGCACCTGCGGTTCGCTCGTCCTATGCACTGCCTGGCAGTGAGCCACGCGACGAGGCGCGGCGTATTGAACTAGGAAAGTCTGCCACACGCCGGGAGGTGCTGCAACCCGGGCGTGTCGCCTTGGAGATCGGGCCATTTCTGGCCCGATCGGCGACACGCCCCGAGCGCCGTCCCGGCGCTCGGTCGGCCCAAGTTGTGGCGACCCGGCCATAAGAGTTACATGCGACACACCCCGGCGGCCGTCCCGGCCGCCGGTCGGCCTCAGTTGAGGCAACCCGGCCATAAGAGTTACGGGCGGCACACCCCGCAGTGGGGGAGCTGAGCGCCCGGGATCCCCTCGTTCCTCCCGTCGGTGTTCGCAATTCAGGACGCGCGGACTGGAAGATCGCGCAACGGGCGCACATTCTCCCTCTCTTCCTGAGTTGTGAACACCGCCCCGCGGGGATGTTGAGCTTGAGCGTAGGTGCGCGGCGGGTTGGAGCGGGCGGAGCGGCCGGCCGGATCAGCGGACGGGACGGGCTAACGAGCGGCTGGGGGCGGGCCACCGCGTGGGTGAGGCCGGGCCACCGGACAGGCCGGGCCAATGGGCGGGCCGGACGGCCGGGCGGTCTGGGCTGCCGAACGGGCGGTCGTGGCCGGGCCAGATCGGAGCGGATCCTCGTCTACGTCAAGGACGTTTCTCGCTGACCCGCAACAACCGTCTCGGCCACGAGCGGCACCCCCACCCGGTACCCGATCCACCGATGGTCGGGCGCATCGAGCACCACGAGGTCACCCCGCGCCCCCACCCCGAGGTGCCCGATGTCGTCGCGGCGCAGGGCCGCCGCTCCCCCGCGCGTGGCGGCGGTCACCGCCTCGAGGGGGGTCATCCCCATGTCTCTGATCGCCAGGGCGATGGCGGTGGTCATCGAGCTCGAATAGTTCGACCCCGGGTTGGTGTCGGTGGCGATCGCGACGGTGACTCCCGCGTCGATGAGGCGGCGAGCATCCGGATACGGCTGCCGCGTCGAGAATTCGACGAGCGGCAGCAGCGTCGCGACTGTGGATGATCGGGCGAGCGCGTCGACGTCGGCGTCGGTCAGGTGGGTGGCGTGGTCGACGCTGGCGGCGCCGAGGTCGACGGCGAGGGCGACTCCGCCGTCGGCGGCGAGCTGGCCGGCGTGGACGCGGAGGCCGAGCCCTGCCTCGCGCCCTGCGGTGAGGATGCGGCGGGCCTCGTCGACGGTGAAGGCTCCGGAGTCGATGAACACGTCGACCCATCGGGCGTGCGGCGCGCAGGCGGCGAGCATGGCGCCGCAGACGAGGTCGACGTAGCCCTGCCGGTCGTCGGCGTGGTCGGCGGGCACGACGTGGGCACCGAGGAACGTGACCTCGTCGGTCACCTCGCGGGCGAGCCGCACGGCGCGGGCCTCGTCATTGACGGTGAGGCCGTAGCCGCTCTTCACCTCGAGCGTCGTGATGCCCTGGCGGTGGGCCTCGGCGATGTGCCGGCCGAGCGTCGCGCGCAGCTCGTCGTCGCTGGCGGCGCGTGTCGCCTCGACCGTGCGTCGAATGCCGCCGGCGGTGTACGGCGCGCCGGTCATGCGCGCCTCCCACTCGTCGGCGCGGTCGCCGGCGAATACGAGGTGGTTGTGGCTGTCGACGAAGCCGGGGATCACCGCCCGGCCGTCGGCGTCGAGCCGCTCGTCGGCGGCGGGCGCGTCTGCGGCGTCTCCGACCCACGCGACGTGCCCGCCGTCGATGACGAGTGCCGCGTCGTTGCGGGTGGGTCTGTCGGGGTCGGCCGGGTCGAGGGTGACGAGCTGGCCGATGCGGTCGACGAGCACGCTCACG
Organism: Microcella alkaliphila; assembly: GCF_004216855.1. Lineage (GTDB taxonomy): Bacteria > Actinomycetota > Actinomycetes > Actinomycetales > Microbacteriaceae > Microcella > Microcella alkaliphila. Next base: position 154,048 of record NZ_SGXT01000017.1, read on the forward strand.
CGGGCACCTCGTCGACGCGGGGCGCCGGCCGGGCGGCAAGCCCGGCGAGCGCCTCCAGCACGCACAGTGCCGCGAGCCGGACCGTGCGCCCGTCCGGCGCGTCGGCGCTCGCGTCCAGTTCGGTCAGGTCGATGCCGCGCACGGCGGAGTGCCGCCCGGCCACGTGCGCGGCGCGGCGCAACTCGTGCGCGCTGATTCCCCCGGGGATGCTCGCGGGGCATCCCGGCGCGACCGCACGATCGCAGACATCCAGGTCGAGGTCGACGTGCACGGGGCCGCCGGCGGAGGCGGCCCGGTCGAGGGCGGCGGCCATCTCGGCCGCGACGTGTGAGTGGGCGAGCTCGTCGCGGGTCACCACCGCGATGCGGTGCTGCGCCGCGCGCTCGGCGTAGAAACGGGAGTTGGCGAGCGGCTCGATGCCGAGCTGGGCCACGCGCGAGCCGTCGAGCCCCGCGTCGAGCAGGCGACGCACCGGGCTGCCGTTGGTGGTGCCGTCGCGGAGGTCGTGGTGAGCGTCGACGGTGACGAGCCCCGCGCATCCGATTCTCCCGCCCCACACGCCGAGGGCCGCGGGCACGGTCGCGGCGTTGTCTCCGCCGAGCACGATCACGAGATCGCAGTGGGCGACGAGTTCGGCGATGCGGGCTATCGCCGCCTCTTCCCCCTTGCCATCCGGCTCGGCGATGTCGCCGGCATCGCGCACGACGAGCGGGATGCCCGCTGGCGTCAGCAGGGCATCCGCGCTGTAGCGGCGCAGCGCGTCACGGATCGCCGCGGGCGTCTCGTACGCGCGCGTCGGCGACAGCGAGGTGCACCAGGTGGGTACGCCGACGATGATCGCGTCGGCGCGCTCGCCCGGCTGCCAGGCCGGCCAGTCGCCGGCCCGGGGCCAGTGCTCGTCGTGGGCGAGCGCGGGGCCGGTCACTGCGCGCCGCCCTCGCGCATCGGGATGCGCACCCCGTGTTTGGCCACGACACCCTCGCCTTCGTCGTAGCCGGCGTCGATGTGCCGGATCACACCCATGCCCGGATCGTTGGTGAGCACCCGCTGCACCTTCTGACCGGCGAGCGCCGTTCCGTCGGCGACGACGACCTGCCCGGCGTGGATGGAACGGCCGATGCCGACTCCCCCGCCATGGTGAATCGACACCCAGGTGGCGCCGGAGGCCGTGTTCACGAGGGCGTTCAACAGCGGCCAGTCGGCGATCGCGTCGCTGCCATCCTTCATCGCCTCGGTCTCGCGGTAGGGGCTCGCGACCGAACCCGAATCGAGGTGGTCGCGGCCGATCGCCACCGGGGCGCTGAGCTCGCCCGAGGCGACCATGTCGTTGAACCGCTCGCCCGCGACGTCGCGCTCACCGCAGCCGAGCCAACAGATGCGGGCCGGCAGCCCCTGGTAGTGCACGCGCTGCTGGGCCATCGGAATCCAGCGCTGCAGGTTCTCGTTGTCGGGGAACAGCTCGAGCACCGCGCGGTCGGTCGCCGCGATGTCTTTCGGGTCGCCGCTGAGGGCGGCCCAGCGGAACGGCCCCTTTCCCTGGGCGAACAGCGGGCGGATGTACGCGGGCACGAAGCCGGGGAACGCGAACGCGTCGGCGAAACCCGCAGCCAGAGCCTCCGTGCGGATGTTGTTGCCGTAGTCGAACACCTCCGCCCCGGCCTTCTGGAAGCCGACCATCGCCTCCACCTGCCGCGCCATCGACTGCCGCGCCGCGGCGGCGAACCCGATCGGGTCGCGCTCACGCGCGGCGTGCCAGTCATCCATCGTGTGCTCGAGCGGCAGGTACGCGAGCGGATCGTGGGCGCTCGTCTGGTCGGTCACGATGTCGATCGGGGCGCTCATGGCGAGGAGCCGGGGGAAAATGTCCGCGGCATTGCCGAGCAGTCCGATCGAGAGCGCGCGCCGAGCATCCCGTGCCTCTGTCGCCAGTTCGAGCGCGTGCTCGAGCGAGCGGGCCTCGACGTCGAGGTAACGGTGCTCGAGGCGGCGGGCGATGCGCGACGGGTCGACGTCGACGCAGATCGCGACGCCGCCGTTCATGGTGACGGCGAGCGGCTGCGCGCCGCCCATGCCGCCGAGGCCGCCGGTGAGGGTGATGGTTCCGGCCAGCGTTCCTCCGAACCTTTGCGCGGCCACCGCGGCGAAGGTCTCGAAGGTGCCCTGCAGGATTCCCTGCGTGCCGATGTAGATCCACGAACCGGCGGTCATCTGGCCGTACATGGTGAGGCCAAGCTGTTCGAGGCGGCGGAACTCGTCCCAGTTGGCCCAGTCGCCGACGAGGTTCGAGTTGGCAAGCAGCACGCGCGGCGCCCACTCGTGCGTCTGCATGACGCCGACCGGGCGGCCGGACTGCACGAGCATCGTCTCGTCGCCCTTCAACGTGTGCAGCGTGCGCACGAGTGCGTCGTAGCTCGCCCAGTCGCGGGCGGCCTTGCCCGTGCCGCCGTACACGACGAGTTCGTCGGGGTGCTCGGCAACCTCGGGGTCGAGGTTGTTCTGCAGCATGCGCAACGCACCCTCCTGCTGCCAGCCGAGGGTGTGGAGCTGGGTTCCTCGGTGGGCGCGGACGGGGCGGGGCCCGTGCCCGGAGAGCACTGCGCCGGATGCGCGGGGCGTCGTTTCCGAGGTGATGATCGTCATTGATCTACTCCTGTCGTGAGGGCGGGTGGTGTGGTTACGGTGAGGCTTGCCCGCGCGGCCGCGAGCAGTGCGCCGCTCACGACGAGCGCGTGCGCCGCGTCGATGTCGGGGGCGAGGTAGCGGTCGGGGCCCGGGCCGGGAACGTCGGCGCGCAGGCGGTCGACGACCGCGGCGGTAGCCGGGGCGGGGCTGACACCGAGGGCGGCGACCCGGAGGTCGAGCGCGCGGGCCGCCGTGAGCAGCTCGATGGCGACGACGCGCGAGAGCCCGTCGACCGCCCGGCGCAGCTTGCGGCCGGCGGCCCAGCCCATCGACACGTGGTCTTCCTGCATCGCGCTCGACGGGATCGAGTCGACGCTCGCGGGCGCGGCCAGCCTCTTCAGCTCGCTGACGATGCCGGCCTGCGTGTACTGGGCGATCATGTGGCCCGAGTCGACGCCGGGGTCGTGGGCGAGAAAGGGCGGCAGCCCGGCGTTGCGGGCGACGTCGAGGAAGCGGTCAGTGCGCCGCTCGCTCATGCTCGCGAGATCGGCGACCGCGATCGCGACGAAGTCGAGGGCGTAGGCGACCGGCGCCCCGTGGAAGTTGCCGTTCGACTCGACCCGCCCGTCGAGCGTGACGACGGGGTTGTCGATCGCGCTGGCGAGCTCGCGCTCAGCGATGGTCGCCGCGAAGGTCAGCGTGTCGCGCGCTGCCCCGTGAACCTGCGGCGCGCACCGCAGCGAGTACGCGTCCTGCACGCGGGTGCAGTCGTCGGTCTTATGGCTCGCCACGACGCCCGAGTCGCGCAGGAAGGCGCGCATCGCGCTCGCGCTCCGGGCCTGACCGGGGTGCGGGCGCAACACCTGCAGGTCGTCGGCGAGCACGGCGTCGGTGCCGAGCAGCGCCTCGATGCTCATCGCGGCGGCGAGGTCGGCCGTGTCGATGAGGGCCGAGAGGTCCTCGAGGGCGAGGGCGAGCATCCCGAGCATGCCGTCGGTTCCGTTGATGAGGGCAAGGCCCTCCTTCTCGCGCAACACGATGGGCGCAAGGCCAGCGGCGGCGAGCGCCTCGGCGGCCGGCATGCGCGCCCCGGCGGCGTCGCGCACGTCGCCCTCTCCCATGGCGGCGAGCGCGATGTGCGCGAGCGGCGCGAGGTCGCCGGAGCAGCCGAGGCTGCCGTACTCGCCGATGATCGGCGTGATCGAGGCGTTGAGCAGCGCCGCATACTGCTCGGCGAGGTCGGGGCGCGCTCCGGTGCGGCCGGTCGCCAGGGTCTGCAGGCGCAGCAGCATCGTGGCGCGCACGACCTCGGTCTCGACCTCGGCGCCCGACGACGCGGCGTGTGAGCGTACGAGGGAGCGCTGCAGGTCGACGCGGCGCTCCGGCGGGATCGAGGTAGTCGCGAGGGCGCCGAATCCGGTCGAGATGCCGTAGTGCGGCACCGTGTCGTCGGCGAGCGCCTCGATGATTGCGCGCGTCTCGGCCATGCGGGTGAGCGCCGCGGCGTCGAGTGTGACGGGCTCGCCGTGGCGGGCGACGGCGGTGACCTCGGCGGTCGTCAGGGGGCGGGCCCCGATCGTGATCGGCATGCCTCGAGTGAACCGCGGTTCCGCTGTGCCCGGGCGGCGCGTCACCCATAATGTGTCTGAGATATCAGACTTCTGACGACGGGGAGGCGCGATGCCTGAGGTGCCTGCCGCGCGCGCCGCCCTGCGCATCGTCAGCCACCTGGCCGCGCACGGCGACCCGGTGCCGGCCTCGCTCATCTCCCGCGCCCTCGACCTCCCCCGCTCGAGCACCTATCAGCTGCTTAGGGTGCTCATGGACGAGGGCTACGTCGTGCACTACCCCGAACTGCGGGCCTACGGGCTCGGCGGTCACGTCGCCGAGATCGGTTCGGCCGTGCTGCGCGCGAGCCGCCTCGGCAGCCTCGCCATGCCGCTGCTCGACCGGGTGGTCGCCGAGGCGGGCCTGCCCGTGGCGGCGCAGCTCGCCGTGCTGCACGGCTCCGACGTGTCCTATGTCGGCCAGGCGAGCGCCCCGCGGGCGCCCACCACCGTGGTGCGGGTCGGCGTACGCCTCCCCGCCCACCTCACGGCGACCGGCCGCGCCATGCTGGCCGCGCTGCCCGCCGCGCAGGTGCGCGCCCTCTACCCCCATCGGGATGCCCTCATCACCCGACAGGGGATCGGCCCGGCAACGCTCGCCGACCTGGACGCGATCCTTGCGGCGTCTCGCGAGCGCGGCGTCGCCTCTGAAGACGGCGAGATCACCGCCGACTACGCCTCGGTCGCGGCGGCCGCCACCGACCGCGGCGGCTACCCCGCTGCGGCCATCGGTGCGACGTTTCGCTCGGGCACGGCGACCTCGGATGCGCGTGAACGCGTCGCCGCGGCCGTCACCGCGGCGGCCGCTCAGCTCACAGCGCGACTAACGGGCCGCGCGTAGAGCGGTCGCGCAGGATCAGGAATTCGACGAGCATCCCGAAACCGGAGTAAATGACCAGCATGCCGACATCGCTCGCCTGAGGCGCCTGCATCAGGATGAACGTGATCACGGCGATCACAACGGTGATTTCCACAAGCAGCAGGCTGCGAGCGGCGGGGCGCGTGCTCATGGCGCGGGCGTACTCCCGGCCACGAGCATCCGTGCCGTTTTCGGGAGGAAAGAAACGGGGCCGAACCCGAAGGTTCGACCCCGTTTCGTTGGAAGCAGGTACTACTTGATGATCTTGGTCACCGTACCGGCGCCCACGGTGCGGCCACCCTCACGGATGGCGAAGCCGAGGCCCTCCTCCATGGCGATGGGCTGGATCAGCTCAACCGTCATGTCGGTGGTGTCGCCGGGCATGACCATCTCGGTGCCCTCGGGCAGCGAGATGACGCCGGTGACGTCGGTGGTGCGGAAGTAGAACTGCGGGCGGTAGTTCGTGTAGAAGGGGTTGTGACGGCCACCCTCGTCCTTCGAGAGGATGTACGCGGTGCCCTCGAAGTTGGTGTGAGGGGTAACCGAACCCGGCTTCACGACGACCTGGCCGCGCTCAACGTCTTCGCGCTTGGTGCCGCGGAGGAGCAGACCACAGTTCTCGCCGGCCCACGCCTCGTCGAGCTGCTTGTGGAACATCTCGATACCGGTGACCGTGGTCTTCTGCGTCGGGCGGATGCCGACGATCTCGACCTCGGAGTTGATGGCGAGGGTTCCACGCTCGGCGCGGCCCGTCACGACGGTGCCACGACCGGTGATGGTGAAGACGTCCTCGATGGGCATGAGGAACGGCTTGTCCTTGTCACGCACCGGGTCGGGGATCGAGTTGTCGACGGCCTCCATGAGGTCGAGGACCGACTGGACCCACTTCTCGTCGCCCTCGAGAGCCTTGAGGCCCGAGACCTGAACGACCGGGGCGTTGTCGCCGTCGAAGCCCTGGCTCGACAGGAGCTCGCGGACCTCGATCTCGACGAGCTCGAGGATCTCTTCGTCGTCGACCATGTCGGACTTGTTCAGCGCGACGAGCAGGTAGGGAACACCGACCTGCTTGGCGAGCAGAACGTGCTCACGGGTCTGCGCCATCGGGCCGTCAGTCGCCGCGACCACGAGGATCGCGCCGTCCATCTGAGCGGCACCGGTGATCATGTTCTTGATGTAGTCAGCGTGACCGGGGGCGTCAACGTGCGCGTAGTGGCGCTTCGGGGTCTCGTACTCAACGTGCGAGATGTTGATCGTGATACCGCGCTGGCGCTCTTCGGGAGCCGAGTCGATCGACGCGAAGTCACGCTGGACGTTCGTCGCCGAAGGGTACTTGTCAGCAAGCACCTTCGAGATGGCGGCGGTCAGGGTGGTCTTGCCGTGGTCGACGTGACCGATCGTTCCGATGTTGACGTGCGGCTTGGTCCGCTCGAACTTGGCCTTAGCCACTGTGGGTCCTCCTCAGGACTCGTTCGCGCGCATCCGACCGGTTGTCGGACAAAGCGCTGGTTGGTGTGTTCTTACTGTAGTCAGGCTCGGGAGCCCTCGCAGGTCGAGTGGTTACTCGCCCTTGGTCTTCTGGACGATCTCGTCGGCAACAGCCTTCGGGACCTCCGCGTAGCTGTCGAACGACATCGAGTAGACGGCGCGGCCCGAGGTCTTCGACCGCAGGTCACCGACGTACCCGAACATCTCCGACAGCGGGACGAGTGCGCGCACGACCTTGACGCCGGTCGCGTCCTCCATGGCCTGAATCTGGCCACGGCGCGAGTTCAGGTCGCCGATAACGTCGCCCATGTACTCCTCGGGCGTACGAACCTCGACGGCCATGAGCGGCTCGAGCAGCGCGGGGCTGGCCTTGCGAGCAGCCTCCTTGTACGCCATCGAACCGGCGATCTTGAACGCCATTTCCGACGAGTCGACGTCGTGTGACTGGCCGTCAACGAGCGTTGCCTTGACGCCCACCGTGGGGAAGCCGGCGAGCACGCCGACCTGCATGGCGTCCTGGATACCGGCGTCGACCGAGGGGATGTACTCGCGCGGCACGCGGCCACCGGTGACGGCGTTCACGAACTCGTAGCTCGTCTCGGGGGTCACCTCGAGCGGCTCGATCGTGATCTGCACCTTGGCGAACTGACCCGACCCACCCGTCTGCTTCTTGTGGGTGTAGTCGAATTTCTCGATCGTCTTGCGAATCGTCTCGCGGTAGGCAACCTGCGGCTTACCGACGTTCGCCTCGACGTTGAACTCGCGCTTCATGCGGTCGACGAGGATGTCGAGGTGCAGCTCGCCCATGCCCTTGATGACGGTCTGACCGGTCTCCTGGTTGAGTTCGGTGCGGAACGTCGGGTCTTCTTCGGCGAGCTTCTGGATCGCGGTGCCCAGCTTCTCTTGGTCGGCCTTGGTCTTCGGCTCGATGGCAACCTCGATGACCGGCTCGGGAAAGGTCATCGACTCGAGGACAACCTGCTCGGTGAGGTCGCAGAGCGTGTCACCGGTCGTGGTGTCCTTGAGGCCAATGACGGCGTAGATGTGGCCCGCGGTGACCGACTCGACCGGATTCTCCTTGTTGGCGTGCATCTGGAAGATCTTCCCGATGCGCTCCTTCTTGCCCTTCGTCGAGTTGGCGATCGCCGAGCCCGACTCGATGGTGCCGGAGTACACGCGAATGTAAGTGAGGCGACCGAAGAAGGGGTGCACCGCAACCTTGAACGCGAGGGCCGCGAACGGGTCTTTGGCGTCGGGGTTGCGAACGATCTCCTTCTCTTCGTCGCGCGGGTCGTGCGCAACGGTCGGGGGAACATCCAGCGGGCTGGGAAGATAGTCGACGACCGCGTCGAGCATGGGCTGCACGCCGCGGTTCTTGAAGGCCGAGCCGCAGAGCACGGGGTAGGCCTCGCTGTTGATCGTGAGCTTGCGGATGCCGGCCTTGATCTCGGCGACCGTCAGCTCTTCGCCACCGAGGTACTTCTCGAGCAACTCGTCGGAGGCCTCGGCGACGGCCTCGAGCAACTGAGCGCGGTACTCCTCAGCCTTCTCCTTGAGGTCGGCGGGGATCTCTTCGACGGCGTACTCGGCGCCCATCTTGACGTCACCCTTGGCGTCGCCGCGCCACGTGAGCGCGCGCATCTCAACCAGGTCGACGACACCCTCGAAGGTGCTCTCGAAGCCGATCGGCAGCTGAATCACGAGCGGCTTCGCGCCGAGGCGCTTGATGATCGTGTCGACGGTGAAGTAGAAGTCGGCGCCCAGCTTGTCCATCTTGTTGACGAAGCAGATGCGGGGCACGTCGTACTTGTCGGCCTGACGCCAGACCGTCTCGGACTGGGGCTCGACGCCCTCCTTGCCGTCGAAGACGGCGACGGCACCGTCGAGCACGCGCAGCGAGCGCTCGACCTCGACCGTGAAGTCGACGTGGCCGGGGGTGTCGATGATGTTGATCTGGGTGCCGTTCCAGAAGCAGGTGGTGGCAGCCGACGTGATGGTGATGCCGCGTTCCTGCTCTTGCGCCATCCAGTCCATCGTCGAGGCACCGTCGTGGGTCTCACCGATCTTGTGGTTCACACCCGTGTAGAACAGGATGCGCTCGGTCGTGGTGGTCTTTCCGGCATCGATGTGCGCCATGATGCCGATGTTGCGGACCTTCTTCAGGTCGGTGAGCACGTCAAGTGCCACGGGATTCCTCCGGAGTGTTGTGAGGCGGGTGGTCGAGCGGGCACGCGGGTAGCGGCCCGCCCGACCGAAAAGGTGTTACCAGCGGTAGTGCGCGAAGGCCTTGTTCGACTCGGCCATCTTGTGCGTGTCTTCACGGCGCTTGACCGCGGCACCGAGACCGTTCGACGCGTCGAGGATCTCGTTCATCAGGCGCTCGGTCATCGTCTTCTCGCGACGAGCCTTGGCGTACGAGGTCAGCCAGCGCAGTGCGAGTGTGTTCGCACGGTGAGGCTTCACCTCGACGGGCACCTGGTAGGTCGAACCACCGACACGACGCGACCGCACCTCGAGGGTGGGGCGCACGTTGTCGAGGGCCTTCTTCAAGACGACCACCGCATCCTGACCGCTCTTCGCGGCGACGCCTTCGAGGGCACCGTAAACGATGCGCTCGGCGAGGCCCTTCTTGCCGTCGAGGAGGATCTTGTTGACGAGCTGGCTGACGATCGGGGCGCCGTAGACCGGGTCTGCGACGACGGGGCGCTTAGGCGCGGGACCCTTGCGAGGCATTACTTCTCCTTCTTCGCGCCGTAGCGGCTACGCGCCTGCTTGCGGTTCTTGACAGCCTGGGTGTCGAGCGCGCCGCGCACGATCTTGTAGCGCACGCCGGGCAGGTCTTTCACACGACCGCCACGCACGAGCACCATCGAGTGCTCCTGCAGGTTGTGGCCTTCGCCCGGGATGTAGGCGGTGACCTCGGTGCCGTTCGAAAGCTTCACACGGGCGACCTTGCGAAGGGCCGAGTTGGGCTTCTTCGGGGTGGTCGTGTACACGCGGGTGCACACGCCGCGCTGCTGAGGGTTGGCCTTCAGCGCCGGCGCCTTGGTCTTGACGACCTTCGGCGACCGGCCCTTGCGGACCAGCTGCTGAATAGTGGGCACAATGCTCCTTGGTTCTGCTGCACGGTGACAGCGGTTGCGGTTTGGTTTCGCCGTGTCGTGGTGTCACGACCCGGCCTCACGCGAAACCCGCCAGAACCTGTGCGGTTCTGAGCGGCGGGTATGCCGTGGGGGTTTCTGGGATCACCGCGTCAGGACGCGGAGCCGAGGGACCCGGTGTGGGAGCGACTGCCCTCGCCCTCGTGTACCGAATTCACGGCACGACGCAGGCGCGCGCAAAAGCACACACGCGATCAAGGATACGCGCGGTGCCTCTCGCGGTCAAACGACGGGATGCTCGGCTCAGCTCGCCGGCGCTGCCGGCTGCACGGATGCCCGGTGCGCCGCGAGGTCACGCTCGTACGCGGCCTGTGCGTCGGCGTTGCGCGCGGTCTGCGCGCGGCCCCGGCGGGCGACGATGCCGCCGACCCAGATCGGGATTTCGCGGGCCAGCACGGCCGCGATGATGCCGAGCGGGTTGACGAGCTGCTGCAGGATCACGCTCTGCTGCTGCGCCTCGGTGGCGCCGATCGCTTCGGCGGCGATCAGGGCGGCGCCGAGGAAGGAGACCCAGACGACAACGGCGACGAGGAAGCCGCCGAGCACGTGAATCCACCAGCCGGCGCGGTTCGCGACGATCACGAGGAGCAGGTGGGCGCCCGCGAAGACGAGCACGGGCACGAAGAACGGGGCCGATGCGAGGTAGCCTCCGAAGCCGTTGAGCCCGTCGGGGCGCAGGGCCAGCGCGAGGGCGATCGTCGCGAGGGCGTAGAGCACGGCGAAGACGCCCGTCGAGAGCAAGACGACGGCGAGGCCGACGCCGCGCGTGCCGCGCTTCTTCGGGCGGGCGGGAGCGTCGACGTAAACGACCTGCGGTGCGGCCGCGGTGTCGGCGGCGGGCTCGGGCTGCTGGCCGTGAGCGGGCGGCGGGGCGCTCGGCAACGCAGTCGTGGGCTGAGCCGCAGGCTCGGCGGCCGGCTGCGCGTCGGCGGCCGGCTCGGGGTCTACCGCCGGCTCGGGGTCGGCAGCCGGTTCGGGCGCGGGCGCCACGGGCTCCACGGGCGCCGGCTCAACGAGCTCGGGCTCGGCGGGCGCCTCAGGGGTGGGCGTGACGGGATCGGCGGCCACCGGCTCGACGGGCGTGTCGTCCCCGTCGGGGCGAGGGGTGCTGTTGTCGGTAGTCATGCGTCGAACCTCCGGTTGATCGGGCGACTCACCCTAGCAACCGGAGGTCTACGGACGGCTCTACTCTTCGGTTTCGGTTTCGGCCCCATCCTCAGACGGTGCGGCTGGCAACTCGTTTGCCGGCGGTTCGTCGGTCGGAAGTGCGGTGCCCGCGGGCGGAATCACGAACACAAAACCCTGAAGGTTGACAGCCCCGGAATCTCCGCTCTCCGAGAGCGTGAACTGTTCGACAAGGAAGAGGCGTGTGCCGAACTGAACGGATCGCAGGAAGTCGCTTAGGCCGATCGGGTCTCCGGTGGCGCTCACGCGGACCGGAACGGCGACGAGTCCGCTCACGCCGAACTCCTCGACGATCTCCGCGGGGAACAGAAGAGGCGGATCAGCGGTGATCTCACTGATTTCCACTCCGGCCGTCTCGGCCAGAGCGTTCAGCTGCCCGAGCAGCGCTGACAGATCGGGACCCTCAGGAATCTCCTGGCGGATCGCGTCAAGTTCTGCCTCAAGCGCCGGCAGGTTCTCCGATAGTTGTCGCAACTCTTGCAGGGTGGCTTCGTAGCCGACGTTGACAACCTCGACGTTTTGCCGCTCGGTGTCTGCGCGGGCTGCATCATCCAAACGGGGAGAGATTCCGAGTGTCCAGCCGAGTCCGGCGATCACGAGGGACACCAGAACGGCGCCGATAACCCAGATGCGAAGTGTCGACATGGCCTACTCCTCTCCCTCTTCGCTGGCATCGGTCTCGGAGGCGGTACTGAAACGGCCGAGGTAAGCGCTCGTGTCAAGCAGTACCTCGATTGTCACCGAGTACGACGCGCCCTCGCTGCCCGAGACGGTAATGGGCGGGGCAATGCCCGCGTAGCCGGTCACCCCTTCCAGGTCGATCAGCCACGACTCGACGTCCGGAACAGTGGGGCTGTTCGCGTTAATACGGAAGCTGCCGATCGAGTCTTGCCGCAGGGGCTCATCTTCGGCAGGGGCCACCCGCGTCGCGCCGTCCACCGAGACAAGCACAAGACCCGGGGGCAGGGATGCGCGGATCTCGTCGAGCAGCGCCTCCCAGTCAACTTCCGCGGAGGTCGCCGCTTCGCGAGCGATGACCGCGTTGTCGAGCGCGTTGTTGATTGCCCGCGCATCCGCGAATTGCAGTTGCTGCGCGAGAAGGTCTTCGGAGCGACGCTGCTCATCGGCGAGCGCCTGTTGCGCGTTGAGGGCCAGGTACGTGGCACCCGCAACACCCCCAGCGGTGACGAGCGCGACGAGGAGGACGAGCGCGACGAGACGGCGCACGAGAGGGCGGCGCTTGATGGCCTCCCGGACGGACGGTGGCAGCAGGTCAGCGCGTGGCGCGCCGCCGACCGCGACCGTTTCGACTTCTTTGCGGCTCACGACTGCACCCCCATTGCCAAGCCAAAGGCGGTTCCGCACTTCAGCGCTTCCGACACGTCGTAGTCGGCCAACGATTTCGGCATCTTCACTCGCGAGAACGGCGCGGGCGCGACGACCGATACTCCCGTCGAGTGGGCGAGTGTCGCTGGCAGCCCGCGCATTCGCGCTCCGTTGCCAGTGAGCACGACGCTGTCAACCTTCACTCCGTCGTGAGTGCTCGAGTAGTACCGCAGCGTGTTGATGATGCTCGTGAGCAACTCGCGCGTCATCTCGACGATGATTCCCGCGCTGCGAGCGTCATTGGGGGGAACGATCTCGGGGTGCAAGCCCTGAACAATCTTGAGGTTCTCGGCCTCATCGCGAGGGATCTCGAGCTGGTTGGAGAGCGCCCGAGTGACGTCATCACCGCCGGCGGGGATGATGCGAACGAAGTCGGGGACCCCGTGATTGCTCACGATGACGTTCGTGGTTGACGCGCCAATGTCGACAACCGCGTGCACACCGTCTTTCCCCGCACTCACCGAACGGTGTAGCGCGAAGGGGACGAAGTCAACCGCGACCGTGTCGAGCCCCGCGCGCTTCACGGCGTTGACATTGTTCGTCACCGCGTCGGCGTACGCCGCAATGAGGAGGCCGCGCACCATCGGACCCTCGTCAGTCGCTGGCGCTTCAGCGATGGGATAGAAGTCGAGCACGGCCTCCGCAACGGGCATCGGAATCAACTCTTGAACGCGCAGCGGCAAGAGGTTCTTGATCTCAGTCTCACTGACGTGAGGCATGACGAGGTCACGAGCAACGACCTTCTGGTCACCCATGCCGAGAATCACCTTCTTGGAGGTGAATTTCGCTTCGGCCCACATCTTCTTCAACACGGTGGCGACGGTCGTCGGTTCGATGACCTCTCCCCCGCGTACAGCCCCCTCGGGAAGCGGAGCCTCCCGATATGCCTTGATCTCGACAACGCCGCCGCGTCCAAGGCGAGCTTCCGCCGCTCGAACCGTGGTCTGGCCTATGTCGAGGCCGACAATGCTGCTGCTCACGTGAGTGCCCCCCTCATTAGATTGCTATGCCGAACAGTGCCAGGTATGCGGTGGCGAGCGGAAGGCCCGCGACCAACCCCACCCACGTACCCACGATCATCCAGGGGCCGAAAGGAATCCCTGACTTCCGCGTCGCGCGTCGCGCAAGAAGAAGAATGAGACTCAGCGCACCGCCGAGCAGGAAGGGCGCGAAGGCTCCAACCGCGAGAGCCGCCCAGCCCGAGAAGCCCAAGAATGCGCCGAGCACCCCAGAGAGTTTGACGTCGCCCATTCCCATGCCGCCCGGCCACGCGAACCAGAGCACGAAGTAGAGCGCGAAGAGGATTCCGGCGCCGGCAGCCATTACGCCGAGGCGCTGAATGTCTCCGGCCAACATGGCGGGCAGACCCAGGCCGAGGGCGACGACGGCATAGCCCGGCAACACGATCGCGTTCGGCAGTCGGTGGGTTTCAAGATCGATTGCGGTAAGCGCGATGCTGGTCGCAACCAGCCACAGGTAGGCGATGACGAGCAGAACGGCGACGAGGGTTCCCAGCCCACCCGCGGCCTCGGTGACGGTTGCGACGGGGCTGAGTGAGCTGAGCATCCAGGCGGCCGCCCCCGCGAAGGCGACAGCTGTGCCGAATTCCACGAGCGGATACCGCGCGGAGATCGGTGCTGAGCATGACCGGCATCGGCCGCGCAAAATCAACCACGACACGATCGGGATGTTGTCGGCCGGCCGAATGCGCGTCGCGCACACCGGGCACGCGCTCGGCGGGTGCACGACGGATTGCCCTGCCGGGACGCGGTGGATGACCACGTTGAGGAAGGATCCGATGAGCGCGCCGACGATCGCGGCGGCGGCGATCAGGACGACGCTAAGCTCACCCGCCACTCGACAACTCGCGGATGCTGATCCGGTCGCCGAGGTACGCGCCGACGAGGACCTGCTCGTTCGTTGTCCCGCCCGAGAGGTCGATTCCGGGCGGGGACGTCGGCACGAATGTCAGCTTCGCCTGCTGGTTGAATTCGACCTGCCCGCCGTAGAACTGTCCGCGGAAGCCGTCACGGTTACTCTGGATCTTGCACGGCGTGTAGAGGAAGCCAGAGATGCCTGGGCGGAAGTCAGACTCGCTCGTCAGGAGGATGTCACCTTGCCCTGCACCGCAGTCCGGCCTCGGGTTGGTGGCGCTCACGACGTTGTCGGGAACGATCAAGTAGATCTTGCGCTGCGCCGTCGAGGGGTTCGGCTCGGCGCGGAACTTGTCGAGCTTGAACTGGTTCGCGATGATCGCGATGTCCGCTTGCAGCGACAGCGGTGAACCGATGTTGTTACGCAGCTCAATGCCGCTTGCGCCACAGCTCAGGGCGTTCACGACAGTGCTCGAGGTGCGCGTGGACAGCGTGGGCCAGAACGGGTGGCTGCCGTCGACGACGCACGGCCCCGACCACAAGACCTCGGTGTAGCCCTCGGACTGCCACGTCGAGCCGGCAAAGCTCGTGTAGGGAATGTCGACCCAGTTGGGCACGTCAGGCGCGGGCGGAAGCTGAAGCGACGTGACGGCGCTAGAGCGAGTTCCGTTGACGGTCCCCTTGATGTCGAGAGTGCCAGAAGAAAGTACGTTGCCGCGCACCTCCGCGTTGTTGGCGACTTCGAGCACCGTACTCGTGTTTCGCGCAGCCGTGACGTTGCCATCGACGCGCGCACCGCTCGACGCGAGGATGCGGGTGTTGCCGCCGGCGAACACGCTCCCGTTGACGATTGCACCGGATGCGACCCGCGCCGTGTTGGCGTTGCGGGTGCCCGTGGCGGGGTCTCCACCGGCGGCAATGACATCACCCTGAACGCGCGTCCCGTTCCCGCTGACGTGAACGTGCTGCGAGGCGTAAACGGTTCCCGAAACATTGCAGTTGGTGAGGTTGGCGAAGCCATTGGCGAGGATGACGTCGCCGGCGATTCGAGCAGCGTTCTGACAGAGAAGGTTGCCCTCCTTGATCTGAATGTCAGCCGCCACGTTTTCCGCCGAGTCGAGAACGAAGTTCTTGATCTCACCCTCGATCGAGTAGGCATAGATTGCCGGGTCGACCGATGGGATGCTGACGTACTCGGGGATGTACTGGTAGACCGCCTCAACAGTCACGTCGGCAACGCTGCTACCGGCGCCAAAGATGGGCCGTTGGGCGAACCCTTCGGACACGAATCTCACCTGGGTAGCCTCGGCAGGCGGACACCCTTCCACCCAGCCCGCGCCAGCGTCGTAACTGGTTGTCACTCTGTAGGCGGGGTTTCCTGACGACTCGAACACACCGTCTTCGGCGTCACAACCCTCTGCGCGGAGAGCCAGCTCCGCAACGACGACACCGGCATCCGCCGCGGCCCGCGCCTCGACCGAGCCGGCCGTGCTGTTTGTGAACTGCAGGCTGTTCACGGTTGCGACACCGACGGTGATGGCGATAACAGCAGTGACCGCGGCGAGAGATATAACGGCGATCAGGGCGCTACCCGAATCATCGTTTCTGCTGTTCTTTACGAACCGAAGCATGGGAGTGAGACCCTTCCGGTAGCAGGTATGGGTTGGCGAGACACCGCGGTAGTGTCGATAAGTATGGGTGCACCGTCACCATTCGCGATAGTGAACGCGAAATCGACCGCGCGATCAGCAGGGTTGACTGAGAAGAACGGCTTCCCGGTCGCAGGCTGAACGCTGTCTACGATGAGCGTCCAGCTCGCGATGACTTCCGCACTAATCGGAATGGAGTCCGGGCTGATTGTCCACCGGAGGTCGCCGTTCTGGATGGCCCAGGCTTGGCAAAACCAGGCACTTTCATCACCGCCACCGATCGAGCGAGTGCGCAACACCAATAGTCCTGGTTCGGGCTCTGTGAGGTCGACGGCGCTGGCATTTCGGATGCCTTGGCCTATCGATGCCGCAGCGACCTGGGCGTTGCTCGCAGCGGCCGCGCCATCGCGGACCTGCGCGTCCACTCGAAGGGAGTTGATTAAGAATTGGCCGACAAGAGTCAAGACGATGATGGCCAAGAAGCTGTAGATCAAGAGCTCAGCGAGAGTGATCCCAGCGTCACTTCGGGCTCGTTCCAGCCGCGTCCGTAAGCCGTCCATCAGTTGGCACTTTCCACGATCGCGAGCGTTGTCGCCTCCACGCGGACCGCGGTGTCAGGCGTGACGGCGACCGAAACGGTGACGGTGACGGTGCTGGGAAATGTCGTTGCCGGCGTGCACCCGGATACCGTTCGACTCGCCTGATAGCTGGACTGACGGTCGTCCGTGATGGCCGTGATGGTCTGGCTCGCCCAGCTTGCGTAGGCGGCACATGTTCGGTCGACGACCTGAAGCGAATCGAGTTGCTCGCTCAGAACTTGGGTAGCCGTTGCAATTGTTGCATTCCTGACCGTGATGCGCAGCGACTCGATGAGCAGAGGAAGAAATGCTACTGCAAGCAAAGTCAAAAGAAACATGGAAATGACAACCTCAACGAGGCCGAATCCCGCATCATCACTATTTCGCATTTGCAATTCTATCCTCCGAACGGAATGGGGCGTTGCTCAATTCAAGATGAGCAACGCCCCACCGCTGTTCGACTACGGAGCGCAGGCCGTGGTCTGAACGCCGCCGGTGTCAGTAACGGAACGCGTCTCGCCGGTAACTGCCGTGTGGGTTCCCTGCAGACAGAATGCGGTGCCCGAGACCGTCGGAGCCGTCAACTGGACCCCATCGACAGAATAGGAGGTCAGGATCGGCCCGACGAGCGCGGCATCTAGCGTGCCGTTGGGCGAGCCGACCAAGGCCGCGACGACCTCTGTCTTGGCGTTGGTCAGCGCGGACTCTACTGCACTCATTCGGGCTTGCTGCTGCTGGCCAAGGAAGATCGGGATGGCGATCGCTGCGAGAATGCCGATGATGATGACGACGACGAGGAGTTCGATGAGCGTGAAGCCCTTCTCGCCCTCCTCCTCGCGACGAGCCCGGGCCGCGGCCTGGATGTCGTGAAGCTTGAGCATGATGGTTTTCCAATCCTGTTCGTGATTCTTGATTGACAGGTGGCCCCCCAATGATGAAAACAGGCCCCCTACAGGAACTCTCTCAACCCGCGGCGAAAGCGTCACGCCCCAGAACGGGGGGGGTCTGCCTAAATGAGCGTGAAGATGTTGAAGACAGGCAAGTAAAGCGCCAAGATCATGCCGCCCAACAACACACCCATGAAGGCAATCATTAGGGGTTCAATAAGAGCGGTAAGCTGTTCAGTCGTCGATTCAACTTCAGCATCGTAAAAGTCACTGACTTTTGCGAGCATGGTCTCAAGCGAACCCGAGTCTTCGCCCACAGAAATCATTTGCGTGACCATCTGTGGGAAGATCGGCTCGTCGGCAAGGGGAGCAGCGATCGACCGGCCTTGGCGCACGGATTCCTGAACATTTACCAGCGCCTTTTCGATGACGTAGTTTCCCGACGTTGCGCCGACAATCGACAGAGCCTGCAAGATTGGCACGCCCGATCTCATCATCGTGCCGAAGTTGCGGGTAAATCGTGCAATGGCAATCTTGGTTATCAGTTGACCAAAGACGGGCATTTTGAGCTTCAGAGGATCAACGACTTCTCGGACGCGTGGTTGATGCTTGTTTCGGCCCCACCACACGCTAAAGGCAACGAGTGACACGATCAGGGTCGGTAGCCAGTAGATCGCGCTCTCGGACAGGATGACAAGGAACTGGGTGGGCGCCGGCAGCGAACCGCCTAGGCCCTCGAACATGTTCTTGAAGACTGGCACGATAAACACGATCATGCCGATCACACCCAGAATCGCCATGATGAGCACCACAATCGGGTAGGTCAGCGCCGACTTGATAGTGCCGCGCAGCTTGACCTCCTTCTCGTAGTTCTCAGCTACTGACTGCAACGAGCTTTCGAGGAAGCCGCCGGTCTCGCCGGCGCGAACCAGGTTGATGAACAACGGCGGGAAGATCGTGTCGTGCTTGGCGATGGCCTCGGAGAGCGACAGGCCCTGCTCGACGTCTTTGCGAACCTGATCCAACGTTTCTCTCAGCAGCTCATTCTCACTCTGCTCGGAGAGGATCGTCAGCGCCTTCAGCAGAGCCAGTCCCGACGAAATCATCGTCGCCAGCTGCCGACTCATCACCGCGAGGTCTTTGAGGCCGACCTTCTTCTTGAATAGGCCCCCGAGGTTGATCTCGGCATTCAACCCCGTGCCGGCCTGACGCACCGATTCTGGAGTCACGCCCTGCGCGCGCAACTTGGCGCTGACGATGGCCTCTGACGGGCCGTCCATGACGCCGGTGACCTTCTTGCCGGTCGCGTCTTTGCCTCGGTAGGTGAAAGTGAGTGCGGTCGCCATGTCGATCAGCCTGCCACCGAGTGCACATCGCCGAAGTCCATCGCGGCGGCGAAGGTTGCTCCGTCTTCGCGGGTGATGAGGCGACTCAGCGTCTCGTGGTCATGGGCCTTCTCATGAGCGGCCGTCGACGTGATCTGACCGGCGTTGACGAGCTCGGCGAGGTGCTGGTCCATCGTGTGCATTCCCATTCCACGGCCGGCCTGCATCGCCGAACCGATCTGGTAGGTCTTGCCCTCGCGGATGAGGTTGTTGATCGCGGGCGTCGCCACGAGCACTTCGGTGGCGACCACACGGCCGCGACCGTTCGTCTTTTTCACCAGCGTCTGACAGACGACGCCCTGCAGGGTGGCCGCCAACTGTTGACGCACCTGCCCCTGCTGGTGCGGCGGGAAGACGTCGATGACACGGTCGATCGTCTGGCCGGCGTCCTGCGTGTGCAGGGTGGCGAAGACGAGGTGCCCTGTCTCGGCCGCGGTCAACGCGGTCGAAATCGTCTCGAGGTCACGAAGCTCACCGATCAGAATGACGTCGGGGTCTTGACGCAGCACGTGCTTGAGCGCGTTCTGGAACGAATGCGTATCGCCGCCCACCTCGCGCTGGTTGACGAGCGCCTTCTTGTTCTTGTGAATGAACTCGATGGGGTCTTCGACGGTCATGATGTGGTCGGCACGGTTCTCATTCACCATGTCGATGAGCGCGGCCAGCGTGGTCGACTTACCCGAACCCGTCGGGCCCGTGACCAGCACCAGGCCGCGGGGCAGCGTCGAGAATCGACCGACCGTGTCGGGCACACCGAGCGCCTTCAGCGTCTTGATTTCGGTCGGGATGATACGGAAGGCGGCACCGACCGAGCCGCGCTGACGATAGAAGTTGACGCGGAACCGCGCATCCTCGCTCAGCGTGTAGGCGAAGTCGAGCTCGTGCTTCTCTTCGAACTGCGCCAGCTGCGACGGCGTAATGATCGAGTACAGCGCCTTCGTCACGCGGGTGCCGTCCCAGATGCCGCCCGTGTGCGACTGCGCGTTGCGCAGGCTTCCGTCGACGCGGATCATGGGCGGCGCGTTCTTCGAGATGTGCACGTCGGAACCGCCCAGCTCGAGCAGTTCCTGCAGCACACGAATTAGTTCAGGGTCACCCTTCGCCGTGACGGCAGACGCGGCAGACGGAATGTGCTCGACCGCGACGTCGGGCATGATCGGCGCGCGCTCGCGGGGGCGAGTGAGCGGGGCGTCACCCGCGGGCGGCGGAGCCTGGAACGGGGCCTCGGTTGCAGGCGGAGGGGCCACCACGGGCGCAGCCGCGGGAGGAGGCGCACTCGTCGCCGGGGGCGGGGCCTGCAGCGGGGCACCCGTCGCGGGCGGGGGCGCCGACAGCGGCGCGCCGGAGTCGGGCGGCGGAGCCGACAGCGGGCTCGCGCTCGGCGGCGGCGGGGTGGAACCGCCGGACAGCGACCAGCCGCCCGCGTTTCCGAGATCGTGTACGGGTCGGTCGGTCATCGGGTCCCCTTTTCACCGCAGCGCGTGGCCAGCATAAGCACGCTCATGCCACCACTCGCAAGATTTCCTCGACCGACGTCAGGCCAAGAAGCGCCTTCTGCCAGCCGTCTTCGCGCAGGGTGCGCATGCCCTGCGAGCGCGCGACGCGCGCAATCTCCGTACTGGATGCACGGGCCACCGCCAAACGCTCAATCTCTTCCGTGACCACCATCACCTCGTGCAGCGCGATGCGGCCGCGGTAGCCGGTGCCTGAACACGCCGAGCACCCCACCGGACGCCACAGCGTCGGCCCGCCGAGGCTGACCTCCGTCGACGTGGACGGCGTGATGCCCGGAGGCGGTGCTGTAGCCAGGCTCGTCGGGAAGGCGGAGGGGGCATCGGCCGGTGCCGAATGGGCTCCAGACGGAGCGGCCGGTGCGCCCGCGTCTCCCGCCACCGAGAGCCCCTGAGTGATGTCCATGCCCGGGTCGCCCTGGTACTGCTCTTTGCAGCGGTCGCACAGCCGTCGCGCGAGACGCTGAGCGACCACGCAGTCGAGTGCCGAGCCGACGAGGAACGGCTCGATGTCCATCTCTGTCAAACGGGTGATCGCGCTGGGCGCGTCGTTCGTGTGCAGGGTCGACAGCACGAGGTGACCAGTGAGCGACGCCTCGACGGCGATCTGGGCCGTCTCTTTGTCACGGATCTCACCGAGCAGCACCACGTCGGGGTCAGAACGCAGGATCGAGCGCAGCGCACTGGCGAACGTGAGCCCTGCTTTGACGTTGACCTGCACCTGGTTGATGCCCTCCATGCGGTACTCAACCGGGTCTTCGACCGTGATGACGTTGATCTCGGGCCGGGCGACGGCGTGCAGGGTCGTGTAGAGAGTGGTCGACTTACCCGACCCCGTCGGGCCGGTGACGAGGATCATGCCGTACGGCTTCGTGTACGACTGCTTGAACATCTCGAGGTTGTGGTCGAGTAGCGCCAGCTGGTCCATGCCCATGCGCGTGGCGTTGTTGTCGAGAATACGCATCACGACTTTTTCGCCATACACGGTCGGCAGTGTCGCAACGCGGAGGTCGATCTGGCGACCACCGTGGCTGACCGACATGCGGCCGTCCTGCGGCTTGCGGCGCTCGGCGATATCGATGTCGCTCATGATCTTCAGGCGCGAGATCACGCCATTCGTGACGTTGCGCGGCGCCGACTGCATCTCGTGCAGCACACCGTCGATGCGGTAGCGCACGCGCATCTCGCGCTCGCCCGGCTCAATGTGAATATCGGAGGCGCTGTCCTGAATGGCCTGGCCGATGATGAGGTTCACGAAGCGAACGATCGGAGCGTCGTCGGGGTCGGCCTCGCGGGAATTGACCAGGGCGAGGTCTTCGCTCTTGTTCTCTTCTTCGAGAACGTTGGTGAGCTCACCGATCTCGCTGTCCGCACGGTGAAACTTCTCGATCGCCTGCATCAGGTCGTCGTGCTCCGCAACCACGGGCACGATGCGCATGTGCGTGGATGCGCGCACGTCGTCGAGCGCGAACACGTCGTCGGGGTTCACCATCGCGAGCGTCAGCATTTCGCCCTGCTGGTGAATGGGAAGCACGCGGTGCCGGCGACACATCGCGGCCGGGACGAGCGCGACCGCCGAGCGGTCGATCGGATACTCCGACAGATCGATGAACGACAGACCCATCACCTCGGCGCGAGCCGACGCGATCTGGCTCTTCGTCAGGCGGCCCGACTCGAGGAAGGACTGGATGACCTGGTCTTCGGCGGCCGGGTCACTGTCCATCACATCGATGGTCTCGATGGGCATGATGCCGCGGATGATGAGCACCTCGGTCAACGATGGCACTGTTACCCCCCAGGTCATGCGCGGACGACGAGACGACATGGCACATGACGCCCCCCGCTTGAGGCTACGACACGCCTCTACAGCGGCATACCCCCGCAAAAGGGGGTAACCCCATGAGTCACACTAGTCACACGCGTTGCAGCTAGCTACGGATGATCGTGCCGCCGGGATCGCACGTCGCCTCAACGACAACGCCCTCGCGGTCGTCCGCCGCCCATGTGCGCGACAACTGTGCGTGATCACCCTGAATACAGAATCGGTTCTCGTTGCCGAAGAGGGTCAGGTCGATGTCGGGGTCGCCGTGTGCCGCCAAGACGGCGTTTCGCGTTGCCTCGTCGGGCCACGATCCGTCGGCCATCTCGGCGACCAGCCCGATACGCGCGTTAGCGACGGCGGAGGCGACGGAGGCACCCAGTGCCTGATCGCGCTGACCCAGGAACGCGGGGATCGCGATCGCCGCGAGGATCCCGATGATGATGACGACCACCAGCAGCTCGATCAGCGTAAAGCCGGCATCGCGGCGCGCTTCAGGCGCGGTGGTGCCGGTGTCGTGCGCGAGCATGGCGAAGTCTTTCGTCAACAGTCGGCCCCACGGTACGCGGCGCCGGGCACGCGAGGCAGTCCCCCGTTCGCGCGCCCCCACTCTGCGGGGCAGAACAGTCACGCCCACCCGAGCGCGGCAACGCCAACGGCCCCGGCCTGCCAGAAGCAGGGCCGGGGCCGCCGAGGTGGAACGACTGCGGGTTAGCTGTAGGTGCCGCCCGAAGTGTTGTTCGAACCGCCCGTGAACTCGTCGCTCGAGAACGAGTCGAAGTCGACGAACGACAGGTCAGCCTCGCTGAACGACGAGTCGTCGGCGAAGATGCGGTTCGGGTAGCGCTCCGCCTTCGCCTCCTCCGTCGCGTCGACCGACACATTGCGGTAGGCCGACAGGCCGGTACCGGCCGGGATCAGCTTTCCGATGATCACGTTCTCCTTCAGGCCGAGCAGCGGGTCGCGCTTGCCCTCCATGGCGGCCTGCGTGAGCACGCGGGTCGTCTCCTGGAAGGATGCGGCCGACAGCCACGACTCGGTCGCGAGTGAGGCCTTGGTGATACCCATGACCTCCTGACGAGCCGACGCGGTCTTCTTGCCCTCCGACAGCGCCTCGCGGTTCAACGAGTTGTACCGCGAGCGGTCGACGAGCTCACCCGGCAGCAGCTCGGTCTCGCCGTGGTCGACCACGGTGACCTTGCGCAGCATCTGGCGAACGATGACCTCGATGTGCTTGTCGTGAATCGGCACACCCTGCGAACGGTAGACGCCCTGCACGCCCTCGACGAGGTGCTGCTGCACGGCGCGCACGCCCTTGACGCGCAGCACCTCCTTCGGGTCGACCGGGCCTTCCAGCAGCTGCTGGCCGAGCTCGACGTGCTGACCGTCCTCGACGAGGAGGGCGGCGCGCTTCGTGACCGGGTACACGACCTCCTCGTCGCCGTTGTCGGGCGTGAGGATGATGCGGCGCTGCGCCTCCGAGTCGTCGATCGTGATGCGACCGGCGCTCTCGGCGATCGGGCTCGCACCCTTCGGGGTGCGGGCCTCGAACAGCTCGGTCACGCGGGGCAGACCCTGCGTGATGTCGTCGGCCGACGCCGAACCGCCCGTGTGGAAGGTACGCATCGTCAGCTGGGTTCCGGGCTCACCGATCGACTGCGCCGCGATGATGCCGACGGCCTCGCCGAGGTCGACGCGCTGACCGGTTGCGAGCGAACGGCCGTAGCAGGCCGCGCACACGCCGACGGCGCTCTCGCACGTCAGCACCGAACGGACCTTGATCGAGCCGACGCCCGCGGTGACGAGCTCGGTGATGAGCACGTCGCCGACGTCAACGCCGGCCTCCGCGACTACGGTGCCCTTCGCATCCACCGCGTCAGCGGCGAGCGTGCGAGCGAACACCAGGTTCTCGACGTTGTCGTCGCGCACCCACTGACCGTCGACCTCGTGCGCGATCTCGAAGTCGAGACCCTTCGAGGTGCCACAGTCGTCTTCGCGGATGATGACGTCTTGCGCCACGTCGACCAGTCGACGCGTCAAGTAGCCCGAGTCGGCCGTACGCAGAGCCGTGTCGGCGAGACCCTTACGCGCACCGTGGGTGGCGATGAAGTACTCGGCGACCGACAGGCCCTCGCGGTACGAGTTGATGATCGGGCGGGCGATGATCTCACCGCGCGGGTTCGACACAAGCCCTCGCATACCGGCGATGTTTCCCACCTGTAGCCAGTTACCGCGGGCACCAGAGGTGACCATGCGGTTGATGGTGTTGTCGGTCGGGATGTTCTCGCGCATGGCCTCGTTGACGGCCTTGGTGCCCTCGCTCCAGAGCGCAACCAGTTCGCGGCGGCGCTCGTCGTCGGTGGTCAGGCCCTTGTCGAACTGCGCCTGGATTTTCGCCGCCTTCTTCTCGTACTCGGCGACGATCTCCTTCTTCTTCGGCGGCGTCACGACGTCGCTGAGGGCGACGGTGACACCGGAGCGCGTGGCCCAGTAGAAGCCGGCGTCCTTCATCTTGTCGAGCGTCGCGGCGACGATCGTCTTCGGGTAGCGCTCGGCAAGGTCGTTCACGATCTGCGAGATCGTGCCCTTGTCGGCAACCCGGTCGATGAACGGGAAGTCTTCCGGCAGCAGGTCGTTGAAGAGGGCACGACCGAGGGTCGTCTCCTTCAGCTCGCGGCCGTTGTACTTCTCGCCGGTCAGACGGATGCGCACGGTCGCGTTCAGGTCGAGCGCGCCCGAATCCATGGCCATGATCGCCTCGGACGTGTTCGTGAACGCGCGACCCTCGCCGGCGGCACCCTCACGAACGGTCGTGAGGTGGTGCAGACCGATGATCATGTCCTGCGTCGGAACCGTCACCGGGCGGCCGTCGGACGGCTTCAGGATGTTGTTCGACGCGAGCATGAGGATGCGCGCCTCGGCCTGAGCCTCGACCGACAGCGGAAGGTGCACGGCCATCTGGTCACCGTCGAAGTCGGCGTTGAACGCCGCACACACGAGCGGGTGAAGCTGGATGGCCTTGCCCTCGACGAGCTGCGGCTCGAACGCCTGAATGCCGAGACGGTGCAGGGTGGGCGCACGGTTCAGCATGACGGGGCGCTCGCGGATGATCTCTTCGAGCACGTCCCACACCTGCGGGCGCGACCGCTCGACCATGCGCTTGGCGCTCTTGATGTTCTGGGCGTGGCCCAGGTCGATCAGCCGCTTGATGACGAACGGCTTGAACAGCTCGAGCGCCATGATCTTCGGCAGACCACACTGGTGCAGCTTCAGCTGGGGGCCGACGACGATGACCGAACGGCCCGAGTAGTCGACGCGCTTGCCGAGCAAGTTCTGGCGGAACCGACCCTGCTTACCCTTCAGCATGTCGCTCAGCGACTTCAGGGCGCGGTTGCCGGTACCGGTGACCGGGCGACCACGACGACCGTTGTCAAACAGCGCGTCAACGGCCTCCTGCAGCATGCGCTTCTCGTTGTTCACGATGATCTCGGGAGCCCCGAGGTCGAGCAGACGACGCAGACGGTTGTTGCGGTTGATCACACGGCGGTACAGGTCGTTCAGGTCGCTGGTGGCGAAGCGGCCACCGTCGAGCTGCACCATGGGGCGCAGCTCCGGCGGGATGACCGGAACGGCTTCCAGCACCATGGCGGCCGGCGAGGTGCCGGTCTGCAGGAACGAGTTGACGACCTTCAGTCGCTTGATGGCGCGGATCTTCTTCTGGCCCTTGCCGCCAGCGATCTGCTCGTGGAGCAGCTCGCTTTCGGCCGCGAGGTCGAAGGTCTCGAGGCGACGCTTGATCGCCTCGGCGCCCATGTGCGCCTCGAAGTACAGGCCGTAGCGGTCCTGCAGCTCCTGGAAGACGGCGTCTTCGGGCTTCAGGTCGCCGACCTTCAGGGTGCGGAAGTCTTCCCACACACGCTCGAGCTGCGAGATCTGCTCGTCGAAGGACTTGCGCAGCTGCGCCATTTCCTTCTCGCCGGCGTCCTTCGTCTTGCGCTTCTGGTCAGCCTTGGCACCTTCGGCCTCAAGCGCGGCCAGTTCGCCCTCGAGCTGCTCGAGGCGCTTGGCGATGCCCGCGTCCCGCTGCTTCTCGAGCGTCTGAATCTCGAGACGCATCTCGTTCTCGAGGCCGGGCAGGTCGGAGTGACGCCCCTCCTCGTCGATCGAGATCACCATGTAGGCGGCGAAGTAAATGACCTTCTCGAGGTCTTTCGGCGCCATGTCGAGCAGGTAGCCGAGACGGCTGGGCACACCCTTGAAGTACCAGATGTGCGTGACCGGGGCCGCCAGCTCGATGTGGCCCATGCGCTCACGGCGGACGGCCGACTTGGTGACCTCCACGCCGCATCGCTCACACACGATGCCCTTGAAGCGAACGCGCTTGTACTTACCGCAGGAGCACTCCCAGTCGCGCGAGGGCCCGAAGATCTGCTCGCCGAACAGGCCGTCCTTTTCGGGCTTCAGGGTGCGGTAGTTGATGGTCTCCGGCTTCTTGACCTCGCCGTACGACCATTTGCGGATGTCGTCGGCGGTCGCCAAACCGATCTGCAGGTAGTCGAAAGTAGTTGCGTCGAGCACAGGTTCTTCTCTCTCGTAACAGTCTGTGAGTACTCGTGGGGTCGCTTAGATCTCGTCGATCGACGACGACTCGAAGCGGCTGGAGATGTTGATGCCGAGCTCTTCGGCGGCACGGTAGACCTCGTCATCCGTGTCCTTCAGGCTCAGCGCGGTGCCGTCGGCCGAGAGCACCTCGACGTTCAGGCAGAGCGACTGCATCTCTTTAATCAGAACCTTGAAGCTCTCGGGGATACCCGGCTCCTGGATGTTCTCGCCCTTGACGATCGACTCGTACACCTTGACGCGGCCGAGGATGTCGTCGGACTTGATGGTCAGGATCTCTTGCAGAGCGTAGGCAGCGCCGTACGCCTCGAGGGCCCAGACCTCCATCTCACCGAAGCGCTGTCCACCGAACTGCGCCTTACCACCGAGCGGCTGCTGGGTGATCATCGAGTACGGACCCGTCGAACGCGCGTGGATCTTGTCGTCGATGAGGTGGTGCAGCTTCAGGATGTACATGTAGCCGACCGAGATCGGTGCGGGGAACGGCTCGCCCGAGCGACCGTCGAACAGTCGCGCCTTACCGGAGGAGTCGATCATGCGCTGACCGTCGCGGTTGGGCAGGGTCGAGTCGAGAAGACCGGCAATCTCGTCCTCGCGAGCACCGTCGAACACCGGGGTGGCGATCTTGGTGCCGGGGGCCGCCTCGCGAGCGGCCTCGGGGATTCCGGCCGCCCACTCGGGGTTGCCTTCGATCTTCCAGCCGCGCGATGCCGCCCAGCCCATGTGGATCTCGAGGATCTGGCCGAAGTTCATGCGGCCAGGAACACCGAGCGGGTTGAGCACGATGTCGACCGGGGTTCCGTCTTCGAGGAACGGCATGTCTTCGACGGGCAGGATCTTCGAGATGACGCCCTTGTTGCCGTGGCGGCCCGAGAGCTTGTCACCCTCCGAGATCTTGCGCTTTTGGGCGATGTAGACGACAACGCGCTGGTTGACGCCCGAGCCGAGCTCGTCGTCACCGTCTTCGGCGTCGAACACCTTGACGCCGATGATGGTGCCCTGCTCACCGTGCGGAACCTTCAGCGACGTGTCGCGAACCTCGCGGCTCTTCTCGTTGAAGATGGCGCGCAACAGGCGCTCTTCGGCCGAGAGCTCGGTCTCACCCTTCGGCGTGACCTTGCCGACGAGGATGTCGCCGGGGCGAACCTCGGCACCGATGCGGATAATGCCGCGCTCGTCGAGGTCGGCGAGCAGCTCGGGGCTGACGTTCGGCAGGTCGCGAGTGATCTCTTCCTTACCGAGCTTCGTGTCGCGCGCGTCGACCTCGTACTCCTCGATGTGAATCGAGGAGAGGGTGTCGTCCTTTACCAGGTTCTGGCTGAGGATGATCGCGTCTTCGAAGTTGTAGCCCTCCCACGACATGAACGCCACGAGGAGGTTCTTGCCGAGCGCGAGCTCGCCGTTCTCGGTCGCGGGGCCGTCGGCGATGACCTCGCCGGCCTCGACGCGGTCGCCCGCCGACACCACGACGCGGTGGTTGTAGTTGGTGCCCTGGTTCGAGCGGTCGAACTTGCGCAGGAAGTACTCCTGCGTTCCGCCCTCGTCGAGCTGCAGCACGACGCGGTCGGCCGACACCTCGGAGACGACACCGGCCTTTTCGGCGGTGATCACGTCACCGGCGTCGACGGCGGCGTAGCTCTCCATGCCGGTACCGACGAGCGGCGACTCGGAACGCAGCAGCGGCACAGCCTGGCGCTGCATGTTCGCACCCATGAGGGCGCGGTTCGCGTCGTCGTGCTCGAGGAACGGGATGAGCGAGGTCGCGACCGACACCATCTGGCGCGGCGAGACATCCATGTAGTCGACCTGGTCCGCGGGCACGAGCTCGACCTCGCCGCCCGGCTTACGCACGAGCACGCGGTCGTCGGCGAACGAGCCGTCGGCCTTCAGCGGAGCACCGGCCTGGGCGACGATGAAGTCGTCCTCCTCGCTCGCGGTGAGGTAGTCGATCGTGTCGCTGACCTTGCCCTTGATGACGCGGCGGTACGGCGTCTCGATGAAGCCGAACGCGTTGATGCGGGCGAACGACGCGAGCGAGCCGATGAGGCCGATGTTCGGGCCTTCCGGGGTCTCGATCGGGCACATGCGGCCGTAGTGCGACGGGTGAACGTCACGCACCTCGACGCCGGCGCGCTCACGCGACAGACCGCCCGGGCCGAGCGCCGACAGGCGACGCTTGTGGGTCAGGCCCGCGAGCGGGTTGTTCTGGTCCATGAACTGCGACAGCTGCGAGGTGCCGAAGAACTCCTTGATCGCGGCCACGACGGGGCGCACGTTGATCAGGGTCTGCGGCGTGATCGCCTCGATGTCCTGCGTCGTCATGCGCTCGCGCACGACACGCTCCATGCGCGACAGGCCCGTGCGGACCTGGTTCTGGATCAGCTCGCCCACGGCGCGGATGCGACGGTTGCCGAAGTGGTCGATGTCGTCGACGTCGAGGCGGATGCTCGCCTTCTTGCCGGCGCGCACACCCTCCAGCTCGGTGCGACCCTCGTGCAGCGACACCATGTACTTGATCGTCGCGACAATGTCGTCGACGGTCAGCACCGAGTCGCTGAGCGGCGCGTCAAGACCGAGCTTGCGGTTGATCTTGTAGCGACCCACCTTCGCCAGGTCGTAGCGCTTGGGGTTGAAGTAAAAGTTATCGAGCAGCGCACGCGCGGCCTCGGCGGCAACCTGCTCGCCCGGACGGAGCTTGCGGTAGATGTCCTTCAGCGCCTCTTCCTTGGTGAGGACGGTGTCCTTCTCAAGGGTCTGCTCGATCGACTCGACACCGGCGAACGCCTCGCGGATCTCGTCGGTCGTCATGCCGAGCGCCTTCAGGAAGACGGTGACGGACTGCTTGCGCTTGCGGTCGATGCGCACGCCGACCTGGTCGCGCTTGTCGATCTCGAACTCGAGCCACGCGCCGCGGCTCGGAATGATGCGGGCCGTGTAGATGTCTTTGTCGCTCGTCTTGTCGGCGGCACGCTCGAAGTAGACGCCGGGCGAACGCACGAGCTGCGACACGACGACGCGCTCGGTGCCGTTGATGATGAACGTGCCCTTTTCGGTCATGAGCGGGAAGTCGCCCATGAAGACCGTTTGGGTCTTGATCTCACCGGTCATGTGGTTCATGAACTCGGCCTCGACGTAGAGCGGGGCGGCGTAGGTCTTGCCGCGCTCTTTGCACTCGTCGATCGAGTACTTCTGCTCTTCGAGGTAGGGGTTCGTGAACGACAGCTGCATCGTCTCGCCGAGGTCTTCGATCGGGGAGATCTCTTCGAAGATCTCCTCGAGACCACTGCGACCGGGAACGTCGGTGCGGCCGGCGGCTTCTGCCTCCGCGACGCGGGCCTGCCACGCCTCGTTACCGACGAGCCAGTCGAAGCTCTCGGTCTGCAGGGCCAGCAGGTCGGGGACGGTCAGCGTGTCACTGATCTTGGCGAACGACAGACGGGATGCGGTCCGGCCGTTCTTGGGGGTGGGGTTCGAGCGAGTGGTGCGCGCAGCAGCCAAGGATCTTCCTCCGTGGGCAGTACAGCCCGTTGCTGTCGGTGACGGTGTCGTCAGCGACAGTGTGCGGTCGGTGTGAATGCGCAAGTCAAAGCCTCGAGGAACCGGGGGTACCGGCTCCACCCCGCCGCTATTCTCGGGGCACGTCAAGCCGACCACCATTTGAGGGCTCGGACGTTCGGGGAGCGCAAACCTCAATACTAGGCCCGCACGACGCGCCCTGTCCAGTCTGATTCTTGACCGATTGCGGTCGCTGCGCTATAACCGCGCGATCGGCCCCGTGCATCCCCCGGTCTGTGGCACGCTGTCCGCATGTCCGCGCCCATCGAGACCCGGTTGTCGAACGGGATGCTCGCCCGCATCGACGAGGACCGCTGGCAGCAGGGCGCGTACCAACTGGTCGTCGACGGCACCCCGCAGTCGCACGTCGACCTCGACGACCCGAGCCGGCTGTTCTTCGAGTACGTGCAGCGCATTGGGCACGTCATTGATGAGTGGGGCGGCCCCGGGCAGCCGATGACCGCCCTGCACCTGGGGGCGGGCGCGATGACGCTCCCCCGCTACATTCACGCGACCCGGCCCGGCTCCCGCCAGCAGGTCGTCGAGCTCGAGCGCGACCTCGTCGACTTCGTGCGCGAGCACCTGCCGCTGCCGCGCGGGGCGAGCATCCGGGTGCGGTACGGCGATGCGCGCGCGACCCTTGCGCAGCTGCCCGCGGGCCTGACTGGCGCGGTCGACCTCGTCGTCGTCGACGTGTTCGGCGGCGCCCGCATTCCGGCGCACGTGACGAGCGTCGAGTTCTACGAGAGCGTGCGCGCACTGCTCGCCCCGAACGGCATCGTGTGCGTCAACGTCGCCGACGGGCCGGGGCTCGCCTTCGCCCGCTCGCAGGCGGCGACCCTGCAGTACGTCTTCTCGGACGTGGTCGCGCTCGCCGAGTCGGGGGTGCTGAAGTCGCGCCGCTTCGGCAACGTCGTCATGGCCGCCGGGATCGATGAGCTACCCACCGCGTGGCTGCCGCGGCTGCTGGCGCGCGGGCCGCACCCCGCGTCGGTGCTCGGCGGCGACGCCCTGACGAAGTGGGTTGCCGGCGCCCCGGTCGTGAGCGACCAGACGGCGGTGGCGTCACCGCCGCCGAGCAAGAGCGTCTTCACGACGCGGTAGGCGGGTGCGCAGCTAGTCTGCGCTCGACTGCGGGACGACGAGCACGGGGCGCAGCCGTTCGAGCTCGACGACGGTCTGCTCAATGTCGAGCGGCGACACGTCGAGGTCGGTGAGGGTCTCGCGCACGACGTGCAAGAAGGCATCCATGTGCTCATCGCGCAGGCCGAGGTGGCGGTGCGACTCGCGCATGCCACGCCCCTCGTACGCTTCCGGCCCGCCGAAGATCGCCACCAGGTAGTCGGCGCGGTGCTCGACGATCTGGTCGTAGTCGAGGTCGTCGAAGAACGGTCCGAGCAGGGTGTGCACGCGAATGCGGGCCGACAGCTCACGAACGGCGGCGTCGACGCCCGCAGCGCCTCCCAGCCGGTCGTAGAGGGTCATGACCTGCTCCTTCCGTGTCGAAAGCGCGTCGCTTTTTCTGCGCTCAGGCGAGAGTAGCTCTCACGTCCGACGCCGCCCACCCCCCTTTCAGGCGGCCCCGCAGGCTGGTAGACAGCCGGGGCGCGCCCGGCGCGAGGCGAATTCGGGGGCTTCCTGCTGCCGAGCGGCGACGTCGACACCCTGATGACGGGGCTCGACGCACCGTGGTCGGTCGTACCGCTCAGCGGAGCGGCGGGCTCGCTGGAGGTGGGCGAGCTTCACGAAGTCATCACGGGCATCCCGAAGGCGCGCACGCACAACGGCGGGCGCATCGTGATCGGCCCCGACGAGAAGCTGTCCGTGACGACGGGCGACGCGCGGGTGCTGGAAGCCTCGCAGGACGTCGACTCGCTCGCGGGCAAGATCTTGCGTCTCGAACTCGACGGCACCGTGCCGGCCGACAACCCGTTCGACGGATCGCCCGTGCTCTCGCTCGGGCACCGCAACCCTCAGGGGCTCGCCTTCGACCGCGACGGGCAGCTGTGGGCCGCCGAGCTCTCCCCAGCGCCGTAGTCACCCCGGTTTCCCCCGGCACGGCTGTCGCGGTCCGGCGGGGTCGGCGCTCTGACCTACCATCGGGCGCATGAGCGAGCTGGATCGGGTGCGGGTGTGGGCCGAGGCGTTGATTCGGCTGCACCTCGACGACTCGTGGAGCTTCGCGTTCGACCACGCCACCAAGCGCGCCGGCCTCTGCAACTACGGCAAGAAACGCATCTCGGTGTCGCGGCACCTCGCCGCCCGGTGGGACGACGACGAGGTGCACCAGACCCTGCTGCACGAAGTGGCCCACGCGCTCGCGGGCCCCGGCGCAGGCCACGGCCCGGCGTGGAAGGCGATCGCCGCCGACCTCGGCTACGTCGGCGGCACCACCCACTCGGGCGAGATCGCCGCCGAGCGGGCGCGCTGGGCGGGCCGCTGCCCCGCGGGGCACGAGTTCGTGCGGTTTCGGCGACCGCGGTCGGTCGTCGCGTGCGGCAAGTGCTCGCGCACGTTCCACCCCGCGAACGTCATCCGCTGGACGGATCGCCGGGCGGTGTAGGGCGGGCCGGGTCGGGTTGGCGGGGGCCGCGCGGTCTACTCGGAGACCGTCTACTCGGAGACGGTGGCCTCTTTCCAGAACGCCACGTAGTTGCTGTAGTCCTTGCCGACACGATCGAACGACGACGGGATCGGCGTCGGGTAGCTCCACGCCCGGTCGGGGTACGACGTCCCGTCAACCGTGATCGTGAAGTACTGGGTGTCGCCCTTCCACGGGCAGTGGTACGGCGTGGGCGACTCCTCGAGCAGCTCACTCTTCACGCTCGACGGCGGGAAATACCAGTTGCCCTCGATCTGAATGAGGTCGTCCTTCGACGCCTCGGCGATAACGGTTCCGTTGATGTGCGCCTTCATGGGAGGAACGCTACGACGGGATGCTGAACTCTCGCAGGATGTGCAGGCTCTGCTCGTCGAGACGGGCGCGCACCGCGCGCACGGCGTCCGGGCCCTCGTGTGCGGCGAGCCGACGCCCCGCGACGGAGGCCGTGAGCATGTGGCCCACGGCGCCGCGGAGGCCGGAATACGCGGCGGCGGACGCGGCCGCCTCGGGGCTCGTCGCGTCGATGCCGACCGTGCCGAGAGCATCCACGATGGCACCGGCGAGCAGGATGTCTTCGACAGGGAAGCCGTCGGGGGTTTCGATCGGGGCGCCGGCCGCGACGACCGCGACCATCGTGCGCTCGCCGCGCGCCGCCTGCAGCTCGAGCAGGCGCTGAGCGATGGCCGACGCGGCGCCGAGCCGGGCATCGATCACTTCGACGTGCGGGGGCAGGGCGTTCAGCGGCACGTCTTCCGTCGCGATCGCGTCGCACCACACGACCAGGTGCGCCGTCTCGCCGATGCGGCGAGCGCCGTCGAGGCCGACGTCGACGCGCACCTGGTAGCGCTCTTGGGCGTCGGGGTTCTCGTCATGCGGCTGGGTCACAGCCCGATGGTAGCGAGGGGCCGCACACTGGTTCCATGCGTGTGACGCTGGATCTCATCCTCGACTGTTCGCCCGACGCGGCGTGGGAGGCCGTGCACTCCCCCGCCGTTTTTCGCGCAGTGTCGGGGCCGTGGACGACCGTCGAGTCGCTCGAGCCGGGTGGATTCCCGTCGCGGTGGCCGGGCGGCGACCACCGCGTGAAACTGCGGATGCTCGGGGTGCTTCCCATGGGCACGCAACTGATCCGACTCTCCGACGAAGTCGCCCCCGGGGTGCGCACGGTGCACGACACCGGCGGGCCGCTGTCGGGGCCGATGCGCACCGTTCGGAGTTGGCACCACCAGATGGCGATCTCGGCGGCGCCGGGTGACGGGGGCCGCACGCGGTTTCGCGACACCCTGACCGTCAAAGCAGGAGTGCTGACGCCGTTCGTGACGGCCGGGTTTTGGGTGTTCTGGCAGCTGCGCGGGCGG
This sequence comes from Microcella alkaliphila, assembly GCF_004216855.1. GTDB lineage: Bacteria > Actinomycetota > Actinomycetes > Actinomycetales > Microbacteriaceae > Microcella > Microcella alkaliphila. Next base: position 188,191 of record NZ_SGXT01000017.1, read on the forward strand.
GCGCTGAAGCGCCTCGCCCCGGGGTGGAACACCTGACCTGCTAGGGTTGAGGAACTGGCGGCCCCGTTGTGGCGCCGCCCGCGTCGTAGAACGCTTCCTCTTCTCGCACATCGCGCACTGACTCGCGCGCAGCGATTCGACACTTTCTGACGGCGAAATGATTGCGGCCACCGCCGCCGTCGCCACCCGACTCACTGAGCCGTCCGTTTGAGACGTGCGCCGTGCATCCAGCCCGCTGACATCAGCCGTGGCCGCGTGCGCCCGGGAGTCACCGCAAGCCTGAAAGGCACCACTCCATGACCACCACGTTCAGCACGCTCGGCGTGCCGTACCCCCTCGTCGAAGCCCTCACCGAGCAGGGCAAGACGAGCGCGTTCCCGATTCAGGTCGACACGCTGCCCGACACTCTCGCCGGGCGCGACGTGCTCGGCCGCGGCAAGACCGGCTCGGGCAAGACCCTCGCGTTCGCCATTCCGATGGTGGCGCGCATCGGCATGCGCACGGCGGCCCGCCGCCGCGCCGGCCACCCGCTCGGGCTCGTGCTCGCCCCCACCCGCGAGCTCGCCAGCCAGATTCTCGCCACGATCGAGCCGCTCGCGAAGGCGTACGGCCTCACCGCGATGACGATCTTCGGCGGCGTCTCGCAAAACCCGCAGGTGGCGACCCTGCGTCGCGGCGTCGACATCGTCGTGGCCGCGCCCGGCCGCCTCGAAGACCTCATGAAGCAGGGCCACGTGTCGCTCGCCGACGTCGAGATCACCGTGCTTGATGAGGCCGACCACATGGCCGACCTGGGATTCCTGCCCGGTGTGACGCGCATCCTCGCGGCGACGCCCGCGAACGGTCAGCGCCTGCTGTTCAGCGCGACCCTCGACAACGGGGTCGACAAGCTGGTGAAGCGCTTCCTGAGTGATCCGATCTTGCACTCAGTCGACGAAGCGCACTCGCCGGTGGTCGACATGACCCACCACGTGTTCGACGTGGCCGGTGTCGACGAGAAGAAGGCGCTCGTGACGCGACTCGCGTCGGGAGCCGGGCGGCGCATCCTGTTCTTGCGCACCAAGCACCAGGCGAAGAAGCTCGCCCGCACGCTGACCGCGGCGGGGATTCCCGCCGTCGACCTGCAGGGCAACCTGTCGCAGGCCGCGCGTGAGCGCAACCTCGCCGCGTTCGGCGACGGAAGCGTGCGCGTGCTCGTCGCGACCGACGTCGCCGCCCGCGGTGTGCACGTCGACGACATCGAACTCGTCGTGCACGTCGACCCGCCCACCGAGCACAAGGCGTACCTGCACCGTTCGGGCCGCACCGCCCGCGCCGGAGCCTCGGGCGACGTCGTCACCGTCGTCTTGCCCGAGCAGCGTCGCGACACCGCGGCCCTCTTGCGCAAGGCGTCAATTCAGGTTCAGCCCGTTGCGGTGAACGCCGACTCGCCCGCGGTTGCGGCGCTCGTCGGCGAGGTGGCGCCGCGCGTCGCGGCCGCCGACATGCCGGCCGTGCTGCGTCCGCAGCCCCAGGGCGGAGGACGCTCGACCGGCGCGAACGCGCAGCGCAAGCGGGCCGCCCGCGGTGGGCAGGGTGGGCAGGGTTCGCAGGGCGGCCAGCGTCGCCAGCGTTCGACCCAGGATGCTCCGCGCACCGCGCGTGGGACCGGTCGCGGCACCGACGTGGCCGCGCACCGCACGGAGGGGCACCGCAGCGCTGAGGCGCCGGCGGCCCCGCGTGCCCGCCGAGGCGGGTCGCGGCGGGCGTCGGCCCCCGCAGGCTCGGGCTCGGGCGGCACCGGCGGCGGGATGCGCGTCGGTCAGGTCGTTCGCCAGAACGGCGGCGGCCAGCGTCGCGGACGCTAGTTCCGCGCATCCATTCTTCTGATCGCCCATGCGGTCAGCGTCGATCAGCGGCGGCACCTAGATTGTTCGGGTGCCGCCGCTGATTCGTTCCGCTACCGCTGACGACGTCGAGGCGATCGCCCGGCTGCACCTGCAGTGCTTCGCCGAGGTGTACGAGGGCGTGCTGAGCCCGCGCTTTCTGGCGTGCAACACGATCGAGACGGCGCGCGCCGAGTGGGCGTCGTACCTCTCGGCGGGCGACGCGGATGCGACCGTGCCGGGCTCGGTCGTGGTCGTCGCCGTGGAGCATGACCCGATCACCGGCGCACGCGAGCTCGTGGGGCTCGCCCGCAGCGCACCCTCGATCGACGCGGAAGCCCCGCGCGACACGAAGCTCGACTCGCTGTACACGCGGCGCTCGACGTGGGGGTCGGGGCTGGGCGCGCGACTACTCGACGCCGTTCTCGGCGAGCGCCCCGCCTACCTCTGGATCGTGACCGCGAACACCCGCGCCGCCCGCTTCTACGAGAAGCACGGCTTCGCGTTCGACGGTTTTGGCCGCCCCTACGAACCGTGGGACGGCACCCACTGCTCACGCATGGTGCGCTGAGCCCGTGTGCACGCGGGGCAGCGCCGCCGGCAAGGCCGGGCGCGGCGGGTTTCGGCCAGGCTCGCTACGTGCATCCGCGGGGATGTGTGCCGGGGTCCCCGCGACTACTCCGCTGTAGGAGTTCCTACAGTTTGCAACCGCGTGCGGGACCGCGGGCGGATGCTCGCGTGTAGGAGTTCCTACAGTTGGCGGCGCCGCGCACGGGTTCGCTCGGCTACTCGGGTGTAGGAGTTCCTACAGCGGAGTAGTCGCTGGGGTGGGCGGGTGAGTTGCCGCGGGTCCGCCGCGAAAGAAACTCTCTACGGCAGGACGCCGACCGAGGCGAGGGCCGTGCGCAGCAGAGCGCCGCGTCCGCCCTCCATCTCGTTCGAGACGCGGTCGCTGGCCGCCTCCTCGGGGGTGAGCCAGGTGAGCTCGAGCGCATCCTGGCGGGGGTCGCACGTTCCCGTCACGGGCACGACGAACGCGAGCGAAACCGCGTGCTGACGGTCGTCGTCGAACCGGGTCGGCGACGGGAACGGGAAATACTCCGCCACAGAGAACGGCACCGGCGACGCGGGCAACTGCGGGAAGGCCATCGGGCCCAGATCCTTCTCGAGGTGACGGTACAGCGCATCGCGCAACGTCTCGCCGTACATCACGCGCCCCGACACGAGCGTGCGCGTGATCGACCCGGCCGGATTGACCCGCAACAGCGCTCCCACCTCGGTAACAACGCCCACGCCGTCCAGCCGCACCGGCACCGCCTCCACGTAGAGAATCGGCAGGCGGCGGCGCACCTCGGCGAGCTCCTCGTCAGACAGCCAGCCAGAATCCGGGTCGGGGGTGCGCGTCGAAGCCATGCCCCATTCATACCGCAGACAACCAAACGCACCCGCAGGCGCCCGCGTGCGCGCCGGGGGTCGATCCTGAACCGGGGCCGAGCATCCCGAACCGGCTGTCAGATGCGACTGCAAGGATGGGCCCGTGAGCGGCATGCAGCTGATCGACCCCAGCGCGATCATGTGGTCGGCGCCCGAAGCCGACCGGGCGGGGCGGCCGCTCATCGTGCTGCTGCACGGGTACGGCAGCAACGAGGGCGACCTGTTCGGGCTCGCCCCCTACCTGCCCCTCGACGCCGTGATCGCCTCCCTGCGGGCGCCACGCGCCGCGGGCCCCGGCTTCGCCTGGTACGACCTCGACCCCGAACTCAACGCCTCGCGCATCGACGGAGGCGACTCCGCCGCCCGCGGAATCCTGCACTGGCTCGACACCCAGAACCCCTCCAGCGTGGGCGTCATCGGCTTCAGCCAGGGCGGCGCCATGGCCGTGCACCTCATGCGCCACGCCCCCGAACGCTTCGCGTGGGCCGTCAGCCTCGCCGGCTTCGTCCTCGACGGCGATGCCCCGGCGGATGCCCGACTCGCCGCCCGGCGCCCGCCCGTCTTCTGGGGGCGCGGCACCGCCGACGAGGTGATTCCGCCCCGGTTCGTCGAGCACGCCCAGCGCTGGCTGCCGAAACACGTCGAGTTGACCGAGCGCATCTACGAGGGGCTCGGGCACGCCGTCAGCGAGTCGGAGCTCAACGACGTGCTGGCGTTCCTGCGCCAGCAGTCGGACGCGGGCGCGGGCCACGCGACCGGCGGCGCGGGCGGCACAGGCGACGCCCGTGACTGAGGCACCCGACGCCGACACCGTCCTCGGCCGCTTCACCCCCGCGACCCGCGAGTGGTTCACCGGCGCGTTCCCCGGCGCGACGGCCGCGCAGCTCGGAGCGTGGGACGCGATCTCCTCCGGACGCCACGCCCTCGTTGTCGCCCCCACCGGCTCGGGCAAGACACTCGCCAGCTTCCTGTGGGCGATCGACCGCTTCGTCGCCGACCCGACGGCACGCGCCGCCGAGGCCGAGCGCAACGACGAGGGCGCCGCGCGCACCCGCGTCATCTACGTCAGCCCGCTCAAGGCGCTCGGCGTCGACGTCGAACGCAACCTGCGTGCCCCGCTCATCGGCGTCACCGCGACCGCTGCCCGGCTCGGCACACCTACCCCGCCGATCACCGTCGGCGTGCGCAGCGGCGACACCCCCACCCAAGAGCGTCGGGCCCTGCAGCGCACTCCGCCCGACATCCTCATCACGACCCCCGAGAGCCTGTACCTGATGCTCACCTCGTCGGCCCGCGAGACGCTCAGCGGCGTGACGACCGTCATCGTCGACGAGGTGCACGCGGTCGCCGGCACGAAGCGCGGAGTCCACCTCGCCCTCACTCTCGAGCGGCTCGACGCCCGGCTCGCCCGCCCCGCGCAGCGCATCGGACTGTCGGCGACCGTGCGGCCGGTCGACGAGGTCGCGCGTTTCCTCGGCGGACAGACCCCCGTGCAGATCGTGCAGCCGCCGAGCGCCAAGACGTTCGACCTGACCATTTCGGTGCCGGTCGACGACATGACGCAGCCGCCGCGAGCATCCGACGATGACGATGACCCTGACGCCTCCGGCGCGCCCGCGAACCCCTCCATCTGGCCGCACGTCGAAGAGTCGATCGTCGACCGGGTGCTCGAACACCGCTCCACCATCGTGTTCGTCAACTCGCGGCGGTTGGCCGAGCGGCTGACGGCGCGGCTCAACGAGATCTACGCGGAACGCGCGCTGGAGCTTGAGGCGAACGCATCGCGTTCGCGCGACGCCAGCGCCGACGAATCTGCGATTCGTCGAGTCGGCACCGAGCCGACGGCGGCTGCTCCGCCGCTGCTGGCCCGCGCCCACCACGGCTCGGTCAGCAAAGACCAGCGCGCCGAGATCGAAGACGACCTGAAGGCCGGGAGGCTGCGCTGCGTCGTCGCGACGAGCAGCCTCGAGCTCGGCATCGACATGGGCGCCGTCGACCTCGTGATCCAAGTCGAGTCGCCGCCGAGCGTCGCGAGCGCCCTGCAGCGTATCGGCCGCGCCGGCCACCAGGTCGGCGAGGTCAGCCGCGGCGTGCTCGTGCCCAAGCACCGCATGGACGTGCTGCACGCGGCCGTCACCGGCGAAAGGATGCTCGCGGGCCTCATCGAGGAACTGCGCGTTCCGGCGAACCCGCTCGACGTACTCGCCCAGCAGACCGTCGCGCACGTCGCGCTCGAGCCGGCCGACATCGACGACTGGTTCGACGCCGTGCGCCGCACCGCCCCCTTCGCCTCGCTGCCCCGATCCGCCTACGAGGCAGTGCTCGACCTATTGAGCGGCCGCTACCCGAGCGACCGCTTCGCCGAACTGCGGCCCCGCATCGTGTGGGACCGCGTGCACGGCACCCTCACCGGGCGGCCCGGAGCGCAACGCCTCGCGGTGACGAGCGGCGGCACGATTCCCGACCGCGGCCTGTTCGGCGTTTTCCTCGCCGGAGACGGTCCCGGCCGCCGCGTCGGCGAACTCGACGAGGAGATGGTCTACGAGTCGCGCGTCGGCGACGTGATCGCGCTCGGCGCGACCAGCTGGCGCATCGACGAGATCACCCGCGACCGCGTCATCGTCACCCCCGCGTTCGGCCAGCCCGGCAAGGTGCCGTTCTGGAAGGGCGACGGGCTCGGCCGCCCCGCCGAGCTCGGGCGCGCGCTCGGGGCGACCACGCGCGAGCTGGGGGCCGCCGACGCGGGCGAGCGCAGCATCCGCCTCGCATCCGCCGGCCTCAACGAGCGCGCGATCACGAACCTCGAGGCGCTGCTCGTCGAGCAGACGGCCGCGACCGGGCATCTGCCGAGCGACACGACCCTCGTCGTCGAGCGCTTCCGCGACGAGCTCGGCGACTGGCGGCTCGTCATGCACTCGCCGTACGGGCTCGGCGTGCACGCGCCGTGGGCGCTCGCGGTATCGGCGCGCATCCGCGAACGGCACGGCGTTGACGGCGCCGCGATCGCCGCGGATGACGGCATCGTCGTGCGCCTGCCCGACACCGACGCCGAACCGCCCGGCGCCGAGCTGCTGCTGTTCGACGCCGACGAGCTGACGCAGATCGTGACCGCTGAGGCGGGGGGATCTGCGCTGTTCGCCAGCCGCTTCCGCGAGTGCGCGGCGCGCGCGCTGCTGCTGCCGCGCCGCGACCCGGGGCGCCGCAGCCCCCTGTGGCAGCAGCGCCAGCGCGCCGGGCAGCTGCTCGAGGTCGCGCAAGAGTTCCCCGACTTCCCCATCACACTCGAGACGCTGCGCGAGGTGCTGAGCGACGTCTACGACCTGGATGCGCTCACCACACTCGCGACGCAGATCGCGCAGCGCTCGGTGCGCGTCGTCGAGGTCGAAACGCCGTCGCCGTCGCCGTTCGCCCGCTCGCTGCTGTTCGGCTACGTCGCCGCGTTCCTGTACGAGGGAGACAGTCCGCTCGCGGAGCGCCGGGCGGCGGCGCTCAGCATCGACTCGACGCTGCTCGCCGAACTGCTCGGCCGCGCCGAGCTGCGCGAGGTGCTCGACGCCCGCGTCATCGCCGATGTCGAGGCCGAACTGCAGCGGCTCGCCCCCGAGCGGCGGGCGCGCGATACGGAGGGCGTCGCCGACCTGCTGCGCCTGCTCGGTCCGCTGTCGGTCGACGAGGTGCGGCTGCGTTCGGTGGACGGGCTCGATGTCGAGGCGGCGCTTGCCGAGCTGACGCGCGCGAACCGGGCGGTCGCGGTGACGATCGCCGCGCATCCCCGATTCGCCGCCGTCGAAGACGCGGCCCGCCTGCGCGACGCTCTCGGCACCCCCGTGCCCATCGGGGTGCCGACCGCGTTCCTCGAACAGGTGCCCGACCCGGTCGGCGACCTCGTTGCGCGCTATGCCCGCACCCACGGGCCGTTCGCGCTCGCGGACGTCGCCGAGCGCTACGGCATGGGAACAGCGGTGGTGCGGGATGCTCTGCGTCGGTTGGGCGCGGATCGTCGCGTCATCGAGGGCGAGTTCCGTCCCGACGCCGCGGGTTCCGAGTGGATCGACGCCGAAGTGCTGCGCCGGCTGCGCACCCGCAGCCTCGCGGCCCTGCGCAAAGAGATCGAGCCGGTCAGCGCCGGGTCTCTCGGGCGGTTCCTGCCCGCGTGGCAGCACATCGGCGGCAGCCTGCGCGGCATCGACGGGGTGCTGCAGACCATCGAGCAGCTGCAGGGCGTCGCGCTGCCGGCAAGCGCCTGGGAGTCGCTCGTTCTGCCCGCCCGCGTGCGCGACTACTCGCCGGCCTGGCTCGACGAGCTCACCGCATCAGGTGAGGTCGTGTGGGCGGGCGAAGGCTCGCTGCCAGGTAACGATGGCTGGCTGAGCCTGCACCTCGCCGAGCTCGCACCGCTGAGCCTGCGGCCTCCCGTCGGCGACGAGTTGAGCGAACGGCAGCAGCGCATCGTCTCGCTGCTCGAGGGCGGCGGCGGATACTTCTTCCGACAGTTGGCCGGCGCACTGCACGACGCCGACGACGCGGGGCTCGTTACCGAACTGTGGAGCCTCGTCTGGTCGGGGCACCTCACCAATGACACGATCGCCCCCGTGCGCGCGTTGCTCGGGTCGACATCGAGCCGCACGGCGGGGAAGCGGCGGGCGCCGCGGGCTCGCTCGCGCACGATGAGTGGGTATGCGCGGCCGTCGGGCTCCGGGATGCGCGGATCGGCGGCGGCAGGCGGCTCGGCTCTGTCGGCCCGCACCGGCCCGCCCACCGCGGCCGGGCGCTGGGCGCTGCTGCCCGAGCGCGACGACGACGTCACGCGGCGCACCGCGCACCTGGCCGAGAGCATGCTCGAACGCCACGGCGTCGTCACCCGAGGTGCCGCCCAAGCCGAAGACGTCGCCGGGGGCTTTGCCCTGCTCTACAAGGTGCTCGCCCAGCTCGAAGAGGCGGGGCGCGTACGCCGCGGCTACTTCGTCGAACACCTCGGCGCCGCCCAGTTCGGCACGCCGGCGACCGTCGACCGGCTGCGCACGTTCACCCGCGACCCCGACGCGGCCCCCGGTCTGCAGGCGGTCGTGCTCGCCGCGACCGACCCCGCCAGCCCCTACGGCGCGGCCCTGCCCTGGCCCGACGCGCGCGTCGACGCGGCCGCCGAGGCTCGCGGCGAGTCGACGAAGCACCGCCCGGGGCGCAAGGCCGGCTCGCTCGTTGCCCTCGTCGACGGACACCTTGCCGTCTACCTCGAACGCGGCGGCAAGAGCGCCCTGACCTTCACCGACGACGAGGCCGAACTCGCCGCCGCCGCGACGGAGCTCGCCGCGACCGTGCGGGCGCGGCTTCGAAGCCTGCGGGTCGAACGGATCAACCAGCACAGCGTGTTCGGCACACCCCTCGGCGAGGCGCTGCTGGCGGCGGGGTTCGTGGCGACCCCGCAGGGCCTCCGATTGAGGGTGTGACGCCGTGCCCGAGGGAGACACCGTCCACCGCGCTGCCCGGCGGCTCGACGCGGCACTCACCGGCAGGGTGCTCACGCGCTGCGACGTGCGCGTGCCGCAGCACGCCACCGTCGACCTGAGCGGCGAAACCGTCGAGGGCACGGAGGCGTTCGGAAAGCACCTGGTGACGCGGACGTCGACCACGAGCATCCATTCGCATTTGAAGATGGAGGGCGTCTGGCACGTATACCGGCGCGGCGATCGGTGGCGACGCCCCGCCTTCGAAGCGCGCATCGTGCTCGAGGCGGACGACGTGCAGGCCGTCGGCTTCGCGCTCGGTCAGCTCGACCTCGTGCCGCGCGCCGAGGAGGGCACGCTCATCGACCACCTCGGGCCCGACCCGCTGCGCGACGAGTTCGACCGGGACGAGGCGCTCGCGCGGCTGACCGCCGACCCCGAGCGGCCGATCGGGCTTGCCCTGCTCGACCAGCGGGTGATCGCCGGGCTCGGCAACGACTACCGCAACGAGACGCTCTTCCTTCGCGGGGTGCTACCCGAGACCCCGGTCGGCGCGACTGACGCGGCCGCCGCGCTCGACCTCGCCGTGCGGCTCATCCGCGCCAATCGCGACCGCAACGAGCGCACCACCACCGGCGACACCCGGCGCGACACGCGCCTGTGGGTCGCCCACCGCGACCGCAAGCCGTGCCGGCGCTGCGGAACGCCGATCCGGCGCGGGCTGCTCGGCGAGGACGCGCTCAGCGAGCGCATCACCTGGTACTGCCCGAGCTGCCAGCGGTAGGCGACCCCGCCACTAGTAGCGGAACAGGCTCTGCCAGTTGCGACCGTCTGCGTCGGAGACGAGGGCCAGGCTCGTGTCGGCGATGGCGATGCGGCCGCTCGCGGTGACGGCGATCGCTTCCGGCAGGATCGGTGACTCTCCCACCGCCGACCACTCGCGGCCGTCTGTCGACACGTGAATGACGCCCTCCGTGTCGATGCCGACCACGCGCGGGAGCGCCGCATCCGCCTCGTTGTTGGCGAGCAGCACGAGCAGCGGAGCACCGTCGACGAGGTCGAAGGTCGCGCCGCCGTCGGTGGAGGCGACGAGTCCGTCGGCCGTGGTGCCGAGTAGCGTCACGCCGTCCGCCGCCCAGGCCAGACTGCGAATCGGAGTGACAGCGCCCGTGCTCCACGTCGCGCCGCCGTCATCGCTCAGGAAGACGGCGCCGGTGGCCGAATCCCAGCCGGCCACGCGGCTACCGTGCGCCGCCATGGCGTGGAAGTCGACCTCGCCGTCGAGCGCGATCACCGAGGTGGTGCCGTCGTCGGCGAACGCCACAACGCCCAGGTTCGCGGGGCCCGGCTCACCCTCGGCCGGGTGGCCGGAAAACAGGATGCTGTCGCCCGCGCGAGCCATGCCCATCGCGTCACCCTGCCACTCGCCGACGCGCGCCGCCTGCGCCGACCCGTCGTCAACAAGCTCGGCAGCGTAGATGCCGTAGTGCGTCGCGATGCGGGCGACACCAGCGCGCTCGTCGACGTCGAGGGCGTGGACGTGCGTGACGCCGGGGTCGGCGACGACGGCGTCAGGCGCGGGGCCGAACGCGTCGGGGCTCAGCCCGGCGGGAGGCGCACATGCGCCGAGCACGAACGCGGTCGCGGCCGCCGCTCCGAGCGCGGCGAGGGTCGAGGAACGGCGCGGGGTCACCGGTCCAGCCATTCGGTCATGAGCTCGATCTCGGCCTGCTGCGAGGCGATGATGTTGTCGACGAGGGCGCGCACATCCGGGTGGCGGCCGTTGTCGATCACGTCACGGGCCATGTCGATCGCACCCTCGTGGTGGGCGATCATCTGCCGCAGGAACAGGTCGACGGCCTCATCGCCTTCGGCGTCACGCAGCTCGTCGAGTTCGCCCTGCGACAGCATGCCGTCCATGCCGCCGTGGCCGCCATGATCGCCATGACCGCCGGCCATGTCACCCATCTCGGGCATGCCCCAGTCGCGCAACCACGAGCGCATCCGTTCGATCTCGGGGCCCTGCTCGGCGGCGATCTGCTCGGCAAGCTCGCGCAGCTCGGCGGGCATACCGTCCTTCGCGAGCAGGATCTCGGACATCTCGATCGCCTGCTCGTGGTGCGGAATCATCATCTGCACGAACATGACGTCGGCCGGGGCGGGCGAGGGGGCACCGTCGTCGACGGTCGGGGTGGGGGTCGCGGAACCCCCGGGGCTTGCGGCGGGAGTGCACGCCGCGAGCACGGGAGTGAGGGTCAGCGCGGCGGCAAGAGCGAACGCCGCAGACGTACGCGAAATACGCATGGGAACAACCTTTCGTGGGAGGGGAGGTGACAGGTCGGTGGCTCGAGCGCGTGCTCGAGAGCCACCGTCACCTCCGCAGCACGCAGAGTTGATCGAGAGGAGGCGGTGCGGGCTCGGCGCTGGAGTGCGGTGTCACGGTGCGCGGAGCGTCCACGGGATGTGACCCGACGAGCCCGGGTGCGGGAGGGGCGTAGCGCACCGACGCGAGCAGCGCGACGACGAGCGCCGCGCATCCCATGAGCAGCAGGCTGTGATCGTGCCCGTGCTCGTGCTCAGATTCGAGGCCGTGGTGATGGGGCTCGTCGATGGGGGACTCGCTGGTCATCGCGGCGGGATGCTCGTGGACGGCCACGACGTGGCTGTCGCTTCCGACGTGGTGCGACACCATCGCGACGCCGGCGACCGCCAGCGCGATCGCAGCGGCCAGTCGCGCGATGCGCGTCAGGATCGACATACCCACGGGAGGTACTATGCCACGCTGCTCTGGGTGTCGACAGCGGCGGCAGTCGTGTCAGTCACCGTCGAGCTCGCGCACCGCGGCCGGGCGCCAGGCGACGATGCGCAGCACCGTCGCGGCGACCAGGGCAACCGTGCCGGCGATGGCGAACGGCAACGCCAGCACCTGGGCGATGCGCGGAGGCAGGAAGGCCTCCGGCTGGTAGGGGCCGCTTGCCTGCACCGCGCTGAAGCCGAACTCGGCGGTGACCGCGAGGGCCAGCCCCGCCGCGAAGGCGAGAGCACCAACGGCCCAGAGCGCGCGCATCCACGGATTGCCGACGACGATCAGTTCGAGCGGTGGGCGGCCGGGGGCGGCGGTCGCTGCGCCCGGGGCGAGTGCACCGGGGTCGACTTCGGGGGCGCGCGGTGCGGCCGATCGCTGGGCGCGAGGCGAGGACGCGGACGGCGCGCGGGACGCCGCCGCCTGCACCGAGTTCTGGCCCGACGGCGACACGCCCGCTGCCAGCTGCGCCGGGGCGACGCCCTCTCCCCCGCGCTGGAACACCCGCGGGTACCGCGGGTCGAGCGCAGACTCGTCGGGCATGCGGGCTCCTGGGGTGCGGGGCGGTCGGCGAACGGGGCCAATTGAGGTCAGAGTAACCCGCATGCCCGGGCGTGAGGCGAACGGGCCGGTAATCTCACGGGATGCCGCGTGCCCGCCTGCGCCCCCTTCTCGGGATGCTCGCCGCAGCCCTTACGATCGGCCTCGGCGGCTGCGCCCTCCTCACCGAGTTCGACCAGCGGTCGAACGGAATCGACGGCCGCCCGACCGGAGTGGTGGCGTCGATCACCGACGGCGACACGTTGCGGCTGGTGGTCGACGGCGAGGAGTTGCGCGTGCGCCTCATCGGGATCGACACCCCCGAACTGCGGCCGACTCCCGAGTGTTTCGCGGACGAGGCGACGGACGCGCTCGCCCGGCTGGCGCCGGTGGGCACCCTCATCGGCTACGAGTACGACGAAGACCCGCAGGACCGCTTCGAGCGTGAACTGATGTACCTGTTCGCCGCCGACGGCACGTTCATCAACCTCGCCCTCGTCGAGGAGGGCTACGCGCGCGAGCTGCACTACGCGCCGAATTTCCGCTACCGCGACGAGATCCTCGCCGCCGAGGCGGCCGCCCAGGCGGGCGGGCTGGGGCTGTGGGGCGCCTGCCTGTAGACACGGAATGAGCCGGCTGAGCGCCGCGAGCTAGTGGTAGTGGGCCGGGAAAGGTGCGCCGGGGTCACAGCGACTACTCCGGTGTAGGAACTCCTACAGCAGAGCAGTCGTGCGAAGTGCGGGAGCCGGCGCTGAGGGCACCACGTTTGGTGCCGAGCATGCGCAACATTGCACGTGCGCGGCAACGTTCGGCGTGCGTCAGCGGGCGACGGGCTCGATCAGATGCGGACCGTCGCCGCGCAGCGCCGCGACCGGGTGCAGCTCGAGCCGCTCGAGCACGGCCTCGCTCTCAGCGACCATCGCATCCACCAGCGCCTGGTCGCCCTCGACCGTCGGGTCGAGCCACTCGTCGACCAGCTCGCGCGGCAGCATCACGGGCGCCCGATCGTGGATGCTCGCCGCCGGCCCCGACGCGGCGCGCGTCAAGATCGTGGCCGTCAGCATCCACGGCGCCGGCTCCTGGCCGTCGGCCACCGGCGGCCGCCACCACGAGTACAGCCCCGCGAACGACAGCTCGCCCTCCACCGGGTCGTGAATGTAGTGCGGCGTCTTGACCGGCTTGCCGTCGACTCCCGTCACCGTGTGCCACTCGTAGTAGCCGTCCGCCGGCAGCACCGCACGCGACCGCACGAGCGCGCCCTTAAACGTTGACTTCTCGCTGACCGTCTCGCTGCGGGCGTTGAAGGTCGGGTACGTGCTCGTCAACTCCGTCGCCCAGCGCGGCACGAGCGACCACCGCGCGCTCGTCACGAGCCGACTGGGCGGCACCTCGTCGGGGTCGGTCTTCGACAGCCGGTCAACGACGATCGGCACCTGCTGGGTGGGCGCGATGTTCCAGCTCGCCGGTATCGCGACGTCGGCAACCTCGTCGGCATCGAAGTAGCGGCCGAGTTCCTCGCCGCTCTTCGTGTTCGCATACCGGCCGCACATCGCGCGAAAGCCTGCCCTCAGACCTCGTAGTCGACGGTCGCGCGGTCGATCATGAGCGAGCGCACGATGGTCGCCGCCTCGATGTGCGCGGGGTGGTTGGCGTACACGGCGAGCGCCTCACGGTCGTCGTGCTCGCTGATTAGCACGGCGTGCCAATTGGCCTCGAGCAGGCCGATGTCGGCGCCGACCGTCAGCGACCGCAGCCCGGGGATCACCCCCACGAGCGCCTCCAGCGGCGCGGCAAAACGCCGGATATCGGCGGCCCGCTCAGCCTCGCTCGACCCCAGACGGAAGAACACCACGTGGCGGATCATGCTGTTTTCTCCTTCAGCGCCAGGCGCAGGCGCGACTCGTCGACGCGCCAGATGGAATGCACGGCACCATCGACCATCACCACGGGGATCTCGTCCCAGTGGCGGGCGTTCAACGCCTCGTCGGTGGTGATGTCGCGCTCAACCAGCTCGGCCTGGGGCTCATCTGCGACGACCCGCTCGACGATCGGGCGGGCGTCGTCGCAGAGGTGGCACCCGGGCTTCGTGAGCAGGAGGACCTCGATGCGCGGCACAGGGCAAGCCTACGCCCGTGCCTAGACTGGACGCTGATGGCCGCTATCGACGACGACGCGACGACCGGGGAAACTCCGAGCGCTCCCCCGAGCCCAACCCCGATTCTCGCCTTCTTCGACGTCGACAACACGCTCATGCGCGGTGCGAGCGTGTACCACCTCGGCTGGGCGGCGTGGAAGCGCGGCTACGTGACGTGGCGCGACATCCTGCGCTTCACCTGGAAGCAGCTGCGCTTCATCGCCGTCGGCGAGAACCACCGCCACCAGCTGGCGGTGCGCGACCGGGCGCTCGAGTTGATCGAGGGCCACACGATTGAGGAGCTCGAATCCCTCGCGGTCGAAACCTACGAGAAGCGCATCGAGAGGCTGCTACTGCCGGAAACCGTCGGCCTCGCCCAAGACCACCTCGACAAGGGCCATGAGGTGTGGCTCATCACGGCGACCCCGGAGGCGTGTGCGCGCGTCATCGCTGAGCGGCTGGGGCTCACCGGGGCAATCGGCACGCGAATCCGCGACGTCGACGGCATCTTCACGGGAGAGTTGCTCGGCCACGTGATGCACGGCACCGAGAAGGCTCTCGCCGCCAAAGACCTCGCCGTCGACAAGCACGCCCGACTCGACGATTGTTGGGCGTACTCCGACTCGCGCAACGACATCCCCCTCCTCGAACTGGCCGGCAACCGCGTCGTCGTGAACCCTGATGCGGCGCTGAAGCGCTACGCGCGCGCCCGAAGCTGGCCGATCATCACAGCGGGTGCGGCGAGCATCCGTGCCCAGCGGCGACGGGTGCGCCGCGAGGCGCGCGCCGTCGCTAACGACGCCCGCTAACGCCGAAGCGCCCCGCCGGATCGGCGAGGCGCTGGCTGTCGGGCGCTCGGCCCTACTTCTTGTTGCGACGCTGGTGACGCGTCTTGCGCAGCAGCTTGCGGTGCTTCTTCTTGGCCATCCGCTTGCGGCGCTTCTTGATAACAGAACCCATACAAATCCTTTGATCGAATGAACGAACGGACTCACGGTCCGTTCAGAACCGCGTCGATAACCGGGAGAGTCTATCGCAGTCGGGAGGCGCGCCGCAGACGGGGCGGTCAGCCGACGTCGCAGAGGCCCGGGCGAATCGCGTCGGCGACGGCCGACTCGGGGATGCGGAACGACCGCCCGAAGCGGATCGCCGGCAGCTCGCCCGCGTGCACCATGCGGTAGACGGTCATGGTCGACACGCGCATCATCTCGGCGACCTCAGCCACCGTGAGGAAGCGAACCTCCGAGAGATCGCGAGTCATCTGTCGTCCTGTCGTCAAACCGACGGCGCGGGCCTGCATGCCCGTGCACCGTGTTCACGGTAGGGGCTGGTGTGACGGAAGTAAAGACGCCACAACAGGGGGGGTGACTCGGCCGACCGCGGAGGTCAGTCTTTGCGCCAGGGCAGGCGCTTCGCGACCGTCTCCTGTGCGTCGTGAAGCTTGTCGCCCACGACGTGCAGGCGCTCCTGCGCCTCGTGGATAACCGTGCGGGCCTGGTGGGAGGCGTCCGCCGCCGCCCGACCGATTGTGCTCGCCGGGCCGGTCAGGTCGACGCCCGCCCAGGCCGCGAACGCTGCGCCGCCCTCGCCGTGTTCCTCGTCGAAGTCGACCGACAGGAAAGGAATCAGGAAGTCTTCGACGTCTTCCAGCGGCGTCGAGTCGAGGCGGTAGTAGCGGTGCTGGCCTTCCTCACGCACCTGGACGAGGCCGATGTCGCGCAGCACCTTCAGGTGCTTTGACACCGTCGGCTGGGTCGCATCCATGCGGTCGACCAGCTCGCTGACCGCGAGCTCACCCTCCTTGTTGTCGGGCGACAAGGTTGCGTCGAGCAGGTGCCCGAGCAGCTCGCGGCGGGTAGCGTCGGCGATCACAGTGAAAATGTCGGCCATGTCACCAGGCTAGTTGAGCCGGGGCGGGAGTACCATGGCGACCGGCCGAATGGGCCAAGGAGGCACAGGATGGCCGCAGGTCCGCACGTGCGACCGGTGATGACACCGGGACGCGGCGTTCCCGCTTCGGTGCCCGCGCGCATCCAAGCGTTTGTCGATCGCCACCTGGTGTCGTCGCCCGCCCGCTTCGCGATCGTCATCTTCACGGGGCTCATCCTGATCTTCACAGCGCTGCTCGCGTTGCCCATGTCGAGCGCAAGCGGTGAGCCGACACCGATTGCGGATGCGCTGTTCACGGCGGTCTCAGCGATCTGCGTCACCGGGCTGGTCACCCTCGATATGTCGACCCACTGGTCGGCGTTCGGGCATGGCGTTGTGCTGCTCGGGTTCCAGGTCGGCGGAATCGGCGTGCTGACCCTCGCGAGCGTCATGGGCCTCATCGTGTCGCGCCGCCTGGGGCTGCGCGCGAAGCTGCTCGCGGTGAACGACGCGAGCCAGTCGCGCGTCACCTCGGGCGCCGGCAACGACTCGCAGGCAATCCGTATTGGAGAGATTGGCGGCCTGCTCGGCACGGTCGCCCTCAGCACGCTCGTCATCGAGCTAGCGCTGTTTGCGTCCATCTTCCCCCGCCTGCTCACGGCCGGCTTTTCGCTCTGGGACTCGACGTGGCAGGGCTTTTACCTGGCCGCATCCGCTTTCACGAACACGGGCTTCGTCCCTCTGGTCGACGGCATGGAGCCGTTCGTCTCCGACCCCTGGATGCTGCTGACGATCGCCGTCGGGGTCTTCCTCGGCTCCCTGGGCTTCCCGGTGATTTTCGCGCTGTTCCGCCTCGCGCGGTTTCGGGCACGGCTTGGCGTGCACGCCAAGCTGACGCTGTTCACGACGCTCATTCTGATCGTGCTCGGCACGATGCTGATCATGGTGCTCGAGTGGAACAACGGCAGCACCATCGGCGGGCAGTCCCCCGTCGATCGGCCTCTCAACGCCTTCTTCCTGTCGGTCATGACCCGCTCGGGCGGCTTCAGCCCGATCGACGTCGGCGCCATGAACGGCTCGACCCTGCTCGGCATGAACATGCTGATGTTCGTCGGCGGCGGGTCGGCGTCGACCGCGGGCGGCATCAAGGTGACGACGCTCGCCGTGCTGTTCTTGGCGGCCTTCGCCGAGGCACGCGGTGTGAAAGACATGGAGGCATTCGACCGACGGATTCCTGTCGATGTGCTGCGCGTCTCCGTGTCGATCGTGCTGTGGGGCGCGACGATCGTGGCGACCTCGTCGATCATTGTGCTGCACATCACGAAGGCACCGCTCGATTACGTCTTGTTTGACGTCATCAGTGCGTTCGCGACGTGCGGCCTGTCGACCGGGCTCACGAGCAACGAGCTGCCCGACGCCGCGAAGTACACGCTGGCCGCGACCATGTGGGCGGGCCGCGTTGGTACAGTGACGCTCGCCGCCGCGCTCGCCGCGAGCCAGCGACGCCAACTGTTCCGCCGAGCAGAAGAGAGGCCCATCGTTGGTTGAACGCATTCGGCACGACGCTCCCGTCATCGTGATCGGGCTGGGGCGATTTGGCGCCGCCACCGCCGGCCAGCTGCAACGTCAAGGCCGCGAGGTGCTTGGTGTCGATGAAGACCCCGTGCTCGTGCAGAAGTGGGCCGACCGCATCACCCACACTGTGCAGGCCGACGCCCGCTCGATTGACGCGCTTCAGCAGATCGGCGCGCAAGACTTCTCGATCGCCGTCGTCGCGACGGGGTCGTCAATCGAGTCGAGCGTGCTCATCACGGCGAACCTCGTCGACCTTAAGGTGCCGCAGATCTGGGCCAAGGCGATCAGCCAGTCCCACGGCAAGATTCTGGCCCGCATTGGCGCGAACCACGTGATTTACCCCGAGCGCGAGGCCGGCGAGCGGGTGGCCCACCTGCTGTCCGGGCGCATGATCGACTTCATCGAGTTCGACGACGACTTCGTGCTCGTGAAGATGTACCCGCCGAAGGCGATTCGCGGGCTGTCGCTCACCGAGTCGCAGGTGCGCACGAAGTACAACATCACCGTGGTTGGTGTGAAGAGCCCCGGCAAGCCGTTCACGTATGCCACCGAGCAGACGATCGTGTCGAATCACGACCTCATCATCTGCTCGGGCACCGAGCACGACATCGACCGCTTCGCGTCCCTCGACGACTGAGGGGCTACGGACGCCGGTCGGGCGGTAAGCCCTAGGGCTCAGCTCGCGCCCCGGGCGTGTAGGCGTTTCGCGTAGGTGCCTCGCACGGCACGTGCCGTGAGCGGCACTTACAGTCAGCCCACATGGAGGTCGTGCCGTCGGCGGCGCACTGACGTGACGCAGCGCTGAGCCTCGCCGTGTGCACATGGGGCTCGAGTTGGCAGTTGTGGTTGGCAGGAAGGAGTCTTTACATCCACAAGTGCGAACTCGAGCGCGATAGAGCAGCCGCGCCTGAACTCGGCTGGTGCGCGCTGGGCCGACTGGTGCGGGCGCGGCCGGGTCCGCACCCTACGCCCCGGCGGCGAGCTCGCGGGCGCGGGCGAGTGCCGCCTCGGCCGCGCGGGTGAATAGCGCGCTCAGCTTGGCGCCCTGCAGCACGCCCACCGCCTGCTCGGTCGTGCCCTTCGGGCTCGTGACGCGGCGGCGCAGTTCCTCGGGATCCTCCCCCGACGCCTCCAGCAGCGCCGTCGCGCCGATGAACGTCTGCTCCGCCAAGAGCCTCGCCACGTTTTCGTCGAACCCCATCGCCTGCGCGGCGCGGGTGAACTCCTCGATCAGCAGGAACACGTAGGCCGGGCCCGACCCCGAGATGGTCGACAGCGCGTCGATCTGCGACTCGGGCAGCTCGACCACCGTCCCCACGAGGCGGAACAGGTCGTCGGCAAGCGCCAGGTGCGTGGCCGTCGAGCGGGCTCCCCCGCTGACCCCCGTCACCCCGCGACCCACCAGGGACGGCGTGTTTGGCATGGCCCGCACGACCGGGTTGGGCGCCGCGGCCTCCATGGCCGCGGTCGTGATGCCCGCCGCGACGCTCACCACGAGCGCCGCCGGGTCGAGCGTCGGCGCGAGTTCCCCGAGCACCGCGACGATCTGCGCCGGTTTCACCCCGAGCACCACAACTCCGGCACCGGAGACCGCCCATGCGTTCGCGTCGCTGTCGTGCTCGACGGCGCGCGCCTCGACTCCGTCGGCGCGGAGGGCCGCCGCCGAAGCCTCCGACCGGGTGGTCACCCGCACTCGAACGTCGGGCGCGCCCGCCCGCAGGCCGGCCAGGATCGCACCGCCCATCGAACCGGTGCCGATGATCGCGATCGGGGGAAGGCTGCCAGGTGCACTCATGCCACGAGTGTAGGTTGGGGGCACTCGAACGGGAGGATGCGGAATGACCGACCACGACGGCCGCGAGACCACGACCGAGACCACGACGGCAGCAACGGGCTCGAGCGCCCGGCCAGTCGACCCCGACCAGGCCATGGCCATTCGCGAGGTGCTCGTCGGCACGGCCGGCGTGCAGAGCGTCGGCGAGGTCGTCGTGCACCGCCTCGAAAAGGGCGACGTGCTCGTCACGGCAACCCTCGGTTTCGGCCGCCGCACGCCCGTCGCCGACATCGTCGCCGTGCTCAGCGAGGTGAAGGCCGGCATTCGCGTCGCCCTTCCCGACGCGCGCACGATCGTGCTCGAGCCCGAGGTCGCCGCCCCGCGCGCCGACGTCGACCCGCCGACCGACACGATCATCATCCGCGGGGCGGACTGACGCGGCGCACCCCACTTTCTGAACCACGCTCGCTAGGCTTGAGGCATGGAGTTCCTCTACCAGTTCCTTGTCGTCGGCCACTTCATCGGCCTGGCCGCGATCGTCGGCCCCTTCCTCGTGCAGATGCGCAAGAACAGCGACTTTGCGGTCACCGCCGTGTTCGGGGGTGCGATTACGCAACTCGTCACGGGCATCCTGTTGACGGGGGTCGCGGAGGGCATCGACCGCGACCTCGACTACACGAAGATCATCGTGAAGCTCGCCATCGCGCTCGTCGTCTTCGTCGCCGCCCTGCTCGGCTGGCTGCGCGCCCGCAAGAACGGCAACGATCGCACGATCAAGCCGTTCTTCCACGCGGCTGGCGGCCTCGCGCTCATCAACATCGTTCTCGCCGTCTTCTGGTGAGTGGATGCGCGGCGCACGCCCTCGAGGTCAGCGCCGCGTATCGAAAAACTCGCGCAACAGCGTCGCCGCGTCGTCGGCGAGAACCCCGCCGACGACCTCGTTGACACGGAACGGCAGCCGGCGTTCGCGGAGTAGGTCGACGACCCCGCCCGCGGCGCCGGCCTTGTCGTCGTACGCGCCGAACACAACCCGCGGCATCCGCGCGGCGAGGATGGCGCCCGCGCAGAGGACGCACGGTTCGAGGGTGACGACGAGCGTGCATCCATTCAGCTGCCAGTCGCTGGTCGCGGCGGCCGCCTGACGCAGCGCAACCACTTCGGCGTGCGCGGTCGGATCGACCAACGCCTCGCGCTCGTTGCGTCCTCGGCCGATGATCTGACCCCGAGCGTCGACGACGACGGCGCCCACCGGAACGTCGCCGGTCGTGAGCGCTTCGCGCGCCTCCGCGAGCGCCTCACGCATCGCGGCCAGCTCGGCGTCGGACACCGCGGTCATGGCCACCTCCGTTAGATTGAGCCTATGCGAGTGCACGTTGCGGACCACCCTCTGATCACCCACAAGCTGACGGTTCTCCGCGATGAGCGCACGCCGTCGCCCACCTTCCGCGCGTTGACGAGCGAACTCGTCACCCTGCTCGCCTACGAGGCCACGCGTCAGGTGCGCACCCACGAGGTGACCATCCACACCCCCGTCGCCGAGACGGTCGGGCTCGCAATCAGCGAACCGCGACCCCTGATCGTGCCGATCTTGCGCGCCGGGCTCGGCATGCTCGAGGGCATGACGGCGCTGATGCCCAGTGCCGAGGTCGGGTTCCTCGGCATGGTGCGCAACGAAGAGACCCTCGAGCCGAGCGTGTATGCCGAGCGCCTGCCCGACGACCTGTCGAACCGGCAGTGCTTCGTGCTCGACCCGATGCTCGCGACGGGCGGTTCACTGCTGTCGGCGATCCAGTACCTGTTCGACCGGGGCGCGGTCGACGTCACCGCGGTGTGCATCTTGGGGGCCCCCGAGGGCGTTGCCGCCGTCGAGAAAGCGGTCGAGGGCCGCGATGTGACGCTCGTGCTCGGCGCGCTCGACGAGCGCCTCAACGAGCACGGCTACATCGTGCCCGGCCTCGGCGACGCCGGCGACCGGCTGTACGGCACAGCCGGCTGAACGGCGCGCGCTCACTTCTCGCCGGCTGCGCGTCTAGACGGATGCACGGCTCGGCGACTTGACGCTCTGCTTGGATAAACGAAATACTCAGAAGCATGACCGCCCTCGCTCTCGCCCGCACCGCCGTTTCGGCCGGGGAGACCACGCGCATGATGATGCGCGCTGCGGTCGTGCACGCCTGTCGAATGTGCTCCTGATGAGATCCCGCGCGCCGCGACCGTCGCCTGCGCGCATCCATCACACTTTTGAAGGACGCATCGACCCATGACTTTTTCGCCCACTCCCCCCACGTCTGGCCCCGCCGCGACCGCGCCCGGGGTCAACCCGCAGCGTCGTGCCGCCGCCGCGCCGCCGCAGACCGAGCCCCGCGGGTTCGTGCTCTACGTCGGCCTCGACGAGAAGAAGGCCGCGGCCGCCGGCATCGACCTCGGCCGCCTCGTGACCGAGCTGAAGAAGGTGACAAGTCAGCTTGCGCCCGCCGCCGAGACGCACGCCGCCGTCGCCCTGGCCCCCGTCGGCGCGGGCGGTCGCGACCTCGAGGTGGTGCGCCTGGCCATGCAAGACCCGGCCGCGCTGTCGCGCTACCGCGGTGAGAGCGAGAAGACACCCGTCGATGAGGGCGTCATCGTCGACATCTCACGCAAGCGCGTCGTGCTGGACGGCGAGACAGCGCAGCTCACGTACAAGGAGTTCGAGCTGCTGCAGTATCTCGTGCTGCGCGAGGGTCGCACGATCGACCGCAACGAGCTCATCTCGGCGCTCTGGGCCGAGGGCGTCGAGCACGAAGGCGAGGTGCCGAACGAGCGCACCATCGACGTGCACGTGCGGCGACTGCGGGCGAAGCTCGGGGCGTACGAAGAGATCGTGCGCACGGTGCGCGGAGCCGGGTATCGCTTCGACCGGCACGCCGACGTCACAGTGCGCTACGCGTCGACGCCGTCGCCCGACACGTTCTAGGCGGGCAGCCCCCTGCCGTTTCCACCGTCTCGGTCGGCGACGAGCCGCTCGATGAGCTCGAGCTGGCGGCGGTTGATCATCAGCAGCTCATCGATCTCACGCGCGGCGGCGACGTTCGTCTCGTAGTCGTGCTGGGCGAGGGAGGCCGAAATCGCGTCCTGCCGCTTCGCCGCAATCAGCAGAATCGCTCCCTGCAGCCCCGCGAGCGCACTGAGGATCAGGTTCAGCAGGATGAACGGGTACGGATCCCAGGCCAGGGTGCCGAACTGCAGGGTTGCCCACACGACCATCAGCCCGAGGAACGAGAACACGAACGGCCAGCTGCCCATGCCGTTGCGCAGGATGTCGGCCGCCCGCTGACCGGTCGTCCGGTCACGGGTGGTGCGGGAGTGCCAGTTTACGAGTGGTCGCGTCATGCCGCTGACGCTAGAGGCCTCCGGATGCGCGCGGCAAGACCCCTCGTCGGGTGCAGCAGGTAGACGGCGAAGCGACTAACCGGTGCGGTCGGCCCACCAGCCGGGTGCTGCTGCCACGAGCGGCTCACGCTCGACGTGCGGCGATTTCGGCGCGGAGTTGCTGGAGTTGAGCGGGACCGTCGAGTAGGTCAGCCCGGCTCTCGACCACGTCGGACAGGCGTCGCGCGATCTCGTCGTCCCACGCAGCGTCGATAGCGCTCTGATCGGCGTCGATGTCGCGGTCGACACTCAAGCGCAGAAGCCGTGCCGCCTCGAGCCGCTGCTCGGGCGTCAGGGCATACCCCGCCTCGACGTAGTCAGTCAGCTTCGGGTTCATGCCGGGAGTGTACGCCGATGGTCCGACAATCGGGCGGCTCGTGTCACGATGCCGTGGACAGCGGGGCGGGGCGGCGGATGCGCGCGGCAAGACCCCGCGTCGGGTGCAGCAGATAGACGGTGAAGAACACGATCGCGTTGACCACCACGACGGCGCCGCCGGAGGCGATGTCGAGGTAGTAGCTGGCGGCGACGCCGACCAGGCTGGAAGCGGCGGCGATGAGCGGGGCGATGACGAGCATCCTCTGGATGCGGTCGGTGAGGAGGCGCGCGGTGGCTCCGGGGATGATGAGCAGCGCGACGACCAGCACGACGCCGACGATCTGCAGGCCGACGACGGCGGTGAGGGCGAGCAGGCCCAGCAGCAGGGCGGAGAGGCGGCGGGGCGACAGGCCGATCGAGTGGGCGTGTGCCGGGTCGAAGGCGAAGAGGGTGAGGTCGCGGCGCTTCACGATGAGCAGGCTGAGGGCGATGGCGCCGATGATGGCGATCTGCAGCAGGTCGGCGGGGCCGACGCCGAGGATGTTGCCGAACACGATGTGGCCGAGGTCGATCTGGCTGGGCGTGATCGAGACGAGCACGATGCCGAGTGCGAATAGGCTCGTGAAGACGATGCCGATCGCCGCATCCTCTTTGATGCGGGAGGTGTCGCGCACGACGCCGATGAGCAGCACGGCGAGCAGGCCGAAGACGAGGGCGCCGATCGCGAAGGGCGCGCCGACGAGGTAGGCGAGCACGACGCCGGGCAAGACGGCGTGCGCGACGGCGTCACCCATGAGTGACCAGCCGATCAGAACGAGCCAGCAACTGAGCACAGCGCAGACGACGGCCGCGATCGTCGTCGCCGCGAGGGCGCGCAGCATGAACTCGTAGGTGAACGGTTCGAGGAGGAGGTCGAGCCAGGTCATGCGCGGGTCTCCCCGGGGTCGGCGTCTCGCGTGAGATCTGTGTCGCTGGCCGGGTCGGTGTCGCGCGGCAGCCCGAACGCGCGGGAGAGCACCTCGGGGGCGAGCACCTCGTCGGGCGGCCCGTCGGCGACGAGGCGTCGGGCGAGAAGCACGACCCGGTCGGCCCGGTCGGGCAGCGTGGCGAGGTCGTGGGTCGAGACGAGCACGGTGGCTCCCGCGGCGGCAAGGTCGGCGAGCACGTCGGCGATGAGCCGCTCGCTGACGACGTCGACCCCGGCGTAGGGCTCGTCGAGCAGCAGCACGTCGGCCTGCTGCGCCAGCGCCCGGGCGACGAAGACGCGGCGGCGCTGACCGCCCGACAGCGCGCCGATGGGCCGGTTGGCGAGGTCGCTTAGCTGCACGCGCGCGAGGGCGTCGGCGACGGCGTCGCGATCAGCCGCGCGCAGCCGGCGGGTCACGCCGAGCCGCCCGTATCGCCCCTGCGCGATGACGTCGGCGACGGTGAGGGGGAAGTCGGGGTCAACCCCGTCTGACTGCGGCATGACGGCGACCCGGCCGGCGCGGCGCGCGGCGTCGGGGGCGCCGCCGAGCACCTCGACCCGGCCGCGGCGGGGGCGGAGGCGACCCGTGATCGCGCCGAAGAGGGTCGATTTGCCGGCCCCGTTCATCCCGACGAGCGCGGTGACCGCCGCCGGGGCGACGGCGAGCGTGACGTCGTCGAGGGCGGTGACCGCGCCGTAGCGCACGGTCACCGATTTGAGGCGGATGCTCGCGGTCGCGCTCACGACGCCAGCCCCGTCGCGATCGTGTCGGCCGCGTGGCGCAGCAGGGCGAGGTAGCTGGGCACGGGCCCGTCGGGGTCGGAGAGGGAGTCGACGTAGAGGGTGCCGCCGAATCGCGCGCCCGTGTCGGCGGCGACCTGCAGCATCGCGTCGGCCGAGACGGTCGACTCGCAGAACACGGCGGGAACCTCGCGCTCGCGCACCGTGTCGATCACGGCGGCGACGCGCTGCGGGGTGGCCTGCTGGTCGGCATTGACCGGCCACAGGTAGGCCTCGTCGAGCCCGAGATCGCGGGCGAGGTACGAGAAGGCTCCCTCGCAACTGACGAGCACGCGCTCGGCGGCCGGCACCCGTTCGATCGACGCCGCAAGCTCTGTGGCGACGGCGTCGAGCTCGGCCGAGTAATCGGCGGCGCGGTCGGCGTAGTGCTCGGCTCCGGCTGGGTCGAGCTCGGTGAGGGCCGCCGCGATGCGCTCGACATAGTGCTGGCCGGCGAGCGGTGACATCCACGCGTGCGGGTTCGCCTCAGACGTGCCCGCGATCGGAACGGGGTCGAGGCCGTCGCTGAGGGTGACGCTCGGCGCGTCGACGTCGGCGATGAACTGCGCAAACCACGCCTCGAGGCCGAGGCCGTTCTCGATGACGAGCTCGGCGCCGCGCGCCTGGCGCAGGTCGCCCGGCGTCGGCTCGTAGCCGTGAATCTCGGCGCCGACGCGCGTGATCGAGCGCACCTCGACGCGGTCGCCGGCGACCTCGCGCACCATGTCGGCGATCACCGTGAAGGTGGTCAGCACGAGCGGGCGGTCGGACGCCGCGTCATCGGATGCGCGGGGATCGTCACCGGCGGACGGCCCCGTCGGCGCGCACCCGGCCGCGAGCGCGACGAGCGCGGCGGTCGCACCCGCCAGCATCCCGCGCAGATTTTTCGGCATACCGAAAAATATACTCCGCTTACGCTGGGCGCGCGATCTATGCGGGCTCAGGATGGGGCGTTGTTGCTGACGTCGCGAAGGGCTGTCTCGATCGCCACATCAAAGCCAAGCGAGTCATCGGCGCTCATCGCCACCGTCGCGACCGCGTGCGCGCGGGCATGCGGGTCGGTCGTCTCAGTGCTCGCGGCGAGGGCGCGGCCCGCGGCGTCACCGAGATAAAGCAGAGCGTCGGTGAGGGCGCCCCGCTGACGCACCGAGGCGGCGGTCGCCGTAAGTGCTCCGGCGAGGCGGCGTGCCGCCGGATCGTCTGTCGCGCGCATCTGCCCAGTCTGCGGTCACCTCCTGACCGATGCGTGAAATCGACGCCGTTGCTATCGTCGACTCAGGCGCCTTGGCGCCCTCGCGCAGTCGATGACGAAGTGCTCGTCTGACACATTCGCGGAGAGGACTGACCCGGTCAGGACACGTCCGCGGTGGAGATTGCGCAATCGGCCCGACCCCGGGCCGGTTGTGTACACCCAGCCGCGAATGCGGCGCGAGAGAAAGGCGGGCACCCATGCCCACGACCGACAGAGGCACCTCCGTGCGTGAAGACGGGTCGCTGCTGCGGCCGGCCGCCTGGTACGTCGACGAGATGGATGCGCGCACCCTCGACCGCGTCGCCGACCTGGTCCGCACAGCCTTCGCGTGACGAAGGGACGAGCGTGACCGGGCCAGCCCCGCGCATCCACTCTCAGCAGATTCATCGAAAAATAACGTTCCCATAACTAGACACCGTTATCGTCCCGTTATATCTTCTAAGCGCGTCAATCGTTTGCTGTGGCGGTAGACGCGGAATGTGATTGCAGGACACTCTTGGTGCAAGGGAGAGGCCCGACCGTTTGCCTCGACGGTCGGGCCTCAATCACGTTAACGGCGCCCTGCATCGCGCACACCCATGCGGGTGAATAGAGTTGTCCTCGTGGTGGACACATCGGTTGCGGTCGACGCATGGGAAGCGCTGTTTCGCGCCCAGGTGTCGGTGCTCCGTCAGCTCAGTACAGAGTTTCCGACCACGGAGATCTCGTTCACCGAATACGACGTGCTCTTCAACCTGAGCCGGGCACCCGAGCGCAGCCTGCGCATCCGTGACCTGATCCCCCACCTGCTGCTCAGCCAGCCGAGCGTGAGCCGCCTGCTCGAACGCCTCGCCACGCGCGGGCTCGTCACCAAGCAGACCGACCCCACCGACGCCCGCGGCACCATCGTCACCCTCACCGACGAGGGGCACACGCTGTTCCGAAGGGTCGCGGTCGCGCACGCCGACTCGATCTCGCGCCGCGTCGGCGGATCACTCGACGCCGACGAGCTCGCGCAGCTGACCGCGCTGTGCCGGAAGCTGCGCGACGGCGCGAGCTGAGCATCCCGTCGACGGGTCGCGGGTCGCGGCGAACTGTCGGAAAGCGTGCATACGGTGAGCGGCATGGCCGCTGACACCTCCCCGACCATCGTCTGGTTGCGCGACGACCTGCGCGTCGCCGACAACCCCGCACTGAACGCCGCCGTCGAGCGCGGCGGCGACGTCGTCGTGCTCGACGTGCTCGACGACGAGAGCGACGAGGTGCGGCCGATCGGCTCCGCCAGCCGCTGGTGGCTGCACCACAGCCTGACTGCGCTCGCCGCCGACCTCGACGCGCTCGGCGCGGGCCTCACCCTGCGCCGCGGTCCGGCCGAGAAGGTCGTCATGGCGGTCGTCGACGAGGTCGGCGCTGGGGCCGTGCACTGGAACCGCCGCTACGGAAAAGCGCGCGAGGTGGATGCTCGCCTCAAGACCGCGCTCAAAGATCGCGACATCGAGGCGGTCAGCCACGCCGCGAACCTGTTGTTCGAGCCGTGGACGGTGCAGACCGGCTCGGGCGGCCCCTACGGCGTCTTCACCCCGTTCTGGAAGGCGTGCCTGGCGCGCGATGAGCCGCGGGCTCCCCTGGAGGCGCCCGCGAGCATCCCGGGTCGCGCGGTCGAAGGCGACGACCTCGACAGCTGGGAGCTCTTGCCAACAGCGCCCGACTGGGCGGGCGGCATGCGCGACGAGTGGACCCCCGGTTCGACGGGCGGCCGCGAGCGACTCGAGCAACTTGCAGAGGAACGCCTCGCCGACTATCACCGGCGCGACGAGCCGGGATTCGAGGTCACGAGCCAGCTGAGCCCGCATCTGCGCTTCGGTGAGGTCAGCCCGTACCAGGTGTGGCACCGGCTACGCGATGGCCTGTCGGGGCTTGCGGCGAAGAATCACGCAAAGTTTCTCAGCGAGCTGGGCTGGCGCGAGTTCTCGTACCACCTGCTGTTTCACAACCCCGACCTCGCCACCGTCAACTACCGTCGCGAGTTCGACGCCTACCCGTGGAACGACCCCCATGACGCCGGCCTGGCGCGCTGGCAAAAGGGCCGCACGGGTATCCCGATCGTCGACGCCGGCATGCGCCAGCTCTGGCACATCGGCTGGATGCACAACCGCGTTCGCATGATCACCGCCAGCTTCCTGACGAAGAACCTCCAGATCGACTGGCGGGTCGGCGAGGAATGGTTCTGGGACACGCTCGTCGACGCCGACGAAGCGTCCAACGCAGCGTCGTGGCAGTGGGTCGCCGGGTCTGGTGCTGATGCGGCACCGTACTTTCGGGTCTTCAACCCGGTGCTGCAGGCACAGAAGTTCGACCCGCGCAACGAGTACGTGGCTCGCTGGGTGCCCGAGGAGGGCACCGACGACTACCCCGAGCCGATGGTCGACCTGAAAGAGTCGCGGCAGGCCGCGCTCGACGGGTACGAGGCCGTCAAGGCGGCCAAGAACCGGGCGTAGTCGCGCGGGTTGGCCAGGCGGGCACGGGGGGTGTGTCGAAGCATGCCGCTCGTCCTGCATCGACAGCTCTGGAGGGGGTTAGCGCGATTTGGGTGTGTGCCTCTCATGGCACACAGCCGTGGTCGCGAGGCGGGGACGCGCATCGGTGCGGCGCGGCACGGGGCGGCGCGATGGCGCGAGGCGCTGCAGCCCGGCGGCGCGGCAACGCGGCAACGCGGCAACGCGGCAGCGGAGAGGCTTTTCGGACGGGACATGCTGTGTGCCGTGAAAGGCACATTCGCCGTGCGTCAACACTCTCCCAGCGCGGCCACCTTCTCCCGGGTGAGAGGTTCCTCATCTGGGCCGGCCCCAACATGAGAGGCCCCTCACGCACACCTCCTTGTCGTCTCATGCACGGCGCCGAGAGTTATCTCATCGTGAACGACCGCTCGGGTCGGTCGCTCGAGAAGCAAGAACATTCAAGGAGTCAGATCATGGCAACGAACCTCAGCCACAAGAACTGGATCGCCATCGGTGCAGCCAGCGCCCTCAGCCTCGGCGTGATGGCCGGCGGCGCGGTCACCGCGGCCAACGCGATGCCCCTGTTCACCAGCGACGGCGACCGCACCGGCGCCACCTCGGCCGACGTGAATGGCACCGGCGGCGCCGATGTCACCTTCCGCGTGTCGAGCGACAGCATCGTGAGCCCCTCGCCCACCTCGCCGGTCTCGGTCAACTCGCCGAACACGGTGTCGCCGATCAGCCCGGTCTCGGCGCAGTCGCCGATCTCGCCCGTGAGCGTTGACGTTGACTCCCCGCCGAGCCCGGTGTCGCTGCCGTCGCCGCCCAGCGCTCCGTCGCCCGCGAGCATCGCCTCGCCCGCCAGCTGGTCGCCGCCGAGCGTCGACTCGGTCGACTAGCCGCAGCTGTCGACCGCCGCGTCGTCGGGGGACGGCGCGTCTTCACCCCGGTTCCGCCGATATTCGGGCGGTGGAACCGGGGTTTTCACGTGCGCCCCGCTGTGCGGCATACTCGCCGAGTGAGCCCCGCCGCCCCACCGCGCGTCCCCGCCACCGCGCTTGCCGTCGGGGCCATCGTCTCGGTCCAATTCGGTAACGCGATCGCTGGCAGCACCTTCAGCGAGGTGGGCAGTCTCGGGGCCGCGACGTTGCGGCTCGTCTTCGCCGCGATCATCCTCATGGCCGTGATTCGGCCGCAGGTCCGCGGCTGGTCGCGGCGCACCTGGGGCGGGGTGGTCCTGCTCGGACTCGGTCTCGGCGGCATGAACTCCCTCATGTACCTGTCGATCGACCGCATCCCGATCGGCATCGCCGTCACCGTCGAACTGCTCGGCCCGTTGGCCGTCGCCGTCGCCGGCACGCGCCGAGCACGTGACCTCGTGTGGGTCGCGCTCGCCGCGCTGGGCGTCGTCATGCTCGGCTTCGACCCCGACGCGACGCTCGCCGTCGACGGCATCGTCTTTGCGGCGATCGCCGCCATCTTCTGGGCGCTCTACATCGTCTCGTCGTCGCGTCTCGGCAGCGTCGGACCGGGTCGTCATCCGCCGCGCGGGGTCGACGCCCTCGCCGTCGCCATGGTCGTCGCGGCGCTCCTCGTCACGCCGTTCGGCGCCGCGCAGGCTACCAGCGCCATCGTCAGCAACCCGACCGTGATCGCCGTCTTTCTCGGCATCGCCGTCATGACCTCAGCCGTGCCCTACGCGCTCGAATTCGTCGCCTTGAAGACGATGTCGACCCGGGTCTTCGGCATCCTGTCGAGCCTTGCGCCCGCAGCGGCGGCCATCGCCGGCCTTCTCGTGCTCGGTCAGGTGCTGACCGTGCTACAGGTCGTCGCCGTCGGAGCAGTCATCGTCGCCAGTGTCGGCGCTGTCGCCGGCGCCCGACCGCCGCGCGGTGGTCCCGAGCCGCTCACCGAGCCGGGGGTCGTCCCCCCGCCCGGCTGACGGCGAGCGCTGCCGCGCGCATGCCCTGGGCGGCGGCGGCCCTCACGGCCTGACCGCTCGCGAGAGCCACCAGGACGCCAGCGCCGAACGCGTCCCCGGCTCCCGTCGAGTCGACGACGGGCACGGCATCGACGGCGAGCTCGTGCACGACGCCCGACTGTTTGGCGATGAGAACGCCGCGCGCACCGTCGGTGAGCATGACGAGCGGGGCGACGTCGAGCAGCACGACGGCAGCGTGCGCAGGCGGAGCATCCGGTTGCCCGATCAGCATCCGCGCCTCGGCGAGATTCGGCAGCAACAGATCGACGCCGGTCACCGCCTTCCGAAACTCCTGCGGCCCGTAGTCGGTGATGAAACCCACCGACCCGGGGTCGAGCGACACCGTCACCCCGTGCTCGCGGGCGCGCGCGATGAGACGTGCCACGTCGTCGGCCGTGAACGCGTTGACGAGCCCGTAGCCGGTCAGGTGCAGGATGCTCGCCGACGCCAACAACTCGTCCGTGACCGACGCAGGATCGAGCTCGTCGTTCGCGCCGCGGTCGGTGAGCATGGTGCGCTGCTCGCCCTCGGCGATGATCACGATCGTGCCGGTGCCGCGCGTCGTGGACTCGTGAAGGTGCGGCGTGACTCCCGCGTCGCGGAAGACGCGGCGGTGGTGGTCCGCGTCGCCGGCGCCCACGAGACCGACGAAGTCGACGGGCGTACCGTGCCAGCCGATCCATGCTGCCGTGTTCGCCGCCGACCCCCCGGGCGTCGCGATGACCGTCGACGGGGTGTCGGTGTCGGCCCGCAGCGGCTGCGACGGCAGCACGACGATGTCGTTGATGACGTCGCCGACGACGAGGATGCGCGGGGCCGCGTCACTCACACGCGCCGCCCCGCCCAGGCGGTCGCGATGCGCCCCGCGGTCGCCACGTTGTTGCGGGCGAGGTCGAGGTTGACCTCGAGGCTACGGCCGTGGGAGGCCTCGACGATGTAGCCGAGCAGGAACGGGGTGACGGCCTTGCCGCGCACGCCGGCGTCGTCGGCGGCGGCGAACGCCTGGGCGAGCACGCGGTCGTGCTCGGCCGGATCCCACTGCTGGTGGGCGGGAATCGGGTTGGCGACGACAATGCCCTGCCGGTGGCCGAGCGCGTCGTGCGCGGCCATGATCGCGGCGACGTCGTCGGGCGTCTCGACCGACCAGTCGAGCGTGTGCTCACTCTCGCGCAGCCAGAAGCTCGGAAAAACGGTCGTGCCCAAACCGACGACAGGGATCGAATACGTCTCGAGCCGCTCGAGCGTCGCCGCGATGTCGAGCACGCTCTTCACACCCGCAGAGACGACCGTGATGGGAGTCACGGCGAGGGTCGAGAGATCAGCCGACTCGTCGAAGCTCTCGCTCGCGCCGCGGTGCACTCCCCCGAGGCCGCCCGTCGCAAAGACGCGGATACCAGCCTTCGCCGCGAGGTGGGCGGTCGCCGCGACGGTCGTCGCCCCGCTCGCACCGCGCGCGGCGAGGATCGGCAGGTCGCGAACGCTCGCCTTGGCAAGGTCTTCTTCGGCGATGCGGCGCACGCCGATGGCGTCGAGCCCGATCCGCGGAACCCCGTCGAGCACCGCGATCGTTGCCGGGGTCACATCCTGCTCCCGCAGGATCTCCTCGAACTCGATCGCCGCCTCGTGGTTACGGGGCCGCGGAAGGCCGTGGCTGATGATGGTCGACTCGAGGGCGACGACGGGGCGCCCGGCGTCGAGCGCCTCGGTCACCTGGGGAGAAAGCTGCAGTGCGGTCACGCGCCCACCCTAGCGGCGACGAGGGGTGCGCTTAGCGGCGCGGTCACTCCCCAATGTCGGCGCAGCCGACCATGATTGAGAGGTGCTCGATACGAAGATTGCAGAGTTAGTTGCCGACTACGGTGCCGAGGCGAAGGCGAAACTGGCGGGCACGGGCGAGCCCGAAGAGGCGCTGCGGGTGCCGATTGAGCACCTCATCACGGCCATCGGCGACTTCATCGGCAAGAAGACGATCCTCGATGGCGAGGCGCACCTCGCCGAGCTGAGCTCGCGCCCCGACTTCGCCGTGCGGGTGAAGGGCGCAGTCGTCGGCTATATCGAGGTGAAGAAGGCAGGCCTTTCTCTCGACCCCGGCACCTTCAGCGGGCACAATCGCGACCAGTGGAACCGCCTGAAAGACCTTCCGAACCTCGTCTATACGAATGGCACCGAGTGGCGGCTCTACCGGGGTGACGCCCAACCCGCGCTTGTGGCACAACTGACGGGCGGGCCGCTCGACGTGGCCGGCGCGGGCTTGAGCCCCGACTCCGCGTTCGCGGCACTCGTCACCGACTTTCTGAATTGGCACCCGGTGCCGATCAAGACGGTGCCCAAGCTCGTCGCCACGGTGGCCCCGATCACGCGGATGCTGCGCACGAAAGTGATCGAACAGCTCGCCTACGAGACCGCGTTGGTGAAGGCGGGTGCGCCCGCGCACGAACAACTGTTCCTCGGCCTGGCGAACGACTGGCGCAAGCTCCTGTTTCCTGACGCGAGTGACGAGGTCTTCGCTGACGGCTACGCCCAGACGGTGACCTTCGCGCTGCTGCTCGCTCGCACCGAGAAGATCGACCTCGAGTCGACAACTCTTTACCAGATCGGTCAGCAGTTGGGCGCTGACCACTCGCTCATGGGCAAGGCGCTGCAG
The DNA here is from genome assembly GCF_004216855.1 of Microcella alkaliphila. GTDB lineage: Bacteria > Actinomycetota > Actinomycetes > Actinomycetales > Microbacteriaceae > Microcella > Microcella alkaliphila. Next base: position 221,456 of record NZ_SGXT01000017.1, read on the forward strand.
TTGCTCACGAACGATGTGAAGGGTGACTTCGTTCCGACGATCGACCTGCTGCAGCGCGTCGTCGGCGCCGTGCAATGGGATGCCGTGCGCAAGAGCAAAGACACTTACCTGCACCTCTACGAGAACTTTCTCGCCGAGTACGACCCCGAGCTGCGCAAGGCCACCGGCACGTACTACACCCCGCACGAGGTGGTCGATCAGATGGTGCGCCTGGCCGAAGAAGCGCTCGTCACCAAGCTCGGAAAGCCCAAGGGTTTTCTCGACCACAGCGTGACGACGATCGATCCCGCGATGGGCACTGGCACCTTCTTGCACTCGATCATCGAGCACGTCGCCGAGAAGGTCGAGCACACCGAGGGTCCGGGAGCCGTGCCCGGAACGATCACCGAACTCGCGTCGCGCCTCATCGGCTTCGAGCTGCAGCTCGGCTCGTACACGGTCGCCGAGCTGCGTACCACCGACCTTCTGCGTAGCTATCAGGCGAACCCGCCTAAGGGCGGCATGCAGATGTTCGTCGCCGACACCCTCTCCGACCCCAACGCGGAGCAAGCGGAGCTGACGTCTTCCTTGATGGTGATCGCCGAGAGCAAGAAGATGGCGAACTCGGTGAAGCTACAAACCGACGTCACCGTCGTTATCGGAAACCCGCCCTACAAGGAGAAAGCAAAGGGTCTCGGCGGCTGGATCGAGAATGGTCCCCTCGCGACTGCGCAGGATGGTGTTCCGCTCAACGACTTCCGAGCCGAAGGGTACTCCTCGAGTCACGAGAAGAACCTTCGCAACCTCTACACCTACTTCTGGCGATGGGCGACCTGGAAAGTATGGGAGTCCGGTGCTATCGCGCAGGGTGTGGTGTGCTTTATCTCGCCAGCCTCATACTTGACTTCCAAGGGGTATGCAGGGATGCGGGAGTACCTGCGTAGGAACTCGAGCTACGGCTGGGTCATCGACCTGACCCCAGAAGGTCAGACGCCCCCGGTCCCGACGAGGATCTTTCCCGGTGTACGTCAGCCGCTAGCGATCGGGATCTTCGTCCGACGCGCCGACGCCGACCAGTCGGCCCCTGCGGACATCAAGTACCGTGCGGTGACGGGCGGCCAAGCTGAGAAGTTCGAACAACTCGAGAATGCGAGCCTGAACGACCACGCGTGGCGCCGAGTTCGGACTGGCTGGAACGCGAACTTCACCCCCGCTCCCGAAAGCGGTTGGGACGACTGGCCCGCGTCGGACGATCTGATGCCATGGTCGAGCATCGGGGTCGCGCCCAAGCGCACCTGGGTGTACGCGCCGAGTGTAGGGATCCTTGCGAAGAGGTGGTCCGATCTCGTGCTGGAGCCAGATCAATCAAAGAAACGGGCGCTTCTCAAGGCGTCATCTGTGGCGGCCTTGAACTCGATTCCCGTCTCGCTTCCAGGTGAAGATGTGACGGCGGTCCTAGGGCCGCTCGGCGCAGAAACCTCGGTCTCGCTGGCGGCATCACCAGTGCGAGTCGGGTACCGCGCTTTCGATCGCCAGCACTTGATCCCAGATAGGCGACTCATTGACGCGCCAATTCTCGACTTGTGGTTCGCGAGGCAACCAGAGCAGGTGTTCGTCGTCGAGCAGCACGCAAAGGCTCTTTCGCATGGCCCAGGCCTGGTGTTCTCAGGTTTGTTGCCGGACATGGATCATTTCAAGGGGAGCGAGGGTGGCCGCACTCTCCCGCTCCTGCACCCCGACGGAACCCCGAACCTCGCGCCGGGGCTGTTGGAGGGGCTCGCGGTGGAGGCGAGCATCCAGGCCGATCATGAAGACCTGCTCGCCTACGTGGCCGGAGTCGTCGCGCATCCGGCGTTCACCGCCACCTTCGTCGATGAGTTGACCACGCCGGGTGTGCGGGTTCCGATCACGCGTGATGCCGCGCTGTGGCAGAAGGCCGTCGAGCTCGGACGCGAAGTGATCTGGCTGCACACCTACGCCGAGCGCTACATCGACCACGCCGCAGGGCGCGAAGCCGGCAACGTCCGCAGCAACTGGCCACTCGACGCACAACCGCTATCGCTCGAAGCCGTCACTAGCATGCCGGTGAAGGTGCAGTATGACGAAGTGCGCGGGCAGGTCGTGTTCACCGACGATGACGGGGGCCGTAACGGAGCATGGGGCCCAGTGTCGCGCGAAGTCTTCGACTACACCGTCGGCGGCATGAACGTCATCGGCAGCTGGTTCAAGTACCGCAAGAAGAACCCCGGCGGCAAGAAGACGAGCCCGCTCGACGACATCCACGTCGACGAGTGGCCGCACGAGTGGACACTCGAGTTCACCGAACTGCTGACGGTGCTCACGCGCCTGGTCAGCCTCGAACCCGCTCAAGCGGAATTGCTTGCGCAGATTCTCGGCGGAGCGTTGATCACCCGCGACGAACTTGCAGGGGCCGGGGTGAGGTGGCCCGAAACTCGTGACGACCGCAAGCCCCGACGCAAGGTCGCGGCCGACACGCTCGACATCTTCGGCGACGAGCCCGCCTAGCGAGAGGGTTTACAAGCAATGAGGCGCGGGGACTACATCGTTTACGTCGATGAAAGTGGAGATCACAACCTCGTCGACTTCGACCCGCAGTACCCCCGCTTCGTTCTCGCGTTCTGCATAGTCAAAATCGAGCACTACGTGGATCATGTCGTGCCATTCGTGCAACGGTTGAAGTTCGAGTTCTTTGGGCACGACATGGTGGTGCTCCACGAGCGTGAAATACGTCAAAGAGCCCGCCCGTTCGACAACCTCATGAATGAAGCGATTCGTACAAAGTTCATGACTCGCATTGATGAACTGTTCAACTCATCCCGGATCGATATCGTCGCCTCGGTCATTCGCAAGCCAGAATTTCGCGAGCGACGCGGCGCGCAGCTCAACCCCTACGAGGTAGCTCTGGAGTTCGGGCTCGAGCGGGTTTTCCTGCAGCTCCAGAAACGAGGACAGGTGGGCCGGAAGACGTTCGTTGTGTTCGAGGGCCGAGGCAGAACGGAGGATCGAGACCTAGAGTTGGCATTCCGCCGAATACTCGACACAACGACGATGCGCGGCATGGCCCAGACGCTCGAGTTCCTGTGCGTCGACAAAAAAACAAACAGCTCAGGCTTGCAGATCGCCGACCTCGTTGCCCGACCGATAGGCATCCATGACCTGCGACCGAGCCAATCGAATCACGCCTGGGACGTGATCGAGCCGAAGATCGTTCGGGGCCCGAACAATCGCGTGCGCGGATACGGTCTCAAGATCTACCCATAAGAGCGAAAAGCCCCCGGGAAACCCCAGGAGCTAGACGCCGACCGGGCACTCCCAGTCCACTTGCGACACATCATAGCCGGGTGGTCCGACTTGTCGCTAGAAGCGGACGGTCAGTCCGCCTAATGCTCAGCGGTGCGTGAACCGGGGCTCGCGCTTCTCGATGAAGGCGCGCATCCCCTCTTTCTGATCGTCGAGGGCGAAGGCCGCGTGGAAGGTGCGGCGCTCACGCGCGACCCCCTCCGCAAGCGTCGACTCGAAGGCCGCATCAACCAGTTCGGTCGCCGCGTACAGCGCGGGCAGCGACTTCTCGGCGATGCCGTCGGCCATGGCGAGCACGTCGTCGAGCAGCGCGTCGGCGGCGACCACGCGCGCGACGAGGCCGGCGCTTTCGGCCTCCCGAGCATCCATCATGCGGCCGGTGAGAATCAGCTCCATGGCCTTCGCCTTGCCGACGGCGCGCGTCAGCCGCTGGGTGCCGCCCATGCCAGGCACAACGCCCAGATTGATTTCGGGCTGGCCAAACTTCGCGGTGTCGGCCGCGATGATCACGTCACACATCATCGCGAGCTCGCAGCCGCCGCCGAGGGCGAAGCCGTTGACGGCGGCGATCAGGGGCGTGCGGATGCGCGTGAGTGCGTCCCAGCCCGCAAACAGATCGCGCCCGGTCGCCTCCGCGTAGCCGAGCTCGGCCATCTCCTTGATGTCGGCGCCGGCAGCGAACGCGCGGCCCGCGCCGGTGAGCACGATGGCGCCGATCGTGTCGTCGACGTCGAACCGTTCTGCGGCGGTGACGACCGCATCCATCGCCTGGTTGTTCAGGGCGTTGAGCGCCTGCGGGCGGTCAAGCACGATGAGTCCGACGCGACCGCGGCGGCCGACCAGAACTCCGGCGGGTGCGTCGACGGCCTCGAAGCCGTCGGGCAGGGTGGTGGCGGGGGTGTCGGTCACTGTGGGCTCCAGTCGGGGGTGTCGAATCGGGCGCGCTCCGCGTCGGTGAGCGGGGCGAAGAACGACGCGACCCGGTCGGGGTCGACGTCGTCGATCGTCGGAGGATGCCAGCGCGGCTGCCGGTCTTTGTCGACGAGCTGCGCACGCACCCCCTCGGCGAAGTCGGGCTCGTCGAGCAGACGCAGCACGACGCGGTACTCCTGGGCGAGTGCGTCGTCGAGCCGGTCGAGGCGGCGGGCGCGGCGCAGCGCCGCAAGCGTCGTGACGAGGGATGTGGGTGAGCGTTCGGCGAGGGTGCGGGCGGCCTCCTGCAGCTCGGGCACGGCGGATGCTCGCAGCCGGTCCAGAATCACCGCCACGTCGTCGCCGCGATACGCCGCGTCGAGTTCGCGCTGAATGTGGTCGAGCGGGGCGTCGCCCGGGTCGGTGGCGAGGCTGTCGAGCACCGCGTCGACGTCGTCGGCCTCGGTGCAGCGCTCAAGCGCGTCGAGCAACTCGTCGAGCCGGTCGGATGGCACGGTCACGTCGGCGAGTCCGACCGCGATCGCGTCGGCCGCACCCACCATTTGCCCGGTGAGTGCGAGGTGAGTGCCGGCCTCGCCGGGGCCGCGGCTGAGCAGCCAGCTGCCACCGACGTCGGGGGTGAAGCCGATACCCGTCTCGGGCATGCCGATGCGGGTGCGTTCGGTGACGACCCGGTGCGAGCCGTGCGCAGAGACGCCCACGCCGCCCCCCAGCACGATGCCGTCCATCAGCGCGACGTACGGCTTCGGGTACCGGGCGATCAGGCTGTTGAGCCGGTACTCGTCGAAGAAGAACTGGGCGGCGGCCGACACGGTGCCTTCGGCGACCGCCTGGCGCATGGCGACGATGTCGCCGCCGGCGCAGAACGCGCGGTCGCCCGCCCCGCGGATCGCAACCACAGCGATACGGTCGTCGCTCGCCCACGCGCGCAGAGCATCCCGAATGCCGATCACCATGTCGTGCGTGAGGGCGTTCAGGGCGCGGGGCCGGTCGAGGGTGATCAGCCCCAGCCGGCCGTGAGTCTCGACGTCGAGCATGCCCCCACGCTAGCGGCCGCGACGCACAGCCCGCGGAACGATGTACAGAAGCGCACCGATCGCCAGCATGATGCCGCCCGCCAGCCACACCTGCCACGACTGCTGACTGAGCAACAGCAGGCACGAGCCGACACCGAGGATGGGGATCGCTGTCCACACCCGGAAGTGCCGGTGCTCGACCGCGTCGCGGCGCAGGACCAGCACGGCGATGTTGACGGCGATGAACACAATGAGCAGCAGCAGAACCACCGTCTCGGCGAGCATCTCGAGCGTGCCGATCGTGGCGAGGACCATCGCGACCGCGGTCGTCGCAACGATCGCGACCCACGGCGTGCGGCGATTCGGCAGCACGCGGCCGAGTACGCGCGGCAGCAGGCCCTGCTCGGCCATACCGAAGGCAAGCCGGCTCGCCATGATCATGGTCAGCAGGGCACCGTTCGCCACGGCGATCAGGGCGACCAGACTGAAGGCCCAGGGCGGTATTCCCGCGCCGGTCGACTCAACGACGGCCAGCAGGGGGCGCTGGTGTCGGCCAGCTCCTCCGCGGGTAGGGCGATGCCGCTCGCAAGAGCGACGAGCAGATACATGACGCCCGCGGCAATGAGGGCGCCGAAGAGCGCGCGAGGGTAGGTGCGGCTCGGATCGCGAATCTCTTCGGCGACATTCGCCGAAACTTCGAACCCCACGAAGGAGTAGAAGGCGACAATCGCGGCAGCGAGGATGGCGAGCGCCGGCGCGGAGCCCTCGGGCAGCGCCGTCAGTCGCGACGCGTCTCCGCCGCCCCCGCCCACGAACAATCCGACGACTGCGACCACGAGCACGAGTCCGCTCACCTCGATGATCGTCATGACCACGTTCGCGCGCAACGACTCGCGGATTCCGCGGGCGTTGAGCACCCCGATCGCCGCGAGGAACAGCAGTGCCGTGATGATCGGCGGAATGTCGATGAATACCGACAGGTAGTCGCCCGCGAACGCCAGGGTGAGGCCGGCGGCGCTCGTGACTCCGGCCGCCAGCATGCTGAAGCCGATGAGGAACGAGACGATCGGCTTCTGGAATGCGCGCTCGACGAAGACTGCGGCGCCGCCCGCCTTCGGATACTTCGTCACCAACTCGGCGTACGAGCCAGCGGTGAGCAGTGCAAGGCCCAGTGCGAGCATGATCGGCGCCCACAACATGCCTCCCACGTCACCGGCCAGCACACCCATGAGCGCGTAGATGCCAGCGCCCAGCACATCGCCGAGGATGAACAAGAAGAGGAGCCACCCGGTGATCGCTCGACGCAGTTTCGTCGGATCGCGATTGGTGTCGGCCATCGTTTCGGTCATCCTCCGACCGTACGGAGAGCCGAGCGTCGCCGCACCGGGTTGACGGCACGCTTGTGGCCCACTAGGGCTGCGGGCCGTCGGCTCGGTATCAAAAAAGGCACCGGGATGCTGTCAGCATTTTCCGAGCATCCGGCCGGGTCCGTCGCCCCTCACGCACGAACGAGCGGACAGGATGGACGGAGACAGTTCGACCATGGACGCATTCACCACCAAGAACACCAGCGCCGGACTCGCCGCGATCACCGCGACGGGACTGCTCGCCGTGGGAGTCGCCATGCCGGCGACCGCGAAGACGAACTCGAGCTCGGTCGACCGGTCGGAGCACAGCACCACGACCGATACGACGACCAGCGTGCTCGATGGCATCCGGGCGGTGCTCACCGGCGGGTCGATCAGCGATCTCGTCGGCGGATCTCGCTCGACTCGCTCGTGGGTGACGTGACCGGCATCGTCAGCGATGTGACCGGCTCGCTGACCGGCACCCTCGGTCGCTGACCGCGAGACGATGAAGGCCCCCGCGACAGTTCGCGGGGGCCTTCACTTTGCGCGCCCCGAGGGACTCGAACCCCCAACCTTCTGATCCGTAGTCAGATGCTCTATCCATTGAGCTAGGGGCGCACATCGCATAGCGACCACGCGAGCATACCAGCGTCAAGGGGGCGGTGCGAATCGGCCGACCCCTGGTTGGGGACTTCTCGGATTCGCGCCGTCGCCATAGTGTGAGCCTCGAGAACGACGAGGATGGGGAGGGCGACGGCGCATGGTGAACCGAGCTGCACCCTCGCGCGAGTCCGCCGAAAAGCCCGCGTATCGCTTTCGCAACTCGCTCGGCGATCCGCGAATGGCGCTGCTCGCGCCCAGGGTCACGGCGCGACTCCTCCAGGGCGTATTCGCGCTCATCTTTCTCGCAGCAACAATCCTTTTGCTCTTCATCGAGCCTCACACGGTGCTGTCCCTTCGCTACCTGACGGGGGGAGTTCTCATCGCAGCGGCGACCGCCGCGGTCCTTCTTCCCGCAATGAACGGCCGAGATGTTAAGCCGTGGATGGTGGTCCTACCGGGCATGGACTTCCTGGCATTCGCGATCATCCGTCTCGAATCGACGGGCGCGGCCACGAACCCGATGGTCATGATGCTGACCCTGCCCGCGATCTGGGCCGGGCTGATGAGGTCCTGGCGGTCGATCGCGGTGATCGCCGTCCTGTCTGTCGCCGTGATCACCCCGGACATCGTCGTGCTCACCCAGGGTCGACTGACCGAGTCGAACGCCGATCGCGCCATCATGCTGATCGGCATGCTCCCGCTGGTGATGATCTTGGGGGCGGTCGCCGCACACACGATGGCGAGCATCCTGATCGACAGACGACTGGCACTCAAAAGGGAGCGCGAGCAACGCGCCGCCGCAGCCGCCGAGAGCGAGCGCAGCCGCTTCCTGCTGGATACCGTGCTCGACTCGCTCGCCGTCGGAGTCATCGTGACCGACCCGGAAGGCGAGCTCGTGCTCATGAACCGCATCCTGCGGGAGAGCCCGGAGTTGAGCGCCGACGGAGCGGACCCCTGGGAGGCCTACAAGAACTCGCCGGCATTTGAGGCGGACGGCCTAACACCGTTGCCGAAAGACGAGTCGACCTACAACCGTGTGGTGCGGGGTGACTACGTGTCGGAACGACTGCTGTGGGTCGGCCCACCCCATGGGCGGCAGCGAGCGCTGTCTGTTTCCGGCAGCCCGGTCCACACGGCCACCGGTGCGCACATCGCCAACGTCATCATCATCACCGAAGTGACCGACTACCTTCAGGCCCTCAAGGCGAAGGATGCCTTCATCGGGACCGTCTCACACGAACTGCGCACCCCGCTGACCACCGTGACGGGGGTGCTCGAAGTATTCGAGGAGCACATCGATGAGCTGCCGAGCGACCTGGCCCAGTGGTTGCCGGTCCTCCAGCGCAACGTGACGCGGCAGCACGTCCTCGTTCGCGACCTCCTCACCGCCGCCGGCACGCGCACCGGCGCGCTCCTGCTCGAGCGAGACACGACGGACCTGGGTTGCGTGGCAACCGAAGCCGTGTCGGCGCTCAATGCCGAGGCGGGACGCAAGAACATCGAGATCGTTCTCGACGTGCACTCTGCGGTCGGTAACTTCGACCCCACCCGCCTGTCACAGGTCGCCGAGAACCTCATCACCAACGCCGTGCGGTATACGCCACCGGGCGGCCGCGTCACCGTGCGCACGCGCACCGTCGGCGACGAACTCGAACTGGTCGTGAGCGACACCGGGGTCGGCATCTTCGCCGCCGACAAGGAGCGCCTCTTCGAACAGTTCTTCCGCTCTGAAAGCGCCCGCAGCTCCGCGATTCGGGGCGTCGGGCTGGGGCTCCCCATCGTCAAGGCGATCGTGGATGCCCACCGCGGGCGCATCAACATTGACAGCGAGCCCGGGGAGGGCACGACGGTGACCGTGCGCCTTCCTCGCGACTGAGCGCGAGCATCCCGCCGATCGTGTGAAGCCGCCCGGGCAAACGAAAAGCCCCGCCGTAGCGGGGCTTGTTCGTGGCGGGCTCCTTGCGAAACTGCGGTATGCGGCGGACTATGCAGGTCTCGTTGGCGTCCGTGACGAGTAATCCTCCACGGCGCGGCAGATAATCCTCTACGCATGACGGCATGTGGATTTGCTGCCGCATCCCAAAAGGCGGTGCCGACGGACTGCGGTCACCGGATGAGATGCGCAGCTTTATTCGCGGACTGGAGCATTCGCTACGACCCGACGAATCGCGAGTCTCGCTTCAAGGGCAGGGCGATCGGCAGGCAATTCCGACTTGCACGTGCTTCTGTGGGCCGAGCGTTCGCGAACTTCTAGCGGTCTGGCACCACCAATTCACTCGCGGGTCGTGTGCGTACTGATAGGCGGGTTCATTCGCCTTCACAGCGGGGACACCAAGGACACTGACGCAGCCGTTCAAGTGCACGCCGAACCCCCGTCACCGACCGGCAGCTCGAGCCTCACGACATCGAAGATCGACCACGATGGAACACAAGTGGCGCCGTACTACTCGCCCACATGCTGTTCGGTCCAGATTGCCCGCCTCGACGTAGAAAGCTCAAAGTGATCCCTAGGTCATCACGCCAGGAACGTCGTATGGGCCTCGAGGAAGCGAAAGGAAGCGTCTCCCCTGCGTGCGTTGCATATCGGCGCATCAGGCCTATGTCCAGCGTCCTCAACCAGAGAACTCCCTTGGCCGTAACCTCGGGAGTATGGGCTTATCATTCGACGATGTACGAAGCCTCCCTCTGCCCGATTTGAGCCTGAGCCTGCTTCGATCATTGGGAGCGGAACCGAACTTCAATAATTTGATTCAGGGGTTCAAGCGGCGCGGGGGTTCGGACCAGCCTCCTCCGGACCTCGAGGTCATGCTCGCTCGCCTGTCGGACGCGTGGGCGTGGCTCGAAGCGCACGCTCTTGTGGGGCGCTCACCGAAGAATCCACAAGGCAGCAACTGGAGTCGTGTAACGAGCATGGGGAGGGCCTTGCTCGAAGATCCTGATGCGATCTCGAAGGTCTGGGCGAATGACCGCCTTTCGGGCGCGCTTCACCCAGCACTGTCATCTGCCCGATCAAATTTCGCGCTCGGCGACTATGAGACCGCCTCGTTCGCTGCGATGAAGGCCGTCGAGGTGGAGGTGCGCCGAGTGTCTGGCCTATCCAATGAACTCCTCGGAGTCGCCCTCATGAGGAAAGCGTTCAATCCGAAGGATGGTCCTCTGCGAGACCCGGAGGCAGAGGGCGGCGAACAACAGGCGATTGCCGACCTTTTCGCTGGCGCGATTGGTGCTTACAAGAATCCGGCCAGCCATCGCACCGTTCAATTCGACGATGCGGTCGAGGCTGCCGAAGTGATTCAACTTGCAGATCTACTACTCCGAGTCGTTCAACGCGCACACTCGCGACGGGATCACTAAGGCACCTGCGAGTTCGTACTGATCGGTACGTCGATCCTGTCCCGCGCTACGACGATGCCACTCTTGATGACGTAACACTCGACGACGTGATCGCCACGGAACTCGGTGCGCTCATACCTGCCGTTGACCCGGTTCGAAGGCACGATCTGCCCGCGGACCTTGTTCCGACGCTCAGCTTCGTCGCCCCGATTCAGGACCTTCCAGCGGAGATCGAATGGATACGGAACAGTGCACTCCATCACGGCGAACTCAAGTTCCTTGTTGGGTAGGAGGAGGCTCTTGGCTTGGAGAATCTCTCTCAATGACGCAGGACGCCAGCCCTTTTGGGTCACAGTGCAGTCGATCGCGAGGTTGTACTGGATATCGACCGAGTACTGCTGTTCTATAAACTCCTCCGTGTTGTCGAACGAGCGAACAGGATCGCTGGCCTTCAGGGGCACCGCGGCTCCGAACACTTCGCGCCACTTCCTGTTTGCCGAGGCCTTACCTTCGTTAGCGATGGCCTCAAGGCACCATTTGTAGGCCCTCTCCGCTTTGGGCTGAAATCGCGCCTTCACCTTCACCCGCTGGTTGCTGCCCAAGGCCAAATAGAAGTCCTTGTCGGGCTCGTCCTTCAGGAACTCAAAGAAGTCACGGACCATCAAATCGAAAGATCCGACTCCGGCGGAATCGTAGGCGGCCGTCTGGCTGAAGAAACGGTGTACCAGAGTGTCGACGAGCAGGCCGCCCATGTTCACGCCGTTGGCGTTCTTCCACGCTCGTGTCATCCTCGCGAGGTGCCGCATGTTCCTTGAGGTGCGGTCGTTGCATTCCTTCGTCGCCTCAATCTCGGCCCGAGGCTTCGTGACCTTCCAACCCCTTGCGGCGGTGTCCGGGTAATCGAAGCCTCCGTCACCGTTCTTGAACGCCGGCTGAACTTCGAACTTGAAGGCGTTGCTCTTGAACTGCACGCGAACAACGCACTGATCGACGCGGACATCACTGTTCGGGTAGCGCGCGGTCAAATCGTCTCGGACTCGCTCAAGCATTCTCCGCGGACCCGTCTCACTTCCATAATCCGCCCGAATCCCGGGCGGGAGGATGAAAATCATGTCGAGATCGGAGACGCCCTTGATCGCAGTGTGCCGACCAAATGAGCCGACCATGAGCGTGTGGTCTACGCACCCGTCCATGGCTCGGAAGTCTTTGTTCAGGGCCTTTGCGATCTCGTGCTTGCGTGATGCAACCTTGGCCACTGCGTCGCCGACCTTCAGGTTCATCAGCAACGCGTTGAAAGTTTCAGAGGTCTTCACGATCAAACGTCCCATTCTTCGAGCCGAAGTGCTTGAGGGAGGAACAGGTCGATCTCTCGAGAGGTGAATGTCATTTCCTCGTTGTGCTTCAGTCCCCTCTGCGCACTCTTGAAGGCCTTCCAACTCGCCCTCGGGGCGTCCGCGTAGGCGGCCCGGGTGGCCTGCTGCAATTCGTCGCGGCGAGACCTCGCCGGGACGTCGGAAATGTCTTCCGACATCAAGTCAGAAATCAAGGATAGGTATGACTCGCGAACGTCCCAGAGCCGAGAAGCGATGTCGCGATGGGCGTGTGACTCGTCCGCAAATCTGAAGGTCTTCGCGCCAAGGCTCAGCCAGGTCACCAATAGCGCGATAGTTGATGTCGTGAGGCTGGTGAGTACTGGGTCGCCCACCAGGCCGACCACCGCGACCAGGAAGGTGCCGGAACCGACGGCCGTAAGAGCGATCAGTGCCCCCTGCTGCCACCTGTGTTTCCGGAAGCAGATGTCCGCTTGTTTCTCATGCGTTTTATGGCTGTAAACCACGCGCCCAAAAGACTCGCGAACCTGCGCCAGGAGGAATGGATCGCGCACAGACCTCATTGCCATATCGTTCATCAAGTTGCTCCGATCGACTATTGGATACGTTGCGAGGGACTTGCTCCGGGCTCCAGAATGACGGCCACCACCGACATTCCAAGCGAAACGCGGCGAGTGACTTTGGTCAGGCTGGCCGACTGAGTCACAAATTGTCCTGAAAGTGACCCGCAAGGGGTCCCCGGCTTGTTCCGGCTTCGTGAAGTGGCGCTCAATGCAGAGACTCGACGGCTTTTCTGCACATTCATGCCGACGCACCTGTGTGTCACCGAAGGTGACGTACTGAAAGCGCGCACGACGCGCCCTACCGCCACCTAACTTGCGAAGAGCGACCATGATTGACGAGTGGACTTTGGGCAAATACTTTCAGTGCTCCGTCTCAGCTGGGATCTGCCGTGGAGGCTTCTTGCTTCCGTCGCTGCCCTCAGCACGTCTATAGGTCTGTTCTTCAGAGACACGGGTCTCGGTTTCCTTGCGCGTACATCCGACTGGTTAGGGCTCAGCGCCGCAGTGCCCGCGGCACTCAATGACGCACACGATTGGGTTGCGGGCCGAGGCACTTTTTTCGCCATCGGCGGGACGGCGATCCTCATTGCCGGGCTCGCTTTCGCGGGTGCCCGAACACGGCGAGGAAGTGGCAGCCGCGCGCCCGCTACTGCACTTATTGGAGCTTCGCTCATGATAGAGAGCGGCCACCCTGTAGCGGCGCTAGCGCCCATCGCGCTTATTTTCTCGCTCTGGCTGACGGTGGTTGTTTGGCGTCTCGCGCTCGGGTACAAGAGTGACTTCTATATCGGCCACCACCCGGTGGCCCAGGCAGAGAGTCGTCTTCGTCGGACCTGGTTCTCCTTGGTCATTGCAGCCATCTACGTACCAGTGGCGCCCCTCTCCTGGATGGTGCGCGCCTGAGGGCCGGTCCGACTCGGTCCTCAATAGCCGATCCGCTACCGAAATCCGCGCCACCAGGCTCACGATCACATCATTGAACCGTCCCCGGTTCTCTGCCGCTCCTATGCGGGTATCAGCATCGGATGGTGTGGGGTCTCGAGGTCAGCGTAGGAGTCGTCCTCGAATTCGTCAGGAGGCACGTTGCCGAAGGTGGAGTGCAGGCGCCGTGCCTTGAACCACTCGACCCACGCGGCGGCCGCCCATTCGATGTCATCCATGGTTCGCAGCGGTCCGGTTCGGAACGGTGATCCGTCACGGATCGCTTCGTTCTCGAACAGGCTGATTGTCGACTCAGCCAGTGCGTTATCCAGCGCGTCGCCGACGGACCCGATCGACGCGGCGATGCCCTCCATCATTAGAGTTCCGGCGAAGGAGACGCTGGTGAATTGAGCTCCGGCGTCGCTGTGATGCACCAGCCCGTCGCCGACGCGGTGGCCGGCGCGGTCAGGTCGCCACAATGCCATCCGCAACGCTGTGGTCACCAACGGCGTCGTTTTCGTTGTGGCTGCATTCCAGCCGACGATCGCGCGGGAGAAGCAGTCGATCACGAATGCGACATAGACAAACCCTGCCCACGTGCGCACGTAGGTGCAGCCAGCCACCCACCGCCTGTTCGGGGCAGCGGCGGTGAAGACGTGATCCAGCAGATCCGGAGCGCGAGTCGCCGCGGGATCCGGCGTCGTGGTCCGCACGCCCCTGCCTCGCACCAGCCCTTGATGCCCAGCTGGCGCATCTCCTGGTTGACGCGCCTGCTGAAGGCGGCGATCCCTCGCCAGCGCAGCAGCGCGGCCATCCTCCGGCGTCCATAAAGCGACTCAAGAGCCGCCTCGCCCTTGTCGCTGACGCGGGCAGCACGGATCGCCTCGATGAGGTGGGCGTCGTCGATATCTCGCTGACTGGGCCGGGCGCGCTTACAGCCCCGATAGGTGCGCTCGGCGACCGGCATGCCCTGCTCGCGCAGAACCTTGCCGATCGACCCGACCGAGCGGCCAAGAGAGCGCTGCTCCTCGAGGAAGGCGAGGATCAGCGGCGTCGGGGGTCGAGTTCCCCGGCGAAGAAAACCGCTGCATCACGCAGGATCGCGTTCGCCTCACGCAGCTCCCGATTCTCCCGCTGGAGTTTCCGGATCCGCTCCAGATCGCCCGTCGTCAACCCGCCCCGGGCACCCGCAACGACCTGAGCTTGGGACACCCACCGGCGCAACGACTCGTCATCGAATCCGAGTAGGAAAGCAACGGTCTAAAAAGCGGCTCTTCGTCATGAAGCGGGGGTAGGGGCTGTTCGCCAGGGCTTGTGGCCGCCGGCGGCGAGCAGGATCCGCAGCCGGTAGTTGTCGAAGTTGC
>NZ_SGXT01000018.1 GCF_004216855.1 Microcella alkaliphila
GGAGCTGACCGGGATGGTCGACCTGTCCCGCGACGAGCATGGCCGGGTGCGTGCCAGGTTGCTGGATCTGGTGCCGGGCAGGTCGGGGAAGGCGTACGCGAGCTGGCTCCAACAGCGCGGCGACGCGTTCCGCCGCCGCGTGCGAATCGCGGCGTTGGATCCGTTCGCCGGTTACAAGAACGCCATCGATGACGAGCTCGAAGACGCCGTCGCCGTGCTGGACGCGTTCCATGTCGTCAAGCTCGGTACCGCCGCCGTCGACGAGGTGCGCCGCCGCGTGCAGCAGACCACGCTCGGGCATCGCGGTCGCAAGGGCGATCCGCTCTACGGGATCCAGACGATCCTCCGTGCCGGGAGGGAGAACCTCACCGACAAACAGCAGGCCCGCCTGGACGCGGCATTCGCTCACCGAGACGAGCACGTCGAGGTGGAAGTGGCGTGGCAGTGCGCGCAGCAGCTGCGCGACGCCTACCGACAGACGGACCTGACCGCCGGGCGGGTGATCGCCGAGCAGGTCGTCGACACGTTCCACACCTGCCCGATCCCCGAGATCGCACGGCTGGGCCGCACGCTACGCCGGTGGCGTGACCCGTTCCTGGCGTACTTCACCACCGGGCGTGCGAACAACGGCGGCACCGAAGCCGTCAACGGCATCATCGAACTCCACCGGCGCCTCGCCCGCGGGTTCCGCAACCGCGACAACTACCGCCTCCGCATGCTCCTCGCCGCCGGCGGCCTCACCCCATGACCCCCACCGAAAGTCCGAAGAGCCTCTTAAGGCAAGTCTGTTTTTCTTTCGCCGAGAAGTGTCATCAAGTAGTCTCCGTAGCCACTCTTGCGAAGAGGCGACGCGAGATCCTCAAGTTCCGTATCAGTAATCCAGCCGGAGCGCCAAGCAACTTCCTCGATGCAGCCGATCTTGAATCCTTGGCGGTCCTCAATCACTCTTACATACTCCGATGCCTGCATCATCGATTCGAAGGTTCCGGTGTCGAGCCAAGCTGTGCCCCGGTCCAGGACCTGCACGCGTAGCTTATTTTCGGCGAGGTAGCGCTCATTTACGCTGGAGATTTCGAGTTCGCCCCGCGCGCTCGGTCGAATCGACTTTGCAATTTCGACGACTGAGTTATCGTAGAAGTATAATCCGGGGATTGCAAAACTACTTTTCGGCGAGAAGGGCTTTTCCTCGATGGATATTGCTCGGCCATGTGAATCGAACTCGACCACGCCGTAAGCTGTTGGATCTGACACGTGGTATGCAAAAACGAGACCGCCTTCCAGATCCGCATTCTGTCGCAGGGACGATCCAAGTCCCGTGCCGTGGAAAATGTTGTCTCCCAGCACGAGGGCGACAGTACTGTCTGTTATGAAGGCTTCCCCAATTAGGAATGCTTGAGCGAGTCCCTCCGGTGCGGGCTGGATGGCGTATTCGATTTTCATACCCAGGTGCGAACCATCTCCAAGTAACGCCCGAAATTGGTCGTTGTGTTCTGGTGTAGTAATTACGAGAACGTCACGCACTCCTGCCATCATTAGTGTCGAAAGCGGGTAATAAATCATTGGTTTGTCATAAATCGGCATTAGTTGCTTTGATATGCCCTTGGTTATGGGCCACAACCGTGTGCCAGATCCTCCTGCGAGAACGATGCCTTTCAATCTTCCTCCTCTTTCCTAACGCATTCACGCGCAGTCGCTTGGCGTTGTCGATCCCTCATGCGTGTTGGAATTGGTCTGGTCACTTCTGGCCCAGAAGCGATACAACGTTCCTGATGGCGTCTTTCATCGGGGCGCCGAGGCGACCCCCAAAGTCTCCGTCGTACGGTCCAGTACCTTGGACGAGATCCGCTGCGATCGCTTCCACGAGCGCCGAGCCCAGTGATTCAGGGTCCGCTGGCACTGCGTTCAGGTTCAAATGAAGTCCGCTTCGAGTGCCCGCGAAATCATTTGTCACGGCTCGAGCTCCTGAGACGGCAGCTTCTAGAGGCGGGTGGCTAGGGTGTGGACTAGCCTGAAGTGATAATACGACAGTACTGGCTGCCAATAGGTCGAGGTACCCATCCCAATCCAGCACGCCAACACTTCTAAGTGTGTGCCCGCGCCCCAGATCGATATCCGGATGGTATTCCCCTGCGGAAACAAAATCGAACTTCTCCAAACCGGGAGGACTTTCTGCGATCGCGCGTCTCAACGCAGCAATCGCGAGATCAAACATGTTCCTCGGTTTGCTCGGCCTGCCGTAAAGCAACAGCCGATGAACGTTTGTCTCTCTTCTCTCGCTCACGCGTTGCAGCGCTTCAAGGTTTAGGTGGGGGGCGAATACAGAACCCGTTGGAACAGCGATTCCTTCTTGGGACAGGTACGCGGCGAGGGGCTGAGAGTTGACGAGCGGTGTGAATCCACGATGGTAAGTATCACGCGCAACCTCAAAGCTGGTCGACCACGCGTTGAAGCCCGGTTCGAAATCCTGGATCAAGTAGATCGTGCGACTCGAATCAATTACGCCGTCCATGGATGCTACGGATGCTGCATGCGCGGTGACCCAGTGGGTGCAAAGCCAGTAATCATTCTCGGAGACGGGTAGTCCAACGAGCCCAGCCCGAACAACATGTTCGATCCCACTTCCGAATCGCTCTTGCAAGTAGCGTTCGGTCGAAGCAACGTGCCGATGAACGATACGTCCGCTAAGGGTTATGACGCGCACCGGCACGCCCAAGCTGCGAGCTAACTCGTTTCCGACATCCAGTGCGGTGCTTACGCCGGCGAACACGCGTCCAGGGTGGAGCTCGGGCAGAAGAATGTTGAGAGCAGGAGTGACAGACTCATCGGGCACGATATCGAGGAGGGACATCGCCGACTCGCTCAAACCGCGATGGGCTTGAGCGCGGAGCGTCGCGTTCACGCCCTCCATAGCACTTCGCTTGCTGGTCTCTTCTCCAACCCGCCCAGGGTCTAGGGCTGCAGTGCTCCGCTGCACTCCTTGCGGGGCCGAAGTCCAAGGTTGAACCGATCGACGGAAATCAGAGGAGCGAAGATACGCCTGGTTTAGGCGGATCAAGTTCCTCAGCCCCCTGATCACGTCAGCCAACGGGTTCCCCCCCACACTCGTCCTACCTGATTGACTAAGCTATCGTGACCCCTCCCATCGGTCACTCCCAATAACGAAACGTCACGATTACACCTTACTTGCACCTTCAGGACTTGCGCGCACATCTGACCTCGTGATGTCTATCGAGACCACGTGGTTGCTGAGGATGGCCAGAGTCGCCGCTTAGCTCGGAATGCCAGCGAAACAGGAAATTCGAGGACGTTTGGCACGCGCCGCGAGATTGACCGAGTCGCGGATACCACTTCCTTTTCGGCGTTGCGAGCAAGAGCCTCGCGTTCCGGTTCACGTTCATTCAAACGGCGGACAATTAGCTCCATAAAGCCAGCAGAATCAAGAGTGCCGCTGCCAGCCTCTTGAAGCGCAGATCTACCTCGTTGCCCCTCAGATCTAACTCTAGCTGGCTGTTCTGAGTACCACCGAATTGCATTTGCCAGCGAGGTAGGGGATTCCGGATCAAAGATCTGCCCAAAAAATCCGGGACGGAGCAATTCTGCGGACCCCGAGTTTCGTGAGGCGATCGCCGGCCGGCTCATACTCATATATTCCACGGTAGTGCGACCGAACGCCTCCCAGGGGCCCGGCGACAGGCCAACGTGTGCAGCGGTGATGTCTGCGGAGATATCGGATTGTTCGTCCTTGAAGACGAGTTGTCCGTCGACTTGAAGTGATTGTGCTGACCGGATCAACTGTGATCGATAGCCGCGATGTACCTCCGAACCGACGATCGTGATCCGAGCGTCAGTGCCCGAGTCTCTGAGTATCCGCACAGCATTAGGCAAGATCCCAAGTCCCTTGGTGGGGGTCACGCGCGCGATAGCCAAAATGTTGATTCTTCCCCCGTCGTAGTCGGGTGGGGTCACCTCGGGCAGAGAATGGGGTGCTTTTGGATACATCACAAGCGGAGTGGACCCGTCATTTGTAGGTCGACGGAAATGTTCTGCTACCGCGCGAGAATTCGCAATTACAAAAACTGACAAATCATTGATGAGACGTTTTGTGCTTTCCGCACCCAGCGTGAAGACAAGACCGTGATCTAGGTCCCCGTACTCACGAACCATCCAGGCGTGCGGGACACCTGCGCGCGCGGCAGCAATTGCTGCCCACGGACTTGAGATGGTGTTCGTCACCACGGCGTCCGGTCTGAAGCTGGACACAATATCGTCCAACACGGCGAGCGTTGATAGGCCTTCCCGAGCGGATCGGGCGCGGCCCGCTGGGTTCGCTTCGAAAGGCGGAAGAACCCATCTGCCGTTTGTCACGAAAATCTCCGCGATCCCAAGCTGGCCGAGGCGCGCACTGAAGGTGCCCGGCGGTCCAGGGGACACGACCAAGATCTCGGGAGCACACGTGAGGCTCTGCCAATCCTCAAGCAGCGCGAGCAACGACAATTCCGCTCCACCGAGATGATCGAGCGAGTTAGCGTGATTGGCAACAAGGATCCGCACTGCCCCACCTTAGGGCACGCTTGGTCGGCCAGTACATCGCAGCGTGCCCTATTATCTGCGGGTGGCATACGTCGAACGAGAGAGGTGAGGATGGCCTACCTGAAGGAGCTCCTCGCCTCTCGGGAGCTACTCGCGAACCTCACGATGCGGGAGGTGAGTGGCAAGTACCGTCGAACCGTCCTCGGCCAGCTGTGGTCGTTGATCAACCCAATTGTGCTGATGCTCGTGTATACGGTGGTCTTCAGCTTCATTTTCCGGGCCCGCCCTGCTGAGGGCGACCCGAGCGGATTGAACCTGTACCCGCTTTGGCTGATGTGCGGTCTTCTGCCGTGGCTGTACTTCACTCGGGTGGTAAACGGCGGGTTGACATCAATTGTGTCGAACGCCAACCTCATCAAGAAGGTTTACTTCCCTCGTATGCATCTCCCTCTTTCGGTCGCATTGTCAACCGGCGTCACCTGGGCGATGGAACTCGGCGTCTTGGCACTGGCGCTAACCATATTTGGGGGAATGCCACTACCTTTCTTGCCACTTCTCATCCTGTGGATGGTTTTGCTTGCTCTCTTCGCTTCGGGCCTCGCAATGATGCTAGCGATTCTCAACGTTCATTTTCGAGATACGCAGCACTTTGTTGCGCTCATTCTCCAGATGTGGATGTATCTCACTCCCATCATCTATCCGATTAGTTTGGTCCGCGAAGGAGCGGAACAGTACGGCATGTGGATCATTGACGTGTATCGCCTGAATCCGATGGAGAGATTCGTCGAAGTGTTCAGGAATATTCTGTACGACAACCGTCTACCCGCCTGGGACGATGCACTTTGGTGTGTGGGCTGGGCTGGTGTTATTTTTGGATTGGGATATATGATCTTTCAGCGCAACGAAAAGCGCTTGGCGGAACTGCTGTGAGCGACAGTGCGGTCATTGTGGATCGCGTTTCCAAGAAGTTTCGCATGTACAAAGAAAGAAACCAGTCGTTAAAAGCGGCAATCATGCGTGGGAAGAAGTCGATCGCGGAGGACTTTTGGGCAGTTCAAGACGTTAGTTTTGAAGTGCCCAGAGGGGCTACGTTTGGGCTAATCGGTCGAAACGGTTCCGGCAAGTCCACCCTGCTTAAGTGCCTTGCGCGGATCCTCCATCCCGATCGGGGCTCCATCACGATGAACGGCAAGGCAGCTTCACTTCTCGAGGTTGGCTCTGGCTTTCATCCTGAATTATCTGGACGTGAGAATGTTTTCCTCAATGGTTCTATTCTCGGGTTGTCAAAGAAGGAGGTCGCTTCCCGCTTTGACGAGATTGTCGAATTTTCAGGAGTCGGCAAATTCATCGATCAGCCAGTGAAGAATTATTCATCTGGGATGTATGTTCGCCTTGGCTTTTCGGTGGCAATCCATGTTCAGCCTGACATCTTGGTCGTGGACGAGGTTCTCGCGGTTGGTGATGGCGCCTTTAAGAAGAAGTCACAAAATAAGTTCGTTGAGTTCACTAAATCAGGACGAACAGTGATATTGGTCACTCACTCTCTGGCGCAAGTTCGAGAAATGTGCAACCAGGTTGCTTGGCTCGATCAGGGAAGGCTGGCGGCGGTCGGGGATGCTGACGAAGTCACACAGAAATATCAGGCGCACCTCGACGCCGCCGGGTCCTGAGCCGATCAAGCATGTCTACTACGTCGACTTGCCATGAACTCATGAACTCGCGAGCGAATCGATAGCCCGGCGTTGATCGCCCCGCGCACTGGAAGCCACCAGATGCCTGAGTACTTTCGGCGGACAAATCGCCGGGCACTGTCATGATGCGCGCGAATCATGATTTTGGAATGTGCTTTGGTCGCATGCCCACCGATGTGAACGACCTCTGCGCCAGGGACATAAACGTTTCGCCAGCCAGCTTTGCCTAGTCGATAGCCCAGGTCGACGTCCTCGAAGTACATGAAGTATCCCTCGTCGAAGCCGCCAACTTCTTCGAATGCTGAGCGGCGCACGAGCAAACACGCTCCGGAAAGCCACCCGGCGTCGCGCGTGCCGAACTCGGGCCTGTGCTCGTGCCGGTAGGTACGAGTCCAAGGGTTGGCAGGCCAGACATTGGCGAAGAGGGCGTGGCCGACTCCCGTTCGTAGTGATGGGATGCGCCGGGCCGATGCGTAAGGGGAACCGTCAGGGTTTCGAACCAGGGGACCGACACTGCCGATAGTCGGATCTGTCGAAGCCTCGGCGAGTAGCGCATCGATCGTGCCGGCTTTATATTCGAGATCGGGGTTGCAGATCACCACCCATTTGATGCTCTTCGGCAGGAGCCGGACGCCAGCGTTGATCGCCGCGCCGTAGCCTGGATTTTCGGGCCGGGCGACATAGGTGGCGCCAAACCGGTGAGCGATGGGGGCCGCTGACTCATCGTCGCCAGGGAAGTTGTCGACCACGACAACCGACAGGGGCTCTCTCGACGCGCCCGCGAGTGACGCAAGCAGCTTCTTGAGTACCGAGTTCGACCGAAAGGCGACCGTGACCACCCCAACGCGGGGTCCCGGGCGAGCGCCCGACTCGTCGCTCGATTCAGCCATGGTGCTCCCGATCCTAGCCCGGGCCCTCACCTAGGCTGGCGGGGTGACCGCAGCCCCCACCGCACCGCTGACAGTGTCGGTTGTCATGTGCACGCACAATGGGGCGGCTTTCATTGCGGAACAGGTGGAGAGCATCCTCGCTCAACGACCGTCGCCGATCGAGATCGTGCTCGGCGACGACGATTCGCGCGACGGCACCGTCGAAATCGTCGAACGGCTGGTCGCGGAGGCCCAAGCCGCCGACTCCGCAGTGACGACCGAGCTGAGCGTGCGCCGCCACTCGCCCCCGCTCGGCGTCACCGCCAACTTCGCCGACGCCCTCGCGCACGCGCGCGGCGACCTGATCGCGCTCAGCGACCAAGACGATGTCTGGATGCCCGACAAACTCGCCGTCGTCGTCGACCGCTTCGCGCACGACCCGCAGCTGCAGCTCGTGCACACGGACGCGCGCCTCATCGATCAAGACGGCAACCCGCTTGGCGGCACGCTGCTGAGTGCCCTCGAGATCACGACGCAGGAGAAGGTCGACCTCGTCGCTGGCGATGCTCAGGCTGCGCTCTTGCGGCGCAATCTCGTGACCGGCGCGACGGTCGTCCTGCGGCGCGGACTGCTCGAACCCGCGCTGCCGATTCCGGGGGAGTGGGTGCACGACGAGTGGCTCGCCGCCGTTGCCGCGGGCATGAGCGAGCAGGCGGGCGCCGTACGGCTGATTCCCCGACCGCTCATCGACTACCGGCAGCACGATGCCAACCAGATCGGTGCCCGGCGCCCGAGAATGAGCGATCGGTGGGCGAAGCTCACCGAGCCACGCGACGAACGTCAGCCCCGACTCGCACAGCGCACCCAACAGCTGGCCGACCGCCTGCGCGAGAAGGGCGCCCCCGCCGTGCGGCTCGCACGAGCGGAGGCGAAGCACGCCCATGAGGCCGCGCGCGCCCACTACCCGGCAGCCCGGCCGCTGCGCGTTCCCGCCATCATCGGCGCGGCGGTGCGCGGCCGCTACGGCCGCTACAGTCGCGGCGGAATCGACATCGTGCGCGACCTTCTGCAACCGGCGACGGAAAGGCAGAAGCGGTGACGCGCATCCTGATCGTGACGGGCGACCCCGTCGGCGACCGCATGGCGGGGCCCGCTATTCGGGCGTGGAACATCGCGCTCGAACTGCAACGACACGGGCACGAGGTGCGCCTCGTCAGCACCACCCGTGCTGACCGCGCCGACACCGGCGTACCCCTCAGCCACGTCGCTCCCGGGGATGAGGCGGGTATTCGGGTGCACGAGCGCTGGGCCGACGTCGTGTTCTTCCAGGGGCACGCGCTCGGGCAGTTCCGCACGCTGGCGAGCACCGACCGCTACCTCGTGGCCGACGTCTACGACCCGATGCACCTCGAGATGCTCGAGCAGGGTCGCGAGCTGCCTGCAGCCACCTGGAACCTCCGGGTCGCCGGCGCCCGCGACGCCCTCAACGATCAGCTGCGACGCGCCGACTACCTCCTGTGCGCGAGCGAACGGCAACGTCTGTTCTACCTCGGCCACCTCGCCTCGCTTGGCCGCATCAGCCCCGTCACGTACGACGGCGACGGCGACCTGCGTCGGCTCATCGACCTCGCGCCGTTCGGACTGTCGACGACGCCGCCCGCTCCGGGAGACGGACTGCG
Source organism: Microcella alkaliphila (assembly GCF_004216855.1). Classification (GTDB taxonomy): domain Bacteria; phylum Actinomycetota; class Actinomycetes; order Actinomycetales; family Microbacteriaceae; genus Microcella; species Microcella alkaliphila. The sequence goes on from NZ_SGXT01000018.1 coordinate 8,770, forward strand.
CGGCCGCATCGCCGGCATCGACGCCGACGACCGCGTACTCATCTGGGGCGGCGGCGTCTACAGCTGGTTCGACCCGCTGACCCTGATTCGCGCCGTCGCTGCCGTGCGCGAGCGCGTGCCGGGCGTGCGACTCGTATTCCTTGGCACCAAGCATCCGGGCGTCGACGAGATGGGCATCGTGCGCGAAGCCTACGACCTCGCCGTCGAACTCGGCGTCGACGGCCGCGAGGTCGTCTTCAATGACACGTGGGTGCCCTACGACGAGCGCGGTGCCTACCTGGTCGACGCCGACGCGGGGGTCAGCACCCACCACCGCCATATTGAGACGACCTTCGCCTTCCGCACGCGCATCCTCGACTACCTGTGGGCGGGGCTGCCCATGGTCGTCACTGACGGCGACGGATTCGCTGACCTCGTGCGCGACGAGAATCTGGGCGTCGTCGTGCCGCCGAACGACGAGGAGGCGCTCGCCGATGCGATCACACGAGTGCTCGCCGTCGACTCCGACGAAGTCGCCGTGTGGCGCGAGAACGTCGCCCGCGTGCGCGAGCAGTTCACGTGGCCGGAGGTGCTCGCACCGCTCGTCGCGTACTGCGCCGAGCCGTGGCACGCCCCCGACTACACGCCGGGGCGCTCCGGCATGGGGGCGGGGGCGAGTCGTACGCGGCGTTCCGCCGGGCTCGGGCACGACCTGCGCATGGCGGCCCACCACCTGAAGCATTCCGGCGCGCGCGACGTCGCCGCGCGCATCCGTCGCCGTTTGCGGAGATCGTCGTGAATCGCCTGCGCGAGCGCTTTCGGGCCGCGTGGCGGCGTCCGGGCGTTCCCGGCGGGATGCTCGCCCTCCTCGCCGCCCTCACGCTCGGATCGTGGGCGCTCGCCTCGCCGATCGGCGCCGGGCCCGACGACGACTTCCACCTCGTCAGCACCTGGTGCGCGGGGCCCGCGGTCGACGAGCTGTGCGCCGACGGATCGACCCCCCAGACGCGCGAGGTGCCGCGGCCCCTGCTCGGAGCGGCCTGCTTCGCCTACGACCCGGAGGAAAGCGCGGCGTGCCAGTCGGGCACCCTCGACTGGTCGGGTGTCGGGCCGGGCGTAGCCGTCGAGATCGTCGAAACATCGCGGGGCAACTTCGGTGGGGAGTATCCGCCGCTGTACTACGCGGTGAACGGGCTCCTCACGGGGGCGAACGCGGAAGCGGCCGCGCTCGCGATGCGGGCGCTGACGATCGCGCTGTTCTTGGGCGTCGCGACCGCCCTGCACCTGCTCCTGCCCGCCCGCTTGGTGCCGGCGCTGCACGGGGGTTTGCTCGTGACGATGGTTCCGCTCGGCGTCTTCCTTTTCGGCACCAACAACCCCAGCGCCTGGGCCATGTTCGGGGTCGCGACGAGTGCCATCGCCCTGCTGGGCTACTTCGAGACGTCGGGAAGGCAGAAACTCGGACTCGCGGCCGTCTTCGTCGTCGGCGTGCTCATGGCGGCGGGCTCGCGCGCCGATGCCGCCGTCTTCGCCGGGCTCGGCATCGCCGTCATCGGGATCCTCGCCGCGGCTCCCACCAAACGTTTCGTCCTCGACGCGATCCTCCCCGCCGTCATGGGCGTTGTGGCGCTCGCGTTCTTCCTCACGGCGGGTCAAGCGTCCAGCGGCACGGGAGGATTCGGAGGTCCGATTCGCGACGCCACCGGCACCGACGGTGGTGCCGTCTCCGTGGCGATTCACGAGGCCGCCGAGCCGGCGCTCGGCGGTGTCGGGTTGCTGTTCTACAACGTGCTCAACGTGCCCTTCATCTGGGCGGGCGCGTGGGGGCAGTGGGGCCTCGGCTGGCTCGACACATCGATGCCCGCGGTCGTGCCGTTGGCGGGCATGGCCGCATTCGTTGCCCTCGGCTTCGTCGCACTGCGGGGCGCCGGGGCCCGGGTGATCGGCGCGGTCGCGGTCGTCGTTGCTGCGTTGTGGGCGGTGCCCGTCTACGTCTTGCAGGCAGGCGGCACCATGGTGCCCGACCACGTGCAGCCGCGCTATCTGTTGCCGCTGATCGTGCTGCTCGGAGTGCTGCTGCTCGTGCGTCGCGAAAACAGCCCCCTCGCGCTCACTCGCGCACAGCGTTGGGTGATCGTCGCGGCCGTCGCGGGGGCCCACGTCGTCGCCCTGCACATGAACCTGCGGCGGTACGTCACCGGAACCGACGAACCCGGCCCGAATCTCGACGCCGGGCTCGAATGGTGGTGGGCATGGATGCCCGTCGGGCCGACCGTGGTGTGGGTGGTTGGCTCCCTCGCCTTCGTCGGAGTAGCCGGCGTCGTCACCCGGGCGCTCGCCGCGCCTCAGCCGGTCGCGGCGCGGTAGTGGTCGAGAAGGTGTGCGGTGCTCGATGCGAGGCTGCGGTCTGAGACGACCCACTCGCGGGCGCGCGCGCGCCAGGTTCGTCGCTCGTCGGAGGGAAGAGTGAGCACCGTGTCGATCGCGTCGCCGAGCCGGGTCGTGTCGCGTTCCGCCACAGCGAAGCCCGTCGACGCGTCACGCACCATCTCGGCCGCGCCGCCACTGTCGTAGGTGACCGCGGGCGTACCGCAGGCTTGCGCCTCAAGCAGCACCAGGCCGGCCGCTTCCCGCCACGAGCCGTCGCGCTGCGTCGGCAGCGCGAACACCTCGGCCGCGCGCATCAGGTCGCGCACGCCGTGCCGGTCGAGGGGGCCGGTGACCACGATGTGGTCGTGTTCGGCTGCAGCCGCATCGACCAGCGCGCGCTGTGACCCGTCCCCCACGATGACCAGGCGGTGGGCACGCCCCCGAGCGCTCAGGGCGATCGACGCGGTCACCAGGTCGAGAACGCCCTTGCGGGGCTCCAGCGCGCCGACGAACAGCACGATCGGCTCGTCGGCGCGGTCTGTTTCGTCACCCGGGGTGAAGAAGTCGGTGTCGACTCCCTGGTAATGCCGGAACAGGCGGTCGGCGGGAAACCCCGCCTGCTCGGCGCGCCCGCGCAGGAAGTCGCTCACGGCGAGCACGCGGGTCGCCTCGCGTGTCACCCGGTCGATGCTCGAGCGGTGAAAACGACCGACCGGCGCGGCCGATCGTGCATCCGCGGCGAAGACGTCGTAGCCGTGCACGGTCGTGACGAACGGTACGTCGAGACGCTGCGCCGCGTCGAGCGCGCCGTGCGCCCAGGTGGCGAAGTGCTGGTGCACCAGCGTGGGCTCGTACGCCTCGATCGCTCGGCGCTGCGGTCGTGCGGCCGCAACGGCACGCAGGGCGCGGGTGCGCCACGAGCCGCGCGCCTCAGAAACCGCGCTGACGACGTCGATACCGAGCCGAGCATCCCGAACATCGCTCGCGCGCGCGAACGCACGCGCCTCGTGATCGCCTGACGCGACCAGGCGTTCGGCGTGCTGCGTGACGAAATAGGTGGGAGGGATGCGCAGCAGCCCCGTCGTCACCGCGATGCGCATACGGGCCGCTTACGCGATTCCGATGACGCGGTAGGCGGCGTTCGGCCAGGCGTCGGCGTTCGAGATGCGCCGGCCGTCGACGACCGTGCGCACGCCCGGGATGTCGGATGCGCCCACTGTGCGGTACTCGGCGTGGTCGGCCTGAATCACAACGGCCTCTGCCTCGTCGCCCAGCGCGTACGGCGTGAAGCCGAGGCGGGTGAGCTCGTCGTCGGTGTAGAGCGGGTCGTGCACCCGCACGTCGGCGCCGCGGCGAGTGAGCGACTCGACCGTGCCGAAGACGCCCGAGAACGCCGTCTCTTTGACCCCGCCGCGGTAGGCGGCGCCGAGCACGACCACGCGTTGCCCCTGCAGCGAACCGTGCACGCCTTCGAGCAGGCCGACCGTGTAGTCGGGCATACCCGCGTTCGCCTCCCGCGCGGCGCGGACGATCGTCGCGGCCGGGTCATTCCAGAGGTACAACCGCGGGTACACGGGAATGCAGTGGCCCCCGACGGCGATTCCCGGGCGATGGATGTGGCTGTACGGCTGCGAGTTCGACGCCTCGATCACCTGATAGATGTCGATGCCCGCCGTCGCCGCGTACTGGGCGAACTGATTCGCCAGCCCGATGTTCACATCGCGATAGGTCGTCTCGGCGAGCTTCGCCATCTCGGCGGCCTCCGCGCTGCCGAGATCCCAGACGCCATTGCCGCGGGCCAGGTCGGGGCGGTCGTCGAAATCGAGCACCTGCTCGTAGAAGCGCACCGCTGTCTCGGCGCCGTCGGCCGAGAGGCCACCGACGAGCTTCGGGTACTTTCGCAGATCGGCAAACACGCGGCCCGTCAGCACGCGTTCAGGCGAGAAGACGAGGTGGAAGTCGCGCCCCTCGGTGAGGCCCGAGACCTCCTCCAGCATCGGCTTCCAGCGCGTGCGGGTCGTGCCGACCGGCAGGGTTGTCTCGTAGGTGACGAGCGTGCCCGGTGTGAGGTGTTCGGCGATCGAGCGGGTGGCGGAATCCATCCAGCCGAAATCGGGGCGCGCATCCTGATCGACGAAAAGCGGCACGACGATCACGACGGCATCGGCATTGGGAATCGCCTCCGCGTAGTCCGTTGTCGCCCGCAAGCGTCCGGCACCGACCGTCAGCTCGAGGCCCTGTTGCAGGCCTGCCTCGCCGGGGAACGGCTCGCGGGCCGCGTTCACGGCGGCGACCGTGTCGGCGTTGACGTCGACGCCGGTCACCTCGTGCCCCTTCGAGGCGAACTGCACGGCGAGCGGCAAGCCGATCTTGCCGAGGGCGATGACGGCGATCTTCACGAGAATCCTTTGCGAGTGGGGAGCGAGCGCGTATCGAGTCTAGGGAGCGCGCTCGTCGAGCCTTGCCTCGAGCGCACTGATGCGATCCGTGAGCCGGGCCTCGGTGAGCACGAGCTCACGCGCGAGATGCGTGTTGGCCCGCGCGAGCATGACCGAGCGCTTGTACTCGTTGACGACGTACAGCAGACCGGCCACGAGGGCGAGATAGAAGAGCAGGTCGACGCCGCGACCGACCCCCACTAGGCGGGCGAGCTGGGTGAGCAGGCCCGGCCAGATGATGACCGTCACACCGGCGAGAAGCGAGATGAGCATGATCACCCGCCGCACCGCCAGGTGCCGCGCCCCCGGCTTCGACAGCAGCAAATACGCGCCGATCAGAACCAGCGCGACAACAAGAACGAGTTGAAACCACACGGTGGGCCTCCTCCGCTAGCGGATCACAAGATCGACGACGATGTTGATCGAGTTGAGCATCGACTGCCCCTTGGCCTTCGAGTAGTCGGTGTACCGAATGTGTACGGGGAACTCCGCCCACGGAAGCCCGCTGCGGCCGAGCTGCGCGACGATTTCGCTCGCGTGCGCCATGCGATCCTGCTGCAGGTTGACGACGTGCGCGGCGTCGACGCGCAGAGCCCGCAAGCCGTTATGGGCGTCGGTGAGGGTCATGCCTGTTGCGGCATTCGTCACCGCTGCGGCGAGCTTGAGGACGAGCCGCTTCCGAAACCCCGGGTCAGTGCGGTCGTCGAGAAATCGTGAACCGAGCACGATCGCATACCCATCCCGCTCGCTGAGCCCGACCATTGCGAGTGCGTCCTCCACGCGATGCTGACCGTCGGCGTCGAACGTCACAACGTACTGACAGCCGGGCTGCGTGCGGGCATAGGCAATGCCGGTCTGCAGCGCCGCCCCCTGCCCCATGTTGTGCGGGTGGCGCAGCACGCGGGCGCCGGCGGCCTCGGCAATCTCGGCGGAGCCGTCGCGCGATCCGTCATCCACGCAGACCACATTGGGGATGCTCTCGCGCAGTTCCCGAATCACGTCGCCGACGACCGCCGCCTCGTTGTAGAGCGGAATCACGGCCCACGTCGTCGCGAGCGCCTCGACGGAGGCAGGCGTCGACGACTGTTCGGGCATACCGGTCATTCTGTCAGAGCGCGTTACGCTGGCGAGGCGCTGATCGCGCCGCCACCGACCCCGTCAACCCCCGGAGCGACACCCCGTGAGCACACCCGCAGACGTGCGCATCGTCGACACCGCCGACGTTGCCGAGTCGGCCACGATCGGCGCGGGGTCGTCGGTGTGGCACCTCGCACAGGTGCGCGACAACGCGGTGCTCGGCCAGAACTGTGTCATCGGTCGCGGCGCCTACATCGGCACCGGTGTGAGACTCGGCGACAACTGCAAGGTGCAGAACTACGCGCTCGTCTACGAACCGGCCGAACTCGGCCACGGCGTGTTCATCGGCCCGGCCGTCGTGCTGACGAACGACACCTACCCGCGCGCGGTGAATCCCGACGGCAGCCTCAAGAGCGCCAGCGACTGGCAGCCGGTCGGGGTGAGCATCCGAGAGGGCGCGTCGATTGGGGCGCGCGCCGTGTGCGTCGCCCCGGTCACGATCGGCCGCTGGGCGACGGTCGCCGCCGGTAGCGTCGTGACCCGCGACGTGCCCGACTTCGCCCTCGTCGCCGGTGTTCCCGCCAAGCGACTCGGCTGGGTGGGGCGCGCTGGTGTTCGCTTGGTCGACGACGGCGACGCCTGGGTGTGCCCGCAGACGGGCAACCGCTACATCGAGCGCGACGGCGCTCTCATCGAGGAGGAGCCGGCGTGACTGCACCCCTGATCCCCGCGGCGAAGCCGCAGATCGGCTGGCGTGAGCGCCGCGCCGTCGATCGAGTCTTGCGCTCGGGCATGATCGCGCAGGGCCCGGAGGTTGCGGCGTTCGAGAGAGAGTTCGGTGAGAAGCTTGTCGCGGGGCGCGCCTGTGTCGCCGTCAACAGCGGCACCGCGGGCCAGCACCTGGGCCAACTCGCCGCCGGTGCGGGACCGGGTGACGAGGTCATCGTGCCGTCGTTCACGTTCGCCGCCACGGGCAATTCAGTGGCGCTGACAGGCGCAACCCCGGTCTTCGTCGACATCGAACCCGAGACCTTCGGCCTCGACCCGGCCGCCGTCGAGGCGGCGATCACCCCCCGCACGAAGGCGATCATGCCCGTGCACCTGTACGGGCATCCCGCCCGCATGCGCGAGCTGTCGGCCATCGCCGAGAAGCACGGCCTCGACATCTACGAAGATGCGGCCCAGGCCCACGGCGCCTCGCTCGACGGCCGGCTCGTCGGCACCTGGGGCCGGTTCGCCATGTTCAGCCTCTACCCGACGAAGAACATGACCTCCGGCGAGGGCGGCATGATCGCCTGCGACACGCCCGAGCTCGTGCGCGCGGCGAAGCTACTGCGCAACCAGGGCATGGAGAAGCAATACAAGAACGAGGTCGTCGGCTTCAACGCCCGCATGACCGACATTCACGCCGCCATCGGGCGCGTGCAGCTCACGCGTCTCACGGGGTGGACAGCGAAGCGGCAGCAGAACGCTGCGTACTTCGACCGCGAGCTGCGCGGCGTCGTCACGCCCCCGGTCGCGCAGGGCGCCGTGCACGTCTACCACCAGTACACGATTCGGGTGACGGATGATCGGGACGGCTTCGCGGAGGCGCTGCGGGACGAGCACGGCGTCGGAAGCGGCGTCTACTATCCGATTCCGAACCACCGCCTGCCGTCGCTCGCGCCGTACGCGCCCGGACTCGACCTGCCCGAGACCGAGCGGGCCGCAGCCGAAGTCGTGTCGTTGCCCGTGCATCCGGCTCTGACCGCGAGACAACTCGAGCGCATCGTGAGCGCCGTGAACACCGTCGCGACGGCGGGTGCCTGATGGCTGACGCGTTGCGAGCTGGCCTGCTCGGGGTCGGCATGATGGGTCGGCATCACGCCCGCGTGCTGCGCGAGCTCGACGGCGTCGACCTCATCGCGATCGCCGACCCCGGGGGCGACCCGCACGGCGTGGCGGGCGACCTGCCGATCCTTCCCGACATCGACGCACTGATCGCCGCCGGTATCGACATCGCGGTCGTCGCCGTTCCCACCGCATTTCACGAGGATGCGGCCATGCGCCTCGCCGAGGCGGGCGTGCACACGCTCGTCGAGAAGCCCATCGCCGACACCGTCGACGCCGGACAGCGCATGGTTGACGCGTTCGAGCGGGCGGGACTCGTCGGAGCCGTCGGGCACATCGAACGCTTCAACCCCGCCCTGCAAGAGCTGCGCCGCCGGCTTTCCGCGGGCGAGTTGGGCGAGGTCTACCAGATCGCCACCCGACGCCAGGGCCCCTTTCCGTCGCGCATCGCCGACGTGGGCGTCGCGAAAGACCTCGCGTCGCACGACGTCGACCTCACCGCATGGGTCGTGCAAAGCGACTACGAGACGGTGTTCGCACAGACCGCGCACAAGAGCGGCCGCGCGCACGAAGACATGATCGCCGTGACGGGCAGACTGAAAAACGGTGTCGTCGTCAACCACCTCGTCAACTGGCTGAGCCCGATGAAAGAGCGCGTGACGATCGTCACCGGCGAGCTCGGAGCGCTCGTGGCCGACACCTCCACCGGCGACCTCACCTTCTACGCCAACGGCACGATTCCCCTGGAATGGGAGTCGGTCACGGTGTTCCGCGGCGTCAGCGAGGGCGACATGATTCGCTACGCCTTCGCCAAGCGCGAGCCCCTGCGGGTCGAACTCGAGAACTTCCGCGACGCCGTCCTCGGGCACGACACCGACGTCGTCACGATGCGCCAGGGGCTGCGCACCCTCGCCGTCGTGGAAAGCATGCTCGACTCGGCACGTCGCGGCGAGGTCGTGACCCTCTAGCGCCATGCGGGTACTCATCGCCTCGCGCATCTACGCGCCCGAGCCCGGCGCCGCTCCCCAACGGCTCGCCGCACTCGCGGCGCACCTCGCCGACCACGGGCACGAGGTTGAGGTGGTGACCGCCCGCGTTCCGCGCGCGCTGCGCGGTACGGAGCGCGAGTATCCCGGAGTGCGCGTACGCCGAGCACCGGTGCTGCGCGACCGCGACGGATTCGTGCGCGGGTACCTGCCGTACCTGAGCTTCGATATTCCGCTGGTGTGGCGCCTCCTGACCACGCGCCGCGCCGACGTCATCGTCGTCGAACCGCCTCCCACCACCGGTGCGGCGGTGCGCACCGTCGCGCGGTTGCGGCGCATCCCCGCCGTGTACTACGCGGCCGACATCCTCGCCGACGCTGCTGCCAGCGCGGGAATCTCAGACATCGTCGTGCGTGCCGTTCGCCGCCTCGAACGCTATGTCTGGAACGGATGCGCGGCGCTACTCGCCGTGTCCGCACCGGTCGCGGCGCGAGTGCGCGAGCTCGGGGTTCCGGCCGATCGAGTGCGACTCGTCGGCAACGGCATCGATGTGGGTGCCTACGGGGTCGCCGGTCCGGCTGTGCAGCGCGAAGAGCCGTACGCGTTGTACGCGGGCACCGCGTCGGAGGTTCACGGTGCGGCCATCTTCGTCGAGGCGATGGCCGCGGTCGATACGGGTCACCTGGTCTTCCTCGGTTCGGGAACCGACCGCGCCGCGATGCGTCGCCGGGCCGATCAGATCGCGCCGGGTCGCGTGCACTTTCTCGACTCGGTGTCACCGGCCGAGGCCGCAGCCTGGTTTCGCGGTGCCGCAGTCGCCGTGGCGAGTGTGAAGCCCACCGGCGGCTACGAGTTCGCCTTCCCGACAAAGCTGTACGCGGCGGTCGCCTGCGGCACGCCCGTCCTGTTCACGGGCAACGGTCCGGGCTCAGACTTCGCGGAGGCCAGCCCCTTCGGGGCGAGCGTTTCCTACGACATCGAATCGGTGGCCGCGCACCTTCGCGCGCGCTTCGCGGAGCCCGCCACGCCGGACGAGCGTGCGCAGCTCGCCGCGTGGGCGGCCGGCACCGTATCGATGACCGCCATCGCCGAGCGCATCACCGATGTGCTTGCGGACGTCGTGCGCCCGGGTGCGCGCGGCGCTGTGGGACGATGAGACACCGCGCCGACGACGAGAAAGCTGCCCTGCCGTGAAGCTGATGTACACGACGCTGCGGCGCATCATGCCGCTCCTGCCCGACCGGGCGCGTGCGTTCCTCATCACCTACACGGTCATCACCTCCGGACTCGCCGTCCTCGATATCGGTGCACTCGCACTGCTCGCACTGTCGCTCACCTCGATGGTCGCCGGCGAGCCGGTGACCCTGCCGCTGGTCGGCGAGGTGCCGCCGAGCGGGTATGTGTGGATCCTGCTTGTCGTGTCGGGGCTCATCATTCTGAAGTCGTTCCTGTCGATCGTGCTGCAGTGGCGAGCCACGAGGCGGTTCGCCGCCTTCGAGCTCGAGATCGGCGACCGCCTCTTCGACGCGTACATTCGAGCCCCGTGGACCGAACGGCTGAAGCGCAACACCGCTCAACTCGTACGGCTCGCCGACGTCGGCATCGCCAACGTCACCGCGGGGTTTCTCATCCCGATCTCGACGCTGCCGAGTCTCATCACCACCTTCGTCGCGGTGCTGATCGTGCTCGTCATCGCCCAGCCCGTCACCGCGGCGATCACGATCGGCTATCTCGGCCTCATCGCCGCGCTGCTCTACTACGTCGTGTCACGTCGTGCCGTGCAGGCCGGCCGGGTCAACCGCGACTACTCGTTCAAGGTCGCGACCCTGATGACCGACATGGTTTCGGCGTTGAAGGAGATCACCCTCGCCGGCAAGGCCCCCGAGGTCGCGAAGGTCGTCCATGACAATCGCATTCACACCACCCGCGCCCGGGCCAACATCAGCTTCCTGGGCATGGTGCCCCGCTTCGTGCTCGATGCCGCGCTCGTCGGCGGATTTCTGCTCGTGGGGGGTGTGGCCTACGCCACCGGCGGCGCGGCTGATGCCTTTGCGGCGGTCGCGCTGTTCGGCGTCGCCGGCTTCCGCATGATCCCCTCGCTGACCGGATTCCAGTCGATTGTCTCCACAACGCACGCCAATGTGCCCCAGGTCGACGCCGTCGTGCGTGACATCACGGAGGCCCGTGACTACGTCGCGAACGCTGAGACGATCGGCCGTGAGCCCCTGGTCGCCGAGCCCTCCGAATTGCGACTCACCGACGTCAGCTTCACCTACCCCGGGTCTGACGCACCGGCTCTGCGCGACGTCAGCCTCAGCATCCCGATGGGGTCAACGGTGGGAATCGTGGGGGCGTCGGGCGCGGGCAAGTCGACCCTCGTCGACCTGATCCTCGGCCTGCTCGTGCCGTCCAGCGGTGAGGCGCGTGTGGGCGAGCAGGATCTGCGAGACGTCATGGCCGCCTGGCGGTCACGCGTCGGCTATGTGCCGCAGGACGTGGCCCTGTTCGACGGCACCATCGCGCAGAACGTCGCGCTCACCTGGTCGGGCGAGCTCGACGAAGCGCGCATCGAGACCGCGCTTCGACGCGCGCAGCTGTGGAGCACCGTTGAGGCCCGGCCGGGCGGCATGCACGCTCGCGTCGGAGACCGCGGAATGGCTCTCTCGGGTGGGCAACGTCAGCGGCTCGGTATCGCCCGTGCCCTCTACGACGACCCACTCGTTCTCGTCATGGACGAGGCCACCAGCGCGCTCGACACGAAAACCGAATCCGACGTCGCGCAGGCCATTCGTGCGCTCCGCGGCGACGTCACCGTCGTCGCGGTCGCCCACCGGCTCAGCACGATTCGCGACAGCGACCAGGTCGTGTTCATGGCGGACGGCCGCGTCGAGGCGAGGGGCACGTTCGCCGAGCTGATCGCGGCCGTGCCCGACTTCGCGGTGCAAGCGCAACTCGCCGGGTTTGCCACCGAATGACCGACGAACCGCTTCTCGACATCGTCGTCGCCGTGCACACCGCCCAGCGACCCGTGGAGCGGGCGGTAGGTTCAGCGCTCGCCGACACCGGGCTCCCCGTGCGGGTGACCGTGGTCGCCCACGGCATCGCGACGGAATCGCTGAGGCCACGTCTCGCCAGCATCTCCGACGAGCGACTGCGTGTCATCGAGCACCACGACGGCATCGCGAGCCCCGCGGGGCCCATGAACGCCGGGATGCTCGCGGCAACCGCGCGCTACGTGACCGTCATCGGCTCCGACGACCACTACGAAGCGGGCGCCCTCCAGGCCGCCCTGTCGCGGACGACGGAGGGCGCCGAGGTGGTGATCCTGCCGATCCGACGGGACGATGGTGGGCGCGTGTCGACCCCGTTGCCGCGGTGGCGACACACCCGCCGATTGCACCCGGCGCGCGATCGCCTCTTCACGCGCACGGCCCCACTCGCCGTCGTCAGCCGGGAACTCATGCTCGCCGACGGCGCGCCATTCACCGAAGGGCTTTCCAGCGGCGAAGACCTCGCGATCAGCACGCGCCTCTGGGCCGGCGGCGCGCGAATCGACTACGACGCTGCCGCGCCGGCCTATGTGATCGGCGCCGACGCGCCCGACCGGGTGACCGCCGCACTGCGGTCGCTCGGGGACGAATTGCGGGCAGTGGAACTCGTCCTCGGCGACCCCGCGGTGCGTGCCTACCCGCGAGCAGTGCGCCGGTCGCTCGCCGTGAAGATCGCCCGCGTGCACGTGATCGGGGCGGTCGCCCGACGGCACGGGGCCGAGCCGACGACGGGGGAGCGAACCGTTCTCGCTCGACTCGCTCGCGAACTGTCGCACGTCGCGCCGGGGTATGCGGCGGCACTGTCGCGGGCAGAGAGCGGCGTGATCGAGGCGCTCGCCCACGATCTTCCGTGGATCGACGTGGTCGACCGCGACCGCGAGCGCGACGAGGGGTCGTGGCGCACCCGCGTGTTGCCGACCCGCCTCGTCGACAGCCTGCGCACCGACGCGGTGCTGCGCCGTTTCATGCGCTACCGCCTCGAGCCGGGAGGCGGTCGATGACGCTGGTGGGGCGCGCGAGTGCGATCATCCCCGACCCAGTGCTGGCCGCACTCCTGCCAGAGGGGCGTCGGTTCGACCCCGGCGCCCTCCCTCCACGGCTCGAACTCGACTCGACGGCGGTCACCCGCATCGCCATCGGCGCCGAGAACGCCGCGGGGCAGGGCGCCGCGTGGGCTGAGAGCCTGCGTCGCCACGCGCCCGGGGTCAGCGCCCGGTCTTTCGCGGTCGACCGGGGAGCTGCTTTCGGACACGAGGTCGATCTCGCGATCCCCGCTCCGGTCTTTGCGTGGTCCGCTCGGTGGCAGAAACGTCACCGCCGACAGGTGCTCGACGAGGCTACTCACGTCCTGATCGAGGGCGGGCGACCGATCTTCGCCGGCGGGATCCGCGGAGACGTTGTCGACGACGCCCGGCGCGTCCGCCGCGCGGGCGCCCACCTCGCCTACGTGTGGCACGGCAGCGATGTTCGCGACCCCGACGCACACGCAGCCCGAAGCGCTGAGTCGCCATTCGCCACCGGCGCCGTCGGCCCATCGTTGCACCGCGCTTTGCGTGCCCGCGTCGACGCCTCGGCACGGTTGCGCGGTGCGGTGCCGGCACCGTCGCTCGTCTCGACTCCTGACCTGTTGCTTGACATCCCCGACGCGCGCTGGCTTCCCCTCGTCGTCGACGTCGAGGCGTGGCGCGGTGACGGTGCCCCGTTCTCTCGCGACCGGCGCCCCGTCGTCATGCACGCGCCCAGCCGCGCCGCACTGAAGGGGTCGGCCGTGATCGATCGCGTGCTCGGCCAACTCGCCGACGACGGCGTGATCGACTACCGGCGCGTGTCCGGCATGAGCCACGGTGCGCTGCCCGCGATCGTCGCCGAGGTCGATGTGGTCGTCGATCAAGTCGGCCTCGGTCTCTACGGTGTCCTCGCCTGTGAGGCAATGGCGGCGGGCCGCGTCGTGGTGGGCGACCCGAGCCAGCAGGTCCGTGACGTCGTGCGCAACGAGACCGGATTCGAGTTGCCAATCAGCGTGACAAGCGCCGCAGAGCTGGAGCGCAGCATCCGTTCGATGTGTGCCGATCCGGCGGTCGCGCGTGAGCGCGCCGCGGCCGGTCCCGCCTTTGTGCGGGCGGTACATGACGGGCGCCGAGCCGCCGCCACGCTCGCCGACGCGCTCGGCCTCGAGCCCCCATCGAGCAGGATGGACGCGTGACCCGCCCGCTCATCGTCATCATCGCGTTCTCGCCGATCGTGACGGATGCGCGTGTGCTGAAGCAGGTGCGTCTCGCGGCGCGCCTCGGCGACGTCGTGACCTGTGGCTACGGGCCAGCGCCTGACGACGTCGTCGCGCACCACCGGATCCCCGACGGCGCTGGGCTATACCCGCTCAACCCGCGGCTGCTCGTGCTGCGGCAGCGGCGACGCGCGCTCCGCAACGCGCCCGCTATGCGGTGGGCGCGCGCCGCACTGGCGGCCCAACGCGCCGACGCCGTCATCGTCAACGACCTCGACGCGGTACCGCTCGCGCTCGCGCTCTTCCCCGCCGAACGGGTGCATGCCGACCTGCACGAGTACACGCCGGGCTTGCTGACGCACGACTCCGGCTGGCGCCGGTACCTGGCGCCCCTGTATCGCAGCATCGCCCGCCGCGAGCTTGCTCGCGTGGGGTCGGTGACGACGGTCGCGCCGATCATCCGCGAGGCCTACGCCACCTTCAGTGGACGCGACGACATCGACGTGGTGATCAACGCCACCCCCTACGCCGAGCGTCAGCCGACACCCGTTTTGTCGCCCATCCGGCTCGTGCACAGCGGGGTCGCCCAGCGAGGCCGCCACCTCGACCTGATGATCGACGCCGTCGCCCGCACGTCGACCGAGGTCACGCTCGACCTCTATCTGATGCCAAACGATCCCGCCTACCTCGACGAGCTGCGCGAGCGGGCACGGGCCGTTGCCGGCGTGACCGTGCACCCCGCCGTCCCGTACGCCGAACTCGGCGACACTCTCGCGAGGGGCGACGTCGGGGTGTTCGTGCTGCCACCGACCACGCAGAACTTCGAGTGGGCGCTCCCCAACAAGCTCTTCGACTTCGTCCAGGCGCGCCTCGGCGTCATCATCGGCCCGTCGAGCCAGATGCAGCACTATGTCGAGCGTTACGCGCTCGGTGTCGTTACCGCCGCCCCGACGGTCGACGCCCTCGTCGATGCCCTCGACGCCCTCACCCCCGAGACGGTCGCGTCGTGGAAGGCCGCCGCTGACCGCGCTGCCCACGAGCTCTCGGCCGAGGCCGCCGAAGAACCGTGGACGCGCGCGCTCACCGCCCGCATCGGAGTGTCCGCATGACACGTCCCCGCCTCCTGATCGCGTCCCTGTCGCCGCTCGTCGGCGACGCCCGCGTGCTCAAGCAGATCGAGCGGTTCCGCGGCGACTACGAGGTCGTGACGCTCGGCTACGGCGAGGCTCCCGAGGGAGTCAGTGTTCATCTGCGCGTGCCCGACGACGCGCCAGCGTGGCGCTGGCCCCGTCTCGCACTGATTCTGCGCCAGTACCGCCGCGCCTATTGGACCAACCCCGCCGTCGCCGCCGCGACATCCCTGCTCGAGACGTCCGGCGTATCCATCGATCTGGCGATCGCCAACGACGTTGACACGGTGCCGTTGGTCATGCGGTTCGTCGACCCGCGCCGCGTGCACGTCGACCTGCACGAGTACGCGCCTCGGCAGCGCGAGGAGCTGCCGCGGTGGCGGCTGTTCGTGGCGCCCTTCGTGCGGTGGATCCTCCGCAGCGCTGTTGCGCGCGCCGCCTCCACCAGCACCGTGTCGAGTGGGCTCGCGCGTGCCTACCGAACTGAATTCGGCCTGTCGCCGACCGTTGTAACGAATGCAACTCCCTACCGCGACGGCTCCCCGACACCGGTTGCTGACCCCATCCGCCTCGTGCACAGCGGTGCGGCCCTGCCCAACCGCGCGCTCGAGCTCATGATCGACGCGGTGGAATCGACCACGACCGACGTCACACTCGACCTCTTCCTCACCGCCAACGACCCGGCGTACCTCGAGACGTTGCGTGAGCGCTGCGCCGGCACCGCCCGCTGCCGACTCAACAACCCCGTGCCGTATGCCGCGCTCATCGACACCATCGCGCAGTACGACGTTGGCGTGTTCGTCTTGCCTCCAACCACACTCAACTACCGCTGGGCGCTACCCAACAAGCTGTTCGACTACGTGCAGGCGCGGCTCGGCATCATCGTCGGGCCCTCGCCAGAGATGTCGGCCATCGTCGATGAGCGCGGCCTCGGCATCGTCTGCGGCGACTTCACCGCCGACTCGCTGAAGCGCGCGCTCGACGGCCTCTCCTCTGAGCGGGTCAGCGAGTTCAAGGCTGCCGCCCACCGCGCGGCGGCCCCCCTCTCGGCGGCACTCGAGGTCGAGAAGTGGGCCGCAGCCGTCGCCGCGTTGCCGCAGCGGGGTGCGCCGTGAGTGCGGCGCACGACGACCACCAGGTCGACCTCGTCGTCGCGGTGCACACGACGACGCGGCCGATCGACCGCGCGGTGCGATCGGCGCTCGCCGCGTCCGAACGCACGCGCGTGACGGTCGTATGTCACGACATCAGCCCCGACGAGATCGCGACCGTGCTGGCGGAGTTGTCCGAGCATCCGCGCGTTCGCCTGGTGGAACACCGTGACGGTGTCCCCAGCCCGTCTGGCCCGTTCAATGCGGGCCTCGACGCGGCGACCGCGCCGTGGGTCGCGATCATGGGCAGCGACGACGAACTCGAACCGGGGGTTATCGACGACTGGCTCGCCCGCGCTGCCGAAACGGATGCCGACGTTGTGCTGCCCACGATCGTGCGTCGGGGTGCGCGTGACCGCATCGTCGCGACGCCCCCGAGCCGGTTGGGGCGCGACGACCGGCTCGACGGTGTCGCCGATCGGCTCGCCTACCGCAGCGCTCCACTCGGTCTGCTGCGACGCGATGCCATCGGAACAGTGCGCTTCGGCAGCGGGATCGCGACCGGCGAAGACGTGCTGGTCAGCGCTCGCCTCTTCTTCTCTGAGCTGCACGTGACCCGGCATCGCGGCGCGGCCTACCTGGTGCACGATGACGCGGGCGACCGGGTGACGCTTGCCCCCCGCACTGTGGATGCTGCGCTCGCCTTCATCGACGACGTCATCGACAGCAGGTGGTTCCGTAGCCAGCCGCTCGCCGTCCGCCGATCGATCGTCGTGAAGACCCTGCGAGTCAACGTGCTGGGACAGTTTGCGGTGCGCCCACACGCCGACGATTGGCCCGACACCGAGCGGCAGGCCCTGCACGACGTCATCGTCGCGCTGGAGGCGTCGGCGCCCGGTGCGCTCGACCGACTGTCGCGCGCCGATCGCGACCTCTTCGACGCACTTGATCCGGCGAGCGGTGCGAGCGTCGACCGGGTTCTGCAGCTCGCGACCCGCCGAGGCCATTACGGCACCCCGGCGACCCTTGCCCCCCGGCGTCTCAGGCTTGTATTCGACACGGAAGCCCCGGCACGCATGATGCTCGCGTCATGGCTCACCGTGCGCCGCGACCGCCGGGCGCGCCGTCGACGGGCGGTCTCATGAGCGTGGTGAGACGGCTGCGCGGAGCGCTGCGAGCGGCGGTCGACCGGCTGCCCGAGCCGCTCGCCGTGCGCCTGCGCCCACGCCGCTATCGGTACGAGCTCGCTGACGCACCCGCCCCGCCCCCGCGACTGGACGCCCCGACCCGTGTCGTGGTCGGAGCAACCAACTACGCCGCCCAGGGGTACCTGCTGGCGCGTGCGCTGGATCAGCTCGATGGCGTCGCGGCCATCAATGTTCACCAGCTTCCCGCCGGTGACACGTTCGGCTTCCCCGCCGACATTGCGGTGAGCGGCGACATCGTGCGCTTGTCGAGCCGCTGGCGACGCCGCCAATTCTCGGCGATCGCCGAGCGCTACAGCCACGCCATCCTTGAGTCGGGCAGACCCCTCTTCGGCACGCTCTTCGACCTCGACGTGGCGCGCGAGATCGCGGCGCTGCGCGAGCGAGGCGTACGCGTCGCGCATCTCGCGCACGGAAGCGATCTGCGCAGCCCGCGCATCCATCGCGAATACAGTCGCTTCTCGCCGTTTCACGACGACGACTGGGATGCTCGCGACGCGCTGCAGGAGGGCGCCGACCGCTACGCGCGCCTCATCGCTGCGACGGGCGGTCCCGTCTTCGTAACGACGCCCGACCTGCTGCGCGACCACGCCGACGCGCAGTGGATGCCGGTCATGGTCGACCCTGCTCGGTGGGCGGCCACCGAGCCGCCGCTTGAGCGACCGCGGCCCGTGGTGCTGCACGCCCCCACAAGCCCGCGCATCAAGGGAACGCCCCTCATCGAGCCCACCCTCGAGCGGATGCACGCGGCCGGCCTCATCGACTACCGTCCCGTTTCCGG
Source organism: Microcella alkaliphila (assembly GCF_004216855.1). Taxonomy (GTDB): domain Bacteria; phylum Actinomycetota; class Actinomycetes; order Actinomycetales; family Microbacteriaceae; genus Microcella; species Microcella alkaliphila. Next base: position 26,931 of record NZ_SGXT01000018.1, read on the forward strand.
GGTGCCCGCCTCCGACATGCCCGCCCTCGTTCGCTCAGCCGACATTGTGATCGACCAAGTGCGGCTCGGCATTTACTCGGTCGCTGCCGTCGAAGCGATGGCGGCCGGCCGAGTCGTCATCGCTCGCCTCGACGACGATGTCGTCTCCCGTGTCGAGATGCTCGCGGGCGAGCGTCCGCCTCTCTTGTCCATCGAGCCCGATGACCTCGAGGCGCGGCTCAGCTCCCTCGTGAGCGACCGCGACGACGCCCGCGAGCTCGCTGCAGCCGGCCCCGCGTTCGCGCGACGCGTCCACGACGGAACCTTGTCAGCGAGGGTTGTTTCGGCCGCGTTTCTTGCCTCGGCTTCATAACGCCATTCGAACAACGAACGCCACTCCGGCCACTTCAGCCCCATCCGACGCACATTCGGGTTACCCTGACACAGTCGCGCGCCGGGGGGCGCGACGATTTGGGGGGAATCACTATGGGCTCGCTAGGCCGCATCGTCGCCGTAGCCGCCAGCGCTTTGCTGGTCGGCACACTCATCGTCGCGGCAGAAAAGCCTGACGCTGCAGATGCACTGAACGCCTCTGACTTCGACCCCGGATACATCATTAGCGACGAGCTCTTCTACGACGGCGCCGCCATGACCGAGGCGCAGATTCAGCAGTTCCTCGACCAGCGGATCGGGACCTGTCTCAATACCAACTGCCTGAACGTCTATCGCCAGACGACGAGAGATATGCCCGTCACCGAGCGGTGTACTCAGGGTTACAAGGGCGCCGAGAACGAGCGAGCCTCGCGCATCATCTTCAAGGTGCAGCAGTCGTGCAACATCAGCGCGAAAGTCATTCTGGTCACGCTGCAGAAGGAACAAAGTCTCGTGACCATGCGGAACCCTACGGCGTTCCGCGTTAGCCGCGCGATGGGCTACGGGTGCCCGGATATTGCTGACCGTCCTGGATGGTGCGACCCAGCCTTTGACGGCTTCTTCAATCAGGTGATCAACGCGGCCGCACAGTTCCAGCGGTATCGACTGCACCCGAACTCCTTCGGGCACCGCATTGGCACTCAGCAGGTCTTGTACAACCCCAATCGCAGTTGTGGTTCGCGATCCGTCACCATTCGGAATGCAGCGACCGCCGGACTTTACAACTACACGCCCTACACTCCGAACCAGGCAGCGATGTCTAACCTGCGCGGTGTCGGCGACTCTTGCTCCTCGTATGGCAACCGCAACTTCTGGCGCTTCTACTCGGAATGGTTCGGCTCACCGACGGGCACGGTGTCGCCTGCCGCGACGACGACCCGCCTGTACGGCGCGGATCGCTACGTCACGAGCATCCAGATTTCGAAGGATTCGTACCCGACGGGCGCGCCCACCGTGTACGTCGCCGTCGGTTCGTCGTTCCCTGACGGTCTGGCCGCGGCGCCCGCTGCCGCCCGCGCCGGAGGGCCGCTTCTTCTCACGCCATCGACGGGACTGCCGTCCAACGTCCGAGACGAGATTCGGCGACTCGCGCCTGAGCGGATCGTTATTGTGGGTGGCACGGGCGTGATCCCGACGGCTATCGCCGACCAGCTGCGTGCCCTCGCACTGTCGGTTCGACGAGACTCGGGAGCCGACCGCTACGAGACCGCGAACGCGATCGCCCGCGCCGGTTTCCCCGAGGGGGCAAGTATTGCGTTCGTCGCCAGCGGTGCCAACTTCCCCGACGCATTGGCTGCGTCGGCGGCAGCGGGCGCTCTCGGGGGCCCGATCGTTCTCGTGCCGCCGGGGTCGAGTTCGATGCCCCAGCCGACGCGTGAACTGTTGCGCGACCTGGGGGTGCGGACGGTCATCCTGGTGGGCGGAAGCGGAGTGCTGCCCGGCGGCTCCTTCGTCGACTCGATTCGCTCCGTGAGCACGGTCAACTCCGTCCAGCGCCAGGGTGGCGCGGATCGCTACGCGACAGCCGCGGCCATCAACGCGTACGCGTTCCCCACCACGACGAGTGCGTATATCGCGAGCGGAACCAACTTCCCCGACGCCCTGTCCGCTGCCGCGGCTGCAGGAGCGCGCGGGGCAGCGCTCCACCTGAGTCCGGGCACCTGCCTGCCGGGTGCGTCCGCCGGCCACCTCGCGTCGGCCGGGGTGATGCAGGTGACCATCGTGGGCGGGCCGACCATCATCGGCAATCCGCCTCAGTCACTGCAGCCCTGTCGCTAAGGTTTGTTCATGACACGTCGAGGTGGGTGGACGTTTCGACATGCCGCTACCGCGGCGTGTGCTGCGATCACCGGCGTCATCCTGGTCGTATCCGACCTCACCTTCCTCCCAGCGCAGGCAGTCTCGCCCGACGAATCCATAGCTGTTGATGTGCCGCCTGAGTTGGCAGCGGCAGTCGAACGCGACCTCGACATCAGCCTTCAGTCGTTCCTGGAGCTGTCCGAACAGGCCCGAGTTGTCGCTGACGCACTCGACAATCTCGAGAACTCGGTTGACGTCCGTGGTGCAGAGCTGCGCGACGGAGAAGTCATCGTCTACATCGAGGACGACAGGGACGCCAAGACCGTCACAGAGCTGGGATTTGTCGCTGAGGTCGGCGAACCGGACGTGCCCGACTACTCGGACCAGATCTTTCTTCCCGCAAATGACCTGCGCGGTGGATTGCCCTACTTCTTCCCGGGCGAAGGCCCAGAGGGTTTCCGCTGCTCCGTCGGTTTTCCTGGCGTTGCCACAGCCACCGGAGCGCCGCAGTTCTTGACCGCTGGCCACTGCGAGGGCGACCTCTCGGGGACGCGCTCGATCATGACCGCGGTCTCTCCCGGCAACTTCCGCACGCCGTTCGTCAACGTCGGTGAGCCGGTACCGAACTCTCACGTGACCGGGGGAAACGGCCCGGCGGGCGGATGGGATCACGGCCTTGTGGGTGTTACGCGCTCGGGCTGGACATCACGACCGGAGGTCGCTACCTGGGGCGGCGGGCAGGGCAGCCCGTTGTCGTCTGCGCCGGTCATCGTGCGCGATGCGACTCGAGCGGTCGTGGGTGCACCGATCTGCAAGTCGGGTGGCACAACAGGCTGGACCTGCGGCACCATCACGGCCGTCAACCAGAACCTGCTCGTCGGCAACGCTGACGACCCGGCCGCCTACCGCGTGAACGGCATTGTCGCCTCCATTTGCGTGCTCGGTGGAGACAGCGGCGGCGCCGCCCTGACGGGCACGACAGCGATCGGTGTTACGTCGGCCAGCAATTCGCAGGGCGGATGCACATCGGGCAGTCTCGGAGTGTTCGCCCCGCTCTACGCGTCGAGCGGGGCGAGCGCCGAGACGCTGTACCAGGGCGCGTGGGAGCCGTCGATCGGCATTGCGACCCCGCTCGTGACCACGCCATCGACGACGGGAAGCTTCACCGGTTCCACCATGCGCGGCGCCCTGCAGCACGGCGGCCCGCGGCACCGTATTCAGGTGACATTCAACGGCTCGGTGACGCGCACCGCGACCGTGGCGTCAAACGGATCGTGGGAGGTATCGATACCGAATCTCCCGAACGGCGTCACCTCTTACAGTGTGCGTGCTCGATGGGGAGAGCGCTCAGTTTCCGCGGCCCGCACCGGCAGTTGGTGGAATTTCAGCACGGCACGGCTCGCCGGTCCTGACCGTTTCGCGACGGCCGTCGAGATCTCCCGCGCCGCCTTCCCGTCCGGGGCTCCCGTTGTGGTAGTCGCAAACGGACTCAGCTTCCCCGACGCGTTGAGCGCCGGGCCAGCCGCCGTGCAATTGGGCGGGCCGGTCCTGCTGGTGGGGCCCACGAGCATCCCCTCGGTCGTTCGCGCTGAGCTCAACCGGCTGCGCCCGCAGCGCATCATCGTCGTCGGCGGAACAGGCGTCGTGTCTGGAGCGGTTGCCACGGAACTGAGGTCCTTCGCGTCGTCCCGGTCGGTGACCAGGCTGGGCGGCGCCGACCGTTACGCAACCTCACGAGCGATCGCCGAGTTTGCCTTCCCGCGCGCGTCGGAGGCCTACATTGCTACAGGCGCTGGGTTCGCCGACGCGCTGTCAGCCGGCGCCGCTGGGGCTAACCGGGCGGCACCGGTCGTGCTCGTGCCGGGCACTGCGTCAAGCGTCGATTCCGCGACGCGCGCTCTGCTCACCCGCATGCGTGTGTCGCAGATCTACGTCGCCGGCGGCACGGGGGTCGTCTCGGGGGGAGTGGTGACCTCGTTGCGCACGGTTGCCTCCGTGACGCGTCTTGCTGGTGCTGACCGCTTCGCAACATCACTGGCGATCAACCAGCAAGCGGTCCGCGGCAGCGCGAACGATGCGCTTGTCACCTACGGCCTGAATTTTCCTGACGCGCTCGCCGGCAGTGTGTTGGCCGGTGTGCGTGGTGCCCCCATGTACATCGCCCCCACGACGTGCGTGCCGCGCGACATAATCACGCACATGCGCTCTCTCAGTGTTGGCCGCGTCACGCTGCTCGGCGGTACGGGCGTCCTGTCCAGCGATGTGGGACGCCTCCGCCCCTGCGCCTAGGCTTCTGGGGTGAGCGTTCTTTTCCGGTGGGTCCGGGTACATCGGGGCGCACATTGTGCGGCAGCTTCGCGAACGCGGAGATGCGCCCGTCGTCGTCGATGATTTCGAGACCGGTCGTCGGGATCGCATTGCGGGCATCCCCAGTTTCGACGGAGACCTGGCGGAACCAGGGGCGACCCGTGTGTTGCGCAGTGTCGTTGCTGATCACGGCGTGATCGCGATCGTTCACCTCGCGGCGCGGAAGCAGGCCGGTGCCTCGGTGCAGCACCCGCTCTCGTATAACCGCGCCAACACGCGCGGCCTCGTGGCGGTGCTCGAGGCCGCACGAGATGGTGATGTGCGCGACCTGGTCTTCTCGTCTTCAGCTACCGTCTATGGCGAGGCCACCGCGGACGTCGACGAAGACGCGCCCCTCGCGCCGGCGAACCCGTACGGCCGCACGAACCTGATCGGTGAGTGGCTCGTGGCAGCTGCGGCACGCGCTCATGGCCTTCGCGCGGTGAGTTTGCGCTACTTCAACGTTGCGGGATCGCAGTGGCCTGACCTCGCGGATACCGCACGCCTCAACCTCATTCCCATGGTGCTCGGGCGCTTGCGCGACGGGCAACCCGCGCGGATCTTCGGCGACGACTACGACACGCCAGACGGCACCTGCATCCGCGATTTCGTCCACGTGGCCGACGTGGCAGACGCGCACCTCGCGATACTGGATGCGCTTCCCCGGCAACGCGAGCCGCATCGCGTTTTCAACGCCGGCACCGGGGTGGGAACAAGCGTCCGTGAAATCGTTGACGGATTGCGCGCGCGGCTCCCCGGAAGTCCGCCTGCGATCGTTCTTCCACGCAGAGAGGGTGACCCGCCGAGGGTCGTCGGAAACACGGCAGCGATCAGGCGTGCCCTGGGTTGGCGCGCCCGACACTCGATCAACGATGTCCTCGATTCAGCCGTCGCGCGGGGCGAGTAACTGTCGCCAGGACCTGTTACGAGAGGCGGCCATAACGCTCAACACGAGCAACAGAAGTCCCAGCTCGAAGAGAAGATAGCTCTCAGTGACGCTCGTTGTGATGAGAAGCACCAGCACGAGAGCCGGCCACACATACACTGTGCTCTTGCGCTGCGATGCCACAAGCCACGCCCGCACGACGGCGAGCGCGAGAACTCCGCCGAGTACGACAGCGCCGATGACTCCGAGCTGCAACACGGTGTCGACATAGGCGTTGAGCGCCGATGGCGGGCGCTCGCCGAACGCGTCACGCACCGCGGCGAATGGAAATAGTTCGGGACGCCATGGACCTACCCAGCCGAAGCCTTCGAGCACGCGAGGCTCGACGAGGTCTTGAATCTGTGCCCACACACTGGTGCGCGACTGCACGTCGATGGCGGCGTCGGCGATTCCCACAAGTCGACCGCGGAAGGCCCACCCGATCGCGATGCCAACCACCGCGGTGATGAGCAGAGCTGCCAGGGTGCGTCTGCGGGCGCGGGCCGGCTGGCGGCGTACCACTACGAGGATGAGGCCGGCGATCAGCACAGCCGCGAGCACGAACCAGCTCACAGGGGAACGAGCGAACAGCAGGCTGAGGCAGGCAAGAGCGAGCCCATACGTCGCAACACCGCTCGACACCGAACGAGTGCGGTATTCGATCCAGAACGTGATGATGGCCAGCGCCGCCACGAAGGCGAGGGCGTTCCGCGTTCCCGCGATGCCCTGTATCGGACCACCGGCGGCGAGGTTGCCCGCGATTCCGAGGAAGGTGATCGGAGCATCCAATAGAGCACCGGAGAGGATCTCGAGCGCGATGCCCACGGTCAGCACGCCCCGCAGAACGTTTCCGACGCTGCGGACCAATTGAATCGCATCGCGAACGAGGGCGATGTATACCCCCATGACGCCGAAACACAGTGCGTAAGCGACGCCCTGCACGGTGGCACCCGGATACGCGCTCCACAGCGTGCTGACCGCCATCACGCTGAACAGCCCAATGAGGGAAATCGGCAGGGTGCCGCGCCACTCGATGCGTTCCGGCTGGGCGGTCAGCGAGGCAAGTCCGAGCGCCACGAGGCCCACCACTACTGCGAGGTATCCAGGCCAGCCGAGAAGCGCGCGCAACACGCTCCCGGCCACCGCACTGATCAGCATCGCTTCGGTGAGGGCCTGGCTGAATCGGGGCGAGCCGATGACGGCCCGAATCACGGTTGCGCGGGGTGGGTTCATGGCGATGCCCGGCCGGGCGCGCCCACCGAAACCCGCGGCGACGGAGCGATCGGCGGAAGCCCCGCCCGCATCGAGGCGACGGCAAAGAAGGTGAAGAGCACGAGCCCTCCCTCGACGAGCATTCGGGACTCGGCGAAGCTCTGCACAACGAGCAGAGTCATGATGAGGGCCGGCAGCAGCCGAAGGGCGGGCGTGTGGGCCAGTTCGCCTTCTGCGGGATCGGTTGACCACGACGCGCAGCGCAACACCGCCGTCACGACCACGACGGTAAAGAGGGCGAGCCCGACCACGCCGAGTTGCATTGCGACGTCGAGCCACGCGCTGTGCGCCTGCAGGTAGGTAACGCCGTTGATGACGGCGAGGTCGCTGTATGGCTCAACCCACGGCGCCCAGTAGCTCACCCAGCCCCACCCGAACGCTGGGCGCTCGGCCCACAAGCCGATGACGGACTCCCAAATGTCGAGCCGATTGGTGAGGTCGCTACTGCGGCCAAGGAGTTCGAGAAGCGGTTCGCGCAGGGCGATGGCGGTGCCCGTGCCGACGACGCCGATTCCGACGGAGCCGGTGTACAGCATCCGTCGCCGTCGCCGGTCGAGGCGTCGGGCGAGCATGATCACGCCGAGAGTGAAGGCGCAGCCCGCCAGCGCGATGGTGATCGTTGCCGACTGGGTCAGAAGCAGAGTGAGACCGGCGGCGCCCACCCAGAACCACGCGGTCACCACGGGCACTCGGCGGTCGACCAGTTGGATCGCGAACACAATCAGGCCGAGCGCGGCCGCGGTCGCCAACAGGTTCGCGTTGCCCACCATGCCTTGGATGCGGCCGCCGTCGAACACCTCGAAGAGTTCGGCGCGCGACCAGTAGAAGGCGCGAGGAATCGGGGGCGTGTAGTCGACCCACAGGGGCAGGACGGGCCCGCGCACGATTGCCGCGACGACGAACTCGAACACCAGCGAGAGCCCGATGATCCAGCGAATGGCGACACCGAGCGCGCGCAGCAGCTGCTCAAGCGAGACGGTTGCGGCCATGATGACGCCGACGAACACGGTGGCGACGGTTGTCGACACGGCGAGCAGGGTCGTCAGCGGGTATGCCGACCAGATCGTCGACAATGCGGCAACCAGGATGAACGCGGCGAGCGCGATCGGAATCCGTCGCGGATTAACGCGCGTCTTGATCGCGAGCGCAATCCACCCGGCCAGCAAAACCGCGACGACAATTCCCCAGCCCCACCAGCTCAGCAGGTACCGCCAGAAGTCGCCGGCAAGCAGGGTGAAAAGGGTCAGGGCGGTGAGTGCGACACGACTTTCTCGCACCCAATTCATGGGCTCAAGCCTATCGGCGGAGTGGGGTGTGTCCGTCAGACGAAGGCGCTGACCCCCGTGATGGCGCGGCCCACGATGAGGCTGTTCATTTCGCGGGTGCCCTCGTAGCTATACAGGGCCTCGGCATCGGCGAAGAAGCGGGCGACGTCGTAGTCGAGCACGATGCCGTTGCCGCCGAGCACCTCGCGGCACAGCGCGACAACCTCTCGCATCGACGTCGTCGCGAACGCCTTCGCCATCGACGCGTGTTCGTCGCGCTGCTCGCCGGCATCGAGCATCTGCGAGACGCGCACGCACAGGGCAATCGACGCCGTGATCTTGCCGAGGCAGCGGGCGAGCAGGTCTTGCACCAGCTGGTGGTGCGCGATCGGCTTTCCGAACTGGTGGCGCTCCTTCGTGTACGCGACGGCGGCCTCGTAGGCGCCGATCGCGGTGCCGACGGCGGCCCAGGCCACCTCGGCGCGGGTGAGGCGCAGAACACTGGCGGTGTTCTTGAACGACTCGGCCTTTTCGAGCTTCAGGCTGTTCGGCACGCGAACGTCGGTGAGGGTGATGTCGGCGTTCTGCACGATGCGGAGCGCCTGCTTGCGCTCGATCTTCGTCGCGACGTAGCCGGGGGTGTCGGTCGGCACAATGAAGCCCTTGACCTGCCCGTCCTCCGTGCTCTTCGCCCAGATGATCGTGATGTCGCTGAAGGTCGCGTTGCCGATCCAGCGCTTCTGGCCGTTCAGCACCCAGCCGTCGCCGTCGGGGGTCGCCGTCGTGCGCAGACCCTGGGCGCTGTCGCTCCCCGACAGGGGCTCGGTCAAGCCGAACGCTCCGATGATCTCGCCGCTGCGCAGGCGCGGCAGCCACTCAGAGCGCTGCTCGTCTGAACCGCAGATCCCGATCGACCCCATCGCGAGGCCGTTCTGCACGCCGACGTAGGTGGCGATGCTGGCGTCGATGCGCGCGAGCTCGAGGGCCGTCCAGCCGCCGTACAGCGCCGAGTAGTCGCCGGTGCGGGTCTCGTCCCACAGTTCGCCGAACGTCGGGTGCTTGTGCAGCACATCGATGATCTCGCGCGGAAACTCCGCCTTCTCCCATGCGTCGTTCACGAGCGGCTTGAGGTGGTGCTCGATGTCCGCACGCAAGGCGGCCAGGGCGTGCTTCTCGTGGTCGCGCAGTTGCGCCTCGAAACCGTAGAAGTCACTGATGAGGGGCTCGAAAGTCATGGCCCCACTATGGCGGGCCGCGACCGTGAAGCGGCGGGCTTTTGTGGCCAGGGGGCACCTCGAGTGCGAGCACGAGCATCCGTCGTTGTCGGCTGTCCACCGTGACTAGGCTCGACGCGTGATCGTCCGCATTGCCAATACGCCGCGCGACTACGCGTGGGGGTCGACGACGGCCATCGCCGAACTCCTGGGCACCGCACCCTCGGGCGGCCCCGAAGCCGAGTACTGGCTCGGTGATCACCCGGCCTCACCGGCCGTCGTCGTTGATCGGCCCGCGGTCGGGCGAACCCTCGCTGAGGTCACCGCCAGCCTTCCCGGCGGTCGACTTCCCTTCCTCATGAAGGTGCTCGCGGCGGCCGAGCCGCTGAGCCTCCAGGCCCACCCCACGCCCGCGCAGGCCGTCGAGGGTTTCACGCGCGAGAACCAGGAGGGGATCGCGCTGGACGACCCGCGGCGCTCCTACAAGGACGACCGCCACAAGCCCGAACTGATCTACGCGCTCAGCGACCCGTTCATCGCGCTGAGCGGCTTTCGGCCGGTCGTCGACACGCGCAGCGAACTCGCGGCGATCGATGACCCGTGCGTTCTCGACCTGCTCGACCGACTGGGGGGCGACGGGGCCCTCGCCGACACCGTTGCGTGGATGCTCAGCGGCGCCCCCGAGATCGATCGCCTCGTCTCGGCGCTCACGAACAGAGCGGGAGTCGCGCACCCGGACGATCCTCACGGCACGTGGGCCACCGTGCGGCGCCTCGCCGCGCATTACCCGGGCGACCCCGGAATTGCCATCTCGACCCTGATGAACACCGTTGTCCTCCGCCCCGGTGAGGCGTTGTACCTGCCGGCAGGCAATCTGCACTCCTACCAGGAGGGCCTCGGCATCGAGGTGATGGCGGCGAGCGACAACGTGATCCGCGGAGGACTGACGCCGAAGCACGTCGATGTCGCCGAGCTGCTCAGCGTGCTGGACGCTCGACCGCTCCCCGCGCCCCGACTTGAGCCACACGTTACCCAACCGGGCTTCAGCGTGTTCCGACCCGACGTGCCCGACTTCGCCCTCACCGTCGTCGAGGGGGAGGCGCTCGGCGACGGCGTCCTGATCGGGGGAGAGGGGCCGAGCATCCTGCTCTGTCTCGACGGCCAGGTCAGCGTCGACGGGCAGCAGACCGTGACGCGAGGCGACGCGCTGTACCTTTCTGCGGGGCCGTACGAGGTCGGCGGATCAGGCAAGGTCGTCGTCGCGAGCGTGAACGACTAACGCCACGCGCGGGTGTGTGAATGTCCCGCAGGCTCGCCGGGTGACCGCTAGCCTGAGCGCGCCGGAGGGGGTGGCTATGCAGCAACCGGCGCGATTACGCAGGACCGCGATCGCGGTCGTGCTCCTTGCCGCGCTCGTCGCCGTGATCGCAGTCAACCCGGCGGCTCCCGCCGCTGCTGCCAGCGTCGACCGGCTTCACGGCGCAGACCGCTACGCGACGGCTGCCGCGATTTCGCAACAGGCATACCCGTCCGGGGCTCCGATCGTCTTCCTCGCCACGGGCGCCGGATTCGCCGATGCGTTGTCCGCCGCGCCCGCCGCTTCGGTGCAGGGCGGGCCGCTCCTTCTCACCGCGACCCGCACGTTGCCTGCCGCCACGGCGAATGAGATTCGCCGGCTCACGCCGCAGCGCGTCGTAATCGTCGGGGGCACGGGTGTTGTGACCGGAGACGTCGTCACCGCGCTTCGCGGGCTCGGCGTGAGCGTCGAGCGCGTGTCCGGGGCCGACCGGTACGCGACATCACGCGCGATCGTCGAGCGCTACTTCACGGGCACCGAAACGGCGTGGGTGGCCACCGGAGCGAATTTCTCCGACGCCCTTGCCGCATCCGCCGCTGCGGGCTCGGTGGGTGGTCCCGTCCTCCTCGTCAATGGGCTCGCGTCGTCGCTGGACGCCGCAACACGCACGACGCTGAACCGCGTGGGGGCGACAACGGTGCGCATCGCCGGAGGTACCGGAGTCGTGAGCGCCGGCATCGAGAACGGTCTCCGCGCTCGCGGAGGTGACGTCATGCGGCTCGCCGGAGATGACCGCTACGGCACTGCCGTCGCGATCAATGAGCACGCGTTCCCGGCGGCCGAGCGTGTCTTCGTCGCGACGGGCATCGACTTCCCTGACGCGCTTGCGGGGGCAGCATTCGCCGGTCGAGTCGGTGCGCCGCTGTATTCGTCGGTGCCCACCTGCCTTCCCCCCGCGGTGCGTGACGACATCGTCAGTCGGCTGGGTGCGTCGCGCGTCACGCTGTTGGGCGGCTCCGCCGTGCTCGGCGGCTCTGTCGGCTCGCTTGCGGCGTGCACGTCGAACGCGGATGCTCGTGCCGCGTCGCAGGCCGAGTTGACCAACAAGATCACCAACCGGCTCTCGAGCCTCCCCGGAACGTACTCCGTCAGCGTGCGGCAGACGACCGGGGTCCACGCCGTGGTCAACGTGCGCGGCGCCACCATGCAAGAGCCGGCGAGCGTCATGAAGCTGTTCGCCGTATACGCGGTGTTGAAGCGTGTCGATCAGGGTCGATTGTCGATGACGACCCCGACACGCTCCGGCGTGAACGTGCGCGACTGCATCCGCGTCACCATCCACATTTCGGACAACCTGTGCCACTGGGATCTCGTCGCCCTCATCGGCGAGCAGAACCTGAACAACTTCTTCGCCGCAGAAGGCTTCTCACGCACCGTGTACGCCGGCCGCGGCGCCGATGGGCGGCAGTGGACGAGCAAGCACACGACGACCGGTGACGTCGCACTTCTGCTGGCGCGACTGCACAACGGAAACCTGCTGAGTGCCGCGTCGACCCGCTTCTTCATCGACCAACTCGAGACGCAACTCTGGCGCGACCGCATTCCGCACGGAGCCCCCGCCGGTATTCCCATCGCGAACAAGACCGGCCAGCTGCACGTCTCCACGGGCATGATCGAAGCGGACGCGGGGATCGTCATCGGATCGCGCCACACGCACACGATCGCTGTCATCGGCAGTCGCAACGCGACGGCGGCGGGGATCGCCGCCATCGCCCGCGTCGTGTACGAGCACTTCAACGGCGCATTCGGCGCGGCAGCGAGCTACACGAAGCTCAACCTCGTGACGACCGCGACGGTCACCGCATACAGCGGCCCGGGTTCCGGCACGACGCGCACGGTTGCATCGGGCACCCGCGTTCACGCCGACTACTCATCGCGGCTCTGGTACCGCGTCATCCTCGGCGGCACCACCGTCGTGTACATCCACTCGTCGAACCTGGCGAACTGGGTGAGCTACCCCCGACGATGGTGACGGCGCCGCTGCGCCACCCGCACCGGTAGCGTTGACCCCATGACCTGGCTCGTCACCGGAGGCGCCGGCTACATTGGTGCCCACGTCGTCCGCGCGCTCCTCGACGACGGGCTCGGCGCCGTCGTCCTCGACGACCTGTCGAGCGGCCACGCCGCCTTTGTGCCAGAGGGCGTCCCGTTTATCGAGGCGAGCATCCTGGACCGCGCCGCCGTCGATCGCGCGATCGGCGAGAACGGGGTGACCGGGGTCATCCACGTCGCCGGGTTCAAGTACGCCGGCGTGAGCGTCGAGCGGCCGCTGCACACCTACGAGCAGAACGTGACGGGGATGGTCACGCTGCTCGAGTCGATGCAGGCCCACGGGGTCGACGCGTGCGTGTTCTCGTCGTCGGCGGCCGTCTACGGCGACGTCGATGTCGAGCTCGTCGTCGAAGAGACCCCGAAGGCCCCCGCGTCGCCGTACGGAGAGTCGAAGCTCATCGGCGAGTGGCTGCTCGCCGACCAGGGCGACGCCGCCGGCCTGCGGCACACGAGCCTGCGGTACTTCAACGTGGTCGGCTCGGGCGATGTGAGCCTGCGCGACACGAGCCCGCACAACCTCTTTCCGCTCGTGTTCGACGCCCTCGTCGAGGGTCGCACCCCGCGCATCAACGGCGACGATTACCCGACGCCCGACGGCACGTGCGTGCGCGACTACATCCACGTGTCCGACCTCGCGCTCGCCCACGTTGCCGCGGCCCGCAGGCTCGAGCGCGGCGAGAGCATCGAGCCTGCCTACAACCTCGGCTCGGGCGACGGAGTCTCGGTGCGCCAGATCATGGATGCGATGGCGCGCGTCACCGGCATCGCCTTCGACCCCGAGGTGGCTCCGCGCCGCCCCGGCGACCCCGCGCGCATCGTCGCCAGCGGCGAGCGCGCTTCTCGCGACCTCGACTGGCGGATGCGCCACACGCTGGATGACATGGTCGCCTCCGCGTGGGCGGCCCGTCGGGCCGCGCAATAGCCCGCGGCACCCTCGCGTCGCCGCACATCGACGTAGGCACACATTCCGGCGCGTCGCAACCCTCGATAACGGGTTCACCCTTTTACGATTCGCGACTTGACGCGAGGGAACTACACGAGTGTAATTAGGGGCATCCCGCCGCACCGGGGGTCGTGACGGGGGAGGGGAGCACCACTGATGAGCGAATACCGCAACACCGTACCGGCCGATTGGTACGTAGACCCGGTTCGACTGGGAGTGCCCGGCGTTCGCCGCACGAGTGCCATCGACGATGATGCCGAACTCGCGTGGCAGACAGACGCACTGTGCGCCCAGACTGATCCCGAAGCGTTTTTTCCCGAGAAGGGTGGGTCAACACGCGACGCGAAGAAGATCTGCACCTCGTGCGAGGTGCGTACCGAGTGCCTCGAGTACGCGCTGAAGAACGACGAGCGGTTCGGCATCTGGGGCGGCCTGAGCGAGCGCGAGCGTCGCAAGCTGCGTCGCCGCGCCTGACAAAGGCTGCCGCCCCGCGTGTGGCGACCGGTGACGGTCGCCGCCGCGCCTAGGCTCCTTCTGTGCAGCCCCGCGTAACAGCAGTGCTCGTCGTCCGCCGCGGCGGCGACGCACTCGACCACACGCTCACGGCGCTCACCCACCAGACCCGCCGAGCCGACCAGCTCGTCATCGTCGACGCCGCCGACGACGCGGCCGTCACCGCCCAGCTCGCCGACGCCGCCCCCACCCACTACGTGACCGCCCCGAACGCCTCGGCCGGATTCGGGCAGCTCGTCATGGCGGGAACCGACCAGGTTCCCCTCGCCGAGCAGACGACGTCGCCGTACGGCGGCGTCGACGAGTGGTTCTGGATGCTCCGCCACGACACCGCACCCGACCTGCGGGCGCTCGAGAGGCTGCTGGGCGCCGTCGAGGTGGCCCCGTCGGTGGCGGTCGCCGGTCCCAAGGTGATGGACGGCGAGCATCCGACCACCATCCGCGAGTTCGGTGAGACGCTGACGCGAACCGGCTCCTCGGTGGCGCTCGCCGAGCGCGAGCTCGACCAGGCGCAGCACGACCGCACGAGCGACGTGCTGGCGGTCGGCGAGGCCGGCATTCTCGTGCGCCGCACGGTCTGGCGCGACGTCGGCGGCTTCGACCCCGCGCTCGCCCACGTCGACACGGCGCTCGACCTGTGCGTGCGCATCCGCCTCGCCGGCCACCGCGTGGTCGGGGTGCCGATGGCGCGCGTGTTCGCCCACGAGTCGAGCGCCGAGTTCAGCAAACCCGGTCGCGTCCCGCGTGTCAGCGCCCGCACCGCCGCCCGCTGGCGCCGCACCGCTCAGCTGCACCGCCGGCTCGTCTACGCCCCGGTCGCCGCCGTGCCGCTGCACTGGCTGAGCCTGGTGCCGCTCGCGCTCGCCCGCTCGATCGGGCACCTGCTCGCGAAGCGTCCGACGCTCGTGCTGGGCGAGCTCCTGGCTGCGCTCGCCGTCGCGTTCTCGGGCCCGGCCGTCCCTCGCGCTCGCCGCCGTCTCGCGCGGGCCCGCGAGGTCGGCTGGGCCGCTATCGAGCCGTTGCGCCTCGATCCGCGCGAGGTGCGTCGCCGTCGGGCGATCGCCCGGGATGCTCGCCTCGGCCAGGCAGAGATGTCGCGCATCGATCGCCCCGATTTCGCCCCCGGCGGCGTCGCAGCTGTTGCCGGTGCCGCGATCGTCGGGCTGGTGGCGACGGCGCCGCTGCTCGGGGCCGCCGCCCTCGGCGGCGGAACGCTCGCGCCGCTCGCCACCGACATCGGCGCCCTCGCGGACGGCGTACGGGTGACGACGGAGGGCGCGGCCGACCCCTTCGCGTTCGTGCTGGCGGCGCTCGCCGCGCTCACGGCGTGGCAGCCGTCGCTCGCGCTGGTGGTGCTGTGGGCGGTCGCTCTGCCGCTCGCGGCACTGGGCGCATGGTGGGCTGCCGCCCCGCTCGTGAAGCGGCCCGGCCCCGCCGCGGCGGTGGCTGTACTGTGGGCCGCTGCTCCCGCGCTGGCCGTGGCGCTCACCGAGGCCCGGCTATCGGCGCTCATCGTGCATCTCGTCCTGCCGTGGCTGGTGGCCGCCGCCGTGCGCCTCCCCTCCTCGTGGAGCGCGACCGCCGTCACCGGGCTACTCACCGCCGTGCTGGTCGCCGCGGCGCCGAGCATCGCCCCGGCCCTCGCGCTCGTGTGGGTCGCTGCCATGGTGGTGCGCCCGCGCACGATCGGTCGCCTGCTCACGCTCGCCGTGCCCGTCGGCGTTCTCGCCGCGCCGTTGATCGCCGATCGCGTGCTGCGGGGCGAGCTGCTCGCGCTGCTCACCGACCCAGGGCTTGCCGCCGCCCCCGGCCCGGCGTCGCCGACCGGCATCCTGCTGGGGTGGCCCGACCTCGCGCCCGTGCTCGGCCCGCTCGCGACCTTCCTGCCCGCCGACCCGTCCCCGCTACTCATTGCCCTGGTCGTGGGCATTCCGGTCGTGGCGATCCCGGTGCTCGGCCTGCTCGCGCCGGCGCTTCCCAACGGGATGCGCGCCCTCGCGCCCCTCGGCCTCGCTGCGCTCGGCCTCGTCACCGCGATCGTCGCGTCGGGCATCGCCCTCACCACCGCCGACGGCCGGGCCGTAGGGCTCGACGTGGGGCCAGCGGTCAGCCTGTACTGGTTCGGGCTGGTGCTCGCCGCCGGCATCGGCCTCGACCGCCTGGGTCGCGCCGGCGCGATTCCCGGGATCGTCGCCGTGACCGGTGCGACGGCGATCGCGGTTCCGGCCCTCGCCGCCGTGCTGCTCGGTTCCGCCGCGGTCGCCCCGCTGGCGGAGCCGCGCACGCTACCGGCGCTGGTCGCCGCCGACGCGAGCGACGACCCCCGCCTGGGCACCCTCGTGTTCACCCCGCGCCAGGAGGGACTCGCCGCCCGCATCGACCGGGGTGCGGGCCCCACACTGATCGACCAGCGCACGATCCGCCGCGCCGACGACGCCGAACTGCAGGCCCTCGCCACCCTCGCCGGCAACCTCGCCGCGCCGAGCGGCCGGGCGCTCGAGCGCGACCTCGATAGCCGCGACGTGCGCTACGTGCTGCTGCGAGCATCCAGTGCCGTGATTGAGGGCGACGACGGAGCCGACGAGCGTGCGTACCGCATCGGCGACGTGGCCGCCGCGCTCGACGCGACGCCCGTGCTCGTGCCCGTCGGCGACACTGATGCCGGGCGGCTCTGGCGGGTCGCGGCAGACGACGACGACCGCGCGGCAGGGCCTGAGCCACACCCGCTCGCCGGAACCGTCCTCGCTGTGCAGCTCGGAGTGCTGGCGTTGACGGTCCTGCTGGCCGTGCCCACGAGCATCCGTCCGCGTCGCGAGCGCAGTGCCGACGGCACGATCGACGACCCGGCCGCCACCTTCGACGAGGACACCGATGACTGACGCGCGCCGCATCGCACTCGCCTCGGGGCGGGCCGGGCTCAGCCTGCTCGCCGCCGGGGCGGCCGTCGCGCTCGGGGCGGCGGCGCTACTCGTGCCGGGCCCGACCGTCACCCCCGACGTTGTCGCCATTACCGTGACGCCCGACCGTTCCGACCAGACGCTCGCCTGCCCGGGCGGCGTGTTCGGGCTCACGCCGGGCGACAATCCCCAGCTCACCGTGGCCGCCATGCCGCGCCTCGTGACCGCCGGCACCGGCGCGACCGTCGCCGCGCTCGACGGCAGCGACGCGCTGCCGAGCGAACTGCCCGCCGAGACGCCGCTCGTCGCGGCCGACCCGCCCGCCGCGGTCACCCTGCCCGTCTCCGCCCCCGACGAGCTCGTCGCCGCCGTCGACAGCGTGAGCGTGCGCACCCCCGACATCTTCGGCTTCGCGGCGGCCGAATGCGCGCCCGCGAGCCGCACCGGGTGGCTCGTGGGCGGCGACACCACCGTCGGGCGCACCACATGGGTTGCCGTGGCGAACCCCGGGCCCATCGACGCCACCATCGACCTGGCGCTCTACGGCGCGGGCGGCGCGATCACGGCCCCCGGCACCACGGGAATCATCGTGCCGAGCGGCTTCCAGCGCGTCGTCGCGCTCGGCGGACTCGCCGTCGACCAAACGTCGCCGATCGTCAGCGTCACGGCCCGCGCGGGCTCGGTCACCGCGACACTGCAGACGAGCACCGTGCGCGGGCTCGAGCCCGGCGGGCTGTCTGTCGTCACCGCCGCCGAGACCGCCGCCACGCGGCTCGTGATCCCCGGCGTGCCGATCATCGACCCCGACCGCGTGCAGGAGCGCGCCACGGCCGTCGGGCCTGACCTGCTGCCCACCCTGCGACTGCTTGCCCCGGGCGAGGACGGGGCCGACGTGACGGTGCGCCTCGTTCGCGCGGGCGCCGTCGATGCCGAGCCCGAAGCATCCATCATTCCGCCGATCATCGCGGTGCTCGAGGGCGGAACGGTGCTCGACCTGCCGCTGCCCGAACTGCCCGCCGGCGACTGGGCGTTCCTCGTCGACGCCAGCGCGCCCGTCGTCGCGGGAGTGCGGGTGAGCGTCGTCGACGCCGACCCCGACGTGCTACCCGGGCCGGTCGGGGGCGTTGCGCCGTCGATCGATCAGCACTGGATCTCCGCCTCCCCGCTTCTCCCCGACGGCATCACCGCGCTCGGCACGGTCGGCGACCTCGCCGGCACGACAGCGCGGCTGCACCTCGCCGCGCCCGCCGACGGCGCCACCGTCGACCTCGACGGGCGCCTCATCGAGGTGCCCGCCGGCGGGGCCGTGAGCCTGCCCGTCGCGGGCAGTACGCCGCTGCGCATCACGATCGCCGGCGGCGACGTGAGCGCATCCGTCAGCTATCGGGGGGATGCGGCGATCGCGACCACGCGCATCCTCGCCCCGCGGGCGGCCACGCCGCCGCTCGTCATCCTGCCGCAGTAGCGCGTCTGTCCGCGCCGCCGCCGGCCCGTGGCGTTTACCAGTGGCGGAAGCGGTCGGGGGCGAGATCCCACGGGTCCTTGCCGATCAGTTCGCCGACCGCGCGGAACACGCAGTTCTCGATCATCATGCGGCGGTGCCAGTCGTCGTCACGGTGCAGGCGGCTCATGCGCTCGATCGGGATGCGGAAGAGAATCACCCGCTGCTGCGCGGGGATCGAGCGCCACCGCGCCACGCCGTTCACCCCCGGCGGCTGCTCGGGCATCGGCATGACGTCGATGCGCAGGCCCGACAGCTCGGTCGGCCACTCGTCGACCAGATACTCGGCCGTCGCCCGCACCGTCTGCTCGAACAGGTCGCGGCGGGTGTGCACGGGCCGCAGCTGGGCGCCCGGCAGCTGCGAGCGACCGGCCTTGCCGTGGCGGGCGCGGCGGCGGCCCTGCGCGGCGCGGCCGGCAGGAGCGCCGCCGTTGGGAGTTCCGCCCGTGGCGGATGGACCCGACAGCGGGTCGCCGGCGCGCGAGGAGGGCATGCCGCCAGCGTACCCGCGCATGTCCGAGCCCCGCCGTATGCTGAACCCGATGACCTCCCGGCAGTGCAGCAAAGTGGCGTGCAACAACGCCGCCATCTCGACGCTGACGTACGACTACGCCGACTCGATGGCCGTGCTCGGGCCGCTCGCGCAGCGCCGCGAACCGCACACCTATGACCTGTGCGAGAAGCACTCGCAGCGGTTGTCGGCACCGCAGGGCTGGCACATCGTGCGGTACTCGGCGCTCGGCGAGGTCGGCTGAGAGCCTCAACCCCGGGCCCGCCCGGTCCAACATTGATCGGCCGCGCCCGGGCCCGAGTCGCTAGCGTAGAGGCGTGCAGACCACCCCTGACCTTTCGGCATTCATCAAGGCCTACGACGTGCGCGGTCTCGTCGGCTCGCAACTCACCGACGAGGTCGTCGAGGCGCTCGGCGCCGCCTTCGTCGACGAGCTGAGCGCCGCCGGGCAGCGCATCGCCGTCGGCCACGACATGCGTGACTCGTCGCCCGGCTTCACGGAGGCGTTCGCGCGCGGCGCCGTCGCCCGAGGAGCCCACGTCGAAAACCTGGGGCTGTGCTCGACCGACGAGACGTACTTCGTCTCGGGCCGCGACGGCATCGCCGCCGCCATGTTCACCGCCAGCCACAACCCCGCCACGTACAACGGCATCAAGTTCTGCCGCGCCGGCGCGCAGGGTGTGAGCCTCGACACGGGGCTTGCGGGCATTCGCGACCGGGCCCAGGCGTACCTCGACGCCGGAGGGGTCGAGGCGTTGCCCGCCGACCGCCTCGGATCGCTCACAACACGGGACGTGCTGGCCGACTACGCCGCATACCTGCGCGAGCTCGTTGATCTGTCCACCGTACGACCGTTGACGATCGTCGTCGATGCCGGAAACGGCATGGGCGGCATGACCGTGCCCGCAGTGCTCGGCACGGGAGCGGGGCTTCCTGCGTTGCCGCTCACGATCATCCCGCTGTATTTCGAGCTCGACGGAACCTTCCCCAACCACGAGGCGAACCCGCTCGTGCCGGCGAACCTCGTCGACCTGCAAAAGGCTGTCGTCAAACACGGCGCCCACCTCGGGCTCGCCTTCGACGGCGACGCCGACCGCTGCTTCGTCGTCGACGAGCTCGGGCAGCCGGTGACGCCGAGCGCGGTGGCCGCGATCGTCGCGCGCCGGGAGGTCGAACGCGTGCGCGCCGCAGGGGAGGCCGGGCCCATCTCGGTGGTGCACAACCTCATCACGTCGCGCATCGTGCCCGAGACGATCGAGGCGGTCGGTGCCGAGGCGGTGCGCACCCGCGTCGGGCACTCGCTCATCAAGGACGTCATGCACGAGACCGGCGCGATCTTCGGCGGCGAGCACTCGGCGCACTACTACTTCCGCGACTTCTGGGGTGCCGACAACGGCATGCTCGCCGCGCTGCACCTCATCGCCCAGTTCGGGGTCTACGACGGGCCGCTGTCGCGCCTCGCTGCCGAGTACACGCCGTACGCGGCGAGCGGCGAAATCAACTCGGTGGTCGACGACGTGCCCGCGGCGTACACCCGCATCGTCGACGCGTTCACCGGCCGGGCCGAGATCGACGACCTCGACGGGCTGACCTTCACCGGCACGTTCGACGGCGGGCCGGCTGGCGCGGGCTGGTACTGGTTCAACGTGCGCCCGTCGAACACCGAACCGCTCCTTCGCCTGAACGCCGAGGGGTCGACGCAGCCCATCATGGAGGCGATCCGCGACGAGGTGCTCACGCTGATCCGCGCCTAGGCTGCGCGGGGTCTGCGCGGGCGCGGACGCGCCTGCCGCGCGCTCCCCCGCGACGTGCGCGCTGCCGCCTATCCTTCCGTTCCCGCGCGTCCCCATGCCTGCGGTCGCCGAGGCAAGGGTTTGCGTCGAAACAAGGGTTCGCGCGGCCTTGTCTCGGCGCGAACCGTTGTTTCGACGCAGTCCCGGCCCTGCGACCGGGTCGCTTGCTGTCAGGATCGGCGCACACGGCGTGCGCGTGTGCGCAACTCGAGCCGGTGTGCGCGTGCACGAGTTGCGCGAACCCGCGCGACGTCACGTTCCGCGTCCCGCGCGGCAGGATCGACTATGCGGCACTCTGCGCACAGGGCGACAGTCTGTTCTGCCGCTTGGCGCCCAAACTGACGCGCGGGGGCGTCGTCCGTCACGCGCCGTCACGCGGGATGCACGCCCAGCGCATCCGGGGAAATCTCCTGCGAGAATGTGGGCATGGCTTCCGACACCGCCGCGCCCGCGCCGACCGCGCCCGCGCGCCCCGCCGACCTCGGCCCGCTCGCCACCGTCACCACCCGCAACGGCCTCGACTTCGCCGTGCGCGACCTTGCCCTCGCCGAGGCGGGGCGCCACCAGATCCGCCTCGCCGAGCACGAGATGCCCGGACTCATGGCCCTGCGCGACGAGTTCGGCCCCACCCAGCCGCTGGCCGGTGCCCGCATCGCCGGCAGCCTGCACATGACCGTGCAGACGGCGGTGCTCATCGAGACCCTCGTCGCCCTCGGCGCCGACGTGCGCTGGGCGAGTTGCAACATCTTCTCGACGCAGGACGAGGCGGCCGCCGCCGTCGTGGTCGGGCCCCACGGCACCGTTGACGCACCCCAGGGCGCGCCCGTCTTCGCCTGGAAGGGCGAGACGCTCACCGAGTACTGGTGGGCGACGCAGCAGATCTTCGACTTCGGCGTCGACGCCGAGGGCAACCCCGTCGGTCCGACCCTCATCCTCGACGACGGAGGCGACGCGACCCTGCTCGTGCACAAGGGCCGCGAGTTCGAGCTCGCGGGCGCCGTCCCCGACGCGCAGCCGGGCGACAGCGCCGAGTGGCGCGTGATTGTGGAGGCGCTGCGCGCATCCCTCGCCGTCGACCCGACCCGCTGGACCCGCACGGCCGAATCCATCATCGGCGTCACCGAAGAGACCACGACCGGCGTGCACCGGCTGTACGAGCTGCACCGCGACGGGCAGCTGCTCTTCCCCGCGATCAACGTCAACGACTCGGTCACGAAGTCGAAGTTCGACAACAAGTACGGCATCCGCCACTCGCTGCCGGACGGCCTCAACCGTGCCACCGACGTGCTGATCGGCGGCAAGACCGTCTTCGTCTGCGGCTACGGCGACGTCGGAAAGGGCAGCGCGGATGCTCTGCGCGGCCAGGGCGCGCGCGTCATCGTCTCCGAGATCGACCCGATCACGGCCCTCCAGGCCGCGATGGACGGCTACCAGGTGGCGAGGCTCGACGACGTGATCGGCGAGATCGACATCCTCGTCACCGCGACCGGCAACGAGGGCGTCGTCACCGTCGAGCACCTGCAGAGCCTCAAGCACCTCGCGATCGTCGCCAACGTCGGCCACTTCGACAACGAGATCGACATGGCGGGGCTCGAATCGCTCCCCGGCGCCGAGCGGGTCGAGATCAAGCCGCAGGTGCACGAGTGGCGGCTGCCGAACGGGCGCTCGATCCTCGTGTTGAGCGAGGGGCGCCTCATGAACCTCGGCAACGCCACCGGGCATCCGTCGTTCGTCATGAGCGCGTCGTTCACGAACCAGGTGCTCGCGCAACTCGAGCTGCACACCAAGATCGCCGAGTACCCGGTAGGCGTGTACGTGCTGCCGAAGCTGCTCGACGAGAAGGTCGCGCGCCTGCACCTCGACGCGCTGGGCGTGAAGTTGACGCGCCTGAGCGACCGCCAGGCGCAGTACATCGGCGTGGACCCTGATGGGCCGTACAAGGTCGATCACTACCGCTACTAGTCGGCACGTCCTGCGGCGCGGTCGCTCTACCCGCGGTCGGGGAACCCGTGCGGCAGCGCGCCGAGCGTCGGCGCGAGGTCGTCGAGGCGGGCGCGCTCCAGCTCGAGCGCCCGGGCCTCCCGCTCGCGGCGCAGCACCGCGACTCCCGCCAGCAGTAGCTCGGGCTCAACGCTCGGCAGTGGCGAGACGAACGGCGCAGCCTCGGTCGCGAGCGCCGCGGCCAGCCGCTGCCGGGTGGCGGGCGTGTGCCCGTCGGCCTGGCGCAGGAACTGGGCGATGCGCCGCGACAGCGAGTCGGGTATGCGCGCGACGTCGGCCGTGACCGCCCACTCGCTGAGCTCGACGGGCACGCCGAACTCGGCGGGCTCGTGTTTCGGCACCCGCTCGTACTGGCTGTATGTCCCGGCCACCAGGTCGCCCAGCCGCTTGGCGCGCGCGTTCACCAGCCCCACGACGATGGCGAGCCCGCCGCCGGTGAACACGATCTCGAACAACCCCACGAGCGACCGGATGAACGCGTGCCGGAATCCGATCGCCCCACCGTCATCGCGCACGATGCGGGAACCGAGCGCCCAGCGTCCGAGCGACTTGCCCTGCGTCGCGCTTTCGACGACGGCGGGCACGAGCACGAGGCCGACGAACGCGCAAGCGATTCCGAGCGCGGGGTACAGGGCGTCGGGCAGGCCGCTCCCTGCGGCCAGCACAAGGGCAGCCCAGACGAGCCCGACGGTGGCGAGCACGTACACGAGGTAGTCGATGATCGCGCCGGCGGCCCGCAGGATCACGTTCGTCGCCCGCAGCTCAAGCGCCACGGCCTCACCCGTGAGCAGCTCGCGCTCGTCGTCGTGCCGGCTGAGACTCTGGGTTCCCGCCGCGGTCGACATGCCATCATCTAAACAGATGGATCTCGACGCCTACTCACACGCCCACGACGCCGAATGGCGCCGGCTCGACGAGCTGTCGCGCCAGCGCCGCTTCGATGGGCGCGACGCCGACGAGTTGATCGACGGCTACCAGGCGGGCGCGACCCAGCTGTCGCAGATCACGACTGCTGCCGGTCAGGCCCCGCAGGCCGCACGCCTCAGCGTCCTGCTGTCGCGCGCCCGGCTGCGCTTCACGGGCGCCGCGGCCGACCCCGTCGCCCAGTTCTCGCACTACGCGACGCGAGCGGTGCCGGCGGCGCTGTACGGCATCCGCTATCTGAGCCTCGCCGTGATGGCGATCTTCGTCGCCATCGCCGCCGCCTACGCGGTATGGGTCGCGACGAACCCCGACGTGGTGGCGGCGATCGGCGACTACGAGCAGCTGCGGGTCTACGCCGAGCAAGAGTTCGTCGACTACTACCGCGAGTCGAGCGAGGGCGTCTTCGCCACCCAGGTCTTCACGAACAACGCGTGGATCGCCGCGCAGTGCGTCGCGTTCGGCATTACGGGCTTGTGGCCCGCCTTCGTGCTGTTCCAGAACGCGCAGGGCGTCGGCATCTCGGCCGGCATCATGGCCGAGTTCGACCGCCTCGACGTGTTCTTCCTCTCGATCCTGCCGCACGGCCAGCTCGAGCTGTACGCCGTGTTCGTCGCGTGCGCCGCGGGGCTGCGCATCTTCTGGGCGTGGGTGGCGCCGGGGGCCCGCACGCGCATCCAGGCGCTCGCCGAGGACGGCCGCGCGCTGTTCGCGACGGTCGGCGGGCTCGTCGTCGCGCTGCTCGTGAGCGGCGTCATCGAGGGCGTCGTCACGCGGCAGGAGTGGCCCGACGTGATCCGCATCGGCATCGGCACGGTGGCGCTCGCGTGGTTCTTGTGGGTGCAGTGGGGGCTCGGCCGCCGCGCCGCGCTCGCGGGCGAGACGGGCGACCTCGACCCGATCAGCAGGGGAGCGCGGGTGGTCGTCGCCGACTGATCATCCGTCGTGATCGGGATGCGCGCATCCCGACACGCGAACCGCTCGCTTTTTTGAATCAATCAAATAAAGAGGGTAGGGTGATCACCATGACCCCGACCGCCGAAGGCCGCCTCCGCGCGGCCGGACTGCGCGTCACCGCCGGACGCATTCGCGTGCTCGAGCGGCTCGCCGAGGCACCCCACTCCGACGCCGATACCGTGCACCGCATGGTGACGGCCGCCGGGGGGCACCTCACGCTGCAGGCCGTGCACAACGTGCTCACCGACCTCACCGAGGCGGGGCTCGTTCGGCGCATCGAACCGGCCCGCAGCCCCGCTCGCTACGAGACGCGCATCGGTGACAACCACCACCACGTCGTCTGCACGCGGTGCGGGGCGGTGACCGACATCGACTGCGTTGTGGGGCACGCTCCGTGCCTCATGCCGTCCGAGACGGGTGGCTACGCAATCCAGACGGCCGAGGTCACGTTCTGGGGCTTGTGCCCCGAATGCCGAACGTCACCGATCACCTGAAGGAGAGCATCCGCATGACCGCGAATCACACGACCACCACGAGTGGCGCTCCGGCCCCCAGCGACCAGCAGTCGCGCAGTGCCGGTCGCGACGGAGCCATCGCCCTGACCGACCACTACCTGGTCGAGAAGCTCGCCCAGTTCAACCGCGAGCGGGTGCCCGAGCGCGTCGTGCACGCGAAGGGCGGAGGCGCGTTCGGCGTCTTCGAGACCACGCACGACGTCTCGCAGTACACAAAGGCGGCGCTGTTCCAGCCCGGCGTGACCACCGAGACGCTCGTGCGCTTCAGCTCGGTCGCCGGCGAGCAGGGCAGCCCCGACACGTGGCGCGACCCCCGCGGGTTCGCGATCAAGTTCTACACCTCCGACGGCAACTACGACCTCGTCGGCAACAACACACCCGTCTTCTTCATTCGCGACGGCATCTCGTTCCCCGACTTCATCCGCTCGCAGAAGCGCCTGCCCGGCTCTGGCCTGCGCGACCACAACATGCAGTGGGACTTCTGGACCCTGAAGCCCGAAAGCGCCCACCAGGTGACCTGGCTCATGGGCGACCGGGGCGTCCCGAGCTCGTGGCGCCACATGGACGGCTTCGGCTCGCACACCTTCCAGTGGATCAACGCTGACGGAGAGCGCTTCTGGGTGAAGTATCACTTCCGCACCGCGCAGGGCCACGAGACGCTGACCCAGGCCCAGGCCGACCAGATCGCCGGCGAGGACGCCGACTTCCACCGCCGCGACCTGTTCGACGCGATCGAGCGCGGCGACCACCCCGCCTGGGATCTGTCGGTGCAGGTCATGCCGTACGACGACGCGAAGAGCTACCGCTTCAACCCGTTCGACCTGACAAAGGTGTGGCCGAAGAGCGACTACCCGCTGATTCCGGTGGGCCGCCTGACGCTCAACCGCAACCCCGAGAACTTCTTCGCCGAGATCGAGCAGGCCGCCTTCGCGCCGTCGAACTTCGTGCCCGGCATCGCCGCCAGCCCCGACAAGATGCTGCAGGCCCGCATCTTCAGCTACGCCGACGCGCACCGCTACCGCGTGGGCACGAACCACAACCAGCTGCCGGTGAACGCGCCGAAGAGCCCGGTGGGCCACTACTCGAAGGAAGGCGCGATGGCCTACTCCTTCCCACCCGCCTCGCAGCCGGTGTACGCGCCGAACTCGTTCGGAGGCCCGCACGCCGACGTCGAGCGGTACGGCGACGAGGGCGGCTGGCAGAACGACACCGAGCTCGTGCGCGCGTCGGCGACGCTGCACCCGGAGGACGACGACTTCGGTCAGGCCCGCACCCTCGTCAACCAGGTGATGGATGACGCCCAGCGCGAGCGTCTCGTCGCGAACATTGCGGGTCACGTCTCGAAGGTGACGATCCCCGAACTGCGCGAGCGGGTCATCCAGTACTGGACGAACGTCGACGCCTGGCTCGGCGAGGCGGTCGCGGCGAAGCTCGACCCGATCGTCGAGGCGCAGGACACCCTGGTGCCGGAGCCGACCGCCGCGAAGTAGCGGGGGGCGCATCCGCCCTCACCGCGATTCTGTGGGGTGATGAGCGTCCATCCGTCGGTGCGCGGTTCACCGCGGCCCGGGCCCACCCGCCTCGACCCCGCCGCCAGAGCACGAATGAAGGAACCAGGTTGCTGTGCGCCGGCGTGTCGCACCCGACACGCGGTGGGTCACAGGCCGGGTTCCTTCATTCGTGGAGAGAGGGGGTGCTGGTGGGCATCGGGACGCGCCTCGACGGCTCCTCGGCGGCCCGCGAGCAGTCTGAAGGATTCCTGCCTCCGCTGCCCGGCGTGTTGCGCCCGACACGCGAGGGCTCGGCTCCGCCGTCCTTCATTCGGGCTGGGGAGCTGCTCGGGAGGGGCTGGGGAGCTGACCGGGAGGGGTTGGGGAGCTGACCGGGAGGGGCTGGGGCCGCAGGGCTCGGCCCCTCGCTGGCGTTACAGGCGGCCGGCGGCCTTGTAGGCGAGGTAGCGGTCGGCGACGGCGGGCGGCAGCTCGAGCGGCGGGGCCGAGACGACGTCGCCGCCGAGGCGCTTCACGGCGGCGGCGACCCGTTCGGCGTCGAGCAGCGCCCGTTCGGCGGCCGCAGCCCGGTACACGGCCGGCCGGTCTCCGCGCGAGGCCGCGGCCGTCACGAGCTCGGGGTCGGTGACGGCGGCGACGAGCACGAGGTGGGTGCGGGTCAGCTGGGGCAGCATCGTGAGCAGCGATCGGGTCGCCCCGGGCGATTCAAGCGGCGTCGCCAGCACGACGAGCGAGCGCTGCGCTGTCATCGAGCGCACGAGTGCGGGCACGCTGCTCCAGTCGGTCTCGAGCAGTTCGGGGTCGATGGGCGCCATCGTCTCGGTGAGTTTCGACAGCAGGTCGGCGCCGCGCGCCCCCTGCACGCGCCCGCGCACGCGCCGGTCGTACACGGCGACGTCGACGCGGTCGCCGGCCCGGTCGGCGAGGGCGGCGAGCAGCAGGGTCGACTCGAACGCGGTGTCGAGGCGCGTCTCGTTGGCGATGCGGGCCGCGGCGGTGCGCCCCGAGTCGACGACCATGATGACGCGCCGGTCGCGCTCGGGTCGCCAGGTGCGCACCATGAGGGTCTGGGCGGGGCCCATCGCGCCCGCGCCGCCGGGGTCGCCGCCGCGTCGGGCGGTGGCTCGCCAGTCGATCGAGCGCACGTCGTCGCCGCGCACGTACTCGCGCAGGCTGTCGAACTCGGTGCCCTGGCCGCGCACCATGACGCTCGTGCGACCGTCGAGCTCGCGCAGGCGCGCGAGCCGCGAGGGCAGGTGCTTGCGCGAGGCGAATTCGGGCAGCACGGTGATCGCTCCCGGCAGCTGGATGCTCGCCTGCCGCCCCGCCAGCCGCATCGGCCCGATCGCGCGGATCGTCACCATCGCCGCTCGCCGTTCTCCGCGGCGCCAGGGCGTGAGCGTCGTGCGGACCGCTCGCCGTTCCCCGGCGGGCACGTCGAGGCGCTGCCGCGGTGGGCGGGCACCCGCGGACGGTTCCCAGGCGTCGCGAACGATGCCGCGCATCCGTTTCGTCGTGGGGTTCGTGACGTACAGCACGGCGTCGGCGCTCTCGGTGAGCCGCACACGTTCGGCGGTCGAGCGCTCGAGCCGTGCCGCGCGCGGCGAGGCGGCGAGCACCAGGTCGACGAGGGCGAGCAGCAGGCACAGCGCGAGCCAGCCGAGCAGCGCCCAGCCGGCACCGATGCTCTCGTCAAGCAGCACGACGGGCACGACGCCTGCGGCGACGAGCAGCACGAACCAGCCGGTGACAGCCATGACTAGACCCAGGTCGCCACTAGAGCGGAACCTGCACCTGCTGGACGATCGAGCGCAGGATCGTGTCGGCGGTGACGCCCTCGAGTTCGGCCTCGGGGCGCAGCGCCAGCCGGTGCCGCCAGACGGGCAACAGCATGGCCTGCACGTGGTCGGGCGTGACGCCGTCGGCGCCCGACAGCCACGCCCAGGCCTTGGCTGCGGCGAGCAGCGCGGTGGTGCCGCGGGGGCTGACGCCGAGCTTGACCGACGGGCTCTGGCGCGTGGCGCGGGCGAGGTCGACGATGTAGGCGACGAGGTCGCTGGAGGCGTCAACCTGGCCCACGGCGGCGCGCGCGGCGGCGATGTCGTCGCCCCCGACGACCGCCGTGACGCCCGCGGCCGCGAGGTCTCGCGGGTCGAAGCCGGCGGCGTGCCGGTTCAGCACCTCGATCTCGCTGTCGCGCGGCGGCAGGTCGAGCACGAGCTTCAACAGGAAGCGGTCGAGCTGTGCTTCCGGCAGCGTGTACGTGCCCTCGTACTCGACGGGGTTCTGGGTCGCTGCGACGAGGAACGGCTTCGGCAACAGGTGCGTCTCGCCGTCGACGGTGACCTGACGCTCCTCCATGGCCTCGAGCAGCGACGACTGCGTCTTCGGCGGCGTGCGGTTGATCTCGTCGGCGAGCATGATGTTCGTGAAGACCGGCCCCGGTCGGAACTCGAAGTCGCCGTTTTTCGCGTCGTAGACGACCGAGCCGGTCACGTCGCCCGGCATGAGGTCGGGGGTGAACTGCACGCGCGCGGTCTTCAGGTCGAGCGCAGCGGTGAGGGTGCGCACGAGCAGCGTCTTCGCGACGCCCGGCACGCCTTCCAGCAGTACGTGCCCGCCAGACAGGAGGGCCACAATCAGCCCGCTGACGGCCCCGTCCTGGCCGACGACGGCCTTGCCGACCTCGCCCCGGACGGCGAGGAACTTTTCTCGGAGCGCGGTGTCGGTCATGCGTTCATCCTTTCGGTGCTGGCTGTGTCGTCGCCCTGCGCCACGCGGCGCGCGACGGCCCGTTCGAGGTCGGTCAGCTGGTCGCTCAGGCGCACGAGCTCGGCGTCTGTGGTCGGCTCGGTGTCGACGAGCAGGGCTCGCAATGCGCGTTCGTCGGCGCTGATCGTGGCCGCCGCCGAGGTGATGATGTCGTCGACTCCCGCGCCGGCGCCGAGCGCGAGGGTGCGGGCGATGCGGCGCAGAGTGCCCACGCGGAGGGCGTCGAGTGCCCGCAGGCGGGCGCCGCCACGCGCGTACAGCCTGGCACGACCCTCCATGGTTTCGGTGGTCTTCACGACGACGGGCAGGTTCTCGATGACGACGGGGCCGAGCCTCCTGCCGCGCCAGAAGGCGGCGACCAGCAGCGTGATGGCCGCCAGCCACGCGAGCGGATTCACCCAGCCGGGCGTCAACTCGGCGAGGCTCGCCACGTCGGAATCGGCAGGCCCCGGCGAGTACCAGATCAGTCGGGGATGCTCGCCCGCGAGCCCCAGCGCCAGCGCCGCGTTTCCGCCGCGTTCGATCGCCCCGTTCTCGAGCGCCTCGCCGGCGCCGAGAACGGTGACGGGCGCGCCGTCGACGGTGGTCGTCAGGACAGCCGCGCCCCCGTTCGTGCGGAAGCAGGCGTCGTCGACGTCGGTGTCGTAGACGACGATCGCGTCGCCGTCGACGGAGCCGGCTCGGGTGGCTGCCGCGAGCGCGCATCCATCGCTGTCGATCGGCCCGGAGACGGTGCGGGAGGTCGCGAAGGGAAAATCGAGCGCGTCGAGCGTGTCGACGCCGGGCTCGACGAGCACGAGACGGTCGGCGAGGCCGGTCAGGCCCGCGACCCTGTCGCCGTCGAGAATGCCGCGGCCGTCAGCGACGAGCAGCGTGACCCGCTGGCCGGCGTCTCGCGCGTCAGACAGCGCGGAGTCGACCGCGGCGCGTGTGGTGGCCACGGTCACGTCGATGCCCTGCTCGCCGAGCACGGTGACGAGGGCGCGGCTGCCCGTCGGGGCGGCGGCCGACGTGTCCCAGCGCTCGCTGCCCGTCACGGTGCCGTTCAGTGCCGTCATCAGCACGGCGACCGTGACGCCGACGCCGACGACCCCGACCCAGAACAGGCTGCGCCTGATGGCGCGGCCGGCAGTCGGCGTGACGATCGTGGCGGTCATCGCGCGCGACCCACGGGGGAGGGCGCCGCGGCCAGGGTTTCGTCGAGGCGCGCGACAGTGCGGTACTGCGTTTCGTCGCCGCCGCGCCCGAGGTAGCGCACGCCGTCGAAGGCATCCGCTGCCTCCTCGAGGGCCGCAGCCTGATCGGGGAAGGCGCGCCCCGTCATCGCCGCGAAGCCGTGGGCCGTCGTTCCGGGATGCACACTGACAATCGTGCGCTCATCCAGCGACCGCGCGATCCCCCGGAAGCGGTCGGCGATCGCGGCGGCCCAGTCGCCGCGCGAGGCCGCGGATTCGGCATCCTTGCGCAGTTCGCGGGCGCTTCGCCGGTCGCTCGCACCGAACAACTCATCCGACAGCTGGCTGCGGCGCCGTCGGGCGGGCAGACCGTACACAGCGATAGCGATGGCGACGAGGCTGGCGATGATCAGCAGCACGATGACGAAGCCGAGCCCCGGAGGGCCGGCGACGCCCTGGTCGAACAGCGAGAGAAACCACTCGAGCACCCGCTGCGACAGCAGGTCGAACCAGTTCGGAAGCGCCTCGGCGTACCGCGGGTCAGCGAGCTCGGCGCTGAGCAGCTCGCGGCCCCCGGGCGCGTCCGGTTCCAGCGGCGCGCGCGCGACGACCGCGCCCAGCGGCATCGACGTCGGCGGGGAGATCACGCGGCTGAGGCGGGGAGGGTCTCGCCGCCGAGGCCGCGCATATAGGGGTCGTCGACGGTCCGGCCGGCGGCCGACTGCTCGACCGCCTGCTGCAGGTCGATGTCGAGGCCTTCCGAGCGCATCCGAATGTCGGTGTAGATGAGCGCGACCGCCGAGGTCGTCAGGACGGCGCCGATCGCGCCCACGATGATGGTGACAGCGATGCTCAACAGGTTCGCGCCGATCAGCACGACGATCGCCGAAAGTTCGTCGCCCGCCGGGTTGAACAGCGCACCGCCGAAGGTCGCGGCGATGCTGAAGGGCGCCGATACGACACTCGCCGCGACCTGCACGATGACGGTGAACAGCAGCAGGATGCCGAGGGTGCGCCAGAAGGATCCGCGAATCAGGCGCCATGCTCGGCCGATCGCCGCCCCCAGCGTGAGGCGCTCGATCATGATCGCGGCGGGCACGAGGGCGAGCTTGATCCACAGCCACACGCCGAGGACGGCGAGGCCGAGCCCGCCGAGCACGCCGATCGTCACGCCGACGGCGATGCCCGCGGGGCCGCCGATGACGATCATCAGGGTCACGAGGCCGACGAGGATCACGATGGCGACCGTGAGAGCCATGGACAGCAGGACGGTCCACCCGATCAGAGCGCCCCAGCGGCCCTTGCCGCGGGCGAACAGGTGCTTCAACGTGTTCTTCTCGCCGAGGATCTGGCGTGACACCTCGATCGTAATGAGCCCCTGCAAGAGGGCCTGCGCGACGAGCGCGACGGCGGTGGCGACGACGCCGGCCAGCACGATCAGCCCGAAGGTGCCGGCGACGATGGCATCCGCCTCGCTGTCGCTCGCGCGCTCGAGGCGGTCGAGGCTCACGATGGACAGGCCGAAGACGAGCCCGAACGCCAGAATCGTGACGAGCGCGTTCAGCAGCAGCGCCGCGCCGAACGTGGGCCGCGGGTTGCGCTTCAACACCTGGAACGTCGCACCGAACAGCGTGCCGAAGTCGATCGGCCGAAGCGGAATCAACCCCGGTTTCGGCGGAGGGGCCCACCCTCCCGTTGCTCCGGGCCCGTACGCGGGCGCCGCACTCGGTGAGCCCGGCGCCTCCGGGCCGCTCGGGGCACCTGCGCCGGGGGGCGCGGGAGGAGGCGTCGTCGAGGGGTCACCGCCGGGGGCGCCACCGGGCGGAGCCCAGCCGGGCGAGGTCCAGGAGGAGTCGTTGCTCACAGGCCGTATGGTTTCACACTCGTCTAGGCTGGAGCGAACAATGATCGCATCCTCGGGCGATGGCGCCCGGGTCAGTGAGCGGAGGCTGGCAATGACCGCGCGCATCCTCGTCGTCGACGACGACACGGCGCTCGCCGAGATGATCAGCATCGTTCTCACCGGCGAGGGTTTCGAACCTCACCTCGTGCACGACGGCGCCGACGCCGTGAACGCCTTCGCGCAGGTCTCGCCCGACCTCGTGCTGCTCGACGTCATGCTGCCCGGCATGGACGGCATCGAGGTATGCCGGCGGCTGCGCGAGACCACCGGCACGCCCATCATCATGCTGACCGCGAAGGGCGACACCAACGACGTCGTCGAGGGTCTCGAGTCGGGGGCCGACGACTACATCGTGAAGCCGTTCAACCCGAAGGAACTCGTCGCCCGCATCAGGACGCGTCTGCGGCCGACTCCCGACTCCTCGGTCGAGCGGCTGCACATCGGCGACGTCACGATTGATGTGACCGGCCACGAGGTGCGCCGGGGCGACCAGGCGATCAACCTCACGCCGCTCGAGTTCGACCTGCTGCTGGCGCTCGCCATGAAGCCGAATCAGGTGTTCACACGCGAGATGCTGCTCGAGCAGGTGTGGGGCTACCAGTACAAGGCCGACACGCGCCTCGTGAATGTGCACGTGCAGCGCCTGCGGGCGAAGGTCGAGACCGACCCCGACAACCCGAGCATCGTCATGACCGTGCGGGGCGTCGGCTACCGCGCGGGCGCGCCGCGTTGAGGCGATGACGCCGTTCAGCCTTCGCCGGCTGCTGGTGCGGCTGATAAGGCTCTGGCGCAGCTCGCTGCAACTGCGCACCGTCGCCATCACGGTGCTCGCCACCCTGTTCGCCGTCACGGTCATCAGCGGCTACATGGCCGTCACGATCGCCACGAACCTCTACGAGTCGCGCAAAGACCAGGTGCTCGCCGAGGCGCGGCAGGCGACGGCGAGCGCGCAGCTGCTGTTCGACTCGTCGGTCACGCAGACCGGCGCGATTGACGTGGAGACCGCCGCTGAGGCGGTGAGCCGCACGATCAGGCTGTCGACGAGTTCACCCACCCAGTTCGCGCTGTTGCGCACGCCCGGCCAGTCGACGCCGCAGATCATGCAGCAGCGGCAGAGCCCCGGCTTCGACCTCGGCGTCATCACGAGCGAGCTGCAGGCGGCGGTCGCCGAGGGCGGCGACGCCGTGTTCTCCCAGCCCATCGGCATAAACGGGGGCACGACGCTCGAGCCGGGCATCATCGTCGGCTCGACCATCGAGGTGCCGACCGCCGGCCAGTATGAGCTGTACCTCGTGTTTGGCGTGAGTGACGTGCAGCGCACCCTCGACTTCGTGCAGCAGACGCTGCTCATCGGCTCGTTGCTTCTCGTTCTCACGATCGGGCTCGTCACCTTCGTGGTCGTGCGTTTCGCCATCCGCCCGGTGCGGCTTGCGGCGCAGACGGCCGAGAAGCTCGCCGACGGCCAGCTGGAGGAGCGCATTCCGGAGCGCGGCCAAGACGTGGTCGCCACCCTCGCCCGCTCGTTCAACCGCATGGCCGACAGCCTGCAGCGTCAGATCACGCAGCTGGCCGACCTGTCGCGTGTGCAGCAGCGCTTCGTGAGCGACGTCAGTCACGAGCTGCGAACGCCGCTCACGACGATCCGCCTCGCGGGCGACGTGATTTACGACCGG
The DNA here is from genome assembly GCF_004216855.1 of Microcella alkaliphila. Lineage (GTDB taxonomy): Bacteria > Actinomycetota > Actinomycetes > Actinomycetales > Microbacteriaceae > Microcella > Microcella alkaliphila. The sequence continues at coordinate 61,159 of NZ_SGXT01000018.1, forward strand.
CGGAGGTCGTTCGATCCGACGACGGCCCGCACGGCGGAACTGCTGCACACGCAGGTGCAGCGCTTCGAGACGATGCTCGCCGACCTGCTCGAGATGAGCCGTTTCGACGCGGGCGCCGTCGACCTCGAGACGGAGCCGACGAATCTCGTGCGCCTCGTCGAAGAGTCGATTGACAGCATCCGCCCCCTCGCCGAGCAAAAGGGCACCGAACTGCGTCTCGTCGCCCCCGGCGGCTACTTCGAGGCTGACGTCGATGCGCGCCGCATCCGCCGCATCCTGCAGAACCTGCTCGGCAACGCCGTCGATCACGGGGAGGGTCGCCCGGTCGTCACCTACGTCGACTCCGACGCGCGGGCGGTCGCGATCGCCGTGCGCGACTACGGCATCGGCATGGACGGGGCCCAACTCGAGCGGGTCTTCGACCGATTCTGGCGCGCCGACCCCTCCCGCCAGCGAACGACCGGAGGCACGGGTCTCGGCCTCGCGATCGCGACGGAAGACGCGCACCTGCACGGCGGCGTTCTCGACGTGTGGAGCGAGCCGATGCAGGGCAGCTGCTTCCGCCTCACGCTGCCGCGGCGCCCCGGCGGCATCGTTCGGCACTCGCCGCTGGACCTCCCGCCCAGCGACCCGGTGGATGCTGTACTCACGGAGGGGGGACACGATGCGTAACCGACGGCGCGGCCTGATCGCGGTGCTGCTCGCCCCCGTGCTCCTCGTCGCGGGCTGCGTCAGCGTGCCCATGGCGGGGCCGGTCGAGCAGGGCGACGCCGTCACGGACCCGGTCGACACCGACTTCGAGTTTCTGCCCGCGGGGCCGACGCCGGGCGCGACGCAGGAGGAGATCTTGCAGGGCTTCTTCGCCGCGACAACCGCCTCGCAGGAGAACTACCGCATCGCCAGGTCGTACCTGAGCGACGCGATTTCGTCGGAGTGGAATCCCTACCAGTCGACGCTCGTGCGGGCACAGGAGGGTTTCGTCGAGCGTCTCGACGACACGACGCTCGAGTATTCGGTCCAGGTGATCGCGGAGGTCGATGCGGTCGGCCGCTACCGCGTCGCGCCCGAGGCAACCGAGCAGACCCTGCCCGAGTTCCGCTTCACCCGAGAGGGCGGCGAGTGGCGCATCGCCGAGCTGGGGGACGGCATCCTGATTTCGCAGCAGGCGTTCCCGAGCGCGTTCAGCCAGCACGTTCTGTACTTCTACGACCCGACGTTCACGAATCTTGTGCCCGACCTTCGCTGGTTCCCGACCCGGTCCGGTGTGCCGACGCGCATCGTTCGTGCGCTGCTCGACGGCCCGTCCTCCTGGCTCGACCAGGGGGCGACCGTGTCGGCCATTCCGGAGGGGGTCGCGTTGGTCGCCGCGCCGGTGGGAATCGTCGACGGCCAGGCGGTCGTTGACCTGAGTTCCGAGATTCTCGAGCTGGGCGACGTCGAACGTCAACGCCTGCTCGCGCAGTTCCGCGCGAGCTTCGGCTCGCTCGGCAACGTCGCCGGCGTGCAGCTCACGGTCGACCAGACGCCCGTCACGATCGCGGCGACGACCGAGGTTCCCGAGGTGAATCCTCAGGTCGACGGACGCCTGTTGCTGATGGGCCCCGATGGCGACCGTTTCGGTTTCTCGAGCGGCGGAGCCACGGTCGAGCCGGTCGGCCGGCTCAGTGAGCGCGCCATCGAATTGGGCGCCGTATCCCTCGCCCTCGGACCGACCCGCACGGTGGGCGCCATGCTCACCGAGCAGGGCGCGTGGATCGTGCGCAGCAACGATCTGGAACCGTTGCTGCTCGATAATCGCGCCGACCTCGTGCCGCCGAGCTTCGACGGGTTCCAGCTCATGTGGACGGCCACGAGCGACGCGAGTGAGGGGCTGAGCGCCATCACCACCGGAGGCGAGGTGATCCCCGTCGACGTCGTGCTGCCGGAGGGCACGCGTCTCGTGTCGATCGATGTCTCGCGTGACGATGCGCGCATCCTCATGCTGCTGCAGGGCGAGAGCGGCCCGCGCCTCGTCGTCGGCGCGATCGCTCGCGACGAGGCGAGCGGGCGCCCGCTGCGCATCGGCGACCTGCTCGACATCCCGATCGACGGAGCCGCGGGCGCCACGGCCGTCGACGCGGCCTGGGTCGACGAGGTGCGCGTGGCGTCGGTGATTGAGTCCTCACAGGGCACCGCTGTCGACCTGCACGAACTCGGCGGACGCTCGCGCTCGCTCGGCCGACCGCCCGGCGCCGTGCAGATCGTCGGTGGCAACGGCGGTGTCACAGGCCTCAGGGTTCTCACCGACACGGGAGTCGTCGTCGAGCCGCGCGGCAACGGCTGGCAGTCCACGGGCGTCCGCGCCTCCTTCCTCGGCGTGCAGCAGTAGCGACTGTCCACGGATGCCCGTGCGGGCACTCCGCGCAGCTCACCCCTCGGGCACCCTCCCGGGCATGGCCGACGCGCTCACGCCCCTGTCTTCGTCCCGTTCGCCCTCGTCTCCGCTGCGGCCGCCGCGGCCGATCATCGCCGCTGCGCTGCGCTCGGCCTGGGCGCTGGTCGCTCCGGTCGAGTGCGTGGGCTGCGACGAGCCCGACGTGGTGGTGTGCGCGGCGTGCGCGGCCGAGCTCGAACCCCGCGTGCGCACCGCACCGCTCACGGTGGGCCGTGACGACGTTCCCCTCGTCGCGGCACTCGACTACGAAGGGGTGCCGAGGCGGGCCCTACTCGCGCTGAAGGAGGAGGGGCGCACCGAGCTCGCGGGCCCGCTCGCCGCCGCGGTCGACGCGGCCGTGGTCGAGGCCTACCGACAGGCGGCCCGCTACACCGTAAACCGGCGCGAGTCGCCGCTGCTCGTGGCGGTGCCGGGCAGTCGCGCGGGGCTCGCGCGGCGCGGCTTCCACCCCACCGATGCGCTCCTGCGCCGGGCAGGCTTTCACGCCACCCGGGCGCTCGTCCCTGCCCGCGCGAACGCTCCCGCGCAGAAGTCGCGGCGCATCGATGAGCGCCTCGCCCGCGATGGCGCCGTCGTCGTGCGGGCCGGCGAGCGCTTGCTCGGCCGTCGGGTCGTGCTGATCGACGATGTCGTCACGTCGGGCGCGACGCTGCGTTCGGCGGCCGCTGTCGTGCGCGCGGCCGGGGCCGAGGTTGTGGCGTGCGCGGCCGTCATGGCGACGCCGCGTCGAGACGGCGAGTCGAGCATCCCCTGGGCATCTCAGTAGACCTCTCCTCGAGTGTCCACAATCGGGGCGAGGGTTCTCTTGCGCTTCCGGTGCCACGGACTAGCGTTAGGTCATGGACGGCGCGACACTCGCCTGACCCTCAGGCGACGCGCCGACGGTCAAGGAGGTCGACGTGGACATCACAATCACCGGACGCAACATTGGCATCACCGACCGGTTCCGCGACTACGCCACCGAGAAGGGCGAGAAGGTCGAGCACCTCGCCGACCGCCCCCAGGTTCTCGAAATCAAGGTGTCGCGGCACCACGAGAAGAACGGCAAGCCGGGCGACGACCGTGTGGAAATGACCCTGATCGGACCGGGACCGGTCGTGCGCGCCGAGTCGTCGGCGAGCGACAAGTACGCGGCCTTTGACCTCGCGATCGACAAACTCATGGAGCGATTGCGGCGCGCCAAAGATAAGAAGAAGGTGCACCGCGGCAAGCATCGGCCCGTCTCCCTGCGCGAGGCGTCGGCCGACGGGTTCAGCGTCGTCGACATCACGCCCGCGCGCCCCGAGGTGATTGAGAGCGTGTCGACCGGGTCCATTCCCGTGCAGCAGGCCGACGAGTCCGATGAGCCCGTTTACACGCCCGTCGTTGTGCGGCAGAAGGTGTTCCCGGCGTCCCTCATGACGGTTGACGAGGCTGTCGACCAGCTCGAGCTGGTCGGGCACGACTTCTTCCTGTTCATCGACGCCGCAACCGACCGGGCGAGCGTCGTGTACCGCCGCACGGGCTGGAACTACGGCGTCATCAGCCTTGAACACGAGGCCGATGAAGTGCCCGCCAAGCGGGGGCGCGGATGATCGTGGTACAGATGCGTTCGGCTCGCGTCTGACCGCGCTTGCTAGCATGGGGCCCGCCGCACCGCGCGGCGGGCCTCGATGTGTCCCCGCTCAACCGCGCAGTGGTTCTTTCGGCCCCAATGACTGGAGTAAATCGACGTGGCGAATGTTCTCGAACGAGTCTTGCGTGTCGGCGAAGGGCGAACCCTCAGGCGCCTGAAGGCCTACGCAGAGGCGATCAATCGGCTCGAAGAAGACTTCAGCGACCTCACTGACGACGAGCTGAAGAACGAGACCGCCGAGCTGCGCGAGCGGTACGGCAACGGCGAGTCGTTCGACGACTTGCTGCCCGAAGCGTTCGCCGCGGTTCGTGAGGCGGCCAAGCGTACCCTCGGCATGCGCCACTTTGACGTGCAGCTGATGGGTGGGGCTGCGCTGCACCTCGGCAATATCGCCGAGATGAAGACGGGCGAGGGCAAGACCCTCGTCGCCACCCTGCCTGCGTACCTCAACGCGATCGCCTCGCGGGGCGTGCACATCATCACGGTCAACGACTATCTCGCGAGCTACCAGAGCGAGCTGATGGGCCGCATCTTCCGCGCCCTCGGGATGACGACTGGGTGCATCCTCTCGGGGCAGACGCCCGACGTGCGCCGCGAACAGTACGCCGCCGACATCACGTACGGCACCAATAACGAGTTCGGCTTCGACTACCTGCGCGACAACATGGCGTGGCAGTCGAGCGACATGGTGCAGCGCGGCCACTTCTTCGCGATCGTCGACGAGGTCGACTCGATCCTCATCGATGAGGCTCGCACGCCGCTCATCATCTCGGGCCCGTCGTCGGGCGAGGCGAACCGCTGGTTCACGGAATTTGCCCGCATGGCGACGAAGCTGAAGGCCGGTGTCGACTTCGAGGTCGACGAGAAGAAGCGCACGGTGGGTGTGCTTGAGCCCGGTATCGAAAAGGTCGAAGACTACCTCGGCATCGACAACCTTTACGAGTCGGCGAATACCCCGCTGATCTCCTTCCTCAACAACGCCATCAAGGCGCAGGCCCTGTTCAAGCGCGATAAGGACTACGTCGTCATGAACGGCGAGGTGCTCATCGTCGACGAGCACACCGGCCGAATCCTGGTCGGTCGCCGCTACAACGAGGGAATCCACCAGGCCATCGAGGCTAAAGAGGGCGTCCAGGTCAAGGCCGAGAACCAGACGCTCGCGACCGTCACCCTGCAGAACTACTTCCGCCTGTATTCGAAGCTGTCGGGCATGACCGGTACGGCCGAGACCGAGGCTGCTGAGTTCATGAGCACCTACAAGCTGGGCGTTGTTCCGATCCCGACGAACAAGCCCATGCAGCGCATCGATCAGCCCGACCTCGTCTACAAGAACGAGCAGGGCAAGTTTGAGCAGGTCGTCGACGACATCGTGCAGCGTCATGCGACCGGTCAGCCGGTGCTTGTCGGCACGACCAGCGTCGAGAAGAGCGAGACGATCAGCCGGATGCTCGCGAAAAAGGGCGTCAAGCACGAGGTTCTGAACGCGAAGAACCACGCTCGCGAGGCGTCGATCATCGCCCAGGCCGGACGGCTGGGCGCCGTCACCGTGGCCACCAACATGGCCGGCCGCGGAACGGACATCATGCTCGGCGGCAACGCCGAGTTCCTCGCCGTCACTGAGATGAACAACCGCGGACTCTCACCCGTCGACACGCCCGATGAGTATGAGGCCGAGTGGGATGCCGTGTTCAAGCGCGTTCAGGCGGAGGTCAAGCAGGAAGCCGAGAAGGTGATCGCTGCCGGTGGTCTGTACGTGCTCGGCACCGAGCGGCACGAGTCTCGCCGCATCGACAACCAGCTGCGCGGTCGCTCCGGCCGTCAGGGTGACCCGGGCGAGAGCCGCTTCTACCTCTCGCTGCAGGACGATCTCATGCGCCTGTTCAACGCCGGCGCCGCTGAGTCGCTCATGACCCGCACGAATGTGCCCGACGACATGGCGATCGAGTCGAAGGTCGTGAGTCGCGCCATCCGCTCGGCCCAGTCGCAGGTCGAAAGCCGCAACGCCGAGATTCGCAAGAACGTGCTCAAGTACGACGACGTCCTGAACCGTCAGCGCGAGGCGATCTACACCGACCGTCGGCACATCCTCGAGGGCGATGACCTCCAGGATCGCGTGCAGACGTTCATCGAGCAGGTCATCACCGACGTGGTCGATGAGGCGACCGCCATCGGACACTCCGACGATTGGGACCTCGACCAGCTCTGGACCGAGCTGAAGACGATGTACCCGATCTCCCTGACGATCGATGAGGTGCTGAGCGAGGCCGGAGCAAAGCTGACCCCGGAGTTTTTGAAGCGCGAGCTCATCTCCGATGCGAAGCTGGCGTACCAGCGTCGCGAAGAAAGCCTGGGCCGCACCGCCACGCGCGAACTCGAGCGCCGCGTGGTCTTGAGCGTCATCGACCGCCGCTGGCGCGACCACCTCTACGAGATGGACTACCTCAAGGACGGCATCGGCCTGCGCGCCATGGCCCAGCGCGATCCGCTGATCGAGTACCAGCGCGAAGGCTTCGCCCTCTTCCAGACGATGATGGGGCAGATTCGCGAGGACGCCGTCGGCTTCCTGTTCAACCTCGAGGTCGAGGTCACCGGCTCAAAGGGAAGCGCGCAGGTCACCGCGAAGGGTCTCAACGCCCCGCAGACGCCGCAAAACCTGAGCTACACGGCGCCGAGCGCCGACGGGGACGTCGAGGTGCGCAATCAGCGCGGCCAGTTGCAGCAGTCGGCCACCGACCGCGCGCGGGAGGCGGCTCCGGCCGTCAGCCCGGCGTTTGGGCGTCCGGCGGCGGCGCAGGGCGCTCGTCCCGCGGCGCGCACCGGCGCGGCAGGCGGCAGCCAACAGGGCGGCCAGACGGGTGCCTTCGGGCAGCGCTCCGGAGGCGGCGCCGCTGCTCCCGCCGCGAACCGCGCGCAGCGTCGCGCCCAGGGCAAGAAGAAGAAGTAGTCCGCGCGACGAGCGCGTGAGCGAATGCCCCCGGGGGAGAGGCCATCCCGGGGGCGTTCGCATTCCCACGGTGCGATGCAGCGCATCCACGGGTCGCGGCGCTCGGCGCACCCCAGCGCCGGTGCCGCTCCGCCCGCATCCGGCGGGGACCGGGTCAGCGGGGGCGGGTGTGTTGAGTTACAGAACGTGGATGGCGCTCGCTCGCCAGCGCCGGTCGAGGCCCTCGAGGCGAATCGCCACGGCGCGCGAGCGGGCACGCGAGTTCACGACGACGACGGCCTCGATGACGCCGTCGCGCGGCTCGCAGAGACGAACCCCGCCGAGCGCGAATGCCGGGCGGATGGCAGGGGTGCCACGGGCTGCTCGGGCACGCGCGCTGATCGTCTGACGCTTGAGGAGCGTTCGGTAGACGTCGTCGGTGACCCAGCGGGCGATCTGCTCGAGTTCCCGAGCCCCGGCGAGCACCTCGATCACGCACCGCGTGAGATTCTCGACCAGGGGCTGCGGGTCGGGGAGGTCGACAGTCGAGGTCGGCTGGTAGTCGAAGAACTCTTCCTGCGCGATGCGAGCGCTGAGCGAACGCCCGCGCCGAATGGGCTGACGACCCTCGTCTTGGTCGAGCAAGGCGTGCGCGGATGCAGTGCTCACTCGTGTCTCCTCTCCCCTAGAGGGGTCGCATGGCCGTCGTGCGGCGCCCGCCGTGATCCCTACTGACCACAGACCCTGATGTTTACCCCCTTATGGGGGTAGAACACACCTAAGCAGATGCATTCCTCATCTGTCTATACCGACGCGGTTCTGTGGAAAACCATGTCGCCGCTGTCGGTCGCCGTCACTACGGTGCCCGCATGCGTTGGGACCACCTCTTCGATGACCTTGCCGGCCAGCTCGAGCACGAGCTGACGGCGGAAGAGGCTGACCTGCAGAAGGAAGAAGAACGCCTCCGCCTCGGCCGTCTCGGCGTGCGCGAGCGCATCGTGGCGCTCAAGCGCACCCGAGATCACGCGCTCATGGAGGTCGCCGTCACCTTGCGTAACGGAGCGCGCATCCGCCTCGAGCCGATGACGGTCGGGCGCGACTGGATGGCGGGCGACATCGATGGGCGTGACGACGCTCAGGCCGTCGTGCCGTTCGACGCGATCGAGTCGATCACCCTGCGCGACGAACAGATCACTCCATCGCTGACGCCGGAGGAGCCGAAGCCTGACCTGTCGAGCAGACTCGGGTTGCCGTTTCTGCTGCGTGACCTCTGCCGTCGTCGGGTCGCTGTGCGGATCGACACCGTGAGCTCATCGCTGACCGGCACGATCGACCGCGTCGGTCGCGATCACCTCGACCTTGCCGAACATGATCTCGACACGCCGCGTCGGCGCGATGTCGTGCGGGGAGTGCGCCTCGTGCGACTCGATCAGGTGGTGGTGCTGCGCTTGTGACCGCGGGTATCGCCGAAGAGCTCGGCGACGTCGGCGTACTCCGCCTCGTTCCAGAGCGCGATGCGCCGCGTCTCCTCGTACTTGTCGGCGATGAACGACTCGAGGACGGAGTGCTCGACGCGCCACTGTCCGATCGCGCCCAGACGAATCGCCGGCAGCTCGCCGGAACGCACGAGTGCCATCACCTCGGCGGCCGTGAGGCTGAGCACTTCGGCAACGTCGGTGAGGCTCAAGAAGCGCCCCACTGCGCCGGGCGGGTGATCGGACATGCCCCGATTATGGCGGGGCGGGCTGAGGGTGCGCCGGATTGTGGATAACTCTGATCCAGAATCCAAGCATCCGCCCACTATCGACGCGGCACCCCGCCCCCGTCGAATAGGAGCCCGCATGCCCCTCCGCGCCGCCGACCGACCCCGCCGCGTTACCGATCCGCGCCTCATCATCGGCCTCGCTCTGGTCGCCGCGTCCGTCGCTGCGGTGGTCGGCATCGTTGCAGTCAACGACGACGGGGTCGAGGTGTACGCGGCGCCGCGCGCGCTGGTCGCCGGCGAGTTGGTGACCGCCGCCGACCTCGAACTGCGCACCCTCGGCCTCGGCGCCGACGCGCGCCACTACCTCGACCCGGCCACCCTCGACGAGGGCGGCGTCATCGTGGCGCGCACGGTTGGCGCGGGGGAACTCGTGCCCCTCGGCGCCGTCGGGGATGCTCGCGGCGCGCAATCGACGACGGTGGTCGTCGCGCTCGCCACGCCTCTCAGCGCCACGGTGCGCGCCGGCGACACGCTCGACCTGTGGTCGGCACCGGCGATCGAGGGCGGACGTTTCGGTGCCCCGTCGGTGATCGCATCGTCCGCGCAGCTGGTGCGCACGATCGCGGCTGAGGGCGTTGTCGCGACGGGGGAGGCGGGGCGCGTGGAGCTGCTCGTTCCTCGCCGAGATGTCGCGCGCATCCTGCATGCGCAAGCGAACCGTGACGCGCTCTCGGCCGTTCCCGCCTCGCTCGCGGTGGCGCCGTGAGTCTGAGCGTCGGTCTTGCCATCGGGGCTCGCCCGCTCGAACCCCTGGAGCTGGCTCTGCTGCGGGCCGGTCACCGCATCGAGTGGCGGGCGCACAGCGCCGATGAGGCGATCAGTTTGCTTGCGGAGCGGGCCCCCGATGCGGTGCTCATTCTCGACGACCCCGCCTTCACCCGCGCCGACATCGTCGGAACCGCTGACCTTTTGCGCGTGCGCAGCGTGCTCGTGCACCGCGGCACGGTGAGCGCCCAGGGTGCGCGGCTCGACGTGGCCGACCGCATCGCGCTCGAGAACGATGCGCCCCCCGACGTGTCCCTGCTCGATGCGGCGCCCGCCCCCGCCCTCTCGCCCGAGGCCGTCACCTTCGGCGCTCCTGCCGTGGCCGAGCCGGCGTCGCCGCCCACGCCGGTACGCGCGCCCGAGCCCACGCTCGCGCCAGCGCACGAGCCTGATCCGGCGGCGCGGCCTGAACCGCGATCCCAGCCGGAACCCGAGCCGGTGGCGCCCACGCGCATTCCGTACCATCCGGTCGAGACGGAGGGCGAGCATCCCGAGCCGATTCCGTCGCGGGTGATCACCGTGTGGGGGCCGACGGGCGCGCCCGGGCGCACGGTGACCGCGACGGCGCTCGCGGCCGAACTGGCGCTGCGAGGACGCCGGGTCGCTCTGGTCGACGCCGACACCTACGGGGGCACGATCGCTCCGGCGCTCGGGCTGCTCGACGAGTCGCCCGGGTTCGCCGCGGCCTGTCGCCTCGCCGGGTCGCGAGCCCTGAGCGCCGACGAGCTCACCCGTGTGTCGCAGCCGCTCAGCGCCGAGTCCGGGGTTTCTGCCGACCGCTTGCGCGTGTTGACGGGCATCGGACGACCCTCGCGCTGGCCCGAACTGTCGAGCGACCGCGTGACCGCGGCTCTGGACGCGTGTCGCGAGTGGTGCGACGTCGTGGTCGTCGACGCGGGCTTCAACCTGGAGTCCGACGAGGAGCTGTCGAGCGACATCTTCGCCCCGCGGCGCAATGCCGCGACGATCGCCGCGCTGCGTGCCGCCGATCGCGTCGTCGCCGTCGGAGCTGCCGACCCGCTCGGCCTCGCTCGATTCCTGCGCACCTACCCCGACCTCGTCGAGGCGGTCACAGACGTCCCCGTGCAGGTCGTCATCACGCGGGTGCGTTCGAGCATTCTCGGGCTCGACCCGGCAGGCCAGGTGCGCCACACGCTCGATCGCTTCGCGGGGATCCGCGACGCCGTGCTCGTGGACGACGACCCGGCCGCGGCGGATGCCGCTCTTCTGCGGGCGCTGCCCGTTCCCCTCGCCGCGCCGAAGTCGGCTTTGCGCGCGGGGGTCGCCCGCCTGGCTGACGCGCTCGGTTACGCCGTCCCCCGGTCGACCGGTCGCCGCTCGCCGTTTGCGTGGCGGCGCACCGGGTAGCCTTGCCGCGTGTCGACGCTTTCCGATCTGGTCCATGAGTACAGTGCGCTGACAGACGGCGACATCGACTGGCTGCACCTCGTCACCGCCGAGGGCCAGCTGATCGCCGACCTCGCCTTTGCCGACATCGTGCTGTGGGTTCCCGACCGCGCCGGCAGCTACGTCGCCGTCGCGCACTCGCGGCCGTCCAGCTCGGCAACGCTGTTCTACCGCGACTTTGTCGGCCAGGCGGTGCGGCCCGAGTGGGCCGACCTCGTGAGCGAGGCGTTCGAGACGGGGTCCATCGTCGACTCGACGGCACCCGACTGGTACGAGGAGACGCCGACGCGTGTGCTCGCGGTGCCCGTGCAGCGTCGCTCCGGACCGGCAGAGCCGACTGCGCCGGCGCGGCCGATCGCCGTGATCACCCGACACACCAACCTGTCGGAGGCGCGCATGCCCTCCCGGCAGGAGGTCACGTTCAACGAGTGCGCCGCCGACATCTTCCACATGGTGGCCACCGGAGATTTTCCTGACCCGAGCGCGCCGAGCGGTCCGCGTCGCGGCGCGCCCCGAGCATCCGACGGGTTGATTCGGCTGGATGTCGACGGGGTCGTCACCTTCGCGAGCCCCAACGGGCTCTCGGCCTTCAACCGCATGGGCTTCCAGGGAGAGTTGGAGGGTGAGTCGCTCGCCGCCGTCACCACGCGCCTCCTGGCCGGCAAGCTGCAGGTCGACGAATCGCTGCCGCTCGTAGTCACCGGGCGTGCACCCTGGCGCACCGACATCGACGCCCGCGGCGTCACCGTGAGCCTGCGGGCGATTCCGCTGCGGCAGGCCGGGCAGCGCATCGGCGCGATCGTCCTGTGCCGCGATGTCACCGAGGTTCGCTTGCAAGAGCGCGAGCTCATCACGAAGGACGCGACGATCCGCGAGATTCACCATCGGGTGAAGAACAACCTGCAGACGGTGGCCTCGCTGTTGCGCATTCAGGCGCGTCGCGCGCACTCCGAGACCACGCGCGAGGCGCTGACGCAGGCGATGCGGCGCGTCTCGGCAATCGCCGTCGTGCACGACACCCTCTCGGAGGGGCTCACCCAGAACGTCGACTTCGACGACGTCTTCGCCCGCGTGCTGAAGCTCATCGCCGAGGTTGCGTCGAGCCACAACACCGTCGTGCGGCCGCGCTCGGTCGGCAGCTTCGGAGTGTTGCCAAGCGCCTACGCGACGCCGCTCGCTCTCGCGTTGACCGAGTTGGTCACGAACGCCGTCGAGCACGGGCTTGCCGGCCGCACCGACGGCGAGGTGGCGATCGAGGCGACGCGGACGGAGGAGTCTCTGAGCGTCAAAGTGCGCGACAACGGCGGCGGCCTCGCCGAGGGGAAGGTCGGCTCAGGGCTCGGAACGCAGATCGTGCGCACCCTCATTCAGGGTGAACTCGGCGGCACTATCGACTGGCACACCCTCGCCGGTGAAGGCACCGAGGTGACGATCCAGGTGCCGCTGCTGTACCTGCGCCCGCGGAGCGACTAGCGGATTACCCGCACAACGCGAAACGGCCCGTGCCGAAACACGGGCCGACGCCCTGCGCGGATGCGCGGTGCGAGTCGCTTAGGACGCGCGGCGGGCGCGCGCGGCTCGGCGCTTCAGGGCGCGGCGCTCGTCTTCGCTGAGGCCACCCCAGACGCCCGAGTCTTGATTCGTCTCGAGGGCGTACTGCAGGCAGATCTCGGTCACGGGGCAGTTGCCGCAGACGGCCTTCGCCTTCTCGATCTGGTCGACCGCGGGGCCGGTGTTACCGACGGGGAAAAACAGCTCGGGGTCAGCGGTCAAGCACGCGGCCTTGTCACGCCAGTCCATGGCACAGCTCCTTAGCATTGGGCGATAGCGCGCCACGAGGGTTGGGGGACGCGCTACACCCCGAAATGAATCGGGGGTAGGTCAGAAAACGAACAGAGTGTTCGTCGCCCACGGCGCTGTAGGCGTCACAACAACGGCCTATAGAGTCTCATGTCGAGAACGTCAAATCAATACTTTTGGAGCAATTTCTTACCGTGTCAGACACCCGCCGTACACCTCTGGTAATCGCAATGATCGCCTTGGTGGTGCTCGAGACGGTGTTCGTCGTCGGCTTCACGACGTTTCTCGCCCTGCGATTTGCTGCCGAATCAGCGGACTTTCCCGCAACCGCGGTGGCGTTCTTGATCTGCGCGGCACTCGTCGGCCTGTGGCTCGTGCTGACCGTGATCGGCCTTCTCCGCGCCCGCGGGTGGACCCGCGGGAGCGTTTTGACCTACCACTTCTTGCAGCTGGCGATCGGAGTGGGAAGCGTGCAGGGATTCGTGCCGCGACCCGACATCGCCTCCTGGATCATCATCCCGTCGGTGCTCGGCATCGTCTTCATCCTGACGCCGACGCTGACCGAGTACCTGTCGGAGCGCGACTAGTACCGCAGCGGGGCTTACGCGTCGATGCCGAGCTTCTTGCGCAGGCTCGCGACGTGGCCGGTCGCCTTCACGTTGTAGAGCGCGTGGGTGAGTACGCCCTCCTCGTCGACGACGAAGGTTGAGCGCAGCACGCCGGTGACCGTCTTGCCGTACATCGACTTCTCGCCGTACGCGCCGTACGCGTTGTGCACGGAGAGATCGGGGTCGCTGAGCAGGGGGAACGTCAAGCCTTCGTCGTCGGCGAACTTCTGCAGCTTGTCGGCCGAGTCCTTCGACACGCCGAGCACGCGGTAGCCGGCGGCCTCGAGCGAGTTCAGGTTGTCGCGGAAGTCGCAGGCCTGCGTCGTGCATCCCGGGGTCGAGGCGGCCGGGTAGAAGTAGATGACGACCTTCTGGCCGGCGTATTCCGACAGCGACACCTCGGCGCCGTCCTTATCGGTGAGGGTGAAGGCGGGGGCGGGGTTTCCGGCTTCCAGACGGTCGGCCATGGCGGGCTCCTCGAGTGTCGGGGCGTGCGATGTGGTGGTCGGTGCGGACGCCGTCGTCCGCGCATCCGCTCGACAGTGTATGGATGCTCGCCCTCCGGCGGCTGGGTGCCCGCCGAGTGGCCGAGGGGGTCGCGCAGGTGCTATCGTTTCCTCTCGGCCCGCACGCTGGGCTGCGCACCTCTAGCTCAATTGGCAGAGCAGCTGACTCTTAATCAGCGGGTTCCGGGTTCGAGTCCCGGGGGGTGTACGAACGGCCCCGTCACTCTCGCCAGTGCGGGGCCTTTCGCATTGTCGGCACGGGGCCGTCGGCCCCATACTGACGCTGTGGCGATCGAGACCTGGTGGCTGTACCTCGCGGCGTGCGCCGGGCTGTCGCTGACGCCCGGGCCGAACGGGTTGCTCGCGCTCACCCACGGCGCACTTCACGGCGTGCGGCGCACGGCCTTCACCATCCTTGGTGGCGCCCTGGGATTCACCGCCGTGATCGCCCTGTCACTTTTCGGCATCGGAGCCCTGCTCGCCGCGAGCGCTGACCTGCTGTTCTGGCTCAAGCTCGCCGGCGGCGCGTACCTCGTCTACCTCGGCATCGTGGTTTGGCGCTCGCCGCCGATTCAGGTGAACCAGCCGTCGGGGGCGCGCCCCGCGCATCCATGTGGCCTGTTCGCCCAGGGTTTGCTCGCGGCGACGACCAACCCGAAGGGCATCCTGTTCTTCGTCGCGTTCCTGCCCCAATTTCTCGACCCGACCGCCAGCCTGCTCGCCCAGTTCGTCGCCATGGCGGCCACGTTCGTGATCGTCGAGATCGTCTTCGAGTTCGTCGTGGCCCGCGCATCGCAGTCGGTGCAACCCTGGCTCGCGCGCGTCGGGCGCACCTTCAACCGGGTGACGGGCGGTCTATTCGTCGGCATCGGGGTGCTGCTGCCCCTGCAGAGGTAACCACACCCCTTCGGCGGGGCGCTCGTGCTCGTGTGGGTCGGCATCCAGTCGATCCGGCACCGCAACGCCATCAGCGCCGATGAGGTGTCGGTCGGCTCGGCGCGTAACTGGTTCGCCACGAAAGCGGCGCGCATCGCGGTGGTCCGCGCCGGGGGAGGGGCGGCCCTCGTCGCCCTCGGCCTCGGGGTGGGCCTCCCGGCACGTTTTTTCGGCGCTGGCCCCAGCCGGGTGCGCACCCTCCCGCTGCTAGCGCTCGATCGCGTCCTGCTCTTTGTTGTCTTCGATCACGGTGCCGACGGCGATCGCGACGCTGATGCCCCAACTCACCCACATGAGGGCGAGCCGCCAGTCGCGGGGCCCCTGTTTTGTGGCCTTCAGTACGCCGACGGCGCCGAACACCGAACTCAGCACGGCCCCGTTGGTCAGGTACTTGCGCATCGGATCCCCTTCGCGTGATCGGAGCCTTCACGCTATCGCGACGCTCTCACGGGATGCACGTTGCGCTCAGCGCGCGCCCAGATTCGCGGGCGTGGCTGGGAATCGGCCCCGGGCATCCCCGGATTTTGACCGATCGGTCAGAACCTGACCAATCGGTCACATACGCTGGTGGCTCGTGAGCCTCCACGACCAGTTGCGCGAGATCGCGCTGACCGAATTCGCGTCCGCCGGCTACGCGGCAACGAGCCTGCAGCGCATCGCCGACCTCGCCGGCACCTCGAAGGCGAGCGTGCTCTACCACTACGCCTCCAAAGAGCAGCTGCTCGCCGACGCGATGGCCCCCGCCCTCGACGAGCTGACCGCCATCGTGAGCGGCATCGGCGACGTCGCCGCCGACCGCGCCCAACGCATCGCCTTCCTCGAGCGCTTCGTCGACGCCCTGCTCGCGCACCGCGAAGTCGTGCACCTCATCGTCAACCAGTCGGCGACCCAGCAGGACGTGCCCGCCTTCGCGCGCGCCCAAGCGCTCATGCGCGAGCTTTCCGAGGCATTCGAGTTGGCCGCCGGCAGCACCCTCGAGAAGCTGCGGTACGGCATCGCGCTCGCCGGCGCCGCCTACACGCTCGCCGCCAGTGACCTGCTCGGGCTCGACAGCCCTCCCGTCGATGAGATTCGCCCCGCCCTCAACACCGTCCTGCGCGAACTGCTCGCCCCCGAATCCAAGGACTAAACCGTGTCGACCCTCCTTTACCGCCTGGCCCGCGCCGCGTACCGGCGCGCCCGCACCGTCCTCGCCATCTGGCTGCTCGCCGCCATCGGCCTGCTCGGCCTCGGCTTCGGGCTCGGCGGCTCGACCGACGACACCTTCACCATCCCCGGCACCGAGTCACAGGACGCCCTCGACGAGCTCGGCGAACTCTTCCCGCAGGTGTCGGGCGCCACGGTTCAGGCGGTGGTCGTCGCGCCCGAGGGCCAGCGCGTCGACGACGCAAGCGTGCGCGCCGAGATTGCCGACATCGCTGCCGATCTCGCCGCGATCGACGGCGTCGACCAGGTGCTCGGCCCGTTCGACGAGTTCGCCGACAACCAGGTGAGCGACGACGGTTCGGTCGCGATCATCCAGACCACCCTGGTCGGCCAGCAGGCCGAGATCACCGACGAGACGCTGGAGGCGGTCGTCGCCACGGGCGACGGGCGGGATGCCCGGGTCGAGTTCGCGGGGCAGATCTTCGCCGACCAGGTGCCCGGCATCTCGATCATCGAGGCGATCGGCGTCGGCATCGCCGGCATCGTCCTGCTCGTCACGTTCGGCTCGCTGCGCGCCGCCGGCATGCCCATCGTGAGCGCTCTGCTCGGGGTCGGCGTCTCGATGGGCGGCATCTTCTTCATCGCCTCGCTCGTGCCCGTCTCGAGTGCGGCCCCCCTGCTGGCTCTCATGATCGGGCTCGCAGTCGGCATCGACTACGCCCTGTTCATCCTGTCGCGGCACCGAACGCAGCTGGCGACGGGCATGTCGCCGTACGAGTCGGCCGGCGTCGCGGCGGGCACCGCGGGAAGCGCCGTCGTCTTCGCCGGCGGCACGGTCATCATCGCCCTCACGGGGCTGCTCGTCGTCGGTATCCCATTCCTGTCGATCATGGGGATCGGCGGCGCTGCCGCCGTGGCTGTGGCGGTCGTCGCCGCGCTGACCCTGCTGCCCGCCCTCATGGGGCTTGCGGGCGACCGCTTGATCCCGCGCGAGGGATCGCGGGCGTGGCGGCGCGCGCATCCCGTTGCCGGCGGAAAGCCGACCATGGGGCGCCGCTGGGTGCGCGGGGTCATGCGCCGGCCGCTGCTGACGACCTTTGGCGTCGTCGCCGTGTTGGGTGCCGTGTCGCTGCCGGCGTTCAGCCTCGACCTCAACCTGCCCGATGGTGGCAAGGAGCCGACCGGTACGACCCAGCGGGAGGCGTACGACATCATCGCGGACGCGTTCGGCCCGGGCACGGCGGGGCCGCTGCTCGTCACCGTCGACATCACCCAGACCACTGAGATTCTCGACGACCTCAACGCGATTCGCTCCGAGCTGGAGGGCGTGCCGGGCGTCGCGAACGTCAGCCAGGGCATCCCGTCGCCGGGAACCGAGCGCGCCATCTTCCGGGTCGCGCCCGAGACCGCGCCCGACGCGGCGGAGACGAAGCAGGTCGTCGCCGACATTCGCGCCCTCGGCGTCGAATTGGATGCTCGCTACGGCACCCCGATTGCCGTCACCGGCGTCACCGCGATCGGTATCGATATCTCCGAACGATTGACAAACGCGCTCGTGCCGTTTGCCCTCATCGTGGTCGGGCTGTCGATCGTGCTGCTGATGGCCGTGTTCCGCTCGGTGCTCGTGCCGGTGAAGGCCGCGCTCGGCTTCCTGCTGTCCGTCGGTACCGCGCTCGGCGTGACCGTGGTCGTCTTCCAGTGGGGCTACGGCGCCGAGCTGCTGCACGTCGAGCCCGGCCCGATTCTGAGCTTCATGCCGATCATCCTGATGGCGGTCTTGTTTGGCCTCGCGATGGACTACGAGGTGTTCCTCGTCTCGGGTATGCGCGAGCAGCACGTGCACGGCGCGGGTCCCCGCGAGGCCATCGAGGAGGGCTTCACGAACGGCGCCCGCGTCGTGACGGCCGCCGCCCTCATTATGTTCCTCGTCTTCGCGGCCTTCGTGCCCGAGGGCCTCAACCTCATCAAGCCCGTCGCGCTCGGCCTTGCCGTCGGTATCGCCGTCGACGCCTTCGTCGTGCGCATGACGCTCGGGCCCGCCCTCATGACGCTGTTCGGACAGGCCGGCTGGTGGTTCCCGCGGCCGCTCGATCGCGCCCTGCCCAACCTCGACATCGAGGGGGAGGCGCTCGGAGCGCACCGCGAGGCCGAGGTCTGGGCGGTCGAGCACGCATCGTCGACTCTCGTCGTCGACGGGCTCGCGACCGAGGGCGTCGATGGCGTGCTCGACGCCGACGTGCCCGCCGGGGCGCGCCTGGCGCTGACGATGGACGCCGCATCGCGCCGCCCGCTGCTCGCCGCGCTCGCCGGCTACCTGCCGGTCACCGCTGGCCGCGCGCGCGTCGCCGATGGGCTCCTGCCGTCACAGCCCTCCCGCGTCGCGCGGCGCGTGACCCTCGTCGACCTCGACCCCGTGCGGCTGCCCGCCGGAGTCACGCTGGCGACCCTCGCCGGCGAGCGACTGGCGGCAGCCCGCTCGCGGCGCACCGCGGGCAGCTGGCTGTCGTCGCTCGCGTCTCGACTGCGTGCGGCCGACGAGCCCGAGCTTGCGCGCGTCATCGAGCGCGTCGACCCCGGCGCTCCACTCGCCGCGCTCGACCCCGACACGCGCGCGCTCGTCGCGGCCGCCCTCGGCGCCATCGACGAGGCGCCGATCGTGCTCGTCGATGCCGGTCACCTGCCGCCCTCAACCGTCACGTCAGCCGACCGGCTGCTGGAGGTCGCGGCGCCGACGGCGGCGCGCATCCTCGTCGGCGACCATGTCGCTGCGCTTCCCGCGGACGGCCGCGCGGCCGGCCGCCTGCGCCCCACACCGACCACTCGCATTCTTGACTCGGAGGCGATCTCCTCATGACCCGTCGACCTTCCCGCGTCGTCGCGGCCCTCACCGCCGCGGCCCTCGTGCCCGCCGCGATCGTCGGGGTGGCGCTCGCCGCCCTCGGAAGCGGCGACGACGACCCGCTCGCGCGCATCCCCGCCGCCGTTGTCAACGAGGACGAGTTCGTCACAACGGTCGGGCCCGACGGCGACGAGCAGCTGATTCTCGCCGGGCGCCTGCTCGTCACCGAGCTCACCGGCCCCGATGCGCCCGGCTTCGACTGGCGTCCCACGAGCGCTGACGAGGCCGAGCGAGCGCTCGCGGCCGGCGACGTGTACGCGGTCGTCACCATCCCGTCCGACTTCTCGGCCACGATCGCGACGCTCGGCGAGCCGGATGCCCGCATCGCGACCATCCGCATCCAGACGGACGACGCCCACAGCTACCTCGCCGGCAGCGTCACGCAGGCGCTTGGCGAAGGGCTCATCGCGCAGTTCGGAGCGGAGATCACCGAGCAAGTTCTGGCGGGGGTCGTCGGCGGGCTCGGCGAGCTCGGAACCGCCCTCGCCGAGGCGGGGGACGGCGCGAGTCAGCTCGCCGACGGCACGCGCGAGCTGGGTGACGGCGTCGCGGCGCTGGGGGAGGGTGCGGCCGGAATCGGCTCCGGTGCTCGAGAACTCGGTGTCGGGTTGGGCGCTCTCGCCGACGGCACGCGCGAGGCGGCGGGCGGTGCCGCGCAGTCGAGCGACGGCGCTCGTCAGCTGGCCGACGGGCTCGCGAACTACGTCGGCGGCGTCGAAGGAGTCTCCAACGGCGTGACGGCCTATGTCGGCGGGGTTGACCAGCTTGCCACCGGTCTTGAGACCTTCGCTGCCGAGGTGGAGCCACTTCCCACGCTCGGTGCCGCCGTCGTCGGAATCGACGAGCAGTGGGGCCTCTTGGCCGACAACCTGAGCGTGATCGCGAGTGCGCTGGCGACCCCCGGCCTGCCGAAGGAGCAGCAGCAGGGTCTGATTCTCGCCCTCGGGGAACTCGCCGCGGGAGCTACTCAACTGTCCACGGCGTCCGGTCAGGTCGCGTCGCAGGCCGAGTCCGCTCTCGTCGCCCTGCCGGGCGGGGTTGCCGAGTCGGCCGCTGGTGCGCGAGTGCTCGCCGATAACGGGGCGCCGCTCGCCGACGGCGCATCCCAGCTTGCCGCAGGCGGCGCCCCGCTTGTCGGTGGCTTGGACGGGCTCACCGACGGTCTGGGCGAGCTGGCCGGCGGCCTCGACCAGCTGGCAGGCGGTGTCGGCCAGACCGCGTCGGGCGCCACGGCGCTCGCCGACGGCGCGACGCTCATCGCCGACGGTGCCGCGGAGGCGGCCGATGGGGCGAGCCAGCTCGCCGACGGTGCCGACGAACTAGGGTCGGGACTCACGGAGGGTGCCGCGGAGGTTCCGAGCGCCGACGACCTCGACCCGGCGGTGATCCTCAACCCCGTCGCTCTCAACAGCGAGAGAGTCAACCCGGTGGACGGCATCGGGGGCGTCATCGTCGCGGTGCTCGCTCCGATCGCCCTCTGGCTCGGCGCGCTCGCCGCCGCCGTCGCGGCGCCGCGGGGCGGCGCTGCCCTCGTCGGCTCGGCCCTCGGTGCTCGTGCCCAGCTGCGACGACGGGTCACCGCCATGGCCGGGGTCGCGGTGGCGCAGGGCGCGCTCGTCGCGCTCCTCGCTCCGCTGCTCGCGGGGGCGGCGTGGTCGACGCTGCCGGCGTTGCTCGGCCTCGCGCTCGTCGCTTCGTTCGCCTTCGCCGCCCTGCATCTGGCCGCCTCCCTCGCGCTCGGCAGGACGGTGACCGTGATCGGCTCGCTTGTGCTGCTCGGCGTTCAGGCGGTCGTCGTGGGAGTCGTCATTCCCGTCGATGCCCTCGTCGCGCCGTTCCCCGCGCTCGCTGCGGTGCTGCCAATCCCAATCGTCGCCGATGGGATGCTCGCGGCACTCGCCGGGGGAGACGCCAGCCGTGTGATCGCTGCCCTCGTCGTGAGCGTGCTGCTCACTGTCGCAGCGATGCTGCTGAGCATGCTCGCTGCGCGGCGTCGGCGCTCGCAGGCCGTGCGAACCGCCTACGCGGCCGGGTGAGCCGACGCGGTCAGGTGGCGTTTACGCGCAGATGCGTGCGAGCGAACCGCATGGTCCCCGCGAGCACCGTGGCGCGCTCCTCCTCATCGCGGCCGCGGTGCCGAGTGGTGATCTCGGCGACGACGAGGCCCTCGAAATGGTGATCGGCCAGCGCCCGCACGACGTCGTCGACGGGTAGTACCCCGTGGCCTGGGGGCGGGTGCTCACCCACCAGCGGACCTTGAGGACTATCCCTGCTGGAGTCGCACAGGTGCACGTGCCGAAGCCGATTTCCCCAGGCCGCGGCGAGCTCGCTCACGGGCCTGCCGGTCATGCCCGCGTGGGAGAAGTCGAGCGTCAGTGCGTCGATATCGAGCTCACCGGGATTCCAACTCGGAGCGACGACATCGCGCGCTGAACCACCGCGCTCGGAGGACATGTTCTCGACCGCGACAGTGACGTCGTCAGTGTCGGACAGGTCGCGCACGTGGGTGAGGCTTCGAGCCGATTGCGTCGCGCGGTCACTGGTGACTATGACCTCGACGCCGTCGTAGCCACACTCGGCGGCGAGTTAAAACGCGGGGTTGTACGGCGGGCAACACCGCGCCCCGCACCTGGTCTCTGAGAGAACTCTGAATCTCGGCTGATACGGTCACGTCGGATTCACGAGCAGCCCCCGAACACCGCCGCCGAGGCGGCAGGAACGAGCCAGCGCATGACCGATCGCCACCACTACGACTTCGTGGTCGTCTCCAACCGACTCCCCGTCGACCGGGTCGTCGACCCGGACGGCACTGAGCGGTGGCAGAGATCGCCCGGCGGTCTGGTGACGGCCCTCGAGCCGGTGATGCGCGCATCCGATGGCGCGTGGGTCGGCTGGGCGGGCAAGCCCGACCTGGAACTCGAGCCGTTCAGCGCCGATGGCACGTATCTCGTACCCGTCGCGCTCAGTGCCGACGAGGTGGCCGACTACTACGAGGGTTTCAGCAACGACACCCTGTGGCCGCTGTACCACGACGTGATCGCGCCCCCAAGTTTCCACCGTGAGTGGTGGGATGCGTACGTGCGCGTCAATCGACGCTTCGCCGAGGCGAGTGCGGCGATCGCCGCCGAGGGCGCGACCGTCTGGGTGCAGGACTACCAATTGCAGCTCGTGCCGAAGATGCTGCGAGCGCTGCGCCCCGACCTGATCATCGGGTTCTTCAACCACATCCCATTCCCGCCCTACGGCATCTACGCGCAGCTGCCCTGGCGCAAGCAGATCGTCGAGGGGTTGCTCGGCGCCGACGTGATCGGCTTTCAGCGCGTCGCCGACGCCGGCAACTTCACGCGTGCCGTTCGCCGGCTGTTCGGCGCGACCAGCACGAAGGGCAACGAGGTGCGCGTGCCCGTCGCCGAGGGCGCCGCGCCCCGCACGGCGATCGCGAAGGCCTTCCCCATCTCGATCGACGCAGCCATGTTCGAAGAGATGGCGCGGCGTCCCGACATCCAGGCGCGCGCGGCCGAGATTCGCGACGAACTGGGAAACCCCGACACCATCTACCTCGGCGTCGACCGTCTCGACTACACGAAGGGCATCCGCCACCGCCTGAAGGCGTTCGGCGAGCTCCTGCGCGACGGACGCACCCGCGCCGGAGAGAGCGTGCTCGTGCAGGTCGCGAGCCCCAGCCGCGAGCGCGTCGAGGCGTACATGCAGCTGCGGGATGAGATCGAGCTGACCGTCGGCCGCATCAACGGCGACTACGCGACGATCAGCAACTCGGTGATCGCCTACCTGCACCACGGCTATCCGCGCGAGGAGATGGTCGCGCTGTACCTCGCCGCCGACGTCATGCTCGTGACCGCGCTGCGTGATGGCATGAACCTGGTTGCGAAAGAGTACGTGGCCTGTCGCCACGATAACGACGGGGTGCTGATCCTGAGCGAGTTCGCCGGAGCGGCCGACGAGCTGAAGAACGCGCTCCTCGTCAACCCGCACGACATCGATGGTCTGAAGGAGACGATGCTCGTCGCCGCCTCCATGCCGCAGAGAGAGCGCGCGAGCCGCATGCGGGCTTTGCGCAAGCGTGTTCGCGAGAACGATGTGGCTCGCTGGTCGGCGTCGTTCCTCACCGAACTCGACGCCATTCGGGATGCGCGATGAGCGTCGCCCTTGACCCCGCCCTGATTGAGGCGGTCACCCGATTCGCGGCCCTCCCGCGCGTGCTCGTCGCCCTCGACTTTGACGGCACCCTGGCGCCGGAAGTCGACGTGCCCGATGAGGCGCGTGCTCTGCCGGAAGCCCACGAGGCGATCCGCGACCTCGCTGCGGCACCGAACACCGTGGTCGCCCTGGTTTCCGGGCGGTCGCTCGACAGCCTGGCGCGGGCGGGGCGGGTGCCGAGTAGTGTTCCGCTCGTCGGTTCGCACGGTTTGGAGGTGCGACTTGCCGTTGACGATGTGCGGCCAGCGGCGACCCCCGCGGATCGCGCTCGCGTCGACGCGCTTCGGGCAGTGATCGCGCCACTCGTCGAGATGGTAGACGGTGCGTGGATCGAGCGAAAGCCTGCTGGGTTCGCCGTGCATACCCGAACAGTCGATCCTCCGTCTGCTCGGGCGCTCACGGAAACCGTCCGCGAGGCGGCGCGACGAGCCGACCCCGACCTGACGGTGCGCGATGGGAAGAACCTTATCGAGTTCGCGGTGCGCGACGCGACCAAAGGCGACGGACTCGCCGTGCTCCGTGAGGAATTTCGACCGGACGCGGTTCTGTTCGCCGGCGATGATGTCACCGACGAAGACGCTCTGGCCATGCTGACGCACGATGATCTCGGCATCAAGGTTGGTGCTGCCCCGACGGTTGCGTCACACCGCGTGTCGGATCCGCAGGGAATGTCTGACGTCTTGCGTCTGTTGGCGTCTCTCAGGGCCGAGCCCGCGCAAGGGGGGTCGGCGCACCCGTAGACTGCTGTCTCGAGGTCGGTGCCCTCCGCGCTTCTTGGCCACAACCCCCACAACTCGCGAGGAGGACGAATGATCGTCGTGCTCGCGGTGCTCGCGCTGGCGTCGGTTCTCGTTCCATTCCTCGCCCGGTATATGGGTGGCAGGGTGTTCTTCGTCGCCTCCGCTGTCGCTCTAGGTGGATTCATTCACACGCTGGCTCTCAGCCCCGCCGTGCTGACATCGGTCGCCGACGCGCCCGTTGAGCGGCTCTCGTGGATTCCGCAGTTGCAGCTCACCCTCGATCTGCGCATGGACGCGCTGTCGTGGCTGTTGACCCTCATCGTGACGGGCATTGGAGCCCTCGTACTGCTCTACTGCGGCACGTACTTCCGACCCACCGACCCCACTGTCGGGCGCTTCGCCGCCGTCCTCCTTGCCTTTGTGGGCGCGATGTACGGGCTGGTCGTCGCCGACGATGTGTATCTGCTGTTCGTCATGTGGGAGGCGACGAGCGTGTTCTCGTACCTCCTCATCGGGCACTACACCAGCCGTCGAGCGAGTCGAGGGGCAGCGCTGGAGGCCCTCATCACGACGACGGTCGGTGGCCTCGTCATGCTGGTGGGTCTCGTGATTCTCGCCGTTCAGGCGGGTTCATCGAGCATCCCGGTGATTCTCGCCGAGACACCATCGGGTGCGCTGACGACCACGGCGATTTTCCTGGTCCTGGTCGGCGCGCTCTCGAAATCCGCAATCGTTCCTCTTCACTTCTGGCTTCCCGGGGCGATGGCGGCGCCGACCCCGGTGAGTGCCTACCTGCACGCGGCGGCCATGGTGAAGGCCGGCGTCTTCCTTGTACTTCGCCTTGCACCGGCATTCGCCGATGTGCCGGGTTGGCGGCTCGCGCTCGTCGCGCTCGGAGTTGCGACGATGGTGCTCGGAGGTTGGGCAGCCCTGCGGCAAACCGACCTCAAGCTGTTGCTCGCCTACGGCACGGTGAGCCAACTCGGGTTCCTCGTCGTGATCAGTGGTTACGGCACGCGAGACACGGCGCTCGCCGCTGCGGCGCTGCTGCTCGCGCACGCCCTGTTCAAGTCGGGCCTCTTCCTCATTGTCGGAATCATTGACGTGGAGGCGGGAACGCGCGACCTGCGAGCCCTCACCGGGCTGGGCAGACGAATGCCCGTCGTCGCGGGCATCGCCGCCCTGCTACTCGCGTCGATGGCCGGCGTGCCGCCCCTGTTCGGCTTCGTCGCCAAGGAAGCCGTGCTGCACGGGCTGCTCGTCGCTGCTGCGCCCGCCGACGGGGCGGGTGACCCCGTCGCCTTGGCCGCGCTGATCGGCGTGGTGCTGGGATCAACCCTGACGGTCGCGTACGCCCTGCGCTTCTTCTGGGGTGCGTTCCGTACCAAACCCGGGGTCACGGCCCTCGCCGATGATGTGCGCGCGCGACCGTCGATGACGGTCGCATCGGCGGTGCTCGCGACAGCTTCACTTGCTCTCGGGCCCCTGGCAGCTCTCGCTCATCGTGGCCTGCGAGAGGTCGCTGCACTGGCGCCCGCTCGACCGCGTGCGTACGAATACGAACTCGCACTCTGGCACGGCGTCGGACTCGAGCTCGGACTGTCGATCCTGACGATTGCCGGCGGTGTCGGCATGTTCCTAGCCCGAACGCGCGTTGAGCGCCTTCAGGCGCGCCTCTCAACGGGGGTTGATGCCTCCGACGCCTACTGGCGCACCATGAGTGGGGTTGACCGAATCGCCAACCGCGTCACCACCCTGACCCAGCGCGGTTCGCTGCCTTTCTACCTCGCGGTGATTCTCAGCGTCTTTGTGCTCGGCACGGGCGCCGCGCTTGTGTTCACCGACACCTGGCCGACCGACGTGCGCCTCTGGGATACCCCTGCGCAAGTCGCGGTCGGAGCCGTCATGATCGGTGCGGCGATCGCTGCCACTCGCGCAGAGAAGCGCTTTGCCGCCCTCATCGTCGTCGGTGTCACGGGCTTTGGCATGACGGCGATCTTCGCGATGGGCGGAGCGCCTGACCTGGCCATCACCCAAGCACTCGTCGAGATCGTCACGCTGATCGCGTTCATTCTGGTGCTGCGCCGACTGCCGGCACGCCTGGGCGACCGCCACGGCAGTACCCACAAACTGCTGCGCGCCATCATCGGCATCTCGGTCGGTGTGGTCATGGCGCTCGTTGCACTGGTCGCGTCGGCGAGCCGCACGGCCGAACCGATCTCGGCGGCGTGGCCAGCGCTGAGCCGCGTGATCGGCCACGGTGCCAACGTCGTGAATGTCGCTCTGGTGGATCTGCGCGCGTGGGACACCATGGGTGAACTGGCCGTCGTGATCGCTGCGGCGACCGGTGTGGCGAGTCTGCTGTTCTTGCGCGGTCGCACTGACTCGCTCCCGCGCGTGCCGCGTGCCGAGCTCGAAAGAACCGTGCGAGACCGACTCGCGCGCGACGCTCGCGGCTCGCAGCGTAGCGCCTGGATTCTTGCCGGGCTGACGCTCGACCCGCGAAACCGATCGATCCTGCTGGAAGTGGTCGTCAGGCTGACGTTCCACGCCGTCATCGTCCTGTCTCTCTACCTCTTGTTCGCGGGGCACAATCTGCCGGGCGGCGGCTTCGCGGGCGGCCTAGTCGCGGGTCTCGCGCTCGTTGCACGGTATCTGGCGGGTGGGCGCTACGAACTCGGAGCCGCTGCCCCCTTCAGCGCCGGAGCGTTGCTCGGAGCGGGCATCCTGATCGCCACCGGCTACGCGCTTGCCCCACTCTTCGTCGGTGCGGAGGTGATGACAAGTACGTATTTCGAGGGTCAACTGTGGCTGCTCGGGGACGTCGAGTTCGTGACCTCGACGATCTTCGATATTGGCGTCTATCTCGTCGTGGTTGGTCTCGTGCTCGACGTGTTGCGCAGTCTCGGGGCAGAGGTCGACAGGCAGGGCCGAGGTGGCCAGGCGCTCACTGTAGGCGGAGACGCGTCGGCGCCTTTGGGCGCATCGGAGGGCGCACGATGACCCTTTCGCTCACCCTCGTCATTGTCATGGCTGTGCTGTTCGCCTGCGGTATCTACCTGATGCTCGAGCGCAGCCTCACCCGTGTCGTCCTGGGCTTCCTGCTCGTGGGTAACGCCGCGAACCTGTTGATCATCCTTATGGCAGGGGCACAGGGAATCGCGCCGATCGTCGAGGATCCCGCAGCCGACGCAGACCAATACACCGATCCGCTGCCACAAGCGCTGCTGTTGACCGCCATCGTGATCACCTTCGCCGTCTCGGCATTCATGCTCGCTCTCATCTACCGTAGCTGGCGCCTCGCCAACGCCGACGACCTCGACGACGACGCTGACGACCTTGCACTGCGCACCGGAGCGCAGGTTGTGCCCGTTGAGGAGACGGCTCCGGACGAGGCCACCACCGAGTTTCTTCCCGACCCGCTCGACCCGACCGAGGCTGTGCCGGGCACCGAGGTCGCTGAGCGCACCGAACGGGGCGAGACGCGATGACGGCCGAGTTGGGTGTTCTCGTTCCCCTCGCCGTCTTGATTCCGCTTGTCGCGGCGGGTGTGACGCTGGTTGTGGGCCGGCGCGCACGCGCGCAGCGAATCGTTGCGCTGATCGCGCTCGTGGCTGTCGTTCTCGTTGGTGCGACCCTCCTCATGGGGGTCGATGCTGGCGGATCGGTTGTCGTCGAGGTTGGGAGTTGGCAGGCCCCGTTCGGGATCGTGCTTGTGGTCGACCGTCTGAGCGCACTCATGGTGCTCATTTCGGCGATCGTGTTGCTTGCCGTGCTGGTCTTCTCGATCGGACAGGGTCTCGCCGACGGCGACGACGAGACTCCGGTGTCGATCTACTACCCGACCTATCTGATTTTGACGACGGGCGTCATGATCGCCTTCGTCGCGGGTGACTTGTTCAACCTGTATGTCGGGTTCGAGGTGCTGCTCGTGTCGAGCTATGTGCTCATCACCCTGGGCGGCACCGAGTCTCGTATTCGCGCCGGTGTGACCTACGTGGTTGTGAGCCTTGTGTCATCCGTGTTATTCCTCACCGCGATCGCGATGGTCTATGGCGCCCTCGGAACGGTGAACCTGGCCCAGATCGCCATCCGCATCGCTGACATTCCGATCGACACACAAATCGTTCTTCACGTCATGTTGCTCGTGGCCTTCGGTATCAAGGCAGCCGTGTTCCCCCTATCGTTCTGGCTGCCCGACAGCTACCCCAGTGCGCCAGCACCCGTGACGGCCGCGTTTGCGGGCCTGCTTACCAAGATTGGCGTATACGCGATCATCCGCGTAGAAACGGTGATCTTCCCCGGGGAAGAGCTCAACCCGGCGCTGATGGTCCTCGCGTTGCTGACCATGGTCGTCGGGGCCTTGGGTGCGGTCGCTCAAGCCGACATCAAGCGGATTCTGTCATTCACCCTCGTCAGCCACATCGGCTACATGATTCTCGGGGTGGCGCTGGGGACCGCCGAAGGCACGGCCGCGGCCGTGTACTACATCGCCCACCACATCGTCGTGCAGACCACCCTCTTCCTCGCGGCGGGGCTCATAGAACGCGAGGCCGGGTCCACCTCGATCAGCCGCATCGGGGGTCTGCTCGCGAGCGCCCCGCTCGTTGCGCTGCTCTTCTTTATTCCGGCGCTCAACCTCGGCGGCATCCCCCCGTTCTCAGGGTTCATCGGCAAGCTCGCCCTGTTTCAAGCGACGGCGGCTCAGGGCGACGCGCTTGCGTACATCCTGCTCGGCGGAGGGGCTCTCGTCTCGTTGCTTACCCTATACGCGCTTGTTCGCGTCTGGAACCTCGCCTTCTGGCGCGGTGCTGACGAGGTCGAGCGTGGGTCGTCGCGCCTGCTCAAGCACGTGAACGAGGCGCCGCTCGACACCTCCACCATCAGCGGGGCCCGCACGACGCCCTTCCTGATGACTGCTTCGACGGCGGGGATGGTCATCGTGTCAGTGGCGCTCACCGTTTTTGCGGGCCCACTGTACGGCGTCGCTGAGCGGGCGGGCGAGAACCTCGATGGGCCAGGGCGCTACGTTCTCAGCATCTTCCCGAGCGGTACCGAGCCGAACTCCACCGACGTAATCGAGGAGGTGCTTGACCGATGAGCGATCACGGCCGCGTTCCGAGCCCGGCCTCCGCGCCCGAACCGCCCGCTGAGCCCAAGCGCCCCATCACGTTCCTGCAGCTTTCGCCGCTACTCGTGGCTCTCATTGCTTTTTGGATGCTCTTGTGGGGATCGATCACGCCACTCACCATCCTCACGGGCGTGGTCGTTGCCGTCCTCGTCACGCGCACTCTGTATCTTCCCCGCGTCATTCTGGCGCCCCGGTTCAATCCCGTCTGGTTCGTCGTGTTCTTGGCGGTGTTCTTCGGTCAGTTGGTCATGGCGTCCTTCCAGGTCGCGTTCCAAGCCGTTTTCAGCCGGCGCATCCAACGCAGCGCGATCGTGAAGGTGCACCTGCGGACGCGATCTGATTTCATCCTGACTGGCACATCCATCGCTATTTCGCTGGTGCCCGGTTCCGTCATCCTCGAGGTTGATCGAGAACATGCCATTTTGTATGTTCACGTTCTCGGCGCCGACTCCCACGAAGACGTCGCACTGGCCAAGGCAAACATCCTCGCCACCGAGCGTCGTTTGGTGCGGGCCCTCGGCGCGCGAGACGAGTGGGAGGCGGTGCGGTGATGGGGCTTGCGACGGCGATCCTCCTGTGGGTCTCTGGTGCCATGCTGGCGGCGACCGCCGTGCTGTGCCTCTGGCGCGTGATCACGGGCCCGAGCATCCTCGACCGCATGATCGCGTCCGACGTGATCTTGACCACGCTGATGCTCGTGATCGGCGCCGAAATGGCGATCAACAGCCACACCCGTACCGTTCCGCTCATGGTCATCCTCGCCGCCACAGCGATCTTTGGAACGGTCGCGGTGAGTCGATTCGTCACGAGGCCCGCCGGGCCATCGGAAGCACCCGGCGTCACCGGTGCGGAGTGAGCATGATGATCGAGGTGCTCACCCAGGGGGTCATCGGCATGTCCGATACCGAACCGTTCGACGACCTGCTCGATCTTGTCGCCGCCGTCTTGCTGGGCCTCGGCGCCTTCCTGTCGCTTGCGGCGGCGATCGGCTTGCTGCGGTTTCCCGACGCTCTCGCACGCCTGCACGCTGCGACAAAGCCGCAAATTCTCGGGTTGATCGCGGTCGTGCTCGCCATCGCCGTCAGCGTGCGCAGTTGGCAAGTCTTGCTGCTGCTGATTCCGGTCGTGGTCTTGCAGATGCTGACAGCGCCCATTGCCGCCCACATGGTGGGTCGTGCCGGCTATCGAACCGGCACGTTCGACCCGGCCACCCTTGTTGACGACGAGCTGTCTGCTGATCTTGAACGCGCACAGCGCGCCTTCCCGGAGCCGGCCCCCGAACTCGGGGGCCGACGCCTGCCGTCCCGAGACGATCAGGTCAGTTCTCGGCGCGACGACGAGGGTCGTGGCTCACTATAGAATCGGACTATGGCCGAAGTCGATCGCAAGCCCCGTTCCCGCGTTGTTACCGATGGAATCGAGGCCATGACGGCGCGCGGCATGCTCCGCGCCGTGGGTATGGGTGACGACGACTGGGACAAGCCTCAGGTCGGTATCGCCAGTTCATGGAATGAGATCACGCCCTGCAATCTCTCGCTTGGGCGCCTCGCGCAGGCCGCCAAAGAGGGTGTGCATGCGGGAGGTGGGTATCCGCTGCAGTTCGGGACAGTCAGTGTCTCCGATGGCATCTCGATGGGGCACGAGGGTATGCACTTCTCGCTCGTGAGTCGCGAGGTCATCGCCGATAGCGTCGAGACGGTCATGCAGGCCGAAAGGCTTGACGGTTCAGTTCTTCTTGCGGGGTGTGACAAGTCGATCCCGGGAATGCTGATGGCCGCCGCTCGGCTCGACCTCGCAAGCGTTTTTCTGTACGCCGGTTCCATCGCCCCTGGCTGGGTGAAGCTGAGTGACGGTACAGAAAAGGAAATCACCATCATCGACAGCTTCGAGGCGGTTGGCGCCGTCCAGGCGGGCACCATGTCGCTGGAAGATGCTCATCGAATCGAGTGCTCGTTCGCGCCCGGCGAAGGAACCTGCGGCGGCATGTATACCGCGAACACGATGGCGAGCGTTGCGGAAGCGCTGGGCATGAGTTTGCCGGGCTCGGCGAGCCCCGCGTCAGCTGATCGTCGGCGGGATGTCTTCGCTCATCGATCGGGAGAAGCGGTCGTCGGAATGCTTGAGCGGGGTCACACAGCCCGCGACATTCTCACGATGGAAGCGTTCGAGAACGCGATTGCTGTGGGTATGGCGCTCGGCGGCTCGACCAACATCGTCCTGCACCTTCTGGCCATCGCGAATGAGGCGGAAGTTCCTCTGACGCTCGCTGACTTCAACCGAATCGGCGACAAGGTCCCCCACATTGCCGACGTGAAGCCGTTCGGAAACTACTTGATGAACGATGTCGATCGACAGGGTGGTCTTCCCGTTCTCATGAAGGCGCTCCTCGATGAGGGTTTGCTTCACGGGGACGCGTTGACGGTGACGGGCAAGACCATGCGCGAGAACCTTGAAGCGCTCAATCCCGCGCCCCTTGACGGCAAGGTGCTGCGTTCGCTTGACAATCCCTTCCACCAGACAGGCGGCATCACAATCCTGCACGGATCGTTGGCGCCGGAGGGGGCGGTTGTCAAGACCGCTGGGTTTGATTCGGTGGTCTTTGAGGGGCCAGCTCGCGTGTTCGAGCGTGAGCGTGCCGCGATGGATGCTCTCGCTGCCGGCCAGATCAACAAGGGCGACATCATCGTCATTCGCTACGAAGGGCCGAAGGGCGGTCCCGGTATGCGCGAGATGCTGGCGATCACGGCTCGCATCAAGGGCGCGGGGCTCGGAAAAGATGTACTACTCTTGACCGACGGTCGATTCTCAGGCGGCACAACCGGACTGTGCATCGGCCACGTAGCTCCCGAAGCAGTAGACGCTGGTCCTATTGCTTTCGTGCGCGATGGTGATCTCATCCGGGTCGATATCGCTGCTCGCTCCCTCGACCTACTGGTCGACGAAGCCGAGCTGGAGGCGCGCCGCACCGACTGGGCGCCCCTGCCACCGCGTTATACCCGTGGGGTCCTTGCCAAGTACTCCAAACTGGTGCGCTCCGCCTCTCAGGGCGCCGTGACGGGATAACTGCGGGCCGTACATCGCCCGATCGCCAACCTGTCAGGGAAGCTGATATCCATGCCAACGGAATCGACCCCCGTGCCGACTCCTGCACCTCCCGCGCGCCCGGCATCCACCGAGCCCCCGCTGCTGACCGGATCGGGTGCGATCCTTGCCAGCCTCGAGAAGCTCGGTGTGACCGACGTGTTCGGCCTGCCCGGCGGCGCCATCATGCCGTTCTATGACGAGCTGATGGCATCAACCTCGATTCGTCACATCCTCGTGCGCCACGAGCAGGGCGCCGGCCACGCGGCCGAGGGCTACGCCGCCGCGAGCGGCAAGCTCGGCGTCTGCATCGCCACGTCCGGCCCCGGTGCCACGAATCTCGTCACCGCGATCGCGGATGCGCACATGGACTCGGTGCCGCTGCTCGCGATCACCGGCCAGGTCTTCTCGACCTCGATGGGCACGGACGCGTTCCAGGAGGTCGACATCACCGGCATCACGATGCCGATCACGAAGCACTCGTTCCTCGTCACCGACCCGGCCGATGTGCCCGGCGTGCTTGCCGCCGCCGTGCACATCGCGACGACCGGCCGGCCCGGCCCCGTCCTCGTCGACATCACGAAGGACGCCCAGCAGAAGACGGCACCGTTCATCTGGCCGCCGAAGATCGACCTGCCCGGGTACCGCCCCGTAACGAAGGCGCACGGTAAGCAGATTCAGGCCGCCGCCCAGCTGATGGTCGAAAGCCGCAAGCCGGTGCTGTACGTCGGCGGCGGCGTCATCCGCGCCGGAGCCCGCGCCGAACTGCTGGCCTTCGCGGAGGCCACCGGTGCCCCCGTCGTCACGACGCTGATGGCGCGCGGGGCATTCCCCGACTCGCACCCGCACCACCTCGGCATGCCGGGCATGCACGGCACGGTGCCCGCGGTGCTCGGCCTGCAGGAGGCCGACCTGCTCGTCGCCATCGGCGCTCGTTTCGACGACCGGGTGACCGGAAAAGTCAGCGAGTTCGCCCCGCACGCGAAGATCGTCCACATCGACATCGACCCGGCCGAGATCGGCAAGATCCGCGCCGCCGATGTGCCCATCGTGGGCGACGCGCGTGAGGTCTTGGCCGACCTCCTCTCCGCTTTCCAGAAGGCTGCGGTCGACACCACACCCGACTACGCCGACTGGTGGAAGCGCCTCTCGACGCTCAAGCAGCAGTACCCCCTCGGCTACACCGAGCCGGACGACGGTCTGCTGTCGCCGCAGTGGATCATCGAGAAGATCGGCGAAATGTCGGGCCCCGAGGCGATCTACGCCGCGGGCGTCGGCCAGCACCAGATGTGGGCCGCCCAGTTCATCAAGTACGAGCGACCCGGCTCGTGGCTGAACTCGGGCGGTGCCGGCACGATGGGCTACGCCGTTCCCGCCGCCATGGGGGCGAAGGTCGCCGAGCCCGAGCGCCTCGTCTGGGCGATCGATGGCGATGGCTGCTTCCAGATGACCAACCAAGAGCTCGCCACCTGCACGATCAACAACATCCCGATCAAGGTGGCCGTCATCAACAACTCGTCGCTCGGCATGGTGCGCCAGTGGCAGACCCTGTTCTACGACGGCCGCCACTCGTTCACCGACCTCAATACGGGCCACGACACCGTCATGATCCCCGACTTCGTGAAGATGGCCGACGCCTATGGCGCGCTCGGCATTCGCGTCACGACGAAGGAGGAGGTCGAGCCGGCCATCACGCTCGCCATGGAGACGAACGACCGCCCGGTCGTCATCGACTTCGTGGTCAGCCGCGACGCGATGGTGTGGCCGATGGTGCCGCAGGGTGTCGGCAACTCGTCGGTGCAGTACGCCCGCGATCACGCCCCCGAGTGGGACAGGGAGTAACCAAGATGACCTATCACGTGCTCTCCCTGCTCGTCGAGGACAAGCCCGGCCTGCTCACTCGCGTCGCGGGCCTGTTCGCCCGACGCGGCTTCAACATTCGCTCGCTCGCGGTCGGCACGACCGAGATCGAGGGGCTGTCGCGCATCACCGTCGTGGTTGAGGTCGAGGGCCTGCCGCTCGAGCAGATCACGAAGCAGCTGAACAAGCTCATCAACGTTCTGAAGATCGTCGAGCTCGACCCCAGCCAGTCGGTGCAGCGCGAGCACATGCTCATCAAGGTGCGCGTCGACAACTCCACGCGCTCGCAGATTCTCGAGGCCGCGAACCTATTCCGCGCCCGCGTCGTCGACGTCGCCACCGACGCCCTCGTCATCGAGGTCACTGGCGACACCCAAAAGGTCGAGGCGCTCTTGCGCGTGCTCGAGCCGTACGGCATCAAGGAGATCGCCCAGTCGGGCCTCCTCGCGATCGGCCGCGGCGGCAAGAGCATCAGCGAGCGCGTTCTCAAGAACTGAACCGGATGCGCGGGGCCAGCCCCGAACATCCGCCCGATTCCGCACAGAAAATCCCAAAGGAGAAGATCCCCGCATGACTTCCGTCATCACCGACAAGGACGCCGATCTGTCGATCATTCAGAGCAAGAAGGTCGCGATCGTCGGCTACGGCTCGCAGGGCCACGCCCACGCGCAGAACCTGCGCGACTCGGGTGTCGAAGTCGTCATCGCCCTCAAGGAGGGCTCGAAATCGCAGCCCAAGGCCGAAAACGACGGCTTCCGCGTGCTGAGCGTCGCCGACGCCGCCGAGTGGGCCGACCTGATCATGATTCTCGCGCCCGACCAGCACCAGCGCGCGATCTTCGCCGACTCGATCAAGGACAAGCTCACCGAGGGCAAGACGCTCGCCTTCGCGCACGGCTTCAACATCCGCTTCGGCTACATCGAGGCGCCAGGCGGCGTCGACGTGATCCTCGTCGCGCCGAAGGCCCCCGGCCACACCGTGCGTCGCGAGTTCGTCGCCGGCCGCGGTATCCCCGACATTGTCGCCGTCGAGCGCGACGCCTCGGGCACCGCGTGGGACACCGCGCTGTCGTACGCGAAGGCGATCGGCGGCACCCGCGCCGGCGTCATCAAGACCACCTTCACGGAGGAGACCGAGACCGACCTGTTCGGCGAGCAGGCCGTGCTCTGCGGCGGAACCTCGCAGCTCGTGCAGTACGGCTTCGAGGTGCTCACCGAGGCCGGTTACCAGCCCGAGATCGCGTACTTCGAGGTGCTGCACGAGCTGAAGCTCATCGTCGACCTCATGTGGGAGGGCGGCATCGCCAAGCAGCGCTGGAGCGTGTCGGACACAGCCGAGTACGGCGACTACGTCTCGGGCCCGCGCGTCATTGACGCGAGCGTCAAGGAGAACATGAAGGCCGTGCTCGCCGACATCCAGTCGGGAGCGTTCGCGAAGCGCTTCATCGACGACCAGGACGCCGGGGCCGTCGAGTTCCAGCAGTTGCGCGAAAAGGCCGCCCAGCACCCCATTGAGGAGACCGGCCGCGGCCTGCGCGCCCTCTTCGCGTGGAAGCAGCAGGACGCCGACTACACCGAGGGCTCGGCCGCGCGCTAGACAATCGCGTTCACCCCACAGACGGCCCGTCTCGCGCTCAGCGCGGGGCGGGCCGTTCGTGGCTGTATTCGTCGCGCCAGGCGGGGTTCGGCTCGGCCGACGGCCGCGGGCCGCGCCTGCCCGTCACGAGCCAGACGACCATCGCGATGGCGTTCTCGACGTGCGCTGCCGCGTACGCGCCGAGCGCGAGCGGCAGGTAGAGCGCGCCGAGGTAGCTGGCGGCGGTGACGAGCGTGACGTCGCGGCGCCACAGCGGCGCGAGCGCCGCGGGGGCGACGGCCACGAGCATCCACCAGGGGGACAGCAGAACGGCGAGCGGAACCATCGCGGTGAGCGCGAGCGTGCCGAGGGCGACCTGCGCGATCAGTGTGCGGCCGGCCGCGCCGCCGTGGCGCCACCAGCTCTCGAGGCCGACGGCCGCCCACATCGTGCGTGCGCGCAACAGGTGCACGCCCTCGTCGATCAGCGCGAGGCGGAAGCGCTCGTCGGCGGCGTGGCGCAGCGCCAGTCGCTCGGGCGCGGACGCGGCCACGGCGGCCGCCACCTCGGCGTCGTGCATGACGGCGGGTAGCGTCTGCGGCCCGTAATTCGCGATCAGGCCCCACAGGAACGGGGGAACGGACGCGAAGTCGGTGCTGTTGCCGGGGCCCGGCGGCTGGGTCAGATCGTGAGCGGGGATGCGCGTGACCGCTCCCGACGCCCGCTCGCGGTACTGAAACGGCTCGACGACCTGGAAGTCGCGCCCGCGCCGGTACAGCAAGGCGAGGCGGTCGAGCGGTTTCCCGTCAATCGTCTCGAACGGCATGCGCGGCTCCTTCGGTGGGGGCACCCTCGACCCTAGGTGCTCGCCCGGACACGGCGGCTAGGGTTATCCCATGGCGCGCCCCGACGACCCGGATGACGATGCCGCCCTCCGCTGGGACGACGTCGACGATGCGAGCTACGACCTCGGGCCGGCTCCCGGTGAGGAGCCGGAGACCGCCGCGGCGGACGCCGCTGCCGAGACGGGGGAAGCGGGTCGAGCCGCGGGGGAGCGGGGCCGTAGCGCACTGCTCGTGGCCACGAGCGTCTTCGGCGGCATCTACATCATGTATGTCGTCGGCTGGCTGATCGGAGGGCTTCGCCTGTCGCAGTCGATCTTCCAGTCACTCAGCGACTCGGGAGCGGGGGTGCTCGAGCTTAACGCCTACCGCTTCGCCGAGTTTCTCGCCATCATTGCCACGCCTTTGTGGTTCATCGCGGTCGTGGTGCTGACGGCAGGGTCGGCGACTCGACGTCTTGGCTGGCTCGCGATCGGTCTGCTGATTCTTGCCCCGTGGCCGTTTCTCATCGGGCTGATCTCGACCGGGGGAGCATCGTGACGACCGATCGATCGACGGCCCCGACCCGGTTCGGAATCGCGCACATCGTCGTCACCGTGATCTTCGGCCTCATCGCCGCGTGGTTCTTGTTCCAGGGCCTCAGCCAGCTGATCGAGTTCCCTCTGGTTCTCGAGCAGCAGGGTGTTGCCGACTCGACACCTTGGGCAGCTCTCTGGATCGGACTGCTTCAGGTGCCGGTCTTCTTTGTCGGGGCCGTTCTGGTGCTCCGGAGGAGGCCCATCGGGCAGTTTGCGCTTGGGTTGATGGTTGCGGTCGCGTCGATCGCCGCCGTTCGACTGAGCATCATCGCGATCGCCTCGGGAGTGATCGTTACCTAGCCGCGAGGCTAGGGTGCCAGCCCGACCCACAGCACAATCGCGATCAGCGCGAGCTGCATCGCGAGCCGCGGCCAGAACGGCACCGCAAACACGCCGAATTTCTCCCGCTTGCCCGCAGCGTGAGCGTTCGCCGGGAACACGCACACGAGAAACACCGCGAGCGCGATGCCCGCCGCCGCCCGCGTCGGCTCCCACAGCAGCCCCAGCCCGCCGGCGATCTCGGCGACACCCGTCACCCACACCCAGCCGACCGCCGAGAACGGGCGACCGTGGAAGACCGCGGGCACCATCGCGGCCATGCCGCGCACGACCGGCGGGATGAAGTGGGTAACGCCGATCACAACAAACACGATCGCCGTGATCCAGCGGGCAATGTCGACGGGCGTCATGCGGGCCATTCTGCCTGCGATAGCCTGGGAGCACCGGTCGCCCCCGATGGTGTGCGGCGACGACGTCACCCCTGTCGCGCCTCGCCCGCGTCGCCCCGCGTCATAAGGAATCTCTGTGCCCAAGCCGGTCGTGCTCATCGCCGAAACGCTGTCCCCCGCCACTGTCGACGCTCTCGGCCCCGACTTTGACATTCGCCACGTCGACGGCACCGATCGGCCGGCGCTGCTCAAGGCGCTCGCCGAGGCACACGCCGTTCTGATCCGCTCGGCCACGCAGATGGACGAGGACGCGATCGCCGCCGGCCGCCGCCTGAAGGTCATCGCCCGCGCGGGCGTCGGCCTCGACAACGTCGACGTGAAGGCGGCGACGACCGCCGGCGTCATGGTCGTCAACGCCCCGACCTCCAACGTCATCTCGGCCGCTGAGCTCGCCATCACCCACCTGCTGTCGCTCGCGCGTCACCTGCCGGCCGCCGACGCCTCGATGAAGGACGGCGCCTGGAAGCGCAGCGCCTTCACCGGCGTCGAGCTGTACGAGAAGACGATCGGCATCGTGGGCCTCGGCCGCATCGGCACGCTCGTCGCCGAGCGCCTCGCCGGCTTCGGCGTCGAGCTCATCGGCTACGACCCGTTTGTGCCGCCGGCCTGCGCGCAGCAGCTGGGCGTGCAGCTCGTCACCCTTGACGAGCTCATGCAGCGCAGCGACTTCATCACGATCCACATTCCGAAGACGCCCGAAACGACGAACCTCATCAGCGCCGAGCAGTTCGCGCTCGCGAAGCCGTCCCTGCGCATCGTGAACGCCAGCCGCGGCGGCATCATCGACGAGGATGCTCTGCTCACGGCGCTCACCGAGGGCCAGATTGCGGGCGCCGGCCTCGACGTCTTCGTCAACGAGCCGCCGACGGGCTCACCCCTGATCGACGCCCCACGCATCCAGCTCACCCCGCACCTCGGCGCCTCGACGGACGAGGCGCAAGAAAAGGCGGGTGTCTCGGTAGCGAAGTCGGTGCGCCTCGCGCTCGACGGCGAGCTCGTGCCCGACGCCGTCAACGTCGCCGGCGGCGTCATCGATCCGAGCGTTCGCCCGGGCATCCCGCTCATGGAGAAGCTGGGCCAGGTCTTCGCGACCCTCGCTGACCACTCCTTCGCCGCGATCGACGTTGAGGTGCGCGGTGAGATCGTCGCCCACGACGTCGGGGTGCTGAAGCTTGCCGCGCTGAAGGGTGTCTTCAGTCGTATCTCGAGCGAGCAGGTCAGCTACGTCAATGCGCCGCTGTTCGCCGAGCAGCGCGGCGTCACCGTGCGGCTCGTGACCGACGCGAAGAGTGACGAGTATCGCAACCTGCTCACGATTCGCGGCACCCTCGCCGACGGCACGCAGCTGTCGGTTTCGGGAACGCTCGTGGGCGCGAAGCAGGTGCAGAAGATCGTCGAGATCAACGGCTACGACGTCGAGGTGCCGATGGCCGAGAACCTCATCGTCATGCTCTACACCGACCGGCCCGGCATCGTCGCGGTATACGGCAAAGAGTTCGGCGAGGCCGAGATCAACATCGCGGGCATGCAGATCGCGCGGCACACCGCGGGTGGCCCCGCGCTCAGTGTGTTGACCGTCGACTCGCGCGTGCCCGACGATCTGCTCGACCGGGTGCGCGAGGCGATCGACGCCGACCTCGTGCGAGCCATCACCATCATCGAGCAGTAGCGGCGCGCCCGAAGCGTTACTGCGAGCCGCTCCAGGGGGCGGGTACGAGCATCCACAGGGCGACGGTTTCGGTGCCGGACTCGTTTCGCCACGTGTGCGGCTCGCGCCCGGGGAACGTCATCGTGTCGCCCGCGGCCAACTCGCGCCACTCGTTGCCGAGGCGCAAGCGCAGTTCGCCCGACACGATGTGCAGCACTTCGACGTCGCAGTTGACGGTGTAGGGATCGTCGCCGCCCGTCGCGCCCGGCTGCATCACCGAGCGCAGGATCTGTACCCGGCCCTGCCCGCGCGGGGTCAGCATGCGCTCGACGACATCGCTGCCGCCCATGTTGATGAGTGGGGCGTCGTCGAGACGAATCAGGTCGCTCTCGACCGTCTCGAACAGGTCGCCGACGGGGAGGGAGAGAACCTGGCAGATCGTGATGAGCGTGGAAACGCTGGGGGAGGTCTCGTCGCGTTCGACGCGGCTGAGAAACCCGCGGGTGAGGCCCGATGCTTCAGCAACCTGCGCGACGGTGAGGCCTTGAGCAAGGCGCGAAGCCCGCAGTTTCGCGCCGATACGGACGGGTTCACGGCTTGCTCGGGGATGCACGGGCTTCATCTGCGACCTCCTCACCTTTACTGTAGTGGCGACAGCAGACTTCCTGGTCTGTGTGTTTACCCACAGACACCAATTGATTACTCTTGTGACATGAGCCCCGACCCGATCGGACCCGTCGACGCGAGCACCCGCCCGCGGTTCGCCGACATTGCGACGTTCGCCCGGCTGCCGCGCCTCGATCAGGTTGAGCGCGCCGACATTGCGGTCGTGGGCGTGCCGTTCGACTCAGGGGTGAGCTATCGCCCCGGGGCGCGTTTCGGCCCGGCGCACGTGCGCGAGGCGAGCCGGTTGCTGCGGCCGTACAACCCTGCACAGGACGTGCACCCGTTCGCCGTGCAGCAGGTCGTCGACGCCGGCGACATTGCCGCGAACCCCTTCGACATCACCGAAGCTGTTGCCGCCATCGAGGCCGCCGCGCGCGATCTGACCGAGAGTGGCACGCGCCTCGTCACGATCGGCGGCGACCACACCATCGCCCTGCCACTTCTTCGCGTCGCCGCCGAGCGCGAGGGTTGCCCCGTGGCGGTCGTGCACTTCGACGCACACCTCGACACCTGGGACACCTACTTCGGGGCACCCGTCACGCACGGCACCCCCTTCCGTCGTGCGAGCGAGGAGGGGCTCATCGATCAGGAGGCCAGCCTGCACGTCGGCATTCGCGGGCCGCTGTACGGCAAGGAGGACCTGCGCGACGACGAACGCCTCGGCTTCGCAATCATCAGCTCGGTCGAGCTGGAGACCGAAGGCCTCGCGCGTGCTATCGAGCGCATGCATGCTCGCCTTGGCGATTGCCCCGTGTACGTTTCGATCGATATTGACGTGCTCGACCCCGCGCACGCGCCCGGCACCGGCACGCCGGAGGCGGGAGGCCTGACGAGCAGAGAGCTGCTGGCCATGCTGCGCGCGCTCGGTGAGCATCGCATCGTTGGTGCGGACGTGGTGGAGGTCGCCCCGGCCTACGATCACGCCCAGCTCACGGCTGTCGCCGCCTCGCACGTCGCCTACGAACTCATCAGCGCAATGGCGCGCTGACGCACCATCGCGCACACGACAAATGGCGCCGGCCTCAGAGGGCCGGCGCCATTCGCCTGATCGGGATGCGCGGATCGCGGGATCGGGTCCGCGACCGCAGGTCTCTGGTTACGCGACGGGCGGGTCGTCGATCGACGCCTCGCGGCGCGTCACGCGCTCACCGCTCGCCGGGTCGACACCCGAACGCTCCGTGGTTACCGCCGAACGGCGGCGCATCATCAGCGCGATGCCGATGATGACGGTCACAATGCCGGCGACCATCAGGATGTAGCCGATCGTGACGAGCTCAATGCCCTCGACGGCGACGTTCACGGCGAACGCAAGAATCGCGCCGACGGCGAACAGGAAGATGCCGAAACCAATGCTCATGACACTGTTTCCTTTCTCGGTTGACCCGTGGTCGGGCCTCGCCCGGATGTGGGCCGGGAAAAAAATTAGCGCTGCCTGGACGTTTCGCGAAAGCCCCCGCGGGCATCCGCGCGCTTCCAGGCGGTAGCCTGAAACGCGATATGGCCCGGTTTTCCGGGGAAGTAGCGTCATGCTGGGAATCGCCTGACATGTCCCCCATTCGGGGGCAGGAAGCGTGTTCCGAACACTCAAGGAGGACCCGTGACCCGCACACTCGACCTGGCTGTGATTCCCGGAGACGGCATCGGACCGGAGGTCATCGCCGAGGCGCTCACCGTCCTGCGGGCCGCCGTCGGTGACAGCGTGGAGGTGCACGAGACGCGGTACCCGCTGGGGGCGGGGCACTACCTGGCGACCGGCGAGATCCTCGATGACGCAACGCTTGATGCGCTGCGACAACACGACGCGATCCTGCTCGGAGCGGTGGGAGGCGACCCACGCGA
This sequence comes from Microcella alkaliphila, assembly GCF_004216855.1. Classification (GTDB taxonomy): domain Bacteria; phylum Actinomycetota; class Actinomycetes; order Actinomycetales; family Microbacteriaceae; genus Microcella; species Microcella alkaliphila. Next base: position 102,869 of record NZ_SGXT01000018.1, read on the forward strand.
CCCGAAGCTCGCCGGCGGCATCATCGAGCGCGGCCTGCTGCTGAAGCTCCGGTTCGCGTTCGATCACCACGTCAACCTCCGCCCGACGCGCCTGTACCCGGGTGTGACGTCGCCGCTCTCATCGCCCGGAGACATCGACTTCGTAGTCGTGCGTGAGGGCACGGAAGGGCCCTACGTCGGCAACGGCGGGGCGATTCGGGTGGGTACGCCGCACGAGGTCGCGAACGAAACGAGCGTCAACACCGCCTACGGTGTCGAGCGGGTGGTGCGATTCGCCTTCGCCGAGGCCGAGAAGCGCCGCCGCCGCGTGACGCTCGTGCACAAGACGAACGTTCTCGTTCACGCCGGGTCGCTCTGGCAGCGCACCGTCGACCGGGTCGCGGCCGAGAACCCCGACGTCACGGTCGACTACCTGCACGTGGATGCGACCATGATCTTCCTCGTCACCGATCCGGCGCGCTTCGACGTCATCGTCACCGACAACCTGTTCGGCGACATCGTGACCGACCTCGCCGGCGCCGTCGGCGGCGGCATCGGCATCGCCGCCTCCGGCAACCTCGACCCATCGGGCGCTCACCCCTCCATGTTCGAGCCCGTGCACGGTTCTGCGCCCGACATCGCCGGGCAGCAGAAAGCCGACCCGACGGCGGCGATCCTCTCGGCCGCTCTCTTGCTGCGGCAGTCGGGGCTCGACGAGGCCGCGGCCCGCATCGAGCGCGCCGTCGAGCACGATCTCGCTGGGCGCGGAAACGCTGCGCGCACGACCGGCGAGATCGGAGCATCCATCGCCGAGTTCGTCGCGTCGTCGACCTGATCGGCCGCACCCGCGACACCAGCAGCGGCAGTACTCTTGAGCAACACCGCTCGATCGACGAGGACCGCCATGACGAACCTTCTGCCCCTGGCTCCGAAGAACCTGGAGTTCGCTGTCACGCGTAACGACAACGCGGCGAGCGACGAGAAGCGCGCAGAAGTCCTCGCGAACCCCGGGTTTGGGCAGAACTTCACCGACCATATGGTCGACATCTGCTGGAGCGAGTGGGGCGGCTGGCACCGCCCGCGCGTGCAGCCATACGGCCCAATCTCGCTCGACCCGTCTGCCGCCGTGCTGCACTACGGGCAGGAAATCTTCGAGGGGCTGAAGGCCTACCGCCACGCCGACGGGTCGATCTGGTCGTTCCGCCCCGACGCGAACGCGCGGCGCCTGCGGCGCTCGGCGAAGCGTCTGGCGCTCCCCGAGCTGCCCGTCGACTACTTCATCGAGTCCCTCAAGCAGCTCATCGCCGTCGACGGCGACTGGGTGCCGAGCGCTCCCGAGACGAGCCTCTACCTGCGCCCGTTCATGTTCGCCAAGGAGGCCTTCCTCGGCGTGCGTCCGGCGAAGAAGGTCAACTACTACGTCATCGCGTCGCCCGCCGGCGCCTACTTCACCTCGGGCCCCGCCCCCGTGTCGATCTGGCTGTCGACGCAGTACTCGCGCGCCGGCCGCGGCGGCACCGGTGCTGCGAAGACCGGCGGCAACTACGCGGCCTCGCTCGTGGCGCAGGCCGAGGCCGCCGACCACGGCTGCCAGCAGGTGCTGTTCCTCGACTCGGTCGAGCAGAAGTACCTCGAAGAGCTGGGCGGCATGAACATCGTGCTCGTCTACAAGGACGGCACTCTCGTGACCCCGCACAGCGACTCGATTCTCGAGGGCATCACGCGCGACTCGATCCTGCAGCTCGCCGAGGATCGCGGTCATCGTGTTGAGCGCCGACCCGTCGAACTCGACGAGTGGAGGGCGGGCTACGAGGCGGGCGACATCGTTGAAGCGTTTGCCTGCGGCACGGCAGCCGTTGTGACGCCCATCGGCCAGCTGAAGGGCGACGGTTTCACGATCGGCAGCCCCGACGCGACGCCCGGAGCGCTCACGATGGAGTTGCGACAGGCCCTCACCGACATCCAGTACGGCCGGGCGGACGACCCCCACGGGTGGATGCTCCGCCTGGATTCCTAATGCCTGACCGTTCCGGCGCCCGGGCGCGCTGGCTACTGCGCGCTAGCTTGCTTGCTGCGGGTGCGCTGCTCGGTGCACTCGTCGGACTCGTCGCGACCTTCGCCCACCAGTCCATGCCGCCCGTGGGCATCAGCCTCGCGCTGGTGACCTCCACCGTCTTCCTCGTCGGCGCTCGCCTGGCCGCGCCGAGTCGCGCGGGCGTTGTGGGGGCCGCAGCAGGTCTGCTCGGTGTCACGACCCTGCTCGCTGCACCGGCAGCTACCGGCGGCAGCCTGGTCGTTCCCGGCAACACCGTCGGGTACGCCTGGCTCATCGGCGTGATGGCGATGAGTGCGATCGTCGTGTCGTGGCCGCGCATACAGCGCGCTCCCCAGCGGCGGGCGGATAGCATGAACGAGTCCCTCAACGAGAAGGAAACCGTCGCACCGTGACCTACGTGATCGCCCTGCCCTGCGTCGATGTGAAAGACCGTGCCTGCATCGACGAGTGCCCCGTCGACTGCATCTACGAGGGCGACCGCATGCTCTACATCCACCCCGACGAGTGTGTCGACTGCGGTGCGTGCGAGCCGGTGTGCCCCGTCGAGGCCATCTACTACGAAGACGATGTGCCCGAGCAGTGGGCCGAGTACTACACCGCGAACGTCGAGTTCTTCACCGAAATCGGCTCGCCCGGTGGGGCGGCAAAGGTCGGCGTGATCCACTCGGACCACCCGATCGTCGCAGCCCTTCCGCCCCAGAACTAGGCGACGCCGCCGTGCCGGCGCTACCCGACTTCCCCTGGGACTCGCTCGCCCCCTTCGCGACACGGGCCCGCGAACACGCCGACGGCATCGTCGACCTCTCGGTCGGTTCTCCCGTCGACCCCACCCCCGACGTTGTGCGAGACGCCCTCATCGCCGCGACGGACGCGCACGCCTACCCCCAAACCATGGGCACGCCGGCGCTCCGCGAGGCGATCGTGCGCTGGTACGCGCACCGTCGCGGCGTCACCCTGCCGAGCGTCGACGCCGTGCTGCCGACCATTGGCTCGAAAGAGCTCGTCGGCTTGCTGCCGCTGCTGCTCGACGCGGGCGCGGGCGACACCGTGGTGCACCCCGAGACCGCGTATCCGACATATGCCGTCGGAGCGGCAATCGCGGGCGCACGCGCGGTGGCGGCCGACGACCCCGGCGCCTGGCCCGACGACACGAAACTGGTCTGGCTGAACTCGCCCGGCAACCCGACCGGAGCGGTTCTCGACGCCGGCGCCCTGCGCGCTCGGGTCGACGCCGCCCGCGCGCTCGGTGCCGTCATCGTGAACGATGAGTGCTATGCGGAGCTCGGCTGGGAGGCGCCGTTCGCCGACCGGCCGGTGACGAGCATCCTCGATCACGACGTCATCGGCGACACGAGCTCGGACGGTGCGCTCGACGGCGTGCTCAGCGTCTATTCGCTGTCGAAGCAGTCGAACCTGGCCGGCTACCGGGCGGCGTTCGTCGCGGGTGACCCGGCGCTCATCGGCCGCATCCTCGCCGTGCGCAAGCACGCCGGGCTGATTCCGCCGGCTCCCGTGCAGGCTGCCATGGTGGCGGCGCTCGACGACGACGTGCACGTCGCCGCCCAGAAGGCGCGCTACGCGCGGCGGCGGGGGATGCTCGTTGCCGCCTTCACGGAGGCCGGCTTCCGAATCGATCATTCCGAGGCGGGGCTCTACCTGTGGGTGACGCGCGGGGAGCCCGCCCTCGAGACGATCGCATGGCTTGCGGAGCGGGGCATTCTCGCGGCACCGGGGACGTTCTACGAGGGGGATGCCTCGACGCATGTCCGCATCGCCCTGACGGCCACCGACGAGCGGGTGGCGGCGGCCGCTGCACGCCTGCGTTAGGCGCTAATCCACAACGGATCGGCCGGGTCATTGGTCGATGCGCTACTGGTCAGGGTTTACGCCTAGGCTGTAACCCGGGTCACCCGCGCCGCCACCACCCTTTGGCGCGAGCCGGGATCCCGCCCCCACCGAGTCCAACCCACGCGAGGAGGCGATGTGAGCGACGCCGAGAAGAAGGCCACGCTGCACTATCCCGGCGGAGCCGCAGAGTTCCCGATTCTTGACAGCGTCGACGGCGCATCCAGCATCGACCTGTCGACGCTGACGAAGCAGACCGGGTACACCGGCCTCGACTACGGTTTTGTCAACACCGCCTCGACGAAGAGCGCGATCACCTACATCGACGGCGCCAACGGCGTGCTGCGCTACCGCGGCTACGCGATCGAGGATGTCGCGGCCAACGCCACCTTCCTCGAGGTCGCGTGGCTGCTGATTTACGGCGAACTGCCGACCGCCGACGAGCTGGGCGCTTTCGATGAGAAGGTGCGCCGCCACACGCTGCTGCACGAAGACCTGAAGCGCTTCTTCGACGCGCTGCCGCACCAGGCGCACCCCATGTCGGTGCTGTCGAGCGCCGTGTCGGCCCTGTCGACTTACTACGGCGATTCGCTCAACCCGCACGACCCCGAGCAGGTCGAGATTTCGACGATCCGCCTGCTCGCGAAGCTGCCGGTGATCGCCGCGTATGCGCACAAGAAGTCGATCGGGCAGGCGTTCCTGTACCCCGACAACTCGCTGAGCTTTGTCGACAACTTCCTGCGCCTGAACTTCGGCACGATGGCCGAGCCGTACGAGGTGAACCCTGTGCTGTCGAAGGCGCTCGAGCGCCTGCTGATCCTGCACGAAGACCACGAGCAGAACGCGTCGACCTCGACTGTGCGTCTCGTCGGTTCGACCGAGGCCAACATGTTCGCCTCAATCTCGGCCGGCATTAACGCGCTCTCGGGCCCGCTGCACGGTGGAGCCAACGAGTCGGTGCTCGAGATGCTGGCGCGCATCCGCGACTCGGGTGAGAGCGTCGAGCGCTTCGTCGAGCGGGTCAAGAACAAGGAAGACGGCATCAAGCTCATGGGCTTCGGCCACCGGGTCTACAAGTCGTACGACCCGCGCGCGAAGCTCGTGAAGGAGAGCGCGGATGCGGTGCTCGCCGACCTCGGCATCAGCGACCCGCTGCTCGACATCGCCCGCGAGCTCGAGCAGATCGCGCTCGACGACGACTACTTCAAGGAGCGCAAGCTCTACCCGAACGTGGACTTCTACACGGGCGTCATCTACAAGGCGATGGGCTTCCCGACCCGCATGTTCACGGTGCTGTTCGCGATCGGCCGACTGCCCGGCTGGATCGCGCACTGGCGCGAGATGAACGCCGACCCGCAGACGAAGATCGGCCGCCCGCAGCAGCTGTACATCGGCTCGGGCGCGCGCGACTGGCCGCAGGGGCGGTAGGGCTGCTTCTTCCGCTGGCGTGAGTGGTGCCCGGTGTGCGTCGCTTCCAGCGTGCGTGTCCGCGGGATCAGCTGTGCCGCAGCACACGCGGCGCGTTGTGCGGCTGGGTCGGCGTGTCGGCCCCGTCAGCTGACCTCGCGGACTCCTCGCGTCCTGCCCGCGAGATGGCGCCGCCGCGAATACGCAATTCGTGCTGGCCGCCTGCGTTCCGACCGCCTGCGTTCCCACTGCCACCGGTCCGACCGCCTGCGTCCCCAGCACCTTCCACAACAGCGGGACGCCGAACGGCGGTCGCCTTTCCGCTGTTGTGGAAGTCGGGTAGGTCGTCATGAGTGTTGGCGGGGCACTGCAGGCGGACGCACTGTCGCCTCCGCCAGAGCCCACTCGAGCGATCGCCCTCAGGGTTGTGTCGCGTGCGCCCGGTGATTGGGCTGAAACGCCGGTGAGCGACACCGACGCGCGCCGAGTTGCGCACACCTCCGGGTGGAAGCGACACCGACGCGCGGCGCCGCCCTACGCGTGCAGGGCGGTGTTGAGCTGCACGCCCGCGCCGGTGCGCGGCAGCACCTCGACTCCGCCGGTGACAGAGTTGCGGCGGAACAGCAGCCCGGCCACACCGCTCAGTTCAGCAGCCTTCACCGTGCGCGGTTGTCCGTACGAGTCGACGCTTCCGTCGATGACCGCGACCTTCGTGCCCGCCGTGACATACAGCCCCGCCTCAACCACCGTGTCGTCGCCGATCGAGATGCCGATCCCTGAGTTCGCGCCGAGCAGCGCGCGTTCGCCGATCGAGACGCGGTGCGTGCCGCCGCCCGACAGCGTGCCCATGATCGAGGCGCCGCCGCCGATGTCGCTGCCGTCGCCGACGACGACTCCCTGGCTGATGCGCCCCTCGACCATCGAGGCGCCGAGGGTTCCCGCGTTGAAGTTCACGAATCCCTCGTGCATGACGGTCGTGCCGGGCGACAGGTAGGCGCCGAGACGCACGCGCGAGGCGTCGGCGATGCGCACCCGCGGCGGGGTGACGTAGTCGAGCATCCGCGGGAACTTGTCGACCCCGAGCGCCGAGATGCCGGCTCGCTGCAAGGCGGGCCTCCGCGCATCGAAATCGTCGGGATGCACGGGGCCCGCCGTCGTCCACGTCACGATCGGCAGGTGGCCGAAGATCCCCTCGAGGTTCAGCCCGTTCGGCTGCACGAGGCGGTGCGAAAGGAGGTGGAGGCGAAGGTAGGCGTCCTCGGTCGAGGCGGGGGCAGCATCCAATTCGATGGCGACGGTGCGCGCCTGAAGGCGCACGCCGCGCCGCTCGTCCTCAGCCTCGAGGTGCTCGATCTCGGCCGACACGATGTGCGGGTCGCGGCCCTCGGGCAGGGTGCCGAGCGCGGGGTGGGGGAACCACGTGTCGAGCACCTCCCCGGTCGCGGTGCGGACGGTCGCGAGGCCGTAGCCCCAGGCGTGGGTTGCGGGCGTTGCGGTGGCGCTGTCACTCATGGCATCCAGGCTAGTCGCGCGCTCGCGAACTAGGCTGGAACGGTGCCCGACCCCCGCCCCTTCGCCCCCGAGCTGCTTGCCGACGTCGTCGCCCTGACCGCCGCGATGTGCGACATCGAGAGCGTCTCCGGCAACGAGACGCAGCTCGCCGACACCATTGAGGCGACGCTCGCCGCCCACGCCCCGCACCTGGAGGTGATGCGCGACGGCGACGCCATCGTTGCCCGCACGCAGCTCGGCCGCGAGCAGCGCGTCATCATCGCCGGGCATATCGACACGGTGCCGGTGAACGGCAATCTGCCGACGACCCGCGTCACCGACCCCGACGACGGCGACATTCTCGTCGGCCGCGGCACCGTCGACATGAAGGGCGGATGCGCCGTCGCCCTCGCTCTCGCCTGTCGCCTCCCCGAGCCCGCCGTCGACGTCACCTTCGTCTGGTACGACCACGAGGAGGTCGAGGCGAGCCTGAACGGTCTCGGCCGCCTCGCCCGCACGCGCCCCGAGCTGCTCGCCGCTGACTTCGCCGTCCTCGGCGAGCCGTCGAACGGCGCCGTGGAGGGCGGCTGCAACGGCACTCTGCGCGCCGACATCACGACCCGCGGCCGCCGCGCCCACTCGGCCCGCGCCTGGATGGGCGTCAACGCGATCCACGCCGCCGCGCCGATCCTCGAGCGACTTGCCGGCTACGAGCCGCAGACGGTGACGGTCGACGGCCTCGACTACCGCGAAGGGTTGAACGCGGTCGGCATCAGCGGGGGAGTGGCAGGGAACGTCATCCCCGACGCGTGCACGGTCACCGTCAACTACCGCTTCGCCCCCTCGCGCTCGGTCGCTGACGCTGAAGCGCACGTGCGAGCGCTCGTTGACGGCCTCGATGTCGAGGTCACAGTCACTGACTCTGCCTCTGGCGCCCGCCCCGGTCTGGATGCTCCGCTCGCGGAGCGCTTTATGGCGGCGGTCGGCGGCGCCCCCGCCCCGAAATACGGCTGGACCGATGTCGCGCGCTTTAGTGAGTTGGGAATTCCTGCTGTGAATTACGGCCCCGGCAATCCATCGCTCGCCCACGCCGATGACGAGCGGGTGCCGATCGCGCAGATCCGGGACGTGGAGCGCGGATTGACGGCATGGCTCTCAGCGTCGATTTAGCGACGGAGCGATAACCGGGGATAATAGGAAGCGGAATTTTCGTCTCGAAAGGGGAACGACACTATGGCAGCCATGAAGCCCAGGACCGGCGACGGACCCATGGAGGCTGTCAAGGAGGGTCGCCTCATCATCGTTCGAGTGCCGCTCGAGGGCGGCGGTCGACTGGTTGTCTCCGTCAACGACGCGGAGGCCACCGAACTGCGTGACGCGCTGAGCGCGGCGATCTCCTAGACCGAGTGCACCCCCGGCCGACTGGCCGGGGGTTTTCTCGTGTCCGGGCTCGCTCGAGCCGCGACTCAGGCCGAGCGCTTGACGAGCTGCAGCAGGCCGTCGCCCACGGGCGAGAGCGCCACGTGCACGGCGGGCGACTGCGACAGTTCGGCGATGATGCCGCGGCGGTCGGTGGTGACCTGCTCGCGCTTCGCCGGGTCGGCGACCGTGTCGCGCCAGAGAGCGTGCGGCACCAACACGACGCCTCCCACCCGCACGAGACGCAGAGCGTGCTCGAGCAGGTCGAGCAAGCCCTTCGGGTCGGCGTCGACGAGCACCACGTCGTAGCTCGACTCGTTCATGCGCGGCAGTACCTCGGTCGCGGCGCCGGTGATGAGGCGCACGCGCGACGCGGGATGCCCGGCATCGCTGAAGAAGCGGCGGGCCGCCTGCTGGTGGTCGGCTTCGATGTCGATCGAGGTGAGGTGCGCGTCGGGCGCGCCCCGAAGCATCCAGAGTCCACTGACGCCGACGCCGGTGCCGATCTCGATGATGGTCTTCGCGCCCACGGCGGCGGTCGTGAAGGCGAGGTGCGCACCCGTCGCGGGGCTCACCGGATCGGTGCCCAGCTCGTCGGCGGTGACGCGCGCAGCGGCGATCACGTCGGGTTCGACGACGGAACCCTCGACGTACTTCCAGGACAGATCTTTGCTCGGCACCTCGGGCCTCCTCGTCGGCCCAGCCTAGGGGGAACCCCTCGGTTTCCCTGGCTATTCTGGGGACGTGTCCTTCGGCCTGACGTTCGAGAAGCTTCTGCTCATCGGGCTCATCGCCGTGCTCATCATCGGCCCCGACCGTTTGCCGGCGCTTGCCGCGCAGTTCGCCCGGCTCATTCGCAGCCTCCGCGATATGGCGAACGGTGCGAAAGAGCGCATGCGCGAGGAGATGGGGCCCGACTACGACGACGTCGACTGGAAGAAGCTCGACCCGCGGCAGTACGACCCTCGCCGCATCATCCGCGAAGCGCTGCTCGAAGACGAGGCTCAGCCCGTGCGGCCGGGTGCCGCGGCCGGGGCGGCAACCGTCACCGCGCCGAAGCGCGAGTCGGCGTACGCCCAGCGTCAGCGGTTGCAGAGGGAGGGTCGCCCCGCGCCCTTCGACTCCGAGGCGACCTAGCAGCCTGGCGCCGCGGTGCCCGGGCGCTCCTGAGGCGGTTAGCGCCGGTGCGCGGGGTGCGCGTACCGGGCGGAGACGCGTCGCCCCTCGAGCTCGAGCAGCTCGATGACGCGCCGCACACTGGGCCGCTCCGCCCGGTCAGCGCGCAGTAGGGCCGTGATCTGTCGTTCGGCGGGGATGCCCGTGATGGGCCGGGTCACGATGCCGCTGTCGTGGATGCGCGTCGTGTACCGCGGCAGGATCGCCAAGCCGATTCCGGCGGCGACGAGGCGTTCAACGAGCAGGTTGTCCATGATGCGTTGCACGACCCGCGGTGCGCGGCCCGTCGCTGCGGCCAGCCCGTCGAGCACTTTGTCGTAGGGGTAGCCGACGGGCGCCCCGATCCACTGCTCGCTGACGAGGTCGGTGGGTTTCAGCACGGCGCGCTCGGCCAGCGGGTGGTCGAGTGGCATCGCGATGTCGAACGGTTCGGTCATGAGGGTGACGGCGCGCAGCCCGTCACGGGTCCAGTGCTCGGGAATTCCTTGCGAATCCGCCAGCACGATGTCGTAGTCGGGGGTGAGGCTTGCGAAGTCGGGCCGGTCGAGGTCGTGGTCGGTCACGACGACCTCGAGCCCGGGCTCGTCGTCGAGCATCGTGAGCAGGCCGGGCAGCAACATTTGGCCGGCCGTGGGGAAGGTGCTGAGGCTCACGGTGCCCTGTGGCAGCTTCGTGAACTCGCTCCACAGCGCCTCCGCGGCTTCAATGGCGGTGGCGATCTGCCGGGCGGTCGCAGCGAGTGCCTCGCCCGCTCCGGTGAGCTGGATGCCGCGGCCCACGCGCTCGGTCAGCGGCACGCCGGCCTCGCGTTCCAGCACCTTGAGCTGCTGCGACACGGCCGACGGCGTGCGGTGCGTGGCGGCGGCGACGGCGGCGACCGAGCCGCGGTCGGCGAGTTCCCGCAGCAGTTCGAGCCGGCGCACATCCATGTAGTAACGCTACATGATTAGTTCAGAAACAATAGCTTGTTCTTTAGCGTTGTCGGCGGTTCACTAGAGGTGTTCAGGACGCAGTACCCGCCTCGAAGGAGCAGATCGTTATGACCGCCGGAATCATCGTCATCGCAGCGCTGGGCGCGTGGGCCGTCGTCGCGAGCGTGGTCGTCGCTGTGCGCGATGGCTACCGCCGCGTTCCGACGCTCGCTGTCTAAGGGGCATCCCGTATCGCGCCCTCGTGGGCGTGATCACCGCGAGAGCCGTCTGTGCTCGAGCCCACCATTCCAGGGGTGGGGTCGGGCCCAGGCGGCTTTCGTCGTTGACGGGCGGCGCCGGCGACCGCGGGGTCAGCGTGGCGTGACGCCGAGGGGCCGCCCGGCGAGCCCTCGCCCGCGCCGAGCCACGGCGGCCGCCAGCTCGCGAATCGCGGCGCCCGCCGCGTCGCCCTCGTTGGTCACGATCGGGATGCCCTGATCGCCTCCCTCGCGCAAGCCCACCGACAGGGGCACACGCGCGAGCAGCGGCACGTCGAGGCGGGCTGCTGTGTCGTCGCCGCCTCCCGAGCCGAACAGCTCGAGCACGGAGCCGTCGGGCTGGGTGAGTCCCGCCATGTTCTCGACGACCCCGATGACGGTCTGCCCTGTCTGCCGGGCCACAATCGCGGAGCGCTCGGCCACATCGGCCGCCGCCTTTTGCGGCGTGGTGACGACGATGACCTCGGCGTGCGGCAGGAGCTGCCCGACCGAGATGGCGACGTCACCCGTTCCGGGCGGCATGTCGATGACGAGAACGTCAAGGTCGCCGAAGTACACGTCGGTGAGGAACTGCTCGACCGTGCGGTGCAGCATCGGCCCGCGCCACGACACGGCGGCACCGGGGTCGACGAACATGCCGATCGAGATGACCGCGACGTCGTGGGCGCGCGGCGGCATGATCGCCTCGCCGACGCGGGTGGGCTTCGCGCCCTCGATGCCGAGCAGCCCGGGAATCGAGAAGCCGAACACGTCGGCGTCGATCAGCCCGACCCGCAAACCGTGCGCCGCGAGGGCCACGGCGAGGTTCGCCGTGATGGTCGACTTGCCGACACCGCCCTTGCCGCTCGTCACGGCGATCACGCGGGTGGTCGAGTCGGGGGTGAAGGGCATGCGGGCCTTACCGCCGCGCAGTCGGGCGATGAGCGCATCCCGGGTCTGCCGGTCCATGACGCCGACGTCGACGGCGACCTCGTCGATGCCGTCGACGCGCGCGGCCGCCTCGCGCACGTCGCGTTCGATGCGGTCGGCGGCGGGGCAGCCGACGATGGTGAGCTGCAGGTCGATCTCGGCGCGCGTTGTGCCGGCATCGCCCTCGACGACCCGCACCGCCGGAATCATGTCGAGCTCGGTGACCGGGCGCCGCAATTCGGGGTCGATCACTCGCGACAAGGATGCGCGCACAGCCTCCTCGAGAGAAACATTCACCGAACGGTCACTCGAGTCAGAGGTGTCGGATGCGGCAGGCACACCCACAGGCTAGCGACGCCTGACAGAATGGGAGCCATGAGCAACGCGCCCGGACTCTTTCGTCGCGCCGGCGCGGCCACCCAGCGGGTGCCGCGCGGCGACGTGCTGGGCACGTACGACACGTACGCCGACGCCATGCAGGTCGTCGACCGGCTCTCGAAGGCCGAGTTCGACGTGAAGCGCCTCGCGATCGTCGGCCACGACCTCACCATGGTCGAGAACGTCACCGGCAAGCTCAGTTACGGCCGCGTCGCCTTCGGTGGTGCCGCCACGGGTGCGTGGTTTGGTCTGTTCATCGGCCTCTTGCTCGTGCTGTTCTCGCCCGACCCGCAGTTCGAGTTCCTCGCCGCGGCCGCTCTCGTCGGCGCGGGCTTCGGCCTCGTGCTCTCGGTCGTGCAGTATGCGCTGCAGCGTCGCCGACGCGACTTCACCTCGACGAGCCGCGTCGTCGCATCACGCTACGAGATCGTCGTCGAGCCCGGGTTCGTGACCCGGGCGCAGCATCTGTTGGCCGAGGGATCCGCCGACGCGGATCCCGCGCCTCCTAAACCCTGAGCCGCCCCCGACCCCGCTCGCGGCACCAGACGCCGCGAGCACTACCGACACGTGCGCCCCGCGGGGCGCGATTTCCGGGAGGTGTGGAATGACCGAGGATCTGCAGGACCTGATCGAGAAGCGCGACGTGCGCGCGGCGGCGCAGTGGCTGGCCGACCACGCTCCCCACGAGATCGCCGACGAGTTGACGCGTCTGCGCGCCGTCGACTCGGCCCTCGCCTGGCGGCTGTTGCCGAAGGGCCGCGCGCTTGAGGTGTTCGAAGAGCTCGACTCGACCCAGCAGCAAGAGCTGCTCGGGGGCATGCGCGACCACCTGTTCGCCGAACTCGTCGAAAACATGGACCCGGACGACCGAGCTCGCCTGCTCGGTGAGGCGCCTGCCGGGTTCGTGCAGAAGGTGCTGGCGGGGCTCAGCCCGCGCGAGCGGCGCATGACCGCCGAACTGCTTGGCTATCCGGCCGGCTCGGTCGGCCGCGTGATGAGTCCCGAGATCATCTCGGTGCACGACACGACGACCGTCGGCCAGGCGCTCGCTCGTCTGCGGGCGCGCGCTGAGCACGCCGAGACGATTGACCTCGTCGCGGTCGTGGATGCGTCGCGCGCGTACCGGGGAACGGTCGCGCTCAAGCAGCTCGTCCTCGCCGACCCCGAGCAGGCCGTCATCGACATTGCCGACGACGACCACCCGATCGCGCACGTCGACGACGAGGCGGAGGCCTCAGCGCGTCTGCTGCAGGAGTACAACCTGACCGGCCTGGTTATCGTCGACCGCGAAGACCGTGTGGTCGGCATTCTCACCGTTGACGACGCGCTCGAGATCATTGAGGAGGCCGACTCGGAAGACATCGCGCGTCAGGCCGGTGCCCTGCCGAGTGCTGGCCACTATTTCTCGTCGAGCGTCTGGCGGCTCGCAGGCCTGCGCGTCGTGTGGCTGTTCATCCTGATCGTCGCCGCGGCACTGACCGTCTCCGTGCTGCAGATCTTCGAAGACTCGCTGGAGCAAGTGACAGCGCTCGCCCTGTTCATCCCGATGCTCGTCGGCACCGGCGGTAACGTCGGCGCGCAGGCAGCGACCGCGGCCGTGCGTGCCCTCGCGCTGGGCGAGGTGCGCCCGAGCGACGTGCTGCGCGTCGCCTGGCGCGAGTGCCGCGTGGGGCTCTTGCTCGGCGTCAGCCTCGGCATCGTCGCGCTGGCTATCGGCTCGATCGTCGTCGACTTCTCCGTCGCGACCGTCGTCGGCATCTCGGTCGTGCTGATCTGTGCCTGGGCGGCGACCGTCGGCGCATCCATGCCGCTGCTCGCCCGCGCCGTACGGATCGACCCGGCCGTCATTTCCGCCCCCATGGTCACGACCCTCGTCGACGCGACGGGCCTCATCATCTACTTCCTCGTCGCGGCGGCCGTGCTCGGGCTGTAGAGCGCGCTACTCCTCCTCGTCGCCCCATTCGGGCGCGCGGCCGGCGATCCACTCTTCGACCTCGTCGGCGGTGCGGGGGATGAACGCTGACAGGTTCTCGGCGCCGTCCTCCGTGACGAGGATGTCGTCTTCGATGCGCACGCCGATGCCGCGGAACTCCTCCGGCACGGTGAGGTCGTCGGGCTGGAAGTACAGTCCCGGCTCGATCGTGAACACCATGCCGGCCTGCAGTTCGCCATCGAGGTAGAGGTCGCGGCGGGCCTGCGCGCAGTCGTGCACGTCGATCCCGAGGTGGTGCGAGGTGCCGTGCACCATGTAGCGGCGGTGGTAGCCAGCGTCGGGCTTCAGCGACTCCTCCGCGCTGACCGGCAGGAAGCCCCACTCGGCGGTCTTCGCGGCGATGACGGCCATCGCGGTGGCGTGCACCTCGCGGAACCGGATGCCGGGCTTCACGATCGCGAACGCCGCATCGGCGGCCTCGCGCACCGCCTCGTAGACCATGCGCTGCACGGGGCTGAAGGTGCCCGCGACGGGCAGGGTTCGCGTGATGTCGGCCGTGTAGTAGCTGTCGAGCTCGACGCCGGCGTCGATGAGGATGAGGTCGCCGGGCAGCACGGGCCCGTCGTTGCGGGTCCAGTGCAGGATGCACGCATGCGGGCCGGAGGCGGCGATCGTGTCGTAGCCGACCGTGTTGCCCTCGGCGCGGGCGCGCCGGTTGAAGGTGCCCTCGACGAGGCGCTCGCCGCGGGCGTGCTCGATGATCTGCGGAAGGTCGCGCACGACGTCGTTAAAGCCCTGCGCGGTCGCGGCGACGGCGCGGCGCATCTCGTCGACCTCGTACTCGTCTTTCACGAGCCGCAGTTCGCTCACGTCGCGGGCGAGTTCGTCGTCGCCCGCCGTGTCGACCCCGGCGCCCGCGGCCGCGGTGCGGAAGCCGCCGACCAGTCGCGCGGAATCGACGCGGTCGGTGAGGCGAGCATCCGCCTCGCGCACCACAAGCGTTGCGTCGTCGACGGCGTCGAGCACGGCGTCGAGTTCGCCGAGACCGCGGGCCTCGAGCGCGAGGTCGACGGCGACGTCGTCGCGGCTTGGCCGCGGGCCCGTCCAGAACTCGCCGATTTCGGGGTTCGCGTAGAACTCGTCGGAGTCGCGCCCCGCCGCCTCGCGGAAGAACAGCACCGCCTCATGGCCGTCAGCCGTGGGCTCGAGCACGAGCACGCTGCCCGGCACGGTGTCGCTGCCCCAGCCGGTGAGGTGCGCGAAGGCCGAGTGGGCGCGGTACGGGTAGTCGGTGTCGTTCGAGCGCTGCTTCGCCGGGCCCGCCGGAATGATCAGCCGCTGGCCGGGAAACAGCGACGAGATGCGCGCGCGCCGCGCCGCCGCATACACAGCCTGCTCGCGGGCCTCGCCCACGCCTGCCGGGCGCTCGGCCCAGCCGCTTGAAATGAAGTCGCGAAACTTCTCCGACCCGGGGGTGGTGGATCGGTTCTCGGTCGCGCGAGGAGCCTCAGTGGTTGCCTTGTCGGTCTCAGCCATGCCGACCATTGTTCCACCGCGCGCCCCGACGAGCGCCGACCGCTCCGGATGCGCGGGGCTCAGTTCAGAATGACGCGCGCGACGATCGGGCGGTGATCGCTGCCGGTGCCGTCCTCGGTGGTGATGACGCGGAATCCCGTCACGGCGACGTCGTCGGTTGTCATGATGTGGTCGATGGGCGCGCCGAGGAGTGGCGGCAGCCTGGTCGGCCAGGTGCCGACGGCGCCGTTGCCGGTGACGATGTTCGCCGAGTCACAGGTGCCGAGGCCGTCGGGGTCGCCGAGGGCCGTGAAGTGGTCGGGCGTGGCGTTCAAGTCGCCGGCGAGAATGACGTGGTCACCGCGGCAGATGGAATCGACCCAGGCGAGGTCGGCCCGCCAGTTGTCGAGCTGCTGCGGGATCGGCGCGACGGGGTGCACGCCGAAGATGGTGGGGCCGTCGTGGTCGAGCGGGCGCAGCACGATGCTCGGCAAGACGCGCGTGTTTCCGACCGTGTCGTCGATGCGGTACTGCCCGATCGACGCCGACACGAGCACGCTCGTCGAGCGGGCCGCGGCGATCTGGTCGAACGCGACCGTGTAGACCCACATGGGACTGCCCGCTTCGCGCATCAGCACGGCGGTCTGCTCGGCGACCTCGGCCGTCGTCTCGGGCAGCACGACGATGTCGGCCTGCTCGTCGAGCGCGAGCGCCGCGATGCGCTCGGCGCCGGGTGCGTTGCCGAGGGTGTTCCAGGCGAGCACGCTCAGCTCGGCGGGGGCCCGCAGCGGGAAGGTCTCGTTGCCGAAGCCGCGCACGGACTGCACGGCGACGTTAAGCCCGGCGAACACCATGAGCATGAGCGCGATCGCGGCGAAGAAGCGTCGGGCTGGCGCGACGATGAGCGCCAGAATTACGACAACAAGAGCGGCGATGAGGGCTGCTGCTGCCGCCGCCGATCGCAGGGCGACCATCTGGGCGATATACGGAGAGAGCGTGAGCCCGAAGAGGCTGGGCCAGGCGACGACGAGAAGAACGATGCCGATGATCACGAGCGTCGCCGCTGAGATCACCTTCACAACCATGATGGGTCGAGCCTAACGCGGGCACCTTGCCAGCCCGTGCGTCCTACGATGGCGATATGGCGCATCCGCTGATCGATCTGCACGCGCACTCGAGCGTCAGCGACGGCACCGAGACGCCGACCCAGCTGATTCGCGCCGCGCTCGAGGCGGGGCTCGACACGATCGCGATCACCGACCACGACTCGACCGCCGGGTGGGACGAGGCAGTGGCCGCCGCCGCGGGCACAGGCCTGCAGGTGATTCGCGGCATGGAGCTGTCGACCCGCGACGAGTGGCGCAGCGTCCACGTGCTCGGCTACCTGTTCAACCCGAACGACGGCGATCTCGTGCCCGAGACGGCGCGCATCCGCGACGACCGGTTGACCCGCGCCGAGCGCATGGTGGGCCGTTTGAGTGAAGACTTCGACGTCACCTGGCAGGACGTGCTCGCCCAGTCGGGCGGCGTCTCGATCGGACGGCCGCACATCGCCGACGCGCTGGTCGCCCGCGGCATCGTGCGCACCCGCAGCGAGGCGTTCGCCTCGATCCTGCACTTCCGCGGCGGCTACTATCTGCCGCACGCCGCCCCCACCGTGCTCGACGGCGTGCGGCTCATCGCAAACGCCGGCGGAGCCCCCGTGATCGCGCACCCCGCCACCCGCGGCGCCGACGCCGTCATCGACGAACGGATGCTAGTCCAGCTCATCGACGCCGGCCTCGTCGGTCTCGAAATCGGCCACCGTGAGAACACCGACGCGGGGCGGGCGACGCTCGAGCGGTGGGCCGAGAAATACGACCTCGTCGTCACGGGGTCGAGCGACTACCACGGCGAGGGCAAGCCGAACCGGCTCGCCGAGAACACGACGAGCCCCGACGCGCTCGAGCGCATCATCGCCGCCGCCCGCGGCGTGGAGCCGGTGCGGGGTTAAGCCGCCGCGACGCGACCTGGAGCTTTACGCCGACTCGACGACGCGGGTCGACCCAGTCTCGGTCGTCCCCTCGGGGCCTCCGGTGCCGCGCTGCCAGCGCACGAGCAGCACCAGGGGAATCACCGCGGTGGCGAGAGCCGCAGCCACCGTGAAGGCGGCCCGAACGCCGTCGGCCGAGATCGACGCCTCGCCCGTCGCCGGGGCGACGAACGCCGCGACCGACAGGAACAGTGCGATACCCGCGGCCCCGGCGACCTGCTGCACGGTGCCGACGATCGCCGACCCGTAGGGGTTCAACTGCGGTCTAAGAGCCGCGAGTCCGTTCGTCAGCAGCGGGGTGAACAACAGGGCGAGCCCCAGCCCGATGCCGATGTTCGCGACGGCGACGAGCCAGATGGGGGTGGCCGAGGTGAACATCGACATGCCCCATAGCGTGCTCGCCATCAACACGATGCCGGGAATCACGAGCGAGCGCGGCCCGACCTTGTCGTAGCGGCGGCCGATCAGCGGGGCCATGAGCCCCTGCAGCAGCGCACCCGGCAGAATGACCAGCCCCGAGACGAGTGGCGAGGCTCCCAGCACCTCTTGGACGTACAACGGAATGATGATGATCGCGCCGAACAGTGACATCGAGGCCACCGTGATGATGCCGATCGAGAGCGCGAACTGACGCTCGGCGAACGTGCGCATGTCGAGCAGCGCGTCGTCGGTGCGCTGTAGGCGCAGCTGACGCAGAACGAAGACGGTCAGGGCAACGACGCCGACCCCGAGCGAGATGGTGCCGACCACGACAGATTCGGAGCCAGAGCCGCCGTCGGCGTGACCGCCCTCGCCCAGTTGGGCGAGCCCGAACACGAGTCCACCGAATCCCGGAACCGACAGCATGATGCTGACGAGGTCGAGGCGGGAGCCGCGGCGCTGGCTGACGTCGACCATGCGCAGAGCGCCGACCACGAGGGCCGTCGTCGTCAGCGGCAGCATCGTGATGAACAGCCAGTGCCAGTCGGCGATGCTCAGAATGAAGCCCGACAGGCTTGGTCCGACCGCCGGGGCGACCGCGATCACGGTCGACACGGTTCCGATGACCTGCCCGCGGCGTCCCGGGGCGACCAGCGCGAACACGGTTGTGAACAGCATGGGCATCACGATCGCCGTGCCGCTCGCCTGAATGACGCGCGCGACGATCAGCAGCTCGAAAAACGGGGCCAGGGCGCCGAGCAGGGTGCCCGACGTGAACAGCGACATCGCCGTCACGAACAGCGCGCGCGTGCTGAAGCGCTGCAACAGCCAGCCGGTGATCGGAATGACGACCGCGAGGGTCAGCATGAACGCGGTGGTCAGCCACTGGGCGGTTGTCGCCGTGATGCCGAACACTTGAATGAACCGCGGAATTGCGACGCCCATCAGCGTCTCGTTCAGGATGACGACGAAGGCTGAGCCGATGAGGACGCCCAGCACGATGCGACGCTGAGCGGCGGTCACCGGCGCTGACGCGGGCGGGGCGGGACTGTTCGTGGTGGTCACCAGGCCGGAAACCTAGGCGCCCGCCGCGGCATTCCCCGCCGCGCCGCTCGCACCCTGGCCGCCGGCTCCGCCGCCTCCGCCACGACGGCGGCGACGACGCTTCCGCGGCGCACCGCCCTCGCCGGATGCGCGGGGCGCGTCGCCCTCGGGGCGCGCGTTCTCGACGCGGTCGCCGCCGCGAGCATCCTGCGTGCTGGACGAGCCGGAGCCGCCGCCCGCGCCGCCGGAGCGGCGTCGGCTGCGCTCGCGCGGCGGACGCGACGCCTCCTTCTCGGCCTTCGGGATCGGGGTCGCCTTGAGGCGCCCCTTCGAACCCTCGGGGATGTCGAGGTCGGTGTACAGGTGGGGCGACGACGAGTAGGTCTCGACCGGCTCGGGGATGCCCATCTCGAGCGCGCGGTTGATGAGCGCCCACTTGTGCATGTCGGCCCAGTCGACGAAGGTGACCGCGATGCCGGTCTTGCCGGCGCGACCCGTGCGGCCCGCGCGGTGCAGGTACGTGTCGTGGTCGTCGGGCACCGTGTGGTTGATGACGTGCGTGACGTCATTCACGTCGATGCCGCGGGCGGCCACGTCGGTGGCGATCAGGATGTCTTTCTTGCCCGCCTTGAACGCCGCCATCGAGCGCTCGCGCGCCTCCTGGCTCATGTCGCCGTGAACGGCGCCGGCGTTGTAGCCGCGGTCGTTCAGCTCTTCGACGAGCTTCGCCGCTGCGCGCTTCGTGCGTGTGAAGACGACGGTCTTGCCGCGGCCCTCGGCCTGCAGGATGCGGCCGATGACTTCGTCTTTGTCGAGCGCGTGAGCGCGATAGACGATGTGCTTGATGTTCGCCTGCGTGAGGCCCTCATCCGGGTCGGTCGCGCGAATGTGAATCGGTCGCGTCATGAAGCGACGCGCGAGCGCCACGATCGGCCCCGGCATGGTTGCGGAGAACAGCATCGTGTGGCGGGTCGGCTTCGTCTGTGCGAACAGCTTCTCGATGTCGGGGAGGAAGCCGAGGTCGAGCATCTTGTCTGCCTCGTCGAGCACCATCACCTCGACGTCGGCGAGGCTGAGCAGGCGCTGGCCGGCCAGGTCGAGCAAGCGACCGGGCGTACCGACGACGATCTGCGCGCCGGCCTTGAGCTGGTCGATCTGGCCCTCGTAGGCCTTGCCGCCGTAGATCGACACGACGGTCGTCGGCCGGTTCGACGCGGCCAACTCGATGTCTTCGGTGACCTGCACGCAGAGCTCGCGAGTGGGTACGACGATGAGCGCCTTGACGCCGGGCCCCGGGTTCGTACCGAGCTTCTGGATGAGGGGCAGGCCGAAACCGAAAGTCTTGCCGGTGCCGGTCTTCGCCTGACCGATGATGTCTTGGCCGGTGAGCGCGAGCGGGATGGTCTGCTGCTGAATGGGGAAAGGCTCGGTGATGCCCTGTGCTGCGAGGGCGTCGGCGATGTCTGCCTCGACGCCCAGGTCGGTGAAAGTCACGTGTCTGTGCACCCTGTCTTGTTATCGGAAGTCCTCAGTTTAGCCGCCGGGTTCCGGCGGGGCTTCGCGCATCGCCTACTCTTGACCCGTGGCTCTGTGGTTCCGACGCTCCCGCCCGCGTGCCCAAGCTCCGACGCTTCGGGCGCGCGACGCCGCCGTTGCCGCGCTCAAGATCGACCTGCACGAGTTGACCCCGCCGGCCGACCACTTTCTCGGCCAGTGCGCCGCGCTCCATCTGACATTCTTCGAACAGCTCAGTCACGCCGCCGCGAACGCCCCGCTCGTCGCCGACAAAGACGCACTCGCGCGGGCCGCCGGCCTCATGCTCGATCGCTACCGCGCGCTGGTCGCCCGCATCGATCAGCACCGGCTCGATCGCTCGGCGACCATGCAACCTCACCTCGCGGGCGTCGGTGAGTTCGAGCGCCGCGTCATGGGTGCCGACTGGCACGAGCAGGTCGCGAGCGCCCACGTGACGATCGGATTCCTGACCGACTTCTGGCTGAACCTCGCCGCCGGCCTCGAGCGCGACGACCGCGAGGCGGTCGAACAGGCGCTCGGGAACGACGACGTCGAAGACACCCTGCACGCCATCGTCGCGCGCTCGATCGCCGCGAACCCGCGGCTCGCATCGCGCCTGGCGCTGTGGTGCCGGCGCCTCGTCGGCGACACGCTGCTGCAGGCGCGCACGGCGCTCGTCATGCACGACGACCACACCCGCGACGAGGCCCAGATCGAGCCGGTCTTCACTGAGCTGATCGGGCGGCACACGCGCCGCATGGACCGGCTCGGGCTGACGGCGTAAGCGCCTCGCCTGCCGGGCGGATGCGTGGGGCGTGGCCCCGAGCATCCGGTGCGGGCCTTAGCGAGCCGCTGGCCGCATCAGCTCGGCGAGAAGGTCGGCGTCCGCCTGTTCGCGCTTCGGCGGCAGCGCCTTCGCGAGGGCGATGCACACGATCGAAGCGATCGAGAAGCTGATCAGCCAGATCCACAGCGCTTCGTGGCTGAGTCCCGACCAGATGCCGATGACCCAGGTGACGCACACGGCTGCGGCACCCGCGGCAGGCAGGAGGAGCAGGCCGTACTGCTGGCGGCCGGCAATCAGGTAGCGCAGGCCGAGGCCGATGAGCGCGCCGATGACGGCGGCGGGGATGAGCGCGAGGCCCATCGTTAGCCCACGAAGCCGATGCGGCGGGCGGAGTCGGTGCCGATCTCGACGTAGCCGATCGTGGCCGTCGGGATCACGTAGCGCTTGCCCTTGTCGTCGCTGAACGTGACGAGCGGCGCACCCTTCTCGATCGCGCTGCTGACGGCCTTCTCGATCTCGTCGGCGCTCTGCGACGACTCGAAGGCGACCTCACGCGGGCTGTTCAGAATTCCGATGCGAATGTCCACGTTCTGAAGCGTAGTCGGCGCGGGCGGGCGGATGCTCGCTGTTCACCGTGAGCGGAGCGGCGGGGGCGCACGGTGCGCGTCGGGGGTCGCCGTTAGCGTGGCTGTATGCCCCGCCTGATCGCCCGTGATCCGGATGCTCGCCCCGCGTTGGTCCCGCTCGACGCCTCCCAGCGCGCGTCACTTGGCGCGCTGTTCGACGGCGCCGGGTCCGGCGTGGTGGTGCTGGGTGCGCCCGGCACGGGAAAGACCGCACTGATCGTTGCCGCCGTCGTCGAGGCGGTCACCGCGCGGGGAGTCGCGGTCGACCGGGTCATGGTGCTCACGCCCTCGCGTCGGTCGGCCACCGCGCTGCGCGACGTTCTCGCCGAGCACCTCGCCGCCGCGCAGCCCGACATCGCCTTGCCGGGGCCGCTCGCGCGCAGCGTCGCGGCGTTCGCGCACGCCCTGCTGTCGGCCGAGGCCCGCGCCCGAGGCGAGGAGGAGCCCCGGTTGCTGAGCGGCTCCGATCAGGACGCCGACATTGCCGAGCTGCTCGCCGGCCACGAGGAAGACGGCACGGGGCCCGCGTGGCCCGAGCACCTCGGGGCCGACGTGCGACGGCTCGAGGCGTTCCGCACCGAGCTGCGCGACGCCATCGCGCGGCTGTCGGAACACGACTGGACGACCGAGCGGCTGCGCGCCGGGGCAGCCACACACGGGCGGCCCGAGTGGCCTGCGATCGCCGACTTCGTCGACGAGTACCGGCTCGTGCTCGGGGGCGCCCGCGCCGGTCAACTCGACCCGGCCGAGCTCGTGCGGGCGGCGGCGGATGCCGTGCCTCGTCTGCGCGATGTGCCCGGCGTCGTGCTGCCGCAGCTCGTGCTGGTCGATGACGCGCACGACCTCACCCCGGCCGGCATCGACCTCGTGCTGGCCCTCGCCGCTGCAGGCTCCCGGGTGCTGGTCGTGGGAGACCCCGATGTCGCCACCACCGGGTTTCGCGGGGCGGAGCCCGAAGCGCTCGGACGGCTCGCGAGCGCCCTCGGAGGTGGGGACGCGCATCCCTATGTTCTCGACACTGCCCACCGGCAGTCGGCGCCATTGCGGGCGCTCACCGCGCTCTACACGCAGCGCGTCGGCACCGCCGGTGCGGGCCGACAGCGTCGCGCCGCGGCCGGCCACGACGACGATGCGGCCCCGCTCGGCGGGGCGCTCATCGCGCTGACCGCGTCGAGCCCCGCGCGCGAGCGGGCACTCATCGCCGACCTGCTGCGCGAGCGACACCTGATCGACGGGGTGCCGTGGTCGCGCATGGCGGTGCTCGTGCGCAGCGGCGCGCTGGTGCCTCCCATCGTGCGGGCGCTCGCGGCCGCCGAGATTCCCGTGCGGTCGACGACCGCCGGGCGGCCTTTGCGCGAGCATCCCGCAGCGCGCGCCCTGGTGCGGTTCGTTGACGTGGGGGTGGGGCGCTCGCCGCTCGCCGCCGACGCCGCCACCGAACTGCTACTCGGGCCGCTCGGGGGGCTGGATCGCATCGCCCTGCGCCGGCTGCGCCGGGCCCTACGTGCCGAAGAGGTTGCCGGAGACGGTGTGCGGCCGGCCGATGAGCTGCTCGTGGAGGCGCTCGCCGCCCCCGACCGGCTCGTCACGATCGACCACCGCACCGCCCGCCAGGCCGCCCGCGTCGCGCGCACCCTCGCGACGCTGCGCGAGCAGCATGACGCCGGCGCCACCGTGGACGAGCTGCTCTGGACGGCATGGAGCGACGCCCGCGTCGCCGACGCGTGGAATGCGGAAGCCCGCGGCAGCGGCACGACCGCGGCCGAAGCCGACCGCGCCCTCGACGCCGTCACCGCCGTGTTCGCCGCCGCCACGACCATCGTCGACACGGTGCCCGACGCGACTGTCGACACGTTCCTCACCCGCATGCTCGACAGTGACGTCGCCGACGACCTGCTCGCGCCCACCCGGCTCGACGAGGCCGTTCTCGTGGCAAGCCCCGCGGCGGCCGCCGGCGTCGAGGTCGACGTCGCGATCATCGCTGGCCTCACCGATGGGCTGTGGCCGAACCAGCGGCTGCGTGGGTCGCTGTTGCACGCCCCCACGATCAGCCGCGTGCACCGCGGCATCGCTACCGAGACGCTCGACGAGCGCCGCCTCGTGCTCGACGACGAGCTACGACTCGCCGCGCTCGCCGCCTCCCGCGCCCGTCGACAGCTGATCGCCACGTCCGTCGCGGGCGACGACGACCGCCCGAGCGCCCTGTGGGATGCTTTGGCCGACCTCGCCGGCGCCGGTCCGGCCGCCGAGACGGTGCGCCCCCGCCGACCCCACGCGCGGTCCCTGCGTCGGCTCGTCGGCGAGCTGCGCCGCCGCCTCACCGACCCCACGTCGGGAGAGACGGTGCGGCGGGAGGCCGCCGCGGCCCTCACGCGCCTCGCGGCAGAGGGCGTCCCCGGAGCCTCACCCGATGACTGGTGGGGGCTCGGAGCGCTGTCGACCACGGCGCCGCTCTTCGGCGACGACCCTGTGCGCCTCTCCCCGTCGAAGTTCGAGGCCATCGAGGTGTCGCCGCTCGACTGGTTCCTCGACCGCATCGCCCCCGAGGAGGGCAACGCCGTCATGGGCATTGGCACGATCGTGCACGCCGCCGTCGAGACGCTCACCGACCCCAGTGTCGACGAGGTGTGGGCGGCGATCGAGGCGCGCTGGAGCGAGCTCGTGTTCGACGCGCCGTGGCTCGCCGCGCAGCAGAAGAGGCTCGCTCGGCGCTACGCTCGCGGCGTCGCCGACTACCTGCGCGATGCGGCGGCCGCCGGCCGGGTCGTCGCTGCCGCCGAGCAGCGTTTCGAGGTCGAGGAGGGCCGCGCAGTTGTGTCGGGCATCGTCGACCGCATCGAGCGTGACGCCGAGGGCCGGGTGCGCATCATTGACGTGAAGACCGGGAAGCCCGTCACCGACGCGACGGCGCGCGACAACGCGCAGCTCGGCGCCTACCAGCTGGCCTATGCCGAGGGCGCTTTCGACGAGGTGCTCGACGCCCTCGGCGAGCACACCGCCGACGGCGCACGCTTGCTGTTCGTACGGGAGGGACGCGCGGGGGAGTCGTACCGCGAGGCCACGCAGCCTGTTCTGGACGCTGATGCGCTCGACGCGTTCCGCGAGCGGCTGCGCCAGGCGGTCGCGGCCGTCGCGGTCGCGCAGCTCACCGGGGCTCGGGTCATCGATCCGTTCGGTCCGCCGGGTCAGCGGCGGCACAGCATCCACCGGGTTCCTCCCGTGACGGGCGACCGATGAGCGCGCCGCGCTACACGGCCCTGCAGATCGCCGAGGTGCTCGGGCAGCCGTCGCCCACCGGCGAGCAGCGGTCCGTCATCGAGGCGCCGCTCGGCCCCGCGCTCGTCGTCGCCGGTGCCGGCTCGGGCAAGACCGAGACGATGGCCGCACGCGTGCTGTGGCTTGTCGCCAACGGGCTCGTCGCGCCCGAGCAGGTGCTCGGTCTCACGTTCACGCGCAAGGCGGCGTCGGAATTGGCTCACCGCATCCGCGAGCGCCTCGTCGCCCTCGGCTCGAGTTCACTGTTTGACGGCCGCGACGCACCGCCCGTGGTCGATGCGTTCACGCAGCCGACCGTCGCCACCTATAACGCGTTCGCCTCGAGCCTCTACCGCGACAATGCCGTGCTGATTGGCCGCGATCCCGACGGGGTCGTGCTCGGCGCGGCCGCCGCGTGGCAGCTCGCGCGGGGGCTCGTTTCTCGCGCCACTGACGAGCGGCTCGCCGACCACGACCTCACCGTCGACCGGGTCACCACCGCCGTACTCGACCTCGCCCACGCGCTCACCGAGCACCTCGTCGAGCCCGACGCCGTGCGGGCGGCCCTCGGCGAGTTCTCGTCGGTGGCCGACCTGCCGCCGGGCGGGCGCGGGGCATACGCCGACGTCGACGCGCTCGTCGCCACCCTCGCCCCCACGCTGCCGCTGCTCGACCTCGCCGAGCAGTACGCCGAACGCAAGCGCCGCGACGGGCTCATCGAGTTCTCCGACCAGGTCGCGCTCGCACTCGACCTGCTCGACCGGAACCCCGAAGTCGGGGAGGCGTTGCGGCAGCGATTCCGGGTCGTATTGCTCGACGAGTACCAAGACACGAATGTCGCCCAGACGCGGCTCCTCTCCGGCTTGTTTGCCGGCACCCCCGTCATGGCGGTGGGCGACCCGCACCAGTCGATCTACGGCTGGCGTGGCGCGAGCGCCACCAATCTCGACGACTTCGCCACCCGCTTCGTCGAGTCGGGAAGCGACCGCGTCGACCGATACTCGCTGAGCACGTCGTGGCGCAACGGTCGGCGCATCCTCGACGTCGCCAACGCGCTCGTCGAGCCGCTCACCGCGCGAGGGGGCGTCGCCGTCAGCACGCTCGAGCCCGCACCCTTCGCCAGCGACCACGACGTCGAACTCGCGCAACTCGAAACGGTCGAGGCCGAGGCGGAACACGTCGCCGCGTGGTTCGCCGAGCGGCTCGGCACCCCCGCGGGCGGGGCGGCGGCGCGCGACCCATCGGGGCGAGACGCGGCGGCGCGCGCGGAAGCGACGGGCGACACCGCGGAAACCCGGCCACCGACCGCCGCGCTGCTGATGCGCAGCCGGTCGACGCAGCCCATCTTCCTCGACGCCCTCCGGCGACGCGGAGTGCCCTTCCACGTCCTCGGCATCGGCGGGCTCCTCACCCAGCCCGAGATCGCCGACCTCGTCGCCGCGCTACACGTCATCGACGACCCAAGCGCTGGCACCGAGCTCGTGCGCCTGCTCGCCGGGCCTCGCTGGTCAATCGGCCTCGCCGACCTCGACGCCCTGCGCGGCGTCGCGAGTTGGCTGCGCGAGCGCGACCTCGCGCAGCAGCGCTTCAGCGATGAGGTGCGGGAGGCGCTACGGGCGAGCGTCGCCGGCTCGGAGTCGGCGTCGATCGTCGACGCGCTCGACTTCGTCGCCCACGCACCCGACGGCCACGGGCAGCTGGAGGCGTTCAGTGAGCTCGGCCGTGTGCGCCTGCGCGAAGCCGGCCGGCTTTTCGCCGCACTGCGGCGGCGCACCTCCCTCGACCTCCCCGACCTCGTGGGCGTCGTCGAGCACGAACTGATGCTCGACATCGAGGTCACCGCGAACCCCTACCGCGTACTCGGCGAGTCGCCCCGCGACGCGTTCCTCGACGCCCTCGACGACTACCTCGGGCTCGCCGACGACGCGAGCCTCGGCGGTTTCCTGCGCTGGCTGCGCGAAGCCGAATGGCGCGACAACCTGTCACCCCGTACCGAGGATGCCGAGCCCGGCACCGTGCAGGTGCTGACCATTCACGGGTCAAAGGGGCTCGAGTGGGACAACGTCGCCGTGCCGCGCTTCGTCGCCGACGAGCTGCCGTCGAAGCCCCGGTCGACCCGCGGCTGGCTCTCCCTCGGCGTGTTGCCGTTCGAGCTGCGGGGCGACGCCGCCGAGCTTCCCGTGTTCGGCTGGCGCGGCGCCGAGAGCCGCAAAGATCTGCTCGACCGACAGAAGGTGTTCCAGCAGGAGGTCGGCGAGCACCTTGAGCGCGAGGAACGCCGCCTCGCCTACGTCGCCGTCACGCGAGCCCGGCACCGCCTGCTGCTCACCGCGTCGTTCTGGGCCGGTCAGACGAAGCCGCGCGCGCTCAGTCCCTTCCTCGCCCCGCTCGTCCAGCGGGGCCTCCTCCCCGCGGTTCCGACCGACCCCGCACACGACGAGAACCCCCGCGCCGTCGACGACAGCGATGAACCGTGGTGGCCGGCCGACCCGCTCAGCGGCCGGCGCGAGGCGCTCGAGAATGCGGCCGCGCGCATCCGTCAGAGCGGTGACGAAGCGAGCGGCGAACGGGATGCTCTCGGCTGGCAACGCGACATCGACCTGCTGCTGGCGGAGCGCACCGAGCGCGAACGGCGCGCCGGCGAGGTGGCGGTGCCGTATCGGGTGCCCGCCTCGGCATTCCGGCAGTACGTGAACGAGCCCGAGGGCGTGGCCGAGCGGCTGCGCCGGCCCATGCCGCAACGCCCCTACCGGCAGACGCGACTCGGCACGGTGTTCCACCGCTGGGTCGAAGAACGCTTTGGGCTCGGCGCGATCGTCGACCGCGTCGACGCCGGTCTCGACGACCGCGACGTCGACGGCGACGGCTTCGACCCGGAGGCGCTCGCCGAGCTGCAGCAGCGCTTCGCGGCCTCCGAGTGGGGCGACCGCGAGCCGCTCGAGGTCGAGTGCGAGATCCACCTTCCGCTCGCCGGCCACCTGTTCGTCTGCAAGCTCGACGCCGTCTACCCGGCCCAGCTGCGCCGACCCGATGGCCGATTCGTCGACGGGGTCGAGATCGTCGACTGGAAGACCGGGCGCGCCCCGACCACAGTCGACGATCGCGCGCAGAAAGAACTGCAACTCGCCCTGTACCGCCTCGCCTACGCCCGCCGCACGGGTCGCCCCCTCGACGAGATCAGCGTTGCGCTGTACTTCGTCGCCGACGACCTCGTGCTACGGCCCGAGCGTTTGCCCGACGGAACCGAGCTGGCGCGCCTCTGGCGTGACGCTCTGATGTACAAAGAGAAAGCCTAAATGTACAATTTGACCATGACCACAGTGAGCGCGGCAGACGCGCGCAAGAACTTTGCCGAAGTCGTTGCGCGCGCGCAAGAGGAGGCCGTTTTTATCGACCGCCGGGGAGAACCCGCGGCGGTCGTGATCAGCCCCGAGCAGTACGACCGCATGATGACGGCGCTCGAAGACGCCGAAGACCTTGCGGCCTTTGATGCGGCGATTGCGGAAGAGGGCGACAACATTCCGTGGGATCAGGTCAAGGCTGACCTGGGGTGGGTGTGAGCTATCGCATCGAGGTCACGCCCGCGGCCCTACGAGCGCTAAAGCGGATCGACAAGCGCGACGCCGACCGCATTCGCGGAGCGATCGCGTTGTTGGGCGAAGACCCGCGACCGCCCGGCGCGATTGCCCTGCGCGGCAGGGCTGGGTACCGAGTGCGCGTCGGCAACTACCGCATTCTGTACACCGTTGACGATGGGGTCCTCGTTGTGGTCATTGTTGCGCTCGGGCACCGCCGCGAGGTTTACCGCAGCTAAGACGAGCGAGTCGGTCGGGCCCGCTCGCGCTCAGTGGGCGGCGACCGGCGCCGCGAACCGCGAGCGGTAGCTCTGAACCGCCCCGCGCATCCCGATGCCGCAGACACCGACAAGCTCGTCACCACGGAAGTACTCGACCACGCACTCGTCGGTGAGATCCCCGGCGACGACCTCGCTGCGGTCGGCAAGGTAGGTCAGGCCGAAGGCGAGCAGGTGCATGTCGTACTGGTCGGACCAGAACGACGGCAGGGGGGCGAAGGGTGCCGCCACAATCGTCGCGCAGTCGTCGCCGCGGATGTGCGCCGCGAGCACCTGGCCGGCCCGCTTGCCGGTCTCGGTCGGGAGGTTCCAGTGCTCGACCCGGCGCGCCACCTCGTCGAACAGCGGGTTCGGGTAGCGGGCCACGTCACCCACCGCGTACACGTTCTCGAGCACCTGGCCGTCGGCGCGCACCGCCTGCATGCCGCCGTTGACGAGCACGCCGTCGCTCGCGTCGAGCCCGGAGCCCTCGAGCCACTCGGTGTTCGCGTCCGACCCGATGGCCACAACGAGCACGTCGCACTCGAGCATGACGCCGCTCGTCAGGATCACGCGCTCGACGCCCGGGTCGCCGACGAGGCCGAACAGCCCGTTCTCGCAGAAGAAGCGCACGCCCTGGGCCTCGTGTCGCCGACGCACCTCAGCGCCGAGCAGCGGCCCGAGCGCCCGCTCGAGCGGGATGCGCGACTGCGAGACGACCGACACGCTCGCGGCACCCGCCTTCGCCGCCGTTGCCGCGATCTCGCAGCCGATGAAGCCCGAGCCGAGAATCACGACATTCGCGCCCGGCCGCAGGGCCTCGCGCAGCGCCACCGCGTCGTCGAGCGTGCGCAGCACGTGGATACCCGCGAGCCCGTGGTCGTCGATCGGCAGCGGCTTCGGTCGCAGCCCGGTCGCGATCACGAGCGCGCGATACGGATGCTCGGCCCCGGTCTCATCGACCACCACCTGCCGCTCGACATCGAGTGACTGGGCCGCGCGCCCCAGCACCCACTCGACGTTCTCTTCCAGTGCCGAGCGGATCGGGAAGGCCACGTCGTCGTGACCCTGCCCCTCGGTCTGCAGCAGTTCTTTCGA
Organism: Microcella alkaliphila; assembly: GCF_004216855.1. Lineage (GTDB taxonomy): Bacteria > Actinomycetota > Actinomycetes > Actinomycetales > Microbacteriaceae > Microcella > Microcella alkaliphila. Next base: position 132,775 of record NZ_SGXT01000018.1, read on the forward strand.
CAGCGGCGGCCGGTTATAGGGCGCGTGCGGTTCGGCGCCGAGAAACGTGATCGGGCCGGCGTAGCCGGCACGGCGCAGGTTCTCGGCCGTGCGCAAGCCGGCCATCGACGCGCCGACGATCAGTACGAGGCGCGCGTCAGCATCCATGAAGGGGCCTTATTCGCGCGTGAGCGTGATCGCCTGCATGGGGCAGACGTCGGCCGCGGCCTCGAGGTCGCCGAGCATCTCGTCGGGCGCCTCGGCCTGGTACTCGAGCTTGTCGTCGGCGTTCAGCTGAAACACCTCGGGCGCCTCGAAGACGCACTGCCCGTAGTGCTGGCACTTGTTCATGTCGACGTCGATTGTGATCATCAGTTCTTCTCCTCGGGGGTCGATTCCTCGATGCGGGACGGGTACAGGTCTTTCGACGGGGTGCGCTTGCCGCGGAACTCCCAGTCGCCGCCGAGCGCGGTCGAGACGACCTCCTCGCTCGAGGTCGGCTGGGCGCCCACGTCGGTGCGGATGGGTGTCGGGCCCTCGACGATCGTGTTGCTCAGGCGGCCGAGGCCCTCGACCTCGACCTCGACGACGTCGCCGGGAACCACGGGCCGCGAGTTCGCGGGTGTGCCCGAGAAGATCATGTCGCCGGGCACGAGCGTGATCGTGCGGGCGAGGTCGGCGACCAGGTAGTGCATGTCCCACTCCATGTTGGCCGTCGAGTCCTCCTGCTTGACCTCACCGTTGACGATCGTGCGGATCGTCTTGCCTCGGAAATCCCAGTCGGTGACGAGGCCAGGCCCGACGGGGGCGAGCGTATCGCTGCCCTTCACCCGCAGCATCGAGCCGGCGTCGGTGTCGCGGAAGTCGTGTAGCCCGTAGTCGTTGCCGACCGTGTACCCGGCGATGTAGTCGCCTGCCTCCGCAGGGCTCACGTTGCGGCAGGTCTTGCCGATCACGATGACAATCTCGCCCTCGTAGTTGAGCCACTGGCAGCCGACGGGGCGCACGATGTCGCCCCCGTGGCTGTTGAGCGCCGTCACGGGCTTGTGGAAGTACGTGGGCGCCGCCGGCAGCTTCGTCATGAACTCGTCGGTGCGGCTCTGGTAGTTCAGGTGCACGGCGATGATCTTCTGGGGCTCCGTCGGGGGCAGGTGAACGGCATCCTCGATCGCAATTTCGCGACCATCGGATGCGCGCAGCACGTCGCCGTCGCGCGTCACCTGAACGGGCGCGCCGCCCAGCAGGATGCGGCGATACTCGGTCACGCGGCGCCCGCCTCGACCGAGTCGTCGCGCGAGAGCGTGACGTCCTTCGGTAGCGGGAAGCCGCCCTCTGGCTCGGGGAAGTACACGTGCACCTGGCCTGTGCCGATCGAGTTTTCGTACTCGGAGTACATGACACCCTTCGCGGTGTTCGCCTCCTCGCCCGTGGCACCCGCCATCTGCAGCCAGTGGCTGAAGTTCGCCTCGGGCTTGTACTTCTTGAACTCGGGCATGGTCTCGAGGATGCGCTTATGGTTTCCGCGCCTCATCCACTCGATGCGCTCGAGGTCGGCCTCGCGCGCCTCGGCGCTGAAGATGTGGCTCGGGTCGCTCGACTCGTGGCGGCGGAGGTCCCGCAGCTTGTAGAACGTGTGCGACAGGGCGCCGGAGGCGAGCAGCAGCACCTTGCGGTCGCTGTCACGGATCGCCTCGCCGAGTGCACGGCCGGCGCGCAGGAAGTCCTCCGTCGTCGCCGTCTGGCAGACCGACAGGCTCACCCAGCGCTTGTCGAGGCCGCGGCCGAGGTAGTGCCAGAGGTTCACGGTCGCGTAGAAAATCGGCAGGTGCGGGTCGGAGATCGGGGTGACCCAGGTGCCGTTCTTCTCGTCGTAGTTCGCCACGGCGTTCGCGAGCTCGGGGTCGCCCTTGAAGGCGTAGGGGATCTGCGACATGCCGCGCGGCAGCTCTTCGCTCGTGAAGAGGCCGGAGCGTTCGGCGTGCGAGGTGATGACGAACTCGACAGTGGTCGCCCAGTGCGAGTCGAGCACGACGACGGTGTCATAGTCGAGGGTCTCGCAGACCTCCTCGCGCAGTCGCTTCAGCCCCGGTACGAGGCTGATCTCTTTGCCGTCATTGAGGTCGTAGCGCACGTCCTGCGGCAGCATGATTGTGGGCACGTGCGCGAGCAGCGCTGCTCCAACGACTTTTCCCATGATTAGTCCTTCCATCCGGTCGGTGCGTAGACGGTGTTCTTGACGTCGGCGTAGAAGTCGAACGACCAGGTGCCGCCCTCGCGGCCGATGCCCGACTTCTTCGAGCCGCCGAAGGGGGCGGCGAGGTCGCGCACGAAGAAGCAGTTGACCCAGATCGTGCCAGCAACGAGGTTCTTCGTGAGGCGTTCGGCACGCTCACGGTCGCCGCAGACGACGACGGCGGCGAGCCCGAACTCGGTGTTGTTGGCAAGCTCGACGGCGTCGTCGTCGCTTGCGAACGTCTGCATCGCGAGCACCGGGCCGAACACCTCGGCGGTGAGAATCTCACTGCCGGGCTTGGCGTCGGCGATCAGGGTCGGCCGGAAGTACAGGCCACCGAGCTCGTCGTTCGGGCCGCCTCCGAACGCAACCTGGGCGCCCTCTGCGCGGGCGCGCTCGACGAAGCCGGTGACGCGGTCGAGGTGCACGCGGTGAATCTGCGGGCCGATCTGCGTCGCCTCGTCGCGCGGGTCGCCCTGCACGATCTGGGCCGCGCGTTCAGCGAAGCGTTTGGCAAAGGCGTCGGCGATGTTCTCGTGCACGAGCAGGCGCGTGCCTGAGAGACACACCTGCCCGGCGTTGTCGTACTGCTCGATGGCGATGTCGACGGCGAGGTCGAGATCGGCGTCGTCGGTGACGATGAACGGGCTCTTTCCGCCGAGCTCAAAGCTCACGGGCGTCAGGTTGTCGGCCGCCGAGCGCATGATCGCCTTCGCCGTTGGCACCGAGCCAGTGAAGGCGATGCGGGCGACGCCAGGGTGGGCGACGAGCGCGGCCCCCGCCTCGGTGCCGTAGCCCTGAACGACGTTGAAGACGCCCGCGGGCATGCCCGCCCGCTCGCAGAGATCGGCGAAGACGCTCGCGGTAAGCGGGGTCCACTCGGCAGGCTTCAGCACCACGGTGTCACCGGCCGCGAGGGCCGGGCCGATGCGCCAGGTGGCGAGCATCAGCGGAGCGTTCCAGGGCGTGATGATCACGGCGACGCCCGACGGATCCCACGTGACGACGTTGTCGTGGCCGCGGGTCTGCCACACCGGGTGATCGAGCTTGTTCATCGCCCAGTCGGCGAAGAAGCGAATGTTCATGGCCACGCGCGGCATGACGCCGCGGCGGTGACTGCGTAGGAGCGAGCCGTTGTCGAGGGTCTCGAGGTTCGCGAGGCCCTCGAGGTCACGCTCGACGAGGTCGGCGAGCCGGTGAAGGATTTCGCGGCGGCCTTCGGCCCCGAGGTCGCGCCAGCCGGGGAACGCGGCACGGGCGGCGGCGACGGCCTGGTCGACCTCCGCGGACCCGCCGCGCGCCACGTGCGCGAGCACCTGGCCGTCGATCGGCGAGACCGACTCGAAGGTGTCGTCGCTTGCGACACGCTGCCCGCCGATGTAGTGGCGGGTGTCGACGGTGAGGCCGGCGAGTGTCACCTGGTGCACGTGGCTGCTCCCTTGCAGTGGTATGTCATTCGTGTACGAACGATTCCTTCGATAGTAGACCACGGGGTCGGGGCAGCGGTAGGGCGCGGCGGCGATCGGGGCACGAAAAGTGCGCCGAGCATCCCACGGTCGTCCGGTGCGCGGTGCCGCGAATCGGGCATCCCGCGGCCACTCGCGCGGTCAGCGCTCGGTAAGCCGCGTGATCTGCCGCAGCATCTCGGCCAGTTCGCGTCGGCGCTCGGGGTCGAGCGTCGAGGTGGCCTGCTGCTCGTGGGCGTTGAAGGTTGGGAAGAGGGTCAGCATGAGCTCGCGCCCCGCATCGGTCATCGACACGATAACGAGCCGGCCGTCACTGGCGCTGCGCGCCCGCGTGACGTAGCCCTTCGCCTCGAGGGTGCCGAGCACGCCGGTGAGGGTCGCCTTCGAAAAGCCGCCCTCCTCCGCGATCTGGCGGGTTTCGATGGGCTCCCAGATCCAGGTGACCCAGAGCACGACGAAGGCGGTCCAGCTGAGGTCGGTGGGGGCGAGCACGGTGCGCTCGAAGTAGTTGCGTGTCGCGTTCGCCGCGCGGAACAGGTTCGAGATCACCGCCATCGCCTCAAAGTCGATCGGCAGGCCGCCGAGTCGCTCGGCGACCTGCTGCTCGGTTTCGACGAGCGTGTGCGCACTGGGCATGCTGACCCTTCCGTTTGGTCAGGCACCATTCAACGCCATTCGGGGGCGAATGGCCGAGATTCCGGCTCTCGCGCCGCGTCGGCGCGGCCCGCCACCGCGTGCGTTTCGCTGCGTCGGCGCCGTCCGTGAGGCCTCCGATCCGAGGGTCCGTCGCGCGGCGGACTCGACGGATGCGCGCGGATTCGTTAGCATCCAAACAATCGTTCCCAGAGTAAAGGCGCTGCAATGACGCACACCCTCACCCAGCCGAACCTCGCCGACCTCGACCTGTTCGCGAACGGCGCCCCCTGGTCGACTTTCGACGAACTGCGCGCGAGCCCCGGACTGCACTGGTCAGACGAGGACGCACCCAACCACGGCTTCTGGTCGGTGACCCGGTACCACGACATCGTGCGCGTGCTACGAGACACCGAAACCTTCACGTCGACGAAGTTCACGAACCTTGAAGAGGTCGACCCCGAGCTGCAAGACAAGCGGCGGTCGCTGCTCGAAACCGACGGACTGCGGCACCGGGCGCTGCGGCGCATGCTGCAGGGGCAGTTCACCCCGCAGGCGGTCGCCAAGTACGAAACGTTCCTGCGCGGCATCACCGCGAAGACGCTCGACGCGGCCATCGCGAAGGGCTCATTCGACTTCGTCGACGAGGTCAGTGCCGACTTCCCCATCCGGGTGCTCGCGCGCTTGCTCGACGTGCCAGACAGCGACACGGGGCAGCTCATCGAGTGGGGTAACCGCATGATCGGCAACACCGACCCCGAACACGCCGATCTGCTCATCAGCTCGGCCGACAGCGACAAGTACAAGCACGTGCCGTTCCGCTCGCCAGCCGCGATCGAGGTGTACGAGTACGGGCGGCACATGGCGGCAGAGCGGCGAGGTAAGGGTGGCACCGATCTGGTCACCCTGCTCGCCGACGGCGTGCCGTCCGACGGTCAGCCGCTCACGGAAGACGAGTTCAACACGAACTTCCTGTTGCTCGTCGTCGCCGGCAACGAGACCACGCGCCACACCATCACCCACACGATGAACAATCTGCTCGCGAACCCCGAGCAGATGGACATCCTCCGCGATGACCCCTCGCTCATCCCGTGGGCCGTCGAGGAGTTCCTACGCTTCGCCTCGCCCGTGTACCACTTCCGTCGCACGGCGACGACCGACACCGAGTTCGCCGGCACGGACATCGCCGAGGGGGACAAGGTCGTCGTGTGGTTCGCCTCCGGCAACCGCGACGACGCCGTCTTCGACGAGCCGTACCGCTTCGACGTGCGGCGCTCGCCGAACGAGCACATGTCGTTCGGACGCGGCGGCCCGCACATGTGCCTCGGTAACGCACTCGCCCGCATCGAACTGCGCATCATGTTCGAAGACCTGCTCACCCGCGACGTGACATTCGAGCGCACCGGCACCGTCGACTACCTGCGCTCGAACTTCGTGCACGGCATCAAGCGCATGCCGGTGCGGGTGGTCTAGTCGACCGGGCGCGGCCCGCCGTCGGGGGCGCCCGACGCTGGTTGCTCGTGCGTGCAGGCGTAGTGCGACCGCGGTGCGCTGCCGCGCCACCGTGATGAGGCTCCGGTGCGCTGGCCGCCACCGTGGTGAGGCTCCGGTGCGCTGGCCGCCACCGTGGTGAGGCTCCGGTGCGCTGGCCGCCACCGTGGTGAGGCTCCGGTGCGCTGGCCGCTCTGTACCGCTGTGCTGCGTGACGTTTCTCAGGAGTAGAGCGCCGCTCGCCCCGAAAACGCGCGCTGTTTCGGCGTCGGCGCGTCTCTACTCCTGAGAAACGTCACGCTCGTCCCCACAACCCGCCATGCTGGGGGCATGAAGGCTGTCGTTGCGCGCCGCTACGGCGGTCCCGAAACCTTGCAGATCGTGGATGTGTCCCTCCCGGAGCCCGGGGAAGGTCAGGTGCGCGTGCGGATCGCCGCGAGCTCGGTGAACCCGCTCGACTGGCACGAGCTGCGCGGCACGCCGCATCTGGTTCGGCTCGCGCGCGGCATGCCGCAACCGAAAGACCCGTCACTCGGCAGCGATCTCGCGGGCACGGTCGAGGCGGTCGGCCCCGGAGTGACCCGCTTCGCGGTCGGCGACGAGGTCTTCGGCTACGGCACAGGAGCCTGGGCCGAACACGCGGTCGTCGCCGAGAAGGGGCTCGCTCACCGACCAGACAGCGTCAGCGTCGAGGAGGCCGCCGGCCTCGGCATCGCCGCCGTCACCGCCCTCCAGGCCATCCGCCGCGGCGGGCTCGACGCCCCGCGCACCTGGGACGGAGCCGGCGTCGAACCGATGCCGCCGCGCGTCATGATCATCGGAGCCACCGGCGGGGTCGGCAGCATCGCCACGCAGCTCGCCACCCACTTCGGCGCCCACGTCACCGCCGTCACGAGCGCCGGCAACCGCGAACTCGCCCTGCGCCTCGGCGCCGAAGAGGCGCTCGACTATGCCGCCGACCCGCTCGATGACGGGCTCGCGCGGTACGACCTCATCGTCGAGACGGGAGGCTCCCGTCCCACCCGCGAACTGGCCCGGCTGCTCACCCCTCACGGCGTGCTCGCCGTCGTCGGGGCGCCCCGCGGCGACTGGATCGCGCCGGTCGCGAGCGTTGTGGGGCGGGCCGTCGCGAACCGGTTCACGAGGAAGACGCTGGCGAGCATCCTGGCCCGCCGCGACGCAGACGACCTGGCGACGCTCGCGACGCTGGTCGGCGAGGGCGCGATCCGCGTCGTCGTGGGCGAGGTCTACCCGCTCGAGCGCATCGCCGACGCCGTGCGGCACAGCGAGAGCGGCCACGTGCGGGGCAAGCTCATCGTGCGCATCGCGCGCTAGCGTCCGCACGAGTGAAGGACCCCGCGGCGCCTCACGTGGCGTGTTGGGTGCGACACGCCCACGCTGCGCGGCCGGCCCCCTTCATTCGTGTCGTCGATTGGGTGGTGGGCGAAGCCGAGCTATGCCCGCGTCGGCAGCCCGGCCACCTCGCTGAGGAACGCGTCGACGAGCGCGTTCGTGCGTTGGCGTGCGGCGCCCTGCTCGGCCACCGTCTGCGCGAGCATCACGGCCGGGTCTTGCCCGTCGGCGGCCACCTTCGCGTCGCCTCCCCAGTCGAGCCAGCCCTTCAGCCCGGCCGCGTCGAGCTCGGGGTGGAACTGCACGGCGAGCGAGCGCCGGATAGTGAACGCTTGCGAGGCGACCGGGTTACGCGCGATCTCGACGGCGCCGGGCGGCACCTCCCACCGGTCGTAGTGGAACTGGAACCACGGCCCCGGCCCCACGAGCGCGGGGCGGTCGCTCCAGATGGCGGTCCAGCCGATCTCGCCCTTGGGGGCGGGCGCCACCGAGCCGCCCATCGCGCGGGCAATCAGCTGCCCGCCGAAGCAGATGCCGAGAACGGGGATGTCGTCGGTGACGACCTCGCGCATCCACTCGATTTCGGGCAGCAGCCAGTTGCCGATGCAGGCGTCGTCCCAGGCGCCCCACGGCGAGCCGAGCGGCACGATGACGTCGTAGGCGCCCGCGTCGGGAAACTCGAACGCAAGATTGGGCGAGCCGAACTGCTCTTCGGGTACGACGAGCACCGTGTCGATGTCGTAGCCGTGATCGGCGAAGCGGTCGCCGACCGGGCCGAGCGGTGAGACGTGGTCGTGCTGGATGAACAGGGCACGCATCGCGGGAACTCCTCGTTGAGATCGCGGTCGCCTCACGCGAGCGGGGGATGCTCGGATCGGCGTGGCGGCCCATCGACGCGCCGCCGCAACTACAGTATCGTTTGTTTACGAACGAATCAGTGACGATTCGCCAGGGCGCGCCCCGACCGACCACCCGAATCGAGCGGTAGCGTCGCCCAGATACGCCACGAGTGCCACAAGGGAGTCGCACCATGACGCACAGCCTCGCCAACCTGCAGAGCGAGCTCATCGCCGCCGAGATCGACGTGCTCCGCGTGATTTACGCCGACATTATCGGCACGATCCGCTCGAAGGATCTGCTCGTGAGCGAGCTCGACAAGATCCACCACGGTGGGCCGACCTTCTGCCAGGGCGTGTGGGTCACGACGACGCAGGGTGGCGTGCTCGACGGCGCCGACGTGCTCTCGAACGGGCTGGAGGACTTCGTCACGCAGATCGTTCCCGACTCGTGGCGGGCGCTGCCGTGGGAGCCGGGCGTCGCCTACGTGGTCGCAGGCGCGAACAACCCCGACATGACCCCGAACGAGCTCGCCCCGCGCACGCTGCTCGAGCGCATGGTGAACGAGTACGAAGAGCTCGGCCTCGTGCCGGTCGCCGGGCCCGAGCTCGAGTTCTACATCGCCGACGTCAACGACGACGGCACCTACCGCCGCGCGATCAACCCGTCGGGCCGCGTCTACACGTCTGGCGCGACGGTCGACCCCAAGGGAACATTCCTGCACCTGCTGCGCATGCTCGACCGCCTGCGCATCGGCGTGTTCGCCGGCAACCACGAGTTCAGCCCCAGCCAGTACGAGATCAACATCTGGCACGGTGAGGCGCTCGACGCGTGCGACCGCATCTGGATGCTCAAGGCCGGCGTCAAGGACGTCATCGCCCGCCTCGGCCAGGCCGCCACGTTCTCAGGAAAGCCGTGGAGCGACGAAGGGGGCAGCGGGTTCCACCTGCACCTATCGCTTGAGAGCCCGACGGGCGAGAACCTCATGCACGACGCGTCGGCGTCCGACGGGCTGAGCACGACGGCCCGCCACATGATCGCGGGCATCATGGAGCACGCGCCCGCCCTGGTCGCGATCTGCAACCCGACGATCAACTCGTTCCGCCGCCTCGGGCCCGACACGCTCGCGCCATACCGCGCCAACTGGGGCTTCGACAACCGCAGCGCGATGGTGCGCATCCCGCCGGAGCGCGGCGGCGGCACGCGACTCGAGATTCGCCTCGGCGACGGTGCCGCGAACGCCTACCTGATGACGGCGGCGCTGCTCGCCGCGGGTCTCGACGGCATCCGCCGCGAGTTGGAGCCGCCGCCCGTCGCCGTCGGATACGCCTACGAGGACGAGTCGTTCCCGGTGCTGCCGATGTCCCTCGGCGACGCCCTCGACGCCCTGCGCGCCGACGAACGCCTCCGCGAGCTGATGGGCGGCCCGCTGGTCGACGTCTTCGAGGTGATGAAGCGCGACGAGATCGATCGCTTCACCGAGGCGGTCGGCCCCGACATGCCCGACGAGGTCACCGAGTGGGAGGTCAAGGAGTACTTCCTCGACCTCTAGTCGAGGAGCGCCAAGCCGACACACGTAGTGGGTGTGAACCCGACGAACGACGATGTGACGATGTGATCGACCGTAATGCCGCGTACAGGCCGAGGTTGCGAGGGCCAACTCCTGCGCTCCACGCTCGTCTCTTCTTTCGAAAACGTTCCGCCGAAATCGTCGCCGGTTGACTCCCACTGGGCGGCCGCGTAAGCAAGTAGTGGTCAATTTAGCTTGAGTGTGTTACTGTCCGAATCACCTACGATCGGAGACACGGTGAAGCTAGGTGCCCTTCTATGTGAACGCTCGGATCAACAACGGATGGATCAATAACGCGGTGTACCGCGCGGCGGCCGCGGCAAACTGGGCTGTCTTCGCAAACAATCTGAGGAACGCTTCGTGAGAACACGTCGGTTACTCGCGGGTCTCGTTAGTTGTAGCCTCGCTAGTTTGCTCTATCTAGCGACCGCTGTATCTGTTCTCGGCGGGTGGGTCCCTCTCGCTGTCTCTTACTTGCTGCTAGGGGTGTGCGTAGGAGCATTAGCGGGTATTGCGGCCTCGCTGCCGTTCTTGTTAGGCAAGTTCAATACGGGGTGGGCGCTGCTTGCCGGAAGCGGCCTTGCGCTCGCGACGGGAGTCGCCTTATCCGCACTCGCTGGGACGATCCAGCCGGTCTGGCATGGCTTCGCAATCACAGCAGGATGGCTCATGACTCAGGTGTTTCTTGTTCGCACTCACGCCAGACGCGACGCATCGACCAGCCACGATACAGTCGGATAATTCTCAGTTAAACACCTGACGACATTTGCGACGGCCGTTGGTGAAATCAGTCGTGAGCTTAGGCTGTCCACCGCGTCTTCCACGCCGTTGCCTGCGCCCGCCAAGACGAGTTCTTCCCTGTGCTCGCGAAGTTCCTGGGGGATGCCGCCGATGCCCTGCGCGCCGACGAGCGCCTCATCGAGCTGATGGGCGGCCCGCTGGTCGACGTCTTCGAGGTGATGAAGCGCGACGAGATCGAGCGCTTCACCGAGGCGGTCGGCCCCGAGATGCCCGACGAGGTCACCGAGTGGGAGGTCAAGGAGTACTTCCTCGACCTCTAGTCGAGGAAGCGTGGGTGCTGTCTCGATCTCTAGTCGAGGAAGCGTGGGTGCCGTCTCGACCTCTAGTAGTGCGCCCGCGCCTGCAGAATCACGATGTGCTCGTCGGTGACGTAGTACACGAGCCGGTTGGTGTCGTCGATGCGGCGAGACCAGGCGCCCGACAGCACGTGCTTGAGTGGCTCGGGCTTGCCGATCCCTGCGAAGGGATCACGCAGTGCGTCGGCGATGAGGGTGTTGATGCGCTTTAGCGTCTTACGATCTTGGCTCTGCCAGAAGCCGTAGTCTTCCCAGCCGTGGGCGTCGAACGCCAGGGCGCGAGTCACGGGTCGACGAGGTCGTGCTGCTCGAACTCTCCGCGCCGGGCGCGCTCGATCGACGCGAGCAGCCGCTCGGCGTTGGCAGGGTTCCGCAGTAGGTGGGCGGTCTCGGCCATCGCGTCATAGTCGGCCTTCGACAGAATGACGGCGTTGCCGTGCTTCGACACCACTTCAACGGGCGCATGGTCGTCGTTCACCTGCTGGATGATCCCGAAGAGCGTCTTTCGCGCTTCGGATGCACTGATCGCGGTCATGACGGCCTCCCGAGTCGTACCACATACGGTACCACTCGGGTGTTCGTGGCGGCAGGGCATCCTGCCGCGCACACGCTAGATGCTCGGGTTCGACCGGTCGGCGACGAGCGTGCCGCCGTTGAAGGTCACGCCGATTTCGCGGTAGTAGGCACCGATTTTCTCGTGGATGGGCAGGATCGACGCGAGCTCGTCCCAGGGGGAGTCGTGCAGTTCGAGCTCGAAGTCGCCGCGCCAGGTGGCACCGACCTCGGCGTCGACTCCACCCATGGTGATGAGCTGGTCGAGTGAGTTGCCGGCTCCGGGTGTGATTGAGGGCATCCAGCGCGAGTGGAGCATGGGGTGCCCGTTGACGAAGCCGTTGCTGTCGCTCTCGGCTTCGAGGGTGACGACCAGCGAGGCCAGTCGGTGGTCGTAGGCGGCGAGCGAGGCGCCGATTTTCGCGCCCGGGGCGAGGCGCGGCGCGGCGCGCCCGACGTTCATGACGCGCGTGACGGCCATGCTCCCCAGCTTCTTCGGGTAGCCCTGGAACCAGCCGCGGGCGATCGCGAAGTCTCTTGTCACCCAGATGGCGACGCAGCGGGTGTAGGTCTGGCCGTCGTGCTTCACGCGCACGACGGCGAAGGTTTCGAGGTACTGCGAGCGCTGTGGGTCGAGCAGTTCCGCGCCCGACGCCGAGCACGACTGCCAGTCGGCCCAGATGAGAGCCACGGCACCGGGGTCGTCGTCGGCAAGCTCGAGGCCCTCGGGAAGGAGTGCGGCGACGTTCGCGGGGTCGGTGCGGTACTCGGCGGTGAGTAGCGTTCCGGAGTAGTACCACGGCATGTCGGGAATGATCGCGCTCTTGCCGGTGGGGGTTTGCGGGGCCATGAAGCCGGTGAGGTCAGCCATTGCCCCAGCCTAGCGATTCATTCGGAAACAAACGATAGGCATTTTCGGATGGCGTGCATCCCGAGCTGCGCCCGCTTGTGGACAGAAACTCGGATGCCCGCCCCACCCCCGCGCACAATGTCGCGCATGTCCACCCCCGTCGCCACCATCACCGACCGGGTGCGGGCCCGCGTGCGCAGCGAGCGCGTCGACCTGCACCGCGATCCCGACGCGGCCGAGCGTCTCGTGCGCGAAGAGCTGCGCGTCTACGCCGAGCGGTCGCTGTCGGGGGCGCTGCCGCGCATCCACGATGAGGTGCGCACGCACGGCGAGGTGCTCGCCGGCCTCACCGGGTATGGCGCCCTCCAGCCCTACTTCGACGACGCCGAGGTCGAAGAGATTTGGCTGAACGCGCCCGACGCGATCTTCGTCGCCCGCTCGGGTGTGACCGAGCGCGTGCCGCTCACGCTCACCGACGATCAGGTGCGCGTCATCGTCGAGCGGATGCTGCAGGCCACCGGTCGCCGGGTCGACTTGAGCTCCCCCTTCGTCGATGCGAGCCTGCCAGACGGCTCCCGCCTGCACGTCGCGATTCCCGATGTCACGCGACGCCACTGGGCGGTGAACGTGCGCAAGTTCTCGCAGCGCATCCGCTCGCTGACGCGCCTCGTCGAACTCGGCTCGCTTACTCCCCAGGCGGCCGAGTTTCTGCGCTTGAGCGTGCTGGCGGGTTGCAACATCCTCGTCAGCGGCGCGACGCACACCGGCAAGACGACGATGCTCGGTGCGCTGTTGGCGAGCGCCCGCCCGAGCGAGCGCATCATCACGGTGGAAGAGACGTTCGAGCTTGACCTCGACGCCCCTGACGTCGTCGCGATGCAGTGCCGCAGCGCAAACCTCGAGGGCACGGGCGAGATCACGCTGCGCCGCCTCATCAAGGAGGCGCTGCGCATGCGCCCCGACCGCCTCGTCGTCGGCGAGGTACGCGAGGCCGAGTCGCTCGACCTCCTCATCGCCCTGAATAGCGGAATGCCGGGCATGTGCTCGCTGCACGCCAACAGCGCACGGGATGCCCTCATCAAGCTCTCGACGCTGCCCCTCTTGGCCGGCCGCAATATCGACTCGTCGTTCGTCGTGCCGACGGTCGCGAGCGCGATCGACATCGTCGTGCACCTCGAACTCGCTCCGGACAGGGGCCGTCGCGTGCGCGAGATCGTTGCCCCGACCGGCGCGGTCGCCGCCGACGGAATCACGGATGCGCCCCTCTTCGTCCGCGACGCTCTCGGCAATCTGGTCGCCACCGGCTCGCTTCCGCCCCGCCCGCAGAAGTTCGCCGACGCGGGGCTCGACCCGCGCCCCGTGATCGGCCACGCCGCATGACCGTCGTCGTCGCCCTGCTCCTCTCCGCGGGAGTACTGCTGGTCGCCTCGCCCTGGCTCTGGCCTCGAACCCCGAAACCGGCGGATGCTCGCCCCGGCTCCCCCGGACGCCTCGCCGACCTGCTCGCCCGCGCGGGCCTCGCCGCGGTGTCGCCCGCCGTGCTCGTCGCCGTGATGGTGGTCTTGGCGGTAATCGGCGCGGGCCTCGTCCTCCTGCTGGTCCCTGTTCTCGCCCTCGCTCCGGCGGCGGCGGCCGTATGCGCGGTGGCTCCGATCCTGCTCCTGCGCGCTCGCGCCGCCGCCCGGCGCCGCGCGCTGCGCGCCCTCTGGCCTGACGTCGTTGACCTGCTGTTGTCGAGCATCCGTGCGGGGCGTGGGCTTCCCGACGCGATCAGCGCGCTGGGCGACAGCGCGCCCGACGCGGTCCGCCCGGCATTCGTCGCGTTTCGCCGCGACTGGATGCGCACCGCCCGTTTCGATGAGAGCCTCGACACCCTGAAGCGAAGCCTCGCCGACCCGGTCGCCGACCGCATCGTCGAGACGCTCCGCATGGCGCGGGAGGTGGGCGGCACCGAGCTGCCCGCGGTGCTGCGGTCGCTGTCGCACTACCTGCGTGCCGAGGTGGCGGTGCGCGGCGAGGTTGAGGCGCGCCAGTCGTGGGTGCGCACGGCCGCGCGGCTCGGCGTCGCAGCGCCCTGGGTGGTGCTGCTCATGCTCGGCTCGCGCCCTGAGGCTCAGGCCGCCTACAACACTCCGGGTGGCGTTGCGCTCGTCGCCGCGGGCCTCGCGGCAACCCTCGTGGCGTACCGACTGATGGTCGCGATCGGCCGCCTGCCCGAAGAAGGACGGTGGTTCCGGTGAATCCCGCCCTCGCGGCCGCCCTCGTCGCCGGCGGCACCCTAGGCCTCGGGCTGTGGTTGCTCGCGAGCACCGTGCCACGCATCGGCCGCCCTCGGCTCGACCAGCGCCTCGCGCCCTACCTCGTCGATGTCAGCCCGGTCGCCGCCCAGCTTGTCGCCCCGCGACGGTCCGACCCATTGCCCGTGCTCGGCGCGTTGCTCGCCCCGCTTGCCGAGCGTGGCACTCGGCTCCTCGAGTCCGTCCTCGGGGGCGAGACGACCATTCGCACGCGACTTCGGCAGTCCGGCTCCTCCGCGACGGTGGGCGGCCACCGCACCCGTCAACTCTCCGGGGCCGTGATTGGCGCCGCAGCCGGTGCCGCGCTCGGAGTCGTCGCCGGCCGCGAGTCGCTGGCCGTCATCCCGGTCGCCATTGTCGGGATTGGCGCCGGCGCGATCGCCGGCATCGCCCTCGTGGATGCTCTTCTCGCGCGGGCGGCGAAGCGCCGCTCCCAGCGCATCGCCCAGGAATTCCCCACCGTCGTGGAGTTCCTCGCCTTGAGCGTGGCGGCGGGGGAGTCCATCGTGGAGGCGCTGCGTCGGGTTGCCCGCACGGGCAGTGGAGAGTTTGCTGGCGAACTCGACCGCGTGGTGTCTCGGCAGGCGGCTGGCCAGCCGATAGCGGAGGGCCTCGCCGAACTGCGCGACGAGTTGGCGATCCCGCCGGTGTCGCGCCTGGTCGATCAGGTGTTGGCGGCAATCGAACGGGGTACGCCCTTGACCGAGGTGCTAAGAGCCCAGGCGGCCGACGCCCGCGACGACGCCAAGCGTTCGCTGCTCGAGGCGGCGGGCACCCGCGAGGTCGCGATGCTCATCCCGCTGGTGTTCCTCATCTTGCCGGTGACCGTGCTGTTCGCGGTGTACCCGGGTTTGCTCGTCCTGCAGTTCGGCTTCTGACGCCTGTGGACAGGTCACCACTCGCCTCACTGGAACGCGCATTATTGCTCGCGTTCATCCCGCCCCCGGAAGGAATCGTCATGTCCCGTCTCCGCGCCCGACTCGCCCGCCACCTCGACGATGACCGAGGGGATGTGCCCGGCTGGGTTCTCATCACCCTCATGACCGCGGGCCTCGTCATCCTGATCTGGGCGCTCGCCGGCCCCGCCCTGTCTGGCGTCTTCCAGCAGGCGATCGACCGCGTAGCGACCTTTTAGGCGCGCGACGACAACGACAGCGACGCCCGCCCCCGCATTCGGCGCCCATGACGACTCGACGACTCGACGACGACCGCGGCTCGGCCCCGGTCGAGTTCGTGCTCGTCGGCACGCTCCTGACCCTCGTGCTGCTGGCCGTGCTGCAGCTGGCTCTCGCCCTGCACGTGCGCACCACGCTGATCGACGCCGCTGCCGAGGGGGCGCGCTTCGCGGCGCTTGCCGACAATTCGCTCGAGGCGGGCGTTGAGCGCTCCCGCGAGCTCATCGCGACCGCGATCGGGCCGCGCTACGCCGGCGACGTGGGCGCCGGCTTCGGAACGTTCGGCGAGCATCCCGTTGTCGTGGTGACGGTTCGCGCGCCGCTACCGATGGTGGGGCTGTTCGGCATTGACGGAGCCCTGGAGGTGAGCGGCCGTGCGGCGCTCGAACCGCTGCGCTGAGATTCGACGGCGGAGCGACGCCCGGCGCCGTCTCCTCGACCGCGCGGCGGCCGACGACGGCTCCGCTTCGCTCGAATTCATCACCGCCGGAATGCTCCTACTCATTCCCCTCGTGTACCTCATCGTCGCGCTCGCCACGATTCAGTCGGCCGCGCTCGCCACCGAGGGGGCGGCCCGCCACGCAGCCCGCGTGTTCGTGCAGGCTCCCGACACCGCGGCCGGAAGTGCCGCGGCCGCGCGGGCGCTCGAGCTCGCGCTCGCCGATCACGGGGTCGCCGCCGAGGCCGTCGACATCACGATCTCGTGCCAGCCGAACCCGACCGCGTGCCACACGCGCCGAGGCTGGGTCACGGTCGAGGTCAGCGCCCGCGTTCCGCTGCCGCTCGTCCCCGACGCGCTCGACCTGCGCACCCCACTCGCCGTGCCCGTCGACGCGGCCGCCACCCAGCAGGTCTCGCGGTTCTGGGGCGCGCGATGAGGCGACGAGCGCGCGCGACGTCGCCCCGCGCATCCCGGATGCTCGCCGACGACACCGGATCGATCCTCCCGCTGATTGCGGGGTACGCCGCGCTCGGACTCGTCGTCGTGCTGCTGGTCTCGGCCGCCACCTCGCTCTACCTCGAACGCAAGCGACTGTTCACGCTGGCCGACGGGGCCGCGCTCGTCGGAGCTGAGTCGTTCGATCTCGACGCGGTGCGCGCGCCCGACGGCAGCCTGCGACCGAGGCTTGACGATGCCGGCGTCGCGCGCGACGTGAGCGCGTACCTGAGCGAGGCGCCCACGTCGGGATTCGAGGCCCTGCGCCTCGTTGCCGCCCGCACCCCCGACGGGGTCTCCGCCGAGGTGACGCTCGAGGCCGCCTGGCGCCCGCCCGTCGTCACCCTGTTCGTGCCGGAGGGGCTCACGATCGAGGTGACGGCGACCGCCCGCAGCGTGCTGCAGTAGCGTCCGCAGCACCCGCGCCGTCACACCCCGCGCCGTCGACACCTGGCCGCACAAAACCTGCGCGCTCACTGAGTTTTCTGAGTGCCCCATGCACGTTCCCAGAGTGCGGCCGATACGCTCACCGCATGACCAACCTGGAGGGCGCGTCGATCATCGTCGTGGGCGCAACCGGCGGCCTCGGCCGGCACATCGCGCGCCTGCTGCACGAGCGCGGCGCGAAGCTCACGCTGAGCGGCCGAAACATGACCAACCTCGAAGCGCTCGGTATCCCGGCGACGCTCGTGCCCGGCGACCTGGCCGATCCCACCTTCGCCCGCACTCTCGTCGCGACGGCCGTCACCGCCAACGGCAGGCTCGACGGAGTCATCAACGCCGCCGGAGTCGTCGCGTTCGGCCCCGTCGCCGAACTCACCAATGAGACCCTCGAGCAGCTCTGGCAGGTCAACGCCGCCGGGCCCGTGCGCGTCATGCGCGCCGCCACCGACTCGCTCGCGACGAGCGCCGAAGCCGGGGGAGAGCCCTTCGTCGTCACCCTGTCGGGTCTCGTCGCCGAGAGTCCCACCAACGGTCTCGCCGCCTACTCCGCAGTCAAGACGGCCCTGCACGCGTTCACGCAGGTCGCCGCGCGTGAGCTGCGCCGCCAGAAAATCCGCGTCCTGGATGCCCGGCCCGGCCACACCGAGACCGAGCTGTCACGGCACCCCATCGCGGGCGAGACGCCGAAATTCCCCACCGGGTACCTCCCCGAGGCGGTCGCCGCTCGCATCGTCGAGGCGATCGTGAACGGTGAGAAGGATCTGCCGTCGACCGCCTTCACCGACATCCCGGCGGCGCCCACCGAGACAGTTCCCGCCCCCGAGCATCCCGTCGACGCCGACATGCATCCGGCGGCGCGGATGGCCGCCGAGATGTCGCTCGAGGTCGCCACTCCGCTGAGTACGCAGTCGGCCGCGAGCGCGCAGTCGGTGTCGAGCGTGCGCTCGGCCTCCAGCGCCCACTCCCCGTCGAGTGCCCAGGCAGCCCCACCCGCGCCCGACAGCAGCACTTAGCGCGCGACGCCGGCGAACTGCAGCGCGACTGCCAGGTCGAGCAGATAGTGGATGCCCACAAGGTAGGGCAGCAGCACGGGCCTACGCGACAGGGCGAGCGCGAGAAACACGGCGAAGGCGACGAACATCAGCGCCCGCCAGGCGATGAACGCTGGGTCGGCGCTCAGCGGAAGCGCCACGTGCTGCACCGCGAGCGCGCCACCGGCGATCAGAACGGCGCTCCACTCGCCGAGGCCCCGCTCGCGCAGTTCGGGCAGCACGATGCCGAAGTACAGCGGCAGCTCGACCGCCGCCGTTGTCAGCGGAAACACGACGACGACCGGGATGATCGCCCACGCCGGCAGCGGCTGCACGAGCGCGGCGACCGCCAGCTGCGGAGCGCCGAACAGCAGGGCACCGAGACCGAGGCTTCCCGCGGCTCCGAGTGCCAGCGCGATCACCGTCACGAGCGCGACCAGCCCCAGCACGCGCGGCACGCGGTGCGGCTCGACGCGGTACACGTCGCGCAGGCGTCTGTCGTGGCGGTGCAGCCACCATCGCATCAGCACGAGCGAGACGACGTTCACCACGATTGCCGTGAGGGGCCACCAGGCGCCGGCCGCCGCGAACGGTTCGGCGACGCCCGCGAGCGCGAAGATCAGCGTGAGCAGCACCTGCCCGGCGGCGAACAGCGCGAGGCGGTGCGTCAGCGCGGCAGTCAGCGTGGCGGTCGACACGGGGTTCCTTTACACACATCGGGATGCACGGGGCGACGTCACTGCGACCCTAACGCTCGGGGGCGGCGCTGGCCACGCCGATAGGCTGGGGGCACAATGATCGACCTCGATTTTTCTGAGCGCATCGCCGCCGCCCGCTCCACCTTCCGCGACATCCGCGCCGTCGTCGACGTCGACCGCCTCGCCGCGGAGACCGCCGAGCTGGGAGAGAAGGCCGCCGCCCCCGACCTGTGGGACGACGTCGACGCCGCCCAGAAGGTGACGAGCGCGCTCAGCCACAAGCAGGCCGAACTGAAGCGCATCACCGAACTCGAGCAGCGCCTCGACGACCTCGACGTGCTCATCGAGATGGCGCGCGAGGCCGACGACGCCGATGCGGCCGCCGAGGCCGCCGACGAGTTGGCATCCATCGAGAAGACGCTCGCTGATCTTGAGGTGCAGACCCTGCTCGATGGCGAGTACGACGACCGCCCTGCCGTCGTGACGATTCGCTCGGGCGCCGGCGGCGTCGACGCCGCCGACTTCGCTGAGATGCTGCAGCGCATGTACCTGCGCTGGGCCGAGCAGCACGGCTACCCGGCGACCGTCATGGACACCTCCTACGCCGAAGAGGCCGGTATCAAGTCGACGACGTTCCAGATCGACGCCCCGCACGCGTTCGGGCTGCTCAGCGTCGAGGCGGGCACCCACCGACTCGTGCGCATGAGCCCCTTCGGCGCGGCCGGCAAACGCCAGACGAGCTTCGCCGCAGTCGAGGTGATTCCCCTCATGGAGGAGACCGCCGAGATCGAGATTCCCGAATCCGACATCCGCGTCGACGTGTTTCGCTCGTCGGGCCCCGGTGGGCAGAGCGTCAACACGACCGACTCGGCCGTGCGCATCACGCACCTGCCGACCGGCACCGTGGTGTCGATGCAGAACGAGAAGAGCCAGATCCAGAACCGCGCGGCCGCCATGCGCGTGTTGCAGTCGCGGCTGCTCCTGCTGCAGAAAGAGCAGGAAGCCGCGACGAAGAAAGAGCTCGCGGGCACCATCACCGCCAGCTGGGGCGACCAGATGCGCTCCTACGTGCTCGCGCCGTACCAAATGGTGAAAGACCTCCGCACCGAGCACGAAGAGGGCAACCCCTCGAAGGTGTTCGACGGCGACCTCGACGCGTTCATCGCCGCCGGCATCAAGTGGCGCAAGCAGCGACCGGTCGATTAGGGAAGCGCATCGCGGTGCTCGACGGTCGCCGCATGGGCACGCCGACGCGGGCCGACTAGAGGCCGCGCCGTGGCGCACCGCTCTGCCCCGCCCCGCCACTCCGCACTGCCTCTCACTGCCCCGCCCCGCTCCACTCGGCCACTCGTGCGCCGCGTGCCGCGGACTGCGTGTCGCGTCGCCCCGGTAACGAGCCCGACACGCCGAGGCAGCTGCCGACTGACCGGCGTGGCGCAGCCGCGCGCCGGGGGAGAGCGACACTCGGCACCCCACCGGCCGCAGCAGCAGGTCCCGGCCATCGCGAACAAGGGGCGGCTGGGAGTCGTGACCATGCGGGCGTGGCTGCCCCGCGCATCCTGAACCCGCGCCTACGCTGACCGGCGTGATTCGATTCGATGAGGTCACCAAGGTGTACCGCGGCAACGCGAGGCCGGCGCTGAACGCCGTCGACCTCGAAATTCTCGCGGGCGAGTTCGTCTTCCTCGTGGGCGCGTCCGGCTCGGGTAAGTCGAGCTTTTTGCGCCTCGTGCTGAAGGAGGAGCGCCCCACCTCGGGGCAGATCCACGTGCTCGGGCAAGACCTCGGCCGCATCTCGAGCCGCAAGGTGCCGTACTTCCGCCGCAACCTCGGCGTCGTCTTCCAAGACTTCCGGCTTCTGCCGAACAAGACCGTGTTCGACAACGTCGCCTTCACCCTGCAGGTCATCGGCAAGTCGAAGGGATTCATCCACGAGGCCGTGCCCGACGCGCTCGCGACCGTCGGCCTCGACGGCAAGGGCGGGCGCTTCCCGCACGAGCTGTCGGGCGGCGAGCAGCAGCGCGTCGCGATCGCGCGCGCCGTCGTCAACAAGCCGTCGATCCTGCTCGCCGACGAGCCGACCGGAAACCTCGACCCCGCAACCTCCGACGGCATCATGACTCTCTTGCAGCGCATCAACGCGAACGGCACGACCGTCGTCATGGCCACCCACGACGTCGGCATCGTCGACCGGCTGCAGCGCCGCGTTGTCGAACTCGTCGGCGGCCGCATCGTGCGCGACGAGCGCGGCGGCAGCTACACCCAGGCCGTGCCGCTTGTGCGCGAGCAGTCCTTCGGCCCGGCGGAGGTCACCCCGTGAGACTCGGACTCGTTCTCAGCGAGGTCGGGCAGGGGCTTCGCCGCAACCTCTCGATGGTCGTCTCGGTCGTGCTCGTGACCTTCATCTCGCTGACCTTCGTCGGCACCGCGATCCTCCTGCAGTCGCAGATCACCCAAATGAAGACGTACTGGTTCGACCGCGCCCAGGTCGCGGTGTACTTCTGCACCGACTTCACGACCGCCGGCAGCTGCGACCAGCAGGCCGCCACCGACGATCAGATCGCCGCCGTTGAAGCGCAGCTGCAGTCCGCGACGCTCGCACCGTTCATCGACGCGTACTACTTCGAAGACCAAGAGCTCGCCTTCCAGAACTTCCAAGACCAATTCGCCGGCAACGCGATCGCCTCCCTCGTCACGCCCGAACTCATGACCGAGGCATTCTGGGTGAACCTCGTCGACCCCGAGCAGAGCCAGATCCTCTCCGACGCGCTCGCGGGCCTCGCCGGGGTCGAGTCGGTTGTCGACCAGCGCAGTTACCTCGACCAGATCTTCGCCATCCTGAACGCGTCGAGCCTCACGGCGGTGGGCATCGCCGCCCTCATGCTTGTCGCCGCCGCCCTGCTGATCGCCACCACGATCCGCCTGAGCGCCTTCTCGCGTCGACGCGAGCTCGGCATCATGCGCCTTGTCGGAGCCTCCAACCGCTTCATCCAGACCCCGTTCGTGCTCGAAGGCGTCGTCGCGGCCCTGCTCGGCTCGCTGCTCGCCGGCGGCGCCGTCATCGCGATCGTGCACTTCTTCGTACAGGGCTATCTGACGCAAACTCTCCCGGGCACGAGCTTCGTCACCGTCAACGACGCGCTCATCGTCGCGCCCGTGCTGCTCGTCGCCGGCGGGCTGCTCGCCGCGATCGCGTCGAACGTCGCAATCAGCCGGTATCTGCGCGTCTGATCGCTCGCGACCGACGCGCACCGAGCATCCAACAGAAATGGATGCTCGGGGCCGGGCTATGCTGGAGGGCTGCGCGCTGCCCCGCGCGCCCGGGCGAGAGAACTCGCAACGCTGAGCCGAGAGGAGGGGCGCCATGCCGAAAGAGCAGGGTCAGAAGGTCGTGGCGACCAACCGCAAGGCGCGTCACGACTACACGATCGAGGACACCTTCGAGGCCGGGCTCGTTCTGAGCGGCACTGAGGTGAAGTCGCTGCGGCAAGGCCGGGCGAGCCTCGTCGACGGCTACGGCTTCATCGACGGCGGAGAAGCGTGGCTTGATGCCGTGCACATCCCCGAGTACTCGCAGGGCACCTGGACGAACCACGCCCCGCGCCGCAAGCGGAAACTTCTTCTGCACAAGCAGCAGATCATCAAGATCAGCCAGAAGACCAAAGAGGGCGGCTACACGCTGATTCCGCTGAGCATTTACTTCAGCGACGGCCGCGCGAAGGTCGAACTGGCGGTCGCGAAGGGTAAGCGCGAGTACGACAAGCGCCAGACGCTGCGCGAGAAGCAAGACAAGCGCGAGGCCGAGCGCGCGATGCGCAGCCGCAACCGCCTCGGCGAGTAGGGGAGCGCGCTCACCGGGCGCACAGCATCCCCCGGTCTATGCTCGACCCTTGTGGCAGACGGCGCGCGCGACGAGGTGACGTACTCCGACCGCACCCGTTGGCAGGCGTTCGCGATCGCCGTCGCGGTCGCTTCGCTCACGATTCTCGACCTGTCGAAGGTGAACGTCGGCATTCCGGCGATCGAGCAGGCGCTCGGCGCTGGCCCCACCGAGGTGCAGCTGATCGTCGCCGGCTACGTGCTCGCGTTCGGCGTGGTGCTCGTGCCGGCCGGTCGCTGGGGTGACCTGAACTCGCGGCGACGGATGTTCCTCGCCGGGCTCGTCGTCTTCTTGCTCGCCAGTCTGTTCTGCGCCATCGCGCCGAGTGTCGAGGTGCTGATCGCCTCGCGCATCCTGCAGGGCATCTCGGCGGGGCTGCTCATGCCGCAGGTGCTCGGGCTCACCCAGCAGCTCTTCCAGGGCCCGGCGCGCGGGCGCGCGTTCGGCATCTTCGGCGCCGTCATCGGGCTTTCGACCGCCTTCGGTCCGACCCTGGGCGGCCTCTTCGTCAGCCTCGGCAGCGACGACGTCGGCTGGCGCCTCATCTTCTGGATGAACGTGCCGCTCGTGCTGCTGCTGTTCCCGTTCGCGTACAAGCTGCTGCCCCGCACCCAACCTGCCTCCGACGGACCGGCCGACCTCGATCTCGTCGGCACCGCGTTGCTCGGCGCGGGCGTGCTGGCGCTCATGCTGCCGTTCGTGCTGACGACGGGCAGCCCGGACGACAATCCCGCGCGCTGGTGGTTCCTTAGCGTCTTCGTCGCCATCGCCGCGCTGTTCATCGCGTGGGAGCGCCGCTACCTCGCCGCCGGCCGCACGGCGATCGTCGACTTCACGCTGTTCCGCATCCACAGCTACCGCAACGCGACCGTGCTGGCGATGGCCTACTTCGCCGCCATGCCGGCGACCTTCCTCACGCTCACGCTGTTCCTTCAGCTCGGGCTCGATCTTCCTGCCGTGTACGCCGGAATGGTCACAATCCCGTTCGCCCTGGCGAGCGCCGTGACCTCCTTCTACTCGGGGAAGGTCGTCGATCGTTACGGGCGCCTCGTCGTCGTCGTCGGACTCGTCGGCGTGCTCGTCGGTCTCGGCGGAGCGGTCGCCTCGGCCTTGCTGTTGCCGCCCATCGCCGTGCCGTGGGCGATGGCCGTCGCAATGCTTGTTGCCGGGGCCGGCGGAGGGGCCGTCATCGCCCCCAACCAGACCCTCGCCCTTGCGGAGGTGCCCGTCACCTCGGGCGGCGTCGCCGGCTCGATCGGCCAGGTCGGCCAGCGCGTCGGCACGGCCGTCGGCCTCGCCGCGGCCGTCTCGGCCTTCTACGCGACCGTCTACCGCGAGGAGGGCATGTTCTCGCAGCTGGTCGTCTACCAGGACGCCTACCGCAACGCTGGGGGCGTGATCGTGCTGTTCGTGTCGATCGCGTTCATCGTCGCCGTCGTCGACCTTCGTGCTCGGCGTGCGGGCAGGGTTCCCGACAGGGTCTAGGGCGGCTATACTGAAGGGCTACGCCGCGGGTCCCGCGAGCGTGTGAGAACGCCGGTGGCCGGCCCGAACGGCCGCCAACGGCTTACGAAACTCCACAGTGCGTGACAGCGCTTCGCTCGCACGGGCATCCGTTTTTCATTTTTTGAGGGCGGATGCACGCTGCGAGTCCCACGGGGATGATCGGTTTCGACACTGCCTGCGAAACTGTGAGAAGCGGGTCGAGGATGCAGGGTTATCTCGTAAACGCTCCCTGTAACCAACAGGTGCCAATGCTAAGCGCACCGACTTCGCTCTCGCCGCCTAAGGCAGAGTAGATAGTCCGTCAGCCCGGGTTCGCCTCCGCCCCGGTCGCTGGCGTCATTGAGGGGGCTTGCTGCGTGGTTGTGTCTCAGGGCCACGCGGGACTCGAACTGAGGCTGGGCCCGTCGACCTAGGGGTCTGCAACAAAGGTCGGGGCCGAGCAGAACGTCTCAGCAGACTACGCCCGTAGAAGGCTCAGGCTCACAGCAGTGGACGGGGGTTCGATTCCCCCCATCTCCACCATGGGTTGTTGTCACGCACTGTCGGAGGGTTCGCGCGCCCGTGTTTGTGCGCTGCCCTGCAAGACTGGGACCATGCGCGTCATCCTCAACGTGATCTGGCTCATTCTGTCGGGCCTGTGGCTGTTCCTCGGCTACGCGCTGGCGGCCCTGATCATGGTCGTGCTCATCGTCACGATTCCGTGGGGTATTGCCGCGTGGCGCATCGGCGTGTATTCGCTATGGCCGTTCGGCAAGACCGTGGTCGATCGCCGCACCGCCGGGGTGGGGTCCGCGCTCGGCAACATCGTGTGGGTGGTCCTCGCCGGCTGGTGGCTCGCGATCGGACACATCCTGTCGGCTCTTGCCCTCGCAATCACGATCATCGGCATCCCGTTCGCCTGGGCGAACCTGAAGATGGTGCCCGTCGCGTTGCTGCCGCTCGGCAAGCAGATCGTCGACATGTAAAAAATTATTGACACGCGTGCTGCGCGTGCCCTACCGTTCGGGTGTCAAGAATTCTTGACACCCGAACGATTGAGGGGATGCTCGCGATGAGCTTCGAACACCGCGGCGCGTGGATTCAACTGGCCGTCACCATCGGCGCCTACGCCACCTACCTGACGCTGCTCGTCCGCCGCGCAGACGGCGCTCCGCTCAGTGCAACCCCGTATGGCGACCTCATCGCGTGGATGATCGGGGGATCGATCGTCGTCGGCGTCGTGCTGACGATCATCATCGGAATGTTCGGCGGCGAGCGTGCGCGGCGAACCGATGTGCGCGACCGCGCCATCAACCGGCTCTCCGATCAGGTCGGCGCATCCTTCATCATCATCGGCGCCGTCGCCGCGATGATCCTCGCCATCCTCGAGGTTGAGCACTTCTGGATCGCCAACGCGATCCTCGTCGGCTTTGTCGCCTCGGGCATCCTGTCGTCGATCGCCCGTATCGTCATGCACCGCACGGGGGTGCCGTCGTGGTGAAGCCGACGCGTGTCACCAACCGTATTCGCGCCCTGCGGGACGAGCACGGTGACATGACCCAGGGGCAACTTGCTGACGCGCTCGGCGTCACCCGGCAGACGGTCAACGCGATTGAACAGGGCAAGTATTCGCCCTCGCTCGAAGTCGCCTTCCAGATCGCGCGCGTCTTCGGGGTCGGCCTCGACGACGTCTTCCAGTACCCCGACGGCGCGTGAGCGCCCGCCCACGAAAGGCGACCCGATGACCCGCACAGCCTCGAGCATCCCGACCACCATGCGTGCCCTCGTGCAGCGTGGATACGGCACGAGCGATGTGCTCGCCGAGCAGACCCGCCCCGTGCCGACACCGCGGCGTGGTGACGTGCTCGTGCGCGTCGAGGCCATGAGTCCCGATGCGGGCACGATTCACCTCCTGGCCGGGCGACCCCTCATGGTGCGCCCCGCCGTCGGCTGGCGCACCCCTCGTCAGCCCATCCCGGGGCTCGCCCTCGCGGGACACGTTGTCGCGGTCGGCGAGGGGGTGACGACTATCGCCGTGGGGGACCGCGTCGCGGGGTCGGGCGTTGGTGCCCTCGCCGACTACGCGATCGCGCCGGCACGCAAGCTCGCGCTCGTGCCCGCGGCGGTGTCGGCGCGTTCGTCGCGCAGTACGCGGCGCTCGCCGGAGCCGACGTGACCGCCGTCATCAGCGCCCGCAAGTCCGACTTCGTGCGCAGCCTCGGCGTGGAGCGGCTGATCGACTACGCGCGCGAGAGTGACCCATCGCGCTGGGGCACGTTCGACGTCGTGATCGACACCGCCGACGGCAGACCGCTGCACGTGCTGCGTCGCGCGCTCACCCGATGCGGCACGCTCGTCATCGTGGGCGCCGACGGGGTCGGCGGGCCGGTGTTCGAAGGCTTCGACCGGCAGCTGTTTCGGGTTCCGCTCGCCAACGTGGTGGCGTCGCAGCGTATTGCGTCGGTCATGCAGACGGAGACCGGCGACGATGTCGCCCGCGTGCTGGGCCAGGTGGCCGAGGGCAGCATCGCGTCAGCGGTGACGGAGGTGGTGCCGTTCGCAGACGCGCGCGCCGCGCTCGACAGGCTCGCCGCGAAGCAGGTCGCGGGCAAACTTGTGCTGACGCTCGGTCGCTAGCGAGCGATTCCGGCGAGCGAGCCCGTGAGCTTTTGGCCCGCGGGGTCGTAGATCACGCAGAGGATCTCGCGGTCGCCGTTCGCCCAGCTGCCTTCCGTCGGGAAGTAGTAGCTGAAGTCGTAGATCGAGTCGAGGTAGGGGATACCGACGAACTCTTCGAAGCGCTCGAAGCATGCGTCGTCGGCCTCGGCGATCACGACGTCGTTCCCGGGAAACGCGTCGCCCGTCATAATGATCGACGCGTACACCTCACTGTCGTGCGGCTCGCTGCAGGGCACGAGGGGAACCTCGGTGACCTCGTCACTGGCAGACGCGTCGTTCAGGCAGTCGCCCACGCGAATGCTGAAGACGTCGGCGCTGTCGTTCTGTTCGACAACCTGGCCGTCGTCGCCGCGAGGCGTCGAGTCGGCGCCAAATGTGGAGCTCAGAAGCGAGCATCCGGCGACGCTGACGACTGCCGCAGCAGCGACGGCGAGCAGCGACAGGCGGCGGGCGAAGAGGCGGGGGCTGGTCACACGGCGAGCATAGTCAGCGATTTCTGACGAAGTCGACCACGGTGTCGTGCAGAACCCCGTTGGTGGCGAGCGCGCTGCCGTGCCACGGGCCCTCCTCACCGTCGACCGACGTGAATCGGCCACCCGCCTCCTCGATGATGGGCTGCAGCGCCGCCATATCGTAGGGCTGCAGGTCGAACTCCCCGGCCGCGTCGAGCGAGCCCTCGGCGACAAGCATGTACGACCACATGTCGCCGATGGCGCGGGCCCGCCACGCGCTCCGGGCGAAGGCGATGGCCTGGTCGAGGCGCCCGGCATCAGCCCAGCCGGGCAGGCTGTTGTACGACACCACGGCATCGGCGAGCGTCGAGACGCCGCTGACCCGCAGTCGGGTCGGCTCGGCACCCGCGAGGGCTCCGGTGCGGGTCGTCCATGCCCCGAGGCCCGTCGCGCCCCACCATCGACGCTCGAGCGCGGGGGAGCTGACCACGCCGACGACGGGGCGACCGTCGACGGCGAGCGCGATGAGCGTGCCCCAGATCGGCACGCCGCGTAAGAAGTTCGCGGTGCCGTCGATCGGGTCGATGATCCACTGACGCCCGGCGACCTCTGTCCGATCCGCTGCCGCCGTGAACTCTTCGCCGAAGATCGCGTCATGGGGGCGCTCGGCGGCAAGGCCCGCACGAATCGTCTCTTCGACCGCGCGGTCGGCGTCGGTGACGGGGGTGCGGTCAGGCTTCGTCGTCACCTCCAGGTCGAGCGATTGGAAGCGCGCGAGCGACACCTCGTCGGCGGCGGCGGCAAGCCGAAGGGCCAGGGCGAGGTCGTCGGCGTGGGTCGATGCGCTGTCGGTCACAGACCGAATCTAGTAGTCCTTCGGCCGCATCAGGGTGGCGAGCAGCCGCTGCAGTGAGTCGAGCCGTGCGGCGCCCGCCTCGCCGAGCTCACCGGCCTCCACCGCCTCGACGAGGGCGCAGTCGGGGCTGTCGGGCAAGTGCGTGCATCCGCGGGGGCAGCCCTCCGCCACGGCGGCGAGGTCGGCGAAGCCCGTCAGGATGTTCGCCGGGTCGACGTGGCCGAGCCCGAACGAACGCACCCCGGGGGTGTCGATGATCCAGCCGTCGCCGTCGGGCAGGCGCAGCGACACGGTCGAACTCGACGTGTGTCGCCCGCGGCCCGTGACCGCGTTAACAACGCCGGTCGCGCGCCCCGCGCCTGGCACGAGCGCGTTCACGAGCGTCGACTTGCCGACCCCGGAGTGTCCGACAGCGACGGTGGTGCGGCCGTGCAGCAGTGCGCGCAGCCGATCAAGCGGCGGGTCGGATGCGGCGCTCGTCACGATCTCGACCCCCAGCGCGCTCAGCGGCGCGATCAGCTCGGCAGGATCGCGGAGATCAGTCTTCGTCACGACGACGAGCGGGGTGACGCCGGCGTCATAGGCGGCGACGAGATAGCGGTCGATGAGGCGGGGGCGGGGCTCGGGATCGGCGGCGGCCACCACGACCATGAGCTGGTCGGCGTTCGCGACGATCACCCGCTCGACGGCGTCGGTGTCATCCGCGCTCCGCCGCAGCAAGGTACGTCGCTCGTGCACGCGCACGATGCGTCCGAGGCTTCCTTCGGCACCGCTGACGTCGCCCACCACGTCGACCCGGTCGCCCGTGACGATCGCGGTGCGACGCAGCTCGCGCGCGCGGGTGCTCAGGACCTCCCGCTCGGTGTCGGTGCCCTCGTCGATCAGGGTGAGATAGCGGCCGCGGTCAACCGTGACCACCCGGCCCACCACGGCGTTGTCGTGCGCCGGACGTTGCTTCGTGCGGGGTCGGTTTGCCTTCGGATTCGGCCGCTCGCGCACCGCGCTCTCGTCGTAGTCGCCCCAGGGCTCGTCGTCATCGTCGTCGACGGGAGGCAGCCAACTCATGCGAGCAGGCCCTGCCACAGTTCGGGGAACTCGGGCAGTGTCTTCGCCGTGGTCGTGATGTCGTCGACCTCGACGCCCTCGACGACCAGCCCGATCATCGCGCCCGCCGTGGCCATCCGGTGGTCCTCGTACGCGCGCCACGGGCCCCCTGTGAGGGTGGCGGGTTCGAGGGCGAGGCCGTCCTCGAGTTCGCGAATCGCGCCTCCGAGGGCCGTGATCTCGGCGGTGAGCGCCGCGAGCCGGTCAGTCTCGTGGCCGCGAAGGTGCCCGATGCCGGTGATGGTGCTGGGACCCGCGGCGAGCGCGGCGAGCGCGACGAGGGCCGGGGCAAGTTCGCCCCCGGTCGACAGGTCGAGGGTGACGCCGCTAATCGCGCGGCCACCGCGCAGACCTTCCCCGCCGTCGACGGTGACAGCGCCGTCGGCGTCGTGGCGAACGGTGGCACCAAAGTGCGGTAGCAGGTGGGTGAGGTCTGCGCCGACCTGCGTCGTGCGTGCAGGCCAGCCGTCGACCGTCACGGTGCCGCCGGCGATGAGGGCGGCGCCGAGGAACGGCGCGGCGTTCGAGAGGTCGGGCTCGATGGTGACATCGAGTCCGGCGATCGGGGCGGGCTCGACGACCCACACGCCCGGCTCGGGACTGTCGACGCGCACACCACGGTCGGCCAAGCACTGCACCGTCATCTCGATGTGCGGCATCGACGGTAAGTGTTCGCCGGTGTGGCGCAGCACAATGCCCTCCTCGAAGCGGGGGGCGGCAAGCAGCAAACCGCTGACGAACTGGCTCGACGCGCTCGCGTCGATCGCGAGCTCGCCGCCGCGAATCGCCCCGCGACCCCAGAGGCTGAAGGGCAGCGTGCCGCGGCCGTCGTCGTTGACGTCGACACCGAGCGCTCGCAGGGCCTCGACCGTCGTGCGCATGGGGCGCCGACGCGCCGACTCGTCGCCGTCGAACGCGACGGGGCCGAGCGCGAGGGCGGCCAGGGGAGGCACGAAGCGCATTACCGTGCCGGCCAGCCCGCAGTCGATCGACACGGATCCCGTGAGCTCGTCGGGCGGCGTGATGAGCAGATCAGGGCCGAAGGCGCCGTCGCCGTCGACCTCCTCGATGTCAACGCCGAGCGAGCGCAGGGCCTCGACCATGAGGCGCGTATCGCGCGAGTGCAGCGGGCGGCGGAGCAGCGACGGCGCATCGGCCAGAGCCGACAACACTAGCTCGCGGTTGGTGAGCGACTTCGACCCGGGAAGCATGATGCGGGCGTTCAGGGGGTCCGCGGCGGTCGGGGCGACCCAGCGCCGGTCCGCGGGGCCGCCGGTCGCGGCCTCGGTGCGGTCTTCGTCGCCGTACGGCGAAAAGCGGGGGCCGGAATTATTCGAGACGAGCATCGGTTATCAGGGTAGTCGGCACGCACGGGAATGAAAGGACGGTGCTCGTTGAGCGCGACGCTTGTCACGGATGCCCCGTCAGTACACTGGCGCTCGATGACTGACGAGGCCGAAACCAAGCGAGCACTGTTCCAAGAGCAGGCTCTGCCGTTCATGGACCAGCTCTATGGCGCCGCAATGCGCATGACGAAGAACCCGGCCGACGCCGCCGACCTCGTGCAAGAGACCTTCGTGAAGGCCTTCGCTGCGTTCGCGCAGTTCGAACAGGGCACGAACCTGAAGGCGTGGCTCTACCGCATCCTCACGAACACGTTCATCAACCAGTACCGCAAGAATCAGCGCAATCCCTACCAGGGTGCGCTCGAGGAGTTGGAGGACTGGCAGCTCGGCGGTGCCGAGTCCGCCACGTCGTCCACCGGTCGCTCGGCCGAGGCTGAAGCGATCGACCGGATGCCCGCGAGCGCCGTGAAGGACGCTCTGCAAGAGATCCCCGAAGACTTCCGACTGGCGGTATACCTCGCCGACGTCGAAGGCTTCGCCTACCAAGAGATCGCCGACATCATGAAAACGCCGGTCGGGACCGTGATGAGTCGCCTCCACCGCGGTCGCCGACAGCTGCGCGAGAAGCTCGCCGACTACGCGAGAGAGCGCGGCTACGCCATCCCCGACTCGACCCCCACCACCACCAGGAGCACGACATGACCGACTGCGGCTGCGACAAAGCCAAGGCCGAGCTCGAGGAGTTCCTGCACAACGAGCTGAGCCCCCAGCAGTGCCAGGACATCCGCGACCACATGGCCGTCTGCGACGACTGCTCCGCTGAGCACCTCGTCGGCCTCACCCTCACCAACAAGGTGAAAGAGGCGTGCCAAGAGAAGGCACCCGACGAGTTGCGCGAGCTCGTCCTCGGAGCGATCTCGAACCTCGACAACCGCGCCTAACGTTCAGCGGGGCTACCGCCCCGATAGGCAAGAATCCCCGGGATGCCCGTTCAGCATCCCGGGGATTCTCGCGTTTGCGACTAGTCGCTGAGCGCCGCGTCCATGATGGCGGCGTGCTCTTCCGCGCTGCGCTTCGACGAGCCGGTCGCGGGCGACGCGGAGGCCGGGCGCGAGACGACGCGCACGCGCTTCATGCCGCGCTTGGCGAGCTCGATCGTGAAGAACGGCCATGCGCCCTGGTTCTCGGGCTCGTCCTGCACCCACACCAGCTCGGCGTTGGGGTAGCGGTCGATGACCGCCGCGATCTGCTCGGCCGGCAGCGGGTGGAACTGCTCGAGGCGCACCAGCGCCACGCCCTGCGTGTCGCGCTTCGCGATCTCGCTCTTCAGGTCGTAGTGGATCTTGCCCGAGTGGAACAGAACGCGCCGCACGGCCTGCGGGTCGGTCACCGTCGCATCGTCGATCACCGGCTCGAAGCGACCCTGCGTGAAGTCGAGCACGTCGCTCGTCGCGCCGCGCAGGCGCAGCATCGCCTTCGGCGTGAAGACGACGAGCGGGCGGCGCGGACGCGCATAGGCCTGACGGCGCAGCAGGTGGAAGTACGACGCCGGCGTCGAGGGCCGGGCGATCGTCATGTTGTCTTCCGCCGCCATCTGCAGGAAGCGCTCGATGCGAGCCGACGAGTGGTCCGGTCCCTGGCCCTCGTAGCCGTGCGGAAGCAGCAGCACGACGCTCGAGCGCTGACCCCACTTCTGCTCGGCCGACGAGATGAACTCGTCGATGATCGTCTGGGCGCCGTTGGCGAAGTCGCCGAACTGGGCCTCCCAGAGAACGAGAGCATCGGGTCGCTCGACCGAGTAGCCGTACTCGAAGCCCATGGCCGCGTACTCGCTCAGCAGTGAGTCGTAGATCCAAAACTTCGCCTGGTTCTCGCTGAGGTTCGCGAGCGGCAGCCACTCCTGGCCGTTGGCGCGATCGTGCAGCACGGCGTGCCGCTGCACGAAGGTGCCGCGACGGGAGTCTTGGCCCGCCATGCGGACGGGCGTGCCCTCCATGAGCAGCGAGCCGAGCGCGAGCAGTTCGCCGAAGCCCCAGTCGATGCCGCCGTTGCGGCTCATCTCGACGCGCTTCTTCAGCATCGCCTGCAGCTTGGTGTGCACGGTGAATCCGGCGGGCGGGTTGTCGTGGGCGTCACCGATGTGCTGCACGACGCTGACGTCGACGCCGGTGCTCTCCGGCTCACCAGATCCCTCTTCGACGGATGCGTCACCGCCGACGACCGGAATCGCACCCGTCTGCGCCGCGTGCGTCTCGGCGAACGCGACCTCCAGGCGATCCTGGAAGTCTTTGTGGGCGTTCTCGAACTCTTCCTCGGTGATGTCGCCACGACCGACGAGCGCCTCCGTGTAGAGGGTGCGAACGCTGCGCTTGGCCTCGATGAGGTTGTACATGAGCGGCTGCGTCATCGACGGGTCGTCGCCCTCGTTGTGACCGCGACGGCGGTAGCACACGAGGTCGATGATGACGTCGCGCTTGAACTCCTGACGGTAGGCGAACGCGATCTCGGCGACGCGCACGACCGCTTCGGGGTCGTCGCCGTTGACGTGGAAGATCGGCGCCTGGATGGTCTTCGCCACGTCGGTCGAGTAGATCGACGAGCGCGCCTCACCGGGAGGCGTCGTGAAGCCGACCTGGTTGTTGACGACGACGTGCACGGTTCCGCCCGTGCGGTAGCCGCGCAGCTGCGACAGCTGCAGGGTTTCGACGACGACACCCTGACCAGCCATGGCCGCGTCGCCGTGCACGAGCACCGGCAGGGTGCCGAACTTGCCGTCGCCCTTGCGGTCCTGCTTCGCGCGAACGATGCCCTCGAGCACGCCGTTAACGGCCTCGAGGTGCGAGGGGTTCGCGGCGAGGTAGACCTCGATCTCTTTGCCGCTGGCCGACGTGAAGGTGCCCTGCGTGCCGAGGTGGTACTTGACGTCGCCCGAGCCCTGAACAGTGCGCGGGTCTTGGGTGCCCTCGAACTCGCGGAAGATCTGGCCATAGGTCTTGCCGGCGATGTTGGCCAGCACGTTCAGGCGGCCGCGGTGGGCCATACCGATCGCGACCTCGTCGAGGTCAGTGTCGGCGGCCTGCTGCACGATCTCGTCGAGCAGCGGGATCAGTGACTCGCCACCCTCGAGGCTGAAGCGCTTCTGCCCGACGTACTTCGTCTGCAGGAAGGTCTCGAACGCCTCGGCCTGGTTGAGCTTGCCGAGGATGCGCATCTGCTCGTCGTGCGTCGGCTTCTGGTACGGCTTCTCGAGTCGCGTCTGGAACCACCGGCGCTGCTCGGGGTCTTGAATGTGCATGTACTCGATACCGACGGTGCGGCAGTACGTGTCGCGCAGAACGCCGAGAATCTCGCGCAGCAGCATGGTGCGCTTGCCGCCGAAGCCGCCGGTGACGAACTCGCGGTCGAGATCCCAGAACGTGAGGCCGTGGCTCGAGATGTCGAGATCGGGGTGGCTGCGCTGCTGGTACTCGAGCGGGTCGACGTCGGCCATCATGTGACCGCGCACGCGGAACGAGTTGATC
The DNA here is from genome assembly GCF_004216855.1 of Microcella alkaliphila. GTDB lineage: Bacteria > Actinomycetota > Actinomycetes > Actinomycetales > Microbacteriaceae > Microcella > Microcella alkaliphila. Next base: position 166,741 of record NZ_SGXT01000018.1, read on the forward strand.
AGCTCGTGAACGCGAGCCGTCTTGTTGACCTCGTCGGCCAGGTCGACGTGAATGTCCTGCGCCCAGTGGATCGGGTCGTACGGGATCCGCAGGTCGGAGAAGATGCCGTCGTAGAAGTCGCGCTGACCAATGAGCAGCTCGTGCACCTTCTTCAGGAATTCGCCGCTGCCGGCCCCCTGAATGACGCGGTGGTCGTAGGTGCTCGTGAGGGTGATGGTCTTGCCGATACCGAGCTCAGCGAGCGTCGCCTGCGACATGCCCTGGAACTCGGCCGGGTACTCGAGCGCTCCGGCGCCGATGATGGCACCCTGCCCCTTCATGAGGCGCGGCACCGAGTGCACGGTGCCGATGCCGCCAGGGTTTGTCAGCGAGATCGTGTTGCCCTGGAAGTCGGCGGCCGCGAGCTTGTTGTCGCGGGCGCGCTTGACGACGTCTTCGTAGGCGGCGTGGAACTCCCCGAACGTCATCGACTCGGTCTTCTTGATGCCGGGAACAAGCAGCGCACGCGTGCCGTCGGGCTTCGGGATGTCGATCGCGATGCCGAGGTTGATGTGGGCAGGCGTGACGACGACCGGCTTGCCGTCCTGCTCGTCGTAGTAGACGTTCTGGCTCGGGAACTCGCGCAGCGCGCGCACCATGGCCCACGCGATCAGGTGGGTGAACGAGACCTTGCCGCCGCGGGCGCGCTTCAGGTGGTTGTTGATGACGATGCGGTTGTCGATCATCAGCTTGGCGGGGATGGTGCGGACGCTGGTCGCCGTCGGGACCGTGAGCGACGCATCCATGTTGGTCGCTAGCGTCTTCGCCATGCCGCGCAGGGGCGTGACCTCGTCCTGCTTCTCGGCCGCCTCTTCATCGACGACGGGGGCGGGGGCCGTCGCGGGGGCCTGCGCGGGAATCGGCTGCGGCTGCGGGGCCCGCGCCGTCGTCTTCGCGATCGGCTGGCTACCCGTGACGGGGGCCGACCCGATGCTGATCGAGCCGACGGAACCGCCGGTCGTAGCGCTCGGCAGGGCCGTCGTCGGATCGTCGTCGCCGGTGACCGTGGTGGGCGTCACCGGAGTCGCCTCCGCGACCGCAACCGATGCGGCTGTGCTGGTCGCCGCGGTGGCGGTTGACTGTTCGTACTTCTCGAGAATCGGCCACCACGACGGGTCAACCGAATCCTTGTTCTCTCGGTACTGCTCGTACAGTTCATCGACGAGCCATTCGTTGGCACCGAACTCTCCGGAGGCGCCGCCCTCGGCGCCGGTACCGGACACGTGGCTTGACACAGCCGACCGCCCACTTTCGCTTCTGCTGGAGGGTTAATTCTCGACGCGCCACCGACGATGGCGGCACCGCACAAGCGTAACGCCTTGCGCGGGGGCAAACGCTCGATGGGGCTGGGGCTGTGGGCGCGCATCCGCGGGCTTGTACCGTTGACGCGTGCGCTTTGCGAACGAGACCCCCGTCCATGACCTGACCTACTCCGACGTCTTCCTGACGCCACAGCATTCGGCTGCTGGCAGCCGGCTCAGCGTCGACCTCACCGTGGACGACCCGGCGGGCTTGAAGACCCCGATCGTCGCGGCCAACATGACGTCGGTCACGGGCTCTCGTCTCGCCGCAGCCCTCGCCCGTCGTGGGGGCCTCGGCGTGCTGCCGCAGGACCTTCCGCTGCAAGAGCTCGACGCGGCCATCCGCGAGGTCAAGGCTGCGCCCACGATGCTCGACCCGCTCGTGACTGTGACCCGCGAGACGTCGGTCGCCGAGGCCCGGCGTCGCGTGCCCGACACCGAGGGCGCCCTCGTCACGATCGTCGATTCCGACGGCGAGCCGACCACGTGCATCCCGGCCGCGCGCCTGCGGCACGCCTTGCCGGACGCTGTCATCGGCGATCTCGTCGGCGACCCCGTCCCGTCGATCGACGACGAAGACGTCACGGATGCGCGCACCGCCTTCGACCTGATCGATGCGGCCGACGCTGACGCGGTCGCCGTCCGCCACCACGGGCGCATCGTCGGCTCGCTGAGTGCGCGCAGCGCCGTGCGGGCGACGCTGTACACGCCGGCGGTGGATGCGCACGGCCGTTTGCGTGTCGCCGCGGCAGTCGGGGTGAATGGTGACCCCGCCGAGCGGGCCGCCGCCCTCGTGCAGGCCGGTGTCGACGTTCTCGTGCTCGACACGGCTCACGGCCACCAGGAGCAGATGCTGAGCGCACTGCGTGCGGTCTCCGCCCGAAACCTCGGGGTGCCGATCGTCGCCGGCAACATCGTGACGGCCGACGCGGTGCGCGACCTCGTGGAGGCCGGGGCGAACATCCTCAAGGTCGGGGTGGGGCCGGGCGCCATGTGCACGACGCGCATGATGACCGCCGTCGGGCGACCCCAGTTCTCGGCCGTGCTCGAAACGGCGGCGGCCGCGCGCGAGCTGGGGGCGCGCGTCTGGGCTGACGGGGGAGTGCGCTACCCGCGCGACGTGGCCCTCGCGCTCGCCGCCGGTGCATCCGCCGTCATGATCGGCTCGTGGTTCGCCGGCACCCTTGAGGCGCCCGGCGAGATCGAAAGCGACGAGAGCGGTCGCTGGTTCAAGAGTTCGTGGGGTATGGCGTCGACGAAGGCGGTCGAGCAGCGCTTCCGACGCCTCGACGCGTTCGAGCGCGCGAAGAAGACGCTGTTTGCCGAGGGAATCTCGTCGTCACGCATCTACCTCGACCCGCAGCGCCCGAGCCTCGACGACCTGCTCGACATGATCACTTCGGGGCTGCGCAGCTCGATGACCTACGCGGGTGCCGCGACGCTGCCCGAGTTCCACGAGCGTGCGGTGGTGGGCGTGCAGTCGGCGGCCGGCTACGAAGAGGGCAAGGCGTTGCCCGTCTCCTGGTAGCTCGCGCACACCTATACTCATCAGCACCATGGAGCCTCCGTCTACCGCCACCCTCGACGTACTGAGGGACACCCGTGGGCGCAGAGCTACTCGGCGACGAATGGCTCCTGCTCGGCATCGGGGTCGTGCTGACCATCGGCACCGGCCTGTTCGTCGCGAGCGAGTTCGCACTCGTCAACCTCGATCGCTCTGAGCTGGAGGCGCGGCGCGACCGCGGCGAAACCCGGCTGGGCATGACGATTGCCGCGCTCAAGATCACGTCGACGCACCTCTCGAGCGCGCAACTCGGCATCACGCTGACAACCCTCTTGACCGGCTACACGATGGAGCCGGCCATTTCGCGGCTGCTCGCCGGCCCCCTGCTCGCGATCGGAATTCCCGAGGGCGCGGTACGCCCGGTCGGCTCGATCACCGCCATCGTCATCGCGACCCTGCTGTCGATGATCGTCGGCGAGCTCGTGCCCAAGAATTTTGCGCTCGCGCTGCCGCGCCAGACCGCGAAGGTGGTCATCCCGTTCCAGTGGCTCTTCACGACCGTCTTCCGCCCCGCGATCCGGGTGCTCAACGGCACGGCGAACCGCATCTTGCGGGCGATGGGCATCGATCCGAAGGAAGAGCTGAGCGGTGCCCGCACCGCCGAAGAGCTGTCGTCGCTCGTGCGGCGGTCGGCACAGCACGGCCTGCTCGAGGCCGACACTGCGACGCTCCTGTCGCGCACACTCGCGTTCTCGCAGCTCACCGCGCAAGACGTCATGACGCCGCGCGCGCGACTCGTGAGTGTCGAACGCGGCGACTCGGCCACCGATGTCATTGCCGCGGCGCGCCGCACCGGGCACTCGCGCTTTCCGGTGGTCGGGGAGTCGTTTGACGATGTTGTCGGCATCGTGCACATCAAGCAGGCGGTCGCCGTGCCGCACGACCGCCGTGCCGACGTGCCGGCCTCGGCCCTCATGTCCGAGGCGCTGCGGGTGCCCGAGACGATGCGCCTCGACACCTGCTCACCGAACTGCGCGGTCAGGGCTATCAGATGGCGATCGTCGTCGACGAGTACGGCGGCACCGCCGGCGTCGCGACGCTCGAAGACCTCGTCGAGGAGCTCGTCGGTGAGGTCGCCGACGAACACGATCGGGCGGTCGTGGACGTCGTTCGCGCCCGTGACTGGCTGACGTTCCCGGGCATCCTGCGACCCGACGAGTTGGCGGACCGAGCGGGCGTCACCGTGCCCGACGACGGCCCGTGGGAGACGGTGGCCGGCTGGCTCATGGCTGAGCTCGGCCGCCTGCCCCGCGTCGGCGATACCGTGCAGCTCGACGCCGGCGTCTTCCGTGTCGAACGGCTCGACGGTCGCCGCATCGACCGCGTGCGTTTCACCCCCGTCACGGTGGACGCCCCGTCGGCGGGAAGCGCCTTGTGATCACGTCAGCAGACTGGTGGGGCCTCGTCTGGCTCGTCGTGCTCCTCGCGGGCAACGCCTTCTTCGTGGGCGCCGAGTTCGCGGTGATCTCAGCCAAGCGCTCGCAAATTGAGCCGCGTGCCGAGGCGGGCTCCCGTGCCGCCAAGACCGCACTCTGGGCGATGGAGCGTGCGACCCTCATGCTCGCGACGAGCCAACTCGGCATCACCGTGTGCTCGCTGCTGATCCTGAACGTGTCAGAACCGGCGATCCACCACATTCTGGAGATTCCGATCAGTCTGACCGGCCTTCCGCCGGAGGTCGTGTCGACGATCGCGTTCATCATCGCCCTGCTGATCGTGTCGTTCCTGCACGTCGTGCTCGGCGAGATGGTGCCGAAGAACCTCTCGTTCTCGCTGCCGACGCGGGCCGTGCTGATCCTCGCGCCGCCGCTCGTGACCGTCGCCCGCATCTTCGCTCCCGTCATCTGGAGCCTGAACGCGATCGCCAACGGCATCCTGCGCCTGTGCGGCGTCGAGCCGAAAGACGAGGCGACCAGCACCTACACGCTCGACGAGGTGGCAACCATCGTGAAACAGTCGACCCGTGAAGGCCTGCTCACCGACGCGACGGGCACGCTCGGCGCGGCCTTCGAGTTCACGAACAAGACGGTCGGCGACGTCGCCGTCCCCATGGATGCTCTGGTCACCTTGCCCGAGGACGCGTCGGCCCTCGACGTCGAACGCGGCGTCGCCCAGCGCGGCTTCAGCCGCTACCCGCTCGTCGACGAGGCCGGTGAGCCGACCGGCTACCTGCACTTGAAGGACATCATCGACCTGCCCGAGGACGAGTTCGACGACCCCGTGCCGCCGAAGCGCATCCGCCGGCTCGTGTCGATCGCGGCCGACGCCGAATTGGAAGACGCCCTCGCCCTCATGCGGCGTTCCGGCTCGCACCTGGCCCGTTCGGTCGACGCCGAGGGCAACACTGCCGGAGTGCTCTTCCTCGAGGACATCATCGAGGAGCTCGTCGGCGAGGTGCAGGACGCGACCCGCCGCCGCCATTTCGGCTGAGCGGGGGCTGGCGTGGTGCCAGCCTGCGGCGTAGCGTGAGCGCATGACGGGGCATGACGATGCGACGGAAATGGCGGCGGCGATCGACAGAGCCCTCCGCGAGGCGCAGTTGCCGGCGGGCGGGGCGGTTCACGCCGAATCGGTGACGCTCATCGCCGCGCCGGAGCCCTCTGAGGCGGAGTCGGGCGCGGGGCTGTCCACCCTCGACGGTGCCGACGGCGACTAAGGGCTCGCCGAGCGCCGTGCGTCTCGCGTCCCGCGCGATCGGAACACCACACGTTTGGTGCAACACCAAGCGTTCGAACGTGCGGGTTTGCACCGTTCGGTCAGTCTTGCGGTAGTGACGTGCAGGTGCGCTCGGGACTAGACGGCCACCGGGCTGAGCGCCGCCTCGGCCATCGTGGCGAGCACCGCGCGGGTGTCGCGGGCGGCACCGCGTGCGCTGTGCGGGGTCGAGTTCATAAGGCCGAACGCTGCGTGGGCGCGGGTGCGCAAGAGCGACCGCTGCTCGCCCGGGTGCAGGGACTCGAGCACGTCGACCCAAAGCTCCACGTACTGCCGTTGCAGCCCGCGCACGGTGCGGCGGTCGGCGTCGGCGAGGCTCTCGAGGTCCGCCGCCTGCACGCGAATGACGTCGGGGTTCTCGACGGCGAAGGCGACGTGGAAGGCGACGAGCGCACGCAGCGTCTGACGCGCATCCGGGATGCTCGACGCGCCGTCTGTGCGCGCGTCGCCGTCTGCACGCATTGCGCCGTTCGCATTCGTGTCATGGTCGGCGAGCACCGCCCGCGCCCCGTCGAGCAACCCCGCGCTCGCGTCGACCAGCAGCGCGGCGAGCACCGCTTGCTTGCCCGCGAAGTGGCGGTAGACGGCGGGGCCGCTGATGCCGACGGCGGAGCCGAGGTCGTCGAGTGACACGCGCTCGAAGCCGCGCTCGGCGTATAGCCGGGCGGCGGCGGCGAGCAGGGCACGTCGGCGTTCGGCCTTGGCCTGCTCGCGCGACACGACGGTGCTCATGTGCGCCAGTGTAGACATTCCAGTTAGTCGTGACTAACATTTCGGTCAGTTAGTCACCGCTAACCGACCGGAATCACCGGCCCCGCCGCCACAAGCGAAATGGGCAGTCAATGACGACAGCTGAGACGTCTGCCAACCAGACGCGGCGCGCCACCATGGCCGGCCTGGTCGCCGAGCTGCGCGCGGAGCTCGCCGAGACGGCGCTCGGCGGCAGCGAGTCGTCGCGGCAGCGCCACGTCGAGCGCGGCAAGCTGCTGCCGCGCGAGCGCGTCGACCGACTGCTCGACGAGGACAGCCCGTTCCTCGAGATCGCGCCGCTCGCCGCCAACGGCCTCTACGACGGGCAGGCTCCCGGTGCCGGGCTGATTACGGGCATCGGGCTCGTGCACGGCAGGCCCGTCATGGTTATCGCCAACGACGCGACGGTCAAGGGCGGCACCTACTTCCCCCTGACGGTGAAGAAGCACCTGCGCGCGCAAGAGATCGCGCTCGAAAACCGGCTGCCGGCGATTGCCCTCGTCGACTCGGGCGGAGCCTTCCTGCCGCTGCAGGACGAGGTTTTTCCCGACCGCGACCATTTCGGGCGCATCTTCTACAACCAGGCGCGCGCATCCGCCGAAGGCATCGCGCAGATCGCTTGCGTCATGGGGTCGTGCACGGCCGGTGGCGCGTACGTGCCCGCCATGAGCGACGAGACCGTCATCGTGCGCGACCAGGGCACGATCTTCCTCGGCGGGCCGCCGCTTGTGAAGGCCGCCATCGGCGAGGTCGTGAGCGCCGAAGAGCTCGGCGGCGGCGAGCTGCACGCGCGCACCTCCGGCGTCGTCGACCACCTCGCCGACGACGACGCTCACGCCCTCGAGATCGTGCGCGACATCGTCGCCACCCTGCCGCCGCCGCGCGAGCCGGCCTGGGCCGTCAGCCCGGCCGACGCTGTACACGCGCCCGCGCCCGCGCCCGCCCCGGCGCACGACCCGGCTACCCTGCTCGACGTCGTGCCGGTCGACGTGCAGACCCCCTACGACGTGCACACGGTGATCGACCGCATCGTCGACGCCGGGTCGGTGAGCGAGTTCAAGCCCGAGTACGGTACGACGCTCGTCACCGCCTTCGCGCGCATCGAGGGCCACCCGGTCGGCATCGTCGCCAACAACGGCGTGCTGTTCAGCGAGTCGGCCATGAAGGGCGCGCACTTCATCGAGCTGTGCGATCAGCGCGGCATCCCGCTCGTCTTTCTGCAGAACATCTCGGGCTTCATGGTCGGCCGCGACGCCGAGGCGGGCGGCATCGCCAAGCACGGGGCCAAGATGGTCACCGCCGTCGCCACGACCCGCGTGCCGAAGCTCACCGTCGTCATCGGCGGGTCGTTCGGCGCCGGCAACTACTCGATGTGCGGCCGGGCCTACTCGCCGCGCTTCCTCTGGATGTGGCCGAACGCCCGCATCTCGGTCATGGGCGGCCAGCAGGCGGCGAAAGTGCTCTCGACGGTGCGCCGCGACCAGCTCGGCGACGGCTGGCCGACCGACGAGCAGGAAGCCTTCGAAGCGCCCATCCGCGCCCAGTATGAACGGCAGGGCGACCCGTACTACGCGACCGCCCGCCTCTGGGACGATGGGCTGATCGACCCCGCCGACACCCGCCAGGTGCTCGCCCTCGCCCTCGACGTCGTCAGCCGCGCGCCGCTTCCCGAGCCGCGCTTCGGCCTGTTCCGGATGTGACGCGCATGACTGACACCGCCGACACGGCACCCCTTTTCGACACCGTTCTCGTCGTGAACCGCGGCGAGATCGCGTGCCGTGTGATCCGCACGCTCCGTGCGCTCGGCATCCGTTCCGTCGCCGTCTACAGCGACGCCGATCGGGATGCCCGCCACGTGCGCGAGGCGGACCTCGCGGTTCGCCTCGGCCCGGCCCCCGCCGCCGACAGCTACCTCGACATCGAGAAGGTGGTTCAGGCGGTCCTGTCCTCGGGGGCCGACGCCGTGCATCCCGGGTACGGCTTCCTGAGCGAGAACACGGCCTTCGCGCGCCGCCTCGAGGAGCTCGCCGTCACGCTGATCGGCCCTCCCGCGAGCGCGATCGAGGCGATGGGCGACAAGATTCGTGCCCGCGAGCACGTGGCCGCCCGCGGGGTCCCCGTGACGCCCGGCGCGGGGGAGGCGGGGTGGAGCGACGCCCAGCTCATCGACGCGGCGAGCGAGGTGGGGTTCCCGCTCATCATCAAGCCGTCGGGCGGGGGCGGCGGCAAGGGGATGACCGTGGTGCGCGAGCGGGACGAGCTCGCCGGCGCGCTCGTCGCCTCGCGCCGCGTTGCTCGCTCGTCGTTCGGCGACGACACCCTGCTCATCGAGCGCTTCGTCGAGAGCCCCCGCCACATCGAGGTGCAGGTGCTCGCCGATGCGCACGGCACCGTCGTGCACCTGGGGGAGCGGGAGTGCTCCCTGCAGCGGCGACACCAGAAGATCATCGAGGAAGCCCCGTCGCCGCTGCTCAATGAGGCCACGCGCGCGGCGATCGGCGAGGCCGCCTGCGAGGTGGCGCGCAGCGTCGATTACCGCGGAGCTGGCACCGTCGAGTTCCTCGTCTCCGATGCGAAACCCGACGAGTTCTTCTTCATGGAGATGAACACGCGCCTGCAGGTCGAGCACCCCGTGACCGAGCTCGTGACGGGCGTCGACCTCGTTGAGCAGCAACTACGCATCGCGGCGGGCCAGCCGCTCGAGCTGCCGCCGCTCGCGCTCAGCGGCCACGCGGTCGAGGCGCGGCTGTACGCCGAAGACCCCGAGCGCGGCTTCACCCCGCAGACCGGCACCGTCGCCCTCGTGCGCGAGGCGACCGGCCCCGGCGTGCGCGTCGACAGCGCCCTTGTCGACGGCCTCGTCGTCGGCGCCGACTACGACCCCATGCTCGCGAAGGTCATCGCCCACGGCCCCGACCGGGCGACCGCGCTCGCCCGGCTCGATGCGGCGCTCGCCGAGACCATCGTGCTCGGTGTGCCGACGAACGCCGCCTTTCTGCGCCGACTGATCGCCGTCCCCGAGGTGCAGACGGGCGCCCTCGACACGGGGCTCATCGAGCGCAGCGAGCTGGCGGCCCCCGCCACGCCCGCCCTCGCCCGCACGATTGCGGCCCTCGTCGAGCACGATCGTGCCGAACGGGCGGCGAACTCCGCCTGGAGCCGGCCAAACGGCTGGCGCCTCGGCCCGCACCGCGCCCCGCGCTACGTCATCGACGGGGAGGAGGTCGCGATCGACGCGGCCGTTCGTGAGCAGCTGGCCCCGAGCATCCGGATGCTCGACGCAGCGGGTGAGACCCTCACCGTGACCGTCACGCACGAATCGCGACGCGTAACCGCCCACGTCGTGCGCGCCGCAGGCGACACCTGGATGCACGTCGACGGCGTCACGCACCGGCTCGCGCGCCCGACGCGCGCCGCCCGCCTCGCCGAGCACCGGGCGGGTCTCACCCGCGCGCCGGGCGCCGCCGACCCGACGATCCGCGCCGCCATGCCCGGCGCCGTCGTCGCCCTCGGCGCCGCCACCGCAGACACGGTCGTCGAGGGTCAGCCCCTCGTCACGATCGAGGCGATGAAGATGGAGCACACCATGCTCGCGTCTGTCGCCGGCACGGTGACCCTCGAGGTCGCCGTGGGCGACCAGGTCGCACTCGACCAGGTCGTCGCCCGCATCCACCCCGACGAGCCAGAACCCCGGCCCGACGGCGACCAAGGAGACCCCGCATGATCGACCTCACCCCGGAACAGCAGCGCCTCAGCGATGAGGTGCGCGAGTTCGCCGACACCGTCGTCGCGCCCGCCGCATACGAGTACGACACGAAGCGCGAGCTGCCGTACGACATCATCCGGCAGATGGGTGACATGGGGCTCTTCGGGCTGCCCTTCCCGAAAGAGTACGGCGGGCAGGGCAAGACCTACGTCGACCTGTGCCTCGCCGTCGAACAGCTCGCCCGCGCCGACCAGTCGATCGCCGTGACCCTCGAGGCGGGCGTCGGCCTCGGCGCGATGCCGATCTTCCGCCAGGGCACCGAGGAGCAGAAGCAGCAGTGGCTACCCGACCTCGCCCGCGGCCGCGCGCTCGCCGGCTTCGGCCTCACCGAGGCGGGCGCCGGGTCCGATGCCCGCGCCACGCAGACCACTGCCGAGGTGGTCGATGGCGAGTGGGTCATCAACGGGTCGAAGCAGTTCATCACCAACTCGGGCAGCGAGATCACGAGCCTCGTCACCGTCACCGCCGTCACGGGCCGCAAAGAGAACGGCAACCCCGAGCTGTCGGCGATCATCGTGCCGTCGGGCACGCCCGGCTTCACGGTGCACCCCGCCTACGACAAGGTGGGTTGGCACACGAGCGACACCCACCCGCTCACCTTCGACGACGTGCGCGTGCCCGAGGCGAACCTGCTGGGTGAGCGCGGCCGCGGCTACGCGAACTTCCTCGAGTACCTCGACGAGGGCCGCGTCGCCTTCGCCGCGCTCTGCACGGGTGCCGCCCAGGGCTGCCTGGAGGAGGCGCTGCGCTACGCGAAGGAGCGCGTCGTCTTCAATCGCTCCATTGGCGACAACCAGCACGTCGCCTTCATGATTGCCCGCATGCAGTCGCGGGTGCACGCCGCGCGCCTCGCCACCTACGAGGCCGCGCACCGCATCGTGGTGGGCAAGCCCTTCAAGGCCGAGGCGTCGATGGCGAAGCTCATCTCGAGCGAGGCCGCCATGGCGAACGCCCGCGACGCCAGCCACATCTTCGGCGGCTACGGGTTCATGAATGAAAACCCCGTCGCCCGGCACTACCGTGACTCGAAGGTGCTCGAGGTCGGCGAGGGCACGACGGAGGTGCAGCTCATGGTCATTGCACGAACGCTGGGGCTGTCGGCATGACCGGCCGCCGCGTCGAGCAGCGGGGCCTGTGGTTCGACGAGTTCGAGGTCGGCACGGTCTACGCGCACGCCCCGGGCCGCACCATGACCGAGGCTGACAACGTGCTGTTTTCGACCCTCACCATGAACCCGCAGGCGCTGCACCTCGACGCGGCGTGGTCGGCGACGCAGCCTTTCGGCGAGCGGCTCGTGAACTCGATGATGACCCTCGCCGTGATGGTCGGCGCCTCGGTGCAGCAGCTCACGCAGGGCACGATCGTCGCCAACCTCGGCCTCACCGACGTGCGGTTCCCGCACCCGCTGCACCACGGCGACACCCTCTACAGCGAGACGCTCGTCGTCGAGAAGCGCCTGTCAGAGTCGCGGCCCGGCCAGGGCATCGTCACCCTCGAACACACCGGCCGCAACCAGCACGGCGACATCGTCGGCGTCGCCCGCCGCGCCGTGCTCATCTGGCAGGAGGGTGACGCACGGTGAGCGCCTTTGCGATGGGGCCCGCGCTGCTCTTCTGCCCGGCTGACCGGCCCGAGCGCTATGCGAAGGCGGCCGAGCGCGCCGACGCCGTGATTCTCGATTGTGAGGATGCGGTCGCTCCCGATGCAAAGGATTCGGCGCGCGAGGCGCTCGCCGCCTCCCGCCTCGACCCGGCCACGACGATCGTGCGCATCAATCCGCTCGGCACGGCCGACGCCGACGCCGACCTCGCGGCGCTCGCCGGCACCGACTACCGCACCGTGATGGTCGCAAAGGCCGAGGACCCGGCGGCACTCGCCGCACTCGCTGCCCGCGGCTATGCCGTGATCGCCCTGTGTGAGACGGCGGCGGGCGTCGTCGCTGCGGGCGAAATCGCCGCCGTCGACGGTGTCGTCGCCCTCATGTGGGGAGCGGAAGACCTCGTCGCATCGATGGGCGGCACCGCCAGTCGGGATGCTCGGGGCCAGTACCGCGCGGTCGTCCAGCACGCACGCGCCACCGTCCACCTCGCCGCGGCCGCCCGCGGAAAGGCGAGCGTCGACGCCGTGCACCTCGACATCACCGACGAGGCGGGCCTCGCGGAGGCGGCGGCGGATGCCGCAGCCCTCGGATTCGTCGCGACCGCGTGCATCCACCCCAGTCAGGTCGCCGTGATCCGCCGAGCGTACGCGCCAACCCCCGACCAGCGCGTCTGGGCCGAGCGCGTGCTCGCCGCGGCAGAGCACGAGCGTGGCGTCTTCCGCCTCGATGGGCAGATGGTCGACGAGCCGGTGCTGCGCCACGCCCGCGCGGTCCTCGCGCGCGGTGAGGGCGCCGCGGGCACCGAGCGCGTCTAACGCTCTGACCGCTCAGAACCGCCGAGCGCGTCGATCGCACCGACTCCCCCGACGGCACCGCCTGCGGAATGCGGGCCCGCGCGAACGGGTTGGCACGAGCATCCGCCCGCCGCCAGAAGGAGCCTCTCGTGTCGATCGTCGTCCTCGGAGCCACCGGCCACCTCGGCCGCGCCGTCATTGATCACCTGCTCGCCCGCGGTGTCGCGCCGAGCGACATCGTCGCCGCCGGCCGCGCCGTCGACACGCTCGACGCCCTGCGGGCGCGCGGCGTTGATGTGCGCGCCGTCGACTACTCCGACGAGGCGACGACCGATGCGGCGCTCGCGGGCAGCCGCGTGGTGCTGCTCGTCTCGGGCAGCGAGATCGGCCAGCGCGTTGCCCAGCATCGCGCCGTCATCACCGCCGCCGAGCGCGCCGGCGCCGAGCGCCTCGTCTACACCTCGATCGTGAACGCGATCGAATCGCAGCACCTGCTCGCACCCGAGCACGCCGAAACCGAGCGGATGCTCGCGGCGAGTCCGCTTGCCGCGACCGTCCTCCGCAACAACTGGTACATCGAAAACTACGCGGCCGACGTCGAACGCGCCGTCGAGACGGGCGTCGTCGCATCAGCCGCGGGGGAGGGGCGCATCGCGAGCGCCACCCGCGACGAGTACGCGGAGGCGGCCGCCGTCGCCCTGCTCGACGACGACCACGCCGGCCACACTTACGAGCTCACCGGCCCCGAGGCCTGGAGCCACCTCGAGTTCGCCGCCGCGCTCACCGAGCTGCTCGGCCGCGAGGTCGTGTACGACGCGCTCGACCTCGAGGAGCAGCGCGCGCACCTCGTTGAGGCGGGCCTCGACGAGGCGACGGCTGGCTTCATCGTCGGGCTCGATGCCAACACGCGAGCGGGCGAACTCTCCGCCGTGAGTGGCGACCTCGAACGCCTGCTCGGCCGTCGCCCCCGCGATCTGCGCGCGCAGCTCGCAACGCTGCTCAGCTAGAACGCTGCGGTCGGCAGTGTCGCGTTCACCACGCGCACGGCGATCGAGAACACGATGGCGATGAGCAGTGCCTGCAGGGCGATCGTTGCCCACATCGGGGCGAGGCCTGTTCCGCTGCGGCGGCGCACGACGATCGAGCGGCCGATCACGTAGACGAAACCCGACGCGATCGCCCAGAACCACGGGAACGGCCGGTCGATCTGACGGTCGCGCAGCGCCCGCCAGTCGAGCACGGCAACGCCGATTCCGGCGAGCCACAGCACGAGCCCCGTCCCGTTGCCCGTGGCGGGCGGCGCGGTCGTCGGGTTCGTCGTGACGGCGCCATCGGGAGTGGCTTCGATCGCCACGTTCACCAACTCGATGACGGCGTCAACGTCGAGCGTGACTGCCGACCAGATGCTGATGAGCGGCGCGAGGGCGAGCAGCCAGATCCACAGCGTCGTGGCCGGAGTGCCGGCCGGGGCCGGCTGAGGTGCGTCGGTCATCGACTCACTCCTCGAAGGTATTGACCATGGCGTAGGCGGCGCGTTGCAGGTAGTCCCACAGGGCCTCCTCGTGCATCGGCTGCAGCGCGAGTTCGTCGAGCGCCGCGCGCATGTGCGTGAGCCAGCGGTCGCGCGCATCCGGGTTGACCGTGAAGGGCATGTGCCGCATACGCAGGCGCGGGTGGCCGCGCTGCTCGCTGTACGTGCTCGGGCCACCCCAGTACTGCTCGAGGAAGGCCGTCAGTCGCCACACCGCGCCGTCCATGTCGTCGTCGGGGTACATGGGGCGCAGCACCTCGTCGTGCTCAATGCCCTCGTAGAAGCGACGCACGAGGCGCTCAAAGGTGGCGTGCCCGCCGACCTGCGAAAAGAAGCTGTCGCTGGGGCCGCCGGTGGGGCCCAGGGTGATGTCGGCCATTTACGCGTCCTTATTGGATGCGACGGGTAACTGCTTCGTCTTCGGCGCACCGCCGCGGGTGGTCGGCTTCTGCTCGGTGGCCTTGCTCGCGCGGTCGAGTCCGTCCATGACAACGCGGTTGAGCGCGGGCAGCGCCACGCCGAGGTCGTCGAGAGCGAGCTTCAAGCGCAGGCGCAGCTCGCGGGCGATCTCGAACTGTTCGGGGCCGCGCACCTTCATGACGAGGCGAATGACGAGCGCCTCGGCCGAGATCGACTCGATGCCCCAGACCTCGGGCTTCTCGAGCACCTTGCGACGCCACTTGGGGTCGTCGGCGAGGCGCTGCGCGGTCTCGAGCATGGTGCGCTCGACCGCCTCGACGTCACTCGTGTACGGCGCGGGGAGGTCGATGATGACCCGTGCCCAGCCCTGCGACTTGTTGCCCACGGTCACGATTTCGCCGTTGCGAACGAACCACAGGGTGCCGCCGACGTCACGCACCTGCGTCACGCGCACGCCGACCGACTCGACGACGCCGTCAACCGGGCCCTGCGTCGACTGCAGCGACACGATGTCGCCGACGCCCAGCTGGTCTTCGAAGACCATGAACAGGCCGTTCAGCATGTCTTTGACGAGGCTCTGCGCGCCGAAGCCGAGCGCGGCGCCGAGCACGCCGGCCGACGCGATGAGCGCCGTGACCGAGAAATTCAGCTCGCTCAAGATCAGCACGATCGCCACGGCGACGATCGACCACGTCACGAGGTTGCGCAGCACGCTCCCGATCGTGCGCGTGCGCTGCACCACACGAACGGCGTGCAGTGGCGACGCGCTGAGCTCGACCGTGTGCTCGACCGCCTGGGCCTTCTTGACGCCCGAGACGACCCGATCAACGACGCGGCGAATCGAGATCAGCAGCACCCAGCGCAGGATCACCGCGCCGACGATCACGCCCGCGATGCGGAACACGGCCTCGTTCGTCTGCACGAACGTGACGATGCCCTCCCAGAGCCCTGCCCAACTGAAACCGTCCATTGCGGCAAGCCTAGCGACGGGGTCTATGCGGACGAATCAGGCGGCGACGATTAGCCCAGACGCGACTCAGCCCCGCGCATCCGAAAAAAGGATGCGCGGGGCTGAGATCGTGACCGGATGCTCGGCGCCGGTTACGCGCGCGCGTCGCGACGCTGCGCGGCGACCGCCCGCTCGACGCCCGCGAGGTTCTCGCTCACCATGCGGCGCAGGGCCGCGGGCTGGTCGGCGTTCGCCTCGAGCCACGCGCGCGTCTTCACGATGAGGTTCTCGTTCGCGAGCGCGGCGGGGTAGAGGCCGAGAATCAGGTACTCGGCGATCTTGTACGTGCGCGACTCCCAGATCGGCACGATCGCGTCGAAGTACGCGCCGACGAGCTCGGCAAAGCCGGTCGGGCCGTTGGCGTGCTGCCAGCCCATCGTCGTCATGCGCACAATCGCGTTCGGCACGGTGTCGTCGCCGACCAGCTGGTCGAACACGGCGCGCTTCGCGTCGCTGCCGGGCAAGGCAGCCCGGGCTCGGGCGGCGGCCTGCTGACCGTTCGACGTGTTGTCCGTCGAGAGCGCCGCGTCGATCTCGCTGTGGCCGATCGCGCCGTTGAGCGCCAGGCCCTCGATGAGCAGCCAGTCAAGGTCGGTGTCAACGGTGAGCTCGGGCAGCGTGATGGTGCCGTCGCGCAGCCCGCTGAGGGTTGCGACGTGGGCGGGCGTCGCGGCCATGTTCGCGAAGTACTGCACGAACTGGAACTGTGCGTCGCTGCCCGGCTCGGCCTCGGCGGCCAGCTGCCACAGGCCGTCGGCGACGGCGACGACCGTTTCCTCGCGCGTCGAGGGTTCGACGTAGGTGCGGGCGACCTGCGCGAGCTGCAAGAGCGTGGTGCGGATCGTCGTCGACTCGGTCTCGCTCGCGATGTTGTTGAGCACGAGGCGCACGTAGTCGCGGGCGGCGGTCTCGCCGTCGCGCGTCGCATCCCACGCCGCACCCCACACGATGGCGCGGGCGAGCGGGTTCTCGATGTCCTTGAGGTGCGCGATTGCCGTCTCTAGCGAGGCGTCGTCGAGGCGAATCTTCGCGTAGGCGAGGTCGTCGTCGTTCAGCAGGATGAGCGCGGGGCGGGTCTTACCGACCAGTTCGGCGACCTCGGTGCGCTCGCCGTCGACGTCGAGCTCGTGGCGGTGGGTGCGCACGAGCGACCCACCGTCGAGTTCGTAGAAGCCGATGGCCATGCGGTGCGGGCGAATCGTCGGGTAGTCGGGGTGTGCGCTCTGCAGCACCGCGAACGCCGTGATGACGCCGCTGTCGTCAACCGTCAGCTCGGGGCGCAGCGTGTTGACGCCCGCCGTCTCGAGCCACTTGGCGCTCCAGTCGGTGAGCTCGCGGCCGCTCGTGGCCTCCAGCTCGCGCAGCAGGTCGACGAGCTCGGTGTTGCCCCAGGCGTGCTTCGTGAAGTAGTTCGAGACGCCCGCGAAGAAGTCCTCCTCGCCGACCCACGCGACGAGTTGCTTCAGCACGCTGCCGCCCTTGGCGTAGGTGATGCCGTCGAAGTTGACCTGCACGTCTTCCAGGTCGCGGATGTCGGCGACGATCGGGTGGGTCGAGGGCAGCTGGTCTTGCTTGTACGCCCAGCTCTTCTCCATCGCCTGGAAGGTCGTCCAGGCTTCCGTCCACTCGGTGGCCTCGGCGGTCGCGATGGTGGAGGCCCACTCGGCGAACGACTCGTTCAGCCACAGGTCGTTCCACCACTTCATGGTGACGAGGTCGCCGAACCACATGTGGGCGAGCTCGTGCAGGATCGTGACGACGCGGCGCTCCTTCACGGCGTCAGTCACCTTCGAGCGGAAGACGTAGACCTCGGTGAAGGTCACGCAGCCCGCGTTCTCCATCGCGCCGGCGTTGAACTCGGGAACGAACAGCTGGTCGTACTTCTCGAAGGGGTAGGGCACGTCGAACTTCGACTCGAAGTAGGCGAATCCCTTGCGGGTGATGTCGAAGATGTAGTCGGCGTCGAGGTACTCGAACAGCGACGCGCGAGCGTAGATGCCGAGCGGAATGGTGCGGCCGTCGCTGGAGGTGAGCTCCGAGTGCACGCTCTGGTAGGGGCCGGCGACGATGGCGGTGACGTAGCTCGAGATGCGCTGCGTCTTGGGGAAGGCGAAGACCGCGCTGTCGCCCTCGACCGTGGGTTCGGGGGTGACGCCGTTCGAGACGACCTTCCAGTGCTTCGGTGCGCGCACGGTGAAGGTGAACGTGGCCTTCAGGTCGGGCTGCTCGAACACGGCGAACACGCGGCGGCTGTCGGGAACCTCGAACTGCGAGTAGAGGTAGACCTCGCCGTCGACGGGGTCGACGAAGCGGTGCAGGCCCTCACCGGTGTTCGTGTACTCGTGGTCGGCGACGACCGTCAGCTCGTTCTCGGCGGCCAGGTTCGGCAGCTGGATGCGGATACCGTCGGCCACCTCGGCCGGGTCGAGCTCCACCCCGTTCAGGGTGACCGCGTGCACCTCGCGCGCGATGGCGTCGATGAACGTCGAGGCGCCGGGCGTCGCAGTGAACGTCACCGTCGACGTCGAGCGAAACACCTCCGGCCCGGTCGTCAGGTCGAGCTCGACGCGATAGCTCTGGGTCGATACGAGCGACGAGCGCTCGCTCGCCTCCACGCGGGTGAGATTGTCTGCGGGCACGGTTGCGGCCTCCTTCGGCGACGGACGTGAGTGGCGCGGCTCGTGGCCGCACAGCCGCCCAGCCTAGTGCGCGGGCCCGAGCGCCGCCCCGTCGTTCACCGAGGCAAGCGCCGGGTCGTCGACCACGCGCATCCAGACGATGCCGTGTTCGGGAATCGTGAGGTCCGTGCGCAGCGACCGCCGCTCGCCGGTGATCAGGTCGACGCCGGTCGGCGGCTGACCAGACAGGGTCAGCGCCGTGACCGTCTGCGGCTGGTCGGCCATGTTCGCGAAGCACAGGATGCGCGTGGCCATTCCCTCGTACACGCCCGGTCGCTGATACCCGAGCACGTGCGGGTTCTTCGCGTCGAAGCCGATGAGCGTGCCCCCCGCGAACTCGGGGGTGCGGCGGCGTAGCTCGATAAGGGCCGTCAGCATCGTGTAGAGCCGACCGGCGTCGGTCGCGGGGTCGTGGCGCTCGGCGTAGCGCGCCTCCGGGTAGAAGGGCCGCCCCGACCACCGGCTGTCGTCTGCCTTGCCGGGGTCGTCGCGGTACGAGTAGTCGTTCGTCTGGCCGACCTCGTCGCCCAGGTAGATCAGCGGCAGGCCGCCGGTCGACAGCGCGATTGAGTGGGCGAGCACGATGCGGTCGATCGCGCCGCGGTCACCCGCCTCGAGCCCCGTCAGCGACGCGGTCGCCCCGCTGATGCGGCAGTCGCCCGTCTTCGGGTTGTCTTGGAACGGGATGCCGCGGGCGAAGCTGCCGGGGAATCGCCCGACGTAGAAGTTGTTCAAGAAGCGCCGGTGCTCGAAGCCGTTGATTCCGAGCTCGGCGGCGTCCTCGTCGGCGAAGGTCCAGCCGATGTCGTCGTGACTGCGCACGTAGTTCACCCACGCGGTGCCGTCGGGCAGATTGTGGCGCCGGTCGAGCGCCTGTTGCAGGAGGCGTGCATCCCGCGTCGCCAGCGAGTTCCAGATGAGCGCCATTTGCAGGGGGTTGTACGAGATCTGGCACTCGCCCGGCGAGATGTACTCGACCACCTGGTCGGGGTGCACGATCGCCTCGCTCTTGAAGATCAGCGCGGGAGCGGCGATGCGGCACACGGCGTTGAAGGCCTGCAGCAGCAGGTGCGCTTCGGGCAGCGACTCGCAGCTCGTGCCGAGCTTTTTCCAGATGAAGGCGACCGCGTCCATGCGCAGCACGTCGATGCCCTGGTTGGCGAGGAAGAGCATCTCGCCGGCCATCGCGCGGAACACCGCGGGGTTCGCGTAGTTGAGGTCCCACTGGAAGCTGTGGAAGGTGGCCCACACCCAGCGCCTCGATCCGTCGGGCACGGGCACGAACGAGCCGGGGTGGTCGTCGGGGAAGATCTCGCGCACCGTCTCCTCGTACCGATCGGGCATGGTGCGGTCGGGGAAGATCCAGTAGTAGTCCTCGAACTCCTTCTCGCCCGCGAGCGCGCGCTGGGCCCACTCGTGCTCGTTCGAGGTGTGATTGAAGATGAAGTCGACGACGAGGGCGATGCCGTTTGCCCGCAGCTCGGCGGCGAGCTGCGTCAGCTGCTCCATGTCGCCGAGCGCGGGATTCACCTCCCGGTAGCTCGACACGGCGTAGCCGCCGTCGCTGTTCGGCTCGGGCGCCAAGAACAGGGGCATGAGGTGCAGATACGTCAGCCCGAGTTCGCGGAAATACGGGATGCGCGCGCGCACGCCCTCGAGGTCGCCCGCGTACCGGTCGACGTACGCAACGCCGCCGAGCATCCGATTTGACTGGAACCAGGAGGGTTCCGCCTCGCGGGCCGCATCGAGTTCCTTCAGATCGGCGGGGCGCCGCTGCCAGCTCGCGGCGAGCTCGCCGAGCAGCGCCTCGAGGTGTCGCGCGACGGAGGCGTCATCGCCGTAGACGCGGGCGAAGAGTGAGGCGAGACGCGGCACCTCACGCTCGGCGCGCGCTCGGAAGGCGGCCCAGTCGGCATCGGAGGTCTCGGGCCGCCGCGCCGTCTCCAGGATGCTCGTGTCGATACCGAGAGGATGCTCCATTGCCCGCCTCATCTATTGTCCAAGTGGATAACCTCTGGCACTCTGGAGGTTATGGCCTCCACGGTATTCGAACGTCGCCCCGCAGACCCTGCGCTCGTGCGCGAGGCGCTCGCCGACTCGCGTCTCAGCGTCTTTTGGCTCGACGACCTGCCGACTCGTGAGCCGCAGCCACGACTCACTCGGCGGATCCACGCCGACCTCGCCGTCGTCGGTGGCGGCTACACGGGCCTGTGGACGGCTCTGCGCGCCAAGGAACGCGACCCCGAGCGTCGAGTGGTGCTCGTCGAGGGGAAGACGATCGGCTGGGCGGCGTCGGGGCGCAATGGCGGCTTCGTCGAGGCGAGCCTCACCCACGGCGAGAAGAACGGTGAGGCCCGCTACCCCGACGAACTCGAGACGCTCGACCGCCTCGGCATGCAGAACCTCGACGAGATTCAGCAGACGGTCGAGGCGCGCAACTGGCAGTGCGACTTCGAGCGTGTCGGCTCGTTCGCCGTCGCCACCGAGCCGTACCAGGTGGCTGAGCTCGCCGAGGCGCACGACGGCGAGACCGAGCACTTCTACGACGCCGAGGCGATGCGGGCGCACATCGCGTCGCCGACCTACGAGGGCGGCCTCTGGTCGACCCGCGACACGGCGCTCGCCCACCCGGGCAAGCTCGCGCGCGAACTGCTGACCGCGTGCCTCGAGGCGGGCGTCGAGGTCTTCGAGTCGTCGCCCGTGCTCGAACTGCGCGCCGAGCCCGACGCGGTCGAGCTGCGCCTGCGCGAGGGGGGAGTCGTCCGCGCGAGCCGCGTCGCGCTCGCGACCAACGCCTTCCCGTCGCTGCTGAAGCGCTACCGCCTACACACGGTGCCGGTCTACGACTACGTGCTCATGACCGAACCGCTCACGGATGCTCAGCTCGCCTCGATCGGCTGGTCCGGTCGTCAGGGGGTCGCCGATTCGGCCAACCAGTTCCACTACTACCGGCTGTCGGCCGACAACCGCATCCTCTGGGGCGGCTACGACGCGATCTACCACTTCGGTGGCCGCATTCGCCCCGAGTACGACGAGCGGCCCGAGAGTTACGAGCGTCTCGCGAGCCACTTCTTCACGACCTTCCCGCAGCTGGAGGGCGTGCGCTTCACCCACCGCTGGGCGGGCGTGATCGACACCTCCAGCCGCTTTTTTGCATTCCACGCCACGGCGCATCGCGGTCGCGTTGCCTACTCGGCGGGCTTCACGGGCCTCGGCGTCGCGGCCACCCGTTTCGCTGCCGACGTCATGCTCGACCAGCTCGCGGGACTCACGACGGCGCGCACGTCGCTGAAGGCCGTGCGCGACTTGCCACTGCCCTTCCCACCCGAGCCGGCGACGTTCCCCGCCGTGCAGTCGGTGCGCTGGGCACTCGACCGCGCCGACCACAACGAGGGTCGTCGCAATCTTTTCCTTCGCACCTTGGATGCTGTCGGCCTAGGCTTCGACTCGTGAGCGAATTGCCCCTCGACGCAGCCACGGTGCTGCAGGCCCTCGAGCTGCCGCTCGAGCACGAGCCCGTCGACGCCGACCAGGTGATCGACGGCTCGCCCACCACCGGCGTGGCGGCGCTGACCGAGGTCGACGATTGGGAGATCGGCGTCTGGGAGATCACCCCAGGCACCGTCACCGACGTCGAGGTCGACGAGGTCTTCATCGTGCTGAAGGGGCGGGCGATCTTGCGCCGCGACGACGGCAGTGAGACCGAGCTCGTTGCCGGCAGTGTCGGCCGACTCGAGGACGGTGAAGAGACCGAGTGGGAGGTCCACGAGACGCTCCGCAAGATTTACATCGCCTGATCCTCGATCAGCCGACCGCGCGCATCCGGCCTACCAGGTCGAGTCGCCGCGAATGACGACGTCGCTGCCGCCGTCGATGAAGACGACCTGACCGCACAGGTGCGTGTTCTCGACGCTCGTCAGGTAGCCGATCAGGTGCGCGACCGTCTCGGGCGTGCCGACGCCGTTCAGGGGCATCGGCACCATCTCGAGCAGCTGCTTCTCGGCCTCGGGGGTCGCGATCATGTTCTCGGTCATCGGGGTACGCATGACGCCCGGCGCGACGGCGTTGAGGGGGATGCCCGCTCCGGCCCACTCGGCGCTGGCCGCATTTCGGCGAATCCACAGCGCAAGCGCCCGCTTTGTCGTGCCGTAGATGGTCGAGGCCGTGCCCGCGTCGATGAGCTCCTGCGCGCGGTGCAACGCGGCCGGCTCGTCGTGGGCGAGCATCGCGTCGAGCAGCTCGTCGTCAATGGGGAACAGCGAGGCCATTGAGGCCGTGGCGACGGCCCGCGGCGAGTCAGAACTGGCGAGTAGAGGGCGTAGTCCCTCCAGCGTTGCCAACGCGCCGAAGTAGTTCACGCCGACCGTCGCCGGCAGCTCGCGGGCAAGTCCCGCGTTTGCCACGACGCCGTCGATCGTTCCCCCCGACAGCTCACGGACGCGAGCGACCATGTGGTCGCGCCCCTCGTGAGTGGTGAGGTCGGCACTGATGTCGGTGCCGTCGAGGTCCACCCCGATCACCGTGTCTCCGCGTGCGGTGAGCAGGTCGGCCGTTGCCTTCCCGATTCCGCTTGCTGCTCCTGTGACGACAATTGTGCGTGTCATGGGGATCGTGTCTCCTTCGACAGGGGGTGGGTGGGCGCGGTCTGCGCCGCCAGATCCACCCTGTCGCAGACGGCGCACGCCGCGCCAGGGTCTTTCGGCCCGCGCCTAGAATTGTGGGTATGCGCATCCACGTTGCCACCGACCATGCCGGACTCGAATTCAGCCGCACGGTGCAGCAGCACGTGGCGAGTCAGGGCCACGAGGTCATCGACCACGGCCCGGTCGACTACGACCCGGCCGACGACTATCCCGCCTTCTGCATCAACGCCGCCCGCGCCGTCGCGCGCGATCGCGAGGCCGGCGTCGAGTCGCTTGGCATCGTCTTCGGCGGTTCGGGCAACGGCGAGCAGATGGCGGCCAACAAGGTCGAGGGAATCCGCGCCGCCCTCGTCTGGAATGAGGCCACCGCCGTGCTGTCGCGCGAGCACAACGACGCCAACGTCATCGCGATCGGCGCCCGCCAGCACGCGGTCGACGAGGCGCTGCGCTTCATCGACATCTTCATCCAGACCCCGTTCCCCGGCGAAGAGCGGCACGTGCGTCGCATCGGCCAGCTTGGCGAATACGAGACGACCGGTCAGATCACCGGCCACGAATTGCACTAGCCGACGTGCCCGAGGGTCACTCTGTCCATCGCATCGCGCGGCAGTTCGAGCGTCACTTCGTCGGTGAGACGGTTGCCGCGTCGTCGCCGCAGGGGCGCTTCGCCGAGGGTGCGGCATTGATCGACGGGCGCACCATGACGCAGTCGCGCGCCGTCGGCAAGCAGCTGTTCCTCGAGTTCGACGAGGCGCTGTACCTCCGCGTCCACCTCGGCATCTACGGCGCGTGGGATTTCGGCGGCGCGGTGAGCCGTGACGCCACCACGCGCGCGTCGCGCGGTCGCATGGGGCAGACCGGGATGCGCGGGGCCGCCGACGACACCGTCGTCGGCGAGCACGAAGACTCGCTCGCGTCGATCGGCGCCCCCCGTCGTACCCGTCTGCGCATGGCTGAGCAAGAGACCGAAACGGAAACGCTCGAGGGTTTCCCGCCGGAACCCGTCGGGCAGGTGCGGGCGCGGCTGCTCACGGAGACGGCCGTCGCCGACCTGCGCGGTCCGACCGCGTGCGAGGTCATCGACGCAGCCCAGGTGCAGCAGGTGATCAACCAGCTCGGGCCCGACCCCCTGGTCGACGACCCTGATGAGGGCGAAGAGCGCATGGTCGAGCGCGTCCGGAAGCGTCGCACCCCGATCGGGCTGCTGCTCATGGACCAGTCGGTGGTGAGCGGCATCGGCAACGTGTACCGCGCGGAGATCTTGTTCCGAGCGCGCCTTGATCCGCACATCCCGGGTTCGCAGTTGAGCGACGAGACCGTGCGCGACCTCTGGCGCGACTGGCGCTACCTGCTCGGAGTGGGGGTCGACACGGGTCAGATGCTCACGATGGACGACCTCGACGAGGAGGCGCGCGCGCGAGCGCTGCGCAGCCGGGCCGACCGGCACTGGGTCTACAAGCGAGAAGGCTTGCCGTGCCGCGTCTGCGGAACGCACATCGTTCTGGAAATGGCCGCCGCCCGCAAGCTCTACTACTGCCCGACCTGCCAGCGATAGGGGCCGCCATGCGTCACACACCGCACTACCTGCTTGAGGACCGCGACGAGGTGCGACGGCTCGTGCGCGAGAACCCGTGGGCGACGATCGTGTCGCACGTGCCCGATCACGGCATCGTCGCCTCGCACTACCCGTTCCTTCTCGACGAGGAGGCGAGTACGGGGGATGAGATCGTGCTCCTCAGTCACGTGGGCCGCCCCGACGAGCAGCTGCACCGGCTCGGGGAAAGCGAAGTGCTCGTGATCGTGCAGGGTCCGCATGGCTACGTCTCACCCAGCTGGTACGCGCCGGGCGACAACATCCCGACCTGGAATCACGTGACCACTCACCTGTACGGCGTGCCCGAAATTCTCGACGATGCCGAGAACTTCCGTGTGCTCGCCCACCTCACCGACCACTTCGAGCGGCTCGTGGGGGAGAGCGCACGAAGCCTCGCGCTCGACGAGGAGTATTCTCGGAGGGTCGCCCGGGGAACGGTCGGGCTCAGACTGCGGGTCACCCGCATCGACGCTCGACGGAAGCTCAGCCAGAACAAACCGGCCGAGGTCGTCGACCGCATCATCGACGAGCTCGAGGGTGACGGACCGTACGCGCACGACGGGCTCGCCCGCGAAATGAGGAGGGTGCATGATCCGCGCCGTTCGTAACGCCCGCCCTCTCGGCGGTCACGACCCGGTCGACCTCGTGCTGCGCGACGGCATCATCTCGGCCGTCGCGCCAGCCGGTGCGCTCGACATCAGTACCGGGCCCGACGTGATCGACGCGGACGGCCGCTTCGTGCTGCCGGGACTGTGGGACGAGCACGTGCACATGACCCAGTGGGCGCAGTCGCGGCGCCGCATCGATGTCGGCGAGGCCGAGTCGGCTGCCGAGGCCGCCGCCATCGTGCGCAGCGCTCTCGCCAGCCGCACGGACGCCGACGACGTCATCGTCGGCGTCGGTTTCCGCGACGGGCTCTGGCCCGACACCCCGACGGCCTCCGTGCTCGACGCGGTCGTCGCCGACCGTGCGCTCGTGCTCATCAGCGCTGACGTGCACTCCGTGTGGCTGAACTCGGCCGCCATGGTGCGCTTCGGCGTCGAGAGCGGCGACGGGCTGCTGCGTGAGGAGGCGGCGTTCGCCGTCACTCGCACCCTCGATTCCGCCAGTGACACGGTCATCGACGAGTGGGTGCGGGAGGCGGCTGCCGACGCGGCCGCTCGCGGCGTGGTGGGCATCGTCGACCTGGAGATGCGGTGGAATCTCGACGACTGGATGCGCCGGGTCGGCGGCGGATTCGACGCCCTGCGCGTCGAGTTTGGCGTCTACCCCCAGCACCTCGACCGCGCGATCGCTCAGCGTCTGCGTAGCGGCCTGCCGGTTGCCGGCGAGGTGTCGGTCGGCCCGCTCAAGGTCATCACCGATGGCTCGCTCAACACCCGGACCGCCTACTGCTGCGACCCGTACCCGGATGCGACGGAGCACGCCTACGGCCTGCTGACGGTTCCGCCGTGCGATCTGCAGCCGCTCATGGCGCGGGGGCACGCGGCGGGGTTCCGCCTCGCGATTCACGCGATCGGCGACGCCGCCAATCGTCTCGCACTGGACGCGTTCGCGCGCCTCGGCCACGGCGGCCGCATCGAGCACGCTCAGCTGGTTCGGCGCAGCGATCTGCCCCGCTTCGCCGCACTCGGCGTCACGGCGAGCGTGCAACCCGAGCACGCGATGGATGACCGCGATGTCGCCGAACGCTACTGGCCGGGCCGCACGCACCGCGCGTTCCCCTTGCGCGACCTGATCGACTCGGGTGCTCACGTGGTGCTCGGCTCGGACGCGCCGGTCGCACCTCTTGACCCCTGGATCGCGATCTCGGCCGCGACCGCGCGAACCCGTGACGAGCGCGCGCCATTCCATGGTGAGCAGGCGATTACGGTGGCGGAAGCACTCGCCGCCTCGACGCGTTCACGTGTCGCCGCGGGCGAGCACGCCGACCTCGTTCTCATCGATGCGGACCCGCTCCAGATGGATGCTCGCGAGCTGCGATCGATGCCGGTCGCGCACACTCTGATGGCGGGCCGCCCCACCTTCGGGCCCGCCGTCGCCGCGCAGCGCGACGCCGCCACGGCCTAAGGCCGCAGCGGCGTCGATGGCGCTGTCGCGCGTCGCCTATTCGGCGATGTGCGAGAACAGGAACCAGCGGTCCTGCTCGAGTCCGTTGGTGATCGCGATGGCGATGTCTTGGCTCACCTCGTCGAGTTCTTCGAGCCCCTTGATGGCGGCGCGCAGGGTGACGAGCGACGCGTCGATGCCGGCGATGATGTCGGCGATCAGTAGGTCGGTCTGCTGGAACCCGGCGCGCACGGGCGGCACGGTGGTTTCTTTGGCCACCGTCGCGGCGCGCGCGTCGAGCGGGAGCCCGAGGGCCGCGATGCGTTCGGCGGCCTGGTCGCTGTATTCGCGGGCGTGATCGACGAGCGTGTCGAGCAGTTCGTGCACGGCCTGGAAGTTGCTGCCGCGCACGTGCCAGTGCGCCTGCTTGCCCTCGAGGGCGAGGGCCGTCAAGTTGATCACCACGGGAGCGAGGTATTGCGAGACGCCCGAGATCATGTCGGCATCGGTGGTCTGTTCGGGGGCGGCGGCGACGTCGGTCATGGCGTCCTCTTTCCTGTCGGTGATGCGTTTCGCCGGTGGGCGGAACTCCGTCTACGGTATTCGCCTGACCTGGGACGTGCATACATCTTGCAGTCCTCACTCAGACTGTGTCGGGCGACCGGTCAGCGAAGCTGGGCGATGTGCCGGACGGCTGTGGTGAGATTCTGCACGCGCTGCTCATAGCGGGCGGCCACCGCGACCACGATGACGCCGGCGATGCCGAGCCACAACCACCATTCGACCGCCCGACCGACCTGCTCCAGAAGCGGCCACGTCTGCACGAGGAGGTGGATCATCACGATGGCGCCGCCCACGACAAAGGGTGCTTGCAGGCGGCGTGCGACCCCGCCGATGAACACCGCGGTCGCACCGAGGCCGACCGCCACAACTCGCCAGAGCTCGGGGTCGATGGACACAGCAACGAAGCTCGGAACGAGCAAGGCGGTAAGCCCCGGTGTCAGCCACCCCAGGCTGCGGGCCGCGTTCCGCAGCTCCAGTTCGAGCGTGCCGATGACGAGCAGGCCGAGTGCGAGGGGCAGCGCGAGCAGTTCCACGGCCTCGACGGCGCCCCCGACGCCCAGAAGGAGTGCCACGATGGCGGCGCCCCCCGCGGTGAGGGCCGTTGTGGCCCCATGACTGCGGGACCGCACGCGCCCGGCTGTGCGCGGCGCACTGGCCCACGCAGCGGCGGCAGTACCGACCAACATGATGACCGTGACAATGCCGACAAGCTGCAGTAGGGGAACCGGCATGCCGTCCCGCGCCGCAGTGAGAACGGCCCAGGTCGCACTCCCCGCAAGGAGCACCTGCGCGAGAACACCGACGACGAGCAGGCCGGGTGCGCGACCGCCCCACCGCCCATCGGACCGCACACGCCCGATCAGAACACCGAGAACGATGAGCGTGGCGATGACACCGACGATGACGCCCCTCAACGGGTGGGCGTCTCCGCTCGCGGCGGCGAGTGGCAGCGCCGAGATGCCGAGTGCGGATGCGACGAGCAGCGCAGGCCCGGACAGCGGGCCGAGCAGAGCCCGTTCGGCGGGGACGCGGCTCAGCAGTGCGGCAACGCTGAGCAGAGCCGCGGAGATGGGGAGGACGTACCACTCGAGTTCGGTGACCGCCTGCTCTGTGAGCAGCCGCCACAGGGCGGCAATGCCGAGCGCGAGCGCCACCCAGCCGACATAGCGGCGAGCGCTGCGCGACGAGAGGAGCCCGTCGCGGCTGATGCTCACGGTGAGCGTTGCGACGCCGGCGACCAGGAGGATGATCGAGCTTGGTCCGGTGGCCGCGGCGACGGCGAGCGCCACGGCAATGATCGCACCGGCCCCGGCATCGATCGAGGCGCGCGTCCGGCCGGCTGTGGTGCCGAGAGCCACGACAGCGGTCACCGTGGCAGCGGCGACCGCGACGAGCGCCCGGTCTTCCCCGGACATAATGAGGTCGGCACTCAGCGCAATCGCGGCGGTCGAGCGATCCGCGAGAATTACCACCGCACCGGGCAGGAGAGCGCCGATAAGCCAGGCGTCCGCGGCCGTGTCGCGGCGGTGCAGTCGCACCGACAGGCCGAGCACGATGAGAAGCGCGGCGACACTTGCCGCGACCGCCACAGCCGGGTCCGCCGCATCCATCACGAGGGCTGCGGCGAGGATGGCGACCGGGAGCGTCGTCGCGAGAAGCGCGCGCGCGTCGGAGAGGCGCACGGTGACCAGCCCGCTCGCACCGATCAGCAGGCCGCAGAGCGCGAGCGTCACCGCGGCCGGTGCCGTCACACCGATGAGGGGCGCGAGATCTCCGGCAAGCACGGGCCCCGTTGCCACGATGAGCAGACTCGCGACGGCGTAGGCGATTCCGCGAGCGAGATGCGATGACGTTGCGGCCACCCCCACCGACACCGTCATCACGGCGACCGCGACACCGAGCACCCAGGCGCCGTCGACCGCGAATCCGAGGGCGGAGGCGATCAGAGCTGCGCCCACGGCAACGATGGCAAGTGTGATTCGCGCCGAGCGCGCGGCACCGTCGTCCGTGGGGCGGGCGGGGAAGAGTGCAAGGAGCGTCGCCGCGCCAATCGCCGCGGTGGACACCCCAACCATCGAGATCGCCCACGTGGGCGCGAGGCTGACGGAAAGGAGGACGGTCGTCGCGGTACCTGCTGCGAGCGCTGGCGCGCGCCCCGCCCGCGCGAGAGTGCCGGTGCGCCACCACACGATGCCGGCGGCCAGCAGGGCCGCAGCGAGCACTCCGAGCGCCGTCGGGATGAGCGGGTTTCCCGACCCCACGGCGGTGCTGGGGGCTGCGGCTGCCTCGAACAGGCCCCACGTCATCGCGCGGATGACGCTCTCGAGGGGAAGACTCGCCACCGCAAGCGCGACGAGTCCCGCGGCGACAGCGGCGGCGATCGCGGCGGAATACACCGGGAGCGCGGAGACACGACGCCGCATCCGAGGGGCCGCAACGTCCGCACAGAGCGCGAGGCTGACGGGGGCGAGCAGGGCGACAGCGAGGAGCACGTGGTCGTCACGCACCGACTCCGCGGCCAGAGCGAGCGCCACCACCATGCTGAGGGTCGCGAGCGCCGCGACGACAGCGCCGTAGGGGGAGTTGGTGCGGTCCGGGCTCGTCGTCGGCATCGATCCGATCACGAGGATGGCGCCGATGGCGATTGCGAGGTGCGCGACCCCCGCGGCGACCGCCCACCACCACCCCTCGTTCACGAGCTGGCTGATGCCGACGAGCAGGGGAAGTGCTGTCAGCGGCACGACCGCTGTGCTGATCACCGACACGGCGACGCGCACAACGGCGCTGTGCGTCTCGGCCAGAGCACGGGCGCCGAGGACGGCGACCACGACAGCGACGGCCGACGCCGTGAGAGACGCGATCACCGCGTCCGCTCCAGAGACCAACGCCGAGGTCGCCTCGACAGCGATCAGCGCGGCGCCGATCGGTGCGGCGATGGTTGCGAGCAGAAGCGGGCTGCGGTGCCGACCCAGCCACGCCCAGGTTCCGGCGACCACGGCCACGGAGGTGAGAGCCCACCCCCAGTACGTCACCGAGTCGGTTCCCCCGAGCCCGAATGCGTCGGTCTGACGGACCGCCCACGCGTCCAGCACGAGAACGACAGAGCCGAGGGCAGCGAGCCCCTCTGCCGTCGAGCTGAGCCCCCGCCGCGCGACGACAGTCGCCGCGACGATCGTGGCGAGAGTCGCGGCCCCGATGATGAGCGTGCGGACACCCATGCCGTACGCGACGAAGGCATAGACGACGCCGAACACCGCGAACACGCTTAAGAGGGAGATGCCGATGACGATGAGAGCGATCTGGATTCCGGACCGGCCGTGGCGCGCGGGCGACGGCTCGGACGCCGGTGTCGGCGCCTGCCACGGAACTACGACCGGAGAGGGCTGTGGTGGCGCCGGTGCGGCACTGCCGCGGGTTTCGCGTCGGATACGGCCGATCAGGCCGAGCCGCGTATCGAGCGCGTCGGCGATCGATGCCGACACCGCGGCTAAGTCAGCGGCCGCGGGATGCCGCAGATCGAGCCCACACGAGGTGCACACGACCGAGCGCAATGGCTGGAGGCAGGCGGGGCACTGGGTGGTCGTACGAAGGTCGAGAGGGCTCCGGGGGAAGACCACGACACCCGCGGCGGCGACGTCGGCCGGATCGGGTGGGCTCGCGCTGACGCTGTCCATACCGCCACACGCTAGCGCTGTGCGCGACCAGAACTCAGCATTCGTCGTGTCGCTGTGGGGGATGGCGGCCTGTGGAGAACCGGGACTGTCGGAACGTGTCGCGGCGGGTCTCCGCCGCCGACCGGGAGCACAATGACCCTGTGCCTGCCGAGTCTGACCCCTTCGTCGCGGTGTACTCCGAGTATCTGAGGCCGATCAGCGCGTACCTCGCGCGACGCGTCGACCGCGACCAGGTCGAGGATCTCGCCGCTGACGTCTTCGCCATCGCGTGGCGAAAGCGCGACAGCGTGACGCCGGGAGAGGAATTGCCCTGGCTTTACCGCATCGCCTCCTTCACGGTTGCCAACCACCGTCGTCGCCTCGCCTCGCGTACCTCGCTGCTAGCGCGATTGACGACGCAGGATTCTGCACCATCGGCGGAGGACATCGTCGTCGCGGATGCGGCGCTCGCCGATGCGTGGAGGCAGTTGTCCGCCCGTGACCGCGAGATACTCGCGCTCGGCGTCGTGGAAGGCCTTGGCGCTCAGGATGTGGGCATCGCGCTGGGGATAAGCGCGAATGCTGCGAGTATCCGGCTGCATCGTGCCCGGGCCCGGCTCGCCGCAGCGCTGGCAGAAAAATCTGACACCGCGTGAAAGATCTGCCCTGCTCATGACGTAGACAGGGTATGAACAACAATCAGGACGATCTCGACGGCCGTCTCACGCGTTCGCTCGCGGTCGGCGCCCCCGACCTCTCGAGCGACATCGTCACCGGCGCACCGGGCCGCAGAGCCCCGCGCATGG
Source organism: Microcella alkaliphila (assembly GCF_004216855.1). Taxonomy (GTDB): domain Bacteria; phylum Actinomycetota; class Actinomycetes; order Actinomycetales; family Microbacteriaceae; genus Microcella; species Microcella alkaliphila. Next base: position 198,217 of record NZ_SGXT01000018.1, read on the forward strand.
TCAACCGCGGCCGAGTGGCGCAGGTCGCCGCGGGGTCCCTCACCGCGGTCGCCGCCGTCTCGGTCGGCGCGCTCGTCATCGGCGGTTCCCTCACCGGCACACAGCCGCCCCTGTTTGTCGCCGCGTCCGGCGGGGATTCCCGCATCGCCGGCGCCGAAGCTGCCACCAGCTTCGACTCCATGCCCATGCCCTGGGTTCAGTACGAGTACGTCGCGGGCGACGGGTTGTCCGGCTCCGGAGGAACCGGAGCGGTGTACCAGCTTCAGCGAACGGGAACGCCGGATGACGTCCTCCGCGCCGTCGCAGCGCAGTTCGGCGTCGGGGGTAGCCCCGAACGTTCGGAGTGGTACGACGAGACCTATCCCAGCTACGTCGTGGGGCCAGAAGATGGCAGCGCGCCCGTTGTCACCCTCAGCTGGATCGGCACGGGTAACTGGTGGTACTCCAACCCATTGCCCTACGTCGAGAACCCGCCGCAGCCCAGCCTCGCGCCGACAGGCTCCGAGGCGCAGTCGCTCGCCGCCGAGATCTTCGCCGCCGGAGGGCTCACGATCGATCCCGCCGCCATCACCCTGTGGGAAGACGACTGGCAGACGACCGCCACGGGGCACCTTGTCGTGAACGGACAGCGCACCGCCCTGGAATGGGCCGTTTCGTGGGCGCCGACCGGCGACATTCAGTGGGCGAGTGGACACTCCATCGAGGTCGTCGATCGCGGCTCATTCGGTACGGTGTCCGCGCGCGACGCGGTGGACCGACTGGATGACTGGCGCTGGAGCGCCGCGCCGGGCCCCGACTACCAGGGCGACATGGCATTCATTGCGGCGGACGCCTCGGCATCCAGCGGAATGGCACGCAGCGAGGTAGAGCTCGTCGAGCCCCAGGAGCCAAGCGAGGAGCTCGTCGCCCCGGATCTGGGTGACGGATCGGCGGAGCCGCTTCCGGGTGAGCCCGGCGGCCCGCCCGTGACAGTAGAGCCGGGAGACGACGGTGCAGAGCCCCTGCCCCAGCCGGAACCGGCGCCTGAACCGATGCCCGTGCCAGAACCCGAGCCGCTGCCCGAGCCGGAGGTCGTCACCGTCACGGTGGACGCCGCGGAGTCGACGCTGCTGCTCATGTGGGATGCGGACGGCAACGCGTGGCTGGTCCCCGGGTACGCCGTGGAGATGCCGGACGGCTGGTTCGCGGCGGTGGTGTCACTGGTCGAGGGAGTTATCGCCCTTCCCGAGCCCATCGAGTACGGCATCATGCCGATCGAGGAGCCAGGCGGTACCGAGGAGGACCTGCAGTACGACCGCTGACGCGGTGACATCGCGCCCGCATCCTCTCGGTCTCACGGTCGGGAGGATGCGGGCGCCGCGCGCGCCGGGCGCAAATAATCCGCTCGTCTGACAGGCTCGACCCATGACCCTCGCCGCGCACAACGGCTCACCGCCGATGAGGGTATCGCTGACCCGCCTCCTGGCCGAGCGACCAAGCCTCGGGTGGCTCTTCTTCGCGGCGGGCGTCGTGACGGTGTACCTGGTGAGCTTGCCCGCCATTCTCTTCCGCCCCACCGGGATTGAGTGGGCGATCTGGTGGCCAGCCGTGGGTATCGCCGTCGGATTGGTGATCCGGGCTCCGCGGCGAGCGGTCCCCGTCGCGCTGCTGATCCTCACCGCGGTATTCCTCGTGGTGCAGTTCTCGGCCGGTCGACCACCCGAGCTGGCCATTCCTTTCGGCGTGGCCGCTGGCCTCGAAGTTGCGGTCGTCGCGCTGATTCTGCGGGGCGGTCGCGAGCGTGCGCTGCACGTGTCGCGGGTATCCGATCTCGCGCGACTGCTCCTCGCCGCCGTGGCGGGCGCGGCCGTCCTCACGGTGATCGCCTCAGCCGCGATCGCGACGCAGGTATCGCTGGATGCGGTCGTCGAGTACCTACAGACGAGCGTTCTTGCCCACATCATCGGGGTCATCGTCGTAACGCCCCTGTTCTTTGATCACGGCCGCACGTCTCTCAGGGGGCGCGAGCGCGAATTCGTCCTGCAGGTGGTGAGCGTTATCGGAACCATCGCGGTGATCGCGGCCGCCGCATCCATCGGTCTGCCGCTGGCATTCCTGCTTCTCGGGCCGCTCGTGTGGGGCGCCGCGCGGTTCAGCGGTCGCATCGTGATCGTGCAGTTCCTCGTTGTCATGCTCGTCGTGTCCGAATTCGGCGAGGAAACGGGTGGCCTCATCTCCGTTGACGGGGTGCAGTCGCAGCTCAGCGCCTTCATGGTGGAGCTCTTCGTGCTCTCCTCGGGTGTCGTGATTCTCGCCGTGCTCGCCCTCGCTGGTAGCCAGCGCCGCGTGCTCCGACTCTCGTCGGCCGCGATTGCCGCATCCCTTACGGGCTTCGCCGATTTGCGACTTCGCGGCGGCCAGTGGTCGGTGACGGCCATCAACGACGCGGCCCGGCTCAGCTTTGGCTCGGAGGAGAGACCGGTCGAGGCGATCTTCGAACGCGAGAGTGTCGCCGCTCTCGCCGCGATCGCCGCCGACCTCTCTGAGCAGGCCGCCTCCCTCGGCGGGCTCGCGCGGCTCACCACGCTCGACGAGCGCATCCTCGAGACCACGGTGTCTCCGCTGCTCGACCCCGACAGAGGCGCGGGGGACGACGACGACCGCCGCTACTCTCTGCAGTTCCTCGACATCACTGACTCTCTGCGCCTCGCCCGCGCCGAGGAAGAAGAATTGCAGCGCGCGGCCGAGATGCAACGGGCTCTGCTGCCCGATCAGCCTCCCGCCGTCGAGGGATGGCAGGTAGCCGGAGCGTGCCTTCCTAGCCGCGACGTCGGCGGGGACTTCTTCAGCTGGTCGACGCAGTCAGGCGCACTGTCGATCACCCTGGGTGATGTGATGGGCAAGGGCCTGGGAGCGGGCGTGATGGCGGCCTCGCTCCAGATGGCGATCCGGCTGCAGCCGCCGACCGCATCACCCGGCGCCGTGCTCACTCGGTCGGCACGCGCGGTAGCGGACCAGTTGGAACGCGCCTCCACCTTTGCCACCGTCGTGCACGCTCGGATCGACACGGTGACGGGGGTCGTGGAGTATGCCGACGCCGGCCACGGGCTGACGCTCATCGTTCGAACCGGCGGCGGCTACGAGCGATTGGCCAGCACGAGCCTGCCCCTTGGCGTCGACGAGGACGAGGTGTGGCTCGACTCGCGAGCGACACTGGGAGCGAGCGACGTCCTGCTGAGCATCAGCGATGGAGCCCTCGACGCGTTTCCCGACTCTGCCGATCCGCTCGCGGATGTTGCAGCGCTCGTGGCGACGGCGGAAAGTGCACAGGATGCGGTCGATGCGGTTCTGGGGCTGTCGCGTCTTCCTGGCATCGCCGACGACATCACGGTTGTCGCAGTGCGGCGGAGCGCCTAAGACGTCATATCTGGAGGGGATGACGGGAATCGAACCCGCACCATCAGTTTGGAAGACTGAGGCTCTACCATTGAGCTACATCCCCGCGGCGGGCGTGCGAACCCGCGCAGTGCACCAGCGTAGCGCACCCAGAACCACGGTCGGCGGTCGCACGCGGCAACTCGGCTAGACTCGCTACGGCCATTTTTCGTCCGCGACCGTTCGTCGTGACGCGCGCATGGTCACGGTCACGGTCGCGGGGCGTAGCTCAGCTTGGTAGAGCGCCCGCTTTGGGAGCGGGAGGCCGCAGGTTCAAATCCTGTCGCCCCGACCAGGCCCCAACACGTCCACACACCCAGGAGATCCCCTTTGGTCCAGTCCACGGTCGAGAAGCTCAGCCCGACGCGCGCGAAGCTCGTCATCACGGTTACCCCCGATGAGCTGAAGCCCAGCATCGAGCACGCGTACAAGCACATCGCCGAGTCGGTCACGATTCCCGGCTTCCGCAAGGGCAAGGTGCCGCCGCCCATCATCGACCAGCGCGTCGGCCGCGCCGAGGTGCTGAACCACGCCGTCAGCGAGGGCCTCGACGGCTTCTACCGCGCCGCGGTCACCGAGCAGGGCATCCGCGCCCTCGGTCGCCCATCGGCCGACGTGACCGCCTGGCCGAACGAGAAAGACTTCTCGGGCGACCTCGAGGTCACCGTCGAGGTAGATGTTCGCCCCGACTTCGACCTGCCGGCGTACGAGAACGAGACGGTCACCGTCGAGGCGGCCGAGGTCACCGACGAGGAGGTCGACGCCGAGCTCGAGAACCTGCGCACGCGCTTCGGCACGCTCGTCACCGTTGACCGTCCGGCCAGCAAGGGCGACTTCGTGCAGCTCGACCTGGTCGCGACCGTCGGCGGCAACACCGTTGACAGTGCCAACTCCATTTCGTACGAGGTCGGCTCGGGCGAGCTGATCGACGGCATCGACGAGGCGGTCGACACGCTGACCGCCGGCGAGTCGACCACCTTCGAGTCGAAGCTGCTCGGCGGCGACCACGAGGGCGAGACGGCTCAGATCGAGGTGACCGTGCAGTCGGTGAAGGAGCGCGAGCTTCCCGAGGCCGACGACGACTTCGCGCAGATTGCGAGCCAGTTCGACACGATCGGCGAGCTGAAGGACGACATTCGCGAGCAACTCGCTCAGCGCAAGTCGTTCGGTCAGGGCGCCGAGGCGCGCGAGAAGCTGCTCGAGTGGATGCTCGGCCAGGTCGAGATTCCCGTGCCCGACACGCTCATCGAGGATGAGGTGCACCGTCACCTCGAGAACGAGAACCGTCTGGAGGACGACGAGCACCGAGCCGAGGTTCAGGTCTCGACCCGCAAGACCTTCACGACGCAGATCCTGCTCGACGCGCTCGCCGAGAAGGAGGAGGTGAAGGTCAGCCAGGACGAGCTGACCCAGTTCCTCATCCAGGGCGCGCAGCAGTACAACATGGAGCCGGGCGAGTTCATCAAGATCCTCGACCAGAACGGCCAGATCCCCGGCATGGTCGGCGAGGTCGCCCGCTCGAAGGCGCTGTCTGTCGCGCTCAGCAAGGTGACCGTCGTCGACACCGCCGGCAACGCCGTCGACCTGTCGCGCTTTACTGCCGCGGCGACCGCTCCGGTCGGCGACGGCGTCGTCGAGGGCGACAACGACGCGCACGAGGGTCACGACCACTAAGCGTTCCGCGATCGGGGTGCCCCGTGCATCCCGAATCGACCGGGCCCGCATCCGTCCAGGGTGCGGGCCCGTCGTCGTTTCCTGAAGACCAGCCGACACCCGCTCTGCCCATGGCGAACACGGCCGGGCAGGGGCATAGCGGTCGCGTAGATTCGGTTGCACAGAGACGACCCCAAGGAGCTTTCTCAATGGCCGAACCGGCACTGCCCAACAACGTCTTCGACAAGCTGCTGAAAGACCGCATCATCTGGCTCGGCTCGGAGGTGCGCGACGAGAACGCCAACGAGATCGCGGCGAAGCTGCTCTTGCTCGCGGCCGAAGACCCCGAGAAGGACATCTACCTCTACATCAACTCGCCCGGTGGCTCGATCACGGCGGGCATGGCCATCTACGACACGATGCAGTTTGTGCCGAACGACATCGTCACCGTCGGTATCGGCATGGCCGCCTCCATGGGGCAGTTGCTGCTCACGGCCGGCACGAAGGGCAAGCGGTACATCACGCCGAACGCGCGCGTGCTGCTGCACCAGCCGCACGGCGGCTTCGGCGGTACTTCCAGCGACATCCAGACGCAGGCCGCGCTCATCAACGACATGAAGCGTCGCCTCGCCGCGATCACGGCCGACGCGACCGGCAAGACGGTCGAGCAGGTCATGGAAGACGGCGACCGCGACCGCTGGTTCACCGCCGACGAGGCGCTCGAGTACGGCTTCGTCGACCACATCCGCGCCTCGGCGAGCGATGTCGTCGGCGGCGGCGGCACCGAGCACGCGAAGTAACCCGGCCGGTACAGAAGAGACATAAAGGACTGATCATGCAGATGCCCACCGCCGGAATTCCCGCGCACCTCATGCCGCAGAGCCGCTACATCCTGCCGAGCTTCGAAGAGCGCACCGCCTACGGCTACAAGCGCCAAGACCCGTACGCGAAGCTGTTCGAAGACCGCATCGTCTTCCTCGGCGTGCAGGTCGATGACGCGAGCGCCGACGACGTCATGGCCCAGCTGCTCGTGCTCGAAAGCCAAGACCCCGAGCGCGACATCGTGATGTACATCAACTCGCCCGGTGGCTCGTTCACCGCGATGACGGCGATCTACGACACGATGCAGTACATCCGCCCGCAGATTCAGACGGTTGTGCTCGGCCAGGCCGCATCGGCCGCGGCCGTGCTGCTCGCCGCTGGCTCGCCCGGCAAGCGTCTCGCGCTGCCGAACGCCCGCGTGCTGATCCACCAGCCCGCCACGGGTGACGCGGGTCGCGGCCAGGCCTCCGACATCGAGATTCAGGCCAAAGAGATCGCGCGCCTGCGCGAATGGCTGGAAGAGACGCTGTCGAAGCACTCGAACAAGTCAATCGAGGAAGTGCACAAAGACATCGACCGCGACAAGATCCTCATCGCGCAGGAGGCGCTCGAGTACGGCCTCATCGACCAGGTGCTCACGAGCCGCAAGACGCAGCCGGCGCTGACGGCCAGCTAGCGCTTCGCTACGAACGCGAGCCCCGCATCCGAATAGTGGATGCGGGGCTCGCGTCGTCAGAGACCGTTACGCGCGGCGGCGGCGCGCGTACACAATGCCGCCGACGGTCGCGGCAACCAGCGCGAGTACGCCAAGGCCGATGCCGACGGCAAGGCCCGTGGGGATGCTCGTGGTGGCGGACGCATCGTCGGTCGCGGGGGAGTCCGTTTCGCCGGGCTCAGGCGTCGGCTCCACGGTCGCCCCTGGTTCGACGACCTCGGGCTCGGGGGTCGCCTCTGGCTCGCTGCCGGGCGCGGGGTCGCCACACACGAGCGGCGCCTCGCTGCCCGGCGTGATGGTCGCGGCGGGATCCGGTTGGTAGTCGAACTGGTAGGTGCCCGACAGGGTGTGGCTGTCGGCCGAGATGAACTGATACGACACGGTGTAGGTGCCGGTGTCGCCGAGCCAGGCACCCATGCTCATGCCGACGCCGTCGACGACGAGGCATCCGTCGCCATAGAACAGTCCTTGTTCATCGGTGACCTGCAGCGCGAAGCCGGTGGCGTCGCCGGCGATGTCGAGCAGGTTCTCGTTGGTGAGAATCTCGAAACGCTCCGGCGGGAGGGTGACGGTTGCGCCCTCTCCGGGGTTTGTCGACACGACGAAGTTGTGGGCGGTCGCGGGCAGCGCCGGCGCGAGAGCCAGTAGGCCCGCGGCGGCAATCGCGGTCGCGGCGAGCGAGCGAGATCGCCGTGGAGTGCGTGTGCGGGGTGATGTGGTGCGTGAGTACGTCACGAAAGTGCCTCCTTGGTAAACAAACACGGTAGGGGAGGCGGTCGAAGGCCCCGGTGTGAGACCTTTCGACCACCTCCGAATCGGGTGCTACGCCGTCGCGCGACGGCGGACGCTCCACAGGCTCACGCCCAGAGCGCCAGCGCCGAGCGCCAGACCGCCCCCTCCGACCACGCGCGCGAAAACGTCGTCATCGGTCGCCGCGCCGGTTTCGCTGGCACCGTGTCCGTGGGCGTCGCCGGTCGCAGCCGTCACGGTGAAGGCGGGGACGTCGTCGCCCACCCACTCAGCAGTGCCCTCGGTGCAGGTCTGCACGGTGGGGAATTCGAGGCTCTCCCCTTCCGCGTCGTCCGGCACCCGGAACGATAGCTCGAACACGTCGCGCAGATCGGCGGCGAGCGGCTCGGCGATCGCCGTGTAGACGACGGCCGTGACCCGGTTCGGGTCGGCGGCATCCTCGAACTGCTTCTCGACACTCCAGTTGGGGTTCACCGTCGGCGTGACCGATGGCACCGACTCGGGCATCGAGATCGTCACGACCTCGGTGGGTGATGCCTCACAGCCATGAGGAACCGAGAACGCGACAACCGTGTACGAGCCTGCGGCGGTCGATGTGGCGCTTGCCGAGACATGGGCGCTGGCGGATAGCGGCGCCGCGAGGGCGAGCCCTGCTCCGGCGAACACGGCCGCGGTCGCCATTCCGAGACGGGATGCGCGAGCGGGAGTAGAGGAACGAACAGTGGACATGGTGAAACCTTTCTCGTCGGTAGGGGCGAACGCGCGACGCGCGCGTTCGCGGGCGACCGCTCGCAGCGCGAGCGCTCGCCACCCGCGGCCTCAGAGGGAGACCGTGCGGGTGGAGGTGACGAGAGAGGTCGGAGGGCCGCGCCTCGGATGGACGGCGACGGCGACGGCTGAAGGTGCCGGTCGGTGAGCTGCGGCGGGATGCGCGGGACGGGTCGACGGAGCTGCCAGCGCGATCGGCGTGGCACCGAACACGATCAGGATGCTGTGGGCGACGCTGGCGAGTGCGCGTACGATCGCGGCGCGCCCGTACATGAGGGTGGCGAACGCAACGACCGCCGCACCGGCGTGGGAGGCAAGCATGGGCGCGGCGCTCAGCGCGGCGATGGCTGGGGGAGCGTCAATAGCGATCCCCGCCACACCGTGGTGAGCGTGTCCCCCCGAGGGGGTGGGCGAACCGGCGTGTCCGAAGAAGGAGAACAGGCCGTGGAAGATCGCCTGGTCGATGAGGACGCCGGCGGCCGCTCGACCGGCCGTCAGTCGGCGACCGATGACGAGCATCCCGAGGGGGACGCCGACGAGAAGTGCGGCCACAAGTGCGGGCGCGGAGGCGATGCCCCCGCCGGCCAGACCGTGGGCAGTCGCGGCTGCGGTGATGGCAACGACGGCGACAACTGCAGACGATGCGACGCGAAGGCGCCGGGCTCGCATACGTTCGTCGATCATCATCGCCCTCTCAGCGTAGGTCACGCGCTGTGCGTGTCCCTGCGAGTGATTCGCGGCTGTCGCCCGCCAGGTTTGGTCGGTCTCGTCGCTTCGTGTTTATGTTCGGGCGACGCGCCCGGGGGAGAGCGCGTGCGCGAACGTCCGCGCTGGGGGTTAGGCTCGACCCACACCGTTCGCGGTACGGAAGGGAGGCGCTCATGGCTCGAATTGGTGAGAGCGCCGACCTGCTCAAGTGCTCGTTCTGCGGCAAGAGCCAAAAGCAGGTGCAGCAGCTGATCGCGGGCCCGGGCGTCTACATCTGCGACGAGTGCGTCGAGCTCTGCAACGAGATCATCGAAGAGCGCCTCGCAGAATCGGGCGAGGCGGCGTCTGCCGACTTCGAGCTGCCGAAGCCGCGCGAGATCTACTCCTTCCTCGGCGAATATGTCATCGGCCAGGAGGCAGCAAAGCGCGCACTGTCGGTGGCCGTCTACAACCACTACAAGCGCATTCGCGCCGGGCAGACGATTCAGCCGGCCGACCAGAAGGCCGACGACGTCGAGATCGCGAAGAGCAATATTTTGCTCATCGGCCCGACCGGGTGTGGCAAGACCTACCTCGCCCAGACGCTGGCGAAGCGCCTCAACGTACCGTTCGCCGTCGCCGACGCCACCGCCCTCACCGAGGCGGGTTACGTCGGTGAAGACGTCGAGAACATTCTCTTGAAGCTCATCCAGGCCGCCGACTACGACGTCAAGCGTGCCGAGACGGGCATCATCTACATCGACGAGGTCGACAAGATCGCCCGCAAGGCCGAAAACCCGTCGATCACCCGCGACGTGTCGGGTGAGGGCGTGCAACAGGCGCTGCTGAAGATTCTTGAGGGCACGGTGGCGAGCGTTCCCCCGCAGGGCGGGCGCAAGCATCCCCACCAAGAGTTCATTCAGATCGACACGACGAACGTGCTGTTCATCGTTGCGGGCGCCTTCGCCGGCCTCGAAGACATCATCAGCCAGCGGGCCGGCAAGCGCGGCATCGGCTTCGGTGCACCCTTGCACGACAAGTCGAAAGAGCTCGACCTGTTCAGCGAGGTGCTACCCGAAGACCTCCACAAGTTCGGGCTGATCCCCGAATTTATCGGGCGCCTTCCCGTCGTCACGACCGTGTCGCCCCTCGACCGAGACGCGCTCATCGACATCCTGACCACTCCGCGCAACGCGCTGATTAAGCAGTACCAGCGCATGTTCGAAATCGACGGCGTCGAACTCGAGTTCTCACAAGAGGCGCTCGACGCCATCGCCGACCTCGCGGTGCTGCGCCAGACCGGCGCTCGCGGCCTGCGCGCGATCCTCGAAGAGGTGCTCGGGCCCATCATGTTCGACGTGCCGAGCGACGACGACGTGCAACGCGTGATCGTCACCCGCGAGGCCGTCATCGACAATGCAGCGCCGACCATCGTGCCGCGCCGGCCCGCCCGTCGCGAGAAGTCGGCCTAACGACTCCCGGGCATCCGCCCACTCTCTCCCGGCGCACGCCTCAGCGCGTGATACGGCCGACAAGCTTGGCGGTAGCCTGCGTGATCTGCGCTTGCACGGCATCCGTGGACACCGACGCCTCACCGTCACCGAACTGCGTGCCATAGTCGCCGAACAACGAATGGTTCGCGCCTTCAATAGTGACCGTGACGGTGTCATCGGGCAGCAGATTCGCCCGCTCAGCGATGTCCTCGGGTGTTCTGATGCGGTCGTTGCTCGCGACCAACGATGTAACGGCGAGCGTGGAGGTCGACAGATCGCTGGCGCAGTGGCTGCCGAGCAGCAACAGCCCGGCCACGTCCGGGGCGGCGTGAACACCATGTTCGCTTCCCGCCGCCAGCGCCCACTCGCAGGCGAGCGTGCCGCCAGAGGAGTGCCCTCCGACAATCCAGCGGCCGATCTCCGGCGCCTCCGCTGTAAACGCTTCGAGGGCTCGAGACTCGAGAGCCGGCAGGTTGAGGGCCGGGCGGATGATGACGACCGTCGTCCCCGTGGTGGCCACGATCCCGCTCAACTTGTAGAGGTAGGCCGACGACTCAACCCGAGCCGAGGGAACGAACACGAGCCCAATCCCCTCACCCTCTCCGCCCCCGATGGTCGGCCGGATCACGAACGCTCGGTCGGTGCCGGTGATCTCGATGGCGTTGCTACGCCAGGCCGCGAGGAACGGGTCGGCGTCGGCCCGGTACGGAGTGAATGCGTACAGCAAGAAGCCCGCGACGACAAGGCCGAGCAGCGCGAGTGCCGCGCCGACAACGATGAGTGCACGGCGGGCGCGAGCGGGCATGGTTCGAGTGAACGCGATGGGGGAAGGTCGCCGCAACGGGACCGTCGAAGTCTCAGCCTGCCGCCACACTTCTCACAGTGATCGCTGGCGGGTGATCAGGCTCGGGGGATACGCTTCGGCCATGTCGGACACGCTGCGTTCCCGCCTCCGGGCCCTGCCCGATTTCCCCGACGAGCTGCCGGTCTTCGACCGCGCTCACGTCCCCGACGACCCGCAAATTCTCTTCCTGCAGTGGCTCGATGACGCTCTGTCGCACGGACTCCTCCAGCCCCACGCCTTCACCCTGTCGACCTCCGGCCCGACCGGGCACGTCACCGCCCGCACCCTCATTCTAAAAGACCTTGACCGCGGGCAGTGGATCTTCGCCGGTGCCCGCTCGACCCGCAAGGGCATCGACCTGGCCGCGAACCCGAGCGCCGCCATGACGTTCTTCTGGCCCCAGCGTGGCCGTCAAGTGCGCGTGACCGGCGAGGTGGAAGAACTGCCCGCCGACGTTGCCGCCGCAGACTGGCGCGCCCGCCCCGAGACCGGCGACGACGTGAACCCCGACTGGGCGGCGTGGGCACTCACCCCCAGCGAGATCGAATTCTGGCAAGCCCGGCGCGACCGCGATCACGTGCGCCACTGGTACCGCTACGGCAGCTGACCAGCCCTTTTCTTCTTCCGCGGCCAGCGCGCTCTGACGAGATCGCCGCTAGCCACGCCCGCCTACTCGCGCGCCAGAAAATTGTTCTTGACATCGTTCGTGACTTCATTCTACGTTTTGTTTAGTCCTGAACTAAGGGGAGAACAATGGCGATCCGCCCCACGGCCCGCACCGACGTGACCCGCTCGGCGGTGCTCGCGCACCTCGGTGCTCACGGGCCCGCGTCGCGCGCGGACCTCGCCCGCAACCTCTCCGTCTCCCCGGCCCTCATGACCCAGCTCACAAAAGACCTGCTGGGCGACGGACTCATCCGAGAGCTTGCCGAAACCCGCTCGCAGGGCGGCCGCCCCGCACGGATGCTCGGCCTCGTCCAGAGCGCCGGTCGCGCCGTTGGCGTGAAGGTGGCCGCTGACCACCTTGCCCTCGTCGAGGTCGGCATCGACGGCGCGGTCTCCCGCGCTGAGAGCGTCGCGTTCGACGCCTCGAGCGCGACCATGCTGAGCGACCTGGCCGCGAGCATCCGCGCGTTCATCGGTAGCCGTAGTGCGACCCCGCTGCTCGGCATCGGCGTTGGGGTTCCCGGTGATGTCGACCGGCAGGGCACCGGCGTCGTGCATTCGGCGCAGCTCGGCTGGCAGAACACCCCGCTCGGCGACGTGCTGCGTCGCGAGCTCGGCCTACCGGTGCTCGTCGAGAACAACGTGACGGCCCTCGCCATCGCCGAGCGCCTCCACGGCGTGGGGCGTCAGCACGAGAACTTCCTCGTCGTCACGATCGGCACCGGCGTCGGCGCGGCGATCGTGGTTGACGGCTCGGTCGTGCGCGGTGCACGCGGGGGAGCGGGCGAGATCGGGCACCTGCCCGTCGTCGACGGCGGCCCCCGCTGCCGCTGCGGCAACGCGGGGTGTCTGGAGGCGATGGTCGGCGAAGACGCGCTCGTCGCCCGCGGCCGCGAGCGCGGCGTCATCGGCGGCGCCGACGGCATCGAGCAGCTGCGAGACGCGGCCGACCGCGGTGACAGCGCCGCGACCGCAATCTTCGGAGAGGCTGGACACACCCTCGGCCGCGCGCTCGCCGGCCTTGTGCACACGCTCGACCCCGAGATCGTCATCGTGCTCGGAGAGGGCACGGCCGCATGGCAGCACTGGTCGTTCGGCTTCGAGCCCGCCTTCCGCGCCTCCCTGATGCCCTCCCGCCGCGGGGTACCCGTTGCCGTCGAGACGTGGCAAGACGAGAGCTGGGCGCAGGGCGCCGCGGCCCTCGTCATCTCGACCCCCTTCGACGCCGAGGGCGTCGCCGGAGAGCAGGGCACCGAGGTGCGCCGCCGCCTCGTCGAGCAGGCCGGGGGCAGCGACTCATGACGAGCATCCTGCCGCTGACCGAGCCAGCGATTGCCGCGCGCGCCGCGACTGACAGCGACGACACGTCGGCTCATCCGGGCGCGCCACGCCGGACCGCTCGAGGTTCCCGCGCCCGCCGCGTGCGCTACGCGCTCACCGTTCTCGTGTTTCTGCTGCCGAGCGCGATCCCGCTCACGCTGTTCGTGCTCACCCCGATGGTCAGCGCCGCCTGGATCAGTCTGCACGACTGGAACCTGCTCAGCCCCATGACGTTCGTCGGGCTCGACAACTTCGCGGGCCTCATCACCGACCCCGACACCGCGCGCGTCTTTGGCAACACGGTGTACTACATCGTTGGCTACCTGCCGCTCGTCTACATCGGCGGTCTCGCCCTAGCCCTCGCCCTCAACCGCGCCATGCGCGGCCGGAACCTCCTGCGCGGCATCTACTTCCTGCCCGTGGTTACCAGCTGGATTGTTGTCGCAATCGTCTGGCGGTGGCTCCTCGCTCCTGAGAACGGCGTTGTCAACGGCGTGCTCGGCTTCTTCGGCATCGACGGGCCGGGATGGTGGACCGATCCGAGCTGGTCGATGCCGTCCATCATCCTCGCGAGCGCGTGGAAAGACCTCGGCTTTGTCATGGTGATCCTGCTCGCGGGCCTGCAGTCGATCAACACCGACCTCTACGACGCCGCCAAGGTCGACGGCGCGGGGCCGTGGCGACGCCTTATCAGCGTCACCCTCCCCATGCTCAGCCCCAGCACGTTCTTCGTCGTCGTCATCTCGCTCATCAACGGCTTCCAGGTCTTCGACCAGGTGTACGCGATGACGGGTGGCGGGCCGGCCGGCTCGAGCCAGGTCGTCGTCGGCGAGATCTACGACCTCACCTTCCGCTACGGCTCGGCAGGCGAGGCGAGCGCCCTCTCCTGGATGCTCTTCGTCGTGATTCTCGCCGCCACCGTCGTGCAGGTCATCGGCCAGAAACGGTGGGTGCACTATGCGTGAGGTATCCACCCGCAGCCGCGCCCCGCGCATCCTGATCGCCGGTGTGCTCGTCGTCGGCGGGCTCGCGATGATGTTCCCGTTCGTCTGGACGGTCGTCACCTCGCTCACGCCCGGCGCGAACCTCGGCAGCCCCATTCGGCTGTGGCCCGAGAACCCGTCGCTCGGGGCGTACGAGATTCTCTTCACCGAGCGGCCGTTTGCGCGGGTCGTGATGAACAGCCTGATGCTCGCTGCCATCACCACGATCGTGCAGCTATTCACGAGCGCGACCGCGGCCTACGCGTTCAGTCGCCTGCCGTTCCGCGGCCGCGGCATCGTGTTCGCCGTGTACCTCGCGACGATGATGATCCCGCTGCAGGTGCTCATCGTGCCGCTGTTCGCCCAGCTGCGCACGTTCGGGCTGCTGAACACCTACCTCGGCGCGCTCTTGCCGACCTTCGCCACCGCGTTCGGCATCTTCCTGCTGCGCCAGGCCATCAACCAGGTGCCGCGCGAGCTCGACGAGGCGGCCACGCTGGATGGTGCCGGGCACTTCCGGATCTTCGCCACGATCATCCTGCCGAACATCAAGCCGGCGCTCGCGACGCTGACGATCTTCGCCTTCATGGGCAGCTGGAACAGCTTCCTGTGGCCGCTGATCGTCTTACGCGACCCCAACCTGCAGACGCTGCCCATCGCCCTCTCGGGGCTGCAGGGCCAGTACACGACCGCGTGGGACGTGGTCATGGCCGGGAGCGTCATCAGCGTGCTGCCCATGCTCGCCATCTATCTGTTCGCCCAGAAGTACATCATTCAGGGCGTCGCCAGCTCGGGGATCAAGTAGCCCCCGGGAATCACCCCAACCGATCCGCACCACCGGAACCGCAGTATCAAAGGAGATATCACCCCATGAAGCGCACATTCCGCCTCGCCGTCGGCATTGCCGCCGTCGGTGCCCTGGCACTCACCGGCTGCGCCGCCGAGGCGCCCACCGACCCGGCAACCCCGGGCGGCGAAACGCCCACCGAGAACGTCACCATCACGTACACGAACTTCATCTCGAACGGCGGCAACGAAGAGAACCTTCAGGTCATCGTCGACGCCTTCGAAGACGAAAACCCGGGCATCACCGTCGATGTCACGACGCTGCCGTACGGCGACTACGGCACGGCGCTGCAGACCGACCTCGCGGCCGGAACGGTAAGCGACGTGTTCGACATCGAGTACGCGAACTACCGCGCCTACCAGGAAAGCGGAGTGCTCGCGCCACTGGAGGTGTCGAACCCCGGCGCGTACCGTCCGTCGCTGCTCGAGGCATACTCGACCGACGGCCAGTCGTACGCCCTGCCGAGCTCGTTTTCGACCGTCGTGATGTTCTACAACGCCGACCTCTTCGACGAGGCCGGACTCGACTACCCCACGAGCGACTGGACGTGGGCTGACGAGCAGGCCGCCGGCGAGGCGATCGGCGCCCTCGGCGACGACATCTGGGGCAGCCACCAGCCGGTGTCGTTCTTCGAGTACTACAAGGTGCTCGAGCAGAACGGCGAGTCGTTCCTCAATGACGACAACACCGCGGTCGCCTTCAACACCCCGGGCGGCATCGAGGCCGCCGAGTGGCTGACCGGCAAGAGCGGCACGCTCATGCCGACCATTGAAGCCGGTCAGGGCACGCCCGACTTCGACACAAACCTGTTCCTCGAGGGCCGCCTCGGCATGCTGCACACCGGCATCTGGATGTTCGGCGCCTTCGCCGACGCTCCGTTCGCTTGGGACATCGCCGTCGAGCCGGGCAACACCCAGCAGGCGAGCGCTGTGTTCTCGAACGCGGTCGGCGTCTCGGCGTCGAGCGCGAACATTGAGGCAGCGACTGCGTGGGCGGAGTTCCTCACCTCGTCGCAGACGATGGTCGACATTCGCCTCGACAGCGGCTGGGAGCTTCCGCCGATCGCCGACGACGCGCAGCTCGACGTCTACCTGACGAAGGACAACCCGGCGAACCGCCAGGCGGTCTTTGACTCACTCGACGCCGTCGCGCTGCCCCCCGTCGTGGCGAGTGGCCAGCAGGAGATGCAAGACATCATCGGCGAGGAACTCGTCGAGGCGCAGGCCGGCCGCAAGTCGGTCGCCGACGCCTTGGCGAGCGCCGAAGAGCGCATCAACGCCGCCATCGGCGGCTGACCGGCCTGAGCTCACTCGGGCGGGGCTCGGCCGGACACCCGGCAGGGCCCCGCCCCCGTCACGCCCCGGAGGGCCGACACCATGACCGCACTGACCACCCCGGTCGGCACCGACGCGCTCGCCGACCTCGCGCGCTCGAGCGTTTCGCTCATCACCTCGTTGCAACATCCAAGCGGCGCCTACCCCGCCAGCCCCAGCTTTTCCGCCTATCAGGGCTACAGCTGGTTCCGCGACGGCGCGTTCATCGCCGACGGCGTGAGTAGCGCCGGTGCCGTCGACAGCGCATCCCGCTTTTTCGACTGGTGCCAGCAGATGCTCGTCGAGCGCCGTTCGCGCATCACCGAGATCGTGGAGGCGGCGGCCGCGGGCCGTCCTCTGCCCGACGATCGCATGTTGCCCACCCGCTTCACCATGGAGGGTGCGGAGGGGGACGACGACTGGTGGGACTTCCAGACCGACGGCTACGGTACCTGGGTGTGGGCGGCCGTCGCCCACGCCGAACGCCACGGCCTCGACATCGCGCGCTGGCGTGACGGCATCGCCCTGAGCGTCGACTACCTCGCGGCCACCTGGTCGCGTCCCTGCTACGACTGGTGGGAGGAACACCGCGAGCAGGTCCACGTCTCAACGCTTCTGTGCATCGTGGCGGGCTTGGAGGCGGCCGTTCGCTCGGCCGCGGTTGATGGCGATCGCGCCGACGCTGCCCGTGGGGCCGCCGCGGCCGCGCGTGACCTGGTCACCCGGCGTGGCGTGCACGACGGACACCTCAGTAAGTGGCTCGGGTCGACCGATGTCGACGGGTCGCTGTCGGCGGCCATCGCGCCGCTGGGCGTCATTGACGCGACGAGCCCGCTCGGCCGCGCGAGCATCCGCGCAGTCGACGACGCGCTCGACGTTGAGGGAGGCGTTCACCGCTTCTCGTTCGACACGTTCTACGGTGGCGGCCAGTGGCCACTGCTGAGCTGCATGCTCGGGCTGGCATACGCCGCAGCGGGCGACCGCCCGGCCGCGCTCGCGCGCCTTCAGTGGGCGGCCCGCACGGTCACCCCCGAGGGTTACCTGCCCGAGCAGGTGCCCGATCACCTGCTGGCGCCCGAGCGTCGCGCCGAGTGGGTGGAACGCTGGGGCGGCGTCGCCACCCCGCTGCTGTGGAGCCACGCGATGTTCGTGCGCCTCGCTGTTGAACTCGGCGTCATCACGCCCGAGGCCGCAGGGGAGGGGGCATGATTCGGCACCGCCCCTCCGGCAGCGGTCACCCGTACTCGGTCGACACCGAGCAGCGCGACCCGGTCGACCCGGTCGCCGGGTCGCCGCTGACACTGGGCGTGCGCGTCACTCCCGACGTCGATCAGGTGACGATGCACTGGGATGACGGCGACGGCGTCACCACCCACGCCCTGACCCGCACCCAGCGCCGCTCGCGCGGCCAGACGGTCGACGGCGGGCACCTTGCGAGCGCGCAGGCACGTGTGGCCCGCGCGGCCGGCGGTTTCTCGGTCACGCTCGATGGGCTTGCCGCGGGCACCCACGCTCGCTACCGCTTCGTCGGCGGCCCCGACAGCGCACCCGAGTCGCAGCGCACCCGCTGGTTTGCGGTGCGCGTCGCCGGCTGGCGCGCCGCCGCAGACGACACGGTCGCCGCCGATCAGGCCGTGGGGCTCGTGCCCGGCAGCGTCGAGGTGCTCGACGACGGCGAGCGCCTCCTGCGGGTGCGCTTCGCTCTCGCGCTCGCCGACGGCGAGAAGGTCGCCGGCTTCGGGGAGCGTTTCGACGCGCTCGACCACCGTGGCGCATCCCTCGACTCGGTCGTCTTCGAGCAGTACAAGTCGCAGGGCGCTGAGCGCAAGACCTACCTGCCGATGCCCTTCGCTCACGTCGTGGGTGGCCGGGGCTGGGGCTTCCACGTGCGCGCGAGCCGTCGCGTGTGGTTCGACGTGGGCCAGACGCGGGGCGACCGCCTCGTGATCGAGGCCGAGGTCGACGCGCAGAGCACCGCATCCGGCGTTCTGTCGGTCGTCGGCTACGAGGGCGATCCGCACGCCGTGCTCGACGCGTTTCTCGCCGAGGTGGGCCGGCCCGAGCAGCTGCCCGACTGGGTGCTGCGCCTCTGGGCGAGCGGCAACGAGTGGAACACGCAGACGGAAGTCATGCGGCAGGTTGACCTGCACCGCGAGCACGACATCCCCGTGGGTAGCGTCGTCATCGAGGCGTGGAGCGACGAGAGCACCTTCCACGTCTGGCGGGATGCGCAGTACACGCCGCGCGAGGACGGCGCGCCGATGCGGCTGGCCGACTTCACCTTCCCCGCCGACGGCGCCTGGCCCGACCCCAAGGGCATGGTCGACGAGCTGCACGCGCGCGACGTGCGGTTGCTGCTGTGGCAGATTCCGCTCATCAAGATGCGACCCCACCCGCGCGGGCAGACCCGCCACGACGCGGACGCGGCTGTCCGCGAGGGCGTGTTGATTCGCGAGCCCGGCCCCGACGGTCGGCTACGCCCCTACCGCAACCGCGGCTGGTGGTTCCCGCTCGGACTCATGCCCGACCTGACCGACGAGCGCGCTGCCGAGTGGTGGACGAACAAGCGCCGCTACCTCGTTGACGAGCTCGGCATCGACGGCTTCAAGACCGACGGCGGTGAGCACGCTTGGGGTCGAGAGTTGGCCTACCTCGACGGGCGCCGTGGCGACGAGGCGAACAACACCTTCCCCGTCGCCTACGCGAAGGCATACGGCGACCTGCTGCGCCGAGCCGGGAAGGCGCCGGTGACGTTCTCGCGGGCGGGCTTCACCGGCTCGCAGAGCCACGGCGCGTTCTGGGCGGGCGACGAGAACTCGACGTGGGAGGCGTTCCGCTGGTCGCTGTTCGCGGGGCTGAATGCCACCGCGAGCGGCATCCTCTACTGGGGGTGGGATGTCGCGGGCTTCAGCGGCGAGATCCCGACTGCTGAGCTGTACCTGCGCTCGATGGCGGCGGCGACGTTCGTGCCGATCATGCAGTACCACTCCGAGTTCAACCACCACCGCACGCCCAGCCGCGACCGCACGCCGTGGAACATTGCCGAGCGCACGGGCGACGACCGCGTCCTTCCCGGTGTGCGGCGCCTCGTGCACCTGCGCGAGCGTCTCGTGCCGTACCTCTCCGCCGAGAGCGCGTGGGCGATCGGGCAGGGAACGAGTCTCATGCGGCCGCTGTTTTTCGACTGGCCAGACGACGAGGCGCTCTGGGCGCACCCACTGCAATGGATGCTCGGCCGCGACATTCTCGTCTCGCCGGTCACCGACGAGGGCGCCACGACCCACACGGCGACTCTTCCCGCGGGCGACTGGGTGCACGCCTTCACGGGGGAGCGGGTCGGGGGCGGCGCCGACACCCGGGCTGTTCCGTGGGACGAAGTGCCGGTGTACGTGCGCGCCGAGGCATGGCCGGCCCTGGCGGAGGTGTTCGGTTCGTAATTCAGGAAGCCGGCGCTCCAATCGGGCTCTTCGCAGTTGACGGTGTAGACGTCCGGGCCGCGTCGTTGCCGGGGTAGGGGTCGAGGTCTTCCAGGATGGAAGTTCCTACGCTCACCGTCCGAAAGACCTCGACGTGCCCAACGCTACCTTCGACGC
>NZ_SGXT01000019.1 GCF_004216855.1 Microcella alkaliphila
CACAGGAAGGCATACGCGCTGGTCGGCTCGCTGGCCCACTCCGGCATCTGGCGGGGCGTGCTGTCCCCGTCGATGGACCTGCCGCATCTGCTGGCTGCGATGACGACCCTGCTGGGACTGCTCGGCGGGCTCACCCGCGACTGGCGGTTCGACCGGATGAGCACGGTCCTGAAGCAGGGCACCAGCGATCTGACGCCGATGTTCGCCGCGTTCGCCAAGCACCACGCCGTCACGGTCATTGCGTGCCGGCCGCGCTCAGGGAACCGGAAGGGGGTGGTCGAGAAGAACAACCACACCGCCGCGCAGCGCTGGTGGCGGACCGTCCCGGACGAACTGACCGCCGAGGAGGCGCAAGCCAGCTTCGAGGCGTTCGCCCGGGGACAAGACAACCGACCGCGCCAGACCGAGACGGGGAAGACGACCGCGAAGGCGATGCTCGCCGCGGAGCGGCTGCGGCCGCTGCCCCCGGTGGTGTTCCCCGTGATCGTGACCGAGGAGCGCACCGCGACCCGGCAGGCGCTGATCGACTGGCGAGGGAACCGGCGAGCAGCACGATGGCAAGCCACAACTGGTTGACGAAGAAGAAGGCGACGAGAACGGCCGACGACACGGCGACCGAGGCGATCAGCACGGTGGTGCGACGCCGCACGGCCCGTCGCACCACCGGCGCGAGCGCGCCCCCGACGATCGACGACCCGGCGAAGATCGCGGCGGCGATCCCCGCGAGCGCGTAGGCCGTGCTGTCGCCCGCCACCTCGAGTAGGTAGGGCTGCAGGGCGTAGAAGGCGTAGATGCCGACTCCCGCCGTGAACGGCGTCGCGATCATTACCCACCGGATCGCGGGGCGCCGAAAACCGTGATCGATGGATGCACGCATCACTGTCTTCACGGCCGTCACCGGCCCGGCGCCCCGCACGGGCGTGAATCCGAGGTCGCGCATCAGGGAGCCTGCGACGACGACCATGGCGAGGAGGACGCCCACCCGCACGAGGAACGGCACGCCGAGGTTCGTCAGTTGCGCGATCACGCCGCCGAGCACCGACCCGCTGAGCATCGAGACGCCCGCGACCACCTGGGCTCTGCCGAATACCGTCTCGAGCCCCCCGCGGTATCCGGTGGCCTGCAGGGCGTCGACGAGCCACGCGTCGACGGCGCCGGTGAAGAAGGTGAAGCCGAGCCCCAGCAGCACCGAGACGAGCGCCCACGTCCAGAACGGCGATTGCCAGAGCCACATGAACCAGTAGAGCGCGGTCGTGACGGCGAGGGTGATCGTGCCAAGCAGGTACGACGCGCGTCGACCCCACGTGTCGGCGACAACCCCCGTGGGAATCTCGAAGATCACCATGCCCAGGGTGAAGAAGGCATTCGCCGCGAAGGCCTCCAGGTTGCTGAGGCCCGCGTCCAACAGGAACAGCGTGTTGATACCCCAGATGAACGACGCCGCGATCGTGTTGCCGAAGGTCAGCACGTAAAAGGTGCCCTGCACCCGGCGCGCGCTCATGACGCTCGTTGCCGCATTCTGTCACCGCGAGGCGGCGGAAAATAGATCTTAGGCGTCGACGTTTTGAGCGCTCGGCAGAGCGCCGTCCTCGTGGAGCGTGAAGCGGTAGCCGACATTCCGCACGGTGCCGATGAGAGCATCCATGTCGCCGAGTTTCGCGCGCAGGCGCCGCACGTGCACGTCCACCGTGCGGGTTCCGCCAAAGTAGTCGTACCCCCACACCTCGCTCAGCAGCTGTTCGCGGGTGAAGACGCGGCTCGGGTGCGTGGCGAGGAAGCGCAGCAGTTCGAACTCCTTGAAGGTGAGATCGAGCGTGCGTCCGTTGACTTTCGCCGAGTAGCTCGCCTCGTCGATCACGACGCCCGACGCCTTGATCAACTGCGACTCGCCGTCGCCCTGCGACTGGCGCCCGACCGCGAGGCGCAGCCGCGCGTCGATCTCAGCGGGGCCCGCCGACTCGAGTAGCACGTCGTCGACCCCCCACTCGGCGTTCACCGCGGTCAGGCCGCCCTCGGTGAGTACGACCAGCACGGGGCAGCCGGCGCCGGTCGTCTGCAAGATCTTGCACAGTGTTTTCGCCGCCGCCAGGTCGGTGCGCGCATCGACCAGAATCGCGTCGGCGTTCGGGGCCCCCACGAGGGCCGCGGGCTGGGCGGGCACACGGCGCACGCGATGGCTCAGCAGCCCCAGCGACGGAAGAACATCAGCGTCCACCCGCGAGGTCAGGATGAGCAGATCCGCCATGCGTCCTCCGTGGTGTCACTGCCCAGTCTATGCGGGCCGCCTAGCATGGAGGACATGTCCCGCACGCTTGCGACCGCGATACCCGTCTGGGGGGCCACCAGCACGGCGCTCGTCGTGGCGATCGTCGCGCTTCCGAGCGAGCACTGGATCGGGGCTACCGGCGTCGTCGCCGCATCGGCGGTGCTGCTCGCTTTCATCGTGCAGGTGGCATTCCAGCGCACCGACGGGGTGGTGCGACGGTTGCTCGCGAGTGTTGTCGGAATCGTGATTGTCGCCGCCCTCGCCTCGGGGCTGATGCTCATCCTCGCCGGTCTACAATGAGCGCATGCTGCTCGCGCTAGAGATTTTCTTCCTCGGCCTGTTGGGCTTGGCGTCGCTCGCCATCGGGTTCGTCTCGGTCGTCGTGCTCGTCAACCTGTACCGCGGCCAGCGCTGACGCGCGGCGGCAGGGCCGTGTACACCCTCGACGCGAACGTCCCCGCCGAGCTGGCGCCGCTGTCGTGGCTGCTCGGCGTGTGGGAGGGCTCCGGCGTCGTGCACTACGTCGACGGCGAGACCGTGCGCGAACACGAGTTTGGCCAGCGCGTCAGCTTCAGCCACGACGGGCTGCACTACGTGAACTACTCGTCGTCGACGTGGCTGCTCGACGGCGAGCAGACCCCGCTCAACGCGGAAGCGGGCTACTGGCGCCTGCACCGCCCCTCGCAGGCCGGTGATCCTGGGCCCGGCATGTTGCCCGGCGTGGGCGACCGCCCCTTCCCGACCGCAGAGTCGGTCGAGCAACTGCGCACGAGCCGCGACGACTTCGAGATCGAGGTGGCGCTCATTCACCCGAGCGGCATCAGCGAGCTGTACCTCGGCCGCGTGAAGGGGCCGCGCATCGACCTGCAGACCGACGCCGTCATGCGGTCGGCCTCGTCGAAGGAGTACTCGGCGGCCACCCGCATGTACGGCCTCGTGGAGGGCAAGTTGCTGTGGGCCTGGGACATCGCCGCCCTCGGCAACGACCTGCGCACCCACGCCTCGGGCACCCTGAGTCGGGCGGAGTGAGCGCCGTGCCGTCTGCCGACTCTGCCGCATCGCCCCTCGCCGCGCTTCCCGGCGCTGTCGGTGCGCCGACCGCCGAGCACTACGGCGACCCCGTCGCCGAGCAACGCGCCCTCGTCGCCGGTCGCGCCGTCGTCGACCTGAGCGACCGCGGGGTCGTGACGGTCACCGGCCCCGACCGGCTGCGCTGGCTCGACTCGCTCACCTCGCAGGCGCTCGCCGGCCTCACGCCCGGCGGCTCGGCCGAGACGCTGCTGCTCGACCCAAACGGCCGCATCGAGCACGCCATGCACGTCATCGACGACGGCGTGACGACCTGGTTGATCGTCGAGGGCGATGAGGCCGAGGCGCTCGCCGCGTGGCTCGACCGCATGCGCTTCATGATGCAGGTTGAGGTCGCCGACGCGAGCGGCGAGTGGGCCGTGATCGGCGCGATGAGTCCTGCGGGGGCCGAGCCGAGCATCCCGGCCGCGTCGCCGAACGGCGCGCCGCTCGTCTGGAGCGACCCGTGGAGCGCCGTGCAGTCCGGCGGTTGGCAGTACGCGCCCGAGGCCGAGCACCCCGGTTGCGACTACCCGGCACGCGAGCTGATTGTCGAGCGGGCGTTCCTCGCCGAGCTGGCGGGGCTCGCCCGCGCCGGGGGCGTGCGGTTCGCCGGGTCGCTCGCCTGGGAGGCCTTGCGGGTCGCGGCCTGGCGCCCGCGCTTCGCGGCCGAGGTCGACGAGAAGTCGATCCCGCACGAGGTCGACTGGCTGCGCTCTGCCGTGCACCTCGCGAAGGGCTGCTATCGCGGCCAAGAGACGGTCGCGAAGGTGCACAACCTGGGCCGCCCGCCGCGGCGCATCGTCATGCTGCACCTGGACGGGTCCGATGCGCTGCTGCCGGCCCCCGGGTCGCCCGTGCACGCGGCCGACGCCGACCGCGCGGACGTCGGGCGCATCACCTCGGTGGCCCGCCACCACGAACTCGGGCCGATCGCGCTGGCCGTCGTGAAGCGCTCGCTCGACGTCGCCGCACCGCTCGTCGTGCCCGTCGACGGGGTCGACGTGGCCGCTGCGCAAGAGGTGATCGTTCCGCCGGAGGCCGGCCAGGCCGCCGCCGTTCCCCGCCTGCCGCGCCTCGGCGCCCAGCGCCGGTAGGGCAGGGCCCGTCGTGCGCGGCGCCGATCCGCTTCGCCGGCTCGAACGCCGCATCAGTCTCCGGCTGGATGCTCGACGCGCTCTGCGCAGGCTCGCCCGGTCGCTGCCCGCGATTGCCCAGATCGTCGCGGGCGTGGTCATGGCCTACGCGTTTGCCCGCTACGTGCTCGACCACGAGCTGCCGATCGTTGCCGTCACGGTGACGATCAGCGCCCTCGGGTTCGCGCGCGACGCGCGCCCGCGACGGGTGCTCGAAACGGTCGTGGGCATCCTGGTGGGAATCGTCGTCGCGGCGCTCATCGTGCTCGCCGTTGGGCGCGGGGTGTGGCAGCTGGCGCTCATTTTGGCGGTGGCGTTGATCGTGGCCCGGCTCGTGTCGGCGTCGACCGGCTTCGCCGTGGCGGCGGCGGTGCAGTCGATGCTGGTCGCCGTGCTGCCCGACCCCGAGGGGGGAGTGTTCGAGCGCGCCGTCGACGGGCTCGTCGGGGGAGTCGTCGCGCTGCTCGTTACCGCGCTCATCCCGCGCCTTGACGTGCTGCGCACCCGCGGCGAGTCGCGCGCGCTGTTCTCGCTGCTCGTCGAGTCGCTGAAGGGCGTCGCCGAGGCGCTCCGGCGTGGCGACACGGCCGCCGCCGAGCTCGCCCTGTCGCGCAGTCGTCGCACGCAGCCACTGATCGACGAGTGGACGACGTCCCTCGAGTCGGCGCGCGCCGTCGCCGCCTACTCGCCGTGGTTGCGCCGCGGGCGCGCGCGGCTCGCGGCGGAGGCCGAGTTGCTCGGCTCGGCCGACCTGGTGACGCGGCACGTGCGGTCGATCGCGCGCCGGGTCGAGATCCTCGTGCGCGACGGACTCGAGCGGCCGGGACTCGCCCACCTGCTCGACGAGGCGGCGGTGATCGTCGAAGCCCTGGGGCGGTCCGTGGACGATGCCAGCGAGCGCGACCGCGCCCGGGTGCTGGGTCTCGCCATGAGCGGGGAGCTCTCGCCCGACACGGTTCCGGGAGCCGTGCGGGTACCCGACCAGGTGGTCGTGGTGCTGCTGCGCTCGCTGGTCTTCGACACCCTGATCGTCTGCGGCCTCACCCGCGCCGAGGCGCGACAGTCGCTCCCGCCGCTGTAGGCGCGCGCACGCCAGTCGCCTGCCCCTCGCTGCGCCAGTGTGGGCGCGATGCGCCGGTTTGTTCCGGCGCTTTGCGCCCAAACAGCCGCATCGTCCGCGGGCCTCTCTGCGCCGCATCGCGCTGCACTGCGCGTCGCGCGGCAGCGCTCAGCGCGGGGCGACGACGCTCCAGCCGACGGTGAGCTCACCGAGTCTCCAGCGGGCGACCCCGTCGCGCACCGGCCAGCCCGCGTCGCGCAGCCCCTGCGCCGCGGCGATCCAGCGCTGACGGGCCGAGAACGCCCCGAGCGGCGCGGCCCGCATCCACTGGTCGTCGAGCGCGCGCAGCAGCTCGTGCACGCCCTCGCCCGAGACGTTGCGGTGAATCAGCACCTTCGGCAAGCGCTCCGCGACGACACTCGGCAGCACCTCGGCGGTCGCCACCCCGCCGCGTCCGGTCACATCGCCGGTGCGCAGCGCGTCGAGGTGCAGGGCGATCGTGAACGTCTCCGGCCCCACCTCGGGGCGCAGCGACACCCAGCTCGCCACGCGCCCCACCTCGTTCGAGGTGCCCTCCACCAGCAGACCACCGGGCGACAGCCGCGCGAGCATCGACTCCCACGCGCGAGCCACCTCACCCTCGTCGTACTGCCGCAGCACGTTCGCCGCCCGAATCACCGCGGGGCGCTCCCCGCCCGGGAGGGGCACCTCGAATCCCCCGACAGCGAACCGCAGCCCGTCGAGCCCCGACTCGCCGGCCGCCCGCGCGGCCTCAGCCTGCTCGTGCGCGTGGCGCACCCGAGCCGGGTCGATCTCGATGCCGGTGACCCGAGCATCCGGCCGAACGCGCGCGAGCCGCGCGAGCAGTTCGCGGGCCGTCCACCACGAGGCCCCGTAGCCGAGGTCGACGGCGAGCGGCGCGGCCGCCGCCCTCCACGCGGGATGCGCGGCAATGAAGCGGTCCATTCGGCGCAGGCGGTTCACGCCGGTCGTGCCGCGCGTCACCCGGCCCTCAACCATGCGCACCATTCTCGCGCCCAGCGCCCAGCGCCCAGCGCCCGGCCCTCGCTAGGCTTGACCCCATGACGCACACGCTGATCCTGCTCCGCCATGGCCACTCCGTCTGGAACGAGAAGAACATCTTCACCGGGTGGGTCGACGTCGAACTGACCGAGCAGGGCCGCGAAGAGGGCCGCCGCGCCGGTCAGCTGATCAAGGACTCGGGTCTCGAACCCCGCGTGCTCTACACGAGCCTGCTGAAGCGTGCCATCCACACGGCGAACATCGCCCTCGAGGTCGCCGACCTCGACTGGCTGCCGGTGAAGCGCAGCTGGCGCCTCAACGAGCGCCACTACGGCGCCCTGCAGGGCCTCAACAAGGCCGAGACGCTCGAGCAGCACGGCGAAGAGCTCTTCATGACGTGGCGCCGCAGCTTCGACACGCCCCCGCCGCCGCTCGACGACGACGCCGAGTACAGCCAGGTGCACGACCCGCGCTACGTCGGCATCGACGGCGACATGCCCCGCACCGAGAGCCTCAAGCTCGTCATCGACCGCATGCTGCCCTATTGGCAGAGCGACATCACGAAAGACCTGGCCGCGGGCAACACGGTGCTCATCACCGCTCACGGCAACTCGCTGCGCGCGCTCGTGAAGCACCTCGACGGCATCAGCGACGACGACATCGCGGGCCTCAACATCCCGACGGGCATCCCGCTCGTCTACGAGCTGGGCGACGATTTCATGCCCGTGAAGCCGGCCGAGTACCTCGACCCCGAGGCCGCCGCCGCGGGAGCCGCCGCCGTCGCCAGCCAGGGCAAGAAGTAGCGGCCGAACGACGCGAACACACCCTGCCGTGCTTCACTTCGCGGTCGTCGCGTTCCTCGACGAGGTCGCCCTCGGCGACGAGCTGCCGCTCGACGACCTGCCCCCGCACGTCGTGCTACTCGACCGCGCCGCCACCGAGGCCGACCTCGGCCAGGTGACCGCCGCGGTGGAGCTCGCGTACGCCAGCCACGGCCCCTTCGTGGCCGTGGGCGGCGACGATGACGAGCTCGGTCAGGATGCTCGCCCCGCCACGCTGCTCGACGACGACGGCTCGCTGACGGTCGCGCACCGCACCCTGGTGCTGGGCTTGCGCGAGCTGGGCGTGCGGGTCGCCGACCCGGCGCTTGCGGGTGGCGGATATCAGCCGCACGTGCCCGTGCCGGAGGGTTACGACCGGGTCGACCGCGGTGAGCGGCTCGAGCTGCGCAGTGTCGCCGTGCTCGAACTCGAGGGCGGCGCGAGGGCGACAACGGCGCGCGTGGCCGAGCAGTTCCCGCTGATCTAGCGCGAAGCCCAGCCCGAATGTAAGGAGATCACCTATTCTCCTTACATGATCGCACCGACCGTGACCGCCGCCACCATGACCTCGAAGGGTCAGCTCACGGTGCCCCGCGACGTTCGCGAGGCGCTCGGCCTCACGGCGGGTGTCTCGGTCGCCTTCGTTCTGCATGCCGACGGGTCGTGCGAACTCGTGCCCCGTACTTCTCGCATCAGCGAGCTGGCTGGGGTCGCCGCGACGGGCGCAACGCTCAGCCTGGACGACATGGCTGACGCCGTCGCCGAGGGTGCCGCCTCCTCGTGATCGGTGTCGACACGAACGTGCTGGTGCGGCACCTGACCGGTGATGACCCCCAGCAGTCTCCGCGAGCATCCGCGTTTTTTGCCGAGCGCAGCGCAGCCGATCCGGCCGCGATCAGCATCATCACGCTCGTCGAAACCGTGTGGGTACTGACGCGCGGGTACGGGCTGTCGCGGGACCGCGTGCACGCGATCGTGCGCGCCCTGTGCCGCAGCCGTGACGTGGTTGTGCAGCACGACGGGGTGGTCATTCGCGCGCTCCGGGATGCCGACGAGGCCGGGTGCGACCTGGCCGACGCGCTCATCGCACACCTGGCCATCGACGCGGGAGCCGACGGAACCGTGACGTTCGATCGTCGCGCCGCCCGGCTTCCCGGGATGCAGTACCTCGGCAACACCTGATCAGGCGCGAGGTGATGCGCGCCTGATCAGCCCTAGTCGTCGGCCGGAACCCAGTCGCCGGTCGCGAGGTACTGCACCTTCTTGGCGATCGACACGGCGTGGTCGGCGAAGCGCTCGTGGTAGCGCGAGGCGAGGGTTGCGTCGACCGTGTCGATGGCCTCGCCCTTCCAGGTCTCGCCGAGAACCTTGTCGAACACGCTGAGGTGCAGGGCGTCGACCTTGTCGTCGTCGTTGCGAATCTCTTCGGCGATCGCCGTGTCCTCCGTGCGCAGCAGCTCGACGAGCTTGCGGGCGATCGACACGTCAACGGCGCCCATCTCGACGAAGGTGGGGCGCAGGCTCTTCGGCACGACTTTGTCGGGGAAGCGGTAGCGCGACAGCTGGGCGATGTGCTCGGCCATGTCGCCCATGCGCTCAAGCGACGCGCTGATGCGCAGGGCGCTGACGACGATGCGCAGGTCGCGGGCGACCGGCTGCTGGCGGGCGAGGATGTTGATGGCGAGTTCGTCGAGTTCGGCGGCGGCCGCGTCGATGCGGTCGTCGTCTTCGATGACCTGCTCGGCGAGTGCGACGTTGACCTCGTTGAACGCGCGGGTGGCGTTGTCGATCGACTCGGCGACCAGCGTGGCGATCTCGACGAGGCGTTCCTGCACCTCGGCCAACTCTTGCTGGAAAACTTCGCGCATGGGGGTTCGTCCTCGTCTCGTCGGGCCCTCTTCAGACGTGCCTACCGTGTCTTGCTCCGGTAAACGTCAGGTGTCTGAGCGATGAACTCTACTCCCAGTGGCGGCGTCCAGCCGGGCTCGGGCGCGGGTGTCGCTACGACGGTCAGTACGCTGATCACCATGGAGTCGGCACTGCTGGTTCCCCTCGCGCTCCTCGTCGGAGCGTTCCTCGGGGGCGGTGCCGTTGCGATCATCATCGCGGCGGCGAGGCGTGGGCATCGTGCCGCGCAGGTCGCGACGGCCACCGTTCCCGATGGCGTCGACCAGGTCATCGACGCGCTCGAGTCGGCGGCGGTCGTGCTGGATGCGTCGAACACCGTCATCAAGACGTCTCCGGGCGCTCACGCCCTCGGCCTCGTCTGGCATCGCACCCTCGTCCACGCGCGCCTGACCGAGCTCGTCGACCGCGTTCGCCGCTACGGCGAGCCGGTCACGGAGGACCTCGAGCTCACCCGTGGACCGCTCGGCGACGCGCAGTTGCGGCTGAGCGTGCGTGTCGCGCCACTCGGCACCCGCTACATGCTGCTCATCGCCGACGACCGCACCGAGGCGCACCGACTCGAGGCGGTGCGCCGCGACTTCGTGGCGAACATCAGCCACGAACTGAAGACCCCGATCGGGGCGGTGGGGCTCCTCGCCGAAGCCCTCGAGCACGCCTCCGACGACCCCGACCAGGTGCGCCGCTTCGCCGACCGCATGAAGACCGAGTCGGCGAGGCTCGCGGCGATGACGCAGGAGATCATCGAGCTGTCGCGCCTGCAGGCCGCCGACGCGCTGGCCGACCCCACCGAGGTCGACGTCGACGCCGTCATTTCGGCCGCGATCGACAAGAACCGGGTCGCGGCGGAGGCAGCGGGCATCCAGATTGTCAGCGGCGGCGCGAAGAAGGCGCGCGTCATGGGTGACGAGGGGATGCTCGTGACCGCGGTCCACAATCTGGTCGCGAACGCGATCCAATACTCCGCGAAGCCCTCCCGGGTCGGAATCGGGGTGTCGATGACCGACGACATCGTCGAGATCGCCGTCACCGACCAGGGCGTCGGAATCCCCGAGGAAGAACTCGACCGCGTGTTCGAGCGCTTCTTCCGCATCGATCAGGCCCGCTCCCGCGCGACGGGCGGCACCGGCCTCGGCCTCAGCATCGTCAAGCACGTCGTGCAGAATCACGGCGGCGACGTGCGCGTCTGGTCGCAGGCCGGGTACGGCTCGACCTTCACCATCCGCCTTCCGCGCGCCGTCGGCTCGGCGCGAGCATCCACCCCGAAGCAGAAAGTGCGTTCATGACCCGCATCCTCATCGTCGAAGACGAAGCGTCGCTCTCCGAGCCTCTGTCGTACCTGCTGACTCGCGAGGGCTACGAAACGGAGGTCGCCGCCGATGGGGTCGAGGCGCTCATCGAGTTCGACCGCGCCGGTGCCGACCTCGTGCTGCTCGACCTCATGCTGCCCGGCATTCCCGGCACCGAGGTGTGCCGCGAGCTTCGTCAGCGCTCCAGCGTGCCGATCATCATGCTGACGGCGAAGGACAGCGAGGTCGACATCGTCGTGGGGCTTGAGCTGGGGGCCGACGACTACGTCACGAAGCCGTATTCGACGCGCGAACTGCTGGCGCGCATCCGTGCCGTTCTGCGTCGCCGCGTCGACGAGGACGACCTCGACGACAGCGTGCTGGAGGCGGGCAGCGTGCGCATGGACGTCGACCGGCACCGGGTCATGGTCGACGGCCGCGAGGTGGCCATGCCGCTGAAGGAATTCGAGCTGCTCGAGTTGCTGCTGCGCAACGCCGGGCGCGTGCTCACGCGCGGGCAGTTGATTGACAGGGTGTGGGGTGCCGACTATTTCGGCGACACGAAGACGCTCGACGTGCACGTCAAGCGGATCCGCTCGAAGATCGAACCCGACCCGTCAAACCCGCGGATGCTCGTGACCGTCCGCGGCCTCGGCTACCGCTTCGAGGCTTAGCGCTCGATCGCGGAGGGAACGAAGAGCTCGTACTCAGGCAGCGAGCCGTCGAGCACCGGAACGAGGATCTCGCTGCCCTCGGCGTCGCCATAGGTGAAGAAGATCGGGTGCAGACCGCCCATCGTCGCACCGGTGCCGGTCACGATGATTGACTGCTCGTCGTCGGGGCCGCCGACGCGCGTCAGTCCGAGCGGCTCGAGGGTGACCGTCTCGGTCTCGCGGGTGCCGCCGGCCTCCCACTGCACCGAAAGCGTCTGCTGCTCGTCGGAGTTGTTCGCAACCGTCATGACGAGGTTAAGTTCGTCGTTCGACTCGCCGATCAGCATCACGTTGCGCACGGAGACCTGTTCGATAGTCGTGCCGACACCGTCAGAGGGGTCGTAGTCCTTCTGCGTGGCGATGTTCGCCGAAAAGGTGCAACCGCTCACACCGACCATGACCGCGGCGGCGAGCGCGATGGTTGCCGCCATGCGAGTTTTCACGAAATGCCTCCAGTGCCCGTCGTCTATTCGGCGGTCGCTGGCCGGGCGTAGCCCGCCTGCGTGGGCGCGACCTCCACCAGTCTAGCGGGCGTGGCGACGCTTCGCGGGCGCGCGCGGCCCCGGCGGACCCCCGGCCGACGGGGCGGCTTGCTGAAAAATTCCTGTGGTAGAATAGGAGTTCTGCGGAAGGACCACCACCCATGCAATTCGTTGTCGGAGAAACGGTCGTTTACCCGCACCACGGTGCGGCGACCATCACCGAAGTCAAGACCCGAGTCATCAAGGGCGAAGAGAAGATCTATCTCAAGCTCAACGTCACGCAGGGCGACCTCACCATCGAGGTTCCCGCGGACAATGTCGACCTCGTCGGCGTTCGCGACGTGATCGGTCAAGAGGGCCTCGACAAGGTGTTCGAGGTGCTGCGCGCCCCGTTCACCGAAGAGCCGACCAACTGGTCGCGTCGCTACAAGGCCAACCTTGAGAAGCTCGCCTCGGGCGACGTCATCAAGGTCTCGGAGGTCGTGCGCGACCTCTGGCGCCGCGATCAAGATCGCGGCCTGAGCGCCGGAGAAAAGCGCATGCTGGCGAAGGCTCGTCAGATTCTGATCTCCGAGCTCGCGCTCGCCGAGAAGACCGACGAAGAGAAGGCGTCGAGCGTGCTCGACGAGGTTCTCGCCTCCTGAACGCACCCGTGCGGCTCGGCATCGTCGTCGTTGCCGCGGGTAGCGGCACCCGGCTCGGGGCTTCCGAGCCCAAAGCGTTCGTCTCGTTGCGCGGCGTGACGCTGCTCGAACACGCGTTGACCGCAATCGCGCGCCTCGATGAGGAGGCGCGCGTCGTGGTCGTGGCCCCGAGCATCCGGCTGGATGCGGCCCGCGACATCGTCGACCGCGTTCTCGCACCGGGCTACGGCTCCGTCGTGCGCGGCGGTACCGAGCGGCAAGACTCGGTCGCGGCCGGCATCGCCGCGCTCGCCGAGTCGGGCGAGCCGATCGACACCGTGCTGATTCACGACGCCGCGCGCGCCCTGACCCCCACCGCGGTGTTCGCGCGCGTGGCGGCCACGGTGCGCGACACGTCGGCCGGGGTGATTCCCGCGCTGCCAATGGTCGACACGGTCGCCACGACCGACGGGGGTGACGCGATCACCGGCGTCGCCGACCGGTCGCGTCTTGCCGTGCTGCAAACGCCGCAGGGCTTCCCGTTCGCGGCCTACCGTGAGGCGATCGCCGCGGCCGAGGCGGGGCACACCGACGACACCTCGGTGTTCGCCGCCGCCGGGCATCCGGTGGTGACGGTTGCCGGCGACGAGGCGGCGCTGAAGATCACGACGCCGTGGGATCTGCGGCGCGCAGAACTCATCGCAGACGAGCGGGCGCTTGTGTCCGCGCCCGATGGTGGTGGCCGCGACGCGTCAGCAACCGCCGGCCCTGCCCTGCGCACCGGCGTCGGCGTCGACGTGCACGCGTACGACGAGACAGCGGAGTGCTGGCTCGGCGGCCTGTTCTGGCCGAACGAGCCGGGCCTCGCCGGCCACAGCGACGGCGACACCGTCAGCCACGCCATCTGCGACGCTCTCCTGTCGGCCGCAGGGCTCGGCGACATCGGCTCGCGGTTCGGCGTCGACGACCCGCGCTTCGCCGACGCGCGCGGCGAGGTCTTCCTCACCGCGACCCTCGAGTTGCTGGCCGATGCCGGCTACCGGGTCGAGAACGTCGCCGTGCAACTGGTCGCCGCCCGCCCCCGCTTCGCGCCGCGCCGCGTCGAGGTCGAGCAGCACCTGAGCGCCATCCTCGGTGCCCCGGTCAGCGTTGCCGCAACAACGAGCGATGGCCTCGGCTTCACCGGCCGCGCCGAAGGGGTCACCGCGATCGCGACGGCGCTCGTCTCGTGCGCCGCAGCTGACTCTTCGGCCGCAGAGCCCCGCCGGTAGGCTGGCGCGGTGAGTATCCGCCTCTACGACAGCCTCCAGCAGGCCGTCGTCGACTTCACGCCGCGCGAGCCCGGCCGCGTCGGCATGTACGTCTGCGGACCCACCGTGCAGTCCGCCCCGCACCTCGGGCACCTGCGCAGCGCCCTCGTCTACGACCTCTGGCGCCGCTGGTTCGTGGCCCGCGGGCTCACCGTCACGTTCATCCGCAATGTGACCGACATTGACGACAAGATCCTCGCGAACGCGAACGCGAACGACGCCGAGAGCTGGTGGGCTCTGGCCTACCGGGTCGAACTCGAGTTCACCGCCGCGTACCGAGCGCTCGGAATTCTCGCGCCGACGTACGAGCCACGCGCCACCGCATCCATCGACCGGATGCACGCCCTCATCGAGGCGCTCATCGCGCGTGGGCACGCGTACCCCGCTCACGACGGCTCGGGCGACGTGTACTTCGACGTGCGCAGCTGGCCCACCTACGGGGCGTTGACCCGACAGTCGCCGGACGACATGGAGGACGCGGCCGACGCCCCGGCGCGCGCCAAGCGCGACCCGCGCGACTTCGCCCTGTGGAAGGGCGCGAAGCCCGACGAGCCCGACAGCGCCCACTGGGAGTCACCGTGGGGCCGGGGTCGCCCCGGCTGGCACATCGAGTGCTCGGCGATGGCCGCCCGGTACCTGGGCGAGGAGTTCGACATTCACGGCGGCGGGCTCGACCTGCGCTTCCCCCACCACGAGAACGAGCTCGCCCAGTCGAGCGCGGCGGGTCATGCGTTCGCCCAGCACTGGGTGCACAACGGGCTCGTGAGCGTCGGCGGGCAGAAGATGTCGAAGTCGCTCGGCAACTCGGTGTTCGCCGCCGAACTGCTCGCCGAGCACGACCCCGCCGACGTGCGGTACTGGCTGGGTTCCGCGCACTACCGCTCGACCATCGACTACACGCCGACCTCGCTCGACGAGGCGAAGGCCGCCCGCGAGCGCATCACCTCATTTCTCTCGCGTGCCGATGCCGCGCTCGGCGACACGGTCACCGACGCCGCGGCCGCCGCCCCTCTCGCCGACCGCGTGCCGGGGCGCTTCGCCGCCGCCCTCGACGACGACCTCGGCGTCCCTCAGGCGCTCGCCGTTCTGCACGACACCGTCCGCGCCGGTAACACGGCCCTCGACGCGGGCGAACTCGACACCGCGCGCGGCCACCGCGACGCGACCCGCGCGATGGTCACGGTGCTGGGATTCGAGGAGGCGGGTGAGCATCCCGGGTCTCGTGCGGGCGGCGCCGCGGAGCGCGCGCTCGACACCCTCGTGACGGCACGCATCGCGGAGCGCCGCGCTGCCCGTGAGAGACGCGACTTCGCCGAATCCGACCGCATTCGCGATGAACTTTCCGCCGCCGGCATCCAGCTCGACGACACGGCGACCTCAACCGAGTGGAGACTCGATGGCTAAGCACGGACACCCCAGCGCCCGCAAGAGCAAGAAGGGCCCCACCGTCGGGTCTGGCGGTCAGGGCCGCCAGAAGCTCGAGGGTCGCGGCCCCACCCCGAAGGCCGAAGATCGCAGCTGGCACCCGGCCGGCAAGCGCAAGGCCGCCAAGGAGCGGCTCGAGGCGGCGAAGTCGCGCACGGGCGGCCGCAAGCCGAACGCCGCGACCAGCACGAGCGGCGGTCCCCGCTCGGCGAAGAAGAGCGGCGACACCGAGGTGGTGTCGGGGCGCAACTCCGTCCTCGAGGCGCTGCGGGCGCGCATCCCGGCGACCGCGCTCACGATCGCGGTGCGCATCGACATGGATGACCGGGTCAAGGAGGCGCTCTCGCTCGCCACCAAGCGTGGCGTGCCGATTCTCGAGGTAACTCGACCCGAGATCGACCGCATGACCGGCGACTCAGTGCATCAGGGCATCGCGCTGAGCGTGCCGCCGTACGAGTACGCGCACCCCGACGACCTGCTTGAGCGCGCCGCCGACCGCGACGAGCCCGCGCTGATCATCGCGCTCGACGGCATCACTGACCCGCGCAACCTCGGTGCGATCATCCGCTCGACGGCGGCATTCGGCGGGCACGGCGTGATCGTGCCGCAGCGCCGTAGCGTCGGCGTGACCGCGTCGGCGTGGAAGACGTCGGCCGGCGCCGCGGCCCGCACTCCCGTGGCGATGGCGGCGAACCTGACGCAGACGCTCAAGGCGCTGAAGCAGCAGGGCGTGTTCGTGCTGGGCCTCGACGGCGACGGCGATGTGTCGCTTCCGGGGCTTGAGCTCGCCGATCAGCCGCTCGTGATCGTGGTCGGCAGCGAGGGCAAGGGACTGTCGCGACTGGTCGCAGAGACGTGCGATGCGATCGTCTCGATCCCGATTTCGGAGGCGACCGAGTCGCTGAACGCGGGCATCGCGGCGAGCGTGACGCTCTACGAGGTGGCGAGGCGGCGCGTCACGGCTTGACAAGTGGCCGCTCTGGCTGTTCACTGTGTTCAGCATGGCTGAACAATGGCGGCGGTCCTGCGTCGCCCATCGAGTGAGGAAGCTCCATGAGCGCACGCTACGTCGTTCGTCGGGCCGCTGACGCGGACTACCGCGATCCCGGCCCCATCGCCCCCGGCTCGACCGGCTACACACGTTGGCTCGGGGTCGGCTACGCCGACGGCGCCGTGCACAGCGACTTCG
Organism: Microcella alkaliphila; assembly: GCF_004216855.1. Classification (GTDB taxonomy): domain Bacteria; phylum Actinomycetota; class Actinomycetes; order Actinomycetales; family Microbacteriaceae; genus Microcella; species Microcella alkaliphila. Next base: position 16,311 of record NZ_SGXT01000019.1, read on the forward strand.
GCGTCTCGAAGCTCGCCCCCGGCGGTGAGATCCCCACCCACGTGCACTCCTTCGAGGAGCAGTTCCACGTGCTCGAGGGCGAAGTCATCATCGCGACCCCCGAAGCCACCGTTCACCTCGTCGCCGGCGACTACGGGGTCGTGCCGATCGGCGTGCCGCACGCCTGGCGCGCCGTGGGCGACACGGACGCCGTGTGGGCCGACCTGTTCACGCCGCCCGCCCGCGAGAAGTACGGCTTCGACACCTACCGCGTCGCGGACCTGCCCGTCGTCGAGCCCATCGCGGTCGACGCGCGTGACCCGCGCACCCGGTCGTTCGGCAATATCCAGGAAGAACACATGAACCCCGGCAAGCAGTCGCAAGAGCTGCTCGCCGTCTCGGCCAGTATGCGCACCGCCCTGCTCGTCTACAGCGGCATCAGCCTCAAGATGATGGTCGACTCCGACCTGGGGGCGACGAGCGGCTCGATGTTCATGGTGCAGTACGAGCCGACCGGCAAGGCCGGCCCCCACGATCACCCGCTCGAGGAGGTGTACCTCATCCTCGACGGGGAGGTCGACGCCACCTTCGACGGCGACCACTACCGCCTCGTGCCCGGCGACATCGCCTGGGCCGGGGTCGGCTGCGTGCACTCGTTCGAGGCCGTCGGTGCCGAAGTGCGCTGGCTCGAGACGCAGGCGCCGCAGATGCCCGCCCGGCACGCCTACCGGTTCTCTCGCGACTGGGAGTACCTCGCTGACAAGCTCAAGGAGGAGCAATGACTCGCACCATCGCCGTCATCGGAGGCACCTCCGGCATCGGCCTCGAGATCGCCAAGACCGTTGTGGCTCGCGGCGACAACGTCGTGCTGACCGGCCGTGACGCCGACCGCACGACCGAGATCGCCGCCTCGATCGGCCCGAACGCGTCGGGCCTCGCCCTCGACATTTCCGAGCCCGAGACGATCGCCGAGGCCCTGAAGGGTTGCGGGCAGATCCACAGTCTCGTCCTCGCGGCGATCGAACGCGACGCCAACAGCGTGCGCGAGTACAACATCGCCCGCGCCCGGCGCCTCGTCACCCTGAAGCTCGTCGGCTACACCGAGGTCGTGCACACGCTGCTCGACCGGCTCGAGCCGACCGTCGACACCGGCATCGTTCTCTTCGGCGGGCGCGCGAAAGACGCGCCGTACCCCGGCTCGACGACCGTCGCGACGATCAACGGCGGCGTCGAAGGTCTCGTGCACTCGATGGCTCTCGAGCTCGCCCCGATGCGCGTCAACGCCCTGCACCCCGGCATCATCGGCGACACCCCCTTCTGGGCCGACAAGCCCGCCGGCGTCATCGAGGCCTACGAGTCGCGCACGCCCGGCGGCAAGCTCGCCACCACGGCCGACATCGTCGACGCGACCATGTTCCTGTTGAACAACCGCGGCGTCTCAGGCACCAGCCTGTACGTCGACCGCGGCTGGCGCCTCACCTAGCCGTTCGCGGTCCCGGCAACCGTTCGGCTGGGACGCGAGCCCAGCATCCCTCGTCTGTGAGCCACCACGGCGAGGGATGCGGCCGTTAAGGCGGCGACCGGAGCGCGCGCCGCCGCATTCTGGGCATCCTCTCGGCGGAGAAAAGTCGATACGACTGGATATATCGGTCGCGACGGCGTTAGTATTTCACTCTGGCTGTACACAGTCGTACACCTTTATTGAATTGCTCAACGAGGAGGAACTCATGACCGATGCCGTCGCACCCCGCGCCGACGACTTCGCGCCGGGCCGTCCCGTCGTCTTCCGAGGCGCCACGGTGATCACGGTCGATTCGGCAGGCGTTCTCGAAAACGCCGACGTGCTCATCACGGACGACACGATTGCCGGCGTCGGGCACAACCTCGAGGTGCCGGCTGGCACGCTCGAGATCGACGCCACGGGCGGAATTCTCATGCCCGGCATGATCGACACCCACCGCCACATGTGGCAGACCGCGCTGCGCGGTTACGGTGGCGACTGGGCGCTCAGCCAGTACTTCGTCTTCTACTACCTGACCTGGGGTCACGTGTTCCGCGCCGAAGACATCGCGGCCGGCAACCAGCTCAGCGCGCTGGAGTCGGTCGACCAGGGTGTCACCACCACGGTCGACTGGTCGCACGCGCTGCGGACCCCCGACTACGCCGACGCCGCCGTCGAGGCGCTGCAGAGCATCCCCGGGCGCTTCGTGCTCGCTTACGGCAACTATCTCGGTGCGCCGTGGGAGTGGATGAACGACCCCGGCTTCCAGAACTGGGTCAAGAACTTCAAGACCTCCGACATGATGGGCCTGCAGGTGGCCTTCGACGTCAACTCGGGCCCCGACTTCCACGAGAAGGGAGCCTTCGAGGCTGCGCGCGACCTCGGTCTGCGCGTCACCACGCACGCCGGTGTGTGGGGCGTCAACGGCGACCCGAACATCGAGTACATGTACGACCACGGGTTCATGACGGACCAGATCACGTACGTACACGCGTCGTCGCTCGGCCCAGACAGCTATCACAAGATTGCCGCCACGGGCGGAACGATCTCGGTCGCCACCGAGAGCGAGCAGAGCGCCGGGCAGGGTTACCCCTCGGCGTGGGTCGCCAAGAAGTACGGCATCACCGCGTCGCTGTCGATGGACACCAGCGTCTGGTGGAGCGCCGACTTCTTCTCGGCCATGCGCGCAACGCTCTCGTCGTTCCGCTCGCGTGACCACCTCGAGGCGCACAATGCCGGCGAGACGGTCAACGTCAACCGCATGAAAGCGGAAGACGCCGTCTGGCAGGCCACCATGGGCGGCGCGCACACCCTCGGCATGGCCGACAAGCTCGGCTCGATCACCGTGGGCAAGAAAGCCGACCTCGTGCTGCTGAAGAACGACGAGTCGCCCGCGATGACGCCGATCCTCAACCCGTACGCCCACGTCGTGTACCAGGCGGGAACCGCCGACGTGCACACCGTGGTCGTTGACGGCAAGGTCGTCAAGTTCGACGGTGAGCGCATCGGACTGCCGCTCAAGCCGGTCGCCGACCGCGTCGCCGCCTCGGTCGAGCACGTGCGCGGCGAGCTGGGCGAAGAGGCCTGGGCCGAGTGGATGAACCCCGCTCTGCCCGAGGACGAGCCCATCGCGAACCCCTACATGTACCTCGACGAGGAGAAGTAGAGGGCATCGCGCTGAACCGCTGCTGACGGCGGGTGGTCCTGAGGGCCACCCGCCGTTTCGCGTGTCCCGGCGCCGTGCGCGGCGTGGGCGGCTGGCGTGGCGCGCGCCCGACGCGCCTTGGCGGCAGGGCCGTGAATCCATGGAGCTGGCCTGCGCATCCCGCGCATCCCTGGAGCTGGTCTGCGCATCCCGCGCATTCGACGCCACCGGATGTCCGCGAGGTTGGCGCAGTGGCGCGGCGTGCCGCGTGCTGCGCCCTCCGACCCGCGTGTCGCGAAGTCCCGCTGACGCGTCGGACACACCGTCAGCGCTGCGGCGTGGCGATCCGTGAACCGGGGCGACGCGACACGACGCGCCTCGGCGGCAGGCTGGTGCGCGCACGACGCGCCTCGGCGGCAGGGTCGCGCATCCCTGACGTACGTACCTGGCGGCGGGGCCGCGCACCCGGCACCCCCCGCGCACACGCGTACGGGGTCGGCGCACCACCCGCGCCGAACCCGTAACTCGGTCCGGCCCCGCACCACCCGCGGGGCCGGGGTCTTTACCTGCTGCGGGTCCTCGACCAGGCGTCGAAGCCGACAGCCACGAGGATGATGACCCCCAGCGCGATGCCCTGGAACAGCGGGTCGATGCGCAGCAGGGTGAACCCGTTGTAGAGCATCGCGATGAAGAGGATGCCGAGCACGGTGCGCCAGACGGCGCCCGCGCCGCCGAGGATCGAGGTGCCACCGACGACGATGCCGGCGAGCACCGTGAACGTCAGCGTCGTCGCGATCGCGTCGTTCTCGGGCACCGAGGGGGTGCGTGCGAGGTCGATCACTCCGGCGAGGCCCGCGGCAGTGCCGGCCAGCGCGAAGGTCGCGATGCGCACCACGTTGATGCGAATACCCGCCAGTCTGGCCGCCTCGGCGTTGCCGCCGGCGGCGTAGACGTACCGCCCGAAGGTGGTGCGCCACAGCACGACGCCGAGCACGATGAGCACGACGGCGGCGATCCAGGTGGGCAGGCTGACCCCGAGGGGGCGAAGCAGCGCGAGCCACCGGAACTCGGGCACGTCGACACGGATCTGGCCGACGCCCTCCTTGCCGAACTGCGACACGAGCTTCGTCGCGCCCAGGATGATGAAGCTCATCGCGAGGGTGGCGATCAGCGGGTTGATCCTCAGATACGTACTGATGATCCCGTTGATGAGCCCGATGGCGAGGCCGGCGAGGATGCCCACGGCGATTCCCAGCGCCGCTCCCGTTTCGCCGCCCACCCGGACGATGATCGTGCCGCAGACCACGGCGGTGAACATGTAGGTGGCGCCGACCGAGAGGTCGATACCGCCGGCGATGAGGACGAGGGTGGCGGCCGCGGCAATGATCAGGATTCCGGCCTGCCGGTCCAACACGTTGCCGATGTTCTGCGCCGACAGGAAGGCCGGACTCCCGATCGACAGTGCGATGAACACGAGAAGGAACGGCACGACGATCGCGACCGAGCGCCACGGGATGTTCTTCAGGAACCGCTGCACAGCATCCGCGTTGTCGCCGAACGATCCGCCGCGTGAGGCGGGCGGGGGTGCGGCGGCTGCCGTCTTCTCGGGGGTGTCGATGCTCATGGTGGTCAGCTCCCAACGGGGGTCGGATCGGCGAACGCCGCCGTGATGATGTTTTCCTCGGTCATCGCATCGCCGGTGAGTTCGGCGACGACGCGTCCGCCCCGCACGACGAGTACTCGGTGGGCGAGGCCGAGCACCTCCTCAACGTCGGAGGAGATGACGAGCACGCCGATGCCCTGCTCGGCCTGTTGGGCGATGAGTTCGTAGATGGCGCGCCGACTTCCGACGTCGACGCCGCGCGTCGGCTCGTCGGCGATGAGTAGTCGCCGGGCTTTCTGCAACGCCCGGCCGAACAACACCTTCTGCTGGTTGCCGCCCGAGAGTGCCGAGACGGCTCGCCGGTCGTCGCCGGCGACGGTCACGCGCTCGAGCAGGCCGCGCGACGCTCGTCGCTCGTCGCCGGTGCGCACCCAGCCGCCGGGCGCCACCTGCGCCATGTTCGACAGGGTGACGTTGTCGCGAATGGGTCGGCCGAGCACGAGGCCCTGCTCTTTGCGCGACTCGCCGATGAGGAAGATGCCCTTCTTCAGCGTGCGCGGAATGTCGGCGGGGCAGGCAATACCGTCGATTTCGACCACGCCGGATGCACGGGGCACCGACCCATAGATCGCGTGCGCGATCTCGCTGCGCCCGGCCCCGACGAGCCCGGCGAGCCCGACGATCTCGCCGGCACGCACCGAGAGGGACACGCCGTTGACGCCGGGTGCGACGAGGTCGGTCACGCGTAGCACCTCGGGGGCGTCGGGGTCGACGGTGGGCTTGTCGGGGAAGACGGAGCCGAGACTGCGGCCGAGCATCCCTTCGATGAGGCTCGATTCCGTTTCGTCCGCTGCCTTGGAAGTTCGGATGTGCCGTCCGTCGCGGAGGATCGTGACGGTGTCGGCCAGCTCGAGTACTTCGGCGAGGAAGTGCGAGATCAGCAGCACGGTGTGCCCGGAGTTCGCGAGCTGGCGAACGACGCCGTGTAACAGTTCAGCGTCGTGGTTCGACAGCGCGGCGGTGGGCTCGTCCATGATGATGAGCGAGGCACCCCGGGCGAGGGCCCGAAGGATCTCGACCTTCTGCTGGTCGGCCGTGCGCATGCCGCCCACGACGGCGTCGGGGTCGAGGTCGAAGCCGGTGCGCTCCGCGACGGCCACGAACTCGGCGCGCAGCTTCTTGCGGTCGATCCAGCCTGCGGTGCGCGGCTCATGACCGAGGAAGACGTTCTCGGCGACGGTGAGCTCGGGCACGAGTGCCAGCTCTTGGGCGATCGTCGCGATGCCGCGGTCGAGGGCCTCGCGCGGGGAGGAGAAGTGCGCGGGATTTCCGTCGACGAGCAGCTGCCCGGTGTCGGCCGTGTAGACGCCTGAGATGATCTTCGAGAGCGTCGACTTGCCGGCACCGTTCTCGCCCACGAGGGCGTGCACGCTGCCGGGCGCGAGGGTCAGGTCGATGTCGCGCAGCACCGGGGTGCCGCCGAAAGACTTGCCGACACCCCGCAGCTCAACGAGGAGCTGCGGGGTGCCAGCGGTTGCCAGGTCAGGCATGGATTATCCGGCCCACTCGCCCGTGAACTGGTCGGCGGTGTCGCGGGTCATCACGCCGTTGTTCGGGAAGTCCGCGAACGGGTCGATGTCGCCGCGGTTGACGCCGTTGCGCAGCGCGTCGACCATGGCCTCCATCGCGAGGCGGCCCTCGGTGGCCGGCGCCTGCACGACGTTCGAGAAGACGACGCCCTCGGACACGCGCTCCTTGCCCCAGGCGGATCCGCCGTAGCCGATCATCAGGAAGTCGCTGAGTGAGCGGCCCGCGGCCTCGATCGCCAGCACCGCGCCCTGCAGACCCTGGTCAGAGGTGGCGATGAGGTCGATGTCGGGGTTGGCCGACAGGATGTCCGCAACGGCTCCTTGAGCGGCAGCCGGGTTGTAGAAGGTCTCGCCCTCGGCGACGATCTGCACCGGGGTGCCCTCGATGACGGAGGTGAAGCCGTCGTAGAGTGCGACACCGATGGCCGATGCCTTGACGTCGTGCAGGAACGCGACGTTGCACGGGTCGAGGTTCGCCGAGGCGCACGCCGCGACGGCTTGCTCGCCAAACTTCGTTCCGATTTCCGAGGGAACGAATACGACGTTCGCGGCAAGGCCGTCGACCTGCGTGGCTCCCGTCGTGAAGTCGTCACCCAGGATCTGGTCGACGTTGACGACTGTGAGTCCCGCGTCGAGCGCCTGCTGCACGACGTCGACGAGTGCGGGGCCGAACACCGGCTGCGTGATGAGGCCGTCGTACTGGCCAGACGCGATGACGTCTTGGATCAGCGTGACCTGAAGGTTCGGGTCGAGGTTTCCGTCGAAGACGGTGATCTCGATGTTGTTCTCGGCGGCGACGCGCTGAATCTCGGCGAGCATCGGCTCGTCGTAGGTGTTCGCGACGGCGAAGGAGATGAAGGCGACCTGCAGGGTCTCTTCCGTGGGGGCGGGGGCGGCGGTGTTGTCGCCGCCCGGGGCCGGGGTCTCGCCAGCGTCGCTGGCGCAGGCACCGAGGGTGAGGGCCGCCGCGGCGGCCAGTGCCACGAACGACAAGCGCCCGCGGCGTGCGATGGGTGAACGCCTCATCTGATTTCTCCCTTGAAATCGTGGGTACCGGAGATCGACGGTGACCGTCCGGGTGGTGCTATTCAGCGTGACTATACATCTGCGTGCACTGAGAGTGAAGTCTTGCGGGCGAAATTGTTCCAATCCCGGAATGCTGTGCGGAGATTGACAGTCGTGGCTGGACGGTGTTTATCTGTGGTAAACATGTCGCACACGCGTCACCGCGCGTCGCGTACCAATCTGGAGGACTCGATGAAGAGCACCGGCACCACAGGCATGAACGCCGTCGACTGGGAGGCGCGCGTCGACTTCGACCGTCTGCGCACCGATCGACTGCTGCGGCTGAAGGCGGAGCTCGACCGGTCCGACGTGGGCGCCCTCCTGGCGTTCGACTTCTCGAACATTCGCTACATGTCAGCGACGCACATCGGCACCTGGGCGATGGACAAGCTCATCCGATTTGCCCTGATCACTCGCAAGACCGACCCCATCGTGTGGGACTTCGGCTCGGCGGCGAAGCACCACTCGCTGTACAACCCCTGGCTCGACCACACGCACTCCGAGGCCGACGCCGACCCGCACGCTCCGCACCACGGCGCCACCCGCCCCCGTCTCGAGTCGGGGGCGCGGGCCGGCATCTCAACTCTCCGCGGAGCGTTCCCGCCTGAGGCGGGTATCGCCGATGAGGTCGCAGCAAAGATCAAGCGCGAACTCGAGAAGTTCGGACTGCTGAACGAGCCTCTCGGCGTCGACGTCATTGAGCTACCGATCCTGTTCGCACTCCAGCGCGCCGGCATCACCGTCGTCGACGGTCAGCAGGTCTTCATGGAGGCTCGCCGCATCAAGACGGGCGACGAGATTCGCCTGCTGGCCCAGGCCGCCTCGATGGTCGACGCAGCGTACGAAAACCTCTACGAATTCCTGCGCCCTGGTGTCCGCGAGAACGAGACCGTTGGGCTTGTGGCGAAGACTCTCTACGACCTGGGCTCCGAATACGTTGAGGGCGTCAACGCGATCTCCGGTGAGCGCTGCTCGCCGCACCCGCACGTCTTTAGCGATCGTCTGATCCGCCCGGGCGACCCGGCGTTCTTCGACATCCTGCACAGCTACAACGGCTACCGCACCTGCTACTACCGCACCTTCGCCGTCGGTTCGGCCAGCCAAGCTCAAAAGGATGCCTACACCCGTGCTCGCGAGTACATGGACCGCGCGATCGCCCTCGTGAAGCCCGGTGCCACGACGGCGGACATCGTCGCCGTCTGGCCGAAGGCCGAGGAGTTCGGCTTCCCGAATGAAGAAGCAGCGTTTGCCCTGCAGTACGGGCACGGCGTGGGCCTCTCGATCTGGGAGAAGCCGATCTTCTCGCGGCTCACCTCCTTCGACCACCCCGAAGTGCTCGAAGAGGGCATGGTGTTCGCCCTGGAGACCTACTGGCCGGCCGCCGACGGCTGGGGTGCGGCACGCATCGAAGAAGAGGTCGTCGTCACGAAGGACGGTTGCGAGGTCATCACGAAGTTCCCCGCCGAAGAACTGCTCGTCGCGGGCAAGCGGTACTACTCGGTCGGCGGAGAGCTGTCGACCCTGCGCGACAGCCAGTCGCACCTCAACACTTTCGACGGTCGTGGGGGACGCTGAGAGCGTCGGTCGCGTGCGGAGTGACGGTTAACATGGGTACCCAATGAGCGTTCACCCGAACTGCTCACCGAGACGGCGCCGGTAGGCGTTGCTGAACCGGGAGAGGTGCAACGGTGCAGTTCGACCTGGGAGCAGAACTTCGTAAAGTCCGCGAGGCGCGAAAACTGAGCCTCCGAGCGGTGGCGAGTGCGGTTGGTGTCTCGGCGAGCCTGCTGTCGCAGGTGGAGACGGGCAAGACGCAGCCGTCCGTGTCGACGCTGTACTCGCTCGTCAACTTCTTGGGTATCTCGCTCGACAGCCTGATGGGGCATCCGGGAACCTCGGGGGCTCCGCTGGGCCTCCGCCAGGCGGATGACGGCCAACCGCGGGATCCGGCGCGCGCGAGCGACAGCGTCGTGCAGCGCCGGGAAGACAACCCGGTCATCGAAATGGAGAACGGCGTCACCTGGGAGCGCCTGTCGGTCGGTGAGACTGCCATCGCCGACCCCCTCATCGTGACGTACCAGCCGCAGGGCTCGTCGTCGGTCGAGGGCAAGATGATGCGCCACGCTGCCACCGAGTACGGCGTGCTGCTGGAAGGCACGCTGACCCTCCGCATCGAGTTCGACCGCTACGTCATCGAGCCGGGCGACTCGTTCTGCTTCGACGCGATCAAGCCACACATGTACGTCAACGAGGGGGATGTTCCGGCGCGCGGCATCTGGTTCGTGATCGCCCGCAAAGACATCACGATTGAGTCCCTCGATCAGCTCGACCACGAGCACGACCACGGTGTTGACGCTGCCACGAGCACGAAGGCGCCGGCGTCTGCCGTGGACGTGCTGCAGGTCATGCGTGGCCTGCGCACCGACCGCCCTTAGCGGCGGCGGGTTACCTCGGCAACGGCCGACCAGTCGAGGTCGGCGAGTTCGCGGTCGGCGAGGGCGCGCTCGAAGCGGTCGCGCAGGGTCGGCGCCGTCGGCAGCTCGACTGACTTCTCGGCCGCGAGGTCTTCGGCGAGACCCAAGTCTTTGAGCCCGAGCGGCATGCGGAACCCGGGCGGGCTGTAGCGGCGCTCGGCGATCATTGAGCCGTACCCCGCGTACACAGCGCCGCCGAACAGGCTGTTCGACATCAGGTCGATGAAGTCACTCGCATTGACGTCGTGGGCCTCGACCAGCGTGATCGACTCGGCCATCGCCTGCAGGGCGTGCAGGATCGTGAAGTTCATGGCGACCTTGACGGCGTTCGCCTGGCGCGGGGTGTCGCCGAAGCGCCACTGCCTCACGCCACAGTGCTCAAGGTAGGGCGCGACCGCCTCGCAGAGCGCGGGGGCTCCCGCGACGAGCAGGTTCAGCTTGCCCTCGGCGGCGACGTTGGGGCGGCCGAGCACGGGGCACGACACGTAGCCGACGCCCGCGCTCTCTGCGACGGCCTGGATGCGGTCGGCGGCCGCCGCACTGATCGACGCCATGTTGACGTGGATGCGCCCCTCGGCTCCGCCCGCCAGGTTCGTCTCCGACAAAACGGCTTCCGCGGCCGCGTCGTCGGCGAGCATCGAAAACGAGACCTGTGCCGCGAGCGCGTCGCGCGCATCCGAGGCCCGTCGTGCGCCGGCGGCGACGAGCTCGTCAGCCGCCTCGGGGCTGCGATTCCAGACAACGACGTCGTAGCCGGCGGCGACAAGCCGCCCGGCAATCGCCTGGCCCATGTTGCCGAGCCCCAAGAATCCGACGGTGTGTTCACGATGAGTCGTCATGGCGTTCATTCTCGCTGAACGAAAGTGAATATGCCAACGCTTTTGCGCCCATCCACTGCGTATCGGTTGCTGTCGCCCGTAGGCTGGCATCGTGAATAGGAGAGTCACGATCGCCGACGTCGCTGCACAGGCGGGGGTCCACAAGGCGACCGTGTCTCGCGCGCTCAACGAGGCAACGCGCGACCAGGTGAACATCGAGACTCTGCGGCGAGTGCAAAAGGCTGCCAAGTTGCTTGGCTATGTGCCCAATGCGATGGCGAGGAGCCTGCGGACAAGCCAATCGATGACCGTGGGCGTGATCATCCCGGATCTGACGAATCCCATCTTCCCGCCGGTCATTCGTGGCATTGAAAACTACCTTTCGCCGCGCGGCTACACCGCCCTGTTGGCGAACACCGACAGTCGGGATGCCCTGGAGCAGTCCGCCGTGCACTCCCTCTCAGAACGCCAGGTCGACGGATTCATCATCGCGACCGGGCTTGAGGACCACCCGCTCATTCCCAGCATGTTTGAACGCAACATCCCCGCCGTGATGGTGAACCGCGGGTCGGGATCGATTCCATACCCCCTGGTGACGGGAAACGACGCTGCCGGCATCACCGCCGCCATCGAGCACCTCCGGGCTCTTGGGCACCGAGAAGTGGTCCACCTCGCAGGGCCATCGAACTACTCCACGTCGAGGGTTCGTAAGGAGAGCTTTACGACAGCCTGTGCTGATGCGGGCCTCACCGGCGTTGTCGTCGATGTCCCCTCGTTGACGGCGGAAGATGGCGAACGAGCCGTCGACGACCTGCTGTCTCGTCGCCGCACGTTCACCGCGATTCAAGCGAGCAACGACCTCTTGGCGCTGGGTGCGCTGCGGTCGCTGCGTGCTCACGGACTCGGATGCCCGACGGATGTGTCCGTCATCGGCTTCAACGACATGCCGTTCGCTGAGGAGTTCAGCCCCGGGCTCACAACCGTGCACGTGCCGCTGCAGATGATCGGAACCGAGTCGGCCCGCATACTTCTCGACACGATCGAAACCGGTCACATCCGACCGATCGCCGTCATGCTCCCGGTCTCGCTGGTCATCCGCGGCTCATCAGGCCCTGCCGCGGCGGTGCGCTGACGCCACCCCTGGCAGGAGCGCAATCCGTGCGATATGCTCCCGAAGTACGCAACCGATTGCAGAAAAGGAGGCTGACGATGACGTCAACCCCTCGCCCCGTCAACCCGGGAACCCACCGTGACCCCTGGGGCCCGTTCATCGACGGCGCCTGGACTCCCACCGAGAGTCTCGAGCTCTTCGACGTGAGCGAGCCGGCCCTCGGGACCCGTCTTGCGCGCGTTGCTGCCGCCGATGAGGCCGCCGTCGATGCGGCGGTTCGCTCGGCGCGACTGGCGTACGAGAACGTGTGGAGTGTCATGCCGCCGCGCGAACGCGGCGCGCTCATGCGCGAAGTGGCGGCCGTCATTCGTCGCAATGCCGACGAGCTGGCCGAACTCGAGGCACGCGAAGTCGGAAAGCCGCGGCGGGATGCCGGGCGGTTCGATATCTCGTTCAGCCACGCGTCGTTCGACTACTTTGCGGGGCTGGCCGACAGCATCCACGGCGAGATCCTCGATCAGGGACCGATCGAGGCGCGGATCCTGTACGAGCCCTACGGGGTGGTGGCCGCGATCCTCCCGTTCAACTGGCCACCGATCCATTTCGCAAAGAAGTCGGCCCCGGCGCTGGCGGCCGGCAACACCGTCGTCATCAAGCCCGGAGAGCAGGCACCCCTGACGGTGATGCGGTTGGTGGAGCTTGCGAACACCGTTCTTCCGCCTGGCGTGATCAACGGTGTGACGGGGATAAGCGCGGGTGCTGCCCTCGCGGGTCACCCCCTCGTCGAGCGCATCACCTTCACCGGCGCGACCGCAACGGGGCGGAAAGTGCTGCAGTCCGCGGCCCAGAACCTCACCTTCGCGACCATGGAGCTGGGGGGCAAAAACGCGCTGTACGTGCGCAGCGATGCCGACCTCGCCCAGGCCGTCGATGTCGCCATCGAGGGAATGTTCTACAACCAGGGGGAGGCGTGCACGTCGACGGCGCGCATCCTGGTTCACGAGAGCGTCTTCGACGAGTTTGCCGAGTCTTTCACCGCGGCAGCGCTGGCACTGAAAGTCGGCGACCCCCTGGAGCCCACCACCGACATCGGCCCCATGGTCGATGAGCGGCAGCAGCAGCGCGTGTTGGCGTACCTTGACACCGCCCTCGCGGAGGGAGCGACGATTCGGGGGCAGGGGGCGATTCCCTCTGATCCCCATCTGGCGGCGGGTTTCTGGGTGGCGCCCACCGTGCTGGAGGGCGTGGAGCCCGGTCACACCGTTGGCCAGGAGGAGATCTTCGGACCGATCGCATTGCTGATGCGCGTCCGCGACGACGATCACGCGGTCGAGGTTGCTAACGGCACCGAATACGGTCTCACGGCGGCGATCTGCTCTCGCGACGAGGCGACCGCCTGGCAGCTTGCGCGTCGCCTGAACGCGGGCATGGTGTTCGTGAACAACTACATGCGACGCGCCTTCTTGGGGTCGCCGTTCGGAGGCGTCAAGGGCAGCGGCTTTGGTCGCGAAAACGCGGCCGAGACGATCCGCGAATTCGTGCGCGCCAAGAACGTGCGCTTCCGCTCCGGCCGCGGGGTCGTGCCGGTGTGGCCCCCCGTCGACTAGGTCGTCGGCGGGTGGTCCGGAGGTGAGGCGAGAAGCTCCGTCCACCCGGCACGCAACGTGGACGTGACCATCGAGGGTGCGTAGCGTTCGCGGAGGGAGATGATGGTCTCCATCGAGCCGCTGTCGATCGTGCCCCCGCGAATCAGGCCGTGGTTGTCGTCCCGCAGGATTTCTGCGTGGCGACGGGCTTCCTCGTCGGTGAGCCCGAGCACTTCGCTGGCCGAATCGACCACGAGGTCGGTCACGTCGCCCGAGACGATTCTCTCGGTAGTCTCCAGCAGAACGGTGCGCAGAGCGACGACTGCTTCGTCGCGCTCGACCGCGTCGACCTGCGGCCGTGTCTCGTCCTCTGCGCGCGCCGAGGGCTCGACTCGCGCCAAGACCGTTCCGATGTACGGGCCGACATCGGTAGACGACGCGAGAAAGACGCACCCGCGGCTGTGAGCGACCAGCTCGTTGCCCGCGTTGAGGATGGTGATGTCGCAGTCTCCGGCCGCGAGCGCCACGGCCCGTCGCGGTGTCGATCCGAGCGTGACAATCTCGATGTCGTCTCGCGCGATCCCGAGCTGTTCGAGCAGTGCGTACGCCAGCAGAGCGAACCCCGAGGTCGCTGCGTCCACTCCGACACGGGGACGGCGCCGATGGATAGCCCTGTCGTCGTGCGCGCAGAGCGTCAGCCCCAGCCCCCGATCAATGCCGGCGACAATCTCCACGGCCAGTGTCGTCGCGAGTGGGTTGGTCGAATCGAAGTGATAGGCCAGGGTGTTGTCGGGATTCGTCAGGATGGCGTCGAATTCGCCGGAGAACGCTCGCCGGAATTGATCCGGCGAGGAGCTTACGGGGTGTTCGCGTACGTCCAACCCGGCAGCGGCGAAAGCTCCTATCCGTCGAGCCACATCACAAAGCACCGGGTGCGTGAATACGCCAACATCGAGTCGGGTGGTCATGGTCAGCTCCCTCACTGAGGCAAGAATGGCTACGCTTACTGCAACCGATTGTAGATCCCAGTGAGAATCGAGTCCGCGTGTCCATGGCGTCCCGGTCTACCCAGTTGCTTATCGCACTGGCCTTCCTCACGTTCTTCGACCGGGCACTGTTGCCACCGTTGTTGCCCGTCATCGCACGAGACCTCGGAGCCAGCGTCGACAGCATCGGCGATGCGTTGGTGGGGTACACCATCGCGTATGCGGCCGCGCAGTTGCTCTGGAGTGTCATCTCGATCCGCGTGGGGCGCGTGCGCGTGCTCGCCATTTCGACCGGACTCGCCGTGGTGGGCATTGTCATCTCGGCGCTCGCAGTGACCCCAGCAATGCTCGTGATCGGCCGGGTCGTGGCGGGAGCAGCCCTCGGAGCGACGGTGCCCGCCGTCCTCACGTACTTCGGCGACACCCTGACGCTGAAGCCGCGGGCGGTAGCTGCCGCGAACCTCGCGGCTGGCCTGTCGCTCGGTATGACCGTCGGAACCGTTGTTGCATCCGTCCTCGGTTCCTGGCTCGACTGGCGGTGGGCTTTCGCGCTCGCGGGCGTGCTGGGCATCGTGTTCACGGTGCTGCTCATTCGACTTCCGGAGCCGCCGGCGGCCCCGTCCCCAGCCTTCTTCGCCTCACTTCGCGTTCTGGCTCGCAAACCGTGGGTTCTCGGTATTCTCGCGCTCACGGCGCTGGAGGGAGCTCTGCTCGTCGGCGTGCTGGCGTTCTTGCCCACCGCGTTGGTGGAGGACGGCGCACCCGTGATCGTTGCGGGTGTCGCCACCAGTGTCTTCGGGCTGGCTGTCATCGCCTGCAGTCAACTGCTTAAGCCGATCTTGCGTCGCTGGAATCCCGCCCGAATCCTGTTGATAGGCGGCCTGTCCACCGCAATCGGCTATGCGCTCGTCGCCATCCTGTTGGAGTTCTGGACCGTGTCGATCGCCGCGGTGCTCCTGGGTCTCGGTTGGGCGTTCGCCCACACCCAAATGCAGACCTGGATGACTGACGCGGCGGCCGCTGCGCGACCCGTGGGGATGTCACTGTTCGCGGTCGCGTTGTTTGGTGGTGGCTCGCTGGGTGCCGCTGTCGGGAACGCGGCAGTGCCGGGCGGCCAGTTTCTTCTGCTCTTTGCGATTTCAGCGTTCGCCGCCGCGGCCTTCGCGGTCGGTTCCGCGGTTGCCCGCAACCGATACACACCGAGCGAGCAGTAATGCTCGCGTAATGGCGATACGGGTCATCGTTGTCACTTGACATTCCGGCCTGGGCAGTTCTAGGTTTGCCCTGCAACCGATTGCAAAATCGGAGCACCCTCGCAGACGAGGTGTTCCAGCTAACAAGGAGGTTAGTTACCCATGGCAGCATCACGAGCTACACGCATAGCTGCGTTGACCGCAGGGCTGTCCCTGCTGGTCGGCGTCTCCGCATGCGCCACCGACTCCGGTGGCACCACTGACGATCCGATCGTTATCGGCGCATCGCTTCCCCTCACCGGCGAGTTCAGCCAGGGCGGCCTCGACACTCAGCAGGGCTACGAGGTCTGGGTCGAAATGACCAACGAGGCCGGCGGCATCCTGGGTCGTGACGTCGAGATCGTTATTCGCGACGACGCAACCAACCAGAACACCGTCGTCACGAACTACAACAACCTGATCAGCGTCGACGACGTTGACCTGTTGCTGGGAAGTCAGAGCTCGCTTCTGAACATTCCCGCATCAGCGGTTGCTGAGCGCAACGAGATGGTCTTCGTGTGTCCGTCGTGCGGGTCGCCCGACATGTTCAACCGCGGCTTCGAGTTCATCTTCTTCTCGCAGCAGGCTGTCGCGACCGACCAGGCGCGTGTCTTCGCGGAGTGGATTGCCGCTCTTCCCGAAGATCAGCGACCGAAGACGGCTGCCTACCCGTCGCTCGACGACCCCTTCGCGGGCCCGGTCGTCGACGGCGCTGAGGCGATCCTCTCCGCGGCCGGCATCGAAACGGTGTACAAGGACATTTACCCCGCAACCACGAAGAACTTCGACTCGATTGTGGCGGCGATCGCCGCGTCGGGTGCTGAGATGGTGGTTCAGGGTGCGCAGTTCGAAGACGGCGTCAACTTCGTCCGCTCGATGAACCGTGCGGGTTATGAGCCTGACATCCTGTACCAGTCGTCGTCACCGACGTATGGCCAGCAGTACTTCGACGGTGTTGGCGAAGACAACACGCAGGGCGTCTTCTTCTCCACGAGCTACAGCTCCGTGGCGTCGACTCCTGGCAATGCCGAGTTCCTGGCGAAGTACGAGGAGATGTTCGGCGGCATCCCGCCGGAGGACGCGGCAGACGGGTTTGCCGCCGGCGAGGTGCTCAAGGCTGCCGCCGAGGCGGTCGGCGGTATCGACGACCAGCGTGCTCTTGCGGACTGGATCCGCGCCAACGAGGTGCAAACGATTCTCGGAACGCTCAGCTGGAACGAGAACGGCAGCCCGAAGGGTGACTTCCTCGTGGGCCAGTGGCAGGACGGTTCAGCGCAGATCGTGTTGCCCGCCGAGGCCGCAACCTCGGAGACCATCTTCCGCTGGCGCGGCGCCGCTTTCGAGTAGCCCGTAACGACGACTAGGAGCCCCAAATGATTGCCCTCACGCAGACACTGATTCTCGGTGTCTTGGCGGGCGCGGTGTACGCGCTCATGGCATCCGGCCTCACGCTGATCTTCGGAGTCATGCGTGTGATCAACATCGCCCATGGCGCGTTCGCCGTACTTGCCGCCTTCTTGACGTACTCGCTGTGGTCAGCTTTCGGCCTCGATCCGCTTCTTGCCATTCCGTTCATCATGGTTGTGATGTTCGGCATCGGCTGGGTCGTGTACCAGGGAGCTGTTCGTCACTCGCGAGGGTCACACGTGAGCATGACGGTGCTGGTCACCTTCGGTATTGCTCTCGTGCTCGAGGGCGTGATGGGCATCATTTGGGGCAACCGGTCGGCGTCGATTCGCACCGACTACACCGACGCCTCGGTTGAGGTCGGTCCCTTCTTCTTCCCCCAGGTTCAGCTCCTGGCAGCGGCGATCGCTGTCGTGGTGCTGATCGCCCTGTACTTCCTGCTCAACAAGACCTGGCTCGGCCGGGCGATCCGGGCGGCGTCTGTCAATGAGAGCGGCGCGTTGCTCGTGGGCGTCAGCGTCGCTGCTGTTGCTGCCCTCACGTTCGCCATCGGCATCGCCACCCTGGGGGCGGGTGGCGCGATGCTCGGCGCGATCCAACCGATTGTCCCGGGCACCCACTATCAGTGGATTGCGCGACTGCTCGCGATCATTGTGCTCGGCGGTTTCGGCAGCCTGCCCGGCGCGGTCATCGGAGCCATGATCATCGGCGTCACCGAGATGCTCGCAACCACGTATGTGGGCTCCGCGTGGCCGGTCGCGGTTCCCTTCCTCATCATCTTCATCGTGCTCATCGTTCGCCCCCAGGGCATCATGGGCGCTCGACTCCGAGAGGATCTCGTCTCATGAGCGACGCTGCAGCCAAGTCCGTACAGGACGAACGTCGATCCCGCCTGATCCGCAACGGCGTCCTGGCAGTTCTCGCCCTCATCGTCGTGCTATTCCCCCTGATCGGGGATGCGTCGATGGAGAACACGATGATCCTCGCGCTGATCTTCGCGATCGGTGCGAGCGGTCTGAACATCATCACCGGTTACACCGGTTACCTCTCGCTCAGCCAGGGCGCCTTCCTCGGAATCGGCGCATACGTCGCCGCGATCCTCGGCCGAAGCATGCCGGACATCTCTCCTTTCGTCTGGATGCCGGTGGCGGGTCTCACCGCGGCGCTCCTGGCCATGCTGCTGGGCCTGGTGACCTACCGGTCGAGGGGCGCATCCTTTGTGATCATCACGATCGCGTTCCTGTTCCTCGTCCAGTTCGTCGCCACGCAGTGGGTGCCCGTCACCAACGGCACGGCGGGCATCACGTTCCCGCTCCCGACGTGGAGCAACGCGGTCTGGGGAAACTGGCCCTTCCACCTCGTTCTGGTTGGCCTCCTCGCCCTGTCGATTCTCGTTTCCTGGTGGATTCGCCGCACCAAGTTCGGTACCGGCCTCATCGCGATTCGTGAGGATGAGGGCAAGGCGGGCTCGGTGGGCATCAACGCGCCGATCTACAAGCTGCTCGCCTTCGGGCTCAGCGCTCTGTTCGTCGGTATGGCGGGCACCGTCTACGGCTACTACCTGTCGTTTGTTGACCCGATCGGCATGTTCTCCATCCTGAACAGCGTGATCATCGTGCTCGCGATCATCCTCGGTGGCCGCGGCACGCTTCTCGGCCCGGTCCTCGGCGCATTCATCCTGGTTCCGGTCGACGCGTTCGCGAACAACTACCTGGGCGGCGGAAACATCCGTTTACTCGTCTTCGGTGGGCTTCTGGTGCTTCTTGTCGTGCTGCTGCCGAAGGGCATCATCCCGACCGTGCAGCTGCTGCTCGAGAAGCGTCGCACGAAGGGCACGGTCGGGCTGACCGGCTCGATTACGGCTCTCGCTGATCGACCCTTGCCTCCCCCGCGCGAGAAGCTTGCACCGGTCGGCGACACGATGCTGCTGCAGGTGACGGGCCTCGAGAAGAGCTTTGGTGCGCTGAAGGCGGTTGACGGATGCACGTTCGGGGTTCCTGAGGGATCGATTACGGCACTCATCGGTCCGAACGGTTCCGGCAAGACAACGGTGTTCAACCTGATCTCCGGGCTCATGACGCCGGACGCCGGCGAGATCGTGCTCGACGGTGAGCGGATTGAGGGCCTGGCGCCCTGGGGTCGCGCGCACCGGGGAATCGGCCGCACCTTCCAGATGACCCGGCTGTTCCGCGAGATGACGGTGCTCGAGAATGTCGTGGCTCCGCTGCGCGATTTCCAGTTCCGACAGCTCGGGTTGGGTGCCGTGAGCGGTAGCGAGGCAGAGAAGGCCGAGGAATTCCTCGAGTTCGTGGGCATGCAGGCCTATCGTGACGCTCGGGCGGGATCGCTCTCGTACGGGCAGCAGAAGCTGGTAGAGCTTGCCCAGATCCTGGTTCTTGACCCAAAGCTGATCATGCTCGACGAACCCGCGGGTGGCATCAACCCGACACTGATCGAGCGCATGGGTGGTCTCATCCGCGAACTCAACGACCAGGGCAAGACCTTCCTGCTCGTCGAGCACAACATGCCGTTCGTGTTGGGGCTGTGTAACCCCGTTCGCGTGCTCGCGCGCGGTCAGGTGATCGCCGAGGGCAGCCCGGCGGAAATTCAGAAGGACCCGCTGGTGCTCGACGCCTACCTGGGCGACGACTACATGCTCGAGAACCGGTCCGGCGATGGCGCCGCGGCGAAGGGAGAAGGACGATGATCGTTCTGCGTGATGTTGTTGCCGGCTACGGCGGCGGAAACGTGCTGCAGGGGGTGACGCTCTCGGTGCAGCCCGGTCAGCTGGGCTGCATCGTCGGCCCGAACGGTGCCGGAAAATCGACCGTGCTCCGCGCGATCAGCGGCCTGCTCAAGCCGAGCGAGGGCAGCATCGAGCTGGACGGTGAAGAGATCGGCGGACTGTCCCCGACGGAGATCCTTGAGCGCGGTGTCGCTCAAGTCCCGCAGTCGAACGGTCTCTTTCCGAACCTGACAGTCCGCGACAACATCTTGATGGGGGCGTACGTCATTCGACGCCAGAAGTCGCTCGTGCAGGAGCGCTACGACAAGGTGCTCGAGATGTTCCCGCTCGTGGCGTCGCGCACCAACACGAGTTGCGGCAACCTCTCGGGTGGCCAGCGACGCATGGTGGAGTTTGCGCGTTCGCTCATGCTTGACCCGGCGCTCGTACTCCTCGATGAGCCGAGTCTGGGACTCGACCCGAAGTCGCTCGGCGTCATCAACGAGGCCGTAAACGTCATGCGGGAGAACGGCAAAGCCGTGCTCATGGTCGAGCAGAACGTTCGCTTCGGCCTGCGCATGGCGGACCAAGGAATTGTCATGGAGAGCGGCCGCGTGCTGCTCGACGGCCCGGCAAGCGAGATCTTGGCCAACCCGGAGATCGCAGACCTCTACTTCGGCGGTGCTGTCTCGAAGAAGACAGCCTGATCCACCCTCATCCCCTTCTTGTCACTCTCAACCCCTAAGGATTCTTCTCATGGCTCACCAGAACCTCACCATCGGCTGGATCGGCGTCGGACGCATGGGCTTCCAGCTGGCTACGCGCCTGCTGGACGCGGGCTACGACGTTGCTGTCTATAACCGCACTCGTGCGAAGGCCGAGCCGCTCGCCGAAAAGGGCGCGACGATCGTCGACTCGCCCGCCGAGCTGGCCGATCGCGACCTCGTCTTCAGCATGGTGTCCGCACCCAAGGACCTTGAGCAGGTCATGCTGGGCGAGGGTGGCCTGCTGACGGCCGACGTGGCCCCCCGGATCATCGCTGACTCCTCCACGGTGTCCGTGGAGGCCTCGGAGAAGATCCGCGCTGTCGCAGACAGCCGCGGTACGGCGTTCCTTGCGACCCCGGTCAGCGGCAACCCGGCGGTTATCGCCGCCGGCAAACTGACCGTTGCCGTCTCCGGCCCCCGCGAAACCTACGACGAGGTCGCGGAGGTTCTGCAGCACTTCGGCCGCGGCGTGACCTACGTCGGTGAGGGCGAAGTGGCGCGCATCGTGAAGATCGCCCACAACGTGTTCCTCGGGGTCGTAATTCAGTCGATGGCTGAGATCACCGTCCTCGCCGAGAAGGCGGGCGTCACCCGCGAAGCGTTCCTGAGCTTCCTCAACGACTCGGTCATGGGCTCGGTCTTCACGCAGTACAAAACCCCCGCTCTCGTGAACCTCGACTTCACCCCGACGTTCACCAACGTGCTTCTGCAGAAGGACTTCGACCTCGGCCTTGCCGCGGCGAAGGAGATGGGCGTGGTGATGCCGGTCGCGAGCGTGACGCGCAACCTTGTTGCTCAGGAGGTGGGCACGGGAAACGTTGAGCAGGACTTCGCGTCGCTGATCCTCACCGTGGCGGCTGGCTCGGGTCTGCAGCTGGAGAGCGAGAACGCTGACGTGAGCGACGGTCTCGAGGCGTCGTGAGCGCCCACGTCCACAACCACAGCGGCGATCGGCGCTTCGAGCGGCCGTCGCCTCGGCCGGCGGGGGTGCGCCCGCTGGGCGCGCCGGGCCAGGTCGCGGTCGACTATGAGCACCGGGTCGACTTTGAGCGGCTCCGCCAGTACCGGCTCGGCCGGGCCAAGGCGGCACTCGAGGCGAGCGAGTGTGGGGCCTTTCTCCTGTTTGACTTCTACAACATCCGCTACACGACACAAACCTGGATTGGCGGCGCCCTCGGCGACAAGATGATCCGGTACGCCCTGCTCATGCGGGGCCGCGAGCCCATCCTGTGGGATTTCGGGTCAGCGGTGCGTCACCACAAGCTCTACTCCGACTGGGTTCCGGAGGAGAACTACCGGGCTGGCTTCTTGGGCTTCCGCGGTGCGGTTGCCCCGGAAGGCGGATCCGACCTCATGAAGGATGCGGTGTCGGAGATCAAGTCGCTGTTGGTGGCGGAGGGTCTCGCCGACGCTCCGCTCGGGCTCGACATCGTGGAGCCGCCGTTCCTGTTCGAACTAGAGCGTCAGGGCATTCGGGTGGCCGACGCCCAGCAGGCGATGTTGGATGCTCGGGTCATCAAGAATCAGGACGAAATCATGCTCCTGAATCAGGCCGCCGCGATGGTGGACGGTGTGTATCAGGACATCGCGGAGGCGTTGAAGCCGGGGGTGCGCGAGAACGAAATTGTCGCTCTCGCAAACAAGAAGCTGTATGAGTACGGCAGCGACCAGGTGGAGGCGATCAACGCGATCTCGGGCGAACGCTGCAACCCCCACCCGCACAACTTCACCGACCGCATCATTCGCCCGGGAGACCAGGCGTTCTTCGACATCATTCACTCGTTCAACGGATATCGCACCTGCTACTACCGCACGTTCGGTGTCGGTTGGGCGACGGAGAGTCAGAAGGATGCGTACAAGCAGGCTCGCGAGTGGATGGATGACGCGCTCGACGCACTCCGTCCCGGGGTGGGTACTGACGAGGTCGCGGCTGTCTTGCCGAAGGCACAAGACTTCGGTTTTGACAACGAGCTGGCTGCCTTCGGTCTGCAGTTTGCCCACGGGCTCGGGCTCGGCCTGCACGAGAGGCCGATCATTTCGCGGCTGAACTCGATGAAGGATCCGGTCGAACTCAAGGCGGGAATGGTGTTCGCCATGGAGACCTACTGCCCTGCATCCGACGGCATTTCGGCGGCCCGTATCGAGGAAGAGGTCGTCGTCACCGACTACGGCATTGAGGTGCTGACGAAGTTCCCCGCGCAGGATCTCTTCGTCGCGAACCACTACTAAAGGGGACGATTCCCGCGCGGTACATCACGCACAGGGGGCGGTGATTCTCGGAATCACCGCCCCCTGTGTTGTCCCTCGCGTCAGGCCTTCCACACGCTTTTCAGGTTGCAGAACTCCCGGATTCCCTCGACCGACAGTTCGCGCCCCACGCCCGAGTCCTTGATCCCACCGAAGGGGAGCTCGGGGTAGGAGATCGACATGCCGTTGATGAACACGGCGCCCGCGTCGATGCTGCGCACGAGGTAGGCCTCCTCGTCCTCATCACGCGTCCAGACTGCGGAGCTCAGTCCGAACGTCGTGTCGTTCGCGATCTCCACGGCCTCGGCGGCGCTGTCGACGCGGTACACGGAGGCGACCGGACCGAAGGCTTCTTCGGCGTACAGGCGCATCTCGGGGGTGATGCCGCTCAGCACGGTCGGCGGGTAGAACCAGCCGGCGCCTTCGGGAACTGCGCCTCCGGTGGTCGCCACGGCGCCCTTGGTGAGCGCGTCCTCGACCAGCTCCACGATGTCGTCGCGCCCGGATGCGGTGGCCAGCGGCCCGACATCGGTGGCGTCGTCCATCGGGTCACCCACGCGGAGAGCGGCCATGGCAGCCGTGAACTTCCCGACGAACTCGTCGTAGACATCGCGGTGAACGATGAACCGCTTCGCGTTGATGCAGGCCTGGCCGTTGTTGACGGTGCGCGAGGTGACGGCGGTGGCCACGGCGCCGTCGATGTCGGCGCTCGGCATGACGATGAACGGGTCGGACCCGCCCAGCTCGAGCACGACATGCTTCACCTCGCTGCCGGCGATGGAGGCGACCGAGCGACCGGCGGGCTCCGAGCCGGTCAGCGTTGCCGCTGCCACCCGTCGGTCGCGCAGCACGGCTTCGACCGCGCGCGCGGGAATGAGCAGCGAGCGGAAGGCGCCCGTGGGAAAGCCGCCGCGCTCAAACAGGGTGTCGAGGTACAGGGCGGCCTGGGGCACGTTCGAGGCGTGCTTCAGCAGCCCGGCGTTACCGGCCATCAGGGCCGGTGCGGCGAATCGGATGACCTGCCACAGCGGGTAGTTCCACGGCATGATCGCGAGCACCACGCCGAGCGGCTCGTAGCGGGTGTAGGCGGCAGAGGCGTTGACGGCAGACGGGTCCGCGAGATCCCGCCCGGTGAGGAACTCCTCAGCGTTGTCGGCGTAGAACCGCATCGCCTTCGCCGACTTCAGCACTTCGGCGCGCGCCTGGGCGATGGTCTTGCCCATCTCGGTCGTGAGCATGCGGGCCGCCTCGTCGAGTTCGCTCTCGAGAATGTCGGCTGCCGCGCGCATCCAATCGGCTCGGTCGGCGTAGCTCGTCGCCCGCATCGACCGGTATGCCGCGTGTGCGTGAGCGATGCGCTCGTCGATTTCGGCATCGGTGTGAGGGTCAAATTCACGCTCGGTGACGCCGGTTGTGGGGTTGATGGTCGCGATGGCCATAGGGTCCTCTTCTGGTGTGCGGCTAGGGGGTCGTGCTGGCGGCGGTAAAGACTTCGGGATGCTGGGCGAGCAGTCGCCGGGTGCGCCGGATGTGCCCCTCGACGACGCGCTCGCCGGCCTCGATGTCACCGTCGCGCAGGGCGGTGACGATCATGTGGTGCTCGTCGTGCACGATGCGCTGACTGTGTGCGTCGATGAGCCGGGTGTAGGCACGGCGATACGGCTGCGTGGTGTTCCACAGTCGCCGCACCAGGTCGCCCAGCACGAGGGTGTCGGCACCGGCGTACGAGCTCCAGTGGAAGTCGCGGTCGAGGCGCAAGAATTCTTCAATCTCTGTCGTCTGCGCCATTTGCTCGGCGAGCCGCTCGAGGCGGTCGAGCGCCTCGGCATCCAAATGGGGGGCAGACAGTCGCAACAGCAGTGGTTCGACGCGTTCGCGGGTTTGGTAGACCTCGTCGCACTCGTCGAGGCTGAGTCGCGAGACCCAGGCGCCGGCATTGGCGCGCAGCGTCACGAGCCCGTCAGCCTCGAGCATCTTGAGCGCCTCGCGCACGGGCACGCGACTCGCGCCAAAGCGCTCGGCGATTTCTTCCTGACGAATGCGGCTTCCCGGTGGGAAGTCACCCGCCACGATCGCGTCGCGGAGTGCGTCGGCGACGCGCACGCTCGCATTGCCGTCGCGGGTGCCGCTGGAGGCGGAGAGCGCGGTCATGCCGACGGGTTTCTGGGATCCCACAGCGTGATGTCGCATGAGCGTTCGTAGGCCTTCCCATTCGGGAAGCTCACCAGTTCGAGCTGCATCCCCCAGGGGGTGAGGAAGTACAGCCAGCGCTGGCCTTCGCTCGCGTTGCGGCTGGCGGTGGGCTCACCCAGGAGGCGCACGCCGTGCCCGCGCAGGTACTCGGCCGCCTCGTCAATGTCGTCGACGTAGAAGGCGAGGTGGTGGCCGCCGATGTCGCTGTTGCGCGGCTGCGCGTGCTGACTATCGGCCGGTTCCCACTCAAAGATCTCGAAGTTGGGGCCGAAGCCGCAGCGGTAGAAGCGAAGCTCCCGCATGACCGACCGCGGGTGCACGTTCAGATGCTCCCGCATCCAGTCATCGTCGCGCTCGAACGGGCCGAGCGTGTAGACGTACTCGCAGCCGATGACGTTCACGAAGAAATCGTGCGCCTCGGTGATGCTGGGGACCGTGAACCCGATGTGCTCGGTTCCGCGCAATCCGGGAAGCGCCATTTCATTCCCCTCCTGCAGCACCGCTGCTGCACGTGTGGATGCAATCTTAGGGATTGACGGCGTAATTATCCAGTGCAAGCACGGAAAAGTGTTGCGATTGGATGCAATCGTGTCGTATCGTGACGGAACGCGCTGCGACGATGCGCGCTGATTCTTGACGCGAGGAGCCGACATGCCGAAACGACGTCGTTTGGAAACCGGGGTCGAGTGGGTCGAGATCTCGACGACCGCTGCCGACTGGAAGAAGGCCGACCCCCGCCTGTTGGCCACCATGCTCGGCCAGCTGCAGCTCATCCGCACGTTCGAAGAGCGGGTCCTCGAGCTCGCCGGTGAAGGACTCGTGCACGGCCCCGCCCACTCGTCGATCGGTCAAGAGGGCGGCGCGGTCGGCTCGATCGTGGCACTGCGATCCTCCGACGCCGTCAACGGCTCGCACCGCGGCCACCACCAGTTTCTCGCCAAGGCGCTGACGCACGTCGCGCCCGACGGGCTGAACCCGTCCGCGCTCGTCACCCCGCGCATCCAGGAGGTACTGCAGAAAACCCTGGCCGAGATTCTCGGGCTCGCCCAGGGCTACTGCCGGGGTCGCGGCGGCTCGATGCACCTGCAGTGGTTCGAGGCCGGCGCGCTCGGCACGAACGCCATCGTCGGCGGCGGCGCGCCGATGGCGACCGGCAACGCGTGGGCCCAGAAGCGCTCGGGCACTGACGACCTCACCATCAACTACTTCGGCGACGGCGCCGCGCAGATCGGCTCGGTGCTCGAATCGATGAACCTCGCCGCGGCCTGGAAGCTGCCGGTCGCCTTCTTCGTCGAGAACAACCTCTACGCGGTCGCCACCCACATCGAAGAGGCGGTCGCCGACACCCGACTGTCGGTGCGCGGCCAGGGCTTCGGAATTCCGTCGTGGCGCGTCGACGGCATGGACCCGCTCGCCGTGCACCTCGCGATGGAGGAGGCCGCCGCTCACCTGCGTGCCGGCAGCGGACCCGTCGTCATCGAGGCCGAGGTCTATCGCTTCTTCCACCAGAACGGGCCGTACCCGGGCAGCGCTTTCGGCTACCGCACCAAGGAAGAGGAGGAAGCGTGGAAGAAGCGCGACCCGCTTCTCACGGTCGCGAGCGAGATGCAGAAGCTCGGCCTCATCGACGAGGACGGCGTCGAGCAGGTGCGCCAGCAGGCAATCGCGGCGATGGATGCGGCCACCGCCGAACTGCTGGAGGCCGACCCCGCGAAGGAGGGGCGCCGCCGCATTCGCCCCGACTTGTGGCCTGACCCCGCGTTCGTCAACATCGGAGTGCGCGGCGACGGCAGCGAGCTGGACGCGCTGACCGCCCTCGAGCCGACCGCCGACACCCGCCCCCGCAAGGACCTCAAGTTCGTCGACGCCGTCGCCGGCGTCATGGAGCGCCGCATGGGTCAGGATGAGCGCATCATTGTGCTCGGCGAAGACGTCCACCGACTCAAGGGCGGCACGAACGGCGCCACCAAGGGCCTGTCGACGGCGTTCCCCGACCGCACGCTTGGCACACCCATCAGTGAGAACGCGTTCGCTGGCCTCGGGGGAGGGCTCGCCCTCGACGGGCGCTACCGCCCGGTCGTCGAGTTCATGTACCCCGACTTCATGTGGGTCGCCGCCGACCAGGTCTTCAACCAGATCGGCAAGGCGCGCCACATGTTCGGGGGCGAGAATCCCGTTCCGCTCGTGTTGCGCACGAAGGTCGCCATGGGCTCGGGCTACGGCTCGCAGCACCTCATGGACCCGGCCGGCATCTTTGCCACCAGCCCCGGCTGGCGCATCGTCGCCCCGTCGTGCGCCGAAGACTACGTCGGCCTGATGAACGCCGCCCTCGCCCTGCAGGACCCGGTTCTCGTCATCGAACACGTCGACCTGTACGGCGAAAAAGACACCGTCATCGACGGAGACATGGACTACATCATCCCGCCCGGCAAGGCCGCCGTTCGCCGCGGGGGCAGCGAGGTGACCGTCATCAGCTACCTGTCGATGGTGAAGCACAGCCTCGAGGCGATTGAGCAGACGGGCGTCGATGCTGAATTGATCGACCTGCGCTGGCTCGACCGTGCATCCCTCGACTGGGACACGATCGAAAAGAGCGTCAAGAAGACGAATGCGGTGCTCATTGTCGAGCAGGGTGCGGTCGGCACGTCGTACGGCGGCTGGCTTGCCGACGAGATCCAGCGACGCCTGTTTGACTGGCTCGACCAGCCCGTGCAGCGCGTCACCGGCGCCGAGTCGTCGCCGTCCATCTCGAAGGTGCTTGAGCGGGCCGCCATCGCGCGCACCGAAGAGGTCGTCGCCGGCCTCGAGACCGTGCGCCGCCACGCGGGGGGAGCGCGCTGATGTCGACCACCATTCGCATGCCGGAGGTGCTCGCGAACGTCACCGAGGCCGCCGTGCAGAAATGGCTCGTCGCCCCGGGCGACACGATCGAGGTGGGCCAACCGTTCGCCGAGATCGAGACCGAGAAGGCCGTCGTCGAGTACACGGCCGAGACGGCGGGCACCGTGCTGGAACTCGTTGTCGCCGAGGGCGACTCGGTCGACGTCGGGGCACCGATCGCGGTGGTCGGTGAGGCGGGGGAGACCCCGATGGTCGAGGAGGCACCCGCGGCGCCAGCCGCGTCGGCACCGGCCGCGAGCGTGCCCGCGACCCCGGATGCTCCGAGCGCCCCCGCCGAGGTGCCGAGCGCCCCGGCGTCAGCCGCCAGCGGAGGACGGCAGTTCATCAGCCCCCTCGTGCGGCGGCTCGCCCGCGAGAAGGGCATCAGCCTCGACGGTGTTCAGGGCTCCGGCCCCGATGGTCGCATCGTGCGCAAAGACCTCGAGGCGCTCATCGCCAGCGGGGGCAGCCAGCCTGCCGCCGCGACGGGCGCGGACGACGCGCCCCGCGCATCCGCGCCCGCTTCGTCGGCTCCGGCCGCGAGCGCCGCGCCGGCCGCGCTGCCCGAGGGTGCCGAGCTGGTGCCGCACAGCCGCATGCGTGCGACCATCGCGCGGCGGCTCACCGAGAGCAAGAACCAGGTGCCGCACTTCTACCTCGAGGCCGAGTGCCGGGTCGACGCACTGCTCGACCTGCGTAAGAGGCTCAACGAGGGCGCGGCAGCGAAGATCAGCGTCAACGACCTCGTCGTGAAGGCGGTCGCCGGGGCGTTCCTCGACGTACCCGAGGCGAACCGCACCTGGACCGATGAGGGCATGGTGCGCCACGCCAGCGTCGACATCGGCATCGCCGTCTCGCTCGACGACGGGCTCGTCGTGCCGGTCGTGCGCGGCGTCGAGGCGCTCAGCGTCAGCGCGCTCGGCCGGTCGATCGCCGACCTCGCTGGCCGCGCTCGCGAGGGCGGCCTGAAGCCCGACGAGATGCAGGGCGGCAGCTTCTCGGTGTCGAATCTCGGCATGTTCGGCACGAACTCGTTCAGCGCGATCATCAACCCGCCGCAGGCGGGAATCCTCGCGGTGGGGGCGGCCCGGCAGGCGCCGGTCGTCGTCGACGGTGCGCTCGAGGTGGGCACCGTCATGGCGGTCACCCTGTCGGCCGATCACCGCGCGTGGGATGGGGCGCTCGCCGCACGCTGGCTCGCCGCGTTCCAGGCACGCATTGAGAACCCGCTGACGATCCTCGCGTAGGGGGCGTCACACCAGACCCGATCGGGGCCCGTCGCTGGGTGGTAGCGGCGGTCCCCGATCGCTTGCTCTTGCCGCGGTAGATTCGCACTGACCCGGTGCCGTGTTCGTCAACTCAAAGGTGAGTGGTGACCCATGCAGATTGCCATCCGGCGCGAGCCGATCGAGGGGGAGCGGCGCGTCGCCGCCACCCCCGCGACGGTCGCGACCTACGTGCGGGAGGGGTACCAGGTCGTCGTCCAGCGCGACGCGGGTGCCGCATCCGGCTACCCTGACGCGGCCTATTTCGACGCCGGCGCGACCCTCGTTGACGCGGTCGACCTGACCGCTGTCGACGTGCTCGCCCACGTGCGGCCCCTCGAGCCCGCCACCATTGCCGCGCTGAAGCCCGGCGCGGTGACGGTCGGGTTCGCGGCGCCCGCCGGCGAGCTGGACGCCGTCGCGGAGCTCGCCGACCGCGGCGTCACCGCGTTCTCGCTTGAGCTCGTGCCGCGCATCTCGCGCGCCCAGTCGATGGATGCGCTCACCTCGCAGGCGCTCATCGCCGGCTACCGCTGCGTGCTCGAGGCTGCCACGCGCTTCCCGCGCTTTCTGCCGCTCTACATGACCGCCGCGGGAACGATTCCCCCCGCGAGCGTGCTCGTGCTGGGCGCGGGGGTCGCCGGCCTGCAGGCCATCGCGACGGCCAAGCGCCTGGGAGCGAAGGTGTCCGCGTACGACGTTCGCAGCGCCTCCGCCGATGAGGTGCGGTCGATGGGCGGCACGTTCATCCACCTCGACCTCGACGAGGACGCGGATGCCGCGGGCGGCTACGCGAAGGAACTCGCCGCCGACCGCGCGGCCCGCCAGCGCGAGCTGCTCACCCCGCACGTGCAGGCGGCCGACATCATCATCACGACGGCGGCGATCCCCGGCCGGCCCGCACCTCGCCTTATCACGGCCGACATGCTCACCGGCATGACACCGGGCAGCGTCATCGTCGACCTTGCGGCCGAGTCGGGCGGGAATGTCGAGGGCTCGGTCGCCGGCGTTGACACGGCGGTCGCCGTCGACGGCGGCGTGATCACCCTCGTCGGCATGAAAGACCCGGCATCAACCATGGCGTTTGACGCGTCGCGCCTGCTCGCGCAGAACATCGCCCAGCTGATCGGCCTGATGACGGTCGCCGGCGCACTCACGCCCGACTTCGACGACGAGGTCGTCGCCGGAGCGTGCCTCACCCACGACGGCGCGGTCCGTCACGAGCCGACCGCGCAGGCGGTCGCCGAGCGGAACGGAGCCCGATGATGGAGGCCATCACCCTGCTCACCTTCTTCGTCCTCGCCGTATTCATCGGCTTCGAGGTCGTGTCGAAGGTGTCGAGCACCCTGCACACTCCCTTGATGTCGGGCGCGAACGCGATCCACGGCATCATCCTCGTCGGCGCGGTCATCGTCGCGGGCAGCGCCGATGACCCGCTCACGCTCGTCATCGCCCTCATCGCCGTACTCATGGCGACGATCAACCTCGTCGGCGGCTTCGTCGTCACCGACCGGATGCTCGAAATGTTCCGCGGCCGCGGCTCCGCCCCGGCCGCTCGCGAGGGGAGCGACGCCTGATGGCCGTGCTCACCCCCGAATGGACGGCCTTCCTCTACCTGGTCGCCGCGGTCTGCTTCATCCTGGCCTTGAAGGGCCTCGGTAGCCCCCGCACGGCCCGGCGCGGCAACCTCATCGGCGCGCTCGGCGCCGTCATCGCCATGGTCGTGGTGTTCCTCTCGACCGAGCTGGACAACCTCGCCCTGATCCTCGGCGTTATCGCGGTCGGCACGATCATCGCCGTGCCCGCCTCGCGCATGGTCAAGATGACGCAGATGCCGCAGCTCGTCGCCCTGTTCAACGGCGTCGGTGGTGGCGCTGCCGCTCTCGTCGCGCTGCTCGAGCTCGAGCACTCTGTCTCGTTCGGCGCGTACCTCGCCGTCGCCTTCACGGTGCTCGTCGGCTCGATCGCGTTCTCGGGCTCGGTCATCACCTTCCTCAAACTGCAAGAGCTGATGCCGACCCGCCCGATCGTGTTCATCGGCCACGCGGCCGTCATCGTCGTGCTCGCCGTCGTTGGCCTCGCCGCTGCAGCGATCATCGTGCTGCCCGAGGCCTGGCTTGCCGGCGTCGGGCTCGGCGGGCTGAAGTGGAGCGCCGCCGTCGCCGGCCTCGGCGTCGGCTCGGTGCTCGGCGTCCTGCTCGTGCTCCCCGTTGGCGGCGCCGACGTGCCGATCGTCATCTCGCTGCTGAACGCCGGCACCGGGCTCGCGGTCGCGGCTTCCGGTCTCGTGCTCAACAACACCCTGCTGCTCGTCGCCGGCACCCTGGTCGGTGCCTCCGGGTCGATCCTGACCCGCGAGATGGCGAAGGCGATGGGCAGAAGCGTCACGGGCATCCTGTTCGGGGCGTTCCGCGGCGCCTCGAGCGCCGGGTCGACCGCGACCAGCGACCGGCCGGTGCGCTCCTCGAGCGCCGACGACGTGGCGATCCTGCTCGGCTACGCCAATCGGGTGGTCGTGGTGCCCGGGTACGGGCTCGCCGTCGCCCAGGCTCAGCACACGATGGCCGAGCTCGCGCAGACGCTCGAAGCGAAGGGCATCGAGGTCGTGTTCGGCATTCACCCCGTCGCCGGCCGCATGCCTGGGCACATGAACGTGCTCTTGGCCGAGGCGAACGTGCCGTATGAGGCGCTCGCCGAAATGGACGAGGTGAACCCGCAGTTCAAGACAGCCGACGTCGCGCTCGTCGTCGGGGCGAACGACGTCGTGAACCCGGCTGCGAAGACGACGCCCGGCTCACCCATCTACGGCATGCCGATTCTCGACGTGCAAGACGCGCGACAGGTGGTCTTCCTGAAGCGTTCCATGCGTCCGGGGTTCGCCGGCATCGAGAACGACCTGCTGTTCGACCAGAAGACGACGCTGCTGTTCGGCGACGCCAAAGAGTCGCTCACGAAGGTGCTCGGCGCCGTCAAGAACCTCTAGCAGCGGCGGGCGTCCGCGCGGGATGCCCGGGGCTGGCTAGACCTTGTCGCGCCAGCTTCCGGGCGCCCCCGCGTCGGCATCGTCGATGACGGGCACCGCGGCGGTGTCGAGCGTGGGCACGCCGATCGACTCCGTCGTCGGCGCGATGACCGTCGCCTCGTCGCGCCGGTGGCGGAGCACGGTGTCGATGTACGAGCTGAGCGCTTCGGCGAGCGAGATGGCGCGCGACTCGTTCTGCGAGAGAAACCAGCGGTGCTCAAGCAACTGGTGGAAGACCTCGGGCTCTTCGAGCTTGCCGCGCAGGTCGCGAGGGATCGCACGGATCACCGGCTCGAAGACGCGGCTCAGCCACTCGTGGGCGACCTGCTCCTCGTCGACATCGGCGCCGGGGTATGTGGCAGCCGAGTACGAGTCGAGGTCGTTCAACAGGCGACGCGCCTGGTTTTCGCCGGCGTCGATGCCGGTGAGGCGAAGCAGCCGGCGCGAATGGTGTCCCGCATCCACGACCTTGGGCTTGATGCGCACCTGCGTGGAGTCGCCCGCCGTCGTGATGGCGAGTTCTTCGATGTCGAAGCCGAGGTCGTTGAGCCGCTCGACGCGCTGGGTAATGCGCCAGCGCTCGGTCTTGTCAAAGGCCTCCCAGCCGGTCAGTTCGCTCCACAGCGAGCGGTAGGCATCAACGATGCCGTTCGACACGTCGATCGCGTCGATGTTTTCGTCGAGCCGGCCGCCCGCCTCCAGGTCGAGCAGCTCGCCCGCGATGTTGACCCGGCCGATCTCAAGGTCGTTCTCGCGCTGCCCGTTCGACAGACCCCCCTCGTAGAGTTGCCCGGTCTCGGCGTCGACGAGGTACGCGGCGAAAGCTCCGGCGTCACGGCGGAACAGCGTGTTCGACAGCGACACGTCGCCCCAGAAGAAGCCGGCGAGGTGCAGCCGCACGAGCAGAACTGCGAGGGCGTCAACGAGGCGGGTCGCGGTCGAGGGGCGCAGCGTCTGCGAGTAGAGCGCGCGGTACGGCAACGAGAAGCGCAGGTGCCTCGTGACGAGCACGGGCAGGAGCGGGTCGCCGTCGTCGGACTCGCGGCCGGTGATGACAGCGACCGGTTCGACACAGGGAACGTCGAGACGCTGCAGCGTGCGCAGCATGTCGTATTCGCGCCGCGCCATCTCCTCTGTCGTCTCCTTGATGGCCACGACGTAGCCGCTCAGGTGCACAAAGCGCACGAGGTGGCGCGAGATGCCCTTCGGCAGGGATGCGATCGCGTCGTCGGGCCATGTGTCGAGCGGCAGGTTCCACGGCAGGTCGAGCAGCGCCGGATCGACGACGGCGGAGGTGATGTTCAACGAAGCGCTCACGGTGTCCATCCTGGTCTAAAGAAAAGCGGGGGCGTCCGTGTCGCACGTGACACGAACGCCCCCGCCGTGGAGCAGTGAGCCGCTAGGCCACGACCGCCGCGTTCAGGCGTTCGCCCGACTCGGCGTTGAACACGTGGATGTGCTTCGGCTCCGGCGTGATGTACACGGTCTCGCCGCTGTGCGGGTGAACGCGTCCGTCGACGCGGGCGACGATGTCAACCCGCTGGCCGACGACATCGGCGTGGCCGTAGAGGTAGCCGTCAGCGCCGAGCTCTTCGACGATGTCGACCTCGACGGGCAGGCCGTTGCCGCTCGTCGACACGATGAGGTCTTCGGGGCGCACACCCACGGTCACGACCTTGCCGCCGGCGGCGTCGATGACCGAGCGCTCGACAGGGGTGACGGCGCTTCCGAACTTCACACCGCCGTCGGCGAGCTCTGCCGGGAACAGGTTCATCGCGGGCGAGCCGATGAAGCCGGCAACGAAGACGTTGTTGGGCGTCTCATACAGGTCTCGCGGGGTGCCGACCTGCTGCAGGACGCCGTCCTTGAGCACGCAGATGCGGTCACCCATCGTGAGCGCCTCCGTCTGGTCGTGCGTCACGTACACGGTGGTGACACCGAGTCGGCGCTGCAGCGAGGCGATCTGGGTGCGGGTCTGCACGCGCAGCTTCGCGTCGAGGTTCGACAGCGGCTCGTCCATGAGGAACACCTGGGGCTGACGCACGATGGCGCGGCCCATGGCGACGCGCTGACGCTGACCGCCCGAGAGCGCCTTCGGCTTGCGGTCGAGGTAGGGCTCGAGGTCGAGCAGCTTCGCGGCCTCAAGCACGCGGTTCGCGCGCTCGTCCTTGTTGACGCCGGCGATCTTCAGGGCGAAGCCCATGTTCTCGGCGACCGACATGTGCGGGTACAGCGCGTAGTTCTGGAACACCATCGCGATGTCACGATCCTTCGGCGGAACGTCGGTGACATTGCGGTCGCCGATGTAGATGTCGCCGGCGTTGACCTCTTCGAGGCCGGCGAGCATACGCAGCGACGTCGACTTGCCGCAGCCCGACGGGCCGACGAGGACGAGGAACTCGCCGTCTGCGATGTCAAGGTCGAGGGCGTCGACCGCGGGAACCGTGCTGCCCGGGTACAGACGCGTGGCCTTGTCGTACTTAACAGTTGCCATGACTGATTTTCTCCTTCACCGGCAGGTACGTGCCGGACGATCCGTAGTGAATGGATGGGGCCCGCGCGAACGAGCCCACGGGCGCCGTCGCCCGTTCGGGACAGTATGCCACCTCTCGTCAGTTGGCGCGGGCTACGGGTCCGGTCGTACCATCGGTGGGGCGCTACGGGCGCCGACGACCCGCCGCGGTGCGCCGCGGAATATAAGGAGCACGAGCATCCATGCCGAAGGCTGACGGCGCCGACGAGCGCCAGACGAAGAATGCGCGCCGCGCGGAAGCCCGCGAGAAGGCGCGCCAGTTGCGTGAGCAGCAGCGCAAAAAGGAGAGGCGCACCACGCTGCTGCTGCAGGGCGGCATCGGTCTCGGCGTCATCGCCGCGATCGGCATTGTTGCCGTGCTGATCCTCAACTCGACCCAGCCCGCGGCTCCCGGGCCGCGCAACATGGCGAGCGACGGAATCACGATCGGTTCCGACTATGTGGCGGTCACGACCCCGGGGCTCGCTCCCGACGCGACGCCGCAACCGCTGCCCGAAAACGCGCCGGGTGTCGTCGCCGTGAACATCTGGGTTGACTACCTCTGCCCGGCGTGTGGAGCCTTCGAGCAGGCCAACGCGGAGACGCTGCGTGCACTCATCGACACCGGCACCGCGACAGTCACGATCCACCCCATCGCGATTCTCAGCAACCAGGGTGCGAGCCAACGCGCCGCGAACGCCGCCGCCTGCGTCGCCGACCGCTCACCCAACAGCTTCTTCGACTACAACGAGCTGCTGCTCACGAGTCAGCCGGGCGACGGCACCGGGTGGAGCGACGAGCAGCTCATCGACTTCGCGGCGAGCGCGGGGGCCGGTTCGTCCGCCGTCGCCGAGTGCATCACCTCGGGCGAGTTCTCGTCGTGGGTCACCGCCGCGACCAACCGCGCGCTCGCCGGCCCGCTGCCGCTCGAGGGCACCGATCTGGAATCGGTCCAGGGCACGCCGACCGTACTCGTGAACGGTGACCAGTACCTGCCGGCGAACATCGGTGATTCGACCGAGTTCCAGCAGTTCGTGCTGAAGGCCGCCGGCGAAGACTTCACCCTCAACCCGACCCCCGAGCCCGAGGAGGGCGCCGACGGCGGCGGGGGTGAAGAGGGCGACGAGTAGTCATCGCCTCATCGCCGCCCCACGGGATGCTCGGGCGGCGGTACCCTGAAAACGGCACCTTCGGGTGCCTGGCCGGCTTGGCGCAATTGGTAGCGCACCCGACTTGTAATCGGGCGGTTGGGGGTTCGAGTCCCCCAGTCGGCTCTGTGTCGCATCGCTGGTACGCGATGCGGGGTTCGAGTCCCGCAGTCGGCTCTGTTCTGTCTCGCTCGCTCGCGGCCCCCGTGTCATGAGAAGGAGCGAGTTGAGCCCAGCGTGACGCGATGCGTCACGCCCGCAGTCGGCTCTCAGCACACCTGCATCTCGCGTGTACCAAACCTCCCCCCGGCGCGTGTCGAATAGGCAATACCCCCAAGAGGGGGTGAAAAATTTCGCGACACGCCCCCAATAAAGGGGGGTTCTGTTCGATTTTCGACTAGAAGCACTTGGCAGATCCCAGAAGGCTCTCTAGCGTGATGAATGTCCGGTCGGGGGGATCGGACACACACAGGTTCTGGGGGGAGCCTTCTATGTTGCGATCCTTTTTCGCGGGGACGGCGCTTGCGACCGTCATCTTGGTAGTGATGCCGTTCGTCGGCGCTCCGCCGAGCGATTCACCGGCACTGGCTGGCGCTTCGGGGGGAGCGCCGATGCCCGTCATCTCGACCGCTTCGGTCGATCCCGACGACGTGTCGCGCATGTCCATCAGCGACCTCGTAGAGCGCCGACTCGGAAGCGATGCTGACCGCTCCGACGTCGTCGACAACCAAGCCGCTGCCGAAGTCGACGACGCTGAGTCGGACGAGTCTGCTGCTGACGAGGCCGAGGCTGAATCGCCCGCCTCCGACTCGACCGCGTCCACCGGCGCGAACGGTGCGAACGGCGCCAACAGCTCTGGCGGCTCCAGCGCCTCCGGTGCGTCGAACGCCGCTTCCGGCGGCGGTGCGGCCGCTCCCGCTCCGGCGGCGCCCGCTCCGCCCGCACCTGCTCCGCCGCCCGCTCCGACCCCACCGCCGTGCCCCGGCCCGATCGGTGGGTCGACTCCGGGCGCGCCCGGGCGCACATCCGCGCAGGGCGTGGGTGGCACGACGAGTGACGACCTGAACGACTTCGCGCAGCGCTTCAACGCGATCCGCGTCGCGAACTGCCTGCCGCCGGTGCCGCCGTCGAACATCCGCTACGACTCCTGCATGGAGGACCGCCTGTTCTGGATGGCCGAAGACCCGAGCCCCGACCCCATGAGCGCGTGGGGGCACAAGGGTCAGGCGCAGCGCAGCGACGGCGTGCCCGACACGGGCTGCGACGGCAACCTCGCCGGCGGCTCCGGTGTCACGGGCGCCGCTGCCGCCCAGCGTTGGTGGGATTCGGGCGGTCACCGTGCCTCCCTGTACAAGCCGGGTACGAGCGTGCAGGGGGTGTGCATCCTGTTCGCGATGAGCCACGGTGGTGTGCCGAACGAGCCCTACAGCTTCACGCGCGCCGCCGCCCGCTGGGTGAACTGCTAGTCGACTGACGACATTCGACCGCGCGCCGTAGGCTGGGCGCGCGGGTCTTTTGTCGTTTGCCCCGCGAAATGGAGGCAGCAATGGCGCACACCACCCTCGGCTGGGGCATTCTCGCGACGGGCGGCATCGCCCACGCCTTCGCATCCGACCTCACCCGCGAGGGTTTCCGCATCGCGGCGGTCGGATCACGGCGAGAGGATGCGGCGCGCGCGTTCGCGACGGAATTCGGCATCCCGAACGCTCACGCCAGCTACGAGGCGCTCGTCGCCGACGACAGCGTCGACGTCGTATACGTGGCCACACCGCACCCGATGCACGTCGAGAACGCGCTGCTCGCGATCGACGCCGGCAAGCACGTGCTGATCGAGAAGCCGGTCACGCTGAATACGCGCGAAGCGCAGCGCATTCACGAGCGTGCATCCCATCGCGGCGTCGTCGTCATGGAGGCGATGTGGACGCGATTCCTGCCGCACATGGTGCGCATTCGCGAACTGCTCGCGAGCGGCGTGCTCGGCGAGGTGCGCACGGTCATCGCCGACCACACGCAGGCGCTGCCGACGAACCCCGAGCATCGACTGCAGAACCTCGACCTCGGGGGTGGCGCGCTGCTCGACCTCGGCATCTACCCCGTCTCTTTTGCCGTCGACGTACTCGGCCTGCCGCAGGGTATTCGTGCGCACGCCTCAATGACCGCGACCGGCGTCGACCGCCAGACCGCGATGATCTTCGACTATGCCGACGGCCGCCAGGCGGTGCTGCACACCGCGCTCGACACAGCCGGCCCCAACCGGGCGGCGATCATCGGCACGAAAGGCGCAATCGAGATCGACCGCGTGTTCTACACGCCCACATCCTTTACGCATTACGACCGCTCGTGGTCGGTCGTCGAGCGTTTCGAGCAGCCCGTGACGACGCGCGGGATGCACTTTCAGGCCGCCGAGCTGGAGTCGCGGGTCGCAGGCGCTGCCCCGACCGTGCTGCCGTTCGACGAATCGGTCGCCATCATGGGTCTGCTTGACGAGGTGAGATCGCAGATTGGGCTCGTCTACCCGGCCGAGGCCGCGCAGACTGGCTCGGTATCATGACCGGGTGACTGACCGGGAGCAGCCTCGTACGCGACGGGCGGCCCGCCCCGAGCGTGACGGTTTCGCCGTCTGGGTGCGTCGCCACACCGTGGCCGTGACGGCCACCGGGCTGTCGCTCGTCTTCGCGCTGCTCGCGGCCGGTGCCGTCGTCGTGGGCGTCGCGGTCGGTGAGGAGCGGGCCTTCGCAGCCGTCGCCCTCGAGCAGGAGGTCGAGCCGGAGGCGGAGTCCGAACCCGACCCGGAGCCCGAACCCGACCCGCGCCCCGTCCCCGACGAACTCGTCCCGCCGAGCCCGCTGCGCACCTGCACGATCGCGAGCCAAGCGGCCGACCCCCGGCTCGGCCAGTTCCAGGCGCACGTCATCGACATCGCCACCGGCGACACGCTGTTCGACCGGAACGGCGACGTGGCGCAGCCCGCGGCAAGCAACATGAAGGTGCTGACCGCGGCCGCCGCGCTCGCGGCGCTCGGGCCCGACTACCGCCTGACGACGCGGGTCGTCGCTGGCGACGAACCAGGAACGGTCGTCCTCATCGGCGGCGGCGACGTCACGCTGAGCGCGCTGCCGCCCGGGGAGGAAAGCTTCTACCCCGGTGCGCCGAAGCTCGCCGACCTCGCCGCGCAGACCGTTGCGGCGTACGCCGCCGCCAACCCCGACGAACCGGCCATCACGCGGGTGCTGCTCGACACGGCATATTTCCCCGACGAGGACCGCTGGGATTCCAGTTGGAACCGCAGCCTGCAGACCATCGGCTACGCCTCCGAGGTGACGGCCCTCCAGGTCGATGCCGACCGGTCGAACCCGCGCGCGCAAGAGAGCCCGCGTAGCACTGACCCGGTGGGCAGAGCGGGACAGGCGTTCGCGCATGCGCTCGCTGGGGCCGGCAACCCGGGGGGTGCTCCCGCCTTTGAGCGTGGTGCGGCAGGCGGCGGGGGCCAGCTCGCAGCCGTGCGGTCTCAGCCGATGGCGCAGCTGATGGAGCGGATGGTGCTTGACAGCGACAACTCGCTCGCCGACTCGATTGGCCGCGTCATCTCTCGCCACTACGGTCTCGGCGGCACCGCGGCGAGCCTCACGCCGGCGTTTGTTCAGGCGCTCGGCGCCTATGGCATTCCCACCGAGCGGCTCGTCGTGCGCGACGCGTCAGGCCTGTCGAACCTGAACCAGATCCCGCCGGCCTACCTCGCGCAGCTATTCACGGTGATCGAGCGAAGCCCCGAACTCCAGGTCATCACCCGATCGCTGCCGGTCGCCGGGCAGTCGGGCACCCTGCGCACCCGCTTTGGCGGGGCCAACTCTTCCGCCGCCGGCCAGGTCACCGCCAAGACCGGTTGGATCGACAACGTCTTCACCCTGTCCGGTCTCATGACCGCGTCTGACGGCTCTCGTATAGCCTTCAGCCTCTACGCCCTCGGCCCCGTGAACTTCAGCGCCCGGGAGGCTCTCGACACTGTCACCACCGCCATCCACGGCTGCGGCGACAACCTCGCCAACATCTGATCCCCACCGTCCCGGAGGCGTCATGTCCCGCGCACTGCTCATCATCGACGTTCAAAACGACTTCACAGAGGGCGGTGCGCTCGGTGTCGACGGCGGTGCCGCTGTTGCTGCTGCGATCACCCGCCACCTGCGATCGCATCCCGACCTGTACGACGTCGTCATCGCATCCCGCGACTGGCATGACGAGGACAACGACAACGGGGGCCACTTCGCGAAGCCGGATGCTGAACCCGATTTCGTCGCCACCTGGCCGCCGCACTGCGTGGCCGGCACCGACGGCGCCGAGTACCACCCGGCCATCGACACGGGCCTCATCGACATTCACGTGCGCAAGGGGCAGGGGGTTCCCGCCTACTCGATCTTCGAGGGGACGACGGATGACGGCAGACCCCTCCCGGCGGCGCTCGATGCCCTCGGCGTCACCGAGGTCGACGTGGTCGGTATCGCAACCGACTACTGCGTTCGGGCTTCAGCGCTCGACGCGCTCGGCTCCGGGCGGGAGGTTCGGGTGTTGCGCGACCTGGTCGCCGGCGTCGCCGCCGAGTCGAGCGAGGCCGCGCTGCACGAGATCGCGCAGGCGGGCGGCCGTGTCGAGGTGGCCGGGCGCTCGTAGCGAGCCCTCAGTCGTCGGTCGCCTCGTCTTTCGGCACGAGCAGCTGATGCTGCGCCAGGTCGCGGTACAACGGCACGTCGCGCACGAGTTCGGTGTGGGTTCCGGTGCCGATGACCTGGCCGTGTTCGAGCACGACGATCTGATCGCTGTCGATCACGGTGGACAGCCGGTGGGCGATCACGATGAGGGTTCGGTTGTGCGCGACGGCGTCGATCGCATCGCGCATGAGTTGCTCGTTGACCCCGTCGAGCGATGACGTCGACTCGTCCAGCAGCAGGATCGGGGGAGCCGCCAGAAGCGCCCGGGCGATAGCGAGGCGCTGACGCTCGCCGCCCGACAGCATGACGCCGTCTTCGCCGACCTGCGCATCGAGCCCGGCCTCGGTGCGGTCGAGCACCGCGCTCAAGTTGACTCGCCGCAGCACCTCGATGCACTGCTCGTCGCTCGCGCCGGGCGTGCCGAGCAGCAGGTTGTCGCGCAGGGTGCCGGCGAGCACGGGGGCGTCCTGCTCGACGTAGCCGATGCGGCTGCGCAGCTCGGTGCGGTCGAGCGCCCGAATGTCGACGCCGGCCATGCGAATAACACCCTCGGTGGGGTCGTAGAACCGCTCGATGAGCGCCAGCACGGTGGACTTACCGGCGCCACTCGGGCCGACGAGCGCGGTGCGCGACCCCTGCGGAACGGCGAACGACACCCCCCGCAGGACCGTCGTGTCGCGCGGCTGCTCCCCGACCACCTCGGCGATCGCCTTCTCGGCCTCGGTCTTGTGGGCGGCCTCGGGGTAGCGGAAGTGCACGCCCTCGAACGAGATCGCGGCGCGGTCGTCTGACGCTGCGGCGGGCGTCAGCCCCGCATCGGCTTCCTCCTCGCTCGGCAGCGCGATGATCTCCTGAATGCGGCCGAGAGCGCCGAGCGCGCTGTTCACACTCGTCACGGCACCGAAGGCCTGGCCGAGCGGCCCGATCATCAGGAACAGGAACAGGATGAACGCGACCAGGTCCGCGATCCCGATCGCCCCCGATGCCACGCGGAATCCGCCGACCCCCAGAACGACGAGGAACGAGATCTGCAGCGCGATGGATGAGATCGGCACGACGAGAGCCGAGATCTTCGCGACGGTGATTCCTTGACGCCAGGCGCCCCGAGCATCCTCGTCGACGGCCGCGATCTCGCGGTCGGTGGCGTTGGCCGCGCGAACGGTGCGGACCGATGAGATGGCCCGTTCGACGGCGGCGGTCAGGTCTCCGACTTTCTCCTGCGCCTTGCGGCTCGCCACACGGATGCGCAGGGACAACATGACGACGGTGACCACTGAGATGGTGATGACGAGCAGGGTCATCCCGAGCAGCAGCGGGTCGATGACGAGCATCGCGATGAGGGCGCCCACGAACACGAGGCTGCCGCCGATCGCCTCGACGAGACCCTGCGTCAGCACGGCGCGCAACAGGGTCGTGTCGCTGCCGACCCGGCTGACGAGGTCACCCGTGCGGCGCTGATCGAACTCGCTGATGGGCAGGTGCAGCATGCGGCGCACGAGCGCCCTCCGGCTCGACAGCACGACGCCCTCACCCGTGCGTTGCAGCAGGTAGTGACCGAAGCCGCTCAGCAGCCCGCTCGCCACGACCAGCGCGACGAGCACAATAACGAGGCTGCCGAGAGGCTCCGCCGCCTCGACTCGGGTGATCACCTGGCTGACGAGCAGCGGCTGCGCGAGCGATGCGGCGGCGCCGAGCACGGAGATGACGATGACCCACGCGAGCACCTTCCGGTGCTCGAGGAGGTAGGGCAGCAGCTGTCGGAAGCTGGCGCGGGGCCCGTCGTCTGCCGGACGGCCGAATCCGCGGCGCGCGCGGGCGGGGGAGGCGGTGCTCATGCCCCCCATCCTGCCCGAGGGCGGCTTGGGGCCGGCCGGAGGTCGTTCACGGCCGAACGGGTCTATGCTCAACTCTCGTGCCAGCGCCCGTCATCACCGCATCGTCGCTCGTCAAGAAGTACGACGACTTCACCGCCGTCGCCGGCATCGACTTCGACGTTGCCCCCGGTGAGTCGTTCGGGCTCCTGGGCCCAAACGGGGCCGGCAAGTCGACGACGATGCGCATGATCGGTGCGGTGTCGACGCGCACCTCCGGTGAGCTGTCGATCCTGGGCCTCGACCCGAACCTCCACGGCCCCGACATTCGCTCCCAGCTCGGCGTCGTGCCCCAGCAGGACAACCTTGACCTTGACCTGCGCGTGCGCGACAACCTCCTCGTCTACGGCCGCTACTTCGGCCTGCCCCGCACGCAGATCGCCGAGCGCGCCGACGAGCTGCTCGAGTTCGCACAGCTCTCCGATCGCAAGGCGGCGAAGGTGGACGAGCTGTCCGGCGGTATGAAGCGGCGCCTCACGATCGCCCGTGCCCTCATCAACGACCCGCGCATCCTGCTGCTCGACGAGCCGACGACGGGCCTCGATCCGCAGGCGAGGCACATCCTCTGGGACCGGCTGTTCCGGCTGAAAGAGCGCGGCACGACTCTCGTGCTCACCACCCACTACATGGACGAGGCCGAGCAGCTCTGCGATCGCCTCGTCGTGGTCGACAAGGGTCAGATCATGGCCGAAGGCTCGCCAGCATCGCTGATCCGCGAGTACTCGAGCCGCGAAGTGCTCGAGGTGCGGTTCGGCAGCGACAAGAACTCCGAGGCCGCCGAGCGGGTCGCCGGCATCGGCGAACGCATCGAGGTGCTGCCCGATCGACTGCTGATTTACAGCAACAACGGCGAGGCCGAGCTCGAGAAGATCACCAAGCTCGGGCTGCACCCCATCACGTCGCTCGTGCGCCGGTCCTCGCTGGAGGACGTCTTCCTGCGCCTCACCGGGCGGAGCCTCATCGAATGACGGCGACCGTTCCCGAATCGGCCCGTGCATCCGGGCCGGACAATGAGGATGCACGGCGCGCACTCGCCGCGGGCGTTGCGCCCCGCAGGTACGGCGCCCTGTACATCGTCGAGCACCGCATCCGGGCCTTGCGCGGGTACGCGAGCTCGGCGATCCTGACGAGTCTCGGCAACCCGATCGTCTACCTGTTCGCGCTCGGGGTGGGGCTCGCGAGCCTGGTGCCGGAGGGCATCGGTGGCGTCAGCTACCTCGAGTTCGTCGCCCCCGCGCTGCTGTGCGCCGCCGCCATGACGGTGGCCGCGAACGAGACGACCTACCCGATCGTTGCCGGCTTCAAATGGAACCCCATCTTCCACGGGATGAACGCCTCTCCGATTCAGGGAAACCAGATCGTGCAGGGCATCATGCTCTTCATCGCGCTGCGCATGACGTTCGCCGTCGCGGTGTACTACGCGGTCATCCTCGCCTTCGGTGCGGTTCCGAGCGTGTGGGGCATTCTTACCGTCCCCATCGCGGTGCTCACCGGCATGGCGATCGGCCTGCTCATCTCGTCGTACTCGGCGACGCTAAAAGATGAACGCGGACAACTCGCGATGGTCATGCGCTTCGGGTTCACCCCGATGTTCCTCTTCTCGGGCACCTTCTTTCCGCTCGAGCAGCTGCCGATCTACCTGCAGCCGATCGGATGGGTTTCGCCGCTCTGGCACGGAGTCGAGCTGGGTCGTCTCGCCGCCTACGGCCACGACATCGCGCCGTGGCTGATCGCCGTGCACATCGGCTACCTCGTCTCGATCGTCGTGATCGGGCTCTGGTCGACGAGCCGCACCGTCACGAGGAGGCTCGCCGGATGACCGCCCTCGCTGGCCGCACCCGCGGGCTCTACGCGGGCAACACCCGTGCCGTCGTCGCGCGCGGGCTCTTGGCGACCAAGAGCAACAACTGGCTCATCATCGTCTCGGGCTTTTTCGAGCCCGTGTTCTACCTGCTGTCTCTCGGCATCGGCTTTGGAGCGATCGTCGGCACGGTTCAGACCTCGACGGGTGCCGAGGTTCCGTACGCCGCGTTCATCGCGCCCGCCCTGCTGGCCGTTTCTGCCATGAACGGCGCCGTGTACGACTCCACGTGGAACGTCTTCTTCAAGTTGCACTACGCGAAGCTCTACCAGGGCATGCTCACCACGACGCTCGGGCCGCTCGATGTCGCGCTCGGCGAAATCATGCTCGCGCTTCTGCGCGGAGCCCTCTACGCCTCCGGCTTCATGATCATCATGCAGGTGCTCGGGCTGAACCTCTCGTGGACGGCGATCCTCGCCTTGCCCGCCGTGTTGATCATCGCGTTCGGCTTCGCAAGCCTCGGCATGGCGATCACGAGCTACCTGAAGACCTTCCAGCAGATGGACTGGGTCAACTTCGTGATGCTGCCGATGTTCCTGTTCTCGGCGACGTTCTACCCGATCAGCGTGTACCCCCAGGCGATCCAGTGGATCATCCAGGCGCTGCCGCTCTGGCACGGCGTCGAGCTGATCCGCGGCTTCACCACGGGGTCGC
Source organism: Microcella alkaliphila (assembly GCF_004216855.1). GTDB lineage: Bacteria > Actinomycetota > Actinomycetes > Actinomycetales > Microbacteriaceae > Microcella > Microcella alkaliphila. Next base: position 61,155 of record NZ_SGXT01000019.1, read on the forward strand.
TCGACGCCATGGTGTGGGTGCACCTCGGCTACTTCGGCCTCATGATCGGCATCGGGATCCTCGTGACGACCCGCCGCCTTCGGAAACTGTTCCTGAACTAGCCGCTTCGCGCATCCCGAGTCGTCGGTCGCGTTCGCTTTGCGACTGTCCCCGAGAGTGGGGTGTTGCTGTGTCCGGAGGCCGGGCGTACCGTTGCGGCATCTCAGCTGGGGGGCTGGGTGCACACAGGATCGGGGGGTCACGTGCTGCTGTCACGAATGCTCTGGAGCGCGATGATTCTCGCGCTGGTCACACCACTCGCGGTGGTCGCGCCCGTCGCCCCGACGGTGTCGGGAGTGCTCCAAACGCTGTCGCTCGGCGCCGCGAAGGCAGCGGCTCCGGCGCTCATCGCCGGGACATCCACGAAGTGCCCGTCGGCGATCCGCGGCTCAACGCCGAAGGCTCCGGGAATTGTTTCACCGGGGGGTGTGACGGGCACGACGTCGACTGACCTGCAATCCTTCGCCACCCGCATGAACCAGATCCGCGTGGCGAACTGCCTGCCGCCGATCCCGTTCCGCAACGTGCGGTACGACGCCTGCATGGAGCGGCGCCTGTTCTGGATGGCCGAAGACCCGAGCACGAACCCCATGAGCGCGTGGGGTCACCGCGGGCAGGCAAAGCGCAGCGACGGCGCGCCCGACGTCGGCTGCGACGGCAATCTGTCGGGAGGAAGCGGCAACACGGGCGCGACGGCCGCGGAGAAGTGGTGGGCGTCGACGGGCCACCGGGCGTCGCTGTACCGGCCGGGCACGAAGGGCAGCATGGAAAGCACGTGCATCCTGTTTGCCATGACCCACGGCGGCGTGCCGAACGAGCCGTACAGCTTCACGCGGGCCGCCGCCCGCTGGGTGCGCTGCTAGCCGCCGCCGCGCATCCGCCGCCTGCGAGTGTGCAGTTGTGGCTGTTGCGACTGCAGCTTGGCAACCACAACTGCACAGTCGATCCGCCGCGGGTGCGCCGAGCGTCCTGCCGCCGGTTGAGCGGCGCTGGATGCGCGGTGCGCGCTAGCCGCGGATCTCGGCGAGTAGCCGGGCCGTCGCGAGCGCGGCCTCGGCCGCCTCGGCACCCTTGTCTTCCTTCGAGCCGGGAAGGCCAGCGCGGTCGATGCCCTGCTCTTCGTTGTCGAGGGTCAGCACGCCGAATCCGACCGGCTTGCCGGTGTCGAGTGCAACGCGGGTGAGCCCGTCGGTTGCGGCGGCCGACACGTATTCGAAGTGGGGAGTTCCGCCCCGAATGATCACGCCGAGCGCGACCACGGCATCCGCGCCCGCGTCGAGCGCCGCCTTCGCGGCGACCGGCAGCTCGAACGAGCCGGGAACCCGGTACTCGACAATCGTCGCGCCCGACGCCTCCAGGGCGCGGCGCGCGCCGGCGATCAGACCGTCGCTGATCTCGGTGTGCCAGAGGCCGGCGACGATCGCGACCGTAAGGCCGGTGCCGTCGATGGAGAGGGTAGGGCTTCCGTGGCCGCTCATGCGGTGCGTCCTTCCAGGGTGGTGAAAACGGGGGCGGAGGTGATCGAGTCGGGCAGCTGGTGGCCCATGCGGTCGCGCTTGGCGTTGAGGTAGCCCTCGTTGTCGGCGCCGACGCCGACGACGAGCGGCACAAGGCCGGTGACCTCGATGCCGTACTGGGTGAGCTGGCGCATCTTCTCGGGGTTGTTCGACAGCAGCCGCACCTTCGTCACGCCGAGGTCGCGCAGCATGTCGCTGGCCGCTTGGTAGTCGCGGGCGTCGGCGGGCAGGCCGAGGGCGAGGTTGGCGTCGAGGGTGTCGTAGCCGTCTTCCTGCAGGCGGTACGCCTTCAGCTTGTTGATGAGGCCGATGCCACGCCCCTCGTGTCCGCGCATGTACAACACGGCGCCGCCTTGGCGGTGGATAACGTCCAGCGCGGCGTCGAGCTGGGGGCCGCACTCGCACTTCAGCGAGCCGAAGGCTTCGCCGGTGAGGCACTCCGAGTGCACGCGCACGACCATGTCGTCGCGGGGCATGCCGGAGACGATGGCGACGTGGTCGGCGCCGGTTTTCCGGTCGCGGTAGGCGCGCATCGAGAACGGACCGTGGTTGGTGGGCACGGTCGTCGCGACCTCGAACCGCACGGAGCTGCCCTCGTCGATCGGCGTGACGTCCTCGACGTCGTCGCCGGTGGCGCCCGAATTGAGGTAGTCGATGAGGTCGGCGATGGTGATGACGACGACGCCCTCGGCCCGGCCGAACGCGATCATTTCGGGAAGGCGCATCATGTCGCCGTCGTCGCTGACGAGCTCGCCGATCGCGGCGACCTCGCTGAGGCCGGCCAGGCGCATCAGTTCAACGGCCGCTTCGGTGTGTCCGGGGCGCTGACGAACGCCGCCGTCGACGGCGCGAAGCGGCAGGATGTGCCCGGGGCGAATCACGCTGGCCGGCGTCGCCTCCGCGTTCGCGAGAACGCGCAGCGTGTGGGCGCGGTCGCGCGCGCTAATGCCGGTCGTGATGCCGCTCGCCGCATCCACCGTGACGGTGTACGCGGTGCGCAGCGAGTCTTCGTTGCGCTCGACCATGAGCGGCAGCTCGAGTCGGTCGGCGATCGCGTTCGTCATCGGGGCGCAGAGGAAGCCGCTGGTGTTCCGAATCGTCCACGCGATCCATTCGGGCGTTGCGAGCTCGGCCGAGATGATGACGTCGCCCTCGTTCTCGCGGCTCTCGTCGTCGGCGACCAGCACGGGACGGCCCGCGCGCAGTTCTGCCAGGGCCTGGGGGATGCTCGCGATGCTCATACGCCGCTCCTTCCGTTCGCGTCGGCGTGGTCGCCGGCGCTCTCGCCGAAGCCGAACCGCGCGAGACGCGCGACGTGCCGGGCGAGGATGTCCGTTTCGATGTTCACAAATTCGCCGACGTGGCGAGCCCCGAGGGTTGTCCGCACGAGGGTCTCGGGAATCAGCGAGACCTCGAACCAGTCGTCGCCGACGGCGCTCACGGTCAGCGAGATTCCGTCGATCGCGATCGACCCTTTGTCGACGACGAGGGGGGCGTGGGCGGCGTCGAGGCTGAAGCGCAGCACCCGCCAGCTGCCCTCGTCGCGGATCTCGATGACGCGACTCGTGCCGTCGATGTGACCCTGCACGATGTGTCCGCCGAGGCGGTCGCCCACGGCGGCGGCGCGCTCGAGGTTGACGGTGCGGCCGACGGCCCACTGGTCGGGGTTTGACATGGCGAGCGTCTGGCCCATGACGTCGGCGCTGAAGTGTTCGGGGTCGAGTTCGACGGCGGTGAGGCACACGCCCGACACGCTGATCGAGTCGCCGCTCTTCGCGTCGCTGACGGCGAGGGGCCCGCGCACAGTGATGCGGGCCGAGCCGTCGTCGCCGTGGGTCAGCGCGACGATCTCGCCCAGTTCTTCGATGATTCCCGTGAACATGGGTTACTGCTCCTTCGCGGGGCGGGCCACAACGAGGATGTCGTCGCCCAGGGTTTCGATGCGGTGGATGCTCAGGTGGCGCGCGTCGTGGATCGTCCCAATTCCGAGGTCGCCGATCGCCGTCTTCGGGCCGCCGAGCAGCATCGGTGCTAGGTAGATGAGGTACTCGTCAACGAGGCCGGCCTGGATAAACGCGCTCGCGAGCGTCGGCCCGCCCTCGACGTACAGCCGGCGGATACCGCGGGCGTACAGCTCGTCAAGCGCCCGGGGGATATCGCGGTGGCCGAGCTCGATGAGCCCGGCGGGGTGCTGGCGCAGCGCGGCGTCGGCCGGCGCCGGGCGCTCGCCGAACACGACGGGGATCGGCTGGGTGGGCAGGAGCTCGCCGCCGTCGCCCCGCGCCGTCAGGCTCGGGTCGTCGGCAAGCACCGTGCCGGTGCCGACCGCGATCGCGTCGTGGGCGGCGCGCTGCTCGTGCACGCGCTGGCGGGAGGCGGCGCCGGTGATCCACTGGCTGGTGCCGTCGGCGGCGGCGGCGCGACCGTCGAGGGTCGAGCCCCACTTCACGGTCACGAACGGGCGACCCAGGCGAACGCTTGTAAGCCAGGGGTGCAAGAACTCTTCGGCCTCGTCGGCCAGTACGCCACCCGAGACCTCGACGCCGGCCGCGCGGAGGCGGTCAGCGCCGCCGCCCTCCACCTCGCCCGGGTCGGCGACCGCGTACACGACGCGCGCGACGCCGGCGGCGATCAGCGCCTCGGCGCAGGGTCCGGTGCGGCCGGTGTGGTTGCAGGGCTCCAGCGTCACGACGGCCGTGAGGCCCGACGCGTCGGAGACCTGCGAGAGCGCATCGGCCTCGGCGTGCGGGGTGCCGGCGCCGCGATGCCAGCCCTCCGCGACCTGCTCGCCCCGAGCATCCAGCAGAACGCAGCCGACCTGCGGGTTCGCGCCCGTCGCGGGGCCCTGCACCGCGATCGCGAGCGCGCGCCGCATCGCCGCCTCGATGGCGGCGTCGGGGGCGCGGTGCGCGGTGTCGGTCATCCCGGGGCCTTCTCATGTCGGGCGCATCCGGGGTTGCGTGCGCGCGCAGGCACGCCTGCGGCACGCGCGCTCCTCCCATCCGGACTATCACCGTCGGTGCCGGAATTTCACCGGCTCAACCGCCACCGCGCATCCGAATGGATGTCTGGTGCCGGGTCGCGGACTCTCACCGCCGGCTAGGAATTACACCTACCCCGGAGCACGTACTTGTGTATCAGCGTAGTCAACAGCGTGAGCCCTGGGTTATTCCCGGACAGTGGCTGGGAACTCGTCGGGCCTCTCGAGCAGTTCCTTCGCGCTCCCGTCGTCGACGATGAGGTCGGTGATGAGCCCGGCACGGAGGGCGCCGTGCAGCGCCGGCAGCTTGGAGGCGTCAGCGATCACGCAGATGCGCCGGGGCACGCGTCGCAGAGTGTCAAAGTCGGGCCCGGTCGCACGTCGATTGAGGTCGATGTTGTCCGACGAGCCGTCTGGCCGAAAGAACACCGTCGCGACGTCGCCGATGACTCCCTGCTTCTCGAGCAGTCGGTAGTCAGCCTCATCGAGGTATCCGCCGATGTAGACGTGGCTGGGGATGTTGGCGAATGGCGAGCCGATACCGAATAGGGCGATGTCGAGGTGAGACTGCATCTCGAGCACCCGTTTGGTCGAGCGTTCGCGCCACAACGCCTCCCGAGTTGCCGCCGAATCGAAGAAGGCCGGAACGGGAAACTGCTGAAGCCTGGCCGAGTACGCCTCCGAGAATCGACGCAGGATCTCGCTCGCGTAGTCGATGCCCGTCGTGTGCGGATTCCCGGCCCCGTTCAGCTGCACGATGTCGCTGTTGTGGGTCTCTTTCGGCACGATATGACGGCTGATGGCACCCATCGTGGAACCCCACGCGACCCCCAGGGCCATGTTGGAGTCGAAAACCGTGCTGAGAAAACGTGCAGCGTACGCGGCAACTGTTTCTTGACGGTCAGCGCCAGTGACACTAGACGGCATCGAGACGACGCGTGCAGTGACGCCGAATCGTCTGCCGAGTTGTTCCTCGTCGCGAGCGGTTACTTCGGCGAGCGAGCGCACGCGAATGTCGACGAGTCCTACCTCCCGAGCATAAGAAAGTAGCCGGGAAACAGACGATCGTGAGGTGCCCAGATCGGTCGCGATGGCATCCATCGTCCAGTCCTGCAGGTAGTACAGGTGGGCGGCCCGCACGGCGGCACGTGCCCGTGCGCTGGGCCCCATGGTGGTGTTCACTCAGTCACCTCTCAGTTGCACGTTTGTGCAGATGGGTTGGTATCGAGTCTGTGCTCTCGTGAGCATGGATGCAAGGCCGCGTGTACCAGCGCCGCCACCAACGCAGATTCGAGGTCGATCCGCATGCCGACGCCGTCGTCGTCCCCCCGAGCAGCAGTTGCCGCCCTGCGCGAGCAGCCCAGCGCCGATGTCCTCATCATCGGGGGAGGGATCAACGGAATCGCGACCTTCCGCGACCTGGCGCTGCAAGGAATCAACTTGGTGCTCGTCGAGCGTGACGACTACGTGTCGGGCGCCTCGGCGGCCTCCTCGCACATGATCCACGGCGGCATCCGGTATCTCGAGAATGGCGAGTTCCGGCTCGTGCAGGAATCCGTACACGAGCGCAACGCGCTGCTGCGGCTCGCTCCGCACTACGTGCGTCCGCTTCCCACGACGATTCCGATCTTCTCGACCTTCTCGAGCGTGCTGTCTGCGCCGTTCCGGTTCCTCGGCTGGAAGGGCGGCGCCAAGAAGGAGCGCGGCGCCGTTCTCATCAAGGCGGGTCTGACGATGTACGACACGTTCTCGCGCGACGGCGGGCGCGTGCCGCGCCACCAGTTCCGCGGAGCGAAGGCGTCGAAAGAGCTGCTGCCGAAGCTGCGCGACGACGTCAAGTACACGGCGACCTACTACGACGCGTCCATGCACGACCCCGAGCGGCTCGCCCTCGACGTGCTCAACGACGGCCTCGCAGCAGGCGACAACGCTCGCGCCGCCAACTACGTCGAGGCTGTGGACATGACGGGCGACGGCGTTCGCCTGCGCGACGTCGCGACCGGCGACGAGTTCGACCTGAAGGCGACCCTCGTCGTGAACGCCTCGGGGCCGTGGACGGACCTCACGAACAAGGCGCTCGGCAACGACAGCGCGTACATGGGCGGAACAAAGGGCTCGCACATCGTGCTCGACCACCCCGAGCTGCTGGGGGCCTGCAACGGCCGCGAGATTTTCTTCGAATTCACCGACGGTCGCATCGTCTTGATCTATCCGCTCAAGGGCCGTGTACTGCTTGGTACCACCGACCTCGCGCACGACATGAATGAGCCGATTCGCTGCACGGAAGAGGAAGTCGACTACTTCTTCGACCTCGTGAACCACGTGTTCCCCACCATCGACGTCGACCGCTCACAGATCGTCTTCCGTTTTTCGGGCGTGCGCCCCCTTCCCCGCCAGGACGCCGACTCGACCGGACAGATCTCGCGCGACTACCGCGTCGAAAAAGGCGAGCTCCACGGAACCCCGGTGCTGAGTCTCGTCGGCGGCAAGTGGACCACGTTCCGCGCGCTCGGCGAGCAGCTCTCGAACCAGGTGCTCGACGTGCTCGGCGTTGACCGGGTCGTGTCGACCGACGGTCGGCTCATCGGGGGTGCCGTCGGCTACCCAACCACCGACGACGAACGTGAGGCGTGGCTTGCCCAGCACGGCGCGGTCATCGGTCGTGAGCGTGCGGCAACGCTGCTCGACCGCTACGGCACGAGCGCCGAGGCGATGATCGCAAGCTTCGCGACCGCCGACGACACCCCGCTCGCCTCGGCCCCCGAGTACACCCGCGCCGAGATCGCCCACCTCGTCGAGACCGAGCAGGTCGTGCGCCTCACCGACATCGTCCTGCGCCGCACGTCGATGGCGTTCGTCGGAGCGGTCACCGGTGAGGTACTCGAAGAGCTCGCCGACATCGCGGGCGAGGTGCTCGGCTGGAGTGCCGACGAGCGGCGCGATCAGATCGCGTGCGCCGCTGACTACCTCGCCGACGTGCACGGAGTGCACACGTCGGTCGAGACGGCGAGCACGACATGAGCGCATTCCGCAACCGGATGCTCGCGGAGCGCTGCGAGCATCCCCCGATCTCCCGAGGCTGCGCCGGCGCAGCAGCGGGGCGGTGCGTCAGGAGGAACTGACACCCGCACCCTCGCCAGGCGGACAGGGTCTGGAGAGGTTCACCCCCCCCAACACACGATGAGGACAGGTCAACGTGGACAATCTCTTAACAGTATTCGTGTCAGAAATCGTCGGTACGGCGATGCTGCTTCTTCTCGGTGGCGGTGTCGTCGCGAACGTCATCCTCGCCAAGAACAAGGGCTTCGGCGGCGGTTTCCTGATGATCAACTTCGGCTGGGGCCTCGCGGTCTTCGCCGGTGTGACCGTCGCGTACGCCTCCGGCGCTCACCTCAACCCGGCCGTCACGATCGGACTCGTGACGAGCGGCCTCACCGAGTTTGCGCCCGGCGTTGCCGTGAGCGTCACCTCGGTGCTGCTGTACTGGGCTGCTCAGCTGATCGGTGCCTTCATCGGTGCGGTCATCGTCTTCCTCGCCTACAAGAAGCACTTCGACGAGGAGCCCGACGCGGGAACCAAGCTCGCCGTGTTCTCGACCGGCCCGGCGATCCGCAGCTACGGCTGGAACACCTTCACCGAGATCGTCGGCACGTTCGTGCTGGTGTTCGTCGTCATCGGCTTCGGCCGTGCAGAACCGGCCGGCCTCGCCGCGCTCGGCGCCCTGCCCGTCGCCCTGCTCGTTGTCGGTATCGGTGCCTCCCTCGGTGGTCCCACGGGATACGCCATCAACCCAGCTCGTGACCTCGGCCCCCGCATCGCCCACGCGCTGCTGCCCATCAAGGGCAAGGGGTCGAGCGACTGGAGCTACTCGTGGGTGCCGGTCGTCGGCCCGCTCATCGGTGGCGCCATCGCCGGTGTCGCCGCGACGGCGCTGCTGCCCGTCCTGTAACAGTCGGGGCGCGCATCCGACCACCAGGGGGATGCGCGCCCGTCCCCCATCGGACCGACGCGTCGTCGGTCACCCGCCATGAAGAACGTCAACAAAGGAGTGAACAGTTATGGCTGAGTACGTACTCGCAATCGACCAGGGAACCACGTCGACTCGCGCCATCATCTTCGACAAGAAGGGCTCGATCGTCTCGGTCGGCCAGATGGAGCACGAGCAGATCTTCCCGAAAGCCGGTTGGGTCGAGCACGACCCGAAAGAAATCTGGAACAACACCCGTGAGGTCATCGGGTCGGCGCTGTCGAAGGCGAACCTGACCCGTCACTCGATCGCCGCGGTCGGCATCACCAACCAGCGCGAGACCGCTGTGGTGTGGGACCGCAACACCGGTGAGCCCGTCTACAACGCGATCGTGTGGCAGGACACCCGCACGCAGCCGATCGTCGACCGCCTGGCAGCCGACGGCGGCGTCGAGCGCTTCAAGAAGACCGTGGGCCTGCCGCTCGCGACCTACTTCTCGGGTACGAAGATCGTCTGGATCCTCGAGAACGTCGAGGGCGCCCGCGCGAAGGCCGACGCCGGCGACCTGATGTTCGGCACGACCGACACCTGGGTGCTCTGGAACCTGACCGGTGGCACCGACGGTGGCGTGCACGCGACCGACGTGACCAACGCGTCGCGCACCATGTTCATGGACCTCGAGACGCTCTCGTGGGACCACTCGATCCTCGAGGCGTTCGACGTCCCGGCGTCGATGCTGCCCGAGATCCGGTCCTCGTCTGAGGTGTACGGCCACGTGCACTCGTCGTCGCTCCTGCGCGAGGTTCCCGTCGCGGGCATCCTTGGCGACCAGCAGGCGGCCACCTTCGGTCAGGCGGCGTTCGATCCGGGCGAGTCGAAGAACACCTACGGCACGGGTAACTTCCTGATCTTCAACACGGGCGAGGAGATCGTCCACTCGAAGAACGGGCTGCTCACCACCCTCGGCTACAAGCTGGGCGACGAGAAGCCGCACTACGCGCTGGAAGGCGCCATCGCGGTGACCGGTTCGCTCGTGCAGTGGGTGCGCGACAACCTGGGGATCATCAAGGACGCTCCCGAGATCGAGGAGCTCGCCAAGACGGTCGACGACAACGGTGGCGCCTACTTCGTGCCGGCGTTCTCGGGTCTGTTCGCCCCCTACTGGCGGTCGGATGCGCGCGGTGCCCTCGTCGGCCTCACACGCTACGTCAACAAGGGTCACATCGCGCGGGCAGTGCTCGAGGCCACGGCGTTCCAGACCCGCGAGGTGCTGGACGCGGTCAACGCCGACTCGGGCGTCGACCTCACCGAGCTGAAGGTCGACGGAGGCATGATCGCGAACAACACGCTCATGCAGTTCCAGGCCGACATCCTCGGCGTGCCCGTCGTGCGCCCCGTCGTCGCCGAGACGACGGCGCTCGGTGCGGCGTACGCTGCCGGACTCGCCACCGGTGTCTGGGGCTCGCTCGATGAGCTGCGCCAGAACTGGCAGGAGGACTCGCGCTGGACGCCCAACATGGACGACGCCGAGCGCGACCGCCAGCTGCGCAACTGGAAGAAGGCCGTGACGAAGACCTTCGACTGGGTCGACGACGACGTCAACTAGTCGTCACGCGTGACGCTGGCACGTCACATCGCCCCGCTGTGGTGGTAGCGGCGGGGCACGGCGGGCGGGGTGCTTCGGCACCCCGCCCGCTGCCGTTTCTGCCCGAACTCGTGCGTCCCGTTCAGAATTCAGGAAATCGACCCTGAGTCGTGCGTGGTCGAACGCCGTCCGCCTCGGATACCTGAGTTGTGAACCGTCCCCTCCCTCACACGGGTCGACCCGGCCCGCAAAGATGACCACGACAAACCTTGGCGACCACGGGTGTCCGGCGGAGTCGACACTGCGCCCATGGTCGACCTATCTCTCTTTTCTGCCCGCGCGACGTGGTGTCTCACGCGCCATGACCTAGACGCGGCCGGTGTGACGTCGCGGATGATCACCACCGCTGTCTCCAGCGGCCACCTCATCCGCGCCCGTCGCGGGGTGTACTGCCACCCGAGTGCGCCGCCGCATGTGGTGCGGGCGCTTCGCGTCGGCGGACTGGCCGCCTGCGTGACCGCCGCCGAGACCTACGGACTCTGGGTACCTCAACGCAGGCGGACGGCGGTCTGGCTACCCGCCAACGCTTCGCGACTACGCAACCCGATGCAGCGTTCTGCTCCGATAGGGACGACACCGCCTCACCAGCTGTGCACGCACTGGGGCGCGCTGCGTGAGCCGGAGCTCGCAAAGTCGTGGCGCGTCGGGCCGCGCGATGCGCTCCGCCAGTGCCTGCGCTGCCTGCCACCGGAGTACGCGGTCGCGGTGCTCGACAGCGCGTTACAGCTCGGTGTCGTTCAGCCTCACGACTTCGAGTCGCTGTCTCGGGGCCTCTCGCCCACACGGCGGTGGTGGGTGTCTCGCGCCGACGGTCGCGCGGAGTCCGGAACCGAGACCCTCGTCCGTCTTGCGCTGCAGGATGCTGGCCTGCACGTCCGACCCCAGGTGACGATCGCCGGTGTTGGCAGAGTTGACCTGCTGGTGGGCCCGAGCGTGGTCGTTGAAGTAGACAGCGAGTCGTGGCACTCGACTCCAGCCCAGCGCGCGAACGACGCCCGACGCGGTCTCGCGCTGCACGAGAGGGGGTACGTCGTGGTTCGGCCGAACTACCAGCAAGCCGAGAGTCAGCGTGCCCAGGTTGTTGCGGCAGTGTGGGCTGCGGTTCGCTCGACCGGCACCGTCGTCCGATCACGGCGTCGCGTCGCCCGTTCATAATTCAGGAAATGGCAGACCCTAGTCGTCAAAGCCTGCGGCCAAGTCGAGGGGCTACCTGAAATGTGAACAGGCGGCGCCGGGCAAGGCCGGCTAGAGAGCGCGGACCCCGAGTGGCTGGCCGGGTGGCGGCGTGGAGGGTGCAGCGTGGGGCGAGGCCGCGTTGTCGCGCGGTGGAAGTGGCGCGGGCAGCTGAGGGAGTAGGGCGGGCAGCTCGGCGAGTGAGGCGATGCGGGTGACGCCTGGTGGCAGCTCGTCGCGGTCCGCGCTCAGCTCGCCCGGGCTGGCGACGAGCGTGCGGGCGACCCGCGCATCGCGGGCGTCGGCGGCGGCCGCCGTCTCGTTGCGGTCGGGGCGCGCGAGCCATACCCCGCGCATCCCGGCGTTCTGCGCGCCGACCGCGTCGGTCGCAAGGCGGTCGCCGACGTACAGGCAGGATGCGACTCTCACCCCGAACGCGCCCGCCGCCGCCGCAAAGATGGCCAGGTCGGGCTTCGTCACCCCCAGCTCGCCGGAGGCCACCAGCCTGCCGCGTCGATCGGGTTCATCGACCGAGCCGTCGGCGCGCACCGGGGTGAGGTCGAGCCGATCCCGGAGGTCGATGCGGTGCAGCTTGTCCGTCTGGAAGGTGAGCTCACCGTTCGTGATGATGCCGAAGCGCACGCCGGGCACGACCGCCTCGAGTTCGTCGAGCGTCGGCAGCACATCGTCGAAGAGTGTCCAGTTGTCGCGGTAGCCGTGCAGGTACTCGGCGAACCAGCGCAGTGCTGCCTCGTCGTCAAGCTCGACGCCGTAGGGCAGCAGCAGGTCTCGCGCGCGCCAGACGCGCTGACCGAGGTAGTCGAGTTCGCCGCTCAGGTAGCGCGCGTAGTGCAGCTCTTCGAGGTGCCGCCAGCGCTCCTGCACGAACCGCGCGTCAGCCGCGGAGAACGCTGCGAACCCCGCCGCATCACCACCCGCGATGCCCGACGCCGCGAGCTGCCCCGCAACAGCCTGCGCGCGCTCGATCGCCAGGTCGACGGAGCGCGTGTGCGCCATGAGGGTGTCGTCGAGGTCGAACAGCACGACCTCGATCGGTCCTGACACGCGCCCTCACCCGCGCGGCAGGAAGCCAACCGCGTCGTACACGCGGCGGAGCGTCGCGTCGGCGATCTCTTCCGCCCGCCCGGCGTTGATCGCGAGCAGCCGGTCGAGCTCGGCCGGGTCGTCGAGCAACTCGAGCGTGCGCTCGCGGATGGGCCGGAACGCCTCGACGACCGCCTCGGCGACGGCGCCCTTGAGCGCGCCGTACTGCAGCCCGTCGAAGTCGCCCTCGACATCGGCCACCGTGCGACCGGTGACGATCGCGAGGATCGACAGGAGGTTCGACACCCCCGGCTTCGACGCGGCGTCGTAGCGCACGATCCCTTCCGAGTCGGTGACGGCCGACTTGATCTTCTTCGTGAGCGCCTTGTCGTCGTCCATCAACCACAGGATGCCCGCGGGGCTCTCGCCCGACTTCGACATCTTCGACCCCGGGTTCTGCAGGTCGTAGATCTTCGCCGTCTCTTTCAGAATGCGCACCTCGGGCACCACGAGCGTGTCGCCGAACCGCGAGTTGAAGCGGTTCGCGAGGTCACGAGTCAGTTCGATGTGCTGGCGCTGGTCTTCGCCGACCGGCACGACGGCGGCGTCGTACAGCAGGATGTCGGCCGCCTGCAGGATCGGGTACGTGAAGAGCCCGACCGACGCGGCCTCCACCCCACCGCGAGCCGACTTGTCCTTGAATTGCGTCATCCGTGACGCCTCGCCGAAGCCCGTGATGGTGTTCAGCACCCAGGCGAGTTCGGCGTGCGCGCGCACGTGCGACTGCACGAACAGCGTCGAGTGCTCGGGGTCGATGCCCGCGGCGATGTACTGGGCGGCGGTGCGGCGGGTGCGCTCGCGCAGCTCGGCCGGGTCTTGAGGCACGGTGATCGCGTGCAGGTCGACGACGCAGAACACGGCGTCGTGGGTCGTCTGCATCGCGCGCCACTGCAAGAGGGCCCCGGCGTAGTTGCCGAGGTGCAGGCTCGACGCGGACGGCTGCATGCCGGAAAACAGGCGCGGAAGACTCATGGTCTCGATTCTTTCATTCGGATGCACGGCTCACGTCACGGGGAATACGCATCGCCCGTGGGCGCTTGCGCCTCCGCGCGCGTGCGGCGCGCCTACGGCAGCTCGTAGTCGACGACGACGGAGGCGTGGTCGCTCCACCGCGTGTCGTACGAGGGCGCCCGGTCGACGCGGTACGCGCTGACGGTCGCCGCGAGAGCGGGGGTCGCGAGGTGGTAGTCAATGCGCCAGCCGGTGTCGTTGTCGAACGCTTGGCCACGGTTCGACCACCAGGTGTACGGCCCGTCGACCTCGCCGGCCCACTGCCGCCCGACGTCGACCCAGCCGAGGCCGGTGCCGGTGGTGCCGTCGACGCACTCAATCGTTTCGCCTGCGGGTGCCAGGAAGCGGTCGAAGTAGCTGCGCTCGCGGGGCAGGAAGCCCGCCTTCTTGCGGTTGCCCCGCCAGTTCTTGATGTCGAGTTCGCGGTGTCCGACATTCAGGTCACCGACGACGACGGCGTATTCGGAGTGCGCGGCGAGTTGCGGCAGGCGCTCCTCCATGGCGTCGAGGAAGCGCCACTTCTCTTCCTGCTTGGGGGTGTCGGCCTCGCCCGAGTGCACGTAGCAGCTGACGACCGTCAGCGAGACGCCCGCCACCTCGACGTCCGCCTCGAGCCAGCGCCCCGCCGAGTCGAAGTCGGGCGGGCCCATGTCGATGCGGTGCACGTCGACGGGCTCGCGCGTCGCGATCGCGACGCCCGCGCGGCCCTTGGCGGTGGCGGCGTCGTGCAGCACGTGCCACCCCTCGCCGAGCAGCGGTACGAGGTCGGTCGTCTCGGCGCGCACCTCCTGCAGGGCGAGCACGTCGACGTCGGCAGCCTCCAGCCACTCGCCCATGCCCTTGCGGTAGGCGGCGCGAACACCGTTGGCGTTGACGCTAGCGACACGAATCTTCGGCATACCCGCCATCCTACGAGCGCCCACTGACAGGGCGCCGCGCTCGTTACGGCCGGGGCGCGGGGGTCTAGCGGCGCGAGAGGCGTCGCTTCAGCCGCGCGAATATGCCGCCGCGAGCATCCTCGTCTTCCTCGTCCCCCATGCCGTGCTCGCGGACGAGCGCGCGGGCAGCCTCGAGGCGTGCGGCGAACACTGCCTCGTCGAGGATGATGTCGTCGTCCTTCACGCTGGTCGCGATCCACGCGCCCGTGATGAGGATCACCTGACACACGAAGTTGAACCAGATCAGCAAACCGAGGATCACGGCGAACGATGCGATGAGGGGGTTGGACGAGGCACCGCCGAGCAGCAGACCACCGGCGATCTTGAGCCCGCCGAGGCCCGCGGCCCCGATCAGCACCCCCTCGCGCAGGTGCCGCCACGGGATGCGCACCTCACTCAGGATGCGGAACAAGGCTGCCAGCGCGACCGCGTCGACCGCGAACATGATGCTCAGCGTCACGATCCGTCCGAGCACTCGCGCAAGCGTGGAGTCGTCGATGCCGACGAGGTCGAGCAGGAAGTCGGTCGCCTGCGTGCCCACGACGCTCAACACCGCCGACACGATGATCAAGACGCCGAAACCCGCGGCAAGCCCCAGGTCGCGCAGTCGCGCCTTCAGGAAGTTCTCGGGGGCTGGCGGCAGGTCGAACAGCTGGCGGGTGGCCCCGCGTGCGGCGTTCAAGAATCCGAGCGCGGTCACGAGCAGGCCGATGAGCGCGATCACGCCGATCCCGCCGTAGACGCGCGCGTTCATGAGCACGTCGGGACTGATCGCCCCGTTACCGTCCCCGTTGTCGATCAGTCCGGGAACGGAGTCCGAGATCACGCCAATGACCGCCTCGCGCAGCCCGATGTTGCCCGCCACGATGGTGCCGAAGACCGCAAAGCCGACGAACAGCCCGGCGAACACCGCAAACAGCGCCTGGTAGGCGAGGCCGGAGGCCAGAATCGGCCCGGATGCGCGGAGGTACCGCTGGAACGCGCGCACCGGTCGCGAGCCCTTCACCTTCTCGACAAGCGGCATGACCTTCGCTTTCAGTCCGCCGGCGGCGTCAGTATCGGGGTCGCTGTCGTGAACGGTGTCGTCTCGTTCGTCGCGCATCCCTCGACCCTAACGAGTGCCGGTCCGACAGCGAGCGGGTTCTCAGCGCGAACGCAGGGCGATGCGCGTGGCGAGTTCGCCCGCAAGCCTGCGCACCGCCCAAGCATTGACGTGTCGGTTGTTGCTTCGGCGATTCCGCGAGAGGGTGGTTCCGTGTCTGTCTTGCCACCCAGTCGAAAACGCGAGTCGAACGCGAAGGGCCCGTCATGAGGGCTGAGGCGGTACAGCTCCCGCTGACGATCGATGTCTTGGGAACGCTGCCGCGGTGAGTGACTCCGCGCCCGAGGCCGAATGGCCTGCGGCCCTCCGGGAGCTTGAATGGTTACGCCTCGGCGACCCCGAAACGGTGTACCACGCGGGTGCGGAGACGCTCCTCATCGAGATTCCGCAAACCTGGTGCGCGGAATTCGCGCGCGTGGCCGACCGCTGGGTGTTTCGTGAACCACGAGAGCGACATCCAGCAGGGGTGCCCTGGCCCGACACCTTCTCGACGACGGACATCGACGCTCTGTCTCGGTTTGCCGTCTTCCGGCTCAGTTGGACTGTGGGTACGAGCCGCAGTGCACTGTCCCATGCGCGGGTCGGGGAGGCGAGTTCTGGCAGTCGCACGATCGTCACCGAACTCGAATCGACCCCCTTCCAGAGCCGTGGATGTCGCGCGCCGCTGACGGTGTGGGCTATCTGTCGCGTGCGGGCGCTGAGGTCGCGACAACGGTGGGCGGAACGGGGGGCGGGTTTTCGTACGTCGCTCATACGGAAGGCATGCGTCCTGACGAACTTCTCGCGTTTGCCCTCTACGGAGGTGAGCGAGTGCGCGTGAATCAGGTGGCGGGCGCCGTGAGCGCGTTCACCGAGCGCAATCCGAGCTATGCACCCGGGTGGTGGAGGGCGCTGCTCGGTCGGGCATCATGACAAAGGTGCCCTGTGATCGGAGGCAGCGCGTCACCGCTCGATTGTGATGCGCTCAAGGTGACCCGACGCGAGCGCGTCGCGGATCGCGAACCCGGGTTCTTGCATCAAGAGAACGAGCGCGCCACCCGGGCGTCCGAACCACGGCTCAACGATGCGTACACTCACGCGAATAGCGGCGCGCGTCACGAAACGGTGCACCTCCGCGGGGGGCAGGATGGCCGTCGGCGGGAGCGACCGCAGCTCGAAGGGCGTGTCCAGCGGTGTGAGACGCCACCCATCGATCCCGCCGATGCGGTCCAGCGGCAGATGGGGCGGCAGGTCGATGATCATGGGCCCCGAGGCCGCGACGCGGTCGCGAAGCTCGAAATAGTGTTTCGCCACGTCGGTCACCCACGCGTGCACCGTCGCTTCGGGAAGCGCGGTGGGCTCGGGCAGCGGCCGGCTCAGGTATGCGAGTAGCGCCTCCGCGGCACCCTCTGCATCCGGCGCGGTCGCGACCGGTAACCCCGATCCGTAGTCGACCGACTCGATGACGAACCCGTTGCCGTGTTCGCGGAGGCGCAGCGCGCCCTCAAGTGGCGGTTCGGTCGCCTCATCTCCGGGCACGATGACGTGCTGCGGGGTGAAGCCACGATCATTGAGCCGGGAACGGAGTGCAGAGAAGTCGGGCACTCACCCAACCTAAGCGGGGCTTCGGGTGCAGGTGCGACTATCCCCAGGCGCGGCCTATCGCGCTCCTCGCAGCAGCTGCGGTCGGTAGGGTCGACCCGCCGTCGATCCGAATCGACGCTCCGAACGTGAGCCCCCACTGCAAGGATCAATCCGTGACTGACGCCCGCCCGCACACCAGCTCCCAGCCCTACACCCCGCCGCCTGCCCGTGTGCCCACCGGCCAGAAGTCATGGGCCCTCGGCTTCATCGCGTGGGCACCCCTGCCGGTTCTCCCGCTCATCGGGGCGGCGATCGTGATGATGGCGGTGCGGCCCTCGGCGGAGCGCAGCGGGCACGCAGTCGCCGCGGAGAACGCGCGTCACGCGGCGAACTGGGCGCTTACGGTGCTCATCATGCTCGTGGCTCTGGCGCTCTACGTGGCCGTTCTCGCCGTCGCCGTCCCTGACGCGCGCCAGGGCTTCTTCCCGATCGGTTTCGCCGTCATCGGCTACCTGGCACTGGCGGTCGCCCACGGCATCCTGACCATCGCCGGCACGGTCGTCGCCGGCAACGGACGCGTGCTGAACCCCCGCATCGCGATCCCGTTCATCCGGTCCCGCTAGCGCCGCCCGACAACGTCGAGGGGCCCCGACGATCGCTCGTCGGGGCCCCTCGCGTGCGCTGATCGGGTGGTGCCGTTACGGCTTGCCCGACAGGATCGCCTGCTTGACCTCGGCGATCGCCTTCGTCACCTCGATGCCGCGGGGGCAGGCCTCCGAGCAGTTGAAGGTTGTGCGGCAGCGCCACACGCCTTCCTTGTCGTTGAGGATGTCGAGGCGCACCTGGGCGGCTTCGTCGCGGCTGTCGAAGATGAAGCGGTGCGCGTTCACGATCGCGGCGGGGCCGAAGTACTGCCCGTCGGTCCAGAACACGGGGCACGACGACGTGCACGCGGCGCACAGGATGCACTTGGTCGTGTCATCGAATCGCGCCCGGTCCTCGATCGACTGGATGCGCTCCTTCTCGGGCTTGTCGCTCGCGATGAGGAACGGCTGCACCGCACGATACGACTCGAAGAAGGGCTCCATGTCGACGATGAGGTCCTTCTCGAGCGGCAGACCCTTGATGGCCTCGACGTAGATCGGCTTCGTCACGTCGAGGTCCTTGATGAGGGTCTTGCACGCCAGCCGGTTGCGGCCGTTGATGCGCATGGCGTCCGAGCCGCAGATGCCGTGGGCGCATGAGCGGCGGAACGCGAGCGTGCCGTCCTGGTCCCACTTGATCTTGTGCAGCGCGTCGAGCACACGGTCGGTCGAGTACATCTCGACGTCGAAGTCTTCCCAGTACGGCTCGGCGTCCTTCTCGGGGTCGAACCGGCGAACGATGAGCGTGACGGTGAAGGCCTGAACGGCGCCGACGTCCTGCGAGGGGGCCTCTGCGGTTGCAGTCGCCATCAGTACTTCCTCTCCATGGGCTGGTAGTGCGTGATCGTGACGGGCTTCCAATCCATGCGGATGTGGTCCTCCGGGTTCGCCGAGTGCAGGTCACCGACGAGGTAGGCCATCGTGTGCTGCATGTACTCGGCGTCGTTGCGGTCGGGGTAGTCGTCGCGCATGTGGCCGCCACGGCTTTCCTTGCGGTTGCGCGCCGAGAATACGACGACCTCGGCGATGTCCAGCAGGAAGCCCAGCTCGATCGCCTCAAGCAGGTCGGTGTTGAACCGCTTGCCGCGGTCCTGGATGCCGACGTTGAGGTACCGGTCACGCAGCTCCTGAATGGTCTGGGTGACGCTGCCGAGGCTTTCTTCCGTACGGAACACCTGGGCGTTCTTGTCCATCTCCTCCTGCAGCGTCTTGCGCAGCTCGGCGAGACGCTCGGGGCCGTTGGCGACGCGCAGGCGCTCGACCATCTCGCGCACCTCCTTGGCCGGGTCTTCGGGGAGGGGAGCGAACTCGGCCGAGTTGGCGTATTCGACGGCGTACGTGCCGGCACGCTTGCCGAAGACGTTGATGTCGAGCAGCGAGTTGGTGCCGAGGCGGTTCGAGCCGTGCACCGACACGCACGCGCATTCGCCGGCGGCGTAGAGGCCCTTCACGACCGTCTCGTTGTCGCTGAGCACTTCGGCCTTGATGTTGGTCGGGATGCCCCCCATGGCGTAGTGCGCCGTCGGCATGACCGGCACGGGCTCGTGCACGGGGTCGACACCGAGGTAGGTGCGGGCGAACTCGGTGATGTCGGGCAGCTTCGTCTCGAGCACCTCGGCACCCAGGTGCGTGCAGTCGAGCAGCACGTAGTCCTTGTTGGGGCCCGCACCGCGGCCTTCCGCAACCTCCTGCACCATGCAGCGCGAGATGATGTCGCGCGGGGCGAGGTCCTTGATGGTCGGCGCGTAGCGCTCCATGAAGCGCTCACCGCTGGCGTTGCGCAGGATCGCGCCCTCGCCGCGGGCACCCTCGGTGAGCAGGATGCCGAGGCCGGCGAGCCCGGTCGGGTGGAACTGGAAGAACTCCATGTCTTCCAGCGGGATGCCCTTGCGCCAGATGATGCCGACGCCGTCACCGGTGAGCGTGTGCGCGTTCGAGGTGGTCTTGTAGATCTTGCCGAAGCCACCGGTGGCGAACACAACACTCTTCGCGTGAAACACGTGCAGGTCGCCGGTCGCGAGCTCGTAGGCCACGACGCCGGAGGCGACGCGCTCGCCGCCCACCTCGCTCATGACGAGGTCGAGCACGTAGAACTCGTTGTAGAACTCGATACCCAGCTTCACGCAGTTCTGGAACAGCGTCTGCAGGATCATGTGGCCCGTGCGGTCGGCCGCGTAGCAGGCGCGGCGCACCGGCGCCTTGCCGTGGTCGCGCGTGTGACCGCCGAACCGGCGCTGGTCGATCTTGCCGTCGGGCGTGCGGTTGAACGGCAAACCCATGTTCTCGAGATCGATGATCGCGTCGATCGCCTCTTTGGCGAGAATCTCGGCCGCGTCCTGGTCGACGAGGTAGTCGCCACCCTTGACGGTGTCAAAGGTGTGCCACTCCCAGCTGTCCTCCTCGACGTTCGCGAGAGCGGCGGCCATGCCGCCCTGCGCCGCGCCCGTGTGGGAGCGCGTCGGGTACAGCTTCGAGATGACCGCCGTCTTGGCGTTCGGTCCGGCCTCAATGGCCGCGCGCATCCCGGCGCCACCGGCGCCCACGATGACGACGTCGAACTGATGGTGGTGCGTAGAGACCTCCGGCGTCGCCGGAGCCGTGTCAGTGATGCTCATGGTTTACAGGCCCTCACAGAAGGATGCGACCAACGACGGATCAGCGCCGGCCGGGCAGGGGTCGAAGGTGTAGATGACGAGGGTGCCGAGCACGAGCAGCACGACCGTCGAGGCGGCGAGTGCACCGTGCAGGAGGCGGCGGGTGCCGGGGCGCGACACGTAGTCGTTCACGAGGGTGCGCATGCCGTTGGCGCCGTGGATGAGGGCGAGCCACAGCATCAGCGTGTCCCAGATCTGCCAGAACGGGTCGGCGAGCTTTCCGGCGACAAAGCCGAAATCGATCTGGCTGATGCCCGTGCCCGTCATGAGGTTCACGAACAGGTGGCCGAAGATGAGGACGACGAGCATGATGCCCGAGGCCCGCATGTAGATCCAGCCCCACTTCTCCCAGTTGACGCCGCGCTTCGTCTGCGCGTACGGGCTGCGGGGTGCGTCGATGGTTGCAGTCATGGTCAGCCTCCGAACACGTTCATCAGGTGGCGGGGGGTGAAGCCGATCATCAGCACGGCCCACACGCCGAGGACGCCCCAGAACATCGTCCGGTGGTGGCGCGTGCCGACCTTCCAGAAGTCGACCAGGATGATGCGCAAGCCGTTGAGGGCGTGGAACCCGACGGCGCCCACCAGGAACAACTCGCCGACACCCATGACGGGGTTCTTGTACGACTCCATGACGGCGTTGTACGCCTCGGGGCTGACGCGAATCAGCGCGGTGTCGAGAATGTGGACGAGCAAGAAGAAGTAGATCGCCACACCGGTGATGCGGTGCAGGACCCACGACCACATGCCCTCGCGGCCGCGGTACAGGGTGCCGGTCGATAAGACCGATCGGCGGGGTTCGGGTATGGACGTGGTCGCCGAGGCTTCTGTGCCCTCAGCTCCCGTAACCTTCGCTGGCACGAGAAACCCTCCTCAGGGGCGGAATGGTCGACGCGCGCGGCGTCGGCTCCGGTGATTGCTGTTCTCGACTGGTGGCCGCCGATGTGTGTTCAGTGTAGGCGCACTTTTCTGAGTGCTTTGCCCGGACGCGGTGGGTATTCGCCTGTCACACCCCGGCGAGGGCGAATCGCTCGCCCACGCGGGCGCGCGCGGCGTCGATGACGCGCCCGTCGTGACCGATCAGCTGGTTTCCGAAAGCCTCCCACGTGCGCAATCAGATCGATCGGCCCGCCCGCAAGCCCGGGCGACGGAGGTCGTGACGCCGTCGCCGGTCGTTTAGGACGCTGTCGGTCGACGGTGAGAACCCCCGGTAGACACGGTCGGGCGATAGGGTGACGCGCATGACCGCGCCCGACGAGACGCTGCCGCACTTCCACGCGATCATTCCCGCCGGAGGGGTCGGCTCGAGACTGTGGCCCCTGTCGCGGGCCGAGACGCCGAAGTTCTTGCACGACCTCACCGGCAGCGGTCACACGCTGCTGCGCGACACCTGGAACCGTGTGAAGCCCCTCACCGGCGACGACGCGATCATGGTGGTCACGGGCCGCGCGCACCGCGTCGCCGTCATCGAGCAGTTGCCCGAGCTTTCGGAGGCGAACATCGTGCTCGAGAGCGAGCCGAAGGACTCTTCCGCCGCGATCGGGCTGGCCGCTGCGATCCTGCACGCCCGCGACCCCGATGTGGTGATCGGGTCGTTCGCAGCCGACCATGTGATCGGGGATGCGCAGCGCTTTCGCGACGTCGTCTCCGAGGCGGTGGCCGTCGCCCGCGAGGGGTACATCACGACGATCGGCATCGAGCCGACGGAACCGGCGACGGGTTTCGGGTACATCCAGACGGGTGCGGCGCTCGCCGTGGACGGGGCTCCGCACGCGCAACTCGTCGAACGCTTCGTCGAAAAGCCCGACCTGGCGACGGCCACTGCCTACGTCGAGTCGGGTGACCACTGCTGGAACGCGGGCATGTTCATCGCCCGCGCCGACGTGCTGCTCGCCCAGCTCGCCGAGACGCGCCCGACGCTGCACCACGGGCTGATGCGTATCGCCGAGGCGTGGGACACGGACGATCGCGACGACATCGTTGACGCCACGTGGCCGCTGCTCGAGAAAATTGCGATCGACTACTCGGTTGCTGAGCCCGCCGCCGAGCGGGGGCGTCTCGCCGTCGTGCGCGGGGACTTCGCGTGGGACGACGTCGGCGACTTCTCGTCGCTCGCGAAGCTTCTGTCGGGCGGCCGCGTCGGCGACCTCGCGATTCTGGGCGAGGGCGCGCGCGTGCTGGCCGACTCGGCGAGCGGCGTGGTGGTGTCGCAGTCGCCGCGGCTGATTTCGCTCATCGGCGTGACCGACATCGTTGTCGTCGACACCCCGGATGCCCTCCTCGTCACGACCCGCGAGAACGCGCAACGCGTGAAGGCGGTCGTGGACGCGATCAAGCAGGCGGGCCGCAGCGACCTCTTGTAGGGGGTGTGAGCATCCCGCTCTCGGCCGATTTCGACTGAGCAGCGCGTGCTCTTTTGAGCGGTGGGATGCGCTCCGTTACGTAAGTTGCCCGAATTTCCGCGGGATTCCGCGTGCGTTCCGGATTCGTAACGCTTCGGTCTCCGGGACCACAGTCCGAATGAACTGGGCCCCATCGGGCGCTAACGTGGAGCCAAATCGCTCACGCGCTCCCGCGTGGGAACCCCTTTTCTGGAGGACACCTTGACGATCACTACCCGCAAGTCCGGCCTCGCCGGTCTCGCCCTGCTCGGCGCGAGCGCGCTCGTGCTCTCGGGCTGCGCCGCGGCCCCCGACGACGAGCCCACGACGGCTCCTGGCACCGACACCCCGACCGAGCCCGCGCTCGACTTCCTGCCCTGCATCGTTTCCGACGCCGGTGGCTGGGACGACCGCTCGTTCAACGAGGCCGCTTACGACGGCATCGAGACGGCCGCGAACGACCTCGGCGTCGACTTCGTCGCGGTGGAGTCGGCTGACGAGAACGCGTACGCCCCCAACGTGCAGGCGCTCGTTGACCAGGGCTGCGACCTGATCGTGACGGTCGGCTTCCTCCTCAACGAGGCGACCGCGACCGCATCGGCCGCGAACCCCGACGTCAACTTCGCGATCATCGACGACTTCGTCGAGGCCGACAACGTGAAGCCCCTCCTGTTCGACACCGTCCAGGCGGCGTTCCTCGCCGGCTACGCGGCCGCGAGCTACACCGAGTCGGGCATCGTCGGCACCTTCGGTGGCATTCCGATCCCGCCGGTCACCATCTTCATGGACGGCTTCGTGCAGGGCGTCGACTATTACAACGAGCAGAACGGCACCTCGGTGCAGACGCTCGGCTGGGACTTCGACGCACAGGACGGCGCGTTCACCGGTGGCTTCGCCCCCGGCACCGAGGCGCTCACCTCGGCGCAGAACCTGATCGACCAGGGCGCTGACGTGCTCATGCCCGTCGGTGGCCCGATCTACTTCAGTGCCGCAGAGGCGATCCGTGACTCGGGTGAAGACATCACGCTGATCGGCGTCGACAAGGACATCTTCGTCTCCGACCCCGACCTGGGCGACCTCGTCCTCACCTCGGTGCTGAAGAACATCGGCAACGCCGTCTACGACGTCGTTACCGCTGCGGCCGAAGGCAACTTCGACAACAGCCTCTACATCGGCAGCCTCGAGAACGACGGCGTGGGCCTTGCCCCGTTCCACGACTTCGAGGCATCGGTTGACCCCGAGCTGCAGGCGCAGATCGACGAGCTGATCGCCGCGATCATCTCGGGTGAGCTCGTCGTCGAGTCGCCGGCAACGCCCGGTCAGTAACGACAGACAAGCACCTCACTGAGGGGGAGGTCGACGAAAGTCGGCCTCCCCCTCAGCCCGTTACGGGGCGACGGATGCGCGGGGCGCGACGGGCGACGAACGCGCGCCGCGTGCATCCCGCCCCTCCTGCTCACATGAGCGCTCACGTGCTCAAAATCCGGCCGTGTGCCCCCAGTACAGTGAATCTCGGAAGCAGCGCCGCGACCCCGGCGGCGCAGGAAGGCCCAGATCATGAAGCTCGAGCTTCGTGGCATCACCAAGCGCTTTGGCGCGCTCACGGCGAATGACCACATCGACCTGACCGTCGAACCCGGCGAGATCCACTGTCTCCTCGGTGAGAACGGTGCCGGCAAGTCCACCCTCATGAACGTGCTCTACGGCCTGTACCGGGCTGACGAGGGCGAGATCCTCCTGAACGACGTCGTGCAGAAGTTCGAGGGCCCCGGTGACGCGATGAACGCCGGCATCGGCATGGTGCACCAGCACTTCATGCTCATTCCCGTCTTCACGGTCGCCGAGAATGTGATGCTCGGCAACGAGAGCACGAAGGCAGCTGGCGTGCTCGACCTCGAGACCGCACGGGCCAAGGTGCGCGAGATCAGCGCACGCTTTGGCTTCGACATCGACCCCGACGCGAAGATCGAAGACCTGCCGGTCGGCGTGCAGCAGCGGGTCGAGATCATTAAGGCGCTCTCGCGCGACGCGAAGGTTCTCGTCTTCGACGAGCCGACCGCCGTCTTGACCCCGCAAGAGACCGACGAGCTCATGGACATCATGCGCCAGCTCAAGGCGGAGGGCACCGCGATCGTCTTCATCACGCACAAGCTGCGCGAAGTGCGCGAGGTTGCCGACCGCATCACGGTCATTCGTCTCGGCAAGGTCGTCGGCGAAGCTGAACCGACCGCCTCGAACGCCGAGCTCGCATCGCTCATGGTCGGCCGTGCCGTGTCACTCACCGTCGATAAGGCCGCGGCGACCCCGGGTGACGACGCCCTCGTCGTCGACAGCCTCACGGTCACCGACCCGATCGGTCAGGTGCTCGTCGACAACGTCTCGTTCACGCTGAAGCGCGGCGAGATTCTTTGCGTCGCGGGCGTTCAGGGCAACGGGCAGACCGAACTCACCGAGGCGATCATGGGCCTGCAGCACCGCGTGCTCGGCTCGATCGTGGTCGACGGCACCGAACTCGTCGGGAAGAGCCCTCGCGGGGTGCTCGACTCGGGCGTGGGCTTCGTTCCCGAAGACCGCAAGGAAGACGGCCTGGTCGGCGAGTTCACCATCGCCGAGAACCTCATGCTCGACCGCTACACGGGCGAGCCCTTCGTCAAGGCCGGCACCCTGCAGCTCGACGCGCTCGCAAAATTCGCCACCGAGAAGGTCGCCGAGTTCGACGTGCGCGCCCAGGGCATCGCGACGAAGGTCGGGCGCCTGTCGGGCGGAAACCAGCAGAAGGTCGTGCTCGCTCGCGAGCTCAGCCGCGAACTGCGACTGTTCATTGCCGCGCAGCCGACGCGCGGCCTCGACGTCGGATCGATCGAGTTCGTGCACAAGCGCATCGTCGAAACCCGCGACTCGGGGGTTCCCGTGATCGTCGTCTCGACCGAGCTCGACGAGGTCGCGGCGCTCGCTGACCGCATCGCGGTCATGTATCGCGGGCGCATCATCGGCATCGTGCCGGGCGACACCCCGCGCGACGTACTCGGACTCATGATGGCTGGAGAGACCCCCGCGGAGGTGGCGGCGTGAGCGACACGAACGACAACAAGGCGACGCCCGACAAGCCCGACCAGCTCTCGGCAGCCGGAACCGGCCCCGAGGCGGCAGCACCCGCGACGGTGACGGAGGCCCCGGCGGCCGCACCCGCGGAGACGCAGGAGGCGCCACGCCAGAACCAGATCGTGAAAGAGATCGTCGGCGGCTCGGCGATGATCTCGCTGCTCGCTGTCGTGCTGGCGCTCGTCTTCGGCGGCATCCTCATCGCGCTGACCGACCCCGTGGTGCAGCAGACGGCGACCTACTTCTTCGCGCGACCTGGCGACATGATCGGCGCCATCGCCGACGCCGTGGGTGGCGCATATGCTGCCCTCTTCCGCGGCTCGGTGTTCAACTACCTGCGCGCCGACGACTTTGCGGCGGCGATCCGCCCCCTGACGGCGACGCTCGCGAACGCGACCCCGCTGATCGCGGCCGGCCTCGGTGTGGCGCTTGCGTTCCGCGTGGGCCTGTTCAACATCGGTGGTCGTGGTCAGATCCTGATCGCCGCCGCTGCGGCCGGATACGTGGGAGCCTACGTTCCGCTTCCCCCGGTCATCCACCTGATCGTCGCCCTCGTCGTCGGCCTCATCGGCGGCGCGATCTGGGGCGGCATCGTCGGCCTCCTGAAGGCGCGCACCGGTGCCCACGAGGTCATCGTGACGATCATGCTGAACTACATCGCGTTCTACCTGATCTCGTTCCTGCTGCGCACCCCGGGTGCCCTGCAGGCGCCGGGTCAGTCGAACCCGCGCTCGGCCCCGATGCTCGAGACCGCGCAATTCCCGAAGATCGCGGGCGACGCGTATGACCTGAACCTCGGGTTCATCCTCGTTATCGTCGCGACGATCTACGTCTGGTACCTGCTCAACCGCTCGGCGATGGGCTTCCAGTTCCGGGCCGTCGGTGAGAACCCGCACGCCGCGCGGGTTGCCGGCATCAACGTGAAGGCCACGTACGTCAAGGTGATGGTCATCGCCGGCGCCCTCGTGGGCCTCGCCGGCGTGCAGCAGGCGCTCGGCAACTTCACCGGCGGTATCGCCGCGGGCCTCGACGCCGGAATCGGCTTCGACGCCATCACCGTCGCCCTGCTCGGCCGCTCGAAGCCCGTCGGTGTCTTCTTTGCGGGCATCCTGTTCGGAGCCCTGAAGGCGGGCGCCGTGACGATGCAGGCCGCCGAGGGAATCCCCGTCGACATCGTGCTCGTCGTGCAGTCGTTCATCGTGCTCTTCATCGCGGCACCCCCGCTCGTGCGCTCGATCTTCCGACTGCCGACACCCGACCCGAACTTCCACTGGCGAAAGCCGAAGCTCGACCGTAAGGCGGAGGTAGCGAAGTGATCGACGTGAAGACCACCCCCGTCCCCGCGGGCGGATCCGCGCCCGCGACAATCGCGGTGCGCAGCTGGAAGGCCCCCATCGGCTTCTCGGCGTTCGTCGTCATCGCCGCGGTGCTGTTCATCGGCCTCGGGCGTGACGGCGTCACGAATTTCCGCCTCAGCACGAACAGCGACCTCATTCAGCTGCCCGAGATCCCGCTACCGGCGCTCGCGACGGGCATCGTGGCGACCGCCGCCATGGCCACCATCACCGTGTACGCCTTCCTCCGCGCGCGCGAGGCGAAGAAGATCCCGCTGTGGGTCACCACGCTGTTCGCGGTCATCTTCCTCACCGCGTTCCTCACCTGGGCGGCGGCCGGGGCGACGCTGCCCATGATCGGCCTGCTCGCCGGAGCGCTCACCGTATCGACGCCGCTGATCTTCGGATCGCTCGGCGGCGTCATCAGCGAGCGCGTGGGTGTCGTCAACATCGCGATTGAGGGCCAGCTGCTCTCGGGCGCGTTCGTCGCGGCGCTCGTCGCGAGCATTACCGGCAACCCGTTCGCAGGGCTGGCGGGCGCCATGCTCGCCGGCGCGCTGGTGTCGACGATCCTCGCCTCGTTCTCGATCAAGTACTTCGTCGACCAGATCATCGTCGGTGTCGTCTTGAACGTGCTCGTCATCGGCCTCACGAGCTTCCTGTTCTCGACCCTCATGTCGGGCAACTCGGCGGCCTTCAACGCGCCGGCCCGCTTCGAGCGCATCGCCATCCCGCTGCTCAGCGAGATTCCGATTCTCGGGCCGATCCTGTTCCGCCAGTCGATCATCGTGTACCTCATGTACATCGCGGTCGTCGCCGTGTGGTTCGCGCTGTTCAAGACCCGCTGGGGCCTGCGCCTGCGTGCCGTCGGCGAGCACCCGACGGCGGCCGACACGGTCGGCATCAAGGTGCGCGCGACCCGCTTCTGGAACGTGCTGCTCGCCGGCGCGATCGTCGGCGGCGGAGGCGCCTTCTTCTCGCTGGCCGCCGTCGGCTCCTTCCAGAAGGAAATGACGAACGGTGCCGGCTTCATCGCCCTTGCCGCCGTCATCTTCGGCCGCTGGGACCCGATCCGCGCAACGCTCGCGGCGCTGCTCTTCGGCTTCGCCACGAACCTGCAATCGACCCTGTCGATCGTCGGTTCCCCCGTGCCGAGCGAGTTCATGCTGATGCTGCCCTACATCGTCACGATCTTCGCCGTGGCCGGCCTCGTCGGCTACTCCCGGCCGCCCGCCGCGACCGGCAAACCGTACATAACATCGTGACCGTCACGAGCATCCGGAGCATGCGATGACGAGCACCGACATCGACTGGGATGCCCTGCGTTCCGTCGCCATGGACGCCATGCGCAAGGCGTACGTTCCGTATTCGAAGTTTCCCGTGGGGGTGGCCGCGATCGTCGACGACGGTCGCGTCATCTCGGGCTGCAACGTCGAGAACGCGTCGTACGGCCTGACGCTGTGCGCCGAGTGCACGCTCGTGTCGACGCTGCACATGACCGGTGGCGGCAAGCTGATCGCCTTCACGTGTGTCGATGGCAACGGTGGGGCCCTGATGCCGTGCGGCCGCTGCCGACAGCTGCTGTACGAACACTCGGCCGAGGGAATGCTGCTCGAGACCGTCAGCGGCATCAAGACCATCGACGAGGTGATTCCCGACGCGTTCGGGCCGCGCACCCTGGAGGAGTACCACTCGTGAGCATCGAACCGTTCGACGTCGTCGACCTGATTCGCACCAAGCGCGACCGCGGCACGCTGTCGACCGAGCAGATCCAGTGGATGGTCGACGCGTACACCCGCGGCTACATCGCCGACGAGCAGATGTCGGCCATGGCAATGGCCATCTTCCTGAACGGCATGGAGCGCGACGAGGTGCGCGACATGACGCTCGCCATGGTCGCCTCCGGCACGCGGCTCGACTTCTCAGGCCTCACGAAGAAGACCACCGACAAGCACTCCACTGGCGGAGTGGGCGACAAGATCACTCTCCCGCTCGCGCCACTCGTCGCTTCGTTCGGGGTGGCCGTGCCGCAGCTGTCGGGCCGGGGACTCGGCCACACGGGAGGCACGCTCGACAAGCTCGAGTCGATCCCCGGCTGGCGGGCGAACGTCTCGGTCGACGACATGATGGCGCAGCTCGAGAGCGCGGGCGCTGTGGTCTGCGCCGCCGGGTCGGGGCTCGCCCCCGCAGACGGCAAGCTGTACGCCCTGCGCGACACCACCGGCACCGTGGAGTGCATCCCGCTGATCGCGTCGTCGATCATGTCGAAGAAGATCGCCGAGGGCACCGCAGCGCTCGTGCTCGACGTGAAGTTCGGCTCGGGCGCGTTCTTGAAAGACATCGAGCAGTCGCGCGAACTCGCGAAGGTCATGGTGCGCCTCGGTGAGGACGCCGGTGTCGCCACCCGCGCGGTGCTCACCAACATGAACGTGCCGCTGGGACTTGCCATCGGCAACGCCAACGAGGTGCGCGAATCGGTCGAGGTGCTCGCCGGCGGCGGCCCCGCCGACATTGTCGAGCTGGCCGTGACGCTCGCGCGCCACATGCTCGAGCTCGCCGGCGTCACCGACGCCGACGTGGAAGGAGCGCTCCACAACGGGCAGGCGATGGACGCCTGGCGCGCCATGATCAGTGCGCAGGGCGGCGACCCGGATGCACCGCTGCCGGTCGCCCGCGAGACCCACGTGGTGACCGCCGACCGTGACGGCGTGCTCGTCGAGCAGCAGGCGCTGCCCTTCGGTATTGCCGCCTGGCGCCTCGGAGCCGGACGCGCCCGCAAGCAGGACCCGGTCGACCACGCCGCGGGCATCGACCTGCACGCGAAGCCGGGCGACACCGTGACGAAGGGGCAGCCGCTGTTTACCATGCACACGAACGAGGCGGCACGCTTCGACCGTGCGCTCGAGGCGCTCGAGGGTGGTTACCGCATCGGGTCGGCGGGTGACGAGCTCGTGATGGGCGGCCCGCTGATCGCGGGCGTCGTCGACGCGTAGGCCGACGCACGGCGCGCAGCTGCCGCGGGTGGAATCGGTTCAGCGCGTCCGCGGCGATCGAGCTCGTTTTGCTGATTCCGCTAGAAGCCGTTCTGTGCATGGCGCGCAAGTGCAAGCGCCTTGACCGAACGAGGGAGTGAAGTGAACACATCCATGGGTCGCTGTGCGTTCCTTGTGGAACGAGTCCCAGATCATTGAGAAATAGTGACTGGACGGTGACTGCCGGTTGTAATTGCGAAATACGGCGTAGGACACTAGATCGGCAATTTGGAGGAGTCGTGTCGCACGAGAGTCTCCGAATAGTGGGACATCCGCGAGGTTCTGTAGTTGACCGATTCTTTCAGCAGTGACTCGCCACTCGGCGACCCAGGTTTGGATGTCCCGCTCCGCCACAACCCGACGGTCGTGAATCACCAAGCCGCGGTTGGGTAGGCGTTTGTTGTTCCGGAGCGACTTGAGCATGACGTCGAATTTTCCGAGTAGTACTTCGTATGCCCATCTTTCCCGCTCAAAGGGCGACCAGTCTGGATGGAAGTTTTTCTCCACTGCCACTCCGAAAAGAACGGCCGGAAGGTCGCGGTCCGCCGGCGAAAAGTTCGCGACAGCTTCGTAGGCTTCTTCCAGAATCGCGGTGCGCGTGCTTCTCGGGACGTTCGCCCAGATGCTCGTCTTCTGCCCTTTATCGATCTTGGGCTTTTTGGCATTCCGCATCTCGGAAGCATGGATTTCGTACTCGTCGAGATTCGGAGGAATGCGGCCCAGGTTCTTTACGACGACGTCGTCGATCCGCTTCTGAAGGGTAGCGGCGTCGTTCTCATGGATGGCTATGCCACCGAGGACGAAGGGGTGCTGCCCCGGATGAGTGCCCGACTCGTCGACGAAAAGCAGGTACATGAGCCGCCTAGAAACGGAACGAGGTCTGACCCTAGGGTCAGACCTCAGTTCTCTAGTCAACTCGTTCACAGAGCACCGCGTGGGCAGTCTCAGCTGAACGAACGGAACCGCGTTGGCAGTCCTATCGACCGGTTCAATATAGCAACTCCCACTGGTTTTTCCTATAGCGGCGTCTCTCCGGGCGCCAGCCTAGAAGTCGGTGTGGCCGATGCGCTCCAGCGCGTCGACCACGAGCGCCCAGAAGCGGTCGACGTCGAGGTCCATGGCGACGTGGGTCGTGCATCCATCGGGTGCGGGCGCGCGCAGATCAGCCACGGTCATCCCGAGCGTCGACGTTCCCGTGAGCTCGACGGTGAGGGGCGCCGCGATCGTGCGCACGATCGTCGGGTCGATGACCGCGGCGACGGCGACCGGGTCGTGCACCGGCGGGTGGTCGAAGCCCTGCGCGTCACGATAGGTGTGGCCGAAGAAGTCGAGCAGCTCGCCGACGAAGCGAGCCGCGGGCGTTCCGACGGCGGCGATCGCGGCGGCGACCTCGGGCGTCGCGAGCGCCTGGTGGGTGACATCGAGCCCGACCATGACGAGCGGCCACGACTCGTTCATGGCGATGTGGGCGGCCTCGGGGTCGATGACGATGTTGAACTCGGCGACCGCGTTCCAGTTGCCGACGTGCACGCCGCCGCCCATCAAGACGACCTTCTTCACCCGCTCGACGATGCGCGGCTCGAGCCGGGCCGCGAGCGCAATGTTGGTGAGGGCGCCGGTCGGCACGAGGGTGACCGTGCCCGGCTCTTCGGCCATGACGGTGTCGATGATGAGCTGCGCGGCGCTGCGCTCATCGAGCGCGATGGTGGGCTCCGGCAGCATGGGCCCGTCGAGCCCCGACTCGCCGTGAATGTCGGGCGCGGTCTCGATGGCGCGCACCAGTGGGCGCTCCGCTCCGCGCGCAAACGGGATGCTCGTGATGCCGGCCACGCGCGCCACGGACAGCGCGTTCCTGGTCACCTTCTCGATCGTCTGGTTGCCCATCACCGTGGTGACGGCGAGCAGCTCGATCTCGGGGCTGCCGTGCGCGAGCAGCATCGCGATGGCGTCGTCGTGGCCGGGGTCGCAGTCGAGGATGATCTTCTCGGGCATCCCCTCAGCGTAGGGCTCTGGCGACCACTAGATTTGACGGTATGACGACGGCGACGCCCCACCACCTGCCCGGCACCGACATCGCGCTCGAGCAGCTGCCGAAGGTGTCGTTGCACGACCACCTCGACGGCGGCCTGCGCCCGGCCACGATCGTCGAGCTCGCGGCCGACGCGGGCGTCGAGCTGCCCACGACCGACGCCGACGAGCTGGGCGCCTGGTTCGCCGAGAAGTCGAACTCGGGTTCGCTCGTCGAGTATCTGAAGACCTTCGACATCACGACCGCGGTCATGCAGACCCGCGAGGGGCTCACCCGCGTCGCCCGCGAGTTCGTCGACGACCTCGTCGCCGACGGCGTCATCTGGGGCGAGGTGCGCTGGGCGCCCGAGCAGCACCTGACCCGCGGGCTCAGCCTCGACGAGACGGTCGAGGCCGTGCAGGAGGGGCTCGATCAGGGAGTCGAGGCCGCGCGCGCTGCCGGCCACCGCATCCGCGTCGGTCAGCTCGTGAGCGCCATGCGCCACGCCGACCGCGGCCTCGAGATCGCGCAGCTCGCGCTGCGCCACCGCGACTCGGGCGTCGTCGGTTTCGACATTGCGGGTGCCGAGGCGGGCTTCCCGCCGAGCCGCATGCGCGACGCCTTCGACCTGCTCGCCGCTGAATTCTTCCCCGCGACGATCCACGCGGGCGAAGCCGACGGGCTCGACAGCATCCGCAGCGCACTCACCGACGGCCACGCCCTGCGGCTCGGCCACGGTGTGCGCCTCGCTGAAGACATCGAAATCACCCGTGAGGGTGACCAGCAGTACGCGACGCTCGGACGCCTGGCGGAGTGGGTGAAGGACCGCGGAATCGCGCTCGAGACGAGCCCCAGCTCGAACCTGCAGACGGGCGCCATCGCGCAGTGGGGCGACACCCTCGCCGACCACCCGCTCGATTTGCTCTACCAGCTCGGGTTCCGCGTCACGGTCAACACCGACAACCGCCTCATGAGCGGCACGACGTTGAGCCGCGAGCTCGCCCTCGTCGCCGACGAGTTCGCCTACGACCTCGACGACCTGCTCGCCTTCCAGCTGAACGCCGCCGAGGCCGCGTTCCTGCCGGTGGAAGACCGCGAGGCGCTCGCCGACGCCATCATCGAAGGGTTCGACGCCGCCCGATGACCGACAATTTCGATCCGGCTGACGCCGCGTTGCCGCCGCTGGCCGACCGCGCCATCGTGCTGCAGGCGCGCGCCGACGACTGGCGCGACGCCGTGCGACTCGCGGGCGACGCCCTCGTCGACTGCGGCTGCGCGACGACGGAATACACCGAGGCGATGGTGCGCATGGTCGACGACCACGGCCCGTACATCGTCATCGCGCCGGGCCTCGCGCTCGCGCACGCGCGCCCCGGCCCCGAGGTGCGTCGCGACGGCCTCTCGGTCGTGACGCTTGCCACCCCGGTGAGTTTCGGGCACGCGCACAACGACCCCGTCCGGGTCGTGATCGGCCTCGCCGTTCACGCACCGGATGCTCACCTCACGTCGGTCGCGGCCCTCGCGAACGTCTTCAACGATTCGTCCGCCATCCAGGCGATCGCGGACGCCACGTCGCGCGATCAGGTGCGCGACATCCTGGATGCTCGGAGGCCCGCCTCGTGAAAATCGTCGCCATCTGCGGGGCCGGCATCGGCTCGTCCGGCATCCTGAAGGTCAACGCCGAGCGGGTGTTGCAGCGGCTCGGCTTGAGCGCCACCGTCGTCGCCGCCGACGTGTCGTCCGTGCAGCGGGTCGCTGCCGACGCGCAGGTGATCCTGACGAGCGCCGAGTTCGTCGAGGCCATAGGGTCGACGCGCGCCGAGACGATCGTCATCGAGAACTACTTCGACACGGACGAGTTGGCGCGCAAAATCGAGGCCGCGATCGGCTGACCGCGTCATGCGCGATCGCGCCGCGGGGTGCGCACGCTGAGGCGCGTGCCGCGCCGAGTGCTCGCGTTACTCCTCGTCGACGGCGGCCGCGGGCTTCCGGAACGCGTTCATGACGGCGAGCGCGAGCGACACGACGATCAGCACGAGCCCCGTGCCAGTCAGCAGCATGAGCGTCACCACGATGCCGATCGTGAGGCCGACGACGGCGATGCGCAGCGGTGTGCGCGATTCGGGCGTGGCGGGCATCCAGCTGATGGCGGCGCACGCGGCCGCGGCTCCGGCGAGCGCGAAGAACACGATCGGGATGGCGGGCACGAGGGCGGGAGGCAGTGCGATGGCCGGACCGTCGAGGAAGTACGGCAGCAGCACGAGGGCCCGGGCGAGCAGGAGGATGTAGGCGAGGGGGATAAGCCAGGCGGGAACACCTCGACGCCCGACCGCCGCGTGCACGGCGCGCAGGAGGGCGAGGAAGGCGACGACGCCGAGCAGCCCGGTCAGGTTCGAGATGAGTAGCAGCGTCTCTTGCGAGTCGCCGGGCGTCGAGAACAGGGTGAGCCCAAACGACGCCATGACGAAGCCGACGGCGGCCGCCGATGCCCATGCCACTCCCGACATGCGGGTGGTCGGTGGGGAGGCGAGACGGTCGAGGATGCTCATGCCTCCAGCCTAGGCGGGCGGTGCGGGCGCTGCGCCCTCGGCGGGCGGCAGGTCGCCGTCGGTGGTGCGGCGACGCAGCGCGAGCAGCGTGGTCAGCACGGCGCCGAACGCGAGCGCGATGCCGCCGGAGGTGACCACGACCACCCACCACGCGGTCGCGACGGTGACCACGATGGCGGCCGCGCCGAGAGCGGTGCCGGGAACGAGCATCCGGGTGACGGCGGAGACGGCGAGCCCGACGGCGACGCTCTGCACCGCCCAGGCGACGAGCGCCACCGACTCGGACGGGGTGATGAGCACGGCGGCGGATGCTGCGACGATGACCGCGCCCGTCGTCGCAATGACGCGCCGGGCGCGAGTGGCGACGCGCAGGAGGAGGGCGACCTGTGCGACGAGAGGGATCGCTCCGAGGGTGACGACGGCGAGGCCCTGTCCGGCTGAGACGAGGCCGGGCGCGGCGTCGGCGATGAGGACTCCGCCCGCCCACGCGCCGACGACGGTGAGCAGGGCGGCGACGCCGAGGGCGAGGCTGAGGCGACGCTCGCGCCGGCTCCACGGCACGCGTGGGCGGGTGCGCTCGATGACGGGGGAGCCGGGAAGCCCGCGCACCGGGATGCCGCGCTCGTCGATCGACGCCGACAGCGCGCGGCGGCGCTCCAGGTCGCGGTGGATGCGGCGGCCGCGTACCCGGTCGTACGTCGCGAGGCCGACGGTCGCCGCGACGATGAGGGCCGGGTCGACGCCCGCGACCATGAAGGGCACCGCGAGGCCCGACCCGCCGATGCCGGCCCAGATGTGCGCGGGCATGGCTTCGACGTGCGGGCGGATCAGCACGCTCGTGGCGGCCGCAGCCGACGCGGCGGCGGCCATGACGGCGGCCGCTGCGACCGCAGTGACCGGGCCAATCGGACGGTCGGGGCCGAACACGATCAGGGCGACGATGCCCCCGGTGGCGAGTGCCGAGGCGAGCGCGATCGACGTCGTCGCGACGCGCTGCAGGCGGTCGAGGGCGTCGTAGCCTCG
Source organism: Microcella alkaliphila (assembly GCF_004216855.1). Taxonomy (GTDB): domain Bacteria; phylum Actinomycetota; class Actinomycetes; order Actinomycetales; family Microbacteriaceae; genus Microcella; species Microcella alkaliphila. Next base: position 96,920 of record NZ_SGXT01000019.1, read on the forward strand.
GCGGGCATACAGCAGACCCTGCCCCGTGATGCCGAGCAGCACGGCGGCGAGCGACAGGGTGCTCGTGCCCGTCGCCGCGGCGTCGCCACCGATCACCCCGCCGACGACGAGCCCTGCGGCGAAGAACAGCAGGGCGAGGAACCAGACCACCGCGACGGGCCGCGGCAGCAGGGGGTCGGGATGCGCCTCGGTCACGCATCCAGCCTAGGTGGAGCGCTGCGGCGCGCTACTCGGCGAGCAGCTCCCGCGCGCCGGCGGTCAGCGCGGCCACCGTCGCCTCCGCGGCGGCGCGGCGCTGCTCGGCCGTGCCGTCGTGCGACACCGCGTCGATGTACACCTTCACCTTCGGCTCGGTGCCGCTCGGGCGCACGATGACGCGCGATCCGCCGTCCATCCAGAACCGCAGGATGTCGCTCGGCCCGAAGTCGCCGAAGCCGTTCGCGAAGTCGTCGCTCTGCGTGACGGGGATTCCGCCGATCGCGGTGGGGCGAGCATCCCGAATGCGGGCCATGATGCGACCGATCGCGGCCAGCTCGGTGACGCGCACCGAGACCTGGCTGGAGGCGAAGGCGCCGAACACCTCGTCGGCCTCCCGCAGTCGGTCAGCGACCGTGCGCCCCTCCGCGGCGAGCTCGCCCGCCATCGCGAGGAACTCGGTCGAGGCCGAGATGCCGTCTTTGTCGCGGATCGACTGCGGGTTCACGAGGTAGCCGAGGGCCTCCTCGTAGCCGAAGGCGAGGTTCTCGACGCGGCTCACCCACTTGAAGCCGGTGAGCGTGTCGCGGTACGGCAGACCGAAGTGGTCGGCGATGGCCGCGAGCGCGGGGCTCGACACGATCGACGCCGCGAGCGTTCCCGTGCCGCCGCGGGCGACTTCGCGCTCGGCGGCGCGCCAGCCGAGCAGCGTGCCCACCTCGTTGCCCGTCAGCCTGCGCCAGCCCGACGCCGACGTCGCGTCGGGAATCGCCACGGCGAGCCGGTCGGCGTCGGGGTCGTGCGCGATGATCAGTTGCGAGCCGGCGGCGCTGGCGGTCGCCTCGGCGAGGTCCATGGCGCCCGGCTCCTCCGGGTTCGGGAACGCCACCGTCGGGAAAGCCCCGTCGGGGTCGCGCTGTTCGACCACCACGGTGGGCTCGGCGAAGCCGGCGCGCGCGAACACCTTGGCGCTCGTCTCGTAGCCGACGCCGTGCATCGCCGTGTACGTGAACGGCACCGGGATGCGCGGGGTCGCGCCCGGCGCGGACGGATCGACCGCGATCGCCGCCGTCGCGACGACGTAGGCCTCGACGATGTCGTCGTCAGCCGTCTCGTAGTGGGTCGAGCGGGGGATCAGGTCGACCGTCGTCGAGTTCGCGACCTCGAGGATCGCGGCGTGAATCTCGCCGTCGACCGGCGCGACGATCTGCGACCCCTGGTCGGCACCGCCGAGGTACACCTTGTAGCCGTTGTCGCGCGGCGGGTTGTGGCTCGCCGTCACCATGACACCGGCGCTCACGCCGAGGTGGCGCACGGCGAACGCCAGCAGCGGCGTCGGCAGAAGCCGCGGCAGGAGGATCGCGCGCACCCCGGCCCCCGCCATGATCTCAGCGGTGTCGCGCGCGAACACGTCGGAGTTCACGCGCCCGTCGTAGCCGATCACCACGCTCGGGTGCGACTCGCGGCCCAGCAGGAACCGCGCGAAGCCCGCGGCGGCCTGCGACACCAGCACGCGGTTCATGCGGTTCGACCCCGCTCCGAGTTCGCCGCGCAGGCCCGCCGTGCCGAAGGCGAGGCGCGTGTCGAAGCGGTCGGCGAGCTCGGCAGTGGCGGCGACGTCACCGTCTTCTGCGGCGGTGATGAGAGCATCCAATTCGGCGCGCGTGACCGGGTCGGGGTCTTGCTCGCGCCAGGCCTTCGCGGAGTCGAGGTGCGTCATCGGGGCGTCTCCTTCCGTGGTTCGGGATGCGCGTCGCGGGCGGGTGGTTGCCTAGATCGCGGCGACGATCTTCGCCAGCAGGGCGCTGATCACCGGCTCGGCCTCGCGGCCGGCGTCGATGACCTCCTGGTGGCTGAGCGGTTCGGGGCTGATGCCCGCGGCGAGGTTTGTGATGAGCGAAAGGCCGAGGATTTCCATGCCGGCTTGGCGGGCAGCGATCGCCTCGAGCGCCGTCGACATGCCGACGATGTGGCCGCCGATGGCCTTCGCCATCTGCACCTCGGCGGGCGTCTCGTAGTGCGGCCCGCGGTTTTGCACGTACACGCCGTCGTCGAGCGTTGGGTCGATCGTGCGGGCGAGCTCGCGCAGGCGTGCCGAGTACAGGTCGGTGAGGTCGATGAACGTCGCGCCCTCGAGCGGGCTGTCGGCGGTCAGGTTGATGTGGTCGCTGATGAGCACGGGCGTGCCGGGCTGCCACTCGGGCTTGATGCCGCCGGCGCCGTTCGTCAGCACCATCGTCGTCGCGCCCGCGGCGGCCGCCGTGCGCACCGAGTGCACGACCCGGCGCACGCCGTGGCCCTCGTAGTAGTGGGTGCGGGCGCCGATCACGAGCGCGCGCTTGCCGTTTGGCAGCAGCACGGAGCGCAGGGTGCCCACGTGGCCCTCGAGCGCCGGCTTCGAGAACCCCACGATCTCGGGCGCGGGGATCGTGTGCGTCGTCTCACCAATCAGGTCGGCCGCCTTCGCCCACCCCGAGCCGAGCGTCAACGCGATGTCGTGGCGGTCGACGCCCGTGGCCTCGGCCAGCTGGGCCGCCGCCTCGCGCGCGATGGCGAAGGGGTCGGCGGTCGGGTCGTCGAGCGGGTTCTGCGCGTGGGACATGGACACCATCGTAGAGTCGCGCGGATGCGCGGGCTCACGCTCATCTGCGCGCATGCGGCGGCCGTGCGGTCGCGCGCCGCCGGCCCGCCGCAGCGTGCGCGCGGGGCCAGCCCCGGGCATCCCTGCCGGGTGAAAGAATGGGCGGGTGGCGACCCAATTCGAACGCAAACACCAGATCGTGATCCTCGGCGGAGGACCCGGCGGCTACGAGGCGGCGCTCGCCGGCGCGCAGCTCGGCGCCGAGGTAACCCTCATCGAGCGCAGCGGGGTGGGCGGGTCGGCCGTGCTCACCGACGTTGTGCCATCGAAGACCCTTATCGCCACCGCTGAAGCGGCCGAGGCCATCACCGAGGCCGCCGAGGTGGGCGTGCAGTTCTACTCACGCACCGAAGCCGGCCGTGCCGTCAAGCCCGAAATCGCCGTCAACCTCACCGCCATCAACCAGCGGCTGCTGCGGCTCGCCGCCCAACAGTCGCAAGACATGCACGAGCAGCTTGAGAAGGCGGGCGTGCGCATCCTCAACGGGGATGCACGGCTTGACGGCCCGAACCGCGTCGTCGTCTCGACGGGGCACGGCACGAAGCGCGTCGACTTCGATGAGTGCGAGGCCGACACCATCATCGTCGCCGTCGGCGCCTCGCCGCGCGAACTGCCGAGCGCCCAGCCCGACGGCGAACGCGTGCTGACGTGGAAGCAGCTGTACGGCCTCGACGACGTGCCCGAGCACCTCATCGTCGTCGGCTCAGGCGTCACCGGCGCCGAATTCGCCTCCGCCTACCGCTCGCTCGGGGCGCGCGTCACCCTTGTGTCGTCGCGCGACCAGGTGCTGCCCGGAGAGGACGTCGACGCCGCGTCGCTCATCGAAAAGGTGTTTCGCTCGAACGGGATCGACGTGCTGTCAGCCTCGCGAGCATCCACGGTCGAGAACGTCGGCGACGGAGTACGCGTCACCCTGTCGGATGGGCGGGTCATCGAGGGGTCGCACTGCCTCATGGCCGTCGGCGCCGTGCCCAACACGGCCGGAATCGGCCTCGAAGAGGCGGGCGTGCAGCTCACCGAGTCGCGGCACATCCGTGTCAACCGGGTCGCGCGCACCTCCATCCCGTCGATCTACGCGGTCGGCGACTGCAGCGACTACCTGCCGCTCGCCTCCGTCGCGTCGATGCAGGGGCGCACGGCGGTGTTCCACGCGATGGGTGACGCGGTCGACCCGATCGAGAAGCGCAACATCACCTCGAACATCTTCACCCACCCCGAGATCGCGACCGTCGGCTTCTCGCAGCTCGACGTCGAAACCGGGGTCGCGCGCGGCACCGTCTACAAGCTGCCCCTGTCGTCGAACCCGCGCGCCAAAATGCAGGGCATCAAGGAGGGCTTCATCAAGCTCTTCGCCTCCCGCACCTCGGGCACCGTCATCGGCGGAGTCGTCGTCGCGCCCCGAGCATCCGAACTGATCCTGCCCATCGCGCTCGCCGTCGAGCACCGCCTCACCGTCGACCAGCTCGCCTCGGCGATGAGCGTCTACCCGTCGCTGTCGGGCGGCATCACGGACGCCGCCCGCGCCATGCACGTGCGCCGCGAGTAGGCGGGCGCCTCCGGCCCCCGCCCGCCGCGCCCGCCCGCGCGCCGTGCGCCGGCCCCGCGGGCCGCGCCGTCCCTTCTCCGACCCCCGCGCCCTCGTCTGTGGGCGGTGCGCCAGTTCGGGCGTGGTGCGACAGTTTGTTCTGCCGCACAGCGCCCAAACTGCAGCACGGTCTGGCGGGAGCCACTCGTCCACAGCCGGTGCTCGTCGGTCCATCTCCCCGGTTCACACGCGACGGATCGTCGTGCGGCCGCTGTGCCGCATCATCCGACGATGGAGATCCTCAGGCAGTACGCCGATCCGAGTGGGCTCGTGCGGGCCATGGCGGTGACAGACGAGGGCCATCGACGCCTCATCTCGCGCGAAGTTGCTCGCGGGCGCCTGGTTCGGGTCGCACGCGGGGCGTACCTTCCCTCGCACGTGTGGGCAAGCCTCGATGAGGATGCGCGGTACAGGGCAATTGTGCACGCTGCGGCGACGGGGCGCCTGGCATCCGACGAGCTCATTTGTCATCGCAGCGCAGCGGCGCTCTGGCGTCTACCGTCGTTCGAGCCGTGGCCCGCAACTGTCCATACGGTTCGGCCGGCGAGAGGCCAGGGGCGCCGTAACGGCATCGTTGTTCGCCACGTATCGGCCCAGCCCGACCCGGGCGCAGAGGTGGACGGGCTTCCGGTCACATCCCTCGCACGCACCGTCACCGACGTGGCGTCGACAGAGAGCCTTGCTAACGGGCTCATCGCAGTTGACGCGGCTCTTCGTGGGCAACGGGAGGCCTCGTGGGCAAGGCCGCCCCTCGCCCGTGAGCTTCTCGTCGAGACGGCGCAGGCACGCGCGCTGAACGCGGGAAGGACTCGTGCGCTGCGAGTCGTCAGCATGGGTGATCCGAGGTCAGCCAGCGCAGGGGAGTCGCTGCTTCGCGCAACTCTTCACCTATTGGGTATTCCGCCAGCAGAGCCCCAGGTGCGGTTCGTTGGTGACTCTGGTCGCGTGTACTACGTCGATCTCTACTGGCCCGATCAGGACTTTGTGCTCGAGTTCGACGGCAAGGGCAAGTACACCGATCCTCTCTACATGGCGGGCCGCTCAGCCAGCGAGGTCGTGTACGAAGAGAAGCGCCGGGAGGACGAAATCCGTGCGCAGGTGCGGGGAATGACTCGGGTCGACTGGGGTGTTGCGGCCTCACCGACGCGCCTGGAGCGGCGACTACGTGCTGCTGGCTTCGTATTCCCGTAGCCATCTTGCGGAGGAGCTGCACTCTGGGCGAGATGCGGCAGTTTGTTGTGCCGCATTGCGCTCAAACTGCCGCATCTTGTGGCTGTGGGGCGCCGCGGCCGGGTATGCGAGGGGCCGCGAAAGCGGGAACGCGCGGCTACGCGTCGGCGATCGTGAGCAGGACGTGGCCCGCGGCCACGGTCTCGCCGACCGACGCGCCGATCGACGCCACGACACCGTCCTTGTGGGCGGTCATCGGCTGCTCCATCTTCATGGCTTCGAGCACGACGACGAGGTCACCCGCGACCACCGTGTCACCCTCGGCGACGGCGAGCTTCACGACGGTGGCCTGCATGGGGCTCGACACGCTGTCGCCCGACCCGCCGGTGGCGGCCGCGCCGCCGCCGCGTCGCCGCGGTGCCGGGGCCTGCCCGGCTGCGGCGCCGCCAGCGCTCGAGCCTCCGACACCGGAGCCGCCCCCGCCGACGCCGACGAGCGACTCGGGCAGCGACACCTCCATGCGCTTGCCGTTGACTTCGACGACGACGGTCGAGCGCGCTGCGGGCCCGGTGACTTCGGCGCCAGTGAGGGTGCCGCTCCAGGGTTCGAGCTCGCCCGCGAACTCGGTTTCGATCCAGCGGGTGTAGACGCTGAACGGCTCGCCGTTCGACGGCGCGAACGCGGGGTCGTCGACGACGGCGCGGTGGAAGGGCAGGACGGTGGGGAGGCCGGCCACTTCAAATTCGGCGAGGGCGCGTCGCGAGCGCTCGAGAGCATCCTCACGGGTTTTGCCGGTGACGATGAGCTTCGCGAGCAGCGAGTCGAATGCGCCCGAGATGACGTCGCCGGTGGTGACGCCCGAGTCGACGCGCACGCCGGGGCCGCCGGGGAACCGCAGCGCGTGCACGGGGCCGGGCATCGGCATGAAGCCCAGCCCGGGGTCTTCGCCGTTGATGCGGAACTCGATCGAGTGCCCGTGCGCTTCGGGGTCTCCGTAGCCGATCGCCTCGCCCTCGGCGATGCGGAATTGCTCGCGCACCAGGTCGATGCCGGTGACCTCTTCCGAGACGGGATGCTCAACTTGCAGTCGCGTATTCACCTCGAGGAATGAGACGGTTCCGTCGGCCCCGATGAGGAACTCGCAGGTGCCAGCGCCGACATACTGAGCCTCGCGGAGGATCGCCTTCGACGCGTCGTACAGCAACGCGGTCTGTTCAGCAGTCAGGAACGGTGCCGGCGCCTCCTCGACGAGCTTCTGGTGGCGGCGCTGCAGCGAGCAGTCGCGGGTGGAGATGACGACGACGGTGCCGTGCGCGTCGGCGAGGCACTGGGTTTCGACGTGGCGCGGCTTGTCGAGGTACTTCTCGACGAAGCATTCGCCGCGGCCGAAGGCGGCGATCGCCTCGCGGGTGGCCGACTCGAACAGTTCGGGCACTTCCTCGCGGGTGCGTGCGACTTTGAGGCCGCGGCCGCCGCCGCCGTAGGCGGCCTTGATGGCGACGGGCAGGCCGTGCTGGTCGACGAACTCAAGCACCTCGTCAGCCGAGGCGACCGGGTTGAGGGTTCCGGGGGCGAGCGGGGCGCCGACTTTTTCGGCGATGTGCCGGGCGCGCACCTTGTCGCCAAGCGCGTCGATGGCCTCGGGGGAGGGGCCGATCCAGGTGAGGCCGGCGTCGATGACGGCGCGGGCGAAGTCGGCGTTTTCGGCGAGGAAGCCGTAGCCGGGGTGCACGGCGTCGGCGCCGGCGCGGCGCGCGACCGACAGCAGCTTGTCGATGACGAGGTACGTCTCAGCACTGGTGGTGCCGCCGAGCGCGTACGCCTCGTCGGCGAGCACGACGTGGCGGGCGTCGCGGTCTTGGTCGGCGTAGACGGCGACTGTGCCGATTCCTGAGTCACGGGCTGCGCGGATGACGCGGACGGCGATCTCACCGCGGTTGGCGATGAGCACCTTCGTAATTCGGGCCATGGTTCTCTACCCTAGGCCCGCCGCCCCACCCGGCGGTTGGCGCGCATCCACAAAAGGGGGCGCGGTGCGTTGCGCGAGCCGACAACGCGACCGGGATGCCCGCTACCGGTTCCAGAGGTCGGTGAACCGCCCGCCGAGCTCGTGCACGAGCACGCGCAGGAGCGGCACGCTGAGCCCGACGACGGTGTGCGGGTCGCCCTCGATGCGGTCGATGAAGGGGGCGCCTTTGGAGTCGATGGTGAAGGCTCCGGCGACGTTCAGCGGTTCGCCAGTGGCGATGTACGCCTCGATTTCGGCGTCTTCGATGTCGGTGGCGAAGTGCACGACGGCGCTGGAGGGTCGCCCGACGGCCGCCCGCACCTGGCCGCCGCGGTGGTCGATGACCCAGTGTCCGGAGTGCAGGATTCCGCTACGCCCGTGCTGCACCTGCCAGCGTTCGAAGGCGACCTCGGGCCGGTGCGGCTTGCCGTAGATGGCGCCGTCGAGTTCGAAGGCGCTGTCTCCGCCGAGGATGAACCCGTCGAGCTCTTCGCCTCCGGGTTTGGCGCCGATGATCGCTTCGGCTTTGGCCCGCGCGAGTAGCTGCACCATGTCGGCGGCGGCGAGCGGGTGCCCGAGTTCTGCTTCGCGGGTGGCGACGGCTGCTTCCTCGTCGACGCCGGGGGCGATGGCGATGGGTTCGATGCCGACGTTCCGCAGGGTGGCGAGCCGGGCGGGCGAGGTGGAGGCGAGGTAGAGGCGCACGCTCCGATCGTAGGCGCGTTGCCCCGCCCGTAGGCTGGCTCGCATGACGTCCCCGGGCACTGAGATCGAGCTGCCGGTCGACCGCATCGCGCACGGCGGCGTGGCGGTCGCCCGGCACGAGGGCCGCGTCGTGTTCGTCGCGGACGCGATTCCGGGCGAGGTGGTGCGGGCGCGGCTGACCGACACGCGCAAGAAGAGTTTTTGGCGCGCCGACACGGTCGAGGCGCTGCAGCCGAGCGAGCACCGGCGCCCGCACGTGTGGCAGGCGGCGAGCGTGGAGCGCGACCCGGCCGAGCGGGCGGGCGGTGCCGAGTTCGGCCACATCGCGCTCGCGCACCAGCGCGAGCTGAAGCGCCGGGTGCTCGTGGAGGCGTTGGCGCGCATGGCGCAGGCGGATGTCGAGGCCGGCTCCGAGCATCCCGCCGCCGGGGTTACGGTGCAGTCGCTGCCGGGTGACGACGCGGCGAACGGGCTGGGCTGGCGCACCCGCATTCGGATGCACGTGGCGCCCGACGGCGCGCTCGGCCCGATGGCGGCGCGCTCGCACCGCGTCGTGCCCGTCGACGAGGTTCCGCTCGCGTCGCCGGCGGTGCAGTCCGCGACCCCCTTCGGGGAGACATTTTCGGGTGTCCCGACCGTGGACGTGCTCGCGCCGACGGTGGGCGAGCCTCGGCTGATCGTGGGCGAGCAGGCGCCGTCACTGATTCGTGAGCGGGTGGGCGAGCGCGAGTTTCGGCTCGACGATTCGGGGTTCTGGCAGGTGCACCGTGAGGCGCCGGCGGCGCTGACGCGGGCAGTGCAGCGGGCAATCGTGCCCGACCTGGTCGACCCGAGGGCTCTGAACCTTGACCTCTACGGAGGGGTGGGGCTGCTCGCCGCCGCGTTCGCCGACGCCGCCGGCCCCGACACGGTGATCACGACCGTCGAGGCCGATGCGCGCGCGACCGACCACGCCGCCGAGAACCTCGCCGAGTGGCTGGGGGCGCAGGCCGAGACGGGGCGCGTCGACCGCTGGCTGCGCTCGCTCGAGCAGAGCGCATCGGCGTCGGACCGCGCCCGGCTGCGCGCCGCGACGGTCGTGCTCGACCCGCCGCGCTCGGGCGCCGGCCGCGATGTCATGGATGCTCTCGGTCGCCTCGCCCCCGCCCAGCTGGTGTACGTCGCGTGCGACCCCGTGGCGCTCGCGCGCGATGTGGCGCTCGCGGCCGGGCACGGCTACGCGCTCGCGCGGCTGGAGGCGTTCGACCTGTTTCCGCACACGCATCACCTGGAGGCGGTCGCCACGCTCGTGCGCGCCTGACGCGGGCACACGCACCTCCCCGCTACCATGGCGGCGTCGGACCCGAACGACCGCGCCGGGTACGCACGACTCCAGACGCGCGGTTCAGGATCTTCGACAGTCAGGTAATTCGCGTGGCCGGTTCGCACGATAGGCAGCATCGAGTCGCGGTCGTTGACGACCACGAATCGGTGCGTCTGGGCTTGCAGGCCGCCTTCACGAACGCCGGCTTCGAGTTCGTGCTCGCCGCCGCGACGGTGGCCGAGCTGCAGGAGGGTCTGGCCGGGCGCGAGGTCGACGTCGTGGTGCTCGACCTGAGCCTCGGCGACGGGTCGAGCGTCACCGAGAACGTCAAAGACGTGCAGACCCTCGGTGCCGCGGTGCTCGTGCACTCGATTGCCGACCGTGTCGCGCTCGTGCGCGAGGCGCTCGCCGCTGGCGCTGCGGGCGTGATCCCGAAGGCGTCGAGTACCCGCACGGTGATTCAGGCGGCCGAGACGGTCGCCCGCGGCGAGGTGCTGAACAACCTCGAGTGGGCGAGCGCCATCGACGCTGACCGCGACTTCGCGAAGGCGCAGCTCGGTCGCCGTGAGCGCGAGATCCTGCACCTGTACGCGAGCGGCCTGCCGCTGAAGCTCGCCGCGCAGCAGCTCGGTATCGGCTACGCGACCGCACGCGAGTATCTCGACCGCATCCGTCAGAAGTATGTCGAGGTGGGGCGCCCCGCGCCGACCAAGGTCGACCTGCTGCGTCGCGCGGTCGAAGACGGAATCCTGCCCGGGCTCGACACGGATGACGACGACACCGACTAACCCGGATCGTCCATCCGGGCTCACGAGGGCCATCGTCCAGGCGCCACGGTCCCTGCCCGACATGAAGGCGCCGCTCGCGCCGCTCAGCCGCCGCCGGGTCGACACGATCTTGTCGCGCGCGGTCGCCGGCTTCGGCATCGTGTTCGGCGCGCAGGCGATCCCGGCCGTGCTCGAGCAGTACGCCTACGCCGACCCGGCGTGGGCGGCCACGGCGATTCCGCTCGTCTACGCCTCGCTCGTGTTCTCACTTCTCTGCGCCATCGCGAAGCGCTTCGTGGTCGGCGCGGCACGCGTCGTCGCGTTCGTCTACATCGCGGCGCTCGTGACCTGGCCGATGTTCGTTTCCGACGCCGAGCAGGTGCAGGCCGGTGACCACTGGCTGTATCAGCTCACGACGGTGGCGACCGCGGCCGCCGCGATCGGGTTCCGCACCCGCACGGCGACCATCTACCTCGTCGTCGTCCCGCTCATGTACGGCGTCATTCGGGCGTTCCCGCAGGGCGGCACCGGCCCGGTTGAGCTGGGCTTCTTGAACGCGGTCTACGCCATCATTTTGGGCGCCGCCGTGCTTGTCATCGTGACGATGCTGCGGGTGGCCGCCTCCACCGTCGACTCCGCTCAGCAGACCGCGCTCAGCCGCTATTCGCGCGCGGTCCGCCAGCACGCGACCGAGGTCGAGCGCGTGCAGGTGGATGCGATCGTGCACGACAGCGTCTTGACGACCCTTTTGACGGCCGCACGAGCGTCTGGCGCGCGCGAGCAAAAGCTCGCCGGGCGCATGGCGGCCGATGCGATGCGCCACCTCGAGGATGCCGCGCTCGTGACCCCTGACGACGGCTCGACCGTGCGCTTCCGCCAGCTGGCCGATCGCATCGGCGAGGCGGCGCGCAGCATGCCGGTCACGTTCTCGGTTCGGCTGCGCAGCGTGGATGCTCGGGTCATTCCCGCGGGAACCGCGCAGTCGATCTACTCCGCCGCAGTTCAGGCCATGGTTAACAGCACCCAGCACGCTGGCGGCCCCGAGGTAAAGCGCTGGTTGCATATCACCGGTGCGCGAGCCGGCCATATCGAGATCGTCGTCGGCGACGCGGGGGCCGGGTTCGACGCGGCCGCCGTGCCGCAGGAGCGACTCGGCGTGCGTCGCTCAATCGTCGAGCGCACCGCGAGCGGGGGCGGCGAGGCCGAGGTGGTGAGCACCCCCGGGCAGGGCACGACGGTCACGCTGCGCTGGCCCGCGGCGACGCGCCCTGTGCCATTCGATCCCGACGCGGGCGACTCCGGCGCGGCGGCCGGCGACGGGGGCGACGCATGAGAATCGGCGTCCCTCGATCCCTCATCGTGTCGCTCGCGGCGGTGTTCTCGGGCTACCACGTCATCCTCGGCCTGTACACGATCGACGTGCCGTCGAACCCCCTGCCGGTTCTCGCCGCCATGGTGCTTTACGTGGCGGCGACGGCCGTCAGCCTGTCGCCCGGTCAACCGGAGCGCATGCCGACGTGGCTGGCCGCCATCAACGTGCTGGTGTGCGCAGCGCTTCCGTTGCTGATCGCGCCCGTGCTCGATCTTGAACGGCCGGGTGGGCTCGGGTACGCCACCTGGTACGTCGCCGCGGTGGGCACGCTCATGACGATCACCTCGACGCGTCGCCGTCACCTGTTCGCGTGGGCGGGCATCGCCACTCTGGTGATCCACACGATCGTGTGGGGCGGTTTTGGCGCCGTGATCGGCATCGGCGTGATCGGCAGCGTGGTGTGGGTCGCCATCTCGCACATCCTGTCGCGCGCGCTCGCCTCCGCAAGCCGTGATGCCCTGCAATTTGCCGAGGCGGAGCGCGAGGCCACCAACTGGCAGGCGGCTCAAGATGCTCACCTCACGGAGCGGCAGGTGCGCCTCAGCACCACGACGGACCGGGCCCTGCCGATGCTGCAACTCATTGCCGAGCGCCAGGGCGACCTCACCGACGAGGAGCGTCGCGAATGCCAGTACCTGGAGGCGGGCATCCGTGATGAGATTCGCGGTCGCCGCCTTTTGAACGACAGCGTTCGCCAGGCGGTGCTGGATGCTCGCCGCCGCGGCGCCGTCGTGACGCTCTTCGACGAGGGAGGCCTGGACGATGTCGACGAGGCGAGCATGGATGGCGCTCTCACCGAGTTGGCTGAGGCGATCGCGCAGACGCAGGCGATGCGCATCATCGCCCGTACGGCTCCCGCCGACTCGGCGACGGCCATCACCGTGGTCGGGTTGACCCCCGCGGGGGATTCGAGCGCGAGCGAGTTGGGTAGCGACGACGAAGAGGGTGACGACGACGAGGTCGACCTCTGGATGGAGATTCCGAAGCCGGCGTGAAGGCTCCGGCACGTGGCCGATGTCTCGGCTGCCGACGGCGGGCGCTGCGCCCGGGAAAAGATTGAGGGGCCGGAGTACCCATCTCCGGCCCCTCATTATCGAGTGAGTGACGCAACCCGAATGCGTCGCTTACTCGCCCCCCAATCATCGATCTCATACCCAATGGATCGAGACGGGCGATGTGCGTAATGCACTATCGAGTGCCTCTAGTGTGCCAAGCCCGCCACCCTGTGGAAAGTCGGCATTTGGGGGGACATGTGGGGGACATTTTGCGGCTGATTGGGGGACAAGAGCCCCCCGTTAGGGGGCATTTCCGGCCCTTCGCCGCGGATTTCGGGGGACAAAGTTCTCCACAGGGGGCGAAAGTGTGCACGCTCCCACGGAACACGACTGATTCCGAAGCGCTAGCCTTCGGAATTCGTCGTTTGGGCCCGAAATATCCCGCTCGCACGCGGATCGTGGGGCGACGGAAACCGTCGTCAGCCGCGCAGGCTGCGCGACTCGCGCCAGCGCCCGGGACCAGCCAAGAGCGGCGCGCGCATCACGCGGGCGCTGCGCTCCCACAGGTTGACGGGCGGCGCAACCCGCTCGGCGCCGCGCCCCGCACGCTCGGCCGCGACCGCGGAGATGACGACCTGCACGGCCGCCACCTCCTCGTCGGTCGGGTGGCCCGAGACGAAGCGGAGGGCGGGCGCGACGGCAGCGTCGTCGTCTGCTCTGCCCCGAGCATCCCGAGTGGTGTCGCCGGTGCCGTTCACAGCGGGATGTTTCCGTGCTTCTTCGGCGGCAGGCTCGCGCGCTTGCCCTTCAGGGCCCGCAGCGCCTTGATGATCGCCGCGCGGGTGGCCGCCGGCTCGATGATGCCGTCGATCTCGCCGCGCTCCGCCGCGAGGAACGGGCTCGCGACGTTGTACGTGTACTCGTTCGCCAGCCTCGTGCGCACGGCGGCGACGTCTTCGCCGTTCGCCTCGGCCGCCTTGATCTCGTTGCGGTAAAGGATGTTGACCGCGCCCTGTCCGCCCATGACCGCGATTTCGGCGGTCGGCCAGGCGAGGTTCATGTCGGCGCCGAGCTGCTTTGAGCCCATGACGATGTAGGCGCCGCCGTAGGCCTTGCGGGTGATGACCGTCACGAGCGGCACGGTCGCCTCCGCGTAGGCGTACAAGAGCTTGGCGCCGCGGCGGATGACGCCGGTCCACTCCTGGTCGGTGCCGGGCAGGTAGCCGGGTACGTCGACGAGGGTGACGATCGGGATCGAGAAGGCGTCGCAGAAGCGCACGAAGCGGGCGGCCTTCTCGCCGGCGTCGATGTTGAGCGTGCCGGCCATGGCGTTCGGCTGGTTGGCGATCACGCCGACGCTGCGGCCCTCGACGCGGGCGAAGCCGATGACGATGTTGGGCGCAAACAGCGGCTGCACTTCGAGGAAGGAGCCATCATCGACTACGTGGTCGATGATGTCGAGCACGTCGTACGGCTGGTTGGGGCTGTCGGGCACCATCTGGTTGAGGCGCCGGTCGGCGTCGGTGATCTCGAGCTCGGCGTGCGACTCGTACTGCGGCAGCTCGGCGAGGTTGTTGTCGGGCAGGTAGCTGAGCAGGGCCCGCGCGTAGTCGAACGCGTCGTGCTCGTCCTGGGCCAGGTAGTGGCTGACGCCTGAGGTGCGGTTGTGGGTGAGCGCGCCGCCGAGCTCCTCCATGCCGACGTCCTCGCCCGTGACGGTCTTGATGACGTCGGGCCCCGTGACGAACATCTGGCTCGTCTTGTCGACCATGATGACGAAATCGGTGAGGGCGGGTGAGTACACCGCACCACCGGCGGCCGGGCCGCAGATGATCGAGATCTGGGGGATCACGCCGCTGGCCGCCGTGTTGCGGCGGAAGATCTCGCCGTACTTGCCGAGCGCGACGACGCCCTCCTGGATGCGCGCCCCACCCGAGTCGAGGATGCCGATGATCGGCACACCCGTCTTGATGGCGAGCTCCATGACCTTGATGATCTTCTCGCCGGCGACCTCGCCGAGCGAGCCGCCGAAGATGGTGAAGTCTTGGCTGTAGACGGCGACCTGGCGGCCGTGGATCGTGCCGGTGCCGGTAACGACCGAGTCGCCGTAGGGGCGCTTGGCGTCCATGCCGAAGGCGTGCGTGCGGTGCCGCACGAACTCGTCGAGTTCGACGAAGCTGCCGTGGTCGAGCAGCTGCTCGATGCGCTCGCGGGCGGTCAGCTTGCCCTTGGCGTGCTGCTTCTCGATCGCGGCCTCGCCGGCCGCGGTCACGGCCTCGTGGTAGCGACGCTTCAGGTCGGCGATCTTGCCGGCCGTGGTCGACAGGTCGGGGGCGGGGGTCTCGTCGGTCACCGTGTCAGCCTATCCACCGCCGTGGGCGGGGTGCCGTTGGTGGTTCCGCACAAAAACGCGGGCCTGCGCTGTGGGTGCCCGTGACGATGATATTCACATCACCGCAGTTGACGACAATATTCACATCACATACTCTGACTACGAAATAATCGTCTGAAGGAGTGTCCATGCCGATCTATCGGGGGCGCGTGCCCGACGCAACGACGCTGGGCGCGATCCTGCAGCAGGCACGGATGGCGCGTGGACTAACGCAGCGTCAGTTCGCGGACGCACTCGGCATCTCACAGCGCTATGTCTGGGAGATCGAGGCGGGCAAGCCGACTCTCTACGCTGAGCGGCTGTTTCGCGCACTGCGAATGCTGAACGTCACCCTGAGCGCTGAGTTCGCTGAACCCGACCCGCCGTTGGCGGGGGCGGCCGACGACGAGACACACGCATGAGACGGCTGGCAGTTGAGTTGTATGGAACCCGTGTCGGCTGGCTCGAGGGCGTAGACCCACGAACAGCAGACTTCCGCGCCGACCCTGGCGCGATCGAGACCTTTGGGCTCGCGAGCACGATGGTCTCTGAGTCGCTTCCCCTGGTTCCACGGCCGCCGGCCCGCCGGGCCGCCCGCAGGGTCAACGTGTTCGTCGAGTTGCTGCCCGAGGGTGACAACCGCGCGGCACTCGCCGCGATGGCTGGGCTTCGCGTGGACGACTCGATCGGTCTGTTGGCGCGGTTCGGTCGCGACGTCGCCGGTGCTCTTCAGCTGTGGGACGTCGACGATCCAACCGAGCCGCGCCACCCGTCGCTCGAGCCGGTCTCTGAGACAGAAATCGCGCGCATCCTCGACGATGTTCGACGCGCCCCGCTCGGCAACCTCCGTGATCTCGGCAAAACTTCGCTCGCGGGCGTGCAACAGAAAATCGTGCTGGTTCGGCAGGGCGTCCGGTGGTTTCGACCGATCGGCGGGTACGCATCGACGCACATCGTCAAGGTCGCCGCGTCGGCTACACCGACGATGCTCGCCGACGAGTGGCTCGGTCACGAGTTGGCGCGCAGGGTGGGCCTCGCGACGCACAGTGCTGATCTTGTCGACATCGCCGGGGTTCCGGCACTAGTGGTTGAACGATTCGATCGTCACGCGGCCGCGCCGGATGGTCGCCTTCACCAGGAAGACATGAATCAGGCACTCGGCGCCTCAGGGAACGAGAAGTATCAACGATTCGGCGGCGTGGTCACTCTCGACCGCATCGACCAGCTGGTTCAGCACCGCTTGGGGCCCGACGCTCGGGTCGCGCTCATTCGCCGAGTTGCGCTGACGGTGGCCATGGGTGACCTCGACGCGCACGCGAAGAACATGGGCGTAATGCATTTCCCCGACGGTGGTGCGTCGTTGGCGCCCAGTTACGACACTGTCCCCTTGGCCCACCAGCGCAACGATGGTGAGGTGGCCCTCGCGGTCGCCGGAGAGTATCGACACGCGGCGATCACCCTCGACATGATCGTTGAGCAGTTCGGGGGCACTGACGTGGTGCGCGCTGAGGTCGTTCAGACCGTCGAGCGTGTTCGTGACGCGGTGCGTGTACTTGGTGACGATGACCGGCGTCACCCTGCAGTGGTGCCCGATATCGTGCAGTTCAGCGAGAACTTGCTGGCGGGGCGCCCGGCCGGGCTGTCGGCGGCGCGCGGTCGTTAGGCGGCGGAGCCGGCCGCGATCGCGGCGACCCCGGCGAGCACGAGCACCACACCCGCGGTCTGCACGGGGCGCAGGCGCTCGCCGAGCAGCCGCCAGCTGAGCAGCGCCACGACCGCCGGGTAGAGCGACGCCAGCACCGCGACGACACTGAGGGTGCCCGCTTGCGCGGCGGTTCCGTAGGCGGCGTTGGCGAGGTAGACGAGCATCCCGATCGAGGCGATCGCGACGGCATCGCGACCCCGGATGCGCATGGGCACGAGCGCGGGCATGGCCGGTCGGCCGCGGTGCAGCCTCGCGGCGGCGCCCCGCAGTCGCACGTGGATCCACGCGGAGAACGCGACGATGTACACGCCGAGCACGACGACCGCGGTCATGACGAGCGTGGTGGTGAGGTCGGCGGCGGCGCCGCGGGCGAGGCCCACCTGCGAGGTGCCGAATCCGGCCGCCGCGATGAGGGCCAGCGCGATCGACTGGGCGGCGCGGCGCGGCGGGCGGCCCGCCACGAACGCATAGTCGCCGGATGCGGCCGGCCGGCGCCGCCCGAACTCGGGTCCGGTCGCCAGCACGCTGCCGACGACCGCGACGGCGAGGCCGACGCCGAGCAGCGGCCCGATCGTGTCACCCGTGGCGAGCCCGACCGACACGGGCACGAGCACCGAGAGGGCCGAGACGGGGGCGACCACGCCCATCGTTCCGATGGCGAGCCCGCGGAACAGCGCGGCCACGCCGATCGCCTGCGCAAGACCGGCGATCGACCCCCACATCACCGCGTCGGCGAGGTCCCCCCGAAACGGGTCGACCAGCAGCCGCGCGGCGATCGCCATCGAGGCCACGACCTGCGACCCGAGCAACACGATGATGAGCGGCACGCGGCGCGAGAGGGCCCCGCCGAGGTAGTCGCTGATTCCGAGCAGCACGCTCGACACGAGGGCGAGGAAGGCGAGCCCGGGCATGGGTCCAGTCTGCCCGAGACGGGCGGTCGGCCATGCCCCGCCCCCCACCGTGCCGCCTACCCTGGAGGGTATGACCCCGCCGCTGCTGACGCGTTCGCTCGCCCTCGCCCCGCACCTCGAATGGGTCGACGAGATTGCGAGCACGAATTCGGCCCTCGTGGCCCGCGCCGCGCAGCTGCACGACGGCCACCTGCTGGCAACCGACACGCAAACGGTCGGGCGTGGGCGGCTCGGCCGCAGCTGGTCGACGCGGCCCGGCCAGGCGCTCGCGGTGAGCGTTTTCGTGGCGGCCAGCCCCGGGCATCCGGTGCCGTCGGAGACGCATCTGGGCTGGCTGCCGCTCGTGGCGGGCCTCGCAATGACCCGTGCGGTGTGCGCGCTCGGCGTGACCGGTGCGGGCCTGAAGTGGCCGAACGACGTGCTGGTGGGCGGGCGCAAGCTGAGCGGCATCCTCGCCGAACTCACCCCGCACGGCGTCGTCGTTGGCAGCGGCCTCAATCTGACGCAGCAGGCCGACGAGCTGCCGGTCGCGACGGCGACGTCGCTGGCGCTCGAGAACGCTCCGGATGCTCGCCGCACCGACATCGCCGACCGCGCGCTGGCGGCGTGGCTGGCCGAGTGGCTGCCGCTGGTCGCCCGCTGGCGGGAGGCGCGCGACCCGTCGGTGCTGAAGCCCGACGTCGAGGACGTACTGCACACCCGCGGCCGGGCGGTGAAGGTCGATCGGCCGGGCCTTGCGCCGCTGCTCGGCACGGCGGAGGGGCTCGACGACGCGGGCCTGCTGCTCATGCGTGATCGTGACTCAGTTCTGACGGCGATTGCCGCGGGAGACGTGACTCACCTGCGGTATGAATAACGACATGACCGGGCCGGTGGAGACGGGGGCTACGCGCGCCCCCGAGCAGGTGATCGTGCGCCTGCGCCCGCACGCGCGCCGAGTCTTCCTGCCGAACCTGCTGCTGCCGGTCGTCGTTGGCGGCGCCAGCTGGGCCGCGTTTACGGTCGAGGAGCTCTGGCAAGTGTTCGCCGTACTGGCCGCCGCGGTCGGTTTCGTGCTGCTGTTCTGGGCCGTGCCCATGGTGCGCTGGCTCAACACCCGGTACACGCTGACCACCCGCCGGCTCATCATCCAGCGCGGGCTCTTGGCGCGCCACCGGCACGAGATGCTGCACAGCCGCGGCTACGACGTCGCGGTGCGGCAGGCCGGCCTGCAGTTGCTGTTCCGCAGCGGCGACGTGCTCGTCAACACGGGCCTCGACCGCCCCGTCATGCTGCGCGACGTGCCGAGGGCGCGGCTCGTGCAACAGGCGCTGAGCGACCTGATGGATACGTCGACGTCGTCGGTCGCGGCGCAACGGCGACGGGATGCGGCGGAGCCGCCGACGGGCAGCTTCCGGCGCGACCGCGAGTAGGAATCGGGAGGGGTCTCGCACCGCGCGGGCACCGACTACGCTCGTTCCGTGCGAATTTCCGTCATCGGTTGTGGGTATCTCGGAGCCGTGCACGCCGCGTGCATGGCCGAACTCGGTCACGACGTCATCGGCGTCGACGTCGATCAGGCGAAGATCGACGCCCTGAGCGAGGGGCGTGCGCCGTTCTTCGAGCCGGGACTTCCCG
This sequence comes from Microcella alkaliphila, assembly GCF_004216855.1. Taxonomy (GTDB): domain Bacteria; phylum Actinomycetota; class Actinomycetes; order Actinomycetales; family Microbacteriaceae; genus Microcella; species Microcella alkaliphila. Next base: position 116,265 of record NZ_SGXT01000019.1, read on the forward strand.
AGCTGTTGAAGGCCGAGCACGGCCGCCTGCGGTTCACAACCGACATTTCTGAGGTCAGCCACGCGCGCGTGCACTTCGTCGCCGTCGGCACCCCGCAGCTCGAGGGCAGCAACGCCGCCGACATGCGCTTCGTCGACGCGTCGATCGACGCCCTGCTGCCTCACATCGGCCCTGGCCACCTCGTGGTCGGTAAGTCGACCGTGCCCGTCGGCACCGCCGCACGTCTCGCCGAGAAGGTTGAGGCGACCGGTGCTGAGCTCGCCTGGAACCCCGAGTTTCTGCGAGAGGGCTTCGCCGTCAGCGACACCCTCACCCCCGACCGCCTCGTGTACGGAGTGCGTCGCGGTGATGACCGTGCCTCCGACGTTCTCGACGAGGTCTACCGTCGACCGCTGTCGACCGGCACGCCGCGCATCATCACCGACTACGCGACGGCCGAGTTGGTGAAGGTCAGCGCGAACGCCTTCCTCGCGACGAAGATTTCCTTCATCAACGCGATGGCGGAGATCGCCGAGGTCACCGGCGCCGACGTCACCACTCTGGCGGATGCGATCGGTCACGACGCCCGCATCGGCCGCCGGTTCTTGAACGCGGGCGTCGGATTCGGTGGCGGCTGCCTGCCGAAGGACATTCGCGCGTTCCAGGCGCGCGCCGAGGAGCTGGGTGTGGGGCATGCCCTCGCCTTCCTCGACGACGTCGACCAGGTCAACCTGCGCCGCCGCCAGCGCGTGCTCGATCTGATCACCGACGCGCTCGGCACCGAGCTCGCCGGCCGCACGGTCGCGGTGCTCGGCGTCACCTTCAAGCCGGACTCGGACGACGTGCGCGACTCGCCCGCCCTCGACATCGCCGCCCGCCTCGCCTTGCGCGGCGTCAGGGTCAAGGCGACCGACCCAGAGGGCATCGAGACGGCGCGCGCGAAGGTTCCTTCGCTCGATTACCACCCGTCAGCGCGCGACGCCGTCGCCGGCGCCGAGGTGGTCACGGTGCTCACCGAGTGGCGTGAGTTCCGCGAGCTCGACCCCCGCGAGGTGTCGACCTGGACGGATGCCCGCACCATCATCGACGGCCGCAACTGCCTCGATGCGGGTGCCTGGCGCGCCGCGGGCTGGACGTATCACGGCCTCGGCCGCCCCTGACCTGACCCCATTCGCCTGACCCGGAGGTTCCCCGCATGCCCGTCGTCGGAGTGATCGGAGGCGGGCAGCTGGCCCGCATGATGGTGCCGCCCGCCGTGGCGCTCGGCATCGAGATTCGCGTTCTCGCCGAGCAGGAGGAATCGTCGGCGCGACTCGCCGCCACCCAGGTGGGCGACTACCGCGACGTCGACACGGTGCGCGCTTTCGCCGCCGGCTGCGACGTCATCACCTTCGACCACGAGCACGTGCCGCAGGATGTGTTGCGTGCCCTCGTCGCCGACGGCATGAGCGTGCAGCCGGGGCCCGACGCGTTGGCCGCAGCGCAGGACAAGCTGCACATGCGCGAGCGGCTCACCGCGCTGGGGGTTCCCGTGCCGACGTGGGCGCGCATCACGACCCGCGACGAGCTAGCCCAGTTCTTGGCCGACAACGGGGGCCGCGCGGTCGTGAAGACCCCGCGCGGCGGATACGACGGCAAGGGCGTGCGGGTCGTCGACCGCGCCGACGCAGCCGACGACTGGCTCGCCGACGGCGCCGTCCTCGCCGAGCAACTCGTCGACTTCCGCCGTGAGCTGGCGCAGCTCGTCGCGCGCCGGCCGTCGGGCGACCTGCGGGCGTGGCCGCTCGTCGAGACGGTGCAGAAGGGTGGCGTGTGCGCCGAGGTGCTCGCGCCCGCGCCCCGCTCATCCGATGCCGTTGAGCGCAGCGCCGCCGAGATCGCGGCGACCGTCGCCCACGGGCTCGGCGTGACCGGCGTTCTCGCCGTCGAACTGTTCGAGACGATGGACGGCCGCGTGCTCGTCAACGAGCTCGCCATGCGGCCCCACAACAGTGGCCACTTCTCCATCGACGCCGCGGTCACGAGCCAGTTCGAGCAGCACCTGCGCGCCGTGCTCGACTGGCCGCTCGGTGACACCGAGCTGGTCGCACCCCACGCGGTCATGATCAACGTTTTCGGTGGACTCACCGACGACCAGATCGCCCAGGCTCTCGGGCACCAGCCCGCGGCCAAGGTGCACGCGTACGGCAAGTCGCCACGACCGGGCCGCAAGGCCGGCCACGTCACGGCGATGGGCGACGACCTCGACGACGTCGCGTACCGCGCGCGCGCCGCAGCCGCCCACTTCGACGCCTGACGGGTAGCCTGGGCGCCGTGACTGCCCCTCTCGTTTCCGTCGTCATGGGTTCCGACTCCGACTGGTCGGTGATGGGTGACGCCGTTGCGGCCCTCGACGAGTTCGGTATCGAGTGCGAGGTCGAGGTGCTCTCGGCCCACCGCACGCCCGACCGCATGATCGCGCACGGACGCGAGGCTGCCGGTCGCGGCATCCGCGCGATCATCGCGGGAGCCGGCGGTGCCGCCCACCTGCCCGGCATGATCGCATCGGTGACCACTCTGCCGGTCATCGGCGTTCCCGTTCCCCTGAAGTACCTCGACGGCATGGACTCGCTGCTCAGCATCGTGCAGATGCCCGCGGGCATCCCCGTGGCGGCCGTGTCGATTGGCGGCGCACGCAATGCGGGCATCCTGGCGGCGCGCATGATCGGCGCGACCGACGCCGACGTCGCCGCCAAATTGGATGCGTTCGCTCGCTCTCTCGAAGACATGGTCGCCACGAAGAACGCAGCCCTGAAGGCGACGGCCGCGAAGCGCGAGCGGTGAGCCTCACCTCGCCGATTCGGCACCCGGATACGCGGCAGCCGGAGCTGATGGCGCGTCGCGGCTGGTGGCTGGTCGGGCTGAACGTGTTGCTGCCGGGCTCGGCGCAGCTGCTCGCGGGCAATCGCCGGTGGGGGCGCTTCGCCCTCGGCGCGACGCTCATCCTCTGGGGGTCGATGGCGGCGGCCGCTGCGCTGTACTTCCTCAACCGTGCCGCCGCGCTCACCCTCATCACGAACGTGTGGGTGCTGTGGCTGTTGCAGTTCGCCCTGCTGTTTTTCGCCGGTCTGTGGCTGGTCACGACGCTGAACGCCCTCGTGTTGGTTCGTCTCGTGAAGACCCCGGGGCGCACGCGTGGCGGGTTGCTCGTGTTCACCGCGCTCACGCTTGCGGTCAGCGTTGGGGGCACCAGTTACGCCGCGTACCTCACGGGTGTGGGGCGCGACACGCTCGGCTCGGTTTTCGCCGGCGGCGGCTTCGTGGAGCCCATCGACGGTCGCTACACGGTGCTGCTGCTCGGCGGCGATGCCGGACCCGACCGCCTCGGCTTGCGCCCCGACTCGATCACGCTCGCAAGCGTGGATGCCGACACGGGCGAGGTCACGATGATCGGTATTCCTCGCAACCTCTACAACGCGCCCTTCGCCGACGATTCGCCCCTATGGGCCGACTGGCCGAACGGCTACAACTGCGGCGACGACTGTCTGATCAGCTACCTCTACCCCTACGCGGAGGAGCGCCCCGACCTGTATCCGCAGGCCCGACTGAACGGCTCGACGCCCGGCATCGAGGCGACGCGCGACGCTGTCGAGGGCGTCACAGGTCTCGAGGTGCAGTTCGTGGTGCTGATCGACCTGAACGGCTTCGAGTCGATCATCGACGCGATGGGGGGAGTCGTCGTTGACGCCGAGCCGATGACCCTCGGCATCAACGGTGGCCCGGTCGTCGGCGAGATCGTGGCGGGCGAGCAGCGCATGAACGGCTACACGGCGCTCTGGTACGCCCGCAACCGCTACAACCTCACCGACTTCGACCGCATGGCCCACCAGCGGCAGATTCAGGAGGCCATGCTGCAGCAGTTCGACCCGTTCACGGTGATCACGCGCTTTGAGGCGATCGCCGATGCGAGCGAAGAGACCGTGAGCACCGACATCCCGCGCTCGATGTTGGGCACGCTTGCCGACCTCGCGGCGAAGTCGCGCGAGTTGCCGATCACCGACATCGAGCTGGTGCCCCCGGCTGTCGACAACGTCAACCCCGACTATCCGGCGATCCGCTCGCTGATCGCGGCGACGCTCGCGCCGCCGCCGACCGATTGACCGTCGGGATACCCGCCGCGCCCTTTAGAGGTCGGCGTGCAGTTGCCAGGTCTTCTCGGCGGCGTCGCGCCAGGTGAACGCTCGGGCACGGTCTTGACCCGCGAGTCCGAGTACGGTCATCGCCTCGGTGTCGGAGGCGAGCTCGCTGATGCGCGCCGCCAGCCCTTCGGCGAGGTCGGCGATCGTGGTCGTCTCGACGAGCAGGCCCGCGTCGCCGACGGTCTCTCGCAGCGCCGGCTGGTCGGTGTGCACGAGGGGCGTCGCGAGCGTCATCGCCTCGAGAGCGGCGGTGACGAAGCTGTCGGCGAGCAGCGGTGCGATGGCGATGAGGGCCCGGTCGAGCACGACGGCGCGTTCGTGCGCTTCGAGCCCGTCGAGAACGAGGAGGCGGTTGCGTCTGGCGGGGGAGTCGGCGATCGCTGCATCCAGTGCGCTCGCCGAGCCGGCGTCGGTGAAGACGACGAGCGGGAGGTCGGGGGCGTCGGGGAGGCTGAGCGCGTCGATGATCGAGCCGAGCCCACTGCGACGGTCGAGGGTTCCGGTCAGCGCAATGAATGTCGACGGCAGGCTGAGGCGCCGCGCGACGGCATCGGCGTCGTCGGGTACGTGGAAGGCGCGTCCCACGGCCCCGGGGATGACACGAATGCGATCGCCGAAGGTGAGGATGTCGGCGAGTTCGTCGGCAACCGAGTGACTCGGTACGACCACCGCGTCGGCGTATTTGTGTGCGCGGCGAACCATGGCGCGGTGCCAGGCGACCCCGCGACTGGTGAGCACTTCGGGGTGCGACCAGGCGGCGGTGTCGTGAATGGTGACGATGATCTGCTCGTTGGGGTCGTCGACGCGATCGTGCCGGTAGAGCGGGGCCAAAAGGCTCGGGGCATGCATGGGGCCCGACCCGGGTAGTCGGCTGAACCCGTGTTGCCAGGCTGCGGCCAGTTGACGCCGGTCGAGCGCGCTCTTGTCGAGGTTGCTTAGCCCGGGCAGCCGCTCGGCGATCACGTCGTAGTCGCTGTCGGGGAGCGACGGCGTGTAGCCCCGCACCTCGCACCCGCGGGGCGCTGTCTCGATGAGTCCGCGGGTGAGTTCGAGGGCGTGCAGGCCGACCCCGGTTGCCGGTTCGGCGCTGACGCCGTCGAGGACGACGCGCAGCGCGATCATGCGGCGACAGGGATGCTCGGGGTCACCGCATAAGGATAGCCAGCGCTGACCGCACCCACCGTAGGGTTGTGAACATGAACATTCGCGAGCTTTCGATTGCCGGCGCGTTCGAGGTCACTCCGCGTCAATTCCCCGATGACCGCGGAGTCTTTTGGGAGTGGTACCGGTTCGATGCGCTCGCCAATGCGGTCGGCCACCCGATCAATCTCAAGCAGGGCAACGGCTCCGTCTCCAGGAAGGGCGTCGTCCGCGGCATCCACTTCGCTGACGTCCCGCCCAGCCAAGCGAAGTACGTGCAGGTTCTTTCCGGCGCGATCATCGACTACGTGGTCGATATCCGGGTCGGTTCACCCACGTTTGGAGAGTGGGAAGCCGTTCGCCTCGACACCGTCGATCGTCGGGCGCTCTACATCTCCGAGGGTCTCGGGCACGCATTCGTTGCACTGGAGGACAACACGACCGTTACGTATCTCGTGTCTGAGACCTACTCTCCGACGCGCGAGCACGGCATCACCCCGATCGATTCGACGATCGGGCTCACTTTCCCGACCGACATTGGCGAGATTCTGCTGTCGCCGAAAGATACTGACGCGCCGACGCTCGTGGAGGCGGAGCGAGACAACCTCTTGCCGTCGTACGATGCGGCGCGTGCGTTCACGCGTTCGCTATCGCAGCGGTGGTCTGCTTCCGCTCGCGACTGACGAGAAGACGCCCCCCCGCCAAGCGTCATGGAGTGCGGCACGCCAGTCGCGCGGTGGCGCGAGTCCATTCTCTGCCCATGCCGAGTGGGCAAGCACGGAGTATGCAGGCCGTGGCGCGGGCCTCACGAAGCTCGCCGAATCGGTTGGTTGAACGCGGTCCGGGTCGAGCCCGGCTTCTTCGAATACCGCCCGCGCGAAGCCGAACCACGTTGTCTCGCCCGATGCCGTGCCATGAAACACCCCAGACGTGATGGGAGAGTCGATCAATCTGACGAGCTGCGCGGCGAGGTCGGCTGTCCAGGTGGGCTGCCCGCGCTGGTCGTCGACGACCGTAAGGGTCTCGCGGTCGGCCGCGAGTTTCAGCATGGTGGCGGCGAAGTTCGGCCCGTGCTCGCCGTACAGCCACGCCGTGCGCACGATGATCGTGCCGTCGGGGTGAGCGGCGCGGGCGAGGCGCTCGCCATCGGCCTTCGTGCGACCATACGCCGAGACGGGCGCGAGCGGCGCGTCTTCGGCGTAGGGAGTCGTCGCGTTGCCGGCGAAGACGTAGTCGGTCGACACCTGAATGAGGCGCGCGCCATGGAGGGCGGATGCTCGGGCTAGGTTCTCGGCGCCCGTCGCGTTGATGAGGTGCGCCGCCTCCTCGTCACCTTCGGCGGCGTCCACCGCCGTGTACGCGGCACAGTTCACGACGACATCGTGGCCTGCAACAGCGCTGGCGGCGGCATCCGCGTCGGTGATGTCGACGTCAGTGCGGGTCGCGGCGGTGACCGCGCGGTCAGCGAGCGCAGTGACCGCGCGGTCAGCGAGCGCAGTCTGCAGGTCGCGGCCGAGCATCCCGCCCGCGCCGGTAATCAGGATGCGCGTCACTGGCCCTGCGCCGCATAGCGCGCTTCGGTGGCGTCCTTCTGCGGAGCCCACCAGGCTTCGTTGTCGCGGTACCAGTCGATGGTCGCGGCGAGCCCGGCGCTGAAGTCGGTGTAGCGGGGCTGCCAGCCGAGTTCGTCGCGCAGCTTGCTCGAGTCGATCGCGTAGCGCAGGTCATGCCCAGGGCGATCGGTGACGTGGTCGTAGGCGTCGGCGGGCTGCCCGAGTTGCGTGAGGATCAGCTCGACGACCTCCTTGTTGTTCTTCTCGCCGTCGGCGCCGATGAGGTACGTCTCGCCGATGACGCCCTTTTCGAGGATGGTGAGCACGGCGGAGGAGTGGTCGTCGGCGTGGATCCAGTCGCGCACGTTCAGCCCTGCCCCGTAGAGCTTCGGGCGCTCGCCGCGCAGCACGTTGGTGATCTGACGCGGGATGAACTTCTCGACGTGCTGATACGGCCCGTAGTTGTTCGAGCAGTTCGAGATCGTCGCCTTGACGCCGAACGAGCGCACCCAGGCACGAACCAAGAGATCACTGCCCGCCTTCGTCGACGAGTAGGGAGACGACGGGTTGTACGGGGTGGCTTCGGTGAAGCGGTTCGGGTCGTCGAGTTCGAGGTCGCCGTAGACCTCGTCGGTCGAGATGTGGTGGAAGCGTTTGGTGTGGCGCCGCACGGCCTCGAGCAGCGTGTAGGTGCCGATGATGTTGGTGTCGAGGAAGGGGCGCGGGTCGTCGAGTGAGTTGTCGTTGTGACTTTCGGCCGCATAGTGAACCACGGCGTCGGCACCAGCGACCAGCTCGTCAACGAGCGTGGCGTCGCAAATGTCGCCCTTCACAAATGTCAACCGGTCGTCGGGCAGGCCGTCGAGCGAGGCGAGATTGCCGGCGTAAGTGAGCTTGTCGAGCACGGTCACGTGGTGATCGGTGTGCTCGATGACGTGGTGCACAAAGTTCGAGCCGATGAAGCCGGCTCCGCCGGTGATGAGCATGTTCACGTCGACCAGAGTAGCCAAGCTCTCGGCGGTTCGACGCGGCCTCCGGTCCGTCTAGTTCACGTGACGAGACAGTCGGGACAGTAGCATCGTGCGACGAGACCGGACATCTCACGGTCACGGGGAGGTGATCGTCCAGTGGAAACAATGCGAGATCTTGTGGGCAAAGTTGTTCTGCTCGGGCAGGCATACTTCGAGAAGTACTCCGGTTCGGAGATCGTCACGCTCGAGATTGCTGAGAGTTACGCCGCTCGCGGGGCGAGAGTGCTAATCGCTTGTCGCACGCGTGGCGAGCCGATTCTCAACGAGGTCGCAGGGCAAGATGGAATCGAGGTCTACGACTGGGCTTCCGCCGAGCTTGACGCGATCATTCGGGAGTCTGACCTCTACCTGGCCTGGATTCAACATCACGTGATTCCACCCGCTCTGTTTTTGGGAGATGCAGCAACTCCGACAATTTTCGCGCATCTCTCAGCGATTCATCCATTGGAGTTTCCGCTTCTTGACGCGGTCGAGGAGACACTTGCCTCTCTGGTTGTCTTTACGTCGCCCGAGGCAAGGGATGAGATGACCGCCGCCGGATCGCTGCTAGGGGTGCCTAGTGACCGAGTCGAAATCTTCCCCAATCCGGCCCCAAGTAGCTTCCACCGCCAAACGAGTTCTGTCAGCGCAGGGCCTCCATGGAGAATTTGCGTGGTGTCAAACCACCCGCCGGAGGAGCTGACGCGCGCATTGGAATTGCTAGATGACCGATTCGAAGTTGTCAGGATCGGTAGGCGCGGTGGTCCATCTTCTACCGTTCAGCGGGTGGACGCGGACCTGATTGACTCCGTGCATGCTGTGATTACGATCGGCAAAACGGTCCAGTACGCGCTAGTTCGCGGACGAGCTGTCTTTTGCTACGACCATTTCGGCGGTCCTGGTTGGTTGACCGCTGAGAATATTGAGGCTGCAAGCAGGCGCAACTATTCCGGTCGTGGATACGAAAAGATGGCCGCGGAAGCTATCGCACACGCGATTCGGGAAGGCATAGAAGATGCTCAAATGTTTGCGGGGGGTCGAGTGGAGCATAGCCGGGGCCAATACGACCTAGACGCAACTCTAAGAAAATTCGAGGAGATAGTCCATCGGCAGTCGCGCAGCACAAACACCTCACTCTTGCAACTCACGAGCGAGCATATTCGCATACAGCAACTTGTCACGAGGCTTTCGAAGGATTGGTCGGGTGCGGATAGAGCCGCTGCAACTGAGGCGAGCGCTCGACGACGCGCAGAGAGAAGAATGCGCAGTACTGAGGAAAAAACCCGCCTCTTACAGAGTGCCCTCGACGAACGTAATGAGCGTCTCCGACACCTCGAAGAGGAGCTAGGTCGTGCAAACACTTTAGCCGATAGAGCCTCTCAGGAGATTGGGGCGCTGCGAGATCAACTCACGGATCTGAGCCTGAGTCATCGTGAGGCTCTGGCGGTCAACCAGGCGATGGAAAACACCCTCAGCTGGAAGATCACGAGTCCTTTGCGAGCAATGCGCCGCGTCTTCGCCCCGGGACGAAGTGGGTAAGTGTGAGGCGCTGAAACGCTCTACTACGTGTCGCATTCGCAACCCAAGCTGCTGAATCGGCGGATCGTTACAAGTTGATGCTGCCGACTAGCGCTCGTCGAAGCTGACGGCGCTATCATCGGGCGTCGTGCGTGTATTTTTCGTGAACCACAGCGTCGCGCCGGTCAGCATGGGCGGAGCCGAACGATCACTCCTCAAGCTTGTCGAGGACTGGCAGGCGAGCAATCCTGACTTCGAGCCGTTTTTCATAACGAAGGCGCCTCGCGGAAGTTTCATTCGAGAACTGGAGGCACGCGGATGGCCGTTCCTTGCCCTGCGATTTAACGGATGGGCGCTTCCGTCCGACTCTATGAAGCCAGGCACCAAATCCGAGTTTGCTATTCGCGATTACAACGCGACCAAACGCATCATTGCCGAAATGGAGAAGCAGAAGCCCAGGTTGGTGGTAACGAATACTGTCGTCGCTCCGTGGGGAGCATTCGCGGCCGCAGTATTGGGAATTCCTCATGCATGGTTTGTGAGGGAATACGGCGATCTCGACCACCAACTCGCTTTTGCGACTAGTCCAAAAGAAACATTTGAGGACATTTCCTATTTTTCCGATGTCATTTTCGTCAACTCCAATACACTACGAGACTATGTGAATAACCTCACTGGACGACCAGATATTCACGTGTGTTATCCAAGTCTGGATGTCAAGGCCATTCGTGATAAGAGCCTCGAGAGCCCAAGTCTTAGTGGCCCCCGACGGCAGGACTCGCGCTCAGTACAACTGGTTCAAGTCGGTCGAGTCAGTCGCGGAAAAGGCCAAGACACAGCTATACGAGCATTATCCCGTGTTGCCTCTAAAGGGCTCGATGTGAAACTTGCCATAGTCGGCTCGGCGGACGAATCTGCATATGAAGATCACTTGAAAATATTGGCTCGTGAACTCGGAGTGGCTGACCGAGTGTTGTTCCACGGACATGATGATAACCCGTTTCGCTTCATACATGAGGCAGATATTTGCATAACCGCATCGACCAATGAGGCCTTTGGGCGAACTACACTTGAATATATGATTCTGGGTAAGCCGGTGATAGCAGCAGCGCGCGGCGGGAGTACAGAGCTAATTGACGACGGCATAAGCGGGATGCTTTTTGCGCCCGAGTCGGACGAAGAACTGGCTGACTGCCTTGAACACTATCTGGAGAAGCCCGACTTAATTGTCGAACACGGCAAAGCTGCAATGGCTCGGTCGGTCTTGTTTACGGATGGTCAACAGGGGAATTCTGCCGCTATCGAGGTGGTGGAGTCCCTAGCAATCGGCGAACATGGCAAGCCCAAGTTGCCTAAAATCGCGCGCCGATGGTTTGAGTTGCCTGCCCTCGTACACGGCGCATACAGCGAGGGGGGCGTCAGCCACGAATCTCGGGTGCCTCTTCGCGGACCGAGGGCGAGGTTGATCGCGGTTGTGCGAAGAATCCCGGTGGTCGGGAGGATCGCTCGTAAAGCTCGAGAATTCGCGCGTCGACCGGGAGGGCCTCGCAGCTGATGAACACTATCCAAGCAAATCAACGTCCGGTAACAATCGTGATTCCTGCGTACGGGGACGTCCCGAGTTTACTGAAGTGCATAGCCTCAGTGAAGCGCCATGTTGACCTGTCGAAGCACTCGGTCTTGGTGGTGAACGATAATGGCCCTGAGGCGGAGCTGATTGAACAAGCGGTAGGGGAGTCAATTTCTGACACACCATCGATCCGCTACGAACGGAACTCGGTTAACCTTGGTTTCGTCGGCAACTGCAATCGCGCGGTCCTTGAATTAGACCAGACGGAAAATGACGTACTTTTACTAAACAGCGACACGGTTGTCACCCCTGGCTTCCTCGACGAGATGATCGAGGTGCTCCACTTGAGTCCGAGTCACGGGGTTGTTTGTGCTCGTAGTAACAACGCAACGATAGCAAGCTTGCCGTTTCGGCAGGTTATCGCACGCCCGCGTCATGAGGAAAGAACTAAAGAAGTCTTTGAAGACCTTGCGCTAGATATTCCGCGTTTCAATGTCTCCCCGGTTGCTATGGGATTTTGTTTCCTGATTCGACGAGAATTGATCCCACGATTTGGCCTCTTCGACGAAGTATTTTCGCCTGGATATGGAGAAGAGAACGATTTCTGTCTCCGAATCAACGAACACGGCTTTCAATCAGTCATCGCGAATAGAGCTTTGGTTTTTCATGGTGTAGCTGCAAGCTTCACAAACAAGCGACGGGAGGTGCTCCGGCGCGAACATGGTGCGATCTTGTCAAGTCGGTACCCGCATTACGATGAATCGGTCCGGAGCTACTTGCTGAGTGGCGTCGACCCAGTTGAGCACTTCGCTGATGCGATCACTCCGAGGTCGGGGCCCCACCGGATAGTGGTTGAAGCAGGGGATGTTGATCCTCAATCACTGCCAACTGCGTCTGCGCTACTCGATGCTCTGCGATGTGTTTCCAGTGAACGCGTCGAGCTGTTTCTTTCCGTTGATGCGCATTATTACGCCAAGTCTGCGCTGCGATTTCGCGGGGTAACCGTCGTCCCATCGGACAAGATCGACGGGATTTTTGACTTGGCGATTATCGTGGATCCCTCGCCAGATATGTCGACCTTCGGCCGCATGGCGCGCCTCAGCTGCAAGTGGGCCATCCTCGATATGGATCCTGCGCGTCTCATATCCTGGTCGCAACGGATGGCGCTGCCGCACGGAGGCTACGTTTTGCAGATATTTGACCGGCTATCTGATGTAAGAATCTACGCAAACGAGGATGTGGAAGGCGGTTTTGAGCTGGTTCCAGGTGCTCGGACGTGGGGACACCCTGACGTAATCGAATACAACAACGGTGGTGCCATCGAAGAACTCATTGCGCTCGCAAAATCCCGACCTGCTTCCTTCGAGCCGTTGCGAATGCGTTCCGCGATTGCGGGTTGGGAACTTGCTGCGACGAAGTCTTCCTTTGACAAACTTTCGTCGTACCGATCGGGCGTACAGGTGCGCGTGTTCGATCTGCTTAGGCGAATCCGACGCCGTGTCCGCGCACTCATCGACCGGTCTTAAGGGGCTCTTCGGACTTTCGGTGGGGGTGAGGCTCGCCGGGTGAGGTCGGGCGGGTAGGGGTCGAGGTCCCCGAGGATCAGAAGCGCTAACTGTCTGA
>NZ_SGXT01000020.1 GCF_004216855.1 Microcella alkaliphila
CCCTCGGCTTCCGCAACCTGACCAACTACATCGCGAGATCACTGCTCGAAGCCGGCGGCTTCAGGCCACTGCTACACCCTCAATTGCGATGAGCCCCCAATCGTCAGCTCGCGCGCTGAACACGCGCCGGTTCCTGAGTTACGAACGACGCCGCGGCTAGGCTCAGCCTCGTGCTGCAGCCGATCATCGCCGGGGTCATCGGCGCGCTGACAGGCTTCGCCAGCTCGTTCGCACTCGTCATCGCCGGGCTCATCGCCGTGGGTGCTTCTCCCGCGGAGGCCGCGAGCGGCCTGCTCATCCTGTGCATCGCCCAGGCGCTGCTGGCGGGCCTGTTGTCCTGGCGATTCCGGCTGCCGCTGTCGTTCGCCTGGTCGACGCCGGGCGCCGCGGTGCTGGTGGCCGCCCAGGGTGTCACCGACGACTACGGTGCCGCGATCGGCGCGTTCCTCGTGTGCGGCGTTCTGCTGACGATCACGGGCCTGTGGCCGGCGCTCGGGCGGGCGATGACGCGCATCCCGATGCCGATCGCGGGCGCCATGCTCGCGGGCATCCTCGTGCCGATCTGTATCGCGCCGGTGACCGCGCTCATCGAGCAGCCGGTGCTCTCCGCTCCCGTCATCGTTGTGTGGCTCGTGCTGCTGCGATTCGCGGCGCGATGGGCGGTGCCAGCGGCCATGGTCGTCGCGATCGTCGGCATCATCATCACCGGTGCTGACGCCGTCGCCGAGGCACCGCTGGCGCCCGTGCTCGCGCTCCCCCCGCCCGCGTTCGACGCCGCTGTCATCATCAGCCTCGGCGTGCCGCTGTTCATCGTCACGATGGCGGGGCAGAACGTGCCCGGCTTCGCCGTGCTGTCGACGCTTGGCTACCGCGACGTGCCCGCCCGCGCCATCCTGGCCTCAAGCGGCGCCGCGACCGTGCTCGCCGCCCCCTTCGGCGGATTCGCGCTCAATCTCGCGGCGATCACCGCAGCGTTGATGGGCGGTCCGGATGCGCATCCCGACCCCTCGAGGCGCTTTATCGCCCCGATCGCGGGCGGCGTCACCTACATCGTGCTGGGGCTTGCGGCTGGCGCGGCGACGGCGCTCGTGACGGCCGCGCCGCCGATCCTGATCATCGCCGTGGCGGGCCTCGCACTGTTTTCCGCCCTCGCCTCGGGACTCGTGGCGGCCTTCGAACCGCCCGAAACCCGCGTCGTCGCCGCGGTCACCCTGCTGGTCGTCGCCTCGGGCGTCGTCGTCGCCGGAATCGGAAGCGCTTTCTGGGGGCTGGTCGCCGGGTCTATCGTGATGCTCGTGACCCACCGCAGGTCACCGCGCCCGGCAGCGTCGCCGGAGAAGAAGGGCGAACCGTCATGAACCCCGACATCGTCTCGGCGGCGCGCAAGGGCGCCATCTACGGCATCATCATCTCGTTTTCGGCGGCCGCGGTCGTCGGAATCGTCGCTCTGTTGGGTGGCGACTTCGGCGAGACGCAGGGCAAGATTCTGCTCACGACCGTGCTGTTCGGCGCGGCGTCGATCACGGCGCTCTGCCACCTCGCGATTGCCGACCGCTCGATGCGTATCGTTGCCGGCGCGGGGCTGCTCGCGAGCCTTGCGGCGCTCGTGACCGGCATGGTGCTCATCTGGCGCGACTGGAACCTGCCCGACCTCGACACCTGGCTGCAGGCGTTCGGGGTCGCCGGGGTGCTCGCCGTGAGCTTCGCCCACGCGAACCTCCTGCTGCTGCTGGCGGGGCGCCGCCGGCGGCCGATTCGCATCGGCCTCGCCGCCACCCTCGTGGCCATCGGGGTCGTCGCGATCATGCTGATTCTGCCGATCATGACCGAGGGCGACATTCCGGGCGACGACGGCGATCTGTATTGGCGCGTCTTTGGCGTGATCGCGATCCTCGACGTGCTCGGCACCGTGGTCGTGCCGGTGCTCGCCATCTTCGTGCGCGACGAACCCCGGCAGTCGGTGCCACCCACGGCGGACGATCCGCACTCCTTGACGCTCACCGTCCCCGCCGAAATCGGCGGCGCGCTGAGGGCCAGGGCGAGCGCCTCCGGCGTTCCGGTCGAGGTCGTCGCCGTCGAAGTTCTACGGCGGGGCCTTGCTGCGGCCGGGTCCGACGCCGACCGCTAGCCTGGCGCCATGCCGCGACACCCGTTCCAGTCCGTGCCCGTTCCGGCCCATCAGGCTGCCGCTCTCGCCGAGCGCGGCCTGCGCTTCGGCCTCGTCGACCTCGACGACGAGGCGCAGTGCGCGGCGTGGCTGCGTGCCGACCTGCGCGGGTTCTACGGCGACGACCCCGATGACGGCGAGATTGCCGACCGCTTCACCCCGTTTCGCGACAGCCGGCTGGCGGCCGTGTGGGACGACTCGGCCGCCGACCCGGCGACCCCGGTCGCGACGGTCAGCTCGTGGCCGACCCGCCTCACGACCCCGGGCGAGCGTGACGTCGAAGCGTGGGCGATCAGCTCGGTGACGGTCGCGCCAACGCACCGCCGCCGCGGCATCGCCCGGGGCTTGCTCGAGGCGGAGCTTGCCGCCGCTCGCGCCCACGGTGCCCCGTTCGCGGTGCTCACCGTCTCGGAGGCGACCATTTACGGGCGCTTCGGGTTCTCGCCCGCCGCGTTCACCGCATCCCTCGCGATCGAGCAGCGCCGCGCCACCTGGACCGGTCCCGTTCCTGACGGCCGCGTACACCTCGTCGAGCGCACCGCCCTGCGCCAGCAGGCGCCCGATATTGAGCGCCGCGCCCGTCGCGGAGTTCCCGGAGAGATCGACCGGTGGCCGCGCCTGTGGGATCGCATGTTTGCGCTCACCGCTGACTCGAAGAAAGACGCGGGTTCGCTGCGCGCCGTGCGCTTCGACGACGCCGACGGCGAGCCGCAGGGGTTCGCGCTCTACCGCGTTGCCGAGCAGGGCAGCGACTTCACGAAGCACCGCGTGACGGTCACCGAACTGATCGCCGCCACCCCCGACGCGTACGCCGCGCTGTGGCGCTATCTGCTCGACCTCGACCTCGTCTCCGAGATCACGGTCGACTTGCGCAGCGTCGACGAACCGCTGCGCTGGCAGGTCGCGGATGCACGTGCCGTGCGCACGACGGACGTCACCGATCACCTGTGGGCGCGCATCCTCGACGTGCCGGCCGCCTTCGCCGCACGCGGCTATGCGGCCGAGGGCAGCCTCGTGCTCGACGTCGACGACCCCGACGGCATCGCCGGCGGACGCTACCTGCTGACCACCGACGCCGACGGGGCTGGGGAGTGCGTGCCGCTCGACGGTGATGCGCCCGCCGGCGCGGCGCATCTCGCACTCGATGCGCGGGCCCTCGGCTCGCTGTACCTCGGGGGCGTGAGCGCGTCCACTTTCGCCGCCGCTGGCCGCATTACCGAGCAGTCGCCGGGCGCCGCTGTCGCCGCCGACGCGGTGCTGCGCAGCCCTATCGCTCCACGCCTCAGCATCTGGTTTTGACAGGGCGCGTCGCACCTAACGGCGCGTATTGCGTCGTGTGACGCGATCGCTGGCGCCGGGAGCAGCGCCTTCGTATCGTTGCCGCATGTTCGCCGACTCGACCTCGCATTCGCAACGTCAGCACTCGCTGATTGACTGCGACGCGATGTGCGCGTCGGCGGCGGCGGGCCACGCCGTGTCGCCGATTCAGGACAGGGTCGCGTCGGCGACGCCGGGCAAGTGGCGCGACGCGATCGTGGTGGGCGCGTCGGTGGGCGGCTGGATCGAGGTCGTCACCCTGTGCGACGACCAGTCGATCGTGCTGTGGAACCACGCCGACCTCACCAGCGAGCTTCTGCCGGGTACCCCGGTGTCGCTGCACGCGGTCTACGACGTGCTGAAAGCTGCCGACGCGAAGCACAGCGTGCTCCGCGTCGGGGTTGGTGTGTAAAAGACCCTCGAGCCGTTAGCTCATCTGGCGCATCGAGGCCATCATGGCCTCGCACGCTGCCACCAGCTCGTCGCACGCCTTCGCGCACATGCGGCAGTGGTCGTTCATGTCGGCGTGCATCGAGCACTCGGCCGAGCACGCCTTCGCGACCATCATGCAGGCCTGCACGGCAGCCATCATGGCGTCCATCTCCATGCCGGCCGGACGCATCATCATGCGCATCATCGTGTTGCTCATGTCGGCGCAGTTCATGCAGCGGGCGCTGCACGTCTCCATGCTTTCCATGCCCATCATGCTGCTCACGCACATCGTGCACGCCTGCTCGCAGGCGGCGGCAGCCTCCATGAGGTTCTGCATCGCCTCCATGTCCATGCCCTCGACCATCGAGTCGGCCATCATCATGCGCATATCCATCGGGAGTCCACCCTCTCCGTTGTCGTTATCGTCGTGATGCTTTGTGTGTGACGAAACGTTACGCCCGTGATCGACGGGTGGCTAGGGATCGCGCCTGCGACGTCCCTGATAATCAGGCTGCGAGCCCCCGACGTTCGAGCAGCGGCTCGATGCGGGCGTCGCGGCCGCGGAACTCGCGGTACGCCTCGAGCGGGTCGCGCTTGCCGCCGATGCCGAGCACGTATTCGCGGAAGCGGTCGCCGTTCGCGCGCGTCAGGCCGCCGTTCTCCGTGAACCACTCGACCGTGTCGGCGTCGAGCACCTCGCTCCAGATGTAGCTGTAGTAGCCAGCGTCGTAGCCGCCCGAGAAGGTGTGGGCAAAGTACGTCGAGCTGTAGCGGGTCGGCACGGCCGGGTTGCCGAGTCCGACGCGGGCGAGCGCTTCCGCTTCGAACGCGGCCACGTCGGTGACTGCATTCGCCTCCTCCGGGCTCAGACGGTGCCACGCCTGGTCGAGCAGGGCGGCAGCCAGGTACTCGCTCGTCGCGAAACCCTCGCCCCACGTTTCGCTCGCGCGGATCTTCTCGATCGTCTCGGCGGGAATCGGCTCACCGGTTTCGTGGTGGAGGGCGTAGTTGTCGACGAGGCCGGGCCAGAGCATCCACATTTCGTTGACCTGGCTCGGAAACTCGACGAAGTCGCGATAGACGTTCGTGCCCGTGAAGTGCGGGTAGGTCACGTGCGCGAACAGTCCGTGCAGGGCGTGCCCGAATTCGTGAAAGAACGTGTTCACCTCGTCGAAAGTGAGCAGGGTTGGTTCGCCCGCCGGCGGCTTCGGAACGTTCAGGTTGTTGACGACCACGGTCGGGTGGTCAAGCAACTCGTTCTGCCCGATGAGTTCATTCATCCACGCGCCGCCGCGCTTCGCGTCGCGGGTGTACAGATCGAGCAGGTAGAGCCCCAGTTCGCTGCCGTCCTCGTAGTGCACCTCGAACACCCGCACGCCGTCGGTGTAGCCGACGAGGTCGGGGCGCTCGGTGAAGGTGATGCCGTACACCTGGGTGGCGGCGGCGAACACGCCCTTCTGCAGAACGCGCTCCGCTTCGAAGTAGGGGCGGAGTGCGGCGGTGTCGACGTCGAACTCGGCTGCGCGCACCCTCTCGCTGTAGTACGCCCAGTCGTGCGCCTTGACCGGGTGACCGGCCAGGGCTTCGAGTTTCTGCTGCTCGGCGCGGGCGTTTCGTGCCGCGGCCGGGGCGAGCTTCTCGAGCATGGCGGCAATGTTCTCGGGCGTTTTCGCGGTCTGATCGGCCGCGACAAATGCGGCGTGGTTGTCGAACCCGAGCAGACGAGCGCGCTCTGCCCGCAGTCGTACGATCTCGAGCAGCACTTCGCGGTTGTCGTGCTCGCCACCCCGACCGCCACGGGCCCGTGATGCGGCCATGATGCGTTCGCGCAGTTCGCGGTTCGTGAGTGACGCGAGGTAGGGGTGACCGGTCGGCAGCACGAGCGAGACGAGGTACGTGCCGTCCAGCCCACGGTCGGCGGCGGCCTGCGCGCAGGCGGCGATCTCGCCCGAGGTGAGTCCGTCGAGCTCGGCCACGTCGTCGACCACGACGGCGAGGTCGTTGGTGTCTGCCAGGAGGTTCTTCTCGAACTTCGTCGTGAGCGTCGACAAGCGGCCGTTGAGTTCGCCAAGACGCGCCTTTGCGGTGTCGTCGAGCCCCGCACCGGCGAGCGACATCTCGGTGTGGCGCCGCTCGATCAGATAGCACTGTTCGTCGGTCAGGTCGAGCTCGTCGCGTCGCGCGTGCAGGGCATCGATGCGCGCGAAGAGGGCGGCATCGAGGGTGATCGCGTCCTGGTGTGCCGACAGTAGGGGTGCGTACTGCTCTTCCAGAGCGTTGGTCGCGTCAGAGGAGTTGGCGCTCGACTGATTGAAGAACACCCGCAGCACCCGCATGAGCAACTGGCCACTGCGCTCGAGCGGCTCCATCGTGTTCGCGAACGTCGGTTCGTCCGTCTGCTGCGTGATCGCGGCGACCTCGGCGCGCTGCTCGGCCATGCCGGCGTCGATCGCCTCGGCATAGTGCTCCTCGCGGATCTCGGCGAAGGGAGGCAGTTGGTAGGGCAGCGTGCTGGGCGAGAAGAACGGATTCGTCATTCGCCCACTGTATGCCGCCCGGCTCCGTGCCCGTTGGCGGGATGCACGCCCCGCTTTTTACACTGGCGCACCCACTGCAAAGAAGCACTTGCAAAAAACTTGTTGCAAAGACGTGCTTGCAAAGAGAGCTTTGCATTGCTAACTTTGTGACATGACCTCCACCGACACCACCGCCGGCCGCGTCGCCGACCTCGACGGCCTGAAAGCACTGGCGCATCCGCTGCGCGTGCAGATCATCGAGGCGTTGTCGACCTACGGCCCGCACACCGCCAGCACTCTGGGCGAGCGGCTCGGCGAATCGAGCGGGGCGACCAGTTACCACCTGCGCCAGCTCGAGAAGCACGGCTATGTGCGCGAGGTCGAGGGGCGGGGCACCGCCCGCGAGCGCTGGTGGGAACGCACGCCCGGCCCCATCACGATGGGCGGGCCCGAGCTTGACCAGAGCGAGGCGGGCAAGCAGGCCAGCCGCGTCATCATGCGCGAGTGGCTGCACCACCGCGAGGCGGGGGTGCGCGACATCGTCGAGCGCGGCATGACCGAGCTCGACGAGCGCTGGCAGCACTCCACCATGCTGCACTCCGCCAGTGTTCACGTGACCGCTGAACAGCTCAGCGAACTCAACGAGCAGATCCTCGATCTGGTCAGTCAGTTCGCGGCGACGCATCGCGGCCAACGGGTCGTCGGTTCCCGACCCGTCCAGATTCAGTACTTCGCCTTCCCCGTGCTCGATGGGCACGAGATCACCGAGGAGGACGCGTCATGACCACCATGAGCATCCCCGTAGTTCCCCGCATCGCTCGCCGGCGACCCGTCATCCGCCGACTGGCGCTGGCCGCTGGCGTCGCGCTGATTGCCTGGGCCAAGATGCCCAGCGCGCGTGCAACGCACGAACAGCAAGCGCTCAGGCTACGGGCAGAGACTGACCGCAGACGGGCTATTGAAGGGTTCCGATTCGGGATCGCGCAGTAGCCCGCCCCACGTCACACCTCGCACCCCGCATCACGCGGCGCAGCAACCGGTGGCAGAACGGGTGTTCCGAGCATCCGCCGCCGGCCGGGAGATACGCCCCGGGCCTCCCGTCGCGTGAGGCGGGGTGTGAGTCTGTCTAGCGGTCGAGCTCGTCCGCGTCGTCCTCGTTCGAGACGTGCACCTGACCGCTCGGGCTCACCCGGATCGTCGTGCCGTCGTCCAGCTGCACGACCGGCCGGCCCTCGAGCCACGTCAGGGTCCAGCGCCACTGCGTCGTGTCAAAACCGAGCAGCTCACCCTCGACGCGGTGAATCGCCGCGACGACCTCGGGAGTCAACTGCGGCGGGGGAGTGTCGCCCACGGCCCATCGTGTACCCAATTGCACGTTTCAGATCTCCTTCTCATAGGTGACCCAGGTGGTGCGGGTCGCCACCCGGTCGTACACGCGTTGTGCGCGTTCGTTGTCGACGGCCGTGATCCAGCGCAGGGTTACGCCGCCGTGGCGGGCCGCGTGCTCGCTGATCGCCGCGATCAGGGCCGTTCCGATTCCCTGACCCCGTGCATCCGGGCCGGTGAATAGGTCGTCAAGGTACCAGCCAGGCCCCGCGGTGAACGTGTCGGGCTGCTCGCGCACGTGGGCGAACCCGACGATCATGCCCGCGTCGTCTTCGGCCACGAAACAGAGCATCGGATGCTCGGGGTCGCGAATCCACGCCCACACGCCATCGAGAACGCTCGCCGGGAAGTCGGTTTCGTAGAAGACGCCGTACGCGGTGAACAGTTCGCGCCACCGCGCGTGATCACCGTCGTCGATCGGCCGCACCTGCACCATCGCACCAGTGTGGCAAAGGTGCGCGTCCCGCCGCCAGCAGATGTCAGGCGGCGGTCAGCTCGTCGGCAGCTCGCCCAGCTCGATCGACACGACCGCGATCTCGTCGGCCTCCGTCAGCTCCAGCTCGGCGATGCGCCCCACAGCCTTCAGGTCGTCCGCGGCGAACGACAGCAGCGCGGGGGCGGCGAGCACGGCCCGAGTCACGGGCGTCTTCTGCGAGGCCTTCGCGTCGGTCTTCGCCCGGCGCACACCGATCAGAGCCTGCGACACGAGCGCGAGCAGCCCGCCGTGTTGTGCGTCGACACCGATCTCGTCGACGGTCGGCCACGCGGCGGTGTGCACGCTGCCGTCGTGCGTCCAGCTCCAGACCTCCTCGGTCGCGAACGGCAGCACGGGGGCGAAGAGGCGCAGCATGACGTCGATCGCGAGGCGGAGGGCCGCGACGGCGCTCGCCTGACCAGCCTCGCCCTGCGAGCCGTAGGCACGCTCCTTGACGAGTTCGAGGTAGTCGTCGCAGAACGTCCAGAAGAATTGCTCGGTGACCTCGAGCGCCCGGGCGTGGTCATAGCCGTCGTACGCGGCGGTCGCGGTCTGGACGACCTCCGACAGAGTCGCGAGCATGTCGATGTCGAGCGGTTCGGTGACAGCAGCGCTACCGGCCTCGGCCGCCGCGGGTGCGGGGAACGAGTAGACGAACTTCGCCGCGTTCAGCACCTTGATCGCGAGGCGCCGGCCGATCTTCATCTGCTTCGGGTTCTGCGGGTCGAATGCCGCGTCGGTGCCGAGGCGCGAGCTGGCCGCCCAGTATCGGACGGCGTCCGAGCCGTGCGACTCGAGCATCGCGGCGGGGGTGACGACGTTGCCCTTCGATTTCGACATCTTCTTGCGGTCGGGGTCGACGATGAAGCCCGAGATGCCGGCGTTCGTCCACGGCACCGTGCCGTGCTCGAGCTCGGCGCGCAGCATGGTCGAGAACAGCCAGGTGCGAATGATGTCTTGGCCCTGGCTGCGCAGGTCGTAGGGGAACACCAGGTCGAACAGGGCCGGGTCTTCTTCCCAGCGACCGGCGATCTGCGGCGTGAGGCTCGAGGTGGCCCAGGTGTCCATGATGTCGACCTCGCCGACGAAGCCGTTCGGCTCACCGCGCTGGGCCTCGTCGAAGCCCGGCGCCGGCATCGACGACGGGTCGACCGGCAGCTGGTCTTCGGTCGGCACGATCGGCTCGCCCGTGATTTCGCCGTTCTCGTCGAGGTGATACCAGACGGGAATCGGCACGCCGAAGAAGCGTTGACGCGAGATCAGCCAGTCGCCCGAGAGCCCGCCGACCCAGTTCTCGTAGCGCACGCGCATGAAGTCGGGGTGGAAGGCGACCTGCGTGCCGCGTTCGATGAGGCGCGCGTTCAGTGCCTCGTCGCGGGCGCCGTTCGTGATGTACCACTGGCGGGTGGTGACGATCTCGAGCGGCTTGTCGCCCTTCTCGAAGAACTTCACGGGGTGCGTGATCGCCCGCGGCTCACCGTGCAGGTCACCGGACTCGGTCAGCAGCTCGACCATGCGCGCCTTCGCGCTGAACACGGTCTTGCCGGCAATCTCGGCGTACACCTCAGCCGCGGCGCCCTCGACGCCGGGAGGCGGGTCGGCGAGGATACGGCCGTCCTTGCCGAGAATCGGGCGGGTCGCGAGGTCGAGCTCGCGCCACCAGATGACGTCGGTCACGTCGCCGAAGGTGCAGACCATGGCGATGCCGGAGCCCTTGTCTTGCTGCGCGAGCCGGTGCGCGACGACCGGAACCTCGACGCCGAAAAGCGGGGTGCGAACGGTCGTGCCGAAGTAGGGCTGGTAGCGCTCGTCATCGGGATGCGCGACGAGCGCCACGCACGCAGCAATTAGTTCCGGCCGGGTCGTCTCGATCTCGATCGTGCCGCCGTCGGGCGTGTGGAACGAGACCCGGTGGTAGGCGCCCGGCATCTCTTTGTCTTCGAGCTCGGCCTGGGCAACCGCCGTGCGGAAGGTCACGTCCCACAGCGTCGGGGCATCGGACTGGTACGCCTCGCCGCGCGAGAGGTTGCGCAGGAAGGCGCGCTGGGCGGCGCGCTGCGCCTCGTCGCCGATCGTGCGGTAGGTGAGCGACCAGTCGACGCTGAGGCCGAGGGCCCGCCACAGGTCTTCAAACTGCTTCTCGTCTTCGACGGTGAGCTTCTCGCACAGCTCGATGAAGTTGCGGCGGCTGACCGGAACCTGGTCGGCGGCCTTCGACGACTTATTGTCGCCACCCTCGAACGGCGGCGTGAAGTCGGGGTCGTAGGGCAGCGACGGGTCGCAGCGCACGCCGTAGTAGTTCTGCACCCGGCGCTCGGTGGGCAGCCCGTTGTCGTCCCAGCCCATCGGATAGAACAGGTGCTTGCCGCGCATGCGCTGGTAGCGGGCGGCGAGGTCCATGTGGGTGTAGCTGAAGACGTGCCCGATGTGCAGCGAGCCCGAGGCGGTCGGCGGGGGAGTGTCGACGGCGTAGACGGACGACTTGCCAGCGGCCTCGGCGGCGGCGCGATCAAAGCGGTACGTGCCCTGAGCCTCCCAGGCCTCACCCCACTTCGCTTCGAGTCCTTCGAGGGCGGGCTTGTCGGGCAGGGCGGCGTGGCTCATCGAGGTTCTCGCTTCGTATGGGCGGCACCGTGTCAGAAGGTAAGGGTGCCTGGGTGTGAGGTCGGCGTTCAGTGTACCGGCGCGCATGCGGGCAGAACCTTCAACTGACTTGCCTCTATTGGGCCTCTCCGATCGTCTGCACTGTCTGTGACGCCCGATACTGTGAGGTCGAGCCCCCGGGTGGCGTAGCCGCCCCTCGCAGTGAAGGAACACTATTTGTGACTGGTCGCCTTACCCTCACCTGGGCCAACAAGGATCGTGCCCTGCTGTCGCACGGAGAGTCGGGCTACGAGTGGGTCGACCGCGACGACCCGCGGGCGCGGGAGGTGCGGCTGCTCGACGAGATCGGTCGCGTCGGCGAGGTCGCGGGCGACACGAGCGACAACCTTCTGATTCGCGGCGATTCGCTGGATGCTCTCCGCGCGCTCGTCCACACCCCCGAGCTCGCCGCCGAGTACCGGGGCAAGGTCAAGCTCGTATACATCGACCCGCCGTTCAACACCGGCCAGGCATTCAAGCACTACGACGACTCGCTCGAGCACTCGGTGTGGCTCGGCATGATGCGCGAGCGCCTTGTGCTCATTAAGGAGCTGCTGTCACCGGAGGGCTCCGTTTGGGTCCACCTCGACGACGCTGAGATGGCCTACTGCAAGGTGCTCATGGACGAGATCTTTGGGCGGCAGAGCTTCGTGGCAAGTTTTGTGTGGCAAAAGGCGGATAGCCCTTCATCGAACAACGTTCCCCTCGCGAGTTACCACGACTTCATCCTCGTGTACGGCGCCGGTGAGCGGACGTTCCGTGCCTCCGCGATGGAAGATCCTGCGGTGCTCGATGCATTTCCTGGAGTGTCAGACGATGGCGTTCGCTTTCGGGACAGGTTGCTTCGCAAGAACGGGAAAGCGAGCCTTCGCACTGAGCGACCCAGTATGTGGTTTCCGATTCAAGCACCGGACGGTGAAGTCGTCTTCCCAATTGACGATGATGGAGTTGAGAGGCGCTGGGCATACAGCGCGGACTCTGTTGCGTCGTTGCTCGCGTCCAACGAGATCATCTGGAAACGCCGTCCCAAGCGCGGCGGCGGCGAACAGTGGGTGCCGTACACGCGCGAATTCGCCCCCGAGACTCCAACTCGGCCTTGGCCGACACTTTGGTCGGATGTCTTAATGAACCGACAAGCAAAGGCGCAGGTCAAGAAGATCGTTCAAGGCGTGGCGACCTTTGACACTCCGAAGCCAGAGCAACTCCTGGAAAGGGTGATCAAGATCAGTACGGGCCCGGGTGACGTAGTCCTGGACTGCTTCGCGGGGTCTGGGACAACCGCCGCAGTCGCGCAAAAGATGGGTCGCCGCTGGGTCACGGTCGAGTTGAGCGAGAGCACCGCCGACACCTTCACCAAGCCTCGCTTGACCAAGGTGGTCGCGGGCGAAGATCCGGGAGGCATAACCGAAGCCGCTGGCTGGTCGGGAGGCGGTGGCTTCCGCGACCTTCGCATCGCGCCGAGCGCTTGGGAGGTACACACGGCTGAAGGTGAACTCGATGTTTACCGCGCTGAATCCGTGAGCACCGAAACGCTAACGAGATCGGTCGCTGCGCAGCTCGGCTACCAACTGATCGACGATCCGGTCTTCTCGGGTGCACGCGGACGATCGCGGCTCGCCGTCATCGACGGGGTCGCCGACGCGACGGCCGTGACTGACATCGCGTCGGTGCTCGCCGAAGGCCAGACGGCGCTAGTCGCAGCGACCTCGGTGACCGACGACGCACAGACCACCCTCCGAGACTTATGCAAGGGCTCGCGCGTCATCCGCATACCCCGCGAACTGTTCCCGCGCACGACGGCGGTGACGCGATGACCTGGATCGCCTACGACGAATACCTTGTCGACGAGATCACCACGTGCATGGATCTCCGCAAGCCCAACGCGGTGGCGCTCGGTGCTGTCGCGGAGGCGATCGAGGAGGGCGATGGTGCGGAGGTTGTATGCGACCTCGCCACTGGCGTCGGAAAGACCTACCTCGCGGGGGGGCTGATCGAGTACCTGGCCCGTAACGGAGTGCGCAATATGCTGTTTGTCACGCCCGGTACGACCATCTACGAGAAGACGATCGCCAACTTCACCCCGGGCAGTCGCAAGTACGTGGCCGGCGCAACCATCGAGCCGCTGCTCATTACGGCCGAGAACTTTGCCCGCGGACAGGTCGGCGATGCCCTTCACGACGCCGCAACGCTGAAGCTGTTCGTGTTTAACGTGCAGCAACTCATCAAGCCGACCGCGAACACCAGCCGCAAGGTGCGCGCCGACGACGAGTTCATCGGTGACAGCCTCTACCACCACCTTCGAGCCGCCAAGGACCTGGTGATCATCGCCGACGAGCACCACGTCTACCGCAGCAGCGCCGCCGCGTTCAGCGCCGCGATTCGCGACCTGTCGCCCCGCGCGCTCGTCGGCCTGACGGCCACTCCCGACCCCGCCGACCTCGACAAGGTCATCTACCGCTACAGCCTTGCTGAGGCGATCGCTGACCGCCTCGTGAAGGTGCCGGTTGTCGTATATCGGCAAGACGGGCTTAAGGACATCGACACACAGTTAGCCGACGCTGCGCACCTGCGCGCCCTGCGCGAGCCGGCGTGGCACGCCTACGCCGATCAGGCTGGTCGCGAACGTGTGTCGCCCGTGCTCTTTGTGGTCTGCCAGACCATTGAAGACGCCAGCCTCGTCGCCGAGAAGTTGACCGTGCACCTCCCCGACGAGGGTCAGGTCTTGCTCGTCACCTCTCAGTCGAGCGACACGGCCCTGGCCGCTCTCGCCGACGTTGAGAAGCCGGAATCTCCGGTGCGGGCCATCGTCAGCGTCGACAAACTGAAGGAAGGCTGGGATGTCAAGAACATCGGCGTGATCGTCGGCCATCGCGCTCTCGCCTCCCAGACCCTCACCGAGCAGATCCTCGGCCGAGGGCTCCGTCTGCCCTTCGGTGAACGCACCGGAATCGCCGCCGTCGACCACGTCGACGTCGTTGCCCACGAGAGCTACACGCAGCTGCTGCGCAGCAAAGACTCCCTGCTGGAGCGCGTCGCGACCGTTGCTCCGACAGGCGCTGGGCTCGCCGGGTCGACGACCGCGGCACCGGTCACGGTCGAGATGCCGGACGGTGTGATCCGTGTGACACCCGGCGCAATCGCCGATGGTTCAGGCGCCGCAACGCCTGGTGACCACCTGGGGGGGCTGAGTGAAGCCGATCTCCTGATCGTGCAGCCGATCGACGCGAGCGCCGAGGCTCTCAACCGAGACGCCGAAGTACTCGGGCAACACCTTCCGGCCGTACCGGGACGCCCGCGGATCGTCTTCCCGCGTCGCGATCGCGAACTTCAGCCCATTCCCTTCAGCCTCGAGCGCGTCAGTCTTGGCGATGTGCGCGTTGCCGCCCAGCAATACCGCGTCAACTACGAGGTCTCGCTGCAAGGCCAGGCAATCGTGGCCGAGCGCGACCTCGAGAACGAAGTCAACGTCACGACGCAGGCCGTCGAAGGCGTGACAGCGACACAGAACTACGTCACAGCGGCCGCCGTGCGTCACGACCTCGTGCGCCGGATCATGGATCTCGGCCTTGTGCCGCAACAGCTTACGGAGAAGCTTCACGCGGAGTCGATCGCGGACGAGTTTCTCGGAGCCGCAGGAGTCACTGACGCGGAAGTGGAGAACTGGACTCTCCAGAGGGCTGCTCAAGCGACGGCTGCGATCGCGGCCCTTGTTCGTGCAGCCTATGACCGCAACGATCGCCAGCCAGCGTTCCGCTGGAACCCCGTCGAGCTACTGCAGCCCCGCGTGCAGCCGTCGGTCGTCCATCCCTGGTACTCCGAGTTTGTTGTGGGTCAGTGGTACGGCGAGTGGTCCAAGTCGGCCGAGGCTGCCGCGTCGTTCGACTCGAAGACCGCAGAATTTGCCTTCGCCACGCTCATCGACCAGAGCGACGGTGTCGCGTGGTGGCTGCGTCTGTACCAGCCTGATGGTGCGTACATCACGCGGATGCCCTCGGGCAGGTACTACCCCGATTTCATCGTCATAGACGATGAGGGGGTCCACTGGCTCGTGGAAACCAAATCTGACGCCGCCGCGGCCAATGACCTTGACGTTGCAGCAAAGAAGCGTGCAGCCGAAGACTGGGCCGTTGAGGTAAACGACTCTCGAAGCTTCGGAACGTGGCGCTACGCCCTCATCACTGAATCTCACATCCGGGCAGCGCCAAACTGGCGGGCGCTACTCCATGAAGCCGGAGCGGATTAGACGTCGTAGAAGGCTGACTTGGGGTGGTCGACGAGCGGGCACGCGCGTCGACCACCCCGCACTCTCAGGGAGTGCTTTCGGCCGCGGCAGGGATGCGCGAGGCGGCCGGATCGTCCTCGTCGCGGTCCACGCGCATCCGGATCGCGATGAGGGCGCTCACCAGCGTGATCGCGCTCATCGCGGCGAGCACGACGCCGGGGTGCCACCAGGCGTTGCCCGACAATTCGCCGATCGTGAGCGTCAGCGCCGGTACGAAGCCCGACACGACGGCGGCCAGCGAGTACGCGAAGCCGAGCGCAGAGTAGCGGTAGCGCTCGTCGAACAGCTCGGTGAAGATGCCGCCGAGGGCCGCCCAGCTCATCGTGGGCAGGATTCCGCCGATCACCATCATCGCCACCAGCACGCCGAAGTTCGCGAACTGCAGGAAGAAGTAGATGGGGAACGCGACAAGCAGGGTGCCGAGGGCGCCCCACGCGATGACCTGGCCCGAGCCAATGCGGGTCGCCCACGCACCAAACAGCGGAATCGTGACGAGTTGCAGCAGGCCGCCGATCGTGGTCGCGATCAGCAGTTGGTAGTACTCGAAGCCGAGCTGGGTCACGCCGTAGTTGATCGTGTACGTGTTCATCAGCGAGTACGAGCCGATGCCGAGCAGGGCGACGCCAACGGCGACGAGGATCGTCACGGGCTGGCGCTTCAGCAGCTCGGCGAGCGGCACGCGCACCCGCTTGTTGGTCGTCGCGACGGCCTGGAAGACGGGGGTCTCGGTCACGGTGACGCGCAGGTAGAGCGACACGAGCAGCAGCGGAATCGCGGTGAGGAACGGCAGGCGCCACGCCCACTCGGTGATCTCGTCGTTGGTGAGAGCGAGGGTCAGCCAGATGAAGGCGCCGGCCGACAGGATCGAGCCGATCGGCGAGCCGAGCTGCGGCATCGCGGCGGCAAACGCGCGCTTCGCGCGGCTCTCGTGTTCGGTCGCGATGAGCACGGCGCCGCCCCACTCGCCGCCGAGCGAGATGCCCTGCAGGAGGCGCAACACGACGAGGATCGCGGCGCCGAACCAGCCGGCTTGCTCGTAGGTCGGCAGCACGCCGATGAGGCCGGTCGCGACCCCCATGAGGGTCACCGTGACGATCAGTGTCATGCGTCGACCGAGGCGGTCACCGATGTGACCGAAGATGATCGCGCCCACCGGGCGGATGACGAAGGCGAGCGCGATCGACAGGAACGCCGCGAGGGTTCCGCCGAACCCGCCGAGCGGGTCGAAGAACAGCGGGCCGACGAAGAAGGCCGCGAAATACGCGTAGATGTAGAAGTCGTAGGACTCGAGCGAGGTTCCGACGAGCGACGCCCAGCGCGCGCGGCGCGCGATGCGGGGGTCGGAGGGTGCTGCGAGGTCGCGGGGTGCCGCGGTACTCGCCGAGGGGGACGTGGTGGGCGCTTTGCCACGTTCGTTATCAGTCACGAGTAGACGAGCGTAGACGACCGCCGATGTATTCCCGCGCGAACGAACCCGGGGCGCCCCATGCGGGAACGAACTGGGACGCCCCGGGGGTGGGTGCGGCTGCTAGCGACCTCGGCCCTGGCCGGGGAAGAAGTCGTAGCTCCACTCGGTCTCGGCGTCGGCCGCAAAGATCGTCCATCGATCGGCGGGCTCGGCCGTGACGGTGATCGCCGTGTTGCCCGGGCGATAGCTGCCCGGTGCGACGATCTCGCCGTTCACTCGATAGACGACTCCGTCGACGGCGGGGATCGTGTAGCGATCCTGGCCGACTCCCGGCCGGTCGACGATCTCGACTGCCTCGGGAGTGACGACCGTCGTGAAGACGGGCACGTCTGTCCAGCGGATGTCGGAGGCCAGCATGTAGCTCGTGTACGACGGCTGGTTGTACGACGTGTTCTGACGGGCGACCTCGACTCGGTACTGCGGCTCGTGCATCAGAGTCGTCAGTTTGCGATCCGTCACCTCGGTGCTCACGTAGATGCGGATTTCGGTGCTGTTGGCGTCGCGCACCAACAGCTCCTCGCGCCAGTCGCCGAGCACGTCGGCGACAAGGCCGGGGTTGCCCTTCGTGCCGTTGTTCGATCGAGTTCCCGTCGCGGTCAGCAGGCGACCGCGCAGATAGTCGTCAATGACGACGTTGGCGTTGCCGCTGCCTCCGACGATCTGGGTCGTCATGTCGGCGGCCCAGCGGATGCTCTGGTTCGTGCCCGGCATCGAACCGCTCAGCAGCGTGCCGTCAGCGGCGCGCAGCTGGGTCGACCAGGTCTCGAGCCCCGGCACATCCGGGCGGATGTCGCCGATCATGCCGCGCCCGATGTCACGTCCCTCGTAGCGGCCCCAGAGCACTTCACCCGTCGCGGCGTCGCGCAGCGCGTAGCCGTACGGAGCGCCCGCGCCCCCCTCGTGAACCGTGTAGATCTCGAGGCCGGGGCGGTCAGGGTCGATGTCAGTCAGGTGCATGGCGTCGCCATGGCCGAGGCCCGCCTCCTGGCCGGCGAGCGGACTCGGGGCCGGAATGATCGCGCTCGAGCTGTAGAGCAGCGATCCATCGTGGTCGATCGTCGACGAACCGTAGACGATCTCCTGCTTGCCGTCGCCGTCGACATCGCCGACACTCAGCGAGTGGAAGCCTTGCGTGTTGAGGCTGCCGTAGACCGGGTCGCTGCCAAAGCGGCCGTGGGGAGCGTCGTTGAACGGGTTTGACATGGGCGTGTGTCCGCTGTCGACGAACCAGACCTCGCTGAGGTTTTCGCCGTCCCAGTCGTAGGCGGCGATGGTCGTGCGTGTGTAGTAGCCCCGGGCGAAGATCGCCGACGGGGTCTCGCCGTTCAGGTACGCAACTCCCGCGAGGAAGCGATCGACCCGGTTGCCGGGCTCGATGCGGCTGTAGGCATAGTCACCCCACAGCAGGCCATCGTCACCGCGCGGCGGGTTGTAGCGGATCGTCTCGAGTTCTGCGCCGGTCTCGCCGTCGAACACGGTGAGATATTCGGGGCCATCCAGGATGAACCCGTCGAACTCGCGCAGTCGGTTGTTGCCGCTGCGCGCGGGCGCGTACACGTCAATGAAGTAGTCGACGAGCTCCGCCGCGTCCTCTGCCGACAGCGGGTAGGTGTAGCGCGGCTCGATGCCGATCGCCTCTTCAATCGTTGTTGGCCAGTTGCCGGCGACGACCTCGGGGTGCGACTGCCACTCGGCGAACACGCCGGCGAGACGCTCGGCGTACTGGGCAGCGCTCAGACGGTAGTCGTCCGTGTTCGCGAAGCCCGCGGCGACATCCTCCTCGAGCAGGGTGATGTAGGTCTCGGCTCCGTCGCGGATCGTCTTCGTTCCCGGTGCCGTCTTCATCATGATCTCGGCGCGGCCATCGCCGTCGAAGTCGTAGACCATGAACTGCGTGTAGTGCGCTCCGGCACGAATGTTCACGCCGAGGTCTATGCGGTACAACAGGGTGCCGTCGGCGAGGTAGGTGTCGAGGTAGGTCACACCCGTGTACCCGCGTTGCGAGACATCTTTCGAGTTCGTCGGCTCCCACTGCACGATGTACTCGTAGGCGCCGTCGCCCGTCACATCGGCAACGCTCATGTCGTTGGCGTCGTAGACGTACGACTCACCCACCGGCGTGACACCTCCCGCGGGTCGTTGCAGCGGCAGGCTCAGGTAGGGATTGGCGCTCGGTGTCACCGGCGCGCTCGCGTCTCCTGCTCGCCCCTCGAGCACTGGAGTCACCGAGTACGTTGCGGCGGTCGATCCGTCGGCGTCGAGGAAGTTCGTGCTGTCGGTGACGGTCGCGATGGGCTCTCCGTCGCGCTCGACGATAAAGTCGGCGCCAAGCATTCCCGACTCGCCAGCGCCGGTGGTTTCCTCGGCGAGGAGGCGCCAGCTGAGGAAGACGCCCTGCGGCGTGGTCACAGCGACGAGGCCGCGATCGAGCACCTCGAGCTGGGGGGCGGGGCCTGACTGCGGTGCCGCCGACGTGTCGGCCACCGCGATCGTGGGCGCGATGAGGCCGAGCCCGAGACCGATGGCGCATCCGGACGCCCAGAGCGTCCTGCGTCGATTCTTCATTGAATCCTCCGTTTGGATAACGTTTTCCCGCAGGGGCTACAGTAGGCCCCCGTTTGGGGGACGTCAACCCGGTCGGTGCGCCCCGGCGAGTCATGCCGACTCGGGGGTGCTCCCGGGACCGCTAGAATCGGCGCACAGACTGCGATCCGGCCATCACCGGGGAGTCCTCGGAAGAACCCCACCCTTGGGCGGGCAGTAGACCCGAGCGGGGCAGGCCCGTCACAGCCGCAGAGCAGAGAGGCGCGTTCGGCACTACGCCGGCCGCGCAAGCGGGGTGGTACCGCGGCGGGTCGCGCGCGACCGGTCGTCCTCGCGGTAAGTGAGCACAGCATCCACTGACCGGAGACACCATGGGCTACCCGCTGCACCGCGAGACCGACGGCATCGTCGCCTCCCCGCGCTTCCCCGACCTCGAGCGCGAGGTGCTCGACTACTGGGCGACGACCGACACGTTCCGGCGCTCAATCGCGAACCGCGAGGGCTGCGACGAGTGGGTGTTCTACGACGGCCCGCCGTTCGCGAACGGCCTGCCGCACTACGGCCACCTGCTGACGGGCTACGCGAAAGACCTCTTCCCGCGCTTCCAGACGATGCGCGGCAAGCAGGTGCACCGCCGCTTCGGCTGGGACACACACGGCCTGCCCGCCGAGCTCGAGGCGATGAAGCAGCTCGGCATCACCGAGAAGGCCGAGATCGAGCAGATGGGCATCGAGGCGTTCAACGCCAAGGCCCGAGAGAGCGTGCTGCGCTACACCGACGAGTGGCAGAGCTACGTGACCCGGCAGGCGCGCTGGGTCGACTTCGACAACGACTACAAGACGCTCGACATCACGTTCATGGAGAGCGTGCTCTGGGCCTTCAAGACCCTCTTCGACACGGGCCTCGCCTACGAGGGCTACCGCGTGCTTCCCTACTGCTGGCGCGACGAAACCCCGCTGTCGAACCACGAGCTGCGCATGGACGACGACGTGTACCAGATGCGTCAGGACCAGTCGGTGACGGTCACCTTCCCGCTCGTCGGCGCGAAGGCCGAGGCGCTCGGGCTGACGGGTGTGAAGGCGCTTGCCTGGACGACGACGCCCTGGACCCTGCCGACGAACGCGGCGCTCGCCGTCGGCCCAGAGATCACGTACGCCATCGTCCCTGCCGGGCCGAACGGCGCGGCGGATGCACGGGGCGCGGCAAGCGCGGACGACGCGGTCGAGGGCGAGTCGCTGTACCTCCTCGCCGCCGACACGCTGCCGGCATACGCGAAGGACCTCGGCTACGAGTCGGCCGCCGATGCGCAGGCCGCCGTCACCCGCACGGTGCTCGGCGCCGAGCTCGGCGGCGTGCACTACGACCGTCTGTTCGACTACTACGCCGACGTCGAAACCTTCGGCATGCAGAACGCCTGGCAGATCCTCGTGGCCGAGTACGTCGCCACCGGTGAGGGCACCGGCATCGTGCACCAGGCGCCCGCGTACGGCGAAGACGACCAGAACGTCAGTGCCGCGGCGGGCATCCCGGTCATCATCTCGGTCGACGACGGCGGCAAGTTCCTCGACCAGGTGAGCGACGTCGCCGGCCTGCAGGTCTTCGAGGCGAACAAGACGCTCACGCGACTTCTGCGCGAGGCCGGGCGTCTGCTGCAGGTGCGCAGCTACGAGCACAGCTACCCGCACTGCTGGCGCTGCCGGAACCCGCTCATCTATAAGGCCGTGTCGAGCTGGTTCGTGCGCGTCACCGAGATCCGCGACCGCATGCTCGAGTTGAACGAGCAGATCACCTGGGTTCCCGACAACGTCAAGCACGGCCAGTTCGGCAAATGGCTCGAGGGTGCCCGTGATTGGTCGATCAGTCGCAACCGGTACTGGGGCAGCCCCATCCCGGTGTGGAAGAGCGACGACCCGAACCACCCCCGCATCGACGTGTACGGCTCGCTTGCCGAGCTCGAGGCTGACTTTGGCGAGCTACCCCGCAACGCTGACGGCGAGGTCGACCTGCACCGCCCGTTCATCGACTCGCTCACCCGACCGAACCCCGACGACCCGACGGGCAGGTCGACGATGCGCCGCATCGAGGACGTCTTCGACGTGTGGTTCGACTCGGGCTCGATGCCATTCGCGCAGGTGCACTATCCGTTCGAGAACGCCGACTGGTTCGACAGCCACAACCCGTCGGACTTCATCGTCGAGTACATCGGGCAGACCCGCGGCTGGTTCTACACGATGCACATTCTCGCCACCGCGCTGTTCGATCGCCCGGCATACAAGAAGGTCATCAGTCACGGCATCGTGCTCGGCAACGACGGGCAGAAGATGTCGAAGAGCTTGCGCAACTACCCGGATGTCGGCGAGGTGTTCGACCGCGACGGTGCCGACGCGATGCGCTGGTTCCTTATGTCGAGCTCGGTCATCCGCGGCGGCAACCTCGTCGTCACCGAGGAGGGCATCCGCGCGGGCGTGCGCGAGTTCCTGCTGCCGCTGTGGAGCACGTACTACTTCTACGGGCTCTACGCGAACGCTGCGGGTCTCACCAATGCGCAGCGCCGCACCGACTCGGACAACGTGCTCGACCGTTACCTGCTCGCGAAGACCCGCGGGCTCGTCGAGACGGTCACCGCAGAGCTTGAGAACCTCGACTCGCCGATGGCGGCGGCCGCCCTCCGCGACTTCGCTGACGTGCTGACGAATTGGTACGTGCGCCGCTCGCGCGAGCGCTTCTGGGCGGGGGATGACCGTGCCGCGTTCGACACGCTGCACACGGTTCTCGAGACGCTCGCCCGCGTCGCCGCCCCGTTCGCCCCGCTCGTCAGCGAGGAGGTCTGGCGCGGCCTCACCGGCGGCGACAGCGTGCACCTCACCGACTGGCCCGAGGCCGAGGAGTTCCCCGCCGACGACGCGCTCGTCGCGGCCATGGACCGGGTGCGCCAGCTCGCAAGCTCCGGCCTCGCCCTGCGCAAGGCCCGCGGCCTGCGGGTGCGCCTGCCGCTCGCACGCCTCACCGTGGTTGCCCCCGAGGTGACCGCGCTCGAGCCGTTCGCCGACATCGTGCGCGACGAGCTGAACGTCAAGCAGCTCGAACTCGTCGAGTTCGACGACTCGCTCGTCGAGGCTCACGGCATCACCCGCCGCCTCGCGGTCAACGCCCGCGCCGCCGGCCCCCGCATCGGCAAGCAGGTGCAGCAGGTGATTCAGGCCGCGAAGGCCGGCGACTGGAGCGTCGACGGCGAGACGGTCGTCGTCGGCGGCGTGCCGCTCGTCGAGGGCGAGTACACGCTCGAGCTCGACCTTGCTGACGAGAACGCCGCCGTCGCGTTCCTGCCGGGTGGCGGCTTCGCGCTGCTCGACACGACGCTCACCCCCGAGCTCGAGGCCGAGGGACTCGCGCGCGATGCGGTGCGCGCCATCCAACAGGCACGTAAGGACGCCGGCCTGGAGGTCAGCGACCGCATCCACCTCACCGTGACGGCAGACACGGCCGAGACGCAGGCGGCGATCGACGCGCACCGCGACCTCGTCACCGGCGAAACCCTCGCCGTGGCGCTCGAAACCTCGGTTGTCGAACTCGGGTCCGCCGACGACGCGGTGCCGGTCGGCGCGGGGCGCATCCGCGTCGCTGTCACGCGCGCCCCCGACGCCTGAGCATCCGGCCCGCGTGAGCACGGGAGAGCCTGAAAGGATGAACGCATGAGCGACGACCAGCACGACGCCGACCGCGCCGACGCCGATCGGGTGTATGCCGAACTGCTCGAGCGCATCGGTGAGCACGCCCCGCAGCCGAGGCTCGAGCCGACCCGGCGCGCCGTCGAACTGCTGGGCGACCCGCAACGCAGCTACGGCATCATCCACGTCACCGGAACGAACGGCAAGACGTCGACGAGTCGCATCGCCGAGAGTATCCTGCGCGCCCACGGCCTGCGCACGGGGCTCATGACGAGCCCGCACCTCGTGCGCGTCACCGAGCGCATCGTCATCGATGGCGAACCCATCAGCGACCGGGCGCTCGCCGACAATTGGGACGACATTCAGCCCTACCTGCTCATGGTCGACGCCGAGTTGACCGCCAACGGCGAGCAGGCGCTCAGCTACTTCGAGGCACTCACGGTGCTCGCCTTCGCCTGCTTCGCCGATGCGCCCGTCGACGTCGCCGTCGTCGAGGTCGGCATGGGCGGCGAGTGGGATTCGACGAACGTTGCCGACGGTGACGTCGCCGTGCTCACCCCGATCGCGCTCGACCACACGAACCGCCTCGGCCGTACGGTCGCCGAGATCGCCCGCACGAAGGCGGGCATCATCAAGCCAGCAGCCCAGGTCGTCACCGCGCTGCAGACGACCGAGGCGATGGATGAGATCACCCGCGCTGCCGAACTCGACGAGGCGACCGTCATCGTCGAAGGGGTCGACTTTCAGGTCACGAATGCTCGCCTCGCCGTCGGCGGTCAGGCCCTGACCGTGCGCGGTCGCGCCGGCACGTACAACGAGCTCCTCCTTCCTCTGTTCGGGCCGCACCAGACGCAGAACGCCGCGGTGGCGATTGCCGCCGTCGAGTCGTTCCTCGGCGCCGGGACGCAGCCGCTCAGCCCCGAGGTGCTCGCCGAGGGGCTCGCGCAGGTAACGAGCCCCGGCCGCCTGCAGATCATCGCCACCGAACCCACCGTGATCGTCGACGCGGCCCACAACCCACACGGCGCCGAGGCGCTCGCTCGGGCCCTCATGGGTTCGTTCGCGTTCACCTCCGTGACCGCCGTCGTCGGCGTGCTCGACGACAAGGATGCGCACGGCATCATCGCCGCCCTCGACCCGGTCGTTGAGCGCTTCGTCGTGTCGCAGTCCGACTCCGAACGGGCGATTCCCGCCGCGGAACTCGCCGAACTGGTTGCACAGATCGCCGGGCCCGACCGCGTGCAGGTGGCGCCCGCGCTCGATGAGGCGATCGCCGCCGCCCGCGAGAGCTGCGAGCCGAGCGGCGCCGTCCTCGTGACCGGGTCCGTCACCCTCGTCGGTCAGGCGTTCTCCATCCTCGGCCAGCAGAATGGGGACTCGTGACCGAGACTGCAGATTCCTCGCCGCGGCGTGTAAAGCGCGACAAGACGGCCACCGAGTCGCTGATGACCGCGACGATGGGCATGGAGATTCTCGTCGTCCTGTTCGGCGCGATCGCGCTGTTCGGCGTTCGCGTGACCGACCCGCCCGCGCTCGCCTTCCTCGGCGGCGTCGTGCTGATCGTGCTGCTCGCGACCGGCATTCGCCTCGCCCGCTACTCGTGGGGCTACTGGTACAGCGGTGCGCTGCAGGTGCTGCTGCTCGCCACGGGCTTTGTCGAGCCGCTCGCCGCCGTCACCGCCGCGATCTTCGTCGGCTTCTGGATCTACAGCCTCGTGCGCGGCCGTCAGCTCGACGAGGCGAAGCGTCGCCATTTTGCCGAGAACCCCACCGATCAGGAGAAATAAGTCGTGACCAGCATCGAAGAGACCCTCGTCCTCATCAAGCCCGACGGTGTCGCCCGCAACCTCACCGGCGAAATTCTCCGCCGCATCGAGGCGAAGGGCTACCAGCTCGTCGACCTGCGGATGGTGCAGGCCGACCGTGACCTGCTCGCCCAGCACTACGCCGAGCACGAGGGCAAGCCGTTCTACGAGCCGCTCATCGAGTTCATGGAGTCCGGCCCGGTCGTGGCCGCCCGCGTCGCCGGCAATCGCGTGATCGAGGGCTTCCGCTCGCTGGCCGGAACGACCGACCCGACGACCGCCGCGCCCGGCACGATCCGCGGCGACCTCGGCCGCGACTGGGGGCTGAAGGTTCAGCAGAACCTCGTGCATGGCTCCGACTCTCCCGAGACGGCCGCGCGCGAGCTCGCCCTCTGGTTCGGGTAGGCGGCGCCGTCGGCGCGGGGCCGCACACCGGTCGCCCGGCGTCGCGCCACTAGCCTGGACTCCATGGCCGAACGCAGCTGGAGCCTCGGGGGAGCACTCCGCGGACTGTTCACAACCCCGGTAGTCGACGACGAGATGTGGGACGACCTGGAGGCGGCCCTCATCGGCGCCGACTTCGGGCCGGACCTCACCGACGAGATCCTCGACCACCTGCGCAGCGAAGTCGACCGGCTGCGCATCACCGACCCGGCCGACGTCAAACGGCTACTGCGCGAGACGATCGAAGAGCGGCTTGCCGCCCACGACCCGACGCTGCGGCTCAGCGAGCGACCCGCGGTCGTGCTCGTCGTCGGCGTGAACGGTGTCGGCAAGACGACCACGATCGGCAAGTTCGCGAAGTTCCTGACCGGCTATCAGCGCAGCGTCGTTGTGGGGGCGGCCGACACCTTCCGTGCCGCTGCCGTCGACCAGCTCGCCACCTGGGCCGAACGGGCGGGTGCCGGCGTCGTGCGCCCGCAACAGCAGGGCCAAGACCCCGCGAGCGTCGCCTACCAAACGGTCGAGCGCGCCATCGCCGACGGCACCGACATCGCGATCATCGACACCGCGGGCCGCCTGCAGACGAAGGCCGGCCTCATGGATGAACTCGCCAAGGTGCGCCGCGTCGTCGAGAAGCTCGCGCCCATCGCTGAGGTGCTGCTCGTGCTGGACGGCACCACGGGCCAAAACGGCGTCGCGCAGGCCCAGGCATTCATCGAGCACGCCGGCGTCACGGGCCTTGTCATCACGAAGCTTGACGGCAGTGCTAAGGGCGGCTTCGTCTTGCGCGTGCAGCAGCAGACGGGCATCCCGATCAAACTGATCGGACAGGGCGAAGGGATTGGCGACCTGACGGGCTTCACCCCCCACGTCTTCGCACAGAGCCTCGTGCCCTGACGCCCCACCTAGAATGGGGGCCATCATGGCGACTTTCGGCACCCTCTCCGACCGGCTCACTCAGACCTTCAGCGCGCTGCGCACGAAAGGCAAGCTGAGCCCCGCCGACGTTGACGGCACCGTCCGCGAGATTCGTCGCGCCCTGCTCGACGCCGACGTCGCGCTTCCCGTGGTGAAAGACTTCACCGGCCGCGTGCGCGAGCGCGCCCTCGGCGACGAGGTCAACAAGGCGCTGAACCCGGCCCAGCAGGTCGTGAAGATCGTGAACGACGAGCTCGTCACGATCCTCGGTGGCGAGCAGCGCCGCCTGCAGTTCGCGAAGTCGGGCCCCACCGTCATCATGCTCGCCGGGCTCCAGGGTGCCGGCAAGACGACGCTCGCCGGCAAGCTCGCCAAGTGGCTGAAGAACGACGGCCACACGCCGATGCTCGTGGCGGCCGACCTGCAGCGCCCGAACGCCGTGCAGCAGCTGCAGGTCGTCGGCGAGCAGGCCGGCGCAAGCGTGTACGCCCCCGAGCCGGGCAATGGTGTCGGAGACCCCGTGCGCGTCGCGAAAGACGCAATGAAGGTCGCCCGCGACAAGCAGCACGACGTTGTCATCGTTGACACGGCCGGCCGCCTCGGTGTCGACGCCGAACTCATGAAGCAGGCCGCGAGCATCCGCAAGGCCGTCGACCCCGACGAGGTGCTCTTCGTCATCGACGCGATGATCGGTCAAGACGCGGTCGCGACCGCGCAGGCGTTCCAGGAGGGCGTCGACTTCACGGGCGTGGTCTTGTCGAAGCTGGACGGCGACGCGCGCGGTGGCGCCGCGCTCAGCGTCGCGAGCGTCACCGGCCGGCCGATCATGTTCGCCTCAACGGGTGAGGGGCTCGACGACTTCGAGCCGTTCCACCCCGACCGCATGGCGAGCCGCATCCTCGACCTCGGTGACATTCTCACGCTCATCGAGCAGGCGCAGAAGGCCTTCGACGAAGACCAGGCGCGGAAGACCGCCGAGAAGTTCGCCACCGACAGTTTCACGCTCGAAGACTTCCTCGAGCAGATGCAGCAGCTGAAGAACATGGGCTCGATCAAGGGCATGCTCGGCATGCTTCCCGGCGCCCGCGGCATGAAAGAGCAGCTCGACAACTTCGACGAGTCGGAGCTCACCCGCACCGAGGCCATCATTCGCTCGATGACGCCCGCCGAGCGCCGCATGCCGAAGCTGCTGAACGGCTCACGGCGTCTGCGCATCGCGAAAGGGTCGGGCACGACCGTCACCGAGGTCAACCAGCTCGTGATGCGCTTCGAGCAGGCCGCGAAGATGATGAAGACGGTCGCCAAGGGCGGTATGCCCCAGATTCCCGGCATGGGCCCGCTCGGTATGGGCGGAGGCCCCGGCGCCCGCAGCGCCCGCAAGGCCGCCAAGAAGAAGGGCAAGGCGGGCTCGCGCTCCGGTAACCCCGCGAAGCGCGCGGCCGAAGAGGCCGCGAAGGCGCAGGGCGGCTCGGCCGGCGGCGCCGCAACCGGTTCCGGCTTCGGCCTCGGCGGGGGAGGGGCGGCTGGCAACCAGGCCCCCAGTGCGGAAGAGCTCGAAGCGCTGCAAAAGTTCCTCGGCCGGTAGCAGGCCGTCGGCACGCGGCACCCCACCACGACAGGCACAGTGACGTGACTGACCCCCGCTCGGCAGCCCCGACAGCCTCGGCGATCGCCGCCGCCGTGCGCGCCGGCGACAGCACAGCGGTCGCCGAGGTGACGGCGGCGCTCGGCCGCATCGCCGAGCACGATGCGGCCATTGGCGCCTTCCAGCTCGTTCGTGCCGAGAAAGCGCTCGCGGAGGCCGCGATCGTGGATGCGCGCCTCGCCGCGGGCGAGCACCTTCCGCTCGCGGGCGTCCCCCTCGCGATCAAGGACAACATCCCCGTCGCGGGCGAGCCCATGCGCGAGGGCAGTGCCGCCACGAGTGCGGAGCCGCAGTCGGCCGATCATCCCGTGGTTGAGCGGCTCCGCGCCGCGGGAGCCGTGGTCGTCGGCTTGACCCGCGTGCCGGAGCTGTGCGTGTTCGGCACGACCGACTCGGTCTACGGCACGACCCGCAACCCGTGGAACCTCGAGCGCACGTCGGGCGGCTCCTCGGGAAGGTCGGCCGCCGCGGTCGCCGCCGGGCTGGTGCCCGTCGCGCACGCCGCCGACGGTATGGGGTCGATTCGCATCCCCGCCGCCAATTGCGGCGTCGTCGGCCTGAAGCCCGGTGCCGGGCTCGTTCCAGCCGAGATGGGTGCGCACAGCTGGTTCGGCATGAGCGAGAACGGCCCCATGGCGACGACCGTCGCCGACGCGGCCCTCATGCTGTCGGTCATGGCGGGACGACCCGAACTCGCGACGGTCAGGCCACCAGCCGGTCCGCTACGCATTGGCCTCGCCCTCGCGGTGCCGACCCCGCTCGCGCGGCTTGATGCCGGGTTCCGTGGCGCCGCCGAGCGCACCGCGCGAGCGCTCACCGCCGCCGGCCACGAGGTCGTCGAGCTGGCTCTGCCATACCCCGCGAACCCGTTGCCGGCGCTCGCCCGCTGGTTCGCGGGCGCCGCCTCCGATGCCGCGCACGACGGGCTCGACCTCGCCGCGCTCGAGCCGCGCGTGCGCGCCCACATTCGCGCCGGTCGCGCGATCGAGCATCTCGGCGGGCTGCGAGCAGCGCCCGTCGAGACACTGCGTGAGCGGATGCTCGCTGCGACCGCCGACGTTGACGTCGTTCTCACCCCCGCCCTCGCGCAGCCCGGTCCCGTCGCCGACGGCTGGCACCGCCGTAGCTGGATCGCCAACATGCGCGCCAACATCGGCTACGCGCCGTACGCCGCGATGTGGAACCTGCTCGGCTGGCCCGCGGCCGTCGTTCCCGCCGGGTGGCACGCGGAGGCTGCCGTTCCGAGCGGCGTCCAGCTGGTCGCGCGTCCCGCGGCCGGCAGTGCGGGCGAGGCTCTACTTCTGGCCGTCGCCGCCGAACTCGAGCACCGAACCCCGTGGATGCGCGTGGCGGGCACCCCCGGCACCGCCCCCGTCCGCGAGCGGGCCGAAAATCTGCCAGAATAGGCGGTCGAGTGTTCGCGCGCCCGACCCTCTATCAGGCGCGCCGAGCATCCCTATAGAGCTTTCGCGCCGAGTGTGCCCCACACAATTGGCGGCGAGCCACCCATCATCAACACTTTCCGGAGAAACGTGGCTGTCAAAATTCGCCTCAAGCGCATGGGCAAGATCCGTGCACCGTACTACCGCATCGTCGTCGCCGACTCGCGCACCAAGCGCGACGGCCGTGTCATCGAAGAGATCGGCAAGTACCACCCCACCGAAGAGCCCTCGTTCATCGAGGTGCAGTCGGAGCGGGCCCAGTACTGGCTGAGCGTCGGCGCGCAGCCGACCCCGCAGGTCCTCGCCATCCTCAAGCTCACGGGCGACTGGGGCACCTTCAAGGGCGAGAAGGGTGCGAAGAGCACCGTCAAGACCGCCGAGCCGAAGCCCGAGTTCGTCGTCGACTCGACGAAGAAGCCGGTTCTGAAGCCCAAGGCCGAGAAGAAGGCTGAGGAGGCCCCGGCCGCCGACGAGGCACCCGCGGCTGCCGAGGAGG
This sequence comes from Microcella alkaliphila, assembly GCF_004216855.1. Classification (GTDB taxonomy): domain Bacteria; phylum Actinomycetota; class Actinomycetes; order Actinomycetales; family Microbacteriaceae; genus Microcella; species Microcella alkaliphila. The sequence goes on from NZ_SGXT01000020.1 coordinate 29,649, forward strand.
CCGCCGTCGAGGAGGCTCCCGCCGCTGACAAGGCTGCCGCCGACGCCGAGGCTGACAAGGCCTAATCGTCGTGCTTGCTGACACGCTGGAGCATCTCGTCAAGGGGATCGTCGATCACCCCGACGACGTCGTCGTCGCGTCGCAGAACTCCGGCCGCGGCGAGGTCCTCGAGGTGCGCGTGCACCCCGAGGACCTCGGCCGCGTCATCGGCCGCGGCGGCCGCACCGCCAAGGCCCTGCGCCAGGTCATCTCGTCGCTCGCCGATGGTCGCCGCGTTCGCGTCGACGTTGTCGACACCGACGCGTGATCGTGGGCCCAGCCAAAGCTGACCCACCCGGCTCGCCCGCAACGAGGCTTCGGGTCGGGCGACTCACGAAGGCCCACGGGCTGAAGGGCGCCCTCAAGCTCGAGTTGTTCACCGATGACCCCGAGCGGCGTTTCACGCCCGGGGCACGCTTCTCTCTGCAGGTTCCGACCACGTCGCCCTGGCACGGGAAGAACCTGACCCTCAGCGAGCTGCGCTGGTACAACGGCCAGCCCGTCGGTTTTTTCGAGGGGGTCGCTGACCGCACGGCCGCCGAGTCGCTCGCCAAGGCCATCCTCTGGATCGAGCAGCCGACCGACGAGCAGCCCGAAGACGACGCCTGGTACGACTTCCAGCTCGTCGGCCTACGCGTGCTGCGTGACGGCGACGACGTCGGCGAGGTCATTCGCGTCGAGCACTTCCCCGCGCAAGACCTGCTCGTCGTGCGTACGGCTGAGCGCGACGTTCTCGTGCCCTTCGTCTCGGCCATCGTGCCGAGCGTCGACATCGAGGCCGGAACCCTCGTCGTGACACCGCCCGACGGGCTGTTCGACGACCTCGACGAGCCCGCGCCTGGCGGGGCGGCCGACACCGCCGCACACACACCGACAACCCCACCCAGCGAGCAGTAGCCGTGCGGGTCGACGTCGTCACGATCTTCCCCGATTTCTTCGGCGTGCTCGACGTGTCGCTGCTCGGCAAGGCGCGCGCCGCCGGCGTCATCGAGATCGGGGTGCACGACCTGCGCGCCCACACCCACGACAGGCACCGCACCGTCGACGACACACCGTACGGCGGCGGCGCCGGCATGGTCATGCGCCCCGAGCCGTGGGGCGAGGCCCTGGATGCACTCATCACCGACCAGACGACGCTGATCGTTCCGAGCCCCGCCGGTCACCGCTTCACCCAGTTGGCCGCCCGCGAGCTCGCGGGCAAGCCCCACCTCGTCTTCGCCTGCGGCCGCTACGAGGGCATCGACCAGCGGGTCATCGACCACTACTCTGAGCGCATCGAGGTGCGCGAGCTCAGCCTCGGCGACTACGTGCTGAACGGCGGGGAGGTGGCAGCGATGGCGATGATCGAAGCCGTCGGTCGCCTGGTCCCCGGCGTCGTCGGTAACCCGCAGAGCCTTGACGAAGAGAGTCACGAAGACGGCCTGCTCGAGTACCCGAGCTACACGAAGCCCGCCAGCTGGCGCGGTCACGAGGTTCCGCCGATACTGTTGAGCGGCAACCACGCGGCGATCACAGCCTGGAGGCGTGAGCAGCAGCTCGATCGCACTGCGCGCATCCGCCCCGACCTGCTGGGTGAGCAGTGACCAGCGGCGAGCGTATGTGGCTGTGGGCGCAGCCGCTGCTCGCCATCCTGGCCGCGGTCGCCGGCGTTGCGGCCTGGGTCGTGCAAGCACTCGGCGCCTACGCCTTCCTGCCGTCGGTGCAAGCGGTCGTCACCGGCTCCTTCGTGTTGCCCGGCCTTGCCGTCTCGCTCGGCATCAACCACCTCATCGTGATGGCGCGGCGCCCGCCGGTGCTCACAAGCGGCGAGAAGATTCTGCTCGGCGTTCAGGCGCTCCTCGTCGTCGTGACCGTGCTGACGTCGCTCGACCCGGCCGCGCTCATCGGCGGGTTCCTGCTGTGGCCGCTGCTGATCGCGGCCGCTGTCACCGCGTGCGTCACCATGGCGCGCACCACGCTTCAGATGCGGCGCGGCGCGTACGCCCTGGTCGTCGAATCGGGCGTCAGTCCCGCGCCGTAAGCACGATGGGGCCGTCGGCGGTGATCGCGACGGTGTGCTCGGCGTGCGCGGCGCGCGTGCCGGTGCGGCTACGCAGGGTCCAGCCATCGTCGTCGGTGTAGATCTCGTCGGTGTCGGGAATAAACCACGGCTCGATCGCGATCACGAGACCCTGCTTGAGCTTCAGCCCCCGGCCGCGACGGCCGTCGTTCGGTACATGCGGCTCACCGTGCATCGTGCGGCCCACACCGTGCCCACCAAAGTCGAGGTTCACCGGGTACCCGGCCTCGTAGGCGACGTCCCCGATGGCCCCGGAAATGTCGCCCATGCGACGCCCGTGTCTCGCCTGCTCGATGCCGGCCGCCAGCGCGCGCTCCACGGTGTCGATGAGTTCCTGGTCGCCCTCGCGCGGCTCGCCGACGATCACGCTGATGGCCGAGTCGCACACCCAGCCGTCGACTGCCGCGGCGAAGTCGAGCGACAGCAGGTCGCCATCGCGCAGCACGTAGTCGTGGGGTAGTCCGTGCAGCGCGGCGTCATTCACCGAGGTGCAGATGACCTTGCCGAACGGCGATCCCCCGAACGACGGGTGATAGTCGATGTAGCAGCTCTCGGCGCCTTCGGCGCGAATCATGTCGTGCGCCAGCGCATCCAGGTCGAGCAGGTTGACGCCGACGTCGGCGGCGCGCGACGTGGCCTCGATCACGCTCGCCACGAAGCGCCCGGCGGGCCGCATCTGCTCGATCTCGTCGGGGGTGCGCAGTTCGATCACGGGGCGACCGTCAACGGGATGTTCGTGCGCAGGTAGTCACCGCACAGCTGACGGGTGGCCTCGATGAACGCCTCGTCGCCCTGCGGGTCGAGTTGAAAGGCGCGCGCGAGCAGGCCCGAGGCGATCTCGACCGCGACCTCCATGTGAAAGACGAGTGTCGCATCCGGTGTGAAGTTGTACGTCTCGCCGACCTGATCGGCGAACTTGCGCGCGAGAATCTGGTTGTTGCTGAGTTCGGGGTTCAGGAAGCGCTGGTCGATCACGTCGCCGAAGCGCAGAGCACGAAAGCCCGGCTCGTGGCGCGTCATGTCGACGAAGGCGTTGAGGGTCGAGTCGAACGACGACCACGGCTCGGGGCCGGAGTTTTCGACGCCGTGCCAGACCCGCTCGAGGTAGCGCTCCATGTTGCGCACGGCGAGTGCGCGCAGCAGGGACTGGATGTTGGGGAAGTAGCGGTAGACGACCCCCACCGACGAGCCGGAGCGCTTCGCGACGGCGCTCGTGGTGACGCCGTCGATGCCGCCCTCATCGATGAGCTGGGCGGCGTCGTCGAGCAGCAATTCGATGCGCTCGGCAGAGCGCTGCTGCACGGGCTCGGTGCGCATCACAACCCGATCGGTCGCGAGCGCGGGAGTGTCAAGAGTGTCGTGGGCCACGCGTGGTCCCTCCCCCGGAGGTTGGGAAAAGCTGAAACGGATGCGCGAACAGTCTTGCAGGGGATGCTCGCCGTTTGGCTGGAATCGGCTCAGTATGGCATCATTTCCCTTTGTGCTCCGGCTGAGTCCTGCCATGGGGGGACCAGCATCTTTCGGACCAGGCACACCCCGACGAATCCCGTAAACCCGCGTCCGACCTGTGGCGGCGCAGAGAGCGAATCATCATGCATATCCTCGACCACGTCGACGCGGCTTCGCTGCGTAGCGACATCCCCGACTTCCGTCCCGGCGACACCGTGAAGGTGCACGTGAACATCGTCGAGGGCAGCCGCTCGCGTATCCAGGTGTTCCAAGGTGTCGTCATCGGCCGCTCGAACGAGGGCATCCGCGAGACCTTCACCGTTCGCAAGGTGAGCTTCCAGGTCGGCGTCGAGCGTACATTCCCCGTGCACTCGCCCGTCATCGACCACATCGAGGTCGTCACCCGCGGTGACGTGCGTCGCGCGAAGCTCTACTACCTGCGTGGCCTCCGTGGCAAGAAGGCCAAGATCAAGGAGAAGCGCGAGAGCTGAGCTGCGCGCTCACCCATTCTTCCCGACGGCCCCCACGAGTTTTTCTCGGCGGGGGCCGTCGGCGTCTCCCCGCCTCCCCTCGGCCCGTAGACTGATGCGGCACTGACCCAAGGGAGACATGACCGACGAGACCGCGCCGCCCGCATCGGCCGCAGCCGCCGACCCGAGCGCGACACCGACGGAGGACAGCGCCCCGAGCGCCGGTCGCCAGGTAGCCGGCTTCCTGCGCGACGTCGTCATCATCATCGCCGCGGCGCTGATCATCTCGTTCCTCATCAAGACGTTCTTGATCCGCTCGTTCTTCATCCCGTCCGCGTCGATGCAGCCGACCCTCGAGATCGACGACCGCATCATCGTCAACCAGATCGTGCCCGAGCTCGTGCCGGTGAACCGCGGCGACGTGGTGGTCTTCCGCGACCCGGGGTCGTGGTTGCGCGGCGTTCCCGAGCAGCCGCGCACGCCCGTCGAGGCTGCCGGCGACTGGTTGCTCTCGCTCGTCGGCCTGAGCGCCAGCGACAGCGAAGAGCACCTCGTGAAGCGCGTCATCGGCGTGGGCGGCGACCGCGTGGTCTGCTGCAACGACCTGGGTCAACTGCTCATCAACGGGGTGCCGATCAACGAGCCCTACGTGCGCACTCCCGCGGGCGCCTCCGACGTCAGCGGTGTCGACTTCCAGGTCACAGTTCCCGATGGCGCGCTCTGGGTGATGGGCGACAACCGCTACGAGTCGAGCGACTCGCGCTACAACCGCACCGGTGATGCCGAGGGCTTCGTGCCACTCGACGACGTCGTCGGCCGCGCCATCGTCATCAGCTGGCCGCTCGACCGCTGGATCTGGCTCGACAACTACCCCCTCACCTTCGACGGCGTCGAGCCCGCCGAGTAACACCGTGCCCACCGACGCCACCCTCGAGGTCGAGCGGGCCCTGTTCGCCACCGGCGCCCCCGTCGTCATCGGCATCGACGAGGTCGGCCGCGGGGCGCTCGCCGGAGTCGTGGCGGTCGGCGCGTGCGCGATCCTGCCGACGTGTGGCGAGCATCCCGCGGGCCTGCGCGATTCGAAGCTGCTGTCGCCGACGAAGCGCGCGAGCCTCGTGCCGCTCGCGCACGACTGGGCACTCGCGATCACGGTCGGCGAGGCCGAACCGGCCGAGGTCGACGAGATGGGAATCATCGGCGCGCTCGGCCTCGCCGGCCGACGCGCGCTGATCGCCCTGCACGCCGCCGGCGTCGACGTGGCCGCCGCGGAGGTGCTCGTCGACGGGGTGCACGACTGGCTGAGCCCTGCGCTGATGAGCCCGCCGAGCATCCGTACGCGGGCGAAAGCCGACCGCGACTGCGCGTCAGTCGCGGCCGCGTCCGTCATCGCCAAAGAGCATCGGGATGCGCTCATGCGCGCCGATCATGCCCGTCATCCGGTCTACGGCTGGGATGGCAACAAGGGCTATGGCTCGGCCGCGCACCTCGCGGCGATCGCTGAACACGGCCCGTCGCCGCTGCACCGGCACAGCTGGCTTCGCGCACCGGCCGGCACGGGGGATGCGCGTGGCGCGTCCGTCGCAGAGGTCTAGACTGACCGCAATGGACGACGAGGAATTCGAGGACTACGACCGCGAGGTCGAGCTGGCCCTCTACCGCGAGTACCGCGACGTGGCGTCGCAGTTCCAATACGTGGTTGAGACCGAGCGGCGCTTCTACCTCGCGAACGAGGTCGAACAGGTCGTGCGTGAGGTTGCCGGCGACTTCTACTTCGAGCTGACGCTCACCGACGTGTGGGTGTGGGACGTGTACCGCTCCGACCGTTTCGTCAAGAGCGTCAAAGTCTTGACCTTCAAAGACGTGAACGTCGAAGAGCTCGGCAAGAAAGACCTGAAGCTGCCGAAGGAACTCGCGCTCGACGAGTAGCGCGATCGCTCCTCCCCAGGCAGGGATGGTGACCGCGGGGACTCGGATGCGGCGCCGCCGCTGACCTCGCGTCGTGCGCGCGGCCATCCTTACGCGCATGGCACGCAAAGACATCGTCGGTCGCACCGGCGAACAGATCGCCGCCGACCACCTCGAGGCAGCCGGCTACCGCATCATCGACCGCAACTGGCGCTGTCGCGCCGGCGAGCTCGACATCGTCGCTGAACGCGACTGCACCGTCGTCTTCGTCGAGGTGAAGACGCGCAGCGGAACCGGCTACGGACATCCGCTGGAGTCGATCACCGCCCACAAGCTCGCCCGCCTGCGACGGCTCGCCGCGGCCTGGTGCGCTGAGAACGGACCGGTTCATGCGATCCGGCTGGATGCGATCGCGGTCGTCACCGCGCCCGGCCAGACCCTCGTCGAACACGTCGAGCAGGTGGCGTGATGCCGGTCGTCAGCACCCACGCCGTCGCGCTCAACGGCGTCGACGGGGCGCTCGTGCAGATCGAGGCAGACCTCTCGTCGGGGCTTCCCGCGTTCGCCATCATCGGGCTGCCGGATGCCGCTCTCGGCGAGGCAAAAGACCGCGTGCGCTCGGCCGCGCTCAACTCAGGGGTCGAACTGCCGAACCGCCGCGTCACCGTCAACCTGTCGCCCGCGGCCGTACCGAAACACGGCTCGGGCTTCGACCTCGGCATCGCGGTCGCGGCGCTCGCAAGCGGCGGTACGGTACCGGCCGAGGCAATCGCCGAGACGGTGCACATCGGCGAGCTGGGCCTCGACGGCCGGTTGCGGCCCGTGCACGGTGTGTTGCCCGCGGTGTTGGCCGCCCAGCGCTCGGGGGCGCGCCGCGTCATCGTGCCGAGCGGCAACGCCGATGAGGCGTCGCTCGTGCCCGGCGTCGATGTGGTGGCGCTGCCGTCGCTGCGGGCCGTGCTCGTTCACCATGGGGCCGAGCTCGACGACGTGCCGTGCGACGCCGTGCACCGACCGTCGGCCGAGACCGCCGTCGAGGGCGAGGCCGAGTTGTCCGACGTGGTGGGCCACCTCGACGCCGTGCAGGCGCTCGTCACGGCCGCAGCCGGTGGTCACCACGTGCTGATGCACGGCCCGCCCGGTGCGGGCAAGACGATGCTCGCCACGCGCCTGCCGGCGATTCTGCCCGACCTCGACACGGAGGCGGCCATTGAGGTGTCGTCCGTGCGCTCGCTCTGCGGCGAGCCGGTGTCGACGCTCATCGTGCGCCCGCCCTTCCAAGCCCCGCACCACAGCGCGACGATGGCGTCGCTCGTCGGCGGGGGCAGCGGCATCGTGCGGCCGGGCGCCATCTCGCGGGCCGCGCACGGCGTGCTCTTTCTCGACGAGGCCCCCGAATTCTCGGCGAGCGTGCTCGACGCGCTGCGACAGCCCCTCGAGACCGGGTGGATCACGATCCACCGCGCCCGCACCGTCGCACGCTTTCCCGCGCAGTGTCAGCTGCTGTTGGCCGCCAACCCCTGCCCCTGCGGCAACGCCGGCACGGTCGACGACGAGTGCACCTGCACGCCGATCATGCGCCGCCGCTACCTGGGGCGGCTGTCGGGGCCGCTGCTTGACCGCATCGACGTGCAGTTCGGCGTGCGTCGCGTCTCGGCAGCCCACCTCACGGCTCCTGACCGAGACGGGCTCACGACGGCAGCGGCACGCGAGCTTGTTCGCTCGGCGCGCGGTGCCGCAGCCTCGCGCTGGGCGTCGCTGGGGGTCGACCTCAATAGTCAAGTGCCAGGTCCGGTGCTGCGGTCGCGAGAGTGGCGGCTGCCGTCCGCCGCGCGAGCGCCGCTTGACCGCGCGCTGGAGCGCGGGGCGCTCACCATGCGCGGCTACGACAGGGTGCTACGCCTCGCCTGGAGCGTCGCCGATCTCGAGGGGGCGACCTCGCCGGGTCTCGAGCATGTCGGCCGAGCCCTGTTCCTGCGCAAGGGGGTGCCCGCATGAGTGGGGGAGCGTGGCGCATTCCCGACGCCCGACTCGACGCACTGCTGGAGGGGGTGGGGCGGCCCGTTGGCAGCGCTGATGAGCGCGACGACCTGATCGCACGAGCCCTCTGGCACGTGGTTGCTGAACCCGGCGACGCGGCGGTGGGTGCGCTTGCCGATGGTGCGGGGCTCGCCCCGTCCGCCCGAGCGCTGGTTGACGGCGCCGACCCCGGCGCACTTATGCGGCTGTCGCGGGGTGACCTCAGCGCCGAAGCCGCAGCGACTGCGCTGCGCCGCTGGACACCACGGTTGCGAGCCGACGACGTCGTGCGTGCGCTTGAGATTGCTGCGCGGGTGGACGCCCGGATGCTCGCCCCCGACGACGACGCCTGGCCCGACGACCTCGCCATCCTCGGCCCCCACCGTCCCCACCTGCTGTGGGTGCGCGGCAACGCCGAGCTACTGCGTGGGCCCGGCGTGGCCCTCGTCGGCGCCCGCGCCGCCACCGGCTACGGCGAGCACGTCGCCATGGAGCTTGCGGCGGGGCTCTGCTCTCGCGACATCGTCGTGGTCTCGGGTGGCGCCTACGGCATCGATGGGGCGGCCCACCGCGCGGCCCTCGCCGGGCAGGGAGACACCATCGCCGTGCTCGCCGGCGGGGCCGACCGGCTCTACCCCAGCGGGCACGACGCGCTTCTTCGGCGCATCATCGAGCGCGGCGCCGTCGTCAGCGAGACACCGGCGGGCACCCCACCGACCCGCTGGCGATTCCTGCAGCGCAACCGCTTAATCGCGGCGCTGAGCGAAGCGGTCGTGGTCGTCGAGGCAGGGCACCGCTCGGGCGCGTTGAACACCGCGCATCACGCGGCGACCGCCGGCATTCCGCTCGGCATCGTGCCGGGCCCGATCACCTCGGCCGCAAGCGCGGGATGTCACCGCTTGCTGCGCGAGGCCGCGGCGCAGTGCATCACGTCCATCGGCGACATCATCGAGCTTGCATTCGGCGGCCTCGAACAGGGAACCGACGACGCCCGACTGAGGTTCGACGCGGTCGACATTGGGGGAGCGGGCACTAACCGTGCAGCACGGAAGGAAGCGGCCGGCGGACGCCACGAGCGCGGCGGCGGGTCGTCGGCAACCCGGGTCGCCGACGCGCTGCGGCCGCGCCGCTGGCAGAGCGTCGACGAGTTGGCCCGCGCATCCGGGCTCTCCGTCGCCGACGTGCAGGCCGCACTCGGGCTGCTGCAGTTCGACGACCGTGCCGTCGAAAGCGAGAGCGGTCACTGGAGACGACCATCGCCGAAACAGCAGGGGCACACGCCTGAAACGCCGTCACCCAAGGGGGGTAGCATGCGCGCATGACCCAGCTCGGCCAGTACCCGCCCCCGTTGCGCACGATCATCCACCTCTCCGACACCCACCTGCTGGGGGAGGGTCGCGAGCTGTACGGCAAAGTACCGGTCGAACAGCGGCTGCAGACCGCGCTCGAGCGCATCGAACGCAGCGCAATCGCGCCCGACGCGTTCGTCTTCACCGGCGACCTCACCGACCTCGGCGAGGCTGACGGGTACCGGCGTCTGCGTGCCGCCGTCGAGCCCGTCATCGAGCGCATGGGCGCCGAACTCATCTGGGTCATGGGAAACCACGACGACCGCGGCCACTACTCCTCGTTACTGTTCGACCTCGAGCCGAGCGACGCCCCCCAAGACCGCGTGTACGACCTCCGTGGCCTGCGGGTCATCTCGCTCGACACGACCGTTCCCGGGTACCACCACGGTGAGCTCGAGCAGAGCCAGCTTGAGTGGCTGCGCGCACAACTCGCGACGCCGGCACCGCTCGGCAGCATCCTCGCTGTGCACCACCCGCCCGTCCCCACGCCGCTCGAAGTGATGTCGGTGCTTGAGTTGCACGACCAGCCGGCCCTCGCCGCCGTCCTGGAGGGAAGCGACGTGCGCGCGATCCTCGGCGGCCACCTGCACTACTCGACCCACGGAACCTTCGGGAAAATCCCGGTGCACGTCGCATCCGCCACCTGCTACACCCTCGATCTCGGCGCCGACCGCGATCGCCTGCTCTCAGGCGTCGACGGTGGCCAGTCGTTCGACGTGATCTCGGTGTACGAGCATGCGATCGTCTCGTCCACCATTCCCGTCACCCCCGGCCCCGAGGTCACCGGGTTCGCCTCGACCTTCCGTCCGATGATCGAAGGCATGACCCCCGAGCAGCGACTCGAGCAGCTGTCGAGCAAGAGCTCGCACCTCAACATGAATGAGGCCGCCGCGAGCGACGTGTAACGCTTAGCGGCCCGCAGCTTCCGGCGCGTGAGGGGCGCCGAGACGAGCACTGTGGCCGCGGTACGTCTCGACGACGCGAGAGAGATACCGCGTAATCACCCGCTGGTCGTGCTCGTCGAAGTCGTCGAGCACCGCGTCGACCGCGCCGATCATCGGCATGAGCAACCCCATCGCCCTCTGGCGGGACTCGGGGCGCGCCTCGACGAGGACGCTGCGCCGATCGTCCGGGTTCGCCCTTCGGCGTACGTGACCGACCGCTTCGAGGCGATCGATGGCCGTTGTCATCGCGGCTGTCGACAGCCCGACCCGCTTCGCAAGCGCGCTCGGCGATAACGGCCCCGCCATGATCAGGTGCTGCATGGCGTCGAGATCGGTCAGATTGACCTCCAGCCGGTGGGCAAGGGCAGCGGCGAAGTCGTCGGAGACGTCAAGCAGGTCGCGCAGCGACTGCGTCGCCGGGCGCGCAGGGGGTCGTCCTAATTCGCGACCCTGAGCATCCGGTGAATGCGTTTGCACGCGCTCGAGTCTACGCGCTATGTTTTCGAACATCTAGTAGTTCGATCATCGAACTAAACCCGATCCGTCGTTCTTGCCCGCGGAAGGCCGCGCGTGTCCGCCTACCTCCGCCTCATCACCTCGAAGGCCACCTCGTGGCTCGTTCTGCTCGCCACCGTTCTCGGAGCCGGCGCGCTGATCGCGCTGTCAGGGCAGGAAGAAAACGACGCCGCGCCGCCCGTCGGCTTGCCCGACAGTGCCGAGTCGGTGCAGGTGCAACAGCTGCAAGAGCAGTTCCCCTCCGCGGACGGAACAAGCGCGATCCTCGTCGTCGCCGCCGAGACCGGCACCCTCACCGACGAGCAGCTCGCCACTCTCGGCGACAACTCCGCCGAGCTGGCGCAGATCGCCGACGTCGAGTTCCTGCCCCCGCCGATCGTCAGCGACGACGCGACCGTCGCCTTCGTCGTCGTGCCGCTCGACCCGATCACGAGCGTGAGCGAGCGTGCCGAGCGCGCGGATGAGTTGCGCGCGGCGGCGTCCGCCGACCTCGCCGGCGCCACCGTCTACCTCACGGGCGCGGAGGGCTTTGAGGTCGACCTCGCCGCTGTCTTCGAGGGTGCCAACGTCACCCTGCTCGGCACGACCGTACTCGTCGTCGCCGTGCTGTTGATCCTCACGTACCGCAGCCCCTGGCTGTGGCTTGTCCCGCTCGCCGTCGTCGGGCTCGGCGACCAGGTTGCGGGCACGATCGCACGCCTGGTGGCTGGCGCCGTCGGCGTTGAACTCGACGCGAGCGTCACCGGCATCCTGTCGGTGCTGGTCTTCGGCGCGGCGACGAACTACGCGCTGCTGTTGATCGCGCGCTACCGGGATGAACTGCGGCTGTTCGAGGACCGCCGCGAGGCTATGCGCCGCGCGGTGCGGGGTACGGCGCCCGCCATCCTCGCCTCCGGTGGCACCGTCGCGCTCGCGCTCGCGACCCTCCTGTTTGCCGAGCTGTCGGGAAACCGAGCGCTCGGTCTCGCTGGCGCGATCGGCATCGTCGTCGCCATGTTCTTCGGGCTCGTCGTCTTGCCGGCGGCGCTCGTGTTGTTCAGTCGAGGCCTGTTTTGGCCCTTCGTCCCGCGCTACGGCGCGCCCGACTTCGTCGCGAAGAGCCCCTGGGGGCGCCTCGGCCGCCGGGTCAGCCGTCGCCCCGTCATTGTTGCCACCGTGGGCTTCCTCGCCCTCGCCGGCTTTGCGGCGGGTCTCGTGGGCGCGAACGTCGGCCTATCGCAGAACGAGCGCTTCATCGAGAAGCCGGAAGCCGTCGTCGGCCAGGAGGTGCTCGCCGATGCGTTCTCAGCCGGTTCGACCTCGCCGGCCGCGGTGATCGTGCCGAGCGATGAGGCCGCGGAAACCCTCGCCGCTTTGCTTGCGCTCGACGGCGTCGACTCGGGCGAGGTGGGCGAGTCGACCGACGAGTGGACCCAGCTCGACGTCACGATCGATGCCGATCCTGAGAGTGCTGCCGCCTTCGACACCATTGAACGGATGCGCGCCTCCCTCGACGACGTCGGTACCGGCCAAGCGCTCGTCGGCGGCATCGATGCCCAGGCGCTGGATGCCGCCAACGCTCAAGAACGCGACCAGGCGATCGTGATCCCGCTCATCCTCGTGCTGGTCTTCATTGTGCTCGTGATCCTGCTGCGCGCCCTGCTCGCCCCGCTGCTGCTCCTCGGAGCCGTCGTCGCGAGCTACTTCTCGGCCGTTGGCATCGGGTGGATCCTCTTCCAGACCGTCTTCGGCTTCCCCGCCATTGACACGACGGTGCTGCTGTTCAGCTTCCTGTTCCTCGTCGCGCTCGGCATCGACTACTCGATCTTCCTCGTGACGCGGGCGCAGGAGGAGGCTGAGCGGCTCGGAATCAAGGAGGGCATGATCCGTGCGCTCGCCGCGACGGGCGCCGTCATCACGAGTGCGGGTATCCTCCTCGCCGCCGTGTTCGCGGTGCTCGGAGTACTGCCGCTCATCACGCTCACCCAGATCGGCATCATCGTCTGCATCGGCGTGCTCATCGACACGCTGCTCGTGCGCACCGTCATCGTGCCGGCCTTCGCATTCATCGCGGGCGACCGGTTCTTCTGGCCGCGAAAGCCCCGCGTGACGATCGCGGACGCGGAGGCCCGCGGCCTCACCGCGCAGCAGATGACAACCGTGGTGAACCCTTCCGACGGCGGCGACGCCGAACCGGAGCTGGTGGGCGCGGGCGCGCCGGACGGCGGCGGCGGCGGCGAACGCGCATCCTGAAGGGGTGCACGCGGCCACGACTGAGCTGAGCGAGGCGATCGACGCCTACCTCCGCGCGGTCGCGCTCGAACGCGGAGCCTCGCCGCACACCCTGCGGGCCTACGCGGCAGACCTGCGCACCCTCGCCGAATTCGTCGAGGAGTCGGGAGCCGAGGCAGACCCGGCGCTTCTCGACCTCGAACTGTTGCGCGAGTGGGCCTGGCATCAGCGGGATGCGGGACTCGCGACGGCAACGCTGGCCAGACGCACGTCGACCGTGCGCGGCTTCACCGCGTGGCTTGCGCGGACCGGACGCGCCGCCGCCGACCCCGGTGTTCGGCTGCGGGCACCCCGGCCTGACCGCTCCCTGCCGCGGGTGCTCACGCGCACGCAGGTCGACGAACTGCTCGCCGGTCTCGCCGACCGTGCCGCCACGGGCGACCCGAACGCTCTGCGCGATTTCGCCGTCGTCGAGGTGCTCTACGCGAGCGCGCTGCGCGTGAGCGAACTCGTGGGGCTCGACCTCGACTCGATCGACGACGGGCGGCGCACACTGCGGGTGCTCGGCAAAGGTGCGAAAGAACGTGTGGTGCCGTACGGCCTCCCCGCCTCGCGCGCGCTGGCCACCTACCTCGACCGCGGGCGCCCCGCGCTCGCGTCGGGCGGGCAGGCAGAGGCGGCGCTCTTTCTGGGCGCCCGCGGCAAACGCCTGTCGACGCGGGCGGTCTACACGCTCGTCGCCTCCCTGCTCGCGGACCTTCCCGGTTCGGGGCCCGCCGGCCCGCACGCGTTCCGGCACTCAGCCGCGACCCACCTGCTCGACGGCGGGGCCGACCTTCGCGCGGTGCAGGAACTGCTCGGGCACGCGAGCCTCGGCACCACGCAGATCTACACGCACGTGAGCGCCGAGCGGCTCGCCGCCGCCTACCGCACTGCCCACCCGCGCGCATAGTTGCCCGCCGCGCCGCCCCCTCGCGCGGTTACTCGCCGTGCGTGCTGAGCGGAAGGAGGACGGCTCGCCGCAGGCCGCCGAGGTACAGCAGCGGAGACACGTACTCACCGTCGACGCGCACGCCCAGGTGCACACACGGCGTCGCCGCGCAGTGTCCGGCCTGCAGCAGGCCGATCTCGTCGCCGGCGCGAACGGCGTCGCCCACCTGCACGCTCGGCTCGACCGGCTCAACCGTGACCAGCAGGTTGCCGCTGCGCACGGTCACCACCGGCCGATCGACCACCGTGCCGGCGAAGTGCACGACCCCGTGGGTCGCCGCCCGCACGACAGCGCCCGCGCCCGGGGCTGCGAGGTCCACCCCGCGGTGCCCCGCCGCGTACGGCGTCGGTGGCGCTGCGAACGGCCGCACGACGGTGCGCACGCCGTCGACGGGCCACGCCCAGTCGGGATGCGCGCGGGAGGCGCCCCCGTCGATGACGGGAGCGGCGCTCGTCGGCGCCGCGAGCATCCCGAACGCGATCGCGAGCAGGATCGCGACCGACATGGGCGAGAAAGGACGGCGGCGCACAGCCCCACACTGCCTGGGGAGGGCACCCGGCGGGGTAATCGCGGCGCGGGTCGGGGACAACGCCACCACCCGGCAACCCGTGGGGGAGGGGGCTCCGCGGTGCTAGAGTATGACTAGCAGTCGCTTCGGCGGCTGACTTCGCGTGTCCGAATGCGGCGCACATCCCCATCAGTCCTGCACCGCCCGGGAAACCGGGCAACACCCGTGCGGGTGGGGACAGCGCCCGGGCACCAGGGCCCCGACCGACCGGCTCGGGGCGACAACTGAGAACACAGAAGGAGTACGGCCATGGCCGTCGTCACCATTCGCCAGCTGCTCGACAGCGGCGTGCACTTCGGGCACCAGACCCGCCGCTGGAACCCGAAAGTCAAGCGCTTCATCCTGACCGAGCGCTCGGGCATCCACATCATCGACCTGCAGCAGTCGCTCGCCTACATCGACAAGGCCTACGACTTCGCCAAGCAGACCGTCGCCCACGGCGGCACGATCCTCTTCGTCGGCACGAAGAAGCAGGCGCAGGAGTCGATTGCCGAGCAGGCGACCCGCGTCGGCCAGCCCTACGTCAACCAGCGCTGGCTGGGTGGCCTCCTCACCAACTTCCAGACCGTCTCCAAGCGCCTGCAGCGCATGAAGGAGCTGGAAGAGATCGACTTCGACGACACGACCAAGGGCTTCACCAAGAAGGAGCTCTTGATCAAGAAGCGCGAGCTCGACAAGCTGCACAAGTCGCTCGGCGGTATCCGCAACCTCACCAAGACCCCGAGCGCCATCTGGGTTGTCGACCCCAAGCGCGAGCACCTCGCCGTTGACGAGGCCAAGAAGCTTGGCATCCCCGTGATCGGCATCCTTGACACGAACGCCGACCCCGACGAGCTCGCCTACCCGATTCCGGGTAACGACGACGCGATCCGCTCGGTCGCGCTGCTGACGCGCATCATCGCCGACGCCGCCGCCGAGGGCCTCATCCAGCGCCACCAGGCGCCCGAGGCCGAGGGCAACGTGTCGGCCGTCGAGCCGATGGCCGAGTGGGAGCGCGAGCTGCTCGAGGCCGGCCAGGCTGACGAGGCCGCCGCGGCCGAGAAGCCCGCCGCCGAGGAGGCACACGCTGCTGCGGAAGCCCCGGCTGCTGAGGAAGCCCCCGCCGAAGAGGCTGCCGTTGAGGAAGCCCCCGCCGCTGAGGAGGCCCCCGCCGAGAAGCCCGCCAAGAAGGCTCCGGCGAAGAAGGCCCCCGCGAAGAAGGCTGCCGCAAAGACGACCGAGGCTGACGCTTCGGACGCGGCGCCCGAGTCCGAGTAACGACCGACCCCTTTAGGAGACACATTCCATGGCTAACGTGAGCCTGGCCGACATCAAGGCCCTGCGCGAACAGCTCGGGACCGGCATGGTCGACACGAAGAACGCTCTCGTGGAGGCCGACGGCGACATCGCCAAGGCAACCGAGATCCTCCGTCTGAAGGGCGCGAAGGGCAACGCCAAGCGCGCCGACCGCTCGACGAGCGAGGGCCTCATCGCCGCCCACGAGGGCGACGGCGCGGTCACCATGATCGAGCTCGCCTGCGAGACCGACTTCGTCGCCAAGGGCGACAAGTTCGTCGCACTCGGTGACAAGGTCCTCGCCGCGGTTGCCGCCGCGGGCGCCTCGACCGCCGAGGAGGGCCTCGCCGCCCCCGCTGAGGGTGGCACCGTCGCCGAACTGATCGACGGCGAAGCCGCGATCATTGGCGAGAAGATGGAGCTGCGTCGCGTCGCTCGCCTCACGGGCGACAACTTCGCCGTGTACCTGCACCGCACCAACAAGGACCTGCCCCCGCAGGTCGGTGTGGTCGTGGCCTACACCGGTGACGACGCCGAGACCGCGCGCAGCATCGCGCAGCACATCTCGTTCGCCGACCCGCAGTACCTGAGCCGCGACGACGTTCCGGCCGAGACGGTCGACAACGAGCGCCGCATCGTCGAAGAGATCTCGCGCAACGAGGGCAAGCCCGAGGCCGCCCTGCCGAAGATCGTCGAGGGTCGCGTCGGCGCCTTCTTCAAGCAGGTGGCCCTGCTCGAGCAGGACTACGCCCGCGACAACAAGCTCTCGGTGTCGCAGGTGCTGAAGGACGCCGGTCTCACCGTGACCGGCTTCGCCCGCTTCAAGGTCGGCGCCTAAGCCGTGCCGCTTCGGGGTCCGGTCCGCAACTCGTTGCGGATCGGACCCCTTCTTTCTGCGCCGAGCAGACCGCTAGCCTGATCCGTACGACCACCGCGACATCCCTCAAGGAGCCCTGTGTCCGCATCCCGCCGCCGCGTCCTGTTGAAGCTCTCTGGTGAAGCGTTTGGAGGGGGAGCGCTCGGCGTCAACCCCGACATCGTGAGCGGAATCGCCCGCGAGATCGCCGAGGCCGCGGCGAGCGGCGTGGAGGTGGCGATCGTCGTCGGTGGCGGCAACTTCTTCCGCGGTGCGGAACTCAGCCAGCGCGGCATGGAGCGCGGTCGCGCCGACTATATGGGGATGCTCGGCACCGTCATGAACGCCCTCGCCCTGCAAGACTTCCTCGAGCAGGCGGGCGCCGACGTTCGCGTGCAGTCGGCGATCCAGATGACCCAGGTCGCCGAACCGTACATTCCATTGCGCGCCGTGCGTCACCTTGAGAAGGGGCGCGTCGTGGTGTTCGGCGCCGGTGCTGGCCTTCCCTACTTCTCGACCGACACGGTCGCCGCGCAGCGCGCGCTCGAGATCAAGGCCGATGAGGTTCTCGTGGCGAAGAATGGCGTCGACGGCGTTTACAGCGATGACCCGCGCACGAACCCCGACGCTCACAAGCTCGATGAGATCACCTACCAGGACGCGCTTGTGAACGGCCTCAAGGTTGTCGACTCGACCGCGTTCAGCCTTTGCATGGACAACGGGATGCCCATGGTCGTCTTCGGCATGGAACCCGGCGGCAACATCGCGAAGGCGATCCGCGGCGAGGCCCTCGGCACCCGCGTCACGCGCTAGAGCGCGCCGCCCGTGACCGCGGCGCTGCTCATTCTGTTCGCGGCGGTCGCGCACGCGGCGTGGAACGTCCTCGTGAAGCGCCAGGGCGCATCCGGGCCCGTGTTTTTCGCGCTCGTCGCCGGATCGGCGACGGTGCTCGCCGCGCCATTCGCGATACCGCTGCTGGTGGCGACTCAGCCGCCCGCTTCGTGGCTGGGGTGGGCTCTTGTGAGCGCCGCGTTTCACACGGCGTACATGCTGCTTCTGCAGCGCGGATATCGCGTCGCCGACGTCGGCGTCGTGTACCCGCTCGCGCGCGGCACCGGGCCGCTGCTCTCGGTGGCGGGGGCCGTTTTGCTGCTCGGCGAGCGGCCGGTGATTGTCACGCTCACCGGGGCAGCGCTCGTCGTGGCCGGTGTCGTCGTGATCGGAACCGCGTCGGCGCGCCCGGGTGCGCAGGGTGCCGGTGGCTCCACCGAGCGGGTTGGCGCAGGAGCAGCAGCCCACGATGCCGCTGCTCGGCTCCGTCGTGGGGTCATCTACGGATCGGCCGTCGGGGTCTCCATCGCCGGCTACACGCTCTGGGACGCCGCCGCCGTGACCGGCGCGGGCCTCAGCCCGCTCGGCCACTTCTGGGCGAGCCTCGCCCTGCAGACGCTCATGCTCACGGCACTCGCGCTGCGCCGGACACCCGCCCCGCGCATCCTGCGGGAGGAGGCGCGACGCCACCTCCCGGTCGCGGTCGCCGTCGGCGTGCTGTCGACCGCGTCGTACCTGGCAATCCTCACCGCCTACGGCTTTGCGCCCGTCTCGGTGGTGGCCCCCGCCCGCGAGCTCAGCGTCGTGCTCATCGCGCTCGCCGGCTGGCTGCTGTTTCGCGAGCCGCACCCGGCGAGGCGGCTCGCGGGCGCGGTGGTCGTGCTGGCCGGCGTCGCGCTCCTCGCTGTCTGACGGGTGCCGCCCACTAGACTCGATGGCGACCTGAACCGAGGAGTGGTGCGCGTGATCGCGGATGTACTGGCGGAAGCCGCCGAGAAGATGACCAAGGCCGTCGACGTGGCGAAGGAGGACTTCGCAACCGTCCGCACGGGCCGCGCGAACCCGCAGCTATTCCAGAAGATCCTCGTCGAGTACTACGGCACGCCGACGCCCCTCGCGCAGCTCGCGAGCCTGCAGAACCCCGAGGCGCGCGTGCTCATCATCACGCCGTACGACAAGAGCGCTCTGAAAGAGATCGAGAAGGCGATCGTCAACTTCCCGAACCTCGGGGCGACGCCGAACAACGACGGCGAGATCATCCGCGTGACGATGCCCGAGCTCACCGAAGACCGGCGCAAGGAATACGTGAAGATCGTCAAGGGCAAGGCCGAAGACTGCAAGGTCGCGATCCGCAACATCCGCCGCAAGGCGAAGGACGACCTCGACGCGCTGAAGAGCGAGGTCGGCGACGACGAGGTCGCACGCGCCGAGAAAGAGCTCGAGGCGATCACCAAGAAGCACGTCGAGGCGGCCGACGAGGCGCTGAAGAAGAAGGAAGCCGAGCTGCTCGAGGTCTGATGGCCGACGGCAGAAACGACGAGGCGTCGACGGCGACGGATCGCATCCGGCGTACGGCGCGCACGGCCCGCGGCGAAGTCGAGGGTCGCATTCACGAGGTTGAGGAGCGCATCCACGACATCGAAGCGCGCGCCCGCGAAATGGATGCACGCATCGAGAAGCGCGTCGGACGCAACCTCCCCAAAGCCCTCTTCTTCGGCTTGGTGCTCGGCTTCGCCCTGCTGTTCAGCCTGATCTTCGTCACTGAGCTGTTCATGCTGTTCGGCGCGGCGCTTGTCGTCTTCACCTCGTACGAGCTCGCCAGCGCCCTGCGCTTCGCGGGCCGTGATGTGCCGCGCATCCCTGTCGTCATCGCGTCGGTGGGCGTCATCGCACCCGCGTATTATTTCGGCGCAGCGGGACTCTGGTGGGCGTTCCTCGCGGGGGCGGCGTTCGTCACGGTGTGGCGCCTCGTCGAGCAGCTGCGCCCGTCGCTGCGGAATGACCCGGCGGTGTCGCTGTCGACCGATCTCGCTGCCGGCATCTTCGTGCTCGCCTACGTGGCCCTGCTCGGAGGCTTCGCCGTGGTTATGACCGCGGCCGAGGGCGGCGAGTGGTGGACCCTCGCCTACCTGATCATCGTGATCTGCATCGATATCGGGGCCTACGTGAGCGGGCTGTCGTTCGGCAAGACGCCCATGGCCCCCAAAATCAGCCCCAAGAAGACCTGGGAGGGGTTCGCCGGCGCCGTCGCGGTCGCTCTGCTGGCCGGGGTGCTGCTCGCGATCTTCATGCTGGGCGAAGCGTGGTGGGTCGGGTTGGTCCTCGCCGGCGCGATGATTGTCACCGCGACGGTCGGCGACCTGACGGAGTCGCTGTTGAAGCGCGACCTCGGCATCAAGGACATCTCGACCTGGCTACCCGGGCACGGCGGCTTCCTTGATCGCCTTGATTCGATCCTGCCGTCGACTATCGCCGCGTACCTCGTGTTCCTCGCCTTCGGTGGCTCGTGAGCGACGCGGTGGGGCCCCGCCGGCGCGCGCGGCAGAATGAGAACGTGACGACCACATTTCCGCTCGCGCGTCGCGGCGAGCCGGCGTACGACGCTGAGCACGTCGACGCGTTCCTCGCCGAGGCCCGAGCCGCGTACGCCGACCCGGCCAGCACCTCGCTGTCGAGCGACGCGATTCGCGGGGCGGCATTTCGAGTCGTGCGACGCGGCGGATACGCGGCGACGCGGGTCGACCAGGCTCTTGAGCGGCTCGAGGAGGCCTTCGCCGCCCGTGAGCGCGAGCAGGCCATCGCCGCACAGGGCGAGGCTGCTTACTACGCGGAAGTACGTGCGGCCGCCCAGGAGATCGTCGACCGGCTTGCCCGACCGGAGGGGCAGCGCTTCCGCCGTGTGAGCCCGCTGACGCGGGGGTACCGGCCGAGTGATGTGGACGCGCTCTGCGATCGACTGTCAGGGTACTTTCAGCGAGGCGAATCGGTGCCGGTGCACACGGTGCGCACGATCGCCTTCCGCCCGGGGTTTGGCGGCTACGACGAGCGTCAGGTCGACCTCGTGCTCGACACCGTTATTCGCGTCATGCTCGCCGTGCGCTGACCCCGACCCTGCCAGATCAGCACTCGTGGGCTAGACTCTTGCTCTCGTGGGGAGACATTCAGCGACAGTGACGCGCTCGTCCGCGTCCTCCTGGGCGGGTTCGAGCGGTATTCGCCGTACCCCGCGTGCGGATGTCGTGGTGCGGGTTCCGACTCCGGAACGCCACGTGCGCCGCACCTGGACCCTCCCGGTTTTCTCCTTCCTCGCGACGCTCTCGTTCGTCATGGTGTCGGTAATCGACCCCACCTCCGGTGCCGCGGCCGACGTCGAAACCTACGCCCCGGCTGAGCGCGCGCCCGTGCAGCAGTTCGCGGTCGAGGGCGACGTTGAGCACGGAGTCGAAACGGCGTCGTACGAGATCATCGAGCCCGAACCCGAGCCGGCGCCCGCCCCGGCCGCTGCGAGCGGCTTCGCACCGCCGGCCGGCACGCCCGACCCCGGCACCGCTCAGGCCATCGCGGCCGACATGGTTGCCGCACGCGGATGGGGTGCCGGTGAGTTCGACTGCCTCGTCGCGCTGTGGAACAAAGAGTCTGGCTGGAACGTCTACGCCATGAACCCGTATTCGGGCGCCTACGGAATTCCGCAGTCGCTGCCCGGCAACAAGATGGCGACGGCCGGCGCCGACTGGCAGACGAACCCGGCCACCCAGATCACGTGGGGCCTGAACTACATCCAGGGTCGCTACGGCAGCCCCTGCGGCGCCTGGGGCCACAGCCAGCAGGTCGGCTGGTACTAGGCCACCGCCGTGCCGCGCAGTAACCGGTCACGGCGGCGGCACGGGGCACAGGCAGACCCCGAGCCGCTGGATCTCGCGCGCATCACCGCGGGCATGAAGCGCACCGAGCAGAAGCGCTCGGGTACCTGGATGGTGCAGCCCTCGGGCGCCGCATCGGCCGAGAAGGTCTACACCTGCCCCGGCTGCGGCGGCACGATTGCCTCGGGCGTCGCCCACGTGGTGGTCTGGCGCACCGACCACTTCCTCGGCGACGACGCGGCGCTGTTTGAGCGTCGACACTGGCACACGCGCTGTTGGCGCATCGAACCGTGAAAGGCCCCATGCACAACGACCAGGCGACGACCGAGGGTGACGAAATCCGCGGCAGCACCCTGCTGCCCGCCCGCCGCGAGAACATCGAGCTGACGACGGCCGACGGGCTGACGCTGGTCGGCGAACTGAGCCTGCCCGAACACGGCGACCCGGTCGCGACGCTCGTGTGCCTGCATCCGCTTCCGACGGCGGGCGGGTTCATGGACTCGCACATCATTCGCAAGGCCGCTGCCCGCCTTCCCGCCCTCGCCGACCTCGCGGTGCTGCGATTCAACTTCCGCGGCGTGACGTCGCCCCGAGGTACGTCCGACGGCGAATTCGGCCACGGCGACCTCGAGCGGCACGACCTCGCGGCCGCCGTCGCGTTCGCCGCCGCGCGGTTGCTGCCGAACCCGTGGCTGCTGGGCTGGTCTTTTGGTACCGAGGTCGCCCTCAAGCACGGTCTCGCCCACGACGTTGTGGGAGCGATTCTGCTTTCGCCGCCGCTGCACCGCACGAGCGAGGACGAGGTCGCCGCCTGGGCCGACAGCGGGAAGCGTCTCGTTGCTGTGATTCCCGAACTCGATGACTACCTGCGCCCCGCGGAGGCGCGTGAGCGCTTCTCGTCCGTGCCGGAGCTCGACTTCGTCGCGGTCGAGGGCGGCAAGCACCTCTGGGTCGGCGAGAACCAGACGTACCGCGTGCTGAGCGAGATCGTGGCGCGGCTGAACCCCGCCGTGCTGCCGTTACCGACGCGCTGGCCCGCCTAGTGCTTCGGGCCGCCGACAAGCGGCGTGACGAACGGCAGCTAGGCCGCCTCCTGCCGGGGAACGATCACCTGGTCGATGATGATCAGCACGGACGCGGCGACCGGAATCGCGATGAGGGCACCGAGAACGCCGAGCAGCGTGCCTCCCGACAAGGCGGCGATGACGACGACGACCCCGGGAACGCGCACGGCGCGGCGCATGATGTTGGGCGCCAAGAGGTATGCCTCGACCTGCATGTAGATGAGGTAGTAGATCGCGGCGACGATCACCGTCGAGATCGACTCGGGGTTCACGAGCCACTGCGTGAGCACGATGATCGTGGAGCCCGTAATCGTTCCGACGAGGGGCACCAGCGAGAACAGGAACGCGACGAACGCGAATAACGCCGGATACTGCGCGCCGATGATGCTCAAGAACGCGAAACTCAGGATGCCGTTGCACAGCGCGAGCGTCACCTGGCCGACGACGTAGCGGCCGACAGCCATCGACACCTGCTCGGCGATGCGGATGAACCCCTCGCGCTTCGAGGCTGGCACCAGTCGATAGAGCGCCGCCTTGATCGAGTTCAAGGATGAGGCAAAAAACAGCGTCAAGATCAGGATGATCAGCCCGCCGAAGAGGCCCGCAGCGATGCCGATTCCCGCCGACAGCACTCCGCCGCCAATTTCGGCGAGGTTCGCCGGATCGCTGAGGAAGGCGAGCGCTGATTCGGCTGACTGTCGGACGTTCAGGATCTCGACCGGGATGAAGCTCTGCGCGTTGTCGAAGAACTCGTCGAGACTCTCGATCGATTGCAGGTACCGCGTGATCTGGGTGATGAGGCGATCGGTTTGTTCGACGATGACGGGCACGAGCGCAAACACGAGTCCCGTGAAGAGGGCGACGACACCGGTGAGCACCGTGACGATCGCCGACCACCGGGGCCAGCCCCGCTTCTCGAGCCACGTGATGAGCGGGTCGAGCCCGAGCGCGAGGAAAATCGCTGCGCCGATGTAGGTGATGATCGTCGCGAGCGAGACGAACGCGCCACCGATGAACAGTGCGACCAGCACTCCGAGCCCGCCCAGCAGGCCGACGCGGAACGCGCTGTGGATCTTCACCGGCTACCTCGCACTCTCTCGTCGCGCGCCGCGCGACTCAGTCCGACCCGGCGAGCTTCTCTGCGTGCGACAGTACTCCGCGCATGCCCTCAAAGTAGCCAGCCACGGCGTCACGCTCGACGCGGATCCGGGCGAGGCGCTCCTCGGCGTCGGCGACGAGTTCGGCCGTGCGCTTCTCGGCGTCGGCGATCATCGCTGCCGCGCGGCGCTCGGCATTCTCGAGCACCTCCCGCGCGGTGGCGTCGGCGGCCGCGCGGCGCTCGTCGGCCTCGCGCGCGGCGTTCGCATCGAGTTCGGCCGCGAGTTTCCGCGCCTCTGCGGCGCGGGCCTGCGCCGCCGTGAGTTCGGCCGTGGCCTCGTCGAGGTACTTCTTCGTCTGCGCCACAGCCTCCTGTTGGCGCGAGAGGTATTCCTTCTCGGCGTCGTCTCGGCGCGCCGATAGCTCCACGTCGAGGTCGACGCGGGCCTGCTCGGCCTCGCGCGCGAGCCGTGCCGACTGTTCTTCCGCCTCGTGCGTGAGTTGCGCCCGCAGCTTTGCCAGCTGGTCGGTGAGGCTGATCCGCTCGGTCTCCAGCTCGTGCAGGCGACGTGAGCGCTCGGCGTCGAGTTCGCGCTCGGCGTCGAGGCGGGCCGCCGACAGTTCGCGGTCGAGTGCCTCCCGCCCCGTGGTCTGCTCGTCAGCGAGCCGTGCACGGGCGGCCTCGATGTCGGCGTCCACCTGCGCGCGGGTCGCGGTGACGTATCGATCGGTGTCGGCCCTGCGCTCGCTGACCTCGCGGTCGAGCTCGGCGCGGGCGCTCGAAAGTTCTCGTTCGAGGTCGGCGCGGGCGGCGGTAACGTCGCGCTCAAGGTCGGCACGAGCGGCGGCGATGTCCTGCTCGAGCGCAGCACGCCGCTCGCTGTTCTCACGATCGACGGTGGCGCGGCTTTCGGCGAGTTGGCGTTTCGCTTCGGCGCGAGCGGCGGCCAGCTCTTGGTCGAGTTCGGTTCGCGCGCGGCTGAGCTCTTGCTCGAGCTCGGCGCGGGCCCGGGCGAGTTCCTGCTCCAGCACGGCGCGGGCGTCGGCGGCTTCGCGGTCGAGCCCGGCGCGCGCCTCCGCGAGTTCGGTGGCCAGGGCACTGCGCGCCTCGGCCAGTTCGCGCTCGAGGCTCGCGCGGGCCTCGCTCTGCTCGCGTTCCAGGTCGGCCCGCGTCTCCGCCACCTGGCGGTCGAGGTCGGCGCGCGTCGTCGAGACTTCGGTCGCGAGTTCGGCGCGAGTGCGCCCAGACTCCTGGGCGAGGTCGGCGCGCGCGGCGGCCAGCTCCTGCTCGAGCCGGGCGCGTGCATCCGTTAGTTCGGTGTCGAGGGCGGCGCGGGAGCGTGTCTCGAGCGCGTCGACGGCGGCGCGGCGGCGCTGCTCCTCGGCCTCCCACGACGTGCGCCGCTCCTCGAGCTCAGCGAGCACGCGTTCCCGCTCGCCGACAACCTCGGACTCGTACTCGGCGCGCTTCGCGGCGAGGTCGGCGTCGAGCTGCTCGCGCTGCGCGGTCGACTCGCTCTCGAACTCGGCGCGTAGGCGCTCGGTGTCGCGGGCGAGCGCCGCGGCGGCTTCGCGGGCCTCGGCGGCGTCGCGGTCGGCCACGACCCGCAACTCGGCGATCTCACGTTCCGCTTCGGCGCGCAGGGCTGCCGCCTCGCGCTTCGCGGTCGTGCGCGTCTCGGCCGCCTCCGTGGCGACGGCGCCGCGAATCGCTGCGGCCTCGCGCTCGGCCTCCGCTCGCAGGGTGGCTGCGTCCGATTCGGCTTGATCGCGCAGGGCCTGCGCGTCGCGGGTCGCCGCGTCGATCGCCTCTTGGGCACGATGGGTGGCGTCGTTGACGAGCTTCTCGACTCGCGCCGTGGTCTCCTGGTGCAGCGTCTCGGCCTCGGCGCGGGCCTCGTTTCGAACGCGATCGGCGTCGATGTCGGCCTGACTGATGAGCCGGGTCGACTGCTCTTCGGCGACACGAAGAGTCTGCTCAAGCTTGGAGCCGAGACCGGCGTACGTGGGTCGGCCGACCTCGTCGAGTTCTTCCTGCAGATCTTCGATGACCGCCTGCAGGCGCTTCAGCTCTTTCGCGGATTCGGCGCGCTCGGTGTTCGACTGGATGAGCTCGCGTCGCAGCTCTTGCAGGGCGCGGTCGACCTCATCACGCTTGTATCCGCGCATCTCGGTGCCGAAGGTCGCGTCATTCGCTGCCACGTGTGGTCGTCTCCCGGTGTCGGCGGCTCAACCATCCGAGTGTAACGATCCGTGCGCCCTCGTATGGGCCGACAGTCGTTGGAGAACACGCGTGAATGGTGTGACGAGGGGGCCGGTCAGGGACGCCGAGGCGCGCATCCGCTATTCTGGATTGTCTTTGTTCTGCTGGCCCGCCCCGACCACCGGGGCGACCGCCCGATGACGCGCACCGCCGGTACCCCACGTTTTCGCGGTCCCGCCGCAGTGTTCACGGCCTCGGGCCGCGCAGCACTCTGCGCGCCGGGTCGGCCGGAAAGGAGAAGCCCGTGCGATTTCTTGTCGCCATCGTGCTGTTCGTCGTCGCTCTCGCGAGCGGCGGCCTCGGACTCGCTCAGCGCACCGTTTTGGCCCCGCCCGACGCGGTGACCTCCGAGTTGCAGCTGTCGTCGACGGCGCCGATCACCGTGATCGACGGTGCCGCCTTGAACGCCTACGAGGGCAGCCAGACAATCACGATCGCTGGCGGTGTCGAGGCGCCCGAAACGGATGCTGCTCCCGCGGACCCGACGGACGGCGACGCGACCGAGGGCGAGGCCACCGAGGGCGAGGCGACTGAGGGCGAGGCTGCCGAGGGTGACGCCGCCGACGTGGTGACGCAGACCGATGCCGTTGCCGTGACCTACGGTCGCACTGTCGACGTGCTCGGCTGGGTGGGGCAGGCCCCGTACACGCTCATCACGCTCGACGCGGAGACGGGCGAGCTCGTGGCGCAAGCGGTGCGCGGCACCGAATCGCAGGTACCGTCTCCGCTGGGAAGCGACCTCTGGTTCGGGGAGTTCGAGGGCGAGGGTGACCTCGGTCTCACGCTGAACGTGCCGGCCGACGTGTCGCTTCTCGTCGTGTCTGACGGCACGCTGCCGGCCCCGCAGGGCTACACGGTGACCTGGCCACTCGACTCGTCGACGCCGTATTCGGGGTGGCTGATCCTCGCCGGCATCGCCTTCATGGTGCTCGGCTTCATCGCCCTCTTGTGGGGGCTGTTCCACTGGCGCCGCCAGCGCGGCCCGCGCCGCAAGACGCCCCGCATGCCGAAGGTGCCCCGCCCTTCGCGTTATCGCCCCACCCGCCCGCGGGCGGCGATCGCGCGCCCCAAGGGTCGCCGCGCGATCGGCCGGGGCATGGTCGTTCCGGCTTTGGCCCTCGGCACGGCCCTGACGCTCGGTGCCTGCACGGCCGACGGTGTCATGACGTTCGGGCCGAGCCCCAGTCCGTCGGCCAGTGAACCGAGCGAGGAGCTGGTGACCCCGCCGATCGCCGTCAACGAGCGTCAGTTGGAGCGCATCGTCGCCCGCATCGGCGACCGGATCGCGCAGGCCGACAGCGACCTCGACGCTGACCTCGCCGCGACGCGCATGGCGGGCCCGGCGCTGGAGCTGCGCCAGGCGAGTTATGCCATTCGCGCGCAGGACTCTGAGTTGGGCGCTCTTCCCGCCATCCCGGTCGGCAACGTCCGCGTCGCCCTGCCGCAGCAGACCGACATCTGGCCGCGCACGGTGTTCGCCGTGGTGGAGGACGCCGAGGACGAGACGCTGCCGCCGCTCGCCATGGTGCTCATCCAGGAGGACCCGCGCAGCCAGTACAAGGTGCACTACGCGCTCACGGTGGTGCCAGCGAACCCGTTCCCCAACAGTCCTCCGGCGAGTCTCGGCACCGCGAGACTTCCGGCCGACACCCCGCTGTTGTCGGTCGTGCCGCAAGAACTCGCTCCGGCCTATGCCGAAGTCCTGCTCGCGGGAACGGAGAGCGAAGGGGCTGCTCTGTTCGACCTCGAGAGTGACGTACTTATTGACCAGATCGGCGCCACGGCCAAGGCCGAGCGGGCCGCCTCGCTGCCGGAGACGGCGGAGATCTCGTTCTCCAATGCGCTCGGCGAGGGGGAGACGATCGTTCTCGCGACGGAGGACACCGGCGGTTTCGTCACGGCGTACATCATCGAAACCGAGACGGTCACCCCGATTCAGGATGGCGCTGCCGTCAATGCCAGCGGTGCCGTCCAGGCGCTGTCGGGCGTCGAGCAAAGCACGAACGGCATCGTGGCCCGCTACGGCGTGCAGCTGCTGTTCTACGTGCCGCCGCTCGGCAGCGACGCCCCCGTTCTCTTGCTCGGCTACACCCAGGGACTCATTTCAGCTTCGGAGGTATCGTGACCGACGCGTCGTTGAATCCGGCCAGCCTGCGCGGCGCCGTTGACCTGTCGTCGCTCGTGCGGCAGGCGCAGCAGCCGCCTGCAGCCCGCCCAGCCGCGCCCGCACCCGGCGGTTCGGCGCCGGGGAGCCCCGCCGGTCCGGGAGCCTCGGGTTCGGCACCCGGTGGCGACGGTGCGGCCGCACCCGCCGTCTCGGCACCCATCGTGTCGGAGGCCGACGACCAGAGCTTCGGCCACGCCGTCGAGCTGTCGCGCACCGTGCCGGTGATCGTCGAGTTCTACGGCGGCGGCATCGAGCCCCTCCTCCCGGCCATCGTCGAGAGCTACGGCGGCCGCCTCGCACTGATCACCGTCGACGGCAACCGCTCGCCGCAGGTCGCCCAGGCGTTCCAGATCACCCAGGTGCCGGCGGTGGTGGCTCTCATCGGCGGACGCCCCGTGCCGCTGTTCGTGGGTATGGCCGCCGAGGACGAGGTGCGCGGAGTGTTCGAGCAGGTGCTCGAGCTGGCCTCCCAGAACGGGCTGACCGGCACCATCGGCGGGGCAACGGAGACTGGCGCCGAGGGCGCCGACGCAGAGCCCGTGGAGCAGCCTCTGCCGCCGCTCCACCAGGAGGCCTACGACGCCGTCGCGCGCGGCGACCTGGATGCGGCGATCACCGCCTTCGAGACGGCGATCGCCCAGAATCCCCGCGATGACGACGCCGTCGCCGGGCTCGCGCAGGTGTCGCTCCTGAAGCGGCTGGAGGGCGCGGACGCGGCGGCGGTCCGCAGTGCCGCTGCCGAGCATCCCGACAGCGCGGACGCGCAGTTGGCGATCGCCGACCTGGATGTCAGCGGCGGTCACGTGGAGGACGCGTTCGCGCGCCTGCTGACCGTCTTCCCCCGGCTCGATGCCGACGGCAAGGCGGCCGTGCGCACGCGCATGCTCGACTACTTTCAGCTGGTCGGCGCCGACGATCCACGCGTTGTCGCCGCGCGGCGTCAGCTCACCAACCTTCTCTACTAGCCTTCGGGCTGTAGCCAGAGCCCCGCGAGCGGGGGGAGGGTCAGCTCGACCGAGGCGGGGTGGCCGCCCCACGGGGTGTCGTCGCCCTCGACCGCGCCGAGGTTGCCGACTCCGGAACCGCCGTAGTCGGTCGCGTCGGTGTTGACGACCTCGCGCCAGCGGCCCGCGTGCGGCAGCGGCAGGCGGTACGGGCCGACCGGGTTGCCGCTGAAGTTGAACGCGCACACCGTCGGCGGCTCGTCGCCATCACCGCGGCGCAGGAACGCAATCACGTTGTTGCCCGCGTCGCCGCCCTCCAGCCACTCGAAACCGTCGGGCGTGTTGTCCCGCTGCCAGAGCGACGGCGAGTCGCGGTAGACGCGGTTCAGCTGCCGCACGAGGCTCAGGAGCCCCTGATGCACGGGCTGGTCGAGGATCCACCAGTCGAGGCCGCGCTCTTCGCTCCACTCGCTCGGCTGGCCGAACTCTTGACCCATGAACAGCAGCTGCTTGCCGGGGTGCGCCCACATGAACGACAGGTAGGCGCGCACGTTGGCGAGCTTCTGCCACTGGTCGCCGGGCATCTTGTGCAGCAGGGAACCCTTGCCGTGCACGACCTCGTCGTGGCTGATCGGCAGCATGAAGTTCTCGCTGAACGCGTACAGGAAGCTGAAGGTGATCTCGCCGTGGTGGTGCGAGCGCCACATGGGGTTGCGCTGGAAGTACGACAGGGTGTCGTGCATCCAGCCCATGTTCCACTTCATGCCGAAGCCGAGACCGCCCGCATCGGTGGGGCGGCTCACGCCGGGGTACGAGGTCGACTCTTCGGCGATCATGATGATGCCGGGCTGGCGTTTGTAGGCCGTCGCGGTCGCCTCCTGGAGGAACGCGATCGCCTCGAGGTTTTCGCGGCCGCCGTGCTGGTTCGGCAGCCACTGACCCTCCGCGCGTGAGTAGTCGAGGTACAGCATGCTCGCCACGGCGTCGACGCGCAGGCCGTCGATGTGGAACTCCTCCAGCCAGTACAGCGCGTTCGCGACGAGGAAGTTGCGCACCTGGCTGCGGCCGAAGTCGAAAATGTAGGTGCCCCAGTCGGGGTGCTCGCCGCGCCGCGGGTCGGGATGCTCGTACAGCGCGACGCCGTCGAATCGGCCGAGTGCCCACTCGTCTTTCGGGAAGTGGGCGGGCACCCAGTCCATGATCACGCCGATGCCGGCCTGGTGCAGCCGGTCGATGAGGTACCGCAGGTCGTCGGGGTGACCAAAGCGCGAGGTGGGGGCGAAGTAGCCGGTCACCTGATAGCCCCAGCTCGGGCCATACGGGTGCTCGGCGAGCGGCAGGAACTCGACGTGCGTGAATCCGGTGTGCTCGAGGTACTCGATCAGCGGGTCGGCGATGTCGCGGTACCCGAGCCCCGGCTTCCACGATCCGAGGTGCAGCTCGTACACGCTCATGGGGCCGTTGTGCGGGTCGCGAGCGGCGCGGGCCGCCATCCAGTCGCCGTCGTTCCAGCTGTAGGTGCTGTCGCCGACGACCGACGCGGTGGCGGGCGGCACCTCGGTGTAGCGGGCCATGGGGTCGGCGCGCTTCACCCACTCGCCCGACGGGGCCAGCAGCTCGAACTTGTAGGTCGAACCGGCCCCGAGGCCCGGCACGAACAGCTCCCACACCCCGTTGTCGTCGAGGCGGCGCATGGCGTGCAGTGCGCCGTTCCAGTCGTTGAAGTCGCCGACGACGCGGGCTGCCTGCGCGTGCGGGGCCCAGACGCTGAACCCGGTGCCCTCGACGCCCTCGTGGGTCTTCTTGTGCGCGCCGAGCACCTGCCACAGCTGCTCGTGCCGGCCCTCTGCCCAGAGGTACAGGTCGACTTCGCCGACGCTCGGCACAAAGCGATACGGGTCGTCGGCGTGCCAATCGGGCCCGCCGTCGTAGGTGGTGTGCACTGTGTAGGCCTGGCCGTCGGCCGGCCCGCCGGGAAGGAGGCCGTGCCAGAGGCCGTCGGCGTCGTGCTCGAGAGGGTGCCGTGTTCCGTCGGCGCGCTCGATTGTGACGCTCGCCGCCAGCGGCCGCAGCACGCGCACGAGCCAGCCGCCGTCGACGGCGCGCTGCCCGAGTGCATCATGCGGTTGCGGGTGCCGCGCCTCAACGAGCGCCTTCCGGTGGTCGGGGTGCAGGGTCGGGATGCGCGGTGCCGGCTTCTTCGTAGCCATCAGACGCCCTTCGGGTAGTCGATGCGGAGGATGTGCACGGGGTTCTGGAACGCGTCGAGCCGCACGTAGTTGTCGGCACCCCACGTGTACCGCTCCTGGGTGATGAGGTCGGTGACGTCGAAGCGCCCTCCAGGCTCGAGCCCGAGCACCGTGAGGTCGAGGTTCACCGTCGTCTCACGCACCGAGTGCGGGTCGACGTTCGCGACGATGATGAGACCGTCGGGACGTCCGGTGCCGGTGAAACGCGCATCCATCGTCTTGGAGTAGATGAGGATCGCCTCGTCGTCGCTCCAGTGGACGCGGAGGTTGCGCAACTGACGAAGCGCCGGATGCGCCGCCCGGATCGCGTTCAACTGGGTTATGAACGGCGCGATCGACCTGCCCTCGGCCTCGGCGGCCGCCCAATCGCGGTTCTTGTACTCGTACTTCTCGTTGTCGATGTTCTCTTCGCTGCCCGGCCGCGCGACGTTCTCGATCAGCTCGTAGCCGGCGTACACGCCCCAGGTGGGGCTCGCCGTCGCGGCGAGCGCCGCGCGAATCTTGTACGCCGGAACCCCGCCGAACTGCAGGTACTCGGTCAGGATGTCGGGCGTGTTGACGAAGAAGTTCGGCCGGAAGTGCGTGCTCGTGACCTGCGACACCTCGGTGAGGTACTCCTCGAGCTCCTGCTTCGTGTTGCGCCACGTGAAGTAGGTGTACGACTGGTGGAAGCCGACCGCGGCGAGCGACTGCATCATCGCCGGGCGGGTGAACGCCTCGGCGAGGAAGACCACGTCGGGGTAGTCGCGGCGCACCTCGGCGAGCAGCCACTCCCAGAAACTGAGCGGCTTGGTGTGCGGGTTGTCGACCCGGAAGATGCGCACACCGAGCTCGATCCAGTAGGTGACGATGCGCAGGATCTCGCGGCTCAGACCCTCGGGGTCGTTGTCGAAGTTCAGCGGGTAGATGTCTTGGTACTTCTTCGGCGGGTTCTCGGCGTAGGCGATCGACCCGTCGGGCAGCGTCGTGAACCATTCGGGATGCTCGGTCACCCACGGGTGGTCGGGCGCGCACTGCAGGGCGAGGTCGAGGGCGAGTTCGAGTTTGTTCTTCTTTACTGCGGCGACAAACGCGCGGAAGTCGGCCTCGGTGCCGAGGTCGGGGTGAATGGCGTCGTGGCCACCCGCCGCCGAGCCGATGGCCCAGGGGCTACCGGGGTCGCCCGGGCCCGGGGTGAGCGTGTTGTTCGCTCCCTTGCGGTTGATCGTGCCGATCGGGTGAATCGGGGGCAGGTACAGCACCTCGAAGCCCATCTTCGCGACCGCGGGCAGGCGCTTCTGCGCCGTGCGGAAGGTGCCGGACACCCACGAGCCGTCTTTCTTCTGCTTCGCGCCCTCGCTGCGGGGGAAGAACTCGTACCAGGCGCCGACGCCCGCCCGCGTGCGCTCGACGCGCAGCGGCACGACTTCCGAGAGGGTTTCGAGGCTGATCGGGCGGTTGTCGGTCACGGCGCGCACCACCCGCGGGTCGCTCGCCACGGCCAGCCGCTCGGCCGGCGACTTGGTGGTCTTCAGCATCGCCGTGCGCGCGCTCGACAGCACCCGCTGTGCTGGCGTGCCCTTCGCGAGCTTCCCGGCGCGCGCGAGCAGCTCGGCTCCGGCCAGCAGCATGACCTCCACGTCGACACCGGCGGCGATTTTGACGGTCGCCGCGTGCATCCACGTCGCCCAGTCGTCGCCGTAGGCGCGCACTTGCCAGTGCCACTCGCCTTCGGCGTCGACGAGAGCCTCGGTGTGCCAGCGGTCAGTGCCGGGGGCGCCGATCGCAAGGGGGTGCGTTGTGGTGGTGCCGTCGGGTGCGGTCAGTAGCAGATCGGCGCCGAGGGCGTCGTGCCCCTCGCGGAAGATCGTGGCCGCAAACGGCACCACTTCGCCGACGAACGCTTTCGCGGGCCAGCGAAACTCTGGCTGCTGGGGGCTCAGGTGTCGAATCGGGATGCGCCCGATGCGTCCGGTGAAGGTCGTCGTCTCATTCGCCACCCCTCGACCGTACCCGTCGACCGGCGGCGCCGGGAGGGGGGGGGGTGGCGCGACCCCCGAACGAGTGTCCGCACTTGAGGGGACAAAATGTACCCCGGCCGGGGTACGCGAATTCTTGTCATTACCCTTGCGAAGCGCACCTAGCCGAGTAACGTGACATTCGGAAATCGAATACGGCGGAATACCCGAATCCGCATCATTCGCCCGAACCTCACGCAGCGACCCGAGCGCCTGCGTGAACCAGGACCGTGACTCGCAATCCCCCCAACGCGAGGCCGGTCCTGTTCGGCGTTAACGGGCTCTTCGTCATGAAGCGGGGGTAGGGGCTGTTCGCCAGGGCTTGTGGCCGCCGGCGGCGAGCAGGATCCGCAGCCGGTAGTTGTCGA
>NZ_SGXT01000001.1 GCF_004216855.1 Microcella alkaliphila
CGCCGCTGCTCGCGGGCTTCCCTGTCGATCATGGTCATCAGTGTCGTCCTTTCGTAAGAAGCCGACACCCCTTACACACACCATCTGACACCCTCAAAGCCCCCTGTGTGGCGCGGAAGCGTCGCGCCGTGCTGGTGGACGCGGGCGATCGTCGAGTCGATCGAGACCACCCAGTCCAGCCTCCCGGCCGCCTCGGACCGCCGCTGCATCTCCGCGAGCAGCCGCTCCCAGGTGCCGTCCTCGGCCCAGCGCATGAAGCGCTTGTAGACCGAGTTCCACTTCCCGAACCGCTCCGGCACATCCCGCCACGGCGCACCCGTGCGGTACTTCCACGCCGCGCCCTCAACCGCCAGACGATGATCCGTCCACGACCTGCCCGCCGTCCTCACCGCTGGCAGCAACGGCTCCAGCACCACCCACACCTCGTCCGAGATCTCCTGTCGCACCACAGACCCAGACTCGCCGAACACCAACCCAAAACCCTTGATCAACACGCCCTAGTGGTTCGATCATCGCTCTCATCGGCTTGGCCGGCTGCTCCGGTCAAGCGACCGCCGACAATCCCGAGGGGTCGTCCGACTCTGCCATCCAGCTCGCCGGTGTAATGGCCAACGCCACCGACCCGTATTGGATCTCTGTGATGTGCGGCGCCGACGCAGCCGCCAAGGAGGCAGGCGTCGAGCTGAAGTGGTACACGACTCCGACGACGTCGACCGACACAATGTCTCAAGCATTCAACGCGGCGACACTGACCGAACCCGACGGCCTGATCCTGAACCCCTTCCAGGCGACCCAGTTCTCCACACAGGTCGGAGAGCTGATGCAGGACGGGATTCCGGTCGTGACGAGCACACCGCTCGATCCCGCAACGCAGTACACCGACGTCCCCCTCGCGACGGACGGCTCCAATTTCGTCGACGAGTTCATGAAGATCCTGCCCGAGGGTCCCGGCAGCATCGTCGCACTGGGAGGTATTACAGGGATCCCCGTGCTCGACGCGACGTGGAAGCCTCTCGAGGAAGCGGCCGCCGAGCAGCGTCCCGACATCACCGTGCTTCCGACGGAGTACACCGACTTCGATGTCACGAAGACCACCCAGATTGTCAACGGGCTTCTCCTGGCGCACCCGGACCTGAGTGTCATCATCGCGTCGACCGGCCCCGAGGGTCAGGGTGCGGCGGCGGCGGTGCAGCAGGCGGGAAAGGCTGGTGACGTCAAGATCTGGGCGTACGACGCGGTTCCCGCCGAGGTGGAAGCGCTCAAGGATGGAGTGATCACGGTCCTGGCCGCTAAGCCTGCGCAGGCAGCGGGAGAGAAGTATGTCGCAGTCCTCCTGGAAGCGATCAACGACAATCCGGACAAGGAAGCGGTCTCACCACTGTCCCCGGCGCTCGATCCACTGCCCCTGACCATCATCACCCAGGACAACGTGGACTCGCCTGAGGCGCAGGCCGCGATGTACAAGGAGACCTGCGACGCATGATCAGCCGGTTGGGAGGTCCGATCGGCGGATCTCCCAACCACTAATCGCAAGGAGTAGCACATGAGCAACGAAGCAACGAGGCCGGAGATTGCGATTGCCGGGCGTCATTTGGCCAAGAGGTTCGGCCACGTGCAGGCTCTGAGCGACGCCAGCATCACGGTGCCGTCGGGCAAAGTGGTGGCGTTGTTCGGCGACAACGGCGCCGGAAAGTCGACGTTCCTGAAGCTCCTCCTAGGCATCTACCAAAAGGATGCTGGGGAGTTGATCATCGGCGATGAGCAGGTGGAGCTGCACTCGGTTCGCGACGCCCAGCAACTCGGCGTCGACTGCGTCTATCAGGACCTGGCTCTCGCGCCCGATCTGTCGGTTGTGGACAACATGTTCCTCGGGCATGAGCTGACCCGGCCGGGTGCGCTCGGCTGGGCCGGCTTCGTCGACCGGAAGGAGATGGAGGAGCGCGCCGATGCCGCCCTACGGAACCTGTCCATCAAGTTGCCATCCCTGCGCGTCGCTGTTCAGGATCTCTCCGGCGGACAGCGTCAAGCCGTCGCCGTCGCTCGGGCGGTGATGTGGTCGAGGACAGCTGTGCTGATGGACGAGCCCACCGCAGCGCTCGGAGCCAGGCAGAGCGAGATCGTCTGCGATCTCATGCGCAGCGTCGCCGAGAGCGGCCTTGGAGTGCTCGTCGTCTCGCACGACCTCCCACGCGCGCTCAAGGTCGCGGACACGGTCAACATTCTCTGGCGGGGAAAGACGGCCCTGGAGGCCCCGGCCGCGGGGCTGACTGTTCCCGAAGTCGTGTCCACGATGGTCGGCTACCAGGTTGGAGAGGCAGCATGAGTGCGACGCAGAACGCTCCTGCACAGGCGAAGGACGACGCCGCCGACACCCGAGCAGTCACGCAGGCACACCCGATCGTTCGCTGGCTCGGTTCCAGCGGAGCCTGGGTGCTTCTGCTCGATATCGCGCTCATCGCGCTGTTCTCGATCATCTCCCCCGGCAACGTGTTTTGGTCCCTGCAGAACCTGGAGTCGATGCTGCTGTCCGGCACGGTCACTCTGCTCCTCGCGCTCGGCATCGCGATGCTCCTCGGTGCGGGCGGCATCGACCTCTCCGTCGGAGCGAATCTCGTGTTCTCTTCGGTCGTGGCGGCTCTGACAATCCAGGCGCTCGCGCCGAATGGGGTCGCCTTCGCGCTGATCATGGGGGCAATCGCCGCGGTCCTCGCGGGTGCGCTGTTCGGCACCGTCAACGGCATCATCATCGGGGTCTTCGACGTCAACAGCCTGATCGCGACGCTCGGCACAACGGGGCTGGGCTTGGCGGCGGCGCTGCTGCTCACGGGCGGCTCGGACATCGGCGGCATGCCGGCAGAGCTTCAAGCCGGATTCGGGCTGAACACGCTGTTCGGCTTCATCCCGCTTCCGTTCCTCGTCGCCATCGTCGCCTGGGTCATCCTGTGGGTCGTGCTGAGGAAGACACGGTTCGGCTCTCGCACCCTCGCAATCGGCTCGCTCCGACTTGTTGCTTCGAGAGCCGGCGTTCGAGTCTCCTGGCATATCCTCTCGCTGGCCGTGATGACCGGCGTGCTCGCAGGCATCTCCGGATTCATATCTCTGAGCAACTACGGCGCAACAAGTGTAAGCGGGCATCCTAACGATGCACTCGCGGCGATCACCGCCGTCGTCATCGGTGGAACACGCCTCGAGGGCGGGAGGGTGAGCCTCGCGGGCACAATTTGGGGAACCGCGCTTTCCGTGATCCTGGTGGGCGGACTCGTGATCATGGGCGTGCCGTCCTTCTGGCAGCTCGGCGCCGTGGGCTTCGTGCTGATCGTCGCGGTCTGCCTGGACCGCATCCAGGCCCGGCGCCGACCGTCGCTCTGAAAGAAGGGGATCACCAACCGATGTCTGAGTCCATTGACCAGCTCGACATGCGCCAATCCAACCTCGCCCTCGTGCTGAGCGAGGTGATCCGCGGACCTCGAAGCAGAGCGCAGTTGGCCGACGACATCGGCATGACAAAAGGTGCCGTAGGCAGCCTCGTCAATGAGCTGATCGCTCGCGGACTGGTTCGACTCACCGAGGCCGCTAGCACCGGCGGGGTCGGTCGCCCGGGGCAGACGGTGGAGGCGGTCGCATCCCGCGCGCACGCCATCGGGATCAGCTTCAGTCCGCCCTACGTGATCGGCACAACCGTGAACCTCACCGGAGATGTCGTGGCCCAGGAGAAGGCGACGCTGGTCGAACGGCACACTCCCATTGAGGAACTGATCGTGATCACCCGCGGCATCGTCGACCGACTGCACGAGTCGGTGCGAACGACATCTCCCGACTCGGTGCTGGCAGGGGTTGCAGTCGGTGTGCCGGACCTGGTCGATCCCTCTGCGGGAATCGTCCGGCGATCTCCGACCATCGGACTCAGCGACTACCCGCTCGCGGCCGTGCTCCGGACCGCGCTGGGTGACATCACCCCCCAGGTGGCGATCGACAACGATGCCACCTACGGAGCCCTCGCGGAGGCGCGCCGCCTGGGTGAGGCGGGAGGTGGAAACCTGCTCTACCTGACCGGCTCGATGGCGATGGGGTGCGGGATCATCGCCCAAGGGGTGCCGTTCCGCGGCTCGACCGGCTATGCGGGTGAGGTCGGCCACATGGTGATCAATCCCGACGGGAAGCTCTGCGTATGCGGCAGCCTCGGATGCTGGGAGTCCGAGATCGGGTTGAATGCTTTCCTCACGCTGGCCGCGGACCCGGAAGATCCTGTGCGGGACACCACCATAGACGGGAACGAGCGCGTCGCCGCCATCGTGCAACGCGCGGAGGAGGGCGACCCGCGCGCGCTGCTCGCGATCCAGCAAGTGGCCCGATATTTAGGACTGGGGCTCGCGAGCCTGATCAACATCTTCAACCCGGAGGCGGTAATCCTCGGCGGGTATTTCATCCGGCTCTTCCCGTATCTTGTGCAGCCCGTGCAACGCATCGTGCACGAACGGGTGCTGTCCGAGCGCCTCGTTTCCTGTCGCATCCTCCACTCCGATCTGGAGATGTATGCCGGCGCCACCGGCGCCGGCATCGCGACCATCGACGCACTCGTGGCAGACCCCGCGAGTGTTCCGCGCCTCACCGCGACCTCCGCAGCAGCCCGCTGATCTCAGGCACGCGAAACCGTGCACGCAGTATCTACGAAAGGAAGCACTATGACCTCCACGACGCAGACGGATCGAGTGGGACATCAAGTGGATGTAGCCACCTCCCTCATCAACGGGCTCGTCAATGGCGATGTCGCGGGCGTGAAGGACCTGTTCGTCGGGCCTGCCGACATCGACGACCCCGCCGCGGGCCGACAGATCGACGGGGGTTTCGACCGCCTTGTCACGTCCTGGGCGCCGGCGAATTTAGCGCGGGTCAAGTCGGTCGAGCTCGCCCACCACACTGCCGGAAAGGATGGGAAGTTCGCGGGCTCGGAATTCCACCTTGTTCTCGAAAAGGACGGCGGAGACAAGGATCTCGACGTTGTCGTCATCAGTGAGTTCGATGAAAGCGGCGGCCTCGTCCGCAATCGGCTCTACTACCGACTGGCCCGGGTCACCGGTGTGCAGCACCTCCGAACGCGCATCCTCCCCGAGGAGCCCGTCCACCTCGAGCCCTTCAACCCCGTCTTGGACGCGTATCAGAAGGCGCTTCGCAAGGGCGACCCGGACGGCCAGGCGGACACCTTCTCGGAGGATGGCGTGTTCAACGGACATGGCGAATCTCAAGACCTGCGCGATGGCGTCGGGATGGGGATCTACCGAGGCCGTGAAGAGGTTCGCGCCGTGCTGCGCGAGATGTTCGACATCGGCGATGAGGAAGCCGGGCACGCAGGTGAAGAGCATGCTGGAGCCGTGATCGAGAAGCTGAACGTGATCGACGACGGCACGACGACCGTGCTGGAGTTCAACATCGTGCACCTCAACCACCCCGTCAACCGCACCTCCGCGGGGGTCGCAGCGTACGAGCTCGGCTCCGATGGCCTGATTAAGGAGGCGCGCGTCTATGACGAAGCATGGTGACAACGACTCCCATCCATTCCTATGGGGAGTGTCGACGGCGGCATACCAGATCGAAGGCGCCGCGGCCGAGGACGGACGTGGCCCCTCGATTTGGGACACCTTCTCGCACGAGCCCGGCCGGGTACTGCACGGCGACACCGGTGACATAGCGACAGATCACTACCACCGTCTCGAGGAGGATCTCGACCTCCTCAACGAGCTCGGCGTGGACGTCTACCGCTTCTCCTTCTCCTGGTCGCGGGTGCTCCCGACCGGCCGCGGGAAAGTGAACGAGCGAGGGCTTGAGTTCTACGACCGGCTCATAGACGGGCTGCTCGAGCGCGGCATCCTTCCGGTCCCCACGCTGTACCACTGGGACCTGCCACAGGTTCTCCAGGACGAAGGCGGATGGGCTGCCACGGCAACCGTCGATGCCTTCGTCGAGTATGCGGCCGTCATGGCAGCCCGCTACGCGTCGCGGGTGCGAATGTGGACGACGATCAACGAGCCGTGGGTCGCGACGTACCTAGGGAATGCGATCGGCGTACATGCCCCCGGCAACCGCGATCACGACATCGCTGCTCGAGTCCACCATCACATGCTCGTCGCTCATGCCGCCGCAGCCGCCCGGATCCGCTCCGCTGTGGAGGGGGCATCAGTCGGCATCGCGCTGAACATGAGCCACATCTACTCGGCCGTCGACTCGCCCGC
The DNA here is from genome assembly GCF_004216855.1 of Microcella alkaliphila. Taxonomy (GTDB): domain Bacteria; phylum Actinomycetota; class Actinomycetes; order Actinomycetales; family Microbacteriaceae; genus Microcella; species Microcella alkaliphila. Next base: position 6,228 of record NZ_SGXT01000001.1, read on the forward strand.
ATCGGATCGTGCAGCCGCGCTGGCGTTCGATCAGCTAGTGATGTCGTTTCTCGAGCCGCTCCGCTCCGGACGGTACCCAGAGGGCATCGCAGGATTCAGCGACCGCTGGACTGTTGGTGCGGGAATTGTCGAGGAAGGCCACCTTGCGGCGATAGCGGGCTCGCTCGACTTCCTATCGATCAACGAGTACCACCCGCGTTACGTCATCGACCCCACCGACATCGACGCGGCGCGGCTTGCCGGGTTCACAGGAGGCACCCCGTCCCCTTTCGCCCTCGGGCTTCCGTACCTCGACGTAGAACCGGCGGGCGTCGCCCACACCGTCAGCGGGTGGATGATCGACCCGCGCGGCCTGACGGACCTGCTTCTGCGTGTCAGCGAATTGGTACCCGAGCTCCCCTTGTATATAAGCGAGAACGGAGCGACCGCCCTCGACTACCGCGATCAGACCGGACATGTCGTTGACGATGCCAGGGTCGATTACCTCGACGGGCACATTCGTGCCGCCTTGGATGCCGTCGATCGCGGCGCGGACCTCCGTGGCTACTTCGCATGGAGCTTTCTCGACAACTTCGAATGGGCCGAGGGCTACTCTCAGCGGTTCGGCCTGGTCTATGTCGACTATCCCACCCAGGAACGCACGCCCAAGCGAAGCTTCGAGTGGTATCGCGCGCTCATCGAAGAGCACACTCTCGTCCCCAGCACCTCCGGCCTGAATTGAAAGACCAGTCCTGGTGAATCAGCCGAACATGAAAGTCCCATTTTGGCAGCCTGCTCCCTGGTGGAGTGATTGATCCCGGGTGTCGCCGATGACCACGCGGACCCGCAGAGGCGTGAAAGAGCGTGTGAACAAAGAGCCTGTTTGCAGGGTGTTTACGGGGGCCCGTTCTTCGGCGTATTCCCGTGGGTCTTCAGGACTGGATGCCGAGAAAGCCGTGAGTACACGTAACGGGCTAACGATCGTGTCCTTCCCGACGACTACTCGACCCAATTCGAGTTGCATACTCCGGACGCTGACAGGCGCCTCCTGGGCCTCTCCTCATCGTGCGGCAGCGTTCGGGGCGGGTGGTCAGCACCAGCCACAGAGTGTGCGAAGAGCACGGATCTCCCCTGCGAGGCGTCTTTCTTCGCGTTTGAGTAGCTTGATCGTCTTTCGGATCGCCGCATGCGCTTGCTGACGCTCCATCCAAGACCCCGCCGCCGCGCTGGCGGGCATCGCGGTTGACACATCGACGCGCTGATCCACCAGCTGCCGTGCGAGGTCATGGCGTCTCACAGTCAGGCGAGCACGCAGGTCCAATGAGGAACGCAACTCGGTCTGGTACTTCTCGCGTGCGTCATTCATGCCGGTTCCACCAGCGATGGGGACGCCGATGAACGCCGAATGATCAGTGACGGGGTGGCGACGTGCTCCCGCTCTTGAGCATCACCGGGTTCTTCGATCAGCATGGCGGCGGCAAGGCTACCGATTGCCTCGTTTCCCGGATCGATCGTGGTCAGCCCGATCTCTCGAAGGCCAGAGAGGTAGGTGTTGTCGTAACCGGTGAGAGCCACCTGATTGCCCGTGCGCTCCGCATAGCCGGCGATTGCCGCCATCGCGCCCACGGCCGCCAAATCATTCACGGCGGTAATCGCGGAGGGGGGTGCGGGATCGTCGAGTACCTGCTGCGCCGCGGCGTATCCGGCCGCCTCAGAGTAATCGGCCGCGCTGATGCGGATGTGGTCCCCAAGACCGAGCTCGACCATGGCTTCGCTATATGCCGCTGCCCGTGCGACCGAAACCGGGCCGCCTTCCCCGCCGAGGTGTGCGATACGCCTATGACCTTGCTCCGCCAAGTGACGTACCACCATCCGCATGCCGGCAGTATCGTCTCCGCGCACGGTGCGCGCGTGAGGCAGCCCTTCGGGGATGGCGCTGGCGACCACGACGGGAACATTGAGAGCGAGCCCGCCGATCTCCTGCATGTCGGGCACGGACCCGACGATGAGGATGCCTTTCGGACGCAGATCGTGAAAGAGACTCAGAAGTCGACGATCCAGGATGTGCTGATCGTCGAGACGAGGCAGCGCCGCGCTGGTCATCAGGCTCACCTCGCCTGCGGCGGCCAGAGTGAACCGAGCGGCGTCGACGATCTCCGCGAACAACGGATTGTGAAGATCCGCAACGAGGATTGCGAAGAACCCACTGCCGGTGCCGGCAAGAGAGCGCGCGACGAGATTCGGCCGGAATCCCAGTTCTTCGGCCGCATCGAGCACGAGCTGACGCCGAGTCTCACTCACCGTATGGGGACGGGTGTATACGAGCGATACGAGAGATTTTGAGACCCCAGCCCGCTGAGCGACGTCGCGAATGGTCGGGCGTTTCATCGGCTCGCCACTGCCTTCCGGTCGAGCGAGGCGCCGTTGGAAATTATCACGAAAAGATACCTTCGTCCGTCTGAAGAGAATTACTCTTGACATTCAGGGCATGATGACAGCATCATTATGTACCTGGACCGGTCCAAACCGCCAGGCGGCAACGAAGCTTTCTCACCGAATCTCGCATTCGGTGCGGCCGTTGCCCACTCCATAGCAACGAAGGACGTTCAATGAAGAAGTTCACTCCGCTGATCGTTGCGGTCAGCGCCCTCACGATCGTGTTGGCTGGATGTTCCGGTGGCAGCTCGGGTGGCGACGCCAGCAGCGACGCCGGCGGGGACGGTCAGCAGGTCTTCATGCTGCTGCCGAACTCGACCACGACCCGCTTCGAAGCGCGAGACGCACCGTACTTTGAGGAGGCGCTCGCTACTGAGGCCCCCGACGCGGAGCTGACCGTCCTGAACGCCGAGGGCGATCCAGCTAAGCAGCAGCAGCAGGTCGAAGACGCCATCACTCAGGGCGCGTCCGTGATCGTGCTCGTTTCGGCCGACGCGAACCTCGCCGCCGGCTCGCTAGCTCTGGCTGATCAGGCGGGCGTTCCCGTGGTGCTCTACGACCACGACGCCATCGGCGGTCCGGCGGCAGCGCAGGTGGTTTTCGATTCACTCGCCGTGGGCGAAGAACAGGGTGCGCGGGCGGCTGAGCTCGCAGAAGCCATGGAAGGCGAGGGCTTGAAGGTGGCCCGCATCATGGGCAACCCCGGGGAGTACGGCACTGAGCAGTACACCAAGGGTCAGAACGAGCACCTGCAGCCGCTCATCGACAGCGGCAAGATCGAGGTCGTCTGCGAGCAGAACATCACCAACTGGGATCCCGTGGTAGGCCAGGCCTTCATGGAGGACTGCCTCGCTCAGCAGAGCAACGACCTCGACCTGATTGTCGCCATGAACGATGGTCTGGCCGGTGCATCGATTGCTGCACTCACAACTCAGGGTCTCGAAGGGACGATCCCCGTGACCGCCGGTCAGGACGCCACCGTTGAGTCGTTGAACTACATCGTTCAGGGCTTCCAAGACAGCACCGTCTTCAAGGACCTGCGCCTCCAAGCGGAAGGGGCCGCCAAGATCACTGCGGCACTGCTGCGCGGCGAAGAGGTGCCTGAAGACCTGATCAACGGCGAAGTGGACAACGACTTCCAGATGGTCCCCGCAATGTTCCTCCCTGTATCGAACGTGACCATCGACAACATCCAGGACGTCGTTGACGCCGGGGTGTGGACGTGGGAGCAGATCTGCCAGGGCGCTGAGGAGACCGAAGTGTGCGTGGAGAATCTGCCGTGAGTGACAACACCGCTCAGGTGGTCCGGCCCTCGAGAGACTTCGAGGGCCAGGCCCCCATCCTCAGCCTCACCGGGATCAAGAAGGCTTACGGCGCAGTGACCGTGCTGCGCGGTGTCGATCTTCAGATCCGCCCTGGCGAGGTGGTCGCCCTCGTCGGTGACAACGGCGCCGGCAAATCCACCCTGATCAAGACCGTCGCGGGCATCGTCCGGCCGGACGAGGGCGAGTACATCTTCGACGGCAAGCAAGTGGACATCCGGACGCCCAACGACGCGACGTCGCTCGGGATCCAGACCGTCTACCAGGACCTCGCGCTATGCGACAACCTCGATGCGGTGCAGAACCTGTTCCTGGGCCGTGAGCTCGCCGGAGCCCCCATCTTCGGGCGACGGGTGAAGCGTGCCGAGTCGCAGAAGCGTGCGAAAGAGGTGCTGCGCCAGCTGCGGCTGGACAGCATCTCGCTGACCCGCCCCGTGGGCGCGATGTCGGGCGGCCAACGTCAGAACATCGCCATCGCACGGTCCATTCTGTGGAAGCCGAAGCTCGTTCTCTTCGACGAGCCGACCGCGGCGCTCAGCCACAGCGCGGCCGCGCAGGTCGGGGAGCTCATCAAAGGCCTCGCCGCTGACGGTCTCGGGGTCCTCGTCGTCTCGCACGACATCCACCAGTTCGTCATCGACGTGACAGACACCACCTACGTCCTCCGGCTCGGCCGGGTCGCCGCCCGCTTCAACTCCAAGGAAGTGTCCGGCGAGACCATCGTCAACTCGATGGTCGGCGGCAATGAGGGAGTGAACTCAGCAGGATGAGCACACACAACACGGGGCCTGCCGGCACGACCGGCATTGGCGATCCCGACACGGATATCGCGATCGAGACGCCTTCGGGCACGATCCAAACTCCTCCGCAGAAGCCGAATCGTCGGCAGATGCTGACTGCCCTGGCAACCAATTTCCGCGCTCTGCCGGTACTGGTCGCCCTCCTCGCGCTGGTGATCTTCTTCTCCACACAGTCGGACGTCTTCCTGTCCAGCAGGAACATCTCCAACCTCCTGGTGCAGACCGTCGTCACCGGCACAATCGCACTTGGGCTGGTTTTCATCTTGCTCGTCGCCGAGATCTCCCTGTCGGTAGCGGCGATCAGCGGTGTCACCTCGGTGTTCATGGCCAAGTTGGTCGTCGAGGCCGGTGTTCCTGGCTGGCTCGCGATCGTCATCGCGATTTCGGTGGGCGTCCTCATCGGAATCCTCACCGGAGCGTGGGCGACCCGGTTCCTTGTACCCACGTTCGTCGTGACGCTGGGCCTGGGACTCGTGCTGAACGGCATACAGCTCGCGCTCCTGCCGGATTCGGGTCGTTACAGCCTGCTAGGCACTGGCATTGAGGACATCGCCGGCACCTACCTCACCGGAGTGTGGTCCTGGGGTTTCCTGGTCCTGGCCGTCGCCGCGGTCGGTCTGCTCGCGCTGAGCCGCTACGGACGAAACCGGTCCTTCGGCATCGAGACATCGTTGCTGCGGGTGGTTATTCTGCCCGTCGCGGCCATGGCGATCATCGGCGGCGTCCTCGTCGCCGCTCTGAACAGCAGCCAGGGCGTGCCTCTCCCGGTTGCCATCTTCATGGTGCTGCTCGGACTTGCCGGCTATTTGCTGAGCGAGACCAGATTCGGTCTGCACCTGTACGCGGTCGGCGGCAACGTCGACGCGGCAGCGCGATCGGGCATTTCCGTCCGCCGCATCAAAATGATCGCCTTCGCGATCAGCGGCGGCCTTGCGGCCCTCGCGGGTGTGATCGCGGCATCGCGGCTGCTCGGCGTCTCCGTCTCGTCCGGCGGCGGCATCGGTGGTGGTGCACTCCTGCTGAATGCCATCGCCGCAGCCGTGATCGGCGGCGTCAGCCTTTTCGGCGGTCGCGGACGCGCCTCCTCGGCGCTGCTCGGCGCCTTGGTGATCGGCACCGTCAGCAATGGACTGAACCTGATGGGTGTCGAAACCCAGGTGCAGCTCATCGTCACCGGCGTGCTCCTCGTCCTGGCAGTCACCCTGGACCGGACCATCGAACGTGCCACCGGACCCACCACCAAATAGACCGACTGCGTTGGCCGGCCCGCTCCGCAAAGCGGCCCGGTGGGCTGGCCAACGTGTTCATCACCCTTCCCAGCGGTTCGACCGCTCTCAGCATCCAGGAGATCTCACATGACCGCCTCCGGCGAAACCCCCCGCACCGTTGGTGTCGGCCTGATCAGCGTTGGCTGGATGGGACGACTGCACAGTCGCGCGTACTCCGTACTTCCCTTCTTCTACCCGGAACTGGGTATCCGCACCCGCCTCGTCGCCGCCGCCGACACCGCACCGGCCGGCCGGGAATACGCCGCAAACGTGCTCGGATTCGAGCGGACCTTCGCCGACTACCGCGACGTCCTGGCCGACCCCGAAGTCGAGGTGGTGTCGATCTGCGCCCCGAACTTCCTGCACGCTGAAATCGCAGTCGCGGCGGCCGAAGCGGGCAAACCGTTCTGGGTGGAAAAGCCCGTCGGAAGGTCCGCGATCGAGACCGCCGCCGTCCGCGACGCCGCCGAGAAGGCCGGCGTGCCCACCACAATCGGTTTCAACTACCGACATGTGCCCGCCGTCGAGCACGCCCGTCAGCTGATCAACGAGGGCACGATCGGCACCATCACCAACGTCCGCGGACGCTTCTTCGGAGGGTTCTCCTCCAACCCGGAAGACCCCTTCACTTGGCGCTTCGAGCGGGAGCAGAGCGGCAGCGGTGTCCTCAACGACCTGATGGGCCACCTTGCCGATCTGATCCACTACCTCCTCGGTCCGATCGGTTCCGTCACCGCCGTCACCGGCACCTACCTCACCGACCGACCCGGACTGAAAGGCACCCCTCACGAGGGGACACGGGTCCCGGTCCAGAACGAGGACTACGCCACGATGCTCATCCGCTTCGACGACTCCGCCGTCGCTGCCGGCGCCCTGGGCAGCCTCGAGGCGTCACGCATCGCCGTCGGACCCAAGTCGGAGTACGGCTTCGAGATCTTCGGCACCGAAGGCTCACTGCGATGGGAGTTCGAACGCCTCAACGAAATCGAGATCGCGATTGGTCGCACCGGGTCCCACGTCGGCTACACCCGGGTGTTCGCGGACCGCAGCTTCCCTGAGTACGACCGGTTCCAGCCCAGCTCCGGCACAGGGATGGGGTACGACGACCTCAAAGTCATCGAGGCGAAGAAGTTCCTCGTCTCCGCCACCGGCGGCCCGGCGGAAGGCTCCAACATCGCGGACGCGCTCGCCTCCGCACAGGTGCTCAGCGCCGCCGAGGAGTCGGCCGCGTCCAGCCAATGGGTGACCACCCCGGTCGTGCCCGGTAACACCAGCAACACAAAGGAGAAGAGCGCGTGACCACGCCTGCCAAGATCGCCGGAGCCCCCATCAGCTGGGGTATCAGCGAGGTCGCCGACTGGGGCGTGCAGTTGGCACCCGACCGGGTCCTGTCAGAGATGCGCGCGCTCGGGCTCGCCGCGACCGAAATCGGTCCCGACGGATTCCTTCCGCCCTCACCCGAAGCAAAGGCGAAAACCCTCGCAGCGTACGACCTGACCGCTGTCGGCAGTTTCGTGCCTGTGGTGATGCACCAGGAGGACACGGATCCCTTGCCGCGAATTCTCCGCGAACTGGACGACTACGCGGCTGCGGGAGCGGACATCCTCATTGTCTGCGCCGTCACCGGCCTGGACGGATACGACACCACAAGGGAGGCAATGACCGACCGTCAATGGACGACGCTGCTGAACAACCTGGACAAGATCGCAGAGGCGGCCAGCGCTCGAGGGGTGACCGCGGCGCTTCACCCGCACGTCGGTTCCATGGTGGAAACCGCCGAGGACGTCACCCGTGTGGTCAACGACGCGTCGATACCGTTCTGCTTCGACACCGGCCACCTGATGATCGGCGGCACCGATCCGGTCGCTTTCGCGAAGGAACACGCCGCGCGGATCGCCCACACACATCTCAAAGATGTCGCCATTGCCGGCATGCAACGGGTGAAGGATGGCGAGATCAGCTACTTCGAAGCGATCGTCGCCGACAGCCTGTACCGCCCGCTCGGTCAGGGAGACGTCGATGTGCGCGCCATCGTGAAGAGCCTCATCGACAGCGGCTACACCGGCTGGTTCGTCCTCGAACAGGACAAGGTCGTCACCGCCATGCCCGCCGAGGGGGAGGGACCGATCTCTGACGCCCGACAGAGCGTGACGTTCCTGCGCGGGGTGCTCGACGAGTTGCAGAGCACATCATGACTGGGCTCCGCATCGGGGTCGTCGGCCTAGGACGAGTCGGCGTCATGCATGCGCGCAACATCGCCCAGGCGGACGGCGTGTCCGATGTGATCCTGATCGGGCGCGACACCACCAAGACCGAGCACGCCGCGGACCTGATCCGTTCGTCCATCCTCGACGGCGCACCCGTCGAGCTGGCCGGCGAGTTCGCACCGACCGGCAACATCCCCGCCCGGATCCAGACGACCACAGCGCGATTCGGTGCAGCTCTGAGCGGGCTGGACGGCATCGTCGTCGCCACCTCCACTGAGACTCACCCACAGCTGGCCATCGAGGCCGCAGAAGCCGGAATCCCCGCGCTTGTGGAGAAACCGCTCGCCCTGGACCTGGCAACGCTGGAAGCCACGTGCCGGCGACTGGAAGCGACCGGCTCGCCCGTCATGATCGCCTTCCACCGCCGGTACGACCCGGCACACCGCGCCTTGCGGCAGCGCATTGCCGACGGTGAGGCCGGCACCGTCCGGATCATCTCCGCGACCGACCACGACCGCCTGCCACTCGATGTCGATTACATCCCTCGTTCCGGCGGCATTTGGCGCGACCTGCTGATCCACGATTTCGACATCATCCCCTGGGTCACCGGTCAGCGAATCGTCAGCGTCACCGCGCACGGCAGCGTCCTGGACGCCGCCGCCCACGCCGAACACGGCGACGTGGATACCGCTGCCGCCTTGCTGACGCTCGAGTCCGGTGCCATCGCCACCGTCACCGCAACCCGGCGCAACGGTGCAGGGCAGGATGTCCGGCTGGAGGTGTTCGGCAGCGATGGCACCTTCGGCGCGGGGATCAGTGACCGTACCCCGGTCACCTCCACCGAACCCGGCGGGAACGCGCCGACCGAGCCGTACCAGCAGTTCATCGACCGCTTCGAGCTCGCGTTCCGGGCAGAGACTGACGCCTTCCTCCGCCTGGCAGCCGGAACAGGAGAAAACGGCAGCCCACCGCGAGCAGGCGTCGACGCTCTCCGCGTCGCGCTCGCCGCGGCCCGCTCCCTGGAAACGGGCGCCACCGTCACCATCAACGGAGAAGCCTTGGAGGCAGTCTCATGAGTTCCCCGCTTCGGATCGGCCTCATCGGTACCGGCCGCATCGGTCAGGTGCACGCACGCAGCGTCGCCAGCATCGACGACGCCGAACTGACGTGGGTGTGCGATCCATTCGAACAGGGCGCCCGGTCGCTGGCCGCGCGTTTCGGCGGCCAGGTCACCACCGACTCCGCAGAAGTGTTCGCCGCAGACGACGTCGACGCGGTGATCATCGCCTCGCCCACCTCCACGCATGTGTCCCTGATCGACGCGGCCATCAACGCCGGCGTGCCTGCTCTCTGCGAGAAGCCCATCGATCTGGACATCGGGAAGGTCGACGGACTTCGGCAGCGCGCGAACGAGTCCACCGTGCCATTCGCGCTCGGATTCAATCGCCGCTTCGATCCCCACTTCGCTGCCGTGCACCGCCGTGTACTCGCGGGGGAGATCGGCCGGCTTGAGCAGCTGACCATCACAAGTCGTGACCCCGCCCCTCAGGCCAAAGAGTACGTCGCCAGTTCCGGCGGAATCTTCCGCGACATGACCATCCACGACCTGGACATGGCGCGCTTCTTCGTCCCGGACATCGTGGAGGTGACCGCGCGCGGGGCGAACCAGTTTGACGAAGGAGCACGCGAGCTGGGGGACTACGACGCCGTCCAACTCGTACTGCGCGGTTCCCACGACGAGCTGATCTCCATCACCAATTCCCGCCACAGCGCCTACGGTTACGACCAGCGCCTGGAAGCTTTCGGGGACCGTGGCCTGCTGCAGGTCGGCAATGTCGGCCCCGACGTGGTGCGAGCGTTCACCGGCCAGACGGTGGAAGCCGTCGGCCCGTACTTCAACTTCTTCGTCGAACGCTATGTCGACGCGTACCGCCTCGAGCTGATCGAGTTCCTCAAAGCCGTCCGTGGCGAGAATTCGACCAGCCCCAGCTTCGAGGACGGCCGTGCGGCGCTGGTTTTGGCCAACGCCGCCGAAGAGGCTGCGCGAACCGGAGCCAGCGTGAAAGTGGACGTGCACGCATGAGCGTCCCGCCCCTCGTCGCAACCTGCTGGACCAGCGCCGGCGCCGTGATGCCGATGGATCAGCCAGAGCTCAGCCCCCACTCGGCGCTGGAACGGCTCACCGCGATCGCGATCACCGGCTGGAGCGGATTCGGTTTCAGTCAGGACGACCTCCGGCAAGTCGAAGCCACGATCGGATTCGCCGCCGTGCGCACTGCAGCTGATCAGCTCGGGCTCACACACATCGAAGTGGAGATAGCCGGTGGCTGGTGGGGCCCCGACGATCGGCTCTGGCGGCCGACCTGGGAGCTGCTGCTACGCGCGGCCAAGGCGCTGAATGCGAAGTTCATCAAGGTAGGAACCGCATTCGGTGAACCACTGAAGGACATTGCGCCGCTGGTTGGACCGATGCGCTGCATCGCCGAGGAGGCACACGCGGTCGGCACGACCATCGCACTGGAACCCCTGCCGTTCGCAATGATCGCGTCGATGCCGCAGGGCGCGGACCTCATTCGCGCGGTGGACCACCCCGCCGCCGGACTGGTCGTGGATTACTGGCACGTGTTCCGGGCGAACACGTCCCTGGACGAGCTGGCAGAGCGCGTACCGGTGGAAATGGTGTTCGGCGTGGAACTCAGCGACGCCCAGCACGAGACCGTGGGCACGCTGTTCGAAGACACGCGTGACCGTCGCACTCTGCTGACCGAGGGCGCCCAAGACGTACCCGGGTTCATCCGCACCATCCGTGAGATGGGCTACACGGGAGCCTGGGGAGTAGAGATCCTCTCCGCCGAACACCGCGCCCGCAGCCTCGAAAACGGGCTCGCCCTTGCCCACGAATCCGCTGTGCGCGCCTTCGAGATGGCAGACCGCCCCATCAACGCCACGATCTCGTCCCCCACCTGACGCGCCGCTTCGCGATTTTCACTGCGAACAGACCACGAACGAAACGAAGGAAAGGAACCCCATGGCTCAGCCACGCATCTTCCGCGCCGGCGACTGGGACACCATCACTCCCGATATCGCAGGCTGGACGTACATCAGCTTCACCGTCAAGACGCTCGCGCCGGGTGAATCGATCACCATCAGCGCCGACGAGCAAGAGCACGCGCTCGTGCCCCTCTCGGGCACGGTCACAGCGACCGTGAACGGCCAGGACATCGTCTTCGGCGGCCGAGCCAACGTCTTCGAGGGTCTCGGACACACTCTCTACGTGGGTCGGGACACCGAGATCGTCCTCACCTCTGCCGCGGGCGTGGAGGTCGCGATCGCATCCGCCCCTGCCACCACCAAACACGACCTCCGGCTGGTGACCCCGGATGACCTTCCCGTGGAGGCCCGCGGAGGCGGAAACGCGACCCGCCAGGTCGCGACGCCGATCCCACCCGGCTTCCCCGCGGACCGGCTGCTCGTCGTGGAGGTGTGGACGCCGGGTGGCAACTGGTCCAGCTTCCCCCCGCACAAGCATGAGCACGACCACGACGGTGAAGCCGAACTGGAAGAGACGTACTACTACAGGCTGCGAGATTCCGAGAATGGGTGGGCCATCCAGCGCGCGTACTCGCCGGAACGGGGCTTCGAACTGGCAGAGCCGGTCTATGACGGTGACATCTGCACGTTGCCTTGGGCGTACCACACCACGGTGGCCGCGCACGGACATGACCTCTACTACCTGAACGTTCTCGCCGGTCCGGCACCCGAGCGCACGTTGCAGGCGTTCCAGGATCCGGCCCTCGCGCCGCTGCAGAACGCCTGGCCCACCCTCGGCACCGACGTCCGAGTCCCCTTCATCCCCCGCTACCCCGAGTCGACCTCCTCCATCGAACAGGACTGATGCAATGTCGCAGACCACGTCTCCCCCCACCACCCGCCTCACCGTCGGCCAGGCGGTGATCAAGTTCCTGCAGGCGCAGTACGTCGAGCGTGACGGCGTCACCGAGAAGTTCTTCGGCGGCGGGTTCGGGATCTTCGGTCACGGCAACGTGGCCGGCATCGGCCAGGCCATGCTGCAGTACGAGAACGAGTTCCCCTACTACCAGGGCCGCAACGAGCAGGGCATGGTGCACATCGGCATCGGCTACGCCAAGATGCGCAACCGGCTCGGCGCCCTCGTCGTCTCCACCTCCATCGGGCCCGGCGCCACCAACATGGTCACCGGAGCGGCCACGGCGACTGTCAACCACCTGCCTGTGCTGCTGCTGCCAGCTGACGTGTTCGCCACGCGCGCCACCGGCGCCGTGTTGCAACAGCAGGAGATGCCGTACTCGATGGACATCACCGCAAATGATTCCTTCCGCGCCGTTTCGCGCTATTTCGATCGCGTCAACCGGCCCGAACAGCTGGCCTCTGCACTCCTGGAAGGCATGCGTGTGCTGACGAGCCCTGCCGACACGGGCGCGGTCACCATTGCGCTTCCTCAGGATGTGCAAGCAGAAGCATTCGATTTCCCGGAGGCTCTGTTCGCCGACCGGGTCTGGCACATCGCCCGAAATCGCGCCGACCGCGCTGCGATCGCCCGCGCCGCCGCGATCATCAAGGCGGCGAAGAACCCGGTGATCATCGCCGGCGGGGGCGTCATCTATTCAGAGGCCACCGAGCAGCTCGTGGCGTTCGCGGAAGAGACCGGCATCGGTGTCGGCGTGACGCAAGCAGGCAAAGCGTCCTTCCCCCACCAGCACGACCTGGCCCTCGGCGCCCTCGGCGCCAGCGGCTCCAAGTACGCCAACGAGATCGCCGGCGAGGCCGACGTCGTCATCGGCATCGGCACCCGCTACACGGACTTCACCACCGCCTCGAACACGCTGTTCGGCAACCCCGACGTGAAGTTCGTCAATATTAACGTCGCTGAAATCGACGCGCTCAAAGAGTCCGCCACCCCCCTCGTCGGTGACGCGCGCGAGACTCTGACCGACCTGCTCGAGGCTTTGGCCGGGTGGAGTGTGTCAGACGAGATCCGTCAGGCGGCAGTCTCGAACGCCTCTGCGTGGCGCGCCGAGATCGACCGGATCGTCGAGCTCGACGACGGTGCAACGCTGTCGCAGGCACAGATGCTCGGCATCCTCAACGCTGCCGCTGGTGAACGCGATGTCGTCGTGAACGCCGCCGGGTCCATGCCCGGCGACCTGCACCGGCTGTGGCGACCAGGCTCGACCAAGGGGTACGACATCGAGTACGGCAACTCCTGCATGGGATACGAGATTCCCGGCGCCATCGGCAACGGACTCGCCGACCGCACCCGGCACGTCTTCGGCCTCATCGGAGACGGCACCTACCTGATGCTCTCCCAGGAGATCCTCACCGCAGTGCAGGAGCACTTGAAGATCACGTTCGTGATCGTCGACAACTACGGCTACGGCTCGATCGCGGCCTTGTCCGAAACACGCGGCTCACAGGCATTCGGCACCCGCTTCAACGAGCGCGGCGACGGATCTATGCACGACGGCGCCCGTCTCGAGGTCGACTTCGCCGCGAACGCGGCCAGCTATGGGGCGAAGGTGTGGACCGCCGACAACGCGACCGACTTCACCCGTGCGCTGGAGGAGGCCAAAGCATACGAGGGCACCAGCGTCGTCTACGTCCAGGTCGATGCGCAGGGACGCTTCGGCGGCTCCGGCGCGTGGTGGGACGTTCCCGTGCCTGAGGTATCCACGCTCGAATCCACGCAACAGGCGCGCGTCGAGTACGACCAGAACCGCGCCAAGCAGCATCTCTACCTGTGATCGCATGGCGCCGGGTGTCGCACGTCCCGGCGCTGAGTTCGCAGCATCCGCTATTTGAGAGAGAAGATCCGTGACCACCTCTGCCGACGCCCTCAGCCGCATCCTCCACGACCTGCCGACTGGACTCTTCATCGGAGGCGAGTACCGCGCAGCCTCCGACGGTGCAACGTTTGCCGTCATCGATCCAGCCAACCTGCGGACGCTCACGCACGTCGCCAGCGCGAGCGTCAACGATGCCGTCGCTGCCGTCGATGCTGCAGCCGCGGCGGCAGCCGGCTGGGCAGCAACCCCGCCTCGCCAACGCGCGGTGGTCCTCTCTCGTGCATTCGAGCTCATGACCGAAGCCGCGGACGATCTGGCCACCTTGATCACCGCGGAGAATGGCAAAGTGTTCTCGGACGCCCGCGGAGAGGTCGCGTACGCCGCCGAATTCCTGCGGTGGTACGCGGAGGAGGCGGTCCGTATCCCCGGCGCGCTGCAGACCGCACCCTCCGGCGCAAACCGCATTCTCGTCTCCCATCGCCCGGTCGGCATCGCCATCCTGGTCACCCCCTGGAACTTCCCCGCGGCGATGGCGACACGCAAGATCGGCCCCGCTCTCGCCGCCGGCTGCACCGTCGTGCTCAAGCCCGCCAGCGACACTCCTCTCACGGCGCTGGCGCTAGCGAAGATATTCGAGAGGGCCGGCGTGCCCGCCGGTGTCATCAATGTCGTCCCCAGTCGGCGCTCCGGGCCCGTTGTCAGCGCAATGATCCACGACCCGCGCACACGGAAGCTCTCGTTCACCGGCTCAACAGAGGTGGGTGTCGAGCTGATGCGCCTGGCCGCCGACAACGTGCTCAAGACCTCCATGGAACTCGGCGGAAACGCTCCCTTCGTCGTGTTCGACGACGCCGATCTCGATGCCGCCGTCGCCGGCGCCATGCTGGCCAAGATGCGCAACGGCGGCGAGGCTTGCACGGCTGCGAACCGCTTCTACGTCCAGGAGGGCATCGCCGCACGATTCAGCGAGGCTCTGGCCGCGAAGATGAGTGCGCTGAAGGCCGGCAACGGACTCGACGACGATGTCCAGCTCGGCCCCCTCATCAACGAAGCTGCACGCACCGACATCCACGCGCTCGTCACCGCCGCGATCGCTCAGGGAGCCACAGCCATCACCGGTGGAGAGCTGCCGAGCGGGGAAGGCTACTTCTACCCCGCTACCGTGCTCACCGACGTCGGCCACGACTTCACGATCCTTGACCACGAGATCTTCGGCCCGGTCGCGCCGATCGTCACCTTCGCCACAGAGCAGGAGGCCATCGACCTCGCCAACGGCACGCCGTTCGGACTGGTGTCCTACGTCTTCACCGGAGACCTCGGCCGCGGTCTCCGGGTCAGCGAGAAGATCGAATCCGGCATGGTGGGCATCAACCGCGGCCTCGTCTCCGACCCCGCCGCACCGTTCGGCGGAATGAAGCAGAGCGGCATCGGCCGCGAAGGCGGCGCCGAAGGCCTGCTGGAGTACATGGAGAGTCAGTACATCGCCGTCTCCTGGTGACAAGCAGCGTCACTGACCGGGGTGGCAGTGCGATTGGGGTCACACGCGAGCGGCCGTCGTCTCCAGGGCCTCGGCCGCCCGCCGCAATTCGCCGACCAATGCATCCTGCTTCGTCCTGATCTCGGATGCCAGACCGGCGAGGGAAAGGGCACCCGCGATGGTGCCCGCTCTACCTTTCACCGGCACGCCGAGCGCGGCGATCCCCTCGGTGACATCTTCATCCGAGATGACATACCCGCGCCCACGGGTCTTGTCGACGTCGGCACGGAGTTCTTCGCCGCTGGTGAGCGTCTTCGCGGTGAACCGGGTTCTGGGGGACGAGGCGAGGAAGGTGTCGACGTCGGCGCCGAAGGCCAGCAGGGTTCGCCCCGCAGCGCCGGCGTTGAGTGGCAGGCTCCGGCCCGGCTTGAGCACCAGTACCCCGATTCCGCGACCTTGCTCCCATTCCAAGCACACGGCTTCGTCGTTTCGCAGCACGGAAAGGTATGCAGTCTGACCAGTGCGTTCGACGAGATCCAGCAGGACGCTGTGCGCACCGCTCCACTCTCGCATCGACGCGCGGGCGTTGTCGGCGAGGTGCAACCAGCGCAAGCTGAGTCGCGCCGTCGAGTCGGGCAATGACTCAGTCAATCCGATCGCGTTCAGCCCATCCAGCAGCCGGTAGACACTCGGTCGGGGCATCTGCACACGATCAGCGATCTCGCCGGGAGTGAGTGGACCTTCGGTGCTGAGCACCTCGATCACGTCGTCGGCGTTGACGAGCACCTTGATGGGCCTCATGAATTTTCCAATCCTTCTCCAAAGCCCAGCGCCCGGCTCGCGTCCGCAGCGGCTTCGACGGTCAGCGTAGCGACGTCCGGCGGCCCCAGGATGATCGCATTCCGCAAACCGCTGACGGAGATGGCGCCTTCCAATTCGCCCCGATGATTGAACACCGGAGCGCCAACCGCGCCGATCCCGGGGGTGACGTCTTCGTCAGAGATCGAATATCCGCGCGCCCGAATGAGGTCGATGGCATCGCGAAGAACTTTGTCGCCGGGCACGTCTTCGCCGTCGCGCCGGCGAACGGCGAATCGCTCGAGGACTGCCTCGCGTTCCCCCTCCGGCAGAAACGCGAGAATCGCGAGCGGCGCCGCGCCGCGGTAGAGGGGAAGGGAATCCCCGAGTCGCATCGCCAGGGAGCGCACGTCTCTGCCATCCAGCCTTTCCACACAGACCGCGGCGTCCCCGCGACGGAAGCAGAGAAACGCGGTTGCGCCCGTGTCTCGACGTAACGACACCAGCGCCGCCGTGCACGCGTCGCGGACGCTCAATCGATCCTCCAGACGACTGCCGATTCGCACGAAACGCACCCCCAGGCGGAAGTACCCACGGCGAAACTTCGAATCCACCCACCCGATGCTGGACAGCGAGGCCAGTAGACGGTACGTGGAACTCACCGGCTCGTTCACGGTGTCCGCAAGCTCCTGCGCCGTGGCTTCGCCGATGTCTTCCAGGGCAGCGATGATGGCCCCGGACTTCTCCAGGATCGCCATTCCCTCCGCGCCTCGTTCTATGTCCACCAGACAATTCTCACCGATCGGACGCCCATTGGGCAAGAGTTAAAATATCACCTAGTAGACACCACGTTCGTTGAGTGGTAGTTTGGCTCTACTTCTTTACTTCATCCGAGGGGAATCATGACCGCTGTCGATCACCGCTCCCACGACCACGTGGAGCTGGACACACTGGCACGACGTGCCCGTTGGCACATCGTGAATACCGTCGCCACCAGCAAGGCTGGGCATATCGGCGGGCCACTGTCGGCTGCCGATCTGCTCACCGCTTTGTACTTCCGCCAGCTGCGCATCGACCCCACGAACCCGAGCAACCCGGACCGTGACCGGTTCATCCTCTCCAAGGGGCACTGCGCGATCGGTCTGTACAGCGTTCTCGCGTTGCGCGGCTATTTCCCTGAGGAGGAGCTGGCCACCTTCGACCATGGCGATTCGCGTCTGCAGGGCCACCCGGACATGCTCCTCACCCCCGGCGTCGACGCTTCCACCGGTTCGCTGGGGCAGGGGCTGTCTGCAGGTGCAGGAATGGCGCTGGCGGCGAAGCGACTCGAGAAGGACTTCCATACGTGGGTGATGGTGGGTGACGGCGAGATCGAAGAGGGCATGATCTGGGAGACCGTCATCTCTGCTCCTCGGTTCCGCCTCGACAACCTGACCCTCATCATCGATCTCAACGGCCTGCAGCAGTACGGCTGGCCTCGGGGCGAAGGCGATCGTTTCGACCGGAGCGAGCCTATGGGCCACGTCGACCTCGAAGCCGTCTTCCGCGGGTTCGGCTGGCAGACCCTCTCCATCGACGGCCACGACTGGGAGGAGATCCTCACCGCCTATGCGACCGCAAACGAGCGCCGAGGGGTGGCCGGCACGCCGACGGTCATCATCGCCAACACCGCAAAGGGCCACGGCATCTCTTTCACACGCGGTACCTACAAGTGGCACAACGGGATCGCGACGACCGAAGAACTCGAACTAGCCCACTCTGAGCTCATCGCTGAGCTCCTCCTGGAAGGAAACGACCGATGAAGGCGCAGCGCGTGGTGTGGGGCGAGACCCTCGCCGAAATCGCCTCAACCGACCCGACCTTGGTGGTCCTCGATGGCGACCTCGCCACCTCCACGCGGGCCGACATCGTCGCGGACAAGCAACCGGATGCGTTCATCGAAGTGGGCATCGCCGAACAGAACATGGTCGGCATGGCGTTCGGGATGAGCACCCTCGGGTACCGCCCATGGCTGTCCACCTTCGGAGTCTTCCTCACCCACCGCGCGATCGATCAGATCCGCATGCTCGTATCGCAAACCAAAGCGCCCGTACGTATCGCCGCTGCTTACAGCGGTCTGCTGAATGGGTCCAGCGGCAAGACGCACCAGGACATCGAAGACTTCGCCATCATGCGCGCGATGCCCAACATGACCGTGATCGCGCCTGCCGACGAATACGAGGCGGCCAGCGTGATCCGCTGGGCAGCCGAGCACCCCGGTCCCGTCTACATCCGATTCGCACGCGACGCCGTCACTCCCGTCTTCCCGGAGGACCACGTGTTCGAGGTGGCAAAACCCGTGGCCGTGCGGAACGGGTCTGATGTCACCCTCATCTCCACCGGTGTGCAGACTTCGCGCACTCTGGACGCAGCGAACATCCTGGCCGAGGCAGGGATCGAAGCGCAGGTCATACATCTGGCCACATTGAAGCCGCTCGACGATGCGGCTCTGCTTTCCCTGATCGGCAACCAGGAGAATGTCGTCACTGTCGAAGACCACAGTCGCATCGGCGGCCTCGGCGGTCTCGTCGCCGAACTTCTGTCTGAGCGCGGCGGCACGCGGCTGACTCGGATCGGGCTCGAAGACCGCTGGTCGGAGTCAGCGCCCAACGAGTTCCTGCTGGAGAAGTATGGGCTCTCGGCCGAGCGCGTCGCCGAGAGCGTGAAGGCCAGTCTCCTGATCACTGCGAGGTGAGTGGTGTCACTGGCGGTCACCACCATGAGCCCACTCGCTGAGGCGCACCCGGACAGGACGCGGGTCGTCACCCTCACGCCCGCGCCGGCGGTGGATCGCGTTTACCTTCTGGACGGCCTGCAAGCGGGGCATGTCAATCGCGCCCGACACGTCGAAGCGCATATCGCCGGCAACGGGGTCAATCTCGCCCGCGACTTGCACGCGTCCGGAAATGCTGTCTGCGCCGTCGTGCCGCTCAGCTTCGAGGCCGCCACCGACCTCACCAGTGACGAGCAGATCTTCCGAGTCGTCCCCGTTTCACACTCCATCCGAGTCAACACCGTCGTCATCGGAGCCGACGGTGTCACGACGAACATCAATCAGCCAGCGAACTCCCTGAGCCGCACCGACTGGGATGACCTCAGCCGCGCCGTCGCGGCGGCCGCGGATCATCTCCGGGCGGACTGGATCGTCGTGGGGGGGAGCGTTCCCTCTAGCCGCAGCGGCGAAGGGCTAGACCCCCTCGTGCTGGCAGAGGTCGCCCGCGCCGTCGGTGCTCGATTGTGCCTGGACTCACCGGGCTCCGTGGTGGCCGAGTGGCTCGGGCAGGGTGTGTCAGTCGATCTGATCTCTCCGAACATCCACGAGCTCGAAGAGATCGTCGGCAAGCGCATTCGAACGATGGGTGAAGCTGTTGACTCAGGATCGGCACTGGTGAGCCAAGGAATCGGTGCCGTCCTGATCAGTCTGGGACGTGATGGCGCCGTCGTCGTCACGCCTACCCGACAGATCTGGGCGCACACCTCGCCTGCACGAGTCGTCAACACGACCGGCGCAGGTGATGCCGCGCTGGCCGGCATGATCGCGCTCTGGCGCGGTGAAGACGACCAGGACGCGATAGAAGCGGCTCTCGTTCGTGCCGTGCGGTGGGGACGCGCTGCCGTGGGGCTGATCACGCCGACCATCAGCCCCGATGACATCGCACCTGACCACGTGCATCTGGGAAGTCCGCCGCGCTCAATGACTCTGCTGCAGGACTTGCCTTCCCTGCCGCCTCGATAAGTATGAGCATGTCTATGAGGCGCCGTCGCCG
The DNA here is from genome assembly GCF_004216855.1 of Microcella alkaliphila. Lineage (GTDB taxonomy): Bacteria > Actinomycetota > Actinomycetes > Actinomycetales > Microbacteriaceae > Microcella > Microcella alkaliphila. The sequence goes on from NZ_SGXT01000001.1 coordinate 26,143, forward strand.
ACGAAACCAAGAGAGAGTCAAACCATGAGCGCACCGGAGTGGATCCGCCATCGTGGACTTGTGGCCTGGGTGGAAGAGATGGCTGAGCTGTGCACACCGACGAACGTCCAGTGGTGCGACGGGTCGGATGCCGAGTACGACGCTCTGTGCGAGCAGCTCGTCGAGGAGGGCACATTCATCAGGCTGAATTCCGAGAAGCGGCCGCGCAGCTACCTTGCGCGTAGCGACGCGAGCGATGTCGCACGAGTGGAGGAGCGCACATTTATCTGCGCGCGCAGCGAAGAGGATGCCGGTCCGACCAACAACTGGATGGACCCGAGGGTGATGATGCGGATTCTTCGTGGCCTCTTCGCCGGATCAATGGCCGGCCGGACGATGTACGTGATCCCCTTCAGCATGGGTCCGCTCGGCTCTCCCATCGCTCAGCTGGGCGTGCAGATCACCGATTCACCGTACGCCGTCGTCAGTATGAAGATCATGACGCGCATGGGTCGTGCAGCAGCGGAGCAGCTCGGCGAAGACGGCGAGTTCGTGCCCTGCATGCACAGCGTCGGAGCGCCGCTGAGCGACGGCGAGCCGGATGTCGCCTGGCCCTGCAACCCGACCGAGAAGTACATCGTGCACTTCCCCGAGACGCGCGAGATCTGGTCGTACGGTTCCGGCTACGGTGGCAACGCGCTACTGGGGAAGAAGTGCCTCGCGCTGCGCATCGCCTCCACAATGGCACGCGACGATGGCTGGCTCGCCGAACACATGCTCATCCTCGGGGTGACGGACCCACAGGGTGAGAAGACTTATGTCGCGGCCGCGTTCCCGAGCGCGTGCGGCAAGACGAACTTCGCGATGCTGGTGCCACCTGCGAACTTCGCCGATCAGGGGTGGAAGGTCACCACGGTCGGCGACGACATCGCGTGGATCAAGCCCGGGGAGGACGGCACTCTGATGGCGATCAACCCGGAGGCGGGGTACTTCGGCGTCGCACCGGGGACTTCGTATGCGACGAATCCGAACGGGATGGAGTCGATCCGCTCCGACACGATCTTCACGAATGTCGCCCTGACGGACGACGGCGATGTGTGGTGGGAGGGGATGGACGGCCCGAAGCCGGCGCACGCGATCGACTGGCAAGGAAACGACTGGACGCCCGAGTCGGGGATCAAGGCAGCCCACCCGAACTCGCGGTTCACCTCGCCGGCGCGGTTGAATCCGGCGCTGGATGAGTCGTGGGACGACCCGCAGGGAGTGCCGATCCGGGCATTCGTGTTCGGCGGCCGTCGCGCTGGCACCATCCCCCTCGTCGCTCAGAGCTTCAACTGGGCATTCGGCGTCTACATGGCCGCGACGATGGGCTCGGAGACCACGGCCGCCGCGTTCGGTGAGCAGGGCGTGGTGCGCCGCGATCCGTTCGCGATGCTCCCGTTCTCGGGATACCACATGGGCGATTACATCAACCATTGGCTCGGATTAGGTCGGAACGTGCGCAACGCTCCCCGCATCTTCCAGGTCAACTGGTTTCGGCGCGACGAGGAGGGCAACTTCCTCTGGCCCGGGTTCGGCGACAACATGCGCGTCCTGGAATGGATTGTGGCCCGCTCGCGCGGCCGCGCGCTCGCGATTGAGAGTCCGATCGGCTGGGTCCCGCGCTACGAGGACCTCACGTGGGACGGCATCGACTTCTCTGAGGAGGACTTCTTCGCCTGCATGGCGATCAACCGCCGCGACTGGACTTCCGAGCTCCTAGACGTCGAAGAGCTCTTCATGAAGCTCTACAACCGCTTGCCGAAGGAGATGGAGATGATCCGTTCCCTGACCACGAGCGCACTGTGGCGCTCGCCGAAGCAGTGGGAGATGAACACCGACCCGACCTGATCGCTGGAAGGAATCATACGGCGTCGGCCTTTAGCCCGAACGGACGCGCGCAGCACCGAACTAAGGAGCCCATCAGCCCGCTGGGCGCCCGTGCCGAGGTGGTGACTGCTGCTTCGACTCCGGCACCCAGCATGAATGGGCCTCCGCACGGCGGACGGGCGATCCGGATTCACCTCACGCTGTGACAATCACGCGCGCCCGTGCGAGGTTCTGCACTCGCGCGAGTTCGACCGCCACATCACCGTCGACCTGCGCCGTGACCTGCGCGGTGACGAAGTAGGTTCCAGGTGTGTCGAATGCCTGCGCGTGCTCGAGCACGATCCGGCCGGCGGGTGCGATGTCCAGCGATTCACCCAGCGAGCCGGTGCCGGCGAAGTCAGCCATCGCCTCGATGATGACCCCATTGCCCGGCGCCTCAGCATCGACGCGCACGGTCACCGCCTGGCCGATGCCCACCGTGGTGGCCGCCGCGCCGTCGACGGTGACACGCACGACCGGCTGAACGCCCCCGCGATCATGCGCGCTGTCGGGCACGACGATCTGTCCGTCTTCGACCGAGTATGCGGTCGTGGGGGAGGGTTCGATGCCGTCTTCGACCCAGGCGGCCAGTTGACGGAGGGCGGCCTCGAGCGCACCGAGGTACGTGACCGTGCGGTCGGGGGACTCCTGCGGGTCGTCATCGCCGTGGAGCGCGTTGTCGATGAACCACAGTCGGAACCGCTCGTCGGCGGAATCCCCGAGGTGCTCCTCGACGCTCGCGCGATACCAGTCCGCCTGCCAGGGGAACGCCTCGCGATCGAGGAGACACGAGACCACGATCATCTTTCCGGTGATCTGCCCGGTCGGGACCGTGCCGGCCGCGCCCTGCGTGAACATCGGGCCGAGCAGCATCGGGCGCTGCGGATACCGCGGAGTTCCATCGGCTTCACGGAATTGGTCCCAGACGGCATACTCCCCGCCGGGCACCTGGTGCCGGTGGTAGGTCTGCGCGGCCAGGAAGCCCGAGTTGTCGAGGGTGACCTCGTCGCCGGGGGCGATCGCAGTGACCAGGGCTTCCTGACCCGGCTCGATCGAGACGGTGGCCCCCTCGACCCCCGACAGCTGCAGCACAACCCCGGCCGCAGCACCGGTCCGGACGATGAGCTGAGCGCCCAGCATCCATCCCGACGGTACGTCGGCGAGCCGGAGCGCGGTGGCAACTGGTCCCGCGGACGCGGTGTGCAGATAGGACTCGTCTACACCTCCCACGACGAGGTCTTCGCCGGCCCCGCCGGAGCCTGCGACGAGTGCGGCGATCGCCGTGTCGAGCTGGACGCGGTCGCGGTGCACCGACGCGTCGGGATCCGCGCCGAGGTAGCCCTCGACGCTCCAGAAGTCCTCAGCGAACGTCGGGTCCGCCGCCATGACGCCCGGGTACAGGACGCTGAACGCGTGCATCCCCATCGTCTTCCACCCGAACCACGAGCGCGGGGGGAACCCCATCCGCGTGACTTCTTCGAGAGCCGCTGCTTCCTCGGGGCTGAGATCGAGGGATGCCGGATCCCCGCCGGCATCGTACGCGTCGACGATCTCTTCGAAGCGGTCGCGCAGGATCCGCTGCGCATGCATTCGCACGCTGAACACGTTCGGGATCGACATCGGGCTGCCCGGGACGTACGGGACGAACCCGTCCCAGATGCCGTCGGTGTTCTCCGACGCGCCGATCGTGCGGTACGCGCCGCCGCTGCCACCGTACAGGTAGCCGAACGCGCGGTGCTCGCCATAGATCGTCGAGGCGACGACACGCGAGAAGCGTGCAGCAGCCGCGTTGGCCCGATACGCGCCGATGCTCGGGTCCAGCCCCGCGAACGGATTCGCCGCGTTCGGTCCCCCACCGTTGGTCTCGACGAAGTACCCGCCGCTGCCCACCGCGAATGCGATCTTGTTGTGCTGGCCGGTGACGAGCGGGGCGAGGTTCTCGCTCTGCGGCACGGGAGTGACGTGCTGGAAGAACCGCCCCGCGTAGGCCTCCGCGACCGGGAAGTACAGGGAGAACAGCGTCTCGGTGTCGGCGAAGCCGCCGTGCACGTAGCGGTGTCGCACCGGGGCGTCGCGCCACTCGTCGATGTCGACGAACGGCCCCCCGAAGTACTGGTCCGCCGGGTCGGCAGCCCATTCCGCATGGACGAGGGATATCTGGTCGGTCGTGGTCTGGGTGTTCATCGGTGCGTGGTCTCTCTGATCGGGCGGGTCGATGGGGCGGGTGCGACGGCGTCGTTTCCGCGATAGGCGAAGTCGAGGAAGCGCACGCTCCCCGACTCGGCGAAAGGGCCGACGACGCGCCCGGTGAACGACGCAGCGGTCTCTGCCGACCAGAATCGTCCGTCCCACTCCGCGAGCACGATCGTGGCGCCGTCGGCGCCGGTCGCCTCGAGCGTGATCAGGTCGCCGCCTGCGCCGTCGTTGGGCATGAGGCGGTGGGGTCGCCGGGTGGTGAGGCGCAGCTCGACGTCGTCGCCCACGACCGTGTGCGACGTCGATTGGCGGATGCCGGGAAGCGCTGCCGTCGCGGTCACCACGAGGTGGCCTTCTGCTCCGCGACGTGCGGTGGCGGTCAGGTGGAAGCGTTCGTCGTAGCGCAGACCGAGCCCTCCGGCACCGTCGCACGGTCGGACGAGGATCGCCGTTTCGCTGTCGATGTGTCGTTGGCGGCGGCCGATGAAGATCGGGCGTGCAGCGTCCAGGCCGGCGCCTATGCCGGTCAGGACGAGCGTGCCGTCCTCGATGGCGGCGACATCCGCGGGCAGTCGTCCTACCGCGAGCCATCCGGGGTCGGCGAGGTCGGTGGGGTCGCCCAGAGCGAACGCCTCGGTGAAGTCTTCGGCGCGGCCGGCCAGGTCGACCGGCGCGACGAGGGGCCAGCCGTCCACCCATTCCACCGTGGTTGCGAAGGTCTCCCGTCCCAGGGGGGAGAAGCTGAGGCCGGTCCCGAGCGGTCGCACGCCGAGCGCGACGATCAGATCGGTGCCGTCGGGTCCTTCGATGAGGTCGGCGTGGCCGGTGTTCTGCACGGGTCGTGAGGTGCCGGTGGCCCGCAGGATGGGGTTGGCCGGTCCGGAGGTGAATGGCCCCTCGATGGACGGGCCGCGCGCGATGCTGGCCGCGTGGCCGCGCTCCGTGCCTCCCTCGGCGATGAGCAGGTACCAGTATTCGCCGCGGCGGTAGAGATGCGGTGCCTCGGGGAACTGCAGTCCGGTCCCGGACCACAGCGACCGCGGTTCTTCCAGAGCCTGACCGGTGGCGAGGTCGACACGGACCTGCTCGATGCCGTCGTGCCGCCCGGGCTGGTCGCCTCGCATCCGGTACGCCGAGTAGGTGACGTAGGCGTTGCCGTCTTCGTCCCAGGCCAGGTCGGGGTCGATGCCGTCCACGGCGGGGATGTCGACGCCGTCGCTCCAGGGTCCGGCCGGGTCGTCCGCCGCGAACACGACGCAGCCGCGAGCACTCATTCCCATCGCCACGATCACGTAGAACGTCCCGTCGCGGTAACGGATCGTCGGCGCCCACGCTCCCATCCCCGAAACGCTGTCGGCGATTCCGCTCTGCGCAACGCGGTCGAGGACGTTGCCGATGTGCTGCCACGTCGAGAAGTCCTCGCTGCGGTAGATCGGCAGCCCGGGCAGGTACTCGAAGGAGGAGGTGACGAGGTAGTACGCGTCGTCGACTCGCACGCACGACGGGTCGGGGTTGAAACCCGGTATCAGCGGGTTGGGCAGGACGGACGGCATGGTCTACTTGACGCCCTTGAGGGGGAAGATCGCGACGGCGCCGAGGAACACGAGCACGCCGGCCGTGATCCAGATGCCGACGTAACCACCGGTCACCGCGACGACGGCGCCGGCGAGGATCGGACCGAGCGCCTGCCCGAGGTTCGAGCCGAGGCCGGCGACGCCGAGGTCGCGGCCGGCGGCCCTCTTGTCGGGGAGCACGTCGATGAAGAGCGCCTGATCGACCGGCAGGTAGATGCCGAACGCGATGCCGCCGACGATCGCCTGCAGGAACAGGCCGGGGACGGTGGGCCACACGATCGGAATGATCATGGAGGCGGCCATCAGCAGAGACGCGACGATCACGAAGATGCGGCGCTTGCCGAGCTTGTCGGACAGCTTGCCCGCGATGAAGACGGCGATGATCGTGACGGGCACGCCGGTCAGCAGCAGGAGCGGCGCGAGCTGGGTCGCCTCGATCTGGCTGAGTGCCGGGCGCACGTAGCTCTGCAGCATGTAGAGGCTGAGAGCGGTCGACACGGTGTAGCCGAAGGTCAGCAGGATGCGGGCTACCCACACCCACCGGTAGTTGCGGTTGCGCAGCGCGATCGTGAAGCCGACGAAGAACGCCTTCCAGTTGAACTTCGCGACCACGAGGTCTTTGGATGAGCGGTCGCGTGCGATCAGAACGAACATCACCCCGGCGAAGGCGACGAACGCCGCGAGGATGAAGTAGAAGTCCAAGCCGATCGTCGCGAACAGGGCACCGGCGGCGAGACCGCCCAGGAGGCCGCCGAAGAAGTTGCCGAAGCCGCCGAGAGCCGAGGCAGTGCCGCGCCGGTTCTCCGGCATCCGGTCGGCGACGGTCGTCATGAGCGGTCCGACGGCCGAGTTGAGCACGGCCTGCGTGAGCATGAACACGATCGCCAGCAGCGCGATGGTCGGCGCGAACCGCATTAGCGAGAGCAGCAGCGCTCCGGCGAGGGTGCCGAACAGGATCCAGGGTGCGCGGCGGCCCCACCGCGTGCGGGTGCGGTCGGCGAACACGCCGACGATCGGCTGGATCAGCATGGTCAGCACGACGCCGATCGACGTGATGATCGCGAGCGACTGGGCGCGGGCGGCGTTGAACCCGCTGAGCAGCTCGAGCTGGCGCGCCTGCTCGGCCGTGGCGCTGGCGGTGCCGGCATCGATCGATTGCTGCAGGAGGGTGAGCTGCTGCAGATCGATCCCTGCGTCCGCGCCGGTGAACCATCCGCCGAACTCGATGAGCTGCACCTGATTGGGAAGCAGGATGCCGAGCACGGCGCCCCACACGGCGGTGATCGCGATCGTGAGGATCGTGTACCAGGTGAGGTAACGCCGCGACGACGGCCCCTTCACCCAGATCGGCGAAGTGCCGGGTTCCGTCGACTCGACGAACACGTCCTTCGGCTTCGGCTCGAATGTCTTGGTGCCGCTCATGCGATTCCCATCGTCTGTGATGTCCGACGCTCAGGAAACGGCTGTGTCACACCTGGAGCATGTCGGGTGAAAGAAGCATGGCATGCACTTTTCGTGCGCGCAAGTCCAAATGCGCATACTATGCATGTTTATGGGTGCCGCACGTGGTGAGAGAGGTCCGTACGCGAAGGGGATCGCCAAGCGCGCCGAAATCCTTGACGCCGCGCTCGAGGTAATCGTCCGCGAGGGTTACAGCGGCGCGACCGTGAAGCGGCTCGCCGACGCGGTCGGCCTGAGCCAGAACGGACTGCTGCGCTACTTCGGCTCCAAGGACGCGCTGTTCGCCGAGATCCTGCGTCGGCGGGACGAGTTGGCGAACGACGAGGTCGACATCACGGATCCGGACTTCGCTGAGACCCTGGTCGATCGGCTGCTGCAGGCCGTCGATGAACAGGTCGCTTCGCCCGGCATGGCCCAGCTCTCCCTGCGCGTGACGGGCGAGGCGACCGAGCCCGATCACCTCGCCCATGACTTCATCCGAGAGCGCTACGCCAGCATCCGGAAGGTCGTCGAAGACGCGATCCTCGCGCTCCAGCAGACCGGCCGAATGGATGCCGACATCGACCCGGCCGCGGTGGCCGCTCTCGTGTACGCGAGCTGGGACGGTCTGCAGATCCAGTGGATGTACGACGACACGATCGACGTGCGCGCGCGCATGACCTACCTCGTGCGCGCGCTCGGAATAGAGGCCATGGCGAGCCGCGCTGCATTCGACTCGAAGGTCTCATAGACCGAAGCTCGACTGCGCGAACACGGCGACGTGTGTACTACCGTCCTTGGTGGCGGCGATCGCCGATCAAAGGAGATCCGATGACAGGCGAGACCGTTACCCCACCCCCGGGGCCTGCCCACCTCAGTGACACAGCTCGGGCGGCGATCGAGCAACCGATCATTCGTGCGCCCTTCCCGGCACTCCATGACCGAGCGGGCTGGGAGGAGCACGTGCGAGGTGTGAACGGGTTCCTCGGCTCAGTCCTGCCGAACATGGAGCTTCCGCTGAGCTCTGAGCTCCAGCATCCCGGCGGAGTCCCGACGTATGTAATCACCCCTCACAATGCTTTTGACCAGCACGCGGTCTACCTCGACATCCACGGCGGGGCGCTGCTCTATGGTGCCGGCGACCTGACGCGCGTGATCGGCGAGCTCGGCGCAATGGGCACCGGAATCGTGCACTGGGCGGTCGATTACCGGATGCCGCCGGAGCACCCGTATCCTGCGGGTCTCGACGACCTCGTCGCTGTGTACCGTGCCCTTCTGGGCTCAAGAGAACCATCGCAGATCGTGGTCGGCGGGGGCTCCGCGGGCGGCAACCTCGCGGCCGCGTTGATGCTCCGCATCAAGGCGGCGGGCCTCCCGATGCCCGCTGCCTTGGTGCTACTCACCCCGGAAGTCGATTTGACCGAATCTGGCGACACGTTCACGACCTTGGCAGACGTCAGCGTCGGACTGCAGAGCCTGCGCGACGTGAACATCCTCTATGCGAACGGGCACGACCTGGAGGACGCGTACCTGTCGCCGCTGTTCGGCGACGTCACCGGCTTCCCTCCCACCTTGCTCATCTCGGGAACCCGCGATCTCTTCCTCTCGAACACTGTCCGCATGCACCGCGCGCTGCGGGAAGCCGGAGTCATCGCCGACCTGCACGTCATCGACGCACGCCCGCATGTCGGATTCATGAACGCGCCCGAGGAGCAAGCCGTGAATGCTGAGGTGCGCAGCTTCGTGCGTAGACACGTCGGCCTCGACGCGACCTAACCGGTAGCCGAGGGCGGACCACGACATCGGCGCGGTGGCCAGCAACGGCAGGCGCTTCGTCTCGTTCCGGCAGTCCGGCCGGTCACGCCCGAACTGATGATCCAACGGTGGGACGTCCAGGCGCATGGCTACGAAGGGGGCAACCGTTGCGCGGCAGCCGCTCGCCGCCTGTCCTCCCTAGCTGCCGACTCTGCCTCCCGATCGCCGAAGTAGCCACCCGCAAGGATCTCGGCTGCGCGGTGAAGAGTCTCGGGGAAAGCGGGGTCAGATTCACTGAGCTCGGCGAGCAGTCTCGTCTCCAGTGGGCGCATCTCTCACCTATGCGTTGATGGCTTCGTCGAATACGCTTCGGGTGCCAAGGTGTTGCTCGCTCGAGGATGGTCCTTCCGGGGGGTCATCGGGGGTCGACGCGCAGCGTGGTCTGCCGTGCGAGCGCGCTGGTGATCGAGCGGGAGGGCGCGCCTCGGCCGTACTTGGCGAAGTAGGCGTCGTCGATCTCGGTGTCGTGGGTGTGGTCGAGGGTGAAGACCACCGGGCGGCTGGTGCCGGCATCGTGGAGGAAGCCTTCGAAGTGGTGGGCGACGCCCCGGTACCACTGCCCCTCGGGTCCTTTCACGGATCGCAGGTACAGGTTCCCGTCGACGACGACGTGCCACACGATCGTGAGGGTGCTCGATGAGCCGTCAGCGCGTCGCCCGGCGACCCGCACCTCGGAGGCGCGGTCGAGCTCGGCGAGCTCGGTGGGAGTCCATGCGGTCATGGTCGTCTCCGTTCGTCAGGCTTCGGGGATCTCGCGGCCGAAGGTCTCGAGCGTGATGTCCGCGGGTTCGGGGCCGCGGCGGATACCGGTGTCCAGTGCGTCGATCGCGGCGAGTTCGTCGGCGGTGAGTTCGAAGTCGAAGACGTCGAAGTTCTCGCGGATCCGGTCCGGGCGCACCGACTTCGGGATCGCGGAGCGGCCCTGCTGCAGGTGCCAGCGGAGCATCACCTGCGCGGGGGTCCTGCCACGGGCCGCCCCGATCGTCGTGATGGTCGGGTCCTGGAGGGCGTTCGCGCCGCCGTCCCGGTAGGCGGTGATACCGCCGATCGGGGACCAGGCCTGGGTGAGCACGCCGGCGGCGGCATCCGCGTCCTGCACCGCGCGCTGCGCGAAGTACGGGTGCACCTCGACCTGGTTGACGGCGGGCACGATGCTGGTCTGGTCGAGGAGCGCGGCGAGGTGGTCGGGCATGAGGTTACTGACCCCGATCGCCCGCACCCGGCCGTCTGCGAGAAGGGTCTCGAGGGCGTTGTACGCACCGCGGGTGAGGTCGAACCGGGACGGCAGCGCCTGGTGCAGCAGAAGCAGGTCGATCCGCTCGACGCCGAGCTTGCCGGCGCTCTTGTCGAACGCGTGGAGGGTCTTGTCGTATCCGTAGTCGCTGATCCATACCTTCGTCTCGATGAACACTTCGTCCCGTGTGAGGCCCGAGCGGCGGATCCCTTCGCCGACCTCGCGTTCGTTGCCGTACGCGGCGGCGGTGTCGATGAGCCGGTATCCGGTCTCCAGTGCGGCTTGGACAGCCGCGACTGTCTCGTCGGGCGGGGTCTGGAACACCCCGAACCCGAGCGCGGGCATCCGGATGTCGTTGTTGAGCGTGAGTTGCATTCTTCTGGCCTCCAGGCAGTAGGTGATGTTTGCGGTCGCCGGCTACCGGCCGACCATTCCCATGCCGGCGTCGTCGTACCGGTTCCCGGCCACCCCGAGCCGGTCGACCAGGCTGTTCAGGTCGGCGATGTCGTCTGCGGACAGCCCGACGGTGGTGGCTGCGGCGTTCTCGTCGATCCGCTCCCGCCGACGGGTCCCCGGGATCGGGACGACGTACGGGCGTTGGGCGAGAAGCCACGCCAGCGCGACCTGTGCGGGGGATGCGCCGCGCGTGGCGGCGAGGGCGGTGACGTGGTCGATGAGGGCCTGGTTCTCGATCGCCGCGATCGAGACCGTGTTCCACGGCTCGTCCTGGCAGCGATGCCGGGTCCACTTCATGCGCAACGTGTTGGCGAACGTGCCCAAGACTGCAGGCCCCATGGTTGCCTCGATTATCCGCACGATCTTCGCCCAACCCGACGCCGAGCACGTGAACACCCAGTTCGACGAAGTCACGCGCATGCTCACCCGCTCCCACCCCAAGATCGCCGACATGCTCGAGACCGCGCGCGAGGACCTGCTCGCCTTCACCGGGTTCCCGACCGCGCACTGGCGGCAGATCTGGTCCACCAATCCGCTGGAGCGGGTCAACAAAGAGATCAAACGCCGCACCGATGTCGTGGGCACCTTCCCGAACCCTGCCGCGCTACTGCGCCTGGCCGGGCACGTGTTGATCGAGCAACACGACGAATGGGACGGCGCCGACCGCCGCTACTTCAGCGAACACTCCATGAAACTCCTCAACGCGACAGAACAGGAGGTGGCAATCCCGGAACTGAACGCGGCATAATCACCAAAAGCTGATCCCGCACGGTGTTGAGAAACTCCACCACTCAAAGGGACGTCACCCTATCCGTTCGTCAGTCCCCACGGGCATGGGGTGTCGTACTGCTGTCCTATGCTCAACTCAATGGCAAGGTCTGCCACAAAGTGTCGGAGGAGTTCTCATGCGGGTATCCGTTCGTACCGCTGTCGTTTCGGTCGTCTTCTGCATGGTCGCCGTTCTTGGTGGGTGCTCTGGCGTCGAGAGTGAAAGCCCGGAGCCGGGCGCCTCGTCGACGCCGGGCGCCATTGAGGTCGAGGAGCAAATCTTCACTGTCGACGTGACGCTCGCCCGTTCACTGCTGGATCCGGCGCGCTCGCTGACCGACGAGGAAATCATCTCCGGCGCGGCGGATAACGGGATCTCGGCGGCCGTCGCGGGAGACGAGGTCGTCTACACGTTGACGAAGGCGCAGCGCGACGAGATGCTGACGCAGATGCGGTCTTCTGCTCAGGAAGCCATTGACGAGATGGTTGCCGATGACTCGAACTCGGTCACGGGTGTCGACTTCAACGAAGAGATGACTTCGTTCGAGGTGTCTGTGGATGGCGCTCGGTTTGCGCCGCTGGAGGGCCTTCTTGTCCTCGGGTTCTATGTGCAGGGTGCCTTATACCAGCAGTTCGATGGCGTGCCAGTAGATGAGGTCGACGTCTTGGTGGAGTTCGTGGACGACACGACGGGCGAGGTGCTTGAGACGGGGTCGTACCAGGAAATGCGGACAAACTTAGGGCAGTAGGGGACTGACTTTTGCCGGTCGATGGCAACCCCTGGATGAACTTCAGACGGCTGCAAACAGGAATGCCGCACGGAGAGGTGACATCTGAGATGTCTTGAACGCGCGGGCGTCTCGTAAGGAAGTCGCCGTACCCAAGGAGCCTGCCAAGCGCATGTGGGACGGTGGGCTCCCGAGCATTGCACCGGAGATCACGCCGGCCGGGGTCAGAACTTGGCTCGGTTCGCTCGGATCAGTGTTTTCCGTGCTTGAGGCAAGTTTTTCGACTTTGCGGGCGTGTCAGCCGAAAGTGCCGCACACATGCATTTCATGGACCCTTCAAACGCCGCGCGAGCGCGGAACACTACATTTCACCCACGTGTGGCAGCAGGCGTACCAACAGGGGGTGAGTTCACCGCGCGGGATCGGGCAGAAGACGCCCTCGCGCTCTCCAGTGCGGAGCAGGTCCCTGCCCACACTCCTATGGACCCAGAAGCTGCGCTGCGGTTCGCCGAGCAGTTGGTGGCGAGCAAGACTGCTCGCTTTCGCATGTCCGACGAGTCGATCCGAGACGACATCGCGCAGGACGCGGTCCTGTCTGCCCTCACCTCGGTGTCCAACAACCGTGCCGAAGGACTTACCGAGGGACTGATCGCTAGCGCCGTCAGGCGTGCCATGTCTGCTGCGATCTCCGAGCAAGGTGGCGCGCGCTGGCCCGAAGGTGTCAAGGCGCTTCGGATGCTGGATGAACAGGTGGAGGCGTTCGCCCGCGAGTAGGGTCGAGAACCGACCATGCGCGAGCGCAACGAACTCGCGCTTCAGATTCGAGACAACTGGCCCGACCCGCGACACCGACCACACAACGCCTACCAGGCTCGAGTCATCCAGGAGGCCCGTCATCAGTCTCGGGACGCCCACCTGGAAACGGGCGGTGTCGACCCGGCGGAACTTATCGACGACGGTGAAGACCTTCGGCACTTGATCGAGATGGTGGAGGACGGGTCTGTCACCAAGGAGGTGGTCCGGCTGCGACTGTGGAACGCCGTCGCCAGGCAGGAAGGAGTGCCGCTCATCAACCGTCGACTGCCGGCCGGCACCGACGCCACGAAGAACATCCGCGCGGTCTCCGCAGCAGGCGGGCCGCTCGCGATCGCACGACGCTTCGTCCTGACCGAGGAGCTCACGCCGGAAGTCGAAGCGTTGCTCTACCCGTTCCACATTCGCCTAAGCAGGGACGCGCTCGACATCGCTCGGCTGCTCGTCTCGCGAGGCTCCGCTGGCGAGGTGTTGTGGCAGGCCGCGACCTTCGCCGCCGCTGACCGTTCGATGATGAGTCGGTAAGACCCTGCTCGTACTCCATCGTGTGTCCAGATCACGCGCCGAAGCGACTCACGCGTGACACACGGACTGTCCTCGCAGTGGTCTCGCGCTGCCCTCGGAAGGTCGAGGTGGGTTTCGCCGCGTTTAGAGGTTGACGGCAACTCGACCGTCGTCTCGGCCCGCCTCGCAAGCGATTCGGGTCATCCAACGGAAGGTGATACCTCTCATGACTCAGAACTTCGACCCCCGCAACGACCAGGCCGGCCTGCCGTCTCTCGGGGCTGCCATCGCGATCCTGATCGACCGCGACCCGCTGGCGTTGCAGCACCAGGCGTGGCTGCACCTGGCGGCCGACCGGTTCGAGCACGTGCACAAGTTCGGCGACTTGGGCGACACCGTCCCGCCGGAGGAGAGGGCCTCGGTCTACGCGCCGTTGCTGGTGGCCGCGTGCGGCGGCGTGCTGCCGACGATCTCGCAGTACGCCGCACACATCGCGCTTCACGTCGGAGGCCCGACCCAGGACTCGATCGACATGGTCCTGGAGCAGGAGCCGGCCGTCATGCGCGCCTACTGGCACGTCCTGCCTCCGAGGGCTATCGCTGACCAGATTCAGTTCCTCTAGGGGAGTCCGCCGAGCCCTGCGCCTGTCCGCAATCGGTAGCGACGGAACACTGATTGCGGACACGAGTTCTGCAACGACCTGAACCCCGAGTTCTCGCGGGTCTTCGTGGGCTCTCTGAAAGTGTCCGAAAACCTTCGATTTTGAGACGGAGACGGAGACGGAGCTGACCGCGGTCGGTGGGTGAATTCGCCCTCGGCTCAACTCGGGGCAATTCAAAGTGACGGGCAATGCTCTCGACGAACGTCCCCAGCCCCACGCGCGGTGCTTTCGACGCTGCCGTAGCGCGGGTACCAATGCATTCCCGGATCCATCGGGAAAGGGGAACTCACTCCGCGGTGCCGCTGGCCCCTACTACTTGTCGACGAGGGTTATCTCAAACGTGTAGAGATCAGGTGAGTAGCAGTGCTGTCCGTGTTCGACGGCGCGGCCGGAACTGTCGAAAGCGGTTCGCTTCATTGTTAGCACGGCGGCATTCCGGGGGAGTGATAGGAGCTCGGACTCGGACATGGTCGCGCTGCGGGCGCCAATCTGTTGCTTCGCGATCTTCATCGTGGTTCCGCGCGTTCGCAAGAGTTGGTACAGCCCGCGGTTGGCGAGTTCGTCTTTCGTGAAGTCCGCGAACTCGCTTGGCAAGGTGTTGTCCAGGACCGCCAGCGGGACTCCGTCTGCGTAGCGAACCCGAGTGACGTGAAGGACTCGATCCCCCACTGCCACTCCTAGGGCGTTGGCTATCGTCTCGTCGGCAGTGCCAATCTCGTGCCGGACGACAGTTGTTGTGGGGTTTTGACCGGTTTGGCTCAAGTCTTCGTAGAGACTCGTCAATTCCACATTGCGGGTGACTTGCCCGTGGACTACTTGGGTGCCGATGCCGCGACGCCTTACCAAGAGGCCCTTGTCGACCAACTCTTGGATCGCTCGGCGCACCGTCGGGCGAGAAAAGCCGAATCGCTGTCCAACGGAGACTTCGTTCTCCAGCCGAGCACCCGCCGGCAGCGTTTGGTCTCGGATGGCGCGCTCAAGACGAGTGCTGATCTGGTGGTACAGCGGCATGGGGCTGGACCGGTCCAACTCAAGAAAGAAGTCTGCAGGCAGCACTGTCTCTGGTTGAACCATAAGCCGCTCCTGTCACACCATTGCGTTGTCAGAACAATCTAACACGGACCATTCATGTAAACCCTTTCGACACGTCGCCTCATGGGCTAATATCAGAATGTCCTGACAAAGTTGTTCGCTGGAGGCTCACCATGATTTCTCACGTTGTCGAAGAGGCCGAATCAGAGCTTCCGCTCAAGCACGCGGCGAGACGCTTCCCGACCGTGTTGTGGAACGATTCGGCTGATCCAGTCGAGCTTGCATCGTCGATTGAGTTCGGCGCAGTCGGTGCGACGTGCAACCCCGTGATCGCCGTGGCTGCAGTCAAAGCTCATTTGGACGTGTGGAGGCCCCGAATCCACGAGCTCGCGGCCCTGCACCCGTCGGCAACGGAGTCAGAACTGGGTTGGCTTGTTGTCGAGGAGCTATCGGTTCAAGCCGCTCGCCTGCTCGAGCCAGCGTTCAGGGCCAGTGGGGGCAGGGACGGACGACTGTCCCTGCAGACGGACCCCCGGCTGCACCGAAACGCTGCGGCCCTCGTCGCGCAGGCGGTCCGTTTCGCTGCGCTGGCGGACAACATCATCGTGAAGATCCCGGCGACGTCGGTGGGACTCGTAGCTATCGAGGAGGCGACCTATCGGGGCGTCAGCATCAACGTGACTGTCTCCTTCACTGTCGCGCAGGCGGTCGCGGCTGGCGAGGCCATCGAGCGGGGGCTTAGGCGTCGGGCTGACGATGGGTTACCGGAGCGCGAGTTCGGTTCCGTTGTCACGATCATGGGTGGTCGATTGGATGACTGGCTGAAGAGCTGGGCGCTCAAGAATCGCGTCTTGATCGATCCCGGCTACTTCGAGTGGGCAGGAGTCGCAGCACTCAAGCGCGCCTACGAGGTGTTCACCGAAAGGGGATACCGCTCGCGGGTGCTTTCCGCGGCCTTCCGCAACCACATGCAGTGGTCCGAGCTCCAAGGCGGAGACCTCGTGGTCTCACCCCCGTTCGACTGGCAGGCCCGCATCAATGAAAACCGCATCGAGGCAGAGGACCGCATCGGCGTGCCCGTCGATCCGGAGATTCTGAACACGCTCCTCGCGAAAGTGCCGGAGTTCCGACGCGCGTATGAGATCGACGGGATGACACCTGAAGAGTTCGACACTTTCGGCGCGACCGTGAAAACCCTTCGCCAGTTCCTCGAGGCCGACGAGCAGCTGGACTCGCTCGTACGGGACGTCCTACTGCCGACCGCATGAGCACATCCCAGGATGATGTCGCGTTTCGCTCGCGACGATGGGTGCGCCCAGAGGACCTGAACGCGCACGGTACGCTCTTCGGGGGCAGCCTCCTTCGCTGGATTGATGAGGAGGCGGCGATCTACGCGATCATCCAACTCGGCAACCCTCGCGCCGTGACCAAATACATGTCCGAAATCGATTTCGCCAGTACTGCAGCGCAAGGCGACCTGGTTGAGATTGGGATCCGCGCCACATCATTCGGCACCACATCGCTGACCATGCGGGCGGAAGTTCGCAACATGATCACGCGCGCGCGCATCCTCACCATCGAAAAGATCGTGTTCGTCAGCGTGGACTCCGAGGGAAATCCCCTACCTCACGGGTATCGCGACATCACCTACGACCGCGACAGATTGCCCGAGGGGAAGCAGACAACCTAGCGATGTCACTCACGAAGGTGCAGGGGTCCCGCACGACGCGGATGTGCCACCGTCGACGGGGATGATAGCTCCAGTGATGTAGCCGGCGTCAGGACTCGCAACGAAGAGCGCGACGCGCGCGATGTCTTCGGCGAGAGCGACTCGACCTAGTGCGATCCGGTTTAGAAGTCGGCCGGTGAAGGCGACATCATCGAGTCGGGACCTGGTGAGTCTGGACACCGTGAACCCGGGAGCAATGGCGTTCACTCGCACTCCTGATGCCCCCAGATCCAACGCCAGACCCTGGACCAAGACATTGACCGCTGCCTTCGTGGCGCCGTACGCAAACATTCCCCATTCGCCACGGAGCCCCGCGACCGAAGAGACGGCGAGGAAGTTCCCCCGGGTATCTCGAAGATGTGGGGCGGCGGCGCGAGCAAGAGCAATCACGGCGTCGACATTGATGGATCGCAGGCGATGCCACGCTTCATCGTCGAATGTGTCAATGGCACTTGGTTCGCTCGTGCCAGCGCTGGCAATGACGACATCTAGCTTGCCGAAGTGTTGAACTGTAGATGCGACTGCTGCTTCCGTCGCTCCAAGCACCGTGAGGTCGGCGCTGATAGCGAGGGCCCGGTCGTCAGGGTATCCGCGCACCGCGTCGTCAAGCGACGTTGACGTTCGACCAACGACAGCCACGCTCGCGCCCTGTTCGAGAAACGCACGAGCGATCGCCAAACCGATGCCCGAACCGGCGCCCGTGACCAATGCGACTTTGCCCGCGTAGGGGTAAGTCGCCCAGGCGATCACGCGGCTTGCGAGTCTTCGAGAGCTGCGTTCGCCGCCAGAAGAACTTCTGCCGCCACTGCGATGCCCTCGAGCCGTCCCAACTCGACATCTTCGTGCTCGATGTTGACCATCATGTCGGGATCAACCTCATGGAGTGCGCGGAGGAATTCCGTCCAGTACTCCACGTCATGGCCCTTGCCAAGCGCGACGAAGTCCCATGCGGCGTTCTTCGGCCACTCGTTCGCCCACTCATCGCCGCCGAGGTTGGTGCGCGGCTCATCTGCTGGAATGCGGCGGAAACTGTTGTCGAGCACGCCGTTGAGCGCGGCCCACTCTCGGTTCACTCGTACGTCTTTCGCGGCAGCGTGGAACACTAGAGAGCCGAGGTGGCGAACGACCGTCACTGGGTCCATCTGCTGCCAAAACAGGTGCGAGGCGTCGAGCTCCACTCCCACGTTCGTCGCACCGGTGAGTTCGATGAGCTTGTGAACGTCGGCGGAGTTGAACACGAGATTTTGCGGGTGAAGCTCAAGAGCTACCTTCACGTCATGGTCACGGGCCAGGCGGTCAGTCTCTCGCCAGAAGTCTGCGGCGATCTCCCACTGATAATCGAGCACATCCAGCGCGGCAGAGTTCCACGCGTTGACGACCCAGTTTGTTCTTGTTGACCCAGGTTCGCCGCCAGGGAGGCCAGACATCGTTACCACCCGATGTTGGCCCAGTCTTTGGGCCAACCGAATCGCTCGTCGTACGTCTTCAGCGTGCTTGTCCCCGATGACGCGGGTGGGGTGCAGGGGATTTCCGTTGCAGTTGAGTCCAGCAATCTCGACTCCCGTGCCGTCGAAGATCTCCAGAAAGTCGTCGCGAGCAGCATCGCTCACCAGGATGTCGTCGAAAGTGGGTATGTGCGTGGCGGGAAGGAATCCGCCAGTGTTGAGTTCGATGCCGGTGAGGCCGACTTCGGCAATCGCCTCCAAAGCAGCGGGGAGGGGCCGGTCGTGCAAGATCGCGTTGTACAGTCCGAGTCGCATGAGCGGTTCCCCCCTAATCGTCGAGACGCACGACAGCGCCGCCGAGTCGCTCAGACTCGGCCACCGCTGCGAGCAGTTCCATGTTGTGGACGCCTTCGGCAAATCCGGCGTTACGAGGCAGAGAGATCGACTCGTCTAGCCCCGCGACTTCTTCCAGGAACGCCCGTGCCTGAAAAAGGAAGCCTTCGTTCTGACCAAATCCGACTCCGGCGACATCTATGGGCATACCGCCGGCGACGTACGGGTGGGGATTGCCCAACGGGATACGACGGTAACCCTGTTGAGCCGGATCTCCTTCAGTGAGGAACAGTTCAATCTCCGCCGGGCGCGTTTGATTGAACTTCGCTGCTCCTCGCTCCGCGAAAACCTCAATCTGGAGGTCGTTGGCGTGACCAACCGCGACGCGAGACACCTCGATGGTCCCGGCAGCACCGCTGTCAAACGCTAGCGAAAAGGTGGCGTAGTCGTCGTTGTCGACGGTGTCATAGTCGTCCGAGACCTCTGCATGTCCGTGGCCGGACACCACCCCCACGGGCTTCGGGCGCTGAGGGATCACCGTGGCGAATCGGCCACCGCCTACTTCGGTGACGGTACCGGCCAGAAACTCTGCGAGGTAGCTTGCGTGGCTGCCGACATCTGCGAGTGCGCCAGAGCCCGAGGGGCCTTTGAAACGCCAGCTGATCGCAGATTTCGGGTCTGCCGCGTAGTCGGTCCAGTAGCGAATGCTGACGTGAAGGACCTTCCCGAGTTGTCCGGTCTGAATGAGATCCCGGATGTAGGCGATCCCCGGCGACCGTCGAAATGTTAGGCCGATTCGCGCGACCGTCGATGCGGAGTCGGCGGCCGACGCCATCGCACGAGCAGATTCGAGCGTGTCCGACAGAGGCTTCTCGCACAGTACGTGCTTGCCAGCGGAAAGAAGCCCCTCCACGATCTCGCGGTGCAGGTGGTTCGCGACAACCACGCTGACGACATCGATGTCATCAGCTGCGGCGATGGCCTGCCATGTCGTGTCGTGTCGGGAATAGCCGAATCGCTTCGCGGCGGCCTGCCCCGCTGGCTCGTAGGCATCAGCGATGGAGACAAGGCGAACTGACGGCAGAACGCTTTCGTACAGTGCAGGTGCGTTCCGATAGGCCGCGGCGTGCGCCTTACCGGCCATTCCTGCACCAATGACGGCAACGCCGATACTTGAAGTGGCCAACGCAGTCCTCCTGGACGAAACGGTCCGGCCTTCACAGCGCCGGCGCAGTGGGGAACCCTTAATCAGGGCCCCGATACTCGAACGATATAGTTGTCCGAATGTCCTGTCAATGTTTCCCGAGCCCTGGATCGTATCGGAGGGGGCGGAGACCCGAGTGAACCCTTCTCCCATTGCAGTTGGAACAGTCCAACGAGGGTGGCGCTGACGGCCAATGGGAATCGCCGCGCTAAACCCCCATTGTGATCGCCGGCACCCGCGAGAGCGTGCCGGCGGGGATTGATGCAGTGGCCAACGACAATGAGCAGGGGGCGCGTCTGGCGACGGAGCCGGCGGCCTTTGACGCAGCGTTGATTTTGTTGGTGCAGCCACAGGATGTCACTGCCCTCTTCGGTGTGGGTGACGTGATGGCGAGCGGCCCGCTGGTTGCAGCCCCGTAGTGGGGGCCCGTCGTCCCTCGGCAGTTGTCCGTTGTCGGCTACGACAACCTGTCGCTCGCGCGGACATGGCTAATCGATCTCACGACAGTGGACGACGGCTGTACCGTCGCTGGCGGGTTAAAGGGCTACGGTCCGATGTTCAGCTGCACTTAGACGGGCCGCATCGAGCACCTCGAGGACAGCGACGCCCTCGCGAGCTGGCACCGGCCCTGTTCCTCCGCTTTTCACCGCCGCCGCGAAGGCATCGTAGTACGCGGCATAGTCTCCCTGGAGGGACGGTACGACACGGCACTCGGACGCTGTGGACAAAACTCCCCATCGGGCTTTGTCTTCGTAGCCCCACGTCGCGCGCTGTCCTGCGGGTCGCAACCCGGCCCGCAGCGCCTCGAACTGTACGTCGGTGAAATCTGAACGGTAGGAACCGCACCGGCCGTGAACTCGCAACTCACGAGAACTCAGGTAGTTGAGCTTGCTCGAGGAAACGTGCGAGTGTGCGCCACACTCATGTTCGATCGAGATAACGAACCCGCTGTCAGCAGACCCGGCATCAGTCTTCGCCCAGTCGAGTTGGGCAGACACGAATCGGGCGGGGCCCAAGAGGTAGAGCGCTTGGTCGACGACATGGCTGCCGAGATCGCGCAGCAGTCCGCCCTCGTGCCCTCCGTCGAACGTACCTGGGTCGTCCTGGTCGCAACGCAGGTCCAGCCGGGTGATGTCGCCGAGCTTGCCGGAGTCGATCACAGCCCGCGCCGTGACAATGTCGCTGTCGAATCGGCGGTTATGGAACACGTTTAGCAAGAGCTTCGCGCGGTCCGATGCATCCACGAGTTCACGACCCAAAGTCGCCGATGGCGCGAACGGCTTGTCTGCGACGACGTGAGCTCCTCGAGCGAGTGCCTCCAGCACGAGCTCGTGGCGAGTGGCGGCGGGGGTGGAGATCACCACCGCATCAACGCCCGCGTCGATCAAGTCGCCGAGCGACGCGTGCAAAGGGACACCAGGGTTGTCGGCCTGCGCGGCCCGCACGCGTTCCGGTGCGCGGGTCACGATGCCGACGAGGTCACACTCCGTGGATGCGTGGATGTATGGAGCGTGGAACATCTGCCCCCCGAGGCCATAGCCGACGAGGCCGATACGTATTGCCATGAGATCTCCTTGGCGCGGACTTTGGTAACGATGAGGTCACAGTACGATCAAACTATTGTTAGTATGTGCGGACATAGTCAACCATGTGTCTAGATCAATGCCGATCCCCGCCACTTGTGCGGCTCAACAATGAAGGGAGTCGCGGGATGACGTCCACGCTGCTCGACACTGAGAAAGCCAGAACGAAGCGCCAGTTCGCGTCCGCCACGGCCCTGGTCGCCACGGCGATCACGGGTCTTGTGCTCGCAGGTTGCGCGACCGCAGACCCTGCGGCTGAACCAACTAACACCAGCGGTGGTGGCGACGCCACCGCATCCGACATCAACGTCGTCATCATGGGCGGTGCGCCCGATGATCCCTTCTGGTCCACGGTAAAGCGGGGCGCCGAGTCGGCAGCGAAGGCGGTTGAGGCTGCCGGAGGAACGGTGACGTTCGTCTCGATGCCCAACTACGACAACTTCAATGCTGACGCAGCGAAGCTTGTGGGAAACATGGCCGCCATGGATCCCAGCGCCGTGATCGTTCCCAACTGGTCCCCTGAGGCTCAGAACGAAAACATCACTTCCATTTCGAGCGCTGGAATCCCCGTTGTTATCTACAATTCGGGGTTCACCACTGTCGAAGAAGTAGGTGCGGAGATCTACATCGGGTCCGACGACACGATCGCAGGTGTGGCTGGCGGCGAAGCCTTTGCCGAAAGTGGCGCCACGAACGTTGTGTGTGTAAACACACTCCCGGGCACCACCAACTCGGAAGCCCGTTGTGCTGGTGTCATCGAGGGCGCCAAGTCCGGCGGCGCAGAAGCCAGCTCGCTGAACTTGCCCAGCTCGCAGTTCGGCGACCCGTCAGCTGTCACCCAGGCAATCAAGGGTGCCCTCCTCAACGACCCCTCCATTGACGCCATCATCACCATTGGCACTACCGACGCGGACAGCGCTGCCGGGGCTATCGAGCAGGCAGGGGCTGCAGGCAAAGTGCTGCTCGGCACCTTCGATGTCTCGACGGCGTCGCTTGATCGGATCAAGGCGGGTTCGCAGTTGTTCTCCATTGACCAGCAGCCTTTCGCTCAGGGCTACTACGCGGTGTCTCACGCCTTCCAGCTCGCGGCGTACGGCATCTACCTTCCGCAGAGCCCGCTCCTCACCGGACCGGCGCTCATCACGGCTGACAACGTCGACCTTGCCATTCTTGGAGCCGAACTCGGCGTTCGATGACTGTGTGGGGTGCCGGCGTATCCCGGCACCCCACCCGTCGCACTCTTGAGTGCACGCCCACAAAGAGAGGGAAGATCTGATGAGTTCCACCGCTACCACCGGCTCGACTGCGCAGGTGCGCGTCCCACGGGCCGGCAACACCCCGCCTAGCACGAGCAAAGCGCCTTTCGATTGGCGCCGCCTCACGCACCGACCCGAGACTGGCGCTCTCGTGGGAACGCTGTCAGTCTTTATCTTCTTCGCGACCTTTGGGGGCGCTCAGTTCCTTTCAACAGGTGGCACCGCAAGTTGGTTGAACATCGCCGCTGAGCTCGCCATCATCGCGCTTCCCGTAGGACTCTTGATGATTGCCGGCGAATTTGACCTCTCAGTCGGATCTGTCGTGGCAGCTAGCTCCGTCACTCTTGCTCTCGTATCGGGTACCTATGGGGCGCCAGCGATCGTCGGCGTAGCGGCGGCCTTGGCAGTTGGCCTCCTAGTCGGCTTCGTCAACGGGTACATAGTCTCTCGATCAAAGGTGCCCTCATTCATCGTCACGCTAGCGATGCAATTCGCTCTTGCGGGGCTCACACTGGGCATTGCCCGTTTGATCACGGGCAGCACCAGCATCCCCCTGACCGCTGACCCCGTATCCAAGGCGATCTTTGGAACTCTCATTGCAGGCCAATTCGGGGTCGCCATCTTCTGGGCCGTCGGCATCGCTCTCGTCGTCGCTTGGATTCTCCAGATGACCAAGTACGGCAACTGGATCTTCGCCACCGGCGGCGACGCCGAGAGCGCTCGTGCGGCGGGCATCCCCGTCCGCAAGGTGAAAATTGGGCTCTTCATGGGATCGGCCCTCGGGGCTTCGCTCGTGGGCATCATTCAGACGATGCTGTACAACGGGGCACAAACCGGCGTCGGCCAGTCCTTCGTCTTCAACTCCGTCATCGCGGTGGTGGTTGGAGGGGTCCTTCTGACAGGCGGGTACGGATCCGTGGTAGGTGTGGCCCTCGGTTGCCTTACCTTCGCCGTCGTGAACCAAGGGATCTACTACACGGGCTGGAACTCAGACTGGGCCTCGCTCATTCTGGGCATCCTGCTTCTCGTCGCAGTGCTCATGAACAACACCTTCCGGCGGCTCGCGCTGAGCTCTGGCACCGGTAAATCCAAGGCAAAGAAGTAGAAGGGGACCGGTCATGGTTGCGCCACTGCTCAAACTTAACGACGTTTCGAAGTCATTCGCAGGCAGCAATGCACTCTCCGAAATCTCGCTCGAAGTCAAACCAGGCGAAGTCCTGTGTCTTCTCGGCGACAACGGTGCCGGAAAATCAACACTCATCAAGGTGCTTTCCGGAGTACACAAACCCACCTCCGGAACAATTGAGGTCGACGGCCAGCAGCGAGTGTTCGAAAGCCCCAAAGACGCTGGCGATCTAGGAATCGCCACAGTGCACCAATACGGCGGCACGTTCCCACTGATGTCCGTGGCAAGGTGCTTCTTCGTGGGCGAAGAGCCCACGAAAGGCGTCTGGCCCTTCCACTACTTCGACAAGAAGACCGCAGGACTCATTACCGTGCAAGAGATGCAGAAGCTCGGCATCACGCGGGTCACGGACGGGAGTCGGCTTGTGGGCAGCCTTTCTGGCGGAGAGCGGCAAACACTCGCTATCGCGCGAGCCGTGTACTTCGGCGCTCGAGTTCTCATCCTGGACGAACCCACGTCCGCCCTCGGTGTCAAGCAGGCAACACATGTCTTGAAGATCATCATGCAAGCCAGGGCGCAGGGAATCGCTGTGGTGTTCGTCACGCACAACGTGATGCATGCCATGGCTGTTGGTGACCAGTTCGCCGTTCTCATCCACGGGGAGAAGGCAGATGAATTCCGCAAGGGCGAACGAACTCGCGAGCAGATTACTGACCTGATGGCAGGTGGAGAGGCCATGGCAGCGCTTGAAGCTGAACTCGCCAGCCTCACCGGTCCGGTCCGTCTGCCGTGATCTCCGGGGACGGTAGCCCATGATCTCCCACGAACGGACAAACAGTTCGCCAAACGGACCTGGTTGGGCCACCCCAAGCAACTCCAGGAAAGGACTCGACCTGTGACGGACTCCAGCGAGCTCGAGCCCTATCAAGTGCTGACCATGGGGCGCATCGGTGTGGACATCTACCCCTTGCAGGATGGGGTTGGTCTCGAAGACGTTGACAGTTTCGGTAAGTACCTGGGCGGTAGTGCCACTAACGTCGCGATCGCTGCCGCGAAGCACCAGTTGCGTACGGCAGTGATCTCCGCAGTAGGAAATGACCCTTTCGGGCGATACGCCCACCAGGAACTTCGCAGGTTGGGCGTCGACAACCGCTTTCTCGGCACGGTCGAGGGACTGAATACGCCGGTCACCTTTTGCGAGATCTTTCCGCCGGACAACTTTCCGCTCTACTTCTACCGCGACCCCATCGCGCCCGATCTCATGCTCGACAGCGCGGAGCTCGACCTAGGTGCCATCACGCGAGCAGAGGTTTTCTGGGCCACCGTCACGGGTTTGTCCCGAGAACCCAGCCGCGCAGCGCACCATGCCGCCTGGGATGCGCGCGGGCGCGCACCGCTGACCATTCTCGACCTTGACTACCGCCCGATGTTCTGGAACTCGATGTCCGAGGCGCGCACGGAAGTGCAGAGGTCACTCGGCAAGGTCACGGTAGCCGTGGGAAACCGAGAAGAGTGTGAAGTCGCTGTCGGGGAAACTGACCCGTACCGCGCGGCAGACGCCCTGTTGGAGAGCGGCGTAGAACTGGCCGTCGTGAAGCAAGGGCCCAAGGGCGTTCTGGCAAAAACCCGACAACAAACCGTCGAAGTGGAACCATACCCAGTCGACGTCGTCAATGGACTCGGGGCTGGGGACGGCTTCGGCGGAGCGCTGTGCTACGGGCTGCTGCAGCGGTGGCCACTTGACCGCGTTCTGCGCTTCGCCAACATTGCAGGAGCCATCGTGGCAACACGACGCGAGTGCTCTACCGCCATGCCGACCACCGCCGAGGTCGAGGCCATCCTCAAGGAGGTATCAGGTGTCAATATCTGAACTCGACCACCCATCTCATCAACTCGCCCCTGTCGATTTCGACCGGTTGAGGGCGACACGGTTCGGGAATCCGGATGAGATCGGAAGGGTTCTAAGCGCTCGCGAACGTCGACCTCTCGTCAGAGGCGATGGTCGGCTACTCATTATCGCCGCGGACCATCCAGCCAGAGGAGCTCTGGGAGTCGGCAACGATCCGATGGCAATGGCGAATCGATACGACCTCTTGCGCCGGCTCATCGTCGCTCTCTCCCGCCCCGGCGTCGACGGAGTACTGGGAACCCCGGACATCATTGAGGACCTCGCGATCCTCGGCGCGCTTGACGGGAAGGTCGCAGTTGGCTCGATGAACCGTGGCGGATTGCGTGGCTCGGTGTTCGAGATGGACGATCGTTTCACGGGATTCGACATCGATTCGCTGGTCAGGGCGCGACTGGATGCGGCGAAGCTACTGGTACGTATCAGCTTGGAAGATGCGGGCACAGTCCGGACGCTCGAGGAGACTGCGAAAGCAGTGACGGATTCAGCTCATGCGAAGGTTCCGATCCTCCTCGAACCCTTCATGAGCGACTGGGTGAATGGTCGGGTCGTCAACGACCTCTCTACGAGCGCCGTCATCTCTTCGGTTGCCATCGCGTCCGGCCTGGGCGGCACATCTGCCTATAGCTGGCTCAAGCTCCCCGTCGTCAAGGACATGGAGCGAGTTATGGAGGCCGCGACGCTGCCCACTCTCCTCTTGGGAGGAGACGCAGGAGACGACCCGGGGGAGACGTTCGCGTCGTGGGAAGCAGCTCTATCGCTTCCCGGCGTCCACGGACTCGTCGTGGGTCGGACACTTCTGTACCCCGCAGCTGACGACGTCGCGACCGCAGTTGATACTGCGGTGTCGCTGGTACACGGCTCGTAAGCGCTCACACAATCTCTGCCTTCAACGTTAGGAATCCCATGGCCACGCACGGCAACTCAACTCCGCTCGACACCGACTCAGTGCCCATCGTTGGTCACTGGATCGACGGGAACCACGCTCCGTCGCACAGCGGCCGCACCGCCCCCATTCACAACCCTGCGACAGGAGCCGTCACGGCCCACGTCGCGCTGGCAGATGACGGCGAGATCGCGGCAGCAATAGCATCCGCTCAACGAGGTTTCGAGACATGGAGCGGATACTCGATCTCCAAGCGGCAAACGGTGCTCTTCGCATTCAGGGAGCTACTCAACGCACGAAAGTCCGAACTCGCCGACATCATCACTGCCGAGCATGGGAAGGTGACCTCCGATGCCCTGGGCGAAATCGCCCGCGGGCAAGAGGTAGTTGACCTTGCCACGGGGTTCCCCCAGCTTCTCAAAGGCGGCTACTCCGAGAACGTGTCCACCGGCATCGACGTGTACTCCATCAAGCAACCGCTGGGAGTAGTCGGTGTCATCAGCCCCTTCAACTTCCCGGCCATGGTCCCCATGTGGTTCTTCCCCATCGCGATCGCCGCGGGCAATGCAGTCGTGATGAAGCCCTCAGAAAAGGACCCCTCGGCGTCGATCTGGTTGGCACAGCTGTGGAAGGAAGCCGGACTGCCCGACGGCGTTTTCACGGTGTTGCAGGGGGACAAGCTTGCCGTCGACGGACTGCTGGAGAGTCCGATAGTTCAGTCAATCTCCTTTGTGGGGTCGACCCCTATCGCTCAATACATCTATGAGACCGCGGCTCGCAACGGGAAGCGGGTCCAGGCACTCGGGGGAGCGAAAAACCACATGCTGGTCCTACCGGATGCCGATCTGGATCTTGTCGCGGATCAAGCGGTCAACGCCGGGTACGGCGCGGCAGGTGAGCGGTGCATGGCAATCTCGGTCGTGGTCGCTGTTGAACCGGTCGCAGATGAACTCATCGCGAAGATCGCCGATCGCATCCGGAACCTCAAGATCGGCAACGGTGCAGGTGGAACAGATGGCGAGCCCGATATGGGACCGCTGATTACCGATGTGCACCGAGACAAGGTGTCGTCGTACGTCGACATCGCGGAGGCGGATGGCGCAACCATCGTCGTCGACGGTCGCGGCCTCACTGTCGACGGGCACGAGGACGGATTCTGGTTTGGGCCCACTCTCATCGACGACATTCCGACAACCTCTCGTGCCTACCAAGAGGAAATCTTCGGCCCAGTGCTGTCCATCGTCCGAGTGACGACGTTCCAAGAAGGATTGGACCTGATCAATTCGGGCATGTTCGGCAACGGCACGGCGATCTTCACGAACGACGGTGGTGCTGCACGGCGCTTCCAGAACGAAGTACAGGTCGGAATGATCGGAATCAACGTACCCATCCCGGTCCCCGTCGCGTACCACTCTTTCGGTGGCTGGAAAGCGTCACTGTTCGGAGATGCCAAGGCGTACGGTGCCCAGGGGTTCAATTTCTTCACCCGCGAGAAAGCAGTCACCAGTCGTTGGCTAGATCCCGCCAAACACGGTGGGATCAACCTGGGCTTCCCCCAAAACAACTAGGTCGACTTACTCGGCAACGCCTCTACGGGAACGTGCTGCTGCCCTCGAGAATGCCTCCACGACAAACCGGACAAGCGAGAACATGACTGAACACAACTGGTTCCATCCACGCGGGGCCCTTGCCCGAGACGGGTGGGAGTCTGTTGTGGACGGTGATACTCCGGGCTGGGAACACACCGGTATCCGCATCGCACAGCTGTCGCCCGGCGACGAAGTTACCCTCGACGACCCAGGCGTCGAGCGCATCATCATCCCCCTCACTGGAGCCTTCGCAGTCACCTGGACACTGAATGACGAAGTGACGACCACTGAGCTCGCAGGACGACAGTCTGTGTTCGACGGGCCCACCGACGTGCTCTATCTATCTGCCGGTGCCAGAGCCGCGGTATCCGGAAGTGGCCGGTTCGCGGTCGCGTCTTCGCCCACTGACGAACGACACCCCTCTCGTCACATCCTTGCGGCGGAGACTGCCGTCGAGCTCCGCGGCGCCGGAGCGTCAAGCAGACAGGTGCACAACTTCGGTACGCCGCCGTCGCTCGAAGCTGCACGTCTCATTGTGTGCGAGGTCATTACCCCCGCAAACAACTGGTCGTCCTACCCTCCCCACAAGCACGATGAGTTCAACCCCGGACAAGAGTCGCGCCTGGAGGAGATCTACTACTTCGAATCTGCGCCCCAGCGGGGAAGCGAAATAGTTGCCCAGGACGGAGACCCGTTCGGCATGTTCAGCACCTACTCCTCGCCCGCCGGGGAGATCGACATCAACGCCATGGTGCGGACGGGCGACATTGCGCTTGTTCCTTACGGCTACCACGGCCCCGCCGTGGCTGCTCCGGGATACGACCTCTACTACCTGAACGTGATGGCCGGCTCAGGCCCGGAACGTGCTTGGCTCATCACCGACGACCCCGCACACTCCTGGGTTCGACAGACTTGGAGCGCGCAAGACGTCGACTCCCGACTACCGTTCACCTCAAAGGGAGGCCCTCGCGAATGACCACGACGAAGACCATGACGGTCAGCCAGGCCCTAATCGAGTTCCTTGGGCGCCAGTGGACCGTCGACGGCGGAATCCGTGAGCGCACCATCCCTGGCATGTTCGGAATCTTCGGTCACGGCAATGTGGCCGGCATCGGTCAGGCCCTGCGGCAAGCGAACGTTGATGACCCCGACCTCATGCCCTACTACCAAGCCCGCAACGAGCAAGCGATGGTGCACCAATCAGTCGGCTTCGCCCGCATGCACCGTCGCCGAGCGACCTTCGCCTCGGCTGCCAGTGTCGGTCCCGGCGCGGCCAACATGCTCACCGGGGCTGCTCTGGCCACTACCAATCGACTACCCGCCCTCCTGCTCCCCAGCGATACGTTCGCAACGCGGGTCGCGGATCCGGTTCTCCAGCAGCTCGAGCAGCCATGGGATATCGGGATGACCGTCAACGACGCATTCCGCCCACTCTCGAAGTTCTTCGACCGTGTCCAGCGACCCGAGCAGCTCTACTCGATAGCGCTGGCGGCCATGAGGGTGCTCACTGACCCTGCCGAAACGGGGGCCGTCACGATCTCGCTTCCTGAGGACGTCCAGGCGGAGCGGATCGATGTCCCGCTCGAGTTTCTCCAGGAGCGTGAGTGGCACATTAGGCGACCGCTTCCCGAGCGAGGTCCGCTAGCCCGAGCCGTGGCAGCAATCCGAGCCTCGAAGGCGCCGTTCGTCATTGCCGGCGGCGGCGTTCTCTATTCCAGTGCTGAACAACAGCTACAAGCGCTCGTGCAGGCCACGGGCATACCCGTCGGAACGTCGCAGGCTGGCGGCGGCGTGTTGAACTGGGATCACCCGCAGTACCTGGGTGGCGTTGGGGCCACGGGCACACTAGCGGCTAACCGCCTGGTGGCAGAGGCCGATGTAGTCATTGGCATCGGCACCCGCTACAGCGACTTCACCACGGCATCCCGCACCGCATTTCAAAACCCGGACGTCACGTTCATCAACATCAATATCGCTTCGTTCGACGCGTACAAGCACGGAACTCAACTCCCGATCGTGGCGGATGCGCGGGAAGCGATTCTCGCCCTCGCCACGGAACTCTCTGGCTTCACAGTCGATGGTGACCTGGCAGAACGCATCGCTCGCGAGAAAGCCCTGTGGGATGCCTCTGTCGATCAAGCTTTCGAGAAGTCCGGCCTTTCCCTGCCCGGGCAGTCGGAGATCATCGGCACGGTTCAACAGGCGAGCGACCCGAGGGATGTTGTCGTTCAAGCTGCGGGGTCTCTTCCGGGAGACCTTCACAAACTGTGGCGCGTCCGGGATCCGCTCGGGTACCACGTGGAGTACGCATTCTCGTGCATGGGATACGAGATCGCGGGCGGGCTCGGCGCCAAGCGGGGACTGATCGCTGACGGGGACAACCGCGACGTCATCGTGATGGTCGGCGATGGGTCCTACTTGATGCTGAACTCAGAGCTCGTTACGGCCGTGGCCGAAAACATCAAGCTCATTGTGGTCCTCATCCAGAACCACGGGTACGCCTCAATTGGCCACCTGTCGGAAACGGTCGGCTCAGAGCGTTTCGGCACGTGGTACCGCACCTATGACAGTGAGGCACGCAACTTCCAGGGCGATGCCATCCTGCCCGTTGACCTCGCAGCCAACGCCCGCAGTTACGGCCTCGACGTCATCGAGGTCGACCCATCACCATCTGCAATCGACGATCTGCGAGAGGCTTTGGCCGCGGCGAAGAGGTCAGAAAGGTCAACGGTCATTCACATCAACAGCGACCCGCTCCTTTACGCGCCCGACGGCGCAGGCTGGTGGGACGTTCCCGTTTCGGAAGTGTCCACGCTCACGAGCACACAGAACGCTCGGGCTGAGTACGTCGAACAGCAAAAGTCGCAGCGGCCGCTCCTCGGCTAAGCGCACACGAGACACTGGAGGACCCTATGGTCAAGATCGCCTACGACCCGACCCCGCTGCACCACAAGTTCACACTGTTGGAGTTTCCAGATGTCGTTGCGCGACTGGGATTCGAGCACATGCAGCTCACCCCCCACGCCGACTTCGCACCCTTTTTTCGTCACCCAAAGGCTGACGATGAGCTCGTTCGCGTATTGAAGAAGCGCGCGAAGGACGCAGGAGTTTCGATTCCAGCCCTGCTTCCTGTTCAAAGGATTAGCTGGCCAGATGAGCCCGAACGCCTCACGGCAGTTCGCAATTTCCGCCGCATCATTCAGCTTGCCGTTCAACTAGAGATCCCCGTCATCAACACGGAGTTCAGTGGCCGGCCAGAACGATCAGAAGAAAGCGAAGCGGCCTTCTACCGCTCAATGGAAGAGATCCTTCCAGTCCTCGAGAGCGAAGGCCTGCGAATCAACTTTGACCCGCACCCCGACGACTTCGTCGAGGACGGGGTGGAAGCATGGAGAGTCCTCCGTGGCCTGAACGACCCGAGCGTTGGCTTCGTCTATGTCGGATCGCACACCTTCCACTACGGCGACCGCGCGACGAGCCTGATCCACGAGCTAGGCCCTCGACTGGGAGCCGTGTACACGGCGGACACGTTCGACCACAAGCGTTCCCATGGCCTGCGATACATCAGCAATCCGCCCGGAAACACGGCCCGGGTTCACCAACACTTGAACATCGGTGTCGGGGACGTTGATTGGGATGAACTCTTCGCCGCGTTACGCGACACGGGCTACTTGGATCACGAGGACGCGCTGATCGTGTCCAACGTCTTCGCGGAGGACGAGAACTGGGAAGAATCGGCCAGACTGCAACTGGAGAGTCTCTCTCGGCTCGTCGAAGGTTAGCCCCACGCTGAAAAGTAGCCTGCCCTGGGTTTCTTGAGCACACGACATGGGGACGAGCCGGATAAGCAGACTCGATAGTGGCCTGACCCCAGATTTTCGGTCCATCGGTTATGAGAGTCGTCTTGTTTCCCCGCCTGCCGGGGAGGAAGACTGGATGGACCATGACCACAAGAAGGCGCCGGCACACGCCGGAACAGATCGTCCGCAAGCTCGGTATCGCTGACCGTGTCCTGGCCGACGGTGGTGACATTGCTGCTGCTTGTCGCGAGTTGGGCGTATCGGAGCAGACCTACTACCGGTGGCGCAACCAATACGGCGGCCTGAAAGCTGAAGACGCGAAACGGCTCAAGGAGCTCGAGAAGCAGAACGCGACCTTGAAGCGGCTGCTGGCCGAGGCGGAGCTGGAGAAAGCGGCGTTGAAGGAGCTGGCTGAGGGAAACTTCTAGGCCCGGGCAGACGCCGCGCTGCGATCCGTCACCTGCTGAGCGTGTTCAATATCAGTGAGCGGATGGCGTGTCGTCTGGTCGGGCTGAGCAGATCCGCCTGGCGTCGACCCTTGATCTCGGAAACCTGCACCGACCCGGACGCTGCATTGCGATCCTGGTTGCGTGTTTGGGCGAAGGATCCTCCCCGCCGCGGCTACCGCAATGCTCACGCTGACGCGGTCGGTGAGGGTTGGGCGGTGAACGTCAAGAAGATCCAACGCCTCTGGCGTGAAGAGGGCTTGCGGGTGAGCGTGCGTCGTCGCCGTAAACGCGTCGGCGCCTCCACCGGTGAGTCGATCAGCGCCGTGGCACCGGACGACGTCTGGGCGATCGACTTCCAGTTCGATGCCACCGAGAACGGTCGCAGCGTGAAGATCGCCTCGATCATCGATGAGCACACCCGCGAATGCGTCGGCGGGCTGGTGGAACGCTCGATCACCGCCGACCGGCTCGTGGACGAGCTGGAGCTGATCGTTGTCCGGCGGGGACTGCCGCGGGTGTTGCGCTGCGACAACGGGCCCGAGTTCGTCTCCCACGCCCTTGCCGACTGGGCGAAAGACATGGTGGGCATCTCCTTCATTCCGCCGGGCCAGCCGTGGCGCAACGGCTATGTCGAATCGTTCAACGCGCGCCTGCGCGACGAGTGCTTGAACCTGAACAGTTTCTACAGCCTCGCCCACGCGAAAGTCGTCATCGGTGACTGGCGACACGACTACAACCACGGCCGCCGCCACTCCGCCCTCGGCTACCTGACCCCGGCGGCCTATGCTCAAAACTGCACACATCGAAACCCGTGACGACTCTCACACGTGATGGACCTAACCACGGGGGCAGACCAATAGCATTCGGCCGCGCTACTTCACGCGCGTCTCGAAGTCTCGTCATTGCCCTGTGGGGCGGTACTCCGCGCTCTGCCGGGCGCATTGAGACTGGTGTTGGCGAGCGGGAGGATTATTTCGCTAGCGTCAGAGGATGATCTGTTGGGGGCCCCTCAGTCGACCCCCGTTTCAAGCGGCGTTCTGGAGTTTCGCAAGGAGCACCCACGAACAAGACCCGCTACGGCGGGGCTTTTCGTTTGCTCGCGAGGCGACGCCGGAGGCCGGTGAATGGAGGCTCGCGCTCAGTCGCGAGGAAGGCGCACGGTCACCGTCGTACCCACGCTGAGCTCGCTGTCGATGTTGATGCGGCCGTGATGGGCGTCGACGATCGCCTTGACGATCGGCAGTCCCAGCCCGATGCCGCGGATTGCCGAACTGCGGGCCGTGTCGGCGCGGAAGAAGTGCTGACGGCGCTCACTGAAATTCCTCAGTTCTGCTCATCGAAATTCCCCACCCCGGGTCGCTCCGCCGCGTGAGGCGGGCCTCCCTCGATGCTGGT
>NZ_SGXT01000002.1 GCF_004216855.1 Microcella alkaliphila
GACGGTGAGCGTAGGAACTTCCATCCTGGAAGACCTCGACCCCTACCCCGGCAACGACTCGGCCCGGACGTCTACACCGTCAACTGCGAAGAGCCACATTAGACCCAGGCTCATGTCGACTAGGAAGCCAGTCGTGGCGGAGAGGGTGGGGTACGGGGGAGCATCGGAGTTGCGTCGATGAGCTGCCTCGAAGGAGCGCCGGAGGGCGAGGGGCCGCAGGTGGGCGTCACAAGCAGCGCTAGATCCCGACGAAGGAGCTCATCATGAAAGCTGTGGTCTACAAGGGACCGAACGACGTCGCCGTCGAGGAGGTGGCGGACGCCAAGATCGAGCACCCCGCCGATGTGCTGGTGCGGATCACCACGACCAACATCTGCGGCTCGGACCTGCACATGTACGAAGGCCGCACGAGCTTCGAGACGGGGCGCACCTTCGGACACGAGAACCTCGGCGAGGTCGTCGAGACGGGACCGGCGGTGAGCAAGGTGCAGGTGGGCGACCGCGTCGTGCTGCCGTTCAACGTCGCGTGCGGCTTCTGCAAGAACTGCGAGCGCGGCTACACGAACTACTGCCTGACGATGCAGCCAGACCCCCAGCTCGCCGGCGCGGCCTACGGCTTCGCCGACATGGGGCCGTACCAGGGTGGCCAGGCGGAGTACCTGCGCGTGCCCTACGGCGACTTCAACTGCCTGCGACTGGGCGAGGACGCCGTCGAGAAGGAGCTCGACTACGTCATGCTCGCCGACATCTTCCCCACCGGCTGGCACGCCACCGAGCTGGCAGGGGTGTACCCGGGGGATTCCGTGGTGATCTACGGTGCAGGCCCCGTCGGGCTCATGGCGGCGTACTCCGCGATCCTGAAGGGCGCCGGCAAGGTCATGGTCGTCGACCGCCACAGCGACCGCCTGGCGCTCGCCGAGCAGATCGGTGCGATCCCGGTCGACGACTCCGCCGTGGACCCTGTCGCGTTCGTGAAGGACCAGACCATGGGTCTGGGTGCCGACCGGGGCTGCGAGTGCGTGGGCTACCAGGCGCACGATCCGAGCGGCACCGAGCGCCCTGACCAGACCCTGAACCGGCTCGTGGACTCCGTGCGCTTCACCGGCGGGATCGGCGTCGTCGGCGTGTTCGTGCCCGAAGATCCCGGCAGCCCGGACGAGCTCGCGAAGCAGGGCAAGCTTGCCTTCGACTACGGCAAGCACTGGTTCAAGGGGCAGACGATGGGATCGGGGCAGTGCCCGGTGAAGAAGTACAACCGGGCCCTGCGTGACCTCGTCGCCGGCGGGAAGGCCACCCCATCGTTCATCGTCTCGCACGAGCTGAAGCTGGACGACGCCCCCGAGGGCTACAAGAACTTCGACAACCGCGAAGACGGCTGGACGAAGGTCGTCCTCCACCCCGCCGCGAGCTGAACGAACCGGAACGAGGAGCACCCCATGAAGGCGATGGTGTACCGCGGCCCGTACAAGGTGCGGGTGGAGGAGAAGGACATCCCGAGCATCGAGCACCCGAACGACGCGATCGTCCGGGTGACCCGCGCGGCGATCTGCGGGTCCGACCTGCACCTGTACCACGGGATGATGCCCGACACCCGGGTGGGGATGACCTTCGGGCACGAGTTCGTGGGCGTGGTCCACGAGGTCGGCTCCTCGGTGGAGCGGCTCAAGCCCGGGGACCGGGTGATGGTGCCCTTCAACATCTTCTGCGGCTCGTGCTGGTTCTGCGCGCGCGGGCTCTACTCCAACTGCCACAACGTCAACCCGAATGCGACCGCGGTGGGCGGGATCTACGGCTACTCCCACACCTGCGGCGGCTACGACGGAGGGCAGGCCGAGTTCGTGCGGGTCCCGTTCGCCGACGTGGGGCCGGCGCCCATCCCGGACTGGATGGACGAGGAGGACGCGGTGCTGTGCACCGACGCCCTCGCCACCGGCTACTTCGGCGCCCAGCTGGGAGACATCGCCGAGGGCGACACCGTGGTGGTGTTCGGTGCCGGGCCGGTGGGGCTGTTCGCGGCGAAGTCGGCGTGGCTCATGGGCGCGGGCCGGGTGATCGTCGTCGACCAGCTGGACTACCGGCTCGAAAAGGCCCGCCAGTTCGCCCAGGCCGAGACGGTCAACTTCACCGAGCACGACGACATCGTGGTGGCGATGAAGCAGACGACCGACTACCTGGGCGCCGATGTGGTCATCGATGCGGTGGGGGCCGAAGCCGACGGCAGCTTCCTGCAGCACGTCAGCGCCGCGAAGCTGAAGCTCCAGGGAGGGTCGCCGGTCGCGCTGAACTGGGCGATCGACTCGGTGCGCAAGGGCGGGACGGTCTCGGTGATCGGCGCCTACGGACCGCTGTTCAGCGCGGTGAAGTTCGGCGACGCGATGAACAAGGGCCTGACCCTGCGGATGAACCAGTGCCCGGTGAAGCGGCAGTGGCCGCGGCTCTTCGAGCACATCCGCGACGGCTACCTCAAGCCCAGCGACATCGTCACCCACCGGATCCCGCTCGAGCACATCGCCGAGGGCTATCACATGTTCTCCGCCAAGCTCGACGGGTGCATCAAGACGCTCGTGGTGCCCGGCACCTGAGCCCGCGGCAGCCATCAGGAGGAAGCAATGACGCCCATCCCCAAGTCCGACGGCGACGTGTCCCGTCACGCGGCCTACCTCCCCGGCGAGCCGAATCGGCGCGTCGACCGCGAGGCGCTGCGCGCCCGCATCCCCGGCTGGGGCGCGGACGTCGACCCGGCCGACCGGCCGTCCGTGCCGCGGCTGCGCTACGACCCGTCCGCGTCCGGCGCGCACTGGGAGTTCCCGGAGCGCCAGCCGGAGCGGTGGCCGCGCGAGCGGTCCATCGAGCACGCCGGCCTCCCGCCCGTGTTCGGCACCTCCACCCCGCCCCGGGGCCTGTCCGGCGTGCTGCGCCGGCATGCCTACGCCCGCTACAGCGAGGGGCGGGCCGCGCACTGGCTGCTCCTGATCGCCGCCGACCGCATCGACGCCTGGGAGAGCCACCTGGCCTCCTTCGCCACGCTGCGCCCCGACAACCCGATCACCGAGACGGGGGTGCTCGCCGAGTTCGACCGGCATGGGCTCTCGTCCAGGATCGGGCAGCGGCGGGCAGACCGATCCCACCTGTGGCTGGACCCCATCGTGGTCGCCGGTCCCTGGCTGCTGGCCGGCGCCGGGGCCGTGGCCGCCGCGCGAGCGCTGCGGCGACGCCGTGCCCGATGAGCAGCCAATGCGGCTGCGCCCTCACACCGACCGATACCCAACCACTGCGAACGAGGAGCACGACATGACACCTGCACTGCTGCACGCCCCCGCGCCGAGCGCTCGGGCCCCGCACCGCGCCGACGGAACGGCGAGGTCGTGACATGGCCGGTGAGCTGAGCGGCCGGCGCGTCGCGATCCTGGCGACCGACGGCGTCGAGCGAGTGGAGCTCGAGCAGCCACGGCAGGCATTGGACGATGCCGGGGCAGCCACGACCCTCCTGTCGATCAAGACGGGCGAGATCGCGGCGCGCGACAACGATCTGGAGGACGCCGGAACGTTCTCGGTGGACCACCAGGTGGAGGGCGCCACGGTCGATGCGTTCGACGCGCTCCTGCTCCCCGGCGGTACGGTCAACCCCGACAAGCTGCGGATGGATCCCGCAGCCGTCGCCTTCGTGCGCGACTTCGTCGACTCCGGCAAGCCCATCGCGGCGATCTGCCACGGCCCATGGACCCTGGCGGAGGCCGACCGGGTGCGCGGACGCCGGATGACGTCCTGGCCGAGCATCCGGACCGACCTGCGCAACGCCGGAGCGGAGGTCGTGGACGAGGAGGTCGTCACCGACGGCACCTTCACCACGAGCCGGTCGCCCGACGACCTGCCCGCATTCTGCGAGCGCATCGTCCAGGAGTTCGCGAGGCCACCCGCGGCGCGGTGACGTCCTGCCCTCGGACGCGCGTTCAGGCCCGCGTCGTCCCTGGGCGGGGCTCCTCGGCGTCCGGCAGGGCCAGCAGGTCGCGCAGGAGGCCGACGAGCAGCGCCGTGCGCGGCGCGATGGCGTCGACGAGCACATGCTCGTGGGCGGCATGCGCTCCGCCGCCGACGGCACCCAGGCCGTCGAGCGTTGGCACGCCCAGGCTTGCCGTGAAGTTCCCGTCCGAGGCGCCGCCGACGACGATCGCCTCGGGCGGCTCCACGCCGATGCGCTCCGCGACCGCGATCGCGCGCCGCCAGACTGGCTCCGCAGCGCTCGTCTCGAGCGGCGGCCGGTTGATGCCGCCGAGGACGGCGATGCTCGCTCCCGTGACCGACTCGAGCGTGCGGAACGCGCCGTCGACACGCTCCTGCTCGGCGGCGGAGCGCGCCCGCACGTCGACCGAGAACGCCGCGTGCGCCGCGACCGTGTTGGTCGTCGTGCCACCCTGCGCGACCGTGGGGGTCACCGTCGTGCCGAGCGTCGCATCCCCGAACCCCGCCACCGCGACGATCTGGTGCGCCAGCTCCACCGTCGCGTTCAGGCCGCGCTCGGGCTCCAGGCCCGCGTGGGCCGAACGCCCCGTGATCTCGACGCGGTAGAGGGAGACGCCCTTGCGGCCGATCTTGAGCGCCCCGCCGTCGCCGCTCGCCTCGAGCACGAGCACGGCGACACAGCCCGGCGCCTCCTGCTCGATGAGCTTCCGCGACGTGGGGGAGCCGAGCTCCTCGTCGCCGGTCACGAGCAGCGTGACCGCGGCGTCAAAGAGCGGGCCGAGCGCCGCGATGCCGTGGATCGCCGCCACCAGCCCGGTGAGCATGTCGAAGCAGCCGGGACCGCGCAGCACGCCGTCCTCGATCGAGAACGGATGCGCGTCGATCGAGCCGATCGGCCACACGGTGTCGTGGTGGGCGAGCACGAGCACGCGCGGCGCCGCACGGTCAAGGGAGCCGACGCGCCACCGCAGGTGCGTGCAGCCGTCGACCACGAGGCGCTCGGGCTGGGTGCCGAGCCTCGACGCGCCGATCTCGGCGACGAGGTCGGCGGAGCGCGCGATCGCCGCGAGATCCGCGGAGGGCGACTCGCAGCGGATGAGGCGCTCGAGATCGGTGAGCATGTCCGGCAGGCTGCGCTCCGCAGCCGCGAGCACCGGGTGCACCTGGAGGCTGGTCGCCGCGGCGTCGGGCATCAGCGCAGCACTCCGCGCAGGCCCCTGCCGGGGTACGCGTCGAGCACGATGTCGCCGTCGCGCACCACGAACTCGCCGGCGACGAGCACGTGGTCGATGCCCAGGGAGGTGCGGGTCCCATCGAAGTAGGTCGCGCGGTCGGTCACGCGCTCGGGGTCGACCACCGCGATGTCGGCATCCGCGCCGACGCCCAGGTGCCCCTTGCGCTCGAACGCGGGTGCCACGCGATCGAGCACGCGCGACGGCAGGTAGCTGCACCGCCGGAACGCCTCGAGCCACGTCCACAGGCCGCGCTCGCGCACCATCGTGCGCAGCGACCGGGCGTAGGTGCCCGCGGTCCGCGGGTGGGTCATCCCGCCCGGCGGCAGCGGCCACTCGCGCGTGTCGACCGAGCCGTCCGGCCAGGTGACGTGCATCGCATCGGATGCGACGATCGCGTCGGGGAAGGCGAGCGACTGCTCGAGCAGCGCCGTGTCCACGGGGTCGTGCTCGTCCAGGAACTCGACGATGCACGCGGCGCCCGGGTCGGTGGCGCGCACGTGGCGCAGGTGCGCCGCGTCGCGGATGCGTTCGCCCGTCGCGACGAGCACGATGCTGCTCGGCGTGAGGCCCCAGATCGCGAGCCGCTCCGGCGCGAGGAACGCGGCGCCGATGCCCGTGCTGCCCGCGCCGTACGGGTACGACTCGACGGTGATGGCTGCGCCGCCCGCGCGAGCATCCTCGATCGTCTGCAGCACGCGGTCGATGTGACGGCGCGACGTGCTGTTGACGTGGCAGTGGTGCACCTGGCCGCCGAAGTCCATGGCGACGCGCGCAGCCTCGACCGTCCCGTCGACGGGGGTCGTCGGGTCGGCCTCCACGATCTCGCGCACGTGCGTGAAGGTCGGCGCGCCCGCGCGCGCCGCGAGCTCGTTGACGGCGCGGTACTCGGCGGGGTCGGTCCGCGGCGCGTAGCCCTGCAGGATGCCGATGCCGAGCGCGCCGTCGGCGAGCTCGCCCTCGAGCCGCCCGAGCCATGCCCGCAGCTGCGCGGGCGAGGAGTCGCCCTGCCATGCGGGGTCGGCGAGCATCGAGAGCCCGTGCACGAAGTCGGCGTCGGCGGCGCGGCCGGAGAGCACCTCCGCGCGCGCCATGCCCCACGATGCGGAGAAGCCGAAGTTGATCGGCCTGCCCTCCTCGAGCGCTCGGGCGTACGCGATCTCGACGGGCAGGAGGCCCGCCTCGAGCTCGAGCGCGGTCGTCACGCCGTCCATCGCCTGGAGCCGCTGGCCGGCGATGCTGTTGACGTGGCTGTGGAGATCGACGAAGCCGGGGCCGACGACCTTGCCGGT
Organism: Microcella alkaliphila; assembly: GCF_004216855.1. Lineage (GTDB taxonomy): Bacteria > Actinomycetota > Actinomycetes > Actinomycetales > Microbacteriaceae > Microcella > Microcella alkaliphila. The sequence continues at coordinate 6,485 of NZ_SGXT01000002.1, forward strand.
CACGTCGACGACGAGCGCGTCGTCGTGCTGCAGGCCGGGGCCGACGGCGGCGATCCGCCCGTCCTCGATCAGGACGTCCGCGATCCGGTCGGAGCCGGTGCCGGGGTCGACGACGCGGCCGCCGCGGAGGAGCAGCGCGCTCATGCCGCCGCCTCCTCGCGGCGCGGCAGCGCCCGGATGCCGACGTATGCCACGGGCGTGCCGTCGATCGACGTGAACGACACCGGCGCCCACGGCGTGAGCGCATCCGGTCGCGTCACGAAGCGGAAGGGCTCGGAGGTCGGCAGCAGCGGTGTCGGGGTCGGCTCGCCGGCCGGCTGGATGCCCGAGTCGTTGACGATCGTCACCCGGCCGCCGCCGTCCTCGCCGCGCGTCACGGTCAGGGAGGTCGAGGCGTCGGCGTACGTGCCGAGCCAGTGGTCGTCGACGACCGCGTCCGCGCTCGGCCCCGAGGGCCGGACGAGCGGGGTCGGGACAGCGCCGGCGAACTCGGCCGCGAACGCGCCGTAGACCTCTGCGGCCGCGTACGGCGCGACGCCGCCGTTGCAGAAGACGACGAGCACGAGCCCGTCGTCGGGCAGCACCTGGAGCCACGCGTTGTTGCCGATCGTCGTGCCGCCGTGCCAGAACACGCGGTGGCCGTCCCAGTCGTCGAGCATCCAGCCGAGGCCCCAGCGAGGCGCCATCGTGGCTGCCGCCTCGTCGAGCGTCCACTGCGGCTGCGTCATCGCCGCGACGGTCTCCTCGCTCACGAGCCGAGCGCCGTCGCGGGTCGCCCCGCCCCGGAGGAACGCGGCGCCGAACGAGAGGAGGTCGTCGACCGTGCTCGTGATGAGCCCCGCCGGCCCCATCGAGCGCGCGATCATCGCGGTCGCGGCCGGCGCCCACGTCGAGGTGCCGGGCGCGCGCACGTGGCCGTACTGGTGGCGGTGGGCCATCACCTGCTCCGGGAGCGTCAGGAACGACGAGATGCCCAGTGGCTCCGAGATCCGCGCGCGGAGGGACTGGTCCCACGTGCGTCCGTCCAAGACCTCGATGATGCGCCCCGCGAGCACGAAGCCGGAGTTGCAGTACGACCAGCCGGTCGACGGCGCGAACAGCGACTCGGCCGAGGTGAGCGTCGCGACGTACCGCTCGATGCAGTCGTCGCCGCGTCCGGTGTCGGTGAACAGGTCGCCGTCGATGCCGGAGGTGTGGGTCACCAGGTGGCGCACCGTGACGTCGTCGGCGTGCGGGGAGTCCAGCGCGAGCTCGGGCAGCACGTCGACGAGCCTGCTGTCGAGGGAGAGCCTGCCCTCCTCGCACAGCTGCATGATCATGGTGGTCGTCACGACCTTGGTGATGGAGCCGATCTGGCACAGGGTGTCGCGGTCCGACTCGACGCCCGTGCGGACGTTGCTGACGCCGGTCCGAGCGACGAAGCGGCGCTCCGCGCCCGTGCCTGGGTCGATGCTCAGGACACCCGCCACGATGCCCGGAACGTGGTGGCGCCGGCTGATCTCGGCGAGGAGCCCGTCCCAGGGTGCGGGATCGAAGGCGGTCGGGCTGTGGAGGACGGTCATGGGTCTCTACTCCGTTCCTGAAGGACTGCCGCCAGTCTCGCCGCGAGGCGGCGAGGCGGCATCGTCACGCGCGACAATCCCGCGCGACGCGCTTGGTGCGATCGGACACGGGCGCCGCACGCCGCGGGGCCGGCCGGAGCATCGCTCCGACCGGCCCCGTCGCCGCTCGCTACTCCTGCACGAGGATGAACGAGGTCGCCGTGTCCCAGGCTCCGCCGAGCGTCGCCTCGATGCCGCGCGAGTACGTCACTTCGGGTCGCATCGCGAACGGCACGTAGTCGGCCGAGGAGTACATCTCGGACTCGGCCTGCTCCCACGTGGCGCATGCCTCGGCGCCGGTGTACTGCGAGGCCTCCCCGACGAGGGCGTCGAACTCGGGGTTCGAGATCGCCGCGTAGTTGTTGCCCGTCGGCGGCACCGGGCCCGCGACGAACGACGTGAGCACGTTCGGCACCGAGTAGTTCGCCGCGTGCCACACGACGTCGATCTCGGACGCCGCGTTCTCCGCGCGGACCCTCTCGATGAAGACGCCGTACTCCGAGCCGTCCTGCTCCACGCCGACGCCGACGGCCGCCCACTGCTCCGCGATGAGCTCCGCCGTCGCCGAGGTCTCGGGCCAGCGCGTGTTCCACGCGAAGTGGAGCGTGAGCTGCTCCCCGTCGCGCTCGCGGATGCCGTTCGGGCCCATCACCCAGCCGAGGTCGTCGAGCGTCGCGGCAGCAGCCTCCGGGTCGCTCGCCGGCAGGTTCGTCGTCGCCGCGTCGTACTGGCAGATCTGGGGCGGCAGGACCGCGAGTCTCGACGCGCGCTCGCCCTTGTCGGCCGTCTGCACGCGCATGAGGGCGTCGAGGTCGAGCGCTTGCGTCAGTGCGATCCGCACCTGCTCGTCGGCGGTCGGCCGGCCCTCGGCCTGGCTGTAGGCGAAGCCGCCCGTCACGAGCGAGTTGGCGATCAGCGGGTCAGCCGAGGCCGCGACGCGGTCCTCGTCGGGGCCCTGCACCGCGGTGAGGTTGAGCTCGCCTGACAGGAGCAGGTTCGCCCTCGTGCTCGGGTTCTCGATGATGCGCACGACGACGCTCTTCGGCACGCCCGGCGTCGAGCCGTCGACGCCGCCCTCGGGGCCCCACGCGTAGTCGTCCTTGCGCTCGAACGTGTAGTGGTCGCCCTGCACCGCCTGCACCAGCCGGTAGAGCCCCGTGCCGTTCGTCGCGGCGGCGACGCTGTCCGGGTCGTCGAGCGCTCCCTGGCAGTAGATCGGGTGGATGCCGAGCTGCGGCAGCAGGAACGAGTTCGGCGTCTCGGTCGTGAGCGTGACCGTGCGCGCCGCGTCGTCGTGCTCGACGACGGCATCCGCCGGCACCACGAGGCCGACGAAGCTCGAGCCGTTCTCCGGGTCGAGGATCCAGCGGTAGTTGTTCGCGACCGTCTCGGCGGTGAGCGACGAGCCGTCGTCGCACAGCACGTCATCGCGGATCGTGAACTGGAGCGAGGTCGGCGTCTCCTCCCACGACTCGGCGAGCCAGCCCTGCGCCTCGCCGTCGGCGTCGAAGTAGACCGGCGCCTCGTAAGCCCATGGGTAGACGTAGCTGAGCGTCGCGCTCGAGTTGATGTGGCGCAGCAGGTTGCCGGGGTCCTCGTTGATGGCGACGGTGAGTGTCCCGTCGATCACGGGTTCGCCCGCGCCCTGGGACGGGCCGGAGCCGCCGCCCCCGCACGCCGTCAGGACGAGCGCGGCTGCCGTGCAGGCGGCGGCGCCGAGCAGCTTCTTCTTGTTCTTCACGAGAGGTCCTCCAGGAGTTCGAGGTGCGGAGAGTCGGGTGACCGTGTGCTCGCACTCTCTCGCCCGCCCGGATCCGGAACATCGTCCGAAAGCACGAAAGCCGACGACCGGGCTTGGGAGAACCGACAGGCGCGACGGCGCTCGGCGCCGACCGGTCCCCGGTCAGCGCACGCGCCGACCCCGCTGGAACACGGCGACGGGCCGCTCGCGCCGGGTGACGACGTCGTCCGGCGCTCCGTCGAACACGACGACATCCGCGGGTGCTCCCTCGCCGAGCCGCCCGAGCTCTGGCATGCCGAGCGCCGCCGCTCCGCCCGCCGTCGCGGCGTGGAGCGCGTCGATCGGGTCGAGCCCGAGAGCGTGCAGCGCGAGGATCTCGTCCGCCAGCGCGTCCGGCGGGAAGCCCTGGATGGCATCCGTGCCGGCGGCCACCCGGGTGCCGCTCGCGACCGCGTGCCGGATGACGTCCCGATGCGCGTCGACGCGAGCCTGCCAGATCTCGGCCGGCGGCGGCCATGCGGCGCCGCTCCCGCCATCCGCGCGACGCGCGAGCGCGAGCGAGCGCTGGAAGATCCACACCGTCGGCACGAGCACGATCCCGGCGCGCGCCATCCGATCGAGCTGCGCGGGAGTGGCGCCGTTGCCGTGCTCGATCGTGTCGACGCCCACGTCGATCGCGATGTCGATCGCCTCGGGGACCGATGCGTGGCACGCGACCCGGCGACCGAGCCGATGCGCTTCGTTGACCGCGGCGCGCGCCTCTTGGGGCGTGACCTCGAGGTCGGCCGCGTTGAGCGTGAGCTTGATGAGCCCGGCGCCGCGCTCGACCTGCGCGCGCACCGCGGCCCGGAACCCCTGCGGCCCGCTGGCCTCCATCGCGAGGCTCGGGAGCCCGCGCCACTGCTCCGCCGCCTCTGTCCCGTGGCCGCCGACCGCGCAGACGATCTGGTTGGCCGCATGGCGCCCCGGTCCGCCGGACGCGTCGAGGGCGACGCCGTCGAGCGAGCCGACGTCGCGGATCGTCGTGACCCCCGCGCGCTGCATCCGTCGCAGGTTGTGCTCGGCCCGGGCGCGGACGCCCTCGAGCGTCCGCGGCATCGGTGCCGTGCCCGCCCAGGAGATGTGCGTGTGCGCGTCGATGAGGCCCGGCATCGTGAAGCCCGTCACCTCGAGCACCAGCGCGCCCGCGGCCGGTCGGAGCGCCGGGCCGATCTCCGCGACGAGGCCCTCGCGCAGCCGGATGTCCGCGCGAGCGAGGGTCCCGTCGATGAGCGCGTGCCCGCCCAGCAGGTAGGTGTCGGTCATCGATGCCCCTGGTCGGTCGCCCTCACCGGGCGCGCAGCTCTGCGACCGCGGCGGCGGCGATCTCGCCGATCGCGTGGTCGAAGTGCGGCACGACGGCATCGGCGGCCGGGAGTCGCAGGAAGACCGACACCGCGCAGCGACCGCCGTCGGGGTGCTCGACGACGCCCACCTCGTTGCGCACCGTCAGCAGGGTGCCCGTCTTGCCGCTCACCCGCACGCTGTCGTCGGGGAATCCCGCGCGCAGCCGGTTCGACCACACCTGGAGCCCGAGGATGCGTCGCGCCTCGGCGCAGGCGGAGGGGTCGATGCCGCGGTCGGTCCACAGTCGGGCGAGCAGCTGCGAGGCCTCGCGGGGCGTGGTGCGGTTGGTGCGCCGCGGATCGAGCGCACGCAGGCCGCGCAGCGCGTCCTCGTCGATCGCGGACAGGTCGAGCGCGGCGTCCGGCGCGACGGCGAGGTCCTCGGTGATGGAGGCGAACAGCGCGGCGCAATCGCCCTCGAGCACGGTGCTGCCAAGGCCGAGCGCTCGCATCGTCGCATTGACGCGCTCGAGCCCGACCGCATCCATCACGACGTCGGTCGCCCGGTTGTCGGAGACCGACATCATCGACAGGCACAGGTCGCGGAACGACAGCGAGACGGGATCCGCGAACACCGCGATCCCCGTCGGGCCGAGGACGGCGAAGTCGTCGGGCGCGAGGTCGAAGCGCCGGGTGGGATCGATGTCGCCCGCGGCGATCTGTCGGCAGGCCTCGACGAGGACGGGCAGCTTGAACACGCTCGCCGCGACGACCGGCTCGTCGGCGCGCACGCCGACGTCGGCGTCGCCGTCGAGCGCCATCCCGTGCACGAACGCCGTCAGTCCCCACCGCTCCTCGAGCGCGTCGACGGTCTGCTGCAGTCCCATGTGCGCCAGCATCCGCGCCGCGCGGCAGGCGCCGCATCATCCGTGGCGACAACGGTCGCGCCCGCGGTTCGTGGCCGCGCACAGTGCGCGGCGCCCCGTGATGCGGCCTTGTCGCTTCGGACAAGCGGGGGCCCCGCGGGTGATCCTCCTGCATGATGCTGCGCCGCCGGAGAACCGCGAGCCTGTCACCAGAACCAGACGAAAGGGGGCAGCGCGATGGATCCGTCCGCCGGTTCGACCCTCGCCACGCCGGCGATCGCCGCGCGCACGCTCGCCAACGACGCCTGCGCCGAGGCGCGCGTCGAGATGGACGACGCCCACGACCCCGCCGCCGCGCAGCGCGCCGCGGAGGTGCTCAGCTCGGTGTGGGGCCGCAAGGGCACCGAGATGATCGACCCGGCGATGCTCGTCGCCATCGCGCACGCGGGCAACCTCGTGACGGTCGCGACCGAGGACGGCAAGCCCGTCGGTGCGGCCGCAGGCTTCTGCGGCCCGCCGGGGACGCACTTCCACTCGCACATCGTCGGCCTCGTCGAGACCGCGACCGGTCGCGGCCTCGGCCGGGCGATGAAGCTGTACCAGCGCGCTTGGTGCCTCGAGCGCGGGATCGACACGATGACGTGGACCTACGACCCGCTCGTGGCGCGCAACGCCTACTTCAACATCCGCAGGCTCGGGGCTCGCGCCGACTCGTACTACCTCGACTTCTACGGCGCGATGACCGACGTCATCAACGCGGGGCAGCGATCCGACCGCATGCTCATCCGCTGGGACCTCATCCCGACTCCTCCCGCCGCCGCCACCCCGTGCCCGTGGCTGGGCGACGCGCACATCGCGGTCGCCGACCTGCCCGACGCGCCCCCGAGCTACGTGCCGCCCGGCGCCGACGCGCACGTCGCGCTCGTCGCGGTGCCGCGCGACATCGAGGCGCTGCGCCGCAGCGACCCGGAGCTCGCGCGTCGGTGGCGGACCGTCACGCGGGCCGCCCTCGGCGGCCTGCTGGACGCGGGATGGGCCGTCACCGACTTCACCCGCTCCTGCCAGTACGTGCTCCACCGCGAAAGGACGCCATGAGACTCCGCAGTCTGCGCTTGCATCACCTCGAGATGCCGCTCGTCGCCCCGTTCACCACGTCGTTCATGACGCAGACCCACAAGCGCTGCTTCCTCGTCGAGGCGCAGCTCGAGACCGACGCCGGCGCGGTCGTGACGGGATGGGGCGAGAACGTCGCGCTCGACCGCCCGTACTACTCGCCCGAGTACCTCGACGGCGCGGCCGAGGTCGTCTCGCGCTGGCTCGCCCCCCGCTTGTTCGCGGCCGAGGACCTCACGGCCGAGACCGTCGCGCATCACCTGGCCAAGGTCGTCGGCAACCCGATGGCCAAGGCCTCGGTCGAGATGGCGATCCTCGACGCGCAGCTGCGCGAGCAGGGCCGCTCCTTCGCCTCCTACCTCGGCGCCGTGCACCGCACCGTGCCGTCGGGGGTGTCGGTCGGCATCCAGGACTCGGTCGACGCCACCGTCGCCGCGGTCGGCGGCTACGTCGAGCAGGGCTACGCGCGCATCAAGCTCAAGATCCAGCCGGGGGCGGATGTGGCGCACGTCGCCGCCGTGCGCCGCTCGTTCGGCGACGACCTCCTCTTCCAGGTCGACGCGAACGCGGCATACACGCTCGTCGACGCGCCGCACCTGCGCCGCCTCGACGAGTACGGCCTGCTCCTGATCGAGCAGCCGCTCGGCGAGGCGGACATCCGCCAGCACTCGGAGCTCGCGAAGCTCATGACGACGCCCATCTGCCTCGACGAGTCGATCGACTCGAGCGAAGCGGCCGCCGACGCGATCTCGCTCGGCGCCGCCGCCGTCATCAACGTCAAGCCCGGCCGCGTCGGCGGCTACCTCGAGGCCCGGCGCATCCACGACCTCGCGCGTGCCCACGGCATCGCCGTCTGGTGCGGGGGCATGCTCGAGACGGGGATCGGGCGAGCGGCGAACGCCGCGCTCGCGGCGCTGCCCGGCTTCACGCTCCCCGGTGACATCTCGGGCTCCGACCGCTTCTTCGCGGAGGACATCGTGACCGAGCCGCTGCGGATGCACGACGGCGTCGTCGACGTGCCGAGCGGGCCGGGCTTCGGCGTCGAGATCGATGAGGATCGCCTCGAGCGCTTCCGCACGGACCTGGTCGAGGTGGCGCGATGACGCGCACGCCGACGCTCGACGACCTCGCCGCGATCGCGGAACCGTCGAGCCCCGTCCTCACGCCCGACGGCACGCGCGTCGTCTACGCGCTGACGCGCCGCGATGCCTCCGGTGCACCGCGATCGGAGCTGCGCTCGCTGTCGATCGACGACCGCGCCGAGACGTCGCTCACGAGCGGGGCCATCGACACCGCCCCCGCCGTCGCGCCCGACGGCGAGACCGTCGCGTTCGTGCGCGAGCACGAGGGAACGCCCTCGATCCACCGCATCCCCCTCGCCGGTGGCGACGCGGTGCCGCTCACGCGCGGCCTGCGCGTCGTCGGCGGCCCGAGCTTCTCGCCCGACGGCGCGCACCTCGCCTTCACCGCGCTCGTCGACGACCTCGAGGCGACGCCGCCTGCGCCGCTCGTCGTCACCGGGGATCCCGGCCACCGGGTGGACGGCATGGGCTGGATCGGCACCGCGCGCACGCACGTGTTCGTCGTGCCGGTCGCGGGCGGCCCGAGCGAGCGCCTGACGACCGAGGGCCAGTGCGGCAGCCCCGCATGGTCGCCCGACGGCGCCACGATCGCCTTCGCGCAGAGCGGGGTCGAGGTCGACGGGACACGCTTCGCGCGGCGCGTCGGGCTCGTCGACCTCACCCGGCCGCGCGAGTCCGTGCGCTTCCCGTTCACGGCGACCGGAGTGGGCGGACCGCTCACGTGGACGACCGACGGCGCGTCCGTCATCGCGATCGGCGACCTCGAGGTGGGGGTCGGGCTCAACCGGCTCGTCCGCCTCGACGCCGCGGACGGGGCGGCGACGGTCATCGCCGGCGACCTCGACCGCAACGTCATGGGCGGGGGACCGGGCTACCCCGGCGGCAGCCCCGCCTTCGGCTCCGACGGCCGCCTGTACTGCTGCGTGCGCGAGGGCGGGCAGACGGTCGTCCTCTCGCTCGACCTCGCGACGGGCGACGTGCGGCAGCACCCCGCCGGCGACGACGCGGTGGTGGGTGGCCTCTCGATCGCGGGCGCGCGAGCCGTCGTGCGCGTCTCGGACGCCTCTGCGCCGGGCGAGCTCGCCCTGCTCGACCTCGAGCAGGGCTCCCACGAGCGCCTCACCGACCACCTCGGCACCTCGCTCCCCGGCGTGGCGTTCCTGACGCCGAGCGCGGTGCGGTTCGCGATCTCCGACGGCACCGAGGTGCACGGCTGGCTGCTCCGCGCGCCGGGGGTCGACGGCCCCGCGCCGACGCTGCTCGACATCCACGGCGGGCCGCACAACGCGTGGACGGGCACGGCCGACACCGTCCACCTGTACCACCAGCTGCTCGCGGCGCAGGGCTGGAACGTGCTCACCCTCAACCCCCGTGGCTCCGACGGCTACGGCGAGGCCTTCTACACCGCAGCCGTCGGCGGGTGGGGCGAGGTCGACGAGCCGGACTTCCTCGAGCCGCTCGACCGCCTCGTGGCGGACGGCGTCGCGGACCCCGATCGCCTCGCCGTGACCGGCTACAGCTACGGCGGCTTCATGACGTGCTGGCTCACGAGCCGGACCGATCGGTTCCGCGCCGCGGTGCCCGGCGGGCTCGTGTGCGATCACCGCACCGTCAACGCGTCGAGCGACATGGGCGGAGTCCTGCACGACCTTGAGGTCGGCGGCGCCGAGAACGCGGTGCGACTCTCGCCCTCGACGTACGTCGACGCCGTCACGACGCCATCGCTCATCCTGCACGGTCAGGACGACCAGCGGTGCCCGCTCGGCCAAGCGGAGCTCTGGTACGCGCGGCTGCGCGAGCGCGGCGTCGAGACCGAGCTCGTCGTGTACCCCGGCGGCTCCCACCTGTTCATCCTGAACGGGCCGCTCGCGCACCGTCGCGACTACAACCAGCGAGTGGTCGACTGGGTGGTCGCGCACACCGGCTGACCGGTGGAGGGAACGGAGGGTGCGACCGCCGCGGCGGTCGCACCCTCCTTCGGTCGCTCTGCGCGAGCTTCGGCTCAGAGGGTCGGCACGGCAGCGATGAGCTCTCGCGTGTAGTCCTCGCGCGGCTGCTCCAGCACCTGGAGCGTGTCGCCGACCTCGATCAGGTTGCCGCGCCGCATGACCGCCACCCGATCGCACACGACCCTCACGACGGCGAGGTTGTGGCTGATGAAGAGCACCGAGAACCCCAGCTCGCGCTGCAGGTCGCGCAGCAGGTTGAGCACCGAGCCCTGCACCGAGACGTCGAGCGCCGAGGTGATCTCGTCGGCGAGCACGACGGTCGGCCGAGCCGCGATGGCGCGCGCGATCGCGACCCGCTGGCGCTGCCCGCCCGAGAGCTGCGTCGGCATCCGCGCCGCCGTGCCCGCCGGCAGCGCGACCGCGTGCAGCAGCTCATCGATCTCGGTGCGGCGCACGCGCGCGCTCGCCGACGCGTCGCCCTCGCGCCTGGCCGCCTGCACGAGCGCCTCGTCGAGCGACTGGCCGATCGTGCGGCGCGGGTTGAAGCACGATTGCGGGTCCTGGAAGATCATCTGCACCCGGCGCCGCTCGCGCACCGCCGCGCCCCGGGCGTGCGAGATCGTCGTGCCGCCGAGCAGGATCCGTCCCGACGCGGGCTCCTCGAGCCCCACGGCAGCGCGAGCGAGCGTCGACTTGCCGGATCCCGACTCGCCGACCAGGCCGAGCATCTCCCCGGGCCGCACCTCGAGGTCCACGGCGTTGGCGGCCGTGAAGGTCGACGCGCCGTGGCCGAACGTGATCGAGACCGACTCGAAGGTCAAGGGCATGCTCATGAGATCTCCTCCGCCACCCGGTCGGGATCCCCGAACGCCTCGACGAGGCCGGGGTCGTCTGCGGCGCGGAGGACCTCGACGCCCGCCGTGGGCGAGCCTTCCGAGAAGTCCGCGTCGTCGGGGATCGACGCCATCGGCTGGTCCCGCGGCGTCGTCATCGTCGGCACCGTCGCGAGCAGCGCGCGCGTGTAGGGGTGCGTCGCCCGGCCCTCCCTGAGGTCGGCCGTGCTGACGTCCTCCACGAGCCGGCCGCGGTACATCACGAGCACGCGCGTGCAGAGCGACGTGATGACCGCGATGTCGTGCGAGACGAGGACGATGGCCGTGCCGTGCTCTTCGTTGACGCGCCGCAGCTGGGCGAGGATCTCGGCCTGCACGGTCACGTCGAGCGCGGTCGTCGGCTCGTCGGCGAGGATGAGCGCGGGGGAGCCCATGAGGCCCGCGGCGATCATCGCGCGCTGCCGCATGCCGCCCGAGTACTCGTGCGGGTACTGGCTGTAGCGCCGCTCGGCATCCGGGATGCGCACCGCCTCGAGGCGCTCGATCGCCGCCGTTCTGGCTTGCGCGCGCGACATCCCGAGGTGCAGGAGCCCGGGCTCCGCGACCTGGGAGCCGACGGTGAGCGCGGGGTTGAGGGAGGACATCGGGTCCTGGAAGATCATCGCGAGCCGCTGCCCGAGGCGGTGGTCGAGCGACGACGCGCGCGCGCCGGTGCCGAGCGTGAGCGGTGCGCCGTCGAAGTGCGCCGCGTCGGCCTCGACGTGCAGCGGCGCGTCGAGCAGGCCGGCGACCGCCATGAGGGTCACGCTCTTGCCCGAGCCCGACTCGCCCACGACGCCGACGATCTCGCCGCGGCCGACATCGAACGAGACGCCCTTCACGAGCGGCAGCCACTGCTCGTCGGCGCCGGGGGCCGAGACGCGCAGGTCTCGCACGGAGAGCACCGCGTCGTCGTCGACCGGACGGGCGTCGGCGGGCGCCGCCGACGTCGGGCGCAGCCGGCGCAGCCTCCGCGTGATCCGCCCCCGCGAGGCCGGCGTGAGCGCCTGCCCGAGCACCTCGCCGAGGAGCACGAAGGTGAGCCCCGCGAGGATGATCGCGGCACCCGGCACGAGCGCGGCCGCGGGGGTGACGAAGATGCGCGTCATGCCCTCGTTGAGCATCCGTCCCCAGTCGTACTCGGGGACCTGGATGCCGAGGCCGAGGAACGACAGCCCCGCGAACGCGAGCAGCGCGTTGCCCGCGGTGATCGCCGCGTTGACGAGCAGCGGGTCGCGCACGTTGGGCAGCACGTGGCGGAAGACCGAGCGCCACTCCGGCACGCCCAGCACGCGCGCGGCCGAGACGAAGTCGCGCCCCCAGACCGAGGCGGCGAGGTTGTGCGTGAGGCGACCGTAGCTCGGCACCATCGCGATCGCGATCGCGAGAGTCGCGGCAGTGCCGCTCTGGCCGAGGATGACCGAGAAGGCGATCGCCAGCAGCAGGCTCGGGAAGGCGACCCCGATGTTGATGGCCGCGACGATCCACCGGCCGATCCGCCCGCCGACGATGAGGGGCAGGAGACCGACGAGCACGCCGCCCACGACGCCGGCCACCGTGGCCGTGAGCGCCATCACGACCGAGAGCCGGGTCGCGACGAGCGTGCGCAGCAGGATGTCGCGGCCGCTGCCGTCGGTGCCGAACACGTGCTCGGCGCTCGGTCCACGCGAGAGCTGGTCGGTGTCGGTCGCGGCGGCGGCGGCTCCCCAGATGATGGGCGCGAAGACCGCGAGGAACAGCAGCGCGAGGCACGCCACCACGGCGAGGATGCCGATGGGTGAGCTGAAGACGGTGAGCAGGCGGTGCGTCGTTCTCGTCATGACTTGTCCAATGCCGTGCGCGGGTCGAGCAGGATCAGGAGGATGTCGACCACGAGGTTGATGAGCAGGACCGCGGCGCCGTAGAAGATGATGATCGCCTGCACGAGCGGGTAGTCCTTGCCCTGGATGGACCTCACGATCGTGCTGCCGAGTCCCGGCCAGGCGAAGATGTTCTCGACCAGCACCGTGCCCGCGATCATGCCGCCGAGGAGCAGCCCGGAGATCGTCAGGGTCGACGTCAGCAGGTTGGGGAGCACGTGGCGCCCGTAGAGGCGCGCGGGCGTCATGCGCTTCGCGCGCGCCGTGCGCACATAGTCCTGCTCGAGCACCGTGAGCGTCTCGGCCCGGACGATCCTGGTGAGCGCGGCCGTCGGGCCGATCGCGAGTGCCACGACCGGCAGCACGTAGGACGAGACGTCCGACCGCCCGGCGACCGGCAGCCACTGGACGTTCACCGCGAACAGGTAGACGAGCACGATGCCGGCGAGGAACTCCGGGATGACCGCCAGGATCGCCGACACGGTCGTGAAGCCCGCCTCGGTGCCCGGCCGCCGCTGGCCCCGAGTGAGGGCTCCGAAGGCGAGGCCGACGGGGATCGCGATGACGAGGACGATCGTGACCGACAGGAGCGCGAGCTCGAGCGTCGCGGGCGCGCGCGTCAGGATCACATCGATGACGGGGGTGCGCGACGTGAAGGAGTCGCCCAGGTCACCGGTGAAGAGCCCCACCCAGAAGCGGAGGTACTGCACGATGAGCGGCTGGTCGAGCCCGAGCTCTGCCCGCCGCGCCTCGACGACCTCCGGCGGGGCCATCTCGCCCGCCGACGCGCGCGCGGGGTCCCCGGGGATGAGCTGCACGAGCAGGAAGGCGAGCGTGACCAGCAGGAACAGCGACACGAGGAAGTACAGGGCCCGGCGTGCGAGGTAGCGCACCCAGGGGTTGCTGCGCCGCTGCTGGGCGGCCAGCGCCAGCACGGTGGTGGTCGTGGAGGCCAACGCGCACCTCGCCTCTCGGAATGGGACGGTGTGTACGACAGCCTGACGGGCGCTCCGGGCGTCGGCATCGTCTGATCGACCAGGCCGGCCGCGACGCGGTTGTGCGGTTGATCAATCCGCACGCCCCGCCGTCAGGAGCGTCGGACGAGCTCCGGGACGATGCGCAGCTGCAGCTGCGCGGCGAAGCGCACGTCGGGGTCCGTGAGGTCCATGTCGCCCACCTCGGCGAGCCGGCGCAGGCGGTAGCGGAACGTGTTCGGGTGGATGTGCAGGCGCTCGGCGGCCGTCGACACGTCGCCCATGCTGTCGAGCCAGACGCGCAGCGTCTCGACGAACTCGCTGTCGTTCGCGCGATCGTGCTCGAGGAGCCGCGCGACGGGGCCGGTCGCCCACTCGCCGCCCGCGGCGAAGCGATCCCGCAGCTCGAGCAGCAGCGAGTCCACGTGCACGTCGCTGAAGAGCGCGACGCGCGCCGCCGACGGCTGCTGCTGCTGCAGCACGCGCAGCGCCCGCTCCGCGCCGTCGCGCGAGACGACGAGGCCCCGAGGGCCGCTCGTGATGCGGCCGATGCCGATCGCGAGGCCCGCGCTCCGCCCGACGCGGGCGAGGAAGTCGTTCGCGAGCCGAGCCGCATGCGCCTCGCCCTGCTCGCGCGAGCGCACCGGCAGCAGGCCGTAGATCGTCCCGCCGAGCAGCGCTGCGCACGCCTTCGGATGCACAGCGGCCAGGTGGACGGTGATCGCGTCAGCGATGTGCTGCCGTCGCGCTTGCCGCCCGCTCGCCTCGTCGAGGTTGTCGTCGTCGCCGCCGACGATGCCGGCCGCGAAGACCGCGACGTGCTCATCCGCGATCCCGAGGCGCTCGAGCGCGTAGGCCGCGCCATCGCGGCCCTCGAGCGCCGTGCTCAAGAGGTCCGCGCGCATGCGGCGCGTGACGTCCGCGCCGGCTCGGATGCGCAGCATGTGGAGCGCGACGACCTTCGCCGCGTGGAGGAGCGCGGTCGTCCGCTCCTCGCTCAAGCGGCCGGGCACCGCGGCCCAGATCGAGCCGAGGATCTCGTCGCCCGCGCGCACGGCGACCGCCGCGCGCGTCTTGAGCTCGTGTCCGTCCGCGGTCAGGCTGATGTACGCGGGGCCCTCCGATGAGTAGAGCGTCTTGAAGAAGCCGGCCTCGGTGAGCAGCCGCGAGTACTTCTCCGGCACCTGGCGCTCGAGGATCGTCTCGATCCGAGAGGCGTCCGCCTCGCCCTGGCGGCTCGAGAAGGCGAGCACGCGGGAGTTGCGGTCCTCGATCGTGATCGGGGCGTCGAGCAGCGCCGAGATGGCGTTCGCGAGCGCGAACAGGTCGCCGCTCGGGAGGCCGCCGATCGTGACGTCCGCAGAGGACTCGTCGGGCTCGGTCAGCAGCGCGCTCACCATCGTGCTCAGCTGCGTCCAGGAGGCGCCCCGGGTCATCCCGAGGAGCGCGACGCCTTGCTCGCGCGCGACGGCTGCGGTGGCGCCGTCGACGAGGACGGGCTCGCGGAGCACGATCGCGCTCGCGCCCTGCGCGCCCGCGAGCCCGAGCACGGTCCGCAGCTCGGGCCCGTCCGTGAGGCCGACCCCGAGCACGACGGCGCCGTTCGGCACGGCTTGCGAGTCGAGCGGGTCGTACACGACCGCGCTCCCGATGCGGCGCGACAGGTCGGGCAGCGGGACGAGCGGCGAGAGGAACGTCGAGCCGAGGTCGTCGAGCATCCGCTCGATCGTGGGGCGAGGCCTGGCCTCGGCGGGTGGCGTCGAGTGCCGGGGCGGCCCGACCGGGGTGCGGTGATCGTCGAGTTCGGACGGCGAGCGCAGCATCCTTCATGGTAGCAACGCGGATGCCCCTTCCACCGCTCGCCTCGCGGGCTCTTCACGTGCTCGAAACACGATCGTCTCGTGCACGGGCGCTGCGGCTCGACCGTTCGCCCGCGGCGTGCGTCGCGGACGCCGGCCGCGGTGGTCGTGGCGCACCGAATAGGGGCTCATCGCAATTGAGGGTGTAGCAGTGGCCTGAAGCCGCCGGCTTCGAGCAGGGATCTCGCGATGTAGTTGGCCAGGTTGCGGAAGCCCAGGGCGGAGCCGCGGAGATGCTCGAGGCGGCCATTGATCGCCTCCGTCGGCCCGTTGCTGGTGCCGGGCCGGTCGAAGTACGCGAGCACGTCGGCGGCGCGCTGCTTCAGCGTCCGCCCGAGCGTGAT
>NZ_SGXT01000003.1 GCF_004216855.1 Microcella alkaliphila
AGCAGGCGCGCACGATGCGCACCCCGATCTAGGGTGGGACACGAGGGGCCTTCCAGGTGGGGAGCGTAGGAACTTCCATCCTGGAAGGCCCCGCCACCGGCACGCCCGAACCACTCACCCCCGCTTCATGACGAAGAGCCCGTTAACGGGGGATGCGCATCCTCAGATCACAAATATGGAACCGGTTCCCGAAACGGTCGCCCCTCGCTTAGGCTGGGCCCTTGGGCTCACGCCCATTCGACACCGGCCGAGGAGTTACCGCGTGAAGGCGATCCGCCGTTTTACCGTCCGCACCGTACTGCCGACTGAGCTTGCCGCCGTCGGCCAGCTCGCCGCCAACCTGCGCTGGTCGTGGCATGAGCCCACCCGGCGTCTGTTCGCGTCAATCGACCCGGCGCTCTGGAACGAGTTGGATCACGACCCGGTCGCGCTGCTCGGCGCGGTTGAGCCGAGCCGACTCGACGAGCTCGCTCACGACAGCGCGTTCATCGCCGAGGCCGAGCGGCTCGTCGTCGACCTGGAGGCGTACCTGCGCGAACCGCGCTGGTACCAGGGCCTCGCCGACGCCCCGGCGCGCATCGCCTACTTCTCACCCGAGTTCGGTATTGCCAGCGCGATTCCGCAGTACTCGGGCGGCCTCGGCATCCTCGCCGGCGACCACCTGAAGAGCGCGAGTGACCTCGGCGTGCCCCTCATCGGCGTCGGCCTGTTCTACCGGGCCGGTTACTTCCGCCAGGCCATCGACCGCGACGGCTGGCAAAAAGAGAGCTACCCCGTGCTTGACCCCGACGGCCTGCCGATGCAGATGCTGAAGGAGCACGACGGCACCGCGGTGCGCATCACGCTCGCGCTGCCCGAGGGGCGCGCCCTGTACGCCCGCGTCTGGAAGATGCAGGTCGGCCGCGTCGAGCTGCTGCTGCTCGACACCGACATTCCCGACAACGGCGACGATCTGCGCGGCGTCACCGACCGTCTGTACGGCGGCGGCGGTGAGCACCGCCTGCTGCAAGAGCTGCTGCTCGGCATCGGCGGAGTGCGTGCCGTCGGCCGCTACGTCGAGCTCACCGGCACCGCGGCCCCCGAGGTTTTCCACACCAACGAGGGCCACGCCGGCTTCCTGGGGCTTGAGCGCATCAGTGACCTCATCGCCGAGGGCCTGACCTTCGCCGAGGCGCTGCAGGTGGTGCGTGCCGGCACCCTGTTCACGACCCACACACCGGTTCCGGCGGGTATCGACCGCTTCGACATCGGCCTCATCGAGCGGTACTTCTCGACCGACCTACTGCCGGGCGTTGACGTGCACGATGTGCTCGCCCTCGGCGCCGAAGACTACGCGTCGGGCGACAGCGGCGTGTTCAACATGGCCGTCATGGGGCTGCGCCTCGCACAGCGCGCCAACGGTGTCTCCCAGTTGCACGGGGACGTGTCGCGCGGCATGTTCGGCCAGCTCTGGCCGGGCTTCGACCAAGACGACGTGCCGATTACCTCGGTCACGAACGGTGTGCACGCTCCGACCTGGACCGACCCCATGATGATGGCGCTCGCGAAGGAGAAGCTCGGCACCTACGACACCGCCGCCGCCGACTGGGCGTCGGACGCGGTCAGCGACGCCAATCTCTGGTCGGTGCGTCGACGGATGCGCGAACAGCTCGTGCAGGACGCCCGCGAACGCGTCGTCGCCGCCTTCGAGGAGGAACACCCCGGTGCGACCGCCCCGGCGTGGATGCACAACGTGCTCGACCCCGACGTGCTGACGATCGGCTTCGCGCGTCGCGTGCCGACCTACAAGCGCCTGACGCTGATGTTGCACGACCAGGACCGGCTGCGGGCGCTCCTGACCGACCCCGAGCGGCCCGTGCAGCTCGTCATTGCCGGCAAGTCGCACCCCGCCGACGACGCGGGGAAGGCGCTCATTCAGCGCCTCGTGAAGTTTGCGCAGCATCCCGATGTGCGCGAGCGCATCGTCTTCCTGCCGAACTACGACATCGCCATGGCGCGCCTGCTCTACCCGGGCACCGACATCTGGCTCAACAACCCGCTGCGGCCGCTCGAGGCCTGCGGCACGTCGGGCATGAAGGCGGCGCTCAACGGCTCGCTGAACCTGTCGATCCTCGACGGATGGTGGAACGAGTACTACGACGGCGAAAACGGCTGGGCGATCCCGTCGGCCGACGCCGCGGGCGATGGCGCTGAGCGTGACGCACTCGAAGCGCAGTCGATGTACGACCTGGTCGAGCACCAGATCGCGCCGCGCTTCTACGAGCGCGACGCCGACGGGCTGCCGCGCCGCTGGCTGCAGTCGATCCGCCACACGCTTTCGACGCTCAGCCCCGAGCTGTCGGCCGACCGCATGGTGCGCGAGTACGTCGAGCGCCTCTACGTGCCCGCTGCCCACAGCCGCCGCACGATCACGGCGCACGGCCTGCAGCCGGCGCGCGACCTCGCCGCGTTCAAGGCGCGCGTCGCCCAGCAGTGGGGCCACGTGGCCGTCACCCACGTCGAGTCGGGCGGGGTGCAGAGCCCGCAGGTCGGCGACGAGCTCAAGGTGCGCGCCCACGTGCAGCTCGCCGAGCTTGACCCGAGCGAGGTGCTCGTCGAGGTCGTGTTCGGCCGCGCGGGCGCCGGCGACGACCTTGCCGAGACGCACCGCCGCGAGCTCGTGCTCGACTCGAACGAGCTGGGCCAGCCCGCGACGTTCGTCGGCACGGTGCCGCTCGAGCGCTCCGGCTCGTGGGGCTACAACGTGCAGGTCACGCCGCGCCACGGCCTGCTCGCGAACCGGGCCGAGACCGGGCTCGTCGCCGTCGCGCACTGACACTGGAGGCTCCGCACACGCCGGTCGTAAACGCTGACGTTGCCCGCTCGCTTTAGTGGGCGACGTCAGCGACCGTCGCGTTTGTGCTAGCGGGCGACATCGGCGGCGGTTTCGCTCGACACCGCGCTGAGTTGCCCCGTGTGGCGCGCTGTCATTGCGCGCAAGCACCACACGGGGCAACTCAGCCGGCGGCGGGTGCCATGTTGAGACTCATGACACGTGGCGCGACCGCCGTACCGAGAATCGATCAGCGGCAACGTCACCGGCATGACGCCGCCAGTCGAGTCGCTGCGTGCGCTGTCAGGAACCGCAGCGACAGTGCTCGCTGGCTGGAACCCCCACGAGACCTGCTGGTTCGTCGACGCCGTGGACGTTAGCGATGCGCCCGAGCGCTGGGTGCGGGACGACTGGGGGAGCTGGACGCGTGCGAAGTAGCCCGCTCGACTCAGCGGGCGATGTCGGCGACCGTCGCGCCCGTCACCGCGATGAGGTCGGCAGGGGCGAGCTCGATGTCGAGCCCGCGGCGGCCGCCCGACACGAGCACCGTGTCGAACAGCAGCGCGCTCTCGTCGACGACCGTCGGGTGCGCGGTTTTTTGGCCGATGGGGGAGATGCCGCCGACGACGTAGCCCGTCCGACGTTCGGCGAGGCGAGCATCCGCCATCGCCGCCTTCTTGCGGCCGAGGGCGCGGGCGAGCGCCTTCAGGTCGAGCGTCGTCGACACCGGCACGATGCCGACGACGAGCTGGCCGTCGACGTCGGCGAGCAGGGTCTTGAAGACCCGCTGCGGCTCGACGCCGAGTCCCTCCGCCGCCTCAAGCCCAAAGTTCGTCGACGCCGGGTCGTGGGCGTACTGCCGCGCCGTGAAGGCGATGCCGGCGGCCGCGAGCGCGACCGTCGCGGGGGTTCCCGGCGCGGGGGAAGCGCCCTTAGCCATCGCTCTCGGGGGCGTGTGGGTCGCCCGTCTCGGCCGAGTCCTCGGCAGCGGGCGCGGGCACCTGCTCGCCATGGGCGACGAACAGCAGCATCGACGTCGGCCCCACCTCGAGCCGCTCGCCGGGAACGTGGTGTCGCTCGATGCCGGTGATGTCGTCGTGGGCCGAATCCCACACGAGCGTGTAGCCGTCGACCCCGACGTGGGCCGGCAAGGTCACGGTGACGGGCTGCTCGAGGCCGTGCACGATCAACAGAATCCGGTTGAACGCCTCGTGCTCGGGCGTCGAGGCGGCGAGGTACTGCAGGGTGCGCTCTGACGGCGAGTCCCAGTCGTCCATCGTCATCGACTGGCCGGCCTTGTTGTACCAGTCCATCTGGGTGGCGCTCGGCACGGTCTCGCCGAAGCGGCCGTAGCGCGAGGGCCGCAGGGCCGGGTTGTCGCGCCGCAGCTGAATCAGCTTGCGGGTCACGCGGTACAGGTCCTCCTGCCACCCGGCGGTGTCCCAGTCGACCCAGGTCAGCTCGCTGTCGTGGCAGTAGGCGTTGTTGTTGCCGCGCTGGGTGCGGCCGCGTTCATCCCCGGCGGTGATCATCGGGATGCCCGCACTGAGCAGCAGGGTTCCCATCAGGTTGCGCATGGCCCGTCGCCGGTCGCGGAGGATCTGCGGCTCGGCGGTCGGCCCCTCGAGCCCGTGGTTGTACGAGCGGTTGTTGTCGGTGCCGTCGCGGTTGTCTTCGCCGTTGCCGAGGTTGTGCTTGTTGTCGAAGCTCGTCAGATCGGCGAGGGTGAAGCCGTCGTGGGCGGTGACGAAGTTGACGCTCGCGAGCGGCCCGCGCTCGGCGGCGAACACGTGGGCGCTGCCGGTGATGCGGCGGGCGAGCGGCCCGATGCCGTGGGGCGCCGAGCCGTGGGCGCGGGCGTCGCGCACGTCGGTCAGCCAGAACGCGCGGGCGCGGTCGCGGAAGCCGTCGTTCCACTCGCTGTAGCCGTTGGGGAAGTTGCCGACCTGCCAGCCGCCCATGCCGACATCCCACGGCTCGGCGATCATCTTTGTGTCGGCGAGCGCCGGGTCGTCCAGGATTGCCTGAAGCAGCGGATGCTCGGGGTCGAATTCGGCGCGCTTGTCGCGCCCGAGCGTCGCCATCAGGTCGAAGCGGAAGCCGTCGATCTGCACCTCCTCGGCCCAGTACCGGAGGGAGTCGAGTACGAGTCGTTGCGCGGCGGGCAGTGAGAAGTCGACCGTGTTGCCGCAGCCGGTGACGTCGATGTAGTGGCCGTGTGCATCCTGCCTGTAGAAGTGCTGGTCGTCGAGGCCGCGCAGGCTCGAGGTGGGGCCGTCGATGCCCTCCTCGGCGGTGTGGTTGTAGACGACGTCGAGGATCACCTCAATGCCGGCCTCGTGCAAGAGCTTCACCATGCCCTTCACTTCGCGCAGGATCGCGCCGGGCCCGCCCGTCTGCGCGGCGGCCGTCGCATAGGCAGCGTGCGGGGTGAAAAAGTTCAGCGTGTTGTAACCCCAGTAGTTGGTGAGGCCCTGCGCGATGAGGCGCTGCTCGCTCACCGACTGGTGAATGGGCAGCAGCTCGACGGCCGTCACGCCGAGGTCGTGCAGGTAGGCGATCGTCGCCGGGTGGGCGAGCCCCGCATAGGTGCCGCGCAGCTCGGGCGGCAACTCGAGGTTCATCGCCGTGAGGCCCTTCACGTGGGCCTCGTAGATGACCGTGCGGTCGAGCGGCGTGCGGGGCTTACCCACCCCGCCCCAGTCGAAGTGGGTGTCTTGCACGTAGGCGCGCCACTCGCCGTCGGTGGTGCGCACGAGGCCCTTGGCGTAGGGGTCGATGAGGTGGCGGTCGGGGTCGAAGCGGTGGCGTCGCCCGTCGTGCCCGTGCGCGCGCACCGAGTACCGCGTGCCGGGGGTGAGGTGCGGATGCTCGGCGTGCCAGACCTTGCCGGGCCCGCGATGCATCGGCACGCGTTCCACGATCCACGTCGGATCGTTGGCGTCGAGCACGCAGAGCTCCATGCGCGAGGCGGAGGCGCTCCAGACGCGTAGCTCGCCGCCGGAGTCGGTCGGTGTCACCCCGAGCGCGCGCAGGGAGTCACGGGCCGTCATGTGCCTAGGCTAAGCGGTGCGCGCGGGGCTCACTGACCACCGCGCATCACGATTCGCACACCGCGTGCACTCCGCACGATTCGCCCCACCGAGAGGAGGCCCGCCTGACCGTCTACCTCGACCACGCCGCCACCTCACCCATGCCGCCCGAGGTGCGCGCGGCCTACGCCGACGCGCTCGCGGTCGTCGGCAACCCCTCGTCGATTCACTCGGCGGGGCAGGCCGCGCGCGCCGTGCTCGACGACGCCCGGGGGCGCATCGCCTCAACCCTCGGCGTCGACGCGGTCGAACTCACCCTCACCGGCGGCGGAACCGAGGCCGTCAACACGGGCGTCAAGGGGCTCTACTGGCGCCGCCAGCGCGATGTGGCCCGGCCCGTGATCCTGCTCACCGCCGCCGAACACCACGCGACCCTCGACGCCGTCGACTGGCTGGTCGCGAACGCGGGTGCCCGCGCCGTCATTGTCCCCGTTGACCCCGCCGGTCGGATGCGCGTTGACGCCCTCGAGGACGCCCTCGCCACGCACGGCGACGCCGTCGCGCTCGTCACCATGCTCGCCGCCAACAACGAGGTCGGCACCCTCCAGCCCGTCACCGAGGCCGCGGCGCTCGCTTCCGCCCACGGGGTGCCGCTTCACGTCGACGCGATCGCCGCCTATGGGCAGCTGCCGCTCGCGCCGCTGCCGGCCGGCGTCAGCGCCGTGTCGATCTCGGCCCACAAGATCGGCGGGCCCGTTGGGGTGGGCGCGATCGTGATCCGCCGCGGCGTCGACGTCGAGCCGCTGCTGCACGGCGGCGGCCAGCAGCGCGGACGGGCCGGCACCATGGACGCCGCGGGGGCCGTTGCCTTCGCCGTCGCCGCCGAGCACGCGCACGCGGACCTCGAGAGCCGCGCCGCCCACAAGCGTGCGCTGCGGGATCGGCTGGCCGCGGGCATCCGCGAATCGGTGCCGCAGGCGGTGCTGTCGGGGGCGCTCGCCGAAGGGGCGACCGGCGACGCGCTGCCCGGAACCGTGCACCTGCGCGTGCCCGGCGCCGAGGGCGACTCGCTGCTGTTCTTGCTCGACCAGGCGGGCTTCGCTGTCTCGACCGGGTCGGCCTGCCAGGCCGGGGTGCCCGAGCCGTCGCACGTGCTGCTCGCGATGGGCGTCTCCGAATCGGATGCTCGCGGCGCTCTGCGCATCACCCTCGGCCCCGAAACCACGGCCGCCGACATTGACGGGCTGCTTGCCGCCTTGCCGTCGGCCGTCGAGCGGGCTCTCGCCGCCGGCCTCGCGGCCCGCACGCCGCGGCTCGGGCGGTGACCCGGACGACGCCGCGCTACCACCGCGACGCCACGCCACCACCGCGAGGCCGTGCGCTTACCCAGGTAGTCGCGCCGCGCATCCCCCTGCCGATTTGCGGGCCCCGCGTACCCTTGTAGGTATGCGTGTTCTGGCGGCGATGAGTGGCGGGGTCGACTCCGCGGTGGCCGCCGCGCGCGCCGTCGACGCCGGCCACGAGGTCGTCGGCGTGCACCTGGCGCTCAGCCGCATGCCGGGCACGCTGCGCACCGGCAGCCGCGGTTGCTGCACGATCGAAGACTCGCTCGACGCGCGCCGCGCCGCCGAGAAGCTCGGCATCCCCTTTTACGTGTGGGACTTCTCGGAGCGCTTTGCCGACGACGTCGTGAACGACTTCATTGACGAGTACGCGGCCGGCCGCACTCCGAACCCGTGCATGCGCTGCAACGAGCGCATCAAGTTCGCCGCGGTGCTCGAGAAGGCGCTCGCCCTTGGCTTCGACGCCGTCGTCACCGGCCACTACGCGCACATCGTCACCGACGAGAACGGCAACCGCGAGCTGCACCGCGCGGGCGACGAGGCGAAAGACCAGTCCTACGTGCTCGGCGTGCTCACGAGCGGGCAGCTCGCGCACGCGATGTTCCCGCTCGGAACGACCCCGTCGAAGGCGGAGGTGCGTGCCGAGGCGGCCGCCCGCGGGTTGTCGGTCGCGCAGAAGCCCGACAGTCACGACATCTGCTTCATCCCGGACGGTGACACGCGCGCGTGGCTGGGGGAGCGCATCCCGCCCCGCCAGGGGCTCATCGTCGACCGCGAGGGTGCGGCCCTCGGCGAGCACGACGGCGCCACCAGCTTCACGGTCGGCCAGCGCCGCGGCCTGAACCTCGGTCGTCCCGCGCCTGACGGGCGCCCGCGCTTCGTGCTCGAGGTGCGGCCGAAAGAGAACACGGTCGTCGTCGGCCCGAAGGAGGCGCTCGCGATTCGCGAGCTCGCCGGCGCCCGCTTCACGTGGGCGGGGCTCGACCCGGTCGCGAGCGGCATCGCCGCGGGGGATGCTCGCGGTCGCGTCTCCGAGTTCGCCTGCAAAGTGCAGGTGCGCGCGCACGCCGACCCGGTGCCGGCGGTCGCGCAGGTCGTAAGCGCGACGAGCGGCGATCGCGGCGACGGTGCCGAGCGTGGCGACGCTAGCGAGGGCGACGACGCAGGCAACGCTGGCAACGCTGGCGCGCTTGAGCTGGTGGTGCGCGTCGACGAGCCGCTCATGGGCGTCGCGCCCGGCCAGACCGCGGTCGTCTACGTCGGCACGCGGGTTCTCGGCCAGTGCACGATCGACCGCACCGTGAGCGCCGTCCCTGTCACCGCCTGAGCGTCACCTGCACGCCTCCCGGCTGCGCGTCGGGCCTCGCCCCTACACTTTCGGCGTGACCGCCGAGAACGCCTTCCGCTCGCCGACCGACCCCGTGCCCGACGACCTCGACGCCGCGCGCGCCGAGGCGACCGCGCTGACCGAGCGCATCCTCGAGTTGCGCGAGGCGTACTACCAGCGCGACCAGGTCATCGAAGACGACGCGAGCTACGACGCCATGATCGCGCGCCTCGAAGCGCTCGAACACGCGCACCCCGAACTGCAGAGCCACGACAGCCCCACCCAGACCGTCGGCGGCCGCGCCGAGACCACCCTCTTTGCGCCGGTCGAGCACGCCGAGCGCATGCTGAGCCTCGACAACGCCTTCACCGACGACGAGCTCGCCGCCTGGGCGGCGAAGGTCGACCGCGACGCCGGGCGCCCGGTCGCCTGGCTGTGCGAACTGAAGATCGACGGGCTCGCCCTCAACCTGCGCTACGAGAACGGGCGCCTCGTCAGCGCCGCGACCCGCGGTGACGGCGTGGTCGGCGAAGACGTGACCGAGAATGCGGTGCGTATTGCGGGCATCCCGCAGCGCCTCGCGACCGACGACCCGCCCGCGCTCGTCGAGGTGCGCGGCGAGGTGTACCTGCCGAAGAGGGCCTTCGACGAGCTGAACGAGCGACAGCGCGAGGCCGGCGAGCGCGAGTTCGCGAACCCGCGCAACGCGGCGAGCGGCTCGCTGCGGCAGAAGGCCGAAGGCAAGAACGCGGCCCAGCTCGAGCGCATGGACGACCGGCTGTCGCGCCTGCGCATGCTCGTGCACGGCATCGGCGCCTGGCCCACCCCGCCGGTGGCCGCCCAAAGCGAGGTGTACACGCTGCTGCGCGAGTGGGGGCTGCCGACGAGCGACAACGTTCGCGTCGTCGACGGCGTTGAGGGGGTGCTCGAGTACGTCGCCCACTACGGCGAACGCCGGCACTCCGTCGAGCACGAGATCGACGGTGTCGTCGTCAAGGTCGACGAGCTGGCGCTGCACGGCGAGCTCGGTGCGACCAGTCGTGCGCCGCGCTGGGCGATCGCCTACAAGTACCCGCCCGAGCAGGTGAACACGACACTGCTCGACATCGTCGTGAGCGTCGGCCGCACGGGCCGCGCCACCCCCTTCGCCGTCATGCAGCCGGTGCGGGTCGCCGGGTCGACCGTGCGCCAGGCGACCCTGCACAATCAAGACGTCGTGCGCGCCAAGGGCGTGCTCATCGGTGACACCGTGGTGCTCCGCAAGGCGGGCGACGTGATTCCCGAGGTGCTCGGCCCCGTCGTCGAGCTGCGCGACGGCAGCGAACGCGAGTTCGTCATGCCGACGCACTGCCCCGAGTGCGGCACCGAGCTGCGCCCCGCGAAAGAGGGCGACGTCGACCTGCGTTGCCCGAACGCGCGCAGCTGCCCCGCCCAGGTGCGCGGACGCGTCGAACACATCGGCAGCCGTGGCGCCCTCGACATCGAGGGCCTCGGCGAGATCGGCGCGGCCGCCCTCACCCAGCCGGTCGTGCCCGAGACGCCGCCGCTCGACACCGAGGCGCCGCTGTTCGACCTGACGCTCGACGACTTGCTGCCGATCGAGGTCATCGTCACCGATGCCGAGACGGGCCTGCCGAAGCTCGACGACGACGGCGAGGCGAAACGGCGCAGCCCCTTCCGTCGCAACCCGACCGCGGCCGAGAAGCGCGACGGGCTCACCGGCGAGCAGCCGAGCGCGGTCGCGCTGCAGCTCATCGACGAGCTCGAGAAGGCGAGGACGAAACCCCTCTGGCGGATGCTCGTGTCGCTGTCGATCAGGCACGTCGGCCCGGTCGCGGCGCGGGCCCTCGCCGACCACTTCGGGTCGCTCGAGGCGATCCGCGCCGCCTCGGCCGAGGAGCTCGGCGCCGTCGACGGCGTCGGGCCGATCATCGCCGAAGCGCTGATCGACTGGTTCGCGGTCGACTGGCACGTCGAGATCGTGGAGCGCTGGGCGGCCGCGGGTGTGCAGTGGGCGACGCCGGGCCATCCGGGGCCGGGCGCGGCCGCGCGCGGGGGAGTGCTCGAGGGGCTGACGGTCGTCGCGACCGGGTCGTTGGAGGGCTTCACGCGCGAGGAGGCGCAGGAGGCGATCATCGCCGCCGGCGGCAAGGCGGCCTCCAGCGTGAGCAAGAAGACCGACTTCGTCGCGGCGGGGCCCGGAGCCGGCTCGAAGCTCGCGAAGGCCGAGCAGCTGGGCGTGCGCATCATCGACGCGGCGCAGTTCGCGGTTCTCGTCAGCGAGGGCCCCGACGCGCTGGGGAGCGCAACCACAGCCACGGAGTAGCGACGCGACCGGCAGCGGGCGGCTGCGCCACCGCGGACAGGTCCGTCACCATGCCCTACGCCTCTCCAGCGGCGTCGCAGACCGCCGCATTGGCCCCCTCCAGCCACACCTTCCACGGGCCGTGATCGACCACACTGACCCCTCCAGCCACACCTTCCACGGGCCGTGATCGACCACACTGACCCCTCCAGCCACACGTTCCACAGGCCGTGACCGACCACACTGACCCCTCCCTCCCCACCTGCAACACACCGTTCTTCGGTTTCCTCCGTGTAACCGTTGCGTGAAGCCTGGGAGCTTCTCGAAAAAAATCCCCCATAAGTGGGGTAATTCGCTTACTCTGAGGGAACGCCGTGTGACCCATGCAGGGGTAGCCCGATCATTCGGCGGCTGAGGGGAATCTCGCGTGGTGGTCGATGCCGCAGCGGCAATCATCGCCTCGTTGACCGTACTGGCGGCGGCGGGGCCCTCAACCGCGCTCGAACACCCCCGCCCTGAGCAGTCGGCAAGCATCGTTCAGGCCGCGGCCCCCCACGCCCTCGGCCCCCTCGCATCGCTTCCCGAGGCGGCCAGCACCCTCGCTTCCGCGCCCGCATCTGCCCCCGCATCTGCCCCCGCATCGTCCTCCGCCACGCCGGCCTTCGCGGCGATCCCCGACCTCAGTCGTCTCACTTCCACCCGAGGAACCCAGCTTCTGCGCGGACTCGGCGCCCTCCCCGCCGCCGAAACCGCCCGGGTCCTGGCCGCCAACCCGCAGCTGGTCGAGCGCACCCTCGCTCGGCCGCCGGCCCCACGCCAGGTCGACCGCTGGTGGTCGAACCTCGACGCCGCGACCCAGCTCAGCCTCGTGAGCGCCGCCCCGCGCCTCGTCGGCAACCTCGACGGCGTGCCGTATGTCATGCGCGACATGGCCAACCGGTCGCACCTACGCTCTGTCGTGAACGCCCTCGAACTCGCCGACCCGATGAGCCTCGGAGCTTCCGAGCGGCTGCAGCAGCGCGAGCAACTGCAGATGCTCTACTCGGTGCTCGACGCGCTCGGCCCCGCCACCGCGAACCCTCCGCGCCAGCTCATCAGCCTCGACGTCGACGGTCAGGGCAAGGCGGCGATCGTCGTCGGTGACCTCGCCACCGCCGACTACGTCAGCTACATCGTGCCGGGCATGTTCATCAGCGTTCAGCAGAGCATGGTGGAGTGGGTCGACACCGCGGCCCGACTGCACGACGAGCAGGTCACCTGGCTGACGCTGCTCGACAGCGCGACCGGCGCGAGCAGCGCGAGTAGCGCGACCGGCGCACCCACCGCAACCGATGCATCCAGCGACACCGACGCATCCACCCCCACCGTCGCCACCGTCGCCTGGATCGGCTACCAAACCCCGCACCTGCTGAACGTCGGAAGCCTCGACCTCGCCTACGAGGGCCGCGATGCGATCGCCTCCGCCGTGCTTGGCCTGCAGACCCTCCGCGGGGACAACGCCCCCTACCTGTCGCTGCTCGCCCACTCGTACGGGTCGACGGCCGCGATGCTCGCTCTCACCGAAACCTCCGCAACCGTCGACGCCCTCGCGATGATCGGCTCGCCGGGCGCCCCCGGCGCGAGCGTTGCCACGCTGAACGTGCGCGGCGATGTCTTCGTCGGCGAGGCAGCGTGGGATCCGATCCCGAACTCGTCGTTCTTCGGCCTCGACCCGGGCTCGTCCGACTTCGGCGCCCGCGCCATGAACGTCGCCGGCGGCATCGACGTCATCACCAACCGCGTGCTCGAAGGCTCGACCGGCCACAACTCCTACTTCGGCCCCGGAACCGAGTCGATGCGCAACCTCGCCCTCATCGCCATCGACCGCGGCGAGCTCGTCACCGACGGCACGAGCACCGACGCCCTGCGCACCCTCGACTACGCGCTCACGTACTGACCTGTCAGCACTCTGCCCGCCGGCCGCGCCCCGGTGCTACCGTGCTTCGACCGGTCACCAATGGAGTCCCATGCCCCCCGCACGCGCGTTGCCCCGCACGGTCGCGTCCGTCGTCGCGGCGGCCCTCCTTCTCAGCGGATGCGCACTGTCGCCCACCACGGACGTCACCGACCAGCAGGCCCGCGACCGCTTCATCACCCTCGTCGACGCGGCGCAGCATGCCGCGGGCGGAACCTGGCAGGTGAAGGACGACCCGAGTCCGCGCGAGTGCGCGATCCCGCTGTGGGTGACGGGGGCGCGCATCCCGGCTCTGCGCACCGGCCCGGCGCCGGGCGACGGCATCGAGGAGGCCGCCGGGCGCATGCAACGCCACTTCACCGACTCCGGGATGCGCACGACCGTCTCCGAGATCGGCGACGTGGTCGAGGTGCGTGCCGAGACGCCGGCCGGGGAGCTGCTGCTGTTTCGGGTGAGTGAGACGGCGATGACGATCACGGGCGAAAGCGAGTGCCGCTCCGCGTAGAGCGCGTCCCTACCCGCGCTCGAAGCGCAGACGCACGTCGTCACCGGCGAGCACCAGTGCACCCTCGATGAGCTGCGCCTTCGTCGCCAACTGGAGGGCGCGGACGTAGCGGCTCTCGAGGTCCATAAGGCCGTCGGCCTCGCACCACATCATGGTGCTGAACACCTCGCTGATGGCGATCTCGCCGGCCGAGGTCCGACCGACCGTGCCGGTGACGTTGCCGCCGTACGAGTTGCACACTTCGCCGCCGACGCCGCCGTCGTTGATGACGAGGGTGACGGGGCCGGCGTCAACGGGAAGGGGACCGTTCGCGTCGCTGGCGCTCACGAGCATCCAGGTGCCGTCGGGGGCGGAGCTGTCAGCGGATGCGCTGGCCGCGCATCCGGCGAGCCCCATCGCGAGCATGCCGGCGGTCGCAGCGAGCGCGATCCGCGCGATTGGGGCGGTGCGAGTTCGGAAAGTCATGGCCGTTCCTTTCGGCGGGAGCACCCGGTCGGGTGCGCTTCTATCCCTTCAGACGTGCGCCGACACCAAAACGTTGGGGGAGGGCCGCCTGCTCGCCCGCCGCGCAGCCGGAGCGTGCCCGCCCTCGCACCCCTTCCGCCCTCGCACCCCTTCCGCCCACTTCCCTCGCACAACCCTTGCTGCCGCCCCGGCTTCCCCGCGCCCCGGCCGCCGCCCCGAGCTCCCGCGCGCCCGTTCCTCCCGCGAGCCCTCAGTAGGATGGTCGGGTCGGCCCGCCGCTCGCGGGCATCCCCTCGATCGACCGCCAACGGCTGGAGTCGTGCATGTCTGAAATCACGCCCGAGAGCGTGCGCCATCTCGCGTCGCTCGCGCGTATCGCCCTCACCGAGGACGAGATCGCGTCGCTGACGACCGAACTGGGAGCGATCGTCGACGCCGTCGCGACCGTGCAGCAGGTCGCGGGCGACGACGTTCCGGCGACGAGCCACCCGATTCCGCTGACCGGTGGGATGCGCGTCGACGAGCCCGGCACGCCCCTCACGACCGCCGAGGCGCTCGCCGGCGCCCCCGACAGCGACGGCACCCGCTTCCGCGTCACCGCGATCCTGGGGGAGGAGCAGTGAGCGCAGAGCTGATCCACGCGACCGCCGCCGACCTGGCACACCGTCTTTCGGCGGGCGAGGTGAGCGCCGTCGAGGTCACGCAGGCGCACCTCGACCGCATCGCGGCCGTTGACGGTGACGTGCACGCATTCCTGCACGTGAGCGAGCAGGCCCTCGACGTCGCCGCGCAGGTCGACGCCGACCGCGCCGCCGGCGACGCGCTGCCCGAACTGGCGGGCGTTCCGGTCGCCATCAAGGACGTGCTGTGCACGCTCGACATGCCGTCGACGTCGGGCTCGAAGATTCTCGAGGGCTGGGTGCCGCCGTACGACGCGACCGTCGTCGCGCGCCTGCGCGCCGCCCGCATGGTGCCGCTCGGCAAGACGAACATGGACGAATTCGCGATGGGCTCCTCCACCGAGTTTTCGGCCTACGGGCCGACCAAGAACCCGTGGGATCTGACGCGGATCCCGGGCGGTTCGGGCGGTGGCTCGGCGGCCGCGGTGGCCGCGTTCGAGGCGCCGTTCGCGCTCGGCTCCGACACGGGCGGCTCGATCCGCCAGCCCGGCGCCGTCACCGGCACGGTCGGTGTGAAGCCCACCTACGGCGGGGTGAGCCGGTACGGCGCGATCGCGCTGGCGAGCTCGCTCGACCAGGTGGGGCCGGTGTCGCGCACGGTGCTCGACGCGGCGCTCTTGCACGACGCGATCGGCGGGCACGATCCGCGCGATGCGACGAGCATCCCGGATGCCTGGCCGTCGATGACCGCCGCCGCCCGTGAGGGGCTCACCGGCGATGTGCTGAAGGGCCTCCGCGTCGGCGTCGTCACCGACCTGGACGGCGAGGGCTTCCAGCCGGGCGTGCGTCAGCGCTTCCACGAGACGCTCGAGAAGCTGTCGGCGGCGGGCGCGGAGATCGTCGAGGTCAGCGCCCCGCACTTCCAGTACGCGATCGCCGCCTACTACCTGATTTTGCCGGCGGAGGCGTCGAGCAACCTGGCGAAGTTCGACTCGGTGCGCTTCGGGATGCGCGTGGACGTGGCCGGCGGAACCGTCGAGGACGTCATGGCCGCCACCCGCGAGGCCGGCTTCGGGCCGGAGGTGAAGCGTCGCATCATTTTGGGCACGTACGCGCTGTCGGCGGGCTACTACGACGCCTACTACGGCAGTGCGCAGAAGGTGCGCACGCTGATTCAGCGAGACTTTGATGCGTGCTTCACGCAGGCGGACGTGCTCGTGTCGCCGGCGGCGCCGACCACGGCGTTCCGGTTCGGCGAGAAGCTGGATGACCCGCTGGCGATGTACTTGAACGACGTGACGACGATTCCGGCGAACCTGGCGGGCGTGCCGGGCATGAGCCTGCCGATGGGGCTCGCGCCGGAGGACGGGCTGCCGACGGGGCTGCAGATCATGGCTCCGGCGCGGCACGATGCGCGGCTGTACCAGGTGGGCGCGGCGGTCGAGCAGCTGCTGGAGTCCGACTGGGGCGGCCCGCTCTGGTCGAAGGCCCCGCAGCTGGGCTAGAGCACCCGGCGTCCTTCGTCTCGCGTTTGGCCCGGCTCCCATTGGGCCTGGCTCACTGCCACTGCGGCGTTCTCTCACTCAGATCGCGCGGGGGAGCACCCTGCTTTTTGTCGGCGCGGGTATCGGTGTTCGGCTGGGGTCGACGCCGGGCGGTGGCCGGAAGGCGAAGCCGGTGTCGGGGTGCCGTTCGATCTGCCAGCCGTTGTTGTGCAGCAGCAGGTGGTGGTGGCGGCAGAGCAGGATTCCGTTGGCGATGTCGGTTCTGCCCCCGTGCATCCATTCGGTGATGTGGTGGGCTTCCGTCCAGGAGGGCGGCCGCTCGCAGCCGGGGAAGCGGCACCCTCCGTCGCGGGCGGCGAGCGCGAGGCGCTGGCGGCGCGTGTAGAGGCGGATTTCGCGGCCGAGGCTGAGCACGTCTCCGGCGTCGTCGACGACGACGGCGAGGGTTCCGGCGGTGCAGCGGTGCCGCTCGGCGGTGGCGACGCTGACCGGTTCGCTCTGGCCTTCGACGCGGGCGAGGCCGGCGCCGGCGCGCAGGTCGCGTTCGGCGACGATCACCTGCACGGCGGGCGGGGCGACGCCGATGACTTCGGTGGGGGCGACGTGGCCGCCGATGCGCACGAGTTCGACGAGCGCGTCGACGGCGATCTGCTCGGTGGTGCGGGTGTCGTTGATGATGCGCTCGGCGCGTTCGATCTCGGTTTCGCTGACGAAGCGCGGACCTCCGCGGCGGGGTGAGGTGGCTCCGTCGATCGCGGAGCGCACCAGCGCGGCGGATTCGGGGTCGAGCAGCCCGGACAGTCGCGTCATGCCGTCGGGCTGCTGGGTCAGGTAGAGGTACCGGCGGTCGCGGCGGGCCTGCTCGGCCTCGGCGGCGCGTTCGACGTCAGCGTCGGCATCGAGCACGGCGCGGGCTTCGCGGGCGCGGGCGGCGAGCTGCTCGACCGTCACGGCGGGCGCGCACGCGACCAGCGCGCGGGCGGCCTCGGCTAACTGCGCCGCGGTCACCATGGTGCACACGTGCGATGTGCCATCACCGGAGTTTGTCGGCTCACGATGCGACGGATGCGTGCACGCCCCGGTATCCGGCTCGCCGAGCCCGACCTGGATCGCCGACGCCTGCTCGATCGTCAACTGCGCGCGGGAGACAGCGTCGGTGACGCAGTCGAGCCACGGTCGGCGCGGCTGGCGTGACTCGGCCGGGGCAACACCGGCCGCTTCGTCAGCGGCCTGCGCCTCGGCTTCGGCCTGCGCGTCGAGTAGCGAGCCGACCCGCACGAGCGCGGCGGCATCACGCGCGCTGCCGCCGGTGAGGGTCTGCACCAACTTCTGCGGGGTGCGAGCCCCAAGCCGCTGAGCGAGCCCATCGTGGCCGAGCTCGTGCCGTGAGCGGTACGCGACCGCCGCGGCCACCGACGCCGCCGCGGCGTCAGCCCGTCGCCGCACCTCAGCGAGCAACCGCTGCAGCGAGATCAGCTCGTCATCGCTCAGCCCGTCGACCGCCGGAGCAGCGAACGGCTGCTCCGTTTCCACCAGCGACGCGACGAGCGTCGAGGTGAGTACTGCGTTCGAATTGGGCATGTTCTATTGTCTCAATTGATCGAACGTATGTACAGAGTGCGAGGCAAGCTCGTGGAAAGGTTTTTGAACTCGCCTCTGTGGAGGAGCGAGCACCCGGTGCCAGAATCAGCCCCGTGACCACCGGCGACGACGCGAACACGCACCCGACAGCATCCGCGCAGCCCGCGAACCCAGTACAGACGCCCGACGAAACCACCACCCCCGCACCGGAAGCCGCCCCCACCCGCCTAGCCCCGCGCATCCTCACGATCGCGATCTACACGCTGCTCCCCATCGCCGGCGTGCTCTTCTTCGGCTGGGATTGGCGCGAGGTGATCATCTTGTACTGGCTCGAGAACGTGGCGCTGGGCGTCGCGATGGTGATCCGCATGCTGCGCACGATCGCCGACCCGGGCACCGACCCGCTGGTCATCAACGGCCGCCCGATCAACCCCGGCCCGATCGCGGTGATCGGCATGACGATCTTCTTCTGCTTCCACTACGGACTCTTCACGATCGGCCACGGCGTCTTCGTCTTCTCGATCGCGGCCGGCGCGTTCAGCATGGGCGCGAGCAACGACGGGAATTCCCTCGCCGGCCCCGACGCCCTCAGCCTCGCCACGATCGACTGGCTCGGCGTCTTCCTCGTATTCGCGGTCGGCGGCCTAATCCAGCTGGCAATGGCGGCGTTCGGCCCCCTCGGCCCGAAGCGCGGCGGCGCCCTCATGATGAGCGCTTACCCGCGCATTTTCGTGCTGCATTTGACGATCATCGGCGGCGCATTCCTGATCGCCTCGCTCGGCTGGCCGCCGATCGCGGCGCTCCTTCTGATCGGGATGCACGGAGCAGTCGACGCCGTCGCCATCGTCCGCGCGAATCGCGCCCACCGCGAACCGGCCCCGGTTTAAGCCTCGATCCACCGATGAGGGTTGAGGTTTTGGCGGCGCGTTACGCCGAGAATGCCTCCCGGATCAGGGGAAAATGGGACTTGTTCAGAGTTCCGTTTTACCGATCAGAGAGGCATCTCGTAGATGCAATTCAAACATGCTCCGGCGGCGGTGTCAGTCTCATTCGATGACCCGAATCTCGTGTCGGCTGCGGGGCTGGTCCCGCTGATGCGCCTGGCCGAGCGGGCCGGCCTGCGCAAGCTCGCCGACGAGCGGTTGAGTGTCCCGACGGACAAGGGTGCGAACGCAGGGCTGAAGGTCGCTTCGCTGGTGGGCGGCATGGTCGCGGGTGCGGACTCGATCGACGATATGGCCCTGCTCCGCCACGGCGGCATGCGCAAGCTCTTCGCCAAGCTGTACGCGCCCTCGACGCTGGGCTCGTTCCTGCGGGCGTTCACCTTCGGTCACGTCCGCCAGCTCGACGCGGTCGCCGCTCGGTTCCTCCGCAACCTCACAGGGCACGCATCGCTGCTGGCGCAGGAGGCCGACAACGGATACGTGTTCGTCGATGTCGACGACACGATCATCGAGGTCCACGGGCATCAGAAGCAGGGCGCCGGGTTCGGGTACTCCGGGGTGCGCGGACTGAACGCGCTCCTCGCGACGGCGGCTACGACCGTGTCGGCGCCGGTGGTCCTCGCGCAACGGTTGCGCCGCGGCGGATCGGAGGGTGTCAGATGGTGTGTGTAAGGGGTGTCGGCTTCTTACGAAAGGACGACACTGATGACCATGATCGACAGGGAAGCCCGCGAGCAGCGGCG
>NZ_SGXT01000004.1 GCF_004216855.1 Microcella alkaliphila
CCCGCGGGTTCCGCAACCGCGACAACTACCGCCTCCGCATGCTCCTCGCCGCCGGCGGCCTCACCCCATGACCCCCACCGAAAGTCCGAAGAGCCCCTTAAGCGAAGTCGTCCCGGCCGAGTTCTTTTTGAGGAGCCGCTTGCGGATCACTTCCTCAACGTCCGCACTAGAGAGGCTGACGCGCATCTTGAAGCGGCCCTGGATCTTCGAGAAGTCGTGCGCAGTGGCCTTCGTGGGATCACCGATAATCCGGTCGATTGCTTCCTGACTCGTGACGAACACCCAGGCCCGACCCTTGGCCCTCGTGTTGAGCGATTCGACGATCGTCTGAAGGTTGAGCATGAGCTTGGTATCGTCGCCGATGTACTGACCAACTTCGTCAACGAAAAAGTTGAGCCGAGTTCCCGGGGCCTGAATGTCAAGCCAAGCGACAACTTCGTTGGCAAATTCGTCGATGTCAACGCGATAGGAGTCACGGTACTTCTCGAGGATGTTGACAGGCGCACCGTTTGCTGTCCCCGTGATCTCTGCATACGCAGCCGCAACGTTCGGCTCCTCCAACACGTCAAGCTCGCGGCCTTCATTCCATGAGATGCCCGCGATGCGTCGATAGGCGTCCTTGAACTCGTTCAGCACTCCCCTCATGTCGAGGTCGCGCTCGAATCGAGCAACGTGCGGCTGCATTCCGTAGTAGCCACGGCTATTGTTGAAGACCTTAATGAAGACCTTTAGAATCGCATCCGTTTTGTCGCCGCCTTGTGCGTCAGCAACTTGGTCGATATTGAACAGCAGGCTCCGCGCAGGGATACTTTCGGCCTTCTTTAGCGACGCCATGAGGAAGTTATCGCTGGTCTTGGACATGAAGCTCTCGGACACTTGCGCGCGGGGGAGCTTGTGACCGTCGACATCACCGAGAAGGTGCGCGAGCATCTTGAGGAGGTGCGACTTGCCAGAACCGAAGAAACCTGAAATCCACACGCCATTAGCGTTTGTGTAGTTCGTGTAATCCTCAAGGAGGTTGGAGAGTGCCTTCTCTGC
This sequence comes from Microcella alkaliphila, assembly GCF_004216855.1. GTDB lineage: Bacteria > Actinomycetota > Actinomycetes > Actinomycetales > Microbacteriaceae > Microcella > Microcella alkaliphila. The sequence goes on from NZ_SGXT01000004.1 coordinate 1,039, forward strand.
TTCATTCGTGAGGACGTACTCCTCGACCTCCGTACCAAGGTGAGTGGCGTCATCGGCCTTGATCACCCCATCGATCGGGCGTGTGATGTCTTTCTCGAAAATGTCATGAAGTTTCATGGTCAGGCCTCCCGATCCCGGATGTCGAACGCCCGGTAGTAGTTGTCGTCCTTGAGGCGCCCAAAGAGCACCAATGACGAGCCAGCGGCCCCGGACTGCTTGTAGTCGCCGGGGAAGTACATGAGCATGGGCTTGTTCGTCACAACAGACTGCAAATTGTTGAGCACATTATGCGAGCGTATGTAGGGGAATACCTCGCCAATGCCGGTGAGGAACAGAATGTCGTGGGGTATTGAATCGAGGCGCTGCCTAATCGCCGGGATTAGCTTCGAACCGGGATCGAGCATGTTTTGGAGCGGCTTCAGGAGGGCGTCCTTCCCTTGCCTAACCTCTAATTCGAGGAGGCGGTCCCAAACCCCCCGACCTTGGAGCATGTCGACCGTGAGGTCGTAGAGATTGATCTCCAGGACCGTTACCCCCCTGTCATTCTTCAGCTTGTTCTTGATCCGCTTCTTAGCTGCTGCAACGGCGAGAGCGTCTTCGGGGTCGTAGGGGTAGATGAAAAACGGAACCTCGTTGCCGAGCCCTTCCATCTCAAGAAATCGGCGGCTGCCGAGCACCGAGAGAAGGTGCTGCTCCTGCTCCTGTACCTGCTGAATCGTCATGAGGCCTCCCTCGTGGGCAAGAGACGGATGTCGCTCGACTCCCGCTTCACAAGTTCGTTACGCACCCGAGTTGACAACACAGTCGGGATGATCAGACCCCGAGCTGTCAGGAAATTGGCTTCCCTCATCATCAGAAAGAGGTTTGTTCGCAGCTTCTGAATGGTCGACTCCTTGAGGTCGGCGAGCTCGGGGTGCCACAGCGCCTTGCCCCGCACAAATGCCTCGAAGTGCTCAACAGTAAGGTCGGGAGCCATCAGCAAGAATCGCTCGCGAAGCACATCCTCAGCGAAATCGGCAATGAACTTATAACGGCGGCACGCTGCGACCCACATCAGTTGCGCCCGTTCCTCGGAGAGACCATCGAGGAGAATCTCGCGCTCTGCCGGTGTCAATTCGTGAACTCGCTGAACAAGTTCTCTGGCCAAACGCTTCGCACTCGCAACTGTCCGGGACTGAAGCGCATTGTCCGCCACCAGCGCGTCAATAACGACGGCCCAATCTTGAAGCCTGTCGAACAGCCGCACTGCTTCGGGCGCGCTTTGGGTGAAAAGCCCACCAGCCGTAAAGGAGAGTCGATATCTCGCAGACCCTTCACTCACTACGACAACCGCCTTCAAGATTCGAAAATGCGCCGAATGCATCCCGGTTGAGAAGCCTATGGCTGACCGGCGACATCTGCGGTGCGATACGCGAGTCTCCATCGTCACACGACCGCATGGCACCCCAGAAGAGCCTTGACCTGAACGATCAATGTCGACCGTCGTACTCGGCGGGCCGACCACGAGTCCCACCTCAATCATGCGGGATCGGAGAGCGGTGCAGAACTCCGCCGGTCGCCCCGCCGAGAACGCGCACTCCCTCGCGATGGGGCAGGTGCATCCGGTCGCTGGCGAGGCGCCACGGGGCGCCCTCGCCGCGCAGCACCGTGCAGGCGTAGCGGGCGCGGGTCATGCCGACGTAGAGCAGGTCGTTCCAGTTGAGGTTGTGCTCGTCGGCCCAGGCGGCCGCTTCGGCGGTGACGTCCGTGACGATGACGGCCGGAGCATCCAGGTCCTTCGATTTGAAGATCGAGCGCCAGGCGACCGGGCGCTCCCCCGCGAGCAGCGCGCGGCCCTCAGCCACGCTGTCGACCTGCAGCGAGCTGGGAGGCGAGGCGGGCATCCGGTCGGCGGAACGATCCACCGGGCGCGACAGAGTCGCACCGATCGCCCGCACCAGGCGCGAAGCCACCCGGCAGTGGCGGCGCGGGCAGGACCGCGAGCGAGACGGGTGGGTGCGAGACATCACTCGACGCTATCGAGGGCGATTCAGGAAGGCGAGGGTGGGGGGCGGAGTGGCGAGGGGTGGGGTGGCCCCAGTTTGGGGGTGGTTGACAAGACCGAGCGCACAAACTTCGCATGTCGGGGGTAGCCCCTATCTTCGTCGCGAGGATGTGGCAGAAAAGAAGCGAAAGCGGTACCATTAGTGACACCACAAAGGAAGATCGAGCGGCTTGTCACGCAGATGCGAGCCTCGCCGACGTCGGTTAAGTTCAGCGACCTGCAAGCGGTGTGCACTCACTACTCCGGCCCACCCAGACGGTCGAGCGGAAGCCACGTCGTCTACACGATGCCGTGGGCCGGAGACCCTCGAGTGAACATTCAGAACCAGGGCGGTTCGGCGAAGGCATACCAAGTGCGGCACGTCATCAAGGCCATCGATCACCTTGCCGCCTCACACGACTCCGAGAAGGGCACCGCCGATGAGTGACGACCACTACACCTACCGCGTCACCTGGTCGCCCGAAGACGGCGAGTACGTCGCGACCGTCGCCGAATTCGGATCGTTGTCGTGGCTCGATGCCGACCCGACCGTAGCCCTGACGAAGCTGCGGAACGTAGTCGCGGAAGTCGTCGCAGATCTTCAGGCCAATGGCGAGCCGGTTCCCGAACCGCTCGCCGACCGGCACTACAGCGGCGAGTTTCGACTCCGTATCCCGCCAACCCTCCACCGCACACTCGCGATCGAAGCCGCCGAGCAAGGCATCAGCCTCAATCGGCTCGTCAGCGCGAAAGTCGCGGGCTAAGCGCGGGCGCCAGCAACCGAAGGAGTCATGCCGGGAGGCTGGCGGTGACCTCCGTCATCAAATCCGCCGAGCTCTTCGAGTTCGTCACGCGAGAAGCCCGTGATCTCACTGACGATCGATGGGAGCGTGCCGTCGAGACGCGCAAGCGAGGCCCGCACGGCCGCAGCGATCTCATCTCGGTGGTTCTCGACGTACTCACGAACGGCAGCGTCGACCAGATCCTTCTTCGTGCGGCCGAAGTAGTGCGAAACCTCGCTGACGAGACGGTCGGTCTCTGGCGAAACCTTCAGCGGTGCAGTTGCCATTGATCTCCCCCATCAGAACGATCGCTGGTACCCGAGTACCATACGGCACCTGCCTGACAACAGCTACGGGATGCATGTCGGAGTTTGGGTCTACCGTCCCGCCATGATCACGACACGGGCCTCCGCGCAGCAGTGGCGGCCGCCACCACCGCAGCGCCGGCCCCGCCGAAAACGCGCACTTCCTCGCGATGGGGCACGTGCATCCGGTCGCTCGCGGGGCGCCAGGGGGCGCCCTCGCCGCGCAGCACGGTGCAGGCGTGTGCGAAGGCTCACATTGACATAAATTGTCGCCTAAGAGACGATATATGTCATGGACATCACGACGCGCGCTGCGGCACAGCAGCTCGGCGTAAGCCAACGCCAAGTGCAACGACTCGCACAGAGCGGCCGCGTCACCCACCGCACGGTCGCCGGGCGCACCATCGTGTCAGGGCGCTCACTCGTCGCCCTCAGCCGCTCAGCAACGCGCGGACGGCGCTGGAACGACGAGACAGTGCGCGCGGCGTGCGAGCTGCTCGAGCATGGCAACACCGAGCTCATCAGAGGCAGCCAGCGCAGTCGGTTGCGCGCAAGGCTGCGCGGCGTTTCCGCGGCAGAACTTGCCCTGCACGTATTGGGCGGGCGCGTCACGCTGTGGCGAGCGACCGGGCAATCCGTCTCGACGATGGTCGAAACAGACGCAGCTGACGGGCTGAGTTCGACCGGCGAGGGTCTCTCCGTGAAAGTGACGGAAGACGCGGCGGCACTGGCGCGACGCTCCCGACTGCTTGCAGACAACGACGGCAATCTGCTGGTGGTTGAACTCGCGACGACCGCACCCGGCATCGTCGCCGACATCACGCAGTACGCCTACGGAGACGAACGCACGAGCAGTGCCGCACGGCGGCGCATCGAGGCTCGACAGGCCGCACTCGCGTGACCGACGAATTGCTCGTGCCGTATCCGCCCGGAGGCTGACGCGAGCCGTGGCCGCGAGTCTTCGAGTTGGCCACAGCGCTTCCCGTCGAACGCTGGGCACTAGTCGGCGGACTCATGGTGCAGGCGCATGCTCTTGCCGTCGGTGTCGAGACCGTCAGAGTGACCATTGATGTCGACGTTGCTGTCCGCATCGAAGCAGGGGTTGCCGACTACAGTGCGTCGGCGTCAGCGCTCAACACACTTGGCTACACGCTCGACGAATCGACGGCGTACGCGTACCGCTTCACCAGAGGAGCAAACGTGGTCGACCTCATGGTGCCCGATCATGAACGACCACCCCCGCGATATGCCCGTCGAGACGTCATGGAGATTAACGGTGGGCACCAGGCGATGAGTCGACTTCAACTGATGCGTTTCGACGGTACGGGGAATGCCCTCGACGTACCCGTTCCGAACCTCCACGGAGCGCTTGTGCTCAAAGCGGCTGCACTACTCGTTGACGGAAGAGACCGCGGCCGACACCTCCTCGATGCCATCACGCTGTTGGCCTGCATCACTGACGTCGAACCCATCGTGGCCGATCTTCGAGGGTCAGACCGCAAGAGGCTGACGTTCCTGCTCGATCAATTCGACGAACAGCTCGTGATTGCAGCCCAAGCACCGGCAGACACGGTCGCTCTCGCGCGCCGCACCGCCGACGACCTACGCCAAGGGCTGACCGGGACGAAGTATGCCGAGAGGGGTTTGCATGGCCCCGCCGAGAACGCGCACTCCCTCGCGATGGGGCACGTGCATCCTGTCGGTGGCGAGGCGCCAGGGGGCGCCCTCGCCGCGCAGCACCGTGCAGGCGTAGCGGGCGCGGGTCATGCCGACGTAGAGCAGGTCGTTCCAGCTGAGGTTGTGCTCGTCGGCCCAGGCCGCCGCCTCGGCGGTGACGTCCGTGACGACGACGGCCGCGGCGTCCAGACCCTTCGCCTTGAAGATCGAGCGCCAGGCGACCGGGCGCTCCCCCGTGAGCAGCTCGAGCAGGGCCCGCTCCTCTTTATTCTCGGGCTCGCGGGCGAGGAAGCGGCCCACCAGCGACGACTGCGGGCCGAACGGGCTCAACACCACGATGTCCTCCGGCTCGTACCACTCGCCCAGCCGCTTCAGGGCGGTCAGCAGCGCCGGCAGCTCGCGGCCGTTGGCCACCTCGTCGACCTGCAGCGAGCTGGGAGTCGAGGCGGGCATCCGGTCGCACGAATGGTCGAGCGGGCGCGCCAGCGTGCGACTGATCGCCTGCAACAGCCGCGGAGCCACCCGACAATTGCGACGCACCCGCGCGTGCACGAGCGCCGGGGCGAGAAGTCGGGCCTCCGCCAGCGGGTCGGCGCGGTCGTCGCGGGCGCGCATGATCTGCTGGCCGCCGTCACCGGCGAAGACGAGTCGCGCTGCAGCGGGGTCGCTGCCCGTCGTGAGGGCGGCGAGCACCCGCATCAGCACCGGAACGCCCGCAATGTCTTGAAACTCGTCGACGCAGATCGCGTCGAAATTGCCCCGCTCAGGATGCTGTTCCAGCGCCTCGAGCGCCCGCTGCGGCAACTCGCCGCGATACCAGGCGTCGTCGGCATCCGGCGGGTTCGCGTCGAGGCCCGCCACGCGCAGCATGACGGCGTTCAGGTCGGCCACCTCGAGGTCGAGGCCGCTGGACCCGACCATGGCGCGCAGCTCGTCCGCCATGAGGAGGTTCCAGCAGGTGAGCAGGGTGCGGCGGCCCGCGCGGGCGTGGCGGCGTGCGGAGACCGCGACCAGCCAGCTCTTGCCGCAGCCGGCCGGCCCGTCGAAGAACACGTGCCTGTTCATCTCGAGCAGTTCGAGCGCGAACTCCTGCTCTTCCAGCAGGGCGCGCTCGTCGATGAGACGCTGGCGGCGGCGATCGGCCGGAGACGTGACGGCCGTGAAGGAGGCGAGCAGAGCATCCGCGATGCTGTTCGCGTGCTCGGGGGTGAGGCTGGTGGGGTCGACGGCGACGTTCTCGGCCTCGCCGAACCAGGCGTTGTGGGCGTCGAGGGTCTTCTCGACCAGCGCGGCCGGGTGCGTGAGGTCGTCGGCCCAGGCGAGCTCCCACTCGAAGAAGGTCAGGTCGCCCGGGGTGGCGTTGTCGAACTGCCAGCGGCCCAGGTTCGTGAACCAGACGAGGCGGGCGATCGGCTCGTCGCCGAGCAGGAGGTCGCGCTGTCTCAAGAAGTGGCGGATGCTGCGGCGGGCCCCGTCAAGCTGGGTGAGCGGATTCTTCGTCGGGGCGGGGTTCTTCGCCAGAAACCACTCGCCGTCGCGGTACTCGACGTGCTCGGCCGTCTTTGCCTCGATGAGCAGGATTCCGCGGTTCGGGGCGATGACGATCGCGTCGACCTCGCCGGAAAGGCCGGCGACGTGCTGGGCGAGCTGGAGGCCGGTAAGGATGACCCAGTCGTTCTTGTCCTGGATGCCTTCGAAGGCTGTGAACAGGATGCGCTCGCTGCGGTTCGCCTTGTCGCTCAGGCGGGTCGGGTGCATGCGGGGCATCCCTCGACGGTATCGAGCAGGGTTCAGGAAGGCGAGGGGGCGGGCGGGAGTGGCGAGGGGTGGGGTGGCCCCAGTTTGGGGGCCATCTGCAGGCGAGGCCTCGCGCATGTCAGTGCAGGCCGCTAAACATGACGAGACCCAGAGTGAGGAGTCGTCGTGAGTCCAGAGCCGATTCGCCGCGAGCCGGGGCCGCGCGACTGGACGCCCAGCGGCGGCTACCAGTACGGCAGTGCCGCGGCGACCGCACCGTCTGCGACGACCGCCGCGACCGGGCTGGCGAGTCGCGGGTTGCGGGCGAAGCGCCCGCGGCGAACCCGATCAAGCGCGTCGCGCGATCACGGGTTCGCGGCACTCATCGTCGGCGTCATCGCCTTCGCCACCGCCGCCATCTCGTGGCCCGCCGGCGAGGGCGGCTACACCGTGCTGCTCTCGACCATCGGGCTTATCGCCGTCGCCCTCGGTATCAGCACTCTTCGCGCGTGGCGGGTCGGCCTCGCCCGGCGGCGGGGCATGGCGCGCACCGGCGTCGCCCTCGGCGGTCTCGCCCTCGCCTCCAGTGCGATCATCCTCGCCAACGGATGGTTCGGGCTCACACTGCCCGCCCTGCCCGACGTGACGCGCGCGGTCGTGGCCTCCGCGACGGGGGCGAGTACAGCATCCATAGATCAGGATGCGGTCGTCAGCGACGGGGCCGTCATCGGGGCACCGAATGCGGCCATCGTGGAGGCTCCAGTGTTTGCGGATGCCCAGAGTGAGTTCGTGCGGCTCAGCATGGAGCTCGGCACATCGTGTACGTCATCAACAATTTCTCTGCGGGCGGCGCACCCGACGCGCTCTACGCCGTCGGCAGCGGGCACGCACACGTGGCACCCGACGGGCGCGTGCTGGCTCCCGACAACGAGTGGGTGACCACCGGGTACGCGCGAGGCGTCGACGGCAGCTACGTCATCACCATGACCGGGGCGCAGCACGGCAGCGTCGCGTACTACCACTCGGGCGTCGGGGTGATAGAGCGGCGGTAGGGGCGTGCTTACCCGACGGGCATCCAGACCCGCATCGTCGAAGGGCCTCGATTACCCCAGCGGTGGTACGGAATCAGCGGCACCTCGAATACCGACGCCTCGACGGAGGGCGATGCGCCGACAGCAGCACCGAACGGCCACTCCGCGTCGTGATGAGTCACGGCTCGCACCGGAAGGACCGGGCCATCAACCGTGTCGCGTGGCTCCCCCGCGACTCTCAGATCGTCGACGGCGAATTCCTCAGACGCGAGACGTTCGACGCACAGCACGACAGGACCGCGCTCGAACGCGACCTGGTTCCGCAGCCCGTCGATCCGCTGGTCTGCTCGACTCACCCGAGTGGCCATTGGCAACGTCAGGACAACACGATCTCCCACCGTGAGGCGCCGCGCGATTCGCGCCCAGCCCGGGTCCGCGCTCGACGCCTCACCGTCAACCTGCACAGTAGCGCCACCCGCCCAGCCTGGCACGCGAAGAACCAACTCGGCACCGCCCGACGGTGCCGACGTCACCGTGAACGAAATAACGCCCTCGGATGGGTAAGAAGTATCGACGTCAAGGATGACCTCGCCGCCCTCAGTTTCTGCGCTCACCTCCCCCGCGACGTACTGCGCTAGGTAGACCGCCTGCCCATCGCTCATCGCCACGTAGGCGCCCAGTGATGCAACGGTGCGCGCGACATTCGTCGGGCAGCACGAAACGGCAAACCACGGAGCCCTCAAGCTTGCCGCGGCGCGCGGGCTCACCTCGTCCGCAGCGGCGACGACCCCGGGGGCCGATCGATGCAGAGTGTTCGTGTAGAAGAACGACCGACCATCCTCACTCGGAGACGTCGCGACCACGTTGAACAGCGCGCGTTCGACCTGATCGGCGAAGAACGAGTCCCCTGTCGCCAGCAACAGCCGGTGGTTCGCCATGATCGAGCCGATGCCCGCACAGGTCTCGCTATACGCACGTTCCGAAGGCAACTCGAAGTCTGCGCCGAACGACTCCCCCTCATGATGTGAGCCCATCCCGCCCGTGATGTACGTGCGGCGGGCAAGCGTGCGTCGCATCTGACGTTCAGCGGCGCTCAGCAGCTCGTCGTCGTCGTCTTCAATGGCGAGGTCGATCGCACCAGCCAGCAGATATGTCGCGCGAACCGCGTGACCACGAAGCACCTCGGCGTCACGCACTGTGACGTCGTCCTGAAAGTACTGTCGACCAAATTCAATGTCCTCGAGCACCTGCGTACCGCGCCGCTCGAGGAACAGGCGAGCTTGATCGACATAGCGTTGCTCACCGAGCAGACGGCCGAACTCGATCAGTGCTGGCTCAATCTCAGCGTGACCACAAACCGACTCAATACCGCCCTCCCCGAATACCTCGCACACGTGGTCAGCAGCACGGCGAGCGATGCGTACCAACTCGTCCTCCCCCGCAGTGCGCGCCCGAGCCACCGCAGCCTGCATGAGGTGCCCGTAACAGTAGAGCTCGTGGCCCCATTCGAGGTCGGAGTATCGAGGCGCTTGACCGGGACGCCCGAACATTGTGTTCAGATATCCGTCCGCTTCTTGCACCCGTGCAATACGCGCCACGATCGCTGAGTAGCGCTGCTCGAGATCTGAGTTCGCTTGCCGGCCGAGCTCCCATGCCATCGCCTCGAGCAGCTTGTAAACATCCGAATCAGAGAACTCGCGGCCGCGGCGGTCGTCTGGCAGACGACCCTCGACGGCGGCATCAAAGTTGCCGATCCAGCCCAAGCGCTCCATCCAGTAGTCGCAGTGCGCGATCATCGTCGACGCATTGAGGCTCTGCAGGTCAGCCCAAAACCCTCCCGAAATGCGAACCGCGTCGGAACCCACAGGCGACAAGACACCCCTGCTGGGGCTCACGGGCGATGCGATGGTGGTGCGGGCAAATGCAGACGTAGACATGAAGGGATCTCTCTCGTCGGGGCGAACTGGCAGATATGACGCGTGGGGGCGCTACTTGACCGCGCCGAGGGTGAGGCCCTCGCGCAACAAGCGGTAGGTGAAGAGGAAAAGAATCAAGATCGGAATCGACGTGATCACTGCCAGGGCCATGAGGCCCGGCCAGTTGATTCCGAACGCAGACACCTGCGAGGCGAGAAGGGCGCTGAGCGGATAGTTGATCGGGGTCAAGAAGAAGTTCACGGCGTACAAGAACTCTCCCCAGGCCAGCAGGAAGATGAGTGTTCCCGTTGTTGCGATGCCGTTTCGCGCGAGCGGCAACACCACCGAAAAGAACGTGCGCACGACTGACGACCCGTCGATAGCGGCGGCCTCCTCCAGCGCCGTCGGCACCGACCGGAAGAACGGTCGCAGCAGCAGGATGGCGAAGGGAGTCAGCAGCGCCGAGTCGGCGATGATGAGGCCAAGGTTCGTGTCCAAGAGACCCCACTGGCCGAACAACTGAAACAACGGGATGACGTTCGCGGTCTGAGGCATCATCTGCAACACGATCAACAGGCCGAGGACAACCGTCGTGATGCGCGAGTCGACGCGCGCAAGGCCGTATCCCGCGGGAATGGCGATCGCGAGAACGAGCACCATCGTGCCGGTCGCAATCACGAGTGACTGCTGCATCGCCGTATACAGACCGACGTTTTGGAGGGCTGTGACATAGGCGTCGAATGTGGGCTCGAACAAGAACGACGATTGCGAACCAATCACATCGGCAGGCGACTTAAGCGACGTCAGGATGATCCACAGAAGCGGTACCGCGTACATCACAAAGACGACGAAACGCAGAGGGCCGGCCACCGGCTCCGCAAGAAGTCTGCGACGCATCAGCCGATCTCCTCTCGGCGAACACTTCGGGAGTAGATGACGGCGAGCACCGCCACCATCAGGACGGCGATGACAGCAGTCGCCGATCCGAGCCCGAAATCGAAACGGATGAACGCCTGCACGTATCCGAGGAACGGCAACGTCGTCGTGGCGGTGCCAGGCCCGCCGAAGGTCATGACGTAAATGAAATCGAACGACCGGAATCCGTAGACCACCGTGAGGACAAACAACACGAGGGACGTGGGACGAACCGCGGGGATCGTAATGAACCGAATCTCTTGCCAGCGAGAAGCCCCGTCGACGCGTGCGGCCTCGAACGCCTCCGCTGGGATGCTGATGATCGATGCCCGAAAAACGAGCGCATTGAACGGAATCACCACCCAGGCATTGACCATGGCGACCGACAACAGAGCGATCCGATCGTCAAAAAGGAACGGCACTGCCGAATCAATCAACCCAAGGTCAAGTAGCACGCTGTTGATGAGCCCCTGAGTGCCGAGAAGGAACTTCCAGACACTGCCGTTGACAACGGGCGGGAGAGCCCAAACGAACACGAGTAGGGCCAGGATCGTGGCGGACCACCGCCCAGACTTTGCGAGGAGGATCGCCACGGCAAGCCCTCCGATCAGCCCGATCGTCGTGACGATCGCGACGAACAAGAGCGTGTTGACCACGACACCGCCGAAGGCGCCCTGGCCCAGGTTGCGCACCACATTCTCGAGGCCAACGAACTGCCAGTCGGAACCGAGATTGCTCACGCGCACGTCGCTGACGCTCATCCGGAAGAGCTGGATGATCGGGAATACCGCGAACGCGGCCAAGAACACGACGGCGGGGGCAACGAAGAGAAGCTGTGTTCGGCGCTTTCGGCTCTCGTACGAGAGCCGCGCCGTTCCCGGAGTGCGCCCCCCGCGCATCCGACGCCCACCGGAGGACCCAGCGACAGACGAGGATCCGGCGGCGCCGAAACCTGTCATGCGGCTGGCGGGGAGCGACTCGGATGCGCGAGGGGACGTCATCGCGCGCTACAGCAATCCGGCAAGCAGGTCGACCATCTGCTGAGCTGCGTCTTCGGGTGACAGCTGGCCGCCGATGACGGCGCTCCAGATTTGGCCGACCTCAAGCTGTTGGTCGGCGACGGCTTCCGCCGGCACCGCGGGCGCCGGATAGTTACCGCCATTGTTCGCGATCGACGTGGCAAAGGCGTCAAGAAGCGAGTTTGACGTCACAACATCGTCGCCCGCCGCGTCCAGGCGGGACGGGATGCTGCCCACGAGGTCTGCCGCGATCACACCGCCGTCATAACTGAAGTACGTCTGCTCGAGGTACTGCCACGCAAGATCGGGGTTCGCGCTGAACGCGCCGATCGCCTGGCCTTCACCGCCGAGATAGACCTGACCGCTCGAGCCGATCGGCAGCGGCACGACTCCATACTCGAAACCGGCCGTTGATGCTGCTGTGCCCTGCTGCCAGTTGCCGTTCTCAGCAAACGCGACACCACCAGCGGCGAAGGTCTGGAACGGCACTGTCTGGTCCCACGTGACGGCCTCGCGGGTGAGCGCACCGGACTCCGTCCACCTCTGAACCATCGTGAAGGCGTCCACGAGTGGCTCGACCTGCGGGTCGGCGTAATCGAACCCAAAGGCGGTCAGCCACGGGTACGCCTGCCACTCACCCTGCGAGTTCGGCAGACCCGACAGGGTGATGCCGGCGTATCCTGCCGCGACCGCCGCATCCATGGCGTCATTAAGCTCGTCGAGCGTGGTTGGAGGCTCGACGCCGATCTCGTTGAGGATCTCGGCGTTGTACCACAGGCCGAGCAAGTTGACGTAGCCCTGAGCCGCGTAAACCTCGCCATCGAGGCGGTGCACCACGGAGTCGGGGAACTGGCCGGCGTCGGCGAACGAGTCCCAGTAACCGGTCATCGGAGCGAGCGCGCCGCCGAGGGCGAGGGTGCCCGCGTCGGCGCCGTTGAAAACCACAACGTCGGGGCCCGAGCCACTGGCAGCCGACGAGATCAGACGAGGGTTGAGTTGGTCGTAAGGAACGAAGACGTTCTCGACCGTGACTCCCCCGTTGGCGGACTCGAAGATCTCCTTGTAATCCTCGAGGATCTGCACCTGGTTTTCGTCGCTGAAGTAGTGCCAGACACTAATGGTCTGACTGGTGGAGGGAGTGCCGGGATCGGCAGTGCCGCCATTCTCACTTGCGGAGGGCGTGCACGCGGCGAGGGCAAGGGCCCCGGCAGCCAGCACGGCGCCCGTTGCGAGCGCCCTCCTGGGTCGAGAAACGGAGTGTCGCTTCATGTGATCTCACCTGTCTGTGATCGTCGTTGATGGACAGGGCTCGGTGGGGAACCGTGCCGACGGTTGCGGAAACTCCGAAACCGTTTTCGGAACGCTAGCACCGCAATTGCGGTCTAGTCAAGGTGGTGAAATCGAGTCTTGCAAAAGTTTCCGAAAATGGCCCAAGATGTGTCGTGCGGCTTTTCACCGCCACCGTCCACCACCGCGGAAGAGAACACCATGACCACGACGACCGGCACGACCGACGCGCCCGAAGGCGAGAGCGAAGCGCGTCGAGCTACGCTGCGAGATGTCGCCACGCTCGCGGGCGTGTCGATCGCAACAGCATCCAAGGCCCTCAACGAGAGGGCCCATGTGCGAGAAAGCACCCGGGATCGGGTACTTGCGGCCGCCACGGAATTAGCGTTCACCCCGAACCAGGCGGCACGCAGCCTGACGAGCGGGCAAACCGGCACCGTGGGCCTCATCGCCGACGACCTCGACGGTCGATTCAGCCTGCCCATCCTGATGGGCGCGGAAGACGCGTTCGGCACCGGGCAGGTCTCAGTTTTTCTCTGCGATGCGCGCGGGGACGCGATTCGAGAGCGGTACCACCTGGACGCTCTGCTCCGACGAAAAGTCGACGGGATCATCGTTGTCGGAGCGCGAACCGACGCCAGGCCTCCCCTCGTCGGAAGAATTCCGGTGCCGGTCATCTACGCATACGCGCCGTCTACCGACACGACCGATGTGTCCGTCGTCCCCGACGATGTGCAGGCCGGCCGAGACGCCGTGAGTCATCTCCTCTCCGCCGGGCGACAGAGGATCGCGCACATCTCGGGCGATGCCGCCTACACGGCGGCTCAAGAGCGCGCCACAGGGATAGCGAGTGCGCTGGAGGCCGCGGGGCTCGAGCTCGTCGGGGGGTCCGCGCAGTTTGGTGCGTGGTCAGAACAGTGGGGCCGCGGGGCAGCACAGCGCGTGATTGACCAATACCCCGAGGTCGATGGAATGATCTGCGGCAACGACCAGATCTCTCGCGGCGCACTCGAGACCCTCCAGCGATCGGGCTGGAATGTTCCCCACCAGACGTCCGTCATCGGCTTCGACAACTGGGAAGTCATGACGACCGGCCCGTCTCCGACCCTCTCGAGCATCGATCTCAACCTCGAACAACTGGGTCGCACCGCAGCAGAACTGTTGTTTGAGTCGATCCAGGGGCAGGTTGAGCCGGGCATTCGGCGCATCACACCGAGGGTCGTGACTCGAGAGAGTTCCTAGTGCTCGGCAATGGACTCGCTCCCGGTGAGTTTCGCAAAGGCTGCACACGCGGGCACCTCCAGAACCCGCCGAGTCCTCCCGATTAGCGGCTCATCGCAATTGAGGGTGTAGCAGTGGCCTGAAGCCGCCGGCTTCGAGCAGTGATCTCGCGATGTAGTTGGTCAGGTTGCGGAAGCCGAGGG
>NZ_SGXT01000005.1 GCF_004216855.1 Microcella alkaliphila
GGGAGCGTAGGAACTTCCATCCTGGAAGGCCCCGCCGCCTATCCCGCCACCGGCACGCCCGAACCACTCACCCCCGCTTCATGACGAAGAGCCCGTAAACGCGACGCTGAAGGAGAAGGACTACTGGCGGGCCGACGCCGAGGCGTGCCAGACCTACATGAGCGCGTTCAGCGCCCGCCGCAAGCTGCGCGCGGAGGCCGCACAGAAGGAGGATTTCGTCCGCCAGCTCGGCCCGGCGATCGCCGAGCTCGGCGGAACGCTGGTCTTTAGTGAGACGATCGACGGCGCATACCGGCTCGCCCACGGGCTCAGCAAAGACACCACAGCGAGGCCCCTCACGAGCGATCTCAAGCCGGCTGAGCGGGCTGACTTGCTGCGCCACTTTGGCGCGGGCCGACTCAAGGCCATCTGCACACCTCGAGTGCTCGATGAGGGCGTCGATGTGCCCGAATCGGAGGCCGCCATCGTCGTAGCGACGAGCAGCACACGCAGGCAGCTCATCCAGCGCATGGGCCGTGTCATTCGATTGAAGAAGGACGGTCGCGCGGCGAAGCTGGTAACCCTTTACGTGCGCGGCACCGGCGAGGACCCTGCCAACGGCGGCCACGAGGGCTTCCTCGATGCGGTCATGCCCCACGCAGAGGAGACCCGCCACTTTGACTATGCGGAGCCCGAACCGCTCAGAACGTGGTTACCGGGATACCCGTCTCTCTCGCTTCGCATGGCCTAATGATGCAGTCAGCCCAGCTCGTCGGCTAAACGGTCTGACTAAAACCCTGGCGCGCCTCGCGCCTCGCGCCTCGCGCCTCGGCCGCGACGTCGTCACTACACTTCAACTGGGGTACGTGCGTAAGTGAAAGTTGTGTCGGACTTGATCCGCCGGAACTCTTGACGGGCCTCGGCCATCGCGTTGGTTGGCATCTCCCAAATGTCTAACCCTTTGCCGAGCAGGATGCGCCATCCGTGGTCTGTGACGATTGACCGGTCGTGGATGGTGTCGTCGAGCCGCACGTTCAGAGCGATGCCGAATCCCTGTGATGCCTCGCGCAACGCGACGAGTCGCTCAAGTTGGTCCTTCTTGAACTGGTCTTTGTCGGTCTGGGACGTCACGAGGTCGACGACCATCTCATCGGCCGGCCCCTTCGCGAGTGCAATCAGGCCGAGGAGGTCACCGACGTTCCGCACCTGGTGAGGCATTCGGATGTAGGGGTCGACGATCGTGATCTGGGTGGCGCCGACGAGGTAAGGCAGTATGACGTTTTCGTACGAAACGCCGGTCTGGCCCGCCTTGAAGTCGCGAATGCCTTCAAAAAGCTGCGTGGTCGCGTCCGGAAGGACGGGCTCGTCGCTCCCGTCTGGAACGATCGGGAGGGGTGGAGCGATAGAAGCCATAGAGCGCGACTCAAGCAAGGCCGGGGGCTCACTGTAGGTGGCCAGGTCTCCGCCGGTTGCTTCCGAATCGACCCCGTCGGAGTCCCAGTTGCGCCGGTAGAGCTGCGGATACTGGTTCTCCTCAACCGTCACAACGTCATGCCACACACCTTGGGAGTCTTCGTAGCCAAAGCGAGGGAGGTTGTCACGCATGGTCGGGTCGATCCGAAGCACTTGGTCTTTCACGCGCTTCCGACCCTCAATTGAGTAGACCAGCAGTTCCTCGATGTCCTCCGACGTCGCGATACCAGTCGGGTGGATGAGCTTCATCAGGCCAGAGAATGTCTTGTGGATGCCGTCGCGGTCGCGGGTCGAGATGTCGGTCCCGAGGCTAAAGTGCGCCTGATACTTGTCAGAGAAGTCCTCGGAACGCTTTGAGTGCAAGATTTCGGCAAGATAATCGACGACGAAACCGTAGCCGTTCGAGAACATCTCAGATCGGATCGGTGAGACCTCCCACCCAGGGATGTAGTGGTGGATGCGGTCCAGCCAGGCGGCGTCGCGATACGAGTCCGGCAACTCGTCAAAGAGATCTGAGTGCTGGAGCATGTACGGGACGGTGTGGGAGGTGTTCCCGATGAAGACCATCGACGCCTCGGCGCCGAGGGGCTGGTTTCCCCGGTTGAACTGCTTGTTCGCCATGTAGTTCTTCATGATGTTGACCAGGTTCTGGTCGGTGCGGCGGTTCGCCGCGAACTCGTCAAAGGCGACAACGTCCCAATAGCCCACGAGTCCGAGCTTGCCGTTCGCGTTATTGACGAAGAGCTTCGCGACCGTAACTTCACCGCCGGAAATGAGTGCACCATTCGGGGAAAGCTCGCTAAAAGTGTGTGACTTCCCGGTGCCCTTTGGGCCGAGCTCGACAAGGTTGTAGTTGCGCTCTACGAAGGGAATGAGTCGCGTTAGGGCGATGAGCTTTCCGCGCCGACTGAACTGCTCAGGGTTGAGCCCGATCGACTGCACGAGAACGTCGATCCACTCGTCAGTAGTGAACGCAGTGCGCGCCGAATAGAAGCGGTCGAAGTCGACGCTAGAGATCTGGATGGGCTTCAGGCTCGCAAGCACCCAGGGCTCTGTCGGCCCGTCGCTCGGCTTGTACTCGATGTCACAGATACACCAGACACCGCCGACCAAGAGTTTCTGGTTTTGCGTGACAGTGTTCGCGTCGATCGGCACGCCCTTGATATCCAGGTTTTCAAAAGACGCCTCGTAGAAATCCTGCTTCGCGTTCAGGTCGACGGTTACGCGGTCAATGATTCGGTGTTTGCCCTTCTCGCGGATGATCGACTGGACAAGTACCTTCTCGTTCCGATTGACGTAGTGCGCGGCAAGTATGTTCCGCACCATGTCAATGCCGTCTTGAATGGTCTCCTCATCGTCGGAGGCAGCGTATTGCCCCAGGAGATACTCGAGGACGTACCCGGGTACCACCGCGTTGCCACGGACGGCTTTGACAAGGTCCTTGCGAACCACCGATCCAGCGAAGTGCTCGTTAATCTTGCGGTCAAGGTCGGATTCCGCCTCGGTGAAGTTGGGTTCGTAAACGCCCTCCGCGTCGCTGGGGACCATTTCGCTGAGTGCGTCATCGAGGTTCGTCACAGGTGCGCTCCCTTAAAAGTCTGGCGTTGCCGTTATGCGGTTCGTGAACAGGTGCCGATACGGGGTCTGCCACGAATTGCTGTTCGGGCTCGGCTGTTCAAGGCGAAGCTCCACTTGAGCTCCGAGCGGCACGCCTGCGTCTGGTCGTATCTGAAGCTTGACCTCCTGCAGTCGATCTCGCTCGTCGCCAGAAGCAGCAAAGACGACGATCACCTGGTCGGAGATAAGCGAATCGCCATAGTAGAAAGCAGCGCGCAGCTCGCGCGCGTGGGCACGCTCGCTAATCGGCTCGGCCTGCAACACGCTGACCCTGACGATCGAGTTCGTAAGCACGTCACTCTTGGGCTTGATCTGCACCTCGACGGGCTTCACTTCGCTCTTGCCCTTGCGGGTCACGCTGATGACAGGAACGACGATCTCTTGCAGGGATGCGCCGCCATGAACGAAGCGGTCTGCCGCGCCCTGCAACTTATGGGTGAGGCGATAGATCGACTTGGGAACATGCACTTGCCAGTCTCCGACAAGACCCAGTTGAGCCGACGTGAATGTGTTGAATGAGGGCGTCTGTTTGAAGTCCTCGCCGAGCAAAAAACGCCGGTCTCGATACTTGATGTCACCGTGCGGCTCTTCGTCAAGTTTGCTTCCGTCGCCAATCTTGGATCCCTGAAACAGGAACCCATGGTCGGCGGTCACGATCACGTTTGCGTCGGCGGATGTCAGGTTGCCGATTAGCCGCGCAAGCTCGGCGATCGCATCCCTCGCCGCTTCGGGGGTGCCCGACTCTGAGCCGAGCTTGTGGCTGCGCTTATCGATCGTGTCGTGGTACACGTAGACCACCTTGTGCTGCTGGAGGTAGGGGCGCAGTTCGTCCTTGATCTTTTTCGCGAGCACGTCTTCGGCTCTGATGGCGGTGCCGCCAATTGCTTCAAGAATCTTCGTGCGATTCACGAGACCGCCGGCCGGCTTGCCGTCGACGACGACGTCGCTCTCTTTTCCTGCGAATCCAATGGTTTCGAACGGTAGTAAAGCCGCCATCCCCAACTGGGTGTAGCTCGGCAACACACCGAGTACGGCGTCGACCTTTGCTTCGTAGGCAACCTTGGTATCGCTGCGAAGCATCGAGGCGAGCTCGTCGGCGACCTCGTATCGGAGCGCATCAGAGATGACGACCACCATTCGGCGCCCTTGCGAGACAACCGGAGCAACAAACCACTGGTAGAACGCGCTCTGAGATCGGAAGGCGGTGGAATTCCACATCTCGACAGCGTCGACCTGCTTTTGCCACTCGGTCGCCAGAGGAAAGACGTACTTATTGGTGTAGAAGAGTTCGACCTGCTCGACCAAGGGGGCGAGCTGGTCGCCGTGATCGGTGGTGTGCGCGGCCAGCAAGAATTGCCTGTAGCGCTGGTCGATGCGGTACCAGCGGTCTTTGTACTTGGTGAGGCCATCGTCAAAGTTCGCGATCGCGACACTCAACGTGCCGATGTCGTGCAGCAACTCGGCGGCAGAGCGGATCGCCGTATAGAGCGCCCTAATCGACGAGTCAACCGTGTACCAGAACGTCGCTTGGCGGGCCTTCTCCGCGTTTTGCACATCTCGCACTGTGAGCGTCTGGTTGCCCACGCCGAGGGCAAGGTCGCCGATGATCTTCCAGTCAATGGCCTCAAAGACGTCGAGTGTGAGCAGCTCGTTGTAGTTGCGAGCAGCGATCTGAGCCTTGATGTCGAGGTCGACCTCAGCCCGTCTCGCTAGAGCAGCCATCGCTGCACGGCTGCGGACATCATTGCGCCACGCACTGTAATCGTGCCGAACACCGACCTTCACCGACTCGAACTCGGCGTTGGCGTGCTTGAAAACCCACTCAACAAAATCGCCCACCGAGGGGTTCGCCGACTCGTAACCGTAGATGGTCTTGGCGCCGTCCCAGTAGAAGTCCGCAAGACCGTAGCCGGCGATAGCGTCGTAGCCGCTCGTCAAGCCGGCCGCCTCTTCGATCAGCAGCGCGCGCGTGAGCTCGCCGAAGCTGTGCTCTTTGGTGCCGAGCACGACAGCGCTCATCTTGGCGCGCAGCTTCGTGCGGTCATCTTCCGCACTGAGCAAAGCCTTGAGCTTCGACTTGCGCTCGGCACTGTTGAAGAATTTCTGGTGCTCGGCGACGACCGGCTGGAGCGGAAGAGGCAGGCCTAGGTCTTGAGCATCCATGGATGCGCGGTCGGCAGTGACGACGCCGTAGGCGAGCTCGAGATCCCAAAGCCAGTTACCGGTTCCGTCGGGAACGGTGCCTTTGCGGTAGACGATGAACTCCTGATCGGGTTCCTCCTTCAAGAGCCTGTGCTTGACGGCATACTCGTCGCGCTCGACGCGAATGACTTTGACGCCGCCGAGTTCGGCCTCGAGCTGATCAAGGTCTGCCTCATACTCGCCCTCAGGGTCATGCCAGAAAGCGATATGCCGGTCCCCGGCCTTGCGGCCGTTCGCGAAACGGTCGGCAAGTCCGCGCTTCAGAACGCTGAGGTCACTCATCGCCGCCGCGCTTCTTCAGGCCGATGTCCTTCAGAGCTGCGCCGAGCTTCTGGTAGTTCACCAGCACGCCATCGTCCAGGTCGAGCTCGATCTGCTGACCCGCCTGCGGGAACAGGATGTCATGCTCGTAATCGCGTAGCTCGACCAGAACCTTCCGGATGCGGTCGGCTTCCTTCTGAGCGGCCGCAATGTCACGCGCCGAGGCACCACCCAAGCCAGCGGCGACGCGCTCCTGGTGCTCAAGGTTCGCTTCGAGCTTGCTGATGAACTCGCGCAGGTAGACAGTGAGCACGGTCGACACGGTCGAGGGGTTGTAGCGGTGTAGATAGATCAAGGCGCTGAACGATCCCTTCGGGCTGCGGAACAGCCAGTAGATCGGACGCTTCCTGTATCGCTTGACGTGGTCGTCGTAGAAGGACTTCACGAAATAGTCGCGGATGTCCTTGACTTCCAGCGACTCGGTCACGAAACGAAGGTTCTCCTCGAAATGTTCATCCCCGAAAGCCGCACGCAGGAACTGCCGGAACCGAGCAACGATGTCGTCCTCGAACCACTCCCCGTCGACAATCGGGATCACGTTGTCCCTATCCGGCATGAACGACGGCGAGGGCACCTGCGCCAAATAGTCGTCAAGGGTGCTGCCCTGATCCGCAAGGATGAGGCCTGGCTTTTCGAGGCTGTACCGCCCAAAAATGCATCCGACCGCGTAAGAGACCAGGTCGCGCACAGCCTTAGTGGCGAATGCCAGGCCGCCAGGTTCGCGATACGGAGGCCGACTAGTCAGATCCGGTACCCGCTCGCCGTAGTACAGCTGACTGAAGTGTAAGTCGAGCGCCGACTCCAACTCGTGAAGTTGTGCGTTGCGAGCGATTACAGCCCTTCGCGCCGCTTCAATCGAGCGCTCCAACGTCTCTTTCGTGTACGCAAGAACTGGAGGGGTCGCAAAATCGAGTGATTCCTCATGCTCGTCCCAGTCCTGCTTCGACAACTCAACGCAGCGTGCGGCGAGCGAAGCAGACTCAGCGTCACGCATTTTGCGAACCGGCAGGCTCAGAACGTGCCCCACTCGAAAATCAAGCCTCGGCGCCAGGAGACGCATGAATCTCGTCGCAGTTGAGCTATTCAGAAATCCTTCAATCGCGAGAACGTCTACTTGGCCGTTTGCGAAGGCCATCGGGCCCTTGCCGTCGAACATGAAGCCACCACCGACGTGGCGTACCGCGAAATCGTCACCAGAGATGCCCGACCACGAGAAACCGGGCTGGAATCCGTATTCCCCGTTGTAGTTGTGAGAGCGAACGCGACCAGTGCCGGCTTCAATGTTTCCCTTTACCCGTTTGCCGTCGTTCTCCCAATCCACCACGAACTCAAAATTCCCGTACCACCTACGAGGTGAGCCGCCCTTCTGATACGGGAACCAGCGCTTGCCACTCGCCACGCTCTCCCGGTTCGACTCGATCCCGATGCCAATGCTTCGTCTAGAGACCTCGGACCACCGCCGAAGGAATGAACCGTTGTCGCCCGTTGCCATCCCTTCCCGAGCCTGGATCAGATCGCCAATGAACGGCCCTTCGCTGAGTGCCGCCAACTCGACATCGGATGCCCAGTAAATGAGAGGCGCGCTCTGCACATGCCGGAAGTCGCTCGGTTTCCGGAGCCAGGTATTCGCGTTGTCGGTGCCACTCGCGACTCCGCGGAGGACATCAGCCTTGGCGGTGCCCTCAACGCCTGCAGCACGGATGAAGCTTGCTCGTGGCTCCACACCGCCGCCGCGGTGACCTGCGAACGCTACGGTGGCAACGACTTCGCCACCGATGGATTCGAACGATCCCGACCCCAAGTGAGCGAGCGTGTCCAAGTGAATCTGCTCGAGAAACCAGACTCGGTACTTGGCATAAGCGGCAAGGAACATCCAGCTGTCCTGGGTGACAAGCGTGACGCGACCTCGAGGCTGCGAGAGCTGCATTGAGCGCTCGATGAACATCGCGAAGAGGTCGTTCTTGGAGCGACCGAATCGGGACCGTGCAAACTGCGAAAGTCGGGCCGACATATTGCCGCTCCCCATGTAGGGCGGGTTGGCAACTACGACCGAGTATCGCTGCGATAAGTACTCAGCCTGCGCGACCACCGCGGCCGCCTTCTCAAGCGTTTCGCCGTGTAACAGATCTCCGTCAGCCGATACAGCCTCGATTCCCGACTTCAGTGGCGCGATCAGCTGCTCCATCGGCTGGATCAGTGAACCGAAGGTGTCAGCATGTTCGAACGCATTCCAAAGCTCGTCGGCATCAGCACGCGCGAACCCGTCGGCCTTAGTCATCGACCACAAGTAGTCAAGCTCGGCCGGATCGAAGTGTACGTTTTGCAGCACTCGAATGTTGGGCTGCACCGGGTTCTTCAGGAACAGCTTCCGCTTCGCGGCAGCCTTCATCGTCAAAGCGAACGCGGCCAGGGCACCGGCGCGCGGGTCGATCTCGGTGCCGTATAGATTGTGCTCCAGGATGAGGCCAGGGATCTCGGCCGGGTCGTAACCCCGCTCCGTATAAATCGCATAAAGCAGATCGAAGGCATGCGTCAGCATGTGGCCCGAGCCGACAGCCGGATCGATGACCTTAAACTCCTCCGGCTTCGCAATCTCTAGGAAGTCGATCTCATTATCGACGGGCTTGATGTAGTAATCCATCTGCTCGACGAGACGAGACGAAGGGTTGTTCAGCAGCCAAAGTCGGCCGAGCGAGTTCTCCACCAGGTAGCGGACGATCCAGTGCGGAGTGAACAACTGCGTGGCTGCGGGGATCTCCGCGGCGCCAGCCTTCTTGTTTTTCTTAAACCCGTCGAACACCTCGTCTTTGCGATCCGAAATGTAGAACTGATAGAGCCAGCCGATCACCTCGACCTCGCGGCAAACGTCTTCGGTGAGGGTCTTCACGGCACGATCTCGAACAGAGTCAGCAGCGAGCAACGCGGTCGGCATCAGAAGCTCGGTGTAGTCACCCTCCCGCTCAAACATGAACGGCATCGCCTTATGCCAGTAGCGACAATATGCCTCCAGCAGAAGGCCATACGCCTCACCCTGAGCATCCTGGCTGGGTCGAGTGCCGTTGAGCAGTGACGTAATCACCTCTTGCGTCTTCGCGGAGACCACCGAATCATCGAACGTGCCGGCCTTCGCCTCCGCAAAGACCTCCGGCTGACCCGAGGTGCGACCCAACCCTGGGGAAACTACACCGCTTGCGGTATAGCCGTTGGCATCCATGAAACGCAGAGCGATGATGCGGTTGAACCACGTATAGGCAACGCGATCAACAACCTGCTCCTGGCCGTCGCGAGCAATCGCCTCCTCAAGCTCCCGCACCGCACCCGCCGACTCCACCCGAGCCAGCGAATTCTCCGCCAACACCACCAGCACCCGAGCAGCAACCTCCTTCAGAAGATCGATACGAGCCTTAGTGGCAAATGACTTCAACGGCGCAGTCTCCACTAGAGCGTCACCTTCTTGCCTTCTGCGATCGCAGCTTGAAGAGCCGTTCGCAATGTCTCGACGTATTCTTCGACATCAGCCTTGGTCGTGAGGACCAACTTTGCATGGGGCAATCTGATGGAGGTGAGCGGCACTACCTGCTTCTGCTCCGCAGGCGCCGGGTCATCGGGGCCGTCCGGGTTGATGGCGCCGGTCTGCGGCACCTTGGCCCCAGGCCGAGCGGCCGCGAGTTCTGCCACAAGTGCCGGGAAGGTTGCGTTGGCAAACTCTGCAGCGATCACTTTCAGCTTCGAGATACTCACCTCGGCCCAAGCTTGCTGGACGACCCGATCGACTCGATCGAGAGCCATCACTTGGGCAGATTCGGGCGCTTCGTTGAACTCTGTCGCCTCTTGAAGCTGTTCACGGCGCAGTTCGATTGAGCCCACCGTCTTCTCTCGCTCATGCTTCACGACTGCCTCGAGTTGGGATCGCAAGGCATCCGCCGCCGCCTGGAGCTCAACGATGAGCCCACCGCGGAAGACGGCCTGGTTATTCAGTAGCGACTGGGTGGCCGCCGAGGCGTCGTCCGGGAGGTACCCGATGTTCTCGTGAGCATCACGAAGGAATCCGCGAACCTTGTCGTAGATGTCTTTGCGGTTGTCCTTCAGAAAGGCCCGGATCGGATCAAGGACCGCCTCCTTTGCCTCCAACAGCTCATCAGCGCTGTCGAACTCCGTGAGGTACCACTCATCGGTCCTGCCAACCACCTCTTCCAAGAGCGAGATGGGTGGGTCGAGTTGTGCGATGAACGGGTATTCGTACGCTTTCCGAGCCTCTTTGAGCCGGGCAAGCTGCTCCTTGAGCTTGTCGGCACCGAATCGGGCCATCTCCAGCGGGTCTTTTGGCGAGAGTCCCTCATCGAGAAAGTCAGTCACGAACTTGCGGAAGGCCGTGACTCTCTTCTCATCGAAGCTCTTCTGCACGCCAATCTTGAGGTTTGCGAGCTGCTGGCTGTTCTTCAGTAGGGTCGTAACCTCACTGCGCTTGAGAATGTTGCCGTTGTGCTCGATGGTGATGCGCGACGAGCCGAAGAGGTAGCCGATGACGACGAGCGTCGAGGTCTGATCCCAGCCGTAGGGCTTGCCGGTGAACTTATCGACGAGCGCCTTCACCGTGATCTGCTGGCCGATGTTGACCTGCTGTTGAATTCCGAGGGTGAAGACCTCATTCGCGGGTTCAGTCAGGGCATTGTCGACGCTCATGAGGCCATCGGACTGAGCCTGCACGAACTTCTGGATATCCGCCCCGGCATAGACCTTCCCTCCGAGAAGGGAAAGTTGCGGATATGCCTTGGTCACAAGCACGCTGAGGCCGTCAAAGACACGCGTATCGGCCATTTCGCTACCCGAGTCGACATCAACCGTGTAGACGACGAGCGTCGCTCTGCCGACTGCTCGGCGAAGGCGCTCGAGGATCTCCTTTTTGCGCTCCAGATTTTGCTGTGCCTTTGCACCGAGAATGCGTTGCTGGACCGACGTGAGTGAGCCATTCTGCTTCTGCTTGACGTACTTTTCAGTCTTCAGAAGAAGGCGCAGGTCTCCGAAGACGCTGGCTTCAGGGTCGAGCACGACGCGCAATTCGTCGAGGCCGGTACTGTGCGCGCGGATCGTTTGGAGGTCGTGCGGGTAACCGGGCGTGAAGAGATGGACGGTGAGCGCGTGCTGCGGGCCGTAGCCGACGTCATCGATCTTGTAGCCAAAGCTGTAGTCCAGAAAGCCTCCCTTCGAAGTCTTGTGGCGGTACTTGGGAGTCTTGATCACATCTTGCTGAATCATTTCGAACAGGCGTTTGTTGACCTCTGAGCCGTCGAGGTCTACAGACTTGATCTCGCTTTCGATCTCCTGCTCTTCGTTCGTCAGGTACTCGTAAAGATCGCCGTTGCGCTGGATATATGTCTGCGACTCGAGGAGCGCCAACGCGTCTTCGACCTGCTTCGTGAGCTCCTGGGGATTCAGTCCGAAACGGTCGTAGACAAGGACTGCGATGTTCCGCGCGGTGGCCCGGAAACCATCGACGTACTTCACGAGGAAGAGCGACTTGAGCACACGGACCGCTAATTCCGTGAGGCTAGATTCCTGGTCGGGGAGGTTCTTCTCTGCGACGTCGATGGATCGCTTAGTGGACGCCTGGACCGTATTGCGGATGCCAGCGAAGAGGGTGTCAAAGGCGGCGATCTGGCCAACCTCCGCTTCTTCAAGTTCCTTAGCAACCTGTTGGACGACGCCAAGCATCGACCGCTCGCCCACCGACGCGTGGCGCCCGGTGAATGCATTGTGTTCGGAAAGACCGACCAGTGCAGCGCTAAATAGAGGAAATTGGTAGTTCACGAAGGGATAGGTCGATATAAAGCGCGCCTCGTCCGGGTAGTTCGGATACGTGCGCCCGCCGACGAAGTCGAAGAGAGTCTTGAAGTTGCCGGACTCCTTCTCGTAAATCGCCTTAAGCGGCTCTTCGGACTTTCGGTGGGGGTGAGGCTCGCCGGGTGAGGTCGGGCGGGTAGGGGTCGAGGTCCCCGAGGATCAGAAGCGCTAACTGTCTGA
>NZ_SGXT01000006.1 GCF_004216855.1 Microcella alkaliphila
TGGGGAGCGTAGGAACTTCCATCCTGGAAGGCCCCGCCGCCTATCCCGCCACCGGCACGCCCGAACCACTCACCCCCGCTTCATGACGAAGAGCCACATATCATTCATCTGACTTGATCACTTTCGTGGTGTGTATGAGTGCTGACAGGAGTTGTGCTCCGCCATGTGCATTGTGGGCGCATGACGTTCTGGGTCGTTTCGTGGACCTAGTCGATTCGGGATCGACTATGCGGTCGCTCCAAGCCTGACCTTATGGCGATGGAAAAAGCGTCCGACGCGAGAAATTTCCCACGACCGCCCTCGTTTGTGTGAAGTAGAGGCATCGGCGACTTTAAGGCAGTTCACCAATGTAGGGGTCCGCGATCCCAATGTATTGGGTGGTGGTGTATTCCGCGATACCCTCGGATCCGCCCTCCCGGCCGAGTCCGGAATGCTTCACCCCACCGAACGGTGCCGCGGCGTTGGAGATAACACCGGCGTTAAATCCGACCATGCCGAACTCAATCTGTTCGGCCACGCGCAGCAGGCGGTTAAAGTCCTTGCTGTAGAGGTAGGACGCAAGGCCGTATTCACTGGAGTTGGCAAGGCGGATGGCGTCCTCCTCCGTGGCAAAGGTGGTGACGGGCGCAACGGGGCCGAAAATCTCCTGGTTGAGAATGTCAGCACCGTTGGGCACGTTCCCGAGGACCGTCGGCTGGTAGAAGTAGCCTGCCCCGTCGACCGGCGAGCCCCCGGTTACAGCCTCGGCACCGGCGTCGATGGCGGCACTTACCAAAGCATGGACGTCATCGCGGGCACCACCGTCGATCAGCGGACCCACCTGCGTTCCGGGCTCGGTGCCGCGTCCGGTGGTCAGAGACCCCATGGCGGCGGCGAATCGGGAAGTGAACTCTTGCGCGATAGATCCCTGCACTATGAAACGGTTAGCGGCGGTGCAGGCTTCGCCCATGTTACGCATCTTGGCCGCCATAGCGCCTTCAACGGCCTTGTCCAGGTCAGCATCGTCGAACACGATAAATGGCGCGTTCCCGCCCAATTCCATCGAGGTGCGCAGCACGTTTTGCGCAGCATCGGCCATAAGCCGCTTGCCCACCGGAGTTGAGCCGGTGAAGGAGATCTTGCGTAGCCGGGAATCTTTCAACAGCGGTCCGGAGATGCCCGAGGCACTGGAGGAGGCGACAACGTTAAGCACTCCCGCGGGGAGCCCTGCTTCCAGCATGGTCTGGGCAAAGAGCTGCGATGTCAACGGCGTGAGCTTGGCTGGCTTGAGTACCATCGTGCAGCCGGCTGCGAGGGCAGGAGCCACCTTCCGGGTCGCCATCGCGAGCGGGAAATTCCACGGCGTAATCAGCAGGCACGGACCTACCGGCTTGTGCTGAACCAGGATCTTGTTCTTCCCCTCGGGGGCAGTGAGGTAACGGCCGTAATCACGTACCGCCTCCTCCGAGAACCAGCGCAAGAACTCCGCACCGTAGGTCACTTCACCGCGTGCTTCAGCCAGCGGCTTTCCCATTTCCAGTGTCATGAGCAGCGCGAAGTCCTCGGCCCGTGCGGTGATCAGGTCAAAGCCTCGGCGCAGGATTTCGGCACGTTGCCGAGGAGCGGTGCGTGCCCAGGACGCCTGCGCGGCGTCGGCGGCGTCGAGTGCAGCCAACGCATCCTCGCTGGTCGCCGAAGCGAGAGCGGCCAGCACTTCACCGGTTGCGGGGTCATGCACGTCGAAAGTTCCGCCGTCGGACGCATCCCGCCACTGGCCGCCAATCAACAGGCCGGTGGGCACGGAGTCAAGGAGGTCTGTCTCCCGCTCCGGGGAAACAGACGCGGGGGGAACGGATGAACGTGTCATGAAAGAGATCCTTATCTAAAGGTGTCAGCAGCTGGCTGAGAATCATGGTGGGGCGAAAAGGGCCATGCGACACAACCGATCTCATCTCCCGACCAAATCAGTCCGTGAATCATGGCCGGGAACATTCTGGTTGCCATGCCGAGCGGTCAGTGGCCCATTTTGAAAAGCTTCAACGGAAAGGCCGAAGGATATTGCAGGGACCCTAGCGACTGCCGGCTACCACCACACCGGCGGCAACGCTTCACCCATGATCAAAATCTTGTTCTTGAATGCTGGGGGCGTGCGAGGTTGCGGATCGGAGCTTTGAGCCGTTGATGTTTTCGTAGTAGCGGGCTAGTTCCGTGTGGTCGGGGTCCTCCGACTCTAGGGTGTTACGTGCTTCATTGGCTGCATCATTGGCGGCAGCAGTGACTGGGGCGTGGAGATTTTGGTCTTGGATCAAACCCATTGCGATCTTGAGATCCTTGATCATCAAGTCCATAGCGAAACCGGAGTCAAATGTACCCGTGAGGATATGCTTCGGATATTTGAACTCAGACGCTTGGCTCCTACTGGTCGAGGCGTTGATGACGTTGATCATTGTTTCGGG
The DNA here is from genome assembly GCF_004216855.1 of Microcella alkaliphila. Taxonomy (GTDB): domain Bacteria; phylum Actinomycetota; class Actinomycetes; order Actinomycetales; family Microbacteriaceae; genus Microcella; species Microcella alkaliphila. Next base: position 2,436 of record NZ_SGXT01000006.1, read on the forward strand.
GTCTATACCTTGGGCCTGAGCCACGCAAAGGACCTCGGCGGCTGCCGCGAGGTTCGTCGCCGAGAGCAGGTTGTTCAACGCTTTTGCGGCATGGCCTGCACCGGAAGGGCCGACGACCAAGATATGGGATCCCATGGCCTTTAGATGAGGTTCGGAGAGATAGATTGCTTCCGGTGTGCCGCCGATCATGATCGACAGTTGACCCTCGAGCGCCTTGGCCACACCACCAGAAACCGGGGCATCCGTGAAATGAATACCCAAGGCTGCCGCGGATCCAGCGAGACTGCGCGTGCTTTCCGGTTCGGACGATCCCATATCGATAATGAGGGAACCCTCCGTCAGCCGTTGCATGAGCCCCGGCGGTTCCGAGCCGACGAGAACTGACTCGACGATGTGGCTGTTGGGCAGCATAAGGATCACCGTATTGATGTCCGGTGGAATGACTGATAAGGACGGCAGCCCAGTAATCCCAGTCTCGCTGGATAGGCATTCCACAGCGCCGGGATCCACGTCATAGACATAGGTAGGGAACACTGCGGCATGCCGGCGTGCCATCGGCAAACCCATTTTGCCTAAGCCAATGAAAAGTGTCGACGATGTAGTCATCCTGTATCTTTTCCGTTCTCTTGTCGACGCTCCTCCTGCTGCCCGAACATCTGTGACGCATTATCGCAGAGCATCTTTAGGACTTCGGTGGCAAGTAACTACACCTCCGGAGTGCCTCTGGATATGTGAGGAGCCGGCACCTCAGCTTCTAAGGGGAGTGCTCTCAAGGTAATCCGGCTCGTACATGAGCGGTGAACCTTTCCCGATGCGTCCCAGGACAGCCTGGAGCCGAAATTCCTCTTATGTGTAACGAAGGCCCCCGTCAATGAGGAGAGTTTGGCCCGTTATGTAGCCCGCTTCCTCGGAAGCGAGGAACACGACCGCCGCCACTACGTCCTGAGGTGTCCCTTTCCGCTTGATTGCCTGTTCCGCGAGCATGCCGGCCCACTGATCGTCGGTGATGGTTTCACGCGGAATCTCCGTCACGATGCCGTGCGGGCTGACAACGTTTGAAGTGATGTTGTACTCCCCTAGCTCGGTGGCGAGCGACTTGTTCAGCGCTGAGACGGCACCCTTCGAAGCTACGTAGTGCGCGTAGTTCGCGCGTCCAGTGGTCACGACACTGGACGAGATGTTCACTATTCGGCCCGAGCGCTGCTTCTTCATGTAGGGAGCTACTGCTTGAGCGCAGAGGAATACGCCTCGGGAATTGACGGCGAAAACCTTTTCCCACTCATCAGGCGAAATTTCTTCGAACGGCTTCATCTTGAGCGCGGAGAAGATCGCAGCGTTATTAATCAGAACATCGACCGTACCGAAGCGATCGGCCGTCTTTTGTACCATTGCGTCCACGCTTGCCTTATCCGCCACATTTGTCACCACGGCCAAGGATGTGCCTCCCTGATCCTGGATCTCGCGATGGACGGACTCGGCATTTTCAGAATTCAAATCCGCAATGACAACAGCATCACCTCTGGCCGCGAACGCGATGGCATACTCACGGCCGATACCTTGGCCGCCGCCGGTGACAACAACAACTCTTTGCTTGGTGCTCATGTGGTGATTACCCTTTCTAATATTGTACGGATGGCAAATCAGGCGCGCGTGATGTGCAGGGCCGCCATACCGCCGTCAACTGTTACGACTGTCCCAACTGATGATCGATTGTTTGGGTGCGCCAGGTATGCGACCGCAAGCGCAACTTCCTCGGGTTCCACCATTCGTCCCGTGGGCTGACGACTTTCGAAATCAAGCCTGCGTTGCTCAGGGTTGTCAGCCTTGCGCGCCAATTCGGTCATGAACGGAGTGTCGACTGTTCCAGGGCTGACCGCGTTGACTGTAATGGACTCTGCGACGAGGTCCGCTGCCATTGCGCGTGTCATCGCCTCGATAGCTCCCTTGGTTGCCGAATACAACGCGCGCTGTCGCAGTCCCGACTCCGCGGTGCAGGATGAAATATTCACAATCGCCGCAGACTCTGAGTTACGCAGGAACGGTAAGGCGGCCCTTGTGGATCGGACGTATCCGAGGACATTGACATCCCAGACGCGGTTCCACTCAGAGAGCTCACCGGTTTCAATGTCACCCACGTAACTCACGCCAGCATTGTTCACGAGAACGTCGATCCGTCCATACAACTCACCGACTTCACGCATCGCATGATCAACCGCGGCTTGGTCCGTGACGTCAGCCCGTAATGCATGAACAGTGTCTGGCAGGGTTTCGGTGTCCTGGTAGTCAATGGCACCGACGCTCGCTCCTCTCCCGACGAAGTAATCGACGCAGGCGCGTCCGATTCCAGCGGCTCCCCCGGTGATCACCACAACTCTCTTATCGAACTCGTCCATTCCTTGTTCCTCACTCATCGAGACGTGTCATCTTTATGCAGGCCGCCATGTACTCGAGCCTTCCGATATACAAAGCGATATATGTAGTTCCGAGGCTACTCAGCCAGTCCCGCTCCGCAGCTGTATCGACCCGGGCCAGCGGCAGATACCATCAGGGGTCAGTCCCTAGTAGAGAGTGCTCCCTCAAGAAGCGAACCGTTGGCCTACCCGCTCGCTAAAGGAACCAAGTAGTGAAAGCGGGGAAAACATTGACCACGATCAAAACCGGCAGTACCGCCGTCGCCAGGAGTTTCAACGCTGGACCCATTATTGTGTGAAATAGTGCGCCGCAGGCACTAGCGGCAACAAAAAGGTTGGGGGCGAATGGCGGAGTGGCAAGACCCATTCCCAGATTCAAAACCATTATGACTCCGAACTGGATGGGATCAATCCCGTAAGCCTGGATCAAGGGCAGCAGAAGTGGTACGAGGATGATAATGGCGGTATTTTCCTCTATGAACATACCAACCAGCAGCAATATGATGTTGAGAACCAGCAGGACTGCGAATACCGATAGCCCCATTCCTGTGATCCAGTTTGCAATGTCCCTGGGAATTCCTGATAGGACCAACGCCCGGGCGAAAGCGCCGCCCATGGCGATGATGATCAGAATGGGTGCGGTAGCGAGCAGTCCTTCCAGAAGGGTGTTACCGACCTCTTTGAACTTGATTTCCCGATAGACAAACAGGCCTACCAGCAGCCCATATAGGCACGCGACCGCACCCGCTTCCGTGGGGGTAAAAATGCCTGAGTATATGCCTCCGAGGATTACTATCGGCATGAGGAGGGCGGGCGCAGCTGCACCCAATCGACCGATACGGCCCACGCGGAGCCGCTGCATCCGAGAGTCATGGATTTTAGGGGACACCGAAGCCGTGACCAGGTCTCCGTCTTTCAGATCCTTCCGCTTCCTCGCCCAGATGAAATTGTTCAGCATCAAAACCGCTGTGAGCAACAGTCCGGAGCTGATCCCGGCCAAGAACATGTTTGAGATTGAAACGTTCGCGGCAATACCGTAAACGATCATTGGTACCGACGGTGGGATCAGGATGCCCAAGATTCCTGATACTGCGGCGAGCCCTCCAACGTAGCTGCGGGGGTAGCCTCGCAGGGCCATGCTGTCGGCCATAATCTTTCCTATGGCCGAGACGGTCGCAAGCGACGAGCCAGAGATGGACCCAAAAAGGGCACATGCACCGACGAGGGTGGCTCCCATTCCGCCCTTGACCCGCCCGACGAAGCCAGCGACGAAATCGACAAGACGTTGTGATACGCCGCCGTTTCGCATGACCGCGCCAGCCAGAAGGAAAAAGGGAATTGCGAGAAACGTGAAGGAGTCCAGCGTGCGGAACGCGACCGCTGGTACCTGCCCCAGGTTCCCGCCCGTCATTGCAAAGTAGGTAAAAACGGCGAGGCCGAAGGCGAAAGCAACGGCGACCCCGAGGACAATGAGTCCAACTACGACGAAGGCAGCGACACCCACGAGATGAGCTCCTATCTATCCTTGAGGTTGCCCGTGTTCGACCGTGGTCAAACCGTACGGGTTTCTGGGATCAGGTCGAATGAATGTATCGATGATTAGCAGCAGGGTGGTGACGATGCCTAGAACGGCGCCAGCGGCCATTGTGCATACCACCCAGAAAAGCGGGATTTGAAGGCTTACGCTTGCTTGACCGGTGCCGGCCAGTTCCTGGACGAATGAAATCGTGTAGTAGCTGAAAATAACCAGGAACATGAGTTCGACGAGCAGAATCAGTCGCGCAAGCCATACCTGGGTCATGCCTTTAGGTAAGTAGTGCGCCAACGCGTCCACCGCAATTTGGTTGCGGGATCTTGCAAGCACGGGAATGGCTAGGAACGTACAAGCGACCATCAGATATCGGGCGACTTCCTCAGTCCCTGGGATGGACGTTTGGAGTACGTAACGCGCGAAGACTTGGAGTATCGCCGCTACGACCACTCCGGTGAACATAGCTGTCAGTAGCACCTTGAGCACGGTGTACGCATGGTCAAGAAGCGCGCGACGGGGCGGTCCACCCGCCGACGGTTGATCAGCCGACGTCGGCTGCATCGGATTCCTCGATGAGCTGGTCGATTACTTCGTCTCCGA
>NZ_SGXT01000007.1 GCF_004216855.1 Microcella alkaliphila
GCCTTACGTGTGCGTGTCGACTTCATTGTCATCGTTTCCTCCGGGAAAGGTATACCGATCATGTTGATGTTACGATAATACCAGAATACCGTCGTACCGGCACTGTGTTTGTGTTTGTTTACGCAGAAACCCGGCTAGGGCTCAGAGGGCCCTAGCAGGTCCCGCGGGGCCTTCTTCAGGTTGTGCCGGCCGAGCTGGTCAGAGATCCGCGCCGAGGAAGGTTTCGTCGTCCAAGGCCATCGCTAGTCCCAAGATGGCGGACGAGTAGCTGTACTGGCGCATTCCCATGGCCACACCGGTCACGCTGGAGCGGAACACGGAGTCCCAGGGACCGATGGGCAAACCCCGCGGGGCGGTAGGAGGTGCGTCGACATTTGCGAAATGGACTTCGACGACCGGCTTGCTAGTCTCAGACAGGGCGTGCTTGGTCGGAATGCCGATCTCTGTGAGCCCGGCTGGATTGATGATGAAAGCGTCAGCTGTTGTAGCGGTGGCGTGGATGTACTCCAGAATGGCGCCCTCGAAGTTTGAGACGAAGGTTTCGACTTCGACGCCGATCCGGTCACCGAACTCCTCGGAGAACAGTTGGAGTTCCTCTATCGAGTTGATGGCCCCATAGACCTTCTTGTTCCGTGCCCCCAGATTGGTCATGTTAGGTCCATCGATGATGACGATCTTGTGTCGTCGGGTTCCTTGGCGGATTGATTCAGTCACAGCATTGCCTCGTTTACTTGAGTTGAGTTGACGCGGGTCTGGATGTAGTCCAGTGCCCACAGGAGGTGGGTGGCGAACACAGGTGCGTTCTCGGCGTGGGGAAAGTGTCCAAGTTCCGGCATCTCTCTCACGACGGAACCCGGGATCCGGGCGGCGAGTTCGCGGGTGGCATCAGGAGGGACGGAGTAGTCGTAGACCCCGCTCAGCAAGACCACGGGCGGAGTGTTTTGCGTGAACATGTGCTCGACTTTGGTGATGTCCCAGCAGGTGGAGTAGTACGCGATGTCCCGTTCGTAGACAGAGAATCCGCCCTGGGAATATCCCCACCAAACACGGTCCCGGTCTTCCTTCGGGGACTCCGGAGACATTAATCCGTACGTCCACTCGGGTACATGCAACGTCTGATTGACCTTCGGGTTACGCAACCAAGGAGTGTGTCGATTGGCTACTCGTGGCCCGGCCTGAGAACTCACTGCTCCCCGCACTAGGTGCGGGTGCCGCGCCACCATTTCCACCACTACTGCACCGGCCATGGAAGCACCGACGATCACTGGGACCTCGGGCAAGTTCAAAGCCCGGATTACGCCGGCGATGCAGTCCGTGTAAGTCTGTGAGTTCAGCACGTAATCGGTATTGCGTTTGCCGCCGGGAGGGTTCGACTTTCCATGCCAGGGCAGGTCAAAGGCGATGAGCTGGAACCGCGACGTCAACGCAGGATCGGACATCAGGCCGTGATATTGGCGGGTGTCTGAGCCAGCTGTAGCGAGCAACAGCAAGGGCGTACCGCGCCCGGCGGTCTCGTAATAGATGCTGCAGGTACCCCAACCAGCAACCTCTACGGCGAGGTAGCGTCCGACAACCTCATCCAAAGCCACTGGCGTCGGCTGGCTTGCGCTGGTCGAACTACGAATCAGCTCTATGACGCGGCGCACCAGATGGAGATGCTGAGCAAAAGCCTCGCGGTCCCCCAGCACTTCTCCAGTACCTCGCGGGGCGAGGAATGCCAACACATGTTGGGTTCGCGGCGCAGGCGAGGCGCTGAGCAGGAACCGCCAATCATCTGCATCGAGCATGATCGTGAAGACTGCTTGAGAGGCGGCAGTCGGCACAGTCCATACGGAACCGTTGCGCATCGACACTGTGCACGACTCCACCCCGAGAACGGTTAAGCAGAACGCTACGTCAGTGTTCGATCCAAGCTCGCGCAACTCCTGATCAGAGGCGAGCCGAGCGGTAAGATCCTGAGGGAACATCGATCAGTTGACAGAACCGGCGTCGTGTACCTGAACAGTGGGTTCAATGCCAGTGGCGCCGACCACCGACTTCCACGCGTCGAAGCCGATCTGGAATGCCACAACCCCTGCCTCCGGCAAGGCGATTTCGATTGCCTCCAGGATCTCCTGAGGACTGAGCCCGAGATCCAGCCCGACGCGGATGTGGCTTTCGATTTGCCCCTTTGGTGCCTTCAAAACCGTCAGGCTGCAGATAAAGATCAGCTCCTTCACCTTACGATCCAAGCTACGCTCATTCAAATAGGCGGCGTTGACCAACCCGTTAGCGGCCTTAAGGACCTCAAAGTCGTGCTTGGCCATGATTTTGTGGTAATCGAGCACGTATCCACGCTTGGTGGCCATCTCATCGATATAGGACTGAGCTTCATGGTTTTCGGTCATGGAATTTCCTTTGTGCTGGTAGTCGAATGCGCAAATGCACCGGGAAGGAGAGGTGTGCCGTCGAAGTGTCGCATAGCGATCTCCGCAGCAGATTTGACATGGGCGACGGTCGCACCAAAAGCAGCATCAGCGTCCCGGTCCTTGATCGCCTGAACCACCTTGGCCAACTCCTGCACCGTCTGCTCATGGCGCCCCGGAGAACCTAAAGTTAGCCGCCGCAACTGGCTGATCCGCGCCTGTATGTTCTGCAACATCTCAGCAATCACTTTGTTGCCCGATGCCGCCATAAGTGCGTCATAGAAACGGTTCTTCATCACAATGAGACGCTGCAAATCCGCATGGTCAGCTAGAGCGATTTCGTCGCAGATCCCCTCGAGCTCAAGCACCTGCGCTGCGGAGGCAGCGCTAGCGGCCAGTCGAGCGGCAGTGGCCTCAAGGATCTCACGCGTCTGGTATAGATCCTTCACCTCACTTCTGCTCAACACGCACACTATGGGGCCCACGTTCGGCTCGATGCGCACCAACCGTTCTGATTCCAACTGCCGCAGAGTCTCCCGGATGACGGTGCGACTCACCTCGTAGGTTTCGCAGAGATCCTTTTCCTTCAGGCGAACGCCAGGCAGGTAAGTCCCATCTACGATATGCGCCCGTATCTCTTCAACAGCTTGCTCTCGCAACGGCGCACCATGTCTGACTATCATCCACACTCTCCTAATACCGTATTACCGTCATTGTACCCTAGACGATATGGGTGTTCGGTCGGGTTCTTGAGGCTGGGGCCTCGATTCGCGTATTCGTGGGTTGCCAGCTGTTGAGGGCTGGCCTATCCACCAGGCGAATGGAGGCCCCAGTTGAGATTCCAGCGTACGAGCGTCGGTTTGGACGTGCACGCGCGCAGTGTCGTGGGATGCGCGATCGATGAGGACACCGGGGAAGTGATCCGTCACCGTTTCGGCTACGACCCCGCGGCAGTTTTGGAGTGGGTGCGGAGCCTGCCGCAGCCGGCGGCGGTGACGTATGAGGCCGGGCCGACCGGGTTCGCTTTGGCCCGCTTGTTCACCGCCGGGGGCATCGAGTGCCTCGTGGCGGCGCCGTCGAAGTTGCAGCGCCCGGTCGGGGATCGAGTCAAGACCGATGCCAGGGACGCGATGCATTTGGCAAGACTGCTGCGACTGGGAGAGATCGTCGCGGTTGCCGTGCCCACGATCGAGCAGGAAACCGCACGCGACCTGGTGCGAGCCAGGGAGGACAATCGGGGTGAGCTGATGGCTGCACGGCATCGGCTCTCGAAGCTGCTGTTGCGCCATGGGATCATCTATGACGGCAAACAGGCGTGGACCGGCGCGCATGATGCCTGGCTGCGTCGGCAGAGGTTCGACCATCCCGGACTGCAGGCCGCGTTCGATGCCGACTACGAAGCGGTGCAGCAGGTGCGCGCCCGCAAAGACCGACTCGACGCGATCATCGAGCAGATGGCCGCGACCAGCAACTACGCGCCCGTGGTGCGACGCCTGGGGTGCTTGCGCGGGATCTCGACCTTGACCGGGTTCGGCCTCGCGGTCGAGATCGGCAACTGGGAGCGCTTCACCGGATCCAGCATCGGAGCGTTCGTCGGGCTGGTGCCCTCAGAGCACTCCTCCGGACAGTCACGCTCGCAAGGCTCGATCACCAAAACCGGCAACACTCACGCCCGCCGCCTGCTGGTCGAGGCCGCCTGGCATCACCGCAAGCCCTATCGGCCCGGAGCGGTGATGCAGGCCCGGTGGGCTGCCGCGCCCAGCCTCGCCGCGTCCCGCGGCGAAGACGGCAACCGGCGCCTGCATCAGAAATGGCAGCACTTCACCGCACGCAAGAAGCGGCCCACGATCGCGAACGTCGCCATCGCCCGCGAGCTCGCCGGCTGGTGCTGGTCCCTGGCCGTGATGCCCGACTGACCTGGGCCCCCTGACCGGTCGGTTCAGACGGCAGGTGACGGCAGCGCGAGGAGCGACCCGCGGAACAGCTATGAGCAGCCCGCCCGAAGGGCAGGCGACGCTCGATCCTAGACAAGCGGAACCGCTCCAGCCGAACAGCACGTCCTGCGGTAACCAACCCGCGCATATCAGTCTGACCGCGCGTCGCCCACGACACGCACGACACCCACGCCGCCCGCGCCGACCACACGAAAGAGCGCCCGGAGCATGATCACTCCGGGCGCTCTTACCCCTGCCACTTGACAAAAACCAGACACATATCAGGTGTTTAGTGGCTCTTCGTCATGAAGCGGGGGTGAGTGGTTCGGGCGTGCCGGTGGCGGGATAGGCGGCGGGGCCTTCCAGGATGGAAGTTCCTACGCTCCC
>NZ_SGXT01000008.1 GCF_004216855.1 Microcella alkaliphila
GAGGGTGTCAGATGGTGTGTGTAAGGGGTGTCGGCTTCTTACGAAAGGACGACACTGATGACCATGATCGACAGGGAAGCCCGCGAGCAGCGGCGGCGTGAGCAGGCGGGGGGCGCGAGGCGTCTTCGAGACTCGGGTGTGCTTGATGACTTGTTCGCGAAGATCGATTCCGGTGAGGTGCAACTCGATGGCCGGGACGGGCTGATCCAACAGCTGATCAAGACCGGCCTGGAGCGTGGCTTGCAGGCGGAGCTGACTGAGCACGTCGGCTACGAGCGGGGCGATGCGGAGGCTCCGTTCCACGACAACTCGCGCAACGGGTCGTTTCCTAAGACCGTGGCGACCATTGCCGGCAATGTTGAGCTTGCTGTCCCGCGCGACCGTAACGGGAGCTTCACCCCTCGTCTGGTGCCCACCGGTCAGCGGCGTCTGGGCGGGTTGGACGAGATGATCGTCTCGCTCTACGCCGGCGGGATGACGGTGCGCGATATCGAGCACCATCTGGCGTCCACGATCGGCACCGACATCTCGCGGGAGACGATCTCGAAGATCGTCGACGAGATCTCCGACGAGGTCCTGGCGTGGCAGTCCAGGCCGTTGGAAGCGTTCTACCCGGTGATCTACTTGGACGCGATCGTGGTGAAGGTCCGAGACGGCGGGCACGTCGGCAACAAGGCCGCTCACATCGCCGTCGGCGTCGACATGGAGGGCATCAAGCACGTCCTGGGCATTTGGGTGCAGCAAACCGAGGGAGCGAAGTTCTGGGCATCCGTTTGCGCGGAGCTCGCCAACCGTGGCGTGCGTGACGTGCTGATCGTGTGCTGCGACGGCCTCACCGGCTTCCCCGAAGCGATCGAGGCGACCTGGCCCGACTCGCTCGTGCAGACCTGCGTGGTGCACCTGATCCGCACCGCGATGCGGTTCGTGTCCTACGGGCAACGCAAAGCCGTCGCCGCCGCGCTGAAGCCGATCTATCAAGCCCCCGACGCGGACGCCGCCAAAGCCGAGTTGGCGGCGTTGGCGGCCTCGGAGCTGGGCAAGGCGAACCCGCACACGATCGCGGCGTTTCAGAACGCGTGGGAGCGCTTCATCCCGTTCTTGGCGTTCCCGCCCGAGGTTCGGCGAGTGATCTATACGACCAACGCGATCGAGTCGCTGAACTACCAACTGAGGAAGGTCACCAAGAACCGCGGCCACTTCCCCAACGACGCCGCGGTCGTGAAGCTGCTCTGGCTGGCGATCTGCAACATCGAGGACAAACGCGCACTGGAGAGGGAGAAAGAGCGCGGCAAGCCCTCACGCGAGCGAAAAGCGCCACCGCGGCTGATCGAGGGTGCCGTCACGACCAGCTGGAAGAAGGCCCTGGCCCAACTCGCGATCGCGTTCCCCGACCGAATCCGCCCCTACCTCTGACCAACCCCAGACGATGCCCATTTACACAAACAACTTGACAGG
>NZ_SGXT01000009.1 GCF_004216855.1 Microcella alkaliphila
GGCTGCGGCCGCTGCCCCCGGTGGTGTTCCCCGTGATCGTGACCGAGGAGCGCACCGCGACCCGGCAGGCGCTGATCGACTGGCGAGGGAACCGGTACTCCGTCCCGCCGGAACTGGCCGCCGCGAAAGTGACCGTCCAGCAGCGGCTCGGCGCCGACATCATCGACATCGCCACCGTCTCGGGCGCGGTCGTCGCCCGGCACCGGGTGGCCGAGCCCGGACTGGGGGTCACGGTCCGCGACACCGGTCACGTCACCGCCCTCGAAGCGATCGCGATGGCGTCCGCGCCGCCGGGACGCCCGCACCGGCGCAAGGAACGCATCCCACCCGGGGCCGCCGCGCTCCGCGCCGCCGCCGTCCTCACCGGCACCATCGAACCCTCCACGACCGTGATCAGCCTGGCCGCCTACGAGCAGGCCGCGAAGAACAGGAACACCCTCCGATGACCACCACCACTGCCACCGCGACGAGCGTCTACCAGCAGCTGCGCAGCCACCTCACCGACCTGAAGCTCGCCGACGCCGCCGACGCCCTCCCGAAGGTCCTCGACCAGGCCCAAGCCGAGGGCTGGACCCTCACCCACGCACTCGAGCAGCTCCTACGGATCGAGGTCACCGCGACCGACGCCCGCCGCCTCGCGGGCCGGTTCCGGTTCGCGAACCTCCCCACCAGCGCCACCCTCGACGACTTCGACCTGGATTCCGCCAGCGGCATAGACCGTTCGCTGCTCACCGAGCTGGGCACCTGCCGTTACATCGAGACCGCGACCAACGTGCTCCTGATCGGCCCGCCCGGAGTCGGGAAGACCCACATCGCCACCGGCCTCGGGCACGCCGCCGTCACCGCCGGCTACCGAGTCTACTTCACCTCCGCCGCGGACCTCGCCGCCCGCTGCCACCGCGCCGCGATCGAGGGAAAGTGGGCGACCATGATGCGGTTCTTCGCCGGGCCGACGCTGCTGATCATCGATGAGCTCAGCTACCTGCCGCTGCCCGGCGAGGCGGCGTCAGCGCTGTTCCAGGTCATCAACCAGCGCTACTTGAAGACCTCGATCGTGCTCACCACGAACCGGCCCGTCGGAGCCTGGGGAGAGATCCTCGGCGACACCACCGTCGCCGCCGCGATGCTCGACCGCCTCCTGCACCGCTCCGTCGTCGTCACCCTCGACGGAGCCTCCTACCGGCTCCGCAACCACCACGCCGCAGCCGACGAACTCCGCCGCGTCACCACCGGCACAAACCTGCGCTAACCTACCCACGCGACCTGAGGAACTTCGACGAGCAACTCTGGGGAAATTCGCTGAGCGCCGTCACGCCTTCCCCGACCTGCCCGGCACCAGATCCAGCAACCTGGCACGCACCCGGCCATGCTCGTCGCGGGACAGGTCGACCATCCCGGTCAGCTCC
>NZ_SGXT01000010.1 GCF_004216855.1 Microcella alkaliphila
TTGATCGCCTCCGTCGGCCCGTTGCTGGTGCCGGGCCGGTCGAAGTACGCGAGCACGTCGGCGGCGCGCTGCTTCAGCGTCCGCCCGAGCGTGATCACCTCGCGCAGCGCCGCCGGGACGCCGGCGCTGACCGTCTCGATCAGCTCGATCATCAGCTGCTTGCCCGCGGCCCGGTCCGGGTCGCGGTAGGCGGCGACCATGCGCTGATAGATGCCCCAGGTGACCTCGACCGCGAGATGCCGCTCGTCGGCGAAGAGCGCGTCGAGTCGTTGCTGCTGCCGCGGCGTGTGGAACGCCGCGCCGGTGTGGAGGGTGCGGCGGGCGGCGTAGAGCGGATCGCCCTTGCGTCCGCGGTGGCCGTGGAGCTGCTGCTGAATCCGCCGCCGGCAGCTGTCGAGCGCGTTCCCGGCGAGTCGGACAACGTGGAACGGATCCATCACGGCGACCGCCTCGGGCAGCTCCTCGACGGTGGCGGTCTTGAAGCCGGAGAACCCGTCCATCGCGACCACTTCAACGCCGTCTCGCCAGGACTGGGGCCTGGCGGCGAGCCACTGCTGGAACGCCTGCTTCGAGCGGCCCTCGACCATGTCCAGCAGCCGCGCCGGCCCCGTGCCGTCGCGGATCGGAGTGAGGTCGATGATGACGGTCACGTAGCGGTCCCCGCGGGACGTGTGACGCCAGACGTGCTCGTCCACGCCCAGGACCGCCACGCCGTCGAAGCGGCCCGGATCGTCGAGCAGGCGGCGCCTGCCCTCCGCGAGCACGGCGGTGTTGGCGGTGTGCCAGGCGACGCCGAGCCCGGCCGCGACGCGCGAGATGGTGAGGTGGTCGAGCACCAGCGCGTCCAGCGCCCACCGCAGTCCGGTGCGGGAGATCTTCGACCGCGGCTCCGCCGCCGCGCTCGTGTCCTGCCGCCAGATGCGGCCGCAGCCCGTGCAGCGGTAACGGCGGACGCGGACCAGCAGCGTGGTGGGCCGGTGCCCGAACGGCGCGTGCGCCAGTCGCCGCGTGACCGTGTCGCGCGGCACCCCTTGGCAGCCGCAGTCGCGGCACCAGTCGTCGGCCTGCACGACCCGGCAGGAGAGCACCGCGCGGTCGGGCTCGAGGCGTTGTCCGATGGCTTCTAAGCCGAGCTCGTCGAGTCGGCAGAACGTGGTGAGATCGGGCGCGTCGAAGGTAGCGTTGGGCACGTCGAGGTCTTTCGGACGGTGAGCGTAGGAACTTCCATCCTGGAAGACCTCGACCCCTACCCCGGCAACGAC
>NZ_SGXT01000012.1 GCF_004216855.1 Microcella alkaliphila
AGCGCGCGACGGGGCGGTCCACCCGCCGACGGTTGATCAGCCGACGTCGGCTGCATCGGATTCCTCGATGAGCTGGTCGATTACTTCGTCTCCGAAGACCTCGCGATTGGCTTCCCAAATTTCGTCTTTGGACTCGGCGAACTCCCGGATTTGCTCGGGTGTCAACTCAGTGACCTCCATGCCGGCGTCCTTGAGTTCAGTCAATTTATCGTCGACAGAAGCGCGGACCTCCTGGGTGGCGGTCTCCGAGACTTTCTCGGCCACCTCCGTGAGAGCAGCACGGTCCTCCTCTGAGAGGCTTTCCCAGACCTCGGTGTTGCATGCCAGGGCGCCAGTGCCATAAGCGTGCCGGGTAAGTGAAAGATACTTCTGGACTTCATGGAAGCGGCTGTTGGCGCTGAGAACGATGCCGTTGTCCTGTCCGTCCACGGTTCCCTGTTGTAGGCCGGTGTAGAGCTCTGTGAATGGCATCGCTACGGGCAGAGCACCCCACGCCGAGAACAGATCGAGATACATGGGCAGGCCCGGTACCCGCATTTTGAGGCCCTCAAGATCCGACGGTTTTGTGATCGGATGAGAGTTATTTGTCATCCCCCGGAAGTCGTTCTCGTAGAAGCCGATGGAGGTTATACCGTGTTCGGCAAGCACCTCGCGCTCGTTGGTCTGGATGATGCCGTCAGGGTTGAAGAAAACCTCGTCGGCTGCTTCGTAGGAGGAAACGATATACGGCAGGAAGGAAAGCTGAAGCCTAGGGTCGAGTCCGGACGGGGCGAATGCGACGAAAGCGCACTCGAGGTCTCCGCTCACCAGGCTGCTTGCCATTTCTTCATCACTACCCAGTTGTCCGCCCGGGAAAAGTTCGAAATTAACTCGTCCGCCGGTCGCTTCAGCCGCCTGATCCATGAAGGACATGGCGGCCGGCTGTAGCGCTGAACTCTCGGGGAAAATGTGGGCGAGCTTGAGAGTCCGTTGATCTTCACTCCCGCCAGCTTCGCCCGCCGAATCGTTCCCGCATGCAGTCAAGGCCAATATTGCGGCTGCGGCCAGAACTGCTGACGCCTTACGTGTGCGTGTCGACTTCATTGTCATCGTTTCCTCCGGGAAAGGTATACCGATCATGTTGATGTTACGATAATACCAGAATACCGTCGT